>NZ_CP158016.1:805000-3681671 GCF_046254905.1 Pseudaeromonas aegiceratis
AACGCAAACTCATATCCTGAAAAATCAGGCTATCGGTTTGATTTCTTAATGAAATCTGCTCTTTAACAATCTGGAAAGCTGATTCAAAAGTTCTAAATACTGTTACAAGTGTCTTGGAACTTCTTGGCGAAAACAAAGTTGTAACACAGTCCTTGTGTGCGACGTCGAGAGTCGAAAGACTTCTTGGGGTTGTATGGTTAAGCGACTAAGCGTACACGGTGGATGCCTAGGCAGTCAGAGGCGATGAAGGACGTGCTAACCTGCGAAAAGGGTTGGTGAGCTGGTAAGAAGCGTTATAGCCAACCATGTCCGAATGGGGAAACCCACTGAGTTTACTCAGTATCGCAACATGAATACATAGTGTTGCGAGGCGAACCGGGAGAAGTGAAACATCTCAGTACCCCGAGGAAAAGAAATCAACCGAGATTCCCTCAGTAGCGGCGAGCGAACGGGGAGCAGCCCTTAAGCGTTGATGGAGTTAGTGGAACGGTCCTGGAAAGGCCGACGATACAGGGTGATAGTCCCGTACACGAAAGCGACATCAGCGTGAAAACGAGTAGGGCGGGACACGTGATATCCTGTCTGAACATGGGGGGACCATCCTCCAAGGCTAAATACTACTGACTGACCGATAGTGAACCAGTACCGTGAGGGAAAGGCGAAAAGAACCCCTGTGAGGGGAGTGAAATAGAACCTGAAACCGTGTACGTACAAGCAGTGGGAGCCTCCTTGTGGGGTGACTGCGTACCTTTTGTATAATGGGTCAGCGAGTTACTTTCAGTGGCGAGGTTAACCGAATAGGGGAGCCGTAGGGAAACCGAGTCTTAACTGGGCGACTAGTCGCTGGGAGTAGACCCGAAACCGGGTGATCTAGCCATGGGCAGGTTGAAGGTGCCGTAACAGGTACTGGAGGACCGAACCCACTAACGTTGCAAAGTTAGGGGATGACTTGTGGCTAGGGGTGAAAGGCCAATCAAACTCGGTGATAGCTGGTTCTCCCCGAAAGCTATTTAGGTAGCGCCTCGGACGAATACTACTGGGGGTAGAGCACTGTTTGGACTAGGGGGTCATCCCGACTTACCAACTCCATGCAAACTCCGAATACCAGTAAGTACTATCCGGGAGACACACGGCGGGTGCTAACGTCCGTCGTGAAGAGGGAAACAACCCAGACCGCCGGCTAAGGTCCCAAAGTTCTGGTTAAGTGGGAAACGATGTGGGAAGGCTCAGACAGCTAGGATGTTGGCTTAGAAGCAGCCATCATTTAAAGAAAGCGTAATAGCTCACTAGTCGAGTCGGCCTGCGCGGAAGATGTAACGGGGCTCAAACCAGGCACCGAAGCCGCGGATTCAATCAATAGATTGAGTGGTAGGGGAGCGTTCTGTAAGTCTGCGAAGGTGTGTCGTAAGGCATGCTGGAGATATCAGAAGTGCGAATGCTGACGTAAGTAACGATAAAGGGGGTGAAAAGCCTCCTCGCCGGAAGACCAAGGGTTCCTGTCCAACGTTAATCGGGGCAGGGTGAGTCGGCCCCTAAGGCGAGGCTGAAAAGCGTAGTCGATGGGAAGCGGGTTAATATTCCCGTACTGGCTGTAACTGCGATGGGGGGACGGAGAAGGCTAAGCAAGCCAGGCGTTGGTTGTCCTGGTGAAAGGCGGTAGGCAGTGTATCCAGGCAAATCCGGAGACACAATGTCGAGACCCGAGACGAACCATCTACGGATGGGAAGTTGCTGATGCCACGCTTCCAGGAAAAGCCTCTAAGCTTCAGGTTACAGACAACCGTACCCCAAACCGACACAGGTGGTCGGGTAGAGAATACCAAGGCGCTTGAGAGAACTCGGGTGAAGGAACTAGGCAAAATAGTACCGTAACTTCGGGAGAAGGTACGCTGTTGTTGGTGAAGTGACTTGCTCACAGAGCTGATGGCAGCCGCAGTGACCAGGTGGCTGGGACTGTTTAACAAAAACACAGCACTCTGCAAACACGAAAGTGGACGTATAGGGTGTGACACCTGCCCGGTGCCGGAAGGTTAATTGATGGGGTTAGCGCAAGCGAAGCTCTTGATCGAAGCCCCGGTAAACGGCGGCCGTAACTATAACGGTCCTAAGGTAGCGAAATTCCTTGTCGGGTAAGTTCCGACCTGCACGAATGGTGTAACCATGGCCACGCTGTCTCCACCCGAGACTCAGTGAAATCGAAATCGCTGTGAAGATGCAGTGTACCCGCGGCTAGACGGAAAGACCCCGTGAACCTTTACTACAGCTTGACACTGAACATTGAACCTACTTGTGTAGGATAGGTGGGAGGCTTAGAAGCGATGACGCTAGTTGTCGTGGAGCCGACCTTGAAATACCACCCTGGTATGTTTGATGTTCTAACTTGGCCCCGTTATCCGGGGTGAGGACAGTGTCTGGTGGGTAGTTTGACTGGGGCGGTCTCCTCCCAAAGAGTAACGGAGGAGCACGAAGGTTGGCTAATCCTGGTCGGACATCAGGAGGTTAGTGCAATGGCATAAGCCAGCTTAACTGCGAGACGGACAGGTCGAGCAGGTGCGAAAGCAGGTCATAGTGATCCGGTGGTTCTGAATGGAAGGGCCATCGCTCAACGGATAAAAGGTACTCCGGGGATAACAGGCTGATACCGCCCAAGAGTTCATATCGACGGCGGTGTTTGGCACCTCGATGTCGGCTCATCACATCCTGGGGCTGAAGTTGGTCCCAAGGGTATGGCTGTTCGCCATTTAAAGTGGTACGCGAGCTGGGTTCAGAACGTCGTGAGACAGTTCGGTCCCTATCTGCCGTGGGCGTTGGATGATTGAAGGGAGTTGCTCCTAGTACGAGAGGACCGGAGTGAACGAACCTCTGGTGTTCGGGTTGTCATGCCAATGGCACTGCCCGGTAGCTAAGTTCGGAATCGATAACCGCTGAAAGCATCTAAGCGGGAAGCGAGCCCTGAGATGAGTCATCCCTGAGGTCTTGAACCTCCTAAAGGGCCGTCGAAGACTACGACGTTGATAGGTGGGGTGTGGAAGCGCAGTGATGCGTGGAGCTAACCCATACTAATTACCCGTGAGGCTTAACCATACAACACCCAAGAGGTCTTAGACCTTGTAGCAGTGTTAGTAGAACAGAATTCAGCTTTTCGGATTATTCGGTTCGTCCTGAACCTCACCCTATCGGGCCAGCCTACGGCTGTTTCGATTTGTTCCGGACAAATCGATAAGAATTTGCTTGGCGGCAATAGCGCAGTGGACCCACCTGTTCCCATGCCGAACACAGAAGTGAAACGCTGTAGCGCCGATGGTAGTGTGGCATTCGCCATGTGAGAGTAGGACACCGCCAGGCACCCAATTTTGATACCGGACGCTCCGGATATCGCGCCAGATTGCGTGCTGATATGGCTCAGTTGGTAGAGCGCACCCTTGGTAAGGGTGAGGTCCCCAGTTCGACTCTGGGTATCAGCACCACGAATATGTTTGATGGCCTTAGCGCAGTGGCCCCACCTGTTCCCATGCCGAACACAGAAGTGAAACGCTGTAGCGCCGATGGTAGTGTGGCATTCGCCATGTGAGAGTAGGACACCGTCAAACACCCCATTAAAAACCCCGGCTTTGGTCGGGGTTTTGCTTTTTATTTTTAGGGGAAATGAGTCATAAGTGGATCCCGATCCCAGGCTAATTCGACGGTAACTTTCTGTATCAAAGATTGTGAAGTCGGCAGGTTTTTCCTTCGAATAGTTTTGTTTTAATGAGCGCCGTAGGGTTGAGTAGACCCTCTCCCTTATCACATAACTACTTTAGCGAAGGAACGATCATGTTTAAGAAATTTCTGACTTCTATGTTTGCAGTGGGCGCGCTGGTTCTGGCTGGTTGTGCCTCCAATGGTGACAGCGCTGCTGCCGGTGGTGCTACTGCTGGTGCCGGTGGTGCCGATGTATTTGGCAAGCCCATCTACCTGCGCGGTGAAATGAATGATTGGGCTGCCAAGCCCGAGTTCCTGGTTCAAAAGGTTGAAGACGGCGTGTACATGGCCAAGGCTGAGCTGAAGGTCGATTACGCTCCCTACAAGTTCAAGTTCGCTGACTCCGCTTGGACTCCGGGCACCAACTTTGGTTACGTTGAAGCCCCCGGCGTATTCGAGCTGAACGGTGAGCCGGTTGTGCTGAACCCCAACTCCAAGTTCGAAGAAGTGAAGATCACTCCGGATGCCGATGGCATGTTCGAATTCTATCTGGACGTACGTGGCGAGAAGCCGGTTACCTACGTTAAGCCTGCCAAGTAATTTCCTGGTTTGCTAAAGAAACGCCCGTCATTCGACGGGCGTTTTGTTTTGGTGCCTATCCTGTTTTTGGTGCGCCAGATTAGGGAGACAATCGGACAGGTGGTTGCTGAACCACTGAATTTCTCATTATTTTTCGTGGCATAAGAAATGCTTTCTGAGAAACCATCAAAGATATAGTCAAGATGCATCTACGGACACAGGCGTCCACCCGCTCGGCGGGTTGGGCGCCTTTTGCTATTGGGGGGCCAGGATGAGCCAAACGACGCACACCACATGTGCCTACTGCGGAGTAGGCTGCGGTATCACCATTCAGGACGGCACTGTCCTGACCGGCAATTCGGAGCATCCGGCCAACAAGGGCGCCTTGTGCATCAAGGGCAGCTCCCTGCTGGAGACCATGGCCTACCCAAGGCGCTTGTTGTACCCGCGACTAGACGGTCGTCACCTTGGCTGGGATGTAGCGTTGGACGAGATTGCTTCGCGCTTTAATCAGATCATCGCCGAGTCGGGCCCCGAGGCCATCGGCTTTTATGTCTCAGGCCAGCTGCTGACCGAGGATTACTATGTGGCCAACAAGCTGATGAAGGGCTTCATTGGCGGGGCCAACATAGATACCAACTCCCGCCTGTGCATGTCGTCGGCTGTGATGGCTCACACCCGCGCCTTTGGCGAGGACGTGGTACCTGGCTGTTATGAGGATCTGGAGCAGTGCGATCTGCTGGTGCTGGTGGGGGCCAATACCGCCTGGACACATCCGGTCATCTTTAGGCGTATCCAGCAGGCCCGGGCCAAGCGGCCACAGATGAAACTGGTGGTGGTGGACCCCCGCAAGACCATGAGCGCCGAGCAGGCGGACCTGCATCTTGGCTTGTTGCCGGGCACGGACGTCTGGCTGTTCAACGGTCTGTGCCGTTATCTGTTTGAAGTGGGCAAGGTGGATGAGGCCTATGTCCGGGCTCATGTCCAGGGGCTGGCTGAGCTGACCACCTTGCTGGATGATCCTGCCTATGAACTGGCGACCATCGCCCAAACCTGCGGCCTCAACCCGACTGATCTGCAGGCCTTCTACCGCTGGTTTGCTGAGCGCCCCCGCACCGTGACCCTGTTCTGCCAGGGGGTCAACCAGTCCAACCAGGGGACCGACAAGGGCAACAGCATCATCAATGCCCATCTGCTCACCGGCCGGGTAGGCAAACCCGGCGCATCGCCTTTTTCCATGACCGGCCAACCCAATGCCATGGGTGGCCGCGAAGTCGGTGGCTTGGCGACCCAGCTGGCGGCTCATATGGGCTTTAACGCGGCCGATTGCGAGCGGGTGCAGCGCTTCTGGGGTTCGCCACGGATCGCCACCCGTCCCGGTCACAAGGCAGTTGAGTTGTTTGAGGCGGTGCGTAAGGGCGAGGTGCGGGCCCTGTGGGTCATCGCCACCAACCCCGCCATCTCGCTGCCGGACTCCGCCCGGGTGCGCGAGGCGCTGGCCAACTGCGAGTTCCTGATCGTCTCCGAGATGACGGACAACACGGACACCGCCAAATTCGCCCACCTGTTGCTGCCTGCCGCCGGCTGGGGGGAGCGGGAGGGGACCGTCACCAACTCGGAGCGCTGCATCAGCCGGCAACGGGCCTTCACCGCCCCGCCCGGTGAGGCCCGGCCCGATTGGTGGGCCCTGGCCGAGGTGGGCAAGCGCATGGGCTTCGCCGAGGCATTCGATTATCCCAATACCCACGCCATCTGGTCCGAGTTTGCCGCCCTGACCGCCTTTGAGAATGACGGACTGCGTCAGCTGAACTTGGGCGGCCTGGCCCGGCTGAGTGCCGAGGCGTATGACGAACTGGCGCCGCAGCAATGGCCCGTGCCGACCGGTCAGACGAGCGATAGTCGCCGCCTGTTTGCCAATGGTCATTTCTCCACGCCGGATGGCAAGGCGCGGCTCATCCCCACAGTGCCGCAGGCGCCTGTGCTTGAGCGGGAAGAGGGCTGGCTGCTCAACACCGGCCGCCTGCGGGATCAGTGGCACACCATGACCCGCACCGGTCATCTGCCCCGGCTGATGGAGGCAGAGCCCTATCCGCGTGTTACGGTCAATCACCATACCCTGCTGCAATCTGGCCTGGAGGCCGGCCAGCTGGTGCATCTTAGGTCGCCACGGGGCGAGGTGCTGGCGCGGCTGGAGCGCGACGATGCCCTGGCGGACAACGAGGCCTTCATGCCCATGCACTGGAGTGACAGCTTCACCGCGGCCGGCGGGGTGAACCGTCTGGTGGCACCGGTGACGGATCCTGTCTCCGGCCAGCCTCAGTTCAAGCAGACCCGGGTGCTGGCCACCCCCTTCAATGCGCGCTGGCAGGGGGTCTGGGTGGGAGTCCATGAGCCTGAGTGGTCCTTCGTGCCCCGGTGGTGGAGTCGGCGGCCGGTGGACGGTGGCGAGTGTCGCCTGCTGGCCGATGACGCCTGCAGCCGGGAGGCGCTGTGGCAGGTGCTGGCCCGTAAGGGTCACTGGCTGCGGTTGCCCCTCAAGGGGGATGGTTGGGTGGCGGTGCTGCTCAAGCAGGGGCGGATCCACGGTCTGCTGCTGGCGGGCGACAGCCAATGGCAGGTCAATACCAGCCTGCTGGCCGGTCTGCTCAAGGTGCCTTTATCCGCCAGCACCCTGTCGGCCACCATAGAGCAGGCCCTGGCAGGGGACAGTCGCATGGTCTGTTCCTGTTTCCGGGTCAGCGAGAAGCAGATCCGTGAGGCCATTGAGCAGCAGGGGATCCATGAACTGTCTGGGCTGCAAGCCAGTCTCAAGTGCGGCACCAATTGCGGTACCTGCGTGGGCGAGCTGGAGAAGCTGCTCATCAGCTGTCGTGTCAGTTACGCCGAATAAGGAGAGTGCCATGGATGGATTTGTTGCCTTGGTAGGGGCGGGGCCCGGGGATGCGGAGCTGCTGACGGTGAAGGCGTTGCGCCGGCTGCAACAGGCCGAGGTGGTGGTGTTTGATCGCCTGGTAGGGGAGGAGATTTTGGCGCTCATTCCTGCCTCGGCGGAGCAGTTTGATGTGGGCAAGCGCTGTGGTGCCCCCAGCCTGAGTCAGGGGGCCATCAACCGGCTGCTGGTGCAGCAGGCCCTGCGGGGCAAGCGGGTGGTGCGGCTCAAGGGTGGTGATCCCTTCGTCTTTGGCCGGGGTGGCGAGGAGGCCCTGAGTCTGGCCGAGGCCGGCATCCCCTATGAGGTGGTGCCGGGGATCACGGCGGCCTTGGGTTGCGGGGCGGCGACCCAGATCCCCCTGACCCACAGAGGACTGGCCCGCTCCGTGACCCTGGTGACTGGCCATCTGCAGGATGGCAGTTGCTTTGCCCCCTGGCAGGCGCTGGTCAAGGGCGGCGGAACCTTGGTATTTTACATGGGCCTGGAGCAGGCCGCGCGGATCGAGCAGGGATTGTTGGCTGCCGGTGCCGCGCCGGACTTGCCGGTGGCCCTGGTGGTGGCCGGCACCAGCGCCCGCCAGCAGGTGATCACCAGCTGTCTGTCTGCCTTGTCGCAGCAGGCGCTGGCCCTCAAGGGGCAAAGCCCGGTGTTGATGATACTGGGGGAGGTGGTGATGCTGCGTGAGCAACTGCAGCGCCTGGCTGTGCAAAGCTGGCGCCGTGTCGCCTGAGCCCCGCTGACCATGGAGCGGTCATGAGCTTTTCCCGCATTCTGTTTTTTGCCGACGAGCTGGCCCAGGCCAACCGTCTGGCCCTGCTGCTGAGCCGTTACGGCCACGAGCCTGTGCCCCTGGCGGCGCGGGACCCCTGGTCACAGGCGGAGGGGGCCGACGGTCTGATGCTGGACTGCAAGCGGCTCACCGCCGAGTGGCGCCTGCTGGCCACCACCCTGGCGGAGCGCGGTCTGCCTGTGGTGCTGTTTGCCGACGCCTTGCCCGATCACCTACAGCAGCAGCTGTTGGCCGCCGGCGTGACCCTGGTGCCCCACAAGCTGGGGGACAAGGAACCCGTCGAAGCCTGGATCAAGCTGGCCCGCACCCAGCAGGGGGCCCGCGCCCAGCAGCAGCAGCGGATGGCGGCGCTGGAGCAGAAACTGGCGGAGCGCAAGTGGGTTGAGCGGGCCAAGGGGGTGCTGATGAAGCAGCACGGCCTGGACGAGGAGGCTGCCTACCAGGCCCTGCGCTCGGCGGCCATGCAGCACAGTCTGAGCCTGGGGGAGTTGGCCCGCCGCCTGCTGGCCAAGCAGGAACAGGATGCCGATTGAACCAGTGCTCATCCTTCGTTTAACGGCGCCTTAGGGCGCCGTTGTCGTCTTGGCCGGCGGGGTGGGCTCCATTTCATCCAAGGCGGTTTGCAAAGGCCCCTGGGCCAGGGGGGCGTCCCAGCGATCCTGGTGGATTAGGCTCTCCAGCGGCAGGCGCTGGCGCCAGCCCAGGGTCTGCAGCTCGGGCTGCGGCAAGAACTCGCTGACATAACCCAGGCAGAGGTAGGCCAGGGGGTAGACCTGCTCCGGTAGGCCCAGCAACTGCGCCAGCCGGTCGTTATCCAAGATGCTCACCCAGCCCACGCCTATGCCTTCGGCCCGGGCGGCCAGCCAGAGGTTCTGTACCGCGAGACAGGCGCTGAACAAGTCCATCTCCAAGATGCTGGTGCGTCCCAGCACATTCGGGCCGCCCCGGCTGCGATCGCAGGTGATGCACAGGTTCAGTGGGCTGTCGAGAATGCCTTCGAGCTTGAGCCGGCGGTACTGCTGTTCGCGTCCCTCGGCGGCAAACCGGCTGGCGGCGGCGCTGTTGGCCTCGTCAAACAGCTCCTTCACCGCCTGTCGGGTAGTTCGATCCTCAATGAGGATAAAATCCCAGGGCTGCATGAAACCCACGGAGGGGGCGTGGTGGGCGGCGTGCAGCAGCCGGGCCAGCACCTCAGGAGGAATGGCATCGGGCAGGAACTGGGCGCGCACGTCCCGCCGCTCGTAGATGGCGCGGTACAGGCCGGCCTGCTGCTCGGGGGTGAAGGGGGTGTTGGGGTGCATGGGACTTACCTGGGGTGTCGAGGGGACTTCACCATAGCCATGGCGAGGGGCCGGGGTCAACGGCGGTGCGCCAGCCGGAGCGCCAGACTTGGTGCGACCGCCCATAACTGGTGCAGTCTTGGGTACACCAATGGTATCAAAGGGGTTTGATTGAGTCCAAAGATGGCTTTATTTTCTATGTTTTTGGCTCCGGCAGGGTTTGGCATAGAACCTGAATAGTGATTGAGCGAATGGGGTTTGCGGCCAACGGCGGTCCATCCCCACCAAGATGACGAATTTCGGCAAAGACGCCTTGTGAGACCTCTGGTCCACAAGGCGTTTTTCGTTTCAGGGAGAAGAAACATGAAGCACACCCAGCGCCTGCTCACCGCCACCCTCGCCACCATGCTGCTCAGCCAAGCCGTCCAGGCCAAGGTGGGCGAGCCGGAGAAGGAAGATCTCAAGTTCGGTTTCATCAAGCTGACCGACATGGCGCCTTTGGCGGTGGCCTATGAGAAGGGCTACTTCGAGGACGAAGGCCTGTACGTGACCCTGGAAGCCCAGGCCAACTGGAAGGTACTGCTGGATCGGGTCATCGACGGCGAGCTGGATGGCGCCCACATGCTGGCCGGCCAGCCCCTGGGGGCCACCATCGGCATCGGCACCCAGGCCGAGGTCATCACCGCCTTCAGCATGGATCTCAACGGCAACGCCATTACCGTGTCCAACTCCATCTGGGAACAGATGAAGCCCAATGTGCCCAAGGGCGCCGACGGCAAGCCGGTGCATCCCATCAAGGCCGATGCCCTGGCCCCCGTGGTCAAGCAGTACAAGGAGCAGGGCAAGCCCTTCAACATGGGCATGGTGTTCCCGGTTTCCACCCACAACTACGAGCTGCGCTACTGGCTGGCAGCCGGTGGCCTCAACCCCGGCTACTATGCCCCCAAGAAGGGGGATAACGCCGGTCAGTTGCAGGCCGATGTGCTGCTCTCCGTGACGCCGCCGCCCCAGATGCCCGCCACCCTGGAAGCCGGCACCATCTATGGCTACTGCGTGGGTGAGCCCTGGAACCAGGCCGCCGTGTTCAAGGGCATAGGTGTGCCCGTGGTGACCGACCAGGGGGTCTGGCACAGCAACCCGGAGAAGGTGTTCGGCGTCTCCAAGGCCTGGGCCGAGAAGTACCCCAACACCCATATCCACGTGGTGAAGGCGCTGATCCGCGCCGCCTACTGGCTGGATGAGAACAACAACGCTCACCGCGCCGAGGCGGTGAAGCTGCTGGCCAAGCCCAACTACGTGGGGGCGGACGAGCAGGTGATTGCCAACTCCATGACCGGCTTCTTCGAGTTCGAGAAGGGGGACAAGCGTCCGGCGCCGGACTTCAACGTCTTCTTCCGCGAGCACGCCACCTATCCCTACTACTCGGACGCCATCTGGTATCTGACCCAGATGCGCCGCTGGGGCCAGATCCCCGAGGGCAAGCCGGACAGCTGGTACATGGACATCGCCAAGCAGGTCTATCGTCCGGACATCTACCGTCAGGCGGCCGAGGAGTTGATCGCCGAGGGCAAGCTGAAGGCCAGCGACTTCCCGGACTTTGCCAGCGAGACGGGCTTCAAGGCGCCGGACAACCACTTCATCGACGGCGTCACCTACGACGGCCACAAGCCCAATGACTACCTCAAGCAGTTCCCCATCGGCCTCAAGGGCGATGAGCAGCCTTAAGCGGCGGACAGGAGATCTCCCATGCAAGCAATCTTGAAATCCTTCGGTGGCGCCCTGGGCGCCACCCGCAAGCTGGCGCTGCCCTGGCGCGGTCTGTTCCTGCCCCTGCTGGGGATCCTGGCCTTCCTCTGCCTGTGGCAGATGGGCGCCAGCCAGGTGCAGACCAGCCTGGGCACCCTGCCGGGACCGGCGGCCACCGCCCAGCAGTTTGTCGTCCTGTATCAGGAGCATGTGCAGGAGCAGGAGAAGGCCGACGCCTTCTATGCCCGCCAGGAGGCCCGCAATGCCAAGAAGCTGGCGGCGGATCCCCAGGCCCAGGTGAAGATCCGCCCCTATACCGGCCGACCCACTTTCTTCCAGCAGATCGGCACCAGCCTGGTGACGGTGGCTACCGGCTTTGTCATCGCCGTGCTGATTGCCATTCCGGCCGGCATAGTGCTGGGGCTGAACCATAGCCTCTATCAGGCGGTGAACCCGATAGTGCAGATCTTGAAACCCGTCTCGCCCCTGGCCTGGCTGCCCCTGGTGACCATGGTGGTGAGTGCCCTGTATGCCAGTGACGATCCGCTCCTGTCCAAGAGCTTCATCAACTCGGCCTTCACCGTCACCCTGTGCAGCCTGTGGCCGACCCTGCTCAACACCACGGTCGGGGTGGCCAACATAGATCCGGATCTGCGCAACGTCAGCCGGGTGCTCAAGCTCGACCCCCTGACCCATGTGCGCAAGATAGTGCTGCCCTCGGCGGTGCCCATGATCTTCACCGGCCTGCGCCTGTCGCTGGGGGTGGCCTGGATGGTGTTGATCGCCGCCGAGATGCTGGCGCAGAACCCCGGGCTGGGCAAGTTCGTCTGGGACGAGTTCCAGAACGGCAGCAGCCAGTCCCTGGCCCGCATCATGGTGGCCGTGGTGACAATCGGCCTTATCGGTTTCCTGCTGGACCGCGGCATGCTGCAACTGCAGAAGTGGCTGTCCTGGGACAAGCGCAGCGATCTGCGCTAAGACGAGACAAGGAGCGTCAAATGACTAGCAACTACCTGGAATTGAGTGACGTGGGCATGCGCTTTGCCACCCCCAAGGGGTGGTTCGATGCCCTGGTAAACGTCAACCTGAAGATTGCCAAGGGTGAGTTCATCTCCCTCATAGGTCACTCCGGTTGCGGCAAGAGTACCGTGCTGAACCTGGTGGCCGGCCTTAACGATCCCACCGCCGGCGGCATCATACTCGACGGCCGCGAGGTGGCAGGCCCCGGCCCGGAGCGCTCCGTGGTGTTCCAGAACCACGCCCTGCTGCCCTGGCTCTCCGTCTACCAGAACGTGGAGCTGGCGGTACGCCAGGTCATGAAGGGGGCCGGCAAGGCGCAGATCGACGAGCAGGTGCGCTACTACCTCTCACTGGTGCAGATGGATCACGCCCTGGACAAGAAGCCCCATGAGATCTCCGGTGGCATGAAGCAGCGGGTGGGTATCGCCCGAGCCCTGAGCCTGCAACCCAAGGTGCTGCTGATGGACGAGCCCTTCGGCGCCCTGGATGCCCTGACCCGGGCTCACCTGCAGGATGCCCTGATGGAGATCCAGGCCGAGCTGCACAACACCGTCATCATGATCACCCATGACGTGGACGAGGCGGTGCTGCTCTCCGACCGTATCGTCATGATGACCAATGGCCCGGCCGCCACCATAGGCGAGATCCTCGACATCACTCTGCCTCGGCCCCGGGATCGGGTGGCCCTGGCGGACAACCCCGACTACCACCACCTGCGTCAGCAGGTGCTGAGCTTCCTCTACGAGAAGCACAGCAAGGTGACCCGGCTCAAGAGCAAGGCCGACAGCAAGGCCGCTGTGGCGTAAGCAAAGAGGGATATGCAGATGAACAAACAACGACTGGTGGTGGTGGGCAACGGCATGGTAGGCCACCACTTCATCGAGCAGCTGGTGAAGGCCGGCGGACTGGAGCGTTATCAGGTGACCGTGCTGGGGGCCGAGCCCGACAGCGCCTACGACCGGGTGCACCTGTCCGAGGTGTTCGGTGGTCGGGCGCCCAAGGAGCTGCAGATGGCCGACCCGGACTGGTATGCCCAGCAGGGGGTGGATCTCATTCTCTCCTCCGCCGTGGTGGGGCTGGACACAGGCGCCCGTCGGGTGACCACGCTGCATGACGAGGTCTACGAGTACGACAAACTGGTGCTGGCCACCGGCTCCTATCCCTTCGTGCCGCCCATCCCGGGCCATGAGCGGGATGGCTGCTACGTCTACCGCACCCTGTCGGATCTGGAAGCCATCCGCGATGCCTGCGCCGGTGGCCGCACCGGTGTGGTGGTGGGCGGCGGCCTGCTGGGGCTGGAGGCCGCCAACGCCCTGCGGCTGCTGGGGCTGGAGACCCACGTCATCGAGTTTGCTCCGCGCCTGATGCCGGTGCAGCTGGATCCGGTGGGCGGCGAGCTGCTCAAGGAGAAGATCGAGCGCCTGGGGGTCCGGGTGCATGCCGATACCGCCACCGACTGCATCGTCGACGGCGAGACGGCCCGCCACCGCATGGTGTTCAAGGGCGGCCACTACCTGGAGACGGACGTCATCCTGTTCTCCGCCGGCATCCGGCCGGAGGATCGCCTGGCCCGTACCGCCGGCCTGGCGGTGGGTGAGCGCGGAGGCATCGTCATCGACGATCATTGCTGCACCAGCGCGGCGGATGTGCTGGCCATCGGCGAGTGCGCCCTCTGGTCCGGCCGCATCTTCGGTCTGGTGGCCCCTGGCTATCAGATGGCCCGGGCCGCGGTGGCCAATCTGCTGGACGGCGACGAGACCTTCGGCGGCGCCGACATGAGCACCAAGCTCAAGCTGATGGGGGTGGATGTGGGCGCCATCGGTGACTCCCACGCCCAGGCTCCGGGTGCCCGGGAGGTCTTGACCCTGGATCGGCAGACCGGCATCTACAAGAAGCTGGTGATTGACGAAACCGGTGAGCGGCTGCTGGGGGCCATCCTGGTGGGGGACAACGCCGAATACGACACCCTGCTGCAGTATTACCTCAACGGCGTGACGCTGCCGGAGTCGCCGCTGGATCTCATCCTGGGCGAGCGGGCCGAGGCCGGGGCGCCCAAGCTGACCCTGCCGGACAGCGCCACCATCTGCTCCTGCCACAACGTCACCAAGGGCGATATCGTCGCGGCGGTGAAGGCGGGCAACCATACCCTGGCGGACGTCAAAGCCTGCACCAAGGCCGGTACCGGCTGTGGTGGCTGCTCCAACCTGGTCAAGCAGGTGGTGGACACCACGCTGCTGGAGCTGGGCATGGAGGCCAACAACCATGTCTGCGAGCACTTCGCCCACACCCGGCAGGAGCTGTTCCACATCATCAAGATCGAGGAGCTCAAGACCTTCGAGCAGGTGCTGCACCAGCACGGCCAGGGGCGCGGCTGCGAGCTGTGCAAGCCGATGGTGGGTTCCATCCTGGCCTCCTTGTGGAACGAGCCGGTGCTGGCGCCCCAGCACAGACCCCTGCAGGACACCAACGATGCCTACCTGGGCAACCTGCAAAAAGACGGTACCTATTCGGTGGTGCCGCGCATCCCCGGCGGGGAGATCACCCCGGATGGCCTGATCGTCCTCGGCCAGGTGGCCAAGAAGTACGATCTCTACACCAAGATCACCGGCGGCCAGCGGGTTGACCTGTTCGGTGCCCGCATGGATCAGCTGCCCGGTATCTGGGAGGAGCTGATCGCTGCGGGTTTTGAGACCGGCCAGGCCTATGGCAAGTCGGTGCGCACCGTCAAGTCCTGTGTTGGCTCCACTTGGTGCCGCTACGGGGTCAAGGATTCGGTGGGCATGGCCATCGCCATCGAGAACCGCTACAAGGGGATGCGCGCCCCTCACAAGCTCAAGTTTGCCGTCTCCGGCTGCACCCGGGAGTGTGCCGAGGCCCAGAGCAAGGACATAGGCGTCATTGCCACCGACAAGGGCTGGAACCTCTATGTCTGCGGCAACGGCGGCATGCGGCCGCGCCACGCCGATCTGTTTGCCACGGATCTCACCGACGAGCAGCTGATCCGCTACATCGACCGGGTCTTGATGTTCTACGTGCGGACCGCCGATCGCCTGCAGCGCACCTCGGTATGGATGGAGAACCTGGAGGGCGGTCTGGAGTACCTCAAGGCGGTGGTGATCGAGGACCGCCTGGGGCTGGGGGCCGAACTGGAAGCCCAGATGGCCCATCTGGTGGTCACCTTCGAATGCGAGTGGAAGAATGCGGTAGAGGATCCCGCCAAGCGGGCCCGCTTCGCCCCCTTCATCAACAGCGATCAGGCCTATCAACCGGCGCGCCAATGGGTGCGTGGTCAGGCCATCCCCGTCGATGACGTCGAACCGATTGATATCAAGGAGCTGGTATGAGCTGGACCAAAGTCTGTGAACTGCACCAACTGACCCCTGGTACCGGCGTGGCCGCCCTGGTGGGCGGCCAGCAGGTGGCCCTCTTCTATGTGCCCGAGCAGGCCCCCGGCCTGTTCGCCCTGGACAACTGGGATCCCTGTGGCAAGGCCTTTGTCCTCAGTCGCGGTCTCATCGCCGATCTGCAGGGGGAGGCCTGGGTGGCCTCGCCCCTGTATAAGCAGCACTTCAATCTCAGCGATGGCCGCTGTCTGGAGGAGGCGGGCACCGCCGTGCGCAGCTGGCCGGTGCGTCTTGACGGGACTAGCGTCTATATAGCGCCACCGGCGGATTGAGGCGGATTGAGTTTGCCCGCCGTTGCGGGCACCATGGCTGCCAGCCCAACGCAACAGGACGTTAACATGAGTGGTTGTGACATCTCCGGCGCCCTGAGCCTGCTTGAGGCCCAGGCGCACTTGACCGAGGCACTCAGCACGGCGGTGGCGGTGGAAACCCTGCCGCTGGCCGAGGCCCAGGGCCGGGTGCTGGCCGAGCCGGTGACGGCCGGTTTGCCGCTGCCGGGCTTCGATAACGCCGCCATGGATGGCTATGCCGTGCGCCTGACGGACTTGCTCACCACCGACACCCTGACCCTGGCGGGCAAGGCCTTCGCCGGGGCGCCCTTTATCGGGGATTGGCCTGCGGGCAGCTGCGTGCGCATCATGACAGGTGCGCCCGTGCCCGAGGGCGCCGAGGCGGTGGTGATGCAGGAGGAGGTGCAGATCCTGGCCGATGGCCGGCTGCGCTTCACGCCGGCGACCATCCGGCCCGGGCAACATATTCGCCGTCAGGGGGAAGACGTGGCGGCCGGCAGTGTCGTGCTCGCGGCGGGCCTGCGTCTGGGGGCCCAGCAGCTGCCGCTCTTGGCGGCGCTCAATGTGGCCCAGGTGCAGGTCCGTCGCCCCCTCAAGGTGGCGTTTTTCAGTAGCGGCGATGAGCTCAGATCCTTGGGTGAGCCCCTGGGGCCGGGGCAGATCGTCGACTCCAACCGCTATGCCATCGCCTGCCTGCTGGAGAGCCTGGGCTGCGAGGTGCTGGATCTGGGCATCATCCCCGATGACCCGGCGGCCCTGCGGTCGGCCTTCTTGCAGGCCGACCGGCAGGCCGATGCCCTCATCACCTCCGGCGGCGTCTCCGTGGGGGAGGCCGACTACACCAAGGAGCTCTTGAGCGAGCTGGGGGAGGTGGCCTTCTGGAAGGTGGCCATCAAGCCCGGCAAGCCCTTCGCCTTCGGCCGGCTGACCCGTGGGACGCGGGGCATCCCCTTCTTCGGCCTGCCGGGCAATCCCGTCTCGGCCCTGGTGACCTTCTTGCTGCTGGTGCGCCCGGCCTTGGCCTGCCTGATGGGCTGGCAGCTGCCGCCGCCGCGCTGGCTGCCAGCGTTGACCCAGGCGCCCCTGCGCCTCACCCCGGGGCGGCAGGACTTTCAGCGAGGTTGCCTCTTCGTGGATGAGGACGGCGCCCTGCGGGTCGCCAGCGCCGGGGGACAGGGCTCGGCCATGCTCATGAGCCTGGCCGCCGCGGATTGTCTGGTGCGACTGGATCCACCTGCCGCCGGCGCCTCCCGCGAGCTGCCCGCCGGCCGCCGGGTCTGGGTTTGGCCCTTTGCCGAGGCCGGACTATGACCTTTAAACACGACACCACGCAGCGCCTGCCGTTAAGCGATCAGCAGCTGCTGCGCTATCATCGCCAGATCAGCCTCAAGGGGGTGGATATCGACGGTCAGGCCCAGCTGGCCGCCGCCCACGTGCTGGTGGTGGGGCTGGGGGGCTTGGGCTGCGCCGCCGCCCAATATCTGGCCCTGGCGGGGGTGGGGCGGCTGAGTCTGGTGGATGGCGATCGGGTGGAGCTGACCAATCTGCAGCGCCAGGTGCTGCATGAGGCGGCGCGCCTGGGTCAGCCCAAGGTGCAGTCTGCCGCTGCGGCCATTGCGCGGCTCAATCCCGACTGCCAGGTGAACGCCATCGCCGCCATGGCGACGGCCGAGAACCTGACCGACTGGCTGGCAGAGGTGGATCTGGTGCTGGACTGCACCGACAACCGTGCCAGCCGCAATCTCATCAATGCCGCCTGCCATGGGGCCCGGGTGCCGCTCGTTAGCGGTGCCGCCATCCGGTTGGAGGGGCAGGTGAGCGTCTTCACCTGGGGCGAAAATGAGCCCTGTTACGCCTGCCTGAGCCGGCTGTTCGGCGAGCAGGAACTCAGCTGTGTGGAGGCCGGCGTGCTGGCCCCCGTGGTGGGACTGGTGGGCAGCCTGCAGGCCATGGAGGCCTTGAAACTCTTGTTGCGCCTGGGGCAGCCGCTGAGTGGCCGCCTGCTGCTTATCGACGGCCTGACTGGCCAGTTTGAAACCCTGGCGTTGCCGCGCCATCCCGGCTGCCCCTGTTGCGGCCAGGCACCCGCGGCCGCCTGAACATGAACCCGAGCCTGGGGACCTAACCGCCGGATGCGCAGGGTCCCCAGGCCGAGCCGACCGAGCGTCGGCGAGGGTGGTCCGGGAAACGGGGCCGCCTCCCGCATTTGGAAAGGGTGACTATGTGGCAATTGAATCAATCGCTTGACGGTGGCCAGGGGGCCGCCGTGCCGGCGCCATCGGCAACGGGCCTGCAGGATCGCTTCGCCCGCCGTTTCGGTTACCTGCGCCTGTCGCTGACCGAGGTGTGCAACTTTCGTTGCAGCTACTGCCTGCCCGAGGGGTATCGGCCTGCCGATGGCAAACGGCCTGGCTTTCTGGGCCGCGATGAGCTGTTGCGGGTGGCTCGGGCCTTCGTGGCACTGGGCACCACCAAGATCCGGCTGACCGGCGGCGAGCCTTCCCTGCGCCGGGATCTGACGGAGATCATCGCGGATCTGACCGCGCTGCCCCAGGCGCCGCGCCTGGCCCTCACCACCAACGGCTACCGGCTCCAGGCCCAGGCCGCCGATTGGCGTCAGGCCGGCCTCGCCCAGCTCAACGTCAGCATCGACAGCCTGGATCCCCGGGAGTTTGCCCTCATCACAGGCGACAGCCGGCTGCCGCAGATCCTCGACGGCCTGGAGGCCGCCTGGGCGGCGGGCTTTGGCACCATCAAGGTCAATACGGTACTGCTCAAGGGGCTCAACGATCATGCCCTGGGCAACTTTTTAGCCTGGATCCGCGACAAGCCCATCCAGCTGCGCTTCATCGAGCTGATGCAGACCGGCCAGCGCCAGGCCTACTTTGACCGCCACCATCTGGACGGCACCGCCCTGCTGGCCAGCCTGCTCAACCAGGGCTGGCAGCCGGTGCCCCGCGGTGTGGACGACGGCCCGGCCCAGGTGTTGCGTCACCCCGACTATGTGGGCGAGCTGGGCTTCATCCTGCCCTACAGCCCGGACTTTTGTGCCAGCTGCAACCGGCTGCGGGTCTCCGCCAGCGGCCAGCTGCACCTGTGCCTGTTCGGCGATGGCGGCATCGACCTGCGGGATCTGCTGCAGGCTGACGAACAGCAAACAGCCCTGATGCGCCGGCTGCAACAGGCGTTGCAGCACAAGGCCCTGGCCCACCGCCTGCATCAGGGCAATGCCGGGGTGCGGGAGCACCTGGCCTCCATCGGCGGCTAGGGGGCACTATGTCAGTCTCTTCTCACTCGTCCCACTGTGCCCCACTCTATGGCCTGCTGCTGGCGGGCGGTGAGTCCCGACGCATGGGGCGCAACAAGGCGTTGCTGGCCTTGGATGGTCAGGGGCTGCTGGCCCGTGGCCTGGCGCTGTTAACGGCGGCCGGTTGTGAGCGCTGTTTTGTCAGCGGCCAGTATCCGGGGTTGCCCTGCCTGCCGGACGCCCCCGCCTGGCAGGGGCTGGGCCCCTTGTCCGGTATGGCCTCTGCCTGTTTGGCCTATCCGCTGGCCCACTGGCTGGTGCTGCCGGTGGATATGCCGGCCCTGGCCCCCGCGGATCTGCAGGCGCTTATCTTGGCCGCCGGTGACGGGCATGGCGCCTGCTACCAGCCGACGCAATTTCCCCTGCTGCTGCGCGCCGGCCCCCGGCGGGCTGAGTTGCTCGCGGCGCTGTTGGCCGATCCCGAGCCCCGGGCTCGCCGGGTCGGCGCCCTGCTCAAGGGGCTGGGGCTGCCGGCGTTGCCTGCCGAGCCACAGAGCCGATTTCTCAACACCAACACCCCGGCGCAGTGGCAGGCATTGCTGCAGACGCTGGGCAGTATCGACACCTCGGCGCCCCTGGTGGGCGCCGATACCCATTCCCTTTCTTCAGACAAGGAGCTGCCATGAGCCACGCCGCGGCCGAGTTCAAACCCCTGCACCTGGCGGTGCTGACCGTATCCGACACCCGGGATCTCACCACCGACACCTCGGGACAATGGCTGGTGGACGCCCTCACGGGGGCAGGCCATGAGCTTGCCGATCGCGCCCTGGTGGTGGATGACATCTACCAGATCCGCGCCGTGGTGAGCCGCTGGATTGCCGACGCCCGGATCCAGGGGGTGCTCATCACCGGGGGCACCGGCTTCACCGGCCGGGACACCACGCCGGAGGCCATCAAGCCCCTGCTGGACAAGGAGGTGGAGGGCTTCGGCGAGCTGTTCCGCGCCGTCTCCTTCACCGAGATCGGCACCAGCACCATCCAGAGCCGTGCCCTGGCGGGATTGGCCAACCGCACCATCATTTTCTGCCTGCCGGGCTCCAACAACGCCTGCCGCACCGGCTGGGAGAAGATCATCGCGCCCCAGCTGGACGCCCGCACCAAGCCTTGCAGCTTCGTCATGCACCTCAAGGAGGGCGCATGAGCCAGCTGACCCATGTGCAGGGCAATGGCGAGGCCCACATGGTGGACGTGGGGGGCAAGGCCGTCACGGTGCGGGAGGCCAAGGCCCAGGGCTGGGTGCGCATGGCCCCCGAGACCCTGGCGCTCATCCTGTCGGGTGGCCACCATAAGGGGGACGTGTTCGCCACCGCCCGCATCGCCGGCATCATGGCGGCCAAGAAGACCTGGGATCTCATCCCCCTGTGCCATCCCCTGGCCCTGACCAAGGTGGAGGTGCAGCTGACGCCCGAGGCCGACGGCCAACGGGTGCGCATCGAAGCCCTGTGTCGCCTCAGTGGCCAGACCGGGGTGGAGATGGAGGCCCTCACCGCCGTGTCGGTGGCGGCCCTGACCCTGTACGACATGTGCAAGGCGGTGGACAAGGCCATGGTGATCGAGCAGGTGCAGCTGGTGGAAAAGCGCGGCGGCCAGTCCGGCGACTATGTGCGTGAGCAGGAACAGGGGAGACTGAGATGATCCAGGTGAAGTTTTTTGCCCAGGTGCGGGAGCTGGTGGGGGAGTCGGCCCTGCGCCTGCCCGCCGATTACCCGGATGCAGAGGCCTTGCGGGCGGCCCTGGCGGCCCGGGGCGACAAGTGGGCGCTGGCGCTGGGAGCCGACCACCTGCTGGTGGCGGTCAACCAGGTGCTGGTGGGCCTGGAGACGCCGCTAAACGACGGCGACGAGGTGGCCTTCTTTCCACCGGTGACGGGAGGCTAGCATGACAGAGCCGAGCATGGACGATCTGATCCGGGTCCAGGAGAGCGACTTCGATCTGGCGGCCGAGTACGCCCGGCTGGCGGGGCGCTCGGGTACCGGCGCCCTAGTGAGCTTCGTCGGCCAGGTGCGGGATTGCAACGAGGGGGCGGCGGTCGAGGGATTGTTTCTGGAGCATTACCCGGGGATGACGGAGCGGGCCATGGCGGATCTGGTGGCCGAGGCCCGGGCCCGTTGGCCCCTCACCGGCGTCACCCTGATCCACAGGGTCGGGGCCCTGAAATTGGGCGAGCAGATCGTCCTGGTGCTGGTGGCCGGCGGTCACAGAGCCGAGGCGTTTGCCGCCTGCGAATTCCTGATGGATACCCTAAAGAGCCGGATACCTTTCTGGAAGCGGGAGCTGCGGGGGGATGGCCAATCCCACTGGCTAGCGGCCCGGGACAGCGATGCCCAGGCGGCGGCCCGTTGGCAGGAAAAACCCGAATTGTAAAATTCCTGTGATTCCAGTTGCTTGCCATTTTTTGCACAATTGCCGGCAAATTCAGACTGGTTTTATGGCCGGCGAGGATTAAAATGGCCCGCCTTTTGCTGACGATAAAAACCAACATCTAGTGTTGGTTTTTGTTTTTTCGTCGATATGTTGTGGGGTTCACGGTTTTGACGCACCAGCGTTCTAGACTCCCCCAACGCGGGATCCAGTTCAAGTTCCCACCGACCACCACTCTGCTAGAGTCTTGCCGCCGCAAGACCGGCAAACCACAGGCTACAGACCGTTTAACAGGAAGGCTGATTGACCATGGCAAAATCAAATCCGGTGCTGGAGGCGCAGACCGACGCGCCTGTCATTCCCCTGCAGGAGACGTCCAAGGAAATCTGGGACACCAAATACCGTCTGAAGACCAAAGATGGCCAGCCCATCGACCAGGACGTGGACGGCACCTACCAGCGCGTCGCCCGGGCTCTGGCCGAGCAGGAGCAGGAGCCAGAGAAATGGTACGAACCCTTCCTCTGGGCCCTGCGCAATGGCGCCATCCCCGCCGGTCGCATCACCTCCAACGCCGGGGCTTTTGAGCACAAGCCGGCCACCTCCACCATCAACTGTACCGTGTCCGGCACCATCCAGGACTCCATGGATGACATCCTGAACAAGGTGCACGAGGCGGGGCTGACCCTGAAGGCCGGCTGCGGCATCGGCTACGACTTCTCCACCCTGCGGCCGCGGGGCGCCTTCGTCTCCGGCGCCGGCGCCTACACCTCAGGCCCCCTGTCCTTCATGGACATCTACGACAAGATGTGTTTCACCGTCTCCTCCGCCGGGGGCCGTCGCGGCGCCCAGATGGGCACCATGGACGTGCGTCACCCGGACGTGATGGAGTTCATCCAGGCCAAGCGTGAAGACGGCCGCCTGCGCCAGTTCAACCTCTCCTTGCTCATCACCGAGGACTTCATCCAGGCGGTGCGGGATGACCAGGAATGGCGCCTGATCTTCCCCTTCAACAAGAAGGAAGTGGAGATGGATGGCACGGATCTCAGTGCCGCCGACGTGGTGTGGGCCGACTGGCCCAGCAAGGACGGGGTGGTGATCAACGATCAGGGTCTGGTGGCCTGCAAGGTCTACAAGAGTCTGCCGGCCCGCCGCCTGTGGAACGTCATCATGACCTCCACCTACGACTACGCCGAGCCGGGCTTCATCCTCATCGACAAGGTGAACCAGATGAACAACAACTGGTTCTGCGAGGACATCCGCGCCACCAACCCCTGTGGCGAGCAGCCGCTGCCGCCTTACGGCGCCTGCCTGCTGGGCTCCATCAACCTGACCAAGTTCATCCGCCAGCCCTTCACCGATGGCGCGCATTTTGACTGGAATGCCTTCCGCAAGGTGGTGAGTCTGTTCACCCGCATGCTGGACAACGTGGTGGAGATCAACCAGCTGCCGCTGGAGAAGCAGCGCCAGGAGATCGAGAGCAAGCGCCGTCACGGCATGGGCTTCCTGGGGCTGGGCTCCACTCTGACCATGCTGGGCATCAAGTATGGCTCCGCCGCCTCCGTGGCCTTCACCGAGCAGGTGTCCCAGGAGCTGGCCATCACCGGGTGGAAGGAATCCCTGGCCCTGGCCAAGGAGAAGGGCGTGGCCCCCATCATGAGCCAGGAGTTCGAGGTGACCGCCGCCATGCTGCGCAAGCGCCCCGAGATGGCCGCCGACGGCATCAAGCTGGGTGACAAGCTGCCGGGCCGTGTCCTGCACGCCAAGTACAGCCGCTACATGCAGCAGGTGGCAGAGGTGGAGCCCGAGCTCGTCGCCGCCCTGGCCGAGCACGGTGGCCGCTTCACCCACCACAGCTCAATCGCCCCCACCGGCACCATCTCCCTCTCCCTGGCCAACAACGCCAGCAACGGCATCGAGCCCAGCTTTGCCCACCACTATGTGCGCAACGTGATCAAGACTGGCAAGAAGACCAAGGAGAGCGTGGACGTCTACAGCTTCGAGCTGCTGGCCTACCGCGAGCTGGTAAACCCCAAGGCCATGCCCTACAGCGAGGATCCCGAGTGCCAGCTGCCGGGTTATTTCATCACCGCCGATGACATCACGCCGACCCAGCACGTGGACATTCAATCCGCCGCCCAGCGCTGGATCGACTCCTCCATCTCCAAGACCGCCAACGTGCCCACCGACTTCCCCTACGAGGAGTTCAAGCACATCTACATGTACGCCTACGAGCAGGGGCTCAAGGGCTGCACCACCTTCCGCTTCAACCCGGAGGCCTTCCAGGGCGTGCTGGTGAAGGAGAAGGATCTGGAAAACACCACCTACGAGTTCAATCTGGAAGATGGTTCCGTGGTGCAGTTGAAGGGCAATGAGGAAGTCGAATACGATGGCGAGGTGCACACCGCCGCCAACCTGTACGACGCCCTCAAGGAAGGTTACTACGGCAAGTTCTAAGGCGCCGCCTGCGGGCGGCCATGAGGCTAAACACCCTATGGTCAAGAAAATCGAAAGCAAGATCGTCGCCTACAAGGTCAAGACGAAGGAAGAGCTGGAAAAGCAGCAGGAAGCCGAAGTCGTGCACATGCACGAGACGGTGCAGCGGCCGGAGAAGTTGATGGGTACCACCTACAAGCTGAAGACCCCGGAGCACATCTCCGAGCACTCCTTGTTTATCACCATCAACGACATGGTGCTGAACGAGGGGACCGAGTATGAGACCCGCCGTCCGTTCGAGATCTTCATCAACTCCAAGAGCATGGAGCACTATCAGTGGATAGTGGCGCTGACCCGCATCATCTCCGCCGTGTTCCGCAAGGGGGGCGACATCACCTTCCTGGTGGAGGAGCTGCGCTCCGTGTTCGATCCCCGTGGCGGCTACTGGAACAAGGGCAAGTACGTGCCCTCGCTCATCGCCGAGATCGGCAACGTCATCGAGCAGCACCTGTGCGACATCGGTATGTTGAAGAGCGCCAGCCTGGATGAGCACCAGAAGGAGTTTCTGGCCCAGAAGCAGGCGGAGCTGGAGGCCGAGGCCCCCGGTGACGAGGAGGTGAGCAGCTTCCCGCCCAACGCCACCCTCTGCTACAAGTGCCACACCAAGGCGGTGATCCAGAAGGATGGCTGCATGACCTGCCTCAACTGCGGCGATTCCAAGTGCGGCTAAGCCCGCGGCTGGGATGACAAGAACCGGTGCCTAGGCACCGGTTTTTTTATGGCCGCGGGTCCGCAGGCCCAGCTTGTGCCGCCGTTTCATGCGGTACATGGCCTGATCGGCCTTCTCCAGCAACTCGTCCGGCTCCTGGCCATCCTCCGGGGCCATGGCCGAACCGACGCTGGCCACCAGCTCCAGATCCTTCTCCTGTCCCGGACAGTGGAAGGGGCGGTTGACCTGGGTCATCAGGCGATCCGTGCCCAGGGCCACGGCGTCGAGATCCGTGACCGGGTGCATCAGCACCGCGAATTCATCGCCCCCCAGGCGGGCCACAGTGTCCGACGCCCGCACCGCATGGGCCAGCCGTTTGGCAAACTCGCAGATGGCGGCATCGCCGGTGCCATGGCCGTAGAGATCGTTGATGGTCTTGAGGCCGTCCATGTCGATCATCAGCACCCCGGTGGGGCTGTCATCCCGGGAGGAGACCAGCAGGGTGCTGCGCAGCTTGTCCAGAAACAGGGCCCGGTTGGCCAGGCCCGTCAGCTCGTCGTGGGTGGCGCGGTAATAGAGATCGTCGGCGGCATACTTGGCGGCATAGAAGATCTCGGCCCCCAGCACCTCGGCCAGCATGGCCAGCAGGGCCAGATCTCGAGGGCCAAAGTGGCCCGGTTGGTGGGCCACCACCTTGAGCACCCCCACCGACAGGTCCCGAAACTTGAGGGGCAGCACCGCCAGGGAGCGGATCCCCAGCAGGCGGCAGGCCGCCTTATCCACCCGGGGATCTTCCTCGGTATCCTGACTGACCAGTGGGTTGCCGGTGCGCACGCACAGGCCGGACAGGCTGCCGTTGAGTTTGAGGCGCAGCCCCAGCTGGGTACCGGCGACGCCGGAGGCGGCCCGATACACCATGTCATCGTCTTCGGCCAGCTCCACCACGGCGCCGTCTGCCCCCACCAGGGGCAGGGCGCGCTGGACGATCAGGGCCATGACGCCCCCCAGATCCAGTCCCAGCTTGGCGATGTCGGCCTGCAGGCTGATGACCTCCAGCAGCTGCTGGGGGGTGGGGGCATCTGGGCTGCCCGGTTCCGCAATCCAAGCCATGAGCACCACCTGTCCACAGGGGAAATAACAAAGGTTGGCGGAGATGTCTTAACGTTAGCAAAGAAACACCGGGCCCGACGGGGCCCGGTATCTGAGTCTGCTAGCCAAGGTCATGGGAACCCTCGCCAGGCTCCTAGTTCAGGCTCATGGTCCCGAAGGCCGCCAGCCAGTCACGCTCAAAGCCTGCCAGGGCGGCATCCACCGCCGGGCTTTGCAGGATCTGCTCGGCCACCGCCACCGGCAGGGTGACCGCGGTGGCGCCGGCCAGCAGGCAGTCGAGCACCTGGCGCGGGGTCTTGAAGCTGGCCGCCAGCACCTGGCTGTGGGGGGCGTGCAGTTGCAGCAACTGCTGCAGTTCTCTCACCGCCTGGATGCCGCTGCAGCCCTGGGCGTCGATGCGGTTGACGTAGGGGGCCACATAGTCGGCACCGGCCTGGGCGGCCAGCAGGGCCGGCAGGGGCGCATAGATGGCGGTGCCCAGGGTGCGAACCCCTAAGGCCTTCAGGCGGCGGATGGCGGTGAGGCCCACGGCAGTGACGGGCACCTTGACCACCAGGCGCTCATCCCACTGACACAGCTGCTGGGCCTGCTCCACCATCTCGTCGCCGGTCTGGCCCAGCACCTGGGCAAACAGGGTCGCCTCTGGCCCCAGGCAGGCGCGCAGCTCCCGCAGCGTACTCTTGAGCGGACGACCGCCGGCGGCGACTATGCTGGGATTGGTGGTAACCCCGGCCAGTGGCCAGCTGGCGGCCAGGCGCTCCACCGCCGCCAGATCGGCGGTATCCAGATATAGCTCCATCAATGACTCCTCGTACTTGGATGATCTGTCTCACAGCCTGCTCACTATATGGTCAATGAACGCCAGCGCGTTTGATCGAGATCAATTCACTTTCGAACGAAAGCTTCATTATTGATTTATCGAAGCTGACCAGAGGTTCGCCATGGGCACCTGTTTCAATCTGCAGCGCTACTCCACCCATGATGGCCCGGGGATCCGTTCCGTGCTGTTCTTGAAGGGCTGCAGCCTGCATTGCCACTGGTGCCAGAACCCGGAGAGCCAGGCCCGCCGCACGGATCTGCTGTACGACCCGCGCCTGTGCCTGACGGGCTGCACACTGTGCCAGCAGACGGGGCACTGTTCGCGGCAGGGGGAGACGCTGAGCTTGGCGCGGGAGCGGCTGGATGAGGCAGCCTGCCGCCAGCTGGCTCAGGCCTGCCCCAGCGGCGCCCTGCAATGCCTGGGGGAGGCGTGGAGCCTGGCGCGGGCCATGACGGCTCTGCAAGCGGACTTGCCCTTCTACCAACGCTCCGGGGGCGGCATCACCCTCTCCGGTGGCGAACCCTTCTTGCAGCACGAGTTTGCCAGTCAGCTGCTGGCGGCAGCCAAGGCCCAGGGGATCCACACCGCCGTGGAGTCCTGCCTGCATGTGCCCTGGTCCCATATCGAACCCTGTTTGCCCCACCTGGATCTGCTGCTGGCGGATCTCAAGCAGGTGGATGAGGCCAAGTTCGCCCATTGGACCGGCGGCAAGGCGCGGCGGGTGCTGGATAACTTCCGTCGCCTGGCCGACCAGCCGCTGTCCATCATAGTGCGCATCGCCCTGATCCCGGGCTTCAATGCCAGCCAAGGCGAGCTGAGCGCCATGCTGGATTTTGTCGCCAATGAAACGTCGGCCCGGGAGGTGCATTTTCTGCCCTATCACACCCTGGGCATGCACAAGTATCAATTGCTGGGCCGGGACTACCTGGCCCCGCGGCAGCCCCTGGAGGATGAGGCGCTGCTGGACTTTGCCATGGAGGCGGCCCGGGAGCGGGGCCTGACTCCGGTATTAAGAGGACAAGCGTGATGACCCAACTGAACCTTGAGCTGGCCAGCCAGCGTATCGCCGCCCACAAGCAGGCCCTGATCACCCTGACCAAGCCGCCGGTCTGTACCGAGCGGGCGCTGGCCTACACCCGGGCCTATCAGGCCCATGCCGACAAGCCCCTGATGGTGCGCCGGGCCCTGGCGCTGGCCGAACACCTCAAGAGCAAGACCATCTGGATCAAGCACGATGAGCTGATCGTCGGCAACCTGGCCGCCGAGGTGCGCGCCGCCCCCATCTTCCCCGAATATACGGTGAGCTGGCTGGAGCAGGAGCTGGATGATCTGGCGGACAGGCCCGGTGCCGGCTTCGCCCTGAGTGAGCAGAACAAGCAGATCATCCGGGATCTCTGCCCCTTCTGGCACGGTCAGACGGTGCAGGCCCGTTGCTATGGCCTCTACACCGAGGAGCAGCAGGCGCTGTTGGCCTCCGGCATCATCAAGGCCGAGGGCAACATGACCTCGGGGGACGGTCACCTGGCGGTGGATTTCGCCCAGTTGCTGGCCTTGGGGCTGGATGGTTTCAGAGACAAGGTGAGCGAGCGGCGCAGCCGGCTGGATCTGGCGGATTGGGCGGATCTCAAGTCAGAACAGTTCTTGAAGGGCGTGGCCCTGGTGCTGGAAGGCTTGTCCGACTACATACTGCGCTACGCCCAGCTGGCGGAGCAGATGGCGGCCGAGGAGCCACGGGCCTGGCGGGCCGAGGAGCTTCATCAGATCGCCACCAACTGCCGCCACATCGCCTGCCTGCCGCCGCAAAGCTTCTGGCAGGCGCTGCAACTGTGCTACTTCGTCCAACTGGCCCTACAGATTGAGTCCAACGGCCACTCCGTCTCCTTGGGACGGCTGGATCAGTACCTCTACCCCTGGTACCAGCGGGACGTGGAGCAGGGGGACCTGCCCCGGGCGCGGGCCATCGAGCTGCTGCAAGGCTGCTGGCTCAAGCTGCTGGAGGTGAGCAAGATCCGCTCCGGCTCCCACTCCAAGGCCTCCGCCGGCAGCCCCCTGTACCAGAACGTCACCATCGGCGGTCAGACCCTGGTGGATGGCAGAGCGGTGGATGCGGTGAACGGCCTCTCCTATGCGGTGCTGGAGTCCTGCGGCCAGCTGAGATCCACCCAGCCCAACCTGAGCGTGCGCTATCACGGCGGCATGAGCGATGACTTCCTGGATGCCTGCGTGCAGGTGATCCGCTGCGGCTTCGGCATGCCGGCCTTCAACAACGACGAGATCGTCATCCCCGAATTCATCCGCCTGGGGGTGAGCCGGGCCGACGCCTTCGACTATTCCGCCATCGGTTGCATCGAGACGGCGGTGCCGGGCAAGTGGGGCTACCGCTGCACCGGCATGAGCTTCATCAACATGACCCGCATCCTGCTGGCCGCCCTGGAGCAGGGCCGGGACACCACCTCAGGCCGCACCTTCCTGTCCCAGCCCCAGGGTCTGTCGTTGGGCAACTTCGAGCGCTTTGAGCAGGTGATGGCCGCCTGGGATCGCCAGGTGCGCTACTACACCCGCAAGAGCATCGAGATCGACTGTGTGGTGGACTCCATGCTCGAAGAGCTGGCGCCGGATCTGCTCTGCTCGGCCCTGGTGGATGACTGCATCGAGCGGGGCAAGAGCGTCAAGGAGGGCGGGGCCCGTTACGACTGGGTGTCCGGGCTGCAGGTGGGCATCGCCAACCTGGGCAACAGCCTGGCGGCGGTGCGCCAGCTGGTGTTCGAAACCGGCCAGGTGGGCCAGCCTGAACTGGCGGCCGCCCTGGCGGACGACTTTGCCGGTCTGTCCGGCGAGCAGCTGCGCCAGCGGTTGATGAATGCGGTGCCCAAGTACGGCAACGACGTGGCCGAGGTGGACGCCCTGCTGGTGCGGGCCTATGACAGCTACATCCAGGCCCTCGGCGGCTTTCACAACACCCGCCACGGCCGCGGACCCATCGGTGGCGGTTACTACGCCGGCACCTCCTCCATCTCCGCCAACGTGCCCTTTGGCGCCGCCACCGCCGCCACCCCGGACGGTCGCCACGCCTGGAGCGCCCTGGCCGAAGGGGCGAGTCCGGCCTCTGGCTCCGACAGCCAGGGGCCCACGGCGGTGTTCAACTCCATCAGCCGGCTGCCCACCGACAAGATCTTGGGGGGCGTGCTGCTCAACCAGAAGCTGAGCCCCGCCTGCCTGGAGAACCCGGCGGACCGGCTCAAGCTGCAGCTGCTGCTGCGCACCTTCTTCGAGGTGCACAAGGGCTGGCACGTGCAGTACAACATCGTCTCCCGGGAGACCCTGCTGGCGGCCAAGGCCCATCCGGATCAGTACCGGGATCTGGTGGTGCGGGTGGCGGGTTACTCCGCCTTCTTCACCGCCCTGTCGCCGGAGGCCCAGGACGACATCATCAACCGCACCGAGCACCAGCTCTAGTCGGTGATGGCACAAGGGGAATAAAAAAGGGGAGCCTGCAGGCTCCCCTTGGTGTTTGGCGCGGTCAACCCAGGCTAGTATCCAGGGTCATCATCAGGGCGAAGCCCACCATGAGCCCCAGGGTGGCGTAGGTCTGATGGCCGTTGCGGTGGGTCTGGGGGATCACCTCGTGGGAGACCACAAACAGCATGGCGCCGGCCGCCAGCCCTAGACCTATGGGGTAGGCCAGGGGCATGCCGCTGGCCACGCCGATCCCCAGCAGGGCACCAAAGGGTTCCAATACGCCGCTGCCGATGGCGATGAGCACCGCCAGGCCCGGGCGAAAGCCCGCGGCAATCAGGGCCAGGGCCACCGCCAGCCCCTCGGGAATATCCTGCAGGGCGATGGCGGTGGTCAGCGGCAGCCCCACCTTCATGTCCCCCTGGGAGAAGCTCACCCCGATGGCCATGCCCTCGGGAATGTTGTGCAATGCGATGGCAAACACGAACAGCCAGATGCGATCGCAGCGCTCGTAGCCCGGGCCGCAGGGGCCTGTCTTCTCATGCTCGTGGGGGGTGAATTCGTCCAGTCCCAGCATCAGGGCCACCCCCAGGGCCATGCCCAACACCACCACGGCGGCGCTCAGGCCGCTGCTGCCGGTGAGTTCATGGGCGGCATCCAGGCCCGGCAGCAGCAAGGAGAAGGCGCTGGCCGCCAGCATCATGCCGGCGGCAAAGCCCAGCATGGCGTCCTCCACCCGCTGGGGGATGCGGCGCAGCACGAAGGCGGGCAGGGCCCCCAGGCTGGTGGTGGCAAAGCCCGCCAGACCGCCGATCAGGCCGTAGCGCACCCCGGGGCCCACGTCGCCAATCCACAAGAGCACCAGGCTCTGCAGCAACAGCAGCAGCACCAGCACCATGGCCAGCCCCAGGCCGGCGGCGGTGATGGGGTGGGCCAGGATGTGCCGGCGCAGCAGCTCGGGCCAGGGTTGGGGCAGGGTGGATTGGGTGGCGTCCATGGTGGCCTCGATTTCTAAATGAGAACTTATCTCACTATATCAGGGTGGATGTGTGCTGAGTATGACAATCTGTCGATTGTCATGACAGAAAAACCCTGCTGTGGCAAGCCCGAGCCCGGTTTGGTCTGGGCAAGCCCCGTGCAAGAAAAGGAGCGCCGTATGGCGCTCCTTTGAGTCGGGTGGCAATCCCGAGCCGCTGGGCCCGAGGCGTTACTGACGACCGCCCTGGCCGCCACCGCCGCCATTGCCATTGCCTTGGCCGCCGCTACCACCGCTGCTGCCGTTACCTCCCTGGCCGGTGCCGCCCATGCCCATTCCCTGGCCCATGGGAACCTCCTCCGGCAGGGTGACGCCCTTCTCACGGGCTCGCTCCTGCATCTGCTGGTGGTGTTGCAAGCGGAGCTGTTCTCTTTCCTGCTCCGTGGTGGCGGCCCGCATCCGGGTCTGGTAGGCCTGACGCTCTGCATCAGTCATCAGTTGGCTGCCGTAGATGGTCTGGTCGTGCATCATGAGCCGATCTTGAGTCTGCAGCTGATCCCGATCCATGGTCTGCAGCTGGTCACCATCCATGGTCTGCAGCCGGTCTTGATCCCTGATCTGATCGGCGGCCCACCCTGTGCCGCTCAGCAGGATGCCGAGCAGGCAGGCGAGCCGGGTTAGCTTGTTCATGGCCATATCCCCTCCTTCGGTGTGTTAAACCGGCACCTTGACCTGGCGGGGGCTCCGCGGTCGCGATGCCAACAGGTCGGATGAATATCCGATCGGGAGACAGTCATGAGTATAGGCCAGGGCGGGGAGCCGTCCGGCCCAAGAAAAACCCCGCCAGAAGGCGGGGTGGGTCACATCAGGATTGCGGCTTCGCCGGGCTGGCGCTGGCTTGCCAGCCACCCCCGATGGCCTTGTACAGGCTCACCTGGTTGGAGAGGGCCGCCAGCTGGCTGGAGACCAGACTCTGCTGGGCGCTGAACAGGCTGCGCTGGGCATCCAGTCGGGTCAGGTAGCTGTCCACACCGTGCTGATAGCGCTTGTCCGCCAGGGTGAAGTAGGTCTGGTTGGCTTCCACCTGGGCCTGTTGGGCCGCCAGCTGCTGCTGGTAGTCCGTCTGGGCGTTCAGGCCGTCCGAGACTTCCTGGAAGGCAGTCTGGATGGTCTTCTCATAGGTGGCGACCGCCTCCTGTTGATCGATCTTGGCGACATCCAGGTTGGCCTGGTTGCTGCCGAAGTCAAACAGCGGCAGGGACAGGCTGGGCACGAAGGACCAGCTGCCGGAGCCGGCGCTGAACAGATCTCCCAGCTCGGCACTGGCCGTTCCCGCGGTGGCCGTCAGGCTGATGCTGGGATAGAAGGCGGCGCGCGCCACCCCTATGTTGGCATTGGCGGCCTTCAGGCTGTGTTCCGCGGCGGCGATGTCCGGTCGCTGGGCCAACAGGCTGGAGGGGGCGCCCACCGGAATGGCGGCGAATTGTACCTCGGCCAGCTGGCTGGGCAGCGTCAGATCCGCCGGCAGCGGGCTGCCCATCAACAGGGTCAGGGCGTTGCGATCCGCCGCCTGCAGTCTGTGGTACTGGGCCACGCTGGCCTTGGCGCTCTCCAGGCTGGTGCGGGCCTGGGCCAGCTCCATCTCGGAGGCTGCCCCCAGGGTCTGCTTGCGGGCGATGAGGTCATAGCTCTCCTGCTCCGTGGTCAGGGTCTGCTGGCTCAGGGCCAGCAGCTGAGTGTCGGAGATCAGGTTGAGGTAGGCGTCCGCCACCGAGGCCACCAGGGCCAGCTGGGTGCTGCGCTGGGTCTGGGTTTGTGCCAGGTAGTTTTCCAGGGCCTGGTTCTTCAGGTTCTGCACCCGGCCAAACAGATCCAGCTCATAGGAGGTCACTCCCAGGTTGGCACTGTACTGGCTGCTGATGCTGGCCTCGCCGCCGGTCACGGTGGAGGGGGAACGGGCGCGGCTGCCGCTGGCACCTATGTCCAGCCCAGGGAACTGGGCCGCCCGTTCGATGCGGTATTGCGCCTCATAGCGCTGCACCGCCAGCACCGACAGGCGCAGATCCCGGCTGTTGTCCAATGCCAGCTGGATCAGGGTCTGCAGGGCCGGATCCTGGAACTGCTGTTGCCAGCCTAGAGGAGCGGTCTCGCTGGTGCCGGCCTGCCAGGTGGCGCCGGCCGGAGTGGCCGGGCGCTCGTAGTCGGGGGCCAGGGAACAGGCCCCCAGGGTCAGGGTCAGGCTCAGGGCGAGCAGGGTCTTAGTCATGGTTTACCTCCGACTGGGCGTGGGCCAGCCGCTCGGCCCGGGATTCGTGCTTGGTGAAAAAACGGATGATCAGCACGAAGAACAAGGGAACGAAGAAGATGGCCAGCACGGTGGCACTCATCATGCCGCCCAGTACCCCGGTACCGATGGCGTGACGGCTGCTGGCACCGGCGCCGGTGCTGATGGCCAGCGGCAATACCCCCAGCATGAAGGCCAGTGAGGTCATCAGAATGGGGCGCAGACGCATGCGTGCCGCTTCGGCCACCGCATCGGTGAGGCCCCGGCCCTTGTCATACAACTCCTTGGCGAACTCCACGATCAGGATGGCGTTCTTGGCCGACAGCCCTATGGTGGTCAGCAGACCCACCTGGAAGTAGACGTCGTTCTCCAGGCCGCGGGCGGTGGCGGCCAGGATGGCCCCCAGGACCCCGAGGGGCACCACCAGCATGACGGAGAAGGGGATACTCCAGCTTTCATACAGGGCGGCCAGACAGAGGAACACCACCAGCAGGGAGATGGCATACAGAGCGGGTGCCTGAGCGCCGGCCTGCCGTTCCTGATAGGACAGACCCGTCCATTCCAGCCCTATGCCATCGGGCAGTTGCTTGACGATCTCCTCGATGGCGGCCATTGCCTCGCCGGTACTCTTGCCGGGGGCGGCTTCCCCCACGATTTCCATGGCGGATACGCCGTTGTAGCGCTCCAGGCGCGGTGAGCCGTAGCCCCAACTGGCGCTGGCGAAGGCCGAGAAGGGCACCATGTCACCACTGCTGTTGCGCACATACCAGCGGTCGAGATCTTCCGGGGTCATGCGGAAGGGCGCATCGGCCTGCAGGTAGACCTTCTTCACCCGACCCCGATCCACGAAGTCATCCACATAGGAGGAGCCCCAGGCGGCCGACAGGGTGTCGTTGATGTCGGAGACCGACAGCCCCTGGGCCATGGCCTTGTCGTAATCGATTTGGACGTTGAGCTGGGGGGTATCCTCCATGCCGTTGGGGCGGACCCGCACCAGATTGGGGTTCTGGGCGGCCATGCCCAACAGCTGGTTACGGGCAGCCATCAGCTTGTCGTGGCCCAGACCGCTGCGATCCTGCAGGTAGAAGTCGAAGCCGGTGGCGGTGCCCAGTTCGGGAATGGAGGGCAGGTTGAAGGCGTAAACCTGGGCTTCCTTGATGCTGAACAGGAAGCCCATGGCCCTGCCTATGATGGCGTTGGCGCTGCGGTCCGCGCTCTTGCGCAGGCTCCAGTCCTTGAGCTTGATAAACGCCATCCCGGTATTCTGACCGGAGCCGGCGAAGCTGAAGCCCGCCACCGTCATCACGGTCTCGACGTTGTCCTTTTCCTGTTGCAGGAAGTAGTTGCGCATCTTGGTCATGACTTCCTCGGTGCGCTCCTTGGTGGCGCCCACCGGCAGTTGCACCATGGCCATGATCACCCCCTGGTCCTCTTCCGGCAGGAAGGAGGAGGGCAGTCGCATGAACAGCACCGCCAGGATACCCAGCATGGCAGCATACAGGATGCTGTAGCGCACCCCTTGCTTCACCACCTTGCGAACGCCGTGCTGATAGGCGTTGGTACCCCGATCAAAGATCCGGTTGAACCAGCCGAAGAAACCGCGCTGTTCGCCAAACTCGCCGTGCTTCATGGGCTTGAGCAGGGTGGCGCACAGGGCCGGCGTCAGGATCAGGGCCACCAGCACCGACAGCACCATGGAGGAGACTATGGTGATGGAGAACTGGCGATAGATGGCGCCGGTGGAGCCGCCGAAGAAGGCCATGGGCACGAACACGGCGGAGAGCACCAGGGCGATGCCCACCAGGGCGCCGGTGATCTGATCCATGGACTTGCGGGTGGCCTCCAGGGGCGAGAGATCCTCCTCGCTCATCAGACGCTCGACGTTTTCCACCACGACGATGGCATCGTCCACCAACAGGCCGATGGCCAGCACCATGCCGAACATGGTGAGGGTGTTGATGGAGAAGCCGAAGGCGGACAGCACGCCGAAGGTCCCCAGCAGCACCACGGGCACGGCGATGGTGGGGATCAGGGTGGCGCGGAAGTTCTGCAGGAACAAATACATGACGCAGAACACCAGCGCTATGGCTTCGATCAGGGTGTGGACCACCTCCTCGATGGAGATCTTGACGAAGGGGGTGGTGTCATAGGGATAGACCACCTCCATGTCATCCGGGAAGTACTGGGACAGCTCGGCCATCTTGGCCTTCACCTTCTCGGCGGTGTCCAGGGCGTTGGCGCCGGTGGCCAGCCGGATGGCCAGGGCGCCGGTGGGCTTGCCGTTGTACTTGGCCTCGGTGTCATAGTTTTGACCGGCCAGCTCCACCCGGGCCACGTCCTTGATGCGGACCTTGGCGCCGTCCTGGGTCACGGTGAGCAGGATGTTGCCGAACGCTTCCGGGCTGGTCAGGCGGCTCTGCCCCATGATGGTGGCGGTGAACTGGGTGCCCGCCACCGACGGAGTGCCCCCCACCTTGCCCAGGGCCACCTGGGCGTTTTGCGCCGTAATGGCGGCGGAGACGTCGGCAGGGGTCAGCTTGAAGCGCTCCAACTTGCTCGGATCCAGCCAGATGCGCATGGCGTACTGGCTGCCGAACACGTTGATTTCCCCCACACCATCCAGTCGGCTTACCGGCTCCTTGACGTTGGAGACCAGGTAATCGGAAAGGTCATCGTTCCCCCAGGTGCCCTTGGGCGAGATGATGGCGGCCACCATCAGGAAGCTGCTGGAGGTCTTGCGCACGCTGATCCCTTGTTGCTGCACCACGGAGGGCAGTTGGGAGGTGGCCTGCTGCAGCTTGTTCTGCACCTGCACCTGGGCGATGTCCGGATCCGTGCCCGGCTGGAAGGTCAGGGTGACGGAGACGTTACCGGCGGCATCGCTCTGGGCCGACATGTAGAGCAGGTGATCCAGCCCCGTCATGTTCTGTTCGATGATCTGGGTCACCGACTCTTCCACCGTCTTGGCGGAGGCACCCGGATAGCTGGCGGAGATCCCCACGGCCGGCGGGGCTATGGTGGGATACTGGGCGATGGGCAGTTGGGTAACCGACAGCAGGCCTGCCAGCATGATCACCAGGGCGATAACCCAGGCGAAGATGGGGCGGTCAATAAAAAATCTTGCCATGGGGCCATTACTCCTTGTCGGCGTCAGCGGTGGCGGCGGCTTCTTGTGGGGCAACCTTGGCGCCGGTCTTCACCTTCTGCAGGCCGGCTACGATCACCTTGTCACCGGCTTGCAGGCCGGACTCCACCAGCCAGCTGCCCTTGATGCTCTGGCTGACCTGAATATCACGCGGTTCCACCTGGTCCTGACCGTTGACCACCATGACGCTGGTGCCGCCCCGCGGGGTGCGGGTCACCGCCTTCTGGGGCACCAGCAGGGCATCGGCCCGTTGGCCTTCATCCAGGCTGGCGCGCAGGAACATGCCTGGCAGCAGCAGGCCGTCAGGGTTCGGCACCACGGCGCGCAGGGTCACCATGCCTGTGGTCTCATCCACGCTGGCATCGGCAAACTGCAGCTTGCCCACCTGACTGTAGGCGCTGCCGTCTTCCAGGGTGAAGTGCACCAGGGGCTGCTGATCCTTGTCGGTGGCCAGCTTGCCCTCGGCCATCAGCCGCTTGAGGTGCAGCAGGTCTGTGCTGGACTGGGTCAGGTCCACATACAGGGGATCGAGTTGTCTGATGGTGGTGAGGGCATCGCTCTGGGAGGCGGTGACCAGGGCCCCTTCGGTGACAGCAGAAGAACTGATCCGGCCTGTGATGGGGGCCGTGATGCGGGTGCGATTGAGATCGATCTGAGCACTCTTGAGGCTGGCCTTGGCGGCGGCGACCTGGGCCTGATACTGCTTCCAGCTGGCCTGGGCATCGTCATAGTCCTGTTGGCTGACGGCCTGGATCTTCACCAGTTCGGCATAGCGCTTGGCCTGCAGGCGGCTGGAGGCCTCCAGGGCTTCGGCCTGGGCCAGATTGGCCTTGGCGCTGGCCACGCTGGCCTCATAAGTATCCGGATCTATCTGGTACAGGGGCTGGCCGGCCTTGACGTGAGCGCCTTCGGTAAACAGGCGTTTCTTCAGGATGCCACCCACCTGGGGGCGGACCTCGGCGATGCGATAGGCGCTGGTGCGGCCGGTCAGTTCGCTGGTCAGGGGCAGGGTGACGGGGTGCAGGGTGACCACATCCACCGGGATGGCTTGGGCCGGACCGGCCTGTTGGGCTGTGGTTGCCTCACCGCAAGCCGTCAGCAGAAGGCCGGAGAGCACCAGGGCGACCAGCGTGGGGCGAAAGGAGCGAGCGGGCATAGTGCGTGAATCCTCTTAAGTGTCCATTTCGTGCTAGGTAGGAGAGGGAAGCGGATTTGGCAAACAGCTTCCTGCATGGCAATATACATACATGCAAGAATGTATGTAAGCGGTTTTTGCGCTTTTTTACCCCCACTACCGAGGTCAAGATGGCTCGTCGAACCAAGGCCGAAGCCCAGGAAACCCGCCATGCCATCATGCAGGCGGCCATGCGCCAGTTCAGTCAGCAGGGCTGGGCCGCCACGAGCCTGGCGGCGGTGGCCAGCGAGGCCGGGGTGACCCGCGGCGCCATCTATTGGCATTTCAAGAACAAGGCCGAGTTGCTGATGGCCCTGTGGCAGGAGCTGTGTGAGCCCATAAGTCAGATGCTCTCTGCCAGCTTGGATGTGGATGAGCCGGATCCCCTGGGGCATTTGGAGCGTTTCTTGTTGCTGCTTCTGGAGAATGTCACCACCAGCGACTCGCACCGGGAATTTTTCCGGCTGTTCTTCAATCAGACCGAACCGAGCGACGAGATGCTGGCGTTTCATCAGCAAATCCAAGCGGTGGTGAGAAATTATCAGGTGCAGCTGCGCGGCGCCTTGCGCAATGCCATGGCTCATCACCAGTTGCCCGACGACTTGGATGTGGATCAGGCGGCGGTGTTTATTCACTGCGCCCTGGATGGTCTGATCCTCAACGCCCTGCATCCCTGCAGCATGCTGACGCTGGCGCTGCATATGAAGACCTATGTTCAATTCATTCTCTCCGCCCTGCGCCATGGCCTGCGGGATGCGTCTGCCGGGGCCTTGTGCTGACATTGAGCCCCAACATGGATCAAATGGCGTGAATTGGTGCCTTTCTCTTTATTTATCTTTTGCTAATCAAGGTATTAAGAGATATTTCCCCACCAAATGAGGCTGGTTTTTATCCCCGGGACTCCCTATCATCTGACGCTCGTTGGCAGTAGGTATGGACGGATTCATGCGTAGACTCTCCTTGCAATGGAAGATTTCACTGCTGGCTGGCGGCTGTCTGCTGCTGGCCATGGCCACCCTCACCGGCATCGCCCTGTTGGACATTCACCAGAGCAACCAGATGGTGGTGGCGCAGATCAGCGATGAGCTCAAGCGCGACGCCGAGCAGCAACTGATGCGTCAGGCGGCGCTGCAGTCCGCCGAACTCACTGACTACCTCTCGGAGGTGTATGTGCGGGGCGAGGCGGCGGTGCAGGCCCAGCTGTTCCAGAAGTCTTTCGCCGAGACCAATTTGCTGGATAGCGAGCTGCTGCGGGGCGCCGTGATGCACACCCTGCGGGCCACCCTGGAGAGCGCCCCCAGCCTGCTGGGCGGGTTTGTCATCTATCAGCCCAATGCTCTGGATAACGCCGATGGCATCTACACCGGGGCCAGCTACTTGGGCTCCAATGATGCCGGTCGCATGGCCTTCACCTGGCGCAAGCTGGGGGATCGGCTCTCCCGCGGCAGCATAGAGGAGCCGCAATTGGCGGGGGACAAGGCGGAGCCCTTCTACGGCTGCACCCTGCAAAGTCAGCAGATCTGCCTGCAGGAACCCAGGCTGGTGAACGGACAGCTGCAGACCGGACTCTCTTTGCCCATCACCCTGAACAAGAAGCTCATCGGGGCCCTGGGCCTGACGGTGGATCTGAGCCGCACCCAGGCCATGATGGCCCAGGTGGACAGCCAACTGTATGACGGCCAGGGTGATGTGGTGCTGCTGAGCGCTCAAGGCACTGTGCTGGCCAGCACCGCCGAGGGGCTGGTACAGGGGCAGGGGCTGACGGCGCAGGATGCGGCGCTGGGGGCGCGGGTGGACCAGCTGTTGGCGACAGCGGGCGAGCAGCTGAGCTGGGATGACGGCATGCTGGAGTTGTTTTTGCCCATTGCCGTGCATGGCAGTGCCAAGCCCTGGGCCATGCTGATCCGGATCCCGGCACCGGCGGTGCTGGCCCGGGCCAGCGGTATCGAGGGCCAGCTCTCCACCGAGCTCAAGGGGACGCTTACCGAACTGCTGCTGCTGGCGCTGCTGATCACCCTCATCGGTCTGGGGCTGTTCAGCCTGCTGGCCCGGCAGATCGCCCGGCCCCTGGCCGGGGTGGCGGATCGCCTGAAGGATATCGCCCAGGGGGAAGGGGATCTGACCCAGCGCATTCGCCTCGACCGGCACGACGAACTGGGCCAGCTGGCCAACTGGTTCAATGCCTTCCTGGACAAGATACACGGTACCGTCCGCACCCTGGTGGGGGGGGTGAGCACCAGTCGGGATGCCACCCAGGCCGCAGTGGCCCTCACCGCCAGCAACAAGGCGGCCCTCAATAGCCAGTTCAACGAGCTGGACATGGTGGCCTCCGCCATCGAGGAGATGCACCAGACCTCCCAGGAGGTGGCCATCAGTGCCAACCGGGTGGTGAGCGCGGCGGACAGCGCCGAGGAGGCGGCCCAGCAGGGCAAGGCCGTGGTGGAGGAGACCCGCCTGGCCATGGAGCAGCTGATGGACTACATCAATGCCACCAAACCCAAGGTGGAGGCCCTGTCCACCAACAGCGACAACATCAGCCAGATCCTCGAGGTGATCACCGCCATCGCCGAGCAGACCAACCTGCTGGCGCTGAACGCCGCCATCGAGGCGGCCCGGGCCGGGGAGCAGGGCCGTGGCTTTGCCGTGGTGGCGGACGAGGTGCGCAACCTGGCCCGTCGCACCCAGGATTCGGTGGTGGAGATCCGCCAGGTGATCGGCGATCTGCAGTCCGGCACCCGTGAGGTAGTGAACGGCATACTGGAGAGCCACCAGCAGGCCGACGTGACCCAGCAGCACAGCCGCCAGGCGGTGAGCCATATCGAGGAGATCACCCGGGCCATTGCCACCATCCAGCAGATGAGCAACCAGATCGAGATCGCCATCAAGGAGCAGGGCCAGGTCAGTGGCGAGATCAGCCTCAACGTCAACAACGTGCGCAAGTCCAGCGAACAGGTGATCGCCCAGTCCAACCGGGCCGACGAGATGCTGGCCCAGCTGGCCAGCCTGGCGGATGAGCAGCAGCGCCTGGTGGAGCAGTTCAAGGTCTAGGTTGTGCCCTCGACCCACAGCAAAACGGCCGTCATCGACGGCCGTTTTTTATGGCAGGCGGGCTACTCCTCCAGGGTGGAGAGATCCCCCTCATCCTGGCCCAGGGCCCGGGCCCGCAGCACCCGGCGCATGATCTTGCCGGAGCGGGTCTTGGGCAGGCTCTCGACAAACTGCACCGATTCCGGGGTGGCGATGCGGCCCAACTCCCGGGCCACATGCTCCTTCAGCTCGGTCTCCAGGTGCTTGTCGCCGATGAGGCCGCTGCGCAGCAGCACATAGGTGTGAATGCCGGTGCCCTTGAGCTCGTGGGGCAGGCCTATGGCCGCCGCCTCGGTCACCGCCGGATGGCTGACCAGGGCGCTCTCGATCTCGGCGGTCCCCAGGCGGTAGCCGGAGACCTTGAGCACCTCGTCCATGCGACCGATGATCCAGACGTAGCCGTCCTCGTCTATCTTGGCGCTGTCCCCGGCCTTGTAGTAGCCCTTGTCGGCATAGTCCCCCCAGTACAGCTCGGCATAGCGCTGGGGATCGCCGAAGATGGTGCGGGCCATGCCCGGCCAGGGGTTCTTCACCACCAGCTTGCCCTCTTCCCCCACCGGCACCTCGTTGCCCGCATCGTCCACCACCCCTATCTCGTTGCCGAAGAAGGGTTTGGTGGCGGAGCCGGGCTTGAGCGGCGTGATGGGCAGGGGGCAGATCATGAAGCCGCCGGTCTCGGTCTGCCACCAGGTGTCTATGATGGGGCAGCGGCTGCCGCCGATCACCTCGTAGTACCAGCGCCAGGCCTCGGGGTTGATGGGTTCCCCCACCGAGCCCAGCAGGCGCAGGCTGCTGAGATCGTAGCGGGCGGACCAGCGGTCGCCGAAGCGCATCAGGCCGCGGATGGCGGTGGGGGAGGTGTAGAGGATGGTGACGCCGTATTTTTCCACCATCTGCCACCAGCGGCTGGGATAGGGGTAGTTGGGGGCGCCCTCGTACATGATGAGGGTGCTGGCGTTGATGAGCGGGCCGTAGATCATGTAGCTGTGGCCGGTGATCCAGCCCGGATCTGCGGCGCACCACCAGCGGTCCTCCGGCTTGATGTCGAAGGCCATGCGGTGGGTGGTGGCGGTGTAGACGGCGTAGCCGCCGTGGGTGTGCACCAGCCCCTTGGGCTTGCCGGTGGTGCCGGAGGTGTAGAGGATGAACAGCCGGTCCTCGGCGTCCATCACCTCGGTGTCACAGCGGGGGCTGGCGATGGGCAGGGACTGGAGATCGTGGTACCAGAAGTCCCGCTCGCTTTCCATCTGCACCTCCAGGCCGTTGTTCCGCACCGTGATGCACACCTCTATGCTGGGGGAGCGCTGCATGGCCTCGTTGGCGATGGACTTGAGATCCGTCGGCTTGCCCCGGCGAAAGCCGCCGTCGGCGGTCACCAGCACCCGGCTGTCGGCGTCCTCGATGCGGGCCGCCAGGGCCTCCACCGAGAAGCCGCCGTACACCACGGAGTGGGCGGCACCTATCTTGGCGCAGGCCAGCATGGCGAACGCCAGCTCGGGGATCTGGGGCATGTAGATGGTGACGATATCCCCCTTCTGCACCCCCATGCTCTTGAGCACGTTGGCAAACTGGCAGACCTCCCGGTTGAGGGCATGGTAGGAGAAGGAGCGCACCTGGCCCTTCTCGCTCTCCCAGATGATGGCCAGCTTGTTGCGGGTGGCGCCCGTCAGGTGGCGATCGATGGCGTTGTGGATGATGTTGATCTTGCCGCCGGTGAACCACTGGTAGAAGGGCTTGTTGCTGTCATCCAGCACCTTGTCCCACGGCTGATACCAGGCCAGGGTGGCGGCCTGCTCGGCCCAGAAGGCCTCCCGCTGCTCGATGGAATAACGGTAACGCTGTTCGTATTCCGGCACATTGGCCTGGGCCAGCACCTCGTCGCTGGGGTAATAGAAACGCTCCGCCATCTTGGTCTCCTATGCCTGTCTGGGCCCCGAGGGGGGAAGGCATAAGTGTAGCTGGCCGAGTCTAGCCTGCCTGGGGGCCAGGGGCCGGATCACTGATAGATGAGGTTGAAGGTGACACTGGCGTTGGCCTGGCCGGCGGTGACACTGCTTTGGGTCTGCAGGTAGCGGGCCCGCAACGGCAGGGTCAGGCTGGCTCCTTCCGCCAGGCTGCTGCCGGAGTAGAGGGGCGTGTCGGGATACCGGTTCAGGGGCAGGGGCGTGTTGTCGCTGCGCAGCAACTGGAGGGCCACCCCGCTGGCGCCCCCGCTGTTGAGCTGCACCACCCCCTGTTCGCTGGCGTCGCTGACATCGCTGTCGGCGGTGGCATTGAACATGATATTCACCTGGGCCACGCCGCCGGTGCAGCTTTCCAGCTGGAGGTTGAAGGGGCGGGGCGCCGTGGTGTAGCCGATGCCGCTGAACTGGCTCAGGCTGTAGCCGCCCATCGCCACGCTGAGATTCTGGGAGCCGCTGCTGACGCTGCAGGTGCGGCCGGTGACGTTGACGCACAGGGCCTCGCCGCTGATCTGCAGCCGGGCCACCGTCTGGTCGCCGAAGCGGATCTCCCCCAGGGTGGCCCCCGCCGACAGGCACCAGCTGCCGGCCCACAGGCTGCTCATGACGAAGAAGTCGATGCGCATGGAGCTGGGATCGGTCAGCTCGTAGCTGGTGGGGGCCGACAGGTTGCCGTAGGGCTGGAAATAGCTGTTGAGGCCTGTGGTGCTGAGGTTCCAGCTGGCGGCATAGCCGATGCCGGGCAGGGCCGTGATGCCGTAGATGGGGTTGCCGTTGGAGTTGCCGTAGTTGCCCGAGGCATAGCCCAGCGGACTGTTGCTGCCCACCATGTTGAGGTAGCCCGCCGCCTCGCTGCCGTCACAGCTGCTGGACCAGGTGTTGATCCCCTGGGCGCCGCCAAAGTCGAAGGGGTGAGCGCCTACCGAGGTGGTGATGGCGAGGCTCTTGCTCTGGCCGCTGTGATTGTACAGGGTCGGCGCCGTGCCGCTGTCGATGCTGCAGCTGGCCCACAGGGGCAGGCTGGCGCCCAGCAGCGCCAGGCCAAGCAGCAGGCGAGGGGAGCGTCTCATGGTGTGTTCTCCTGGGGCAGGGCCTGGCAACGCAAGGGCGTCGGCGGCAGGTACAGGGCCGCGGCGTTGGGCCGTGCGGGCAGTTGGTAGCTCAACTGGCACTGGGCGTCGGTCTGCTCGCCCCAGCTCACCAGCAATCGCCCCTGACGGCTGTTCACCCGGGCATACAGCTGGCCGCCCTGGATCACAGCGCCCACGGCCTCGCCCTGTTCGTCACGCACCTGGGCACCAAAGGGCAGGGGCTGGCCGTCCGCCAGTGCGGCGCTCAGCAGGACCGGGAAGCCCTGGCGGCTGGCAAACTGCAGCAGCATCACGGCCCCGGCGTCCGGGCTGACCTGCTGCTGGGTGCTGAGCAGCTCCACGTTGGGATCCATGCCGGCGGGATCCAGCTCCAGGGTATTCTGCCGGAAGGGCGTCAGGTAGGGGGCGACGGCGATGCCGTCGGCATCCAGCTGGATGTCGGGCCAGCTGCGCAGGTGGGCACCGGCGGCACCGGGCGCCTGTATGATGGCGATGCTCTCCCCCAGATCCCGGCTGGCCAGCAGGCCGTCGGGGTGGAGCAGCAGGGCACCCCGGGCCCCCAGGCTGTATTGCCGCTGCTGCTGGTTGTCACCGCTGACGCTGCCGCTCAGCGCCAGCTTCTGGCCCCGCCACTGGCCGTTGGCGCCCAGGGTGTGATGGGTCTGCCCCGACTCCTGCCAGCGGGCGGTGCTGAGGCCATAGCTCCAGGGGATCAGGGGGCCGCCGCTGCCGGACAGATAGGCCTGGCTTTGCCAGTGCTGGCTGCTGCTGTGGTTAAGCATCAGGTTCAGGGTCTGGGGATAGGCTTGCTGCCCCAGGGGCAGGCTCAGGGTCAGCTGATAGCGATTTTCCGGCGACCAGCTGCTGGCGCCGGAGCGGCTGGCCGACAGGTTCAGGCCCACCGGGCCCCATTGCCGCTGGTAGCCCAGCTGACCATACCATTGCCGGTGGTGCTCCCAGCTGGCCAGCCAGGAGCCGGACAGGTAGAGGGAGCCCCCCAGCCGCCCCAGCGGCTGGTTCATGGTCAGATCCAGCCGGTTGTGGGGGGAGTCACCCTGCCAGGGATCCGGCGTGGTCTCGCTATCGGACCGCCGCAGGCTGTCCGCCAGGCTCTGGTAGCCAGGTTGCCGGTAGTGCTGCCCCGTGATGGTCAGGTGGGTGTCCGTGTCGGTCCATTGCCTGCTGTAACGGGCCCGCCAGCGTTGGCGGGTCTGGTCCTCGTGAGGAACAGCGGCGGTGAGATCCAGGGCCAGGGCACCCCAGGGGCTATTGAGGGCCAGGCCCCAGAGGCCGGCGCTGTAGTGCTCACTGAGCTGGCTGCCCAGATAGACGCTGGCTAGGTTGCTGAGTCCCTGGTGCCAGCTGCCCTCCAGTAGGGCCGCCTGGGTGTCGGCGTCCGCCACGTCCGTCCGCCCCAGGGTGAGGGCAAAGCGGTGCTGCCCGGCGCGCAGCAGCTGTGGCAAGCCGTTGTTGGCCACGGTAAAGGTCTGCTGGCTGCCGTCGGCCTCCAGCACTGTCACCTCCAGGTCGCCGCCATAGCCGGTGGCGTAGAGATCGTCGATGACAAATTCCCCGGGGGGCACTGTGGTTTGGTAGAGCAGGCGGCCCTGCTGATGCACCGAAATCCGGGCATGGCTGCGGGCCTGCCCACGGATCTGGGGGGCGAAACCCTGGGCCTGATCCGAGAGCATGCGGGGATCGGCGGCGAGGCTGACGCCGCGATAGCCCAGGGAGTCGAAGAACTGTCCCTGGGTGTTGGCCTGTCCCAGGGTCAGCCGACTCTGCCAGCTCGGCAGGCTGCGCCACAGGTTAGTCTCCAGGTTGTTCCAGTCCGTCGCCGCCTGATCCCTCTGAGAGAGGGTGGAGCGATGGCGCAGGCGCCAGGCCTGCCAGTTGAGGCCGCCCTCCAGGCCCAGGTAGCGCTGATCTGTGGTCCGCTCGCTGGTCCCATAGTGGTACTGGTTGAGATCGTACTGCAGCAGGCCGGCGGTGATGCCGCGCTGCCATGGGCCTGTGTTTGCCGGGGACTTGAGCAGGCGGGCCTGGGGCAGGGTCAGGTAGAGGGCCAGCTGATTGCCGTCATAGCGCCACTGGGCCAAGGGATCCAGCGACTCGGGGGCCGGGCAGGCCCGGGGATCGGCCAGGGCCTGCTGGAGCGCGGGATCCTCGGGGGGGCGTATCCCCAGCTGGGCCAGCAGTGCCGCGGTCAGGCAGGGATGCAGCGGGCTGGCCCCCCCGCTGTCGATGCGGATCGGGTGGCGGCCGCGGGATTGGTCGTTGAGCCAGAGGTCCAGCTCATAGCGTCCCGGGGGCAGGGGCCCCTGGGCCAGGCGGGCCAGATCCAGCCGCTCTCCCCCTTGCAGCTGCAGGAAAGAGGCATCGAACTCCACCGCCTGGGCCAGCTGGCACCCGCCGCTGCCCAGCAGCAGGGCGCCACTAACGAGCCACGGCCAGCTGCTGCGGACGCAGGGCGCCATAGTCATCGATGCTCTTGAACGTCAGTTGAAGGGGACCCGGGGTGACCGGCAGGGCGAGGGGGAGGCGTTCGCTGGCAAACGGCGCCAGCATGAGGCTGTCCAGGGGCTGGGTGTGCTCGCCCTGAGTCAGTTGCAGCTCGGTCAGGGTCACATAGAAGGGGGTGGGGTTCTCCAGACGGAGGCCCTGGTTCTCCAGCCTGATCTGCAGCCGGGCCGGCGCCTGGCGCACGTCGGCCTTGAGGCTTGCTGGGCGATAGAACAGCTTGAGCCGGGAGCGGATGGCCAGCTGCAGATAGTTGGCGCTGTCGTCGGGCTTGGCGGGGATGTCCAGCACGTTGAGCCAGAACAGGGACTCCCGGTCCTGGGGCAGAGGGCGGCTCTGGCTGTAGGTCAGGCGCAGGGCCTGGGCCTGCTGGGGATCCAGGCGGAAGATGGGGGGCAACAGGATGAAAGGCACCCGGGTATGGTCCGGTCTGGCGTCGGGATCGCCCTCGTCCAGCCAGGCCTGCACCAGCGCCGGCGCCGGGCCGCCATTGTTCAGTGCGACTGTGATCTCGCGGGCATTACCCGGGTAGACCACCCGGGTGGTGTTGATCACCACGTTGGCCTGCAGCGGCCAGCACAACAGACAGCATAAGCCGGCCAGGGCGCACTGGATTGCTTTCATGGTTGACTACCTTCATGGCGTTTTTATCGCAGCTTGCCCTGCCCGGGGTCGGTTCGGCACGGGCTCACTGATAGTTGAGGCTGAATACCGCCTGGGCGGTCACTGTGCCCGCTCCGGCGCTGCCTGCTTCCGAATAGTATTCGGCGAAGAAGTCGATGCTGGCATTGCCCGAGCCGTCCGGGGTGGCGGCCAGGGAGTTCTGGCTGTCCATGTCGCCGCCGGTGAGGTCCAGCACGTCGTAGTCGGCGTTGCGCAGGCGGACCTGCACATTGCTGGCGGTGCCGCTGTTGTTCAGGGTCCCGTTGCTGCTGTCGATCTCGCTGGTGGTCTCGAAATAGAGACCGACCGTGGTGAGGCTGTCCTCCATGGAGCAACTGCTGAGATCGACGGTGAAGGGGGTGCGGCCGGCCCAACTGCCGGCGTCGGTCAGCGCATCCGTGGAGAGGGTTGGCAGGGTCACGTCGCTGCCGCCGTTGACCGAGACGGTGCAGGTGGAGCTGGTGAGGGTACCGGTAAAGTTGATGGTGCCGTCCGTGGCCTGTGCGGTGCCGCTAAGCAGCGCCGCGGCCAGCAGGGCGCGGGAAATAAGCTGGGCGTTCATGATGCATCCTTCGTCGTTATTCACATGGCCGGCTGTCCTGCAGCGGCTCTGTTTTGTGGGTACTGGTTTTTCTTTGACCGCTGAATGTTAAAAAGTGTGAAGGATAAAAGGTGTGACTGAAACCGAGTTCTCCGGGGGGCAGAAACTGCCATCTGACAAAAATGTGATCACAAATGGATCTTTATCACTGAATGGATCTCAAATGGAGCTAATTGATTGGTTTCATTTGGAAATTTATAGATAGGTCAGCAGCAGCACCCCGCCGGTGAGGCGCGATTTGGCCGGTCTGGGTTGCCAGCGGGAGTGGATGCGGGAGGGGGTACAGCGGGACTGGGTGGCGGCCAGCAGACGGGCCGGCGACACTGGCCGTGAGGCGGGTAGGTGGCAGGAGGTGACCTGCAGCCGGCCCTGGATCCGAACTTGTCCGTCCGGCTGGGCGACAGCGAGTCCTGGGCTGTGGAGACCGATGATCAAGAGCATGCTGAGGTAGCACGCCAGCCTAGTCATTTCCTGTTCTCCCAGCATGGTGGCGACGGGGGTGTCGCCATGGGACGTTGGGAAAAGTATAGCCGGCCAAGATCAAGGAGCCCCGCCTAGGCGGGGCTCGCGTTTATCAGGCTTCGCTCTGGCAGGCCGGGGCCAGTTCTACCTTGGCCTGGTCGCTGCCGTGTTGGCAGGCGGCGGCGGTGAAGATGACGTCGGTGGAGCTGTTCAAGGCCGTCTCGGCGGCATCTTGCAGCACACCTATGATGAAGCCCACGGCCACCACCTGCATGGCCACCTCGTTGTCGATGCCAAACAGGCTGCAGGCCAGGGGGATCAGCAGCAGGGAGCCACCGGCCACCCCGGAGGCGCCGCAGGCGCTGACGGTGGCGATGATGCTCAGCAGCAGGGCACTGGGCAGATCGACGCTGATGCCCAGGGTATGCACCGCCGCCAGGGTCAGTACGGTAATGGTGATGGCGGCACCGGCCATGTTGATGGTGGCCCCCAGGGGAATGGAGAGGCTGTAGGTTTCCCGCGGCAGGCCTAGGCGTTCACACAGGGCCATGTTCACCGGAATGTTGGCGGCGGAGCTGCGGGTGAAGAAGGCGGTGAGGCCACTCTCCTTCAGGCAGGTGAGCACCAACGGATAGGGGTTCTTGCGGGTCACGGCGAAGACGATGAGCGGGTTCACCACCAGGGCGATGAACAGCATGCAGCCCAGCAGCACCAGCAGCAGCTGGGCATAACCCAGCAGGGCGCCGAAGCCGCTCTCGGCCAGGGTGCCGGCCACCAGGCCCAGGATCCCCAGGGGGGCGCAGCGGATCACCGCCCGCACCAGGGTGGAGACGGCACCGGCCAGCTCCTGGATCAGGTTGCGGGTGGCCTCACTGGCGTGACGCAGCGGCAGACCCAGGGCCAGGGCCCAGGCCAGGATGCCGATGTAGTTGGCGTCGGCCAGGGCCTTGATAGGGTTGCTCACCAGGTTGAACAGCAGATTGCCCAGCACCTCGGTGATCTGGTCCGGCGGGGTGATCTGGCTGGCACCGGCCACCAGCTTGAGGCTGGTGGGGAAGGCGAAGCTGGCCAGCACGGCCACCAGGGCGGCGCTGAAGGTGCCGAACAGATAGAGCAGCAGCAACGGACGCATGCGGGTTTGGGTGCCCTGCTGGTGGCCGGTGACGGCGGCCAGCACCAACACAAACACCAGGATCGGGGCGACGGCCTTCAAGGCGCCGACAAACAGGGTGCCCAGCAGGCTGCTGGCCTGGGCGGCGGCCGGCGCGAAATAGGCCAGCAGCAGGCCCAGGATCAGGCCGATGACGATCTGGCTTACCAGGCTGAGGTTCAGCAGGCGTCGGATGGGGGAGGCGGGGGTTTGGCTCATGTCCGTTACTGGCACCCTGTCGGTGCCCTCCTATTTTGGTTATTGAATATGGTTCGTAATTTTGCGGTTGGGCAATATCCCATGATCTTCCCAGGGGATCCAGCTTGGTTGCTGTTTTTTTGCCCTTGTCTGGGCGCTTTGTCTGGTTTTATTCGCTAAACGGCCACCGTTCGGCAACAGGGGCCGCTGGTGGTCATTAAGTGAGCGAACGAAGGGTCTAAGTGTGCGGCTGGGCGGATTTTGCTTTTTGCTGGGGGCCGACCGGTTGTCGGCGACCTGGGGGGAGCGTAGGGTAGGTCATGAGCCTGTCATCCGGCTGTGGTCTAACGGACATCTGTCTGACGCAACCGGATCATCGCATCCCAGGAGACTGCCTATGGATAATGACGTCTGCAAGCTGTTCATCCTCGACACCAACGTTCTGCTGCACGAACCCCTCGCCATCTACTCCTTTGACGAACACGACGTGGTCATCCCCATGACGGTGCTGGAGGAGCTGGATAACATCAAAGACCGCCAGAAAGATGTCAGCCGGGAGGCCAGGGTGGCCATCCGCACCCTGGAGGATCTGTTCAGCCAATCCACCCCAGAAGAGATAGTGGCCGGGGTCAGCCTCAAGGATCGGGCGCCCCAGTGCAGCGGCCGTGTCAGCATCTTCGCCGATCACCACCTGCCCGAGGGGGAGGAAGTGTTCACCAACAAGGAGAACGACAACCGCATCATCAACGCCGCCCTCTATCTGCAGAAGAAGCATGCCCCGCGCCCCGTGGTGCTGGTGACCAAAGACATCAACATGCGCCTCAAGGCCAAGGGGGCCGGCCTCAAGCTGGTGGAGGACTACCGCACCGATCAGCTGATCGACGACATCCGCCTGCTGGCCAAGGGCTTCCAGATCTTCGAGGGCTCCTTCTGGGACAAGGTGGGTGAGTGCGAGAGCACCAGCCAAGGGCGGGATGTGTTTCACCGCATTCAGGACGGCCTCATCGGCGACACCCATATCAACCAGTACCTGATCGACGAGCACGAGGAGTTTGTCGGCCGGGTCCATGCCCGGGAGGCGGGGCAGCTGGTGATCAAGGATATCGGCCGGGAACGGCTGATGGCCCGCCACGCCTGGGGCGTGCATCCCAAGCACATCTATCAGGCCATGGCGCTGGATGCCCTGCTTGACCCCACCCTGGATCTGGTGATCCTCACGGGGCCGGCGGGCAGCGGCAAGACCCTGCTGGCCATGGCCGCGGCGCTGGAGCTGGTGATAGAGCGGGGCATCTATGAGCGCATAATCGTCACCCGCAACACCCCGGAGATCGCCGAGAGCATCGGCTTCCTGCCCGGCACCGAGGAGGAGAAGATGATGCCCTGGCTGGCGGCGGTGACCGACACCCTGGAGGTGCTGCACAAGCACGATGTCAGCAAGGAGGGGTCGCTGCAGTACATCATGGAGAAGGCCAACATCCAGTTCAAATCGGTGAACTTCATGCGCGGCCGCAGCCTGCAGAACACCTTCGTGCTGCTGGACGAGTGTCAGAACCTCACCGCCTCCCAGCTCAAAACCATCATCACCCGCTGTGGCGAGGGCACCAAGCTGGTCTGTTCCGGCAACCTGGCGCAGATCGACTCCAACTACCTGACCGCCGTCACCTCGGGGCTCACCTACATAGTGGAGCGGTTCAAGGACTTCGAGGGCAGCGCCAACATCTATTTGAACGGCGTGGTGCGCAGCCGCTTGGCGTCCTTTGCCGAGGAGAACCTCTAACCCGCCGGGGCGCTCAGCCCCAGATAGCGACTCACGGCGGCGCCTCTAGGCGCCGCCAGCTCATCCACTGTGCCCTCGTAGGCCACGGCGCCTGATTCGATCAGCACGAAGCGATCGCCTATTTGCCGCACCTCGTCGGGCTGATGGGTGATAAACAGCACGCCGATGTTTTCATCTCGGGCCAGGCTGGCCAGCTCGGCCAGCATCTCCTGGCGCAGGGCCGGATCCAGGGCGCTGAAGGGCTCGTCCAGCAGCAAGAAGGGCTGGCGGCGCACCAGGCAGCGGGCCAGGGCCACCCGCTGCTGCTGGCCGCCGGAGAGCTGATCCGGCCGGCGGTCCAGCAGCGCCTGGATGCCCAGGCGTGTGGCGGCGGCGACGATGGCGGCCTGTTGCGCCTGGTCGAGCCGCAGGTTGGGGTGCAGTCCCAGGCCTATGTTGTCCCGGGCGCTCAGGTGCTCAAACAGGTTGTGACTCTGGAACAGGCTGGTGAAGGGGCGGGCCGCCGGGGCCAGGGGCAACAGATCCTGCTCCACATTGTTCGGCGACCGGTAGAGGAGGCGGCCGCCGTCCGGGCGCAGAAAGCCCGCCAGCAGTGCCATCAGGGTGGACTTGCCGGCGCCGCTGTGGCCCAGCACCCCCAGGATCTCCCCCCGCCCCAGGGTCAGGCTGAAGCGCCCCTGCCAGTCGTCCTGGCACAGGGTCAGCTCATCGGCAATCAGCATCTTTTCCTCCAATGCCCCGCTCCAGCAGCCCCAGCAGGGCCAGGCACAGGGCCAGCAACAACAAGGCGGTGGCAGCGGCCTCGTTCAATCGGTAGCTGCCCAGCTGCTGGTAGAGCAACCAGGGCAGGGTCTGCAGCTCGCCGCTGCCAAACAGGGCGATGGCCCCCAGATCCCCCAACGACAAAATCATGGCCAGGGCGAAGGCCCGGCCCAGGGCGGGGCGCAGCAGGGGCCACTCCAGCCGGGTGATGCGGGCCAGCCCGGCCAGCCCCAGGCTGTCAGCCAGGCGGTCATAGCGGTGGGCCACGGCCTCCATGGCCGGCTGCAGGGTGCGCAGGGTATAGGGCAGGCTGGCCAGGGCGTTGATCAGCACCACCAGATAGAGCCCCAGGCCGAACACATCGGTGAAGGGCATCAGCAGGATGAACAGGCCTGTGCTCAGCACGGCGCTGGGCAGCACCAGGATCAGGTTGCCCAGGGATTCCAGGCCCTGGGCCCAGTGGCGGCGACCCAGCCGCAGGCGCAGATGGCGGCTGCTGGTGAGCAGCAGCAGGGTCAGCCCCAGGGCCAGGCTGGCGGCCAGGGTGCCGATGAGCAGGGATTGCCCTGTGCTGTGCCACAGGCGGGGTGAGGCCAGGGCGCGCCACAGCTCGGGGCGCAGGCCGCTCAGCAGGATGGCCAGCAGCGGCGGCAGGTAGAGCAGGGCCACCAGAGCCAGGCTGGCGCCATCGTGCAGGCGGGCTCCCAGGCAGGCACCATCCTGGCGCCGATAGTGATCGCTCACCTTAAGCTGGGGCGGCTCGCTGGGCCAGCGGTGGTGCAGCAGCAGGATGAGGCCGGAGAGCAGCAGCTGCCACAGGGCCAACTGGCCGGCGGCATGCAGGTCGAAGTCGTAGCGCAGGGCCTGATAGATGGCCACCTCCAAGGTGGTGGCACCGGGACCGCCCCCCAAGGCCATCACGGTGGCGAAGCTGGTGAAGCAGAGCATGAAGATGAGGCCCGCCAACGCCGGCAACTGGGCCCGCAGCGCGGGCCACTCCAGGTGGCGGAACAGGCTCCAGCCGGCCAGCCCCAGCTGCTCGGCCAGCCGCCACTGGTTGGCCGGCAGCCGCTCCAGGCTCTGCAGCCACCAGCGGGCCGCCAGGGGCACATTGAAGAACAGGTGGGCCAGCACTATGCCGGAGAGACCGTAGAGGTATTGAGGCAGGCTCAGGCCCAGGGGGACCAGCAGGCGGGCCAGCCAGCCGCCGTGGCCGTGCACCGCCACCAGGCCGAACAAGGCGATGATCACCGGCAGCACCTGGGAGAGGCCAAACAGCCTGAGCAGCAGGCTTCGGCCGACGAAGCGCCGCCGGTGCAGGGCCCGGCTCACCGGCAGGGCCAGCAGCAGGCTCAGCCCGGTGGAGAGCGCCGCCTGACCCAGGCTGAAGAACACCACCTGGCGCAGATAGGGATCCCGCCACAGGGGCGTGGCCTCCAGGGGTGCCTGGGCCAGCAGGGCGATCAGCGGGCCCAGCCCAACGGCCAGCAGCAGGCCGGCGGTGATGCCGCCGGGCAGCCACCAGTAACGGCGGGGCATTTAGCGGCTGACCGCCTGGCGCCACTCCTGGATCCAGGCCTTGCGCCCCTGCTGGATCTGGGTTTCGGACAGGCTGAGGGTCTTGGCCGGCAGTTCGTGCTCCTCGAAGTGCTCAGGCAGGGCCACCCGGGTCACCGGATACATCCAGTTGCCGGTGGGGATCAGCTGCTGCACCTGGTCGCTGACCATAAACTGCAGGAACTGCTGGGCCAGCTCGGGATGGGGCGCGCTCTTGAGGCGGGCCGCCACCTCGATCTGGGGCAGGTGGCCCTCCGCAAACAGGGCGGCACGGTACTGCTGCTTGTTCTCCGCCAGGCGGTGGTAGGCCGGTGAGCTGGTGTAGGAGAGCACCAGATCCGCCTGGCCTTCCAGGAACATGCCGTAGGCCTCGCTCCAGCCCTTGGTGACGGTGACCGTCTTCTTGGCCAACTGCTGCCAGGCGGCGGGAGCCTGGTCGCCATAGACCTGCTTCACCCACAGCAGCAGGCCCTGGCCCGGGGTGCTGGTGCGGGGATCCTGATAGAGGATGGTGAGATCCGGCCGTTCCACCAGCTCCTTGAGGCTCTTGGGCGGGTGCTTCAGTTTGCTGCTGTCGTAGACGAAGGCGAAGTAGCCGTAATCGAAGGGCACGAAGGTGTCGTCCTGCCAGCCGCCGGGCAGGGTGAGGGCCGGCAGATCCACGCCGTGGGGGGCAAACAGGCCGGTGGCCCGGGCGTCCGCCAGCATGGCGTCATCCATGCCCACCACCAGATCCGCCGGGCTGTGGCTGCCCTCCAGGCGCAATCGGTTCAGGATGGCCACCCCATCGTCCAGGCTGACGAACTTGAGATCGCAGTGGCACTGGGGTTCGAAGGCCTGTTCGATCTTGGGACCCGGACCCCATTCGGAGGCAAAGGAGCCGTAGGTGTAGACGGTGAGTTCGGGCACTTGGGCCAGGGCGGCGCTGCTGAGGCCGCCGAGCATGAGGGCCAGGATGGAATGACGCATGGGAGCTCCTTGGGCTATGGGGCGATGCGTCCGACGGTGCCTGGGTGCCGCCGCTCAAATCCCTACGCCAGTATGAGCTGGATCAGGTAATTCGGGTATGATCTCAGCGGACGCCCGCACCCCGTTTGAGAAACAGGGGGCATTGTATTAACGTTTTTGAGTAAACGCCATAACTGACGAGCAACAGCCCTAAGGAGGTCGGGTGCTGGACCACAATCAAGAAAGACGCGCCTTCATGCGCATGGTGGTGGACGCCCCCGTCTGCCTGATCCAGGGCACCAAGCGGGTGGACGGCATCTGCCGGGATCTCAGTGCCACCGGCATGGCCATCGAGCTGCCGGCGGAGGAGTTTGCCGCCGGGGATCGCCTCTACGTCAGCCTGTCTACCAGCAGCAACGCCCTGCCGCCGTTTCAGGCCGAGGCCAAGGTGCTGCGGGCGGAGGCCGACGGCAACCTGTTTCGCCTGGGGGTGGAGTTCATCACGGTGAACTGAGACTCAGGGGGCCACCTCGATGGCCTGAAAATGCCCGCTGTCCAGATACATCTGGGTGGTTTTTGCCAACCGGCCCGGGGGGAACAAGCCCGGGCCGGCCACCTCCAGCAGGACGCCGCCGTTCGCCGGTAACTGCTTATCCTCCCCCTGGGCCGCCATGCCCACCGCCAGCAAGGCGTGATTCGGCACCAGCACCAGCTTGAGTGGCAGCTTGGGAAAACGGGAGCGCAGCAGCGCCGCCATCAACACCATCTTGCTATCGCAATCCCCCACGTTCTGCGCCAGCACCTGGCGGGGCAGCAAAAAGCTCAGGCCCCGGCTGCCGCCTTCGCCGCCCAGCGCCCGATAGGGAATGGACTGCACAAAATCCAGCATCCAGCCAATCAGCCGGCGCAGATCCTCGGCATTGGGGGGGGTCTGTTGCGGTTTGGCCTGTTCGGTCACCGCCTGCAGCTGGGTGGCCAGGGTGGCCAGCTCGGGGGCCAGGGTCTGCACCAGGCGGGCGTAGTCGTAGCGCACCACGGACCGGCCGAAGGGATCCTGATCCTGCACGAAGTAGTGCTGCGCCAGGTATTCGCCCCAGCGCTGGCTTCGCTGCTGGCCCAGCCACTGACTGATCTCGGCCCCCAGGTCGGCGTCGGCCACCCGATAGCTCATCTGCCACCGGCCGTTTTGCTGGTGCAGCTCGAAGCGCTGGTCCGGGTATTGGACGGCGGCATCGTGCATCAGGGCCCGGTAGACATAGGCGTCGGCCATGGCCGGTCGCCAGTCGATGAGGGCCGGCACCTGGGTCTGAGGGTTGAGTTTGCTCTGCAGGCGCAACACCTGGCCATCCGGGGTCTGCCATTGATAGTGCAGCACGTCCCCCTGGCTGTAGAAGGCCAGCTGTTTGGCTGGCAGGGGCAGGCCAAGCAGGGTGAGGAGCAGGACTGCGCAGGTTCGCAACATGGGGCATCCAGAACAGCTGAGATGGCTCGATTGTGGCCAAGGCCGGCCTTGGGATCAATCCGCAGCTTGCGGTTGTGTGGTCAGGGTGTGTGCGCCGGGACGCAAACGCCGGCCGATAGGGCGACTATGCTGGGGGCCGGTTAACCGGACAGGAGAACAGCATGGGGGAGGCGAACCGTCATCAGGCCGGGGTGAGGGAGGTGATCTTTGGCGAGGGGGTGACCCTGGTGGAACCCGTTAACCTCTATGGCTGCCAGCTGGGGGATGGGGTGTTTGTCGGCCCCTTCGTGGAGATACAGCGCCATGTGCAGATAGGCGCCGGTTGCCGCATCCAGTCCCACAGCTTCATCTGTGAATACGTGACCCTGGGGGAGGGCTGCTTCATCGGTCACGGTGTCATGTTTGCCAACGATCTGTTTCGCGATGGTCGGCCCAATCCGGATCCCGCCAGCTGGGGGCGCATCCAGCTGGGCCAGCGGGTGGTGGTGGGCTCCAACGCCACCATACTGGCGGTGACCATCTGCGATGAGGCGGTGATTGGCGCCGGCAGCGTGGTGACCCGGGATATTGAGCAGAAGGGCATCTATGCCGGCAACCCGGCGCGGCTCGTCCGGCCGCTGCCCTAAGCGGCGACCGGATCCGACATCACTTTGCCTATTCGAGCGTCGCCGCGCTCATATCCACTTCGCTTTGGGTCAGCACCGCCGAGTCCTGCAGCAGCTCGGTGACATTCTGGTTGCTCACCAGGGCCTGATGCACCCGGGTGCCATCCTCGTTGTACCAGTCATGCCAGCTGACCCAGTAGGCGATGGCCGGATAGTCGGCCAGCACGCTGGCGTAGAGGCGGGTGTCGAAACTGCCGGCCAGGGTGGCGGCCCCTTCCAGGTCGGGGCCGTATTCTCCCATGCCCAGCGGCTTGCCGAACTGCAGATAGCTCTGGTAGTCGTCGATGGCCAGGCTGTCGTCGTAGACGGTGCCTGCCACCACATCCACATAGTCGGCGCCGGGATAGCACCAGCTGACGCTGGCGATGCCGTCGCTTTCAGCCGAGGTGAGAGGGTCACGGTTGGGGGAGTAGACCCACAGCAGGTTGTGCAGCCCCTTCTGCTGTGTGAAGTAGCCGAACATGTCCCGCCAGAGCCGCTTGTAGGCCTGGCAACCGCTGGTGCTGGACTGAGTGGAGATACCCCACCAGAACCAGTTGCCGTTCATCTCCTGCATGGGCCGCCACAGCACCACCACCCCCGCCTCCTGCAGCTCCTGCAGGGCGGTGGCGATGCGATCCAGCTTGCGGCGCCAGACGGTATAAACGTCGCTGCTGTCATCCACCAGATCGGCGAGATCCACCAGGCTCATGTCACCCTTTTCGGTGCGGGTTAGATCCCCGCCGCCATAGTCATTCTCCAGATCGCTTTCGTCGTTCCACCAGGGGTTGTTGGGGCTCCAGTTGATGGTCACCAGGCCGCCGGCCTGCCAGTGAGCGATCAGCGCCTGGTTGGCGTTGGCGAGCTGCTCCGGGGTGAATATGCGGTCGTACTCGTAATCTAGCCCCACCACCGCCGGGCGCTCGCCGGTCTCGGTGGCCAGGGTGTCGAGCAGGGGCGCGTAGCCGACGGTGCCGCTGCTGTTGAGGATCTGATCCCCGTGGCCCGTGTTCTGGCCGGCCAGCACGCCGGGCAGGGTGTCGTTGCTCAGATCCAGCAGGTATTTGAGTTCGAGGCGGGCGGCGTCAGAGGCGTCGGTATCGCTGGGACTGATGCTGGTGGGCAGCACAGTGGTGTCATCACCACCACCGCCGCAGGCGGATAGCAGGGTGAGGGCGGTCAGCAGCAGGCCGAGCCGGCCAATCCTTGGCATGAGAGGAGACATGGGGATCCTTGTCGAGGTTAGGTTGAGCTTCAAACAGAACCTTATTCCTCGACCGGATCCCGGTGAAGCCTAGGGGTGAAAATGTGTGCGCCGTTTCACCCGCGGCGGCTCATTCGGCCGAGGCGGCCTGGCTCAGCAGGGCCTCGATGGCCGCCAGTTCGTCTGGGCTCAAGGGCGGCTGCTGCAGGGCGCGCACCGCCGCCTCGATCTGGCTGACCCGGCTGGCCCCCATGAGCGCGCTGGTGAGGGTCGGGGTGCGCAGCACCCACTGCAGGGCCAGGCCGCTCAGGCTGCGGCCGCCCTCGGCGGCCAGGCTGTTGAGACGCAGCAGCAACTCCCGCCGTGCCGGCGTGATGTCGCTCTCCCGCAGGAAGGGGCTGGCACTGGCGGCCCGGGAGTCGGCGGGAATGCCGGCCAGGTACTTGTCCGACAGCAGGCCGCCGGCCAGGGGGGAGAAGGCGATGCAGCCCATGCCCAGCGCTTCGCAGGCCGGCAGCGTCTCCGGCTCTATGTGGCGATCCAGCAATGAGTAGCGCACCTGGTTGATGAGGCAGCGCACCCCCTGGTCCGCCAGCAGGGCTGCTGCGCGGCGGGCCAGCTCGGCGGGATAGTTGGATAGCCCAACATAGAGGGCCTTGCCCTGTTTGACCATCAGCGCCAGGGCGGCCATGGTCTCCTCCAGCGGCGTGTGGGGATCGGGTCTGTGGTGATAGAAGATGTCCAGGTAGTCCAGCTGCATGCGCTTGAGGCTCTGGTGCAGGCTGGCGAACAGGTATTTGTTGCTGCCGCCGTCGCCGTAGGGGCCGGGCCACATGAGATAACCCGCCTTGCTGGAGAGGATGAGCTCGTCCCGGTAGGCGGCCAGATCCCGGCGCAGCAGGGTACCGAGCGTGGTCTCGGCGCTACCCGGCGGCGGGCCATAGTTGTTGGCCAGATCGAAGTGGGTGATGCCCAGATCGAAGGCGCGGCAGAGCATCTGCCGGCAGGCGTGCAGATCCGCGTCGGCGCCGAAGTTGTGCCACAGGCCTAAAGAGAGGGCAGGCAGCCGCAGGCCGCTGCGGCCGCAGCGGCGATAGGCCAGGGACTGATAACGAGCTTCGTCGGCCAGATAGGGTGAGGTCATACGGACTCCTTGGTCGAACAACGATGGCAGAAAAAGCAACAAGGGCCCGCAGGCCCCTGAGTCTTACTGTGCGACAAACTGGTACTGGATCTCGTGCTCGTAGCCCTCCCCGGGGGCCAGCCAGCAGCTGGGCTGGGGCCAGTGGGGATGGTGTGGGCTGTCGGGCAGCAATTGCGGCTCAAGCGCCACCCCCTGGTAGTCGGCATACTGGCCACCGTCCCGGGCCGGGGTGCCGGCCAGGTAGTTGCCGGTATACAGCTGCAGGGCCGGCAGGCTGGTGAACAGGTTCAGGGTGAGATCCCCTGAGCCTGAGGTCAGCCGGGCCGCCGGTTGCTGCTGCCAGGGCTTGGCCAGGCTCAGCAGGAAGCTGTGGTCATAGCCCTTGGCCAGCTGCTGCTGTTCATCCGCCAGGAAGTCCTGGCGCAGCCGCTTGCCATCCCGGAAGTCGAAGCTGCCACCGGCCACCGGCCGCAGCTCGCCAAACGGAATGCCCATGCCGTCGGTGGGCAGCATCTGATCCGCTGCCACCTGCAGGTGATGGTCGCGGATGTCGCCCTGGGCCCCATCCAGATTGAAGTAGGCGTGGTTGGTCAGGTTCACCGGGGTGAGGGCATCCGTGGTAGCCTGCATGCGGATACTCAGCCGATTGTCCGCCAGCAGCGCGTAGGTCACCGCCACCTGCAGGTTGCCGGGGAAGCCCTGTTCACCGTCCCAGGAGTCCAGGGTGAAGCACACCGAGGTTTCCGTCTGCCGGGTGATGGTCCAGCGCCGTTTGTCAAAGCCGATCAGGCCCCCGTGCAGGCAGTTTTCCCCCTGGCTCGCCACCACCTGGCGGTCCCCGCCCGGGTAGGGCAGATGGGCCTTGGCGATGCGGTTGGCGTAGCGGCCTATCATGGCCCCCAGGTAGCTGGTCTGCTGGTCGTAGCCCTCGGCCTGGGGGCAGCCCAGCAGCACCTCGCGCCGCCGGCCATCGGCCATGGGCACCCGGCAGGAGAGCCAGGTTGCACCCCAGTCCATCAGGGTGACCTGCATGCCGTTGTCGTTGGTCAGGGTGACCAGGGTCGGCGCCTTGGGATACGGATCGGCTTGGTTCATGGCTTACTCCAGAACGCCAGCTCCGGCGGAGGGCTGGCAGATGTAGAGGGTGGGTTGCAGGCCGGATACCACCGGATACTGCGCCTTGACGGTATCGCATACCTTGTCGGTGAGGGCCTGGGGCACCAGGGCCACCACGCAGCCGCCGAAGCCGCCGCCGGTCATCCGCACGCCACCCTGGGCACCGATCACGGCTTTCACCATCTCCACCAGGGCGTCGATGGGCGGTACCGTGATGGCGAAGTCATCCCGCATGGAGGCGTGGGAGGCGGCCATCAGCTCACCCATGCGCACCATGTCGCCCCGGGTCAGCACATCGGCGGCCTCCAGGGTGCGGGCATTTTCGGTGATGACGTGGCGGGCCCGTTGGGCCACCACGGGATCCAGCTCGGCGGCGCGGGCCTCGAACTGGGGCAGATCCAGATCCCGCAGGGCCTTGACGCCGAAGTGGGCGGCGGCGGCCTCGCACTGGGCGCGGCGGGTGTTGTACTCGCTGTCCACCAGACCGCGACGGACGTTGGAGTTGATGATCACCACGTCAAAGCCAGCCGGCATGGCCACGGAGCGGGTCTGCAGGCTACGGCAGTCGATGAGCAGGGCGTGGTTCTTCTCCCCCAGGGCGGAGATGAACTGATCCATGATGCCGCAGTTACAGCCGACAAACTGGTTCTCGGCCTGCTGGCCGTTCAGGGCGATCTCCGCCTGGCTGATGTCCAGCTTGCCCAGGGCCTTGAAGGTCTGGCCTACCGCCACTTCCAGGGAGGCGGAGGAGGAGAGGCCGGCCCCCTGGGGCACGTTGCCGCTGATCACCAGATCGGCGCCGCCTAGCCTGAAGCCGCGCACCAGCAGGTACTTGACCACGCCGCGCACATAGTTGGCCCATTGATACTCGGGATGAGGCTGGATCTCGTCGGCCAGATCGAAGCTGTCTTGCTGGTTGTCATAGTCGGCGGAGATCACCCGCACCTGGCTGCCCTGACGGGGGGCGGCGCTGATGACGGTGTTGTAATCGATGGCACAGGGCAGCACGAAGCCGTCGTTGTAGTCGGTGTGCTCACCGATGAGGTTGACCCGGCCCGGGGCCTGGATGGTCAGGGGAGCTGTGTAGCCAAACTGCTCGGCAAAGACACGCGAGGTAGTGGCGATCAGGGTTTCAATGCTCATGGTGATCCTCAAGCTTGTTCACGGAAATGGACGTCGCTGACGCTGCGCAGGCGGTCGGCGGCCTGTTCGGCGGTCAGGTCACGCTGGCTCTCCGCCAGCATCTCGTAACCGACCATGAACTTACGCACGCTGGCGGAACGCAGCAGGGGCGGATAGAAGTGGGCATGCAACTGCCAGTGGTCGTTCTCTTCGCCGTTGAAGGGGGCGCCGTGCCAGCCCATGGAGTAGGGGAAGGAGCACTGGAACAGGTTGTCGTAGCGGCTGGTGAGCTTCTTCAGCGCCTGGGCCAGATCCTGGCGCTGCGCCTCGGTGAGATCCGGCAGGCGCTTGACGGCAAACTTGGGCAGCAGCAGGGTCTCGAAGGGCCAGGCCGCCCAGTAGGGCACCACCGCCAGCCAGAATTCGGTTTCCACCACGGTGCGGCTGCCGTCGGCCAGCTCCCGCTGGGCATAGTCCAGCAGCAGGGGACGGCCCTGCTGGGCGAAGTAGGCGCGCTGGGTCTCGTCTTCCCGGGCGGCCTCGTTGGGCAGGAAGCTGTTGGCCCACACCTGACCATGGGGGTGGGGGTTGGAGCAGCCCATCATGGCGCCCTTGTTCTCGAACACCTGGATCCAGGGATACTGCTGACCCAGCTCGGCGGTCTGCTCGCACCAGGTGTCCACCACGGCAGTGAGGGCGGGCACGCTCATCTCCGGCAGCGTCTTGCTGTGATCCGGGGAGAAGCAGATCACCCGACTGGTGCCCCGGGCGCTGTGCAGCTGGAACAGGGGATCCTGGCTCTGGGGGGCCTCAGGGGTGTCGGTCATCAGGGCGGCGAAGTCATTGGTGAAGACGAAGGTGCCCTGATAGTCCGGGTTGATGTCACCGGTGACCCGCTTGTTGCCGGCGCACAGGAAGCATTCCGGATCGTGGGGCGGCTTGACGGCGCGATCCGGCTCGTCCTGCTGGCCCTGCCAGGGCCGCTTGGCGCGGTGAGGGGACACCAGGATCCACTGGCCGGACAAGGGATTGAAGCGGCGATGGGGATGGTCGGTTGGTTCAAACTGCATGATCAGATTCCTTGTAGACAAATTACTCGGCCGGGTAGCCCTGGGGATTCATGGACTGCCAGCGCCAGGTGTCGGCGGTCATGTCCGCCAGGCTGCGCTTGGCCTGCCAGTGCAGCTCGCTGGTGGCCTTGGCCGGATCCGACCAGCACTCGGCCACGTCGCCGGCCCGGCGGGGGGCGATGACGTAAGGCAGCTCCCGGCCACAGGCGGCGGAGAAGGCCTTGAGCATGTCCAGCACGCTGTAGCCCTGGCCTGTGCCCAGGTTGTAGATGTGCACCCCGGGCTGGCCGTGCTTGACCTGCAACGCGGCCACGTGGCCGTCGGCCAGATCCATCACGTGGATGTAGTCCCGCACCCCGGTGCCATCTGGGGTGGGGTAGTCATCGCCAAACACCGACAGGTGCTCACGGCGACCCACCGCCACCTGGGCTATGTAGGGCATCAGGTTGTTGGGGATACCCTGGGGATCTTCCCCCATGCGGCCGCTGGGATGGGCGCCCACCGGGTTGAAGTAGCGCAGCAGGGTCAGGGACCAGTCCGGCGCCGCCTTGGCAAAATCCTTGACGATGAGCTCCACCGTCAGCTTGCTCTGGCCATAGGGGTTGGTGGCCTGCAGGGTGGGGAAGTCCTCACGAATGGGCACCGCATGGGGATCGCCGTAGACGGTGGCGGAGGAGCTGAAGATGAAGGTCTTGACGTCGGCCCGGCGCATGGCCTGCAGCAGGGTCAGGGTGCCCGCCACGTTGTTCTCGTAGTACTCCAGGGGTTTTTGCACCGATTCCCCCACCGCCTTGAGGCCGGCGAAGTGGATCACCGCATCGATGGCCTCCTCGGCGAAGATGCGATCCAGCAGGGCCGCATCCCGAATATCCCCCCGATAGAGCTTAGGGGTGGTGCCGCCCAGCTCGGTGAGCCGAGTCAGTACGCTGGGCTTGCTGTTGCAGAAGTTGTCCAGCAGCACGGGCGTCATGCCGGCGGCCATCAGTTGCAGACAGGTGTGGCTGCCGATGTAACCCGTGCCACCCGTGACCAGAACTCGTAACATAAATGACTCCTTGAACCCCCGGCTTACCTGATGTGCGGGTCTGTGTAATCGCTTACCCTTAAATTTATGCCTCCCGGGGGCATTTGGGAAGAGGTGAGTACCGGCTATTCGTGAACAGTCTCACAAAATGCCGGCTTTTTGCGTCAGGGGACCTGTGTGTTGTGTAACGATGAGTGTAAATGCTTGTGATGTGTGTCACTGTTGTGACCTGCCCGGCCGGGGTGGCGGGAAATAATGCTGGGGTTTCAAAATAAAAGACCGGTATATTTCCCGAGCGTCTAACTGGGGTCTTATGTTGTTTCTACTGAACGAGAATAGAAAAGATGGCAACCATCAAAGATGTTGCACGTTTGTCTGGCGTGTCTGTCGCCACAGTGTCACGGGTTATCAATAATTCGCCCAAGGCGAGCCAGGCCTCCCGCGATGCGGTGTTCAAGGCCATGGCCGAGCTGAAATATCATCCCAATGCCAACGCACGGGCCCTGGCCCACCAGAGTGCCGAGACCCTCGGCCTGGTGGTGGCGGATGTGTCGGATCCCTTCTTCGGCACCATGGTCAAGGCGGTGGAGCAGGTGGCGCAGAACACCGGCAACTTCCTGCTGATCAGCAATGGCTACCACGACGCCAAGAAGGAGCGTCAGGCCATAGAGCAGCTCATTCGTCACCGCTGTGCCGGTCTGGTGGTGCATGCCAAGATGCTGCCGGATGAGGAGCTGGCCCAGCTGATGGGGCACATTCCCGGCATGGTGATCATCAACCGTACCGTGCCCGGTTTTGAGAACCGCTGTATCGCCCTGGATGATCGCTACGGTTCCTGGCTGGCGACCCGCCATCTGATCCAGGAGGGGCATAAGAAGATCGGCTTTCTGTGTTCCAATCACCTGATTTCCGATGCCGAAGAGCGGCTGGATGGCTATGTGCAGGCCCTGCAGGAGCACGGCATCGAGGTGGATGAACGCCTCATCTCCCGGGGTGGCCCGAACGAGGAGGGGGGTGAGGAGGCCATGACGGAGCTGCTGGGCCGTGGCCGCAACTTCACGGCGGTCGTCTGCTATAACGACTCCATGGCGGCGGGGGCCCTGTCGGTGTTGAGCGACAACGGCATCGAGGTGCCCCAAGACATCTCACTGGTGGGCTTCGACGATGTGCTCATCGCCCGCTACCTGCGGCCCAAGCTCACCACCATCCGCTACCCTGTCTCCGCCATGGCCACCCAGGCGGCGGAGCTGGCCCTCGCCTTGGCCCATCAGGATGAGGAACCGGATGTCGAGATGCCGGAGATCACCAACATGTTCAGTCCGACTCTGGTCCGGCGTCACTCGGTGAGAAATCTGCCCTGATTGAATCCATTCTCTGCAGCCCGGCCCTAGTGCCGGGTTTTTTATTGCTCAATCACTGTAATCGATAACACTTGTTATATTTCAAATAAACTCTTATTTATCAACTGCTTGTTGCTCGCGCGCGGTTCGGTCTATATTTTTGGTAACTTTTTCATATGGAAACAGATCATTTTTTGTGAGTTCTATCATGTCGTCGAGGGAGAGCTTGTCACTATAATCCGCTCGTGCCAGTGAAAACGCTTACCTGGCAAGTCTGGCTGATATAACAAAGTTACAGTGCAATCACAAAAGGAATCCCTATGAAAGCGAAACTGCTCTCTGCCTCCGTGGCAATGGCCCTCGCAATGACCGCGACCGCCGCCTCTGCGGTCGACTTCCACGGTTACTTCCGCTCCGGCGTCGGTGTCTCCAAAGACGGTGGCACCACAGAGTGGAACAAGAACTACGTTGGCCGTCTGGGTAACGAAGCCGATACCTACGGTGAAATCCAGTTGGGCCAGGAGCTGTACAACAAGGGCGGTGCCAGCTTCTACGTCGACAGCATGATCGCCGTGAGTTCCGATGGCTCCAACGACTGGGAGGACACCTCCAGCAGCGACGCCGACTTCGCCCTGACCCAGTTCAACGTGCAGGCCAAGGGGCTGTTCTCCAGCAACCCGGGTGCCGTGGTGTGGGCCGGTAAGCGTTACTACCAACGTCATGACCTGCACATCGTCGACTACAAGTACTGGAACATCTCCGGTGCCGGTGCCGGTATCGAGAACATTCAGGCCGGTCCAGGGGCCTTCTCCCTGGCCTGGATCCGTCAGGACACCAACAACGCCTCCGGCAGTGAAGGGGCGCTGAACAACAACTTCCTGGATATCCGGTACGCCGGCTTCAAGCCGTGGGAAGGGGCCTGGACCGAGTTCGGTGTGAGCTATGCCCTGAAGAATGCCACCGATGCCCAAGATGACGCCGGTACCTACGACGACATGAAGGACAGTCTGATGGCCACCGCCGAGATCAGCCAGTACTTCGCCTCAACCGGCATCAACGAGAAGTTTGTGGTGCAGTTTGCCAACAACGCCCTGGCTCACAACGTGATCGACCAAGGCGGTGGCTGGATCGATGCCTGGAGTGGTGACAACTCCAGTGCCAAGGGCTGGCGTTTCATCAACAACGGTGAGCTGCCCTTCGACAAGTTCGTGCTGAACTATGTGCTGACCTACGGTCATGCCGAGGATTACGGCGACTACATCGACAAGACCGACATGTTCTCCCTGGTGGGTCGTGCCCAGTACCAATGGACCGATCTCATGAAGACCATCTTTGAAGCCGGTACCTTCACCAAGGACACCGACTACACCTCAGGTTCTTCCTGGAAGGATGCTGGTCAGAAGTACACCCTGGCCCAAGCCTGGTCTGCCGGCCCCGGTTTTTGGGCCCGTCCGGAACTGCGCGTCTACGCTACCTACCTGAAGGACGGTGGCGACGGCGACAACCTGAGCTTCAACAGCAGCGCCGACGACAACACCTGGAACTTCGGTGTGCAAGCCGAAGCCTGGTGGTAAGTGTCAAATTACTTGGGGTAGAGAGAAGGGGGCCGTCAGGCTCCCTTTTTTCATCTGGCGGATGCCGCAGCGACAGAAGGAGAGGGCAAGATGTTGAGCGGGATGATGCGGGGATTACTGGCCATGGCTTGGCTGTGCAGCCTGCCGGCCTGGGCGTTTATTCGCGGCGCCGATGTGTCGGGCCTGCCGCAGTTGGAGGCGCAAGGCGCCCACTACAGCGACGAGCAGGGCCAGGCGGATCTGCTGGTGATCCTCAAACGTAATGGCTTCAATGCGGTGCGGCTGCGGGTCTGGAACCAGCCTGGGCAGGATCCCCGCTTCCCGGCCAACCAGAGCGGCCCCGAGGGCTACAGCAGTCCGGCCCAGGTGGTGGCCATGGCCAGGCGGGCCCAGGCGCTGGGGCTGGAGGTCATGATCGACTTCCACTACAGCGACTGGTGGGCCGATCCCAGCAAGCAGTACATCCCGGTGGCCTGGGCAGACATGAGGGTGCCCGAGATGACCCAGGCCCTGGCGGACTTCACCCGCCAGACCCTGCAGCAGCTGAAACAGGCCGGCGTCACCCCCAAGTGGGTGCAACTGGGCAACGAGATCACCCATGGCCTGCTCTGGCCAGTGGGTAAGGTGCCCCAGTGGGATAATCTGGCGGGCTTTCTCAAGGCCGGTGGCGCCGCGGTGAAGGAGGTCTTTCCCCAGGCGCAGCTCGTCCTGCACCTGGATTGTGGCGGCGATAACCGCAGCGCCCGGCGCTGGTTCGATACCATCACGGGCCTGAACGTGCCCTACGACCTGATCGGCCTCTCCTTCTATCCTGTGTGGCATGGCTCCTTGGCCCAGCTCACCGCCAACCTCACCGATCTCCAGGCCCGCTACCACAAGCCGCTGATGGTGGTGGAGGCGGCCTATCCCTGGACCACCCAGAACGGCGATCAGGAGCAGAACATCTATACCGACACCGGGCCGGAGACGGATCCCATGACACCCGCAGGACAGGCGGCCTATCTGACTCGCTTGAACCAGGCTGTAACCGCCGCCGGCGGGGAAGGGATCTTCTACTGGGCGCCGGAGTGGATACCCACCCCGGGGGCGGGGAAGAACGCCGTCACCGGTTGGGACAACGTCACCCTGTTTGACTTCGACGGCCGCGCCCTGCCGGGTCTGAAGGCCCTGGGCCAGGGAGTGACGCCATGAGTATTCTTGCTGAGTTCACCCATGGATGGCGACGCCAGGCGCTAGTCCTGCTGCTGGCGGTCGGTCCCCTGGCAGTGGCCCAGGCCGCGCCAATTATCGGCGCCGATGTCTCTCACCTGCCGCAACTGGAGGCTGCCGGTGCCCAATTTTATGACCAGGATGCTGAGGCGCCTGAGGACCTGTTGCGGATCCTAAAACGCAATGGCTTCAACCGTATCCGCCTGAAGGTCTGGAACGAGCCGGGGAAATACCCTGTGTTCCCGTCGGATCAGAGTGGGCCGGAAGGCTATAACAACCCGGCCCACGTGGTGGCCATGGCCAAGCGGGCCCAGGCCGCCGGCCTCCAGGTGATGATCGACTTCCACTACAGCGACTGGTGGGCGGATCCGGGCAAGCAGAGCCTGCCGGTGGCGTGGCGCAACCTGGATGCTGCCCAGGTCAGTGAGCGGCTGTATGCCTTCACCTACGCTGTGATGAGTCAGCTCAAGGATGCCGGGGTGACGCCGGCCGAGGTGCAGGTGGGCAACGAGATCAGCAACGGCATGCTCTGGCCATTGGGCCGGGTGCCGCAGTGGGACAACCTGGCGCGCTTTATCCAGGCCGGCGCCCGGGCGGTGAAGGCGGTGTCGCCGAGTTCGCGGGTGGTGCTGCATCTGGACGCGGGCGCAGACAACGCCCGTTGCCGTCGCTGGTTCGATGCCATGGTGGCCCGAGGCGTGCCGTTTGATGTGATTGGCCTGTCATTCTATCCGGTGTGGCATGGCGCCTTGGCCGAACTCCAGCAGAACATGGACGATCTGAGCCGGCGCTACGACAAGCCGGTGATGGTGGTGGAGACCGCCTACCCCTGGACCCGGGACAACGGCGATAGTCAGAAGAACATCTACACCAGCACAGGCCCCGAAACTTTCCCCATGACGCCAGCTGGCCAGCAGGCGTTCTTGCGTGCCCTCTGGCAGACGGTCAAGCGGGTGCCCGAGGGGCGCGGCGCAGGGGTGATCTACTGGGAGCCGGACTTTATTCCCCAAGCTGGGGCGGGCTGGAAGGTCGGTGCCGGCGACGAGTGGGACAACGTCACCCTGTTCGATTTTGCCGGTCGCGCGTTGCCGGGGCTGAAGACCTTTGCGGAGGCGGCACAATGACGGAGTTTGCCAACGGCGCCGATATCTCCTCCCTGCCGGAGTGGGAACAGGCCGGCATGCGCTATTGCGAGGGGGGGGAGCCTCGGGATCTGCTGGCGATCCTGCGCCAGCAGGGGGTGAACGCCCTGCGCATCAAGGTGTGGAACGAGCCGGGTGTGGCCGATGTCTTTCCGGCCAATCAGGGCCATCCCCTAGGCTTCAACAATCCCGATCAGGTCTTGGCCCTGGCCCGCCGGGCCCATGCCCTGGGTTTTCGCCTGATGCTGGATTTTCACTACAGCGACTGGTGGGCGGATCCGGCCAAGCAGTTTATGCCCCGGGCCTGGCTGGGACTGCCTCTGGCTGTCGTTTGCCAGCGTCTGTATGACTTCACCCATGCACTGCTGGCCCGCTTGGCGGCCGAGGGCATCCAGGCGGAGTGGGTACAGGTGGGCAACGAGATCACCCATGGCCTGCTCTGGCCATTGGGCATGCTGCCGGGCCACTGGCCTGCCCTGGCCCAGCTGCTGCGGGCCGGGTGTGCGGCAGTCAAGGCGGCTCAGCCCCAGGCCCGGACTGTACTGCACCTGGACGCCGGCGGTGATGGGGATCTGTATGGGCGCTGGTTCGCCCAGGCCCAGGCGTTGGGGGTGGACTGGGATGCCATCGGGCTCTCGTTTTACCCCTGCTGGCACGGCCCCCAGGCTGCCCTGGCGGACAACCTGGCCCGGCTGGCGGCACGCTATGCCAAGCCCTTGCTGGTGGTGGAGACCGCCTATCCCTGGCGGCTGGATGCGGCGCGCAACCAGCACTGGCTGATGCAGCACACGGGGGCCGAAACCTATCCGGCCAGCCCGGCGGGGCAGGCGGCCTTCCTGCGGGATTTGCGGCGGCTGGTGCAGGCGGTGCCCAACGGCCTGGGCCAGGGGCTCTTCTACTGGGAGCCGGCCATGGGGGCCAAGCCCGGCGAGCGCTTTGGTGTCTGGCAGAACGTCACCCTGTTTGACGAGGGGGGGGAACCCTTGCCGGGTCTGGCGGCCCTGGGGGGAGGCTGACCCGGCAGGCCCTCGCCTCGCCCCTGGACATCGGCTGGCCCCATGTCCACCTGTTTTATTAACCACTTGTTTATTATGGAGTTGTTGATAAGACAGGATTTGATTTTGTGGCAATAATGATTGACATATACTTGAGGTCGTTAATCCATTGGGCCCGGTCACGGCCGGGCCTTGCCACGAGGGGACGGGATGGCACGTCGTGGGGGCTGGTTTTGGATCTGGCTGGGACTGCTGGGCGTGCCGGGCTGGGGCGCGGCCCAGCCGTTGGCCGAGGATGCGCCCATCAGCTTCATCACAGAAGAGTGGGCCCCCTACAACTACATGCAAGATGGTCGCCTGGGCGGGGTCTCGGTCAAGCTGGTGCAGGCCCTGCAGGCGGCGTTGGGCCGGCAGGATCCCATCCGCGTCTACCCCAGCATGCGGGCGAAACTCCTCCTGGAGTCCCAGCCCCGCACCATGATGTTTTCCATGTTCCGCACCCGGAAGCGGGAGACCCGCTACAAGTGGATCGGCCCCATCGGGCGGGACGCCATCTATTTTTACCAGCGCCCGGACAGTGCGCTGCAGATCCACAGCCTGGCGGATGCCAAATCGGTCTCCGTCATCGCCTGCCGGCAGGCGGGCCTCGTCTACAACAGCCTGGTGGCGGCGGGGTTTACCAACCTGGATGCCGGGGCCTACAGCAGTCAGCAGGTGTACGGCAAGTTGCTGCGGGGCCGGGCCGATCTGGCCGTCAGCGACTCGCCCCTGGGGGTGCGCCATCTGTTGCGCCAGTGGGGCTTGCCGGCGACGGCGCTGAAGCAGACCCAGGTGCAGCTACTGGCCTCGGATCTCTATATCGCGGCCTCGCTGGATTTTTCCGATGCGGAGATCGCCCGCTGGCAGGAGGCACTGGACAGCCTCAAGGCCCAGGGCAGGCTGGATCAGCTGTATCAGACGTTGGAATAGCCCGCCACTGTGGCGTCAGGGAGCGGCGTCCCATGGCGGGACGCCAGGCGTGCGCTGATTAGATCAGGGTGAACAACAGGCCTAAGGCGAGCAGGGGCAGGGCCCACCATTTGACGGGGATCCAGAACAGATCGTGTTTGGCCTTCAGCTCCATCTCGGTCTGGGTCTGTTTGTCGATCACCACGCGACCGGGACGGGATTCGAGCTTGCGGCCCAGCCACCAGACCGCCAGTGCGGCCGGTAGGAAGTCCACCAGCCAGACCCAGCTGTGGTTCATGCGAAAGGCCGGCGTGCCGGTCACCTTGTCCACCAGCAGTTCCATGGCTAGCACCATGACCACCACGATAAAGGGCACGGCAATGCCCCAGCCTCGCCAGATAACAATCATTTCGACTCCTTACTCGATCCTTGGCGGGAAAAGCCGCTAGTGTGCGACGCTTGGCTTTCGGATTCAATTGTTACGTTAGAAAAGAGCCCGACCTGGGGCGGGCTCGGTTGAGTTAGTACTTGAGGAAGGCGTCCAGGGCGGTAGTGGGTTTGCCGCTGTTGTCGAAGGCCCCCAGGCTGTAGCCCTGCCAGTTGCTGTAGCTTTCCGGCTCCCAGTAGAAGACCCCCAGCCCCTTGCTGTTGGGGATGTAGTTCATCTTGTTGAGCAGGTCGTTGATGGTGGCGTAGCTGTTGGTGGCATCATCCCAGGGCATGCCCACCTCGACGATCATCACCTCCTTGTCATAGCGGGTAGCCATGTCGGAGAGGTTGTCGAAGCAGAGGTTGTCCAGGGTGAACCAGTCGCCGCCACCGCTCTGGGTGGGGTAGATGGAGGCGCCGATCACGTCCCATTTTGCGCCGTTGTCCGTCAGGCCATCGAACATCCAGCGGAACAGATCGTTGTTCTCGCAGTTGGCCAGGTGAACGATCACCTTGGTGCTGCTATTCACCGCCTTCACCGCATCGTAGCCGCTGTTGATGAGCCAGGCGAAGTGCTGCATGTTGGTGGAGGCCTTGCCGTCCGGCCACAGCATGCCGTTGTTGGTCTCGTTCCCCACCTGTACCCACTTGGGGGTGATGCCGGCGTTCTTCAGGGCGGTGAGGGAGTCGTAGGTGAAGTGCCAGACGTTGTACATCAGGGTATCGAAGGAGGCACTGCTCCAGGCGGTGGGCTTGGTCTGCTGGCCTGGATCCGCCCAGCTGTCGCTGTAGTGGAAGTCGATCAGGATGTCGAAGCCGTAGGCCTTGGCGCGCTTGGCCTTGGCGATCACGTCAGTGATGTTGTTCCAGCCGTCGGTGGGGTTGACCCACACCCGCAGGCGCACGGCGTTGAGGCCATGGGCCTTCAGGATGGGCAGCAGATCCTGCTTGGTGCCGGCATCGTTGTAGAAGCGGTAACCGGCGGCTTCCATCTGGGTCATCCAGCTGACATCCGCCCCCTTGACCAGGGCGTTGGCAGTGGGTTGGTACAAGGCGGCCAGGGTCAGGCCCAGGCCCGCCAGGGTCTTGAACGCTTGCATCGTTTTTGAGTCCTTATGTTATTTCTTCTTGTACTGCTTGGCTTGTAGGGTCTGGCCGTCACTGGCCAGGAGGCGGTCTATCCTTGCGGCATAGCGACTCACTAAGCCTCCTCCTCGGGCTTAGTGAGTCGGGGGGACGGCAAGCCGTCCCCGCGGCCTCAGAGCTTCTTGATGGAGACCTGGATGTGCTTGGGATCCCGGCGATCCAGCACGAAACCGTAGCTGCCGTCAGCCTCCGGGGTGAAGCGCATGTCGCTCCATTGGTAACCGGCCTTGGCCTGGATGGGGGACTCCAGGGTCAGCTTGGCGGTGGGATCGAACTGACCGAAGGTGGTATCCCCCTTCCACTTGGCATCGGCGAACTTGAACTTGTAGGCGCCGTGGCTGGCCTTGAGGTCGGCCTTGGCCATCAGCACACCGGGTTCCTGCTGGGCCAGCTGAGCGGCATCCGGCGCCTCCCAGTTGTTCATCTCGCCGCGCAGGAACAGGGGACGGGTCTCGGCGGTGTCCTCGGCGGCCCAGGCGTTAAGGGCGCTCAGCAGCAGAGTGGCGGTCAGGATCAGTTTCTTCAGCATGGTTGTTTCCTCGAATGAAGGGCAGGCGCCCGGTTACAGGGTAAATTGGCCCACCAGGCGCTGCTGGGCGCCGGAGAGGTCCTGCAGCTGGTGGCTGGTATTGGCCACCAGGCTGATTTCGTCGTGATTGAGTTCGGCAATCTGGTTGATGTTGGCCAGGTTGCGGGCGATCTCCGCGCTGGTGAGCTGCTGCTGCTCGGCGGCGGCGGCGATCTGGCTGCTCATGTCGGTGATCTGATGCAGTGCCTCCGAGATGGCGGTGATGGTGTCCTTGGTCTGCCGGCTGTCGCCGATGCACACCTGCATGGTCTGGCTGCTGGCGGCGATCTCGGTGACCGCCTGGCCCACGCTCTGCTGCAGGGAGGAGATCATGGCCTGGATCTGGGTGGTGGAGTCGGCGGTGCGCCGCGCCAGGTTGCGCACCTCGTCCGCCACCACCGCAAAGCCGCGGCCCTGCTCGCCTGCCCGGGCCGACTCGATGGCGGCGTTCAAAGCCAGCAGGTTGGTCTGCTCGGCGATGTTGCTGATCACATCGACGATGCCGCCGATCTCCACGCTCAGGCCATGTACCTGCTCGATCACCTGATGGGAGGTGCTCAGTTGGCTGGCCAGATCGTTGATCCTGGCTATGTTGCTGTCGCTCAAGCTACGGCCCTGCTGGGCCATGCCGTTCACCTCCACCACAGACGTCATGGAGTGGTTGGCCGCCTTGGCCACATCCGCCACCGTGTGCTCCATCTCCACCATGGCGGTCGCCACGCTGGCGGTTTCGCTGCGCTGTTGCGCTAGCTGCTGATGGGTGCGATCCAGGGTGGCGAGGTTCTGATCCGCCACCTGGGCCAGCTCGTTGGCGCTGGTCACCACCTCACCCAGCATCTGGCGCATCTGCTCGGTCAGGCTGTTCATGCCCAAGGCCAGCTGGCCGAATTCATCCCGCTTCTGATACCCCACCCGGCCCGTCATGTTGCCCTGACACAGGGCGGCTTGGACCGCGAGGATTTCCTTGAGGGGTTTGCGGATGGCGCTGATGGTGCGCCACAGCAGCAGACTGGCGGTCAGCAGGCCGATGGCCAGGCCCCCCAGCAGCACGTACTCCAGGGTGACCAGCTGATGGCGTGTGTCGTTGACCCGACTCTTCAGGCGGGTGTCCACCAGGGCGTCGATCTCCCCCAGGGTGGCCAGTACGCCGTCCACGATGCGGGTGGATTGCTCACTCTGGTTGCGGATGGCCAGGCTCTCCTGACTCAGGGTCAGGTGCTGGCCCAGCAGGCCGTCCTCGTCGCTGGCGGCCTTGAGCAGGGCGTCCAGCCGCTTGCCCAGCATGCCTTCAAACTGGATGGTGCCGCCGAAGGCGCCTTCCTGCTTGAGCAGGGCCGGACCCAACTCCTGGCGCTGGGCGGTCAGCTTCTTGCGTAGCTCCCGGTTGGCATCCAGGCGGCGGGCTACCCGCACTGGATCCTGATCCGCCAGGGCCTCCTGGGTGTTGCTGACCATCAGCTCCAGGTTGTTGGTGAGGCTGCGGCTCAGGGCTACGGTGTAGTGGGCGCCAAGGGGTGCCACCATCAGGGCCAGCTCGCTGGCAAAGTGCTTGCTGTCCTTGCTCAGGCCAGCCTCGGCGGCCAGCGCCTTCTGTCGGGTCAGGTTGTCGGCATAACTGGCGATCAGCCCGCTGGCCAGTTGCCAGTAGACCTGCTGTTGCTCTGCCAAACCGGTCAGCTGTTCCTGGAGTTCGCCATCCTGACCGATAAAGTCCTTGAGCTTGGCCAGATCGGCCTCGAAGGCGGTCTGCCACTGGGTCAACTGGGCCTTGTCCCGGCTCAGTACCTCCGGCTCGCTCTGGGCCAGCAGGTTGCGCAGGGCCTTGTCCTCGAAGAAGAGATCCCGGGTCACGGCCCGGCTTTGTACCAGAGTGGGGGCAATGCGGCCGGCCAGCACATCCACTTGTGCCGCCATTTGCCGACCGGAGAACCAGGCCGCCAGTATGATCAGCAACAGCAGGGCGATCATGAGGCCGAAGCCCCAGGCGATACGTTGAATGATGGAGAGATTCTTCATGCTTACCTCTGATATCGATTACACTGCTGGTGCTTGCATGGCAATTGACCCAGCTAAAGTTGTTAATTGCACTATTATCAGCGGCTTATTGCGAGATGGCTTGGCTGATACCGGTCGGCAATCTGTATACACGTCCCGTTTATACTCCTGTTTCTCGCAGTTATCAGTGAAATCGTTTCACTGATAGTGCGTTAAGTTACAATAATTATTCGCCGAGCGGACAATGCGGTTTTCCCAGCTTGCGAGCGCCGTCTCATTCTTTTTTCTTACCGGTTTGCCATGCCGGACAACAGGCAAAAAAAGCCCCGCAACCGCGGGGCAAGGCGTGGAACGTTTGAGAAAAATCAGCGATTGATGCGCAGGCCGGCTTCGTTGAACAGCAGGGCGTTCTTGGGCTCGAAATGCACGGTCAGCTGTTGGTAGGCCTTGAAGTTGTTGTCACCGGGCAACAGCATCTTGAAGCCGTCTATGCCGTGGCACTGGCCGAACAGGTAGGTGCTGTTGCCCAGGCGCTCCACCACTTCACAGCTAAAATGCAGCCCCAGCCCTTCGCCTTCGGTCACCAGGTGTTCCGGGCGCAGACCCAGGGTGACGGTTTCGCCCACCTTGAGTTCGCTGGTTTCCAAGGGCAGGTCCAGCTGCTTGCCGTCACCCAGTTGGATGCTCAGCTGGCCGGGTTGCCAGGCCAGCACCTTGGCGGGCATGAAGTTCATCTTGGGGGAGCCGATAAAGCCGGCCACGAACTGATTCACCGGCTTGTAGTACAGCTCCATGGGGGAGCCGACCTGTTCCACCTTGCCATAGTTCATCACCACGATTTTGTCCGCCAGGGTCATGGCTTCCACCTGATCGTGGGTCACGTAGATCATGGTGGTCTGCAGCTCCTGGTGCAGCTTGGCGATGTGCAGGCGCATCTCCACCCGCAGCTCGGCATCCAGGTTGGAGAGGGGTTCGTCGAACAGGAACACCTGGGGATCCCGCACTATGGCACGACCGATGGCCACCCGCTGGCGCTGACCGCCGGAGAGTTGCTTGGGTTTGCGATCCAGCAGGTGGGAAAGCTGCAGGGTTTTGGCCACCATCTCCACCTTGTGCCGGATCTCCTCCTTGGCCATGCCATTGACCTTGAGGCCATAGCCCATGTTCTCGGCCACCGTCATGTGGGGATAGAGGGCGTAGGACTGAAACACCATGGCCACGCCGCGGTGGGCGGGGGCGACATCGTTCACCACTGTGTCACCGATGGAGATCTCACCGTCGGAGATCTCCTCCAGGCCGGCAATCAGACGCAGCATGGTGGACTTGCCGCAGCCGGAGGGACCGACGAACACGGTAAATTCGCCATCTTCAATATCCAGATCGACGTTGTGCAGTGTCACTGTCTTGCCGAACCGCTTGATCACATTTTTCAGTCTGATGCTCGCCATCTGGCTAACTCCTTGATGATAAATAAAATTCACATGCGAGACGCTCGCCGGGATCGGGATGGTCACCAGGGGAAGGCCCGTCGAGATCGTCAGTCGCCCAGCGCCGGGATGGTGGCGAAAGGCCCGTTGGTCGTACCCGTTGAGGGCAATATATCAGTGCAGTGTAATCGCTTGCACAAGGTGCTGTGGCTTTTGTGGATAAGATCACAGCCTTGACATCTTGTTCTGGCAGATACAGCGGGCAAACCGTAACGTTAGACCAAGCGGTGTAATCGTTATCCTTGGCGCCGGTTTCCGAAAGCAGTGGAGACAAGGTCAGACAGGATAATGGGGTGGCAAGGGTAAATGACTAATAAAAACAGGTTGTTACCCATTGAGTTTGGCTAGTTATAACTCACTGTGGCCCGGGATGCGTCGATCGTCGTCGGCCGTCAGGTCGGCCACCAAGGTGAAACTCAAGCACCGCCAGCTCGGTGTAACACAAACACAAATAACACATTGGCTATGTGGCTGTAATGGCTAAGACAACACGTAACTGGACAGGAATCGAGGAGCAACGATGAAAATCAAGACTTTAACCGCGGCTGTCATGATGTCTCTGGGCTTGCTGAGCGTGGTGGGGCAGACCGCCCGCGCCGCCGAAGGCGAACTGCTGGTCTGGGAAGATATCAAGAAGTCCAACGGCATCACGGATGCCGTGAAGGCGTTTGAAGCCAAGTACAACGTCAAGGTGAAGGTCATGGAAATGCCTTACACCCAGCAGATCGAGAAGCTGCGCCTGGACGGCCCGGCCGGCATCGGTCCGGACGTTCTGGTGCTGCCCCATGACCAGGTGGGGACCGCCGTGGTACAGGGCCTGATCACCCCCCTGAAGCTGACGCCGGAATACCTGGCCGGTTTCACCAAGCCGGCGGTGGATGCCCAGACCTACCTGGGTCAGGTGTACGGCATCCCCAAGGCAGTGGAAACCATAGTTCTGGTCTACAACAAGGACCTGATGCCCAAGGCACCGGAAACCTTCGAAGAGCTCAAGGCCTTCTCCAAGACCCAGCGTGATGCCGGCAAGTACGGCCTGCTGGCCAAGTTCGATGAAATCTATTACGCCTTCGGCGTCGTCTCAGGCATGGGTGGCTATGTGTTCGGCCCCAACTCCGACGGCTCCTTGAACGTGGATGACATCGGTCTGGCCAACCAGGGCGCAAACGACGCCGTTAGCTACCTGAAGAGCTTCTATGCCGACGGCCTGTTCCCGGCCGGGATCGTGGGCGACACGGGTGCCAACGCCATCGACTCCCTGTTCACCGAGAAGAAGGCTGCCGCCGTCATCACGGGTCCCTGGTCCTTCCAGCCCTACAAGGATGCCGGTGTGAACTACGGTGTGGCGCCGCTGCCGTTGCTGCCCAACGGTGAACACATGCGTTCCTTCCTGGGTGTGAAGGGCTACAGCGTCTCCACCTACTCCAAGCAGAAGGAGCTGGCGCAACAGTTCATCGAGTTCATCAACCAGCCGGAATACGCCAAGGTGCGCTTCCAGGTGACCGGTGAAATCCCGCCGGTTAAGTCGCTGATCGACGATCCCTTGATCAAGGATGACGAGAAGTCCCGTGCCGTGGCCATCCAGGCCGCCTACGCCGTGCCCATGCCCAGCGTACCGGAAATGGGTGAAGTCTGGTCCCCGGCCAACAGCGCCCTGCAACTGGCGGTGACCGGCAAGCAAGACGTGAAGGCTGCCCTGGATGGCGCCGTTAAAAATATCAAGATGCAAATAGAAGCGATCCACGCCAACTAAGGTTGGGACAGTGGATCGGGGGTCTGGGCAGGGCGGTCTTGCCTGCCCAGACCATTTTTGGAGAGGAGGTTAATTGTGGTAGTCGATTCCAGCGCACTCTCGCCCATCGGGGCCAGAACTCATCATGCCAAGGTGGCCGGCACGCTGTCGCTGATCCCCGGCTTTGGCCAGTTTTACAATCGTCAGTATGCCAAGGGCGCGCTGTTCCTGATCTTCCTGGTCAGCTTCATGGGCGTGTTCAATGATTTCCTGCACAACGGCTTCTGGGGCCTCATCACCCTGGGGGAAGAGCTGCCCCGGGACAATTCCGTGTTCCTGCTGGCCAAGGGCATCATCAGCGTCATAGTGGCGGTGTTCGGTGTCGGCATTTACCTGTGGAGCATCCGCGACGCCTTCTTGTGCGGCCAGCGTCGTGACGAGGGGCTGCCCCTCAACAGCATTCGCCGCCAGTATCAGCTGCTGCTCAGCGACGGCTTTCCCTACCTGATGATCACCCCGGGCTTCATCCTGCTGGTGTTCGTGGTGGTGTTCCCCATACTGTTCGGCTTCTCCATTGCCTTCACCAACTACAACCTCTACAACACGCCGCCGGCCAAGCTGGTGGATTGGGTAGGGCTCAAGAATTTTATCAACATCTTCCGCCTGGATATCTGGCGGGCGACCTTCTTCGACGTGCTGCAATGGACCGTGATCTGGACCCTGATCGCCACCACGCTGCAGTGTACCGTCGGGGTGCTGCTGGCCATTCTGGTGAACCAGAAGGATCTGCGCTTCAAGCCCCTGATCCGCACCATACTGATCCTGCCCTGGGCGGTGCCTGGCTTCGTCACCATCTTGGTGTTCGCCGGCATGTTTAACGAGACCTTCGGGGTGATCAACAACGGCATACTGGCTTCCCTGGGCATCGACCCCAAGGCCTGGATGACGGATCCCTTCTGGACCAAGACAGCCCTGATCCTGATGCAGACCTGGCTGGGTTTCCCCTTCGTGTTTGCCATGACCACTGGGGTGTTGCAGGCCATTCCGGACGATCTGTACGAGGCGGCCACCATAGACGGCGCCAACACCTGGCAGAAGCTGACCACCATCACATTGCCCCTGGTGCTCTACTCCATTGCGCCCATCATCATCACCCAGTACACGTTCAACTTTAACAACTTCAACATCATCTACCTGTTCAACAACGGCGGGCCCGCCGTGGCCGGTTCCAACGCCGGTGGCACCGACATCCTGGTCTCCTGGATCTACAAGCTGACCATGTCGTCGTCCCAATACGCCATCGCGGCCAGCATCACCATATTGCTGTCCATCTTCGTGGTCGGTCTTGCCCTGTGGCAGTTCCGCTCCACCAACTCCTTCAAGCAAGATGACATGGCGTAAGGAAGAGCAATCATGAGCGTCAAGCACAGCGTTAAACAGAGCAATTTCGTCCGCCTGGGCCTCTCCTATCTGCTGCTGGCGGCGGTAGCCATCATCATCATCTATCCGTTGATCTGGACGGTGGGGGCCTCGTTGAACCCGGGCAGCAGCCTGCTCAACACCTCCATCATCCCGGACAACCTCTCCTTCTTGCACTACAAGGAGCTGTTCGACGGCACCATCGATTACACCAGCTGGTACTGGAACTCCATGAAGATCAGCTTCCTGACCATGGCCCTGACCCTGGTGAGCGTCAGCTTCACCGCCTATGCCTTCTCCCGCTTCCGCTTCCGCGGGCGGCAAAACGGCCTGATGCTGTTCCTGCTGCTGCAGATGATCCCGCAGTTCTCCGCCCTCATCGCCATCTTCGTGCTGGCCCAGATGCTGGGTCTGGTGAACAGCCACCTGGCCCTGGTGCTGGTGTACGTGGGCGGCATGATCCCCATGAACACCTACCTGATGAAGGGCTACCTGGACGCCATCCCCAAGGATCTGGACGAGTCAGCCCGCATGGACGGTGCCGGTAACTTCCGCATCTTCATCGAGATCATCATGCCGCTGTCCAAGCCCATCATCGCCGTGGTGGCCCTGTTCTCCTTCACCGGGCCCCTGGGGGACTTCATCCTGGCCAGTACCATCTTGCGTACCCCGGACAAGTTCACCCTGCCCATCGGCCTGTACAACCTGGTGTCCCAGAAGATGGGCGCCAGCTACACCACCTACGCAGCCGGGGCCGTGCTCATCGCCGTGCCGGTGGCCATTCTCTACCTGTCGCTGCAGAAGTATTTCGTCTCCGGTCTGACCGCCGGCGGCACCAAGGGTTAATTGCAGAGGAAAAGTCATGATGAAACTGAACAAGAGTCTGGTGTTTGCCGCCCTGCTGCTGGCCGGTGGCATGGGCATGATGGCCCCGGCCACCGCCGCCGACACCGTGCAGATCAAGCCGGTGGCCGGTGAGCCTGCCGACTTCATCAAGGGGGCCGACGTCTCCATGCTGAGTGAGGTGGAGCGTCTGGGGGGCAAGTTCTACAACGCCGAGGGTAAGCAGCAGGATGCGCTGCAGATCCTGAAGGACAACGGCTTCAACTACATCCGCCTGCGCCTGTGGGTGGATCCGAAGGATGCCGAAGGCCACGGCTACGGTGGCGGTAACAACGATCTGGCCAGCACCCTGGCCATGGCCAAGCGGGTCAAGGCCATGGGCTTCAAGCTGCTGCTGGATTACCACTACAGCGACTTCTGGACCGATCCGGGCCGGCAGAACAAGCCCAAGGCCTGGGCCAAGATGAGCACCGACGAGCTGGTGAAGACCATTCACGACTACACCAAGCAGACCTTCGCCGAGTTCAAGAAGGAAGGCGCCCTGCCGGACATGGTGCAGATCGGTAACGAGATCAACGGTGGCATGCTGTGGCCCAACGGCAAGAACTGGGGGGACGGCGTGGGTGGTTTCGACGCCCTGGCCGCCATGCTGAAGGCCGGCGTGGCCGGGGTGCGGGAGAACCTGAGCGATCCCAGCCAGGTGAAGATCATGCTGCACCTGGCCGAAGGCACCAAGAACGACACCTTCCAGTGGTGGTTTGACGAGATCACCAAGCGTGACGTGCCGTTCGACGTGATTGGCCTCTCCTTCTACACCTACTGGAACGGCCCCATCAACGCGCTGAAGTTCAACATGGACGACATCGCCAAGCGCTACAACAAGGATCTCATCGTGGTGGAAGCCGCCTACGGCTACACCTATGACAACTGCGACAACGCCGAGAACAACTTCACCGAGAAGGAAGCCGAAGACGGTGGCTATCCGGGCACCGTGCAGGGCCAGGCCGACTTCCTGCACGATCTGATGGAAAGCATCGTTCAGGTGCCGGATCAGCGCGGCAAGGGGCTCTTCTACTGGGAGCCCACCTGGCTGCCGACCCCCGGCGCCACCTGGGCCACCAAGGCCGGCATGAAATACAACGATGACGACTGGAAGGAAGGCAACGCCCGGGAGAATCAATCCCTGTTCGACTGCCAGGGCCATGTGCTGCCGTCCATGAAGGTCTTCAACTAGGTTTAACGCCGCGGCATCCTGCTCCCCCCTGACTCAGGGCGGCGAGGGGGATGCCGTCTTTTTTCTCACGGAGTCAAGATGAAGAAGTTTCCTCCCTTAAGCGACAAGGCCCCGGTGCTGCTGCACGGTGCCGACTACAACCCGGATCAGTGGCTGGACTGTCCCGAGGTGCTGGACAAGGATATCGAGATGATGAAGCAGACCCGCTGCAACGTCATGTCTGTGGGCATCTTCAGCTGGGCCAGCCTGGAGCCCGAGGAAGGCCGTTACGAATTCGGCTGGCTGGACAAGGTGCTGGACCGGCTGCATGAGAACGGCATCTCTGTGTTCCTGGCCACCCCCAGCGGTGCCCGGCCGGCCTGGATGTCCAAGTCCCACCCCGAGGTGCTGCGGGTCAGCAAGGAGCGGGTGCGGGCCCTGCACGGCGGCCGCCACAACCACTGCCTGACCTCGCCCTACTACCGTCAGAAGGTGCAGCAGCTGAACGCCGCCCTGGCGGAGCGCTACGGCAAGCACCCGGCGGTCATCGCCTGGCACATCTCCAACGAGTACGGCGGCGAGTGCCACTGCGAGCTGTGTCAGGAACGCTTCCGCGGTTGGCTCAAGGCCCGCTACGGCAGCCTGGCCGCCCTGAACCAGGCCTGGTGGGCCACCTTCTGGAGCCACGACTACACCAGCTGGGAACAGCTGGAGTCCCCGTCTCCCCTGGGCGAGGTCTCCATCCACGGCCTGAACCTGGACTGGAAGCGCTTCAATACCGCCCAGGTGAGCGACTTCTGCGCCCATGAGATCAAGCCGTTGAAGGCGGTGAACCCGGACTTGCAGGTGACCACCAACTTCATGGAGTACTTCTACGACTACGACTACTGGCAGCTGGCCAAGGAGATCGACTTCATCAGCTGGGACAGCTACCCCCTGTGGCACAACAGCCAGGACGACACCGAGCTGGCGGTCTACATCGCCATGTACCACGACCTGATGCGGACCTTGAAGGGCAAGCCCTTCTTCCTGATGGAGTCCACCCCCAGCCTCACCAACTGGCAGCCCATCAGCAAGCTGAAGAAGCCGGGTATGCACATCCTCTCGTCCATGCAGGCGGTGGCCCATGGCTCCGATTCCGTGCAGTACTTCCAGTGGCGCAAGAGCCGCGGTTCGGTGGAGAAGTTCCACGGTGCCGTGGTGGATCACGTGGGGCATATCGACACCCGGGTGGGCCGTGAGGTGCAGGCTCTGGGCGAGATGCTGGCCAAGCTGCCGGAGGTGGTGGGCACAGTCACCGAGGCCGAGGTGGCCATCATCTTCGACTGGGAGAGCCGTTGGGCCATGGACAACGCCCAGGGTCCGCGCAACGCCGGGCTCTACTACGAGAATACGGTGAACGAGCATTACCGCGCCTTCTGGGAGCAGGGCATCGCCGCCGACATCATCAATGCTGACTGCGACCTGTCCGGCTACAAGCTGGTCATCGCCCCCATGCTCTACATGGTGCGGGATGGCTTCGCTCCGCGGGTGGACGCCTTCGTGCAGGCCGGTGGCCACTTCGTCGCCAGCTACTGGACCGGCATCGTCAACGAGACCGACTTGTGCCACCTGGGCGGCTTCCCCGGTCCGCTGCGCCCCATCCTCGGCATCTGGGCCGAGGAGATCGACGGTCTGTATGACGGCGAGACCAACAGCGTCAGCGGCCTGGCCGGCAACGCCCTGGGGCTCACCGGTCCCTATCGGGTGACCCACCTGTGCGAGCGCATTCAGCTCGAAGGCGCCGAAGCCCTGGCCAGCTACGGCAGCGACTTCTATGCCGGCGAACCGGCGGTGACCGTCAATGCTCACGGGGCGGGCAAGGCCTTCTACGTGGCCTCGCGCAACGATCTGCCGTTCCAGCGGGACTTCTTTGGACGCATCGCCGCCGATCTGGGTTTGAAGCGCGCCATCGACTGTCCGCTGCCGGCCGGTGTCACCGCCCAGCGGCGTACCGACGGGGAGCAGGAGTTCGTGTTCGTGCAGAACTACGGTCGCCAGGCGGCCTATGTGCAGCTGCCGGCACAGTACCAGGATGCGGTGAGCGGCGAGACGCTGATGGGTCAGCTGGCACTGCCCAGCTTTGCGGTGCGGGTGCTCAAGCGCGCCATCTGAGCCGTGTCGCACTAGGTTACCAGGCCCGCTTTTGGCGGGCCTTTTTATCGGCCGAGGAGCCGCAACAAGGAGGACGCCATGTTGGAACTGCTTAAGAGTAAGAAGCTGCAAGCCCTGGGCGAGGCGGCGGGGGAGGAGCTGGTCAAGGCACCGGATCCGGCCATCCGCGCCCTGTGCGACGCCCTGGGCGGCAAGGAGAACATCTTCAGTCTGGATGCCTGCCTGACCCGGCTGCGGGTACAGGTGAATCAGCTGGGGCTGGTGAATACCGAGAAGCTGCAGCAGCTGGGGGCCATAGGAGTGGTGATCGTGGGCAAGGAGGTGCAGGCCATCTTCGGCAAGCGATCCGACTCCCTGCGCCAGGATCTGGACCGCTGGTTCGGATTGAGTGAGCCGGATCACGAAAAATTACCGTGAAAACGCTTCCTCAATGAAAATGTTTTCGCTATATTAACTACCGAAGCCATTTTGGTTCCACGCTGTATCGGTCGGCAGGAGGCACTTTACCTCCTGCCTTTTTTTTTGCATAAAACACTGATAAAGCAGCATTATCCATATCGTCGCTCTCCTGTCTCACCCCGGCCAGCCAAAAGTGCCTCCCGATGTCTTGATCGAAATTTCACCTGTTGGTTTGTGTAATCGCTATCACATCTTGACCTAACTTCACATGCTACAGTGCCCGCCGACAAAAGGTTGCCAAACGAGGAGTGACGAGCATGTGGCAGACGAACAGGTGGCGATGGCTGGGGATCATGGTGTTATGGGGGGCCCTGGCTGCCTGTGGCGGGGGCGGCGGGAGTACCGGCGATAGCAGCAGCGGCAGTGGTGATACGGACAGCAGCAGCGCTACCAGCCTGGCGGTACGTGGGGTGGATGTCTCCACCCTGACCGAGGTGGAAGCGGCAGGCGGCCAGTTCTATGACGCCAATGGCAGCCAGGTTGATGCGCTCTCCTTCATGGCAGCGCAGGGGGTCAACCTGGTACGGTTGCGACTGTGGGTGGATCCCCAGAGCGCCGGCGGCGAGGCCTATGGCGGTGGTGATCTGGATCTGGACAAGGTGACCGCCCTGGCCAAGCGGGTGAAGGCGGCGGGCATGTCTTTCATGCTGGATCTGCATTACAGCGACTTCTGGACCGATCCGGGCAAGCAGTTCAAGCCCAAGGCCTGGGCGGATCTGGACAGCGATGCCCTGGTGGCCCAGGTGCAGAGCTACAGCCAGGCGGTGGTCGCTCACCTCATCGATAACGGCGTGCACCCCGACTACATCCAGGTGGGCAATGAGATCAACTCAGGTCTGCTGTGGCCCGATGGCAAGAACTGGGGGGACGACGTGGGTGGCTTCGACACCCTGGCGGCGTTGTTGAAGGCCGGCGTGGCCGGTATCCAGCAGGCTGAAAGCGACGGCGGCGTGACCACGCCGGCCAAGATCATCCTGCATCTGGCCGAGGGGGGTAACAACAGCACCTTCCGCTGGTGGTTCGATGAAATCACCGAACGCAGCGTGCCGTTCGATATCATAGGCGTCTCCTATTATCCCTACTGGCATGGCACCCTGACCGCCCTGCAGACCAACCTGGACGACATGGTCAGCCGTTACGGCAAGCCGGTGATGGTGGTGGAGACCGCCTATGGCTTTACCACCGACAACGGCGACAGCCTGGGCAATAACTTCGGTACCAGCGAGGAGACCGCCGGCGGCTATCCGGCCACCGCGGCGGGCCAGCTGGCGTTTCTCACCGATCTGCGCAGCGTCATCGCTGCCGTCCCCGATGAGATGGGGCTGGGCTTCGTCTACTGGGAGCCGGCCTGGTTGCCGGTGGACGGGGTGAGCTGGGCCACCGAGGCCGGCATGGACTACATCGAAACCAGCGGCAGTACCGGCAATGCCTGGGAGAATCAGGCGCTGTTCGACTTCAACGGCGATGCCCTGGCCGGCTGGGCGGCCTTCGCCGAGACGCTGCAATGAGCGCCCGTCTGAGCATGGCGCTGCTGGGCCTCTGGCTGGGGCTGGCCGGTCAGGCGCAGGCGGGCTGCGCGGTGGGGGAGGGACGCTTCGTGATGGACGGCCCGGATCGCTTCATCGACAGCCAGAGCCTGCTGATGTGGCAGCACTGCCCCCAAGGGCGGGTCGGTGCGCGCTGTGGTGACGGCCCGCTGGACGGCTTTCACTGGCGGGGGGCCGTCAGTCGCCAGGGAGCGGTCAACGCCGCTGCCGTGGATGGCGTGCAGGATTGGCAGATCCCCTCGGTGGCGCAACTGCAGGGCCTGTTTGCTACCGCCTGTGGCCTGCCGGCCCAGATCCCCTCCGGCCTGTACTGGAGCCGGGATCCCAGCCCCAAGGCTGGCTACCTGCGCCAGGCCGTGGCGGCGGGCACCGCCGAGGCGATGACGGTGAACGCCGGCACCTTCGGCCTGCACCTGTGGCTGGTGCGCCCCCTGTAGGGCTAGGCCTGCAGCTAGTCATACGTGAATCAATAAAAAGCCCGGCATAGCGCCGTAATGCTGGTCAGTTAAGAAACAGAGATACTCATGAATGGCCGCCAGAGGCAAGCCATCCCCCTCCTAACCTCCCCCTTGGTAAGGGGGAGGAACGATTTTTCCCTCCCCTTGTTCAAGGGGAGGGGGTGGGGTTGGCTTTTGCCTCAAAAAACCGTGTCGTTGATACAGTTAAGGCGCCAACGGCGCCTTAACTGATGAGCATTACGGCATAGCGCCGGGCTTTTTTTTTGCTTGGCAGGGTTTACAGCCAGGCAGGCTGCTTGGCTTCATAGGCGTCGATGGCGTCGCTGTGCTGCAGGGTCAGGCCTATGTTGTCCAGGCCGTTCATGATGCAGTAGCGGCGGAAGGGATCGATCTGGAAGTCGAAGCAGAGATCGGCGGCGCGCACCTGCTGCTGCTCCAGATCCACCGTGATGGTCTGGCCTTCGTTGGCGTCCACCAGCTGGAACAGGGCATCCACTTCCTCGTCCTTGAGCTTGACCACCAAGAGGCCATTGTTCAGGGCGTTGCCGTAGAAGATGTCGGCGAAGCTGGGGGCTATGATGGCGCGCAGGCCATAGTCCGCCAGTGACCAGGGGGCGTGCTCCCGGCTGGAGCCGTTGCCGAAGTTCTCCCGGGCCAGCAGTATGCTGGCACCGGCGTAGCGCGGGTAGTTCAGCACGAACTCGGGGTTGGGCTGCTCGCCGGCGTCATCCAGGAAGCGCCAGTCGTGGAACAGGTGCTTGCCGAAGCCCAGCTTGGAGACCTTCTGCAGGAACTGCTTGGGGATGATCTGGTCGGTATCGACGTTGGCGGCGTCCAGGGGCACCGCGAGGCCGGTATGTTGCTTGAACTCTTGCATGGCGGGCTCCTTACAGCTCACGAATATCGACAAAGTGACCGGCTATGGCGGCGGCGGCGGCCATGGCCGGGCTCACCAGGTGGGTGCGGCCACCGCGGCCCTGACGGCCTTCGAAGTTACGGTTGCTGGTGGCGGCGCAGCGCTCCCCCGGTTGCAGCCGGTCGTTGTTCATGGCCAGGCACATGGAGCAGCCAGGCAGACGCCATTCGAAACCTGCCTCCAGCAGCACCTTGTCCAGCCCCTCTTGTTCGGCCTGGATCTTCACCTGCTGGGAACCGGGCACCACCAGGGCCTGCACCCCGGCGGCCACCTTCTGGCCCTTGGCCAGGGCGGCGCGGGCCACGTCGGCGGCGGCGCGCATGTCCTCGATCCGGCCGTTGGTGCAGGAGCCAATGAACACCTTGTCGATCTTCACGTCGGTGAGCTTGCCACCGGCCTCGATGGCCATGTACTCCAGGGCCTTCTGGCAGGAGTGCTTGGCCACCGCATCGTCAAAGTCCGTCGGCGCCGGGATGGGCTGATTGATGCCGATCACCTGGCCGGGGTTGGTGCCCCAGGTCACCTGGGGTGCGATATCGGCACCGTTCAGGGTCACCACGGCGTCGTACTGGGCACCCTCATCGGATTTCAAGGTCTGCCAGTAGGCCACGGCCGCATCCCAGTCGGCGCCCTTGGGCGCAAACGGACGACCCTTGAGGTAGTCGAAGGTGGTCTGGTCCGGGGCCACCATGCCGGCCTTGGCGCCCAGCTCGATGGCCATGTTGCACACCGTCATGCGCTCTTCCATGGAGAGGGCCTCGATGGCCTCACCGCAGAATTCCACCACATAGCCGGTGCCGCCGGCGGTGCCGGTCTTGCCGATAATGGCCAGTATGATGTCCTTGGCGCTGATCCCGGGGGCCACATGGCCCTTGACCTCGATCTTCATGGTCTTGGCGCGGGCTTGCTTCAGGGTCTGGGTGGCCAGCACGTGTTCCACCTCGGAGGTGCCGATGCCGAAGGCCAGGGCGCCAAAGGCCCCGTGGGTGGCGGTATGGGAGTCACCACAGACTATGGTGGTGCCGGGCAGGGTCAGGCCGATCTCCGGTCCCATGACGTGCACCACGCCCTGCCACTTGTGGCCCAGGCCATAGAGGGGCACGCCGAAGTCGGTACAGTTCTTGATCAGCGTCTGCATCTGCACTCGGGCCATCTCGCCGGAGGCGTTGATGTCGCAGGACTGGGTGGAGACGTTGTGATCCATGGTGGCCCAGGTGCGATCCGGACGGCGCACCTTGCGACCCTTCTCCCGCAGACCGTCGAAGGCCTGGGGGCTGGTCACTTCGTGGGCCAGGTGGCGATCGATGTAGATGATGGGGGTTTCGCCGGCGGCCTCGTAGACCACGTGGGCTTCAAACACTTTCTGATAGAGGGTCTTGGCCATGATTAGAGCTCCCGAATGCGGGCGGCGATCTGGCTGCCCATGTCAGAGGTACTTTGTGCCGGGTGCTTGCCGGCCTTGCCCTGCAGCAGGTCGCCGGTGAGGTAGCCGTCCGCCAGGGTTTCGGCCACGGCGCGCTCGATGGCCTGGGCGGCAGCCTCCTGCTTGAAGCTGTAACGCAGCATCAGGGCGGCGGAGAGGATCTGGGCCACCGGGTTGGCGATGTTCTGGCCGGCGATGTCCGGGGCGGAGCCGCCCGCCGGTTCGTACAGGCCGAAGCCGTCGGCGTTGAGGCTGGCAGAGGGCAGCATGCCCATGGAGCCCGTGATCATGGCGCACTCGTCGGAGAGGATGTCACCGAACAGGTTGGAGCACAGCAGGATGTCGAACTGGGCCGGATCCTTGACGAGCTGCATGGTGGCGTTGTCGATGTACATGTGCTGCAGGGTCACGTCCGGGTAGGCCTTGGCCACCTCGGTCACCACCTGGCGCCAGAGTATGGAGCTTTGCAGCACGTTGGCCTTGTCGATGGAGGTGACCTTCTTGCCCCGCACCATGGCGGACTCGAAGGCGATCTTGGCGATGCGCTCGATCTCAAAGCGATGGTAGACCTCGGTGTCGAAGGCCTTCTCCATGGCGCCTTCGCCTTCACGGCCCTTGGGCTGACCGAAGTAGATGCCGCCGGTCAGCTCCCGCACGCAGACGATGTCAAAGCCGCGGTCTGAGATATCGGCCCGCAAGGGGGAGAGGGCGTTGAGGCCCTGGTGGATCTGGGCCGGCCGCAGGTTGCAGAACAGCTTGAAGTGGCCGCGCAGCGGCAGCAGGGCGCCGCGCTCGGGCTGGTCATTGGGCGGCAGGTGCTCCCACTTGGGGCCACCCACAGAGCCGAACAGCACGGCGTCGGCCGCCTCACAGGCGTCCAGCGTGCTCTTGGGCAGCGGGCAGCCGTGGTTGTCGATGGCGATGCCGCCCACGTCATGGTGGGAGAATTCGAAGCCGATGCCGAAGGCGCTGCTGACCTTGTCCAGCACCTTGAGGGCTTCGGTCATGACTTCGGGACCAATGCCGTCGCCGGGCAGAACGGCAACCTTGTAACTTCCTGTCATTTAGAGGGTCTCCAATTTGGATTGCTGAGCGATCTTTTCTTTTTGTTCGGCCACCTGCAGGGCGCGGTAGATGCTGTTCATCACGTGCACCAGCGCCTGGGCGGAGGATTCGACGATGTCGGTGGCCAGGCCCATGCCGTGGAACTTGCGTCCCTCATACACGGCGACGATATCCACCTGGCCCAGGGCATCCTTACCGGTGCCCTTGCTCTTGAGCTCGTACTTGTCGATGCGGATATCGTACCCCGTGATGCGGTTGATGCATTGATACACCGCATCCACAGGGCCATTACCGGTGGCGGCTTCGCACACCACGTGGTCGCCCACCTTCATCTTGACGCTGGCGGTGGACATGACGCTGCCGCCGGAGAGCACGCTCAAGTAGTCGAGCTTGAACTGTTCGGGTTCTTCCTGGATCTGGCTGAAGAACAGCAGGGCTTCCAAGTCGTAGTCGAACACCTGGCCCTTCTTGTCGGCCAGCTTCAAGAAGCTCTCGTAAATCTGGTCGAGATCGTAGCTGCCCTCGTGGTAGCCCATGACTTCCAGGCGGTGCTTGATGACGTGGCGGCCGGAGCGGGAGGTCATGTTCAGGTTGTTGGTGGACAGACCTATGCTCTCGGGGGTGATGATCTCGTAGGTGTTCTTGGCCTTGAGCACCCCATCTTGATGGATGCCGGAGCTGTGGGAGAAGGCGTTGGCACCGACGATGGCCTTGTTGGGCTGGATCGGCATGTTGCACAGCTGGCTGACCAGCTGGCTGGTGCGGTGGATTTCCTGGTGCTTGATGCCGGTCTCGACCCCCAGCAGATCGGCCCGGGTCTTGAGGATCATGGCCACCTCTTCCATGGAGCAGTTGCCCGCCCGCTCGCCGATGCCGTTGATGGTGCACTCGATCTGACGGGCACCCATCTGCACGGCGGCGATGGAGTTGGCCACCGACAGCCCCAGATCATCGTGGCAATGCACCGAGATCACCGCCTTGTCGATGTTGGGCACCCGGTTGAACAGGGCCTGGATGATGCCGCCGAATTCGGTGGGTATGGTGTAACCCACGGTATCCGGGATGTTCACCGTGGTGGCGCCAGCCTTGATGGCGGCCTCCACCATGCGGCAGAGGTTGTCGATGGGGGTGCGGCCGGCGTCCTCGCAGGAGAACTCCACATCGTCGGTGTAGCGACGGGCCAGCTTGACGGCCTGGGTGCCCATCTCCAGCACCTCGTCGAAGCTCTTGCGCAGCTTGCTCTGCACATGGATGGTGGAGGTGGCCAGGAAGGTGTGGATGCGGAACTGATCCGCCACCTTGAGGGCTTCGCCGGCGGCGACTATGTCCTTCTCCAGGGCGCGGGCCAGGCCGCAGACCCGGCTGTTCTTGATGCTGCGGGCTATGGTCTGCACCGATTCGAAGTCACCGGGGGAGGAGACGGGGAAGCCCACCTCCATCACGTCGACCCCCAGTCGCTCCAGCGCCTGGGCGATCTGCAACTTCTCTTTGACGGTGAGGCTGGCGGAGAGGGCCTGCTCACCATCCCGCAGGGTGGTATCGAATATGATGACCCGATCTGACATATGACGTCCTCTTGTTGTCCGATTGACCCTTGCGCCTTGGCTGGATAATAAAAAACCCGTGCGAGGCGCACGGGTCTGGTGAATTGGGGCTGCTTAATGGCTGGCCGCGACTAACCCGCGCGAAATTCCGCGTTGAGAGTTAGTAGTAGTAGTTGGCCGGCAAAGCGCATGGTCAGCTGTTCCTGGTAGCTTGAGTGCCAATAGCAATAACGGCTTTTGCTACGGATGTCAACTTTCCCGAGCTTCTGCCGTTGTCACGGAACCGTTATCCATTCTTCAAGAGGCTGTCATTGCCGCTCACTAGGCTTGCCAGAAGCCCATCGGAGCGGGAGGCAAGGATGAAGCTGATTCAACGCTGGGATTTGACCCTGTGTCGCGTCTGCCTGACCCATGGTTACAACCAGGCTCAGGCCCGGATCTGCCGGCGGGTGTCCCGCACCGGCGATGGCCACGTCTACCTGCTGCTGGGGCTGTTGGCCTGCTGGTTGGATGAAGAGCAGGGGCTGAACTTCCTGTGCACGGCGCTGGGGGCCTTTGCCATCGAGTTGCCGCTGTATCTGCTGCTGAAGAACCTGTTGTGCCGGGAGCGGCCCCAGGGGCTGCCGGTGTTTATTCGTCCGTCGGACCGCTACAGCCTGCCCTCGGGCCACACGGCGGCGGCCTTTCTGATGGCCTGTCTGGTGAGCCACTTCTATCCGGCCGCCACGCCGCTGGCCTTCGCCTGGGCCAGCTGTATCGGCGCCTCCCGGTTGCTGCTGGGGGTGCACTACTTGAGCGATCTCATCGCCGGTGGCGTGCTGGGGACCTCTGCGGCCCTGTTGGTGCTGCCGGCCTAGTTCCGCTTTCGTTGCGTCTTTTGCCCTTCGGGGCCTGCCATACCACCACCAACGAGGAGCGTGGATGAAAATATTGTTCGGCGTGCAGGGGACCGGCAACGGTCATATCAGTCGGAGTCGCAGCCTGGCTCGGGCCCTGGCCGGCCAGGGCGTGACCGTGGATTACCTGTTGTCTGGCCGTCCGGCCGAGGACTATTTCGACATGGAGGCCTTCGGCGACTACCGTGCCCGTCCAGGCCTCAGCTTCGTCACCCGGGAGGGCGCCGTCAGCCTGTGGCAGACTCTGCGCCAGAGTCGCCCCTTGACCCTGTGGCAGGATATCCGCCAACTGGATCTGACGGGTTATCAGCTGGTGCTCAGCGACTTCGAGCCCGTCACCGCCTGGGCGGCCCGCCGCCAGGGGCTCGATAGCCTGGGGATCAGCCATCAGGCTGCCTTTTTCTGGCCCATTCCCCGGCGCTTCGATGACGTTCGCGCCCGCTTCATCATGCGCCACTACGCCCCCGTCTCCCGGGCCATCGGTCTGCACTGGTTTCATTTTGGTCACCCCATACTGCCCCCCATAGTGGATGCCCTGCTGCCGGCGCCCAGTCGGGGGGAGGTGCTGGTCTATCTGCCGTTTGAGTCCTTGGCGGCCATCGGGGATCTGCTGCGGCGGTTTGTGGGGGTGTCCTTTGTCTGCTATCACCCCGACGTGCGGGAGTCCTATCAGCAGGGCAACCTGCTGTTCCACCCCCTGAGCCGCCCTGCCTTCACCACCAGCCTGGCCTGCTGCGAGGGGGTGATCTGCAACGCCGGCTTCGAGCTGGCCTCCGAGGCCCTGACCCTGGGCAAGAAGCTGTTGGTCAAACCCCTGGCCGGCCAGTTCGAACAGGCCAGCAATGCCATGACCCTGGAGATGCTGGGCCTGGGTCGCGTCATGGCCAGTCTGGATCCGGGTGCGGTGCGCCAATGGCTGGATCACCCCGGCATTGGTCTCATCCGTTATCCGGATGTGGCCGCCGCCCTGGCCGTCTGGCTGGCCCAGGGGGCCCAGGAGCCGGTGGCGGAGCTGGCCCGTCGCCTGTGGCGCCAGGTCTTGCTGCCGGAGCCGGTGTGCGAGCGGCTGGCTGAACTGGGGTTATCGGACAGCCTGTGCTGCAATCTGCTTTTGCAGGGGGGATCTTTTGCTAGGCTTTAGGGGGGAGCCAGCGAGGAGGGAATCATCATGCGCTTTATGAACCAACGCGGTGAAGAGATCCACCTGGCCGACAACCTGACCCTGCGGGAGTTGACCAACATGGGGATGGACGTCAGCCTGACCGAGGTAACCGATCTGGAGCATCAGATCTGGATTGCCGAACCGGAAGTGGTGGAAGAGGATCAAGCCTGATTGGACCCGGTGCGAACAACACAAAACCCGGCTTTGGCCGGGTTTTTCAGTCTCTGCTGCTGTAAGAAATATTGCCAGGATAATGCTCTGCCTTATCTTCTATGTAAGGAGTCTAATTCTGGCTTGTCGGGGAGATGGCGTCGGAGTGCGCAATCTTGGGTCAGCTTTGCACTTTTTTGAGTCGGCAAAGCCGTGGACAAGGAGGGGCAAGCGCGATACCGTGATCCTTCCATGTTTTCCCGGTGGCGGAAAAACGCACGAATAATCACCCACATATTCATGAGGTTATGTTGAGATGTCCCAACCAGGACACTCACCTGACCTGTGCCGTCACCGAGTCATGGAGCGGGAAGCCATATCCCATTGACCTTAAAGACAAACGATGAGCCTTGGAGGGCTTGTATCATGGAGATGTTATCAGGCGCGGAGATGGTCGTTCGTGCACTGGAGGACGAGGGAGTCGAGCATATCTTCGGCTACCCTGGTGGCTCGGTGCTCGACATCTATGACGCCCTCTTCGAGAACAGTAAAATCGAGCACGTGCTGGTTCGTCACGAACAGGCTGCGGTGCACATGGCGGATGGCTACGCACGCTCAACCGGCAAAGTGGGTGCCGTATTGGTAACGTCCGGTCCGGGCGCGACTAACTGTATTACCGGCATTGCCACGGCCTATATGGACTCCATTCCGTTGGTGGTGCTGTCTGGCCAGGTGCCCACCAGTCTGATCGGCGGCGATGCCTTTCAGGAAGTGGACATGATTGGGATCTCCCGCCCCGTGGTGAAGCACAGCTTCCTGTGCAAGACGGCGTCCGAGATCCCCGAGGCCATCAAGAAGGCCTTCTACATCGCCGCCACCGGTCGTCCCGGTCCCGTGGTGGTGGACTTGCCCAAGGATGTGCAGAATCCCCAGCACAAGTTCCCTTATGAGTACCCAAAGAGCGTGCATCTGCGCTCCTATAACCCCAGCAAGACGGGGCACAAGGGACAGATCAAGCGGGCGGTGAAGATGCTGGCCGATGCCAAGCAGCCGGTGCTCTACATCGGCGGCGGCGCCGTGGCTGCCAATGCCTCGGCTCAGGTGCAGCGGCTGGCGGATCTGTTCAGCCTGCCGGTCACCAGCACCCTGATGGGGCTGGGGGCCTTCCCGGGCACCCATAGCCAGTTCCTCGGCATGCTGGGCATGCACGGCACCTATGAGGCCAACCTGGCCATGCACAACGCCGACCTCATCCTGGCGGTGGGTGCGCGGTTCGATGACCGGGTGACCAACAACGTGGCCAAGTTCTGTCCCAACGCCAAGCTGGTGCATATCGACATAGATCCTGCGTCTATTTCCAAGACGGTGCAGGTGGACGTGCCCATCGTCGGCGCGGCCGATACCGTCATCGAACAGATGCTGGAAGCCGTCACCGAGCTGAACCTGGAGATCGACAACGGTCAGCTGGCGGACTGGTGGGAGCAGATCGAAGGCTGGCGTGCGCGTCAGTGCCTCAAATACGCCACCTCAGATAGCGTCATCAAGCCGCAGCAGGTGATCCAGAGCCTGTACAAGGCCACCGGCGGCAGCGCCTTTGTCGCCTCCGACGTGGGTCAGCACCAGATGTTTACCGCCCTCTACTACCCCTTTGCCAAGCCCCGCCAGTGGGTCAACTCAGGCGGCCTGGGCACCATGGGCTTCGGCCTGCCGGCCGCCATGGGGGTGCAGTTTGCCCACCCGGGCGCCGTGGTGGCCTGTGTCACCGGTGACGGCTCCATCCAGATGAACATCCAGGAGCTCTCCACCTGTCTGCAGTACGGCGTGCCGGTGAAGGTCATCGCGCTGAATAACCGGTCCCTGGGCATGGTGAAGCAGTGGCAGAAGATGTTCTACGGCGGGCGTCAGAGCCACTCCTACATGTCGTCCCTGCCGGACTTCGTCAAGCTGGCGGAGTCTTACGGGCACGTGGGTATCCGGGTGGATGATCCGGCCAAGCTGGACGAGGCCATGGAATACGCCTTCTCCTTGAAGGATCGCCTGGTGTTCATGGACATTGCCGTAGATCCGGATGAGCATGTTTATCCCATGCAGATCAAGGCGGGTGGGATGAACGAGATGTGGCTGAGCAAGACGGAGCGTACCCAATGCGACGACTGATATCTGTACTGCTGGAAAACGAGTCTGGCGCCCTGAGTCGCGTGGTGGGCCTCTTTTCGCAGCGTGGTTACAACATCGAGACCCTGACGGTGGCGCCCACCGACGATCCCACCCTGTCACGGATGACTATCGTCACCCTGGGGGATGAGCGGATCATCGAGCAGATCACCAAGCAGCTGCACAAGCTGGTGGACGTGCTCAAGGTGTCCGACATCACCGAAGGCAGCCATGTGGAGCGGGAGATCATGCTGGTGAAATGCCGCGCCGCCACCGGCGATATGCGGGATGAACTCAAGCGGATGTCCGAGATCTACCGTGGCCAGATCGTGGATGCCACCGCCGAGTTGTACACGGTGCAACTGGTGGGCACCAGCGATAAGCTGGATGCCTTCCTGGGGACCCTGTCTCAGCTCACCGAACTGGTGGAAGTGGTGCGCAGCGGCGTCTGTGGCATCGCCCGCGGCGAGCGCGCGCTACACGCCTGATGCCTCAGCGGTATGAAATAAGCCTCCCGATGGGAGGCTTTTTTGTGCCCGCTTGCGGCCGGTCCTGGTGAGCGCCCAAAAAAACAGCCCCATGAAGGGGCTGTTTGATGAGACCAGAGGTCGGTTTACTGGGCGGTGAGGCTGTAGGCCAGGGTACTGTCGTTGAAGGTCACCAGATAGGTGCCCACCACGCTGGTGTAGATGTCACTGCCGCTTTGGTTGGCGACGCCATCGGCGTTGCTGTCACCGTAGTTGTAGCTCCAGTCACCGTTGACATCGAACTTGTAGCGCTGGCTGCCGTTGCTGTCGCCGCTACCGGTGAAGGTGATGGTGGCCTGCCAGGTGTGATCGGCCACCAGTTCCATGGCGGTGGTGCCCCAGCTGTTGGGGGTGCCACGGAAGTAGAGCTGATCGAAGGTCTGGGCATAATCCACTTGATCCACCACGGTCACAGTCGCGCTGGCACTGTCGGTCAGACCATCGTCATCGGTGACGGTGACGCTGACGGTATAGGTACCGGCGGTGTCGAAGGTGCGGGTGCTGCTGGCCTCGGTGCTGCCGTCGTCCCACAGGTAGCTGACGATGCTGCCGTCAGAGTCGGTGGAGCCGGCGGCACTGAAGGTGACGCTGGTCCCTACCTGCACCTGGGTGGCACTGGCACTGATGGCGGCCACCGGTGCCACCGGATCGGTGACGCAGTCGACGCTGTAGGCCAGGGTGTTGTCGTTCACCGTCACGGTACAGGTACCCGCCGTGGTGTTGACGATGTCGCTGCCGGTCTGATCCAGGATGCCGTCCAGGTTGGTGTCACCGTAGTTGGTGGCCCAGTCACCATTGACGTCGAACTTGAAGCGCTGGCTACCGTTGCTGTCACCCGTGCCGCTGAAGGCCAGGGTCACCTGCCAGGTGTTGTCGGCCACCAGTTCCATGGCGGTCAGACCCCAGCTGTTGGGGGTGCCACGGAAGTAGAGCTGATCGAACACATGGTCGGGTTCCGTGCTCTCAACGGTGAGGGTGACGCTGGCGGTGGCGGTGGCGCCATCATCATCGGTCACGGTCACGCTGATGGTCTGGGTTTCATCCACTGTCAGGCTGATGCTGGCGGTGGTGGCGCCCGTACTCCACAGGTAGCTGGCGATGCTGCCGTCGCTGTCGGTAGAGCCGGAGGCATCCAGGGTCACCACAGTGCCGGCATCCACCGTCTGGCTGGCCGGGGTGATGCTGGCGGTTGGTGCCTGATTGACCGGCACCGTCAGGGTGACGCTGGTGCTGCTGCTGGCGCCCTCGTTGTCCGTCACCGTCAGGGTGATGGTCTGGGTGGCGTTCACCGTCACGGTCAGGCTGCTGCCGGTGGAACCGTCGCTCCACAGGTAGCTGGCGATGCTGCCATCGCTGTCGCTGGAACCGGAACCATCCAGGGTGACCACTGTGCCGGCTTCCACTGTCTGGCTACCCGGGCTGATGACGGCCACCGGGGTTTGGTTGATGTCCACGTCCGGCGCATCTTCGGTGATGGTGCCGGAATTCAGGCTCCAGACACCGGCTTCCACCTCGTAGTTGCTGCCGCCGTTGTTGTCCCAGGTGCTGCTGCAGTCGTTGGTGTCAAATTCCACCGTGCTGCCGCTGCCCATGTCCACCGTGTAGGCGAACCAGTCGCTACCCACGTCGGTCATGGTCACGCCCGGGGCCGTGGTCCAGGTACCGCTATCCACGCGATAGTGCAGGCAGACGCTGCTCCAGCTGGTGGTGTAGTAGTAGATGGTGGCGCTCAGTTGCAGATCGGCGGGAGTGCCTTCGCTCAAGGTGCCGTCAGAGGCCAGGGTATAGGTCCCTTCGGTGAGCAGCAGGCCGTCTTCGCTGGGGCGGTACTGGCTGTCACCGGCTTCCAGATAGCGCATGTAGATGCCATCCAGATCACCGCTGTAGGTCATCTTGGTCAGGAAGTAACGGTCACTGCCATTGAGCTGGCTGACGGTCTTCTGAGTCCAGTCGGTCACGTCCGGGGTGTGGGTTTCCACGTCCAGGGTGCCCAGATCGGCTTCGCTACCCTCGATGTACAGGGTGACGCTCTTGCTGGGCGCCTTGTCGGTAAAGAAGGCGTGTTCCCCTTCGATGTCACCGTCCACGTCTTCCACCTTGACGCCATCCACAGTGCTGTAGCGACCGGCACCCACGTAAACCTGCTGGATCACGCTCTTGGTGACGTTGCCCTTGCTGTCGGTGGCCTCGATGTAATAGTCCAGCAGTTGGTCGCGGTAGTCACTCAGGTAGGTGTAATAGAGATCACCAATTTCCTGTGCCGGTACCACCTCGAAGGTGGCGGTGCTGGAGGCCTGCCAGGAGACACCATTGATGTCCGGGGTCAGGTCCCGCATCGTCATGTCGTAGCTGACCCAATCCCCTACGTTATCCGGATTGACGTTGGCGTCATCGGCATGGGCCGCCGGATCGTACAGCTTGTAGGTCTTGTCCTTGGGATCGGCACTCTTGGCGGTATGGACCCGGACCTTGAGCTGGATGTCGGCGATGTCGCTGACGTCGTAGGCGTAGGTGTAGATGGCAAACTCGTTGTCCATGTACATCTTGGCCCAGCCTTCGGCCTTGGAGGCGTTGGCGCTACCCGGGTTGTAGGGATAGCGTTGCGGCCACCAGATGGAGGGGCCCGTCTTGTCCTTGGCCAGGTTGGTGGTCACATAGGGCTTGGTGAAGTACAGCGACTGGTTGAAGGAGAGGGTCGGCTTCACGCCGTCGTCCACGTTCTCGTCATAGTAGCCAAAGCCGGAGTCCATACTGGCGATCAGGAAGTACCAGCCCAACTCGGCCGGGTTGGCGCCGCCGGCATAGTCGTTGCTGGCATCGCCCTTCACCGGATAGGACATCATCCAGGGGTTCAACTGGTTGCCGGCATAGGTCACCTGGTTATCCAGGGTGCTGGTGGGGCTCCAGTAGTTGGGGTGATCATCCAGCCAGATCTGTTCGGCGGTCTGGGCGTAGTTCTCGGCGGCCTGCAGCAGGGCGAAGTTACGCTCCAGGTAGTGATAGCCGTACTCCAGGGACGGCAGGTGCTGGCGCAGAGTGCCGTTGGCGGCATACAGGGAGGTGTAGCTGGTGCCGTGGGCGGTGTTGAAGGCGGACAGCTGGCCGTTCCACACGCCCATGGGCAGGTGCCAGTGGTACCAGGTGGGGTCGGCGGAGGAGTCGCGGGTATCGATCCAGGAGCCGTCCTGCACGTGCACCACATCATCCTCGGGGATGGGGTGGGCATCGAGGTACTCTTGGACACCCATGCCGGTGACATCGCTGTCGGCGTAGGTGACGTAGCCGGAGTTCAGCCAGGTACCGCCGTCGCCGGCGCGGCCTGAGCTGTTATCCCCGTCGTGGGCGATGACGAAGTACTGGGTACGCCCCAGACCGGAGGCGGTGGAGACATAGTCCTTCAGCACGCTGGCGGTGACGGAGCCCTGGTAGCCTTCTTCCCATGAGCTGGCTTGCTCAACCGGGATACCGGCCACCTTGGTGACTTCCCCTGTGTCCGGATCCACGTATTGCACCCAGTGGGGGATGGAGGCGAAGGGGAACTTGTTATAGGTCACCTGCTGTTCGTTAAACATCTGCAGGGCCACCCAGGAGCCCACATCACTCTCGTTCTGCAGGTCGGCCCGGTTGGGCGGGGAGACCAGGGTATCCACACCCGGGCTGTTCAGGTAGGGATAGTCCTTCAGGGTGCGGGAGTAGTGCACGTTGCCCAGCACGGACCACTCGATGCCCAGCTTGTTCAGCACGGGGATGATGCGTTCGGAGAAGCCCAGCTCGGTGGGGAAGAAGCCCTTGGAGGAGGTGAAGTTGCTGCCGAGGAAGTAATCCTGCGCCAGGGTGACGTTCTGGTAGATCAGATCCTTGAGGAAATAATCGTTGCCCACCAAGGGCCCCATGCTGTGGTGGCCGGTGAAGTGGATGGTGTCCAGCGCCTTGTAGTTGCTGCTGGTCTTGTAGTTGTTCTGGGTGTTGCGCCAGTAATCGCCCCAACCCAGGTTATAGCCGTCCTGGTTGCCCAGCTCGGCAAAGCTCTCCACGTTGTTGATCACCGCCGCGGACATGGTGACCTGGGTCTGGCTCAGGGGATAGCTGCCGTTGTTGCTGATGGCGGTATCCATGGGCCAGCTCAGGTAGGCACCTGTCTTGGCATGGTGGGAGTAGTATGACTCCAGATCATCGTGGGGCATGGGGGTGGTGGTGCCCGGGATGTAGTAGGTGTAGTTGGCTGGCGGGTTGGCCTTCAGGTTCTTCACCTGACCATCGTACATGTAGCGAACCGGATCCCCGACCGCCAGGCCATCATAGCTGCTGGTGTCAAAATAGGGCCAAAAGTTCGGCATGTGGTTGTGGTAGATGTGGGTAGCGGCGATTTCGGCACGGAGAGGCGAGGGGCTGAGGCCGATCACCAGTCCGAGGGCCACCGCCGCCGCCGTCGGCAGAAGCCGCGATGGCAGAGCGACAGGATGAGTCTTCATCTGGTTTTCCTTTCGTTAGCTGTCCTTAAGTCGTTGTTTCCGGGTGCGTGCCTGATTTTTTTGTTATGAGAGGCCCCTGAAACCGGGCAATGCTAACGCCAGATCGGGAAAAGGGTGGCTGCGGAGGGGATTTGTGTGAGCCAGGTGGATACCTATGTGTGCAAAATGCGAACGGTAGCGCTTTCAAGTGCGGCGAACAAAAGATGACCATCTTGTGTTGCAGTCTGAACTGTGGCCAGGGTGCAAGATAGGGCTTTTACGCGACCAGATCGGTTTTTACTCTCGTTGCGGTCAGCTTACCTCTTGGTGTTGCGGTCTAACCCATCTTTACTCAGTCGGCCGAGTTGTTCCCGCATCGACGGTGGGGATAGACTCGGATCATCGCACTGGGAAAGGAAGGGGTATGGGCAGGTTAGCATGGGGCGGGCTGGGGCTGTGTTTGTGGGGGAGTCTGGCCTGGGGCCAGGTGCAGGTGAGCGACGCTTACCTGGCAGTGTTGGCCCCCGAGCGACAGCAGGTGGCCTGCATGGGGCTGGATAACCAGGGGGACAGCGTGGTGCGCCTGCTGGGGGCCCGCACTCCCGATGGGCAGACGGTGCGGCTGGGGGAGGCCCGTTGGGATGATAGGCAGGGGCGTTACCGGTTTCGTCCCCTGCATAAACTGGTGGTGCCGGCCGGCGGTCAGGCCCTGCTGCAGCCGCAAGGTTTCTGGCTCTGGTTCGCCGATGCCAAGACCCCTCCGGCTGGCGAGCAGGCCCTGGTGCTGCAGTTTGACGATGGCAGTGAGCTGACCGTCACCCTGCCGGTGCGGGAGGTGCCGATCCCGGTGCCGCAATCCTGAACTCAGGCTTAACCATTGGCGCATTAGCCGGCAGTTGCACCTTGCCAGGCTGGTGCCCTCCTAGTGCGGCGCTACAATGGCCTCTCTTTTTAGGCTTCGTCTTATTTGTGAGAGGATCCATGAAGCATCAAGCCTTGTTTATGCTGGCCGGCCTTGGCCTGGCGACCACGGCCCAGGCGGCCGACGTCAGTGTGGCCGTCGGCGCCGACTACAGCAATGCCGATTTTGACGGCTCATCCGCCCATCAATCGTTGAACGATAACGGTAACAGCCGTTGGACTGGCTATATCGATTTTCGCCATCCCCTGCTGCTGTTGCCTAACGTGAATTTCCAGCGCAGCGATTTCTCCTCCGCGGCCTCCGGGGTCAAGCATGATCTGGACGTCTACGACCTCACCTTCTACTACCGCCCCCTCGAGCTGGATCTGTTGAGCCTGGATCTGGGGCTGGATCTGCGTCGCTACGATGGCGAGGTCAATGGCCGGGGCTATCAGCACGATCTGCTGATGGGCTACCTGGGGGCCGAATCCGGCCTGCCGGGGACCGGGCTGGGGGTGTTTGGCGATGCCCGCTACGGCGCCTGGAACGGTGACGAGAGCCATGACTGGCGGGTGGGGGTCAGCTACACTCTCAATCCCCAGGACAGCCTGCAGCTCAAGCTGCGCGGTGGTTATCGCAATGCCCGCCTGGACTACGACAAGCTGGGTTACAACTTCAACCAGCGGGTGGACGGCTGGTTTATGGGCGGCGAGCTCCGCTACTAAGCACGGCTTACACCAAGAGGCGCCCAAGGGCGCCTTTTTTATTACTTTTCATCATTAAAAATTCGGTTTTATTCTTTGAGAATGGAATAAGCCCCCCTAAGCTGACAGCATCACGTTAAATGGATGTCGGCACATGAATTCTCAGGATCTTCTGCAACAGGCTGGCCCCTTGCCCGGGCCACAACTGACCCAGCTGGCCGCCGCCGTGGCGGGCTTGACCCAGTCCCAGCTCATCTGGGCCAGCGGTTATCTCTATGGCCTGGCCCAGGCCGGTGGCAGCGCGGCCGCCGCCCCGGCCCCCGCCGCCCCCCAGGGCCAACTGGTCATCCTCTATGCCTCCCAGACCGGTAACGCCAAGGGCGTGGCCGAGGCCATCAAGGCCCAGGCCGAAGCCAAGTCCATCCCGGTGAGCCTGTACAGCCTGGCGGACTACAAGGCCAAGCAACTGAAAAAAGAGAGCCATGTGCTGCTGATCACCTGTACCCAAGGGGAAGGCGAGCCGCCGGAAAGCGCGGTGGATCTGCACGGCCTGCTCAAGAGCGGCAAGCTGGGCAAGCTGGGGGATCTTAAGTTCGCCGTGCTGGGGCTGGGGGACTCCTCCTACGAGTTCTTCTGCCAGGCCGGCAAGGACTTCGACGCCTTCTTGACACAGGCCGGTGCCCAGCGGTTGATCGAGCGCGGGGATCTGGACGTGGATTACCGCGAGGCCGCCGCGGCCTGGGGTGAGGCGGCGCTGGCCAAGGTGGCCGAGACCTTAAGTGCCGCACCGTCAGCCGTAGCCCCGGCGGGCGTTGTTGCCCATGGCACCAGTGCCTATGACAAGTTCAATCCCTTTGCCGCCACCCTGCTCACCAACCAGAAGATCACCGGCCGCGACTCTACCAAGGATATCCGCCATATCGAGATCAGCCTGGAGGGCTCGGATCTGCGCTACCAGCCCGGTGATGCGTTGGGTGTCTGGTTCGACAACGACGCCGCCCTGGTGGCCGAGCTGCTGGCCCTGGCGGGCCTGTCCGGCGAGGAGCCGGTGAGCGTTTCCGGTCAGTCTCAGCCGCTCAAGCAGGCGTTGACCCAGTCCCTGGAGCTGACCCGGCTGCATGCCGGCTTCATCACTGGGCTGGCCGAGCTGTCTGACGATGCCGGGCTCAAGGCCATCGCCGCCGATAAGGCCCAGAGCCAGGCCCTGGCGGCGGCCAGCCAGCCGGTGGAGGTGTTGAAGCGCTTCCCGGTGACCCTCAGCGCCGAGCAGCTGGTGGGCCTGCTGCGCCCCCTGACCCCGCGCATGTACTCCATCGCCTCGTCCCAGGCCGAGGTGGAGGAAGAGGTGCACCTGACCGTAGGGGTGGTGCGCTATCCCCAGGCGGACGGCACCCTGCGCTCCGGCGGCGCCTCCTCCTACCTGGCAGACCGGCTGGCCGAAGGCCAGAGCGTGCGGGTGTTTGTCGAGCACAACGACAACTTCCGTCTGCCGGCCAACCCGGCCACCCCGGTCATCATGGTGGGCCCGGGCACCGGCATAGCGCCGTTCCGCGCCTTCATGCAGCAGCGGGAGGCCCAGGGCGACGAGGGGCAAAACTGGCTGTTCTTCGGCAACCCCCACTTCACCCAGGACTTCCTCTATCAGGTGGAGTGGCAGAAGTACGTCAAGTCCGGCCTGCTGACCCGCATCGACCTGGCCTTCAGCCGCGATCAGGCCCACAAGATCTACGTGCAGGACCGGATCCGCGAGCGCGGTGCCGAGCTGTGGCAGTGGCTGGAGCAGGGAGCGCACTTTTACGTCTGCGGTGACGCCAACCGCATGGCCAAGGATGTGCAGGACGCCCTGCTGGATGTCATTGCCCAGCATGGCGGCAAGGACCGCGAGGCGGCCCAGGAATATTTGAATGAATTGCGGCGCGCCAAGCGTTACCAGAGGGATGTCTACTGATGAGTTACCAAACTGTTCCCGGCCCGGTAGAAGGGCCCCTGGCGGATAACGAGCGCTTGAAGCGCGAGAGCAACTTCCTGCGCGGCACCATAGAGCAGGATCTGCAGGATCCCCTCACCGGCGGCTTCAACGGTGACAACTTCCAGCTGATCCGCTTTCACGGCATGTATCAGCAGGATGACCGGGATATCCGCGCCGAACGGGCCCAGCAAAAGCTCGAGCCGCTGCACAACGTCATGCTGCGGGCCCGCATGCCCGGCGGCATCATCACCCCGGCCCAGTGGCTGGGCATCGATGCCTTTGCCCGGGATCATACCCTGTACGGCAGCATCCGCTTGACCACCCGGCAGACCTTCCAGTTTCACGGCGTGCTGAAGCCCAAGATCAAGCTGATGCACCAGACCCTGAACCAGTACGGCATGGACAGCATCGCCACCGCCGGCGATGTGAACCGTAACGTGCTGTGCACCAGCAACCCGGTGGAGTCCGAGCTGCACGCCGAGGCCTACGAGTGGGCCAAGGCCATCTCCGAGCACCTGCTGCCCAAGACCCGCGCCTATGCCGAGATCTGGCTGGATGGCGCCAAGCTGGGGCCGGACGAGGAGCCCATCCTGGGATCCAACTACCTGCCGCGCAAGTTCAAGACGACTGTGGTGATCCCGCCGCACAACGACATCGACGTGCACGCCAACGATCTCAACTTCGTGGCCATCGCCGAGCACGGCAATCTCATCGGCTTCAATGTGCTGGTGGGCGGTGGGCTCGCCATGACCCATGGCGAGAAGGGCACCTATCCGCGCAAGGCCGATGACTTTGGCTTCATCCCCAAGGAGCACACGCTGGCGGTGGCCGCCGCCGTGGTGACCACCCAGCGGGACTGGGGCAACCGGGTGGATCGCAAGAACGCCAAGACCAAGTACACGCTTGAACGCGTCGGTGTCGAGGCCTTCAAGGCCGAGGTGGAGAAGCGTGCTGGCGTGACCTTTGCCGACAGCCGGCCCTACGCGTTCACCAGCCGCGGCGATCGCTTCGGCTGGGTGGAAGGCATCGACGGCAAGCAGCACCTGACCCTGTTCATCGAGAACGGCCGTATCCTGGACTTCCCGGGCAAGCCCATCAAGACGGGGCTGGCCGAGATCGCCAAGGTGCACCAGGGCGATTTTCGCATGACCGCCAACCAGAACCTGGTCATCGCCGGCGTGCCGCCCGAGCAGCAGGCGCAGATCCAGGCTCTGGCCGAGCAGTACGGCCTGCTGGATCCCGTCTCCCGGCAGCGGGAGAACTCCATGGCCTGTGTGGCGCTGCCCACCTGCCCCCTGGCCATGGCGGAGGCCGAGCGCTTCCTGCCGGCCTTCGTCACCCGCATCGAGGCCCTGCTGGACAAGCATGGCGTGCCGGATGACAGCCTGATCTTCCGGGTCACCGGCTGCCCCAACGGCTGTGGCCGCGCCATGCTGGCCGAGGTGGGCCTGGTGGGCAAGGCGCCGGGCCGCTACAACCTCTACCTGGGGGGCAACCTGGCCGGCACCCGCATCCCGCGCCTGTATCGGGAGAACATCACAGAGCAGGCCATCCATGACGAGCTGGACGGCCTCATCGGCCAGTGGGTGGCCGGGCGCGACAGCCAAGAAGGCTTTGGCGACTTCGTGATCCGGGCCGGTATCGTCCGCCCCGTGGTGGACTCAGCGAGGGACTTCCATGACTAAGCAATTGGATCTGGCGGCGTTGTTGGCGCTGCCCAAAGAAGAGCAGGTGGCGCGGCTGGCCCCCATCAACGCCGAGCTGGAGGCCCTGAGCGCCCAGGAGCGGGTGCGTTGGGCCCTGGCCAACCTGCCCGGTGAACAGGTGCTCTCCTCAAGCTTCGGCATCCAGGGCGCCCTGATGCTGCACCTGGTCACCCGGGAGCGGCCGGACATCCCTGTGGTGCTCACCGACACCGGCTACCTGTTTCCGGAAACCTACCGCTTCATCGACGAGCTGACCGAGCGGCTGGGGCTCAATCTCCAGGTCTACCGGGCGGCACTGACCCCAGCCTGGCAGGAGGCCCGCCACGGCAAGCTGTGGGAGCAGGGCGTCGAGGGCATAGAGCAGTACAACCAGATCAACAAGGTGGAGCCCATGGCCCGCGCCCTGAGCGAGCTGGGGGCCCAGAGCTGGTTCTCCGGCCTGCGCCGGGAGCAGGCCAAGAGCCGCGCCAACCTGCCGGTGCTGGCCATCCAGCGGGGACGCTTCAAGTTCCTGCCGGTGATCGACTGGACCAACAAGGACGTGCACTACTACCTCAAGGAGTTCGATCTGCCCTATCACCCCCTGTGGGAGCAAGGCTACCTGTCGGTGGGGGACGTGCAGACCACCGCCAAGTGGGAGCCCGGCATGACGGAGGAGCAGACCCGCTTCTTTGGCTTGAAGCGCGAATGCGGCCTGCACGAAGACGGCGAGAACGACGGCTCAGGGATCTAGCCGCCCGATTTTGTATGCTGAACGCACAAGGCGCCCATCGGGCGCCTTGTGGTTTAGGGGATCTGGGAGCGCGGTGCCGGGCCTGCTAGGCTGAGCGTTCTGTCAAGGGAGCCCAAGATGACCCATAACCCACCCGATGTGACCCTGGTGCCCTGCACTCGGGAGCACCTGACCCAACTGCTCGGCTGGATAGACTCCGCCGCCCTCAACCTGCAGTGGGCCGGCCCCACCTTCGATTATCCCCTGACTCTGGAACAGCTGACCCGCCATCTGGCGCAGCCGGCGGTGCGGGGTTTTGCCCTGCTGCAGGCCGGTCGGATGGTGGGTTATGGCGAGCTGGTGCTCTGCGGGGCGGGGGAATATCGGCTCTGCCGGATCCTGATAGGCCCCGACTGGCGGGGCCAGGGATTGGGCCGTTGTCTGGTGCAGTCGCTGATGACGCTGGCTTGCCGGACGCTGGAAGCCCGGTGTCTGACCCTGGCGGTGTTCAGCCATAACCGGGCCGCGCTGGCCTGTTATCAGGGCTTGGGCTTTGAGCCCTATGCCGAGGAGCCGGCCGCCTGCGAGCTGGCCGGCGAGTCCTGGGATCTGCTGCGTCTGGCCTGGACGCCGGCGTCAGAGCAGGCGGCCGCGCAATAGGCGGTAGCCGGTACGCAGGCTGAGATAGCCGATAAAGCCGTTGGCGGCCAGGAATACCGGCAACGCCAGGGCCTGGGCCGGGGCGGCGCCGGCCTGGGCCAGCTTGAGGGTGCCGACCGTGGTGGCGGCGATACCGAAGGTGTAGGCCCAATAGGAGGGGGCGAAACGCTGGGTGCCCAGCCAGCGCCACAGGCGCAGCCCGAGCAGCAGCTGGAACAGGGCATAGCCCCACAGCATCAACAGCCAGGGCGTAGCCTGACCGGGTTGCAGCATCAGGCTGGCCATCAGGCAGACCGCCGGCGGCGCGAACTGGATGCCCAGCAGGGGCCGTTGGGCGGCGGGCAGATCCTCGGCCTGCCAGAGGCGTTGCAAGATTGGCGACTCCAGGGCCAGCCAGGAGAAGACGCCGGCGCCCAGAAACAGCCAGCCCCATTGGTGCTGACCCAGGGCGCCCAGGGCGGCGGCACTGGTGAAGTTCCCCGCCACCGTCGGCAGATAGAGGGTGGGGGCGGTATCCTGGCTCTGACGTCGCCCCTGCCAGAGGGTGCCGGTATGCCAGAGGGCAAAGGCCAGATGCCAGCCAAGCCCCAGGGCGGTCAGGCACCAGGCCAGGCTACGGCTGTAGGGCAGAATGGCCAGCACCATCAACAGGGTGGCGATGCCCAGCAGGGCCGGGGTGCCGCCCTGTACCGGGTGTTGCCACTCGGCCAGCCGGGCCTGGGGATGGCGCAGGGCCTGCCAGAGGTAGCGCAGCAGCAGGCTCAGCCAGACCAGTCCAGCCAGGGTCAGCAGGGTTTCGGCGACCAGGCCAGGCAGGCCCCAGTAACCGGCGGCCAGACGCCAAGCCTGACCCAGTCCGGAGAGGCCCAGCACCATGCCGAAAAACGAGGCGGGAACGAGTTTGGGTGTCATTGACGGCCAGGGTTGAGGAAAAGGGGCGTCAGTGTAGCAGTTTTGGCCCTGTCAGCGAGGCTGGCGGGATGGATAACACAGGGGCGGCGGAGATAAAGCAAGGGGCCGATGCGGCCCCTTGTGGTGTTATCTGGGTATCAATGCTGGCGCCGACGACGCAGTCCGGCCGCTGCCAGCAGGATCAGTCCGCCGAGGGGCAAGCTGCCACCACCACCGCTGTCACTGCTGGAGCTACTGTCGTCACTGCTGCTATCGCCGCTGTCATCGCTGCTGTTGTCACTACTGTCATCGCTACTGTCGTCGCTGCTGCTGTCATCGCTGTTGTTACTACTGCTGCTGGCGGTGGTGCCGGTGCCGTGCAGTATCAGGGTGGCGCTCTTGGTGCTGCTGTCGGCGGCGGTGGCGGTGAAGTCGATCTCTATGGTGCGATCGTCCGTGGCGCTGCTGGGGGTGTAGCTGACATTCACCTCACAGGTGTCGCCGGCGGCCAGGGTGCTTTGATCACAATCGGCACTGACGGTGGCGGTGGAGGTGATCTGCCCCAGGGTCCAGGCCTGGGAATCATCGTTGCGGATGAGGAAGGTGGCGGTGCCGGTCTCGCCATAGGGTACTTCCAGCGCCTGGTTGGTGGTGTAGTTGAGGCCGTCTATGGTGTCGTTGATCCAGTCCAGGTGGTAGCCGATGGAGGTGAAGCCGGCGGTATAGCCCTCATTGCCACAGTAGGCCCGGCTGCCGGAGGGGTAGCTGATGAAGCTGGTGAGCCCGTAGAGGATGCCGTCTTGCAGCAAGGGGCCGCCACTGTCACCGAAGCAGATGCTTTCACCGGCCACGCCGCCGGCGTAGAAGTGATCCGGATAATAGTTGGTGTCCATGCCCTCGAACGGCAGATCTATGGTCTGCAGATCGTCCGGGTAGCTATTGCCGTAGACATCGGTGGAACCCCAGCCGTAGGCGGTCAGCCAGTCGCCGTCACTGGTGTCCGAGGTGTCGCTCACCTCTTCCAGGGCCTGGGTCTGGCTCAGGGTCGCCAGGGTCGGGGTGGTGGCGCTTTGGCTGGTGGCCAGGTGCAGCAGGGCCATGTCCCCGACGAAGTCGGTGCGGCTGCTGCCGTCGTAGATCACCTCCCAATCCGGGTGGACCACCACCTCATCGATCGTGACCGGGGTGAAACTGGTGCCAAGATCCGCATCGCCGATGCGCAGGCCGACTTCGTCCAGCTGGATGTCGTCCACGCAGTGGGCGGCGGTGACCACCCAGTCGGCGGCGATCAGGGTGCCACCGCAGAAGTGGGCATTGGTGTAACCGGTGTTGAGCTGCTGGATGGAGACCATCCAGGCCGGGGCCGAGCTGGCGGTTTGGCCACCCACTATGGTGGGAACCACCTCGGTGGCCAGGGCGGCGGGGGCACACAGCAAGAGCAGCGTGGAGGCAAGGGCGCGCATAGGGACTCCTGTGACATAAACGAGGCCCCATCTCCGTGGGGCCTCGCCAGACTAAACAGGCCTTATCGTTGGCTCAAGCCGGATGACACGCCTTTACACTTTGTTGCGGGCGCGTCGACGGTTGCGGCTCATGGTCAGCAGGGCAAGCAGGGCCAGCCAGGCGCCGGACAGGGTCCCGCCACCACCGTCGCCGACGGCGTCATCGGCCGTACTGTCAAGGTAGGTGTCGGTAGACAGTACCAGGTCGTCACTCAGGGTCTGGCCATCGGCGCGCTGGGCGACAAACTGGATGCCGTAATCTTGGGTACCACTGGGGATTGCAGGCTGGAAGGTGACGCCCAGGGTGCAGCTCTCCCCCGGTTGCAGCGTTATGCCCACGCAATCATTGGTCAGGGTCAATTCGCTTTGTACCGACGTCAGCTCCCAGGCCTGGTCGTCGTCATTGCGCAGCAGGAAGCCGGTTTCGGCGGTGCTGCCGCTGGCCACCGTCAGCGAACGCAGATTGGCGTAGACCAGTCCCGCGGTCCGGGTGCTTATCCAGTCGGTGTAGTAGCCCACCGAGGTGAAGCCGGCGAGATTTCCGGCGCTGGCACAGGAGCCATCATCGCTTTCGATATAGCTGGCGATGCCGTACAGGGTGTCGTTTATCAGCAGGGGGCCACCGCTGTCGCCATAGCAGGTGCCCTCATCGGCCACACCGCCGGCGCTGAAGTGATCCGCATCCCCCAGCACATCGGCACCGGCATAGGGTAGCGCGACCGTCTGCAGCAGATCCGGGTATTGGGTCGCCAGGGAGTCCGTGGCGCCCCAGCCGAGGGCGGTCATGGCATCCCCCGCCGTCAGGGCCGCCTGCTGGTCGGCACTGGCCAGGGCAGGGACCTCGTCACCCTGAGCCGTGGCCAGGTGCAGCAGGGCTATATCCCCCAGGAAGCTGCTGCGGTAGTTGGAATCATCCAGATCCCAGTCCGGATGCATGATCACCTGGTCTATGTCCGCCGAGGTGTAGGCGGTGGAGAGATCCGTGTCGCCGATCCGTACGGCTATCTCGTCCTGATCCAGATCGCTGATACAGTGGGCGGCGGTCACTATCCATTGGGGGGCGATCAGGGTGCCACCGCAAAAGTGGCTGTTGGTCTCGCCGGTATTGCGCCATTGCAGGGAGACCATCCAGGCGGGGGCGGCGGTGGTCTCACCACCGACTATGGTGGCGATGGGCTGGGCAAACAGGCTGGGGCTGAGGGCAAGCAGCAGGGTGAGGGGCAGTAGGCGCATAAGGACTCCTTGTCGTGGGCGCAGCGAATGGGCGGCAGCATAGGGGCACTCGGTTAAAAAATGCAAAGGATTCGTTTGGCGTCTTTGATCCGGCTCACTTGCGGTCTGCACACGGCCTTGTGGTATGCTCGGGCCACCGCAACGCCATGAGCCAGGAGCCATCATGAACAAGCTGTGCTGTACCCTTGCCCTCTGCCTGCTGCTGTCCGCCTGCAATACCATCAACGGCATGGGGCGGGACATTCAGAAGGGCGGCGAGAAGGTGCAGGAAGCCGCCCAGAACGTGCAAAACAAGATGTAAGTGAAGCGGGTCCCAGGCGGGCCCGCTTGCCGTTTTGTCTGGCCGTCGCCTTTGCCAAGGTGGGGTCCGGCGTCCACACTCAATGCAGTATTGAGGTGGTGCCGGGAGGCCAGATGAACGAAACCCTTCGCCTGATGCAGGCACACCGCAGCCACCGCTGCTTCACCCCGGATCCCATCGATTCTGCCCATCTGCAAGCCATTCTGGAGGCGGCCCACCATGGCCCCACCTCCATCAACAGCCACCAGGTCAGCCTGATCCTCACCCAGGACGCCGAGGTGCGCGCCCAGCTGGCGGACATCGCCGGGGATCAGCCCTGGATCGCCCAGGCGCCTGTGTTCATTACCTTGGTGCTGGACTTCTACAAGACGGGGCTGGGGGTGGCGCGGGCCGGCCAGACCCAGCAGATCCAGCGCAGCCTGGAGGGGCTGCTCTCCGCCACCCTGGATGCGGGCATCGCCCTGGGCAACCTGATGACCGCCGCCCGCTCCCTGGGGCTGGGGGTGGTGCCCATCGGCGGCATCCGTCGCGACCCGGAAGCCGTCATCGAACTGCTGAGCCTGCCGGAGTGGACCTTCCCGGTGGCGGGATTGTGCCTGGGGCACATCGCCAAGCAGGGGCCGCAGAAGCCGCGCATGCCTCTGTCCAGCTACTGCTTCGAGGAGCGCTACCAGGCGGAATGGTTGCCGGAGATCATCGCCCACTATGACGAGATGCTGTGCGAGTTCTGGCGCCGGGTCGGCCGGGCGGATGGGCTGAGCTGGAGCCAGAATACCGCCCTGTTCTACAGCCAGTGCTACTTTCCCCAGGTGAAGGCCATGGCCAAGGCCCAGGGGCTGACCGCCGAGGAGTAGCCGGTTTTAAGTGGCACCTGTGTGCCATCGCACACTTGCCCGGCTGGCCAGGGGCTACAATGGCCTCAGGGATCCAGGGTGGGTCTCATCTGGGGCGGAGGAGCTAGCATGTTGGTACGGGAAATCATGCGAGAACGGGTGGCCAGCGTCGGCATGGATGACAAGCTGGAGACGGTGCGGGAGATCTTCGCTCAGGCCCCCTTTCATCACCTGCTGGTGCTGGAAGACGAGAAGCTGGTGGGCATCGTCTCGGACAAGGATCTCTACCGCGCCCTCAGCCCGTATCTCGACAGCTTCGCGGAGAACCAGCGGGATCGGGACACCCTGAGCCGCAAGGTGCACCAGATCATGAGCCGGGAGCCGGTGACCGTCTCCCCTGAGCTGGGGGTGCGCTCCGCCGCCGATCTCATGCTGGCCCGGGGCATCTCCTGCCTGCCGGTGCTGGAGCAGGGCCAGGTGGTGGGCATCCTCACCTGGCGGGATCTGCTGCGGGCGGTACTCATTCTCCAGCACTGAGCCGCCAGAGGCTGGCGCCGGTGCCGGAGAGCTTCAGCTGCCAGCCCTCTTTCGTCGACTGCAGCTCACCTGAGCCCCACATAGGTTGCCAATGTCCGCTCAGCCCGGGGCGCCCCGCCAGCGGGATCTGGGCCTCGCCGCTGCGCTGCAGGGCAAACAGCCAGGCCTCCTCGCCAAATTGCCGCACAAACACCAGACTCTCCCCTGCGGCATACAGGACGGCGCAGCCGCCCCGACGCAGTGCCAGACTCTGCCGGCGCCACTGACCCAGCTGGCGGCACAGATCCCATAATGCAGCCTGCCAGGACTCGGGGGTCTGCCAGGGAAAGGGCGGCCGGTTGAAGGGGTCATTGTCCCCGGTTAGACCGATCTCGGTGCCATAGAAGAGGCAGGGCACCCCAATCCAGCCATACAGCCAGCACAGGGCCAGCTCCATCCGGGCTATATCTCCCCCCAGCAGGGTGAGAAAGCGGCTGGTGTCGTGGCTGTCCAGCTGGTTGAACAGGCACAGCTGCTGGGGATGGCTGAGCCCGGCCCGGTAATGATCCAGCCAGGCGGCACACTGGGCCGCGTCCAGCCGGATGGGCTGGTAGGCCACATCCACCCCGGCCAGGAAGGCCCGCACCGGCAGGGCAAAGCCCGCGTAGTTCATGGCGCCATCCTCCACCCCCTGCTGCAGCCACTCCCGGGCGTCGCCGAAGTGTTCCCCCAGCAGGTAGGCCTGGGGATTCTCCTGCCGTGCCGCCCGGTAGATGCCCGCCAGGTGGTGCAGGTTGCCCCGCGCCGTACCGCCTTCTCCCAACATGTGGGCCACATCCAGCCGCCAGCCGTCGATGGCATAGGGTTCCCGCAGCCAGTGGCGCACCACGCTGTGGCGGCCGGCGTACAGGGTCTCCACCACGCCGTGGCTGGCGTAATCGAGCTTCACCAGCACTGGGTTGCCCTTCCAGCACTGGGCCTGGCCATCGACGAAGTGATACCAGTCCCGGTAGGGGGAGTCGGCATGGTGGGCGGCGCCGTCAGGGGCCTGGCCATGCCGGTCAAACCAGGCACAGGTATCGCCCGTGTGGTTGAAGACGCCGTCCAGGATGAGGCGCATGCCCCGGGCCCGGGTGGCCTGACGCAGGCGAATCAGCGCCCCATTGCCGCCGAGGTGCGAGTCCACCGCGAAGTAGTCCTGGGTGTCGTACTTGTGCACCGAGGGGGAGCGGAAGATGGGGTTGAGGTAGAGGGCCGTCACCCCCAGCTGCTGCAGGTAATCCAGCTTGGCCGTGAGGCCGTCCAGATCCCCGCCATAGAAGTGGCAGCTGGCATCCTGGGCTGACAGGGGCGCGTCCCAGGCCAGGCGGCGCACCGGCGTGCCCTTGGTGGGATGCCGGTATTCCTCATCCTGCACCAGGTGCGGGCCGTCACCCGGGGCGAAGCGATCCACATACACCTGGTAGAACAGCTGATCCGCCACCCAGGTCGGGTATGGGCTGGGGATGGCCAGGGCGAACTGACGCAGCCGCTCCACCGGCAAGGGGCTCAGCCCTTCCGGGCCGAACCAGAGCTGAGCGTCAGCCCACAACAGCTTGAAGCAGTAGCGCTGCTGGGGCGAGGCAGGGTTGAGGGGCAGCCAGGCCGTATAGGCCTGCCAGCCGGCGACCGTTTCTTGCGGCGCCATGCTGACCTGCCACTCCTCGTTGTCCGGCTCGCAGCGCAGCACCACGCCATGGGGCAAGGCGTCCCCCTTGAGCCAGAGGCGGATCAGCGGGCCCTGGGCGGTCTGCTGTACCAGGGGCGGGACAGGCAGGTGCCAGGCCTGCAGGCTGGGATGGGACATGGCGGACTCCGGTGGCGGGGGATAGGCCGAGCATGAGCCGCCCGGCCAGCCCTGTCATCCCCTGGGGCCGGGGATCCGTCGGGTGGAACTAGCCCCCCAGCAGCCGCTGCCGGGCCACCGCCTGGGCCTCGGCCCGGGTGCGCACCCCCAGCTTGGCGTACAGGTGGTTGATGTGGGTCTTGATGGTGGAGGGGGCGACAAACAGCTGGCGGGCCATCTGCTCGTTGCTGAGGCCCTGGGCGATGAGCCGCAGGATCTGCCACTGGCGCTGGCTCAGCTCCTCCCCCTGGGGCAGCTCGTCGCCGGTATCCAGCGGTCGGGTGAGGCGATCCAGAGTCTGCTGCACCAGGGTCAGCACGCTGGGGCTGGTCTGGGGCCAGCGGCTGAGGCTCTGCAGCGGCGCCACCGCCTGAGGCCCGGCCAGCAGCAGGGGCAGCACCGTCTGGCGTCCGGCCAGCCAGGCCAGCAGGGGGTGCCAGGGCTCGGGATCCGCCGTGCCTTGCCCCAGCAGGATCAGCAGCCTGGCCTGCTGGGCCAGCCAGTGGACCTGCCACTGCTCGGCGGTGGCCACCAGGGATTCCAGCTGCGGGCGCGGCAGGGGGACCGCCAGGGACTGGGCCAGCCAGGCGTGCAGCAGGTTGTCCTGGAGATCGTAGAGATCCGCCAGCCGCTCATGCCAGGGGGTGCGCTGGCGCAGCCGGGCCAGGGAGGCCTGGTCCCCCCGCTGCTGGTAGCCCAGGGCCAGGGCGTAGCCGGCGCGAAACTGCCACATGCGGCAGTACTGCTGGCCGAAGCGCTGCTGCTCCAGCTGTTCTAGGCAATCCGCCAGGGCCTGGGGCGGGCCACGCCAGATGAGGCACAGGGCCTGGTGGGACAGGTAGGGCAGGCGCCAGTAGTCGCCCAGGGGCGCGGTCAGGGCACTGCCCTGGCCCAGCCAGTAGTCCGCCTGATCCGGTTCGCCCCGCTGCAGGCAGATCTCCGCCTGCAGTCGGTAGAGGGAGTCCAGCAGGCGATCCTGCTTGAGATCCTGCTGCTGGACGAACTCCAGGGCGGTCTGGATCACCCGGCCGGCCAGCTGCCAGTCCCCCTGCAGGTAGTGCAGCTGGGCCAGGCGATACCAGGCGGCCAGCTTGAGGTGGTACTGCTGCTGGCAGTCCGCCCAGCTCACCAGCAGATCCAGCTGGGTGCGGGCCCGGGCCAGCTGGCCGCAAAACAGCAGGGCCATGGCCTGGGTCAGGCGATAGGGGGCCAGCAGGGGCTGGGGCAGCTGCTCACCCAGCTGGGCCAGCTGCTGCTGGGCGTCCTGCAGGTGGTCGAAGTTGAAGCTGATCATGGCCTGCAGCAGACGGGCGCTGGCGGCCTCCTCCGGTTCCAGCACCTGGAAGCTCAAGATCTGCAGGTACTCCTCGGCCCAGTCGGAACGGCGGTGCAGCTCCATGGCCAGCCAGGCCTGCAACAGGCACAGGGCCGGCTGCTGCCGCAGCCAGAGGGCCGGCAAGCGATCCAGCTGTTCGGCCAACCAGGCGCCCTGGCCCAGCTCCAGACAGGGCAGGCCGATGCGGGAGAAGAGCGACAGGGCCAGCTGGGGCAGGGGGCGAGCCGGGTAGAGGGCCTGGATGTCCGCCAGGGGCCATTGGGCTAGCCAGTGACTCAGGGGCGCCCAGTCCAGCTGGGGTTGCTCCCGCCACAGCCCCAGCAGCTCGGCGATCCAGGGCTGCCAATGGTCGCCGTCCTCCCTGGCCAGCAACCAGCCGGCCTGGCACAAGAGGCCACGCCATTCTCGCCACTGGCCGGCGCTGAGGTTGGCCAGCTGCAGCAGGCGCGGCTCATCCAGCGGGTTGGTCTGGGCCTGCAGCGCCAGCGCCAGGGGCAGGGGGGCCGGCAGCTGCGCCAGCACGGGATCCAGCAGGGCCAGTCCCCAGGCCTGCAGCAGCCCCTCGGTGGGCTCGTCACACTGGCGGGCCTGCTGCCACAGCCGCCAGGCCAATGGCCACTGGCCCAGCCGGGCCGACCAGGGCGCCGCCGTCTCGGCGGGGATCTGCTCGGCAGCCAGCCAGTCGGCCAGTTCGCCCTGGCCCCAGGCCAGGCGGGTGGGGCCCAGGCGCAGGGGCGTCAGGCCGGCGCCCCGCAATCGACCTTCAAGGGGGCTGAGCAGAGGGGCGCAGATCAGGGCCTGGGCGCCCTCGGGCAGGCCGCTCAGCAAGGCAGCCAGCACGGCCTGCTGGGCCTGTTCATCCAACGCCTGCAGCTCAGGGACCAGCCAGAGATGATGGGCGGCGGCGGGGGCGGGCCAGAGCCGGCAGGGCCGGCTTCGGGCCAGGGCCTGGTACAGGGCCTGCTGATCGTAGCCCTGGGGCAGGGCCAGCCAGATCAGATCGGCCTGTTGCAGCGCCTGTTGCAGGCTGCTCAGATGGGGGGACATGGGGACTCCTTGGACGAACCTGCGTCTATCTTACCCATAGGACGGCACGACTCAACGCCTCAGCTGAGGTTCCACCAGCGGCTTCCAACCGGCGGGGGGATGGTGCGGCGCCTCGCTTGGGCCAGACTGTCAGCATCCCCCTTGCAGGAGTGTCCCATGAATGCCCTCGTCCACGCTCGCCAGCAAGCCCAGCTGGCCTTCGCCGCCTCCGGCGCCAACCTGGTGGTGGGGGAGGCTAGCGTCTGTCCCATGCCGCCTGCGGCCCTGGCGGCCCTGACCCCGACGGATCCTCGCGTGGTGGAGCAGTTCGGCAGCGGCCTCACCGCCCGGGTGCTGCACCTGTGCATCGATGGCCGTCACTACACCCTCAAGCAGCGGCGCCCGGAGGCTTTGGTGCGCAACCTCGATGGTCAGACCTCGTTTCTCAACGAGGTGCAGCGGCGGGCGGACTTCACCCGGCTTAAGGCCGATCCCGCCTGGGCGGGGCGGTTCGATAGCATAGTGCCCACCCTGTATGCCGATTACCGGCTGGGTATCATCCTCTCCCCCTGGCTGCCGGGCGCCCCCCTGGCCCGGGTGACGCCGGATCTGCTGGCCCCCCTGCTGGAGACCCTCACCGCCTGCGAGGAGGCGGGGCTGATGGAGTGGGATCTCTGCCCCGGCAACCTGCTGGACGACGGTGAACGCATCTGGCTGTTCGACTTCGGCTACATGTACCCCTTCGATCCCCTCTGCCAGTTCAACAGCAACGGGGTCAGCGATCCCCTGTTTCATGCCTGCGAGCGCTTCGAGACCCGCTTCTTCTTCGGCTGGTTGCTGCGCCAGGCCCAGCCGATGGCGGCCCAGCTGGCCTGTTATCGCCAGCTGAAGGCGCTGGCCCTGGCCCACTACCGTCGCAAGCGTGAGCATCTGGCCAGCCGGGGGGCGACGGCGGAGGTACTGGCCTGGCTGGATGGGATCCTGGCCCGTTGGCAGCAGGCCCTCGGCAGCGAGGCGGCCCTGGCGGCCTGCTTCGAGCTGGAGGCGTTCCGCTCCCATGTGCTGGACATCGAAGACGATCTCCACGGCCAAAGCTGCACCGCCACCACCTTGCTGCGCATCGACTTCGTCTGCCAGGCTCTGCAGCACCGCTATCCGGCGTTGGCGGCCGGGGGCGCCCTCTTCTATGACAACGCGGGACGGGATCAGGCCAGCCTGCTGGCCCTCTACGCCCACAAGCGGCAGCAGGCCCAAGGCTGGCAGGTGGGCTGAGATCCTCCCTTTCCGGACCCATACCCAGGCCGCAACCGCGGCCTTTTTTTAGCAAAGGTGGCCGATGGGAACTAGTCTGAGTGGCGAGAAAGCCGGGCCGGACTCACACTTAGGGAACCCTGCACGGGGTGTAAAACTGGTGCCTGAATAACCAACAGGCGCGCCGGCCACGGCGCCCACATTCTCACGTCCATGGGGCTTCGCCAGGCGATGGCCCACTCATGATGAGGAAGGCACTATGTTGTTGAAGACCATGAGCATCCGCAGCAAGGCGGCCTTCGGCCTGATCCTGCTGACCCTGTTTATCCTGCTGATCGGCATCCTGAACTACCTGGCCCTGGCGCGGCTGCAACAGAACACCCGGCTGTTTGCCGTGGCGCTGATGCCGGCCCAGGGGGTGGTGCTCAACGCCGACCGGGATCTCTATCAGGCCCTGACGGCTCAACAAAGCCTGTTGCTGGTGGGGGGCAAGGCGGAGAACTCTGCCGCGCTCAATCAGGACTTTGAGGACAACGTCCAGCAGGCCAAGGATCGCATGGCCAAATACCTGGCCATCATGGGGCCCTATCCCCAGGTGGTGGCCCAGCTGACCGATTTCGAACGGCTGTTTGCCGAGTGGCTGCAGCCGGCGCGGCAGGTCAACAACCTAGCCATACAGGGGGATCTGGCCGCAGCGCACCAACTGCACGATCAGACCGACAGCAAGTTTGAAGCCCTGCGGCAGCAGTACAACCTGGCGGGGGAGCTGGCGGACAAGCTGGCTGAGCAGACCAAGCAGATCTCCGACGAGATGGCCGACAGCCGCCAGGCCTGGACCCTGGGGCTCCTGGCGGTGGCCCTGGTCTGCGGTCTATTTCTTATCTACGCCGGTCCCAAGATGATTGTCAGCAGCGTGCGGGCGGTGACGGAGAAGATCCAGGATATCAACCGCGGTGGCGGGGATCTGGTGAGCCGGCTGCCGGTGGTGACACGGGATGAGCTGGGCCAGCTGGCCACCGAATTCAACCGTTTCCTGGATCAGCTGCAGGGGCTGGTGCGCCTGCTGCTGGGGGATGCCAGCGAGCTGGAGGCCAACACCAGCAACCTGCGGCAGGTAGCCACCCAGGTGGATGACATCAGCGAAAACCAGCGGGTGCAGCTGGCCTCCCTGGTGACCGCCTTCAATCAGATCAACCAGGCGGTGCATGACATCAGCCAGCACGCCCAGCTTACCTCGGAGCAGACCCACGGCGCCCAGACCACCGCCAACCAGGGGCTGCAGCTGTTGCAGCAAAATGTGGCCCTCAACGCCCAGTTGCAGGAGAGCTTCCTCCAGGCGGCGAGCCGGGTGGCCCAGCTGGCGGAGGAGTCCGAGAAGATCACCTCGGTACTGGATGTGATCCGCGGCATCGCCGAGCAGACCAACCTGCTGGCACTGAACGCCGCCATCGAGGCGGCCCGGGCCGGTGAGCAGGGGCGGGGCTTTGCGGTGGTGGCCGATGAGGTGCGTACCCTGGCCAGCCGCACTCAGCGTTCCACCGAGGATATCCAGGGCATGATCGGCTCTTTGAAGAGCGGGGTGCAGAGCGCGGTACAGGCCATGGACAAGGGCAGCGCCCAGGTGGAGAGCACGGTCGCCATGTCCGACAAGATGCAGCAGGCCCTGGCGGAGATACAGCAGGGTGTCAGCCGTGTGCTGGACATGAATTTCCAGATTGCCTCCGCCACCGAGGAGCAGAGTACCGTGATGGATGAGATCAACCGCCACGTCTCCGAGCTCAACAGCCTCACCGAAGAGGGGGCCGCCACCTCAGGGACTGTGCTGCAGACCGGCGGCGATCTGGACGAGCTGGCCCGGCAGCTGGCCGGCCGGGTCCGTCAGTTCAAGGTGTAGACTGCCAGGGATGATGGACGCGTAACGACAGACCGCGCCGTTTGGCGCGGTCTTTTTTTGCCTGGGTCGGCGGCTGGCTCAGGGCAGCTGGGGGGGCGACAGGGTCAGCTGCCAGATGCCGTGCTGCCCGGTCACCGGCTGGCAGGCCAGCACCTTGGCCCGGTAGTAGTAGACAGGCACCGTCTCCCCCACCGGCAGGGGCCGGGCGAAGTAGAGAGTCACGGGCTTGCCCTGGAAGGCCTGGGCGCTGAGGTAGCCTATCAGGGCATGCTCCAGGGAGTGATAGCCGTTCTTCCACAGGTGCACCTTGAGGCTGTCGGCGGCACCAATCCAGCCCCAGACCTCGCCATGCTGCTTATCGACGAAGCTGGCGAACCAGCTGGGCCAGGTCTGCTCCAGATAGCGGCGGGGGGCGGCGTTCGCCAGCCCCAGGGTGGCGGCGGCCTGATCCAGCTCCGCATATTCCCACCAGGCGCTGCCGTTCTCGCCGTCCCTGTCTCCCCACCAGCCCACCTGCTGGCTGCCGTCGCTCCCCGCGGGCAGGGGCATCGGCAGGTTTTTCAGCTGATCCTCCCGGTAGGCCCGGGCCAGCAGCGGGTAGAGGCCGCCTTCGGCCAGCTTGGCGAGCAGGGGATCCCCCAGCTGGCGACCGGTGAGGTAGAGCATCCAGAAGCTCTTGCTGCTATGGCCGAAGTCGGCGTGGCGGGCCGAGGGCAGCAGGCCGCTGTCATCGTGCAGGTAGCCGTAGAAGCGTCCCTCGGCGGGGGCGTAGAAGTCCCGCACCAGGGCCCGGGCCAGCCAGGCCATGCGTTGATGCCAGAGGGCCTGCTGCTGGCCGTGCAGCCAGGGAGCCAGCAGCACCAGGTAGGCGTTCAGCTGATCCAGCTGGGCCACCAGCTCCACCTGCTGCTCCTGGGTCCGGCTGGCAGGGTACCAGGTGAGGCGCTGATGGACCCGGTCCAGATAGGCGGTGAACAGGTGATCCTGCAACCGCTGCAGATCCGCCAGCACCGCCTCGTCACCGCTGATGTAATACCAGGCCGCCAGTCCCAGCCCTATGTAGGCCAGGTCCTGGCTGGTGCGATCCGCCGGGCTATCGGCGGCCTGGCCGTCCTGAAAGCGGGTGATGGCGCCGTCCCGGCCCCGCTGTTGCGGGTCATGGGGCAGCAGGGCGCGGTTACGCAAAAAGTCCACCCCCTGACGGGCCAGGGCCAGGGCCTTGGGGTCGCCGGTCAGGTGGAACAGCATGGCGTAGGCGAAGCTCTGGCGAGACACCATGCGGGTCCACTGATAGGCCAGCCCCTCGGCGATCCAGTCCGGCGGACTGGCCAGTTCGGGGCAGAGGCCGGCGGGTTTGGCCTGCAGGGCCTTGGGATCCGGGTGGCTGGCGTCGTTGCACAAAAAGCTGGGATAGGCACCGTCCTCTATGCCCTCGGCGGCCTGGTACCAGAAGGGGGCCAGATCCTGACTCACATGGTCGAGCCAGGTCTGGCCATCCAGCAAGGCGGCGCGGCAGGGGGCCAGGGCCAGGGTGACGGTCAGCCCCAGCAGCGGCAGTAGGGTGGTGGGTTTCATGGGGCCTCCTTGAGTCTTAAGTCGCCAGTGTAGCCCCTGACGGCAGACAAACCGGGATCCCGCCGACACTTGTTTCCCCCGTTTCTTGCCCGAGAGGGGGCCCTAGGGGCGACGCAGGGGCGGCGCCGGCAGCAGCTGCTCCCGCAGGCTCAGATCCACCGCCGCCAGCAGCAGCTGCTGGGGATCTGCCTGGCAGCGGGTCCGGATGGCGCTGGCCAGCCGGGCGCCCGCCGCATAGCTGTCCGGCAGCTGCAGCTGGCGCAGGGCCAGCACATGGGTGATCTGGGCCTCCAGGGCGAAGCTGGCCTCGGCCGGCTCCATGCTCAACAAGCGTGCCGTATCCTGGCAGCTGAGCAGGGCCAGGCGATCCAGCCGTGGCAGCAGGCGGATGACGCCACCCCCGTCACTGGGCTCGAGCTGGTGACGCAGTCCGTTGCGAGAGGCTTCCCCCAGCCGGCTGCCGATCAGCAGATCCTGGGCGCCCAGCCCTGCGCTGAACAGCAGCACTATGATGGACAGTCGTTTCATGACGCACCTCCCGATGGATTGGCGTCCAGTGTAAAGGCTGGCCATGAATGCAGACTGAAGGGGCGCCAAGTGGGGGCGGGTGGCCCGCCGCTATCGGCCCTGGATTCAGGCTGGGATCAGCTTGGCGCCCAGGCGAGGCGGGCGAGCTCCCCGGCAGGAAGGAAGCCGTCCGCCGCCCCGGCGACGCCCACCTTCCAGCCGGCGAACAAGCAGGCCTGATCCAGCGCCTGGTAGGGGTTGCCGTGAGTCAGGTAGCCGTGGAGGAAGGCGGAGAACAGGGCATCGCCGGCGCCTATGGTGTTGACCACGGGCCTGGGGCTGCGGGCCGCTGACCGATGGAACTGGCGGTCCGCCGCCACGTACATCAAGGCCCCCTGGCTGCCCTGGCCCATGACGATGAGGGGATTGTGGTAACGGGCCTGCAGCGCGCCGATGAGCTCCTCTGGGGCGCGGCCATGCAGCCCCTCGTCGCTGAGAAACAGGATATCGGCGGCGGCCATGAAGTCCCGGTTGTAGGCATCGTCTGGATCGCTCAGCACATGCACATCGGTGGCGATGGGCAGGCCGGCGGCCTGTACGGCGGGCAGCAGGGCGCGGTTGTAGTTGATGTTGCACATCACCGCCAACCGGCAGCCCGCCAGCTGGGCCGCGAAGCGCGCCTCATCGTAGGCGCTCTGCTGAATGGTCTTGAGATCGACATGGATCTGCCGGCGACCGCCGGGCTCGTAGAGGATCACCGAGGCCGGGGTGGCGGGCAGGCTGGCCAACAGCCCCTCGGTGGCCAGCCCCAGCGCGGCCATGGCCTGGCGCACCCACTGGCCGTGGAAGTCGTCGCCGATGAGGGACGCCATGGCCACATCATGGCCCAGCGTGTGCAGCGCCTTGGCCACGTTGTAGCCCACCCCGGAGACGGTGCTGGCCACCCGGTCGAAGGCGTAGGTCACGGGAAAGTAGTCCAGAGGGAAGTGGTCTATGCCCAGGGTGGTCTCAATGTTGATGAGGCCCGAGACGAGGATGGGGGCGGCGGACATGGGTGACTCCTGTCAGTGAGGATGCCGGTCAGCCTATCCCAGACTCGGCTGCCGCGCCGTGATCCCGGCGAGTCTGTGTTTCCCCTGGCGGGGTGGATTGGTGCGGTGGGGGTGGGAGCAATAAAAACGGGGCCGTCTGGCCCAATGCTGGTCAGTTAAGACGCGGATGTTCATGAATGGGCAGCAGTGGCAAGCCATCCCCCACCTAACCTCCCCCTTGGTATGGGGGAGGAACGATGTTTCCCTCCCCTTGTTTAAGGGGAGGGGTAGGGTGGGGTTGGCTTAGCCGGCGGCTTGCCGGGCTTCGGCCAGCCAGGCGTCCACCTGCTTGGCGTGGGCCTTGAGCCAGCCCTCGGCATGACGGTCTATGTCCGCCGGGCTGTTTTCCCCCTGCTTCATGCGCATGTTCTGGGCGCTGATGTCGTTGCTGGACAGACGCATGACGGCGAACAGCTTGGCGGCGGCCGGATTGGCTGCGGCCCAGGCCTTGTTGGCGACGATGTGCATCACATTCATCTGGAAGCCGTAGTTCTTGCCGTTGGGCAGCTTGGTGTCGATCTTGGCCCGCTCGCCGGGTAGGGCGGAGAAGGGCACCTGCAGCCAGACCACATCCTTGCCCGGGACCAGCTCGCCGCTGACCCAGTAAGGGGTCCAGGTGTAGTAGAGGATCGGCTTGCCACTCTTATAGCGGGCTATGGTGTCGGCGATGATGGCGGCGTAGTTGCCCTGGTTGTGGTGCACCGTCTTGGCCAGACCATAGGCCTCAATCTGGTGGTTGATCACCGCCTCGCAGCCCCAGCCAGGGTTGCAGCCGGCCAGATCCGCCACGCCGTCACCGTCGGCATCGAACAGTTTGGCCAGCTTGGGATCTTTCAACTGGGCTATGTTGCTGATGTGGTAGGTCTCGGCAGTCTTCTTGTCGATGAGGTAGCCCTGGGCCGCGCCGCTGACATAGTCCCCCTGCCGGTAGAACTTGGCGTCACCGCCGGCCTTCTCGTATTTCTCCGCGTGCAGCGGATCCCAGTTGAAGGTGAGGAAGGTGCCTTCGCCGTTGGCCACAGTGGCGTAGCCCACGTTGTAATCCACGTCCTTGGCGGGGCTGATCTCATAGCCCAGGCGGGCCAGCAGCTTGCTCACCAGCACCGTCTGAAAGCTCTCCTCGGCGATGGTGCTCTGAATGGGCTGCACGCTGACGCCCTGTCCGGGCAGCTCGGCGGCCTGCAGCTGGCTACCCAGCAGCAGGGCCAGCAGGGGAAGGGCCTGTTTGGCGTTGATCATGAGTCACTCCTTGTTGGTTGAAGATGAAGCCGGCCGCGAAGTCTGGCGGCGCAGCAGGGCCAGGGGCCCGCGAGGTGCCTTCTGGCGGTGGCGCTGGCTGTGGCCCATGGCCTGGGTCAGCCGGTCCAGCACGATTGCCAGCAGCACTATGCCCACGCCCCCCACCGAGGCCATGCCCATGTCCAGGCGGCCGATGCCCCGCAGCACCATCTGCCCCAGGCCGCCCACGGCGATCATGGAGGCGATCACCACCATGGACAGCGACAGCATCAGGGTCTGGTTGACCCCGGCCATGATGGTGGGCATGGCCAGGGGCAGCTGTACCTTGAACAGCAGCTGGCGCGGGCTGGCGCCAAAGGAGTGGGCGGCCTCCACCAGATCCGCCGGCACCTGCTGAATGCCCAGCAGGGTGAGGCGGATGATGGGGGGCAGGGCGAAGATGATGGTCACCACCACGCCGGGCACGTTGCCGATGCCAAACAGCATGACGATGGGCACCAGGTAGACGAAGGCGGGGGTGGTCTGCATGGCATCCAGCAGCGGGCGCATCCAGGCGGCGGCCCGTTGGCTGCGGGAGAGCCAGATGCCGCAGGGCAGGCCGATGAGCAGGCAGAAGAACAGCGAGGTGAGCACCAGGGCCAGGGTCACCATGGCGTCGGCCCAGGCGCCGATGAGGCCTATGCCCAGCAGGGAGACCAGGGTGCCGATAGCCATGCCACCGCCCACCAGCTGCCAGGCGACCAGGGCCAGCAGCAAGATCATCAGGGGCGCCGGCACCCAGAGCAGGGCGCCCTGGATGGCGTTGAGGGTCATGTCCACCGGCGCGCGGATGAGCTGGAAGACGGGGCGAAAATGCACCACCAGCCAGTCGATGCCCGACTCGATCCAGCTATCCAGCGGGATCCAGGCCTGGTCGAACGGCTGGCGCCAGTCGATGGTGGTGTCTTGTTCCGTGGGCTGTGCGGGCGCACTGAGCCAGTCGGCCTGGGCCTGCTGCTCGCCATTGCCCGCCGCCCCCCAGGGATCGTCGGCGGTTTGGCTGGCATTGCCCCAGGGATCGGGCTCGCCGGCGGTGTCGGCGGCCTGGGCCGGCAGGGTCAACAGCAGGGTGGCCAGCCAGATGAGGGGCAGCCAGAGACGAAGGTGTTTGATCATGCCGGGGTACTCCGATCCAGGGTTTGCAGCAGGTGGGTCTTGGAGATGAGCCCCAGGTAGAGGCCCCGCTCATCCACCACGGGCACCTGGCAGGGGGACTCGGCCACCAGGCCGATCAGCTCGTTCACCGGCGTCTCGCCCAGTATGGGTTGGGGGGCGCTCAGCAGGGCCTTATCCAGCGCCAGCTTGCCGGCGGCGGCCTGCTTGAGGGAATCCACCGACACCACGCCGACGAAGCGCCGGTTGCGGTCGATGACGAAGCCGTAGTCCCGATCCTGATCCTCGAGCTGCTTGAGGGCGGCGCGGGGGCCGTCGGTGTCGTGCTTCTTGATGAGGGGGATCTGGCGGCGCTGGACTATGTCCTTGGCGCTGAACACATGGGCCAGATCCACGCCGCGGAAGAAGGCGCGCACATAGTCGTTGGCCGGCTGGTTCAGGATCTCGTCCGGGGTGCCCACCTGCACCACTACCCCCTCCTGCATGATGGCGATGCGATCGCCGATGCGCATGGCCTCGTCCAGATCGTGGGAGATGAAGACGATGGTGCGCTGCTGGCTGCCCTGCAGCTTGAGCAATTCGTCCTGCATCTCTGTGCGGATCAGGGGATCCAGGGCGGAGAAGGCCTCGTCCATCAGCAGGATATCCGGGTCGTTGGCCAGGGCGCGGGCCAGGCCCACCCGCTGTTTCATGCCGCCGGACAGGGCATCGGGGTAGGACTCGGCCCAGGCCTCCAGCCCCACCTGGGCCAGGGCCTGGCGGGCGGCGGCGTAGCGGCTGACCTTATCGATACCGGCCAGTTCCAGGCCGAAGGCGGTGTTGTCCAGCACCTTGAGGTGGGGCATCAGGGCGAAGGACTGGAACACCATGCTGATCTTCTTGCGGCGCACCTGGCGCAGGGCGTCGTCGGAGATGGACGCTATGTCCTCGCCATCGATCAGCACCTGTCCGCGGGTTGGCTCGATCAGGCGGTTGAGCAGGCGCACCAGGGTGGACTTGCCGGAGCCGGAGAGCCCCATGATGACGAAAATTTCCCCTTCCTGAATGCTGAGGTTGACGTCCTGCACCCCGACGGAGAGGCCGGTGCGCTTGAGGATCTCGGCCTTGTCCAGCCCGTCGGAAAGCAGGGCGAAGGCCCGCTCCGGCTTGTCGCCGAAGACCTTATAGAGTTGTTTGACTTCGAGTTTGGCGGTCATGGAGTCCTTGCTATGGGAATGTGAACAGAAATGAAACCAATAATGCATAGCAATGCTAATCATTAGTACCGTAAAGCAATTTGTCGCCAATTTGAAGGATTTAATCAGGTTTCATACCAGGAATACCTGATAAATGGCGGTGTTGCCGGGGTGAATCTTTGGCTGAAAAGGCGGTTTTTGCCGGCAAAATGGCAAGAAAAAGCCCGCCATATGGCGGGCTTTTAGTCGATGTGGAAATTTATATTTAGTAATGCTAATTGAATGCTTAGGCCTCGTTGCGGGTCAGCTCGCCGCCGGCCAGCATGGGGGCGGTCTGCTGGGTGGGGGCGTCCATCAGCTCCGCCAGCAGTTCCAGTGAGCCCAGCAGCATGGACTGCTGCCAGTCGGGCAGGGTGGCGAAGCGTTCCACGAAGCGCTGCTGCAGGGTGTCTGGCGCCTGCACCAGGCGGGCGGCCCCCTCGTCGGTGAGCTTGACCCACACCTTGCGCTTGTCGTCCGTGCCCCGCAGCCGGATCACCAGGGCCCGGCTCTCCAGCCGGTCGAGGATGCTGGTGACGGTGGCCTGGGCCAGGTTCATGCGCTGGGCCAGCACTCCCGTGCTCATGGGCTGTTCCGCCTGCAGGGTCTGCAGGGTCAGCAGCTGCGGCAGGGTGAGGCCGCAGGCACGGCTCAGGTCCCGTTCATTGAGATCTATGGTACGTATGATGCCGCGCAGGTGGCTGAGCACGGCCTGACTTTTCGGATTCATGATGCTTGCTGGTCTGGAGTGTCAGGGCTTTATAGACAGGCCGGCGGGCCAAGGCAAGCCCCACAGGGTAAATCCTGGTTAGCCGAGGGCCGCCAGGGGCTGGGGTGGCCCGGCCAGCAGGTCGCCGATCTCCTGCTCCAACGCCGCCAAATCAGCCTGCAGGCTCGGCCAGTGGCGGAGCAATTGCTGGCTGTCGTGGCGCAGGGCGGCCTGTTCCAGATCCGCGACCTGCTGGCACAGAGGTTCCCGGGCCAGGTATTGCAGGCTGCCCTTGAGGCTGTGTAACTGCCTGGCCAGCTCGGGCCAGGCCTGCCGCTGCAGGGTGCCGGCCAGCTGCCGGCCCTGGGGGGCGACGCTGTGCAGATAGACATGCAACACCTCATAAAACAGGCCTGCCGTCTCGCCACACAGGTGCCACAGCTTGCCCTGATCCAGCCAGGGGTACCGCACCGCACTCTCCAGTTTCATATCGCCATCTCTTCGTTAAAGGCTGGTTTCAAATCTCGGCAAACTGTGCATCCTTCGGAATTATCAGTCTGTTCTTTGCGGAACAGATGAATAAATCCACTGCTAGTAGCATGGCGTCATCTGTTCGCCAACCGCAGGAGCATGACATCCCATGGCCGAGCCCCTTGCGCCGCTCACCCTTACACCACTCACTCTTGCCGGTCTAGATCCCGCCCGCGCCGTGCTGGTGGTGGAGCCCTGTGCCCAACAGGCCAATACCCTGCTGGACCAACTGGCGCAGCTGGGCCTGGCCCCCAGCCAGCTGGATTGGGCGCCGGATGCCGCGTCCGCCGGCCGTCTGTGCCGCGAGCGGGCCTATCAGCTGCTGCTGTGCAACGACAGCCTGGGCGACGACCAGGCCGACGGTGCCCAGTTGCTGGCGACCCTGTGTCAGGAGGGCTGGCTGGCCCCCGACTGCGTGCTGGTGATGATGGCCGACGACGCCAGCCTGGCGCGCCTGCGGCGGCTGGCCGCGCTGGAGCTGGATGGTTATCTGTTGAAGCCGGTGCAGCCGACGGTCCTGGCCCAGCGTTGGCCCCACTGGCTGGCCCGGCGTCAGCAGTTGGCGCCTATCCAGGCCCTGCTGGGGGGCGGTCTGCTGGCAGAGGCGGAGCAGCAGGCGGCCGCGACCCTGGCGCAGGCGCCGGTGGACGCGCCTGGGCTCAGGCTGTTGCAGGCCCGGATCTGGATGGATCAGCGGCAGTTCGATCGGGCCCATAACGCCCTGCTGGATCTCAGGGGTGGGCCCGAGGGCAAGCGTGCCCAGCTGGCCCTGGCGGAGCTGGCCATGCGCCGGCGTTACTACGCCCTGGCGGACAGCTGGCTTACCGCCTTGGAGTCGGATCCCTTGCTGGGGGCCCAGGCCCTGGCCCTGGGGGCGGAGAACGCCTTGCGGGAGCACAAGTTTGTCATGGCCAGACAGAAACTGTTGCACGCCATCAGTCTGACGCCCTGCGCCGTGCGGCATCACTGGCTGCTGGCCTGTGTCGAGCTGGCGGACGGCACCCTGCTGGCGGCGCATCAGGCGCTGCTGCAGGGGCTGCAGCTGGCGCCGCTGGGCGTGAGCTGGGCCGGTCAATTGCTGCCGCTGCTGGCGGCGTTGCAGTTGGACATGGCCGCCCAGGCGGAACCGGAAGCCGCCCCGGCCTTGCTGCAGCAGTTTCAGCAACAGTGTGGCGATTGGCAGCAGCGGGTGGGGCAGTCGGCCTACCGCCCCATGGCCCTGTTGCTGCTGGGGCGATTCTATTGCCTGCAGGGGTCACAGCAGCAGGCGGCCTTCTGTCTGACCCAGTACCAGATGGTGCGCCAGCATCAGCCAGGTCCGCGCTCCCCCTTGGAACAGGTGGAGCGGGTCAAGCTGCTGCGCCTGCTGGGCTCGCCCCTGGCCGATGAACTGCTGGGGCAGCTCAACCGCCGGCTGGCCGAGGCGGGGGAGCAGGTCGAGCACCTGGCCTGGCGCCTCTATCTGGCCCGCTGGTGTGCCCTTAATCCAGTGGGTCCGGCCACCGACTCACCCGACCGTGATGGCGAGATCTGCCGTCCGGTCTTCGGCAACGAGGTATTCGATGCAAGCTGAACTCACCCTGCTCATCGTCGAGGATGATGACTTTCAGCGCCATTGGCTGGCGCGCCTGTGTCAGCCCCATGCCCGGCGGATCGAGGCGGTGGCGGATGGCCATGCCGCCCTGCGCCTGCTGGATACGGGGCTGCAGCCGGACATGGTGCTGATGGACCTCGGCTTGCCGGGCATGGACGGCGTCTGCCTGCTGGCGGAGCTGGCCCGCCGGCAGCTGTCCAGCGCCCTGGTGCTGATCAGCGTGGCCAGTGCCGAGGTGATGGAGTCGGTGGCCACCCTGGCCACCCTGCAGGGCCTGGATCTGGTGGGCCAGTTCCGCAAGCCGGTGGCACGACAGCAGATCTGCGAGCTGTTGCAGTCGGAGCGGGTGGCGGTGGCCAAGCCAGACCCGCGGCAGACAGGGGTCTCCCCCAGCGCCCAGGTGCTGCGCCAGGGACTGGAGCAGGGGGACTTTCAGCCCTACTTCCAGCCCCAGGTCTGTGCCCAGACCGGCCGCCTCATGGGGGTGGAGGCCCTGGCGCGCTGGGTGCGTCCCGGCCAGACGGTGGTGGGGCCGGCGGGCTTCCTCGACGAGATGGATGCGGCGGGCCTAGGGCACCGCCTGACCATGACCATGCTGGCCCAGTCATTGGCCTGCTGTCAGCAGTGGCGGCGCCAGGGGCTGGATCTGAACCTGTCGGTGAACATAGCGCCGGACGAACTCCTGTCACCGGCTCTGGTGGAGGAGGTGCTGGCCCTGCTGGTGGAGTACGACTTCCCGCCCCAGCGCCTGTGCCTGGAGATCACCGAGACCCAGGCCTGCCGGGATCTGGAGGCCCTGCTCAGCGCCGCCAGCCGGCTGCGGCTGCACGGGGTGGGGCTGGCGCTGGATGACTTCGGCACCGGCCATGCCTCCTTGCTGCAACTGATCCAGACCCCGGCCTGCGAGCTGAAGATCGATCGGGCCTTCGTGGCGCGCATGCTGGACAACCCCAGGCACAGGGCGGCGGTGGAGACCACCCTGGCCCTGGCGGCGCGCCTCAAGCTCAGAACCGTGGCCGAAGGGGTGGAGACCCAGGCCCAGGCCGCACTACTGGCCCGCCAGGGCTGCCAGCTTTTGCAGGGCTATCTCTATTCACCACCGGTTCCAGCCGAGACATTACTGGCCCGTTGGGGCTAGTATGAAACCAATTAAGCGGCTGCAGGAGTCATCATGAAGCTGGACAAGCGACTGAGCCCTCTGACGGATCGGCGCGATGTGGGACGTTTCTCCCGTCGGCTGCTCAGTGACGGTCACGAGTGGACGCTGGATGATTTCATCGCCAAGAACACCTCCTTGTATGCCAACGTGGTGATCCGCCTGTTCCTGCTGGTGAATCTGCTGACCCAGGCCTATCTGGTGGTGCGCCTGTGGGGCCTGCTGCAGCGGGGTGCCATCCGGCTGGATCTGGTCTCCTTCTGGGATCCCCTGTTGGCGCCCTCGGCGCTGCAATCTGTGCTGTATGGCATCACAACGCTGGCCTGCCTGCTGTTTTTCTGGCGACCGGGCTGGCTGCTGGGCCGGCGGCAGGCGCAGCGGATCCGCCGCTATACCCGAGCCCGCTGGATCCTGCTGGCGGTGACCCTGGTGACCCTGCTGTGGTTGTGCCTGCTCGGCTACCACTACCACATCGTCTATCTGACCCTGACCAACTCCAACTGGGGCATCATGTCGGCCGTGGTGCTGACCCTGGCCATGAGCTACGCCAGCATCGCCTTCCTCTTTCCCACCCTGGCCACCCTGATGCTGGGGGTGCTGTTTGTCAGCCTGTTTGGCGACCCCGTCGTCCACCGGCTGCTGGTGCCGGATCAGAGCACCCACTGGTTCAGCTACCTGGGCTGGGCCGAACTCTTGCTGCTCAGCGGCCTGTTTTTTCACTTCACCAACCGGCTGGTGCGCTTCATCGCTAACCAGGAGTTCGAGAACCTGCAGCTGATGCGGGCCCTGGTGGAGGCCTCCAACCTGGATCCCCTGTTGAACATCCCCAACCGGCGGGCCTTTTTCAGCACTGTGGAGAAACGGCTGGGCCGCCTGCAGGCCCGTGACGGCCAGGCGGTGGTGCTGATGCTGGATGTGGATCACTTCAAGCGCTACAACGACCATTACGGTCACCTGCAGGGGGATGCCTGCCTGCAGACGGTGGCGGACTGTCTGCGGCGGGGGATCCGCGACGAGGTGGACAGCCTGGGCCGCTACGGCGGGGAGGAGTTTGTGCTCTATCTGGAGGACACGGATCTGGCCGGCGCCCATGTGGTGGCCCGCCGCATCCAGGGGCTGCTGGCGGAGGCGGCGCTGCCCCATGCCGCCTCGCCCACCGCCGAAGTGGTGACCATCAGCATAGGTCTGGCCCAGGCCGAGGCCGGCCTCAGCCTGGATGCCCTGCTGGATCGCGCCGATCAGGCCCTCTACCGGGTCAAGCAGCGGGGCCGCAACGGGGTGGGGGACTAGGCCTGCGGCGCCGCCGAGTCCGGGCTCTGGAGCGGATCGTGAAACATCAGGTTGAGGGACTGCAGGGGCGCCCGCAGCCCAGGTATGTCCAGCAGCCGGATCTGGCCCCGGCCCAGCTGCAGCAGGCCCTGGCCCTCAAACTGCTTGAGCACCTCGTTGAGCCGAGGCCGGCTGATGCCCGCCAGCTGGCTCAGCTGCTGCTGGCTGACGGGCAACTGCAGGCCGTCGGCCTGGGGCTGACCGCAGCGCTCGCCCAGGTGCAGCAGCAGGTAGGCCACCCGCTGGGGCAGGCTGTGCCAGCTGTTGAGGTGCAGCTGCATGCGCAGGCCGTGCAGGCGCAGGGCGATGGCAAACAGCCACTTGTACACCTCCGGCTGCCGGCTGGCCAACTGCTCCACCTCTGCCTTGGGAAACAGCCACACCACCGGCTGGGCCACCAGCTCCATCAGGGCAAACAGCCGCGGGCTGGCCGGGTCGAAGGCGTGAATGCCCCACCAGTCACCGGGCCCCAGGGCCATGCCGATGCTGCTCTTCATCTCGCCATCCGGCACCGCCATCAGTACGGCACCCTGTTCCAGGTAGAAGATGCCGGGGATCTCGCTGAGCCGGCTGTGCTGCTGCATCAGATCCACCGGCCGGGCGAGGGCCAGCAGGGCCTGCTGCACGCGGGTGGAGATATCGCCGGGCCAGTCGGCTTGGGCCAGGGGGGCGGCACTGAGCGGGTCCTTGGGGTGAGCCGGTGGCTTGGCGATGGGCATGGGGGCTCCGGGGTCAGAGGCGCAACAGCATCTCGTGCCAAGCCAGGCCGCCATGGGCGGAGGCGCTTGGGCGCACGTAGTTGAAGCCGAAACGCCGGTAGAGGGCGATGTGCTCCTCCCGGCACATGAGCTCGATGGACTGCTTGTGCAGCCGCTTCATGCGCTGGATGAAGTTCACCAGCAGCAGGCCGGCCAGCCCCTGGCCCTGATGATCCGGGTGCACCGCCAGCGACAATATCACCGCCTGGCGGCCGGCAGGATCATGCCCCACCAGCTCCTTGAAGGCACTGTCGGCCATCACCACTTTATCGGCACAGGCGCTGTTGATCATGCCGGCGATCACGCCGTCGATCTCCAGCAGCATGAAACCATCAGGATACATACGAATACGTTTTTCGATCTTCTCCCGCGTCGCCGCCTCGTCGCCGGGATAGGCGCTGCGCTCGATGGCGTAGCAGCGGTCGAGATCGGTGAGGGAAGGGGAGCGCAATCGGTAGTCGGTCAACAGCATGGGACCTCCTTGAGTAAGGCTGATAGGGCATGGTAACGCCTGCCGCAGGCCGGGCCAAGGGACCGACCTGACACAATTGGCCACAGTTCCGACACACTCGACCCACAGTCCGGGGCTAGGCTCTCAGGTAAGCTGATTCTATGGTGCGCTAGCTGGGAGTCTCCTCATGAAATACCTCTTTGGTTTGTTGGCCCTGTGCCTGGGCAGCTGGCTGCTGACCCTGCCGGCGGACGCCCTGCAGCAGGGCTTCTTCTTCTGGCGCGGCCAGCTGGTGCAGCTCTCCGGCACCCTGCTTATTGTGCTGATGGCGGCCCTGTTGCTGATGGCCACCCGACCGCGCTGGCTGGAGCAGCGCCTGGGCGGCCTGGATCACCTCTATCTGCTGCACAAGTGGTGCGGCATCGGTGCCGCGGGTCTGGTGCTGCTGCACTGGCTGCTGGTTAAATCCCCCCATTGGCTGATCCAGTGGGGCTGGCTCACCCCGGGGGCCCGCCATGCCCATCAGGGGGCCAGTTGGCGGGGCCTCGGCATGGAGCTGGGGGAGCTGGCCTTCTACGGCATGCTGCTGCTGGTCATCATCAGCCTGGTGAAGGCCTTGCCCTATGGCCGCTTTCGCCTGATCCACAAGCTGGGGGCCGTGCTGGGGCTGATGGCCGGGCTGCACAGCCTGATCCTGCTTGCAGACGGTTTGCATGCGACCCCTTTCGGTTGGCTGAGCCGACTGGCCTGCCTGCTGGTGCTGGCCGCCTCCCTGTGGAGCCTGCTGGGCCGCATCGGTCGGGCCCGCCGCGTCACCGGCCAGCTGGCGGCGCTTAGCCATCCGGCACCGGCCCTGGTGGAGCTGGCCATCCGGCTGCCCCGCAGCTTTGCCCGGGACTACCGGCCGGGGCAGTTCGCCCTGCTGACCCTGGATCCCAGGGAGGGCGCCCATCCCTTCACCATACTGTGCCAGGACCCGGACACGGGCCTGACCCACTTCGCCATCAAGGGGCTGGGGGATCACACCCGGCAGCTGGTGCAGGGTTGCCGCGTGGGGCAGCGCGTCTGGGCCGAGGGGCCTTACGGCCGCTTCATCCTGCCGGACGAAGGGGCGAGGCCCCAGCTGTGGATCGCCGGCGGCATCGGCATCACCCCCTTCTTCGCCTGGCTGGAGGCCTTGGCGCGCCAGGGGCAGACCCGGCGCCACACCCGGCTCATCTATTGTGTCGAGCGGTCGGAGGAGGTGCTGCACGGCGAGCGGCTGCGTCAGCTGGCGCGCAAGAGCGGGGTGGCGCTGGAGATCCACACCCGCCAGCAACAGGGGCTGCTGGATCCCCGGCCACTGTTTACCGACGCCGAAACCCAGTGCTGGTTCTGCGGTCCCCAGGGCATGGGCGAATGCCTGGCCAGCGCCCTGCCCAGCGGCCGGCTGCACCATGAGCGGTTTGCGTTTCGTTGATGGGCTAAGTGGGTTCAGCCAGTATGCTAGGCCTGGCGGCGCCAGGTGCTGGGGCTGACGCCTGTGCTGGCGCGAAAGCGGTTGGAGAAGTGGCTGGGGCTGGCGAAGCCGCAGGCCAGGGCGATCTCGGTCAAGGGCAGCGGGCTGTGGCGCAGCAGCTCCCGGGCCTTCTCCAGCCGGCGCAGCATGACGAACTGGTGGGGCGCGAGCCCCGTGCTCTGCTTGAACATGCGGGCGAAGTGGTATTCGCTGAGCTGTGCCTGGGCCGCCAGCTCCGCCAGGGTGAGGGGGCCGTCCAGGTTGGCCTCGATATAGGCCTGCACCCGCCGCTGCACCACCGGGGCCAAGCCGCCGCGCACCGTTGGCAGCTGCCAGCGCACCTGGCTGTAGTGCTGGATCAGGTGGGTGAGCAGCAAGGTGGCGCTGGTGGAGAGCAGCAGCTGGTTGGCGTCCTGCTGCCAGTCGCAGGCCAGCAGGCAGTGGCGGTAGAGGGCCGTGATGCGCGGATCCTCGCCGAAGGTCTGCTCGTCCAGGTTCAGCTCGGCGGGGGCCTTGTCCCAGATCTGCAGGGCGATGGCCTTGAGGTGCTCATCGGTGCAGTAGAGGTGCACGAAGGAGAGATCCGAGCGCACATCCCAGGTGGACTCGCACTGCTGGGGCATCAGGCAGAAGCGATCCGGCGCGCCGCCATTGCGCCAGCCATAGGGGGTCTTGTGGTAGGTCTCGTAGCCGTCGGCCACGTAAAGGCTCAGGGTATGGTGATCGCAGCACTGGGTGATGGTGTCGTGCTTGTTGGTCCAGGCGGCCAGCTCGATACCCGACCCCAGGCGGACGCGCTCCCGCAGTTGGGCCTTGTGCTGGCTCAGATTCTCGAAGGCTTGGTAACGGCGCATATCCTGGCTCCCTGCTAAGGTACCCAGTCTAAGAAATGGCGCCGGCGGATGCCAGCGCGCCCCGCCCGGGCGGCAAAAAAAGCGCAAGGGCATGCAAGTGCCGCCCGTCGCCGCAAGGATGGGCAAGCCGGTGGAGCCGAGATCGGGCAGACTGCTCGCCTGTCTGGTGAGGAGTCGTACCATGAACCCGTTTCTCTATCTGCTGGTGGTGCTGATCTGGGGCACCACCTGGATCGCCATCGTGTTGCAACAGGGCGCCGTGCCGGTGGCCGTGTCCATCTTCTGGCGCTTCGCCCTGGCCTCGGCCCTGTTGTGGCTCATCCTGTGGGCCAGCCGGCGGTTAAGGTCGCTGAGCCTGCGGGATCACGGTTTCTGCCTGCTGCAGGGCTGCTGCGTGTTCGGCTTCAACTTCTACTGCTTCTACACCGCCTCCCACAGCATCAACAGCGGCCTGGAGTCGGTGATCTTCTCCATGGCGGTGCTGTTTAACGCCATCAACGCCCGGTTGTTCTTCGGCCAGCGGATCCCGGGCCGCTTCTGGCCCGCCGCCGGGCTGGGGCTGTTGGGCATGATCTGCCTGTTCTGGCCTGAGCTTAGGCAGTGGCACCCGGCCCTGTTGCCCGGCGTCGGTCTGAGCTTGTTAGGCACCTACGGGTTTTCCCTGGGCAACATGCTGAGCGCCCGCCATCAGCGCCAGGGCCTCGACATCCTCTCCACCAACGCCCGGGCCATGCTCTACGGCACCGGGGTGATGGGCGCCCTGGCCTGGGCCCAGGGGGCGGACTTTACCCCCGAGCTGAGCCTTACCTACCTGGGGGCCCTGGGCTATCTGGCGGTGTTCGGCTCCGTCATCGCCTTTGGCGCCTACTTCGCCCTGGTGGGCCGCATCGGCGCCAGCCAAGCCGCCTACAGCACACTGCTGTTCCCCCTGGTAGCCCTGGGCTGCTCCACCCTGTTTGAGGGCTACGTCTGGCACGCCAACGCCGTGTTGGGGCTGGCCCTGATACTGCTGGGCAATGGCGTCATGTTTATACCCGCCAGCGCCTTTGGGCGTGGCCGCCGCGCGGTGGCCGCCTAAGCGGGGTTGCGGTCCCTTCCTGCGAGGAGCGGGGCTAGCCAGCTTGGCGTTGCTTGCCGGGGCCGCCCAGCCCTGGGGCGGTGCCGACTTCGCCGTTGCGTCTCTCGGCCCGGCGTTGCGCCCTGGTCTGGCGCGAAGGCACCAAGAGACTGATGCCTCCCTCTTCCCACCCGTCATTCCTGCTCAATTGTCATTCCTGACTCACGACCCCATCTCGATGTCCGCGGCGCCACCCTGGCGCCGCATCCTATTTGGGCTTTGCCTGCCTTAGCGCCAAACCGGGGGCAACGCCATCCCGGTTACCCCGATATGGCGATGCCGGGCCCGGCTGCCTGCAGCGCGACTCGTTCGGTCTGAGCGCAAGGCCTGCAGACGGCTCCCGCCAGCCAGATCGCGACCCACTACAGACGCCTAGGTTGTACTGAGCAATCGCCAAGCCCTCGGTGTGACTGCCTCCGGCAACTTGACTGATTGCCAAATGTGACCTGTTGCGTGTCATAATATGTAAAGAAATGTTATGGTGTAAATCTGATAAAGGCGTGGCACAGGTCGCAGGCTGAGCTGGAACCCTGGGGCGGTTGTCTGGGCCGAGCCCGATGGCTGGCTAAGCACAGTGTTCAAGACGCCACCACAGGATTGGCGGCTAACAGGACACCTATTCATATTCATATACATCATAGACCGAACAAATTTTCAGCGTCAGAACAATAGGTCGCGATGAGTCGATCTCTGGCGTCGTGGAGCTAGGTGGCCAGCGTGTATGGATAGGCAACTAAATGCTGCTTAATAAATTGTTCAATGAATGGAGAAACTTTTGAACAAAAGATATGAAACTCTTGATTCTTTAAGAGGCCTAGCATCGATAAGTGTATTGTTCAATCATATGTGGATGGTTACACCTATATTGCCTTTTATTTTTTCAGTTTCACCAATCAGAATATTAATATATGGCCATGCTGCGGTCATTCTCTTTTTTATATTAAGTGCCTTCGTGTTGTCTCATCAGCTAGATAACAACAAAATGTCATATCCAAAATACATAACAAAAAGAATATGCAGAATATATATCCCATACTTTTTTGCAATATCTATAAGCATTTTTCTGTATAATCAATTTAATCTTCCTATCTATAATGATTTTTCTGAATGGTTCTATAAGTTTTGGCCAACGACCATATCCGATGGCGTAATTTTTGAGCATTTTGTGCTGGTGGCAAATATTCATACAGATACGTTTAATACTGTCATATGGTCGCTAGTTCACGAGATGCGCATATCTATAATTTTCCCATTTATATTTTTCATGTCAAAACGATGTAATCTCATCAGTATTTTTACAATATGTGTATTCTTGTCTGGAATAGCATCTCTTAATGATTTGTACAGATTTGAAGTAAGTAACGGCCATCAGACCAGTTTCTTTGATACTTTACATTATTGCAGCATATTTCTCATTGGTTCAACCCTCTATGTTCGGAAAGACAAAATAATATCAACTATTGTTGCGATGTCATCTTTTATAAAAGTGTTGTTGTTATCTGTCGGCGTATTTTTATATGGATATGCAAAAGTGTCAGAAATGCTTATCAAAGGAAATTTTTCACATAAAGTAACTGAATATGTTTTAACAATTGGCTCCTGTTTGATAATTGTTGTTTGTCTTGGTAGTCTTAGGTTGAAAACAATAATGGAGAATAAGATTTTTATATTTCTCGGGAAAATTTCATATAGCGTATATTTGTTGCACTTTATTATAATGATTTCATTGCTGCATATTTATGGCAATGTCTTGAATGTGTATATCATATACATTGTGTCATTCTTGTTGTCGCTGATTTCAGCATACTTGTTTAATGTTGCAATTGAACAACCATCAGCTAAGTTTGGAAATTGGTTGACGAGCTTAAATTTTTTCAATTTAGTAAGGGGTTGAAGTCAGGGTAAGAACATGAATGCTCATTTTTTGTTCGCCGCCCTAATTCCCGCCAAAATCACCTGCTCAAGATAGTCGCTATTCATGGCGGCTATCTTCTGTTTGCGGCGGATGCTGGCTCGCTTTTCTTCTTCCGCTCGGAGCATGTTCAGTGCCATATGCCGCGCTGTGGCCAGTATCTCGGCTGCATCTCCCCGGTAGATCGGGCAGGCATCCTCTTTCATGGTGACATCCAGTACCCAATGCAGCTGGTTTTCGATGCCCCAATGACTGCGCACCGTGTTGGCGAATCGCTCTTCGGTTAGGTCAGCCGAGCTGATGTAGTAGCGCAGGACCCAAGCGTGTTTATCTCTGTCCTGCGCTGGGGTAAGGCCAATGCGGTCATCCTCCCACAATGACCAGGCGACAGCGGGTCGCTGAGACACCCAACCCTCAGTGTCTGCCACGATTCAGCGGGGCAGGAAAAGGACTTTGCGCACAGTCTGTAAAAATACGATAGGGCTTAGCTTAATGCTCGCTGGCAAATTGCCATATAAGTAACTGTGAGTGTTAGGGAGCGGATAGGGAGATAGCGATGCAACTTAGTTCTATCAAAACAAAAATCGTCTTGGCCTCGGGGATCAGCTTGCTGGTCACCTCGGCCATCCTGGTGGGTGTGGGGGTGTCTTCCTCTTCATCGACCAATCGGCTGATCAGTCAGCAGGTCTCTACCTTGGTCGAACGCGTCAGCATGGAGAAAATTCAGAGCATCGGTTCCGAGTATGCGGCCATCATCAGTCGGCGGCTGGAGAAGGGCTTGGAGGCGGCGAGCACCCTGGCCCGTACTGCGGCGGCGGCCAAGACTCATGACGCAGGTCAGGGTGGCCAGACCCTCAATCGCACCGTGTTCAATCAGATGCTCCGTGGGGTGTTGCAAGGTAATCCGGATCTCAATGGGGCCTACAGCGCCTGGGCGGCCAATGCGTTCGATGGTCAGGATAGTGAGCATAGGGACGGCCAACAGGGCAATGATGGCCAGACCGGCCAGTTTGTTCCCTACTGGATCCGCGATGCCGCCAAGGGGATCCAGGTCCAGTCCCTGGTGGAGTTTGACTCAACGGAGACGCACCCCAACGGCATCGTCAAAGGGGCCTGGTACCAGGATCCCAAGCGCACGGGCCATGAGGCGGTGACGGCGCCGCTGCCCTATGTGGTGCAGGGCAAGCAGGTCTGGCTGGCAACCTTGTCGGCCCCCGTTATCGTCAACGGCCAGTTCATGGGGGTGGTGGGGACCGATTATGATCTCAGCTTCGTACAAGGGTTAAGCAAACAGATTGCCGACGAGATCTACCAAGGCAAGGCGGAGGTATCCATCGTCACCCAGGATGGTTTGTTGATCGCCGACAGTCGTCATCCCGAGGGCATAGGCCGGGCCATTGAGCAGGATGCCGACAAGCTCAGTGAGCTGATCCACCGCGGCGAATCCTCCGTATTCCAGGATCAGCAGCAGGGGCAGTTCAACGTGCTGGCCCCCATCAGCCTAGGGGGCAGTCAGGTCAACTGGGGGATCCTGATCCGTCTCGATAAAGACCTGGTGCTGGCCGCGGTACAGACCCTGACCGAGAATATTGCTGAGCAGAATGCCAGGGGCGTGTTCTGGCAGGTCGTGATCGGCTTGCTGGTGACCCTGTTGGCCATTGGGGTGCTGTTTGTGGTGGCCCGGGGGCTGGCGCGGCCCATACTGCAGGCGGTCACCGTGGCCAAGACCATTGCCCAGGGTAAATTCGGCAGTCGGCTTAGCTATCACAGTGCCGACGAAATCGGCCAGCTTTCCACCGCGTTGGATAATATGGCCGACACCCTGCAGGGGCATATTCAGGTGGCAGAGAAGATAGCCGCCGGGGATCTGGATCAGCAGATCCACTTGGCCTCGGAAGAGGATCAGCTGGGCCATGCCCTGGAGCATATGGTGGATAACCTCAACCGACTGGTGGGGGATGTGCTGCTGCGGGCCGGCATCATAGGCCAGAATGCGGATCGGGTCTCGGCCATGAGCCACGACCTGGCCAGCGGGGCCACCGAGTCGGCCTCCTCCGTCACCGAGATCAGTGCCACCATCACCCAGATTGCGGCCCAGATACGGCAAAGCGCGGAGCATGCGGAGCTGGCCAGCACCTTGTCCGGTCAATCGGCGGGATCGGCCGAGAGCGGCAATAGCCTGATGGAGGAACTGCAGGGCGCCATGTCGCAGATCGAGGCGTCCGGTCAGGACATCAACAACATCATCCGGACCATAGAGTCGATTGCGGAGCAGACCAATCTGCTGGCCCTCAATGCGGCCATCGAGGCGGCGCGAGCCGGTGAGCAGGGACGGGGTTTTGCCGTGGTGGCTGACGAGGTGCGCAAGCTGGCTGGCTTGAGTGCGGAGGCGGTCCAGAAGACAGCCGCCCTGATCGATGTCTCGGCCCAGCGCACACAGGCGGGTATCCAGCTATCCAAGAAGACGGCCGAGGCGCTGGGGGTGATAGTGCAGAACACCGGCGAGGTGGCCACCCTGGTCAACGAGATCGCCCTGGCGGCCGGGGAGCAGTCTTCGGGCGCGGATCAGGTCAGCACGGGGGTCCACCAGATCGACGAAGTCACTCACCAAAACAGCCAAACCTCCGAAGAGTGTGCCCAGGCTGCCCAGGAGCTGGCGGAGCAATCCGAACAGCTGACCAGGCTGCTGGATCAGTTCAAGCTGCGGGCCAGCTGAGTCGGCGCAAAGCAAAAAGGAGCCTAAGGGGTAATGCTGGTCAGTTAAGAAACAGAGATACTCATGAATGGCCGCCAGAGGCAAGCCATCCCCCTCCTAACCTCCCCCTTAGTAAGGGGGAGGAACGATTTTTCCCTCCCCTTGTTCAAGGGGAGGGTTAGGGTGGGGTTGGCTTTTGCCTCAAAAAACCGTGTCGTTGATACAGTTAAGGCGCCAACGGCGCCTTAACTGATGAGCATTAAGCCTAAGGGGCCCCTTTTTTCACTTCTCACCGCGCCGCGACGGATAAGGCCGCTGGCATGCCTAAGACCTGGCCGCCGGTCCACAGCCGCTCATTGCCGCGGGGCCTTGCCCTTGAGCACCATGATGAAGTCCCGCAATGCCGGTTGCAGGGCATCAAAGGGCGGCATCTTGCGATGGGTCATGGCCACTTCCCCCAGCAGCTTGAGGCCCACCAGCATGGCGGCGGTCTCGTCCTGGGTCAGGCCGTCCCGGCAGCCGACACGATCCAGCAGACTGATGATCTCGTCGTGACTCTTGCCCTCGAAGCTCAGCGTCTGTCCGACGTTCTCCCCGTCCAGGGCCTCCAGTGTGACCCGATAGTGATGTTGGTTCATCTTGTCTCCTGATTAACAGCGTTCCAGATCCTGCGCCGCCTTATCCAGGACGGCGGCCATGGCCAGCAGGGTCTCGTCGGACAGATCGTCCTGGGCCAGGCGCAGGTGCAGGGCGGTCTTGAAGTTGTCCAGGGCCCGCTCCAGCGCCGGATGACGCCGCCCCTGGGCGATGCGGGCGGTGGCGGAGAGGCGGGCCAGGATGCGGGCCAGCTCCTCGGCCTGCTTGTCCAGCAGGGTCTGACCCTCTTCTGTGATGGCAAAGCGCTTCTTGCCGCCTTCCTCACTGGCCAGGGCGATGAGATCCATCTCCTCCAACAGGTTCAGGGTGGGGTAGATGACCCCAGGGCTGGGGGTGTAGTCGCCGCCGGCCAGGTGCTGCAGCCCCTTGATCAGCTCGTAGCCGTGCTGTGGGCCGCTGGCCAGCAGGTGCAGCACCACCAGGCGCATCTCGCCATGCTCGAACAAGCGATGGCGGCGGCCGTGGCCCTTGATGTCGCCGTGGCGCCCGCCGTGATGCCTGGGGCCACCCTGCCGGCCGCCCCGCGGGCCGTGCCCCCGCATTCTATCGGCGTCATCCGCCGCCATCTCGGCCTCCGGGCGCCCCTGGCCACCGGGCCCCCGCTGCCGGCCTCTGCCGTGACCGCGATGGCCCTGGCCGAGATGGTGGGGATTAAGTTCATCAAACTGGCGCATCATCAGCGCCATCAGCATGCCATTTCTCATGGGATTACCTCTTGTCGTTGTTGTTCTGGGCCACTTGGCGTGGGGTGCCGTCGTGCCCGCGTCGGGTCTCGGAGACAGGGCTCTGCCTGTCTGACGATCATCAAGATATATCTCAGTAATATCTTGATCAAGTTTTGTTCGTGGGTTTTTATTGCGGCGGCGGGACCTGGGGGCTAGCCTGGGATCCGCGTTGTTGTGAGGAGACGTTCACATGTGGGATCAACGTTACGCCAGGCCCGAGTACGTCTATGGGCTGGAGCCCAACGACTTTGTCCGGCAGAGTCTGCCGCACCTGAGCCCGGGCGGGCGCCTGCTCTGCCTGGCCGAAGGGGAGGGGCGCAACGCCGTCTGGCTGGCGCAGCAGGGCTTCGCGGTGAGTGGGGTGGATGGCTCGGCGGTGGCCCGGGACAAGGCCCTGGCCCTGGCCGCCAGCCGCGGCGTCAGCCTGAGTTATATCCAGGCGGATCTGGCGGAGTTTGCCCTGGGAGAGGCCTGTTGGGATGGCATCATCAGCATCTTCGCCCACCTGCCGCCGGCCTTGCGCCAGCGGGTGCATGGCGCCTGCGTCCAGGCCCTGAAGCCCGGTGGCTTGCTGGTGCTGGAGGCCTACACCCCCCGGCAGCTGGACTACGGCAGCGGCGGGCCGCCGGATCCGGCCTGGCTGATGAGTGCCGCGGGGCTGAGTCAGGAGCTGGCCGGTCTGACGATGGAGCTGCTGGAGGAGAAGGAGCGCACCGTGCTGGAGGGGCTGGGCCACACCGGGCTGGGCCACGTGGTGCAGCTCCTGGCCCGGCGGCCCCTGGCCGATTAGCGACCGGCCCGATTAGAGCGCCTGGGCCAGTTTGGCCACCCGCGCCAGCCAGGCTTGGCGGCGGGTCTCGGTGGCCGAGCGCACCGGTCCCAGGCTGAGGATCTTCACCGGCTTGACGCCGCAAAAGCCCAGTACGGCGCGCTTCATCAGCTGGTGGCCGGGCTGGCGAGTGAACCAGCGGTAGTACCAGGGGGGCGATTCCATGGTGACGATCAGCTGGGCGCTGCGTCCGGCCAGCAGCCGATCCCACTGGGGATCCTGGGCATGGTACTGGAAGGCGAAGCCCGGCAGCAGCACGCGGTCGATGAAGCCCTTGATCAGGGCCGGCGGGCCACCCCACCAGGTGGGATAGACCCAGACCAGGTGGTCGGCCTACCGCAGATCGGCCTGGGCCCGCTGCAGATCCGGCTCCAGGGGCTGCACCTGGCGGTAACCCTCATGCAGCACGGGATCAAATTGCAGCTGCCCCAGTTCCAGCCGCCGCACGGCGTGACCCAGCGCCTCGGCGCTGCGCTGGTAACGGTCGGCCAACTGGCCGCACAGACTCTCTTGGGCCGGGTGGCCCAGGATCAGCACTATCTTCCTGCTCATCTTGCGCTCCTGCTGCGCCATGGTGTCAGTCTGCCTGCTGGCCATGACGGCCTAGTGACGGGTGAGGCGCCAGCTATGTGTCTCGAAGTCATAGTCGATGCTGTTCAGCACGATCCAGGTGGCCGGGTAGTCTAGGCTGGGCTGGCCGGCCCGGTTGAGATAGTGCAGGCCGAAGGCCCGTACCGCCTGCTGCTGTTGCTGGCTCAGCCCCAGCTGGTGCAGGCCGGCGGGATAGCGGCCCAGGCTATGGTAGAAGCGCTCGATCCGCTCCGACACCAGGTTGGCGGTCTGTCCGGCCTGATGGGCCAGCCAGAAATGCCGGCCGAACAGGAGGGTGAAGGCCAGCAGCCAGAGCAGGCCATGGCGCAGGGGGCCGCGCAGGGGCAGGCGTCGCCAGTAGAGCAGGGGCAGGCTGAGGCCGTAGTAGACGAGGCAGAACAGGGCCACCGGCAGGGCGATAAAGCCGGCATGGCGCGGCAGGCAGCACAGGGTCACCAGCAGGATCAGGGCCGGCAGCAGCTGGCGCAGCGGACCCCGCCGACAGGCGAACTCCTCAGGATCCCGCGCCAGGCGTGAACGCAACAGTAGGCTGGGCATGTTTCCTCCCGGGTGGCGGTGGCAGGCCATTGTGCCCAAGGGACCAGGGCCTTGCTCCTGGGAAAGTGAACAACTGTTGACCAGCTCGCAAAATGATTCGTTTGAGTATGATCTACGTCACTTGTTATGAGATTGCTGCCGCTCTGGCGTCGATGTGAAGAAAATATGACAAATTTCACGTACCGCTCAGTGTAACAGTGGCTACGCATGGTTCTGATTGATACCATCACTGGGCTCAAACTCTGATGAGGATCACATCATGCGTAACGCTCTCTGTTTTGCCGCGCTGGCCTGGGCCGGTTGCGGTGCGGCACAGGCTGCCACCCCGGTTCAGCTCTCCTTGCCCGGCGTCAATCTGCCGGCGTCCGAGCAGGTCACAGGGGTACGGTTGGATCTGCTCTACGGTAAGACGCAACAGGTCAAGGGTCTGGATCTGCCCTTGTTCGCCCTCTCGGATACCAACGACTTCACCGGCCTGCAACTGGGCCTGGGCCTGGGGGCCGGCCGGGTGCGCAATCACTTCAAGGGGATCGCGGTCACCCTGTTCAACTGGCACGAAGGCCAGGACGTGGGGGGCAACCTGGGCTTCGTCAACTACACCCGCTCGGTCAGCGGGGTGAACCTGGGGGGCATCGCCAACGTCACCGGCGATGTCTACGGTCTCAACGTTGCCGGCCTGGTGAACTACACGGGTGGGGTGCGGGGCCTGAACTTTGCGCCGGTGAACGTCTCTCGGGGCAAGGCCTTGGCCAGCATAGGCTTCGTCAACTACGCCGACAGCGCCACCTTCCAGCTGGGCTTCTTCAATGCCACCCAGCACCTGGAGGGGATCCAGATCGGCCTGGGCAACTATGCCCCCAACGGCATACTGCCGGTGATGCCCCTGGTGAACTTCAGCAAGTCGTTCTAATTAAGCGGTCACAGACCAACAAGGCGCCTTTTGGCGCCTTGTTTATTTTGGGGCTAAGCCGGCTTTTGCCCGGCGGTGGCCGCCGGCTCCACTGCTGCGGTCTCAGGCGCGGCCGGCTCGGCCGGCACCTGGGCCGGCGCCGGGTACCAGTGCTCCGGCGGCACATGCTTGCTCTGGGCGGTATCGGCCATGTAATGGGGCGACATGATGGCCACGCCGTAGCGGTTGAACACATCCTGGATGTTGGCATGCAGCCGGCTCAGCAGATCCGCCCTGGGGGTGGGGGTGTCGGGAATGGCATGGGCCACCAGCCGGTACTCGGGGTAGAAGTCCGACAGGGCGGTCTGCAGCACCCGGGGCGCGGGGTCGGCCTGGATGCCCGGGGTGAGGCGGGCGGCCTCCAGCAGCATGGCCTCCACCTGGCGCCAGGGGGTGTCGTAGCCAATGGTGACGCTGGTATCCAGCAGGTAGCCGGGCCCCTCGACGGTGCGGGAGTAGTTCTTGGTCACCGAGCCCGTGATCAGGGTGTTGGGCAGGGTCAGGGTCTCGCCGGCGCCGGTCTGGATCCGGGTGGTGAACATGCCTAACGCGATGACGGTGCCCTCATGCTCGCCGATGCGCACGAACTCCCCCACCCGCAGGGTATGGGAGTAGGTGAGGATGAGCCCCGCCGCCGCCTGACCCACCACGTTGGATGCCCCCAGGGAGATCATCAGACCGACGATCACCGACAGCCCCTTGAAGGCTTCGGTCTGGGCGCCGGGCAGGTAGGGATAGGCCATGGCCAGGGCAAACAGCCAGATGGCCAGGGAGATGAGCCGGCTGGTGGGCAGCAGTGTCTCCCGGGTCAGCCAGCTGATGGTGCCGGGGGCGGCCAGCCGCTGCAGCAGGGCCGCCAGCAGGGCGATGGACCCCTTGGCCAGCAGGAAGATCACCAGGGCCACCAGTATGCCCGGCAGGGCCGACACCATGGCGGTCAGTATGCCGGCGGCCAGATCCAGCAGGTAGGCATCCAGCCCCTCGCCCCAGGGGCGGGTGAAGGGGAAGCGCTGCAGCACGAAGCTCAGCCACTCGAACAGGCACAATAAGATGAGGCCGCCGCACAGCAGGCCCACGCTGCGGCGCAGCACGGGGTAGAGCAGGCCGGTATCCAGCACGCTGGTGTTGCCGATCTTGAAGCGGCTGGTCTGCTGGCGCATCAGGGGCAGCAGGGCGGCCATCAGCCTCTGGCGGATAAACAGCAGCAGGCGCAGGGCGACATAGAGCAGCAGCGTCGCCAGCAGGCTCCAGCCGGCGGCCTGCAGCAAAAACTCCAGGCTGCGGCTCTCGTGGGCCTCGATGATCACCTGGCGCAGGGCTGCCGCCGCTCCCTCGGCGGCCTGCTGCACCGTCTGCTCGGCGGGGCCCAGATCCCCCGGCGAGAGGATGAAGGCCCGCTGGCCACCCACCAGCAGCAGGACGCTGTTCTGGATCGGCTGCAGGCTGACCTCCAGGGGGCCATCGGCGCCCAGCAGCCCCTTGAGGATAAATTCGGCCCGCTGTACCCGGATCTGGGGGGATTCCCCCAGCAGGTTGGCTCTCAGGGTCACCACGGGGCGGTTGGCCAGGGTCAGGGTGGCGGGGGGCGCCAGGGTCTGCGCCGACGGCGCGTCGGCCTGCTCGGCGCCGGCGGCGCCACGGCAGAGCAGCAGCCCGGTCAGGGCCAGGCAGGAGAGCAGAACACGCCATTGCGTCATAGCGCCTCGCTTAGCGGCCGGGCCGCCGAATGGGATGAAGGACTTGTTTGTCCCCCATCATTGGCCAGTCGGGGCGGCAGATCCAGCCCCCGGCTCAGAAAAACAGCTCAGGCTCCAGACGGACCTGGCATTGCTGGCTCAGGCGGGCCGACAGGGCCAGCATGTAGGGATCCTGATAGGCGCGGGCCGCCACATCGCAGGCCTTGATGCAGGCGGCGCAACCGATGCACAGGGTCGAGTCCGTCTGCCCCGGCTCGTCCGCCGAGATGGCCCCGGTGGGGCAGGCCTCGACGCAGGCCAGGCAGCGCAGGCAGAGAGCCATCTCGGTCTGGGGCACCAGGCCGGAGGACGGCTTGCGTTCCTTGTAGGGGAACTGCCCCGGCAGGACCGGCGTGCCAAACTGACCGTCTTGCCGGTGCTGGGCCAGCTGCCGGCCGAAGGCGCGGGCCTGGGCCAGATCCGACTCGTCAGGCCGGTTGGCGGCGGTGGGGTGTTCCGCCGTGGAGTAGGAGTGCTCGCCGATAAAGGCGCCGGCCGCCACCAGCTGGCAGCCACGCTGGCGCAACAGATCCGCCAGCTCCAGCAGGGCATCCTCATAGGCCCGGTTGCCGTAGAGCACCACCGCCACCGTCGGCACCCCCTGGCCATCCAGCTGGGCCAGCCGCGGGTAGACGATTTCGGGGATGCGGCCGCCGTACACGGGTACTCCCACCAGCAGCAGCTGGCTGGGGGGCAGGGGGCCCGTGAAGGGGGCGAAGGTGAGATCCTGCGCCAGGGTGTGGGCGGCGGCCAGTCCCTCGCCGATGGCGGTGAGGATCCGTTGGGTGGTCTGGGTGGGGGAGAAGTAGAGCAGGCTGAGGGTGTCCATTGGGCTGTGCCTTGGGAATGGGAGAGTCAGACCACCAGTGTGCCCCGCCCTGGGCTGCGGCACTGTGATATGACTCATTTGGCGCAGATTTTGCCCCTCAGGCCTTCTGCGCCATCAGCAAAAACAGCGGGTATTGGCGCGGCGCACCGTCGACGGTTTTCTCGATGGTGAAGTAGGGGGCATGGCGCACCTGGGCAAAGTCGGCCGCCCGAGCCAGCTGGGCCAGGGCCTCCGGATCCAGGCCGTTGTGGCCGGCAAAGTCGGCGTGCTGGCGGTGAAAGGCGCCGTCCTCCGGGTAGAGATCCGCCACGAACAGCTGACCGCCGGGGGCCAGCAGGGCGTGGGCATCGGCGAAGAAGCCGGCCAGATCCCTCACGTGATGCAGCACCATCAGGCAGGCCACGGCATCTTGCGGCGGCTGTGCCGGCAGCCGTTCCGCCTGGCGGGTCTGCACATGGTTCAGAGCCAGGGCGTCGATCTTCTGCCGGGCCTGGGCCAGCATGGCGGCGGAGGCGTCCACCAGCGCCACCGCATCGAAGCTCTCCGCCAGCTGCAGCCCCAGCAGACCCGTGCCGCAGCCAAACTCCAGCAGGCGACCGCCGGGGGCGGGGCGCAAGGCCCGTATCCCCTCGGCCGTGATCCTGGCGCGGGTCAGTTTGGCCGGGTCGGCGTCCCAGCGGCTGGCTTGGGCGTCAAAGTAGCGGGTCATGGGCGGCTCCTTGTCGGATCTCAATCGGCGGTGCGGCATAACCCAGTGTGCCGGTTTTGCGGGCCCCACGGTAGTCCTGCCGGGCGGCTGTGGTACCCTCGGACTTCTTGTCATCGCCGGAGCCCCCATGGCCAGGACCAGCCAGAGCCACCCCCTCCAGATCGCCCAGGTACAGGCCAGCCCGGCCCAGGGCCGCATCGGCATCACCTTCTGCCCGGGCAAGCAGGATCCCTTCGCTCTCTCCGGCGCCTGGGCGCGGGATCTGACCACGGATCTGGCGGCCATCACCGCCTGGGGTGCCCGGCACCTGGTGACCCTGGTGGAGCCGGCGGAGCTTAATGAACTCAAGGTGCCGCAACTGGGCCAGGCTGCCCGCCAGGCCGGGCTCAGCTGGTATCACTTGCCCATCGCCGACTACTCGGTGCCGAGCGATGAGTTCGAGCGCCAGTGGTGCGACGTGGGGCGGACCCTGCGCCAGGCCCTGCGGCACGGCGAGGATGTGCTGGTGCACTGCAAGGGGGGCCTGGGTCGGGCGGGCATGATCGCCGCCCGCTTGCTGGTGGAGCTGGGCCTGCCGCCGGTGACGGCCATCCGCGCCGTGCGCCGGGCCCGCCCCGGTGCCATCGAGACCCCGGCACAGCTGGCCCTGGTGCGCCGCACCCAGCCCCTGACGGACGAGGTGCCGCCCCTGGATAGCGATAGCCTGATCCGGGTGGGCGGCCAGCTGGGCAGCAACCCGGCGGGACTGTATCAGGACGCCGACGGGCGGTGCTACTACATCAAGACCCTGGAGAGCCTGGATCACGCCCGCAACGAGCGGCTGGCCGCCCGCCTCTACGCCCTGGCCGGTGCCCCGACCCTGCCCTATGTGGCCACCCGGGATCCCCTGCAGATCGCCACCGCCTGGCTGGCCCTGGACAAGCGCCGACTGAGCCAGTTCAGCGACACCGAGCGTCGCCAGGCACAAGCCTGGTTTGGCGTGCATGCCTGGACCGCCAACTGGGATGCCGCCGGTCTGCTGGGGGATAACCAGGGGGTGTGGCAGGGACGGGTGCTGACCCTGGACGTGGGGGGCGCCCTGGCGTTTCGCGCCTACGGGGATCCCAAGGGCAGCGCCTTCGGTAACGAGGTGAACGAGATCGACCGGCTGCGCACCGACCCGGACAACCCCCAGGCGGTGCGCCTGTTCGGCGATATGGACGCGGCTGCCTTGCGGCAGGCCATAGAGCGGGTGCTGCGGATCCCGGCGGAGGAGATCCGCGCCTGTGTGCTGGCGTGTGGCGGCCGCGAGCGGCTGGCGGACAAGCTAATCGCCCGCCAGGCCGACATGGCGCGGCAGTTAGGGGAGGGGCTGTTGCCTTGAAGGCGGCAGCGATTGACTACACCAGATAGACATAGAGCGCCCATAAGCTGGTGGGGAGTACCACCGCCATGACACACAGGCCAAGACAGCCGCCATTGCCTGTGGCATAGCCCCGACCCTCCGCTGAATTGCGCTCATCCAGCCATCTGGCATGGCAGCTGCCACAGTAAAGCTTGAGTGAGCCCCGGTTCCAGGCAGCGATAGTTCGCCGGTTAAAGCGGGTGTCAGTATGACAGCGGCAACAGGTAAAGAACTCACTATCTGGCGTCTTGGCGCGATTACCCAGCATCAGCAAGAGCGCAGCTGGAACGGCTGCCATCAGGGTCTGTGCCAAATTGTGGGTGTTTACATAGAGGAAGACGGCGACTAGCCCCAGCAGCAGTCCGGCGCTCAGGCATAAATAATCCAGAGGCGTTCTTTTTACCGGCGCCAATTCGATCCGACCCTGACGTCTGGCCGGCCTGTGCGCTGGTGGCTGACGTTTGGGGGTGCGCGCCATCGACAGGGGGGCGCCCTCAACGATCACTTGGGTGGCTCTGACTCTTTGTTGTTTGTCTATCTCCACCTCAAATTGGATCTCCACGCCAACCTTGGGGCGCATGCCAGTGGGATAGACCACTGAGATATGAAAAAACACCCGTTCAAAGTTGTCATCCGGCTGGATAAATCCGAAGCCCTTTTCATCATTCCATTGGCTGACTTTGCCTTTCATCCCTGATCCTTAATCCATGTGTTTGCTGCGCCTTGCGTGGCTTGGTTGCGTTATGGAGTTGTCGCGTCTGTTGTGGCCAGCGGCAGCATGCTGCGGCAGTGGGGGTAATGACTACAGCCCCAGAACCGCTCACCGGCCCGCTCGCCCTTTTTCACCTGTCGCAACACCATGGGATCGCCGCATTTGGGGCAGGCGGGGGCTGCCGCCTCGGCGGCATGGGGCAAGGCCGTGTGGGGCAAGGCGGTGGGAGGAAAGGAAGCCTTAGCCACCGGGGGCGGCTCGGGCACCATGTCGCTACCGGCCGGACGGGCCTGGGCCCTGGGTTTGGTCTGGCTCGCCGCGATGGGCTTGCCGTGTTTCTGCCTGAGGTGCGCCACATGGGCCCGGTTGGTCTTAAAGCCCGGCGCCAGCCGCTGGGCTTCTATCTGGGTCAGGATCTCCGCCACGCGGGCTTCGCTCAGCACAGTCGCTTGATGGCGCAGGATGTAGCGCAGATAACCGGCACCCGTGGTGACGTTCTCCGGCATCGGCGTCTTGAAACTGGCGTCCCCCACAAAGGCGATGACCGAGAACAGCTGGCCATCCTCCAGCCCCAGCAGCGTCTGGAGCGTCTTGGTGTGCTTGTAGTTTTGAAACAGCGGGTTCTGGAACTTGTGGGTCTGCTTGTAAATCTTCTGCGTCCAGGTGCGCTGCCCCTCGCCACCGAAGATCCAGCCGCGCATATTCTTGGTCTCCACCACAAACACCCCGTAGACCGAGACGATCAGATGGTCGATCTGGGTACTGCCATCCTCGGTGGGCAGGGTGACATCCTTCACCAGGTGATAAACATCCTTATCCAGCCGCCACCGCACCGCCGTATTGACAACAAACTCCCCCAGCTTGCCCTTAAACCAGGGAGATTTAATCACCAGCACCAGCAATAACGCCGGCAGCAGGATATAGAGCTGGCTGTAGAGCGGTTGAAGGATCAGGCTAATATCCATTTAATCTATCCTGGTGATGGGGATTTAATAGAGTTTGATTACGCTGCGCTAATCGCACCTACGGGCTACATGATCTATAAAGTGCGATTAATAATATACCGCCGAGCGACTTCAAGATTTTTTTATGATATCCTTTAAATCATTAACTGATATCCACGGCGCTTTTCTATGAATTATACGATGACAGTTTGCACATAAAAGGCTTAAGTCTTCAGGTGTCATCTGAGTTTCATCCGATAGCGATGATATAGGAATATTATGATGGCACTCTATATATCCAAGTCCCCTTTCACCATAAGTTGCATAAAAATCGAATCCACAAACCTCACATGACAACTTACCCTGCGAATCAAACACCTTTTGTTTTTTATATCTAACAAGAGTTTCTTCGCGTTCTTTTGTTTTGTGAAGAACCAGCTTGGATTTACCTTCAAGAAATGTCGTTTCATTTGCAGAGTCTATTGGTAACTCTATGGTGCTACTCACTGAGCAGGGTTTATCGTATAAAGTCTTCACCCCATTCACCCAAACACCTGAAATCAATAGTTCAGTGCTTCCTTTAGGTTGGCGATAAATGTATCCATTATATTTATAGTTTTCACCAAGACACCAATATCGCCCATTTTCCCAAGAGAACAAGTGCACATGTCTCGCACCATTATTTGTCCTGTTGTAACAATAGTCTGATGGTAATATTGATGTCTCATTTGTTTTTGTCATCCCATTTTCACGGTCATACTCCCAAATTCTATTCTTTATATCACTAACTGTGAGCAAGCTGTCTTCTATATCTTTAAATAGATGTTTGAATTTTTCAATGATATTCATAAGCTCATGTGAGTCATGTTATATTAATGTGGTAAATGGCTGTCGGATGGATTGGTGAGACGAAACTTATATTTATGAACATCTCGATGTGAGTTTGATGGTGTTTATCTTTTTCATACGAGCGATTACGCTGCGCTAATCGCACCTACGGGCTAAGAATTCTTATAATGCGCCTTCATTCTTAGCCCTTTTAATAAGGGTTGATATCCATGTGTTATTCGTCTCAGTGAGGCATTCTTCAATTGGCCAATGCGGTGCGGTTTCAACTAAGTGCAAAATCGACCAAGCAATGCCAAAACATTCATCCACACCTAAAATTGAAACGAGTGCCTTGGCTTCATCATCAGAGAGAGGAGCATCAATCAAGCTGATAGCTAATTCAATAGATTCGAGATCTTCAATGTTGGCAACTCCCTCTGCTGGAAGAACACCTTTTGATACAAGTTTTTTAATTTCTTCCCGCATATTTTAATGTTAGCTATAACGCCCGCATTTGCGGCTGGTTTGGAGCACAGCGGAAAACCAGTCCGACAACATGCGTTTGTTAGGCATTTAGCTGTCCAGCAGTTCAAGAGTGTTTGGATCAACTCTTTCTGGGTCAAAAATGATGACATTACCTTCACCATCATATACGACACCATCAACCTGTTTATTTCTAATGCCCTCATCAATAAGCATCTGCACTGATTGAAAGTACTCTTTATTAGAACAGCCTAGCGCCTTAGTAATTTTTCTATGAACTCCCGGCTTCCAGGGCTGAGGTGGAAGAAGGCTATCAACTTTCCGGGCAAACTCTAAATCAACAATCAATTTTTCTGCTCTATAACGGTGTACTGTAGCGGGGCCTGAAGCATTAAAATTATTAGCCTTTTCCACACGAGCAACATCGGAAATTGAGAATTCTACAGCTGCTTCTTGGCACAGCTCAACATAGTAACTTTTATTCTTGAGGTTTTTGTATATTATATCTTCCGAGCGCCTTAGATATATAAAGTCCCATGTTGCCTTCACCTCTTCATATGTATATGTTTCGATATCTAATTTTGATAACTCCACCACAGAGAAATCATAGCTGCCTAAAAGCTTTGATACTGTAATAAAGCTCACTACTTGTCTCCAGCGCTTAAGAAACCTCTCTCCCCCTGAGCCTCGATTAGGACGGGAGTCCTCTAGCACAAGATCTGTTTTTTTAAGTACTGCGGCTATCACTGGATACACTGACAATGGTATCTTTTCTGAAAAGACAGTATTGTAAGCCTCATCAGAGCGCATGAAGCGAGATCTCAAATTTGATGCTTTTTGTGGTGACTTCAAGACAAGACTTACATAGCCTGAAGCAATATATAAAGGAGTTACAACTTTTGCCGAAGGGTTTCCAATATTATTATGGAAATTCTTTCTTCTTTCGTAAAAATAATCTGATCTTTCGAAAATGTCTTCTATATCTCTTTGTATTTTATCTGTTGCATGCAATGAAGCCATCTCAACATCCGTTTGGTTGTTTGTGGCGCGGATTATTGAGTCTCGTACATCATCGTTTTGAGAAACAATCACCTTAATTAGAACGGATCTATTTTTCTTGTCTTTCCCTCCGGCTTCAAAATATCTAAATATTGATTCCGTTGTTTGCAATCCATTAACAATCTGAATGTCTTCTAATTTAATACAGTCACCCACGAGACTTGCCGAAGTTGCAAGTATCGTTACTCCATTATTTAAGCACCAAAAATCAGGAGACTCATCATCCTCAAGTGTATTCTTTATATCTTCATTAACTCTGTTTAGACCCATGAAGTCACGAACGTTTGAGTCAAAAAGATATCTTCTTAAGCTTCCCTCGTCTGATACAAAACCATAATAATCAGCTAGATTTGCTAGTAACACGTAACGCTCACCACTAGACAAAACTTCAGTGAATGGAAGTTCGAGGCTAAAATTTGGTGTCTTTCGGTGGAGATTTACTAATTCAGTGGAACCGATAAAGTTGAACTCAACCTTGCAGGCTCCAAAAGCGTCTTTTGTTATGTTAATCAGTTGATCTGACCTAGACGCGATTGCCCCCCCTATCTGCGCTGTATCACCTCTAGAAGCATAAACGTATTGGATGTTGAAACCACTTAATCTGGGGGAGAGCTTTCTATACGCGTATTTTAAGTTTTCCCTGAGCTTTATCACTTCATCGGAATAATCCCCCTTAAAATGATCTGCAGCTATGCTCAAGTCGAACAACTCAGACAAGCTTGCGACCATATTATCTAATGGGGCTTGTTTAAAAGTATCGTGATGCTTACAAGTTATAACCCATATCTCTAGCAATGCCCCTGACTTAGGCCATGAAAATGACTCTACATCCGTGAGGAGGTGGCCATTTACAAAAATAAAGAAGCCATCGATCCCACCGTCATTTCGACCATCTATAGATCCGTAAGCTATTTCTTCACCGGATAGATCATAGCTCTTAAGAATTTGCTCGAAGGCAAGATATTCAAATGCTTCGTCCCGCCTATTTGATGGAGTGTTGTTTTCTATTCGATCATCAATTATTCCATCAAGTAGCAATGCATCATTCTTTGCCATATTTCGTCCTTTGATCTGATCTTGGTGCCGAACAATTTATTCTGCGGCGATTTGCCACCTATCTTCGGGCTGCTAGGCCGCCTAGTTCCATTTAGCAAATTTCATCTGTTATGCAAGCCATTGTGTGGACAGTGAAAATTTCGCCCATATTTTTGTATCAGTGGATAGGCGGCAAATCGGCCGCCTATCCTGCAGTGGGACCGGATCCTGTTCTTCTTGATCATTGATACAGCGGTTTCCCGACGGGTTTGGGCTGGGTCTCTGACCCGGCGCAGACGCTACCGCCCCTGGGTTCCAGCCCCCACGCTGCTGCTTGCACCACATCCTTGTGAGTCCCTATCCTAACCGGCCTTTACCTGTTTTGACACTCGGGTAGGTCACATTTGGCAATCTGTCAACGTGGCTGGCTGGGGGCAATGTTGGGCTTCGCGGATGCTCAGCACCAACCTACGGGTGAAGACCGTTCCGCCTTGGCGGCTTGGGCGTTTTGCCAACCCACCGCTTGGCGGGGCGGGCAAAGGGGGACTGGCCTCCCCCTTTGCAATCCCTGGCCTCGCGACCCACGACCGGGAAAGCCCCTCGCTCCTAAGCGTGTTGTCCATGACCGGTATCGACGGGCCTTCCTGGCCCGGCGATACCTCTCGCCGCATCCCTGCGGCTCATTCATTCCCCCACGCTTTCGCTCGGCCCGGTCGAGGGTCGCCACAATCGGTGGTAGTCGTTGCTTTGGGCGTCGTCATCCGGCGCAATACGCTTTGCTATTGCGCCCTACGGCAGTTTGGCGGGTGAGTTAAACGTTGGGCTTCGCTTGTGCTCAGCACCAACCTACGGGTCTGTGGCTTCGCTGGATCTGGCTAACGGGAGCCGTCTCCCCTCTGTCTGGCCGAGGTGGCAGCGGGGGATAGGCGACGAGGCAGGAGGCCGAGTCAGCCATCACCATGTTGGGGCCAAACCGAGATGGGACGGGATTGAGTATCCCGGCCCGGTTTGGCGCGAGGGCAGGGATAGCCCGAGCGGAATGCGGAGCCAGGGATGGCGCAGCGGACGTCGATGACGTTCCCCAAGCCTGGCGTGGACGACGAGGGAAGCCGCAGGCCCGGACAGCGGGGAGTGACCGGGGTTAAGGGGCGGTGGCATGACCGCCCCTTGGCGCCCCCGCGCCAGCGGAGTAAAGAAAGGCTCGCTGCGCGATCAGGGCGCAACGGGCAGAGCGGCTGTGGATGATTAGACCACTACATCATGGATAGAGCCCAAAGTTAGCCATCCCCCTCCCAACCTCCCCCTTGGTAAGGGGGAGGGGCGATTGCCCTACCTGGCCCGGGGGTAGCCAAAGCGACCTGGCACGCCCCCGTGCAAGCGGAGAAGGTAAAGGCACCATTGCTGACAAAGGGCGGAACGGGCAGAGCGGCTCTGGATGGTTAGACCACTACAAGTGATATTCATGGATCGAGCCTGAGGCAAGCCATCCCCCACCCGACCTCCCCCTTGGTAAGGGGGAGGAGCGATTGCCTTACCTGGCCCGGGCTGGGGGCCAACGGGCTAGCTCAGCTTGTCCAGGCAGGGGTGGGGAGCCCAGGCACCAGCCCAATTTGGCATGCCAGTGGTCGCGCCAGCGGCAGGGCGTCGCGGCCCAGGTGCCGCCAGCGGCCAAAACAAAGGGCGGCCTCAGCCGCCCTATCAACCCCAAGGGATAACCGCTACTGCGGGCCATCCCCCGCCACGGGTTCCACGGTCAAACAGATGGAGTCCGCCGCCACTACTTTGACCAGGACGCCGGCGGCCAGGGCCTGTTCGCAGCGCACCGGCCAGACGGTGTCGTCGAGCTTGATGCGGCTGCTGCCGTTCTCCACCGCTTGCAGCAGGCGGGTCTGGCGGCCCAGATAGCGGCTCATGCGCTGATTGAGGGTGCGCTGGCTGTCTTCCTCGCTGTCCTTACCGTGCTGGATGCGCCACCAGGCAAAGGTGGTGAGGCTGGCGGCGACGGCAAACAGCAGCCACTGGGCCGTGGTGCCCATCGGCACCACCCAGCTGATAAGGCCAACGAGCAGCGCCGCGAGGCCCGTCCACAGCAGCAGGCCGGCGGTGCCCAATAGCTCCAGCACCAGCAGCAGGCAGCCCAGGATCAACCAGTGCCAGTGGCTCCAGCCGTGCAGCAGCTCGCTCATCATGCGCGCTTATCCTTGAGGTCCTTGAACAGCTCGCCGATGCCGGCCACCGAGCCGATGATCTGGCTGGCTTCCAGGGGCATCATGATGAGCTTGCTGTTGGGGCTGTCACCGATGCGGGTCAGGGCTTCGGTGTACTTTTGCGCCACGAAGTACTGGATGGCCTGGGCGTTGCCGCCGGCGATGGCGTCGGACACCATCTGGGTGGCCTTGGCTTCGGCCTCGGCCTGGCGCTCCCGCGCCTCGGAGGCCAGGAAGGCGGCCTGCCGTTCCCCTTCGGCCTTCAGGATCTGGGACTGCTTCTCCCCCTCGGCCTTCAGGATCTTGGACTGACGTATGCCTTCGGCCTCCAGGATCTCGGCGCGCTTCTGCCGCTCGGCCTTCATCTGGGCGTTCATGGAGGAGACCAGATCGGCGGGGGGCCGCACGTCCTTGATCTCGATGCGGGTCACCTTGACCCCCCAGGGGTTGGTGGCGGCGTCCACCGTGGCCAGCAGCTTCTCGTTGATGGCATCCCGCTGGGAGAGCATCTGATCCAGCTCCATGGCCCCCAGCACGGTACGGATGTTGGTCATGGTGAGGTTCTTGATGGAGAGCATCAGATCCGTCACCTCATAGGCGGCCTGGTGGGCCTCGATCACCTGGACGAAGCTCACCGCATCTATGGTGACGTTGGCGTTATCCCGGGAAATCACCTCCTGGGGCGGGATATCCAGCACCTGCTCCATCATGTTGATGCGCCGGCCGATGCGATCCACGAAGGGGATCAGGATATTGAGGCCGGGGCGCAGGGTACGGGTGTAGCGGCCGAAGCGTTCCACCGTCCAGTTGAAGCCCTGGGGCACCACCTTGATGGCGCCCTTCAGGGTTATCACCACCAAAAAGACGAAGATCGCCAACACCACTGTACTGGGGTTGATAGGCAACATGCACTGGCTCCTGTAATGGTTTCAATTAGATACGACCGGCATCTTACGCCAGGGATAGACTCAGCTCCAGTGTAGGGCAGGAAAATCGCGGGTGGGATCAAGCCAGGCCTGCGGCGGGAGATCCACCGGTTCTAATAGCTCTTCGTTATAAAAAGTTCGTTTTTATTATTTTATGCCGGATTTGGCGCCGCCTATAGTCGCTGCTAACAAGTGGCGCCGGTGGGCGTTCCCCTATGCAAGGCAACCAGTTCAAGGCGACAAGCGGTGTCGGCAGACGCCGGCCTGAGGAGTAGGCAGTGATTGATAAGGCTAGATTGACTCATTTGAAGCAGCTCGAGGCAGAGAGCATCCACATCATCCGGGAAGTGGCGGCGGAGTTTGAAAACCCCGTGATGCTCTACTCCATCGGCAAGGACTCCTCCGTGATGCTGCACCTGGCCCTCAAGGCCTTCTATCCGGGAACCCTGCCGTTTCCGCTGCTGCACGTGGACACCAACTGGAAGTTCAAGGAGATGATCGCCTTTCGCGATTACACCGCCAAGAAGTACGGCCTGAACCTGCTGGTGCACAAGAACCCCGACGGGCTGGCCATGAACATCAGCCCCTTCGTCCACGGCAGTGCCAAGCACACCGACATCATGAAGACCCAGGGCCTCAAGCAGGCGCTGAACCAGTACGGCTTCGACGCTGCCTTCGGCGGTGCCCGCCGTGACGAGGAGAAGTCCCGGGCCAAGGAGCGGGTCTACTCCTTCCGCGACAAGAACCACGCCTGGGATCCCAAGAACCAGCGCCCCGAGCTGTGGCGCCTGTACAACGGTCAGGTGAACAAGGGCGAGAGCATCCGCGTCTTCCCCCTGTCCAACTGGACCGAGCTGGACATCTGGCAATACATCTACCTGGAAAACATCGAGCTGGTCCCCCTCTATTTCGCCAAGCCCCGCCCCGTGGTGGAGCGCGACGGCGTCAAGATCATGGTGGATGACGAGCGTATGCCCCTGGCCGAGGGCGAGGTGCCGCAACAGGAGTGGGTGCGCTTCCGTACCCTGGGTTGTTACCCCCTGACCGGCGCCATCGACTCCCACGCCACCACGCTGCCGGAGATCATCGAGGAGATGCTGGTCTCCACCACCTCCGAGCGGCAGGGGCGGGTCATCGACAACGACAGCGCCGGCTCCATGGAGCTGAAGAAACGCCAGGGTTATTTCTAAGGATTAGGGGACAGACAAGATGAACAGCATTATCGCCGACGAAATCAAGCAAAGCGGCAGCATCGAGGCCTATCTGGAACAGCAGCAGCACAAGAGCCTGCTGCGCCTGCTGACCTGCGGCAGCGTGGACGACGGCAAGAGCACCCTGATCGGCCGCCTGCTGCACGACTCCCGCCAGGTGTATGAAGATCAGTTGAAGACCCTGCAATCCGACAGCCAGAAGGTGGGCACCACAGGCGAGAAGCTGGACTTCGCCCTGCTGGTGGACGGCCTGCAGGCGGAGCGCGAGCAGGGCATCACCATAGACGTGGCCTACCGCTACTTCTCCACCGCCAAGCGCAAGTTCATCATCGCCGACACCCCGGGCCATGAGCAGTACACCCGCAACATGGCCACCGGCGCCTCCACCTGCGAGCTGGCCATCATTCTGATCGATGCCCGTAAAGGGGTGCTGGAGCAGACCCGGCGTCACAGCTTCATCGCCAGCCTGCTGGGGATCCGCCAGTTCGTGGTGGCCATCAACAAGATGGATCTGGTGGGCTTCGATCAGGGGATCTTCGAGCGTATCCAGGCCGATTACCTGGAGTTCGCCCGCCTGCTGCCCCCCACCAACATCAAGCTGGTGCCGCTCTCCGCCATCGATGGTGACAACCTGGTGACCAAGAGCGCCAATACCCCCTGGTACCAGGGTGAGCCCTTACTCACCCTGCTGGAAAACGCCGAGGTCGGTGAGCACAAGGATCACCTGCCGCTGCGCCTGCCGGTGCAGCTCGTCAGCCGCCCCAACCTGGACTTTCGCGGTTACATGGGCACCCTGGCGGCCGGCACCGTGCGCCCCGGCGACACCGTCACAGCGCTGCCGTCCGGCAAGCAGAGTGTGGTGGAGCGCATCGTCACCTTCGATGGCGATCTGGACGAGGCGGTGGCGGGGCAGGCCGTGACTCTCACTCTGAAGGATGAGATCGACATCAGCCGGGGTGACCTGCTGGTGGCGGCCAATGCCCCCACCCAGGTGGCTCGCCGCCTGCTGGCCAACCTGGTGTGGATGACCGAAAGCCCGCTGCAGCCCGGTCGCCAGTACGACATCAAGCTGGCCACCAAGAAGACCCAGGGCCAGGTGGAACTTATCCGTCACCGCATCGACGTCAACACCCTGGCTAAGCACGATGCCAGCGAGCTGGCCTTGAACGAAATCGGCCTGGTGGAGTTGGCGCTCACTAACGCCGTGGCGGTGGATCCCTATACCGACGTGCGGGATACCGGCAGCTTTATCGTCATCGACCGCCTGACCAATGTGACCATAGGTGCCGGCATGGTGGTGGAAGCCCTGGGGGATACCCAGGCGCCCAAGGCCCAGTACAGCGACTACGAGCTGGAATTGAACGCCTGGGTGCGCAAGCACTTCCCCCACTGGCAGGCCATCGACATCAGCAAGGAGTAAGCCGTTATGACCTGGCAGCAGTTGCTGGTGTTGGGTCTGCTGGTTAGCCTCATCGTCTTGCTCGTACAGGGCAAGGTGCGCCCCGCCATGCTCTTTAGCGGGGCCGTGCTGGTGACTTACCTGGCAGGCTTGGCCGATATCGAAGAGGTGGTCAGCGGCTACACCAACAGCGCCCTGCTGACCCTGGTGCTCTTGCTGCTGGTGTCGGTGGCGGTGGAGAAGACCCGCATCATGAGCTGGTTCGCCGGCCTGATGGGGCGAGGCTCCTTCAATCTGGTGCTGGTGAAGCTGTGGTTCTCCACCGCCATCCTCTCCGCCCTCGTCAACAACACCGCCGTGGTGGCCTCCATGTTGGGGGCCATCAAGCGCAATCCCCATCACAGCGCCAGCCGCCTGCTGCTGCCCATGTGCTTTGCCGCCACCTTCGGCGGTGTGCTGACCCTGATCGGCACCTCCACCAACCTGATCGTCAACAGCTTCCTGGAGAAGCTGGGAGTGCCGCCCTTAGGCATGTTCGACTTCTTCATGGTGGGGGCGGGTACATTGCTCACCGGCCTCATCGCCGTGCTGCTGTTCGCCCGCCACCTGCCGGAAGAGGAGAAGCGGGAGGAAATTCAGGACACCGCCTATTTTCTGGAGGCCAAGGTGCCGGCGGGCTCGCCCATGATCGGCCGCTCGGTGAAGGACAACGGCCTGCGGGCCCTCAAGAGCCTGTTTCTGGCGGAGATCATCCGCGGTGATCAGGTGATCTGCCCGGTGGAACCCAGCCAGGAGCTGCACCAGGGGGACGTGCTGCTGTTTGCCGGCGACGTGGAGAGCGTGGGCCTGCTGCAGGAGATGAAGGGGCTGGATCTGTACGGCGAGCATCGCCTGAAGGGCCAGCACCTGGTGGAGGTGATCGTGAGCCCGGGTTCCAACCTGGTGGGCAGCACCATCAAGGAGGCCCAGTTCCGCCATCAGTTCGATGCCGTGGTGCTGGCGGTGCGCCGTGGCAACAGCCGGCTCACCGGTGGCCTGGGCAAGATAGAGCTGCGGGGTGGCGACACCCTGTTGCTGGCGCCGGGTCATGGCTTCGCCCACAAGAAGTCCCTGTCCCGGGAGTTTGTGGTGGTGAGCGGCCTGGAGGCCTCCACCAGGCTGGACGGACGGCGCAGCGCCGCCGTGGTGGCGGGCTTCTTAGGCGTGCTGGCCCTGTCGGTGCTGGGCTGGGTGCCCCTGTTCAAGGGCTTGCTGATCATGCTGGTGGGGCTGCTGCTCTCCGGTATTCTGACCCTGGCGGAGCTGCGTCGCCGCTTCCCGCTGGAGATCTGGCTGGTGGTGGGCGGGGCCCTGGCCCTGTCGGATCAGCTGCAGGCCACCGGCTTGGCCCAGGCCCTGGTGAGCTTCCTGCAGGCGCACTTCAACGGCGCCAGCCCCTGGCTGGCCTTCGTCACCGTCTACCTGTTCACCCTGGTGCTCACCGAGCTGATGAGCAACAATGCCGCCGCGGCCCTGGCGTTTCCGCTGGCCTATCAGCTGTCGTTGAGCCTGGGTGTGGCCAGCATGCCCTTTATTCTGGCGGTACTGTTTGGCGCCAGCGCCAGCTTCATACTGCCCTATGGCTACCAGACCAACCTGATGGTGTTTGCCGCCGGCAACTATCGGATGAAGAGTTACCTGACCCTGGCCCTGCCGATCTCCCTGGCCTATTCGTTGGGGGTGTTGGTGATGGTGCCCTGGCTGTTCCCGTTTTAAGGAGTGCACGTGAATAACATCGTCTGGCATAGCCACCACATCGACCAAGCGGCCCGCGCCGCCCAGAAGGGCCACAAGCCGGCCCTGCTCTGGTTCACCGGCCTCTCCGGCTCCGGCAAGTCCACCCTGGCGGGCGCCCTGGAGGCGGCCCTGGTGGCGCGGGGCATCCACACCTATCTGCTGGATGGCGACAACGTGCGCCACGGCCTGTGCTCGGATCTGGGCTTCACCCCAAGCGATCGCCAGGAGAACCTGCGGCGCATCGGCGAGGTGGCCAAGCTGATGGTGGATGCGGGCCTCGTGGTGCTGGCGGCGTTTGTTTCGCCCTACCGGGCCGAGCGGCAGGCCATCCGCGAGCGCTTCGCCGAGGGGGAGTTTATCGAGGTGTTTGTGGACGTCCCCCTGGCCGAGTGCGAGGCGCGGGATCCCAAGGGGCTCTACCAGAAGGCGCGGGCCGGCGAAATCAAGCACTTCACCGGCATTGACGACCCTTACGAGGCGCCGGCGGCCGCCGAGGTGCATCTGCAGAATCACGGCGTGGACATCAATACCGGCGTCGAGCAGCTGCTGGCCCAGCTCCAGGCCTGTGGCCTGCTGCCGCAGTAAGGGCTGCAGGCCCAAGACGATGAGTTAAGGCGCCGTTGGCGCCTTAACTGCATCAAGGGAAGGGAAATACCGTTCCTCCCCCTTACCAAGGGGGAGGTTAGGTGGGGGATGGCCTGCCCCAGACAGGCCTTCATGCGTATTGCTGAATGGCATGGGCAGACGGTCCGTTTGATCTGGATCAGCTTCGGCTGGCGCTGACATCTTTTGTTCATCATTTTGTCAGGCATTGGTCATTTGGGGAGCCTAGGTTGGCTCCCCATCACGCCAAAGACCTTACAAAAAGAAGGAGTTAAAGATGTCCCTGCGCTACCGCTTATTGGTCGGCTCCCTGCTGCTGGCCACCGGCGCCGTCCAGGCCGCCCCCAAGTACGTGTTCTACTTCATCGGTGACGGCATGGGGTCCTCCCAGCGCCAGGTGGCCGAGTACTACCTGCAGCAACAGAAGCAGGATCCCAGCCTGCGGCTGGCCATGGACAGCCTGCCCATCGCCGGCATCACCACCACCCACTCCGCCAACAGCCTGGTGACCGACTCCGCCGCCGCCGGCACCGCCCTGGCCGCCGGGGTCAAGACCGACAACGGCGTGGTGGGCCAGCTGCCGGATGGCACGCCGGTCACCACCCTGCTGGAGCAGGCCCGGGATCACGGCATGAAGACCGGCATGATCACCAGCACCCGCCTGACCCACGCCACCCCCGCCGCCTTCTTCTCCAAGAACCCGGATCGGGATGACGAGAACGGCATCGCCACCGATTACCTCAAGGCGAACATCGACTACGTGGCCGGTGGTGGCTATCGCCACTTCGTGCCCAAGGGCGGCGCCTTGAAGAGCAAGCGCGAGGACGCCCGGGATCTGGTGCAGGAGCTCAAGGGGGAAGGCTACACCACCTTCGTCGGTGAGCAGGCCTCCGCCGACTTCCTGCACTACAGCCCCAAGGCCGGTGACAAGCTGTTTGCCGCCTTCAGTGCCTCCCACCTGCCTTACGAGCTGGATCGCGGCAACGCCACCCCCAGCCTGGCGCAGCTGGTGGGCAAGGGCATCGAGGCCCTGTACCAGCCCAAGCAGGACAAGGGCTTCTTCATGGTGGTGGAGGGCGGGCGCATCGACCACGCCGGCCACGCCCATGATGTGACCGGCAACATAGACGACACCCTGGCGCTGGACTCGGCCATTCAGCAGGCCCTGGCCTTCTACCGGCAACACCCCAAGGAGACCCTGCTGGTGGTGGCGGCGGACCACGAGACCGGCGGCATGGGGCTGGGCTTTGGCAAGAACTACTTCCTGAAGCTTGACCAGCTGGCCGGCGTCAAGAAGAGCATCGAGGACGAGACCCAGAAGGTCTACACCGGGGATCGCACCGCCTTCTACCAGTGGCTGACCCAGGACTATGGCCTGAGCCATCTGACCGACGCCGAGAAGCAGCAGATCGACAAGGCGCTGGACGTGGCGGACAGCCTCAAGGGCGCCGAGTCCGGGGCCGACTGGGGGGGCTATGATCCCGCCGCCATCGCCGTGGCTCACGTGATCTCCGAGCGGGCCAACATCTACTGGACCACCTATGCCCACACCGGCGTCCAGGTGCCCCTCTCCGCCATCGGCGAGGATGCCGCGCGCTTTGGCGGCTTTAAGGACAATACCGAGGTGGCCAAGACCATGGCCCAGGTGCTGAACTTCAAGATCGGTGCCTGATGGAGGGGGCCGGCCCTGGGTGGCCGGCGCCGGGAGAGTCTTATGTCCAAGAGTGTGATCTTGCTGGCCGCCTTGATGGCGGCCTTGTTGTGTTGGCGCCTGACCCTGGCCCCTCAGGACCCGTCCGGCAGCCAGCAGGTGCGGGCCCAGGTGGTGGCAGTGGACGATGGTCATCTGTTTACCCAGGGCCAGGCGCGGCTGGGCAGCCAGAAGCTGACCCTGGTCATCGACTCGGGGGCGCTGGCTGGTCAGCCGGTGGCCGGGGTGATCAACCGCTTCAGCGGCAGCATGGAGTACGACGAGTACTATGCCGTGGGGGATGGGGTCTGGCTGGCGGTGCGTTCCACGGGCGCCGGCCAGCTGCAGGGACAGATCGTCGCCCGGGATCGCCTAGCGCCCCTGGCCGGCCTGTTTGGCCTGTTTGCCCTGGGGCTGCTGCTGTACGCCGGTCGGGTGGGGCTGCGGGCCCTCATCTCCTTTGTCGGCAGCGTGGTGATCCTCTGGCAGGGGCTGATCCCGCAGCTGCTGGCCGGCGACCATCTGCTGCTGTGGAGTGGCGTCTGGGTGCTGGCCCTGGTGCTGCTCATCCTGGTGTCGGTGGCGGGCTTCAGCCGCAAGACCCTGGCGGCCCTGCTGGGTACCCTGTGTGGCCTGCTGCTCACGGCGTTGCTGGGCTGGTGGGCCATGCAGGCGTTGCACCTGGACGGCATGACCCAGACCCTGGCCCAGCCGCTGTTCTTCGAGACCGGCATGCGGCTGGATCTGCGCCAGATCTATTGCGTGGCCATCATACTCGGGGCCAGCGGCGCCGCCATGGACGTGGCCATGGAGATGGCGGCCACCCTGGAGGAGCTGCACCTGCATAGACCGGATCTGGGGGTGGCGGCCCTGCTGCGCAGCGGCTTCAAGGTGGGCAATGCGGTGATCGGCACCATGACCACCACACTGCTGCTGGCCTATTCGGGGGGCTTTCTGACCCTGATGCTGATGTTCTGGCAGCGGGACACCAGCCTGATGCAGATCCTGAATCTCAAGCTAGTCTCCGCCGAGCTGGCCCGCATCCTGGTGGGCAGCATCAGCCTGGTGCTGGTGGCGCCCCTGACCGCCTGGATCGCGGCCCTCTGCTATTGTGGCGTCAAAGGGTTTCAAACGAGTGATGGGTCACTGCCCACGGAGGAGATCAGGCCCTCCTAATATCGGGTTTTTGTGAGGTGTGGCGGGGCAGAATCTGGTTAGCTCGGCAGTTGTTGTGATAATGTTAACCAGGTTGCTGTCTTGTTTTGGGATGCCGTCATGAAGAGAGCCACGCCTCGGCCCATCAAGTGGGGCCTGCTGTTCACCTACCTCGTCATTCTGGCCCTGCTGGCCGTCTATCTCTATCACTGAGTCTCTCCCGGCCTCGCCGGGCGAACTCGATTTTCCCGAAGTCAGCCGGATCCGCCCTTTGCCACACTTTCCCCACAGATCGGCACAATTGTCCTTATCTCCGTGAGATGACTCCCTATACTAGAAGCCAAGAGGCGAGAGCAGGCACGAGCACAGGGGAGTGGTTATGGCATTGGTTTGGGTTTATGGCACCCTGCGGCGGGGCGAAGGCAACCACGGTCTGTTGGCGGATTGCGCCTATCTGGGGCAGTGGTGGAGCCCGCCCTGCTTCTACCTGCTGGATCTGGGGGAGTACCCCGGGGTGATCAGCGGGCAGCAGGCGGTGCTGGGGGAGATCTATGTGGTGGATGAGCCCACCCTGAACCAGCTGGATCGCCTGGAGGAGGTGCCGGATGAATACGACCATGGCCGCCTGCGCACCCCCTGGGGCGAGGCCCTCTACTACCACTATCGCGGCCCCACCCGGGGGCTGGCGGCCATCGCCTCGGGGGATTGGCGGGCCCGCTACGTCTGCTAATCCCGGTAGCGACAACCATCAGATACAAAAAAGCCGACCCTAAGGTCGGCTTTTTGCGGGGGGCTTGCCCCGGTTACGTCGGGCTTAGCCCTGGTAACGGGCGGCAGAGGCCAGGATTTCGGCTTCGGCTTCGGCCTTGTCACCCCAACCGTCTACCTTCACCCACTTGCCGACTTCCAGCTCCTTGTAGCGCTCGAAGAAGTGCTGGATCTGGCCCTTGAGCAGCTCAGGCAGGTCGTTCACGTCCTGGATGTGGTCGTACAGCTTGGTCAGCTTGGAGTGGGGCACGGCCACTACCTTGGCGTCCTGACCGGATTCGTCGGTCATCTTCAGCACGCCCACCGGACGGCAGCGGATCACGGCGCCCGGTACCAGGGGGTAGGGGGTGGGCACCAGCACGTCCACCGGATCCCCGTCCAGGGACAGGGTGCCGTTCACATAGCCGTAGTTGCAGGGGTAGAACATGGGAGTGGCCATGAAGCGGTCAACGAAGATGGCACCGGAGTCCTTGTCCACTTCATACTTGATGGGGTCGGCGTTTTGGGGGATCTCGATGACCACATAGATGTCTTCGGGCAGGCTCTTGCCGGACGGCACATTGTTCAGGCTCATGGCGGTTCCTTGAAAGAAAAAAAGGGATAAATCGAGCCCGTATTATAGCCACCGGCGACCAAATGGCTACACTGCTGCCCAAACGAAGGGCGGATTGATAAACTGCCCGGGACTATTTGTAAGAGGATGCGGTATGCACATTCATATTCTGGGGATCTGTGGCACCTTCATGGGTGGCATTGCGGTGCTGGCCAAGCAGCTGGGCCACAGGGTCACCGGCTCCGATGCCAACGTCTACCCCCCCATGAGTACCCAGCTGCTGGAGCAGGGCATCGAGCTTATCGAGGGCTATGATCCCGCCCAGCTGGATCCCGCGCCGGACATGGTGGTGATCGGCAACGCCATGAGCCGTGGCAACCCCTGTGTGGAATATGTGCTGGACCGCAACCTGCCCTATACCTCGGGTCCCGAGTGGCTGCGGGATCAGGTGCTGGCATCCCGCTGGGTGCTGGGGGTGGCCGGCACCCACGGCAAGACCAGCACCGCCAGCATGCTGGCCTGGATCCTGGAAGACAACGGCATGCAGCCGGGCTTTCTCATCGGCGGGGTGCCGGGCAACTTCCCGGTGTCCGCCCGCCTGGGGGAGTCGCCCTTCTTCGTCATCGAGGCCGATGAGTACGACAGCGCCTTCTTCGACAAGCGCTCCAAGTTTGTCCACTACCGGCCGCGCACCCTGATCCTCAACAACCTGGAGTACGACCATGCGGACATCTTCCCTGATCTGGCGGCCATCCAGCGGCAGTTCCACCACCTGATCCGCACCGTGCCCGGCACAGGCCGCCTGCTGATGGCCGCCGACGACGTGGCCCTGGCGGAGGTGCAGCGCATGGGTTGCTGGAGCGAGCTGGAGAAGGTGGACGGCGACGAGGCGCCCTGGCAGGCCCAACTGCTGAGCGACGACGGCGCCGCCTTCAGCGTCCTGCTGGATGGGCAAATCATAGGTGAGGTGCACTGGCCGGTCATCGGTCGCCACAACGTGCACAACGGCCTGATGGCCATCGCCGCCGCCCGCCATGCGGGCATCCAACCCGCCGCCGCCATCGCCTCATTGGCGCGTTTCGTGCTGCCTCGCCGGCGCATGGAGCTCAAGGGGGTGGTGAACGGCATCAGCGTCTATGACGACTTCGCCCACCATCCCACCGCCATTGCCACCACCATCGCCGGCCTGCGGGCCAAGGTGGGGGCGGCCCGCATCCTGGCGGTGCTGGAGCCACGCTCCAACACCATGAAGCTGGGGGTGCATCAGGCTGAGCTGGCCAACGCCCTGGTGCAGGCGGATCTGGGTTATCTCTCCACCTCGCCGAACCTGGGCTGGGATATTCATCAGGTGGCCGCCACTGCGCCCTTGCCCTGCAGCGTGCATCTGGACATCGATCAGCTGGTGGAGACCCTGGCCCAGGAGGCCAAGCCGGGGGATCACATACTGCTGATGAGCAACGGCGGTTTCGGCGGCATCCACGACAAGTTGCTGGCCCGCTTGGCCCAGCTGGAGACCCAGGCGTGCGACGCCTGACCCTGGCCATCACAGGGGCTTCCGGGGCCCCCTATGCCCTGCGCCTACTGGCCTGCCTGCTGCAGGCCGGGGTGCAGGTGCATCTGCTGCTGTCGGACGCCGCCCGGGTGGTGCTGGCCACCGAGGTGGGGGAGACCTGGCCCACCGAGCCCGCTGCCTGCCGGGACTATCTGGTGCAGCGGTTTGGTTGCGCGCCGGAACTGCTGCAACTGCCCGGCCGCCACGACTGGTTCTCGCCGGTGGCCTCCGGCTCGGCGGCCCCCAAGCAGATGGTGGTACTGCCCTGCTCCATGGGCACCCTGTCCGCCATCGCCCACGGCACCTCGGACAACCTGATTGAGCGGGCGGCGGATGTGGTGATCAAGGAGCGGGGCCAACTAATCCTGGTGCCGCGTGAGACGCCTTACTCCAGCCTGCATCTGGAGAACATGCTCAAGCTCAGCCGGCTGGGGGTGACCATACTGCCGGCCTCGCCGGGCTTCTACCACCAGCCCGCTGCGGTGCAGGATCTGGTGGACTTCGTGGTGGCGCGGCTGCTGGATCACCTGGAGTTGCCCCAGGACCTCATGGCCCCCTGGGGGCAATAGATCGCGGGGGCGGGCTTTGTGGTAGACTCGCCGCCAGTTTGAAGCTGAATGCCCACTGGGGCAGGAGAGAGACATGAAACACAGAGTCGATGTGATGATCCCCGAGGAGCAGGTGCAGGCGCGCATCGCCGAGATGGGCCGGGAGATCAACGAGCGGTATCGGGACAGCCAGGAGCTGGTGATGGTGGGGCTGCTGCGGGGCTCCTGCGTCTTCTTGTCGGATCTGTGCCGTCATGTCACCAGCACGGACGTCTGCCTGGATTTCATGACCGCCTCCAGCTACGGCAGCAGCATGACCAGCAGCCGCGAGGTGCGGATCATCAAGGACCTGGATGACGAGATCAAGGGCAAGGACGTGCTGATCGTCGAGGACATCATCGACACCGGCCACACCCTGAGCAAGGTGCGGGAGATCATGCGGTTGCGGGAGCCCAAGTCCCTGGCCATCTGCACCCTGCTGGACAAGCCGTCCCGCCGCGAGGTGGAAGTGCCGGTGGATTGGGTGGGCTTCGCCATCCCCGACGAGTTCGTGGTAGGGGTGGGCATCGACTATGCCCAGCGCTATCGCAACCTGCGCTACATCGCCAAGGTGGTGCCGCTGGAGTAAGTCCGCCGCGCAGAAAGTGGATTGTTCGAAAAGGTGGCCTAAAGCCACCTTTTTTTTGCCATTTTTTTGTGAGCCGGGCTGGCTATAATGCGGTTCGGTTTTCGCCGCCAGCGGCGGCAGGCAAGACGAGGCAGTATGCAGGCACTCACTATCACGGGATTGCGCAAGACCTATCGCGGCGGCGTCGAGGCCCTGAAGGGCATCGATCTTTCGGTGCAGCAGGGGGACTTCTACGCCCTGCTGGGCCCCAACGGCGCCGGCAAGTCCACCACCATCGGCATCATCAGCTCCCTGGTGAACAAGAGCGCCGGCCAGGTGTCGGTGTTTGGCTACGATCTGGACCGGCAGCTGGAGCAGGCCAAGGCCCAGATCGGCCTGGTGCCCCAGGAGTTCAACTTCAGCCAGTTCGAGAAGGTGCGGCAGATCGTCATCAATCAGGCGGGCTTCTACGGCGTGCCGCGCAAGGAAGCCGAGGTGCGGGCCGAACATTACCTCAAGGCGCTGGATCTGTGGGACAAGCGGGAGGCCCAGGCCCGCACCCTGTCCGGTGGCATGAAGCGCCGGCTGATGATAGCCCGGGCCCTGATGCACGAGCCCAGGCTGCTGATCCTGGATGAGCCCACCGCCGGGGTGGATATCGAGATCCGCCGCTCCATGTGGACCTTCCTGCGGGAGCTCAATGCCAAGGGGGTCACCATCATACTCACCACCCACTACCTGGAAGAGGCGGAGATGCTGTGCCGCAACATCGGCATCATCGACAAGGGGCGCATCATAGAGAACACCAGCATGGCGGCCCTGCTGGGCAAGCTGCGGGTGGAGACCTTCGTGCTGGATCTGGACTGTCCCGCCGCCGGCCTGCAGCTGACCGGCTATGCCAGCCAGCCGGTGCACAGCCACAGCCTGGCGGTACAGGTGGAGAAACAGCAGGGACTCAATCCGCTGTTCGAGCAGCTGACCGCCCAGGGGGCCAAGGTGCTGAGCCTGCGCAACAAGGCCAACCGGCTCGAGGAGCTGTTCGTGCAACTGGTGGAGGAGGGGCGTCGCCAATGAACCAGATCTACTGGATCGCCTTCAAGAGCATGCTGGTCAAGGAGATCAGCCGCTTCATGCGCATCTGGGTGCAGACCCTGGTGCCGCCGGCCATCACCATGAGCCTCTACTTCATCATCTTCGGCAACCTGATCGGCAGCCGGATCGGCCAGATGCACGGCTTCAGCTACATGGAGTTCATCGTGCCGGGGCTCATCATGATGTCGGTGATCACCAACTCCTACGCCAATGTGGCCTCCTCCTTCTACAGCGCCAAGTTCCAGCACTTCATCGAGGAGATGCTGGTGGCACCTGTGCCCAACTATGTGATCATCGCCGGCTACGTGGCCGGCGGCGTGGTGCGCGGCCTGTGTGTGGGGGCCATAGTCACCGCCGTCTCCCTGTTCTTCGTGCCCTTGCAGGTGCATGATCCGGTGAGCCTGGTGTTGACCCTGCTGCTCACCGCCACCCTGTTCTCCCTGGCGGGGCTGCTCAACGCCATCTTCGCCAAGAGCTTCGATGACATCAGCCTGATCCCCACCTTCGTGCTGACCCCCCTCACCTACCTGGGGGGGGTCTTCTACAGCATCAGCCTGTTGCCGCCCTTCTGGCAGGGGGCCTCCCAGCTCAACCCCATCCTCTACATGGTGAACACCTTCCGCTATGGCTTCCTGGGGGTATCGGATGTGTCGCTCTGGCTGGCCTATGGCCTGATCGCCGGCTGCATCCTGGTGCTCTATGCCCTGGTGTGGTTCCTGATCCAGCGGGGTATAGGCCTGCGCAGCTGAGGATGGCTGGGGGAAAGCGACGGGCCTGCGGGCCCGTTTTTTATTGGGCGCAAAGCGGATGGGGCGAAAAGCAGGCAAAAAAAAGACCCTCTCGGGTCGTCTTGGCTACAGCAGATAGGGTGTTGCAGTGGGCCCTGATCGGGCAATGTCTCTGGACAATGATGACTAACTGTTGTGTGGCGCCGTACCTTAGCGGTACAGGTCCTTTTGCACGCGGCTCTTGAAGAACAGGTTGCTAACGGCAGCCAGGGCAAGCAGGTCGTAGTTGTACATGATGAACTCCTTGGTTGAGGTTTTTGTTTGTGGCCCCTTTCGTTTGACCACGGTCTCACTTTAGCAAAAAGCGTGAGCCATGCAACAAAAAAATGAAACTAAATTACCCTAATTATCTGAAAATGGTTTCTTAATGGCGCTGATTGGGGGTTGATTCTGTAATTTAATTACAAAAAGATGAAGGCGCAGGGTCCAAACGATGACAGAGGCGGCGCGCCAGCGCCTCGGCCTCCTGCTCCAGCGGATGCTGGCCATAGCCATGCTGCAACAGGGCCTGGAGATAGCGGCGGGTAAAGGTCTTCGGCCCCAGTCGCTCGTACTGGGCCACGTGCACCAGTTCGTGGGCCAGGATGGCGGGATCCCCCCAGGCATCGGGTTGCAGCACTATGCCGTAACCCAGGGTGAAGCCCCACAACAGCTCGGGGGCCAGACCCTGCCTGGCCAGGGTGCGGCGCAGGGGCAGGGGATAGGCCCTGGGCAGGTGCTGACTCCACAGCAGGCGGACCCGCTCCGGGTAACGCACTCCCATCTGACGGGCCAGCTGACGCTGGGACGTGGACAGGGGCTGACCCAGCCGGCGCAGGCGCCAGCCCTGATGGTGGGCATAGTACAGGGCCTGGGCGAGGAGGGACGGTTGTCCGGGGGGCGTGGGCAGCGGGCGGCGACGGGGCGGGGGCTGAATCCTGTCCGAGGCGGGCGAGGCGTGCTGAAGCAGGCGCTGATAGGGCATGGGGTTCTCCCGTCGAATTTGCCAAGAGGGTGACAACTTTGTCCCCTCCCTGCAACCGGCGGGGGCTTGGGGTGTGACTAGAGGCTAAAGCTGGGCAAGGAGAGATGGCGGAAGATGGCGGTGATGCGCAACGCCAGCAGGCCACCCATGGAGATCAGCATGGCCGGTACCGTGCCCAGTCCCAGGGTCAGACTGCCGGTGTAGAGGATGCCGCCGACGATGCAGGCGGTGGCGTAGATCTCCTTTTGCAACACCAGCGGCACCTCTCGGGCCAGCACATCCCGGATCATGCCACCGGCCACCCCTGTGATGACCCCCATCACCACCGCCACCATGCTGGAGGTGCCAAAGCTCAGGGCCTTCTGGGCGCCGATCACCACAAACAGGGCCAGCCCCAGGGCGTCCGCCAGGGGCAGGGTGTACCAGGGCAGGCGTTTGGGCAGCCGGGTCAACAACATGCCCAGGCCGGCGGTGCCCAGGATCACCCACAGGTAGGTGGTGTTCTGGATCCAGAAGGGACGGGCGCCGATCAGCAGGTCCCGTATGGTGCCGCCGCCGATGGCGGTCACCGCCGCCAGTACGATGACGCCGATGGCGTCCATTCGCAGACGGCCGGCCATCAGCACGCCGGAGAGGGCGAAGATGGCGGTGCCGAAAAGATCCAGGCCGTAGATCAGGTGTTCGATCAGGTTGTTCATGGTGCGTCGTACCAGTACCAAAGTGGCGCGATTGTAAGAGCTGTGTTGCCCCGGTGCCAGAGGCCGGCAGAAAAATAGCCGCCGGTCTATTCGGGCTGGCGGGCCCGGTCGATCACCTGGCACAGCTCGCTGATGCCGTCCAGGGTCCTGGGGGTCAGGCGCTGCAGCCGATCCGGGTTGATGTGTACCAGCTGGCCGTGGCGCACCGCCGCCAGGTTGGGCCACGCCTGCCAGATGGCGAGTTGCTGCGGGTCCTGGGGGGTCAGGATCAGGGCGGGATCGGCCTGCAACACCGCCTCCTGGCTGATCTGCGGGTAGGGGGTCGGGCTGGTGGCGAAGGGGTTGTCACCGCCACAGACCTCGATGGCCTCCTGGATCCAGCTTCCCTTGGCCACCGTGGTCAGGGGCGGGGTCCAGAGCTGGAACAGCAGCCGCAGCGGGGCCTTACGCTGGTATTGTTGGCGCAAGGCGGCCAACCGCTGGGCCAGCTGCTCGGCCAGGGGGTCGGCGGTGGCCGCATGGCCGGTGGCCTGGCCCAGCTGCCGCAGGTTGGCCGGCAGATCGGTCAGCTGCTGGGAATGCACCGTCAACAGCGGGATCCCCAGAGCCTGCAGCTGGGCAACCAGGCGTTCGCTGCCGCTGGCCCACAGCACCACGAGATCCGGCTTGAGGGCCAGCAGGCGCTCCAGATTGATGCTCTGGTAATTGGCCACCTTGGGCAGCCGGCGGGCCTCGGCCGGCCAATCGCTGGCCTCATCCACCGCCACCAGCTGGGGACCGGCACCGATGGCAAACAGCTGCTCGGTGAGGTGGGGGGTCAGGCTGACGATGCGCGCAGGCGCGGCCCGCAGCGGCAGGCCAGGCAGCAGGAGCAGTAGGCTAAAAAGCGCTGCGGTGATGCGCATAGAAATAGAGGGCGTTAAAGCCCACCAGCAACAGGATTAGACTCCAGGCCGCCAGGGTCAGGCGGCGACGCAACCGGCCTATGTCCTGCGGGCCCGGTTCCCCCCGACCGCCCAGCCGGGCGTGGCGCACCTTCTGGCCGGCGTAGAAGCGCGGCCCGCCCAGCTGCAGGTTGAGGCCGGCCCCCAGGGCCGCCAGCAGGGCACCGCTGCCGAAGGCGGGCCAGTGGCGCGCCTGTTTCCACAGGGCCTGGGCCGCCGCGCCGCCGCCGGGGAACAGCAGCTGCCACCAGGCCAGCAGCACGCCGGGCACACTCAGCAGGACGCGGTAGAGACGGGCGCTGAATTCGCCAAACAGGCGGTTCTGCGGCCGCTTGGGGCTGAAGGCCTGGCTCATCAGCTGCAGCAGGCGAAACGCCAGGGCACCGGGCAGGCCCAGCAGCAGATACCAGATGGCCACGCCAAACCATTGGCCCAGCAGGCGCAGGGCCACCATCTCGGCGGCGGCCTTGCAGGCACCCATCTGGCTGAGGTTGCTGGTTTCTCGCTGACACCAGCGGCCCAGCTGCAGCCGGGCCATGGAGAGCTTGCCGGCCTTGAGCAACTGGGTCAGCGCCAGCTGCTCCCCCTTGATGGGACGGGACTCCAGCAGCCACACCAGCACCAGCAGCTCCAGCGCCGGTTCATACACCGCCAGGTTGCTCAGGGACCAGTAGGCCAGCAGGGCCGGCAGCAGTATCACCAGGGGGGTCAGCAGGCCGGCGATCTGCTGCTGGGCCGCGGCCCGCCCCTTGGGGTTGACCTTGCGGGCCAGACGCGCCAGCCAGGGCTCCAGGGCCGATGGGCGCCAGCTTACCGGGATGGGCAGCCACCATTCCAGCAGCATGGCCAGCAGCAACAGGCTTAAGGGTTGCTCCAGGGCTTCCCAGAACAGGCTCTCGTTCATGCGGCCAGCCGTTTGAGCATGGCCAGCACCATGGCGGAGGAGTGGCGGGAGGCGGTCTCCAGGTAGGCATCGAAGGATTCAGGCGATTCCTTGCCGGCGATGTCGGACAGGGAGCGGGTCACCACGAAGGGCACGGCAAACTGGTGACAGACCTGGGCGATGGCGGCGCCTTCCATCTCCACCGCGGCCATCTGCGGGAAGTCGGCCCGGGCCTTGGCGATCCGGGCCGGATCGCACATGAACTGATCGCCGGTACACACCAGCCCCAGCTTGCACTGGATGCCGTCGGCCAGATCGGCCACCGCCTGTTGCGCCACCGCGATGAGGCCGGCGTCGCAGACGAAGGCGGCGGGCAGCCGCGGCACCTGGCCCATCTCATAGCCGAAGGCGGTGACGTCCACGTCGTGATGGCGGACCTCGCTGGAGATCACCACATCGCCGATGTGCAGCTCGGGATCGAAGCCGCCGGCGGAGCCGGTGTTGATGACGCAGTCGGGGGCGAAGCGTTCCAGCAGCAAGGTGGTGGCCACCGCCGCCGCCACCTTGCCGATGCCGGAGCGGGTCAGCACCACGTCCTGGCCCGCCAGGGTGCCGGAATAGAATTCGCAACCGGCCAGTTGCAGGGTTTCCAGGTTGCTCATCTGTTCGCGCAGCAGGGTCACTTCCTGCTCCATGGCGCCGATTATGCCGACTCTCATAGGGATCTCTTCATCTATATAGGAAACGAGGGTCGCAATCATAGCATTGCTGCCAGGGGGACTCTAAGCCCCAGCGCGGGGAATGCAGTGATGCTGACCATGGGATTCAAAAGGGCTTGGTTGGGGTGGCCGTCGACTACAGACACATGTCGCGACCCAGCCGGAAAAGGCGAGCGTAAACCTCTGTTTTATTCCGCATTTAACTTTTCCGTGAGAGCTATCTGCTGAGGTGTGGTAATAATCTAAAAATAATGCATATTTTTTCTTTTGGGTCTTCTCCGTCATTTGCTCTGTTTTTTGGCGTTATCGCAAACGTTTCATCTATTGTTGCCAAAAATGTTAGATAGTTTGTTAATGATCAGCGGTCCAGTGTGGTGATGCGCCATGAGGGGGCGGGATGCACCAATTTGACCATCTTTATATAATTGCATGATATATAAGGGAAAATATCACATTTTCCTCGTTGAGACGGTAGGGTTGCCTGCCTTGAATTGGGGCGGGAATCACAGTATATTCGCCAGTTACAAACCCTCAGAGTGATTGCCGAAGCTGGCCCCGCCAGCTTTTTTTGCCCTCTGCGGATGGACCCGAGTACAGATTGAGAGGAATCAAGCGTGATGGAATCGGCGGTACCCGAGCGCCAGGGGCTTTACGACCCTGCTAACGAACACGACGCCTGTGGTGTAGGCTTCATCGCCCACATGAAAGGGCAGAAGAGCCACAGTATCGTTGAACAAGGATTGTTGATCCTGAAAAACCTGGATCACCGGGGTGCCGTGGGTGCCGATCCTCTGCAAGGGGACGGCGCCGGCATTCTGATCCAGATTCCGGATGAACTCTATCGCGCCGAGATGGCCAAGCAGGGTGTGGCGCTGCCGCCCTACGGTGAATACGGCGTCGGCATGCTGTTCCTGCCCCGTGAAACCGCCTCCCGCATGGCCTGCGAAGAAGAATTCGAGCGCGTGGTCCGTGCCGAAGGTCAGGTGGTGCTGGGCTGGCGGGATGTGCCGGTCAATGCCGACATGCCCATGTCCCCGGTGGTGCGGGCCAAGGAGCCGGTGATCCGCCAGATCTTCGTTGGTCGTGGTCCGGATGTGCTGGTGACCGACGCCCTGGAGCGCAAGCTGTATATCATCCGCAAGCGCGCCTCTCACGCCATCCGTGCCCTCAAGCTCAAGCACGGTGGCGAGTTCTACGTGCCGTCGTTCTCCGCTCGCACCGTCAACTATAAGGGCCTGTTGCTGGCCGACCAGGTGGGGGTCTACTACAACGATCTGGCCGATGGCCGCTGCGTCTCCGCACTGGCCCTGGTGCACCAGCGCTTCTCCACCAATACCTTCCCCACCTGGGATCTGTCTCATCCGTTCCGCATGATCGCCCACAACGGCGAAATCAACACGGTGCGCGGCAACGTCAACTGGATGCGTGCCCGTGAGCGGGCCATCAGCTCCCCGGTACTGGGTGCCGATCTGGAGAAGGTGTGGCCGCTGATCTATCCGGGGCAGTCTGACTCCGCCTCCTTCGACAACGCACTGGAGCTGATGGTGATGGGGGGCTACTCCCTGGCCCATGCGGTGATGATGATGATCCCGGAAGCCTGGGAAAAGCACACCCTGATGGACGAGAAGCGTCGCGCCTTCTACGAATACCATGCCGCCATGATGGAGCCCTGGGACGGTCCGGCCGCCGTGGCCTTTACCGATGGTCGCCAGATCGGTGCCACCCTGGACCGTAACGGCCTGCGCCCGGCCCGCTACCTGGTCACCAAGGATGATCTGGTGGTCATGGCCTCCGAGTCCGGCGTGCTGCCCATCGAAGACGCTCGCATCGCCCAGAAGTGGCGCCTGCAACCGGGCAAGATGTTCCTCATCGACATGGAACAGGGTCGCATCATAGATGACAAGGAGTTGAAGGACTCCCTGGCCCACGCCAAGCCCTATGCCGAGTGGATCGAGAAGATCCGCATCAAGCTGGACGAGATCGAAGCCGAATATCAGCCGGTGGAGCACAAGGCCGAGCTGCTGGAGCTGCAACAGGCCTTCGGTTACACCCAGGAAGACACCAAGGTGCTGATGACCCCCATGGCCGAAAATGGCGAGGAAGCCATCGGCTCCATGGGTAACGACGCGGCCCTGACCGTGCTGTCCAAGAAGTCCAAGCCGCTGTACAACTACTTCCGACAGCTGTTTGCCCAGGTGACCAACCCGCCCATCGACCCCATCCGGGAAGAGCTGGTGATGTCCCTGGTCTCCTTCATCGGGCCCAAGCCGAACCTGCTGAACAATGCCGACATCAATCCGCCCATCCGTTTGGAAGTCAGCCAGCCCGTGCTGGGTGCCAAGCAGATGGAGAAGATCCGCAACATAGAGCAGTTCACCGGCCACAAGTTCCGCTCCCACGAGCTGGACATCACCTATCCGGTGGCCTGGGGCAAGGAGGGCATAGAAGCCCGTCTGGCCTCCCTGTGTGCCGAGGCGGAAGATGCGGTGCGCCACGGCGCCAACATCCTCATCATCTCCGACCGCAACGTGGATCCCGAGACCCTGGCCATCCCGGCCCTGCTGGCCACCTCCGCCGTGCACCTGCGTCTGGTGAAGCGCGGTCTGCGTACCAGCACAGGTCTGGTGGTGGAAACCGGCTCCGCCCGTGAGGTGCACCACTTCGCCCTGCTGGGTGGCTACGGCGCCGAAGCCGTGCACCCCTGGCTGGCGGTGGAAACCCTGCGCCAGATGGCTGCCGGCGACACCGAGAAGGCCGACAAGTACATCAAGAACTTCACCAAGGCGGTGGGCAAGGGCCTGTGCAAGGTCATGTCCAAGATGGGTATCTCCACCTACATGTCCTACACCGGCGCCCAGATCTTCGAAGCCGTGGGTCTGCAGAAGGCCTTCGTGGAGAAGTACTTCAGCGGCACCCCCTCCAACGTGGAAGGGATCGGCCTGTTCGAGGTGGCCGAGGAAGCCATCCGCCTGCACCAGGAGGCCTTCAGCGCGGATCCCGTGCTGGCCGAGATGCTGGATGCCGGCGGCGACTACGCCTTCCGCATCCGTGGCGAAGACCACATGTGGACCCCGGACGCCATCGCCAAGCTGCAACACGCCACCCGTGGCAACAAGTACGAGAACTACAAGGAATACGCCCAGATCATCAATGACCAAACCAAGCGTCATCTGACTCTGCGTGGCCTGTTCGAGTTCAAGTTTGCCGCCGAGCCCGTGCCCCTGGACGAAGTTGAGTCGGCCAAGGAGATCGTCAAGCGGTTTGCCACCGGCGCCATGTCCATGGGCTCCATCTCCACCGAGGCCCACACCACCCTGGCGGTGGCCATGAACCGCATCGGCGGCAAGTCCAATACCGGTGAAGGCGGCGAAGACGCCAAGCGCTTCATTCCGGTGAGCCAGCCGACCCTGCTGTCCGAGGTCATCGGCAAGGCCAACATAGCCCGGGATCTGGAGCTGCAAGCCGGCGACAGCCTGCGCTCCGCCATCAAGCAGGTGGCCTCCGGCCGCTTCGGTGTCACCGCGGAATACCTGGTGAACGCCGACCAGATCCAGATCAAGATGGCCCAGGGCGCCAAGCCCGGTGAGGGCGGTCAGCTGCCCGGCCACAAGGTGTCCGAGTACATCGGCTACCTGCGTCACTCAGTGCCGGGTGTGGGCCTCATCTCTCCGCCGCCGCACCACGACATCTACTCCATCGAGGACTTGGCCCAGCTGATCCACGATCTGAAGAACGTCAACCCGGCCGCCTCCATCTCCGTGAAGCTGGTGTCTGAGGTGGGTGTGGGTACCGTAGCCGCCGGGGTGTCCAAGGCCAAGGCGGATCACGTGGTGATCGCCGGTCACGATGGCGGTACCGGGGCCTCCCCGCTCTCCTCCATCAAGCATGCCGGTACCGCCTGGGAACTGGGCCTGGCCGAGACCCAGCAGACCCTGGTGCTGAACCAACTGCGCAGCCGCATCCGCGTCCAGGTGGATGGTCAGATGAAGACCGGCCGCGACGTGGTCATCGGCGCCCTGCTGGGGGCCGACGAGTTCGGCTTCGCCACCGCCCCCCTGGTGGTGGAAGGCTGCATCATGATGCGTAAGTGCCACCTGAACACCTGTCCGGTGGGCGTAGCCACCCAGGATCCGGAGCTGCGCGCGCGCTTCACCGGTCAGCCGGACCACGTGGTCAACTACTTCTTCTTCGTGGCCGAAGAGGTGCGGGAGATCATGGCCAAGCTGGGCATCCGCAAGTTTGATGAGCTGATCGGCCGAGCCGATCTGCTGGACAAGCGTGCCGGTGTCGAACACTGGAAGGCCAAGGGCCTGGACTTCTCCAAGATCTTCTTCCAGCCGGCGGTGGACGCCTCCGTGGGCCGTCTGCACACCGAGCTGCAGGACCATGCCCTGCACAAGGCCCTGGACAACAAGATGATCGAGCTGGCCATGCCGGCCCTGGAGCGGGGCGAGAAGGTGGCCTTCGAGCTGCCCATCAAGAACATCAACCGTACCGCGGGCACCATGCTCTCCGGTCAGGTGGCCAAGCGTTACGGCTACGCCGGCCTGCCGGATGACAGCATCCACGTGAGCCTCAAGGGCACCGCCGGTCAGAGCTTCGCCGCCTTCCTGGCCAAGGGCATCACCCTGGATCTGCAGGGCGAAGGCAACGACTACGTGGGCAAGGGCCTCTCCGGTGGCCGCATCATCATTCGGCCGAATGCCAACTTTGCCGGCGAACCGTCCCAGAACATCATCTGCGGCAACACCGTCATGTACGGTGCCACCGGGGGTGAGGCCTACTTCAGCGGTGTGGGTGGCGAGCGCTTCTGCGTCCGTAACTCCGGCGGTACCGCCGTGGTGGAAGGGGTGGGCGACCACGGTTGTGAATACATGACCGGCGGCACCGTCGTGGTGCTGGGTCAGACCGGCCGTAACTTCGCCGCCGGTATGTCCGGTGGTCTCGCCTACGTGCTGGACGAGCAGGATCAGTTCAGCGAGCTGTGCAACACCGCCCAGGTGACCCTGGAGCGGGTGCTGCCGGCCGCCGAACAGCCGAGCGATGAGCCCAACCACCTGGCCGAGAAGGACGAGGATCTGCTGAAGTCCCTGATCGCCAAGCATGCCGAATACACCGGCAGCCCGCGGGCCAAGGCCATCCTGGCCGATTGGGACAGCTACCGTGGCAAGTTCGTCAAGGTCTATCCGAACGAGTATCGCCGTGCGCTCAAGGAGCTGGCGGCCAAGCAACAAGAGCAGAAGGAGATTGCGTAATGGGTAAGCCGACCGGTTTTCTCGAGTTTGAGCGTGTCAAGGAGACCTACGCACCGGTTGAGGAACGCGTCAGACACTTTGGCGAGTTCGTCCCGACCCTGACGCTGGATGAGGCCAAGCAACAAGGGGCCCGCTGCATGGACTGCGGCATCCCCTTCTGCAACAACGGTTGCCCGGTGAACAACGTCATTCCTGACTGGAACGACCTGGTGTACCGCGGTAACTGGGAGCAGGCCATCCGGGTGCTGCACTCCACCAACAACTTCCCCGAGTTCACGGGCCGGATCTGTCCGGCCCCCTGTGAGTCGGCCTGTACCCTGGGCATCAATGCCGCCCCCGTGGGCATCAAGAGCATAGAGCGCGCCATCATAGACCGCGCCTGGGAGCATGGCTGGGTCAAGCCGCTGCCGGCCGCCGTCAAGAGCGGCAAGCAGGTGGCCGTGGTGGGGTCAGGTCCTGCCGGTCTGGCGGCTGCCCAGCAGCTGGCCCGTGCCGGTCACGCCGTGACCGTGTTCGAGAAGAACGGCCGGGTGGGTGGTCTGCTGCGTTACGGCATCCCCGACTTCAAGCTGGACAAGTCCGTCATCGACCGCCGCATGGCCCAGATGGAAGCCGAAGGGGTCACCTTCAAGGTCAATACCCTGGTCTCCTCCGACCAGGATCTGCCCAAGGGCGTGACCAACGATGCCACCACCGTGGTGACCCCCGCCGAGCTGGAGGCCCAGTTCGACGCCGTCATCCTGGCCGGTGGCTCCGAGACCCCGCGGGATCTGCCGGTGCCGGGCCGTGAATTCTCCGGTATTCACTTCGCCCTGGAGTTCCTGATCCCGCAGAACAAGGCGGTGGCCGGTGATGGTGCCAATGGCATCAACGCCCAGGGCAAGCATGTGGTGGTGATCGGCGGTGGTGACACCGGCTCCGACTGCGTGGGGACCTCCAACCGCCACGGCGCCCTGTCCGTGACCCAGCTGGAAGTGATGCCCAAGCCGCCGGTGGAAGAAGACAAGCCCATGACCTGGCCCTACTGGCCGCTCAAGCTGCGCACCTCCAGCTCCCACGAGGAAGGTTGTGTGCGGGAATTCGCCGTCTCCACCAAGGAGTTTATCGGCGAGAACGGCAAGCTCACCGCCCTCAAGCTGGTGAAGGTGGAGTTCAAGGACGGCAAGCTCACCGAGATCCCCGGTTCCGAGTTCGAGCTGAAGGCCGATCTGGTGTTCCTGGCCATGGGCTTTACCCAGCCCCTGGCCAAGGTGCTGGACAGCTTCGGCGTGGAGAAGGACCCGCGTGGCAACATCAAGGCCACCACAGACGGCGCCGGCTGCTATGCCACCTCTGTGCCCAAGGTGTTTGCCGCCGGTGACATGCGCCGCGGTCAGTCCCTGGTGGTCTGGGCCATCCGCGAAGGCCGTCAGTGCGCCCGGGAAGTGGATCAGTTCCTGATGGGCAGCACGGTCCTGCCGCGCTAAGGCTCTGCCTGCCATAAAAAACCCCGCCAAGCTGCGGGGTTTTTTCTTTTCGGTCCTTGGCTTAAGCCTGGCGGCTAGCAGGGCTGACGGGCGATCAACCCCTCGGCCCGCTCCTCCAGACACTCCTCACCGCCCATGGCGAACTCCCGGCAGATGAGCGGCCGCTGCGCGTAGATGCTGCAGCGCAGGCTGTTGCGATCCAGGGCCGCGCACCAGCCATCATCCTCCCGGCGCATCACGGCCACCTGACCCGGCACCTCGCGGATGAAGCGCGGCGGCACCCCGGTGTCGGTGAGCAGCATCACTTCCAGGCGACAGCAGCAGGCCTCGCAGTTGCTGCAGTCGATGGTTTCGCTGTGGTGGCGGTGAGTCGTCATGGCTTAGGCCAGGCGGCGTACACGGTAGCTGCGGCCCTTGATCTTGCCGTCCTGCAGCCGCTGCAGGGCCTGCTTGGCCACCGCCCGTGCCACCGCCACGTAGGAGAACTGCTCGGTGATCTGTATCTTGCCCACCTGGTCGCCCGTCAGACCCTCGTTACCGGTCAGGGCCCCCAGTATGTCGCCGGCCCGCACCTTGCTCTTGCGCCCGGCGGCGATGGAGAGGGTCACCATGACCGGTTCCCGTGGCTTGAGCTCTTGGGTCAGTTCCGTTAGCTCGCGCACCGGCAGCGGTGCCTGCTGGTACTCCTCGATGAGGTTGACCCGCAGGGCCTCGTTGGCCTGGTACAGGCTCAGGGCCAGGCCGGACTGGCCGGCTCGCCCGGTGCGGCCGATGCGGTGAATGTGGATCTCGGGATCCTGGGGCAGCTCATAGTTGATCACCGCCTCCAGCTCCTTGATGTCCAGGCCGCGGGCCGCCACATCGGTGGCCACCAGTATGGCGGTGGAGCCGTTGGCGAAGCGCACCAGCACCTGATCCCGCTCCCGCTGCTCCAGATCGCCGTTGAGCGCCAGGGCGCTGAAGCCCTGGGCCGCCAGGTGATCGGCTACCTCGCCACAGGCCCGCTTGGTGTTGCAGAACACCACGCAGGAGGCCGGCTGGTAGTGGCTGAGCAACCGGGTAAGGGCGGACAGCCGTTGGCCCGGTGCCACCTCGAACAACTGCTGGTCGATGGCGCCGGCCTGGTGCAATGCCTCCACGGTGACGCTCACCGGATCCCGCTGAATGCCGCGACTGAGCTGGGCGATGCCGTCGGGATAGGTGGCGGAGAACAGCAGGGTCTGGCGCTGGGGCGGCGCCTGGCGGATCACCCGACCGATATCCTCGCCGAAGCCCATGTCCAGCATGCGATCCGCCTCGTCCAGCACCAGGGTATTCAGGGCCTTCAGGCTCAGGCTGCCCTGCTCCAGGTGCTTGAGTACCCGGCCCGGGGTGCCCACCACGATATGGGCGCCGAAGCCCAGGGTCGCCGTCTGGGGCGCCGTGGGGGTGCCGCCGCACAGGGTGACCAGCTTGACGTTGGCCAGGCCGCGGGCCAGCTGGCGGATGGCCTGGGCCACCTGATCGGCCAGCTCCCGGGTCGGGCAGAGGATCAAGGATTGCACCTGCAGCTGGCCGACGTCCAGGCGCGACAGCAGCCCCAGCCCGAAGGCGGCGGTCTTGCCGCTGCCGGTCTTGGCCTTGGCGATGAGATCCCGGCCGGCCAGCACCTGGGGCAGGCTCTGGGCCTGGATGGGGGTCATCTGCTGATAACCCAGGCTCGCCAGGTTATCCAGCAGGGCGGGGGAGAGCCCAAGCTGGGCGAATTCGGTGTTGTTCACGTGGCGACTCTTTGTGGGGAAGACAGGCGCGAGGATCGCGAGGGGGCGCATCATAGCAGAGTGCAGCCGGGATGTGCCGATTATTTCACCATGCCCAGGCCGGCCCCGGTCAGCAGAACAATGATCTGTCTCCGGCTTGCGGGTTAAGCCGTGTAAATGGGCATGGTGCTGACCATTGACTTGGGTATGGTACGGCAAACCGTGACAGGAGGTCCGTTCATGAAGCCACTTCTGACAATAGGGTTGCTGGCCTGCCTGCTGCTGCTCCATGGCTGTGGCGGGGGCGAGTTGACGACCAGCAGCAGCGTCCAGGACGATGAGCAGAGCCAGGACAGCAGTGACGACAGCAGCAGCGATGATAGCGGCAGTACTGATGACAGCAGTACCGATGACAGCAGTGACGAGTCCGATGAGTCCTCGTCGGTGAGTTACAGCCTGCTGGATAATGCCGAGCACGGCCTGGCCAGCGACTACAGCTGGGATGCCACCGACGAGCTCACCATCACCCTCTCGGGCGACAGCGCCACCACCAGTGCCAGCAGCGGCGTCACCATCTCGGGCAGCACTGTGACCATCCAGGCCGCCGGCACCTACCGGGTCAGCGGCAGCCTGGATGACGGTCAGCTGATCGTCGACAGCAGCGGCCTGGTGCGCCTGGTGCTGGACGGGGTGGACATCACAGATTCCACCGGCCCGGCCCTCTATGTGGCGGGGGCTGACAAGACGGTGATCTGGCTGGCGGACGGCAGCGATAACCGCCTGACGGACGGCAGTGAGCGGGAGGATGAGGATCTCAATGCCGCCCTCTACAGCGCCGATGATCTCTCCATCGCCGGCACCGGTAGCCTCAGCGTCAGCGCCAACTACGCCGACGGCATCACCAGCAAGGACGGCCTCATCATCGCCGGCGGCGACATCCAGGTGGATGCGGTGGACGACGGTATCCGCGGCAAGGATTACCTCATAGTGCAGGACGGCACCCTGCAGATCACCGCCAGCGGGGATGGCCTCAAGTCCGACGAGGACGAGGACAGCGCCCTGGGCTATGTGGCCATCGAGGACGGTACCCTGATCGTGGATGCCCAGGCGGATGGCATCCAGGCCGAGACCCAGCTGGAGATCTACGGTGGCACCCTCAACATCACCACCGCCGGCGGCAGTTACGCCAGCATCAGCGACGATGACTCGGCCAAGGGGCTCAAGGCCGACGGCCTCATCTATGTGGCGGGGGATGCCTCCGTGACCCTGGATGTGGCCGAGGATGGCCTCAACTGCAACGACACTATCGTGCTCAAGGGTGGCGAGCTGTCCATCGCCGCCGGGGATGATGGGGTGCACGGGGATCTCAATGTGGAGATCGACGACGGCATCCTGGCCATCAGCCGCTCGGTGGAGGGGATCGAGGGGGAGGTGATCACCCTCAACGGCGGTCAGCAGTCGGTGGTGGCCTCGGATGACGGGGTCAATGTCTCCGCCGCCGATGACAGCAGCCGCAGTGACAGTGAACGCCTGCTCACCATCAACGATGGTTATCTGCTGGTGCAGGCCAGCGGCGACGGCCTGGATGCCAACGGCGGCATCGTCATCAACGGCGGCACCGTCATCGTCTATGGGCCGGCCAGCGGCGAGGATCTGGCACTGGATGCGGATCTGGGGATCTGGGTCAACGGTGGCACCCTGATCGCCACGGGGGCCAGCAACAACATGCTGACGGCGCCGGAGGAGGACTCAGAACAGGTCTCCTTGCTGGTGCAGTTGTCGTCCAGCCAGAGTGCCTCCCGGCTGTTTCACCTGGAGGATGGCGATGGCAACAACCTGCTGAGCGTGGCGCCCTGGCAGGGCTATCAGTCTGTGCTGTTCAGCTCGCCGGATCTGGCCCAGGGCCAGACCCTCAGTGCCTACCTGGGGGGCAGCGATAGCGGCACCCTGGCGGACGGTGTCTACAGTGGCGGCAGCTATAGCGGCGGTCAGCGCTATGGCAGCACCACCTTGAGTGCCCAGTCCAACACGCTGAGCAGCGGCGGCCGTTAAAAAAAGACCCACCGGCAGGTGGGTCTTGGCAAAGGCCAGGCAGGAATCATTGGCTGGAGAGCAGGGCGCGGGTGCGCTCCAGCACATTATCCAGGGTGAAGCCGAACAGGCTGAACAGCTCACCGGCGGGGGCGGACTCGCCGAAGCCGTGCATGCCGATCACCTCCCCATCCAGTCCCGTGTAGCGCTGCCAGTAGTCCGCCTGGCTGGCCTCGATGGCCAGCCGGGCCCGTACCGCCCTGGGCAGCACCCGCTCGCGGTAGTCTGCCGGCTGGGCATCGAAGCGGCGGGTACAGGGTAGTGAGACCACCTGTACCCGGCGCCCCTCCTCAGCCAGCACCTTGGCCGCCGCCATGGCCAGGCCCACCTCCGAGCCCGTGGCCAGCAGCAACAGCTCCGGCGTCCCCTCACAGCCTTGCAGCACATAGCCGCCCTTGGCCACGTCCGCCAGCTGGCTGGCGTCTCTGGCCTGCTGGGGCAGGGCCTGGCGGGAAAAGATCAGCGCCGAGGGACCGTCGGTCCGCTCTATGGCCGCCTGCCAGGCCACCGCACTCTCCACCTGATCGCAGGGGCGCCAGGTATCCAGATTGGGGGTGACCCGCAGGGCCGCCAGCTGCTCCACCGGCTGGTGGGTCGGGCCGTCTTCCCCCAGCCCGATAGAGTCATGGGTGTAGACGAAGATCACCCGCTGCTGCATCAGGGCCGCCATGCGCACCGCATTGCGGGCATATTCCATGAACATCAGGAAGGTGCCGCCGTAGGGGATGAAGCCGCCGTGCAGTGCCAGACCGTTCATGATGGCGGACATGCCGAACTCCCGCACGCCGTAGTGCAGGTAGTTGCCGGTCGGGGTATCGGCGCTGAAGTCCTTGGCCTGGGCGTGACAGGTGAGGTTGGAGGGGGCCAGATCCGCCGAGCCGCCCAGCAGCTCCGGCAGCAGGGGGGCGAACTGGTTCAGGCAGTTGAGGCTGGCCTGGCGGCTGGCCAGATCCTTGGGATTGGCCTGCAGGGTCTGCAGGTAATCGGCCACGGTGGCGGACCAGCGCTCCGGCAAGGTGCCGGCCTGGCGGCGCAGCAGCTCGGCGGCCAGCTCGGGGTAGGCGCCCTGATAGGCGGCAAACTGAGCCTGCCACTGGGCCTGAGCCGCCTGGCCTTTGGCCTTGGCATCCCAGGCTTGGTAGCACGCATCCGGGATCGCGAAGGGGGCATGGGGCCAGCCGAGCCGCTCACGCACCCGGGCAATCTCGTCCTGGCCCAGGGGCGCGCCGTGGCAGTCGTGGCTGCCGGCCTTGTTGGGGGAGCCGAAGCCGATGGTGGTGCGGCAGCAGATGAGGCTGGGGTGATCCACATCGGCCTGGGCTTCGGCAATGGCGGCCGCCAGGGCGTCCGGATCATGGCCATCGATGGCCGGGATCACCTGCCAGCCGTAGGCGGCGAAGCGGGCGGCCACGTCTTCGTTGAACCAGCCGTCCACGTGGCCGTCGATGGAGATGCCGTTGTCATCCCAAAAGGCGATGAGCTTGCCCAGCCGCCAGGTGCCCGCCAGGGCACAGACCTCATGGGAGATGCCCTCCATCAGGCAGCCGTCCCCCATGAATACATAGGTGTGGTGGTCGACGATGTCATGATTGGGGCGGTTGAACTGGGCCGCCAGCATCTTCTCCGCCAGGGCCATGCCCACGGCATTGGCGATGCCCTGTCCCAAGGGGCCCGTGGTGGTCTCCACCCCGGGGGTCAGGCCGAACTCCGGGTGGCCGGCGGTCTTGGAATGCAGCTGGCGGAAGCGCTTGAGCTGCTCCAGCGGCAGGTCATAGCCCGTCAGGTGCAGCAGGGCGTAGAGCAGCATGGAGCCGTGGCCGTTGGAAAGCACGAAGCGGTCCCGGTTGAGCCAGGTGGGATCGGCGGGGTTGTGGCGCAGAAACTGCCGCCACAGCACCTGGGCCATGTCCGCCATGCCCATGGGAGCGCCGGGGTGGCCCGAGTTGGCGGCCTGCACGGCGTCCATGGCCAAAAAGCGCAGGGCGTGGGCCAGTTGTGTCTGGTTCATGCGGTCACCTCCTGACCCAGGCGGGCCAGCAACAGGGCTTCGAACTTCTCCTGATCCTGGGCGAACAGCCGGATCCCCTCGGCCAGCTTCTCGGTGGCCATGGCGTCCTGGTTGTGCTGCCAGCGGAAGGCGGCCTCGTCCAGCGGTGCCGGGCGGGGTTGCAGGGGCAGATCCGCAGTCAGCTTGGCCTGCAGCTCGCCCTGTTCGGCGCTCAGGGTCTCAAGCAGGGCCGGGCTGATGGTCAGGCGGTCGCAGCCCGCCAGGGCCAGCACCTGTTCGGCGCTGCGGAAGCTGGCGCCCATCACCACTGTGTCGTAGCCATGTTCCTTGTAGTAGCGGTAGATGGCGCGCACCGAGGCCACGCCGGGATCTTCGTCGATGGGGTAGCTCTGGCCTGTCTTGGCCTTGTACCAGTCGAGGATGCGACCGACGAAGGGGGAGATGAGAAACCCCCCGGCCTCGGCGCAGGCCCGGGCCTGGGCGAAGCTGAACAGCAGGGTGAGGTTGCAGTTGATGCCCTCTTGCTCCAGCTGGCGGGCGGCCTGGATACCCTCCCAGGTGGCGGCAATCTTGATGAGTACCCGGTTGCGGGGCACACCGGCCTGCTGGTACAGGGCGATGAGCTTGCGGGCCTTCGCCAGGGTGGCCTCCCGGTCGAAGGAGAGGCGGGCGTCCACCTCGGTGGAGATGCGGCCGGGGATCACTTGGCTGATTTCGCAGCCGATGGCCACGATGAGCCGATCGGCGGCCTCGGCGGCCTGTTGCTGCGGGCTGCCGGCACCGTCCAGCTGGGCCAGGGTGCGCTCCAGCAGGGGGGCGTAGTCCGGCAGGCTGACGGCCTTGAGGATCAGGGAGGGGTTGGTGGTGGCGTCCTGGGGTTGGAAGCGGCGGATGGCGGGCAGCTCGCCCGTGTCCGCCACGACCGTGGTCAGCGCGCTCAGTTGTTCCAGTAAGCTGCTCACAGTGACTCCTTGTGCAAAAGAGTCCCCGGCCTAAGCCGGGGAGAAGAGGGGATCAATTGAACTTGTAGTAGACGTCGTTCAGGCGGATTTGCTGGCTCAGCTCGGGAATGCTGGTGCCGGCGTGGATGTGGAGGAATTCTATGCCCATCAGCTCGGCCCAGCTGCGCAGGGTCTCGGCATCCACCGCCTGGGAGAAGACGGCGTGGTGGGCGGCGCCGGCACGGATCCAGGCCTCGGCCCCCACTTCCAGATCCGGCATCGGCTTCCACAGGGCGCAGGCCACCGGCAGCTTGGGCAGGGACTGGGGCAGATCCACCACCTCCAGATCGTTGACCACCAGGCGGAAGCGGTTGCCCAGGTCGATCAGGCTGGCGTTGACCGCCTGGCCCGCCGGGGCATTGAACAGCAGGCGGGCCGGGTAGGCCTTCTTGCCGATGCCCAGGTACTGGGCATCCAGCACCGGCTTGGCGGCGGCGATGCTGGGGCAGACTTCCAGCATGTGGGCCCCCAGCACCAGCTTGTTGCCCGGCTCCAGGTGGTAGGTGTAGTCCTCCATGAAGGAGGTGCCGCCGGGCAGGCCATCGCCCATCACCTTGATGGTGCGCAGCAGGGCGGCGGTCTTCCAGTCCCCTTCGGCACCGAAGCCAAAGCCCTGGGCCATCAGGCGCTGACTGGCCAGCCCTGGCAGTTGGTGCAGGCCGTAGAGATCCTCGAAGGTGGTGGTGAAGGCGCCGAAGCCACCGTCCTGCAGGAAGCGCTTCATGCCCAGCTCCTGACGGGCGGCTTCCACCAGAAACTCCCGCTGGGCGCCGCCCACCTGCACCGCCTCGGTCAGGGTGTAGATGTGCTCGTACTCGTCCAGCAGGGCATTGACGTCACCCTGGGGCACGGCGTTGATCACCTGCACCAGATCCCCCACCGGGTGGTAGTTCACCTGATAGCCGAAACGGATCTGGGCTTCCACCTTGTCCCCTTCGGTCACCGCCACGTTGCGCATGTTGTCGCCAAAGCGGGCCACCTTCATCTGACGGCTGTCGGCGATGGCGGCGGCGATGCGCATCCAGCGGCCGATCTTGGCGTGGGCGGCACTGTCCTGCCAGTGGCCCACCACCACGCTGCGGGGAACCCCCAGGCGGGATGCCATGAAGCCGAACTCCCGGCCGCCGTGGGCGGTCTGGTTCAGGTTCATGAAGTCCATGTCGATGTCGCTCCAGGGCAGGTCGCGGTTGTACTGGGTGTGGAACTGCAGCAGTGGCTTGTTGAGCTGGCTCAGAGCCGGGATCCACATCTTGGCCGGGGAGAAGGTGTGCATCCACACCATGACGCCGGCACAGCTGGTGTCGTGGTTGGCGTCCCGGGCCAGGGCGCTGATCTCGTCATGGGTGGTGCCGGTGGGCTTAAGCACCACCTTCAGCGGCAGGCCGGCTTCCTGGTTCAGGGACTGGGTGATGTGGTGGGCGTGATCCGCCACCTGCCGCAGGGTCTCGGCACCGTACAGGTGCTGGCTGCCTACCACGAACCACACTTCCAGGGCTTTCATCAATTCCATCGTCTTGTCCTCGTCATTAATCAGGCCGGCTGGCCGTAGTAGGCATGCTTGCCATGTTTGCGCTGGTAGTGTTTCTCCAGCATGTAATCGGGTAAGGGCTGGGCCTGGGGATCCAGGCTCAGGGTGATCCAGGCCATGCGGGCCACCTCCTCCAGCACCACGGCGTTGTGCACCGCCTCGTGGGCATCCTTGCCCCAGCTGAAGGGGCCGTGGTTGGCCACCAGGGTGCCGGGCAGGGTGAGGGGGGGGACATCCCCCAGGGTTTCGATGATGACGGTGCCGGTATGGCCCTCGTAATCGGCTTCCACCTCCGCCGGGGTCAACAGCCGGCTGCAGGGCACGGCGCCGTGAAAGTAGTCCGCCTGGGTGGTGCCCAGCAGCGGAATGGCGCGGCGGGCCTGGGCCCAGGCGGTGGCGTGGGTGGAGTGGGTGTGCACTATGCCACCCAGCTCCGGGAAGCGGCGGTAGAGCGCCAGGTGGGTGGGGGTGTCGGAGGAGGGACGCAACTCGCCCTCCACCCGGTTGCCCTGCAGATCCAGCACCACCAGATCGCTGACGCGCATCTTGTCGTAGCTGACGCCGCTGGGCTTGATCACCACCAGGCCCTGCTCCTTGTCTATGCCGCTGACATTGCCCCAGGTGAAGGTCACCAGACCATGGCGCGGCAGATCCAGGTTGGCCTCCAGCACGGCCTGCTTGAGGTGGTTAAGCGTCATGATGGCCTCCGGCGTTGTAGAGGGGCTCGGTGCGGTGGGCCCAGCGCAGGTACTCCTGATAGCGCAGTTCGAACTGGGCGGCGGTGGCCGGCTCCGGCTCATAGGTGCGCTCTATGGGGCTGGCCATGCGGGCCTGGGCGGCGGCGATGCTGGGGTAGAGGTCGGCGGCTACCGCGGCAAATAGGGCGGCCCCCAGGGCGCAGCACTGATCCGAGGCCACCACCTGGATGGGGCGGTTCATCACGTCGGCACACACCTGCATCACGGTGGGGGACTTGCGGGCGATGCCGCCCAGGGCCACCACCTGGTTGACCTCCACCTGCTGGCTGGTCATGCACTCCATGATGATGCGGGCGCCATAGGCGGTGGAGGCGATGAGGGCACCGAACAGATCCGGTGCGTCCGTGCCCAGGTTCAGGCCCGCGATGGTGCCCTTGAGGCGCTGATTGGCATGGGGGGTGCGGCGGCCGTTGAACCAGTCCAGCACCACCGGCAGCTCAGCCAGCTGGCGCTGCTTGGCCCAGGCCTCGGTGAGGGCCGGCAGCAGCTGCTGTTTCTGCTGCTCCAGGGCGGTCTTGAGCTCGGGGAACTGCTCCCCCAGGTGATCCAGGGGCCAGGCCAGCAGCCGTTGATACCAGGCATAGATGTCACCGAAGGCGGATTGACCGGCCTCCAGCCCCACCATGCCCGGCACCACGCTGCCGTCCACCTGACCGCAGATGCCGCTGATGGCCCGCTCACCGATGGTCGCCGGGTCGGCGATCAGGATGTCGCAGGTGGAAGTGCCGATGACCTTCACCAGGGTGTTGGGGGCGGCCCCGGCACCCACGGCGCCCATGTGGCAGTCGAAGGCGCCACCGGCGATGGTGATGCCCACCGGCAGTCCCAGCCGGTCGGCCCACTCGGCGGTGAGTCTGCCCACCGCCAGATCCGCCGTCTGGCTGTCCTGGAACAGGGGGTAATCCAGCTCCTGGGTCAGCAGGGGATCCAGGGCGTTGAGGAAGTCGGCGCTGGGCAGGCCGCCCCAGGCGGGGTGCCAGAGGGCCTTGTGGCCGGCGGCGCAGCGGCTGCGCTTGAGGGTGGCGGGGGCCTGGGTGCCGGAGAGCAGGGCCGGGACCCAGTCACACAGCTCCACCCAGTTGCAGGCGGCCTGGCGCACCGCGGCGTCCTCGCGGCTGACGTGCAGTATCTTGGCCCACCACCATTCGGAGGAGTAGGTGCCGCCGATGAAGCGGCTGTAGTCGGGGAAGCGACCGCCGTGGCACAGGGCCGTGATGGCCTCGGCCTCCTCGATGGCGGTGTGATCCTTCCACAGCACGAACATGGCGTTGGGGTTGTGGGCGAACTCCTCCCGCAGGGCCAGCACATTACCGTCGGCATCGATGGGGGCCGGGGTGGATCCCGTGGTGTCCACCCCTATGCCGCGCACCTGGGCCACCTGATCGGCGGACAGCAGGGCCAGGGTCTGGCGGATGGCCGACGTCATGGCGTCGATGTAGTCCTGGGGATGGTGACGGAAGCGGTTGTGTTGCGGGTCGCAATACTTGCCCTGCTGCCAGCGGGGGTAATAGGCCACCTGGCTGGCCAGCTCGCTGCCGTCGCTGCAGCGCACCGCCAAGGCGCGAACCGAGTCGCTGCCAAAATCCAGGCCGAGCACTATGGGTGCGGACATGGGGTTCTCCTCATTGAGCCGTATGGAAATGTTGACTGGACATTAGGAGAAACCTGCCGTTTTCGGTGAGTGCTTGGCTGCTAAAGATATGGATTATTCTGCTTTGTGGTTGGAAGCCTGGCCCAGCGCAAAAATCGAGATATGACCAAAATGGCTGAATACATGGATAAATTGATTACAAATTTAACCTGTGATCAACCTCGCGACTCCCGCCTTTGAAACCGTATACAAATTATGCCGTCCGCAAGGAAAACGGTGTAACCATGTGTTTTAGCGTGCAAAAGTGACTTGACCAACGTTCGACGTGGCGAGCAGGTCAGATTGAAGCTCACTTCTTGCACATTGAGAGAACAGCTGGAGACGACGAAATGAAAAAAATGGTTAAAAATCTGATAACGGCAGCGCTGGCGTTTGGTATAGCAAATACTGCTTTTTCTGCCGAGAAGTTGAAATTGGGCTTTTTGGTGAAGCAGCCGGAGGAACCCTGGTTCCAGACCGAGTGGGCGTTTGCCGACAAGGCGGGCCAGGACATGAACTTCGAGGTGATCAAGATTGCGGTGCCCGATGGTGAGAAGACCCTCAACGCCATCGACTCCCTGGCGGCCAACGGCGCCAAGGGCTTCGTCATCTGTACCCCGGATCCCAAGCTTGGCCCGGCCATCGTCGCCAAGGCCAAGAGCCTGGATCTGAAGGTGGTGACGGTGGATGACCAGTTCGTCAATGCCAAGGGCAAGCCCATGGATACCGTGCCCCTGGTGATGATGGCCGCTACCAAGATCGGCGAGCGCCAAGGGGAGGAGCTGTATAAGGAGATGACCAAGCGGGGTTGGGACGCGAGCCAGTCCGGCGTGCTGGCCATCACCGCCGATGAGCTGGATACCGCCCGCCGCCGGGTGGATGGTGCCATCAGTGCCCTGAAGGCCGCCGGCTTCCCGGAAGGTCAGATCTACCGGGTGCCCACCAAGAGCAATGACATTCCCGGCGCCCTGGATGCAGCCAACTCCATGCTGGTACAGCACCCCGAGGTGAAAAACTGGCTGGTGGTGGGCATGAACGACAACACGGTACTGGGGGGCGTGCGGGCCACCGAGGGGCAGGGCTTCCAGGCCGAGAACGTCATCGGCATCGGCATCAATGGGGTGGATGCGGTGAACGAACTCTCCAAGTCCAAGGCCACCGGCTTCTACGGCTCCCTGCTGCCCAGCCCGGACGTGCACGGCTACAAGAGCATCCAGATGCTGCATGACTGGGTGGTGAATGGCGCCGAGCCGGCCATGTTCACCGAGGTGACCGACGTGGTGCTCATCACCCGGGACAACTTCAAGGTCGAGCTGCAGAAGAAAGGGCTCTAAGTCCCAACCTAGATCACGGGGCGGGTGACCGCCCCCTTTGGAGAACAGATCCATGAGTCAGTCAGCCCCCTACCTGGAGTTCTGCGACATCAGCAAGAGCTTCCCTGGCGTCAAGGCGCTGCAACACATCAGCTTTGGTTGCCAACAAGGCACGGTTCACGCCCTGATGGGGGAAAACGGTGCCGGCAAATCCACCCTGCTGAAGATCCTGAGCGGCTTCCAGCCTCCCACCGAGGGTGCCCTGCGCATCAATGGCCAGGAGTTGGTCTTCGACAGCACCAGTGATGCTCTGGATCACGGCATCGCCATCATCTATCAGGAGTTGCACCTGGTGCCCGAGATGACGGTGGCGGAGAACATCTACCTGGGACAGCTGCCTACCCGGCACGGCTTCATCGACAAGGAGACGCTGTATCAGGATGCCGCCCGTCAGCTAGCGCGGCTGGGCATGGACATTGCCCCGGAAACCCCCCTCAAATACCTCTCCCTGGGACAGTGGCAGATGGTGGAAATCGCCAAGGCCCTCTCCCGGGAAGCGCGGATCATCGCCTTCGACGAACCCACCTCCAGCCTGTCGGCCCGGGAGATAGAGCAGCTGTTTCGGGTCATCCGCCAGTTGCGGGACGAAGGCCGGGTGATCCTCTACGTCTCCCACCGCATGGACGAAATCTTCGCCCTGTGTGACGCCATTACCGTGTTCAAGGACGGCCAGTTCGTCCGCACCTTCGACGACATGAGCCAGGTGGATCATGAACTGCTGGTGAAGACCATGGTGGGTCGGGAGCTGAACGACATCTATGACTACAGCCCGCGGGCCCACGGTGGCGAAGGGCTGGCGGTGCTGGGGCTTCAGGGGCCCGGCATGCGGGCTCCGGTGAGCTTCGCGGTGAAGCGGGGCGAAATACTGGGCATCTTCGGCCTGGTGGGTGCCGGCCGCAGCGAGCTGATGAAGGTGATCTTCGGCGCCGAGCGCATGACGGGCGGCGAGGTCCGGGTGTGTGGCGAAGTCACGCCGATCCGCTCGCCCATCGACGCCATCAACAGCGGCGTCATGCTCTGTACCGAAGATCGCAAGGCCTTGGGCATCATCCCCGGCCACTCGGTGCAGGACAACATCAACATCAGCGCCCGGCGGCACAAGTCGTTTGGCGGCTTCATCATCAACCGCCGCTGGGAGGACGAGAACGCCCTGCTGCGCATCCGGGACATGCGGGTCAAGACCCCCTCACCCCAGCAGACCATCGCCAACCTCTCCGGCGGTAACCAGCAGAAGGCCATCCTGGGTCGCTGGTTGTCCGAGCAGATGAACGTGATCCTGCTGGACGAGCCCACCCGCGGCATCGACGTGGGGGCCAAGAACGAGATCTACAACGTCATCTACGACCTGGCCAAGTCCGGGGTCGCCGTGGTGATGGTCTCCAGCGAACTGCCCGAGGTGCTGGGGGTGGCGGATCGCATCCTAGTGATGCGTGACGGCGCCGTCTCCGGCGAACTGCTTCACGACGAGGCCGACGAGGTGAAGGCCCTGCGCCTGGCCATGCCGGTCAGTCAGTAACAGATCCAAGCAATGAGGAAATTTGACATGACACAATCCACTGTAGTGACTCAGGCGCAAGCGAGCGCCCCGGTGGCGGCCGCCGGCAGCGCCGTCTCCTCCCTGACGCGGATCTGGGATCAATACGGCATGCTGGTGATCTTCGCCATCCTGTTTGCCCTGGCCGCCCTGACCATCAACAACTTCGCCAGCCTGATCAACATGCGCGGCCTGGGCCTGGCGGTCTCCCTGTCCGGCATGGTGGCCTGCGGCATGCTGTTCTGCCTGGCCGCCGGCGAGTTCGACATGTCCGTCGGCTCCATCGTCGCCTGCTCCGGCGTGGTGTGCGCCGTGGCCATCAACCAGACCGAGAGCGTGACCCTGGGGATCCTCTCCGGGGTGGCCGTGGGGGTCGCCTTTGGCTTCATCAACGGCTTCGTGGTGGCCAAGTTCAAGATCAACGCCCTCATCACCACCCTGGCCACCATGCAGATCGCCCGGGGCATGGGCTACATCATCTCCGACGGCAAGGCGGTGGGCATCGTCGAGGAGAGCTTCTTCGACCTGGGCAACTCCGCCTTCTTCGGCATCCCCACCCCGGTGTGGATCACGCTGGTGTGCTTCATCCTGTTCGGCCTGCTGCTGAACAAGACCACCTTCGGGCGCAACACCCTGTCCATCGGTGGCAACGAGGAGGCGGCCCGCCTTGCGGGGGTCAACGTGGTGGCCACCAAGATCATCATCTTCACCATGACCGGCGCCATCGCCGCCCTGGCGGGGGTGATCCTGGCCTCGCGGATGACCTCCGGCCAGCCCATGACCTCCATCGGCTTCGAGCTCATCGTCATCTCCTCCTGCGTGCTGGGCGGGGTCTCCATGAAGGGGGGCATCGGCAAGATCTCCTATGTCATCGCCGGGGTGCTGATCCTGGGGCTGATGGAGAACGCCATGAACCTGCTGAACATATCGCCGTTCGCCCAGTACGTGGTGCGGGGCATCATACTGCTGGCCGCCGTGCTGTTTGACCGCTACAAGCAGGTGCGCAAGGCGCGGGTCTGATGCGGAAACCTGGGAGCTTTGGCCAGCCGCGGCGCTGGCCATTTTTTTCGGTGAAAGGGGGGCGGGACGACGGTGCCGCCGGCGCTGGTCGGAGGACTATTGTGATCCCATTCACCGAATCGAAGCGATTTTGTGCGAGAAAAGAAAACGTATTCAGCGTGGTTGCATACAATGGCCCAGACCGACTTTTTTACTCAGACCCTGTTCTCCGTTATGACCAACCTGAAGAAGGAACAACCCAAACAGCTCAACCCCCTGCTGCCTGGTTATGCCTTTGATGTGTTCTTGGTATCCGGGCTGACGCCGATCGAGAAGGGGGGCGTGCTGGATTTCATGATCGACCGGCCCAGCGGCATGAAGGGCTACATCATCAACCTGACGGTGCAGGGGGAGGGGCGGGTGTTTTACGGCCCCCACGCCTTCACGGTCAAGCCGGGGGATCTGCTGCTGTTTCCACCGGATGCGGTGCACTATTACGGCCGCGCCGAGAGCAGCGACAACTGGTATCACCGCTGGGTCTACTTCCGTCCCCGGGCCTACTGGGCCGACTGGCTCAGGTGGCCGGACGAGGTGCAGCAGGTGGGGCGGCTGAGCCTGGGCGATCCCGCCTGTTTCGAAGAGTTCGACCAGCTGTTCCAGACCATAGAGTTGACCCACAAGCAGGTGCGGCCCATGTCCGAACAGCTGGCCATGAATCAGCTGGAACAGCTGCTGATCCGCTGCTTCGAACTCAGCTCCCTGGCGGAGCGGGTCCCCATGGATCACAGGGTGCTGGAGGCCTGCCAGATCATGAGCAGCGCCCTGGGGGAGGAGATCAGCATCGAGGGGTTGGCGGAGCGGGTGTTCCTATCGCCTTCACGGCTGGCCCACCTGTTCCGTGAGCAGATGGGGGTGAGCATAGTGCGCTGGCGGGAGGATCAGCGGATCATCCGGGCCAAGCAGCTGCTGCACACCACACTGCTGCCCATCGCCGTCATCGCCCAGCAGATTGGCTATGACGATCAGCTCTACTTCTCCCGGGTGTTCAAGAAGCGGGTGGGGGTGAGCCCCAGCGAATACCGCAAGAGCAGCAGCCTGCTCTAACCCGCCTTGCCGGCCCACCAGGCGGGCAGGGCTCCTATGTCAGGGAGGCTGACATCCGGCCGGATGCCGCTGTCGGCCAGTGTCTGGGGGCGGTACTTGCCGGTGCGCACCAGTATGCCGGTCAGGCCGCTTTGCTGGGCGCCGTCTATGTCCGAGAAGATGTCATCCCCCACCATGGCCACCTCGCCGGCCGGCAGCTGCAACCTGGCCAGGGCCGCGGCGAAGAAGTCCGGATTGGGCTTGCCGATCACCACAGCCTCACAGGGCACCGCATATTCCAGGGCGGCGACGAAGGCGCCGATATCCAGCATCAGCCCCTGGGGCGTCTGCCAGCTGCGATTCTTGTGGATGGCCACCAGGCGCGCCCCTTGCTGCAGGCAGGCGAAGGCGCGATTGAGCAGGGCGTAGTCCCACACCGGGCCGATATCACCGATCAGTAGCGCCTCGGGTGTCTGTTCATCCAAGGTGAAGTCCGCCAGATCACCCTGTACCTGGGGGCTGACCAGGGGCCAGATCCGGGTCAGCCCCTGCTGCCTGAGCCAGTGGGCGGCGGCCTGGGGGGCACAGAAGATCTGCTCGGGGGCGATGGCCAGGCCCATGGCCTGCAGGCGTTGGCTCAGACCGGCGAGACTCTGGGTGGAGGTGTTGGTGACAAACAGGTGGGGGATGTCCTGGGCCTGGAGCCAGGCCAGGGTTGTCTGGGCCCCCGGCAGCGGTTGGTCGCCGGTATGCAGTACGCCATCCAGATCCAGCAACAGGCCTTTGACCATGGACGCCTCCTCGATGGGCAGGGCGGCCGCCGGTCGGCGGCCCCTTCACTTGTTATCCGGCCAGACGCGGAAAAATGCAACCCGTTGGCCGGTCTGGGCTCTCGCTGGCAGGCGTTGGGCTCATTCAGGCGCTGGGCTGGATCATGGCGGGCCAGGGGCTGCCGGGGGCCGGCTCGGCACTCCAGCTGTGCTCCAGGCGCAGGCGGGCACAGGCCGGGGCCGGGGGCACCGGCAGGCCCCGATCCAGCCGGCAGCTGGCCTCGATGGCCAGTTCAATGGCCAGCAGGCTCATCCAGGCCGGTGGCGGGCAGAGGGGATGGGGCGGGTTGGGCAGGCGCTGGCGGTCTGCGCCTTCCGGCAGGTAGTAACACAGGGCCCCATCGGGTTGCACCAGGGGCAGCAGGGCGGGGAGCCCCAGCCGCTGGGCCTGACCGGCCGCCAGGCGCCAGGCCGGATGCTGGGGCGGCAGGGCCAGGATCAGGCGATCCACCTGCCGCAGGGCGGCCTTGAGCAGGGGGGCGCTGAAGGGGCCGGGCAGGCAGGTGAGCTGCAGCGGACCGGCCAGGGGCGGCAGGGGGGGCATGTCGGGACCGTGCAGCAGGATCAGCTGCCGGTATCCGGCGGCCACCGCCTGGGCCACCAGGGCTGGCGCCCACTCATCGGCGATGAGCAGCAGATGGGGGCGGCGTTGGCTCAGGGTCGTGGGCTTGGTCTGGACGAAGGTCGGACACAGGGGCTGACGGCGCTCTGTGATGAGCAGCTGGCAGGGCTGGGTCAGCTGACCTTGGAAATAGCCATATTCCCCCAGGCTGCACAGGGGCAGGCCGCAGCGGCGCAGGCGGCGCTGCAGGCGATCCGGCAGCAACATCAACAGCCGCTGTATGCCCTGGCGGCGGGCGTATTGTTCCAGCTGTTGCACCAGCTGGCGCAGCAGCCGGCCATCCCGGGCCCGGGGCAGCAGGGCCAGCCGGGACACCTCGGCACAGCCGCCGGGCAGCTGACCCGCCATGTGGGGATGGCTGGTGATGGGCAGGCCCAGGGGACAGCGCCGCTCGCTCACCAGGCGCACGCAGCCCAGCAGCTCACCGTCCTCATCCTGGGCCACCAGGTGGCTGGCGTACTCGTCGTAGGCATCCTGCTCCAGCCGGCTGGGAAACTCCTCGGCATTGAACCAGCCTTTCTCCAGGCAGAAGACCCGGTAGCGTAGCCGGTAGATCTGCTCCAGGGTGTCTGTGTCCTCTGCCCAGCGCCATTGCATTCCTACCCCCATCGCATGTCTGCGTTCGAAACCGATTGATATCCTCCTTTAAGGTAGAACAGGGGCGACTGACCGACAGCGGCAGGGGCGGAAGTGTGAGCCAATTCGCGCCCCACCCGCTTGCGACGCGTGTTATGCTCAGCGCTCTTGCGTCGGGTTACTGGCTGGCGCGGCATTTTCATCCACTAGACTGGAGCCCCTTATGCAGATCTCCCAAGACATGGTCGTGACCCTTCAATACCGGCTGTTCGACGCCGAGGATCAACTGTTGGATCAGACCCGTGAACCCCTGGCCTACCTGCACGGTGGCTATGGCAACATGCCCCCCAAGCTGGAGGCGGCCATGCTGGGCAAGCAGGCGGGTGATCAGGTGGCGGTGACCCTGCTGCCGGCGGACTCTTTTGGTGAATATGACGAGGCCCTGGTGCGGGAGGAGCCCAAGAGCCTGTTCCCGGCCGAGGTGGCCGAGGGCATGGTGTTCCAGGCCCAGGATCCCCAGAGCGGCCACACCCTGCTGTTCCGGGTGCTGGAGCTGAGCGAGGACAAGGTGAAGCTGGATGGCAACCATCCCTTCGCCGGCATGACGGTGCGTTTCGAGGTGGAGATCCAGGACGTGCGGGCCGCCAGCGACGAGGAGAAGGCCCACGGTCACGTGCATGGCGAACATGGCCATCATCACTGAGTGAACGGCCGTATCCGGGGGGCCTTGGGCCCTAATGCCAGTCAGTTAAGCCTGACTGGCATTGTTTTTACTAGGTTTTCTCGTCGCATACTTCTGTGGTTTGGCTTTGACACACCTGGGATAACTTCGTTCTCGGCGGGCAGGTAACTTGAACTGCTCCGCCTGTTTGTCCATGTCGGCGACGCGGGCTGGAATATTCCCCGGTGATACGAACGGCAGGCAACTGAGCTCATGCAGCAGATACACCGATGCCATGTGAAAGCTCAGCTGGCTGGCCGTATAGCCTTTTAAGCTCGCCGCCATTCTAACCATCTGATATCTCAGCAGGTTATAGGCCAATACCAAGCCCCATAGCTCCTGCCTTACTCCATCGGGTTTCTTGCTGCGCAGCGTCAGCCTGTGCTGTTGCAGGCTCTGTTTCATCTCCCGATAGCCCAGCTCGATTTCCCAGCGATTCTGGTATAGCTCCATCAACTCGCTGGCCGGGAAGCGCATCGGGTCGGTGAGCGACGTCAGCACCTGGCGCTCCTTGCCATTCACCGTCCGGGTCAGCAGCCGGGCTTCGAGCTGCTCCGGTAACTCGCTCCACTTCTTCTTAGCCTGCGGACTGGCGGTGAGCCGTACCAGCGCATCCTGCCGCCCCAGCTTGCGGATGACCTCGTATTGCGTGCCCTTCTTCAGCGGAATAAGCCAGTGACGCGCCACGCCCTGGCATTGCCAGGCGTGTAGCAATCCCAGTGAGTAGAAGCCCTTATCGAACAGGGTCAGGCTGTTATCGGGTGTTTTTTCAATGAGTTGCTCTGCCAGCACCATCTCGTTCACCGCACAGGAGTCCATCACGGTCTGAGTCAGCAGGTGACTGGTCAGCTCCATCTGACACAGCATGCGTACCTGGGGATACTGCGTCTCGCCCTGGCCGGTTTTCGACTTGGCAAAGGCACCGGCATTGTCCTGGGTATCGGGGGTGCGCCAGACCACCCCATCGACGGCCAGCAGCTGCAAGCCGGCCCAGGTGGGGTGCTGACACTGCTGATGCCAGAGTGTGGCGGTCTGCTGGAACACCTGTTGAACGGCTTGGTCAGCCAGTTTTTGGCGCGCTTGGATGAAGGCACTGGGAACGACGAATGGCCGGTCGCCGGGTAACAGGATATCGAGCTGGTTGGCCAATTGGGTCATGGGGACGTGACGAAACAGGGACATACCGATAATGGCCCACAACACCCGCTCCATGGGCATGCGCCGTCGACGCAGGGAGACCGAGCCTGTCTCGGCCAGGCAGGCCTCCACCAGTTCAGGTGACAGCAGGTCAGACAGGGACTCAAATTTTCCGGGAGGACAGGCGTGAATGAAGTCGAGAGCTTGGTCGATGCGCATAAAAAATCCGAAACCCAACAAGGAGTTTCGGATTTTTACACAGCCTGAGGATCGGTCAATGGATCCTTAACTGATCGGCATTAGGCCTTGGGCCCCCTTTTTCATGCCCGGCCGGCAGCGGCGTGACTACACTCTGGAAGGTGTCTCAATCCAGACAGGAGTGACGAGCATGATCAAGCTGGTGGTGGTGTATCACAGTGGCTACGGCCATACCGAGCAGCAGGCCAAGGCGGTGGCCGAGGGCGCCCGGGGGGAGGAAGGGGTGCAGGTGGAGGTGATGAAGATCAGCCCCGAGGGGGATCTGTCCGATGATCAGTGGCAGGCGCTGGGGCAGGCGAAGGCCATCATCTTCGGCTCGCCCACCTACATGGGCTCCGTCTCCTGGCAATTCAAGAAGTTTGCCGATGCCTCCAGCAAGCCCTGGTTCGGCGAGCAGTGGAAGGACAAGCTGGCGGCGGGCTTCACCAACTCCGCCAGCATGAACGGCGACAAGCTCTCCACCCTGCACTATCTGTTCACCCTGGCCATGCAGCACGGCATGCTGTGGGTGGGGCTGGGGCTGCTGCCGGCCAACCGTCAATCGTCCGGTCGCAACGATCCCAACTGGCTGGGCAGCTTCTGCGGCGCCATGGCCCAGAGCCCGTCGGATGTGGGGCCCGACGAGGGGCCGCTGCCCGGCGATCTGGCCACCGCCAAGCTGCTGGGGGCCCGGGTGGCCCAACAGGCCAAGCGGCTGGGGTGATGCCAGCGCGAAAGACACGGGCCCGCCCTCTGGCGGGCTTTTTCTTGTCCGGCCTGCGCTGGATCATGCCCGGTCGTGGCCCGAGTGACTAGAATGCCCGCCTGCAAAAACGGAGGGCCTATGGAACTGCATCAACAGGTGAACATGCTGGGACAGGATCTGCAGCGGCGCTATGGCGAGAAGATCCACAAGCTCTCCTTGCACGGCGCCTTCACCTGCCCCAACCGGGATGGCACCCTGGGGCGCGGCGGCTGCACCTTCTGCAACGTGGCCTCCTTCGTGGATGAGTCCGCCCAGGTGCTGCCCATCGCCCAGCAGCTGCAGGCCCGCGCCAAGGAGGCCGACCGCGCCCGCCGCTACCTGGCCTATTTCCAGGCCTACACCAGCACCTATGCCGAGGTGGCCTACCTCAAACAGATGTATGAGGAGGCCCTGGGGGCGGCGGACATGGTGGGGCTGTGTGTCGGCACCCGGCCCGACTGCGTGCCGGATGCGGTGCTGGATCTGTTGGCCGGCTACCAGGCCCAGGGCTTTGAGATCTGGCTGGAGCTGGGGCTGCAGAGCGCCAACGATGCCACCTTGCACCGCATCAACCGGGGCCACGACTACCGGGCCTACGAGAGCGCCGTGCTGCGGGCCCGGGCCCGTGGCCTCAAGATCTGCACCCACCTCATCGTCGGCCTGCCCGGCGAGCAGGCCATGGACAGCCTGGCGACCCTCCAACAGGTGGTGAGCACCGGCACCCAGGGCATCAAGCTGCACCCGCTGCACGTGGTGGCCGGCAGCACCCTGGCCAAGGCCTGGCAGGCCGGGCGCCTGCCGGTGCTGACCGAGGCAGACTATGTGGATGCCGCCTGCGCCATGATCCGCCATACCCCGCCAGAGGTGGTCTATCACAGGGTCTCGGCGGCCGCTCGCGCCCCCACCCTGCTGGCGCCGGCCTGGTGCGAGAACCGCTGGAGCGCCATGGTGGCCATCAGCCGGGCGCTGTCCCGCCTGGGCCCACAAGGCAGCGCCCTGGACCGTCCGTTTGTCTTTACTCCAGTTCCCCGCCGTCAAGCTTGATCCAGCATCGGCTTTTGCGATAACACCACAGTCAGGGGCCAGGCGGCCTGCTATCATGTCCGCTTTGCCAAGCCTGTCGCTATTGTCGAGATCCGAGCATGAAAACCTGGGCGCAGTATTACGTTAATGGTCTCACCCGGTTGGGCATCATCCGTTTCAGCCTGCTGTTGGCGTCCTTTGTCATCCTGTTGGCGGTGATGATCCAGGTGGGGGTGACCCTGCTGTTGCGGGGCACGGTGGAGTTTGTGGATCTGGTGCGATCCATCTTCTTCGGCCTGCTGGTGACCCCCTGGGCCGCCTACTTTCTCACCGCCGTGGTGGATGAACTGGAAGACTCCCGACAGCGGTTGAAGGACATGGTCAACAAGCTGCAGGAGATGCGGGATCGGGACAAGGCGCTCAACGAACAGCTGCAGCTCAACATCAGCCAGCTGCACCAGCAGATGGACGAGACCCGACGGGCCGAGATCGCCCAGGAGCGGGCCATGGAGGAGCTGGAGGCGGAGGTGTTGCGCCGGGAGGCGGCCCAGCGCGAGCTGCAGTCCCGCGGCGCCCTGTGGCGCTCCTTCATCGATAACTCGCCGGACCTGGTCTATTACCGTAACGAGCACGGCCGCTTCTCCGGCTGCAACCGCGCCATGGAGCAGCTGGTGGGCCTGTCTGAGGCCCAGCTCATCGGCATGCTGCCCCATCAGATCTATCCCAGGCCGGTGGCGGAGAAGGTGGTGGAGACCGACCGTCAGGTGCTGGAGAAGAAGGAGGCGGTGACCTACGAGCAGTGGCTCAATTTTCCCAACGGCCGCAAGGCCTGCTTCGAAATTCACAAGCTGCCCTTCTACGACGAGAAGGGCCATCATCTGGGGCTGCTGGGCTTCGGCCGGGACATCACGGAGCACAAGGCCTATCAGGAGCAACTGGAGACGGCCAGCCGCGACAAGACCAGCTTCATCTCCACCATCAGCCACGAGCTGCGCACCCCCCTCAACGGCGTGGTGGGTTTGAGTCGCATCCTGCTGGACACCGAGCTGAACCCGCTGCAGCGTCAGCACCTGAACACCATTCACCTGAGCGCCGTCACCCTGGGCAACATCTTCAACGACATCATCGACCTGGACAAGCTGGACCGGCATCGCCTGGAGATCGCCCCGGCCCCCCTGGACTTGTCCATGTTCCTGCAGGACATCGAGAGCCTGACCCGGCTGATGGCCGAGCAGAAGGGGCTCTACCTGCACTTCGACGTGGATGGCGAGATCCCTGAGCGGGTCAACGCCGACGGCACCCGGCTGCGGCAGATCCTATGGAACCTGGCGGGCAACGCCATCAAGTTCACCGAGCAGGGGGGCATCACCTTGCGCATCCTGTTCCAGCCGCCCCAGAACGAGCACCTCAAGGTGCGCATCGAGGTGGAGGACACCGGCATCGGCATCCCGGCCAGCGAGCTGGAGAACATCTTCGCCATGTACTATCAGCTCAACGGCGACAAGCATGCCACCGGCTCCGGCATCGGCCTGGCGGTGACCCGCCAGTTGGTGCTGGCCATGGGGGGCGAGATCGGGGTGGAGAGCGAGCTGGGGCAGGGGACCTGCTTCTGGCTGGAGCTGGACTTGCCCCTGCTCACCGAGCCGCCCCTGGAGTTGGAAGAGAGTGGCGAGGTGCCCCCCCTGAAGATACTGCTGGTGGAGGACGTGGAGCTCAACATCACCGTGGCCACCGCCCTGCTGCACAAGTTCGGTCACGAGACGGTGGCGGCCCGCACCGGTGCCGAGGCCCTGGCCCTGTTCCAGCCCAAGGCGTTCGATCTTCTGTTGCTGGATATCCAACTGCCGGACATGACCGGCTTTGATATCGCCGATGAGCTGCTGCGCCGCCATGATCGCAAGCAGCTGCCCCCCATGGTGGCCTTGACCGCCAACCTGGTGCGGGACAAGGCGGTCTACGCCGAGCACGGCATCTGCGATGTGATTGGCAAACCCATGTCGGTGAGCAATCTGGCGGAGACCCTGAACGGCCTGTTTATCTCCCGCAAACCGGTGGAATCCCTGCCGCCGCCCCCCTTGCCGCTGAGCAGACGGGAGAAGGTGCTGGATCTGGTCTTCCTCGACGAATATGCCCAGATGGTGGGCAAGCCGGTGCTGGGCCAGGCGGTGACCCTGTTCGAACAGATGCTGCCGGACTATCTGGCCCACTTGGCCACCAACCTCACCGCCAAGGATCAGAAGGGCATCGTCAGCGAGGCCCACAAGCTCAAGAGTGCCGCCGGGGCCATTGGCCTCAAACGGCTATTTGAGCTGGCCCAGCAGGCCCAGAGCCCGGATCTGCCGGCCTGGTGGGAGAACATAGGTGACTGGATCGACAGCATCAAACGCACCGCGCCCAAGGATCTGGCCGAGCTGCAGCACTGGCTTAAGGAGTAGGCCATGAGTTCGTCCCTGCTTGCGGCCTATGGCCGCCTGATCCAGGCGCGACGGGACAGCGGCGCCGCCGAGGAGACTCTCTGGGTGGCCACCGAGCGGGATAGGGCGCGCATCGTGCAAAGCTCGCCGGTGCGCCGCCTGCAGCAGAAGACCCAGGTCTTCGCCCTGGACGTCAAGGCCTCGGTGCGCAGCCGCCTCACCCACTCCTTGGAGGTGCAGCAGGCCGGGCGCCAGCTGCTGCGGGCCATCGTCGACCGCCAGGCCTGGATGCAGCCCTTGGCCACGCCGCTGCAGGATCTGCTGGAGATGGCCTGCCTGCTCCACGACGTGGGCAACCCGCCCTTCGGCCACTTCGGCGAGGCGGTGTGCCGTCACTGGCTGGTCAGTCATCTGGACGAGCTGGCCCGCCAGGCGTTGCCGACGCCTCCCTCCACCCAATGGCCTGCCTTGCGGGCCGATCTGCTGGCCTTTGACGGCAACGCCCAGAGCCTGCGGCTGGTACACAGCCTGCAGCAGCTGGATCTCACCTACAGCCAGCTGGCGGCGCTGATCAAATATCCCTATCCCGCCGGGGAGGGCAGCAAGGCCGGTTACTTCTACAGCGAGGCGCCCCTGATGGCGCGCCTGCAACAGGCCCTGGGACTGAGTGACGGGGTGCGCCATCCCCTGGTCTACCTGATGGAGCTGGCCGATGATATCTCCTACTGCATCGCCGATCTGGAGGATGCGGTGGACCGGCGGCTGCTGAGCCAGGCCCGGCTGCTGGCGCACCTGCGGGATGGCGAATGCGAACCCTATCTGATCACCCTGCTCACCGCCGCCGAGCAGGCGCCGGAAGGCTTCTTCCCGGCGTTTCGCCGCCGGCTGACCGAGGAGCTGGTGGCCCTGGCCAGCGAGGGCTTCGTGCAGCAGCAGTCTCGCCTGCTGGCGGGGGAGGCGGTGGCCGGCCTGCTCAGGGATTCACCCGCCGCCAGGGTATTGGCGCGGCTCAAACAGGTGGCGCGGGAGCAGGTGTTCAGCCAGCGGGAGGTGGAGGCGCTGGAGTTGCAGGGCCATGCCGCCATCGGAGGCGTGCTGGATCACTACGCCTGCCTGCTGGCCATGCCGGCGGCCGATTTTGCCGCCCTGGCGCTGGGGGGGCAGTCGGCCCATCCCCTGGCCTTGCGGCTGTACCACAGGTTACCGCCACGCCACCTGGCGGCCTATTGCCGGGCGTTGGTCGAGACGGCGCCGGACTTTGCCCTGCCGGCCGAGCGGGAGTGGTATTATCGGGTGCGGCTGATCATGGATTTTGTCAGCGGCATGACAGATACCTACGTGCTGGAGGAGTACCGGCTGCTGCGAGGTATCTAGCGGAGGCCTGTGATGAAACGACTATGGGGGGCCCTGCTGCTGTGCGGCTTCAGTGTGAGCCTGCTGGCCAGCCCCTTGAGCGGTGAACGTCTGCGGCCCCACCAGGTGGTGGCCGGTGAAACCTGGGCCAGTCTGGCCCGCGGTGTCGGGCTGGGCCCACTGCAGCTACGGCAACATTACAATGCCGAGTTGGGGCAGCGCGCCCTGCGTCCCGGCGATCTGGTCTGGCTGCCGGTGCGCGCCCGCGCGCCGAGCGATGCCGTGGTGCTGCAGGCTCAGCGCCCGCCGCCCCGGCAACGCCCTGCCACCCGCACACAGATGCAAAAGAACAGTCGCTACGCCTACAAGCGCGGCTTCGTCTTGGATCCCGATCAGCAGAAGGCCAAGACCGCCAGCGTCAAGTTGATGGATGGCTACATGAGCGAGCTGCTGCAATTCTGGGTGCCCCAGGAGGCGCCGTCGCTGACCTATCTGCAAGGGGACTATCAGTTGCCGCTGTTTGGTGCCCTACCGAAATTTAGCCTGGAGGGGGTGGATCCCAGCATCCGCTGGCGCAGCTGGTGGCCCGAGTATGGCCTGCATTACGAGCGTGAGCGGCTCGCCAGCAACCTGGGGGTGACCTGGCAGCCCTGGGAGCAAGGCACCGCCCTGTGGCGGCTCAACGGCAGCCTGGATTATCAGCTGGAGTCGGAACACCGGCGGCTCAGCCTGGGCACTGCCTGGCAGCTGGGGGATCTGGGGCTGGTGGTGAACCGCTATGCGCCCCTGGGGCCGGGCCACTGGGTCGATCAGACCCAGCGCTGGGAGCGCCCCGCCTCCGGGCAGGAGTGGCGACTGAGCGGTCGCCTGCCCTTCTATCCGCAATTGGGCCTGACGGCCCGCTATTACAGTTGGCAGGGACGGCGCCTGTCGCTGTTTGGCAGTGGCGATGGCCACAATGCCGCCGCCGCCACCCAATACGGTTTCACCTACACCCCCATGGACAGCCTGACCCTGAGCTGGCAACAGGAGCGCAACAGCAAGGGGATGTTTCATCAGCAGTGGCAGCTGGGGGTGAGTCTACCCCTCAATGGCAATTGGCAGGAGTTGTTCGAGTTCAGCCGGCCCAAGGTGGAGCAGGAGCTCTGCCGCCCCTTCTGGCGGCAGAGCATCATAGCGGTGCAGCGTTAGGCCTGGCGGCGAAAGCTGAGGTTGCAGAAACTCTGGCAAACCGGCTGGTTGAGCAGCTGCAACAGCAAGATGGAGCGCCGCTCGCCGTCCGGCTCCTGATAGATGGCCTGCAGGCCGCTGAAGGGGCCGTCCTGGATGGTGACTGTCTCCCCCTGCCGCGGCAGCTGGTTAAGCAGCTCCCGCGCCTCGTCATTGTCCTCGTGGCGCATCAGATCGATGACCAGGGGTTGGGGGACCTTCTGCCACTGCTCCCCATAGGTGATGATGCGGCGCAGGCCGCGGGTGGAGCGCAGTCGGCTGGCGGAAAACTCCTCCAGATCCACATGCACGAACAGGTAGCAGGGGAACATGGGTTCACTGACTTGGCGGACCTGTCCTCTTACCAACTTTTCCACCTGGACCTGAGGGTAGTAGCTGTCCACCCCCTGGTTACGCAGGTGCAGTCTGGCGCGCTCTTCTTCTTTGCTCTTGCAATAGGCCAGATACCAGGTACGCATTTTTTTATCCCGTGTTGCTCTTTCCGGATCGAGTCTAACTGCCGGGCATAAAAAAGGCCACGATTGCCGTGGCCTTGCGCTGTTGCCGGGATCCAGCTGACAGTTTTACCAGCCTTTCACCAGGCCGCCGTTGAACAGCTTGTAGGCCGCCTGATAGACCTCTTCGCTCTGGTAGGCCTGGACGAACTGCTTGACCTTCTCGTCGTTCTGATTGTCTTCACGGGCCACGATCAGGTTGACGTAGGGGGAGTCCTTGTCTTCCACGAACAGGCCGTCACGGTTGGCCTGCAGGTCCACCTGGGAGGCGTAGGTGTTGTTGATGATGGCCAGATCCACGTCTTCCAGGGAACGGGGCAGCTGCGCCGCTTCCAGCTCGACGATCTTCAGTTGCTTGGGGTTGTCCACGATATCCAGCACGGTACCGTTGAGACCCACGTTGTCCTTGAGCTTCAGCAGGCCCTGCTTCTGCAGCAGCAGCAGGGAGCGGCCCAGGTTGGTGGGGTCGTTCGGCACGGCGACCTGAGCGCCGTCGGGCAGCTCGGCCAGGGACTTGATCTTCTTGGAGTAGCCGGCGATGGGATAGACGAAGGTGTTACCGACGGCCACCAGCTTGAAGCCCCGATCCTTGATCTGGGTGTCCAGGTAGGGCTTGTGCTGGAAGGCGTTGACGTCGATGCTGCCATCGTTCAGCGCCACGTTGGGGGTGACATAGTCGCTGAAGGGGACGATCTCGACCTCCAGGCCAAACTTCTCCTTGGCCACTTGCTTGGCCACTTCCACGACCTGGGCTTCGGCCCCGGCGATGGCGCCCACCTTGATGTGGTTATCCGCCTTTTGCTCACCGCAACCGCCCAGCAACAGGGTGCCCAGCAGAACGACGGCGGTGGATTTGAATGATATTGCCATGATGACTCCTTGAGAGGCGGGCGTAGGCCCTTACAGTGTTAGCGGTGATCGACCCGTTTGACCAGGTATTCGCCCAGGCTCTGGATCAGTTGTACCAGGGCTACCAGGATGAGCACAGTGATCAGCATGATGCTGGGATCGAAGCGCTGGTAGCCGTAACGGATGCCCACATCCCCCAGGCCACCGCCGCCGATGGCGCCGGCCATGGCCGAATAGTTGACCAGGGTGACTAGCGTGATGGTGATGCTGTTGATGATGCCCGGCAGGGCCTCGGGCAACAGCACCTTGGTGATGATCTGCCGAGGCAGGGCGCCCATGGCCTGGGCGGCTTCCACCAGACCGGCGGGCACCTCCATCAGGGCGCCTTCCACCAGACGGGCGACAAAGGGCACGGCCGCCACCGTCAGGGGCACTATGGCTGCCGTGGTGCCGATACTGGTGCCCGTGATGAGGCGGGTCAGGGGGATGATGGCCACCAGCAGTATGATGAAGGGCACGGAGCGGCCCAGGTTGACCACTATGCCCAGCAGACGACTCAGTTGCGGACGGGCCAGCACCTGACGGGGCTTGGTGATGTGTAGCGCCACCCCCAGGGGCAAGCCCAGCAGGGTGCTGAAGGCCGCCGAGCCAAACACCATGTAGAGGGTCTCGCCCAGGGATTGCCAGAGCAGGTTAATCATGGCTGCGGACATGGCCCAGCACCTCCACTTGAATGTGATGTTCGCGGAAATAGGCGATGGCCTGTTCGGTCTGGGCCGGCTGCCCCTGCAGCTCAGCCAGCAGGAAGCCGAACTTGACGCCGCCGGCGTACTCTATGTCGGCGCTGAGGATGCTGACATCCACGGCAAATTGGCGGCTCACCTGGGAGATGAGCGGGGCATCCACGGTCTGGCCGGTGAAGCCCAGACGCAGCAGCGGCCGGCTGTCCGGACTGGCCTCGGCGGACAGGCGACGCTGGTATTCTGCCGGGATCGGCAGGTGAATGGTGGAGCGAATAAACTCCTGGGCCAGCTCAGTCTGGGCATGGCTGAAGAACCAGGCCACTTCGCCCTGCTCGATCAGCTCACCGTTGCTGATGATGGCCACCTTGTCACAGATGTTCTTGACCACCTCCATCTCGTGGGTGATGAGCAGTATGGTCAGCCCCAGGCGCTGGTTGATCTCCTTGAGCAGGGCCAGGATGGACTGGGTGGTCTGGGGATCCAGGGCCGAGGTGGCCTCGTCGCACAGCAATACCTTGGGTTCCGGCGCCAGGGCCCGGGCGATGGCCACCCGTTGCTTCTGGCCGCCAGACAGCTCGGCGGGGTAGGCGTGGGCGCGGCCCTCCAGCCCCACCAGCTTGAGCAGCTCGTTCACCCGGGTGCGGATCTGCGCCTGGCTTTGCCCCGCCAGCTCCAGGGGCAGGGCCACGTTCTGGAACACAGTGCGGGAGGAGAGCAGGTTGAAGTGCTGAAAGATCATGCCGATCTTGCGGCGCGCCAGGGACAGTTCCCGTTCACCCAGCTCGGTCAGGGTGACACCGTCCACCACCACGCTGCCCTGAGTGGGGCGTTCCAGCAGGTTGACGCAGCGGATCAGAGTGCTCTTGCCGGCGCCGGAGGCACCGATGACACCAAAGATCTCCCCCTGGCGCACCTGCAGATCCACCGGCTTGAGCGCCTGGACGGCCGAGGCGCCTTCACCATAGGTCTTGGCGACGGCATTCAGTCTTATCATAGGGTTAGTTCCGATGTATGGCCGATAAGTGGCCAGTAGATGCCAAGAGTCACAGCGATAGTCGCTAAATTATGGCGAAGTTATTGGGTGAAGATGCTAAGAAGATCACGCCTGGGTGTCAATGGACTTTTTTATGTCTGGACGGCTAAACGGCTTGTTCTGCCGTGCTGACAAATAAAGAAGGCGCCATTAGGCGCCTTGTCTATGGTGATCGGGATTATGCCGCCGGATCCAGGGTGCCGCAGAAACGGTAGCCTTCGCCGTGAATGGTGGCGATGATCTCGGGGGTCTCGGTAAAGGATTCGAAATGCTTGCGGATGCGCCGTATGGTGACGTCCACGGTGCGATCGTGGGGCTTGAGTTCGCGGCCCGTCATCTTCATCAGCAGGTCGGCACGGGTCTGGATCTGGCCCGGGTTCTCGCAAAAGTGCAGCATGGCGCGGAACTCGGAGCGGGGCAGCCGTATGGTCTCGCCATCCGGGTTGACCAGGGCGCGGCTGTTGATGTCCAGCACCCAGCCATTGAAGCGATACTGATCCACCTGGGCCCCGTCCTGGTTGACCAGATCGGAGCGCATGGTGCGGCCCAGCAGGTTGCGGGCACGTATGGTCAGCTCCCTGGGGTTGAACGGCTTGGTGATGTAGTCATCGGCGCCGATCTCCAGGCCGAGGATCTTGTCCACCTCGTTATCGCGGCCGGTCAGGAACATCAAGGCCATCTCGCCGCGCTCGCGGATCTCCCTGGCCAGCAGCAGGCCGTTCTTGCCCGGCAGGTTGATGTCCATGATCACCAGATCGATGGGGTGATCCTTCAGAGCTTCATGCATCTCTTCGCCATTGTTGGCTTCTTGCACCTGATACCCTTCGGCCTCAAAGATGCTTTTTAGGGTGTTGCGGGTGACCAGTTCATCTTCGACGATCAAAATCTGCGCTGTGTGCATGGCGTTACCCAATAACGAATAATTATGTTGTGCAAATGTTAATGCTTTTTTAGCCCGCTTTGGCTCGTGAGGCAATCAGAATAGCGCGGCAAGGGCATGCAAGGTACAAACTCAGATGGGAGTCACGTGAGGCATGCCGTGTCAAGCTCAGCTGTTATGATTGTGGGGCACGGAAGGCAGCAAATGTATCAGCTGACGACAACATCTCAATACATTTGGTACAAAACCATAACACTTTCAGGTGGATGATTGATATTGATCAACCCGATCTCGGTGGCGGCGCGTTAAGCGGACTCAGAAGCGATAGTGGATGCCCAGATCGACCTGTTGTTGTGGCTCGCTGCCGGGTTGCCCGCTGGGGGATTGCAGGCGGTAGTGGGCTTGCAGCTGCAGGTCCGGCGCGAAACGGTAGGCCGAACCCAGTTGCCAAAAGATCTGGTGATAAGGGGCAGATTGCAGTTGGTGGAGGCTGCTGCTGATGGCCAGGCCGAAGGGCAGCTTGACCTCCAGCCCCGAGGTCAGGTGCTGGGCATCGAGGTCACGGCTACGATTCCAAAACCAGTGGGTCTGGATTGGCGGCTCCTCTTGCGCGGCGGTGGGGGGCGGCGCCAGGTATTCCTGATCGTCGGTCCAATACCAGGTTTCACCCAGCGTGGTCTTGCCTGTCAGATCGGCGGCGTGAGACCAGGGGGCGAGAGCCAGCAACAGCGGCGCAATCAGTGCGATTTTTGCCATGTTCCCCCTCCGGTCCTGACCCCAATGAGGCTAAGCATGACACAGGACGCTCATCTGTAAAGCGGAGTTGCGCGAAATTTGTGCGGGGGGGCCCCTGGCACTTGGTGTGCCGGCAGGGTAGATTGTCGGCCGCAAAGAGGGAGGTATTCTTGGACATTTATTTTGTACTCATGTCGCCGGCCCGGGCGGAGAACGTGGGGGCGGCGGCCCGTGCCATGAAGACCATGGGGTTTAGCCGACTGCGGATAGTGAACAGTATGGTGCATCAGGAGGCGGCGGCCGGTTGGGTGGCCCACGGTGCCCAGGAGATACTGGCCACGGCGGAACACTTTGTGGACTTGCCCAGCGCTCTGGCCGACATGGATCTGGTGGTGGCCACCACGGCGCGGCGGCGCGGCCAGCAGCAGGTCTATCTGACGGCGGACGAATTGAAGGAACAATTGCAGGGCAAACCGGATCTGCGGCGGGTCGCCATCCTGTTTGGTTGTGAGGAGTCGGGGCTGTCCAACGAGCAGTTGGCCCAGGCCGATCTGGTGAGCTATTTGCCGCTCAAGGTGGATTACCCTTCTTTGAACCTGGGGCAGGCCATCATGCTGTATGCCTATGAGCTCAGCCGCCTTGAGTTACCTGCTGCGGCACCCAGCGAGGAAATACCGGTCGAGACCCAGGTGCGCGCCCTCAAACAAAGAATTCATGGATTATTTGGTGACCTGGCTATTTCGCCAGATGAAAAGCTGGCACGGTGGGTGATGTCAGGGGTTCCTATGCTAAAGCAGCGGGATTTGAACCTTTTACATCTGTTGTGTAAGGACCTGGAGCGGGCCCTCAGGGGGCAGGAAAGTTGACAGGGCCGGTCTCATCCGGTATTGCTAAGCGCGTTTATCCACACAGGTTTTGTAACATGCTGTCTTTTGGTACCCGCATCACTACCACCATTACTATTACCGGCACCACCTTGGGTGGTTTCGGGGCGGGCTGATGCACTGACAGTAGGTTCAGTAAATTTCAAAGGCCCGTACCCTGCCAGGTACGGGCCTTTTCGTTACAGGGAGAGGTAGTATGCGTGTTCTGAAGTTTGGGGGCTCCTCGCTGGCGGATGCCGAGCGTTTCTTGCGGGTGGGCGACATAGTTGTCAACACCCAGCAGCAGGCCCAGGTGGCCCTGGTACTGTCCGCGCCGGCCAAGGTGACCAATCACCTGGTGGCCCTGGCCGAGCAGACCAGCCAGGGCCTGGATGCGAGCGGCACCCTGGCCGAGATCGAAGGCATCTTCACCCGTCTGATCGACGGTCTCAAGGCCAAGTATCCGGCCCTGGATGACGGGGCGCTCAAGGGTCGGTTGGCCGACGAGCTAGGCCAGGTACGGCGCCTGATGGATGGCATACTGCTGCTGGGCCAGTGTCCGGATAATATTCAGGCCAAGATCCTGAGCCGCGGTGAAGCCCTCTCCATCGCCTGCATGGAGCAGTTGCTGAAGACCCGCGGTCATCATGTGGAGCTGATCAACCCGGTGAGCATGCTGCTGGCCGAAGGTGGTTTCCTCGAATCCCACGTCAACATCGATGTCTCCCGTGGCCGCTTCGCCGAGCAGGGCATCAAGCCGGACTGCATCTACCTGATGGCGGGTTTCACCGGCGGCAACGAGCAGGGTGAGCTGGTGTTGCTGGGCCGCAACGGCTCCGACTACTCCGCCGCCGTGCTGGCGGCCTGTGTGGATGCCGAATGCTGCGAGATCTGGACCGACGTGGACGGCGTCTACAGCTGCGATCCGCGCCTGGTGCCGGATGCTGTGCTGCTCAAGCGCATGTCCTACAAGGAGGCCATGGAGCTCTCCTACTTTGGTGCCAAGGTGCTGCACCCCAGAACCATAGCCCCCATCGCCCGCTTCCATATCCCCTGCCTCATCAAGAACAGCTTCCATCCCCAGGGGGAGGGTACCCTGATCGGTCCCGAGCAGGATGACGAGTACCCGGTGAAGGGCATCTCGGATCTGGGGGGCATCTCCATGATCAACGTCAGCGGCCCGGGCATGAAGGGCATGGTGGGACTGGCCGGGCGCCTGTTCACCACCGTCTCCCGCGCCGGCGTCTCAGTGGTGCTCATCACCCAGTCCTCCTCCGAATACAGCATCAGTTTCTGTATCCATACCTATGACGCCGAGAAGGCACGCAAGGCGCTGGAGCAGGAGTTCGCCCTGGAGATGAAGGCCGGCATGCTGGAGCCCATCGAGATGCGCCACGACCTGGCCATTCTCTCCCTGGTGGGGGACGGCATGCGTACCCTGAAGGGGATCGCGGCCCGCTTCTTTACCTCCCTGGCCCAGGCGGCCATCAACATAGTCGCCATCGCCCAGGGCTCCAGCGAGCGCTCCATCTCCGCCGTGGTGGCCAAGCACAAGGTGGCGGAGGGCATCAAGGCCTGCCACCAGAACATCTTCGGCAGCCAGCAGTTCATCGATATCATACTGGTGGGCCTGGGCGGTGTCGGTGGGGCTCTGCTGGAGCAGATCCATCGTCAGCAACCCGTGCTGGCCGAGCAGGGCATCGGCCTGCGGGTGGTGGGCCTGGCCAACTCCCGTCAGCTGCTGCTGAACAAGGACGGCATCGACTTGGCCAGCTGGCGCGATGAGCTGGGCCAGGCCCAGCAGGCCTTCAGCCTGGAGGCGGTGCGCAAGCTGGTGGAAGACAGCCACCTCATCAACCCGGTGATCGTGGACTGTACCTCCAATGAAGAGGTGGCCGGTCAGTATGCCGACTTCTTGGGGGCCGGCTTCCACGTGGTCACCCCCAACAAGAAGGCCAACACCAGCAGCCTGTCCTACTATCGCGAGCTGCGCCGCACCGCTCAGCTGACCCGCCGCAAGTTCCTCTACGAGACCAACGTGGGGGCCGGGCTGCCGGTCATCGAGAACCTGCAGAACCTGATCAAGGCGGGCGACAAGTTGAAGGCGTTTGCCGGCATCCTCTCCGGCTCTCTCTCCTTCATCTTCGGCAAGCTGGATGAGGGCTTGAGCTTCTCCGAAGCCACCCTGATCGCCAAGGGCAACGGCTTCACCGAGCCGGATCCGCGGGACGATCTCAACGGCATGGACGTGGCGCGCAAGCTGCTGATCCTGGCCCGGGAAGCCGGCATGGCCCTGGATCTGGACGACGTGCAGGTGGAACAGGCCCTGCCGCCGGGCTTCGATGCCTCCGGCAGCGCCGAAGCCTTCCTGGCGCGCCTGCCCGAGGCCGATGCCTGGTTCCGTGACCGTTGCGCCGAGGCCAAGGCAGAGGGTAAGGTACTGCGCTACGTCGGCACCATCGAAGACGGCCAATGCCGGGTGGCCATCAAGGCCGTGGATGGTAACGACCCCTTGTACAAGGTGAAGGATGGTGAAAACGCCCTGGCCTTCTTCTCCACCTATTATCAGCCGATCCCCCTGGTGCTGCGTGGCTACGGGGCCGGCACCGAAGTAACCGCTGCCGGTGTGTTCGCCGATCTGCTGCGGACTCTGAACTGGAAGCAGGAGGTTTAAGCCATGACAGTGGTGGCATACGCACCCGCCTCAATCGGCAACGTAAGCGTCGGTTTTGACGTACTGGGCGCCGCGCTGGCGCCCATCGATGGCACCCTGCTGGGTGACCGGGTAGAAGTCAGCGCCTCTGAGCAGGCGTTCTCCTTGGGCTGCCAGGGGCGGTTCGCCCACAAGCTGCCCCCCGAGGCGGACAAGAACATCGTCTTTGCCTGCTATCAAGGCTATGGCGAGGCCCTGCGCAAGAAGGGCCTGACCATCAAGCCGCTGCGCATGGTGCTGGAGAAGAACCTGCCCATCGGCTCCGGCCTGGGCTCCAGCGCCTCCAGCATAGTGGCGGCCCTGGAGGCGCTGAACGCCTTTCACGACTATGCCCTCGACAAGGATGAGCAACTGCTGCTGATGGGCGAGTTGGAAGGCCGCATCTCCGGCTCCGTGCACTATGACAACGTGGCGCCCTGCTACCTGGGTGGCATTCAGCTGATGGTGGAGGAGGCCGGCATCATCAGCCAGTCCATCCCCGCGTTTGAGCACTGGTACTGGGTGGTCTGCTACCCGGGGATCAGCATCAGCACCGCCGAGGCCCGCGCCATATTGCCGGCCCAATACCGCCGCAGCGACTGCCTGACCTACGGCCGTCGCCTGGCCGCCTTCGTCCATGCCAGTCACAGTGGTCAGGAGGCCCTGGCCGCCGCCGTGCTCAAGGACGTGATCGCCGAGCCTTATCGCCAGGCGCTGATCCCGGGCTTTGCCCAGGTTCGTCAGCACGCCGAACTCTCCGGCGCCCTGGCCACCGGCATCTCAGGCTCTGGCCCCACTGTGTTCGTGGCCATGACCGACAAGCAGCAGGCGCTGCGCATGAAGGAGTGGATGGAGCAGAACTTCATCCAGAATCAAGATGGTTTCTGCCATGTCTGTCATATCGACACCCAAGGCACCCAGGTAACAGGACAAGGATTATGAAGTTATACAACATCAAGGACCATGCCGAGCAGGTGAGCTTTGCCCAGGCGGTGAAGCAGGGTCTGGGACGCGGCCAGGGGCTCTTCTTCCCCGAGCAGATCCAGCCCTTCGCCGACATTCATGGCCTGCTGGAGAAGCCCTTCGTCGAGCGCTCCGTGGAGATCCTCCATCACCTGATCGGCGATGAGCTGACCAAGGCGCAGCTGGCCCAGCTGGTGCAGACCGCCTTCGTCTTCCCGGCGCCCCTGGTGAAGGTGAGCGATAACCAGTACGCCCTGGAGCTGTTCCATGGTCCGACCCTGGCCTTCAAGGACTTTGGTGGCCGCTTCATGGCCCAGTGCCTGACCGCCTTCAGCCAAGGCGAGAAGATCACCATACTCACCGCCACCTCCGGCGATACCGGGGCGGCGGTGGCGCACGCCTTCTATGGCCTGCCCAACATCGAGGTGGTGATCCTCTATCCCAAGGGCAAGATCAGCCCGTTGCAGGAGAAGCTGTTCTGCACCCTGGGCGGCAACATCCGCACCGTGGCGGTGGATGGCGCCTTTGATGACTGCCAGGCCCTGGTGAAGCAGGCCTTCGATGACGAGGAGCTGAAGGCGGCCATCGGCCTCAACTCCGCCAACTCCATCAACATCAGCCGGCTGCTGGCTCAGGTGTGCTACTACTTCGAGGCGGTGGCCGAGTTGCCGCTGGAGAAGCGTGCCGAGGCGGTGATCGCCGTGCCGTCCGGCAACTTCGGTAACCTGACTGCGGGTCTCATAGCCAAGGCCCTGGGCCTGCCGGTGAAGCGCTTCGTGGTGGCCACCAACGCCAACGATACGGTGCCGCGCTACCTGGCCGCCGGTCAGTGGGATCCCAAGACCACTGTGGCTACCCTGTCCAACGCCATGGATGTCAGCCGTCCCAACAACTGGCCGCGGGTGGAAGAGCTGTTCAAGGTCAAGGGCTGGTCTCTGTCCGAGCTGGGCTACGGTGCCCGTGACGATGCGCAGACCGAAGACGCCTTGCGGCGTTTGTATGCCCAGGGCTATCTGTGCGAGCCCCATGGCGCCATCGCCTGGGATGTGCTGCAGGCGCAGCTGACTGGCGAGGAGGTGGGGGTCTTTCTGTGTACCGCGCACCCGGCCAAGTTCCAGGAGAGCGTGGAGCGGATACTGGATCTCAAGCTGGAACTGCCGGCGCCGCTGGCCGAACGCGCGGATCTGCCGTTGCTCTCCGACCACCTGCCGGTGGACTTTGCCGCCATGCGCCAGTATCTGCTAAAGGCCTAAGTGAGGTTCGTCAGCTAACTAAAAACGCCGCTCTTTTAGAGCGGCGTTTTGTTTTTGGGCTGTGGTTCAGGCATGGCCTTTGTTACCCTGATGGAACTCTTTATCGCTGAGATTTTTTTATGAGTCATGTCCTTCACGATTTGCTCGCCCAGTTGGCCTTGGAGCCTATCGAGGCCGGTCATTTTCGCGGCCAGAGCCAGGATCTGGGCTTTGGCGCCGTGTTCGGTGGTCAGGTGATGGGGCAGGCCCTCTCGGCCGCCCATCAGACGGTGGCGCCGGAGCGCAGTGTTCACTCATTGCATTGTTACTTCCTGCGTCCCGGGGATGTGGGGCAGCCCATCCTCTACGAGGTGGAGCATATTCGCGATGGCCAGACGGTCTCCACCCGGCGGGTGGAGGCGATCCAGCATGGCAAGCCCATCTTCTATCTCACCGCCTCGTTTCAGGTGGAGGAGCCGGGCCTGGAGCATCAGGATCCCATGCCCCAGGTGGCGGGTCCCGAGGGGCTGACCTCGGAGCTGGAGTGGATCCATGCCCTGAAGGCGCATATTCCCGATGCACTGCATGACAAGTTTCTGTCCGAGAAGCCCATTGAGATGCGGCCGGTGACCTTCATCAACCCGCTCAAGGCTGCCCCCTGTGAGGGCAAACGCTATGTCTGGTTCAAGGCCAACGGCCAGATGCCCGATGATCCGGCAATCCATCGCTATCTGCTGGCCTATGCCTCGGATTTCAACTTTCTGCCGACGGCGTTACAACCCCATGGCCTGAGCTTCTTCACGCCGGGTCTGCAGGTGGCCACCATAGATCACGCCATGTGGTTTCATCGCGACTTCCGGCTGGATGACTGGCTGCTGTATGCGGTGGAGTGTCCCACCACCAGCGGTGGGCGAGGTCTGGTGCGTGGCCAGTTCTTTACCCAGGATGGGCGCCTGGTGGCCTCGACCATCCAGGAGGGCGTGGTTCGCCAGCGTCCATCGGGCGCTTGAGCGAACATTAGGCAATAAAAAAGCTCGCCAATCGGCGAGCTTTTTCTATCGCAAGCTGGGCTTACTTCTTGATGCGCATGACCGGAGTTTCACCCACGGTGACCGCGCCGCTCAGCTTGGTCAGGACCTTGATGTCATCCATGTTGGAGATGACCACCGGGGTCAGGGTGGACTTGGCCTTGGCTTCCAGCACCGCCAGATCGAACTCGATGATGGTGTCGCCCTTCTTCACTTGCTGACCTTCGGCGGCGATACGGTTGAAACCTTCGCCCTTCAGCTCAACGGTGTCGATACCGAAGTGAACAAACAGCTCGATGCCGGTATCAGACTCGATAGAGAAGGCATGGTTGGTCTCGAAAATCTTGCCGATGGTGCCGTCACAGGGGGCAACCATCTTATTGCCTGCCGGCTTGATGGCGATGCCATCACCGACGATCTTCTCGGCAAATACCACATCCGGTACGTCTTCGATGGGGACGATTTCGCCGGACAGAGGTGCGAAGATTTCGATGCCGCCGTTGTCATTGCTGTCGTCGGACACCAGTTTTTTCAGTTTGTCGAACAAACCCATGGCTTTTGCTCCTGAGAGTTGTTTTTTAGCTGTTTATCCGAAGATATTAACAGACAGCCTTACGCTTAACAAAGTTGTCAATCGCGGCTTCTACTTCCGCAATGGTGGCACTGGCCAGCGCCTGTTCGGCCATGGCCTTCACCTCAGCATAGTTGCTGTTGCGGATGATCTGCTTCACGCGCGGGATTGACATGGCACTCATGGAGAACTCGTCCAGCCCCATGCCCAGCAGCAGCAGGGTCGCTCTGTCATCGCCAGCCAGCTCGCCACACATGCCGGTCCACTTGCCTTGGGCGTGGGAGGCATCGATGACTTGCTTGATCAGGTTCAGCACAGACGGTGACAGGGGGTTGTACAGGCCGGAGATCAGCTCGTTACCCCGGTCCACTGCCAGCGTGTACTGGGTCAGGTCGTTGGTGCCGATGGAGAAGAAGTCGGCTTCCTTCGCCAGGTGATTGGCGATGATGGCGGCGGCCGGCGTTTCGATCATCACGCCCACTTCGATGTTTTCATCGAAGGCATGGCCTTGGGTGCGCAGCTCTTCCTTCAGCTCGGCAATTTCCTGCTTCAGGGCACGCAGCTCTTCCACTGAGATGATCATGGGGAACATGATGCGCAGCTTGCCGAAGGCAGAGGCGCGCAGTATGGCCCGCAGCTGGGTGTGCATGATGTCCTTGCGGTCAAAGAAGATCCGCACGGCACGCCAGCCCAGGAAGGGGTTCATCTCCTTGGGGAACTTCATGTAGGGCAGTTCCTTGTCACCCCCGATGTCCATGGTACGGACAATGATGGGATGATCCGGCATGGATTCTGCCACTTCCTTATAGGCCTGATACTGCTCTTCTTCGGTGGGCAGGGCATCCCGGTCCATGAACAGGAATTCGGTACGGTACAGGCCGACACCTTCGGCGCCATTGCGATGGGCGCCATCCATGTCCTTGATGGTACCTATGTTGGAGCAGACCTCCACCCGATGACCATCCAGCGTCACGGCCGGCAGTTCCCGCAGCTTGGCCAGTTCAGCCTTCTCGTCGAGATACTGTTGCTGGGCAGACTTCAGCTTGGCCTGCTCTTCCTCGGACGGGTTGATGTACACCTTGTTGTGCAAGGCATCCAGCACCAGGAAGTCACCGGTCTTCACCAGCTCGGTCACATTGTTGGTGCCCACGATGGCCGGCAGCTCCAGGGAACGCGCCATGATGGAGGTGTGAGAGGTGCGACCACCGATATCGGTGACGAAACCACGTACAAAGTTGAGGTTGATCTGGGCGGTTTCGGACGGGGTCAGATCCTTGGCAACCAGGATGACTTCTTCATCTATGGTGCTGAGGTTGACGATGTCCATGCCCAGGGCATTCTTAACCAGACGCGTGCCGATATCACGGAAATCGGTGGCCCGCTCGCGCAGATAGGGATCATCCAGCTCGGCCATCATCGCCGCGTACTGCTCGATCACTTGGTGGACGGCCTTGTCCGTGCTGAACAGCTCATCCCGGATCAGGGAAAGGATATCCCCTTCCAGCTCTTCATCTTCGAGCAGCATGATGTGCCCTTCGAAGATGGCTTCCTTCTCTTCACCGAAGGTTTTGCCGGCCATCTCTTTGATGGCGTGCAGTTGCTGGGAGGATTTAGTGCGGGCATCGTAGAAACGCGCCACTTCACTGTCGATTTGATCGGCAGTGATAGGGGTTTGGTTGATAACGATTTCATCTTCTTTGAGAAGAAGTGCCTTCGCAAATGCGATGCCTGGCGATGCCAAGATACCAGTGATCATAGCCGTACCTGCTAGATTGAGAACAACGACAAAGGACGAGATAAGGGAAGAGCTGGAATTATTCCAGCTCAGCCATCAGGGCAACCAGCTTCTCAACGGCTTTCTGGGCGTCGGGACCGTCAGCCTGGATGGTGACGTTGGTGCCCTTGGTCAGGCCCAGGGTCTGCAGTTTGAACAGGCTCTTGGCGCTAGCAGACTTGCCGCCGCTGATGACGTTGATGTCACTTTGGAACTCTTTGGCTTCCTTGACGAACTGGGCAGCCGGACGAGTGTGGAGACCGTTTTCAGCAGTAATGACGACAGATTTCTCAAACATTTGTTCACCCCAATGTTGATGATGACAATCGTGGTGGATAGTGCCTTCACCACGACAGCGTTGCGTTAAAAAGCGAGTCTGGTGTCTGGGTTGATCTGTGCGATTTGTAGAGTAGTAGGTGGTGATCAACCCGCCAGTAGCTCGGGATTATGCCCTGCCAACCCCAGCGGCAAAAGCACCGCCCCCCCGTTTGCAACAAAAAATAGCCGGTAGTTACTTTTTGATACGCTAGATTCAGCTTGGTTCAGTTTTATGCTCGAACCCCGGTTTGCGACCGCGATTTTTGCTCGTTTTTTTCTCCTAAGAGACTAGTTCAAAAATAAAAAAGAGCGCCGACCAGGGCGCTCTCTTTGCGATGTAATTGCACAGTTCGGCTTACTGCTGATTTTCCTGTTCGGAGAAGATCCCCTGGAACAGGGCGGTGGAGAGATACCGCTCGCCGGAGCTGGGCAGTATCACCACTATGGTCTTGTCGGCGAACTCAGGTAGCTCTGCGATCTTATTGGCGGCCACCACGGCGGCACCTGAACTGATGCCGGCCAGGATGCCTTCTTCTTCCATCAGGCGGCGGGCCATGGCGATGGCATCATCACTGGCCACCTGCTCGACACGATCCAGCAGGCTCAAGTCCAGATTACCAGGGATAAAACCGGCGCCAATCCCTTGGATCTTGTGCGGACCAGGCTTGATCTCTTCCCCGGCCAGCTTCTGGCTGATCACGGGAGATTCCTTGGGTTCCACCGCCACGCTGGTGATGGCCTTGCCCTGGATCTGCTTGATGTAGCGGGAGATCCCGGTGATGGTACCGCCGGTACCCACACCGGCCACCACCACATCGACCTCGCCGTCGGTGTCTTCCCAGATTTCCGGGCCCGTGGTCTTGACGTGGATCTCCGGGTTGGCCGGATTTTCAAACTGTTGCAGCAACAAGTAGCGCTCAGGGTTGGCATCGCGGATCTCTTCTGCCTTGGCCACGGCGCCCTTCATGCCCAGGGCGGCTTCGGTCAGCACCAGGTTGGCGCCCAGCGCCTTGAGCAGCTTGCGGCGTTCCAGGCTCATGGAGGCCGGCATGGTCAGGGTGATGGGGTAACCGCGAGAGGCTGCCACGAAGGCCAGCGCGATGCCGGTGTTGCCACTGGTGGGCTCGATGATTTCCTTGCCTGGGCCCAGCAGTCCCTTCTTCTCGGCGTCCCAAATCATGTTGGCACCGATGCGGCACTTGACGCTGAAACTGGGGTTACGGCTTTCGACCTTGGCCAATACCCGGCCCTTGCTGACGCGGTGGAGTTTGACCAGGGGGGTGTGGCCTATGGTCAAGGAGTTGTCTTCGTAGATCTTGCTCATGACTCGCTGTCCCTTTCATCTCGTCGGTAGATAGTGGTTTTAGATTAATCATAAAAACCTCAAGAGGAAGTGACTTTTTGTTATATCAATATGTGATTGGATGCTATGCCGGTTACTGCCGTGCCGGCTTGCCTTGAAGGCTCAATTGACTCAGCATGTTCCGGCAATCGGCGCAGGCTCAGGCCTTCGCTTTCATTTTGTATTCAATGCCTAACAAGGATTTGTCGGCGCTGATGCTATCAGCATGGAGAAACGGCGCCGCCGAGGGCACAATAGCGCTAATCCATCCCTGTGACGGGGATGGGCGGCTGAGATGGAGAACTCAAGATGCGTGTTTGGATGCGGTCCCTGACCTGCTTTGTGCTTCCTGTGATGATGTCGTGCTCAGGCTGGGCTGCGGGGGGCGAGGTGGCCGCTGTGGCGCCGGGCGTCCAGTCGGCAGTGTCCGCCCGGTTACCTGCGCTGGCGGAGCGCGAGGAACTGGCGCAGCAACTGCTTGAGCTGGCCCTGGCGGATGTGCACCCCAGGTTCAACAAGCTGTGGCTGCAGCTGGTGGCGGGACAACACGGACTGGATGCCCAATGGTATGCCAACCTCTATGGCGTGATGGCTCAGTTTCGCCGGCAATGGCACGGGATCTCCTGGCAACGCCGTGAGCGGCTGGAGTTGCACGGGCTTGATCTGCAGGTGCAGCCCGCGGATCTGGCCGAGTATCGGGAGGCACAGCAGGCCGGTCGGTTGACCGGTTTGCTGGCTGGGGTCCGCCCTCAGGTCGCCAACTACCAAACCATCCGTAGCCAACTGTTGCGTCTGCTGGATATGGCGCGGCAAGGCAGCTGGCCGGTGACCGCCGGTAAGACGCTGCATCCGGATGAAGCGGACACCCTGGTGCCCCAACTCAAGCATCTGCTGGCCCGTACCGGGGATCTGGCCGCGGCCGATCAGGACATTCTCTATGATGCCGCCACAGTGGCGGCGGTGAAGGCATTCCAGCGGCGCCACGGCCTGGCGGTGGATGGGGTGGTGGGGAATCACACCTGGTTCTGGCTCAACGTCAAACCCCAGGAGCGGGCGGTGATCCTGGCGCGCACCCTGCTGCGGCGGGATATGGGGCCATTGGATTACCCCCGTTACATCCTGGTCAACCTGCCGGAATACCGTTTGCGTCTGTTGCAGGATGGCCAGCCGCTGATGACCAGTCGGGTCATCGTCGGTCAGGTCAAACGCCAGACGCCCATCCTCTCCAGCAAAATTGCCAGCGTGGTGGTGAATCCGGCCTGGCATGTGCCGCGCAGCATCCTCAAGAAGGACATAGTCCCCAAGCTGGCCCGCGACCCCGCCTATCTGGAGAAGGAGCAGTTTGATGTCATCGATTACGAGGGGGCACAGGTTGCGCCGGAGAGCATCCCCTGGGAACACGCCCTGGCCGCCGGCTTCCCCTATCAGCTGCGGCAACGGCCAGGGGATCACAATGCCCTGGGGCGTTACAAGTTCTATCTGCCCAATAACGACGACATCTACCTGCACTCCACCTCGGCACCGCGACTGTTCAACAAGGATAGCCGGGCCATCAGCTCCGGCTGCGTGCGGGTGGAGCAGGCGGCTGAACTGGCCCACCTGCTGCTGGAGGGTTCCCATTGGACCGATGAACGGCTGGGCACCCTGTTGGAGGAGTCGACCACCAAGTGGTTACCGCTGAGCAAGCCCGTGCCGGTGTTCACCGTCTACTGGCGCAGCTGGCTGGACGATGAGGGGCAGCTGCAATTTCGGGATGATATCTATGGCTTCGATGCCGCCGCCCGTATGGGGGATGACAAGGTGATGGCCAGCCTGTTGGCGATACAGAAGAGCTAGCGTCTCAAGCGGAGCCTGTTGCTTGTGAGTCAGCGCAAAAAAATAACAATTTATGCTGATTTTGGGGGCCAATTGAGATTTGTCTGCTAGGAAAGGTTTGACATCCCCCCCCTAACCTGTGATTTTCCCCCCGTTGCCTGCGGGTCATCGGTTGGCGCGATGGCCGGTTTTTGAGGTTCTGGCAAGGGGCGGAAAGGAATGGAACAGTGTGATATCAGTAGACGGCGCCTGTTGTTGGGCGCCGGTTGCCTGTTGGCAACCAGCCTGCTGCCGGTGAGTGCCCTGGCCAGTCAGACGGCCCCGGTGCGCAAGTTGCGCCTGTACAATCCCCATACCGGTGAGCGGGTCAGTGCGGCCTATTGGGAAAACGGCCAGTACGATCGTGGTACCTTAAAAGAGTTCAACCATCTGATGCGGGATTACCGCGCCAATCAGCTGCACAACATAGATCCCAAGTTGTTCGATCAGCTGTTCGAGCTACAGCGCAAGCTGGGTGCCGCTCGGGAAATTCACGTGATCTGCGGCTATCGTTCTCCCCATACCAACGCCATGCTGCGCAGCCGTAGCAAGGGCGTGGCCAAGAAGAGCCTGCACATGACGGGGCAGGCCATCGATCTGGCCATCCCAGGGTTCAACCTGGCGCGGGTTCGGCAGGCGGCCTTGTCCCTGAAGGCCGGTGGGGTTGGGTATTATCCCCGTTCCGGATTCGTCCACGTGGACACGGGGCAGGTTCGTCACTGGTAACTGCCAGCTCGATGAAAAAAGGCGCCGTGGGCGCCTTTTTTGTTGGGTTGGGGTCTCACCTATCTCCCAGCAGCGTCTCCCTATGTTGCTCCACCCACATGACGGTGGCGCCGCACACGGCGATGGGCATCACCACCAGGTTGAGCAGGGGAATGGTGGTAAACAGGGTGACCACGGCACCAAAGCCCAGCGAGCTGACTCGTTGCTGGCCCAGGGCCTGGCGCATGGTACTAAACGGGATCTTGTGGTTATCGAAGGGGTAATCGCAATACTGGATGCTCATCATCCAGGCGCCGAACAGGAACCAAAGTACCGGGGCCAGGGTCTGTCCGAGGACCGGGATGAAAAACAGCACCAAACAGCCCAACGCCTTGGGCAGGTAGTACTTAAATTTCAGCCACTCCCGTTTGAAGATCCGTGGCAAGTCTTTGACCAGGGCCTTCAGGCTGGTATCCGGCAGGGCCTGGCCAGTGAGGTGCTGCTCCACCCGCTCGGCCAACAGGCCATTGAAGGGGGCGGCAATCCAATTGGCCAGGGTGCCGAACAGGATGGCCACACACAGCAAGAGCGCCAGTATGGCCAAGGGCCAGAACAACCAGCTCAGCCAGCTCAGCCAGTGGGGCAGCCCATTCTCCAGCCAGTGATTCAGGTTGCCAATCTGGTAGATGGCGGCCCACAGGGCCAGGGCGAACAGCACCACGTTGGCCAGCAAGGGCAACAATACGAACTGGCGCAGGCCGGGCTGTGTGATCAATTTTGCGCCGGCCAGGAAATACCCTAGGCCGCTGCGGCGGGACAGACTGTGGATCATCTTGATTTCCAATAGATTGGTTGTCTGCCAGATATTACAAACAGCCGTGGGTTTTGGTAAAGTCAGCACTGTTTTGTTACATCTGTGCTCCGCTTGGGCTGCCGGCGATGGGCTGGGTTCTGGCCGTACCAGACAGCCGGAGACGGACGTAGTAAGATGTAGCAACTGACTCCCGTTTCGGGCCCACCTCGAACGCGGACTCCCTTGGATTGGAATGAGACCCGGCAATGCAGGATTTGCGAATCGTATTAGTCATCATCGGCGCCTTGGCCATTGCCGCCCTGGTGATCCATGGACTCTGGACCAGCCGCAAGAACCGTCGTATGCCCATCAAGGAAAAACCCTTGGGCAAGATGATGCAGGAACCCAAGCTGGCGCAGGGAACCAAGGACGTGGACGGGTTCGACCAGGATGGGATTGGTAAGGTTCGCGTCATCTCCCGTCGGGGTGAGCCGCTGCCCGAGCTGGATCCTCTGGTGGATGAGACCTTGCCGAGCCTGCATGCCGACGAGCCTGTGGCGCCCATGGTGGCGGCGGAGCCCGTGATCGCCCGGGTGGCCGAGTCTGCTCCCCAGCCCGAGGTCAGTCACCCGAGTCATCACACCGAATGGCGTCAGCCTGCCTATGCCCAATGGCAAGATGTGTACGTCATCAATGTCATGGCCCGCCACGAGCAGTCGATCCCGGGTCTCAAGCTGGCCGAGGTGCTCAAGCTGCTGGGCTTCTGTTATGGCGAGATGTCCATCTATCATCGCCACCTGGAGATGAATGGCCAGGGGGAGGTGCTGTTTAGCCTGATCAACATGGTCAAGCCAGGTACCTTCAATCCGGATGCCATGGCCAACTTCCAGACTCCGGGCATTTCCCTGTTCATGCAGTTGCCGACCAAGGGCCGCGGTCTGGCCCACTTCGAGCTCATGCTGCGGGCGGCGGACAAGCTGGCCAGCGAGCTGGATGGCCTACTGTGCGACGCGCAACGTCAGCCGCTCACCGAAGACAGCCTGAACCGATATCGCGATCAGCTGCGCAGCTACGACGGCCTCTGAGCCGCCTCCCTTGTCCAACTAGGTGCGGCTTGAGGCCGCACTTTTTATTGGTAGAACCAGATGAACGACACTCAAACTCGCATCCAGGCCCTGAGGGCGCAGCTTAGCCGCTGTGAATATGAGTATTACGTGCTGGATGCGCCGACCCTGCCGGATGCGGAGTACGACCGCCTGTTCCGTGAGCTGGCCGCCCTGGAGGCTGCGCATCCCGAATACCAGGATGCCAGCTCGCCCACCCAGCGGGTGGGGGGCAAGCCCACCGACGGTTTTGCCACCGTCAGCCATGCCATTCCCATGCTGTCCCTGGACAACATCTTCGACGACGAGGGGCTGAGTGCCTTTTGTCGGCGGCTTGGCGAGCGGTTGGGAACGCTGACGCCGCTGACCTTTTGCGCCGAGCCTAAGCTCGATGGCCTGGCGGTCAGCCTGCTGTACGAGGCGGGACGCCTGGTGCGGGGGGCGACCCGGGGCGACGGCAGCGCCGGTGAAGACATCACCCTCAACGTGCGCACCATCCGGGCCATTCCCCTGCAGTTGCAAGGCGCGGGCTGGCCTGCGCGCCTAGAGGTACGGGGGGAGGTGTTCATGCCCAAGGCGGGCTTCGAGGCCTGGAATGCCCAGGCCCTGGCCCAGGGAGGCAAGGTGTTTGCCAATCCGCGCAATGCGGCCGCCGGTAGCCTGCGCCAGCTGGATCCGGCCATCACCGCCAGCCGCCCCCTGGCCTTCTACGCCTACGGCATCGGCCTGTGCGAGCCCGATGCGCTGGGAGACTCCCACTACCAGCGTCTGCAGCGGCTCAAGACCTGGGGGCTGCCGGTGTGCGATCTGGTGCGTCTCGTGACGGATGCGGCCGGCTGCCAGGCCTATCATGACGACATACTGGCGGGACGGGATGGCCTGGCCTTCGAGATCGATGGCGTGGTGTTCAAGGTGGACGACTTGGCGCAACAGGCCCAGCTGGGGTTCGTGGCCCGGGCCCCCCGTTGGGCGGTGGCGCACAAGTTCCCGGCCCAGGAGGAGATCACCCAGGTCAAGGAGGTGGAATTCCAGGTGGGGCGCACCGGTGCCATCACCCCTGTGGCCCGACTGGAGCCCGTGTTCGTCGGCGGGGTGACCGTCTCCAACGCCACCCTGCACAATGCCGACGAGATAGCCCGGCTGGGGCTGATGATCGGCGACCGGGTCATCATTCGGCGCGCCGGGGACGTGATCCCCCAGATCGTCTCCGTGGTGCTGGAGCAGCGGGATGCCGCGGCATGTCAGCCGATCGAATTCCCGGCGACCTGCCCCGTGTGTGGCTCCGAGGTGGAACGGTTGCCCGGCGAGGCCGTGACCCGCTGCAGCGGGGGGCTCTATTGTGCCGCCCAACGCAAGGAGGCCCTGCTGCACTTTGTGGCCCGCCGGGCCATGGACATCGAAGGGGTGGGGGAGAAGCTCATCGATCAGCTGGTGGAGCAGGCGTTGGTGAAGAACCCGGCGGATCTGTTCCGACTGACTCACGCGGATTTGCTGGGGCTGGAGCGGATGGGTGATAAGTCCGCCAGCAAGCTGCTGGAAGCCATCGATAAGGCCCGTGTCACCAGCCTGCCGCGCTTCCTGTTTGCCTTGGGTATCCGCGAGGTGGGCGAGGCCACGGCCCTGGGGTTGGCGCAGCATTTCCGGACCCTGGAGGCCATCTCCGCCGCCAGCGTGGAGCAGCTGCTGCAGGTGGCGGACGTGGGGGAGGTGGTGGCCAAACACGTCTATTACTTCTTTCAGCAGCCGCATAATCAGGAGGTGCTGGCGGCCCTGTGTCAGCCGATCGCGTCGGGTGGTGCTGGGATCCATTGGCCGGCCATGCCCGAGCGGGAGGTCGCATCCCAGCCCTTGGCGGGCAAGACTGTGGTGCTCACCGGCAGCCTCAGCCAGATGAGCCGGGATGAGGCCAAGCAGGCGCTGCAGGCGCTGGGGGCCAAGGTGGCGGGCTCGGTGTCCGCCAAGACCAGTGCCGTGGTGGCCGGCGAGGCGGCGGGCGCCAAGTTGGCCAAGGCCCAGGAGTTGGGGATCCCCGTGTTTGACGAGGCGACGCTGCTTGGCTGGCTGGCGGACCCAAGCCGCGTGCCGCTGTAAGCGGAAACAAAAAAAGCGCCATCAGGCGCTTTTTTTATGGGCCGGCGGCAGCACCGGCTGGCTTCCCGCGGCCTTACAGGCTCTGGGTGAAGGTGCGGGTGATGACGTCCCGTTGCTGTTCCGGGGTCAGGGCGTTGAAGCGCACGGCGTAACCGGAGACACGGATGGTCAGCTGGGGATACTTCTCCGGGTTGGCCACGGCATCTTCCAGGGTTTCGCGGCGCAGCACGTTGACGTTCAGGTGTTGACCACCTTCGAGTTGCGGCTCGATCTTCACCGGAATTTCACGGTATTCGATCTGGCCCAGGCTGTTGACGGCAACCACCTGATCTTCGCTGAATTCACCCTTGGCACACAGGCAGCGCGCCTCTTGCTTGGCATCGTCCAGCAGCCAGAAAGAGTTGACCAGTGAATCGTTAGCCGCTTGAGTGATTTGGATACCCTTAACCATGATAGTGCTCCTATGGATTGGAATGGTGGCGCATCCGGTTGCAGCTTGCTTCAGCTGGGTCCATACGCCAGGACGTTGACCGCGGCACCTGGGTGCCATCAATCATGTATTTATGATGCTACATTAGTAAATTTACGAACGTACCGCAAGAGACAATAGCCCTATGACCCCCATGGAATTGGCTAAATTTGTTGATCTAAATCAATAAATCTCCAGTTTCATGATTTCAATCAATTTTGCGGCACAGTTAACAGACTTCAATCTTGTAAGTTTACTACAAAACAAGAGTGTGACCGTCCCCCTTGCCTGGGTAAACCAGGCTGTCTATTCTGTGTGCCATTGTTTTTCTTGATGAATCCTCTGCTATGACCCTTTGGCGCGATGTAATCGGTGTAGAAAAGACCCAGCCCTATTTTCAGGAGACCCTGGAGTATGTGCGGCGGGAGCGGGAACAGGGCAAGGTGATCTACCCGCCGGCGGCGGATGTGTTTAACGCCTTCAAGTTCACCGAGTTCGATCGGGTCAAGGTGGTGATCCTGGGACAGGACCCTTACCACGGTCCCAACCAGGCCCATGGCCTCTGCTTTTCCGTGCTGCCTGGCGTGCCGGCGCCCCCCTCCCTGGTGAATATCTACAAGGAGCTGGCGCGGGATCTGCCGGATTTCCAGGTGCCCAACCATGGCTATTTGGCCAGCTGGGCCCAGCAAGGGGTCCTGTTGCTCAATACGGTGCTGACGGTGGAGGCGGGCAAGGCTCACTCCCATGCCGCCCTGGGCTGGGAGACCTTCACCGATCGGGTGATCGCCGCCCTGGACGCCCAGCGCAGTGGCATCGTCTTCTTGCTGTGGGGCGCCCATGCCCAGAAGAAGGGGCGCATCATAGACCGGCAGCGCCACCATGTGCTGACGGCCCCCCACCCCAGTCCGCTCTCCGCCCACCGCGGCTTCATCGGCTGTGGCCATTTCACCCAGGCCAATGCCCTGCTGACGGCCCAGGGATTGAGTCCCATCGATTGGCATCTGCCGGGGCAGGTGGCCCCCTTGCCGGCTTCGTGACTCAGGTTGCGCTTTTCTGCGTGTGGGGCACTGCCCGCGGCGAACGGCGCTATACTGGCGGGGTGATTTAGAACCAACTTGAGGAGCCCCCATGCTGGATGGTTTGCACCAAGAACATGTCAATATGGCGCGCCTGCTAGATGTGTTACGGGAGAAGCTGTTCGCCATTCGTAGTGAAAAGCCGGTGCGCTACCACCTGCTGCGTGACGTGCTGAGCTACCTGAGCGAAGTGTCTGACCGACAGCACCATCCCAAGGAAGATGTCATTTACGACTACTACCTCAAGTACCGCTGCCAGGATCCCGAGATGACCACCCAGTTGCTGGATGAGCACCAACAGCTGGTGACGGCGGGGGCCGAGTTGCGGGAGTTGGTGGAGATGATACTGATGGATGCGGTGATCCCGCTGGATCAGATGGCCGCCAAGCTGGAACAGTTCATCGTGCTGCAGCAGCGGCACCTGGACTACGAGGAAAAAGAGGTCTTTCCCCTGCTGCGTCAGGCCCTCACCGAAGACGACTGGCGGCACATAGAGCAGAGCTGGCACAATTCCGGCGCCGAAGACCCCCTGTTCGGCCATCAGGTGGCCGAGCGCTATCGGGATCTGTTCGAACGGCTGCAGCATAACCACGACTAAGCCCCTGTTGCCGGCGCATTCGGCAGCAAGAAAAAGCGGAGCCAGAGGCTCCGCTTTTTAATTGCTTAGAAATCGAGGTCTCCTGCCAGAACATCGAACCCCATGTCGATCTCCTGGAGCTCCTTCTTCAGTCGGAACTTCTCCTTGAGGGTTTCAATTTCCCGCCAACGTCGCTTGCCCGCCGGGGCGCTGCGACCGCGTGACTCGCTATCAACAACTACGCTTTCTTCAACATCCAGATCGAACCTTTCCATGGCTCCTCCTTTACAGCTGGGTAGTTATCGAGATGGGATATAACACACTCCTGGGCAGAATAAAATCGCTATAAGACAGCCTCGTGACACTCTTGGAAAAGAAATGTGACGGCCTCGATCAGGTCGGTTTTTCCATCAGGTACGGTTGCAACAACTGCTCCAGGCGCACCTGATCCTCGGCGAACAGCCGGATGCCGTCGGCCAGTTTTTCGGTGGCCATGGCATCCTGATTGAGCTGCCAGCGAAACGCCGCCTCGCCCAGGGGCTCGGGCCGCGGTAGCTCACGATACAGGGGCTGCAGGCGGCGGGTCAGGGGTTGCTCCAGGTCGGCCAGCTCATCCAGCAGAGCCGGGCTGATGGTCAGGCGATCGCAGCCGGCCAGGGCCAGGATCTGCCCGACGCTGCGGAAGCTGGCGCCCATCACTATGGTGGGGTAGCCGTAGGACTTGAAGTAGTCGTAGATGCGGCGCACCGACAGCACGCCGGGATCCTGCTCCGGGGGATAGTCGGCTTGGGGCTGGTGCTGTTTGTACCAGTCGAGGATGCGGCCGACGAAGGGAGAGATGAGATAGGCGCCGGCTTCGGCGGCGGCCCGGGCCTGGGCGAAGCTGAACAGCAGGGTGAGGTTGCACTGGATGCCGTCCCGCTCCAATACCTCGGCGGCACGGATCCCCTCCCAGGTGGCGGCCAGCTTGATCAGCACCCGTTCCTGGTCGATGCCGGCGGCCTGATACAGGGCGATGAGCCGGCGGGCCCGGGCCACGCTGGCCTGGCTGTCGAAGGAGAGGCGGGCGTCCACCTCGGTGGAGACGCGGCCGGGGATCTGGCCCAGTATCTCGCTGCCCACCAGCACGGCCAGCTGATCGCAGGCCAGGGCTAGGGTCTCAGCGTCATCCTCGGCGGCCTGCTGGCGGGCCCAGGTCACCGCCTGTTGCAGCAGGGGAGCACAGCGCGGGCTCTGGGCTGCCTTGAGCAGCAGGGAGGGGTTGGTGGTGGCGTCCTGGGGCTTGAGGCGGGTGATGGCATCCACCTCGCCGGTGTCGGCCACCAGGGTGGTCATCTGTTGTAATTGCGTCAATACGCTTTGCATGGATAGCGATCCTTAGGGCTGGGCTTCCTTGAAGGCCTCAGTTAACGAATCTTTGACAGATAAAGCAAATCGATCCCACCAATTGGTGGGGGCAAGCGATTTTATCGCCGGTCAGACGGCTTTGCCCGGCGGTCGGCAGACGGGAGACGGCCCGCTGTGATAGAGTCGCGTCCCTCATTTGCCGCCGGGCTAGACCGCGGCGAACCTAGCGTTAGAGGACGTCAGTCAGATGGATAACATCATCAACTTCATCAACGACCTGATGTGGGGCACAGTGCTGGTGTACCTGCTTATCGGGGTCGGTCTCATGTTCACCATTCGCCTGGGCTTCATCCAGTTCCGGCACTTTGGCCACATGTTCACCGTGCTGCGCCATAGTCGGGTGGCGGACAAGTCCGGCATCTCCTCTTTCCAGGCCTTGTGCACGGGTCTGGCGGCCCGGGTGGGCACCGGCAACCTGGCTGGGGTGGCGGTGGCCATCTATCTGGGGGGGCCGGGAGCCGTCTTCTGGATGTGGGTGATTGCCTGTATAGGCATGGCGACGGCCTTTGTGGAGAGCACCCTGGCCCAGCTGTACAAGGTGAAGGATGACAAGGGGACCTATCGGGGCGGGCCGGCCTATTACATGGAGCGGGGCCTGGGGGCCCGCTGGATGGGGGTCATGTTCTCCATCTTCCTGATCCTGGCCTTTGGCTTGGTGTTCAATGCGGTGCAGGCCAACTCCATCAGCGCCGCCATGACCGAGGCCTTCGCCGTGCCGGCTTGGGTCACCGGGCTGGTGCTGGTGCTGCTCACCGCCCTCATCATCTTCGGCGGCATCCGGGCCATCGCCCGTTTCTCCGAGCTGGTGGTGCCCTTCATGGCCCTGGCCTATATCCTGATGGCCCTGGTGGTGGTGCTGATGCACCTGGAGGCCCTGCCCGGGGTGTTCATGCTGGTGATCAAGTCCGCCATGGGGCTGGAGCAGGCCGGCTCAGGTGCCGTGGGCTATGCCATCTCCCAGGCCATGATGCAGGGCATCAAGCGCGGTCTCTTCTCCAACGAGGCGGGCATGGGCTCGGCCCCCAATGCGGCGGCCACCGCCAGCCCCTATCCGCCGCACCCGGCCTCCCAGGGGTATGTGCAGATGCTGGGGGTCTTCCTGGATACCATTGTGATCTGTACCGCCACCGCCGCCATAGTGCTGCTGTCGGATCAGCTGCAGCCCGGCTCCGGACTGACCGGCATCACCCTGACCCAGAAGGCGCTCGCCAGCCACATCGGCAGCGCGGGGGACTATTTCATCGCCATCTCGCTGTTCTTCTTCGCCTTCACCTCCATAGTGGCCAACTACGCCTACGCCGAGAACAACCTCATCTTCCTGGAGCACAACCACCTGGCGGGCATGGTGATCTTCCGCCTGTTCGTGCTGGGCATGGTGATGTTTGGTGCCGTGGGCGAGCTGCCGCTGGTGTGGGCCATGGCGGACATGTCCATGGCGCTGATGGCGGTGACCAACCTGGTGGCCATGTTGCTGCTCTCCGGGGTGGCCATCACCCTGGCCAAGGACTACAACGCCCAGCGTGACAGCGGGCGGTTGCCGGTATTTGATGTGAACAAATATCCGGAGCTGAAGCAGCAGATCGAACCCGGCATCTGGGACGGTCGACATCCTGATTAAGTGACAGCGATGATTTATTTGGGAGGCCTAGGGCCTCCCTTCTTATTTCATTTGCCCGTCAATCGCATCGTTTATTTTGATTTCGCGTCATCATTTCTTCATCCATTAAATATCGCTCACCTCATTACCAAAATTGATAATGTAAATAAAAATACATTATTAAACAATCAGATAGGAAATTGTTTTTCATGTTCAATTCTTGTTGAATTTAACTTGCCCATTTGGTCAAAAACTGGCGGTTTGATTCGAGGTTGATGAGCGGGTATCATAAATAATAATTATCACTTGAGGAGGCGAACACCATTTCATTTCCGTTGGCTTGACGGAAAGAATAAAAACCAGAGGAGAACAGCAATATGGATATTTTTGGCAAATCGATTTCGGCGGCCATTTTCGATATGGATGGCACCATGCTGGATACCGAGCGATTGCGCTTAACCATGCTCAAGCAGGCCTCCACCGAGCTGCATGGGCAGAGCATGAGCGACGAGCTATTAATGGACTCTTTGGGGCTCAGCGCCCAGCGGGCCGAGGCCCTGGCCAAGGCGTGTTACGGGGCGGCCTATCCCTATGCCCAGATCCGTGAACGGGCCGATGCGCTGGAGCTGGACTATGTGCGCCAGCAGGGCGTGCCGGTGAAGAATGCATTGATAGACGTGCTTGAGCGGCTCAAGAAGAACGGCATCCTGCTGGCGGTGGCCACCTCCAGCCGGCGGGCCATCGCCCTGGAGTACCTGCAACAGGCCAACCTCAGCAAGTATTTCGATGTGGTGGTCTGTGGTGACGAGGTCTGCCAAGGCAAGCCGGATCCGGAGATCTTTCTCACCGCCGCCGAGCGCCTGACCTGCCCGCCGGAGCAGTGCCTGATGTTCGAGGACTCGCAAAATGGCCTGCGGGCCGCCCTCGCCGCCGGGGGCCAGGCGGTCTACGTCAAGGACATCAAGGATCCCGAACTGCGCTACCGGCAGCAGGCCTTGTTTGCCTGTCAGGATCTGGACGCGTTTCTCAGGGCGCTGATCCCGCTGACGCGCCGTTACCCCATGCCCAGGATCAACGAACGCTTTCCCCAGAGCCACAATCAGCTGAGTGTCGGCATTCATGGTTTTGGCGCCATAGGCGGCGGTTATCTCAGCCAGGTGCTTGCCAACTGGGACGGCTACACCCGCCCGGCACGCATCATAGGCGTCACAGGTAACGCCTTGCTGCGCAACCTGGTCAATGCCTTCGGCCAGTTCACCGTCAACTACGAGCGGCTGGCCTTCGAGCAGACCATCAAGAATGTGGAACTCATCGACGCGGCGGACGAGACGGCGGTGATCGCCATGTACCGCAGCTGTCCCCTGGTGGCACTGTGCCTGCCTGAGCCGGCGATCCGTCAGCAGGCTGACCTGCTGGCCCGGGCCCTGCTTTCCCGCCAGGCGGTGGCGGCCGGTCCCCTGACCCTGCTCATCGTGCTCAACAAGGTGCGCGCCGGCCAGTACGTGCGGCAGCAGATCCTGGAGGCGTTGCTGCGGCGGGTCGGTCAGGCCGAGGCGATGGCGGTGCTGGCGGGGGTTCATTTCTGCGAGACTGTGGTCAACCGCATGGTCTCCCGTCTGCCCAAGCGGGCCCTGCTGACACAAATACAGAGCGGATTGACGCGGCTTGATGGCATCCCCGCGTTGGATCTGACGGCCCTGGCCGGCCAACCGGCGACCGAGGCCAAGCCGCTGAGCCTGCAGGCCATCGCCGGGCTGTTGGGGGATCTGTCCAGCATCCAGCAGCGGCTGGCCCGCCTCAACCTGGTGCTGTTCAACAGCGAGCCCGACATGGCCCTGTATGTGAGTGATCAGAGTCCGCTGCTGGCCCGGTTGCGCCAGGTGAAGGTGGTGGAGGACATCGCCGGCCTGCAGATGATCAAGAACCGCCTGTCCAACGGTACCCATGCCATCCTGGCCTGGTTTGGCGGCCTGCTGGGCCATCAGACCATAGGGCAGGCCATGGGGGATGAGCGGGTGCAGCGCCTGGTGGATCGTCTGATGCGTGAGGAGATACAGCCGCTGCTGCTGGCCCGCTGGCCCCAGCATGCCGACTACATGGCGGACTTCATCCCCGCCTTCGTGCAGCGCTGTCGCCTCTCCTTCAAGGATCCCTGTGACCGGGTGGGCCGGGATCCCATCCGCAAGCTGCAGCACGGGGAGCGGGTGTTGGGCACATTGACCCTGGCCCAGGAGCAGGGGCTGGCCAGCCCCATGCTGGAGCTGGGGCTGGCTGCGGGCCTGTTGTGGGCATTGGAGGCGGTGGCGCCGGCCGACGAGGAGGGGCGCCAGCTGCGTCAGTGGTATGCCGAGGAGGGCAGTCTGGAACGGCTGCTGACCCATGACTGGCGGCTGGCCGGCAAGCCGGTGCGGTTTGTCGGGCCGGGGCAGGAAGCGTTGCTGGACCGGCTGACGGCCCTGCTGGCCGAGTACGAGCAGCAGCCGGAGCAGTTCTTCGCCCGGCCCCTGGTGGCGGCGCAGCAAGCGGCCAAGCCGGCGCGGGTCAAGGTGGCCCGCCGGCAGGTGACGACGCAGCAGACGCGGGCGGCGCTCATCCCTTAACTGGCAGGCGGCGCCTCAGCCCTGGGGCACCGCCAGCCAGGATTCGAGGATCAGCTGGGCGGAGAGGGCGTCCACCTTGCCCTTCTGCAGGGCGCGGTAGCCGCCGGCTTCAAACAGCCGGGCTTTGGCGTCCGTGGTGGTGAGGCGCTCATCCTGCAGGGCGATGGGCAGGTTGAAGCGGCCATGCAACCGGTTGGCGAACTTGCGGGCCCGCTGGGTCAGGGGCTGCTCTGTGCCGTCCATGTTCAGGGGCAGGCCGATGACCAGCAGATCCGGCTGCCACTCCTGGATGAGCTTGCCGATGTCGTCCCAGTTGGGGATGCCGTCGTTGGCCTTGCAGGCGCCCAGGGGGCGGGCGGAGCCGGTGATCTCCTGGCCCACCGCCAGGCCTATGCTCTTGGTGCCGAAGTCGAAGCCCAGCAGGGTACGCTGGCCAACCGGCTTCATGCGTGACCTGCCTGTTGCGGCATCTGCCAGATGTTGATGCCCAAGGTGGCGGTGGCGGCCTGCCACAGATCCACCATGGGGGTGTCGAACAGCAGATCCAGGCTGGCGGGCACCGTCAGCCAGCTGTTCTCCAGCAGCTCCTGCTCCAGCTGACCGGCCTCCCAGCCGGCGTACCCCAGGGTCACCAGGTACTGCTCCGGCGCCGCATCCGTCCCCAGGTTGGTGAGGATGTCCAGGGAGGTGGTGATCATCAGGTCGTCGGAGAGGGTCCGGGACGAGTGGTAGCCCGCCTGGGGGGTGTGCAGCACGAAGCCCCGGTCGTTGTGCACAGGTCCGCCGGCCAGCACCGGCACCTCTTTGAGGTGCTCGCCCGGCTCGGGCAGCTTCATCTGCACCAGCAGATCGTACAGATTCAGCTCCAGGGGGACGTTGAGGGTCAGCCCCATGGCGCCCTCCTCGTTGTGCTCGCACAGGTAGACCACGGAGCGCTCGAAGAAGGGATCCTCGAGGCTGGGCATGGCGATGAGTAGGTGATTCTGCAAATAGCTCATGAAGGGCATTGTGTCCTTATGCGGGGTCCGGCGTCCAGGCCTGGCTCAGGCGGCGTTCGATGGCATCCATCAGCTGGCCGGCGATATTCACCGGGTAGACGGCCTCGATCTCGCGGATGCAGGTGGGGCTGGTGACGTTGATCTCGGTGAGGCGGTCGCCAATGATGTCCAGGCCGACAAACAGCAGTCCCTTGGCCTTGAGCACCGGGGCCACCGCCCGGGCGATGGCCCAGTCGGCCTCGCTCAAGGGGCGCGGCTCGCCACGGCCACCGGCCGCCAGGTTGCCCCGGGTCTCACCGCTGGCGGGGATGCGCGCCAGGCAGTAGGGCACCGGCTCGCCGTCGATGACCAGCACCCGCTTGTCGCCATCCTTGATGGCCGGCAGGTAGGTCTGGGCCATGCAGTAACGCTGGCCGTGTTCGGTCAGGGTCTCGATGATCACCCCCACGTTGGGATCGTCGGCCTTGATGCGGAAGATGGAGGCGCCGCCCATGCCGTCCAGGGGTTTCAGGATCACATCCTGATGCTGGCGGTGGAAGGCACGCAGCCGCTGGGCGTTGCGGGTCACTAGCGTGGTGGGGGTGTATTCGGCGAACCAGGCGGTAAACAGCTTCTCGTTGGCATCCCGCAGGCTCTGGGGCTTGTTCACCACCAGCACGCCGGCCTCTTCCGCCCGCTCCAGTATGTAGGTGGCGTAGATGTATTCGGTATCAAACGGCGGATCCTTGCGCATCAGCAGGGTATCCAGCATGGCCAGGGGGGCGTCTTCCGGGTCACCCAGGGTGAACCAGCCGTTTGGATCCTCTTTGACCGTCAGGCGGCGCAGGCTGGCCCGGGCCTCCCCATCCTCCAGATAGAGATCCCCCATCTCCATGTAATAGAGCTCGTAGCCCCGCAGCTGGGCCTCCAGCAGCATGGCAAAGCTGGTGTCCTTCTTGATCTTGATGCCCGCGATGGGGTCCATGACGATGCCGAGTTTGATGGTCATTGGGTTTCCTTATGCCAGATCGCCGAAGCGACATTGAAGGGCTGTGATGGCGGTGAGGGCCGCGGTCTCGGTGCGCAGCACCCGGGGGCCCAGCAGCACATCCACGAAGCCGGCGGCGCCGGCCTGCTGGATCTCCTCATCCGACAGGCCGCCTTCGGGACCGATGAGCAGGCGCACCCCCTGGGTGGGCACCGGCAGGGTCTTGATGCTGTAGGCGGCCCTGGGGTGCAGGTTGAGTCTGAGTTCCTCGCCCGGTTCGGCCAGCCAGCCGCCCAGGGCCTGCACCGGCCGGATCTCCGGCACCCGGTTGCGGCCGGACTGTTCGCAGGCGGCGATGGCGATCTTCTGCCACTGCTCCACCTTCTTGTCGAACCGCTCGCCGTTTAAGCGCACGCCGCAGCGCTCGGAGATGAGGGGGGTGATGATCTGCACCCCCAGCTCCACCGACTTTTGGATGGTGAACTCCATCTTCTCGCCGCGGCTCACCACCTGGCCCAGGTGCAGCACCAGGGGCGACTCGCATTCATGGGCATCGAACGCCTCGACGGTGACCTCCACCTGGCGCTTGCTCACCGCGCTGATGGTGGCACTGTACTGGCCGCCTTGGCCGTTGAACAGCACCAGGGCCTGGCCCGGCTGCATGCGCAGCACCCGGCCGACGTGGTTGGCGCCGTCCTCCGACAGGGCCAGCTGCTGGCCTGGAATGAGGGGCGTGGGCTCAAAAATTCTGGGCACTCGCATCAGGGACATTGCTCCGAGATAAAGGGGTTGGCCTGGCCTTGCAGCTTGGCGATGCGCCGGTTGCGCTGGCATTCCCAGGCGTCTGCCGGGTACTGCTGGTTCCAAGCGTTGAACAGTTTCAGCTGTTGCTGGGCGATGCGCAAGTTGTAGCGTTGGGCCATGTACAGATAGGCCCGGGCGATGGCGCCGCGGCTCGCCGCCGGCGGCTGCACCCGGCGCTGGGCAAAGTCCACCACCATGGGGCAGGCGCCATACTGGTTGGCCACACCGTTCCACTGCTGATAGCGGTAGTTGGCCCTGTCGCCGTTCACCTCGCCGATGGCCGGCACCAGGTTGTGCAGATCCCCCTCCATCTGGCGAAAGGTCGCATCGGCCTTGGCACAGTTCTTCCGCCCGCCTTGCTGCCAGCACTGCAGCTGGTGGCCAAACTCCCAGGCCGGCATGATGTGCTCCCACTCGATGCGCGCCGCCCGCTTGGCCTGCTTGCGGGGGGCGTAGCCGCAACTGGCCCAGTCCGGCAGCATGCGCTTGCCCTGGTAACGGATGGCACAGCCGCAATAGAAGGTCACCGGATGGTCGCGATACAGGCTGACCCCCTGACGCTTGGCCTGATTGAAATCCTGGGCATAAAGATTGAACGACAAACAGCAGGAGAGAAGACACCCCAGCAACACACTACGCAAGGCCATGACTGCACACTATGGTCGGTAAGCACAACAACAGGTGGGCTAGGATAACATCCGTGACTCAGAAGAAAAGGGCGGGGCAGGGCTTGCCTGCGCCGGGCGGACAGGTAGACTCGGCCTGGTCAAACCCACGGCAAGGCCACACAAGGGACACACAATGGAGCTGAACAAGGTAATCGGACTGGGGGTGGCGGGCAACTTTGCCGGCCATCTGGAGCAGGCGGGCGAGGCCAAGGATTTCGCCCAGGTGAAGGTGGCGGATGCCACGGCTCCCAAGGCCATCTTCCCCTTCTATGTGCCGGCAGAGACCGCGGGCTTCCTGGCGGTGTTTCCCCTCTCCTCCTGCCGCATTCAGACCACCGACAGCGGCGACAATCTGCAGATCGAGCCCGAGGTGGCCATACTGTGCGATCTCACCTATCGCGACGGTCTGGTGACCGCGCTGCAGCCGGTGGCCTTTGCCGCCTACAACGACTGCTCTATCCGCAAGCCCAACGCCCGCAAGATCAGCGAGAAGAAAAACTGGGGCCCGGACAGCAAGGGCGTCGGACCCCTGTTGCCGCTGGACAGCCTGCTGCCCGGTGGCGTGCTGGATGGTTACCGCATCGCCAGCTTCCTGCGTCGGGACGGTGAGCTGCACCCCTACGGTCAGGACAGCGCCGTGGTGGAGTACAGCTACTTTCATGAACGCCTGGTGAACTGGCTCATCGACAAGCTGAACCACCAGCAGGATGAGGGGCCCGCCGAGCACATCGCCGGGTTGCTAGCCCAGGCGGGCCACCCCCGTCAGGCGCTCATCAGCATAGGCGCCACCCGCTACACGCCATTTGGCGAGCGCCACTACCTGCAGCCCGGTGACGAGTCCCTGGTGGTGGTCTATCCGGCGGCCGACTTTACCCCCGCGGCGGTGCAGGCCGCCCTGGCCCAGGGGGATCTCAACGCTCCCGGTGTCTCCTTGCTGCGTCAGCAGGTGGTCTGAGCGGGCCACGGCACAGCGTACCAAGACAAAGGCCAGGCGATTTGCCTGGCCTTTTGTTTGGCGGTCCCTAGCTGGCGCTGGGCTCGGGGGGATCGTGCTCCGGCGCGGCGCTCAGCAGATCCAGCTGCTCGTCCTGGCTCAGCACCAGGTAGCGCTCGTACTGGCGCAGCACGTCGGCGCTGATCTCGTCCCGGGTCAGGTACTGGATGTCGTAGCCGGCCCGCCCATCGGCAAAGAAGGTCATGGGCTCGTAGATCAACTCCGCCTGATCGTTGCTGTGGGCCGCCTCCAGCGGGTTGAAGGCCGGGGTAGGCCGCGCCTCGATGCGGATGCCGTAGCAGAAGTCCCGCCGGCCTTCCTGAGGCACCAGCAGGCGGCATTGATGCTCGTCGATCTGCTCCACCTGGCTGTCCATCCCCCGGGCCATCAGTTCGGCACAGATGGCCTGCAGCGCCGGCAGGGCGTTTTGCTGCATGAAGCGGCGGGCATCCTCTTCGTTGGCGTGATGCAGCAGGTGATCCAGCCGGTTACGCCACTGCTTGCCACTCCAGAAGTCCGTGGCCGGCGACAGGCGCCGGGCGGAGTGTTCCTTGTCGGCGACCAGCCCTCGCCACAGCCCCAGGCAGAGCAGCAGCATGATGAAGGCAAAGGGCAGGGCGGCGATGAGCGTCATGGACTGCAGGGCCGCCAAACCGCCGGTGGACATCAGGATGCCGGCGGTGGCCCCCAGCAGCAGGGCCCAGAACAGCCGCTGCCACACCGGGGAGTTCTCCTTGCCCTGGGTGGCGATGTTGTCGATGACAAAGGCGCCGGAGTCCGCCGAGGTGACGAAGAAGACGCTGATGAGGATCACCGCCAGGGCCGAGGTGATGTCGGAACCCGGCAGCAGATCGAAGAAGTTGAACAGCAGGGCGTCCACGTTGCTCACCGAGTCGGCCAGGGCCTGCTGACCACCGTGCTGGCTCAGCCAGATGGCAGTGTTGCCGAACACCGTCATCCACAACAGGTTGAAGGCGGTGGGCACGAACAGCACCCCCAGCACGAACTCCCGCAGGGTGCGGCCCCGGGAGATGCGGGCGATAAACAGGCCGACAAATGGCGACCAGGAGATCCACCATGCCCAGTACAGCAGGGTCCAGTTACCGAACCAGCCCGCCTGGCTGGTCTCGCTGTAGGTGAAGGTGCGGAAGGTCAGCTGGGGCAGCGACGAGACATAGTTGCCTATGTTCTCCGACAGGGCGCCGAGGATGTGCTGGGTCGGGCCGAAGCTCAGCACGAACAGCAGCAGTATGATGGCCAGCCCCAGGTTCAGCTCGGACAGACGTTTGACCCCCTTGTCCAGGCCGGTGACCGCCGACAGGGCGGCCAGGGCGATCACGGCGCCGATGAGGCCGAAGCGAAACAGATCCCCCGAGGTGTCCAGGCCGGTGAGTCGGGTGATGCCGGCGGAGAGCTGCAGCACGCCGTAGCCCAAGGTGGTGGCGATACCAAAGATGGTGCCCACCAGGGCGAACACGTCCACCGCGTGGCCGAGGGGGCCGTGGATCTTCTCCTTGAAGATGGGGTAGAGGCCGGAGCGGATGGTCAGGGGCAGGTTATAGCGAAAGCCGAAGTAGGCCAGCACCAGGCCGACGATGGCGTAGACGGCCCAGGCGTGAAAGCCCCAGTGGAAGAAGGTGGTAACCATGGCCTCCCGCGCCGCCGCCGGGGTCAGGGCCTCGGCCTGGGGCGGGGAGACGAAGTGGGTCATGGGTTCCCCTACGCCAAAATACATCAGGCCGATACCCATGCCGGCGGCAAACAGCATGGCCAGCCAGGAGGTGAAGCTGAACTCGGGGCGGGCATCGTCCGGGCCCAGGCGGATGTTGCCGTAGTCGCTAAAGGCCAGCACCAGCAGGATGATGAGGAACAGGCCCACCACCAGCACATAGAACCAGCTGAAGTGGGCGGCGATCCAGCTTTGGCCGCTGCCGAAGAAGCGGGCGGCGGCATCCGGTGCCAGGGCGCAGATGGCCAGCAGCAGGCCGATAAACAGCAGGCCGGGGATCAATATGGGCAGGGACAGGGTACAGCGCGGTGTACGGGGCTCGGGGGTCGTCATGACGGGTTCCTCAGCAAGACGGGAGGCTTGACCCCGCCTGCGCGAACCGAGAGCAAAATAGGTGGGGTTACAGAAGCCTAGCGGATCCCTGATCTAGCTTCAATTGGAATCAGAGGCATCGGCAGTCCCGTCAGCCTGTAGCCGGCTCCGCGGGCTCCAGGGGGGCACCGCAGTAGCGGCAAAGATAGCGGGCCTGGCCCCGTTGCAGCTTGTTGTGGCGGCGCAGGCTCAGGCTGTGTACTCGGCAGGCGCAGCGGTAGGCAAACTGGGGGCCGGCCAGGGCGGTGACGTCCAGGTTGTGGGTGACACGAGGGGCCAGTCCGAAGGTGTCCTGCATCAGGCGCTGCCATTGGACCCCATGGGGCCGGGTGCGGCCATGGCGGGCAAACACCAGCAGGTGGGCCAGCTCGTGGGGCAGTACCTCGTCGAGAAACACCTGGGGATGGGCGGCCAGCAGCACGGGGTTCAGGCGAATGGCCCACTGGCTCAACCGGGCGGTGCCGGCCGCCTTGCCACGCTGATTGAAGCTCAGTTGCGGTAGCGGACGTCCCGCCGGCCACTGGCCGGCTGACACCAGGCGGGCCATCCAGTCCGCCAGCCGTTGCCGACAGGCCTGTTGCAGTTCGGCACTGGGGCCATGGTTGCTGGCGGTGTGCGTGGTCAACACGGCGGGCGCCGCCCGGGGTGGCGGCGGGGGGATTGTCATGGCATCTCCTTGGCTGGGGGCATGATGCCTGGGGGCGCTGGCGAGGACAAGATGAGTGCCGTGATTTCTGGCTGGGTGTTCCGTGATTGGGCTTGAGCCGGGGGAAGCGCGTGGCATCATGGGCGACCAAGCTGTCATAGGCAGCCATCCCTCGGAGGACACATGGACTTTATCCCTGCCACGCCCGCCCATTATGCCGGCATTGCCGCCTTGATCCCGGATGCTCAGGCCTTGTATCTGGTGCATCCAGCTGGCCACTTTCCCTGGGATGCCGAGCAGCTGGACCGGTTGGCCCGGGAGCGTTCTCATCTAACCGTCGGTTTGATCGATGGCCGGGTGCAGGCGTTTGCCAACCTCTATCAGCTGGTGCCGGAACGCTCTGCCTTCCTGGGCAATGTAGTGGTGGCGCAGGGGCGCCGAGGCCAGGGGTTGGGAGAGGCGTTGGTGCGGCATATGCTCGGGGTGTGTGATGGGCTGGGTGTCCAGCCGCACCTGTCGGTGTTTGCCAGCAACAGCCGGGCACTCCTGCTGTACCGCAAGCTGGGATTTATGCCCTATGAAGTGGAGGCAAGGCTCGATCTGCAGGGGCAGCGGCAGGCCCTGCTTCATCTGCGGCGGCCCGGGTGGCAGCAGGCGCCGGCCTGAGTCCCAGGCCGTGGGGAGCGGCGTTTTGCCTGCGAGCAGGCAAACCCCAGCCGAGTGCTAGGGTCGGTGCCGGTCGGTCTGAACTTATTTGGTGGCGGCTTTTGCCGTCGGCGTGTTGTGCGCCATGGCGAGACTGGCTTCGATCATCTCCTCGGGAATGAGGTTGAGGGCATCGAACCTGTCCACACAAAAATAGGTGCATTCGCCATTGCTGGAATGGATGGCGTGGACTTCACCGTAAATCGTTTTGGTGCCAATTGAGATCTGTCGTTCCATGTCGTTATTTCCCCACTGTGTCGCGTCGGACCCCTTGCGCCAGTGCCGTTATCTGGCGGTCCTTCTCGTATTATTCGGCGATCTGCTTGCTATCTTGCACCCTTGAGCCAGCCAGCGGTGCATTAAGGCGCCTATCCTAGGGGGCTTTGCCGGGCAAATCCTTCGGGTAGCTCACAGTTGGGAATGTGTCAAATGTAAAGGTGAGCAGCCTCTGTCGGTCACAATCCGCCGGCGGTCGCGTCGTGGGGGGAAGGAAGGTGGCGTGGGCGTCAAGCAACAGGGCGCCGTGGCGCCCTGCGTTGTTTATCGACTCAAGCTCAGACCTTGAACTGGCTGACCCGGCCGGCCAGCTGGCGTGCCAGGGCGTCGATGGCCTGGCCGCTCTGGTTGACCGACACCGACACGGCGTGGGCCTGCTGGGTCAGCTCGTCCAGCTCGGTGACGTTCTGGTTGATCTCGTTCATCACCAGGCTCTGTTGCTCGGTGGCGGAGGCGATCTGGAAGTTCATGTCCTGCACTCCGGCCACCAGGCCCTGGATGGCGGCGAAGGAGGCCCGCATCTGCTCGGCCATGTCCACCGAGGCCTGCATCTGGCCGTGGCCGTTGTCCATGGCCGCCACGGCGCTGGCCACCTGCTGCTTGAGGGTGCCGATCATGCTCTGGATGTCGGTGGTGGCGTGCTGGGTGCGGCCCGCCAGGGTGCGCACCTCGTCGGCCACCACGGCGAAGCCGCGGCCCTGTTCGCCGGCCCGGGCGGCCTCGATGGCGGCGTTGAGGGCCAGCAGGTTGGTCTGATCGGCGATGGCGCGGATCACGTCCAGCACAGAGGTGATGCGTTCGGACTCGGCGGCCAGTTGGGTGATGATCTCGCCGGCATTTTGCACGCTGCCCGAGAGCTGCTGGCTTAGCCGGATGTTCTGCTCCAGCAGGGCCATGCCCTCATCGGCGGCCGTCTGCGCCTCCTGGCTCTGGCCGGAGGTCTTCTGGGCGTGTTGGGAGATGTCCTGCACCGCGTGGCTGATCTCCGTGATGGCGGTGACCAGGGAGGCCAACCGCTCGTGCTGGTTGTTGCTGATCGCCTCGGCCTGCTGGACTATGTGACCCATGTCCAGGGTGTTGTGCTCCAGCACGCCCACGTCGCCGATGACGTCCTTGATCAGGCGTTGCAGCTGTTCCAGCAGGCGGTTGACGCTCTGGGAGAGCTGGCCCAACTCGTCCTGACTCAGCAGGGGCAGTCGGCTCACCAGATCGCCGCCGCCCATGCTGATGTCGTCGATCTTGCCCCGTACCGCATGGACGCCGCCGACGATGAGCTTGGGCAGCAGGTAGCTGAGGCTAACGCCGATCACCAGGCTGAGCAGGGCGATGATCCAGGTGGTGGTCTTGCGGGCCTGGCTCACCGCCCGGGTGTCTGCGTGCATCTGCTGGGCCAACTGGTCGGCCAGCTCGCCGGCCAGGTTGTACTGCTCCCGCAGGGTGCTGAAGGCCTCATCGGCACTCTCGTGTACCGCACGGGCCTGGGGGAGATCCCCTGCCTGTAATAGTGTGAACACCTTGGCCGACGGGGTGTGCCAGGCATCAAACTTGGTGTCAAAGCCGGCCAGGCGGCTGCTGACCTCGGGGTAGTCGGTCATCAGCGCCAGGAAGTGGCGCATGCGATCGCCGGCCTGCTGCACGTTTTCGTCAAAGTCGGCCTGTGTCTGGGCGAGTTTTCCCTCATTACCCGGCAGCAGGGCCTCCTGTTCGGCCTGCAACGCCTGATAGAGATCCCGGTCGCCGTTAAGCACCTCTGTCTGGGCCGGCAGCAGGTGGGCGGCGATGCGTTCGCTGTGATCGCTTAAGGTGGTGAGGGCGTTGTAGTTGAGCAGGCTGCTGATAAGCAGCAGCAAGGTGAGCAGTATGAGGCCGGCGCTGATCTTGACGCGCAGCCCACTCCATTGTGCTTTCATTGGTGAATCCATCCGTTGTTGTGAGGTCAGCGCTGTCGATGGTGCCTGGGGCGTCAGACCGGCAGCTCACTGCGCTGAAATAGCCGAGATAATTAGCTCGTCTACCTTATGAAAACCTTAACACCGATGGGGAGATTGACTGGTCGGAGCATCCGGGCCCCATGATCGGGCCCGGGGTGGGGATGTGAGGTTGGGTCGTTACAGGGTCCGGCCGTTGCTGGCGATCACCTGCTTATACCAGTCGAAGGAGAGCTTGCGGGAACGCTGGCCCGTGCCGCTGCCGTCATCGTGCATATCCACGTAGATAAAGCCGTAGCGCTTCTTGTATTCGCCGGTGGTGAAGGAGACCAGATCGATGCAGCCCCAGGGGGTGTAGCCCATCAGATCCACCCCATCCAGGGTGACCGCCTTCACCATCTCCTGGATATGGGCCCGTAGGTAGTCGATGCGGTAGTCATCGTGTACCCGGCCGTCCTCGGCCGGCTGATCCAGGGCGCCGAAGCCGTTCTCCACGATAAATAGCGGCACTTGGTAGCGCTCATACAGGCTGGCCAGCACGTAGCGCAGCCCCACCGGATCTATGCTCCAGCCCCAGTCGCTGCTGCGGATATGGGGGTTGGCCACCGAGTAGGGGGAGCTGCCGTCCTGGCTGCTGGCGATGGACTTGGCCTCGCCGGCCTGCACCGTGCTGGACATGTAATAGCTGAAGCCGATGTAGTCCACCTTGCCGGCGGCCAGGATGGCGGCATCTTCCGGCGCCATCTCGATGTGATAGCCCCGGCGCTCCCAGTCCCGCAGGGCATAGCTGGGGTAGGCGCCGCGCACCATCACATCGGAGAAGAAGTAGCGGTCCCGCATGGCTTGCTGGGCCAGCATGACGTCGTCCGGGTGGCAGGAGTAGGGGTAGAAGGGGGTGAAGGCGCACATGCAGCCCACCTGGAGATCCGGGTTGAGCGCGTGGGCGAAGCTGACCACCTGGGCGCTGGCGACAAACTGGTGGTGCACCGCCTGGTACATGGCCTGGCGGGCATCGGCCTGCTGGCTGAAGCGCACCCCGGAGCACATCCAGCCGAACAGATCCGAGTCGGTGTTCATCTGGTTGTTGATCTCGTTAAAGGTCATCCAGTAGCGCACCTTGTGCTGGTAGCGGCGGATCACCACCTGGGCGAAGCGCACGAAGTGGTCGATCACCTCACGCTTGAGCCAGCCTTCGCCGGTCTGGGCCAGGTGGTAGGGCATCTCGAAGTGGCTGAGGGTGATGACCGGCTGGATGCCGTATTTCAGCAGCTCGTCAAACAGATCATCGTAGAACTGCAGCCCGGCCTCGTTGGGTTCGGCCTCGTCACCCCGGGGGAAGATGCGGGTCCAGGCGATGCTGGTGCGAAAACACTTGAAGCCCATCTCCGCCAGCAGGGCCACGTCTTCCTTGTAGTGATGGTAAAAGTCGATGGCTTGATGGTTGGGGTAGTACTCCCCCGGCTGCACGCCGTCGGTGATGCGGCGCAGGGTGCCGTGGGCGCCACCGGTCAGCACATCGGCGACGCTCGGCCCCTTACCCGCCTGATCCCAGCCCCCTTCGAGCTGATGGGCGGCCACGGCGCCCCCCCACAAAAATGTCTCTGGCAACGCTGCTGACATGGCCCGGTTCTCCTGTTGGTTACTGGTTGCATGCACGCCCATGATGACGTGGTCTGCCGGCATGATGGCGATCTGCAGAAGGAAATGCAACCGGTTGCGTAAAGACCTGTGCGCCGGAACTGCTCGGCCGCCACGCTACCAGTCCTCCACCACCTCGATGGCCGCACCCTGGCGCTGGGCCTGGCGCAGGTACAGAAGGATGGCCTGCATAGCGTAGCGCACCTTGGCCGGCAAGGCCTCGCGGCTGCTGGTGACGGCGTAGAGGTTGACCGCCGGCAGCTGCCACTGGGGCAGCACCCGCACCAGGCTGCCGGCGGCCAGTTCGCTCTGGATGTCCAGCTCGAAACGGTGGAACAGCCCCAGGCCCTGGCGGTTCATCATGGCCAGGGCCTGGGACTCGTTGCCCAGGATGCGGCCGGGTAGCGCGATTTCCCGCCGTTCGCCGCTGCTGACGTGGGTGAAGGGAAAGACATGGGGGTTCTGCCGGCTGGTGAGGATCAGCATCTGGTGGCGCAGCAGATCCTCGGGCTCGGCGGGGGTGCCCATGCGGGCCAGGTAGGCGGGGGTGGCACACAGCACGTAGCGCAAGGAGCCCAGGCGGCGGGCTATCTGGTTGGAGTCCTCCGCTTCCCCCAGCCGCAGGGCCAGATCCAGCCGGTCGGCAATGAGATCGACGGGCTCGTTGGTGGAGAGCAGCCGCAGTCCCAGCTGGGGGTAGTCGTGCAGCAGGGGGGCCAGGGCGCGGCCCAGGTGGTAGGCGGCGAACATGATGGTGCTGGCGATGCGCAGCTCGCCGCTGGGAGCATCCTGCTGGGCCGCCAGCATCTGCTCGGCGGCCCGGGCCGAGTGCAGCATCTCCCGGCAGTGCTCGTAGACCCCTTCGCCCACGGCGGTGAGGCTCAGCTGGCGGGTGGAGCGGTGCAGCAACACCACCCCGGTCTCCTGCTCCAGCTGGCGGATCTGCTGGCTCACCGCCGAGGGGGTCATCTCCAGGACCCGGGCGGCGGCTGTCATGGAGCCGGACTCCACCACCTGGGCGAACACCGCCAAACGCTTCAGATGTTCCATTATGAAGCCTCACTTAATACTTCATGCAGAAATTGCCGTCTATTCTAAACACTTTTAAATGATTATCGTAAAAAAAGGCCGATTGTCGGCTTCGATTTCCCTGTTTGAGCCGTTGTATTTCCATGTTTCCTGATTACCTTCACCTCCGTCCGTTGGATGCCAAGTGGCTGTTTGCCATCAAGGTCAGCTGCGCCAGCCTGTTGGCCCTGACCCTCTCCATCTACCTGGGGCTGGATCGACCCTACTGGGCCATGATGACCTCCTTCATCGTCGCCCAACCGTTTGCCAGCATGAGCCTGGTGAAAGGGGCCTCACGGCTGGCCGGTACCCTGGTGGGGGGGATCGCGGCCCTGTGTCTGTCCACCTGGTTTATTCAGTGGCCCCTGCTGCACCTGGCGTCCCTGTCGCTGTGGCTGGCCCTGTGTATCTTCCTCTCCTTGCTGGAGCAGAGCCTGTACAGCTACGCCTTCTTGCTGAGCGGCTACACGGCGGTCTTCATCACCCTGCCCTATGTGGATCATCCCGATGGTCTCTTCCTGGTGGCCCTGAGTCGGGTGGAGGAGATCGGCCTGGGGATTGCCTGTTACCTGCTGCTGGATCTGCTGCTGTGGCCACGCCGTACCCATGAGCGCTTCTTGAGTCAGTTGGCCGGTTGGCAACGCCAGTTGCTGGCGTGGCAGGGGCAGCTGCTGGCGGATCCCACCACCGGCGGCGCCGAGGCCCTGCTGCTGCAACTGGGTCAGCTGGAGCAGCTGCGGCCGCAGGCGGTGAGCGACTCATCGCGGCTGCGGTCCCATCGTGGGCTGCTCACCGAGCTGCATAGCGAGCTGCAGGCTCAGCTGACCCTGGGGCTGAGCCTGGCGGACCTGCTGCAGGAGATCCGGCGCCAGGGGGCGACGGAGCCGACACTGGGCGAGCTGCTGGCGCTGGCCCGGCAGACCCTGGCGCGGCTGGCGGCCGGCGAGCGCATCGGTACGCCGCCCGAGCGCTTGTTTGCAGATGAGTCCAATGCCTGCCTCAACGGTCGGCTGGCCAGCCTGCTGGGCTACTGGTGGCAGAGCCATCACCTGATCCAGCAGCTCAGCAACTTGCTCAATTCGGCGTCACGGCGTCGGCGCCGGCGGGGGCGGGTCAGTCATCCCCATGTGGACGTGGGGCGGGCGACCCAGACCGCCGTGACGGCGGGGCTCTCCATGATGTTGTGTGGCCTGCTGTGGATGGCCACCGGCTGGAAGAGTGGCTACCTGGCGGTGATGATGACCGGCGTCGCCTGTTCCTTGTTTGCCGCCAGTGACAACCCGCTGGTGCCTGCCAAGGGCTTCTTCATCGGCTCCCTGCTGGCCTTGCCCATCACGGCTGTGCTGCAGTTTGTGTTCTTGCCCCTAGTGGATGATCTGACGGGCCTGATCTGCGTCCTGCTGCCCTTTTTGCTGTGGGGGGGGCAGCGTATCGGCAATCCGGCCACGGCACCCCGCAGCGTCCCCCTGGTGATGGGCACCCTGGCCATGCTGACCATCACCAACAACGGTCGTTCCACCCTGCTCAGCCTGATCAACCTGGGGTTGGCGCAACAGGTGGGCATAGGCGTGCCGCTGCTGCTCACCGGGGTGTTGCGTCGTCTGGGCGCCCAGGTGCAGCTGCCGCGGCTGCAGCTGGCCCTGGAGCGGCTCTTCATCCGGGTGGCCCGCGGTGATGGCCGCATCGACCGGGCCGCCTTGGAGAGCCGAGGACAGGCCATACTGCAGGGCCTGGTGCAGCGGGCCGGCGAGCAGGCCGGTGCCATGCTGGGGGGCGGCGGCGCCCTGCTGCGCATGGGGCTGAGCCTGTTGCGGTTGGAGCTGCCTGCCGCCCAGCTGCTGCCCCATAGCCGCCGGGCGTTGCAGGAGAGCCGTCGGGCACTCATCGACTTCTTCAGCCAGCCACGGGGCAGCCGGGCGCAGATCTACCCGGCACTGCTGGCCAATCTGGATGAGCAGCGGCGGCGCCTGGCACAGCCGGCGGGCGCGGTGCCGGCCAGCGTGCTGCATCATTTCGATCACCTGTTGTTGGCCCTGCGGCTGCACAGAGCCTTTTTCATTCAACCCATAAGGAGCTGACCATGCTGGAACTGGATATGGGGGGCCTGTTGCTGTCCCCCCTGCTGCTTGCCGGATGCCTGTCCCTGCTGCTGCAGCCCCTGATCCCGGGGGCCTGCTATCGCTGGCTGTGGCACCCCCAGCTGGCACGGCTGGCGGTCTTCATTCTGACTACCTGGGGCCTGCTGCGACTGCTGCAGCTGCTGCCCCGTCTGTTTTCCTGATATCGAGGTCTGCATGCGTTCATTCTGGATTTTGTTGCCCCGGGTGGTGGCCACCCTGCTGTTGGTGGGCTTGGCCGTGGTGGCGGCGCTTCATCTGTTCGATTATTACCAGGCCTCGCCCTGGACCCGGGACGCCCGGGTGCGCACCGAGCTTATCCGTCTCACCAGCGACGTGGCCGGCTTCGTCAGCGAGGTGCGGGTCAAGGACAATCAGCTGGTGCACCAGGGGGATCTCCTGTTTGTGGTGGACAAGAGTCGCTATGCCCTGGCGGTGGCCGATGCTGAGGCCAACGTGGCTCGCCTGACCCTGACCCAGGCACAGAAGGCGCGGGATGCCCACCGTACCCAGCGGCTCGATCAGATGGTGAGCCAGGCGGCCCGGGAACAGAGCCTGTCGGAGGCCCAGGTGGCGGCGGCCGAGCTGCAGCAGGCCAAGGTGGCCCTGCAACAGGCCGAACTCAACCTGGCGCGCACCGAGGTACGGGCGCCCAGTGATGGCTATGTCACCAACCTCTCCCTGCACGTGGGGGATTACCAGCAGGCCGGCAGCCCGGCCCTGGCCCTGCTCAGCGCCAAGGAGTTCTACGTGGTGGGCTATTTCGAGGAGACCAAGCTGCCCCGCATCCGGGTGGGGGATCCGGTGGAGATCCGCCTGATGGGCATAGCCCAGCCGCTGACCGGGGAGGTGAGCAGCATCGCCAGCGGGATCCAGGACGATGTGCAAAGCGGTAGCCAGGGGGATCTGGCGGACGTGAGCCCCACCTTCGAATGGGTGCGGCTGGCCCAGCGGATCCCGGTGCGCATTCGCCTGGATCCGATCCCGGCTGGGGTTCGCCTGGTGGCGGGCCAGACCGCCAGTGTGACCGTGGTGGAAGGTGATGCGGCCAGTCAGGCGCAAGCCGGCAACCAGGCTGTTTCTGCCGCTCAGCCCGCTCAATAAGCGATTGGTCGAGCTGTCGACATCATCATCGCGTTATGCGGATAAAACATCTAAGGGACCGCATTGAATGAGAAACCGGGGTGCTGAGGTTTTTCATTCTGTCCGGTGCCTTTTTTCATTTTTCGCGGCGGGCTACAGCTAGATAAAAAACAGGAGGCTGAGCCTCCTGTTTTTTATGTCTGCTTCACAGTGCCGGGATTATTTCAGACCGGCGGCATCCCGCAGCAGGGCGGCCTTGTCGGTCTGCTCCCAGGGGAACTCCTCGCGACCGAAGTGGCCGTAGGCGGCGGTGGCCTGGTAGATGGGGCGCTTCAGATCCAGCATCTCGATCAGGCCATAGGGGCGCAGGTCGAAGAACTGGCGCACCAGCTTGATCAGGCTGGCTTCGTCCAGCTTGCCGGTGCCGAAGGTTTCCACGCTGATGGAGGTGGGGTCGGCCACGCCGATGGCGTAGGAGACCTGGATTTCACAGCGAGCCGCCAGGCCGGCGGCGACGATATTCTTGGCCACGTAGCGGGCGGCGTAGGCGGCGGAGCGATCCACCTTGGACGGATCCTTGCCGGAGAAGGCACCGCCGCCGTGACGGGCCATGCCGCCGTAGGTGTCGACGATGATCTTGCGGCCGGTCAGGCCACAGTCGCCCATGGGGCCGCCGATGACAAACCGGCCGGTGGGGTTGATGAAGTACTTGGTGTTGTGGTTGAGCCACTCCTTGGGCAGGACCGGCTTGATGATCTCTTCCTGCACCGCCTCGACCAGCTGATCGTGCTCGATATCCTCACGGTGCTGGGTGGAGAGCACCACCGCATCGATGCCCTGGATCTTGCCGTCGCTGTCGTAGGCGAAGGTGATCTGGCTCTTGGCGTCCGGCCGCAGCCAGGGGAGCACGCCGTTCTTGCGCACCTCGGACTGGCGCTTTACCAGGCGGTGGGCATAGGTGATGGGGGCGGGCATCAGCACGTCAGTCTCGTTGCTGGCATAGCCGAACATCAGGCCCTGGTCACCGGCACCCAGCTCCTTGGGATCCTGGCGGTCCACGCCGCGGTTGATGTCCGGGGACTGCTTGCCGATGGCGCTGAGCACGGCACAGGAGTTGGCATCGAAACCCATGTCGGAATGGACATAGCCGATGTCGCGGACCGTGTTGCGAACCAGCTCTTCGATATCCACCCAGGCGGAGGTGGTGATCTCGCCACCCACCAGCACCATGCCGGTCTTGACGAAGCTTTCGCAGGCCACCCGGGCCATGGGATCCTGGGCCAGGATGGCGTCCAGTACCGCGTCGGAGATCTGATCCGCGATCTTGTCGGGATGGCCTTCGGAAACGGATTCGGAGGTAAAGAGTCTAGCCATGATGTTCTCTATCTATCTGACGGGGCGACCTGGGGTCGCCGGATTGGCATATGAGCAGGGAGGATACGGATGTATTCCCATCTGGACGTCTATTTTATGTAGGCGAGGGCGCCATTGCCAGTAAATTTTCCCTCCGGTGCGCGGGCTTGGGGCGCGTGGTGTCGCTGGGCAGATAATGTTTGCGCGCCTCAGGGCTGTTTGGGACAATGCGCGCCGAAAGAACAGGACAAGCTGAATAAGCGCACAGAATCACGCAGGAGAAACAGATGCCTTCTCGTAAAGAGCTCGCCAATGCCATCCGCGCATTGAGTATGGATGCCGTACAAAAAGCCAATTCGGGTCACCCGGGCGCCCCCATGGGGATGGCCGATATCGCCGAAGTGCTGTGGCGGGACTTCCTCAAGCACAACCCGGCCAACCCCAAATGGGCCGATCGTGACCGTTTCATTCTGTCGAACGGCCACGGTTCCATGCTGCTGTACTCCCTGCTGCACCTGACCGGTTACGATCTCTCCATCGAGGATCTGAAGAACTTCCGTCAGCTGCACTCCCGTACCCCGGGCCACCCGGAATACGGCTATGCCCCGGGCGTGGAAACCACCACAGGTCCCCTGGGCCAGGGCATCACCAACGGCGTGGGCATGGCCCTGGCCGAAAAGATCCTGGCTGCCCAGTTCAACCGTCCTGGTCATGACATCGTCGATCACCACACCTATGTGTTCATGGGCGATGGCTGCATGATGGAAGGCATCTCCCACGAGGCCTGCTCCCTGGCCGGTACCCTGAAGCTGGGCAAGCTGATCGCCTTCTGGGATGACAATGGCATCTCCATCGACGGCCACGTGGAAGGCTGGTTTGCCGATGACACCCCGGCCCGTTTCGAAGCCTACGGCTGGCAGGTGATCCGCGCCGTGGACGGTCACGACGCCGAGGCCATCAAGGCCGCCATCGAGGCCGCCCAGGCCGAGACCGACAAGCCGACCCTGATCTGCTGCAAGACCATCATCGGCTTCGGCTCCCCCAACAAGGCCGGCTCCCACGACTGTCACGGTTCACCCCTGGGTGCGGCCGAAATCGCCGCCGCCCGGGAGTTCCTGGGCTGGACCGCCGAGCCGTTCGTCATTCCCGCACCCATCGCCGAGCAATGGGATGCCAAGGCTGATGGCGCCGTGCTGGAACGTGAGTGGAGCGCCAAGCTCGCCGCCTATGAGGAGGCCCATCCCGAACTGGCCGCCGAATACCTGCGCCGCATGGCCGGTGACCTGCCGGCCAACTGGGCCGAGGAGTCTGCCAACTTCATCGCCCATCTGCAGGCCAACCCGGCCAAGATCGCCAGCCGCAAGGCCAGCCAGAACGCCCTGGATGCCTTCGGTGCCCTGCTGCCGGAACTGCTGGGCGGCTCCGCCGACCTGGCCCCCAGCAACCTGACCATCCACAAGAGCTCCGTCTCCATCACCGCGGATGACGCCGCCGGCAACTACCTGCACTACGGTGTGCGGGAGTTCGGCATGTCCGCCATCATGAACGGTGCCGCCCTGCACGGTGGCTTGATCCCGTACGGCGCCACCTTCCTGATGTTCATGGAGTACGCCCGCAACGCGGTGCGCATGGCGGCCCTGATGAAGCAGCGCTCCATCTTCGTCTACACCCACGACTCCATCGGTCTGGGTGAGGACGGCCCCACCCACCAGCCGGTGGAGCAGATCGCCTCCCTGCGTCTGACCCCCAACATGAGCACTTGGCGTCCCTGTGACCAGGTGGAGTCCGCCGTGGCCTGGAAGTACGCCATCGAGCGCAAGGACGGCCCCAGTGCGCTGATCTTCTCCCGCCAGAACCTGGCACAGATGGAGCGGACCCCGCAACAGCTGGCCGACGTGGCCAAGGGCGGCTATGTGCTGAAGGATTGTGCCGGTACGCCGGATCTCATCTTCATCGCCACCGGCTCCGAAGTGGAGCTGGCCGTGGCGGCCGCCGAGCAGCTGAGCGCCGAAGGCCGTGCCGTGCGCGTGGTCTCCCTGCCCTGTACCGACCTGTTCGACGCCCAGAGCGCCGCTTACAAGGAATCTGTGCTGCCGGCCCTGGTGAGCCGTCGGGTGGCCATCGAGGCCGGCATCGCCGACTACTGGTACAAGTATGTGGGGCTGAACGGCGCCATCATCGGCATGCACAGCTTCGGCGAGTCCGCCCCGGCCGAGCTGCTGTTCAAGGAGTTTGGCTTCACCGTGGAGAACGTGGTGGCCAAGGCCAAGGCCCTTTTCTGAGTCTTGGTTCAGCTTGGATTCAGCTATGCAACGGGAGCTTCGGCTCCCGTTTTATTTGTCACACTCTGTCAGTTTCTTTTACGCGTCTTTACATTTGAGGCCTGTCTGTCTGGCAGCGGATAACCGATACTGGCGCCGATCACGTACCCTGTCGTGAAGGAGTGTGATGATGAAATCTGTTCGTGTATCTGTGCTGGTGGCCTGTCTGGCCCTGGCGTGCCAGGCCCAGGCTAAACCGGGGGGCGGGCATTGGGACAATCAGCAGGGACCCGGTCCCTGGATCCAGCCTGGGCCGCGTCACCATCCGGCTCCCGGGGGCTGGGTGGACGTGCTGCCGCGGGGCTATCAAACCGTGCTGGTGGCTGGCTTGACCTATTTTGTGCTGAACGATATCTGGTACAAGATGAACGGTGGCCGCTACCAGGTGGTGACGGCGCCGACCCAAACCACCACCACCACGACCACCACGGTCAACGGTGGCTATGAGCAACCCTATGGCCTGACCCAGGTGGACATAGGTGGGGTGCGCTATTACGTGCGCGATGGCCGTTACTATCGCCGCAACGTGGACGGCGAGTATCTGGAGGTGACGCCACCGGCGTCGCAACGCGGCACCTATTGAGTCGCTAGATACGACTGTCTGTCAGCCCGGATCCAAGGCCCGCTAGCGGGCCTTTTTTTCGCTCCTCGCCCTGTCATAGACGGGCCTATTCCCCTTATGCCGCCTACTGTCTTGGCACGTTTTTTTTGCATAAAACCTCATCTGCCTATCGCCTTTGCGGGGCAAGACAAGTACACTTCTGTGGCTCAAAGAGGGAGCTTGCTCACAGATTGTGCCCAAAAATGGCGATGATCCCAGGCTGCCTCGATATTGCGCGGTTGAGGCGCAAGATTGCCCTCCTGGCGTCTAGGTTTTCTTGGCTGGACTGATATGCATCAAGCCAGCGCACCGCGAAAGCCGCTATGATGCGCCGCCGCGATGGGGACCGTTGCGAGAGGTCCCCGACTTTTTTACCAAAGGGCGCCAAGCCCTTTGGTTGGTCACACCCCCGGCGGGATGCCGAGTGGATGCCGATGACCACCTGCTGTGATACGCCGCCACGGTGTAGCAGGAATACAGGCTCACTGTTTTGTCTGAAAATCTATAGAGGACTGAGTATGTCTGTTATCAAGATGACCGACCTGGATCTGGCTGGTAAGCGTGTTCTGATCCGTGCTGACCTGAACGTACCCGTGAAGGAAGGCAAGGTAACCTCCGATGCACGTATCGTTGCCACCCTGCCCACCATCAAGCTGGCCCTGGAAAAGGGTGCCAAGCTGATGATCACCTCCCACCTGGGTCGTCCGACCGAAGGCGAATACAACGAAGAATTCTCCTTGCTGCCGGTAGTTAACTACCTGAAGTCTGCCCTGGATTGCCCGGTGCGTCTGGCCAAGGATTACCTGGACGGCGTTGACGTGGCTGCCGGTGAACTGGTGGTTCTGGAAAACTGCCGCTTCAACAAGGGCGAGAAGAAGAACACCGAAGAGCTGGCCAAGAAGTATGCCGCCCTGTGTGACGTCTTCGTAATGGACGCTTTCGGTACCGCTCACCGCGCCGAAGGTTCTACCCACGGTGTGGCTCAATTCGCTCCCATCGCCTGTGCCGGTCCTCTGCTGGCTGGTGAACTGGAAGCCCTGGGCAAGGCCATGCTGAAGCCTGAGCGTCCTATGGTGGCCATCGTGGGTGGCTCCAAGGTTTCTACCAAGCTGACCGTGCTGGAATCTCTGTCCAAGATCGCTGACCAACTGGTTGTCGGTGGTGGCATCGCCAACACCTTCATCGCCGCTGCTGGTCACAACGTGGGCAAGTCCCTGTGTGAGCACGATCTGATCGACACCGCCAAGAAGCTGGCTGCCGAAACCTCCATCCCGGCGACGACCGATGTGGTAGTGGGCAAGGAATTCTCCGAAACCACTCCGGCTGTCACCAAGTCTGTTGCTGACGTGGCTGACGATGACATGATCTTCGACATCGGTCCGGATTCCGCCAAGGCCCTGGCTGACATCATCATGAACGCCAAGACCATCCTGTGGAACGGCCCTGTGGGTGTGTTCGAATTCGACCAGTTCGCCAAGGGCACCGAAATCATCGCCAAGGCGATTGCCGAGTCTCCGGCCTTCTCCATCGCTGGCGGTGGTGACACCCTGGCCGCTATCGACAAGTTCGGTATCGCCGACAAGGTTTCCTACATCTCCACCGGCGGCGGCGCCTTCCTGGAGTTCGTAGAAGGCAAGGTTCTGCCGGCTGTTGCCATCCTGGAAGAACGCGCCAAGGCCTAAGTGCCGTAGACGGGAGGCTTGCCTCCCGTTTCTTCGTCCCGCTGATGGGACTCGGATCTGTAAATCTGATGTGGGTTCGCCGACATCAAATTCAACGTGATAGGACCATAGATATGTCTAAGATCTTCGATTTTGTTAAGCCCGGTGTGATCACTGGCGACGACGTGCAGAAAGTATTTGAAGTGGCCAAGGCCAACAAGTTCGCTCTGCCGGCCGTTAACGTAGTCGGTACCGACTCCATCAACGCCGTTCTGGAAGCTGCCGCCAAGGCCAAGTCTCCGGTGGTTGTTCAGTTCTCCAACGGTGGTGCTGCTTTCATCGCCGGTAAGGGTCTGAAGCTGGAAGGTCAGCAAGCTGCCGTTCTGGGCGCTATCTCTGGTGCCAAGCACGTTCACGCTGTAGCCGAATACTACGGTGTACCGGTTATCGTTCACACCGACCACGCTGCCAAGAAGCTGCTGCCCTGGATCGACGGTCTGCTGGACGCTGGTGAAAAGCACTTTGCCGAAACCGGCAAGCCGCTGTTCTCCTCCCACATGCTGGATCTGTCTGAAGAGTCTCTGGAAGAGAACATCGACATCTGCTGCAAGTACCTGGAGCGCATGGCCAAGATGGGCATGACCCTGGAGCTGGAACTGGGCTGCACCGGCGGCGAAGAAGACGGCGTGGACAACAGCGACATGGATACCTCCATGCTGTACACCCAGCCGGAAGACGTGGCCTATGCCTACGAGCGTCTGTCCAAGATCAGCCCGCGCTTCACCATCGCTGCCTCCTTCGGCAACGTACACGGTGTGTACAAGCCGGGTAACGTGAAGCTGACTCCGAAGATCCTGGACAACTCTCAGAAGTTCGTGTCCGAGAAGTTCGGCTTGCCGGCTAAGAGCCTGAACTTCGTATTCCACGGCGGTTCAGGTTCTACCGCTGCCGAGATCGAAGAGTCTGTTGGCTACGGTGTTGTTAAGATGAACATCGACACCGACACCCAATGGGCTTGCTGGGAAGGTATCCTGGGCTACTACAAGGACAAGGAAGCCTACCTGCAAGGTCAGCTGGGCAACCCGGAAGGCGTTGACTCCCCGAACAAGAAGTACTATGACCCGCGCGTATGGCTGCGCAAGGGCCAAGAGTCCATGATCGCCCGCCTGCAGCTGGCCTTCAAGGAACTGAACGCCATCGACGTACTGTAAGTGCGTCGTGGCAGCATTGCGCTGCCAAGGAAAAAAGCCACCCGTAGCGGGTGGCTTTTTTTTTGCCTGCTTAGCCGGCCGTGGCGACACCAACACATGAGCAGAATCGAGGGATTGCCCCAGCGAGTGCCGCAAAAAATGAAAAAGATGTCCGACCTGATAAGAACTACCATGAGAACGTTTGTGCCAAATGATGCCCACATGGAATAAGGACTCAAGATGAGACAATTTGTAGCCACCGAGCAAGTCATGGTTACCGGTCTGCAGCATCAGGTTTTTCAGCTGGGGGCGGATGGACATTGGTATCCCGTCGCGGTGGGGGACATCTTGGCCAAGGGGACCCTATTGCGGGTAGAGGCACCCAGCGATGTGAGTCTGGCTGCGGTGGCCGAGGGGCGTGAGGCAGCGGCACCGGGAGCACATCTGGTGGCGCAGGAGGGCGATGTTCCTACGCCCGATATGACGCCGGATGCGGATTTGCCGGCGGATGTGGCCGCCTTACAACAGGCCATCTTACAGGGGGTGGATCCCACCCAAAACTTTCAAGCCACGGCGGCCGGTGGCGCCGGTGCTGGGGTGGCAGGGGCATCTGGTTCAGGCAATGGCGGCTTTGTCGAGGTGGTTCGCACCGGCGATCAGACCATAGCGACGGCGGGCTATGACTCCTCCGCGAATCCTGTGGCTGCTGGGCTGGCGGCACAGGATCCCGCCGCCTTGTTGGCGGTGGCCGAGGTGGGGAATCAGGCGCCTACGGCGCAAGATCTGGCGCTGACCACCGCCGAAGACACGACCCTCAGCGGCAGCATCAGCGCCACGGATGTGGACGGGGACACCCTGAGCTACACGGTATCGAGCGACGTAAGCCACGGCAGCCTGACCCTCAATGCCGACGGGACCTTCAGCTACACACCGGCGGCGGACTACAACGGCAGCGACAGCTTCACCGTGCTTATCGATGATGGCAACGGCGGCACCACCAGCAGCACGGTCAGCATCGAAGTGACGCCGGTGAACGATGCCCCCACCAGTGCCGACCAGTCCCTGACCACCGCCGAAGACACGGCCCTCAGCGGCAGCATCAGCGCCACGGATGTGGACGGGGACACCCTGAGCTATACGGTATCGAGCGATGTAAGCCATGGCAGCCTGACCCTCAATGCCGACGGGACCTTCAGCTACACGCCGGCGGAAGACTTCAACGGCAGCGACAGCTTCACCGTGCTTATCGATGATGGCAACGGCGGCACCACCAGCAGCACGGTGAGCATCGAAGTGACGCCGGTGAACGATGCCCCCACCAGTGCCGACCAGTCCCTGACCACCGCCGAAGACACGACCCTCAGCGGCAGCATCAGCGCCACGGATGTGGACGGGGACACCCTGAGCTACACGGTATCGAGCGACGTAAGCCACGGCAGCCTGACCCTCAATGCCGACGGGACCTTCAGCTACACACCGGCGGCGGACTACAACGGCAGCGACAGCTTCACCGTGCTTATCGATGATGGCAACGGCGGCACCACCAGCAGCACGGTCAGCATCGAAGTGACGCCGGTGAACGATGCCCCCACCAGTGCCGACCAGTCCCTGACCACCGCCGAAGACACGGCCCTCAGCGGCAGCATCAGCGCCACGGATGTGGACGGGGACACCCTGAGCTATACGGTATCGAGCGATGTAAGCCATGGCAGCCTGACCCTCAATGCCGACGGGACCTTCAGCTACACGCCGGCGGAAGACTTCAACGGCAGCGACAGCTTCACCGTGCTTATCGATGATGGCAACGGCGGCACCACCAGCAGCACGGTCAGCATCGAAGTGACGCCGGTCAATGATGCCCCCACCAGTGCCGACCAGTCCCTGACCACCGCCGAAGACACGACCCTCACCGGTAGCATCAGCGCCACGGATGTGGACGGGGACACCCTGAGCTATACGGTATCGAGCGACGTAAGCCACGGCAGCCTGACCCTCAATGCCGACGGCAGCTTCAGCTACACGCCGGCGGAAGACTTCAACGGCAGCGACAGCTTCACCGTGCTTATCGATGATGGCAACGGCGGCACCACCAGCAGCACGGTCAGCATCGAGGTGACGCCGGTGAACGATGCCCCCACCAGTGCCGATCAGTCCCTGACCACCGCCGAAGACACGACCCTCAGCGGCAGCATCAGCGCCACGGATGTGGACGGGGACACCCTGAGCTACACGGTATCGAGCAATGTAAGCCATGGCAGCCTGACCCTCAATGCCGACGGGACCTTCAGCTACACGCCGGAGGAAGACTACAACGGCAGCGACAGCTTTACCGTGCTTATCGATGACGGCAACGGCGGCACCACCAGCAGCACGGTCAGCATCGAAGTGACGCCGGTGAACGATGCCCCCACCAGTGCCGATCAGTCCCTGACCACCGCCGAAGACACGACCCTCAGCGGCAGCATCAGCGCCACGGATGTGGACGGGGACACCCTGAGCTATACGGTATCGAGCGAGGCCAGCCATGGCAGCCTGACCCTCAATGCCGACGGGACCTTCAGCTACACGCCGGCGGAAGACTTCAACGGCAGCGACAGCTTCACCGTGCTTATCGATGATGGCAACGGCGGCACCACCAGCAGCACGGTCAGCATCGAAGTGACGCCGGTCAATGATGCCCCCACCAGTGCCGACCAGTCCCTGACCACCGCCGAAGACACGACCCTCACCGGTAGCATCAGCGCCACGGATGTGGACGGGGACACCCTGAGCTATACGGTATCGAGCGACGTAAGCCACGGCAGCCTGACCCTCAATGCCGACGGCAGCTTCAGCTACACGCCGGCGGAAGACTTCAACGGCAGCGACAGCTTCACCGTGCTTATCGATGATGGCAACGGCGGCACCACCAGCAGCACGGTCAGCATCGAGGTGACGCCGGTGAACGATGCCCCCACCAGTGCCGATCAGTCCCTGACCACCGCCGAAGACACGACCCTCAGCGGCAGCATCAGCGCCACGGATGTGGACGGGGACACCCTGAGCTACACGGTATCGAGCAATGTAAGCCATGGCAGCCTGACCCTCAATGCCGACGGGACCTTCAGCTACACGCCGGAGGAAGACTACAACGGCAGCGACAGCTTTACCGTGCTTATCGATGACGGCAACGGCGGCACCACCAGCAGCACGGTGAGCATCGAAGTGACGCCGGTGAACGATGCCCCCACCAGTGCCGATCAGTCCCTGACCACCGCCGAAGACACGACCCTCAGCGGCAGCATCAGCGCCACGGATGTGGACGGGGACACCCTGAGCTATACGGTATCGAGCGAGGCCAGCCATGGCAGCCTGACCCTCAATGCCGACGGGACCTTCAGCTACACGCCGGCGGAAGACTTCAACGGCAGCGACAGCTTCACCGTGCTTATCGATGATGGCAACGGCGGCACCACCAGCAGCACGGTGAGCATCGAAGTGACGCCGGTGAACGATGCCCCCACCAGTGCCGACCAGTCCCTGACCACCGCCGAAGACACGACCCTCAGCGGCAGCATCAGCGCCACGGATGTGGACGGGGACACCCTGAGCTACACGGTATCGAGCGACGTAAGCCACGGCAGCCTGACCCTCAATGCCGACGGGACCTTCAGCTACACACCGGCGGAAGACTTCAACGGCAGCGACAGCTTCACCGTGCTTATCGATGATGGCAACTGCGGCACCACCAGCAGCACGGTCAGCATCGAAGTGACGCCGGTGAACGATGCCCCCACCAGTGCCGACCAGTCCCTGACCACCGCCGAAGACACGGCCCTCAGCGGCAGCATCAGCGCCACGGATGTGGACGGGGACACCCTGAGCTATACGGTATCGAGCGACGTAAGCCACGGCAGCCTGACCCTCAATGCCGACGGGACCTTCAGCTACACGCCGGCGGCGGACTACAACGGCAGCGACAGCTTCACCGTGCTTATCGATGACGGCAACGGTGGCACCACCAGCAGCACGGTCAGCATCGAAGTGACGCCGGTGAACGATGCGCCTTATAACTTACAGCTGTCGGATTATCGGGTGGACGAGAATGACCCTGGGGCCGAGATAGGGCAACTGAGTGCTCAGGATCCCGATATAGGTGATGTGCTGAGCTATAGCGTCAGCGACGACCGTTTCGAGGTGACCGACGAAGGCGTGCTCAAGCTTAAGGATGGGGTCAGCCTGGATTATGAGACCGAGACCCAGGTCAATATTCTGGTGACGGTCACCGACGTCGGCGGGCTCACGAGCCAAGAGACCTTCACCATCTATGTGGGGGACGAAAACGAGGCGCCCTATGACTTGGCGTTGTCAGCTAATCGGGTGGACGAGAATGACGGCGGTGCCGAAATCGGCCAGCTCTCCGCCACGGATCCCGAGGGCGGCGCGCTGAGCTATAGCGTCAGCGACGACCGTTTCGAGGTGACCGACGAAGGCGTGCTCAAGCTTAAGGATGGGGTCAGCCTGGATTATGAGACCGAGAGCCAGGTCAATATTCTGGTGACGGTCACCGATGTCGGCGGGCTCACGAGCCAAGAGACCTTCACCATCTATGTGGGGGACGAAAACGAGGCGCCCTATGACCTGGCGTTGTCAGCTAATCGGGTGGACGAGAATGACGCCGGTGCCGAAATCGGCCAGCTCTCCGCCACGGATCCCGAGGGCAGCGCCCTGAGCTATAGCGTCAGCGACGACCGTTTCGAGGTGACCGACGAAGGGGTGCTCAAGCTTAAGGATGGGGTCAGCCTGGATTATGAGACCGAGAGCCAGGTCAATATTCTGGTGACGGTCACCGATGTCGGCGGGCTCACCAGCCAAGAGACCTTCACCATCTATGTGGGGGACGAAAACGAGGCGCCCTATGACCTGGCGTTGTCAGCTAACCGGGTGGACGAGAATGACGTGGGTGCCGAAATCGGCCAGCTCTCCGCCACGGATCCCGAGGGCGGCGCCCTGAGTTACAGCGTCAGCGACGACCGTTTCGAGGTGACCGACGAAGGCGTGCTCAAGCTTAAGGACGGGGTCAGCCTGGATTATGAGACCGAGACTCAGGTTACGCTCCTGGTGACGGTCACCGACGTCGGCGGGCTAACGAGCCAAGAGACCTTCACCATCTATGTGGGGGACGAAAACGAGGCGCCCTATGACCTGGCGTTGTCAGCTAATCGGGTGGACGAGAATGACGTGGGTGCCGAAATCGGCCAGATCTCCGCCACGGATCCCGAGGGCGGCGCGCTGAGCTATAGCGTCAGCGACGACCGTTTCGAGGTGACGGATCAGGGGATACTCAAACTGGCTGAAGGGATCTATCTGGATTATGAGACGGAGCAACAGGTCGATCTCACTGTCACTGTGACCGATGCCGGAGGGCTGACCAGCCAACAGGTTTTTAATCTCAAGGTGGGCAATGAGTTGGGTGATGAGAGTGCCACTCAGCTAGGTGGCTCAGGTAACGATGAGCTGAGCGGCGGCAGCGGCAGAGATTGGCTGTTTGGCAACGAGGGCGATGATACTCTGGCTGGTAACGCGGGGAATGATGTTCTGGTCGGTGGAGCTGGGAATGATGTTCTCCAAGGTGGCGATGGGAGTGATTTTCTGTCTGGTGGCGCGGGGAATGATGTTCTGCAAGGCGACTCAGGGAGCGATTTGCTGGTTGGCGACTCCGGAGACGATTGGCTGAGCGGTGGCGATGGGGATGATTCATTGATAGGTGGGGCCGGTAACGACATCCTCACTGGCGGGGCCGGCGCCGATGAGTTTGTCTGGCTGGCCACAGACCTGGATGCCAGCAGTGTGGATCATGTCACCGATTTCTCTATCGACGAGGGCGATGTGCTGGATCTCAGCGCCCTGTTGGAGGCCAATTCCGGTGCGACCCTGAGTGTGAGTCAGGCCGACGATGGCTCAACTGTGTTGACGGTCCAGGAGAGCGGCGGCAGTGGCAATACGTCGGATACCTCGACGCTGCAGATCCAGTTGGACGGCGTCAGCTATGCGGATATCACGGGCCTGAGCAACAGTACGGCAGAGCAGGTGCTGCAGAGTCTGCAGGACTCCCAACATCTGGTGGTCGACGCCTGAGCCCTCTGTCTTTGCCAGCACAGGAGGAGTACACCCCCTGTGCTGGTCTGCAATCGCGGCATAAATGCAAAAAAGCACTGATAAACAATTGTTAACATTAATTTTGTTAAACAATACTATGAGGTATTGCCCGCGTGTTGTTGAGAGGCCCTGATGGAGTCGGTGTGGTCTGATTGTGATGAACTGCTGGAGAGCTTGGTATTTCTGTCCAAGTTTCATGGCGTTCCCAATAGCAAGGAAGCCCTGGTGGCTGGCCTGCCCATGCCCGAAGGGCGGCTGAGCCCCTTGCTGTTTCCCCGTGCGGCGGAGCGGGCCGGTTTTTCCGCCCGCCAGCAAGGGGTGACGCTGGATCAGATCTCCGAGCTGTTGCTGCCGTGCGTGCTATTGCTGTCCGGGGGCCGGGCTTGTGTCCTGCTGGCCTTGGATGCCGAGCATCAGGAGGCGGAAATTGTGCTGCCGGCCAGTGGCAACGGCCAGCAGCGCGTGCCCCTGGCACAGTTGGCTGCGGATTACAGCGGCCAGGTGCTGTTTGTGAAGAAGCAGTTCCGTTACGATGCCCGGTCACCCAAGGTGCTGGAAACGCATCATGGTCACTGGTTCTGGAGCACCCTGTTCATCTCCTTGCCTATCTATCGGGACGTGCTGATCGCCTCCATCCTGATCAACCTGTTTGCCATCGCCAGCCCCCTGTTCACCATGAACGTCTATGACAAGATAGTGCCCAATCTGGCCTTCGATTCCCTCTGGGTGTTGGCGGTGGGGGTGGCCATCATCTTCTTGTTTGATTTCATCATGCGCCAGCTGCGCAGTTACTTTATCGACATCGCGGGCAAGAAGTCCGATGTGCTGCTGTCGGCCAAGATCTTCGCCAAAGTCATGGGCATCCGCATGGAGGCAAGGCCGGCCTCCACCGGCGCCTTCGCCAAGCATCTGCAGGAGTTCGAGTCCATTCGGGAGTTTTTCACCTCGGCGACCGTGTCGGCCCTCATCGATCTGCCGTTTGCCTTCTTCTTCCTGCTGATCATCTGGATCTTCGCCGGCAATCTGGTATTGGTCCCCTTCATCGCCATTCTGGTGCTGGCACTGTACAGCTTCTATATCCAGCGGCCGTTGCGGCGCAGCATAGAGGAGGGCTCGCGGTTGGCTTCGCAAAAGTACGCCAACCTAGTGGAAGGGATTGCGGGGCTGGAAGCGGTCAAGGTGTTCGGCGCTCAGGGCACCTTTCAGTTCCGCTGGGAGCAGGCGGTAAGCCACATGGCCAACTGGGGGATCGAGACCCGCAAGCTAACCAATCGGGTCTCCTCCTTGGCCAGCTTTGCCCAGCAGATGTCGACCGTGGGGATCATCATCATGGGGGTCTACGAGATCTCTGAGGGTAATCTCACCATGGGGGGCATGATTGCCGCCGTCATGCTCTCCAGCCGGGCCATCTCTCCCATGATCCAGCTCTCCGTCTTGTCCACCCGTTACAACCAGGCCAAGTCGGCCATGAGCATCTTGGGCAAGATCATGGAGAGCCCCAGCGAGCAGGAAGAGGAGCGGCAGTACATACAGCATGAGGTGCTAAGTGGTCGCATCGAATTTGAGCATGTCACTTTTAATTATCCTGAGATGGAACAGGCGTCGTTGCGTGAGGTTAACCTCAGCATTCGACCCGGTGAAAAGGTCGCCATCATAGGCCGGGTGGGCGCTGGCAAGAGCACCCTGGAAAAATTGCTGCTGGGGCTGTATCGCCCACAAAGTGGCTCGGTGCGGGTGGATGGCTATGATCTGGCCCAAATCCATCCGGCGGTATTGCGCCGCAACATAGGTTGTGTGCCGCAGGACATCACCCTCTTCTTTGGTTCGGTGCGCGACAACATCGTAGTGGGCCATCCGCTGGTGGATGATGAGCGGGTGCTGCGCGCGGCCCGGCGGGGCGGTGTGACCCAGTTTACCAATCAGGATCCCAATGGGCTGGCGCGTCAGGTGGGCGAAGGGGGACGTTTGCTCTCCGGTGGTCAACGGCAGGCCATCGCCCTGTCCCGTGCGCTCCTGATGGATCCTCCCCTGCTGATCCTGGATGAACCCACTTCTAACATGGACAACCGCTCCGAAAGCTTGGTCAAGCAGGAGTTGGCCCACCTGGGACCGCACACCACACTGCTGCTCATCACCCACAGGACCACCATGCTGGATGTGGTGGATCGGCTGGTGGTCATGGAGCAGGGCAGCATAGTCGCCGATGGACCGCGGGAACAGGTCCTGCAACTGCTCAAGGAAGGCAAGATACGGGTTCGGGGGGCGGAGCATGAGTAAGCAGTCGTTGCCCAAAGACGAGTTGCTGGATTGGGTGGAGGATGGCACCGCCGCCGTGCTGCTCAGCACGCCGACACGAGCCAGATTGCTGCTATGGGTCACCTTTTTATTCGTCTTGGTGGCCCTGGGCTGGGCGGCCTGGGCCAAGTTGGACGAGGTAGCGGTAGGACAGGGCAAGGTGATCCCGTCGAGCCAACTGCAGGTGGTGCAGAACCTGGAGGGGGGGATCGTCAAGCAGATCTTCGCCCACGAAGGGGATGTGGTGCAGAAGGGGCAGGAGTTGCTGCAAATCGATGACACGCGTTTTCGCTCGGATTTTCGTGAGCGAGAGCAGGAACTGGTATCGCTGCGTGGGGATGTGACCCGGTTACGCGCGCAGCTGGCCAGTGTGACGGTCAACCAGGATGCCAGCCTGCCCTGGCGTGAACAGGTCAAGGTGACAGAGCAACCGCTGGTGTTTGAAAAGGGGTTCGAACAGGTTTTTCCTGACTATGCGAGCCGGGCGAAGAATGGCTATGGCGAGCAGATCAGCACCCTGGGCAATCAGCTGACCATCATGGCGCAGCAGATAGAGCAAGGTGAAAATGCCATCATGGAGGTCAACACCAAGATACGGACGCTGGGCCGCAGCGTTGATCTTGCGCGTAAGGAATTGAATATCAGCCGGCCCCTCGCCAAGGATGGGATCGTCTCCCAGGTGGACATCCTCCGCCTGGAGCGTCAGGTCAACGAGATGCAGGGGGAGTTGGACAACGCCAGATTGATGTTGCCCAAGCAAAATTCGATGTTGCGGGAGGCCATCCTCAAGCGGAAGGACGTGGCGTTCAAGTTCCGTGTGGATACGCAAAATGAGTTGCAGGACAAGCAAAGTCGGCTGGCACAACTGAACGAGGGACAAGTGGGGTTGCGTGATCGGGTATCCCGTACCAGCGTCGTCTCGCCGGTCAAGGGCACGATCAAAACCTTGAATATCAATACCGTGGGGGGGGTGGTACAACCCGGCATGGATCTGGTGGAAATCGTGCCCATGGAGGACACCCTTTTGGTAGAAGCCAGGGTGTTACCCAAAGATATTGCATTTTTGCGTCCGGGTTTACCGGCAGTGGTGAAATTTACCGCCTATGATTTTGCAATATATGGTGGGCTTAAAGGGACGCTGGAACATATCAGTGCCGATACCATTCAGGATGACAAGGGTAATGCCTATTACTTGGTTAGGGTCAGAACTGATAAGAGCTATCTTGGCGATGACCAGCATCCGCTCCCCATCATTCCGGGCATGCTCGCCAGCGTGGATATTCTGACGGGTAAGAAGAGTGTCTTGGAGTACTTGCTTAAACCCATACTGCGGGCCAAGTACACGGCATTGAGAGAACGATAATCATGGAGAGAGTATGAAGAAGACCCATCTTGCCGCTCTGATGAGTGCAGCACTCGTGTTACCGGCTGCCTCCTGGGCTCAAAGTTTGGAACAGTCGGTGGCCGAGGCGTTGCTGACTCATCCGCAAATCCAGGAAGCCTATCATCTCTACCAATCCCGTCAGTATCAGATTGACGAGGCCAAGGCCGGGTACTTACCCAAGCTCGATGCCATCGCTGGTATTGGTCCAGAGCGTACCAATAACAGCACGACCCGCTCTGGTGCGAGCGACGTGGATAAGAACCAGACGCGCAAGGAGGCCACCGTCAGTTTGACTCAGATGCTGTTTGATGGTTTTGATACCAGCAGCAACGTCAATCGTACCGAGGCCGAGGCTGAGGCGCAGAAATATGCCTTGTTCTCCACGGCGGAAAATACCGCGCTGCGGGTCAGTGAGGTTTACCTCAATGTCCTGCGTCAGCAGGAAATCTTCGAGCTGTCGAAGAAAAACCTGCAGGTCCATGAGGAGATCTTGGCCGATATCGCCAAGCGCACCGACTCCGGGCTGGGTTCCACGGCGGATCTGAGTCAAATTCAAGGCCGTGTTGCGCGGGCCTATGCCAATCTAGCTGCCGCCGAGAACAACCTGCGGGATGCGCAGTCCGAGTACATGCGGGTGGTGAACGCCGAACCCATGGATATGGTACAGCCGGTGCCGGATGCTGACATGTTGCCGGCGAATCTGGATGACGCCCTAAAGGTGGCCACCGAGCAGCATCCGACACTGCTGTCATCACAGCAGGACATTGAAGCGGCCCGCTATCAGCACGAAGGGGCTAAGGCCAACTTTTATCCGCGGGTCTCCGTCGAAGCGAGCCAAAGCTGGTACGAGGATGCCGATGGTATCAAGGGATCCAGTGAGGAAGGCCGGGCCATGTTGATGGTGCGCTACAACCTCTTCAACGGGGGGGCCGACACGGCGCGTAGCCGGTCGACCTCCGCCTTGCAGTCTCAGGCCAAGGACATTCATCTGAATGCCTACCGGCAGGTCGAAGAGGGGACTCGCTTGGCCTGGGCTGCGCGGGACTCCTTGCTGCAACAGAAGGAATTTTTCCGTAAGCATGTGGACTCCAGCTACGACACTGTGCAGGCCTATAAGAAGCAGTTCACCCTGGGTAAGCGGACCTTGCTGGATGTGTTGAACACAGAAAACGAACTGTTCGAGGCTCGTCGTAGTTACATCAATGCCGACTATGACGAGTTGTATGCCGAATACCGGATCATGAACGCCACCGGTCGTCTGTTGGACTCGCTCAGAGTGACCAAACCGGAGCAGTGGAAGTAACCACCACCAGGAGGTCCTATGACCCCAAGAATCGTGTTGCTGGCTCTGATGCTGGGCGGCTGTAGCTTGACCGCCGATCCGACCATGACGGTGAAACAGGCCAATGACCTGACGGATCCCGATACGGATGGGGTGATCAATGCCCGCGAACAATGTCATCAAACCCAGCTTGGTAGTCAGGTTAATAACTATGGCTGTCCGTCCACTGCGCCGCAGCAGCAATTACAGGATCTGTACGTGTTGTTTGAACATGACAAATCCGAGGTGCGGCCTGAATACATGGACAGTATCCAGCAGACTGCACAGTTTATGCTGAATAATCCGGATCAGATGCTAACCATAGAAGGGCACGCCAGTACACCAGGGACGGATGAGTACAATGTTGCACTGTCACAGCGGCGGGCTGATGCGGTGAAACGGGTCATGGTGGAAGAGTTCGGCGTGCCAGCCGAGCGGATTGTGGCTAGGCCCTATGGTGAAAAGAGTCCCTCTATTTCCAAAGAGGATGAGCAGGCTTACACCGCCAATCGACGTGCCGTGGGGACGCTCCACTCATCCATGGAGGAAACGGTAGCCAAATGGAATGTGTATAGCGTTGAAAGCGGCTATTACTAGCCGCCGGATGGGTTGGCTGTGGGGAATATTGGGGATGCTGTTGCTCCCCAATTTCCTTTTTGCCGATGTTGCCTCCCTCACTCCCCAAGATCAGCAGAGTGTGGAAGCGGTACGCCGTTTCTACGGTCAACGTGCTGGCTTAAGAACGGAAAGCTGGCGTCGCTTGGTGGAGCAGGGGCGTAAAGAGCATTGGGATGAACGTCGCGCTCTGACGGAGGTCAACCGTTTCTTCAATCAATTACTCTTTATTGACGATATCAAACTGTGGGGCATGAAGGATTATTGGGCCATGCCGCAAGAGTTTTTGGGCGCGGCAGGCGGAGACTGTGAAGACTATAGCATTTCCAAGTATTTCACCTTGCTGGAGCTCGGTGTTCCGGAAGAGAAAATGCGCATGGTCTATGTCAAGGCATTGGCATATCAGCAGTTTCATATGGTGGTGGCCTATTACCCAACACCCTCTGCAGTACCACTTATTCTGGACAACATCAATGGTACCATTTTGCCGGCGACGAAACGGACGGATTTGGCGCCAGTATTTAGCTTCAACGGTACTCACTTGTGGTTGATGAAGGAGCGAGGCCAGGGCCAGTTGGCTGGTAGCGCCAATCGACTGAAACTTTGGACAGATCTGCGCGGCCGGTTTAACGGCGCTGCCTTTAAGCGTCCAAAACTAAATCTGGATAATTGAACATGACCCTATACCGACAATTACTGATGACCATGCTGGGGCTGTTTGCGATTCTATTCGTATCGGCATATTGGGTTCAGTTCCAGTCAACTCGGGACTTTCTGGCCGAGCAGTTGCGTACCACAGTGGAAAGCACGGCGAATTCCGCCGGCCTCGCCTTGACGCCCTATCTGGAAACGGGCGACCAAGTCGGGGCCGAGTCTGTGCTGAATGCGGCATTTGACGGGGGGTATTACCGTCGAATTCGACTGGATTTACTGGCCAGTGACCAGCACATCGAAAAAGAAAATACCATCACCATTCATGACGTACCGGACTGGTTTATCCACCTGCATCTGTTCGATAGCGTCAACTATGAAACCGTATTGACCTCTGGCTGGTTACAACTGGGTAAGTTGCAGGTAGAAGGGCATCCAGGTCAGGCTTATTTCGAGCTGTGGCGTGGCATGAGTCGCTTGCTGGTGTCCTTCCTGGTGGCCTTTTTGGTGGTGACTGTGTTGTTGATGCGGGCCCTGAACATATTGCTGCGGCCGCTGGAGCAGATCCGTCATCAGGCCAAAGAGATAGAGAAGCATCACTTTGGTCATGCCATTCCACTGCCCCGCACCGCAGAGCTACGCCAGGTGGTCCAATCCATCAATGGCATGGCCGGTAAGCTGGCCAAGCAATTCAAGGAACAGGCCGAGGCTGCCGAGCGGCTGCGGGAGCGGGCTTTTCGGGATGCCGTATCCGGCTTGGGAAACCGCGCCTACTTCATGGGGCAGGTGAACAGTTGGATCGCCGATGCCGGACATGGTGGCATCATGCTGCTGGCGGTGGACATGCTGGAGGACATCTATCGCGACGAGGGGTATGCCGCCCGGGATCGTATGGTGGCCGCCGTGGCCAAGGCGTTGCAGACGTCTTTGCAACGATTCGAAGGCATGGCCTGTGCGCGAATTTCCGCTACCGAATATGCCGTCCTGCTACCGGGGGTGACGAGCCAGCAGCTCGAAGAGATCGGAGAGGAAATTAATCGGGCGATCGCCGAATTGGTGGTCAATCCTATCGCACAGAATCAATCCATCTCCGTCATCGGCATGACGGTACGGGAGGACAAGGACGATCTGTCGAGCCTGCTGACCAAGGCGGATAATGCGTTACGTCGCGCGCGCACCGAACGGTTGGGCGCCGTCGTGCTGGAGCAAGCCTCCCGTGACACCTTGGGGCGGATTGCCTGGAAGGAAATCATCACCCGGGCCTTGCAGCAGGGCAATCTGCACTTCAAATCCCAGCCGGCCATCCTGCTCGAGACGGGACAGGCGCACCATGAGGAGCTGTTTGCCACCATCCATCAGGATGATCAGGAGTTCATGGCTGGGCAGTTTATGCCGGCGGTGGAGCAGTTCAAATTGGGCGCTGAATTTGATAAGGCCGTTCTTCAGGCGGTGGCACCCAGCATGCATCGACATCCGGAGATGCGTTTGGCCGTAAACCTGACCATGGGGTCGATCACGTCCGATGCATTCCATCTCTGGTTGGCAGATTACATGCTCCAGCATGAGCATCTGGCGGGGCGAGTGCTGTTTGAAATGCCCGAGACGGCCATCGTCTACGCGAGAAAGAGTGTGGATAAACTGGTGGCGCTGATCAAGGCCCGTCAGTTTACCTGGGGGGTCGATCAGTATGGCCGGTACTTTCAATCGCTGGGTTATCTGGAGTCGCTGATGCCTGGATACGTGAAGGTGGACCATGGCTACACAGGTATGGTGTTGAAGGATGAGGGGGATCAGGCTTTCCTGTCGGCCGTGTGTCGTGCAGCGCACAATGCCGGGGTCGTGACCATCGCCACACGGGTGGAGGACGAAGCCCAGGTCAAGGCCCTCGCCGATCTGTTCGTGGACGGTTATCAGGGATATATCTCTCCCCCTCACGACTTTTCGTGACGCAACAACGCCAGGCTTGCCTGGCGTTGTTGTTAATTAAGACTCGTACGGCGTTGATTCTCGGTGGCCTTGGCTAATCTCCACCGGATCCTCAGTTTCCATGCATGGATTGAACAAAAAAACGGTTAAGAATGTGAAAATTTTGTAACGGAATATGACGTGCTTCCCCTCTAGGCTTTAGGAAAGCCCCATGGGATGGGTGGAGGTGTCCTATGCGTTACCAACAAATCGAAAACGCTGTGTCTGTGGTCAGTGTCAACGGTATGGCCAGGGTCATTGAGCCTGACGGCTCCACCCATCTGCTACAAGAAGGCGAAATACTCAAACCGGGTGCCCTGGTGGTCAGTGAAGAGAGTAGCCGCCTGATGTTTGATCCCGTCGCGTCGGATGGGGCTGGTCAGCCGGCGGACATCATGGCACAGGCAACAGACCAGAGCCTCAACAGCCAGAGCATTCAGACTGGCAATGCCTTGCTCAACTACCAATTCATCGCCGCTCCCATGCAGGCCCTTAATGTCAGTGGCCAGGTCCGAGTGATTGCTCCGGACGGTTCAACTCACCTGGTGCAGGAGGGCGAGCTGTTACAGCCAGGGATGTTGTTGGTGACCGATGCCAATAGCCATTTGGGCATGGAGCCCAGCCTTGAGCCGACCGAACCACAACCAACCCAGTTAGCCGCCCAGCCTGGCGAAGGCACAGCGGCAGAAATTGCGGCCTTGCAGCAAGCCATCCTGTCTGGTCAGGAGGGGGCGCTGCAAGCCACGGCGGCCGGTAAGACGCCGGATGAGATCGCCGCGCTGCAACAGGCCATCTTGCAGGGGCAAGATCCAACCCTGGTATTAGAAGCCACCGCCGCCGGTGGGGCGGCTCCGGCTGCCGGTGGTGCCGGCGTGGCGGGGGCTAGCGGTAATGGCGGTTTCGTGGTGGTGGACCGGGTTGGTGATGCCACCATCGCCCAGGCGGGCTTTGATACCAGCTATCAAAGTACGCCGCTCACGGGGGTGGAAGATCCCACCGCCCTGCTGGCATCGGAAAACAGCATACCCACCCTGTCGGTTGCTCCTGGCTCGCTGGATGAAGCTGTGCTGGATACCACTCCCGATGCAGATACGGATCTCAGTGATGGTAGTCAGGCAGGTCAGGCAGCCAGCCAGATAACTGGCGATATCACGGTGGACTTTTCGACCGATGCGCCTGGCAGCGTCTTCTTCTCCGCGGTGGGGCAGCAACCGACAGATCTGACATCAGGTGGGGTGCCTATTGTCTGGAGCCTCAGTGATGATGGCCTGATCCTGACCGGTAGCGCCGATGGTCAGGTGGTCTTGACCATTACGCTGTCTGCCGATGGTACTAGCTATGTTGCCGATCTGGATGGTCCATTGGATCACCTTGCCGGCGAGGATGGTCTGAGCCTGGCGCTGAGCCTGACCGCCCAAGACAGCAATGGCGATACCGTCTCGGCACCTCTGGTGCTCACGATCTTGGACGATGCACCCCAGGCCAATGCCGATAGCGGCATCGTCAGCGAAGATGGTACCACCACGGCCAATGGCAACCTGCTGAGTAATGACACCCAGGGTGCCGATGGTGCCACTGTCACCGCCATCCAAGGTGGCGACCTTGGGCAACCCATAGTGGGGAGCTTTGGTACCCTCACACTGAATGCCGATGGCAGTTACAGCTTCGTGCTGGATAACGCCGCCACCCAGGTACAGAGCCTGGTGCCGGGCGAAAGCCTGAGCCAAGACTTCAGCTACACCATCACAGATGGCGATGGGGACACCAGCACGGCCACTTTGACCATCACGGTGAACGGCGCCGATGACGGTGTCACCATCAACGGTCTGTCCGGTGGGGGGGCCGAGGTGGTGGTGAGCGACGCCAACCTGGCCGATGGCAGCAGCCCCAATGCGGCGGCGCTGACCCAGACCGGCAGCTTCGACATCAGCGCCCCTGATGGGGTGAAGAGCCTGAGCGTGGCCGGCGTGGTACTGATTGCCGACGGTGTGGTGGTGGGCCTGCCGCAGGCCGTGCCCAGCCCGCTGGGCAACAGTCTGAGCATTACCGCCATCAGCTTCGACGCCGACACGGGTACCGGCACCATCAGCTACGCCTACACCCTGTTGGATAACGAGTACCACACCCAACCGGCCAACGATGCGGTGCTGGGGGAAAGCTTTGCCGTGGTGTTGGTGGATGACAACGACAGCACCACCAGTGCCAGCCTGGATGTCCAGGTACTGGATGATGTGCCCAGTGCCCAGAACGACAGCGCCAGTGTGACGGAAGATGGCCCCACCACGGCCAGCGGCAACCTACTGACCAATGATACCCAGGGTGCCGATGGTGCCACTGTCACCGCCATCCAAGGTGGCGACCTTGGACAACCCATAGTGGGGAGCTTTGGTACCCTCACGGTGAATGCCGATGGCAGTTACAGTTTTGTGCTGGATAACGCAGCCACCCAGGTGCAGAGCCTAGTGCCGGGCGAAAGCTTGAGCCAAGACTTCAGCTACACCATCACAGATGGCGATGGGGATACCAGTACTGCGACCCTGACCATCACGGTCAACGGCGCCGATGACGGTGTCATCATCAACGGTCTGTCCGGTGAGGGGGCCGAGGTGGTGGTGAGCGACGCCAACCTGGCCGATGGCAGCAGCCCCAATGCGGCGGCGCTGACCCAGACCGGCAGCTTCGACATCAGCGCCCCGGATGGGGTGAAGAGCCTGAGCGTGGCCGGCGTGGTACTGATTGCCGACGGTGTGGTGGTGGGCCTGCCGCAGGCCGTGCCCAGCCCGCTGGGCAACAGTCTGAGCATTACCGCCATCAGCTTCGACGCCGACACGGGTACCGGCACCATCAGCTATGCCTACACCCTGCTGGATAACGAGTACCACACCCAACCGGCCAACGATGCGGTGCTGGGGGAAAGCTTTGCCGTGGTGTTGGTGGATGACAACGACAGCACCACCAGTGCCAGCCTGGATGTCCAGGTACTGGATGATGTGCCCAGTGCCCAGAACGACAGCGCCAGTGTGACGGAAGATGGCCCCACCACGGCCAATGGCAACCTGCTGAGTAATGACACCCAGGGTGCCGATGGTGCCACTGTCACCGCCATCCAAGGTGGCGACCTTGGGCAACCCATAGTGGGGAGCTTTGGTACCCTCACGGTGAATGCCGATGGCAGTTACAGCTTTGTGCTGGATAACGCAGCCACCCAGGTGCAGAGCCTAGTGCCGGGTGAGAGCTTGAGCCAAGACTTCAGCTACACCATCACAGATGGCGATGGGGATACCAGTACTGCGACGCTGACTATCACGGTGAACGGCGCCGATGACGGTATCGTGGTGATCACCCCCTTTGGTTTCAACAGCCTGAGTGATGCCAACTTGCCCGATGGCAGTTCACCCGATGCAGATGCCCTGACCCGCACCGGTACCTTCGTGTTCAATGCCAGTGATGGGGTTAGCAGCCTGATGTTGGGCGGTGTCACCCTGATCGACAACAATCAGCCGGTATCTGTTCCGGTGAGCATCCCCAGCCAGTTGGGTAATGCCGCCGTGATAACGGCCATCAGTTTTGATCCTGACACTGGGCTGGGTAGCTTCAGCTACAGCTATACCTTGATAGATAACGAGTTCCACAGCCAACCGGATCAGGATCTGTCGGTATCCGATCCGTTTGAATTGGTACTGGTGGATCAAAGCGGCACCACCTACAGCCAGACCTTTAACGCCCAGGTGCTGGATGATGTGCCCACCGCGCAAGACGACAGTGCCAGTGTGACGGAAGATGGCCCCACCACGGCCAATGGCAACCTGCTGAGTAATGACACCCAGGGTGCCGATGGTGCCACTGTCACCTCCATCCAAGGTGGCGACCTTGGGCAACCCATAGTGGGGAGCTTTGGTACCCTCACACTGAATGCCGATGGCAGTTACAGCTTCGTCTTGGATAACGCCGCCACCCAGGTACAGAGCCTGGTGCCGGGCGAAAGCTTGAGCCAAGACTTCAGCTACACCATCACAGATGGCGATGGGGATACCAGTACTGCGACCCTGACCATCACGGTCAACGGCGCCGATGACGGTGTCATCATCAACGGTCTGTCCGGTGAGGGGGCCGAGGTGGTGGTGAGCGACGCCAACCTGGCCGATGGCAGCAGCCCCAATGCGGCGGCGCTGACCCAGACCGGCAGCTTCGACATCAGCGCCCCGGATGGGGTGAAGAGCCTGAGCGTGGCCGGCGTGGTACTGATTGCCGACGGTGTGGTGGTGGGCCTGCCGCAGGCCGTGCCCAGCCCGCTGGGCAACAGTCTGAGCATTACCGCCATCAGCTTCGACGCCGACACGGGTACCGGCACCATCAGCTATGCCTACACCCTGCTGGATAACGAGTACCACACCCAACCGGCCAACGATGCGGTGCTGGGGGAAAGCTTTGCCGTGGTGTTGGTGGATGACAACGACAGCACCACCAGTGCCAGCCTGGATGTCCAGGTGCTGGATGATGTGCCGTATCTGACGATCGCCGCTGATCACCTGGCGGTGGAGGAGGACGACCTCAACAACGCCAATGCGGTCGGCAATAACGAGGACGGCTCGGTCAATGGGCATATCGCCCACGGCAGCCTGGCGGACAATTTCGCCTTTGGCGCTGACGGGGCGGGAGCCAATAAGGTGGTGAGCCTCAGCTACGCCGGCGATGTGTATATCCCGGATAGTGAAGGCCATATCACCATCACCACACCACAGTGGCAGTTGGTGGTGGACGCCGCCAGTGGCGAGTATGACTTCATCCTGCTGGATAATGTCATTCATGAGGCTGGTGGTGGGGAAAACTGGGCGTTGGATGCTTTTAGCATCGAGCTTGCCGTGACGGTTGAAGATGGCGATGGCGATCAGGTCAGTGACAACGTGACCCTGAATGTGGATGTGCAGGATGACGTGCCGGTCCTGGCCGGCACCGAGCAAGCGCCGGTGACGGTGAGTGGCTTGGTGAACGAGGATGCGCTGAGCACCAGCGACACCCCGGCTGCGCCGTATGAAGGCAATGACGACGAACCGCAAAGCCGCACGGCGGTGGGTGAGGCCGGTGCCCTGGCGGCCCTGGTGGACTTTGGTGCGGACGGTCCTGGGACCTTTGGTCTGACGGATGGGAACGATGCGCTGAATAGCCTGTATGCCCAGGAGCTGAGCTCCGGCGGCGTCGAGTTGAGCTACAGCCTGGTGAACGGGGTGCTGACCGGTTACGTGGCCGACTACACCGTATTCACCCTGACGGTGACCGAGGAGGGCGGTTACACCTTCACCCTGATGGGGCCGTTGGACCATCCGACGACGGATGGCAGCGACACCGAGACCCTGGGCGAGAGTGCCATCGACTTCTCCGGTGTGCTGACGGCGACGGACGGGGATGGTGACCCCTTGGTGGGTGGCTTCCCGGCTGGCAGCTTCGTGATTGATGTGCAGGATGACGTGCCGGTCCTGGCCGGTACCGAGCAAACGCCGGTGACGGTGAGTGGCCTGGTGAACGAGGATGCGCTGAGCACCAGCGACACCCCGGCTGCGCCGTATGAAGGCAATGACGACGAACCGCAAAGCCGCACGGCGGTGGGTGAGGCCGGAGCCCTGGCGGCCCTGGTGGACTTTGGTGCCGACGGTCCTGGCACCTTTGGTCTGACGGATGGGAACGATGCGCTGAATAGCCTGTATGCCCAGGAGCTGAGCTCCGGCGGCGTCGAGTTGAGCTACAGCCTGGTGAACGGGGTGCTGACCGGTTACGTGGCCGACTACACCGTATTCACCCTGACGGTGACCGAGGAGGGCGGTTACACCTTCACCCTGATGGGGCCGTTGGACCATCCGACGACGGATGGCAGCGACACCGAGACCCTGGGCGAGAGTGCCATCGACTTCTCCGGTGTGCTGACGGCGACGGACGGGGATGGTGACCCCTTGGTGGGTGGCTTCCCGGCTGGCAGCTTCGTGATTGATGTGCAGGATGACGTGCCGGTCCTGGCCGGTACCGAGCAAACGCCGGTGACGGTGAGTGGCCTGGTGAACGAGGATGCGCTGAGCACCAGCGACACCCCGGCTGCGCCGTATGAAGGCAATGACGACGAACCGCAAAGCCGCACGGCGGTGGGTGAGGCCGGAGCCCTGGCGGCCCTGGTGGACTTTGGTGCCGACGGTCCTGGCACCTTTGGTCTGACGGATGGGAACGATGCGCTGACCAGCCTGACGGAGCAGGGGCTGACCTCTGGCGGAGAGCCGCTGAGCTACAGCCTGGTGAACGGGGTGCTGACCGGTTACGTGGCCGACTACACCGTATTCACCCTGACGGTGACCGAGGAGGGCGGTTACACCTTCACCCTGCTGGGCCCGTTGGACCATCCGACGACGGATGGCAACGACGGCGAAACCCTGGGCGAGAGTGCCATCGACTTCTCCGGTGTGCTGACGGCGACGGACGGGGATGGTGACCCCTTGGTGGGTGGTTTCCCGGCTGGCAGCTTCGTGATTGATGTGCAGGATGACGTGCCGGTCCTGGCCGGTACCGAGCAAACGCCGGTGACGGTGAGTGGCCTGGTGAACGAGGATGCGCTGAGCACCAGCGACACCCCGGCTGCGCCGTATGAAGGCAATGACGACGAACCGCAAAGCCGCACGGCGGTGGGTGAGGCCGGTGCCCTGGCGGCCCTGGTGGACTTTGGTGCCGACGGTCCTGGCACCTTTGGTCTGACGGAGGCGAACGAAGCGCTGACCAGCCTGACGGAGCAGGGGCTGACCTCTGGCGGGGAGCCGCTGAGCTACAGCCTGGTGAACGGGGTGCTGACCGGTTATGTGGCCGACTACACCGTATTCACCCTGACGGTGACCGAGGAGGGCGGTTACACCTTCACCCTGATGGGGCCGTTGGACCATCCGACGACGGATGGCAGCGACACCGAGACCCTGGGCGAGAGTGCCATCGACTTCTCCGGTGTGCTGACGGCGACGGACGGGGATGGTGACCCCTTGGTGGGTGGCTTCCCGGCTGGCAGCTTCGTGATTGATGTGCAGGATGACGTGCCGGTCCTGGCCGGTACCGAGCAAACGCCGGTAACGGTGAGTGGCTTGGTGAACGAGGATGCGTTGAGCACCAGCGACACCCCGGCTGCGCCGTATGAAGGCAATGACGACGAACCGCAAAGCCGCACGGCGGTGGGTGAGGCCGGTGCCCTGGCGGCCCTGGTGGACTTTGGTGCCGACGGTCCTGGCACCTTTGGTCTGACGGAGGCGAACGAAGCGCTGACCAGCCTGACGGAGCAGGGGCTGACCTCTGGCGGGGAGCCGCTGAGCTACAGCCTGGTGAACGGGGTGCTGACCGGTTATGTGGCCGACTACACCGTATTCACCCTGACGGTGACCGAGGAGGGCGGTTACACCTTCACCCTGATGGGGCCGTTGGACCATCCGACGACGGATGGCAGCGACACCGAGACCCTGGGCGAGAGTGCCATCGACTTCTCCGGTGTGCTGACGGCGACGGACGGGGATGGTGACCCCTTGGTGGGTGGCTTCCCGGCTGGCAGCTTCGTGATTGATGTGCAGGATGACGTGCCGGTCCTGGCCGGTACCGAGCAAACGCCGGTAACGGTGAGTGGCTTGGTGAACGAGGATGCGTTGAGCACCAGCGACACCCCGGCTGCGCCGTATGAAGGCAATGACGACGAACCGCAAAGCCGCACGGCGGTGGGTGAGGCCGGTGCCCTGGCGGCCCTGGTGGACTTTGGTGCCGACGGTCCTGGCACCTTTGGTCTGACGGAGGCGAACGAAGCGCTGACCAGCCTGACGGAGCAGGGGCTGACCTCTGGCGGGGAGCCGCTGAGCTACAGCCTGGTGAACGGGGTGCTGACCGGTTATGTGGCCGACTACACCGTATTCACCCTGACGGTGACCGAGGAGGGCGGTTACACCTTCACCCTGATGGGGCCGTTGGACCATCCGACGACGGATGGCAGCGACACCGAGACCCTGGGCGAGAGTGCCATCGACTTCTCCGGTGTGCTGACGGCGACGGACGGGGATGGTGACCCCTTGGTGGGTGGCTTCCCGGCTGGCAGCTTCGTGATTGATGTGCAGGATGACGTGCCGGTCCTGGCCGGTACCGAGCAAACGCCGGTAACGGTGAGTGGCTTGGTGAACGAGGATGCGTTGAGCACCAGCGACACCCCGGCTGCGCCGTATGAAGGCAATGACGACGAACCGCAAAGCCGCACGGCGGTGGGTGAGGCCGGTGCCCTGGCGGCCCTGGTGGACTTTGGTGCCGACGGTCCTGGCACCTTTGGTCTGACGGAGGCGAACGAAGCGCTGACCAGCCTGACGGAGCAGGGGCTGACCTCTGGCGGGGAGCCGCTGAGCTACAGCCTGGTGAACGGGGTGCTGACCGGTTATGTGGCCGACTACACCGTATTCACCCTGACGGTGACCGAGGAGGGCGGTTACACCTTCACCCTGATGGGGCCGTTGGACCATCCGACGACGGATGGCAGCGACACCGAGACCCTGGGCGAGAGTGCCATCGACTTCTCCGGTGTGCTGACGGCGACGGACGGGGATGGTGACCCCTTGGTGGGTGGCTTCCCGGCTGGCAGCTTCGTGATTGATGTGCAGGATGACGTGCCGGTCCTGGCCGGTACCGAGCAAACGCCGGTAACGGTGAGTGGCTTGGTGAACGAGGATGCGTTGAGCACCAGCGACACCCCGGCTGCGCCGTATGAAGGCAATGACGACGAACCGCAAAGCCGCACGGCGGTGGGTGAGGCCGGTGCCCTGGCGGCCCTGGTGGACTTTGGTGCCGACGGTCCTGGCACCTTTGGTCTGACGGAGGCGAACGAAGCGCTGACCAGCCTGACGGAGCAGGGGCTGACCTCTGGCGGGGAGCCGCTGAGCTACAGCCTGGTGAACGGGGTGCTGACCGGTTATGTGGCCGACTACACCGTATTCACCCTGACGGTGACCGAGGAGGGCGGTTACACCTTCACCCTGATGGGGCCGTTGGACCATCCGACGACGGATGGCAGCGACACCGAGACCCTGGGCGAGAGTGCCATCGACTTCTCCGGTGTGCTGACGGCGACGGACGGGGATGGTGACCCCTTGGTGGGTGGCTTCCCGGCTGGCAGCTTCGTGATTGATGTGCAGGATGACGTGCCGGTCCTGGCCGGTACCGAGCAAACGCCGGTAACGGTGAGTGGCTTGGTGAACGAGGATGCGTTGAGCACCAGCGACACCCCGGCTGCGCCGTATGAAGGCAATGACGACGAACCGCAAAGCCGCACGGCGGTGGGTGAGGCCGGTGCCCTGGCGGCCCTGGTGGACTTTGGTGCCGACGGTCCTGGGACCTTTGGTCTGACGGATGGGAACGATGCGCTGAATAGCCTGTATGCCCAGGAGCTGAGCTCCGGCGGCGTCGAGTTGAGCTACAGCCTGGTGAACGGGGTGCTGACCGGTTACGTGGCCGACTACACCGTATTCACCCTGACGGTGACCGAGGAGGGCGGTTACACCTTCACCCTGATGGGGCCGCTGGATCACCCGGTACCGGATGGCAGTGACACCGAGCTGTTGAATGCCAGTGGCATCGACTTCTCCGGTGTGCTGACGGCAACGGACGGGGATGGTGACCCCTTGGTAGGTGGTTTCCCGGCCGGCAGCTTCCTCATCAATGTGGAAGATGACGTGCCCGAGTTTGACTCTGTCATGGATGCGGTGCTCTCCAGTGCGACGACCATCGACTTTGACGGTCGGTACGTGGCGGGATTTGGCGCCGACGGTCTGGATTTCATCACGACCGTACTGGGCAGTTCAGGTATCTATGCCGGAGCCGAGGTCAGCTTTATCCATACGACCACCGAGGTAGAAGGCGTGACCCGGGTGGATGTGACGGATGCGCAGAGTGAGGTGGTGTTCAGCTTCTACTACACCACTGAGGTGAACAAGGTATCCGAAGGGGGTGATGGCAGTACCGCCATTCATGCCTTCAGCGATCTGGCGGATCCCAGCCATAGTCAGTTCTTCAATCTGACGGTAAATGCGGATGGCACCTACAACTTTGATATGGTCTCCAATACGGTCATCTCGACCACGACGGTTTCTGGGGAGGACTTCGATGCTTTTGGCCCGACGACCGCGGTGACCACACTAGACGAGTCCCTCATCATCTATGGTGGGATTGGTGAGGAATCATTGTTGACGGTGAACGCCTCCAATAATGGTATTGGGGTTAAGACGACAACCATTGAGGCTGGCGAGTGGCTGCGCATGGACTTTGCCAAGAGTCAGAGCTATGTCAACTTCAACCTGCAACAGTTTGCCGGTGGGGGTTCCGCGCTGTTGATGTTGTCGCTGGATGGGGTGGCCTTCGACTTCAACACCACGACGGCCGTAGTGGATGGCTTGCCCATCTACAAACCCACGGATGGCGGTGATCTGTTTGTGGAGGTGGAGGTCAATGCCCAGTTGGCTAATACCTACAGCTATGATCAGGATGCAGGCACTCTGGTGCTCTATGTGGCTGAGGGTTTCGAGCAGCTGCGGCTGGATAATGATGATGGCTCGCTCAAGTTCAACGTCAATGAAATCACCTATGACCAGAACATCAGTGTGGATGATTTGGCCTTGAACTTTGACATGGCTGCTACGGATCAGGATGGTGATACCTCCAGACTCGACGATCAGCTGACCATCGTCATGCTGGATCCTACCGAAACATTAGCTGCAACGACCGATGGGGTCGATGCCGATGAGGGTGTGGTTTTGGTGGGTAACGGTGAGGATGACATTCTGGTTGGGGGGGCCGGAGATGACATTCTGATTGGTGGTCGTGGCAGCGATATCCTGACCGGCGGGGCCGGTGCCGACATCTTCAAGTGGTTGGCCGAAGATGCCGATGGATCTACCGACAAGGTGACAGACTTCCATCTTGGCGAGGACAAGCTGGATCTGGCCGAGGTGCTGGATAGCAATGCGACGACGGGCAATCTGGATCACTATCTGGATGTATCCACAGATGGCGTTAATACCGTCATCAAGGTCTACGGTAACGGCATCCCGGATCCGACCCCGGATCCCATGCCGGCACCGGATCTGGAGGTGGTGCTGCAAGGGGTAACGCTGGATGACCCGCTCAACGATCTGGTCAGCCAAAATAGTATCATCGTCTAGTGGTCGAGGGAGGGGAGCTCCCCCTCCCTAACCTGGAGGGCACAACAGATGGCGTCATTTAGCTGGATCCAGATCGATGCCGTCCGCTATGACTGGGATGGCCAACAGATTGGCTGCCACACCGAAGTCGGCTTTGTCAGTCAGCTGTCAGGATCTCGCCTCGATGGTCTAGAGATTGAGGCGGATGGTCAGATATTGGGTCATCTGGATGTGGATTTTTCTCGGGGCGAACTGCATTTTGAACCTGTCGTGCAAAAGGACGAGGTGCAGGGGGTAACAATCCTCTATGGTCAGGCGGGGAAGGCTGGGCAGCCATTGCTATTGGACGGCGGCGAGGCACAGTTTCCGGGGGATCTGCAGGATTTGCTGGCAGAGGAGTCGGGGCCGCTATTGCTTTGGCAGAGTTTGGCGGCAGAGGATCAACCCAGGGAGTCTGTGAGTCAGACGGAGGTCTTGCTGGCGGAAGATATGCTCAGTGACGCCTCGCCCTGTTTACCCGAGTTGGATTTGTTCCATCATCAGCAGCATATGGCCCAAGATCTGGCCGCCATACTGGATGGTCATGTGGCGCCTGTGGTTCCCTTGCTGGATGATTTGCCGCCAGGGCTCGATTTCTAATCAAGACATCGCAGACGAAAATTGCTCCAGGTTATGGTTGGATTCATGACACCTGTATTAGACTGGTGGTCGTTGCGTGTCCACCCAGCTTGGAGTGACATCCCCCATATGTTCCAATGGCTTGAAATCGAAGGTGTGCGTTACGAATGGGATGGCCAACAGCTGCATTGCCAAGGGCCCGAGGGGCGCTTGTCTCTGGCCTTGCCCATGCTCAGCAACCTGGAGCTGGAGGATGAGGACGGGAGCCTGCTGGGGTATCTCTCGGTAGAGCCAGCCCAGGATCGTATTGTCTTTGAGAGCCTGGTATCGCCCGACGCCTTGCGCGGCCAGCAAATCCTGGTTGGGCGGGCTGACGGGACCCAGTGTTGCTCCCTGGCGGCATTGGCGTCCGAAGCCCTTGGCCATCCTGATGGGACACATGCCGACATGCTGGTCAGTCAAGCCCTGAGTTTGACGACCATGCTGGATGACGTGGAAACGCTGGATGTGTTCTTCGGAGCGCAAAACCCGCTCCCGCTATCCCATCTTTCCCATGCAGTCACATTGACCGCTTGGTCTCCCGAACCCGACAGCCTGCCGCTGTTTGGTGACGAACTTCTGTATCTGTAATCTGATTGCGAGGCAGTGATGAACCACTGGAGCCGTTTGTGTATTGTCCTGTGCCTGTTGACCCTGGGCGCCGGCGCCGCCGAGTTGCAGGCCCCGGCGGGCCCACACCTGATCACCAATGGCGTGGCCGAGATCCGGGTTGAGCCAGATATGGCGACGCTCTCCTTTGCGGTCTCGTTGCGGGAGACCACGACGGTTAAGGTGCGGGAAGGGGTGGATAGCCGGGTCGCCAGCCTGGTGGGCCAGCTGGAAAAGTTTGGCGTGCAGAAGGCGGACATCGATGCCAGTAATCTGCATATTGCCCCGGAATATGATTACCGCAACCAGGAGGGCGGCAAGTTGCTGGGCTACCGTGGAGTACGCGAAGTCAACGTGCGGCTCTATCAGCTCGATCGCATCAGCCAGGTGGTGGATGCCGCCCTGGCGGCCGGCATCAATACCGTTAGCCAGATCCGTTATGGGGTGAGGGACGATAGTCACTATCGGCAGCAGGTGCGAGACCTGGCCATCGCCGATTCTCAGCAGAAGGCCATGAGCCTGGCCAAGGCCTATGAGGCCAAACTGGGCAGCCTGTACGCCCTCTCCTACCAGAACGATGAGCGACCGTCCCCCGTCTTCCTGCAGAAGATGGCGATCAACACGGCCGCCGATGCCCAGGCCAGCTATCTGCCGGAGCCCGTGGTGTTCCGGGATAATGTCGAGGTGATCTACAACTTGGATTGATCCTGAGCCAGCAAGGAGAAAGGCCGCGTATGCGGCCTTTCTTATGGGTGTCACCGATGCGGTTCGGATCTATGAATCGCCCTGAAATTCATCCTTGTATTGATCGCGAATGGCAAGGAACTCATCCAGATTGGCCAGCATCAGGGCCACCAGGCTGGGGTCGAAGTGACGGCCATTCTCTGCCTCGATCAGCTGCAGGATTTTCTCCAGTGGCCAGGCCTTCTTGTAGCAGCGATCCGAGCCCAAGGCGTCAAACACGTCCACGAGGGCGGTGATGCGTCCCTCCAGCGGTATGTCCTCACCCTTGAGCCCGCGGGGATAGCCGCTGCCATCCCATTTCTCATGGTGGTTGAGGGCGATGAGGGCGCCCACCTGGAACATGGGAATGTCGGAACCCCGCAGCATGTCATAGCCGATCTGGGCATGTTGTTTCATCACGCTCCACTCATCTGGCTCCAGCTTGCCGGGCTTGTGCAGTATGGCGTCTGGGATGCCAATCTTGCCGATGTCATGCAGAGGTGAGGCTCGTTTGAGCATCTCGCTCTGTTCCTCGGACAATCCCAGCAAGCGGCCAAACAGCTCGCAGTAGAGGGCAACCCGCTTGACATGCAGGCCGGACTCCCGCGAGCGGGTTTCCACGATTTCACCGATGCGGTAGATGATCTCCCGCTGGTTGTCCGCCAGCAGTTCGTTCAGGCGGATGTTCTCCAGGGCGATGATGATGTTTTCGGTAAACAGATTGAGCAGGTAGGTATCCACCTCGCTCAAGGGCCGGGTGCCCTCAATATGAAACAGGATGCAGTGACGCAGGTTCTTGCAATAGATCACCAGCTCGTTGTCATGATAGACGTTTTTCCGCAATTTCAGCGCTTGCTGAATGATGCTGGAGGGGCAGTTTTCCAGCTCACCGTCCAGATCCGAGATGATGGGGGCCAGGGCCTCGCTGTCGCGGATCTCGTAGGCGGTGCGCTTGAGGCTATAGAGACTGGTTTCTTCCAGTGCCAACAAGGCGTTGAGCTGTTGCAATGCCCCTTCGACGAAGGTGCGCAGCGCCTGCTTTTCGAAGATGCCCTTGGAGGCTTCGATGACCTTTTCCAGCCCCTTGCGGTTGCGATCCAGGGCGCAGATGTCCCGGTAAGAGCGCAGGCTGGCGCGGATCAGGGTGCGCAATTTCTGGGAGGTAAGCTCCGTCTTGTCCTTGTAGTCGTTGATGTCGTAGTTGGCCACCACATCATCTTCCGGCGCCTGTCCCGGCTGGCCGGTGCGCAGCACGATACGCACCCGTCGATTTTCTAGGGTATCGCGTACATAGCGCACCACATCCAGGCCTGAAGAGTCGGTCTCCATCACCACATCCAGCAGGATCAGGGCGACATCGGGTTCGCTCGCCATGATGGCCTGGGCTTCTTCGCCGGAATAGGCATGCAGAAACTCGATGGGTTTATTGTCGAACTGAAATTGGGCGAGGGTGATCTTGGTGATGCGGTGCACTTCGGGCTCATCGTCCACCACCAGCACTTTCCAGCCATCTTTGTGCTCGAGTTGCTGCTCGGTGTCGTCGTCGATGATCAGAATATCGTCATCCATACCCGTCATTCCTACATATTTTTAACAAGATGGCCTGAAGCTAATAGTATCCAATCTGGCGCCGGCTGCAGGGTTGGGATCCCAATTCTGTGCACTGGGGCGAGGATCCATCACGCTTGTTTCTGCAGGGTCGACCAAGGTAGATTGTGGCAGCCGTTGCCGGACATCGCCCATAGCGCATGGTGCGATCTATACAAAAGCATAGTCAAGCTAGCACATTGAATCGCTTAAGGACATCTCATGTACCAATCCCTGATCCACGATGAATTGGCCGAGGCCGCCCGGGTATTGAATGCCTTCATGGGCCAGGCGGAAAATCTGCAGAAGATCGAGCAGGCGGCACGCTTGATCGCCGATTCATTCAAACAGGATGGCAAGGTGCTCTCCTGCGGCAACGGGGGCTCCCATTGTGACGCCATGCATTTTGCCGAGGAGCTGACCGGGCGCTATCGGGAGAATCGGCCCGGCTATGCTGGCATCGCCATCTCGGATCCCTGCCACCTGTCATGTGTGTCGAATGACTTTGGTTATGACCATGTCTTCTCCCGCTATGTGGAGGCGGTGGGGCGCTCTGGCGATGTGCTGCTCGGCATCTCCACCAGCGGCAATTCGGGCAATATCCTGAATGCCATGGCGGCCGCCAAGGCCAAGGGCATGCAGACCATCGCCCTGACCGGCAAGGACGGCGGCAAGATGGCCGGCGTGGCGGATATCGAGATCCGGGTGCCGCACTTTGGCTATGCCGATCGGATCCAGGAGGTGCATATCAAGATCATCCACATCCTGATCCAGCTGATTGAAAAAGAAATGGCCGTCAACTGAGGGATCCGCCATGTGTGAACTGCTGGGCATGAGTGCCAATGTGCCTACCGATATCTGCTTTAGTTTTACCGGCCTGATGCAGCGGGGCGGGCGGACCGGCCCGCACAGCGACGGTTGGGGCATCACCTTCTACGAAGGCCTGGGCTGTCGGACCTTTAAGGATCCCATGCCCAGTGCCCAGTCCCGCATCGCCCGTCTGGTGCAGGAGTATCCCATCAAGAGCCAGGCAGTGGTCAGTCATATTCGTCAGGCCAATCGGGGTGGGGTGTGCCTGGAGAATACCCATCCCTTTACCCGGGAGCTGTGGGGGCGCTACTGGACCTTCGCCCACAATGGTCAGCTGACCGGCTTTGAGACGCTGGACACAGGGCGTTTCGAGCCGGTGGGCAGCACCGACAGCGAGCGGGCGTTTTGCTGGCTGCTGGCCCAGATGGCGACCAAATATCCCAAGCGACCGGCGGATCCCTTGGCGGCCTTTGCCGATATCGCGCGCTGGGCCGGGGAGTTGGCCGGCATGGGGGTCTTCAACATGCTGCTGAGCGATGGCGAGTATGTCTGCAGCTTCTGCAGCACCCAGCTGCACTGGATCACCCGGCGGGCGCCCTTCGGTCAGGCCCAATTGCTGGACGAGGATGTGGCCATCGATTTCCAGCAGGAGACCACCCCCAACGACGTGGTGACCGTGGTGGCGACCCAACCGCTGACCCGGGATGAGGCCTGGCACAAGATGGCGCGGGGTGAATGCAACCTCTTCTTGTGGGGAGAGCGGGTAGCCCAGTCCCAGGTGTCGCTGCCGCCCCTGTCACCGACCTAGCGGTGCAGCCGGGCGCTGTGGCAGGAGCCGGTTGTCTGGTTAGCACGACCATGCGCCGTTAAGCGGTCCAATAAAAAAGGAGCCTGTGAGGCTCCTTTTTAGTTTGGCAGTGCGGTGCTGACGGAACTTACTCGGCCTCACCATCCAGATCGCCCTCATCGGCCTCGCTGGCGTAACCGGCGGCGGGCAGGGGCTGTTGGTCCAGCCAGGCTTGCCCGTCACGCAGGGCCAGCCGACCGCAGCAGAACCAGTTGACCACCAACGGATAGATGCAATGCTCCTGGGTCTGCACCCGCTCGGCCAGGATCTCGGCATCGTCTTCGGCAAACACCGGCACCTTGGCCTGCAGGATCACGGGGCCGCCATCCAGCTCCTCGGTGACGAAGTGCACGCTGGTGCCGTGCTCGGCATCGCCCGCCGCCAGTGCCCGCTGATGGGTGTTCATCCCCTGATACTTGGGTAGCAAGGAGGGGTGAATGTTCAGCATGTGACCGGCAAAGCGCTGTACGAATTCGGGCGTCAGTATGCGCATGAAGCCGGCCATGACGATGAGCTCGGCGCCCAGGGCCTCAATGACATCGCCCAGGGCGATGTCATAGGCTGCGCGGTCGGCATAGTCCTGAGCTGGGATCACCCGGGTGGCGATACCGGCTTCGCTGGCGCGCTGCAGGCCATAGGCATCGGCCCGATTGCTGATCACGGCGGCGATCTCCCCCCGCAGACGCCCGGCCTGTTGGGCATCGATCAGCGCCTGCAGGTTGGAGCCGTTGCCCGAGATCAGGACAACCAGTTTCATCACAGGATCTCGACCTGGGCTTCGCCTGCGGCGGCGGTGGCGATCTCACCCAGCAACCAGGCATCCAGCCCCTCTTGTTGCAGCAGGGTCAGGGCCTGCTCCACCTGAGCCTTGGGCAGGGCGATGACCATGCCGACGCCACAGTTGAAGGTGCGGTACATCTCGTAGGTGTCCACGTTGCCATGCTCCTGCAACCAGGAGAAGACGGCGGGCCATTGCCAGCTGCTGCTCTGCACCACGGCCTTGGTGTTGGCCGGCAGCACGCGGGGAATGTTTTCCCAGAAGCCACCGCCGGTGATATGGGACAGGGCGTGGATCTCGCACGCCTTGATCAGCTTGAGCACCGGCTTGACGTAGATGCGGGTGGGTTCCAGCAGCGCATTGGCCAGGGTGGTCTCCCCCAGGGGCTGGTTTACGTCGGCCTTGGAGACTTCCAGGATCTTGCGGATCAGGGAGAAACCGTTGGAGTGGGGGCCGGAGGAGGCCAGGGCAATCAGGGCATCCCCAGCCTGCACCTGGCTGCCGTCGATAATGTCGTCAGCTTCAACGACACCGACACAAAACCCTGCCATGTCGTAATCGTCACCCTCGTACATGCCGGGCATTTCCGCAGTTTCGCCGCCGATCAGGGCGCAGCCGGACTGCTCACAGCCGGCGCCGATGCCGGTGACCACTTCCGCAGCCGTGTCCACGTCCAGCTTGCCGGTGGCATAGTAGTCGAGGAAGAACAGGGGCTCGGCACCCTGCACTATGAGATCGTTCACGCACATGGCCACCAGATCGATGCCGACGGTATCGTGCTTCTTCAGGTCGATGGCCAGTCGCAGCTTGGTACCAACCCCGTCGGTGCCGGAGACCAGCACGGGTTCACGATAGCCGGCGGGGATACGGCACAGCGCACCGAAACCGCCCAGGCCGCCAATGACTTCAGGACGACGGGTGCGCTTGGACACACCCTTGATACGTTCTACCAGTGCATTCCCTGCATCAATATCAACGCCAGCATCCTTGTAGCTCAATGAAGTCTTGTCAGTCACAGGAGATCCTTGTCTAGAGAGGGGGGATAAAAAACGGGCATATTCTACCAGTCCTTACCGCCGGGATAAAAAGAAATCGTTTGCCCATTTTTCGGATAAAGCCCTCCACAGCGGCCGGCTATAAATGATAAAATTCTGCAGTTTTGCATGTTGCGGAGAAGAGAATCATGAAGGTCGTCGAAGTCAAACATCCCCTGGTCAAGCACAAACTGGGTCTGATGCGGGAGGGTGATATCAGCACCAAACGCTTTCGCGAATTGGCCAAAGAGGTGGGTAGCTTGCTGACCTACGAAGCCACCGCTGACTTCGAGACCGAAAAGGTGACCATCGATGGCTGGGATGGCCCGGTGGAAGTGGATCAGATCAAGGGCAAGAAGGTCACCGTGGTGCCCATACTGCGGGCCGGCCTCGGCATGATGGATGGTGTGCTGGAGCACATGCCCAGCGCCCGGGTCAGCGTGGTGGGGATCTACCGCGACGAGGAGACCCTGAAGCCGGTGCCCTACTTCGAGAAGATCGTCAGCAACATCGAGGAGCGCCTGGCCCTGGTGGTGGATCCCATGCTGGCCACCGGTGGCTCCATGATCGCCACCATCGACCTGCTGAAGAAAAAAGGTTGCCGTGCCATCAAGGTCATCGTCCTGGTGGCGGCGCCCGAGGGGCTGGCCGCCCTGCAGGCCGCCCATGATGATGTGGAGCTCTATTGCGCCGCCATCGACTCCCATCTCAACAGCAAGGGCTACATAGTCCCTGGGCTCGGGGATGCCGGGGACAAGATTTTCGGCACCAAATAATCCAATCAGCCAGATTCTGAGAAAAAAGCCGGTTCGCCGGCTTTTTTTGATCCGCCAGCCCAAGGGAGTGCCTTGCCGGGCTTGTAGCGAAAACGCTATGATTCGACAACGATTTTATCTGGAATGCCCGCCATGAACCGGATCCTTGTACTGCTCCTGAGCCTGCTTTCCTTTACCGTTTTGGCCAACGATGCCCTCTATCGAGTCCAGGTGCCCGCCCAGGGCGTCCCCTTGCTGGATGCCCAGCGCCAGGCCCTGGGGCAGGTGATCACCCGCCTGAGCGGCCTGCAGGATCCCTTGTCTGCGCCCGCCCTGGCCGCCCCCTTGCAAGCGGGGCTGGCGGATCTCATCCAGGAGTACAGTTACCAGGAGGGGACGGCGGGCCGTGAGATGGACGTGTTGTTCAAGCCTGATGCGGTGAAGCAACTGCTGGCCCAGGCCAAGCTGCCGGTGTGGGAGTCGCCCCGCCCCAAGGTGCTGTTCTGGCTGGTGAATGACGACCGCCTGCTGCCGGATGAAGATAAGGCGGGCTGGTCTGCTCGCTTTGCGCTGCAGGGACAGCGCTGGGCGATCCCGGTGCGCTTCCCCTTGATGGATCTGGATGACATCGAATTGGCCAAGCCGGAGCTGGTGACCCAAGGCATGCTGGCGCCGCTGCTCAAGGCCAGTGGCCGCTACGAGGCCGATGCCCTGGTGCTGGGCCGGCTGTACCAGAAGGATGATATCTGGTGGCTGGATTGGACCCTGCACACCACGGTGAACAAGGGCACCGCCCTGGGCAGCGGCCGGGCCAAGGGCGACCCGGAGACCCTGGTGAATCAGATGATGAGCGGTCTGCTGGCCTACTTCGTGGATACCTATGGGCAGGGTGCCAGTGCCCCCGCTGCCGTGAGTGACGAGCAGACGGCCCTGACGCCGGGCGATGGCAGCCAGATCCAACTGGTGGTGGATGGCCTCAATCAGCTGGCCGATCTGCTGGCGGCCCGCAGCGCCCTGGAGGCCACCCAGGCGCTACAGGGACTCAACGTCGCCAGCATGGCCGGAGACAGCGTCACCTTCAGTGCCAGTCTGGCTGGCGACGCTGGCAAGCTGAGGGATGCCCTGCGCCTGGATCACCGCTTCATGCCGGTGGCGGATCCCAACCAGCCGTTCCACTATCAGTGGCAAGGCCAGTGAGGTCGGCGGGATGAGCGAATACCACCCGGCCCAACTCTCCCTGGCGGTGCAGCTGCCGGATGATGAGACCTTTGCCAGTTTCTACCCCGGCGAGAATGCTCAGCTGATCACCACCTTGAAAAATGCCGCCATCGGCCAGGGGGCACCGCTGCTGTTTTTCTGGGGCGCCAGCGGTTCGGGGCGCAGCCATCTGCTGCATGCCACCTGTGCCGAGGTCAACGCCACCGGCGAGGCGGCGCTGTACATACCGCTGGAGCAGCACGAGCGCTTCGATCCCAGGATATTGGAGGAGATGGAGCAGCTGCCGCTGGTGTGTCTGGATAACCTGGATGCCATTGCCGGCCATCGGTTGTGGGAGGAGTCGCTGTTTGATTTCTTCAACCGCTGGAAGGAGAACAACCGGGGCTCCTTGATCGTCACCGCGGCCACGGCGCCACGCAAGCTGGGGCTCTGTCTGCCGGATCTGGCCTCACGCCTGGATTGGGGGCTGGCCTTTCAGCTGCACGAGCTGGATGACGAGGGCAAACTGGGGGCCCTGCAGCTGCGTGCCGCGCTGCGCGGGCTCAAGCTGCCGGTGGACGCCGGCCGCTTCCTGCTCAATCGCCTGTCCCGGGACATGCGCACCCTGCTGCAGTGCCTGGACGAGCTGGACAAGGCCTCGTTGCACGCCAAGCGCAAACTCACCATTCCCTTCATCAAGGAAATCCTCGGCCTGTAACGCACGATGGCCCGGAAGGGCCATCGATATTGCGTGTCAGAGGATCTCCAGCACCTGCTCCGGCGGGCGCCCCAGCCGAGCCTGCTCGCCGTTGACCACCAGGGGCCGCTCCAGCAAGGCCGGATGGGCAACCAGCTGAGCCAGCAGCTGCGCCTCGTCTACCGCCGGATCCTGCAGTCCCAGCTCCTTGAACAGCTCATCCTTGCTGCGCATCATCTGCCGGAACGAGGAGAAGCCCAGCTTTTGCTTGAGGCGCATGAGCTCATCGGCGCTGGGCGGCGTGGTCAGGTAGGGGATCACTGTGGGGGTCAGGCCTCTGGCTTCCAGCAGGGCGAGGGTTTCCCGGCTCTTGGAGCAGCGCGGGTTGTGATAGATGGTCAGCATGAGGCCTCCTGGCTTTAAGTTAACGCTTTAAGGTGTCATCCAGTTGCTTGGCCGCTTGCAACTGGGCGATGCGGGCATCGATGCGGGCCTGCATCATCTTGTCATCGGTGGAGGCCCGGGCTGTGTTGAGATCGTCGGTGGCCTTCTGATAGTCGCTGCGCAGGGCAAAGTATTCGGCCCGGGCGCTAAACAGCTGGGCACGATTGCCGGTCTGCTGGGCGGCATCCGCCAGCATGCGCCAGGCCAGATCATTTTCGGTGTGGGTCCGGGTGAAGCGCTCCAGCAACTGCTCGGCCTCGCCGGCCCGGCCCGCTTCCATGAAGGCACTGGCCAGGTTGAACACCACCACCTCGTTGTCCGGCATGTCGGCCAGCCGTTTCTGCAGCCGGTTGATGGCGCTGTCGTAATGCTTGTTGGCCACGTCCAGATCGGTCAGGGAGTCGAGGATGAAGAGATCATCCGGATAGCGGCGGCTGAGTTCGGCCAACAGGCTGGCGGCCTCGTCCGGCTTGCCCTGGGTCAGGCGGATCAGCGCCTGGCCATAGCGGGCGGCCATCTGCTGCTGGGTGCCGGGCTGGGTCAGCCGCTTGCTGTAGTCGGTGTAGAGGCCGTCGAGGTTCAGCTTGCTGTAGCGCACCTGGATGCGGGACTTGGCGAAATAGAAGTCGATGTTGTCCGCCTCGGTGCGGGGCGGGTAGTTGCTGGCCCGGTTGCGGGCCTCGGCGATCCGGGTCTGGGGCAGGGGGTGGGTCAACAGCATCTCGGGCACCTTGCTGTCATAGCGGCTCTGGGCCGCCAGTTTCTCGAAGAAGGTGCCCATGCCCTTGGGATCGAAGCCGGCGTTGTACAACAGACCCATGCCGATGCGGTCGGCTTCGAATTCGTTGTCCCGGGTATAGTTGATGGCACTTTGCATCTGAATGCCCAGGGTGGCCTGCATGGCGGCCATGCCGGCGGTGGGATTGATGATGGCCAGGGCGATGGAGCCCGCCAGTCCCGCCAGGGTCATGGGGGTGGAGCGGGTCTGGGCTTCCATGTAGCGGGCGATGTGCCGCTGGGTCACGTGGGAGATTTCGTGGGCCAGGACGCCGGCCAGCTCACTTTCGTTGTCGGCATAGAGGAACAGGCCTGTGTGTACCTTGACCCGCCCGCCCAGGAAGGCGGCGGCGTTGATGCTGTTGTCCCGCACCAGGAAGAAGGTGAAGGGAAAACGGACATCGTTGGCCTGGCTCACCAGCCGTTGTCCCAGACCGCTGATGTATTCGCTGAGCACGGGATCATCCACGATGGGCAGGCTGGCCCGGGCGAAGCGCATGAAGGCCTCGCCGTAGAGGCGCTCCTGATCGATGGAGAGGGCACTGACCCCGGCGGTGCCGATGTCGGGCAGCTGATTGTCGGACCAGACCTGGCCCTGGGTCATGAGCAAACCGGCAAGCAGACCGGCTTGCAGCAGGCGGCGGGTAATGGACAAGGCAACTCCTGATAATCCGTGGTGAGCGAGGGCAGCATACTCCGGCGCTTTGTGTCATCTCAAGCCTTGTTTGACCGGCGTGCTTGGCAATAATTTCCTTATGTCACTGACAGATGCGGCGCGGCCGGCGGTGGACAGGCTGTCCACGGACCGGCGACAAGGGTACACTCGGCGGGCACCAGATGGCTGGCTGGGTGTGATGGCCGGGATCTGACATCGGATTAACCTGATTTACCCGCAAGCGCGGGCCTAGGGCCTTTTATGCTGAATATGCTGGTTGAGTGGTACAAGCGCAGCTTCGCCGACCCGGATGCCGTGACCCTGTTCTTGCTGCTGCTGGGCGGTTTTTTGCTCATCTACTTCTTCGGGGATCTGCTGGCCCCCGGCCTGGCAGCCCTGGTGATCGCCTATTTGCTGGAGTGGCCCGTGGTGCGCATGATGCGTCTGGGCTGCTCCCGCAGCGTGGCGGCCTCCCTGGTGTCCATTCTGTTTATCGGCCTGATGATGCTGTTGCTGGTGGGGATCCTGCCCACCATGTTCCGCCAGGGCATCAATCTGGCCAAGGAGGCGCCCACCATGCTGGCCAACGCCACCGAGTACCTCAAGCGGTTGCCGGAGTCCTACCCGGATCTGGTGGATGTCACCCTGGTGGAGAGCCTGATCAGCACACTGCAGGCGCGGTTGCTGAAGACAGGGGAACTGCTGGTGTCCGCCTCCCTTAGCTCCTTGGTGAACGTGGCCATGGTGCTGGTATACGCCATCCTGGTGCCCCTGCTGGTGTTCTTCATGTTGAAGGACAAGCAGCAACTGCTGGCCACCGTCAGCCGCTTCCTGCCCCTCAACCGGGCCCTCATCACCCGGGTGTGGGGGGAGATGAACCAGCAGATCGTCAACTACATCCGCGGCAAGGTGATCCACATCATGGTGGTGAGCCTGGTGAACTATGTGGTATTTGCCCTGATGGGCATCAATTACGCCCTGCTGCTGGGGGTTGGGGTGGGATTATCCGTGCTGATCCCCTATGTGGGGGCCGTGGTCATCACCGTGCCTGTGGTGGTGGTGGGGCTATTCCAATGGGGCTGGTCGGCGGACTTTGCCTATCTGATGCTGGCCTACCTGGTGGTGCAGGGGCTGGATGCCAACCTGCTGGTGCCCCTGCTGTTCTCCGAGGCCATGAACCTGCATCCCATCGCCATCATACTGGCGGTGCTGATCTTCGGCGGCCTGTGGGGCTTCTGGGGGGTCTTCTTCGCCATTCCGCTGGCCACCCTGGTCAAGGCGGTGATCAATGCCTGGCCTCGCCATGGCAATCTGCCGGCCCAGCAGGAGTAGGGCCGGCAAGCCTATGGCGGTTTAGTACAGCAGGGAGTAGAGCTTGCGGCGGTAGGCGGAGGCCTCAGGCGCGCCGTTCATGCTGGCCAGGATGTCGAGGAAGATCTTCTTGGTATCGCCGCCATTGAGATCCTGCTTTAACAGCGGGAACAAGAGTTCCAGCGCCTCGATCTGACGGCCAGCCTGGCTGTATTGCACCGCCAGTTCCTCCTTCAGCGTGCGGTTGTCCGGTTCCAGGGTCAGCCGCTGCTCCAGGGCCTGAATTTCCGGGCTCTCCGCCGCCTGCTCCGCCAGCTCCAGTGCCGATACCAGCCGCTGATAATCCGAGTCCTGATCCACCATGGGGATCTGGCCCAGCCAGCTGCGGCACTGCTCCAGCTGTTTGCTGCCCAGGGTGGCCTCTGCCAGGGCCAGCTTGATGTCACTGCGCTCCGGCGCCTCCTGATTGGCCAGCACCAGCAGCTTGAGGGCCGCATGGTACTGTTGCTGCGCCAGCTGGCTGCGGGCCTCGTCGAGCCAGAGATCGGCCTGACTGGGCAGGAAGGCTTGCAGCAGGTGGCGGATGGCCTCTTCGGGTTGGGGTCCCTGCAGGGCATCCACCGGTCGGCCACCCTGGAAGATCACCAGCGCCGGCAGGGCCTGCAGGCCCATCTGCACGGCCAGACCCTGCAGCTGCGGGTTGGCGACGTCCACCCGGGCCAGCGTCAGATGCGGATTGGCGGGGCCGATCAGTTGCTCCAGCAACTGACCCATGGGGCGGCAGTCGGGGAGTTCATCGGCATAGAAGAAAACGGCGACCGGCTGGTTAAGGGAGGCCTCGATAAGGGCGTTGCGAAAATTCTCGGGGGTGATGTCAACGATCATGGGTATGCCACTTTATGTTGGTCGATGGGCTCACTATGGGGTCCCATCGGTTACCTTTCAAGGGGTGAGTCGCTGGGGTGTCAGCGCCGGCAGCGCTGTGGCGCCCTGACTGGCCAGGGCCAGATGGAGGCCGTCGAGCCGCCAGTTGGCCAGCCGATACTCCTGTGTATCCAAGTGATTCTCAAGTAGCCGTGGCGGCTGGCCCTGTACCACAAAGCGGTCCAGCCCGGCTTGCAGACCGCCGCCATGGGCCTTGAGCACCGCCTCCTTGAGACACCAGAGATCCCAAAATGCCGCGGCCAGCGTGTCGGCCGGCAAGCTGGCCAGGTAGGCGTATTCGGCCTGCGCAAAGAAGCGGCGTGCGATGGCCAGGGGCTGGCGTGGGGGGCGGTCGGCTTCGACATCCACTCCCAGTGGGTGAGGTCCCACGGCGATGGCCAGCCAATCACCACTGTGGCTGAGGTTGAAGTGCAGATTCCCTTCCGCCAATTCGGGACGGCCATGAACCCCCTGGACGATCCGCAGTTGGGATGGCTGACGGTCAAGCCGGCTCGCCAGCCGTTGGCGCAGCAGATAACGACTGAGGGCATAGCTGCGTTGTCGCGTCGGATTGGAAAACCCCTGGCAGCGGCACCGCTCTTCGTCTGCTAGCGCCGCAAGTAACTGTGCCTGGGGCACCGACTGCCACTGGCTGAAGCGACACAGGTAGAGGCGAATGTCGGCGCTGGTCGGCATCAGGGCTCCGTGGTAAAGCGCCTGAGCAGATTCATCACGCTCACCAGCATGGCCATGTTGGGCTTGGCATCGTCCTGCGGCCGGTAGCGCAGCTTATCCCGGATGCTGAAATCGCCCTGACGGCTGAATTCGGTGATGCTGTCGGCATCGTAGACCACATAGTGATGGGCGTTGCCCAGCAAGGACCAGCTGGGGCGCTCCGTGTTAAACAGATCGGTACCGATGCTGTAATCGAGGGGATCGGAGGAGACGCCCAGTAACTGGCTGAGCAGGGTCGGCACCAGATCCAGGTGGCGGGTGGGGTAGTCGATCTGGCTGGCGGGCTTACCCGGCCAGGCGATCACCAAGGGGACCTGGAGCTGAAGGGGGGCATAGCGTTGTCCGGCACCCCAGATGGCCGCATGGGTATCGCCCAGCTCGACGCCGTGATCCGAGGTGATCACCACTACTGTGTTGTTGCCCAGCCCCTGACTGGCGAGCTGATCAAATAGCTCGCCCAGCAGTTGGTCGGTATAGAAGACGGCGTTCTTGTAATGATTGCGCAGTCCATTGGCCGCCTCTTCATCCTGAGGACGCGACAGATTCGGTTGTGTGAGTTCCGGCTGGTAGGGGCCACTAAACTGCTCGGGCAGGGACAGGCTATGGGGGGTATCCAGCTCGAGGTAGGAGAACCAGGGGCGCGGCCCGGTTTGTCTGGCCAACCAGTCCCGCCACTGCTGCAGGGTTTGGCGGTCGGACTGACGCGTGGCGGGACTGCGTTCATTGGCGTCCAGGCGTAAACCGGCGAACAGGGTGTGCTGATACGCCCCTAGCTCCAGGTTACTGCTGGTGAAGGCCGAAAACAGGTAGTCCTGCCGCTGCAACTCATCCAGCAGTACCGGCGGGATGCGCTCCTGGGCAAACAGCGGCTGATATTGGCCGGGCAAGCCGTAAAACAGGCTAAACAGGCTGGTGGCGGTCTGGTTGTCCCCCGCCAGGTGATTGGTGAAGCTTTGATGCAGGCTGGCATAACGTGCCAGGTTAGGCATATCGATGTTGTTGAGTTGATCGGCCCGCAGATCCCGCACCACTAACAGCAGCAGATTGTCATGGTGTTGGGGCACGGTTACCTCAAGGGGCGCTCTTGGATAACGTACCGACTGATGGGTGCTGACATCTGACATCTTTTCCTGGGCTTGGCGGTAGGCTTCCATATCGAGCCAGCCATGCTTGGCCAGGAAAGAGCGGGCCGTCATGGGGTAGGAGAGGGGAAAGTTGGCCTTCTGTTCGGTAATGGGGGTGTACAGATTGGCGTCTGCCCAGATATGGGTCAGGTGATTGAGTAGGAAACAGATGACAAACAGACTTGCCAGGCTCTTGCCCAATTGTCTGGGGCGTCGGCGGAACTGCATTTTCCAGCCGTAATAGGACAGGAGCAATTCGGCACAGAAAAACAGGGGTACGCAGACAAATAGCAGGCTCCAATTCAGTTCTGATTTCGATTGTGCCTGGCGGAACAGTATCTCCCAAATCACCGGATTGATATGGAATTTAAACTCTTTGTAAATTTGTGTATCAATCAGTAGCAGTGTCATCACGGCAGTCGCGATGAATACGGCACTCAATCGCAACCAGCGCTGATTGCAGATCAGAAAACTCATTGGAAACAGCGTCAGCAAAAAGATGAGAAAGCCGATGAATCCAAAATGGCCGATCCAACTCACCAACAAATAGGCCACACCGAGTCCGGTTTCCGGCCAGGGATTGGCGAAGATGTAACGCGACGCTATGGTCAACGCCAGCAGTATGTTGAAAAAGGTAAACCAATGTCCCCAACTGATCAGGCGGGAGAGGCTGTCGCGGCGGATGTTACCAAAGCTGACCATAGGCGTGTCTGTCGTTCGACTGGGTGAAAATTAGTGAGAAGCCGGCTTCACTGAGTCCGTCAAGGCGGCGGCAAAGCTCTTGGCCAGGGCGGCCGCCTGATTGGGGGCGACCTGGCTCTGCAGTATGTGCGTGGTCAGGTTACCCAAGGCCAGCAGGCTGAGATCCACCGGGCACTGATGCTTCACCAGCACCATCTGCAGCTCCTGCATGATGGTTTCGACTTGCTGGTTCTTATATTTAGATACCATGGGCATGATGTAGGGATCTCCTGTATGCAAAGGGGTATATACTACGCCATCCAGATCACTAACTCTATCCGTGACTATGAGCTTACGCATTGAACACGTCATCTTGCATCATCTTCGTCTTGGCCAGGATGGTGCCTTGACCGCCGATACTCGGGGGGAGGAGCTTCACCTGCGTGAGCAGGTGGTCCACCTGGTGGAACAACTTCATCAAACCTATCAGCAAAAGAGCAATAAATCCTATGCGGTGTTTGCGCAAGCTGAGGGTGAAGGGACAGATGACTTCAAGACATTGCTAACATCATTTATCGGGAAAGAGACGGGCTTTATTTCGTTTTCTGTGTCGGCGACTCAGTTATTGCTCGAGAAATTGGCTAAATATGATATTCCTGAAGAGGGTGTGGTCGTTTTTTGCAAATATAATGCCATTGGGGTCGATTATATTATGCTTGGCCTGCTAGGTCGGGAGTTAAGTATTACGCTTACCCCTTCGTTGGATATTGAAGAGGTGAATCATTTCGATGTCAGCAAGATGCAGCTCATGGCGCGTATCGACCTGACGGAATATCAACTCTCACCCAGTTCAAATCGGTATTTATCCTTTATCAAAGGGCGAGCTGGTAGAAAAGTCGCAGACTTTTTTATGGAGTTTCTCGGGGCAGAGGAAGGCCTGGATCAAGCCATGCAAAACCGCCTGCTGGTCAAGGCACTCAATGCATTCTGCCAAGAAGAGTCGCTCGCAACCGAGGATCGTCTGGAGTCAAAGGAGCGGGTGCAGTCCTACTGCAAGGAGCAGTTGCAAGCCGGTGAAGACATTGAGGTCAAGGCCGTCGCCGCTTGCCTGCCAGACGAGAAATCGGACGATTTTTATGCATTCGTCGAGTCACAATACGGCCTTGCCGACAGCTTCCCACCCTCTAGGGCCGCGCTGAAGGGGTTGACCAAGTACGTTGGTTCTGGTGGGGGGGTCAATCTGAGTTTCGATGCCAAGTTGCTGGGAGAGCGCATCCACTATGATCCCAAGACAGACACGCTGACGCTGCAGGGGATCCCGCCCAATCTGCGTGATCAGTTGCAACAGGTTGTAGAGTAAATTATCCCTGCCAGCCGTCTTTCTAGACGGCTTTTTTGTCCCCACAGATTTATCTGGCATGAAATTGTTTTCAATCTGTGGTTAATTGTTTTTTTGGCCAGTCTATCCCGAGTTACGTTACGAGAGCGTTATCTAGCGATAAGTCGATGATTCATGAAAATGATTTCATGGCCGATTGCTCATTTCTTGCCTGCTTATCTTTGCAAAAATGCGAGATCCGTCATAGGAGCCCCAAGGGGGTTGCTCTAATATGCACTCCGCACACAGGCTTATTACGGCGTGTTCAGCGTGGGACTAACAACTAATCTGTAAGGAATGGCTAATGAAAAAGAAGATTCTTGCTTCATTTATCGGTCTGGCTACCCTGGGTATGGCTTGCTCCGCTACCGCGGCGATCGAAGAAGGTCAGCTGACCATCTGGATCAACGGTGACAAGGGCTACAACGGTCTGGCCGAAGTAGGTAAAAAGTTCGAAGCCGCAACCGGCGTCAAGGTAACTGTAGCTCACCCTGACCAAGTTGAAGTCAAGTTCCAACAAACGGCCGCCACTGGTAACGGTCCGGACATCTTCATGTGGGCACACGACCGTTTCGGTGAGTGGGCCAAGGCCGGTCTGATCGTACCTGTGACCCCGTCTGGTGCCGAGAAGGCCAAGTTTGAAGACCTGGGTTGGGATGCCATGGCCGTTGATGGCAAGTACTACGGTTACCCCATCGCCATCGAAGCCGTCAGCCTGATTTACAACAAGAAGCTGATCTCCGAGCCGCCCAAGACGTTCGAAGAAGTTGCCGCGCTGGATGACAAGATGAAGGGCGAAGGCAAGCGCGCCATCATGTGGGCTTACACCACACCCTATTTCAGCTACCCGCTGGTGGCTGCCAACGGTGGTTACGCCTTCAAGAAAACCCCGACCGGCTATGACGTGAAGGACACTGGTGTTAACAACGCTGGTGCCAAGATGGGTGTTCAATTCATCGCCGACATGATCAAGAACGGCCACATGGAAAAGGGTGTTGACTACGGTGTTATGGATGCTGCCTTCAACAAGGGCAACGTGGCCATGATCATCAACGGGCCCTGGTCTTGGTCCAACATGGAAAAGAGTGGCATCGATTACGGTGTAGCTCCGCTGCCCACTCTGAACGGCAAGCCGGCTAAGGCTTTCGTGGGTGTACTGGGCGCCACTATCAACGCTGCCAGCCCCAACAAGGATCTGGCCATCGAGTTCCTCGAGAACTACCTGCTGACCGATGATGGTTTGAAGGCTGTTAACGATGACAAGGCCCTGGGTGCGGTTGCGCTGAAGACCTTCCAAGCCAAGCTGGACAAGGATCCTCGCATCCAAGCCACCATGGCCAACGCGCGCAACGGCGAGCCCATGCCGAGTGTTCCGGAAATGGTACGTTTCTGGTCTTCTTTCGAGACCGCACTGAAGAACGTCACCACCAACCGTCAGACTGTTGACGAAGCTCTGGATACCGCTGCTCGTCGTATCGTTCAATAAATGATAGGGAGGCCCTTACGGGGGCCTCCCACCTTTTTTTTTTGGCGTTTTGTAAGGTTTTTGGCATGGAACAAATCCAGTCTACAAGTTCAAGCTCTGACCGGAAATCCAGCGCTTCTTGGATTAAATGGTTGGTTGCTGCGCTCATCGCGCTCTTAAATGGCTATGCCATCATCATGATGTATGCCGGCGGGGAGATCGCTTTTGCCCTGTTGGACCTGATCGTGGTGTCGGTTGGTCTCTACGTATTCATGAGCAAACGGATGTACGCTCACAGATACATCTTCCCTGGTGTGGCGGGTATGGTGGTGTTCATCATCTTCCCCCTGGCTTACACCATCAGCATTGCCTTCACCAATTACTCAGGGGCTAACCTGTTGTCGTTGGAGAATGCCCGTGCCTACCACCTGAAGAAGACCTATAAGGTCCAAGGTGGTGAATATGACTTCACTCTGCTGGAGCGTGACGATAAGCGCTTCCAGCTGATGCTCGTTCAGGATGACCTGCACTTTATCAGCGGGCCTGTGCAACTGTGGACCAACAATGAGCTCAAAGCCGGTGGTCGTCAGGTTGCACCGACCAATCAGATCAGCATGGTCCCCATGGATGCCGAGCCTGTGGCCAAACCCGCGTCCATCCGCAGCATCGTCGATCGCAAGGTTTATCTCAGCAGCCTTTCTCTGGTGTTGCCCGATGGCAGTCAGTTGACCATGACTGGCCTGCGCAAATTCGCCGCTCAGAAGCCGATGTTCAAGCCGGTGGCTGGTTTTACCCTCAAGTCAGGCGAGTTTATGGACAAGCCGGACATGCTGCTGAACAACCAGACCGGTCAGATCATGATGCCCAATCAAGAAACGGGCTATTACCAGTACATCAACGACCAAGGGGATTTTGTAGGTGAAGGCCTGGCACCTGGTTTCGTGGTCAATGTGGGCTGGAAAAACTTCATGCGCATCCTGACCGACCCGGGTATCCAGGGGCCTTTCATCCAGATCTTTATCTGGACGGTGATCTTTGCCGCCTGCTCCGTGGCGTTCACCCTGGCCATCGGCATGGTGCTGGCCTGTCTGGCACAATGGGAGTCGCTGGCTGGCCGTGGTTTCTATCGGGTGATGTTGATCCTGCCTTACGCGGTACCGGCCTTCATCTCCATTCTGGTGTTCAAGGGTTTGTTCAACCAGAACTTCGGTGAAATCAACATGTTCTTGTCTATGCTGGGCTTTGATAAGCCGGAGTGGTACACCTCGCCCTTCCTGGCCAAGACCATGATTTTGATCGTCAACACCTGGCTGGGCTACCCGTACATGATGATCCTGTGCCTGGGGCTGCTCAAGGCCATCCCGGAGGATCTGTACGAAGCCTCCGCCATGGACGGCGCCGGTCCGGTACAGAACTTCTTCAAGATCACCGTGCCCTTGCTGATGAAGCCGCTGACTCCGCTGCTCATCGCTTCATTCGCGTTCAACTTCAACAACTTCGTGCTTATCCAACTGTTGACCAACGGTTCGCCTGACATCATTGGCGCCACCACGCCGGCCGGGACCACCGACTTGCTGGTGAGTTACACCTACCGTATCGCCTTCCAGGGCTCGGGTGGTCAGGACTACGGTCTGGCCGGCGCAATCGCCACCGCCATCTTCCTGATTGTTGGTGCATTGGCACTGCTCAACATGAAGCTGTCCAAGGCTGAGAAAGATTAAGGAATGAAGTAATGGCTATCGTTCAACCGAAATCAATCAAATATCGCCAGCTGGCGACCCATCTGGTGATGTGGGCCTTCATCGCCGTTATCGCCTTCCCGCTGGTGATGGTTATCGCCATCTCCTTCCGGTCAGGTAACTTTGCGGTGGGGGACATCATCCCCACCAACCCCACACTGGATCACTGGAAGCTGGCTCTGGGGATGTCCATCCAAGGTGCGGATGGCTCCATCACCCCGCCACCGTTCCCGGTACTGCGCTGGTTGTGGAACTCCATCAAGGTGGCCGGCATCTCTGCTGCCTTGATCGTGGTGCTCTCCACGACCTGTGCTTACGCCTTTGCCCGTCTGCGTTTCCGTGGCAAGGAAGTGATCCTCAAGGGCATGTTGATTTTCCAGATGTTCCCGGCCGTACTGGCACTGGTGGCCATCTATGCCCTGTTTGACAAGATTGGTGATTACATCCCCTGGCTGGGCCTCAATACCCATGGTGGTTTGATCCTGGCATACATGGGGGGGATCGCCCTGCACGTTTGGACCATCAAGGGTTACTTTGAAACCATAGATCCTTCGCTGGAAGAAGCAGCCTCCATCGACGGCGCCACTCCGTGGCAGGCTTTCCGCCTGATACTGTTGCCCCTGTCAGTACCCATTCTGGCGGTGGTCTTCATTCTGGCGTTCATTGCCGCCATCACCGAGGTGCCCATGGCCTCTATCCTGCTGTCCGACGTCGATAACCTGACGTTGGCGGTAGGGGCCCAGCAGTATCTCTACCCGCAGAACTATCTGTGGGGTGACTTTGCTGCCGCCGCCGTCATGTCCGGTTTGCCCATCACCATAGTGTTCCTGCTGGCACAGCGCTGGCTGGTTGGCGGTCTGACCGCTGGTGGTGTGAAAGGTTAATGGTCGGGGGCCACAGGCCCCCCACTTAGGTATTTTTGAATTCTTGATTTCCTGCGGAGTAACACATGGCTGATGTAATTCTGAAAAACGTTCGTAAAAATTACGATCCCGCTGTCCTGAAGGACACCCTGCGTAACATCGAACTGAACATCAAGGAAGGCGAGTTCATCGTCTTCGTTGGTCCGTCCGGCTGTGGTAAGTCCACGCTGCTGCGGATGATCGCTGGTCTGGAAGACATCACCAGCGGTGAGTTGAACATCGGCGGCAAGTACATGAATGACGTACCGCCGGTGGATCGCAACGTCGGTATGGTGTTCCAATCCTATGCGCTCTATCCGCACATGAACGTCTACGAGAACATGGCGTTTGGCCTGAAGCTCAAGAAGATGGACAAGGAGTCCATCCACAAGCGTGTGAGCCGTGCCGCCGAGATCCTGGGTCTGGTGCCGTTGCTCGAGCGCAAGCCCAAGGCCCTGTCTGGCGGTCAGCGTCAACGTGTGGCTATCGGTCGCTCCATCGTGCAACAACCGTCCGTATTCCTGTTCGACGAGCCCTTGTCCAACCTGGATGCCGCGCTGCGGGTCAAGATGCGTATCGAGATCGCCAAGCTGCACAAGGAACTCAACTCCACCATCATCTACGTGACCCACGACCAGATCGAAGCCATGACCCTGGCCGACAAGATTGTGGTGCTGAGCCCCCTGAAGGAGGCCGCCGAGACCAACCTGGAGCAATACGGCTCTCCGCTGGATCTGTACCACAACCCGTCCAACAAGTTTGTGGCTGGCTTCATCGGCTCCCCCAAGATGAACTTCCTGGACGGTATCCTGGTCGAAATTGGCCTGGATAAGTGCAAGATCAAGCTCAGCAGTGGCGACATTGTGACCGCTTGTGTTGACGCTCGTCGTGGCAAGGTGGGTGACAAGGTTGAACTGGGTATCCGTCCCGAGCACTTGGTACCGGTGGATCATCCGGATGCCGTCGGTCGTCTGTCCGGGCAGGTTCAGGTCGCCGAACACCTGGGTGCCGAATCTTTCGTCTATATGGAAGTGGATGGCAAGGACTTCACCGTCAAGGCGGCCAGTGAGATCCCGGTGGATACCGGCGATACCCTGGAAGTGGGCGTGCCGGCCCAGGCTTGCTACCTGTTCGACAGCGCTGAGCAGGCTTTCCCCCGCACGGCCAAGTACAATCGCACCTAAATAAGGTGACAGCGCAAAAACGCCGCATCCTGCGGCGTTTTTTTTGGCCAGTCCGCCAGGTCAGCTTGTGATAGAATCGCTTCACCACAAGCAAAGTCCAATTTTTATCGGGTTTTTCAATGAGTCGCTGGCCTAATCTCAAGCAGTTGCATTACCTGGTGGCCCTGGCGGAGTGCGAGAACTTTAATCGTGCCGCCAAGGCCTGTTTTGTCAGTCAATCCACCTTGAGCACAGGTATTCAGAATCTGGAGGAGTTGCTGGGGGCGCAGCTGATTGAGCGGGACAACAAGTCGTTCATCATGACGCCCATCGGCGTAGAGGTGGTGCAGCGCGCCAAGCAGCTGCTCTCCGAGACCAAGGATCTGCTGGAGATGACCGCCAGTCGCGGCGGGAGTCTGAGTGGCCCCTTGCGGTTAGGCTGTATCCCCACTATAGCGCCGTTCCTCCTGTCGCCCCTGGTGACCCGCTGCGCCGAGACCTACCCGCAATTGGACTTGCTGTTGCGGGAGGACACCTCTGACAATTTGCTGAAGTTGCTGGAGGCCGGTGAGTTGGATCTGCTGCTGCTGGCCTTGCCCTATGACTTGGGCGGCTTTCATAGCCGGGTGGTGGGGCAGGATCCGTTTCGCCTGGTGTTGCACGACAGTCTGCTGACGTCCTACCAAGCCAATCCTGCCCGTTACGCCGGCCTGCCGGATCACAGCCTGTTTCTGCTGGAACGGGAACACTGTCTGACGGAACATGCCTTGAGTGCCTGCCAGTTGGCGGATCAGGCCAAGATCAATCCCTTTGCCGCAACTAGCCTGTACACCCTGGTGCAGATGGTTTCACATCAGCAAGGGGCCACCTTCTTACCGGAAATGGCGTTGCGCGCGGGGATCTTGGAGCGGACCGATCTGGTGGCGGTGCCACCGCAAGGGCAGATGCCGCATCGGGATATCGGCCTGGTCTGGCGACCAAGCTCGTGCCGAGTCGAGGCGTTTGCGGGGTTAGGTCATCTGGTAAGCGATTGTCTTGAATAAAAAAAATCCCGACGCTAGGTCGGGAATACAAGAAATGGCTATATAACTAACAGCTTGTTACAGCTAAGACTAACTAAGGGCTTGCAGCAAGCGGCGACCCCGTGTGGCAAAACGACAGGGTCACCCAACAAGACTGACGGGAATTTAAGGGAAAAACGTGACTTGTGCAACGTTTTTCTGAAAGCGAGCTACGGCATCTGCAGCAGGCTGCCCAGCGCCCGTCCGTTTTATGTAATTTTATGACTATCTGGGCGGTGCCTGCCGCGGTAGGCACCCCATCCCAATAATCCCAAGCCCAGCAGTGCCAAGGCGCCGCCCCCTGAGCTGCTGCTGTCTGTTGGCGTGTCAGTCACATAGCCGTTGATCCAGGGAAGATAGCTGCCGACCGAGGTGTAGGCTGCAGGCTCGCCGCTGAGCGCACAGATGCTGGTGCCATAGCTGGTGATGCCATACAGCGTGTCGGCATAGGTCAAGGGGCCCCCACTGTCGCCATAGCAGGTGTCCTCGCCGGCATTGCCGCCGGCAAGAAAGTGATCGGCTTCGGTCTGACTATTGAAGCCCACATAGGGCAGATCCACCTGTTGCAAGGTGTCTGAGGTGGTTACGCTGGTGGCGGTGGTGACGCCCCAGCCGTAGGCGCGCAGCAAGGTACCTGTGGCCAGGCTTTCGGCGGCATTGGCGTCAGCCAGGGGGATGGGGCTGAGGTCCACGGCGCTGGTGAGGTGCAGCAGGGCAATGTCGCCGGTGAAGTCGCCACTCGCTTCGCCTTGCCAGGCCGGGTGAATTATCACACGGTCAACGGCGTGGTATTGGCTGGCGGTGGAGAGGGTGGTTTCTCCTATGATCAGGCGCAGCAGATTGGTGTCGTTGGTGCTGTCGTCTAGACAGTGTGCCGCCGTGACCACCCATTGCGGCGCAATCAGGCTGCCGCCGCAAAATTGGTAATACAGGTTGCCGGATTTGAGTGTCAGGGCCGTTACCCAGCTGGGCGCCGTGCTGACCGGCGAGCCGCCTATGATGGTGGGCACCAGTGACTGGGTTTGGGCGGCTATGGCCATGGGCAGAAGTGGTAGCAGCAACAGCAACTTGTGTTTCATGGGCGGGTTTCCTTGGTCGAACATGGGGTGATTATAGGTGCTGGCCCCGTGATAAACTTGATCCCCCCTCGGTGGCTCAATAGACTAGTGCCCGTTTTGCTATGAGTATCACCCATGCAAGTATCTGATTTTCATTTTGAGCTGCCGGATGAGCTGATTGCCCGCTATCCGATGGCCGAGCGCACCGGCAGCCGTCTGCTGGTGCTGGACGGTCCCAGTGGCCAGCTGACCCATACCCGCTTCCCCGCCATCCTGGATCTGGTACAACCCGGCGATCTGTTGGTGTTCAACAACACCCGGGTGATCCCGGCACGCCTGCACGGCCAGAAGGTCAGTGGCGGCAAGGTGGAGGTGCTGGTGGAGCGGATGCTGGACAAGCACCGTATCCTGGCCCATGTGCGCGCCTCCAAGGCACCTAAACCGGGCACTGTGCTGCAGTTTGACCAGGGCGTCACCGCCGTCATGCTGGCGCGTCATGATGCTCTGTTTGAGCTGGCGTTTGACGGCGAGGACGAGGTGTTGGCCATCCTGGATCGCATCGGCCACATGCCGTTGCCGCCGTATATCGACCGACCCGACGAGCAGGCGGACAAGGAGCGCTACCAGACCGTCTACAATGCCAAGCCTGGGGCCGTCGCGGCGCCCACCGCCGGGCTGCACTTTGATGAACCCCTGTTGGCGGCCCTCAAGGACAAGGGGGTGGAGCTGGCCTTCGTCACCCTGCACGTGGGGGCGGGTACCTTCCAGCCGGTGCGGGTGACCGATGTGCTGGAGCACAAGATGCACAGCGAATATGCAGAGGTGCCCCCGCAGGTGGTGGAGCAGATTGCCGCGACCCGCGCCCGGGGGGGCCGGGTGATTGCCGTGGGCACCACCTCGGTGCGCTCATTGGAGAGCGCCGCCCAGGCCAGCCTGGCTCAGGGCAAGTCACTGCAACCCTTCTTCGGCGACACGGATATCTTCATCTACCCAGGCTATCGGTTTGCCCTGGTGGATGCCATGGTCACCAATTTTCACCTGCCCGAGTCCACCCTCATCATGCTGGTGTCGGCCTTCGCCGGCTATGAGCAGGTGATGGCGGCCTATCAGGCGGCGGTGGCCGAGCGCTATCGGTTCTTTAGTTATGGCGATGCCATGTTTGTCACCCGTCGCGATATGGCGGTGGGGTGAGTTTTGTAGTGTCAGACTGTTTCTCTGACCTAAGAGGTAAGCATGAAATTTGAGTTGAAGAAGACCCAGGGCCGCGCTCGGCGCGGCGAGCTGGTATTTGAGCGTGGTACCGTCCAGACCCCGGCCTTCATGCCGGTGGGCACCTACGGCACCGTCAAGGGCATGACCCCTGAAGAGGTCAAGGCCACCGGTGCCGAGATCCTGCTGGGCAACACCTTCCATCTGTGGCTGCGGCCGGGGCAGGAGGTGATGAAGAAGCATGGTGACTTGCATGGTTTCATGAACTGGCATGGTCCCATCCTCACCGACTCCGGTGGTTTCCAGGTGTTCAGCCTGGGGGATATCCGCAAGATCACCGAGGAGGGGGTGCACTTTCGCAACCCGGTGAACGGTGAGCGCATCTTCCTGTCGCCGGAGGCCTCCATGGAAATCCAGTACGATCTGGGTTCCGACGTGGTGATGATCTTCGACGAGTGCACCCCCTATCCTGCCACCTGGGAGGTGGCGAAAAAATCCATGGAGATGTCCCTGCGCTGGGCCAAACGCTCCCGGGAGCGTTTCGATGGTCTGGGCAATGCCAATGCGCTGTTTGGCATCATCCAGGGGGGCGTGTATGAGGATCTGCGGGATATCTCCCTGACCGGTCTACTCTCCATCGGCTTTGATGGCTACGCCGTCGGCGGCTTGGCGGTGGGGGAACCCAAGGAGGACATGCATCGCATCCTGGAGCACGTCTGCCCGCAGATCCCGGCGGACAAACCCCGTTACCTGATGGGGGTGGGCAAGCCCGAAGATCTGGTGGAAGGGGTGCGTCGCGGCATCGACATGTTCGATTGCGTGATGCCGACCCGCAATGCGCGCAACGGCCACTTGTTTACCACAGACGGTGTGGTCAAAATCCGCAATGCCAAGCACAGGGATGACACTGGGCCGCTCGATCCCCACTGTGACTGCTACACCTGTCAGCACTACAGTCGAGCCTATCTGCACCACCTGGATCGCTGCAACGAGATCCTGGGGGCACGTCTCAACACCATCCATAACTTGCGTTATTACCAGCGCCTGATGCAGGGTTTGCGGGACGCAATTGATGCGGGTACATTAGGCGACTTTGTGGCTGAATTTTATCAGCGTCAGGGCAAGCCGGTTCCCGAACTGGCTGACTGAAATCAGAACAATCACAACTTGCCACTAACGAGGAAACAGTAATGGGTATTATCTCTAACGCTTATGCCGCTCCCGGTGCCGCCCCTGCCGCCGGTGGTGGTCTGGAAATGATCATCATGCTGGCCGTGTTCGGCCTGATCTTCTACTTCATGATCTACCGTCCCCAGGCCAAGCGTGTCAAAGACCACAAGAGCCTGATGTCCTCCCTGAACAAGGGTGATGAAGTGCTGACCAACGGTGGCCTGGTTGGCAAGATCGTCAAGGTCAGCAGCGACAGCGATTACCTGGTACTGGCGCTCAATGGCCAGACCAACATCACCATCAAGAAAGACTTCGTCAGCGCCATCCTGCCCAAGGGCACCATCGAGTCCATGTAATCGCCCAAGGAGGCTGCCGTGTTAAATCGGTATCCGCTGTGGAAGTATCTGCTGGTGTGCCTGGTGCTCGCCGTCGGTTTCTTCTATGCAGCGCCCAATCTATATGGGGAAGACCCGGCACTGCAGGTGTCCGGCTCCCGTGGTCATGACGTGGCGCTGGCAACCCTGGACCAGGTCAAGAGCAGCCTGGATCAGGCTGGCATCAAGATGAAGTCCGCGGCCCTGGACAAGGGCCAGGTGCTGGTACGCTTCAACCAGGCCGATGATCAGCTGCGTGCCAAAGACGTGGTGACCCAGGCCTTGGGGGAACAGTACATAGTGGCGCTGAACCTGGCGCCGGCCACCCCCGAGTGGCTCACCCGCCTGGGGGCCGGTCCCATGAAGCTGGGTCTGGACCTGCGGGGCGGCGTGCACTTCCTGATGGAAGTGGACATGACCGAGGCCCTCAGCAAGTCCATGGACCAGACGGTGCAGGACTTCCGCACCCAACTGCGTGAAGATAAGGTGCGCTATGCCGGTGTCCGCCGGGATGGCGACAAGGTGCTGGTGGCCTTCCGGGACGCCGATGCCCAGCAAAAGGGGCTGGCCCTGCTGCGCAAGCAGCACAGCGACCTGCAGTTTGACCAGTATGATGACCAGGGCCAATTCTGGCTCAAGGCCAACATGAGTGAGGCCAAGCTCAAGGAAATTCGCGAGTACGCCCTGGAGCAGAACATCACCATCATCCGCAACCGGGTGAACGAGCTGGGGGTGGCTGAGCCCTTGGTGCAGCGTCAGGGTACTGACCGCATCGTGGTGGAGTTGCCCGGTATCCAGGATACCGCCCGGGCCAAGGAAATCCTCGGGGCCACCGCCACCCTGGAATTCCGTCTGGTGGATGAGACCGCCGATCTGGCCAGCGCCCTGCAGGGCCGGGTGCCGGCCAACTCTCAGCTGTACCAGGATCGCAATGGTCGTCCCGTGGTGCTGCAGAAGCGGGTCATCCTGACCGGTAACCACATCATCGGTGCCCAGTCCGGGGTGGACGAGTACAGCCGTCCCCAGGTCAACATCAAGCTGGATGGTCAAGGGGGCAACAAGATGTCCACCTTTACCAAGGACAGCGTGGGCAAGTCCATGGCCACCGTCTTCATCGAGTACAAGCCGGTGGGCGAGCCGGGGGCCGATGGCAAGCGCAAGTTCCGCAAGCAGGAAGAAGTGATCAACGTGGCGACCATACAGTCGCGCCTGGGCAGCAACTTCCGCATCACCGGCATCGACAACCCGCAAGAGGCCCATAACCTGGCGCTGTTGCTGCGGGCCGGCGCCCTGATCGCGCCCATCCAGATCGTGGAAGAGCGCACCATAGGCCCCAGCCTGGGTCAGCAGAACATCAACAACGGCATGCAGGCCATGATGTTTGGTCTGGCTGTGGTGATGATCTTCATGGTCATCTACTACCGTATGTTCGGCCTGGTGGCCAACCTGGCGCTGGTGCTGAACGTGGTGCTGATGGTGGGTGTCATGTCCATGATCCCCGGCGCCACCATGACCTTGCCCGGTATCGCCGGTATCGTGCTGACGGTGGGGATGGCGGTGGATGCCAACGTGCTGATCTACGAGCGGATCCGTGAGGAACTGCGCAACGGTCGACCGGTCCAGCAGGCCATCCACCTGGGGTATGAGCGGGCCTTTGCCACCATTGCCGACTCCAACATCACCACCCTGATCACCGCCTTCATCCTGTTCGCGGTGGGTACCGGACCTGTGCGTGGGTTTGCGCTGGTGCTGATGATCGGCATCCTCTGCTCCATGTTTACCGCCATCACAGGCACCCGTGCCGTGGTGAATCTGGCGTGGGGCGGCAAGCGTCTCACCAAGCTGTCCATCTAGGGGTAGGCCATGTTTGTATTATTGAAACCGGGAATCACCATCCCGTTCATGCGCTTTGCCAAGCCGGCTACCGTGCTCTCACTGTTGCTGGTGGCGCTGTCCATCTTCTCCCTGGCCACCAAGGGCCTGAACTGGGGCCTGGACTTCACCGGCGGTACCGTGGTGGAGGTCAAGTTCAGCCAGGAGGCTCAGCTGCCGGCCATGCGGGAAGCCTTGAACCAGGTGCAACTGGAAGGCGCCGTGGTGCAGCATTTCGGCTCCAACCGGGATGTCTTGATCCGCATGGCCCCCAAGGGGGAGGTGAGTCAGCAATCCATCGCCGATGGCGTACTGAAGGCGGCCAAGCAACTGGATGGCCAGGCGCAGCTGACCCGGGTCGAGTTTGTCGGTCCGGCGGTGGGGCAGGAGCTGGCGGAGCAGGGGATGCTGGCCATCTTCGCCGCGCTGGCCTGTATCCTGATCTATGTGGCGTTTCGCTTCGAATGGCGGATGGCCACCGGCGCCGTGATGTCACTGGGTCACGACGTCATCGTTACTCTGGGGATCTTCTCCTGGTGGCAGCTGGAGTTTGATCTGACGGTGCTGGCGGCGGTACTCACCGTGGTGGGTTACTCCCTGAACGACACCATAGTGGTGTTCGACCGGGTGCGGGAAGATGCCCGCAAGCTGCGCAACATGACCATGGCGGCGACCCTGGACGTGGCCATGACCGAGACCCTGGGGCGGACCCTGATCACCTCAGGCACCACCTTGTTTGTGGTCATCGCCCTGTTTGTCCAGGGTGGGCCGCTGATCCATGGATTTGCCACCGCCTTGCTGATCGGGATCGGCTTTGGTACCTACTCCTCCATCTATGTGGCCAGTGCCTGGGCGCTGTTCCTCAAGATGGACAGGGAGAACCTGATGCCGGTAGAAGTGGAAAAAGAAGGGGCGGATCTGGAGCCCTGAACAAGAGCGCCGTGAGGCGCTCTTTTTTTATCTGTCATGCAATTGTCAAGTGGAAAACTTTACTGGCCAGCGGCTTTTATCTACCGGGCCGAGCATGACAAAGCCCACGACGGCACTTAACATAGCAGACTCAGACCAGCGGGTTTTTCGGAGCCATCTTTGCACTTTAGGGATCTGTCCTGGGCGGCTATGAACGCCCTGTTCGTCATCACACTGGCCGGCTGCAGCAGCCAGGCCAACCTCACTCCAGCACCGGCGCCGACTTCCGGCACCGAGGTGGTGCTGGCGACGCCGTTACAGGTTTCCTACCAGAGTGAACTGGCCTTGGCCCGCCTGGGACAGCTGCTTTCCAGCAGCGACTTGAACAACGAGCAGCGCGCCGAGCTGTTTTACGAACGGGGTGTGGTGTTCGATCGGGTGGGGCTGCGCACCATGGCGCGCATCGATTTCACCCGCGCCCTGCGGGAGCGGCCGGACTTTGCCGAAGCCTACAACTTCATCGGCGTCTACCTGACCGAGCAGCAGAGCTTCGACGAGGCCTACGATGCCTTCGACTCCGCCCTGGAGCTGATGCCTGACTATGACTATGCCTACCTCAACCGCGGCATCGCCCTCTACTACGGTGGGCGCAGCAAGCTGGCGGTGAAGGATCTGGCGGAGTTCTACCGCCACAAGCCTGAAGACCCCTACCGGGTGCTCTGGCTCTATCTGGCTGAGAGCCAGCTGGACCCCAAGATGGCCTTCCAGGAGCTGCAGCGCCGTTATAACCAGCGGCACAGCGAGGAGTGGGGCTGGCATATCGTCGCCGTGTTTGCCGGCCAGCAGGGCATCAATCAGTTCTTGCAGACGGTGGAGCAGGCGTCGCGTGACAATCGCGAGTTGGCCGAGCGCCTGTGCGAGGCCTACTTCTACTTCGCCAAGCTGGCCCAGCTGCAGGGGGATGACGACAAGGCGGTGAACTACTTCAAGCTCTCCCTGGCCAGCAATGTCTACGACTTCATCGAGCACCGCTACGCTCTGCTGGAGCTGCAACTGCTGGCTCCCCAAGGGGATGATGCCGCGCTGGATGATGCCGGCTAGATCGATGACCCGCCGCAATCCATGAAAAAGGCCCCGTCAGGGGCCTTTTTGTTGGCTAGTCCACCAGGCTCATGCCGGCGATGCGGCGCCAGTAGCCGTTGCAGTCCTGGTTGGCCTGCAAGGGGTGCGGCGCCTGACCGGCTTCGTTGGCCCGAAAACGCGTCAGCCATGCCAGGGTGTCCGGCTGCGGGCTGAGGCGGACCACATCCACCAGGCCGGCCATCTCCGGCAGCTGGTTCACCAGGTTGTAGCAGTGGCCTGACTGGGTCTGAATGCCGTTCAACACGAAGACCTGTTCCCCTTCCTGGCTCTGGGTCGCCATGCCCAGGGGATAATCCAGACAGGCCTTCTGGCACTTGTCCTTGGGCCTGTCCACCGCCCGGGCGGTGAAGCAGCGGGCGGAGTAGGCCAGGGGCAGGTGGCCGTAGGCGAAGACCTCCACCTCAAAGCGCTCCCGCAGGCCGCGGGCCTGGCATTCGTCCAGCAGATCGGCCAGCCACTGGCGGGAGAGTTCCACCGGCATGACCCAGCGTTGCATGCCGCGATCCAGCAGCAGGCGAATGACCTCGGCGTTGTAGCAGTTGATGGCCGGGCCACAGGTGAAGGGCAGCTTACGTTCCGCCAGCAGCTGCACCGTGCCCAGATCGTTGGCTTCGATGCTGAAGTCGCCGTTGTCCAGCCAGCCGGCCAGCTCGTTGAGCTCGGAGGGCGCCTGGATCAGCGCCAGGGTGGAGAGCACCACCTCCTTGCCGGCCTGACGCAGGGCCTGGGCCAGCTCAAGCCAGTCGCCCAGCTTGAGCTCCCGGCGCTTGCTGCAGACCGTCTCCCCCAGGTAGATGATGTCTGCCGCGCTGTGGCGGGCGGCGTCGTAAAAGGCCAGCGTGTCGGCCTTGTTCCAGAAATAGAGCAGGGGCCCCAAGGCATACTTCATCTGTGACTCCTTACTGCCATTGTCTGTGGTAGGCGCCGAGGGTGGTCTGGCTGCCTTCGGAGACGGCCGCCAGTTGGGCATCCCATTGTGGGGCGACCCGATAGTTGGCGGGATCCTGGCGATAGCGGTCGATGGCGGCCCGCCACACCCGGGTGACCTGCTCCACATAGGCCGGGCTGCGCTGGCGCCCCTCGATTTTCACCGAGCAGACGCCGATCTCGAACAGCTCCGGCAACAGGGCCAGGGTATTGAGGCTGGTGGGTTCCTCCAGGGTGTGGAAGGTGTGCTCGCCCACCCGATAGCGTCCCTTGCACAGGGTGGGGTAACCGGCGTTTTCCCCGGGACCATAGCGGTCGATCAGCACCTCGTTCAGGCGGGATTCCAGCCCGGACGGCGTTTCCGCCCAGCGCACGAAGCGCGCCGGCGAACAGGCGCCCACGGTATTGGGGCTCTCGCCAGTCAGGTAGGAGGAGAGATAGCAGCGCCCCTCGGCCATGATGCACAGGCTGCCAAAGGCGAAGACCTCCAGCGGCACCGGGCTCTCCTTGGCCAGCTGCCGCACCTGGTGGATGGACAGCACCCGGGGCAGCACCACCCGCTGGATATTGAAGGCCTGCTGATAGAAGCGGATGGCGGCGGCATTGGTGGCAGAGGCTTGCACTGACAGGTGCAGCTCCATCTCGGGGTAGCGCTGGCGGGCGTATTCCAGTACCGCCAGATCGGCGATGATGAGGGCGTCGGCCCCCAGATCCACCCCCTTGTCCACGGCGGCCTGCCAGCGGCGGGCCGCACCCGGGTGGGCGAAGGTGTTGACGGCGATGTGTAGCTTGCGACCGTGCTGGTGGACATACTCCACCCCGCGGGCCAGCTTCTTGTCATCAAAGTTCAGACCGGCGAAGTGCCGGGCATTGGTATCGTCCTTCAATCCGATATACACGGCATCGGCCCCCTGGTCGATGGCCGTCTTCAAGGCAGGCAGATTGCCTGCCGGACAGAGTAGTTCCATATCTGGCTCGTTACTGAGACTAACAACAGCGGGATTCTAGCCAGAGTGCCGGCCCGGGGTTTTGACCTGGTGCAGTATCGCAGCGGGGCAGTATAAAAAATTGATTTTCAACAGCATGGCCGGCGCCGGCTTGTGCTTAGATAGGCCGTTTTGACTCAAAGAGGAGCCTGCTGTGCTGTTAGCCGTCAAACGCATGTTGGTAAAACATGCCCCGGATCTGCTGCGTCCCCCCTTGTCCCTACTGCCCTTTGCCCTGCAGCAGCGGCTGTTGACCCTGGCGCTGACCAAGGTGTGTGCCGATGCACTGGCCGATGGGGATTTCGACTTTCTGGAGGGCAAGTACCTCAAGGTGACGGTGACGGATCTGGCCCTGGGCTGCATCATCACCCTGGTGGACGGCCGCCTGCAGGTGTTGGCGTCGGCTCCGCAGCAGGATGTGAGCTTCAGCGGTGGCCTCAACGATCTCATTCTCATCGCCGGGCGCAAGGAAGATCCCGACAGCCTGTTTTTCCAGCGCCGCCTCAAGATCGAAGGGGATACCGAACTGGGCTTGGAGGTGAAGAACCTGCTGGACAGCCTGGATCTGAGCCAGCTGCCCGCCCTGCTGCGGCGGGGGCTGGGGGATCTTGCGGGCTTTATTCAGTCGGCGGCCGAGGTTGCGCCAGACGGCCAAACGGCTCTGGTGCCGCGCTAAGGCTCAGGCAAACGGCAGGCGGCAGCGGCGGTGGCGGGCGCGTAGGTAGAGGCTCATCAGCCCCCAGGCCCCCAGGGTCAACGCCAGCAGCTGCCACCACTGTTGCTGCGGCAGGCGCCACAACAGCAGGGCCAGCACGCCATAGACGAAGGGTTTGAACTCGTACAGGCTATCGGGCAGGAACAGCATCTTGTTGGGATAGATGGTGATGTCGGTACGGCGTTGGGTGGAGCGCATGATCCAGATGAGGGCGGCGGCCAGATACAGCAGCGCCCCCGCCAGCAAGACCAGCGGCGAGCGGGCCTGCAGCAGCAACACCAGGCCCCCTATCAGGTAAACCTTGGGTAAGGACTCGTACACAGAGGCAGGCAGCATGGTGGCACTCCTTTTCCGAGGTCGTCACCCCTAGCATAGCGTCCGCCAGTAAAGATGTACAAAAAATATCCATATGCATAGAGCGGCATGAAAGTGGGGCAAAGACCGACGGCTGTGGTAGGATTTGCCCCGGATTTTCAGACAGGGTTCCGCGTCATGCTCGACAATCTGCGCATCGTTCTGGTGAACACCTCCCATCCCGGCAACATAGGCTCCGCCGCCCGGGCCATGAAGACCATGGGCATCAGCCAACTGGTGCTGGTGGACCCTCAGGAGCCGGTGGACGGTCGCGCCACCGCCATGGCCGCGGGGGCCGTGGATATCCTGGCCAATGTGAAGACGGTGGCGAGCCTGGCGGAGGCCATCGCCGACTGTCCGCTGGTGATCGGCACCAGTGCCCGCTCTCGGACCCTGCAGTGGCCCATGCTGGCGCCCCGTGAGGCGGCGGCCAAGCTGTTTGCCGAAGGGCAGGGGGGCCAGGTGGCCCTGGTGTTTGGCCGGGAGCGTACCGGCCTGACCAACGAGGAGCTGCAGCAGTGTCAGTTCCACGTCTGTATCCCGGCCAATCCGGAATACAGCTCCCTGAACCTGGCCATGGCGGTGCAGACCCTCTGCTACGAGGTGCGGCAGGCCTGGCTGGCCGGCCAGACGTCTGAGCCGAACCCGAGCGACGAGGATGGGGTGGCTTATCCCTCCCAGGCCGAGCTGGAGGGCTTCTATCACCATCTGGAGCGGACCCTGACCCAGGTGGGCTTTTTGCGGGAAGATCACCCGGGACAGGTGATGAACAAGCTGCGCCGCCTGTACAACCGGGCTCGCCCCGACAGCGTCGAGCTCAACATACTGCGCGGCATTCTCACCGCCGCCCAACGGGCCAGCGGCCACGAGAAAAATAGTTGAGTAAACGCAGGGGTTAAATACTTGACTGAAATAGTCGGTCATGGAATAGTGATCACAAGTTTAACAAACGGGTGACCATCGCCATGAGACTGACTTCCAAAGGACGTTACGCCGTCACTGCCATGCTGGATGTGGCCCTGCACACCGAGCTGGGCCCCGTGCCCCTGGCCGATATTTCCGAACGGCAGGGCATCTCCCTCTCCTACCTGGAGCAGCTGTTCTCCCGCCTGCGCAAGCAAGGGCTGGTGTCCAGCGTGCGTGGCCCCGGCGGTGGCTATCGTCTGGGTATGGCGGCCAGCGACATCTCCGTCGGCCAGGTGATTGCCGCCGTCAACGAATCGGTGGATGCCACCCGCTGTCATGGTCAACATGGCTGCCAGGGGGGAGTACAATGCCTGACGCACTCCCTGTGGCGGGATCTGAGCGATCGGATCAGCAACTTTCTTGACGACATCACCCTGGCCGAGCTGGTGGCCCAGGCCGAGGTCAAGCAGGTGGCGCAACAGCAGGACAAACACAGCCACAAGGCCAACCTGGTCAGCATGCCGCTGGATCGCCTGGCACGCTGAGCAAGCCGACCTTGCCAGCCCAAAAAACGCAGAATTTGGAGTAGACCATGAAGCTGCCGATTTATCTGGATTATTCAGCCACCTGCCCGGTGGATCCCCGGGTGGCAGAGAAGATGATGCAATGCCTGACCCTGGACGGCACCTTTGGCAATCCGGCGTCACGCTCCCACCGTTTCGGCTGGCAGGCCGAAGAGGCGGTGGATGAGGCCCGCAACCACGTGGCCGATCTGATTGGTGCCGATCCCCGGGAGATCGTCTTCACCTCCGGTGCCACCGAGTCGGACAACCTGGCCATCAAGGGCATAGCTCACTTCTACGAGAAGCAGGGCAAGCACATCATCACCAGCAAGACCGAACACAAGGCGGTGCTGGACCCTTGCCGTTATCTGGAGGGGCAGGGTTTCGAAGTGACTTATCTGGAGCCCCAAGCCGATGGCCTCATCAGCCTGCAGCAGGTCGAGGCGGCGCTGCGCCCCGATACCATACTGCTGAGCCTGATGCACGTGAACAACGAGATCGGGGTGGTGCAGGACATTGCCGCCATCGGTGAGCTGTGCCGGGCCAAGAAGGTGTTCTTCCACGTGGATGCCGCCCAGAGCGCCGGCAAGCTGCCCATCGACGTTGAGGCCATGAAGGTGGATCTCATGTCCCTGTCGGCCCACAAGATTTACGGTCCCAAGGGCATAGGTGCCCTGTACGTGCGCCGCAAGCCGCGGGTGCGCCTGGAAGCCCAGATGCACGGCGGCGGTCACGAGCGCGGCATGCGCTCCGGCACCCTGCCCACCCACCAGATCGTCGGCATGGGCGAGGCGTTCCGCCTGGCCAAGCTGGAGATGGCCGAGGAGTCCGCCCGCCTGCTGGCTCTGCGGCAGCGGTTGTGGAACGGCATCAAGAACATCGAAGAGGTCTATGTCAACGGCTCCCTGGACCAGCGGGTGCCGGGCAACCTCAACGTCAGCTTCAACTATGTGGAAGGCGAGTCTCTGATGATGGCGCTCAAGGACCTGGCGGTCTCTTCCGGTTCCGCCTGTACCTCCGCCAGCCTGGAGCCGTCCTATGTCCTGCGCGCCCTGGGGCTCAACGACGAGCTGGCCCACAGCTCCATCCGCTTCAGCCTGGGCCGCTTCACCACCGAAGAAGAGATTGATTACGCCGTCGCACTGATCAATGAGTCCATTGACCGGCTGCGGGAGATGTCACCCCTGTGGGACATGTACAAGGACGGTATCGACCTGAGCAAGGTCGAGTGGGTTCATCATTAAGCGGCGTACAGCATTGGTAGGAGATGTGACATGTCATACAGTCAAAAAGTAATCGATCACTATGAGCATCCGCGCAACGTCGGCTCCTTCAGCAAGGACGACCCGGATGTGGCCACCGGCATGGTGGGGGCGCCGGCCTGCGGCGACGTGATGAAGTTGCAGATCAAGGTCAACGACGACGGCGTCATCGAGGATGCCAAGTTCAAGACCTACGGCTGTGGTTCCGCCATCGCCTCCAGTTCCCTGGTGACCGAGTGGGTCAAGGGCAAGACCCTGGACGAGGCGGCGGCCATCAAGAACACCGCCATCGCCGAAGAGCTGGCGCTGCCGCCGGTGAAGATCCACTGCTCCATCCTGGCGGAGGATGCCATCAAGGCCGCCATCGCCGACTATAAGCAGAAGAAAGGTCTGGAATAAGAAGGAAGCAAGCGATGGCCATCACCCTGACCGAAGCGGCGGCAAACCGCGTGAGAACCTTCCTGGCCAACCGGGGCAAGGGCCTCGGTGTCCGGCTGGGCATCAAGACCTCCGGCTGTTCCGGCATGGCCTATGTGCTGGAGTTTGTCGACGAAAGCGGCGCTGACGATCAAATTTTCGAGCAGCACGGCGTCAAGGTGGTGGTAGACAGCAAGAGCCTGCTTTATCTTGACGGCACCGAGTTGGACTTCGTCAAGGAAGGGCTCAACGAGGGCTTCAAATTCCATAATCCCAACGTCAAGGACGAGTGCGGATGCGGTGAGAGCTTCACCGTCTAGGCCCGTCAGGCCGGCTCCCGAGCCGGCCGCTTGTTTTTTGTGCTGGAGCGCCGGGTGAACTACTTCGACATCTTCCATCTTCCCATCGCCTTCGAACTGGACGCGGCCGAGCTGGCTAGTCGCTACCGTCAGCTGCAGCAGCAGTACCATCCGGACAAGTTTGCCGCCGCCAGCGAGGCGGATCGCAGCCGGGCCCTGCAGTGGGCCGCCGAGATCAATGCCGCCTTCCATACTCTCAAGGAGCCCGTGGCCCGTGGCGAGTACCTGCTGAGTCTGCAGGGGCTGGAGATCCGCGGCGAACAGCAGACCCTGCAGGATCTGGACTTTCTCGAGCAGCAGTGGGCCTGGCGCGAGGCGCTGGAGGAACTGCCGCAAGCCGATGATCCCATGCAGGCCGCCGCCGATCTGGCCGCCGAGCTGAGCCAGGCCCAGGGCCAGATGCTGGCGTCCCTGAGCCAGACATTGGCCTCCGGCCGCTGGCCCGAGGCGGCGGACTGGGTGCGCAAACTCAAATTTATGGCCAAGCTGCAGCTGGAGCTGGAGCGGCTGGAAGACTCATTGTTGGACGATTGACAGATGGCGTTATTACACATTGCAGAGCCCGGCCAGAGTGCGGCCCCCCACCAGCAGAAGTGGGCGGTGGGCATCGATCTGGGCACCACCAACTCCCTGGTGGCCGTGGTGCGCAGCGGTCAGGCCGAGGCCCTGGCGGATGCGGACGGTGAGGTGATACTGCCCTCCGTGGTGCGCTATGGCCAGGACGGCATCCTGGTGGGTCGCCAGGCGAAGCAGCAGGCGGCCCAGGATCCCCTCAACACCCTCTCCTCCATCAAGCGGCTGATGGGCAAGTCCCTGGCCGACGTGGACGGCGCCCGGTTGCCCTATCGGCTGGCCGAAGGGGCGGGCGGTCTGGTGCAGTTAGAAACCGCGGCCGGTGCCGTCAACCCGGTGCAGGTCTCCGCCGAGATCCTGAAAAGCCTGGCCCAGCGCGCCGAGCAGAGTCTGGGTGCCAGCCTGGATGGGGTGGTGGTGACGGTACCGGCGTATTTTAACGACGGTCAGCGCCAGGCCACCAAGGATGCCGCCCGCCTGGCGGGCCTGCATGTGCTGCGCCTGCTGAACGAACCCACCGCCGCCGCCGTGGCCTACGGGCTGGACTCCGGGCAGGAGGGGCTCATCGCCGTCTATGATCTGGGGGGCGGCACCTTCGATATCTCCATCCTGCGGTTGCACCGTGGTGTGTTTGAGGTGCTGGCCACCGGCGGCGACTCCGCCCTGGGCGGCGATGACTTCGACCATGCCCTGGCCGACTGGCTGCTGGCCCAGCTGAAGCTGGATCGGGCCCTGACGCCCCAGGAGCAGCGTCAGCTGCTGGACTTGGCCTGTGAGGCCAAGGAGCGGCTCACCGCCCAGGACAGCCTGACCCTCTCCTTCCTCGGTTGGCAGGGGGAACTGAGCCGCAGCCAGTTCGATGCACTGATCCAGCCCCTGGTGAAGAAGACCCTGCTGGCCTGCCGCCGGGCCCTCAAGGATGCCGGCGTCACCGCCGACGAGGTGCTGGAGGTGGTGATGGTGGGAGGCTCCACCCGGGTGCCCCTGGTGCGGGAGCAGGTGGCCGTCTACTTTGGCAAGCCGCCCCTCACCAGTATCGATCCGGACAAGGTGGTGGCCCTGGGCGCCGCCATCCAGGCGGATGTGCTGGTGGGCAACAAGCCCGACAACCAGATGCTGCTGCTGGATGTGATCCCCCTGTCCCTGGGCCTGGAGACCATGGGGGGGCTCACCGAGAAGATCATCCCCCGCAACACCACCCTGCCGGTGGCCCGGGCTCAGGAGTTCACCACCTTCAAGGATGGTCAGACCGCCATGGCCATCCACGTGGTGCAGGGCGAGCGGGAGCTGGTGGCCGATTGCCGTTCCCTGGCGCGCTTCGTGCTGCGGGACATACCGCCCATGGCGGCCGGTGCGGCCCATATCCGGGTGACCTTCCAGGTGGATGCCGACGGCCTGCTGTCGGTGACCGCCATGGAGACCAGCACCCAGGCCCAGGCCCATATCGAGATCAAACCCTCCTATGGCCTGCAGGAGAGCCAGATCGCCGACATGCTGCGGGCCTCCATCGCCAACGCCGAGTCGGACGTCAAGGCCCGCATGCTGGTGGAACAGCAGGTGGAGGCCGACCGGGTGCTGGAGAGCGTCAGCCAGGCGCTGCAGGCCGATGGCGAGCGGCTGCTGGACCGGGCCGATCGCGCCGTCATCGAGACCGCCCTGGCCCAGCTGCGTCAGCAGCGCCAAGGCCAGGATGTGGACGCCATCGTGGCGGCCATTACCGAGGTGGATCACGCCACCGCCGAATTTGCCGCCCGTCGCATGGATGACTCCATCCGTCGCGCGCTGCAGGGACAACAAATCGACAAGGTGTAATATGCCGAAAATCATTGTATTGCCCCATGAAACCCTCTGCCCGGAGGGCGCCGTACTGGAGGCCCAGAGCGGAGAGACCATACTGGATGTGGCATTGCGCAATCACATCGAGATTGAACATGCCTGTGAGAAGTCCTGTGCCTGTACCACCTGTCACTGCATCGTCCGGGAAGGGTTCGATTCGCTTGAGCCCAGTGATGAGCTGGAGGATGATATGCTGGACAAGGCCTGGGGGCTGGAGCCGCAATCCCGGCTGAGCTGTCAGGCCAAGGTGGCGGATGAGGATCTGGTGGTTGAGATCCCCAAATACACCATCAACCTGGCCTCCGAGCGTCACTGACGCCTTGGGCCGGTTGGCAAGGAGGTCACATGTCCCTCAAGTGGATAGACAGCCTGGAGATCGCCCTGGCCCTGGCCGAGCGATTTCCCCAACAGGATCCCCGTCAGGTTCGCTTCACGGATCTGCATCAGTGGATCTGTGAACTGCCGGAATTTGACGACGATCCGGCCCACTCCAGTGAGGCCATTTTGGAAGCCATCATCCTGGCCTGGCTCGGCGAGCTGGACGAGGAATAGCGTTAACAGGCCACCCACGGGTGGCCTGGTCTGTTTTTGTCTTGTTGCATCATAAGGATCCCTTTGCATGTCTGCTGTCATGAAGATTCTGTTGTCCCAACAGCCTGCCGATCCCCAATGGGGTGAGCAGGCCCTGCTGAGTTTTGTCTCCACCGGCGCCCTGATCCATCTGGGGGCCGATCAGGGCGAGTGGCTGCGCCAGATCCAGCGCGCCGGCCGCCGCCTGGATGGTCAGGGGATCAAGCAGGTGTGCCTGTCCGGGGAGGGGTGGGATCTGGAGCACCGCTATGCCTTCTACCAGGGCTTCTACAATCCCCGGGGCAAGCAGAGCCTCTACCTGGGGGAGATGCCGGTGGCCGAGCAGGCCCAGCTGGATGCCTTGCTGGAGTGTACCCGCTGGGTGCGGGAGATCACCAACGGCACCCCGGAAGACATCTATCCCCAGAGCCTGACCGAGCAGGCTGCCGAATTTATTCGTCGCCAGGCCCCCGAGGCGGTCTCGACACGTTTTGTGGTGGGTGAGGAGCTGCGGGAGCTGGGCATGGTGGGCCTCTATGGCGTCGGTCGCGGCAGCGAGCGCCCGCCTGTGCTGCTGGAGCTGGACTACAACCCCAGCGGGGATGACAGCACGCCTGTGCTGGCTTGTCTGGTGGGCAAGGGCATCACCTTCGACTCCGGCGGCTACAGCCTCAAACCCTCCGACGGCATGCTGCCCATGAAGTCCGACATGGGCGGTGCGGCCATGGTGAGTGGCGCCCTGGCCTTGGCCATCCGCCAGGGGCTCAAGGCGCGCATCAAGCTGTTCCTGTGCTGTGCCGAGAACCTGGTGAGCGGCCACGCCTTCAAGCTGGGGGACATACTCACCTATCGCAATGGCGTGACCGTGGAGGTGCAGAACACGGATGCCGAGGGGCGTCTGGTGCTGGCCGACGGGCTGCTCAGTGCCAGCGACACCGGCTGTCGCTACCTGCTGGATGCCGCCACCCTGACCGGCGCCGCCAAGGTGGCCCTGGGCCGGGATTATCACGGCGTGTTCAGCCTCAAGGAGGCGGACTCCTATGGCTTGTGCCAACTGGCCCGTAGCCAGCAGGAGCAGTGCTGGCCGCTGCCGCTGGCGCCCTGGCATCTGCCCATGCTCAGCTCCTCGTTTGCCGAGATGGGGAATGTCGCCGGCGCCGAAGGGACGCCGGGGGCCACCACGGCGGCGGCCTTCCTGTCCCGCTTCGTCGGCAGCGGCGTGACCCAGTGGCTGCACCTGGACCTGTCTGCGTCTTATCAGAAGAACGCCAACGATCTGTGGGCCCCCGGTGGCAAGGGCCATGGCGTGCGTACCATAGCCGCCTGGCTGCAGCAGGTGGCGAAATCCTGAGCGGTTGTGAATGGGGTGGGGCAGGGCAGTGAGAGTTAGTTAAAAGATTTAACAAAAACGCCTGTTTGGCGGTGTCAGACGGGCGTGCATCCGTATAATCGGAAGCACGCCCTTGTTTTGACGGCGCTTAAGGAGTCCATGTCCATGACCATTGAACGTACCTTTTCCATCATCAAACCCGACGCAGTGGGGCGCAATCTCGTCGGCGATATTTATCATCGTTTCGAAAATGCCGGTCTGCAGATCATCGCCGCCAAGATGCTGCATCTGAGTCGTGAACAGGCCGAGGGGTTTTACGCCGAACACCAGGGCAAGCCGTTTTATGATCCCCTGATCAAGTTCATGACCTCAGGGCCCATCATGGTTCAGGTGCTCGAAGGCGAGGATGCCATCCGTCGTCACCGGGAGGTGATCGGTGCCACGGATCCCCTCAAGGCGCAGGCGGGTACCATTCGGGCTGATTATGCCAGCTCGGTACAGCAAAACGCCGTGCACGGCTCCGACAGCACCACCTCGGCGGAGCGAGAAATTGCCTATTTTTTCACCGGCGAAGAGATCTGTCCCCGTACCCGCTAAGTCAGTGATGCAGCAGTAAAAAGCCACAGCACAGCCCACAGGGGAGCCCAGGCTCCCCTGTTGTTTTACCGGCCTCCAGCGGCCTGGCTCCCTAGCATAGCTGAAACAATATTTGTACAATGCCGCCCCCAAAGCTGGTAGTTCATCACAGAGGCCCCCATGAGCGAGTCAAAAATCAATCTGCTGGATCTGGATCGCAAGGCGATGCGCGCCTTCTTCACCGACATCGGTGAGAAGCCGTTTCGTGCCGATCAGGTCATGAAGTGGCTCTATCACTTCGGCTGTGATGACTTTGCCGCCATGACCGACATCAACAAGACCCTGCGGGAGAAGCTGCAGCAGCGTTGCGAGATCCGGGCGCCGGAGATCAGCCGCGAGCAGCGCTCCTCTGATGGCACCATCAAGTGGGCCATGCTGGTGGGGGATCAGGAGGTGGAGACCGTCTACATCCCCGAGGAGGACAGAGCCACCCTGTGCGTCTCCTCCCAGGTGGGCTGTGCCCTGGAGTGCAAGTTCTGCTCCACCGCCCAGCAGGGTTTTAACCGCAACCTCAAGGTCTCCGAGATCATCGGCCAGGTGTGGCGGGCCGCCAAGGTGCTGGGCTTCTCCAAGGAGACCGGCAAGCGACCCATCACCAACGTGGTGATGATGGGCATGGGCGAGCCCTTGCTCAACCTGGCCAACGTGGTGCCGGCCATGGAGCTGATGATGGATGACTTCGGTTTCGGCCTGTCCAAGCGGCGGGTGACCATCTCCACCTCCGGTGTGGTGCCGGCCCTGGACAAGCTGGGGGACATGATCGACGTGGCCCTGGCCATCTCGCTGCATGCCCCCAACGACGCCCTGCGTTCCGAGATCATGCCCATCAACGACAAGTACAACATCGATGACTTCCTGTCGGCGGTGCGGCGCTATCTGGATAAGTCCAATGCCAACCAGGGGCGGGTGACGGTGGAGTACGTGCTGCTGGATCACATCAACGACGACATGCAGCATGCCCATGAGCTGGCCAAGACCCTGAAGGACACCCCCAGCAAGATCAACCTGATCCCCTTCAATCCCTTCCCGGGCAATCCCTACGGCAAGCCCAGCAACAGCCGGATCGACCGTTTCGCCAAGGTACTGATGGAGTACGGCTTTACCGTGATTGTGCGAAAAACCCGCGGGGACGATATCGATGCCGCCTGTGGCCAACTGGTAGGTGACGTGATCGACAGAACCAAGCGAACCATGAAAAAACGGATGCAAGACGAGGGTATTTCGGTCAAAATGCTTTGAAATCCAGTCCGTTATTGCTCAAAAGCATGAAAACTAACACCTTGTTGGCTTGGGCAGTGTTGGCGCTGCTGCCCGGCTGTGTGACCGAAACCACCTATATCGGCAACAATAGCACCCGTTCTGCCCAGTCTATCAATAACGTGGCCGCCGCCAAGACCCGGGTCGAGCTGGCGGTGGGCTACATGAAGAAGGGGGACATGAGTCAGGCCAAGTTCAATCTGGACAAGGCCCTGAAGATGGATCCCCATAATGCCGATGCCTATCTGACCCTGGCATACTATTACCAGAAGGTCGGCGATCTCAAGGCCGCAGACGAGACCTACCGTAAACTCCTCTCCCTGCACAGCGCCGATGCCAATGCCATGAACAACTACGGCGTCTTCCTGTGCAAGCAAAAACGCTACGACGACGCCGAGCGCCAGTTCCTCAAGGCGGTGAAACAGCCGGATTACGTGGACATGGACGACACCTTCGAAAATGCCGGTTATTGTGCCAAACAGGCCGGCCAGAAGGAGAAGGCATTGCAGTATTTCGACCAGGCGGTACGCTACAACCCCCGCAAGGGTCACTCCTGGCTGGCCAAGGCGGGTCTGGAGCTGGATACTAACCAGCGGGAAGCCGCCGGGGTGTCGCTTAGCCGTTATGCCCAGCTTGGTCTGCCCGAGACGGCAGAAAGTTTGTGGCTGCGCTTGCGTCTGGCGCAGGAGCTGGGAGAATTGGCCCAATTGCATAAGTTCGGCGGCGAGCTGGTGCGTCGCTTTCCGGACTCCGCCCAAGCAAAAAGATACATAAATAATGACTACTGAATCCCACACCGTTCCGGCATCCGACGCTCAGGATGCCCGTCCCAGCCCTGGTTTGATGTTGCGTACCGCCCGTGAGCAGCGTCAGCTGTCTCAGGCTGAGGTGGCCGCCCGTCTCAACCTGCGGGTTTCGCTTATCCGGGATCTGGAGCTGGACCGCTTCGATCAGAAGACCGCCAGCACCTTTACCCGCGGCTACATCAAGTCCTACGCCAAGCTGCTGGGGATCCCGGACGAGCCGATCGTGGCCGCCTACGAGGCCATGGCCGAGCAGACGCCGGAATATGGTCACCAGATGCACAGCTTCTCCCGGCGCACCAGTCGCGAAGCCAGCGAGAACCGTCTGCGCTATGCCTCCTGGCTGGCGTTTATCGTCCTGGCGGTGGGCATGTTCGCCTGGTGGTGGCATCAGCCGGCGGAAACCCCCAAGACCAGCAACCTGGATGACACCATGCGGATGCTGGACAGTTCCACCGAATCCCTGGCCCCGACGGCCTCGGCCAGCCTGCCGGTTGCCAGCGCCGCCCCGGCGGCCGAGCCGGTCAGTGCCGCCCAGGCCGCAGTGAGTGCTGCCGTGTCTGCCGCGCCCGCCGCCTTGCCGACCGCCCCCGTGGCGGCGCCCACCAGCGCCACCGTTGCGCCGGCCAAGGCGGCCGCCCCTGTGACGGTTGCCGAGACCGCTGGGACGGCCCCTGGGGACGGTCAACTGGCGTTGACCTTCAAGGCCGATTGCTGGCTGCGCATCACGGATGCTTCCGGCAAGGTGCTGCTGGAGGGGCTGAAGAAGGCCGGGGCTCAGCAGACGCTCTCCGGCAAGGCACCCTACCGGCTGGTGGTGGGCGCGCCTCAGTCCCTGAGTCTGAGCTTTGCCGGCGAGCCGGTAGACATGAGCAAATTCAAGAACGGCCAGGTGGCCCGTTTTACCCTGCCAAGCAAGAGTTGATTGTATGAGTGACGTGGTATCCCCAATCAAACGCCGGATCAGCAAGCAGATCATGGTGGGCAAGGTGGCCGTCGGGGGGGATGCCCCCATCTCGGTGCAGAGCATGACCAACACCCGGACCACGGACGTGGCGGCCACCGTGGCCCAGATCCAGGCCATCGCCCGGGCCGGCGCCGACATAGTGCGGGTCTCGGTACCCACCATGGACGCGGCCGAGGCCTTCGCCCAGATCCGTCAGCAGGTGAGCCTGCCCCTGGTGGCGGACATTCACTTCGATTACCGCATCGCCCTCCAGGTGGCCGAGTACGGTGCCGACTGCCTGCGGATCAACCCGGGCAACATCGGCTCCGAAGAGCGCATCCGCGCCGTGGTGGATTGTGCCCGGGACAAGAACATCCCCATCCGCATCGGCGTCAACGGTGGCTCCCTGGAACGGGAGCTGATGGACAAGTACGGCGAACCGACCCCTGAGGCGCTGGTGGAGTCCGCCCTGCGCCACGTGGAGATCCTCGACCGGCTCAACTTCGACCAGTTCAAGGTGAGCGTCAAGGCGTCGGATGTGTTCCTGGCGGTGGAAGCCTATCGCCAGTTGGCGCGCCAGATTGAACAGCCCTTGCACCTGGGCATCACCGAAGCCGGCGGTTTTCGTGCCGGGGCGGTCAAGTCCGCCATCGGGCTGGGCATGCTGCTGGCCGAGGGCATAGGCGACACCCTGCGCATCTCCCTGGCCGCCGATCCGGTGGAGGAGGTGAAGGTGGGCTTCGATATCCTCAAGTCCCTGCGCATCCGCTCCCGCGGCATCAACTTCATCGCCTGTCCCTCCTGCTCCCGGCAGGAGTTCGATGTCATCGGCACCGTCAACGCCCTGGAGCAGCGGCTCGAAGACATAGTCACCCCCATGGATGTCTCCATCATCGGCTGTGTGGTCAATGGCCCGGGCGAGGCCCTGGTCTCCAACCTTGGATTGGCCGGCGCCAACAAGAAGAGCGCCCTGTACGAGGATGGCCAGCGGGTGGACCGTCTGGACAACCTGGATCTGGTGGATGCCCTCGAGGCCCGGATCCGCGCCAAGGTGGCCCGACTGGACCAAGACAATCGCATCGATGTGACGCCCACCGAATGACGGTGTCCCATTCCCTCCCGGGCGTTTTACCTCGGGGGGGAAACTCCCTATAATGCGGACACTTTTTCTCCCTGGTTTTAACTGCATTCGAGTACCAACGTGGCCAAACAGATCCAAGCTATTCGCGGCATGAACGACTGCCTGCCGGAGCAGACTCCGGTCTGGCAACTGGTTGAATCCTCCCTGCGCAACCTGATGGCCTCTTATGGCTACAGCGAGATGCGCATGCCCATCGTCGAGATGACCCACCTGTTCAAGCGGGCCATCGGCGAGGTGACCGACGTGGTCGAGAAGGAGATGTACACCTTCGACGACCGCAACGGCGACAGCCTGACCCTGCGTCCCGAGGGCACCGCCGGTTGCGTGCGGGCCTGCATCGAGCATGGCCTGGTCTACAACCAGGAACGCCGCGTCTGGTATATCGGCCCCATGTTCCGTCACGAGCGTCCCCAGAAGGGCCGTTATCGTCAGTTCCATCAGTTCGGGGTGGAGGTGTTTGGCCTGAACGGTCCGGACATCGACGCCGAACTCATACTGCTCACCGCCCGCCTGTGGCGTCAGCTGGGCATCAGCGAACACCTGACCCTGCAGCTCAACACCCTGGGTTCCAGTGACGAGCGGGCGGCCTATCGCACCGCCCTGGTGGCCTTCTTGGAGCAGCACAAGGAGAAGCTGGACGAGGATTGCCAACGCCGCATGTACACCAACCCGCTGCGGGTGCTGGACACCAAGGATGCCGGCATCCAGGCGCTGCTGGTGGATGCGCCGCGGCTGGCGGATTTCTTCGGCGAACAGAGCCGTGCGCACTTTGCCGGCCTGCGCCAGCTGCTGGAAGCCGCGGGCATCGCCTACGAGGTGAACGAGCGCCTGGTGCGTGGTCTGGATTACTACAACTACACCGTCTTCGAGTGGGTGACCCAGAGCCTGGGGGCCCAGGGCACCGTCTGTGGCGGCGGCCGTTACGATGGCCTGGTGGAACAGCTGGGTGGCCAGGCCACCCCGGCGGTGGGTTTTGCCATGGGGCTGGAGCGCCTGGTGCTGCTGCTGGAGACCCTGGAGAAGACCCGGGATGCCAAGGCACCGGTGGCCGTCTACCTGTGCACCATGGGCGAGGGGTTGACCGCCGCCGGCTTTGCCCTGGCGGAGCAGCTGCGGGAGGCCTTGCCGGCCCTGCGGCTGATGACCCATTGCGGCGGTGGCAATTTCAAGAAACAGTTGAAGCGGGCCGACAAGGTGGGTGCCGAATTGGCGCTCATCCTCGGTGAAGAGGAGGTGGCCCAGGGCGTGGTCACCGTCAAGGATCTCAAGCAGGGTGAGCAACAGACCCTCAAGGTAGCCGAGCTGATCCAGCTGCTGGCAGGCAAAGGAGCATAATCTTGGAAATCTACAACTCAGAAGAACAACAGGTCGAGGCCATCAAGGAGTGGTGGGCGGAGAACGGCAAGTCCATCATCGCCGGCACAGTGCTGGGCCTGCTGGGCCTGTTCGGCTGGCGCTACTACAACGATTATCGTCAGGGTCAGCAGGAAGCCGCCTCTGCCGAGTATGCCCAACTGATGGAAAAGATGCAGGCCGGTGGCGAGTCCGCCATCAAGGCCGGTGAAGCCTTCGTGGCTGCCCATAAGGACACCTACGGGGATCTGGCCGCGCTGCAACTGGCCTCTGCCGCCATTGCGCAAAACCAGCTGCCGCTGGCGGTGGAGCAGCTCAAGCGGGTGGCTACCGCCAGCGACAATGCCGAACTCAAGCCCCTGGCCACCCTGCGGTTGGCCCGGGTGCTGGGGGCGCAGGGCGATTATGCCGCGGCCCTCAATCTGCTGGATGAACTGAAGGAAGCCTCCTACGCCGGCCTGGTGGCCGAGGTGCGTGGCGATCTCTTCTTGATGCAGGGCGAAAAGGATCAAGCCCGTACTGCCTATCAGGCCGCCCTGGCGGCAGCCGGCATCAACGGCAACCCTGCCGTGGCTGCCAAGCTGGATGACCTGGCAAATGCCGAGGACAGTGCCGATGCCAAGCCCCAAGCATAAGCCCCTGTTGCGCTGGAGCCTGCCCCTGCTGGCGACCCTGAGCCTGGCCGGCTGCTCCCTGTTCGGCGGCGAGGAAGACGTGGTGGTGATGGATCCTGTGCCCCAGGTGCAGGCTCAATTCTCCGCCAAGACCCTGTGGAAGCACTCCGTGGGGGATGGGGTGGGCAAGTACTACTCCCAGCTGGCGCCGGTGATCGCCGATGATCGTCTGTTTGCCGCCGCCCGGGATGGCCAGGTGGTGGCACTGGACAAGCATGACGGCAAGCTGCTGTGGAAGCAGGACTTGTCGGATCTGCCCATCAACGACAATCGCCGCAGCCCGCGGCTGGCCGGTGGTCTCACCGCCAGCTATGAGCACCTGTTTGTCGGTTCCGAGAACGGCGTGCTCTATTGCCTGTCCCAGGAGACCGGCGAGCTGTTGTGGCAGAGCGAAGTGGCGGGCGAAATCCTGGCCGCGCCGGCGGTGGACGACGGCAAGGTGGTGGTGAATACCTCCGCCGGCAAGCTGTTTGCCCTGGATGCCGATGATGGTCACCTGCTCTGGTCGGCTAGCGACGATCTGCCCAAGCTGACGCTGCGGGGCGTCTCCCGGCCGGTGATCACCTCCGGCGGTGTGCTGTACGGGCGGGCGGATGGTCGTCTGAACGTGCTGCTGCTGGAAAACGGCCAGCTGGCCCACATCGCCAAGGTGGCTAACCCCACCGGCTCCACCGAGCTGGCGCGCATGGTGGATGTGGATGCCGCTCCCCTGGTCATCGGCAATGAGCTGTTTGCCATCGCCTATAATGGTGAGCTGGTGGCCCAGAAGCTGATCAGTGGGGATGAGCTGTGGAAGCGGCGCTACGCCTCCTACCAGGATCTGGCCTTTGGCCTCATCGATCTGCTGCTCACCGACAGCAAGGGCCACGTTTACTCCGTCGATCGTACCAATGGGCGCGAGCGCTGGACCAACGGCCAGCTCTCCTACCGCAATGTCACCGCCCCCGTGGTGTTTGGTGACTACGTGCTGGTGGGGGATGGCGAAGGCTACCTCTACTGGCTGAGTGACGATGATGGCCAGATAGTGGCGATGCAGAAATACGACAGCGATGGCCTCTATGTGCCGCCGCTGGTGGATGGGGATACCGTCTACCTGCAGACCCGCAGTGGCGATCTGGTGGCCCTGCAGCATCCCTAACCGCAGGCCAACGTGCTGTTTTTTGGCTCCTGATCCCTGGATCAGGAGCCTTTGTATTTGATAAATGAGGTCATTATGACACCTGTTGTTGCCCTGGTGGGCCGTCCCAATGTGGGCAAGTCCACCCTGTTTAACCGCCTGACCCGCACCCGGGACGCCCTGGTGGCGGATTTCCCCGGCTTGACCCGGGACCGTAAGTATGGCCAGGCCAAGCTGGGCAGAATGGAGTTCATCGTGGTGGATACCGGCGGTATCGACGGCTCCGAAGAGGGCATCGAGCTGCACATGGCGGAGCAGTCCCTGCTGGCCATCGACGAGGCGGACGTGGTGCTGTTCCTGGTGGATGCCAGAGCCGGCCTCACCAGTGCCGACATCGGCATCGCCAACCACCTGCGTCGCCAGAAGAAGAAGGTCTTCCTGGTGGCCAACAAGGTGGATGGCCTGGATGCGGACTCCGTGGTGGGCGAGTTTTACGCCCTGGCCCTGGGGGAGGTCTACCAGATGGCGGCGGCCCATGGCCGTGGTGTGTATGGTCTGCTGGAGCAGGCCCTGACCCCCTATCTGGAGGAGCTGCAGGACGAGGAGAGCGACGAAGACGAGGCTTCTGACGAGGAGGCCGAGTGGGACAGCGGCTGGGAGCCGGAGCCCACCGAGGAGGAGCTGGCCGCCGCCGAGCAGGAGTCCCTCGAGAATGCCGTGCCGTTTGCGGATCTGCCCATCAAGTTCGCCATCGTCGGGCGCCCCAACGTGGGCAAGTCCACCCTGACCAACCGCATGCTGGGTGAGGAACGGGTCATCGTCTTCGACATGCCGGGCACCACCCGGGATTCCATCTACATCCCCCTGGAGCGTGACGAGCAGCAGTACATCGTCATCGACACCGCCGGGGTGCGCAAGCGCAAGAAGGTCTACGAGACGGTGGAGAAGTTCTCCGTCATCAAGACGCTGCAGGCCATCGAGGATGCCAACGTGGTGATCCTGGTGATCGACGCCAGAGACGGCCTGTCGGATCAGGATCTGAGCCTGCTGGGCTTCACCATCCAGACCGGCCGCTCCATCGTCATCGCAGTGAACAAGTGGGACGGCCTGGATCAGGACGTGAAGGACGATATCAAGGAGGCGCTGGAGCGTCGCCTGGGTTTTGTTGACTTCGCCCGCATCCACTTCATCTCCGCCCTGCACGGCACCGGCGTCGGCCACCTGTTCGAGTCCATTCAGGAGGCGTACCAGTCCGCCACCCGTCGAGTGAGTACCGCCATGGTGACCCGCATCATGCGCATGGCCACCGAGGACCACCAGCCGCCTCTGGTGCGTGGTCGTCGGGTCAAGCTCAAGTACGCCCACGCCGGTGGTTACAATCCGCCGCGCATCATAGTGCACGGCAACCAGGTCAAGGATCTGCCGGACTCGTACAAGCGGTATCTCATCAACTACTTCCGTCGCGCCTTGAAGATCATGGGGACCCCCATCCATGTGGAGTTCCAGGAAGGGGACAACCCGTACGAGGGCAAGAAGAACAAGCTGACCCAGAGCCAGATCCGCAAGCGCCGGCGCCTGATGAAGTTCGTCAAGAAGTAGTAAGCGGTCGTGGGCACGGGGAGCTGGCTGCCCGTGCCTCGGCTGTGTCTGGCTATAGACCGGGAGCCGAGTCTCCCAGAAGGAGAGAAGATGGCCTTTCTGTTGATCTGTCCGGCCTGTCAGGCCGAGGGGTTGGATCCCCGCCGTAGCGAAACCAGCTGCACCCAGTGTGGCAAGACCTTCCGCCTCACGCCCCACTGTCCCGAGTGCGACAGCGAGCTGGAGCGGGTGCAGGCCTGCGGTGCGGTGGATTTCTTCTGTAACCGGTGCAACAACCTGGTGTCCAAGCGGGCCGCCCGCTTCGATATCAAGCCGCAATGAGTCAGACGGTCAGACACCAAAAAGGAGCCTTGAGGCTCCTTTTTTGTGGGTGGTTGGCAGAGACACTCTGCGGTTTAGTAGCTCTGTGTCAGGAAGAAGGTCAACCGGCGGGTGGCCAGCTTGCGCACGCGGCGGATGGTGACCCGTCTGCGGTGCCCATACCAGGGCTCGGCGCGTTTCCGACGCTGCAATACCCCTCTTTTTCTTCTCATAATGGTACCTCCTGAGGGTGGGCAGTCTGATCGACTGTCAGCCTGGATAGTAACAGAAAATTAACCTGAGAAAAGCCGAAAAAAGTATCAGGAAGAGGAGGGGATCCGGTCGTCGCCCTGGGCCGGCGTGGCGGCCGGCGTCTCCGACGGGGTGGCGGGAGCCGCCGCTGTGGGGGGCTCGCTGGGGGTACGGGTGGCGATATTGACCCAGCTTTGGCTGAAGTGACGCCGCTCCTCCTGCTGGCGCTCGGTGGCGTCATACATGCGCAGGCTCTGGTAGTAGCGGCGGATGTTGTTCACGTAGAGCCGGGCCTCCCGGCCACGGGCATAGCCGTAGCGGGTCTTGCTGTACCACTGGGCCTCGTGCAGCAGGGGCAGGCTCTCCTTCAGATCCCGCCAGGCATCGGGGTTGCCGCCCCTGAGCTTGGTCAGGCGGCGGGCATCCAGCATGTGGCCATAGCCCATGTTGTAAGCCACCAGGGCAAACCAGATCTTCTCATCCTTGGGTACCGAGTCCGGCACCTTGTCGATGAGCTGGCGCAGGTAGGCGGCCCCGCCCTTGATGCTCTGCTCGGGATCCTTGCGATCGACTATGCCCAGCTCCTTGGCGGTCTCCAGGGTCAGCATCATCAGGCCGCGCACCCCGGTATAGGAGCGCGCCGCCTCGTTCCAGTGGGATTCCTGGTAGCTGATGGCGGCCAGCAGCCGCCAGTCCAGCCCCTGGGCATAGGACTCGAACAGCTGGCGGTACTTGGGCAAGATCTCCTTGACCCGCTGCAAGAAGGTGTGAGTGTCCACGTAATCGAAGGACTGCACGTGACCGAAGTACTTCTCGTCCAGCTTGGCCAGGGTGCCGTCCTGATTGCGTTGGCCGAAGAAGTCGATGAGGGCGGCGTACAGGGTGTCATCTTCCCGCCGGGAGAGGGCCCAGCCCACCGGGGTGGGGGGGGAGAGGGTCATGGCCTCCGCCAGCTCCGGATAGAAACGCTGGTTCTGGGCCAGCAGGGTGTCATCCACTATGGTGTAGGCGATCTTGCCTTCCGCCACCTCCCGCAGCAGGGCCTCGCTGTCGCCCTCCGCCCGGACCTGCCATGGCAGGCTGTCGAATTGCTGGCTCAGGCTCTGCAGCAGATCCTCGTGGCTGGACCCCTTGACCACCACGATGGGCTCCTTGATGTCGGCCAGGGAGCCGGGGCGGGCGCGGCCATTGCGGTAGACCAGCTTCTGCTGCACCAGATAATAGGAGGGGGTGAAGCGCAGCCACTGCAGCCGCTTGGGGGTCACCGCCAGGGCTGCGGCGATGAGATCCACCTTGCCACGGCTCAGCAGATCGAACAGTTGTTGGGTCTGGTAGGCGGGCACGATCTTGAGCCGCACTCCCAGGGAGTCGGCAAAGCGTTTGGCCAGCTCGTAGTCCAGGCCCGTGGGGGCGCTGTCCAGCAGTCGATAGGTCGTGCTGCTGTAGAGGGTGCCGACCCGCAGTTCACCTCGCCGTTTTATTTCGTTGAGTTGGTTTTGCCCTGCTTCTTGGCTGCAGGCGCCAAGAAATAGAACACCAATCAATAAAATCAACAGGTTAACTCTTGTATGGAATAGGCTAAATCTACTGTGCAAGGGTTTTCCCGGTTATCGGTTGCTCGGGTTTTATACCAAAGGCCCCTGTGGATGTCACACCCTTATGCCGGCCAAACGTTTGTCTGTTGCGGTCGACATCACAAAGCCCCCTCCCTATAATACGCGCACTGCGTTTTCCCCCCTCCCAACCAAGCGAGAATTGGCACCATGGAAATCTTACGAGGAGCGCCCGCGCTGTCTGAATTCCGGCTCAGAAAGCTGCTGGCCAACTTTGCCGAACTGGACCTGGACATCACCGACCTCTATGCCGAATATGTCCACTTTGCCGAGCTGAGCGCCCCCCTGGATGAGGTCCAACAGGATACCCTGGCCAAGCTGCTGACCTATGGCCCCACCATCGCCGAGCATGCCCCCACAGGTCACCTGTTCCTCGTCACTCCTCGCCCCGGCACCATCTCCCCCTGGTCTTCCAAAGCCACCGACATCGCCCGTAACTGTGGTCTGTCTCAGGTGGTGCGCCTGGAGCGCGGCATTGCCTACTACGTGGGGGCGGCCGGCCTGGATGCCGCCCAGCGTCAGCAGGTGTCTGCCCTGTTGCACGATCGCATGATGGAGGCGGTGTTCGACAGCCTGCCGGCTGCCGAGGCCCTGTTCGCCCATCACGCCCCGGCGCCCCATACCAGTGTAGACGTGCTGGCTGGTGGTCGCGCCGCCCTGGCCGAGGCCAACGTGCAGCTGGGCCTGGCCCTGGCCGATGACGAGATCGACTACCTGGTGACCAGCTTCAAGAAGCTGGGCCGCAATCCCAACGACATCGAACTGTACATGTTCGCTCAGGCCAACTCCGAGCACTGCCGGCACAAGATCTTCAACGCCGACTGGACCATCGACGGGGTCAAGCAGGACAAGTCCCTGTTCAAGATGATCAAGAACACCTTCGAACAGCACAGTGAGCATGTGCTGTCGGCCTACAAGGACAACGCCGCCGTCATGGTGGGTTCCGAGGCCGGACGCTTCTTCCCCAGCCCGGAAACCGGGGAATATCAATACCATCAGGAGCCCATTCAGATCCTGATGAAGGTGGAAACCCACAACCACCCCACCGCCATCTCCCCCTTCCCGGGGGCGGCCACCGGCTCCGGCGGCGAGATCCGCGACGAGGGTGCCACCGGCCGCGGCTCCAAGCCCAAGGCGGGTCTGTGCGGCTTCTCGGTCTCCAACCTGCGCATTCCTGGCCACCAGCAACCCTGGGAAACCGACTTTGGCAAACCCGGCCGCATCGTCACCGCCCTGGACATCATGATCGACGGCCCCTTGGGTGCTGCCGCCTTCAACAACGAGTTCGGTCGCCCCAACATCCTGGGTTACTTCCGTACCTATGAGGAGAAGGTCCCCAGCCACAACGGCGTGGAGATCCGCGGTTATCACAAGCCCATCATGCTGGCCGGCGGCCTGGGCAACATCCGTGACGAGCACGTGCAGAAGGGTGAGATCCCGGTGGGAGCCAAGCTCATCGTGCTGGGTGGCCCCGCCATGAATATCGGGCTGGGGGGCGGCGCCGCCTCCTCCATGACCTCAGGCCAGTCCGCCGAGGATCTGGACTTTGCCTCCGTGCAGCGGGACAACCCCGAGATGGAGCGCCGCTGCCAGGAGGTCATCGACCGCTGCTGGCAGATGGGGGAAGACAACCCCATCGTCTTCATTCACGACGTGGGGGCCGGTGGCCTGTCCAACGCCATGCCGGAGCTGGTGAACGACGGCGAGCGCGGCGGCCGTTTCGAGCTGCGCAAGGTGCCCAACGACGAGCCGGGCATGAGCCCGCTGGAGATCTGGTGTAACGAATCTCAGGAGCGCTACGTGCTGGCGGTGGCCGCCGATCAGCTGGCCAAGTTCGAAGAGCTGTGCCGCCGGGAGCGCGCCCCCTATGCGGTGGTGGGCGAGGCGACCGAAGAGCGTCACCTGACCCTCTCAGACAGCCACTTCGGCAACCAGCCCATCGATCTGCCCCTGGAGGTGCTGCTGGGCAAGCCGCCCAAGATGCACCGTCAGGTCAGTCGCCTGCCGGCCCAGGGCCAGGCCCTGCAGCTGGACGGCGCCACCGTCAAGGAGGCGGCGGAGCGCATCCTGCGTCTGCCCACAGTGGCGGAGAAGACCTTCCTCATCACCATTGGTGACCGGACCGTGACCGGTCTCGTTGCCCGGGATCAGATGGTGGGCCCCTGGCAGGTGCCGGTGGCCGACTGTGCCGTCACCGCCGCCAGCTACGACACCTATGCCGGTGAAGCCATGTCCATGGGGGAACGTACCCCGGTGGCCCTGCTGGATCACGGCGCCTCCGCCCGCCTGGCGGTGGCCGAGTCCCTCACCAACCTGGCACCCGCCCAGATCGGCGATCTGACCCGGGTCAAGCTCTCCGCCAACTGGATGGCCGCCGCCGGTCACCCCGGCGAAGATGCCGGCCTCTACGAGGCGGTGAAGGCGGTGGGCGAGGAGCTGTGCCCCGAGCTGGCCATCACGGTACCGGTGGGCAAGGACTCCATGTCCATGAAGACCCGCTGGGAGCAGGATGGACAGCAGCGGGAGGTGATCGCGCCCCTGTCCCTCATCATCACCGCCTTTGCCCGGGTGGAAGACGTGCGCAACACGGTCACGCCGCAGCTGCGCAGCGATCTGGGGGAGAGCGATCTCATCCTCATCGATCTGGGCAACGGTAAGAACCGTCTGGGCGGCTCCTGCCTGGCCCAAGTCTACAAGCAGCTGGGTAACGAGGCGCCGGACGTGGACAGCCCCACCCAGCTCAAGGCCTTCTTCAATGCCATTCAGGTCCTGGTGGCCGAGCGCAAGCTGCTGGCCTATCACGACCGCTCCGACGGCGGCCTGTTCACCACATTGGCGGAGATGGCTTTCGCCGGCAAGACGGGTCTGACCGTGGCGCTGGATCAGCTGGGTCACGACGATCTGGCGGTGCTGTTTGCCGAGGAGCTGGGCGCCGTCATCCAGGTGCGCCGTGACGACAAGGAAGCCGTGCTCACCACCCTGGCCGGCCATGGCCTGGCCAGCTGCACCTATGTCATCGGTAGCCTGAACGACGACGATCAGCTGCGCTTCACCCGCAACGGGCAGAACGTGCTGTGCGAAAACCGGGTGCACCTGCGCACCGTCTGGGCCGAGACCACCCACCAGATGCAGGGCCTGCGGGACAACCCGGCCTGCGCCGATGCCGAGTTCAAGGCCAAGTTCGATGCCCAGGACCCCGGTCTGCATGCCAGCCTCAGCTTCGACGTGCAGCAGGACGTGGCGGCACCCTACATCGCCAAGGGTCTGCGTCCGCGGGTGGCCATACTGCGTGAGCAGGGGGTCAACTCCCACAGCGAGATGGCGGCGGCCTTCGACCGGGCCGGTTTCGCCTGTCAGGACGTGCACATGAGCGACGTGCTGGGTGGCCGCATCCAGCTGGCGGACTTCCAGGGGCTGGCGGCCTGTGGCGGCTTCTCCTACGGGGACGTGCTGGGGGCCGGTGAGGGCTGGGCCAAGTCCATCCTGTTCAACCCCCGGGCCCGGGAGCAGTTCCAGGGCTTCTTCCATCGGGACGATACCTTCGCCCTGGGGGTCTGTAACGGTTGCCAGATGATGTCCAACCTCAAGGATCTGATCCCCGGTGCCGAGCTGTGGCCGCGCTTCGTGCGCAACGAGTCAGAGCGCTTCGAGGCCCGCTTCAGCCTGGTGGAAGTGCAGGCGTCACCGTCGCTGTTCTTCGCCGGCATGGCCGGTTCCCGCATGCCCATCGCCGTGTCCCACGGTGAAGGCCGGGTCGAGGTGCGGGATGCCCAGCACCTGGCGGCCATCAACGCCAGCGGTACCGTGGCGGTGCGCTTCAGCGACCACTACGGCCAGGCCACCGAAGCCTACCCCTTCAACCCCAACGGCTCGCCCACCGGGGTAACGGGCCTCACCACCACAGATGGTCGGGTCACCATCATGATGCCGCACCCAGAGCGGGTGATGCGCACCGTGGCCAACTCCTGGCACCCGGACGACTGGGGCGAGAGCAGCCCCTGGATGCGGATGTTCCGCAACGCCCGGGTCTGGTTGGGTTAAGAGAGCAGCACGTTAAGCAGTAAAAAGCCGCCTTTGAGGCTAATGCTCATCAGTTAAGGCGCCGTTGGCGCCTTAACTGTATCAACGACACGGTTTTTTGAGGCAAAAGCCAACCCCACCCTAACCCTCCCCTTGAACAAGGGGAGGGAAAAATCGTTCCTCCCCCTTACCAAGGGGGAGGTTAGGAGGGGGATGGCTTGCCTCTGGCGGCCATTCATGAGTATCTCTGTTTCTTAACTGACCAGCATTAGCCTTTGAGGCGGCTTTTTTTATGCGGCGTTCAGGGCAGGCGGCGGGCCTGCCAGTAGTGGCGGGACCAGTAGGGGTTGTCCAGCTCGGAGATGATGACGCCGTGGCTCGTCGAGGCGTGCAGGAACTGGCGATCCTTGAGGTAGATGCCCACATGGCGGGTGTGGTAGCCGGTCTTGAAGAACAGCAGATCCCCCGGCTGCAGGGCCTGCTGACTCACAGGGCGCCCCTGGGTCGCCTGGCCTGAGGTATCCCGCGGCAGATCCAGCCCGAAGCGCTCGGCGAAGGTGAGCTGGACGAAGCCGGAACAATCCACCCCGCGACGGCTCTGGCCACCGGCCCGGTAGGGCACCCCCTTCCAGTGGTGATACTGCTCGAACAGCTGAGCGCGGATCAGCAGGGGATCGAGCAGCAGGTCGCTGTCCACCACCGTCTGGGGTGTTGTGTGGGTGACGGGGGGCGGTGGGCTTTGACAGCCGGCCAGCAGCAAGAGGGTCAGGGCAAAGGGCAGAGTAGGGCGCAGGGCTGGGCGCAGCACGGGGAACTCCCTTCCGATAAGAGCAGAAACTGCTGCTCAGGGTGGGGGATTTTACGGTTTCAGGCAAGTCTTACCTTGGCCCAGGCCCCAGAAGTGTCGCGACAGGCTGGTTTTGCGCATGGCGAGACGGTAACGTGAAGCAAAAATCCAGGAGAGACATGGTGCAAGGGGACTGGGATCTGCTCAAGCTGGCCTACGACTTTCTCGGCTGGCTGCTGTTTGTCGGCTACCTGGCCCTGATGGTGGGGATCTCGGTACGGGTGGTGATGAAGCGGCGGCCCATCGGTGTCTCCCTGGCCTGGCTGTTTCTCATCTACATACTGCCGGGGTTGGGCATCGTCAGCTATCTGCTGTTTGGCGAAATCCGCCTGGGACGCAAGCGGGTGGAGCGGGCGGTGGCCATGTACACCCCCTATGGGCGCTGGATCCGCGAGCTGGTGCGCCAGTTTGCCCATCCGCTGGCCGAACCCAGCCATCAGGCCCAGCCCCTGGTGGAGCTGGTGGAGGCGCGCCTGGGCTCGCCCCTGCTCAAGGGCAACCGCCTGGCCCTCCTGACCGAACCCAACGAAATATTGTTTGCCCTGGCCCGGGACATCCAGGCCAGCCAGGTCTCCTGCTTCCTGGAGTTTTACATCTGGCAGCCGGGGGGCTGGGTGGATGAGGTGGCCGATGCCTTGATCGCGGCGGCCGGCCGTGGCGTGGAGTGCCGGGTGCTGCTGGACTCGGTGGGCAGCGCCGCCTTCTTCAAGACCGATTGGCCGCGGCGGCTGTCGGATGCCGGGGTGCGCCTCGTGGAGGTGCTGCCGGTGGGGGCCTGGCGCATTCCCTTGCAGCGGCAAGACCTGCGCATGCACCGCAAGCTGGTGGTGATCGACGATCAGGTGGCCTACACGGGATCCATGAACCTGGTGGATCCGCGCTTCTTCAAGCGCGGTGCCGGGGTGGGTCAGTGGATCGACATCATGGTACGGCAGCAGGGGCCCGTGGTGCCCCTGTTCTGGTCCCTGTTCGTGCGGGACTGGGAGATGGAGACCGGCGAGCGGCTGCTGGAGGCGCAACAGCACAATCCCGAATACCTGGATGAGCCGGATCAGCAGGTGCAGCTGGTGCCGTCCGGCCCCTTCACCGGCGGGGACTGTATCCAGCAGATACTGCTGCAGGCCATCTATCAGGCTCGCCATACCCTGGTGCTCACCACCCCCTACTTCGTGCCGGACGATCCCTTGGCCGCCGCCTTGCAGGTGGCGGCGGAGCGCGGGGTGCGGGTGCAGCTGATCCTGCCTGCCAAGAACGACTCCCTGATGGCGACCTATGCCAGCCAGGCCTTCTTCGAGGAGCTGTTGGCCTCCGGGGTGGAGATCTATCGCTTCCACGATGGCCTGCTGCACACCAAGAGCGTGCTGGTGGACGAGGCCCTGGCCCTGGTGGGCACGGTGAATCTGGACCGACGCAGCCTCTGGCTCAACTTCGAAGCCACCTTGCTGGTGGATGACCCCGGCTTTGCCGGCGAGTTGGCGCGGGTGCAGCAGGACTACCTGCAGCGTGCCCGCCCCATGAGCTGGCAGCAGTGGCGCCAGCGCTCCCGCTGGCATCGACTGCGGGAGAATCTCTTCTATCTGCTCAGTCCGCTGCTCTGAGCGCGGACTTATTCTGGATAAGTTCAAAGAATCAAGTCGTTATCCTTGCCCCCATTCGGGGCAGGGATTAACGTGCTGCCAGCTGATACCTGTAACACCCGCGTAAGGATACGGATCTCATGAACAGGAAACTCACCGTGGCCCTGCTGATCGGCTTGGGCGGCCTGGGGTATGTGGCCGGTTGCGCCAACAGCAGCCGCCTGTTTGATGCCCAGCGCCAGCAGGCCGTCACTCGACTCAACCAACTGCCCGGTGTCCACGCCCAGTGGCAGAGCATGGCGGAGGGCTGGTTCCGCAGCCAGGGGCAATTGCACCTGACCCTGGAACAGGCCTTCTTCGATCAGTACCTGGGGGAGGAGGCCCCCGTGCTGGAGGCTCCGCTGGAAGTCAGCACCAGCCTGTTCCAGTCCTTCACCCCCTGGGGAGTCAGTGGCCAGGGTAACCTGGATCAGAGCCGAGGCAGCCTGGGCCGCTGGCTCGAGGCCAACCATCAGGCCAGCCTGCCGCTGGTCTTGAACTGGCAGGCCGGCCTGTTCAGCTCGGGGTTGAATCTGGATCTCAGCCTGGACAGCTGGCAGTTTGCCGATGCCGACGGCAAGTTGGGCTGGTCGCCGCTGCATCTGACCGTCCAGGGCCTCGGGGAGTCGGCCATGAGCATCAACCTCAGCTGGCAGGGACTGGAGGCCAGTGACGCGGCGGCCAAGGCGCAGCTGACGGTGCAGCCCGTGAGCCTGAGCCTGGATCTCAAGCGGCTGGGACGGGCCTGGTATGCCCCCACCAGTCAGCTGGCGCTTAAGGGCTTGCGGTTGCAGCAGGAGGGGCAGCATCTGAGCCTGGCGGGTCTGCGTCTCGGCAGTCAGGAGACGGAGCGCGGCAGCGGCCTGGATGGCCGGCTGGATCTGCACTATCAGGTGGGGCTGGACAGCCTGCAGGTGCAGGAGGCCAGCGGCCAGCATCGCCTGGATCAGTTGCAGTTGGCCTTGACCCTGGATGGCGTGGACCGCATGGGCTACGAGACGGTGCTCAATCAGCAGCAAAGCGGCGCGCCCCAGGAGCCGGAGCTGGCCCTGGCCAGCCTCAGCCTGATGGGGCAAAAGGGGCTCAAGGTCGGTTTGGCGCCGTTGCAGGTGCAGATCGATCGGGCCCCCCTGAAGCTGGCCGGCGAGCTGACCCTGCCGCCTTATGATGTGGCCTCCCAGCCCAATCCGCTGGCCCTGCTGCAACAGAGCCAGGGCGCGCTGCAGGTGGAGCTGGCTCCCCAGCTGGCCGAGCAGATCCCCCAGCTGGCCGCCAACCTGGACACGTTGCTGCAGAACGGTTACCTCAGACGCAACGAGCTGGGCAACCTGCTGGTGGAGTTCAAGCTGGCCGATCACAGGGCCACCGCCAACGGCCTGCCGCTGCCGCTGTAACTAACGTCAGCCGGATAAACAAACGGCCCCCTCATGCGAGGGGGCCGTTTGCGTTAGGGCCTGGCCGGGGATTAATCCCCCAGGTAGTACTCTATGGTGGAGACGATACGCACCTTCTTGATGTAGGGGGTGTTGCTGTCGCGATCCGTGATGCTGAACTGTCCCTGGCTGGCGTGCCGGATCTTGCCCAGCCGGCTTTGGGAGTCCTGGGCAAACTTGCTGGCCACCTCCCGGGCGTTCTGGGTGGCCTCGGCGATCATCTCAGGCTTCAAGCGATTGAGATCGGTGAACAGGAACTGGGTCTGGTTGCCGTAATCCTGGCCTGTCATGGCGATGCCGCTCTGCCCCAGCTGGCTGATCTCGCCCATGGCGGTGCGGACCTTGTCGATCTTGTGGCTGTAGACGGTCACCGTCATGGCCCCGGTGTAGCGGCCCTGGTTCACCGTGGCCTCGTTAAAGCCCTGGGCCTGACGATCCACCAGGCTGGGCTGGGAGACGGAGATCTCGTCGACACTGAAGCCATGCTGGCGCAGGAAGTGCACTATGCGGGCGCTCTTGTCATCCAGGGTGGCGTACAGCTCCGGCAGGGCGTTGCCCACCTCGGTGAAACGGATGGGCCAGATGGCCACGTTGGCCGGGACTTCCCGCTCCGACAGCCCCTTGACCACCACGCTGCGATCCATGCCGCGAAACTTCAGCATGCCCTCGGCCAGCAGGGCCCCCATGGCGATGAGGCCGATGCACAGCAGGCCCCCCAGAAACAGTGAACTCATGATGTTGCGCTGGGATTGCATGATATCTCCTGTTGCGTTGTGGGCCGCAGGGGCCGGAGTCGTTGGTGAGTCTATGCGGTTGGCCTGGCGGGGGCCAGGGCCGGAAACCAACAGGGCGGAGATTGCTCCCCGCCCTGCTTGCTATTTGAAGACCACCGTCTTGTTGCCGTGGACGAACACCCGTTCTTCCAGCACTTGCCGCAGGCCCCGGGTCAGCACCAGGCGCTCCACGTCACGGCCAGCCTTGGCCATGGCCTCGGCGCTGAAGCTGTGATCCACCGGGATCACGTGCTGGTCTATGATGGGCCCCTCATCCAGATCGTCGGTGACGAAGTGGGCGGTGGCGCCGATGATCTTCACGCCGCGGTCATAGGCCTGCTGATAGGGGCGGGCGCCGATGAAGGCCGGTAGGAAGGAGTGGTGGATGTTGATGATGCGATAGGGATAGGCCGAGACGAATTCCGGAGTCAGCACCCGCATGTACTTGGCCAGCACCACGTAGTCCGGGGTATAGCCATCGATCACCGCCCGCATCTGTGCCTCGTGCTCCTCACGGCTGAGGCCCTCGTGGCTGACATGATGGAAGGGCACGCCGAACTTGTTGGCCAGATCCTCGAGCTTGTCGTAGTTGCCCACCACGGCGGCGATCTCCACGTTCAGGGCGCCTTCATAGCTCTTGATCAGGATGTCGCCCAGGCAGTGGGCCTCCTTGGTCACCAGGATCACCACCCGCTTCTTGCCGGCGGCCACCAGACGGCGTTTGGCGCCCATCGGCAGGGTATCATCCAGATCCGCCAGCAGGGTCTCGTCGTTGAAGCGCCCCTCCAGCTCGGTACGCATGAAGAAGCGGCCGTGGGTGTGGTCCACGAACTCGTCGTTCTTGATGATGTTGAGCTGATGCTTGTAGCAGATGTAGGTGATCTTGGCGATGAGACCTTGGGCGTCCGGGCAATCGGTGAGCAGAATCTTGCGCTTCATCCTGTAGGTGTTCCTGGCTGACTCGTGATAAGTCGGACACTATGCCACAAATTTCTGGCTTTGCCAGGGGCTCGGGGGACAAAGCGGCGGCGGGGTGGGGCGGCTTTGACCTAACGCAAAGGGATGAGTCCGGGCCTGGGGCAGCATAGGGCCTCTGGGCCTGTAGTCGGGTCCGCACGAGGAGAGCAGATGACACAGGATGTGGATCGCGCCAAAGGGTGTCTGGTGGGGCTCGCCATCGGCGATGCCATCGGCACCACCTTGGAGTTTCGCCCCCGAGGCAGCTTCAGCCCGCTGCAGGACATGCACGGCGGCGGACACTTCTGCCTGCCCAAGGGCCACTGGACCGACGACACCTCCATGGCCCTGTGCCTGGGGGCCAGTCTGCTGGCCTGCGGCGGCTTCGATGCGGCGGATCAGATGCGCCGCTACTGCGACTGGCTGGACAACGGCTACCAGAGCAGCCTGGGCGTCTGCTTCGACGTGGGAATGACGGTGCAGTCGGCCCTGCGGCGCTTTCAAAAAAGCGGCAACCCCTACAGCGGCGCCCGCTCCCGCTGGAGTTCCGGCAACGGCTCCATCATGCGCCTGGCCCCGGTGGTCATTGCCTACCGGGCCGATTTGTCCGCCTGTCGCCACTATGCCGCCTTGAGCTCCCGTACCACCCACGGCTCGCCCCTGTGTCTGGACGGCTGCGCCCTGTTTGGCGAGCTGCTCTGGCACCTGTTGCGCGGTGAAGGCAAGGCCCAGGCGCTGCAGGCCTGCCAGCTGCCCACCGAGCCTGAATTGGCGGCGCTGCAGGGGGGCAGCTTTATCGACAAGTCCTATGCGGCCTTGAAGGGCAGCGGCTTCGTGGTGGAGAGCCTGGAGGCCGCCCTGTGGTGCTTCTGGCACACCGACAGCTTCGCCGATTGCGTGCTGGCGGCGGCCAACCTGGGGGATGATGCGGACACCACGGCGGCGGTGGCGGGCCAGCTGGCCGGCGCCCATTACGGCCATGGGGCCATCCGGGCCGAATGGTGCCAGGCCCTGCACCGCCACGCCGACATCGCCGCCCTGGCCGAGGCCCTGTATGGCCTGGCGCCCCAGGATGTGGGGGCGCGGCTTGCTGATCTCCCTGCCTGAGCCCTACGGCCTGCCGGACGACTGGCTGGCCCTGCCGTTCAACCACTGCAATCTGCCGGCCCGCTACCTGGCCTGCCTGGCCTTTCAGCTGGAGCCGGTGGCGTTGCAGCTGGACGGGGTGCACCTGATGTATGCGGATCTGTTCGACCGGCTGGATGCCTGCCCGGACCGCCGCACGCGGCGCCGTTGCTTCACCGACTTCATGGCGGTGCGCTTTCATCTGCCGGCGGCGGAGCTGCCGGAGGTGCCGGCCATGGGCCCGGTGCCGCGGCCGCGGCTGCATTACGGTCAGATGCTGCTGGGCTGGCTGTTTGACTCGGACAATCAGCAGGGGGCCATCTGGCGGCAGTGGGTGGAGTCGCGCTTTGGCCTCTGTACCCGCTTCTACAAGGAGCCCATCACTGGGCCCGACGATCCGGCCTATGGCCGCTTCCTGCACACCGCCGGCTGGGCCGGCTACAACAGCAATGCCCTGTATAACCAGCTGGATCTGCTCTACAGCTTCTGCCAGTACCAGCTGGTGCGGGACTTTCCCCTGCGCCGCCGCCTGACCCTGTATCGCGGCGGCACCGAGCGGCCCAGCCACAGCTTCGAGGGGCAGCCCGTCATGCTGCTCAACAACCTCTGCTCCTGCACCGACAACCCGGAGGAGGCCTTTCGCTTCGGCCCCCGGGTCTATCAGCTGGAGGTGCCGCTGCCCAAGATCGTCTGCTATCAGCAGCTGTTGCCCAGCGTGCTGCAGGGGGAGGGCGAGTATATGGTGTTGGGGGGCTGCTATCCTGTGACCCCCTATGCCTGATTGTCATGAATCCTTCACGCTATGGCTCTAGGCTGGCTGGGTCTTTTATTTCCAATAATTCAAAGGATTGCCCCATGTCTAGCCGATTCAGATTCTCCATGCTGGCTCTAGGCCTTGCCCTGTGTACCCCCTTGAGCCAGGCCGCGTCCGTCAGCCAGTCCTTGCAACTCTCCCTGCCCGATAGCCTCAAGGTGCCCTATAGCGGGCTGCAGGCACCGGCCTTCGCCGCCGGCCTGCCCCTGGGTGTGGGGTCTGGCCTCACCTTCGCCGGTGTACAGGCTGACGGTAGCTGGTTGTTCTACAGTCTGACCGACCGCGGCCCCAATGCCGATGCGCCGGACTGGCGCCAAGGGAAGGACAAGCTCTCCGGCAAGATCTTCGTGGCGCCGGGTTTCACCCCGCAGATCCTGCCCATCCGGGTCAAGGACGGCCAGGTCAGCGTGGGGCAGCCCATACTGCTGCACGATGACAAGGGCCCCATTCACGGCCTGCCGCTGCCGGTGGGCACGGTCGGCTCGACCCACGAGATGGCCCTGACCGATGATCTCAAGGCCATCGCCTTGCCGGACAGCCGTGGGCTGGACAGCGAGGGGTTGGCCTTGGCCCCCGATGGCAGCTTCTGGCTGTGTGACGAGTACGGCCCCTTCATCCTCCATGCCGACGCCCAGGGCAAGATACTGCAAAAATGGGGTCCCGAGGCCCAGGCCGGTGAGCAGTCGGTGGCCGGCGGCCTGCCGGGCGTCATCGCCTGGCGTCAGGCCAACCGCGGCTTCGAGGGGCTGGCCCTGCTGCCTTCCGGCAAGGTGATCGCCGCGGTGCAGAGCACCCTGGACATCGATGGCAAGACCGCCAAGACGGCGCCCATTCTGCGTCTGGTAGAGCTGGATCCGGCCACCGGCCAGACCCGCATGCTGGCCTATCCGCTGGAGGAGGGTTTCTACAAGAAGGCCAAGGACGCCAAGATCGGCGATCTGGTGGCGGTGGATGAACACACCCTGCTGGTGGTGGAACAGGGCAAGGACAAAGCCAAGAAGATGCACAACCGCATCTACAAGCTGAGCCTGCAGGGTGCCACGGATCTCACCGGCGTCCAGGTGGACGGCAAGGAGCCGGAGTTTGCCAGCCTGGCGGCGCTGACCTCCGCCGGTGTGGTGCCGGTGCAGAAGGAGCTGCTGCTGGATCTGCGGCACCTGGGCTGGCAGCCGGAGAAGGCCGAAGGCCTGACCCTGATCGACGCCCAGACCCTGGCGGTGAGCAACGACAACGACTTCGGCCTGGACGTCACCATAGTGGATCCGATGAAGGGCGAAAAAGACCCTACCGAATACCAGACAGACGGCACCGGGCAGTTGCTTATGGACGGCAAGCCGGTGGCGAGCCGTTTGCTGACCCGCCCCCTGTCGGCCGAAGACGCCGTCTCCCACCTGTGGATCATCAAGCTGGACAAGCCCTTGTACTGAGTACCGGGTGCGGTCATCCAGCATAAAAAAACGCCACCGACAGGTGGCGTTTTGCGCTGTGGTCTGCCCTTAGAGAGCCAGACGCAGTATGGCCTTCACATCCTCGGGGGTGATGTCGGTGTGCTCTCCCAGGGCCACGTGACCGTGGGCGGTCAGCTTGGCGGCCACCGGCTCGATCACCTCTTCCCCCAGACCGTAGGCACTCAGGCGCGGCGGGTTGCCCATGGCGGCGAAGAAGGCCTCGGTCTGCTCGATGGCGGCCAGAGCCTTTTGCTCGTCGCTGCCGTCACGCAGGTCGAACACCCGCTCGGCATACTGAGCCAGCTTGGCCTGCTTGGCAGCCAGCTTGTACTTCCACACCGCGGTCTGGACTATGGCCAGGGTCTGGGCGTGATCCAGGCCGTACAGGCCGGTCAGCTCGTGGCCGATCATGTGGGTGGCCCAGTCGGTGGGCACGCCGGTGCTCAGGGTGCCGTTCAGCGCCATGGTGGCGCTCCACATCAGGTTGGCTCGCACGTCGTAATCCTGCGGGTTGGCCAATGCCTTGGGGCCCTCCTCGATCAGAGTGCGCAGCAGCCCCTCGGCGATGCGGTCCTGCACCTTGGCGTTCACCGGGTAGGTGCTGTACTGCTCCAGGGTGTGGACGAAGGCGTCCACCACGCCGTTGGCGATCTGGCGGGGGGGCAGGCTGAAGGTGGTGACGGGATCCAGGATGGAGAAGCGCGGCTGCACATGGACCGAGTGGAAGAACAGCTTGTCCTGGGTCTCGGCTCGGGTCACCACGGCACCGGCGTTCATCTCGGAGCCGGTGGCGGCCAGGGTCAGTACCGTGCCCAGGGGCAGGGCCTCGGTCACCTTGCTGCCGTAGGTCTGCAGTATCTCCCAGGCATCGCCCTGGTAGCGCGCGGCGGCGGCGATAAACTTGCTGCCGTCGATGACGGAACCACCGCCCACCGCCAGGATAAAGTCGATGCCTTCGGCCTTCACCAGGGCCACCGCCTTCATCAGGGTCTCGAAGTGAGGGTTGGCCTCGATGCCGCCAAACTCCAGGAAGTGCCGGCCGGCCAGGGCGGCATGGACCTGCTCCAGCACGCCGTTCTTCTTGATGCTGCCGCCGCCATAGGTGATGAGGATGCGGGCATCGCTGGGGATCTCGTTGGTCAGCTGGGCAATCTGGCCCTGGCCGAAGTGAATGCGGGTGGGGTTGAAGTAGGTAAAGTTGTCCATTGTCTCTCCTCGGTACGCTTGGGATGCGTCGGCGACCAGTCGGTCACCTTGGTTATGACTGACATAATAGTTGCCATGGCGGCGCCGGATAAGCGACATTAGTGGCAATTATTTGCCTATTTCTATCAATATGCCGGTCCTTTGGCTGACCGGCCCCTGCTGAGGAAACGCCATGATCACACTGGCCGAGGCCATGGGTCGCTTTGCCGAACAGGCGGGGCTGCAGCAGCTGGAGGGGGCGGCGGCCACCGCCCTGCCTGGGGTGCACTTCTTTCGCGCCAGCCGCAGCACCCCCCGTCAGCCCCTGACCTATCAGTCGGGCATTCTCATCATGGGTCAGGGCAACAAGATCATCCATCTGGGGGAGCAGCAGGTGGCCTACGGCCCCGGCAGCTATCTGGTGGTGGGGGTGCCGCTGCCCTTGGAGTGTGAGGCCCAGTGCAGTGCCGAGGAGCCCATCCTGGGCCTGGCGGTGGAGGTGGACTTGCAGCGGCTGCACGACCAGGTGGCGCGGCTCTATCCCCCCCAGTCCCCCATGGCCCCCTGCCGGGCCATCGAGTGCGGCCTCTCCAGCGCCCGCTTGCCGTCGGATCTGGACTCGGCCTGCCAGCGCCTGCTGACGGCCCTGGCCAGCCCCGTGGAGGCGGCCATCCTGGGACCGGGCCTGCTGGAGGAAATCCTGTTTCGGGTGCTCACCGGCGAGCAGAGCCATGTGCTGCTGGAGCTGGCGCGCCACGACGGCCACTACGCCCGCATCGCCCGGGTGCTGGGGCGCATCCATCGGGAGTATGCTGAGCCCCTGACGGTGGAAAGTCTGGCGGGGGAGGCCCATATGAGCGTCTCCACCTTCCACCGGGCCTTTCGCCAGGTGACGCGGGTGTCACCCCTGCAGTACATGAAGCAGATCCGCCTGAACCGGGCGCGGGAGTTGATCCTGCGAGAGGGGCGGGGGATCGCCGAGGCGGCCGCCCTGGTGGGCTACAACAGCCCGTCCCAGTTCAGCCGAGAGTACAAGCGGCACTTTGCCTGCAACCCGCGAGGCGATCAGGCGGCCTAGGCGTTGCTTGGCCGCCTGCCCCGAGGTCAGGGGGTGGGGGGCGCCAACAAGAAGTTGCCGCTGCCCAGGGCCTCCTGACCCTGGCTGGCGGTCTCGTCTTTGAGCGCCACGCCGGAGCAGTGCCGGCGGCGGCCTTCACTCAGCAGATAGTGCAGCCGGTAGGCGGCCTCCTCGTAGCTCATGCCCGCCGGGCGCACGTTGGAGATGCAGTTGCGCCGCTCGTCGGTCAGCCCCACCTTGGGCCCCTGGGTGAAGTAGAGCCCCAGGCTGTCCGGCGAGCTCAAGCCAGGCCGTTCCCCCACCAGGATCACCACGGCCCGGGCGCCCAGCCGCTGGGCCACCTCGTCCGCCACCGCCACCCGGCCCTGTTCCACCAGGCACAGGGGGGCCAGCTTCCAGGTTTCGCCACTGAGCTTGTCGTGCAGCGCCTGCAGAAACGGCAAGGCGTTCTGCTTGAGAGCCAGGGCCGACAAGCCATCCGCCAGCACCAGGGCCAGATCGTAGCCGCCCTCCTGGCGATGGGGGGTGAGGGTGTCGCGGCTGGCCTCATCCAGCCGGCGGCCCAGATCCGGCCGTTGCAGGTACTGATGCCGGTCGGCGGCGGCGCTGTGCAGCCGCAGGCTGGCGCCGAAGCCGGCGGCCTGCAGCTCGGCCTGCAGGGCCGGGAAGTCCAGGGCCAGGTGCACCGCATCCCGGGCCTGGGCGTGGGCCAGCTGAAAGGCCAGCTGGGCCGAGGTGGGCTGGCTGACCCCGCTGCGCCCCAGGGCGATGCGGGCATCGGTGAAGGCCCGCAGGGCCTGCCAGGGGTTGGCGGTGATCTGGTTTTCGTCCTGCACGGCGGTCAGTTGGGGGGATTGGGTCATGCTTGGCTCCTTACCGGCAGACGGCCCAGGGCCGGTTCGAAGGCGGCGGGCAGCCCCTCGGCCAGGGCGAAGGGCAGCCCCTGGGCCTGGGTGAAGATGCCCATGCGCTCCAGCCAGGCCTCAAATTCCGGCGCGGGCCTGAGGCCCAGCACCCGGCGGGCGTAGAGGGCGTCGTGGAACGAGGTGGTCTGGTAGTTGAGCATGATGTCGTCCGAGCCGGGAATGCCCATGACGAAGGTGCAGCCGGCGGCCCCTAGCAGGGTCAGCAGCACGTCCATGTCGTCCTGATCCGCCTCGGCATGGTTGGTGTAACAGACGTCGCAGCCCATGGGCAGCCCCAGCAGCTTGGCGCAGAAGTGATCCTCGAGGCCCGCGCGGATGATCTGCTTGCCGTCATACAGGTACTCGGGGCCGATGAAGCCCACCACCGTATTCACCAGCAGGGGGGAGAAGGCCCGGGCCACGGCGTAGGCGCGGGCCTCGCAGGTCTGCTGATCCACGCCATGGTGGGCGTTGGCGGACAGGGCGCTGCCCTGACCGGTTTCAAAATACATGACGTTGTCGCCGACCGTACCCCGCTTGAGGGACAGGGCGGCCTCCCGGGCCTCCGCCAGCATGGCCAGGTTGAAGCCGAAGCTGCTGTTGGTGGCCTCGCTGCCACCGATGGACTGGAACACCAGATCCACCGGGGCGCCGCGGTTGATGGCCTCCAGCGTGTTGGTGACATGGGTCAGCACGCAGGATTGGGTGGGGATGGCGTACTGGTCGATGATCTCCGCCAGCATGCTGACCAGGCGGATGACCTGGGGCAGGTTGTCGGTGGCCGGGTTGATGCCCAGCACGGCATCGCCGCTGCCGTACAGCAGGCCGTCCAGGAGGCTGGCGGCGATGCCGGTGGCGTCATCCGTGGGGTGATTGGGCTGCAGCCGGGTGGAGAGGCGGCCCGGCAGGCCGATGGTGTTGCGAAAGGCGGTGGTGACCCGGCACTTCTTGGCCACGGCGATCAGATCCTGATTGCGCATGATCTTGGCGACGGCGGCAGCCATCTCGGGGGTGATGCCGCTCTTCACCGCCGCCAGGGTCTCGGCGGTGACGGCATCGCTCAGCAGCCAGTTGCGAAAGTCTCCCACCGTCAGGTGGGCGAGGGGAGCGAAGGCGCGCTGGTCGTGGCTGTCGAGGATGAGGCGGGTGATTTCGTCCTGCTCGTAGGGGATCAGGGCTTCCTGCAGGAAGGTGGCCAGGGGCAGCTCGGCCAGGGTCATCTGGGCGATCACCCGCTCTTCGGCGCTGTCGGCGGCGAGCCCCGCCAGCCGGTCGCCGGAGCGCAGCGGCGTGGCTTTGGCCATCAGGCTCTTGAGGTCGGCAAACTGGTAGGTGCGGGCACCAAGGCGGTGGAAATAGGGGGACGTGGACATAGGCTCACCCAAAAACTCTAGTGGTGCAGAAAACGACAGGCCTGCCGCAGCCGCGGCAGGCCTGGTCTTGCTTAGCCTGCGGTCGCGCTAGCGACCAGCAGGGCCGCTTCACGGCGGTGACCTGTGAGGCGGAAGTAGATGTAACCGGCCAGCATGAAGGCCACGAACAGCACGAAAATCATGAAGTTGTAGTAGATCATGGTCAGCATGCAGATGGTGGCTGAGATCAGGGCGAAGGCCGGGAAGTAGGGGTAGAAGGGGGCCTTGAAGGGCCGGGCCATCTTGGGTTCGCTCATGCGCAGCTTGAACAGGCTCAGCATGCTCAGCATGTACATGGCGATGGCACCGAACACCGCCATGGTGACGATGTTGGCGGTCAGCGGCAGGCCACCGAAGGAGATCACTTCATCGGAGAAGATCGCCAGGATACCCACGGCGCCACCGGCCAGGATGGCACGGTAGGGGGTGCCGAACTTGGGATGGACCTTGGCCAGCCAGGTGGGCAGATAGGCTTCCCGTGACAGGGCATAGATCTGGCGGGAGTAGCCGATGATGATGCCGTGGAAGGAGGCCACCAGACCAAACAAGCCCAGCCATACCAGCATGTGCATCCAGCCGCTGTTCTCACCAACCACTTCCAGCATGGCTTTGGGCAGCGGGTCGTTGATGTTGGACAGACGGGTCCAGTCGCCGCTGCCACCGGCAAACACCATGACGCCAATGGCCAGGGCCACCAGGGTCAGGATACCGGCGATGTAGGCGATGGGGATGGAGCGCTTGGGATCCTTGGCTTCCTCGGCGGCCATGGCGACGCCTTCAATGGCCAGGAAGAACCAGATGGCAAACGGAATGGCGGCGAAGATGCCGGGGATGGAGCCCAGGCTGAAGCTGTTCTCACCAGACCAGCCACCGGCCACGAAGTGTTCGAAGGAGAAGGCCGGGGAGACCACGCCCATGAACACCAGCAGCTCTATGATGGCCAGTATGGTCACCAGCAGCTCAAAGGTGGCGGCGATGCGCACCCCTATGATGTTGAGGGCCATGAAGACGACGTAGGCCGCGACGGCCACCATCTTCTCATCCAGGGCCGGGAACTGCACCTTCAGGTAGGCGCCGATGGCCAGGGCGATGGCGGGCGGGGCAAACACGAACTCCACCAGGGTGGCCGCACCGGCCAGATAACCGCCCAAGGGGCCGAAGGCGCGCTTGCTGTAGGCGAAGGGGCCGCCGGCCTGGGGGGTGGAGGTGGTCAGCTCGGTGAAGCTGAAGATGAAGGTGGTGTACATCAGGGCGACGAACAGGGCCGTGATGGTGAAGCCCAGGGTGCCGGCGCTGGCCCAGCCGTAGCTCCAGCCGAAGTATTCACCCGAAATCACCAGACCCACGGCGATACCCCACAGTTGCAGGGTGCCGAGCACCGGCTTGAGTTTGTTGTCGCTTTGCGACGAAGTGGCATGGTTCATGGATAGTCTCCGTTAAACAGTTCTGTTGGCATGTCCCTGCAACAGCTGTGCAAGTTACCCAGGGACAGTAACAAAGCCGTTTTGTGGGCCGTTATCTGAAATTGGCAAACATGATGCCAACCAGAAAACATCGTCGAAAATGTGGCCAAAATCGGCGAACGTGAGCATAAAGTTCGACAAATGGCGAAAACAGCAGAGTGTTAGAGGGGGACAGAGCCATGCCGTCCATCACAGGATTTCGAGTCATGCCACAGCAGGGTGCAGGGGAGGGATTCAATCCGCACGGCTCGCACCATTTGCGTGCGGTGAGTGCCGATGATGCCGATGAGCACGCCAATAACCTCACCGACTGGCAGCAGCAATATGACCAGGTTTCCGCCGGGGCGTTTCGCGGCACCCTGCTGGAACGGCATCAGGGACAGCTGCAGTTGTTCTGCGAGGCCACCAGCCAAGCGGTGCGGCAATCCTGTTGTGTGCCGGAAGGATCCCTATGGCTGGGACTGCCGGTGCAGGTGGCTCAGGAGATCCGCATCAATGGTCGTCAGGCGCCGCAGCATGCCCTGCTGACCCGTCCCGGTGGGGTGGAATTTGAGCTCATCACCCCGGCCTCTTATGCCATCTACGGCATAGTGGTGCCCAAGGCTGCCCTGCTGCAGCTGGCCGGCCAGCTGGGCTGTCAGATCGACTGGGGAAATCTGGGCCAAGAGCCCCTGTGGCAGGCCACCCCCCAGGCCTACCAGCGCTGTTGCCAGCTGCTGGCCCGCTGCCTGGATCCGGCGGCCGACAGCGCCCCGCCGGACGGCGCCGTGCTGAGTTTCGTGCTGGATCTGCTGGATAGCGCCCAGCTGGAACCCTTGGCGGCGCGCAGTCATGGCCGGCGGCTGAAGGTGGTGGCCGCCGCCCGGGATAAGGTGTTGGCCGACCCCCAGCAGGCCAGCATAGCCCAGCTGTGCCAGCAGCTGGCCGTCAGCCGGCGCACCCTGCAATACTGCTTCGAGACGGTGACCGGGCAGAGCCCGCTGCATTACCTGCGCGCCCTGCGGCTGAACGCCGTGCGCCGTGCCTTGCTGCGCGGCGAAGGCCGGGTGACCGAGGTGGCGGCCGCCTGGGGCTTTGACCATCCCAGTCAGTTTGCCAGTGACTATCGCCAGCTTTTCGGCTGTCTGCCCTCCCAGACGCGGGAGGCACATGCGGGCATGGATGTTTCAGTTGAGGCCGGATTGGTCAATTAAGAAAGGTAATGCCGAGGTTAACCTGGGTTTTCCTCTGTAAAGCAGAGCAAAGAAAGGGTGTCCGTCTTCACATTTCAATTGTAACTATCTGTATTAAATCACATTTAATCTTCTGTTGCGTTGTCCTCTCACACCTCACGTCGTGCAATTGTCTGGCGGGACAAGAGCCCGCGATTGTCAGGAGTGCGCATCGGACATGGACGATCCTCTCGTTTGAGTCTCGATGCAGACAATCGATAACGACACATACAACATCAAGTGATCGAGTGACAGAAGGAATGTCTCATCATGAAACTGCAATGTCTGGCACTAAGCGTGCTAATGGCCGCGGCGTTTAACGCCCAGGCCGACATACCGGAAAACAACACCGCCATCATACTGCAAGGGTTCCACTGGGAGTCGGCTGCGGATGGCGACTGGTATACCCAGGTGGAGGCCAACGCCGACGAGATTGCCGATGCCGGCTTTGACATGATCTGGTTGCCGCCGCCTTCCCAGGCTGGCTCCGACGAAGGTTACCTGCCCGAGCAGCTCAACGATCTCAACTCCAACTACGGCACCGAAACCGAGTTGGCCAGCCTGATCACCACGCTGCATAACGATGGCATAGAGGTGCTGGCCGATGTGGTGATCAACCACCGCAACGGCACCGGCAGCTGGTGTGGCTTCGCCAATCCCAGTTGGAGCACCCAGGCCATCACCTCGGACGACGAGGCCTGGACCGACTCCAGCTCCGACTGCAGCGGCACGGCCGGCAATGCCGACTCCGGTGACGGCTACTCCGCCGCCCGGGATATCGACCACAGTCAGAGCTTCGTGCAGACCAGCATCGAAGACTGGATGAACAATGTGCTCAAGGGCGTGGGCTTCGACGGTTGGCGCTACGACTACGTCAAGGGCTATGACGGCAGCTACGTGGAGATCTACAACAACGCCACGGATCCTTCCTTCAGCGTGGGGGAATACTGGAGCACCCTGTGCTATTACGACGACAGCTGTTCCGACGGCACGTATCCCAATGCCCACCGCCAGTTGCTGATGAACTGGATCGATGCCACCGGCGGCACCAGTGCGGTGTTTGACTTCACCACCAAGGGGCTGCTGAACCGGGCACTGGAGACCTATGACTATTCCGTGCTGGAAGATTCAGACGGTAATCCCCAGGGCGCCATCGGCTGGTGGCCGTCCCACTCGGTGACCTTTGTGGACAACCACGATACCGGTCCCAGCGAGAGCTGCAGCAGCGGGCAGAACTACTGGCCGGTGCCCTGTGACAAGGTGATGCAGGCCTATGCCTATATCCTGACTCACCCCGGGATACCGTCCGTCTACTATGCCCACTACTTCAACTGGAATCTGGGGAGCCAGATCAAGAGCCTGATGGCCCTGCGCAAGGACCAGGGGATCAACTCCGACTCCAGCGTGACCATAGACACCGCCACCCAGGGGCTGTATGCCGCCTACATCGACGGCAAGGTGGCCATGAAGATGGGCAGCACCGATTGGACACCTAGTGGTGACAATTGGACCCTGTACCAATCCGGTACCGACTGGGCCGTATGGTACAAGTCGGAATAATGGGTTCCTATTGGTTGGCCGGCGTCTCGGCCACCTGACTGTTCCCCCCGCTCAGATCCTGCGGGGCGGGGGGACAGTATCACCATCGGTCTCATATGGATTTCATCCCTGAGAGCTGAGTGCCCTGGTCAGAACATGGCGCCGGCTTGGTCACATTCCGCCCACTCCGTAAGGCCGCGTTAAGAAAGGGTGTCAGTATTCACATTCCCTTGATGCAAGGTAAACCTTCCTCACAAATCTTCGCTTTTCCCGTTGTTTTGGCCAGACCGGAGTCGTGCAATTACTCAGCGCGGTACAGTCCGCGGTCTGCCAGCCCCGCAGGACGCACATCCTGATATGGATTATCTGCGCGTCCTAGCGCTGTGCTCATAACAAGCTCCATCCAACAACATCAAGTGATCGAGTGACAGAAGGAATGTCTCACCATGAAACTGCAATGTCTCGCCCTGTCGGTGTTGACGGCCTTGGCGTTTAACGCTCAGGCCGACATACCGGAAAACAATACGGATATTTTGCTACAAGGGTTCCACTGGAACTCGGCTTCGGAAGGCGACTGGTATACCCAGGTGGAGGCCAACGCCGACGAGATTGCCGACGCCGGCTTTGACATGATCTGGCTGCCGCCCCCCTCCCAGGCCGGCTCAGACGAAGGTTACCTGCCCGAGCAGCTCAACGACCTCAACTCCAACTACGGCACCGAAACCGAACTCTCCAGCCTGATCAGCACCCTGCACGACAAGGGGGTTGAGGTACTGGCGGATATCGTCATCAACCACCGCAACGGCAGCGGCAGCTGGTGTGGTTTCGCCAATCCCAGCTGGAGCACTCAGGCCATCACCTCGGATGACGAGGCCTGGACTGCCTCCGGTTCAGATTGCAGCGGCACCCCCGGCAATGCCGACTCCGGTGACGGCTACTCCGCCGCCCGGGACATAGACCACAGCCAGAGCTTCGTGCAGACCAGCATCGAAGACTGGATGAACAATGTGCTCAAGGGGGTGGGTTTTGACGGTTGGCGCTACGACTACGTCAAGGGTTACAGCGGCAGCTACGTGGGGATCTACAACAACGCCACGGATCCCTATTTCAGTGTCGGCGAATACTGGAGCACCCTGTGTTACACGGGGGATAGCTGCTCCAGCGGCAGCTACCCGGATGCCCACCGCCAGTTGTTGATCAACTGGGTGGACGCCACCGGTGGCACCAGCGCCGTGTTTGACTTCACCACCAAGGGGCTGCTGAACCGGGCACTGGAAACCTACAACTACTCTGTGCTGGAAGACTCCGACGGTAAGCCCCAGGGTGCCATCGGCTGGTGGCCGTCCCACTCGGTGACCTTCGTGGACAACCACGATACCGGTCCCAGCGAAAGCTGCAGCAGCGGGCAGAACTACTGGCCCGTGCCCTGTGACAAGGTGATGCAGGCCTATGCCTATATCCTGACCCACCCGGGTGTACCGTCTGTCTACTACGCCCACTACTTTAACTGGGGCCTGGGCACCCAGATCAAGAGCCTGATGGCCCTGCGCAAGGCCCAGGGGATCAACTCCGACTCCACCGTCACCATCGACACCGCCACCCAAGGGCTGTATGCCGCCTACATCGACGGCAAGGTGGCCATGAAGATGGGCAGCACCGACTGGTCACCCAGCGGCGATAACTGGGAACTGTATCAATCCGGTACCGATTGGGCGGTGTGGCAGAAGGTCGAGGATACCGACGAGGAGACCGACACCAGCGACTATCAGCGCACCGTGCTGCTGGTTTACGGTGAGACGGCCTCCGGCGAGGACATGTTTGTCCGGGGCGGTATCGATCATACCTATGCGGCCAACAGCCTGGGTCTGACCTGCACCGAGAGCAACTACGAGTGCGCCATTCCCATCGTGCACAACAACCTGCTCAATGCCACCACGGCACCCTGGAAGGCGAACGACAACTACCTGGATTGGTACGGTGCCGAGTCATCCCAGAGTACCGATGCCGTCGGCACCGCCATGGATTGGACCACGGATGTATGGCCCTCCAGCTGGGGTGATGAGAAGACGGTAGCGGTGGATGGCTATGGTGTTGAGGAGCTGAACACCTACGGTCAGCACTACTGGATGCTGGACGTGCAGATGGACTGCTCCAAGGCGGTGGACGGGGTCTGGTTTGAGTTCAAGACCTACATCAAGAACGGCGCCGGTTGGGAAGCGGATGTCAGCCAGTCCGACACCCCCTACACCAGCGGCAATCACTTCGCCAAGTGCGGTAAGGTCAACGTGTTCCAACGCGGCGTGAGTGATCCTGTCAGCATTCATGACTTCCCCTGATGGGGCAGTGGCCGGTTGACCAAGATGTCAACCTAATCTCAAGGGGCGCCAATGGCGCCCCTCTTTTTTGTGCCGGCGCGGTTAGGCGGGATCATAGTGGGCTAACAGGCCGTGGGGCTGTTCAGCGGGTAAGCGGTTGTCCTGCTCATCCTCTGCCAGGCGGAAGTAGGCCACCTGGGCCATCAGCTGCTGGGCCTGCTGACTCATCTGGCCGGCGGTGGCGGCCAGCTGCTCGCTGGCGGCGGCTCCTTGCTGGGCGGTGAGATTCAGCTGGTTCATGGCCACCTCGATCTGCCGGGTCCCCGTGGCCTGCTCCTGGCTGGCGGCCAGGATCTGTTGTAGCCGTTCGTCGGTTTGTCGGATAAGCGGCAACATCTGTTCCAGTGCCTGGCCGGCGCCCTCCGCCTGCCGGGCGCTGCCCTGGGTCAGGTCGCCGATCTCCTTGGCCGCCACCTGGCTGCGTTCGGCCAGCTGACGCACCTCACCCGCCACCACCGCAAAGCCGCGCCCCTGGCTGCCGGCCCGGGCCGCCTCGATGGCGGCATTCAAGGCCAGCAGGTTGGTCTGATAGGCGATGTCGTCGATGACCTGCACCTTGCGGGCGATGAGCCCCATGTCGGTGACTGTCTGTTGCACCTGCTGGCCGCTCTGCCTGGCCTGCTGATTCACCTGCCTGGCCAGGCGGGCGGTGTCATCGGCCTGCTGGCCGTTGCGGTCTATGGTGGCGTTCATCTGCTCCACCGCCGCCGAAGACTCTTCCACGGCGGCGGCTTGTTCGCTGACCCCCTGGGCCAGGGCATGGGCGGTGGCACTCAGCTGCTCCGCCTGACTCTGCAGGCACTGGCTGCTTTGCTGCACCTGCTGCAGGGTTGCCGACAGGCTGTGGCGCATCTGCCCCAGGGCCGATACCAACTGGCCTATCTCATCGCCGCTATGGGGGGTGAAACCCACCGTCAGATCCCCGGCCGCCAGCCGCTGGGTGCCGGCCAGAGCCTCGTTCAAGGGGCGGCTGATCCAGCGCCGGCTGACCCATTGCATCAGGCCAAACACCAGGGCCACCAGCACTGGGATACCCCAGTAGAGGGTATGGAGGATGGCCTGACTCTCCCGGATGATCTCGTCTTCATAGCTGCTGGCGGCGATGATCCAGTGCCACTGGGGATAATGTTGGAAGACCGCCACCTTGTTCCTGGGCTGGGTCTCGCCGCGATCTGGGTTCTGCCAGGGATAGTGGATGACGCCATCGCCGGTCTGCAGCATCTGGCGAATGAAGTAGTGGCCGTTGGCATCCTGGCTGTCGGCGATGTTCTTGCCCACCAGGGACGGGTGGATCACCAGGGTACCGGCCTGGGGGCCGTCGCTGGCGTCCAGCACATAGACATAGCCGGTGTCACCCACCTTGATCTGGCGGATCTTCTCCCGCAACAGCGCCAGGCCCTGGCTGAAATCCAGCCCGACAAACAGCACGGCGATGACACTGCCACCCTGGTCCAGCACCGGCTGATAGCTGTTGAAGTAGTCCCTGCCAAACAGCCAGGCACGGCCCAGGTAGGGGCGGCCGGCCAGCAGGGCCGCGTGGGCCGGGTGCTGGGCTCCCAGCCAGCTGCCCACCACCCGTTGGCCCTGCTGATCCCGCAACGAGGTGCTGATGCGGGCGAAGTCATCCCCCTGGCGGACGAACAGGGTGGCCACCACGCCGTTGTCGGCATGCTGCTGGCTGAAGTCGTCCACCAGGCCGGTGTCGCCATTGAGCAGCTGCTCACCGGCGTAGAGGGCCGGCAGGTTGAGATCGCCGGCGGGCAGGCTGTGCCGCGAGTCCAGGTGCAGCTCTCCCCCTAACCGGCGGGCAAACTGCTGGGCCAGCTGCCGGGCCTGCTGCTCAAGGCTGAGCCGGTAGAAGTCCACCGTGGTGGCCACCAGCTGGGTCTGTTGTTGCAAGTCCGCCAGGCTGCGGGATTCGAGGGCCTGGCGGATGCGTTCACCCAGCAGCAGGCAGGCGATCAGCAGACAGAGGCTGATCACCGTCAGTTGCAGGGCGGCGAGCTTGGTGCCGAGGCGGAGGGAGTGGGGTGTCATGGTGGCTCCTTGCCGACGGGCCACGCTTGGGGCCCTTAGAGTGTCCGGTCATCACAAGCATAGACGCTGACACCGGCACCACCATGACGGCCGGTCAGCTGGTCTGCAGCACCAGACAGCCCACCAGCAGGCCGAGCACCAGGCCCAGCTTACTGCTGACCCAGATCAGGTGGCGGTGCTTGTAGCGGGGCACCAGATCCGTGGTTTGCAGGGTGATGATGGTGCCGAGCACCACGACGGCAAAGGTCACGACGGCCGCCATCAACAGATGGGGCAGGCTGTGCAGGGTATCGGGGGGGAGCATGGCGACTCCTTTAGATGATGGGCCTAACAGTTCGGCGCCCAGTCTAGTCTCCACCTCATGGTGAGAACTTGATCTCGATTAGCATCCGGGGCATTGGCCGGCGGTCAAACCATGCGACATAGGTCGCAAAACTTGTGTACTGATCCGCACAATTGGTTTGGCTTTGTGTCGTTTGCCGAGGTCGACAAAATGCGATGCCAGTTAAAAAACCTTATTTAACAGTTGCTTGACTTAAGACGGCACGCTGGTACGTCACGTGCAGTAGTAAAGGCGTCAACTGTCATTTAAGGAGAAACGACATGGCTATTCGTCAATGTGCTATCTACGGTAAGGGCGGTATCGGTAAGTCTACCACCACCCAGAACCTGGTGTCTGCCCTGGCTGAAATGGGTAAGAAGGTGATGATCATCGGTTGTGACCCCAAGGCCGACTCTACCCGTCTGATCCTGCACGCAAAGGCGCAGAACACCATCATGGAAATGGCCGCCGAAGTCGGCTCCGTTGAAGATCTGGAACTCGAAGACGTGCTGCAGATCGGTTACGGCGGTGTTCGCTGTGCCGAATCTGGTGGTCCGGAGCCGGGGGTTGGTTGTGCCGGTCGTGGTGTTATCACCGCCATCAACTTCCTGGAAGAAGAAGGCGCCTACGCCGACGATCTGGACTTCGTGTTCTATGACGTACTGGGTGACGTAGTGTGTGGCGGTTTCGCCATGCCCATCCGCGAAAACAAGGCTCAGGAAATCTACATCGTTTGCTCCGGCGAGATGATGGCCATGTACGCGGCCAACAACATCTCCAAGGGTATCGTGAAGTACGCCAAGTCCGGCTCCGTCCGCCTGGGTGGCCTGATCTGTAACTCCCGTAAGACCGACCGCGAAGACGAGCTGATCATCGCTCTGGCTGAGAAGCTGGGCACCCAGATGATCCACTTCGTACCCCGCGACAACATCGTACAGCGCGCCGAAATCCGTCGTATGACCGTTATCGAATACGATCCCACCTGCCAACAGGCCGACGAATACCGCGCCCTGGCCCGCAAGGTGGTGGACAACAAGCTGCTGGTTGTGCCGACCCCCGTCACCATGGACGAACTCGAAGCCCTGCTGATGGAATTCGGCATCATGGATGCCGAAGACGAGTCCATCGTCGGCAAGACTGCCGCCGAAGAGGCCTTGGCCCAATAAGGACGCACCGGCCGGCCTCGCGCCGGCCAGGTGTTGGCTCATTGCATCAACTGCAATCGTTGCAAGGAATTCGCTATGACTGACAGAACGCGCGAACAGAACCTGGCCCTCATTCAAGAGGTGCTGGAGGTCTACCCGGAGAAGGCCAAAAAGGATCGTAAGAAGCACCTCACGGTGAACGATCCGACCCTGGAGAAGGCCAGCAAGTGCATCATCTCCAACCGTAAGTCCCTGCCGGGCGTCATGACCATCCGTGGTTGTGCCTACGCCGGTTCCAAGGGCGTGGTGTTCGGTCCCATCAAGGACATGATCCACCTGTCCCACGGTCCCGTTGGCTGCGGCGCTTACTCCCGTGCCGGCCGTCGTAACTACTACACCGGTGTGACCGGCGTGGACAGCTTCGGCACCATGAACTTCACCTCCGACTTCCAAGAAAAGGACATCGTATTCGGTGGCGACAAGAAGCTGCTGAAGATCGTCGAAGAGATGGAGATGCTGTTCCCCCTGTCCAAGGGCATCACGGTGCAGTCCGAATGTCCGGTGGGCCTGATCGGTGACGACATCGAAGCCGTCTCCAAGCAAGCGGCCAAGTCCACCAACAAGCCGGTGGTTCCGGTGCGTTGTGAAGGCTTCCGCGGCGTGTCCCAGTCCCTGGGTCACCACATCGCCAACGACGTGGTGCGTGACTGGATCCTGCCGAACCGTGACGAACAGGCCTTCGAGTCCACTCCCTACGACGTGGCCATCATTGGTGACTACAACATCGGTGGTGACGCCTGGACCTCTCGCATCCTGCTCGAAGAGATGGGGCTGCGCGTGGTGGCTCAGTGGTCCGGTGACGGTACCCTGGCCGAGATGGAAAACACCCCCAAGGTGAAGCTGAACCTGGTGCACTGCTACCGCTCCATGAACTACATCTCCCGTCACATGGAAGAGAAGTACGGCATACCTTGGATGGAATACAACTTCTTCGGCCCGACCAAGACCTCCGAGTCCCTGCGCAAGATTGCTGCCCAGTTCGACGAGTCTATCCAGCAGAAGGCTGAAGCCGTGATCGCCAAGTACGAAGCCCAGACCGCTGCGGTCATCGCCAAGTACAAGCCGCGACTGGAAGGCAAGAAGGTGATGCTGTATGTGGGCGGCCTGCGTCCCCGTCACGTCATCGGTGCCTACGAGGATCTGGGCATGGAAATCGTCGGGACCGGCTATGAATTCGCCCACAACGACGACTACGACCGTACCCTGCCGGAAGTCAGCGACACCACCTTGCTGTTCGACGACGTGACCGGTTACGAGTTCGAAGAGTTCGTCAAGGCGGTCAAGCCTGACCTCATCGGCTCCGGCGTCAAGGAGAAGTACATCTTCCAGAAGATGGGCATCCCCTTCCGTCAGATGCACTCCTGGGACTACTCAGGCCCGTACCACGGCTACGACGGCTTCGCCATCTTCGCCCGTGACATGGACATGACCCTGAACAATCCCTGCTGGTCCCAGTTGACCGCGCCTTGGAAGAAGAGCGCCTGAGCGGCTTCAAGGAATCGATAGCTTTTGCCGTAGTCCACGGATAAGTGGCGCGGGAAGGAGAACGCTATGAGTCAAACTATTGAAAACATCAAACCCGGTTTTCCCCTGTTCGAGCAGGAAGAATACCAGACCCTGTGGGCCGACAAGACCAAGTTCGAAGAAGCCCATGATGCTGCCAAGGTCAAGGAAGTCTTTGAGTGGACCACCACCCAGGAGTACCAGGATCTGAACTTCTCCCGGGAAGCGCTGACCATTGACCCGGCCAAGGCCTGTCAACCCCTGGGTGCCGTGCTGTGCTCCCTGGGCTTTGAGAAGACCCTGCCTTACGTGCACGGTTCACAAGGTTGTGTTGCTTACTTCCGCACCTATTTCAACCGTCATTTCAAGGAGCCGGTGGCCTGTGTATCCGACTCCATGACCGAAGACGCGGCCGTATTCGGCGGCCACGCCAACATGAACGACGGCCTGGAGAACGCCCTGGCGCTCTACAAGCCCGACATCATCGCGGTCTCCACCACCTGTATGGCGGAAGTTATCGGCGACGACTTGCAAGCGTTCACCAACAACGCCAAGAAGGACGGCCATATCCCGCAGGAGATGCCGGTTCCCTACGCTCACACCCCCAGCTTCATCGGTAGCCACGTGACCGGTTGGGACAACATGTTCGAAGGGTTCTGCAACACCTTCACCAAGGGCGCAGACGCCAACTACCAGGTGGGTAGCAACGGCAAGCTGAACCTGGTGACCGGTTTCGAAACCTACCTGGGCAACTACCGTGTGCTCAAGCGCATGATGACCCAGATGGACGTGCCCGCCACCCTGCTGTCCGACCCGTCCGAAGTGCTGGACACCCCGGCCGATGGCGAATACCGCATGTATTGCGGTGGCACCACCCAGGCCGAGATGAAGGATGCGCCCAACGCCATCGACACCCTGCTGCTGCAACCCTGGCAGCTGGTGAAGACCAAGAAGATGGTCAAGGACAGCTGGGGTCAACCGGCTTCCGAGCTGAACATCCCCATGGGCCTGGAATGGACCGACGAGTTCCTGATGAAGGTCTCCGAGCTGACCGGCAAGCCCATCTCCGACGAGCTGGCCCTGGAGCGCGGTCGTCTGGTGGACATGATCACCGACTCCCACACCTGGCTGCACGGCAAGAAGTTCGGCCTGTACGGTGACCCTGACTTCGTCATGGGCCTGACCAAGTTCCTGCTGGAACTGGGCTGCGAACCCACCGTGATCCTGTGCAACAACGGCTCCAAGAAGTGGCAGAAGGCCATGAAGGCCCTGCTGGCGGCCTCGCCCTACGGCCAGGCTTCCGAAGTCTACATCGGTTGCGACCTGTGGCACTTCCGTTCGCTGATGTTCACCAACAAGCCGGACTTCATGATCGGTAACAGCTACGGCAAGTTCATCCAGCGTGACACCCTGGCCAAGGGCAAGGCATTCGAAGTGCCGCTCATCCGCCTGGGCTTCCCGATCTTCGACCGTCACCACCTGCACCGCATGACCACCTGGGGCTACGAAGGCGCCATGTACATGCTGACCACCCTGGTCAACGCCGTGCTGGAGAAGCTGGACGAAGACACCATGGAAATGGGCAAGACCGACTATAGCTTCGACCTGGTACGTTAATCAGGCCAAGGGCCGGACGGGAAACCGTCCGGCCGTTTTTCGTTTCGAATGCAACAGCACAAGGAGAGGGCCTATGCCCAACATCATGTTTCGTGAACACGACGGTGGCCTGTGGGGCTACATCGCCAAGCGGGATCTCGAGGCACGGGTCCAATTGATCGAGTTTGATGGCGACGACCAGTGGGGTGGCCGTATCGAGCTTGAAGATGGTCAGGCGTTCTACCTGGATCCGCTGGACAAGCGGCCCAGCCTGCCGACCACATTGCGGCTGAGAAAAGCCGACGAATAACGGCGGCTGACCCGCCGGGGGCGGGTCAACCCAATCCCCAGGCCGCCACACAGGCCCATACAGGAGAGAGCGCCCATGCACCCACATCTGGAAAGCCAGGTCTACTGGCGACTGATTGCCCTGGCACAAGAGGTGCCCGAGCTGCCGCAAACCAGCCTGTTCGACTGGTTGGCCGACGTGCTGGATGGCCCCTTGACCAGTGCCCAACTGGCCAAGCTGAGCCTGGAGGTGTTGCAGCGCAAGCTGCCGGAGGCCTTGACCGGCTTGTCTGCCGAGCGTTGGCAGGTCATCTTGCACACCCTGCAGGGCGAGCTGCCCGCGCACCTGGATCCCAAGCCGCAACCGGCGGCCACCGGCTGCCTGCGGGCCGCCTTCGCCTCCAACGATGGCCTGAGCGTCAACGGCCACTTCGGCAACTGCACCCTGTTTTTTATCTACCAGCTGGATGGCCAGAGCCAGACCCTGGTGGACATTCGCCGCTATCAACAGCAAGAGAGCATGGAGGCCAACGAGGCCCGTGCCAGCTTGCTGGATGGCTGTCATCTGCTGTTCTGCGAAGCCATCGGCGGCCCGGCGGCTGCCCGGGTGATCCGTCATGGCATCCACCCCATCAAGGTCAAGCAGGATCGCGACATCCAAAGCCAGCTGAGTCAGCTCAATGTGCTGATGGCCGGCACCCTGCCGCCTTGGCTGGCCAAGGTGCTGGGGCGCAAGTCGGACCTGAGCGTCCGCTATGCCGAGGATGACGGCCAGTAAGCATCCCCACGCCGGGCGCGCTTAGGCGAGCGTGTCCGGGGGATTTTCATTCGGGCCGGTTGGAGGTGGGCCGACCGGTCCGGGTGAAACCAGACACTCCCTGTCGTCTGTGCGCTTTGTCGCAAAAACTACATCTAAAAATCAATTCTTTTCAATCATTTGCAACTGGCTTGCCCCTTGCACATCCATCCGTGAGTTCGACAACAGCCTTAAGGAGTCGAGATGAAGGGAAACGAAATCGCCGCCCTGCTGGATGAACCGGCCTGCGGCCACAACGGCAAGTCGAAGTCCGGTTGCAGCGCCCCCAAGCCCGGCGCCACCGCCGGGGGATGTGCCTTCGATGGCGCCCAGATCACCCTGTTGCCGGTGGCCGACGTGGCGCACCTGGTGCATGGTCCCATCGGCTGCACCGGCAGCTCCTGGGATAACCGCGGCAGCCACAGCTCGGGGCCGACTCTCTACCGCCTGGGCTTCACCACGGATCTCAGCGAACAGGATGTGATCATGGGCCGCGGCGAACGCCGCCTGTATCACGGCATCAAACATATCGTCGAACGCCATCAGCCCGCCGCCGTCTTTATCTACAACACCTGCGTGCCGGCCATGGAAGGGGACGATATCGAGGCGGTGTGCCGCGCCGCCCAGGCCAAGGTGGGGGTGCCGGTGATTGCCGTGGACGCCGCCGGCTTCTTCGGCAGCAAGAACCTGGGCAACCGCATCGCCGGTGAGGTGATGGTCAACAAGGTGGTGGGCACCGCCGAGCCGGCACCCTGGCCGGCCGATGCCCCCATCCCGGCCGAGCGGGGCCACAGCATCGGCCTCATCGGCGAGTTCAACATCGCCGGCGAGTTCTGGAATGTGCAGCCCCTGCTGGACGAGCTGGGGGTCCGGGTGCTCTGCACCCTCTCCGGCGACGCCCGCTTCGCCGAGATCCAGACTCTGCACCGCAGCGAGCTCAACATGCTGGTCTGTTCCCGGGCCCTGGTGAACGTGGCCCGCAAGCTGGAGGAGAACTACGACACCCCCTGGTTCGAGGGCAGCTTCTACGGCATTCGCGATGTCTCCACCTCCTTGCGCACCATCGCCTCCCTGCTGCACGACCCGGATCTGCAGGCCCGCACCGAGGCGCTGATCCAGCGGGAAGAGGCCGCCGCCGAGGCCCAGCTGGCCAAGCTGCGGCCGCGTCTGGCGGGCAAGCGGGTGCTGCTGTACACCGGCGGGGTCAAGTCCTGGTCCGTGGTCTCCGCCTTGCAGGATCTGGGCATGACGGTGGTGGCCACCGGCACCCGCAAGTCCACCGAGGAGGACAAGGCCCGCATCCGCGCCCTGATGGGAGAGGATGCCCTGATGCTGGATGAGGGCAATCCCCGCACCCTGCTGGATGTGGCCTACCAGTACAAGGCGGATCTGATGATCGCCGGTGGACGCAACATGTACACCGCCTACAAGGCCAAGTTGCCCTTCCTCGACATCAATCAGGAGCGGGAACACGCCTTCGCCGGCTACAACGGCATGGTGGAGTTGGCCCAGCAGATCTGCCTGACCCTGGAGAGCCCCATCTGGTCTCAGGTCAAGCAGCGGGCCCCGTGGCAATAAGGGAGGCAACACTCATGGCTACCATCATCAAGACCGGCAAGCCGGTCGCCACCCAACCCATCAAGTCCGGCCAGGCCCTGGGGGCCATACTGGCGGCCTTGGGGCTGGATCGCACCATCCCCCTGATCCACGGTGCCCAGGGCTGCAGTGCCTTTGCCAAGATCTTCTTCATCCAGCACTTTCACGAGCCGATCCCCCTGCAATCCACCGCCATGGATCCCATCACCACCGTCATGGGATCGGATGAGAACATAGTCAAGGCGCTGGATACCGTGTGCCAGAAGAACCAGCCCAAGCTCATCGTGCTGCTGAGCTCCGGGGTGGCCGAGGCCCAGGGCTGCGATCTCCTCCGGGCCCTCAAGCTGTTCCGCAGCGACTACCCGCGGCACGACAAGGTGGAGATAGTCACGGTCAACACCCCGGACTTCTACGGCTCGCTGGAGAACGGCTACAGCGCCCTGCTGGAGGCGCTGGTGGAGCAGCTCATCCCCCAGCAACCGGTGCGCAACGTGCGCAAGAAGCGGGTCAACCTGCTGCTGAGCCACATGCTGAGCCCGGGGGACGTGGAGCTCGTTCGCAGCTATGTGGAGGCCTTCGGCCTGCAGCCGGTGCTGTTGCCGGATCTCTCCCGCTCCCTGGATGGCCACCTGGTGCGCAGCGACTACCTGTCGGTCTCCCAGGGCGGCACGGATCTGGCCCTGCTCAAGCAGATGGGCCAGAGCGCCATGACCCTGGTGGTGGGCCCCTCGCTGCAGCGGGTGGGCCAACTGCTGGAGAGCCGCACCGGCGTGCCCTGTCACTACTTCCCGCACCTGATGAACCTGCAGCAGGTGGACGGTTTCATCGACCTGCTGCGGCGGCAGGCGGATCGCCTGGTGCCTGAGTGGATCGAGCGCCAGCGCGGTCAGCTGCTGGATGCCATGATCGACACCCACACCTGGGTCAACGGCCGGCGTTTCGGCCTGGCCGCCGAGGCAGATCTGCTGGGGGCCTGGCTGGGCTTTGCTCAGATGGTGGGCCTGGCGCCCAGCTGCGTGGTGGCCCCGGTCAACCAGCCCATGCTGGCCAGCCTGCCGGTGGAGCAGGTGCTGGTGGGGGATCTGGAGGATCTGGCTGACAACCTGCAGGCTCAGGGGGCGGATCTGCTGCTGACCAACGCCCACGGCGCCGTGATCGCCGAGCGCCTGGGGCTGCCCTTGCTGCGTATCGGCTTTCCGGTGTTTGACGAGTTCGGCGCCTTCCGCCGGGTGCGCCAGGGCTATGCCGGCATGCGGGATACCCTGTTCGAGCTGGGCAACCTGGGGCAGGCGGCCTGTCATCACAGACCGGCCTATCACTCCCCCTACAAGCAGCCGGTGGAGCAGATCCGCGGTCGCGCCCTGGCGGCGGAGGTGATCGGATGAACCATCTGACACGCCATCTGCGCCTCACCGACGAGGACGCCCCCAGCTTGCGGCTGGCTTTTGCCAGCGGCGACAAGAAGACGGTGGATCAGCACTTTGGCTCCTGCGAGCGCCTCATGGTCTACGGCGTGGCGCCGGATCGCTACGAGTTGCTGCAGGTAGCCGGCTTCAACGTGGCCCAGGGCCATGATCTGGACAAGCTGGAGACCCGCATGCGGGTGCTCGACGGCTGCTTCGCCGTCTACTGCGTGGCGGTGGGGGAGTCGGTGTTTCGCCAGCTGCTGGCCCGGGGCATCCGTGCCATCCGGGTGGAGCCGGGCAGCCGGATCCCGGATCTCATCGCCCAGCTACAGGACCAGTGGCCCACCACGGGACAGCATCAAGGCCGGGTCAGCAAGGATCCCAGTCGCTTCGCCGAGTTCGAGGAAGGTGGCTGGGACTAACGGATTGTTAACCAAAACCCAAGGAGAGAGAAAGATGAGTGGCACCCTGATCACCGGGCTGACCCGTGGCGGCAGCAGCTGGACTCCCCAGTTCGTCACCGCGGTGGATCCCGAGAGCTGCATCGGTTGTGGCCGTTGCTACAAGGTTTGTTCCCGCAATGTCTTCAGCCTGGTGGATCGGGCTGATCTGGTGGAGGACGAGGATGACGAAATGGACGACGTCATGATGGTGATGACGGTGGCCAACGCCGATGACTGCATCGGTTGCGAAGCCTGCTCCCGGGTTTGTCCCAAGGGCTGCCACAGCTACAGCTCCGCCAGCGCCTAAGCCAGACCCACGCGACACACATCGGCCCGTCAGGGCCGATGTCATTTGTGGCCCGGACTCCGCCAGGGGGCGGCCGACGGATGTCGCATAGAGCACCAAAGGGCGGGATTTGTCGCAAACGCCAAGATAGGTAAAAGCTTAACTATCTGATTTTAATAAGATTGATCTCTGGCCCCCATCTTGTATCTCCCCAGTGGTCCCCACCCGTTCCTGCCGGTGGGGCCGCCGGTACGGCAATGCCGGTTTCTTTGCTCGGATTATAACCTTGTCCCTGTTCCACGTTTTCCCGGCCTGTTGGCCGGTTTTTTTTGCCCGGTCGCCGGCCTAGTCCGCCGCCGGCTCCACCGGTGGCAGGACATTGGGCGACCAGCGGGCCTCCAGGGCGGGCAGGTGGCGGCTGTGGGTCAGGATCACCAGCTCGTCACCCTTGTGCAGCCGGCTGTTCGGTTCGGCCAGCAGGAACTGTTGCTCCCGATACAGGCAGATGACCCTGGCCTCGTCCGGCAGCGCCAGCTCGCTCACCCGTTCCGGTTCGTCGTCACCGAGCAGGCAGCTGAACAGCCGGGCTTCCCCCTTGAGCACAGACGCCAGCTCCACATCCGGGGCGCCGGCCACCAGATCCGCCAGGTGGCGGGCTATGGTGCGGGAGGGCAGTATGGTCTCCTTGAGGCCCAGCTCGTGGCAGATCAGCTCAAACTCTTCGGACTCGATGCGGGTGATCACCCGGGGAAAGCCCAGGGAGCGCCCCACCAGGCTGGCGATCAGGTTGCGTTGATCGTTGTTGGTGAGGCACAGCAAGAGATCGCAGTGGCTGGGGCTGACCTCCTTGAGGATGTCTGGCCGGGTGCCATCCCCCAAGAGCAGGCCGCAGTCCAGCTCCTCGGCGATCTCCTCCTGCTTGCTCTTGTCCTGTTCGATCAGCACCACCTCATGCCCCTGATGGATCAGCATGCGGGCGGTGGCCAGGGTCACGGCGCTGGCGCCGACGAAGACGATGCGCATCTCATACCTCCCGACGGTGGCCCAGCCAGCTGCCCGGATAGAGCAGCACCAGCCAGGCCAGGATCTCCAGCCGGCCCATCAACATGTCCAGGGCCAGAATAGCGCGCAGCAGCCCAGGCAGCTCAGACTGACTCAGGCCGCTGGACAGACCGACGGTGCCGCAGGCGGAGACCACCTCGAACAGGGCATCCAGGGGCGGGTAGCCCAGCAGCACGAAGGGCAGCCAGGAGAGCAGCACCAGCAGGCCGAACAGCAGGATCAGCAGCAAGGCGGCGTGGATCTCCTCATCCGCCAACCGGCGCCCGGCCAGGCTGGGTTCCAGCATGGCATGGCGGGGCAGGCTGCTGCGCAACAGGTACTGGCGCAGGGCGCTCCAGGCGATGAGCAGCCGCAGCAGCTTGACGCCGCCGGCGGTGGAGCCCACCCCGCCCCCTGCCAGCATGGCCAGGAGCAGCAGGGCCTTGCTGCCATCGGACAAGCTGGCGGGCTCCAGGCTGCTGAAACCGGCGGTGGTCTGGGCCGAGATGGCCAGTAGGGGGGCGTGGTGGAAGGCCTGTTGCCAGCCCAGGCCGCAGTCAAGATGCAGGCGCAGGGCCAGCAGCAGGCTCAGCAGGGCGATGAGCAGCAGCAGGGCCACCAGTTGCAGCCGGTTGCCGGCCTGCTCTTCGCCCCGGCCGTAGAGGGCCAGGGGAATCGCGCCCGCCAGGCAGCCCAGGCTGACGGCCCACTGGGCGGGCCAGGCCAGCTCGGCCAGGCTGCTGTCATGGGGGGCAAAGCCGCCGGTGGAGACGGCACTGAGGCTAAACAGCAGGCTGTCGAAGCCGTCTAGCCGGGCCAGCCGGTTCAGCAGCAGGGCTCCCAGGGTCAGCCCCAGGTAGATGAGCAGTATGTGGCGGGCGTGGGCCCGCATGCTGCCCACCAGGTTGTCCGTCTCCGCCTCGTTGACCGCCAGCCCCTTGGCCACGGCACCGGGGGGCACCAAGAGGGCCAGGGAGAGCACCACTATCCCCAAGCCGCCGTACCACTGCATCCAGGCGCGGCTGAACAGCAGGGCATCCGGCAGCCCTGCCTGGCTGGGCAGGCTGGTGAGCCCCGTGGTGGTGATGGCGGAAATGGACTCGAACAGGGCGGATTGCAGGCTCAGCCCCATCTGCATCAGGGGGTAGCTCATCAGCAGGGGGACCAGTAGAAACAGCAGGGCGACGATGATCATCCCCTCGTTGATCTGCACCTGGCTGGGGGTCGGCAGATGGCGGGTCAGGGCCCAGCCCACGAGCAGCACCAGCAGGGGGGGCAGGTAGGCCAGGGCGTGGCCGAGCTCCCCCAACAGCAGGGCCACCAGGGCCGGCACCAGGGTCAGGGCCGCCAGCACCAGCCCCAGTTGGCCGACATATTTGGCGATGACACCGAGGCGCACCGCATAATGCAGACTCCCTGCCTGACCGGTCACCTCGCCTCCTCGGGCTGGCCTGAGCATGAGTAAAGAATAGTGGGAAAACCGCTGGGGCAGGGGACGCGGCTAAATTGGCACCAATTGCGTCAGGACTCTGATTATCGAGTCTTTTTTTTGCATCTACGGCATAAGTTACCATATAGATCTTACAGGCCCTTGGACGGGGTGCGGCGAGGAGTGAGGGATGACAGCGCGAGGAACCGAAGCCTGGGTGGAGCAGATCAGCGTGCGGGAGCTGCCGGCGCTGTGCGCCACCGTGCGCATGCTGGAGAAGCTGAGCAAGAACGACACCGCCTCCCTGGCCCAACTGGGGCAGTCGGTGCTGCACGATCAGGGCCTCACCTCTCGCCTGCTGCGGGTGGTGAACAGCATCAGCTACAACCGGGGCCGCCAGCCCGTCACCACCGTCAGCCGGGCGGCGGTGATCCTGGGCTTCAATGCCTTGAAGCACATCTGCATCACCGCCAAGCTGCTGGACAGCATGTTGAAATCCCGCGACATCAGCAAACCCGTGTACGAGCGGCTGGTGCGGCTGATGGCCCGCTCGTTCCACGCCGGCATGCTGGCGCGCATGATGCTCGAGGAGTACGACGAGGACACCCGGGAGGAGATCTACATCGCCACCTTGCTGCACCACCTGGGGGAGATCGCCTTCTGGAGCATGGGGGGGGCCATCACGGAGCAGGTGGACGAGTGCCTGCGGGCCGGCGCCGAGGCCCAGGCGGCCGACATCATCCGCGAGCAGCTGGGCACCAGCTTCGATGAGATCAGCTGCGGCCTGGCCCACTCCTGGAACATGGGGGAGGTGCTGGTGCGCTCCTTGAGCGATCCCCAGCAGCGCACCCCCGAGATGCAGGTCATCGGCCTGGCGGACGAGCTCAGCGCCAGCCTGCAGGATCCCCAGGCCGCCGGCGCCCAGCTGCCGCGCCAGCTGCAGGCGGTGGGTAAGCGCCTGCACCTGGAGCTGCCGGCCCTCAAGCTCAGGCTCAAGCAGTGTGCCGAGGAGACGGTGCGCCTGGCCGTCTCCTACGGCGCCAGCTCACTGACCCCCTACCTGGACACCAAGGCGGCCCAGGGCCAGGGGGTGAGCGAATACTTCGCGCCTTATCCCGAGCCGGACGAGAGTCTGCAGCTCAAGGTGCTGCGGGAGCTCACCTTCCTGGCCGCCGAGAAGGCCGACATCAACCTGCTGATCCACACCGCCATGGAGGGCATCTACCGTGGCATCGGCCTGGATCGGGTGGTGGTGCTGATGCTGACCCAGGACAAGCAGAAGCTGCTGCCGCGCTTCGTCTCCAGCCAGCATCCGGACCAGTTGAAGGCCCGCTTCGTGGTGCCCCTGTTCGGTCCGCCCCAGGTGTTCAACCACGTCTACCAGACCCGGGAGTCCCTCTGGGTGGAGGGGGAGCGGGATCCCAAGTGGCAGGACAAGCTGACGGTGCAGCTGCGCCCCCTGCTGGGCCCGGGGGGCTTCTTCCTGGCCCCCATAGTGCTGGACAACCACTGCCTGGGCATGATCTACGCCGATCGCGCCGACAGCGGCCGGGCATTGCAGCGGGAGGAGTTCTTCAGCTTCACCCACTTCGTACAGCAGACCAGCCTCTGCCTGTCGGTCATCATGCGCTGAGTCTGTCACCTGTGCGACAAAGCCGACAATCCCCGCCGGCTTTGTCCGCCAATTTCACCGTTTTTTTTCTTAACACCATGTCTTAACAGTCTTTTTTAAGTGGCATCCCCTTTGCAGGTTCGTGATCGTCATCACGAAGGAGACTCGCCATGATCCAGATCGACCCCATAGCCCTGGCCCAGCTCAAGACCCTCCAGCTGCAACTGTCCCAGCCCTGCGCGGGCCTGCGGCTCATTGCCGAGGGGGACCCCTGTCTGGGTGTCAAGGTGCGCATGGGCTGGAGTGCCGTCCAGCAACCGGAAGATGTGATGGTGCAGCTCGACGGCCTGACCGTGCTGGCCGACCGGCATCACTGGCCCCTGCTCAAGGGCTGCCAGATCGAGCTGGGCGAGCGGCTGGGGGAACCCGGTCTGGCCATTCAGGTGATGCCCGGCGGATGCCAGTGCTCCAGCGCCCGCTGCGAGCCGGTCCGTCAGGCCAGTTAAGAACAGGGAAAGGGAGAAGGCATATGTGGAATTATTCTGAGAAGGTAAAGGACCATTTCTTTAACCCGCGCAACGCCAAGGTAGTGGCCGACGCCAATGCCGTGGGGGATGTGGGGTCCATCAGCTGTGGGGATGCCCTGCGCCTGATGCTCAAGGTCAATCCGGACAACGAGGTGATCGAGGATGCCGGCTTCCAGACCTTTGGCTGCGGTAGCGCCATCGCCTCCTCCTCGGCACTGACCGAGATGATCATCGGTCGCACCCTGGCGGAGGCGGGTGAGATCAGCAACCAGCAGATAGCCGATTTCCTGGACGGCCTGCCGCCGGAGAAGATGCACTGCTCCGTGATGGGCAAGGAGGCCCTGGAGGCGGCCATCGCCAACTTCCGTGGCGAGGTGTGGCGCGACGATCACGAGGAAGGGGCGCTGATCTGCAAGTGCTTCGCCGTGGATGAGGTGAAGATCATCAAGGCGGTGAAGGAAAACGGCCTGACCAGCCTGACGGAAGTCATCAACTACACCAAGGCCGGCGGCGGTTGCAGCGCCTGCCACGAGAAGATCGAGCAGGTGCTGGAGAAGGTGCTGGCCACCAGCCCCTGCGCCGAGCCGCGCATCGCCTGTGACGGCGTGGAGCGCAGCAGTATCGCCCCCATGGTGGATCTGGCCAAGAAAGACGAGCGCTGGCAGGCGGTGGCCAAGGTGCTGGAGGGGCTGCGTCCCCACCTGCAGGCCGATGGCGGCGACGTCACCCTGATCAGCGTCTCCGACAAGCGGGTGGAAGTGGCGCTGTCTGGCAGCTGCATGGGCTGCATGATGACCGACATGACGCTGGCCTGGATCCAGCAGAAGCTGATGGAAGCCACCGGGGAATACCTGCAGGTGGTGAGTGCGGCCCAGGCCGAGTTGGCGTAAGCGGATAGCAAGGAGCAGCCCATGAAGACCATTTATCTGGACAACAACGCCACCACCAAGCTCGATCCCATGGTGCTGGATGCCATGATGCCCTATCTCACCGAGCACTATGGCAATCCGTCTTCTATCCACGGCTTCGGTGCGCCGGTGGCCAAGGCCATCGCCCGGGCCCGGCAGCAGGTGGCGGCCCTGCTGGGAGCCGAGCACGACAGCGAGATCATCTTCACCTCCTGCGCCACCGAGGCCAACTCCACCGCCCTGCTCTCCGCGGTAGAGGCCATGCCGGATCGCAAGACCATCATCACCTCGGCGGTGGAGCACCCGGCCATCCTGGAGGTGTGTGAACACCTGGAGCGCAAGGGCTATACCATCCACCGCCTGGCGGTGAACGGTCAGGGCCAGCTGGATCTGGCCCAGTACGAGTCACTGCTCTCCGACGACGTGGCCCTGGTGTCCGTGATGTGGGCCAACAACGAGACCGGCACCCAGTTCCCGGTGCTGAAGATGGCAGCCCTGGCCAAGGCCCGCGGCATACTGTTTCACACCGACGGCGTGCAGGCGGTGGGCAAGCTGGCCATCAACCTGGCCAAGAGCGACATCGATCTGCTCTCCTTCTCCGGTCACAAGATCCATGGCCCCAAGGGGGTTGGCGCCCTGTATGTGCGCCGTGGCACCCGCTTCCGGCCGCTGCTGCGCGGTGGTCACCAGGAGCGTGGCCGCCGGGCGGGTACCGAGAACGCCGCCGGCATCGTCGGCCTGGGCATGGCCTGTGAGCTGGCGGAGCTGCATCTGCCCATGATGGTCAAGCACACCGCCGAGCTGCGGGATCGCCTGCAGGAGGCCCTGCTGGCGGCGGTGCCCTGCTCCATGGTCACCGGCGATCCCGAGCACCGCACCCCCAATACCCTGAACATCGCCTTCGAGTACATCGAAGGGGAGGCGATCCTGCTGATGCTCAACCAATTGGGCATCGCCGCCTCCAGCGGCAGCGCCTGCACCTCGGGCTCCCTGGAGCCGTCCCACGTGATGCGCGCCATGGGTATTCCCTATACCGCCGCCCACGGCAGCGTGCGCTTCTCCCTGTCCCGCTATACCCGGGAGAAGGAGATCGAGTACGTGATCGAGAAGCTGCCGCCCGTGATCGAGCGGTTGCGTTCCCTGTCCCCCTACTGGGCGCAGAACAAGCCGCAGATGAGCGAGTTCGCCCCGGCCTACGGCTAACGGCAAGCGAATAAAAAAGGCGCCAATAGGCGCCTTTTTTATTGTGGTCTATCCAGGCCTGCCGAGTCAGGCACACAGCTCCAGCCGATTGTGCTCGGGATCCAGGATCACGCTCTCGTAGTAGCCATCGCCGGTCTGCCTGGGCTGGCCGACGCAGACCACTCCGGCGGCCACCAGCGCGGCGGTCAGGCTGTCCACCGCCTGCCGGCTGCCCAGGGTGAAGGCCAGGTGGGCCAGTCCCAGGCGCTGCCGGGTGGCGGAAGGAGGATCCGCGTCGACCTCAGCCCACTGCATCAGCTCCAGCCGTGCGCCGCCATCGAAGCACAGAAAATAGGACTCGAAGCCTCGGGCGTTGCGGTATTTGGCATTGCTTTGGGCGCCCAGCCAGCGGCAGTAGAAGGCGCGCATGGCCTCCAGATCGGCACACCAGATGGCGGCATGTTCCAGTTGCATGACGGCTCCTTAGCGGTGGTGACGGTATTGTTCTTCTGACATCAAGGTTAGCTGCCACTGCATCAGGGACTGCAACTGCTGCTCGCCGGCCCGGGGATCCAGCAGGCCGCGGGCTGGTAGTTTCAGCAGATAGTGGCAGTAAAAGTGGGCCAAACGGATCGGATTCATGATGTGCTCCTTATTTGCTCATCGAGTTGCCCTGGGGGCTTAACCTGGGGCTCAGTCTGGCTAAAATAGGGGAGATGAAAAATGGTCGACTTACCTAAAAAAGAGTTCCTCTTATGTCGTCACGTCTGCAACACCATTACCTGCGTCTGCTGGCCCACTTTGGCCAGCAGCCCACCCAAACCCACCTGGAGGCCCTGGCCGAACTGCTGTGCTGCACCCGCCGCCACGTGCGGGGCCTGCTGGAGCAGATGGCGGCCTTGGGCTGGCTCAGCTGGCAGGGTTCGGCGGGCCGTGGCCGCCGCTCCACCTTGCACCTGCTGGCCAGCGAAGCCCAGCTGCGCCTGGTGCGCGCCGGAACCTTGCTGGAGGCGGGGGCGCTGGACGGGGCGGTGGCGGCCCTGGGGGCGGATGGTCAGCAGCTGGTGGCCTTGCTGCGCTCCCAGCTGGGTCAGCACCAGATCCAGGACCGTCAGCTGCTGCGCATCCCCTATTATCGCCGGCTGGGCCAGCTGCACCCACAACGCCCCTGCCGCCGCAGCGAAATTCATCTGCTGCGGCAGATCTTCAACGGCCTGACCCGCATAAATGAGGAAAACGGGGAACTGGAGCCGGAGCTGGCGCATCACTGGCACAGCGAGGACGGTCGCCATTGGACCTTTCACCTGCGGCCGGCGGTGCGCTGGCACAGTGGCCGCCTGCTGGATGGCGGGGATCTGCTGGCCAGCCTCGGGGCCCTGCGCCAGTTGCCGCTGTTCTCCCATCTGCAGGCGGTGAGCTGGGCCAGCCCCCGCCGCCTGACCCTGGAGCTGGCGGAGGCAGACTACCGGCTGCCCTGGCTGCTGGCCCATCACAGCGCCCTGATCCTGCCCAAGGAGGGGGTGGAGCCCAGCCCGGGCCAACTGCCGGTGGGCACCGGGCCCTACCGGGTCAGTCGGCAGGACGAACGCTGCCTGCGCCTGAGCGCCTTCGATGACTACTTCGGCCTGCGGGCCCTGCTGGATGAGGTGGAGATCTGGCAGCTGCCGGAACTGGACAGCCAGCAGCTGGCGGCCGCCCTGCCCAGCTGCAGCCTGACGGTGGAACTGGGCTTGCAGTTGCCAACGTCGGCGGCGGCCCCGGGGATCCGCGAGCTGGAGCAGGGGGGGTATTTTCTGCTGTGGGATCCTGACTCACCGTTGGCCAAGGTGGCGGCTCAGCGCCATGAGGTGCTGGGCTGTTGTCGTGCCAGCCAGATCCTGGCCCGCGTGCCACCGGACACGGCCCGCTACTGGAGCCCGGCCACCAGTCTGCTGAGTCACTGGTATCAGGTGGCGGATGCCCCGGTCCGGGAGGCCCTGCCGGCGGGCAGCCGCTTGACCCTGTGCCACTACGGCGACCAGCCGGAATACCGGCTCATCGCCCAGGCCATGCAGGCGCTGCTGGCGGAGCAGGGCATCACGCTGGATATCCGGGTGGTGAGTCATGCGCAGTGGTACAACGGGCGGGTCAAGGCGGATCTGTGGCTGGGTTCGGTGAACCTGGAGCGGCCGCCGGAACCCAGCCTGATGACCTGGCTGTTGGCGGTGCCCCTGTTGCGGCGGGTGCTGGAGGCCGGGGCGCCTGGTTTGCCCCAGTGGTTGCACCAGTGGCGGCGGGGGGAGAGCCCGGCGGAGGCCTGTCTGGCGGAGCTGGTGTCCGGCGGCTGGCTGCAGCCCCTGTTTCACTCCTGGCTGCGGCTCAACCGTCCCCTGGGCACCCATGGGTTGCGGCTCAACAGCCAGGGCTGGTTCGATTTCAAGTCGGTGTGGCTAAGCTAGCAGCGGGGGCTCAGCCCAGCTGCAGCGGCTGGTTGCTGCGCTGGTCCTGGCCTTGTAGCGTCACATCGGCGCGGCCCTGCAGGGCGGAGATGGTCTCGCCTGGTTCCAGTTCCACCACGCCGATGCGGATGCTCAAGGGGCGATCGCCGGCGGCGGGCGCCTGCTGCGCCAGGTGACGGTGCAGGCGCTGGGCGGTGAGTTCGGCCTGGGCCAGCTGGGTGTCCGGCAGCAACAGGCAGAATTCGCCGCCCCCCAGCCGGCAGATGAGATCGATCTTGCGCAGTGTGCTGCGCAGGGCGTAGCCCAACTGCTGGATCAGCCGATCGCCGGCCACGTGGCCGAACTGGGCGTTGAGCTCGGAGAGGTGACACAGCTTGATCAGCAGCAGGCTGAGGCCGCTGTTGTGGCGCTGCTGGCGCAGCCACTCGTACTCGGCACGCCGCTCGAAGCCGTTGCGGTTAAGCAGGCCGGTGAGGGGATCGTTCTCGGTGGCGTGGTGCAGCCGCTCCAGCAGGGCCTGGCGGCTCTTGTGCTCCGCCTCGCTCCAGTGCAGCAGGGCCCGTTGCAGCCGCGCCAGCTCGGCACAGCGGGGGGGCGATAACACCAGGGGCTCGGGGGACTGGTGATCCTGGCGGCGCTGCTGCTGGCTCAGGGCGCGCTCCACCTGACCGAGCGCCCGTTGCATCTGCCGGGCCTGGCGCCATTGCCAGGGCCACAGCAGCAGCAGCGGCAGGGCGGCCAGGGCTTGCCAGCCCGGTGCCCAGCGCCACAGGGCCAGGGCCAGCAGCAGGCAGACCAGCAGCAGCAGGCCGCTGGTCAGCAGTAACTGGTGGGTCAGGCTCAGGCGCCGAACGTTCATGCTGTTTATCTCGTACTAGGGTGTCTGCCGACCATTGTGCGGCAGGGGACTGGGGCGCGTCCATGGGGAGGGACTCAACCTATGAGCCCGGCCAAATTTAATAGGGTGACGCCGATGCTGGTGGTGATGAGGGACCCCACGGTCGTCAGGGCGATGATGTTGGCCGCCAGGGCGCTGTCGCCCCCCATGGCCCGCACCATCATGTAGCTGGCGGCGGCGGTGGGAGGGGCGCTGATGAGAAACAGCATGCCCACCTCCTGGGGACGAAAGCCCAACGCCCAGCCCCCTAGGGTGATGAGGGCCGGGATCCAGATCAGCCGGATCTGGGCGGCGTGTAGGGCGAGGCGCGCCGCCGAGCGCAACGCCTTGAGGTTCAGCGAGGCGCCGGTGCACAGCAGGGCCAAAGGCAGGGTCATGTCGGCAAAGTAGCTGCCGGTCTGCAGCAACAGATCCGGCAGCTTGATGCGGGCCAGGGAGAAGGGCAGGGCCAGCACGATGGCGATGATCAGCGGATTGGTGGCGATGCCCCTGAGTATGGGGCGGATGCCGGGCTGGCCGTTGGGCTGCAGGCTGCGGGTCAGGGTGATCACCGCCAGTATGTTGTAGAGGATGGTCACCACCCCCACATAGAGGGCCGCGGAGGCCAGCCCCTGGGCGCCATAGGCGTTGCTGACATAGGCCAGCCCCAGTATGCCCATGTTGGCCCGGTAGGCCCCCTGGACGAAGATGCCGCGCTTGGCCCGCTCGGCGATGGTGAGGCCGGCCAGCCACTCTAGCAGCAGGAAGAACAGCAGGGTGGCGCCCAGGCCATAGAGGATCACGGCGGGGCTGGCCATCTTTTCGTAATCCGTCTTCAGGATGCTGATAAACAGCAGGGCGGGCAGGGAGATCTGGAACAGCAGCTTGCTGGCGCCCTCCAAAAAGCCGTCGTTGATCATGTGCAGCCGGCGCAGCAGCACGCCGAGAAACAGCACCAGGCAGATGGGGCCTGTGACGGAGAAGCTGAAGGCGAGGCTGCCGAACAAAGTATGATCCATGGCACAGTTTCCTTGGGGTGTCCGGCCATTCTAGCCGCCTGGCGGCCCGGGGCAAGCCCCCTTCGGCCAGGCGCCGCCACGGCTGTCGCAACTGCCACAAAGACGTGATTTGGCGCGGCGGCTTTGCGACAACCGCGTTTTATCCATCTGAAATTAAATGACTTTATTTGTGGAATGCCTCTTGCTGTGCACTGGCAGGAGGTACGCTGCCATGGTCCAAGCAAGACAGGTCGTGATCAACGACACCACATTGCGCGATGGGGAACAGAGTGCCGGGGTGGCCTTTTCCCGGGACGAGAAGCTGGCCATCGCCCTGGCGCTGGAGGCGGCCGGCGTGCCTGAGCTGGAGGTGGGGATCCCCGCCATGGGTGAGGAGGAGTGCGATCGCATCGCCGCCTTGCGCCGGGTGGTGAGCCGTGCCCAGCTGATGGTCTGGTGCCGCCTGAGCCGGCAGGAGATCCGCCTGGCCGCCGGGCTCGGCGTGGAGTGGGTGGACATCTCGGTGCCGGTGTCGGCCCAGATGCTTCATCACAAGCTGGGAGTGAGTGCCGAGGCCCTGCTGGCGGAGCTGGCAGCCCGGTTGCACCAGGCCCGCCAGGCCGGGCTGCGGGTCTGCATCGGCTGCGAGGATGCCTCCCGGGCCGATGCCGAGCTGCTGGCAGGGGTGATGCGGGTGGGCCAGGCCGGCGGCGCCGAGCGGCTGCGCTATGCCGACACCCTGGGCATATTGGATCCCTTCACCACCTTCGAGCGGCTCAGCGCGCTGCGCCAGAGCTGGGAGGGTCAACTGGAGATCCACGCCCACGACGATCTGGGGCTGGCCACCGCCAACTCCTTGGCGGCGGTGCGGGCCGGCGCCAGCCACATCAACACCACAGTGCTGGGGTTGGGGGAGCGGGCCGGCAACGCGCCGCTGGAGGAGGTGGTGATGGCGCTCAAGCAGTGCCAGGGCATCGACTGCGGGGTGGCAAGTGAAGCCTTCAGCCCCCTGTGCCAGCTGGTCTCCCGGGCCGCCGGGCGGGCCATCCCCGGCCAGAAGGCCCTGGTGGGTGAGTGGGTCTTCACCCATGAGTCCGGCCTGCACGTGGACGGCCTGCTCAAGGATGCCCGCAACTACCAGGGGGTCGACCCGGCCTGGCTGGGTCGCCATCACACGCTGGTGCTGGGCAAGCACTCCGGTCAGCATGCGGTGCAGACCATCTTTGCCCAGCTGGGGGTGGCGCTGACCGGTGAGCAGATCCCCCTGCTGCTGGCGGCCATCCGCCAGTTTGCCGAGGGTAGCAAGCGCAACCCCACCGAAACCGAATTACGTCATCTGCATCGGCAGCTGTTTGGCCTGCCGATGGAACTGAGCGCCTAAGGCGATAAGGAGTCAACATGGATTGGTTTACTAGCCTGACGGGCGTGGACGAGCTGGAGTCGGCAGAAGATTTTCTCGATTTCTTCGGCGTGAGCTATGACCCGGAGCAGGTGCGCATCAACCGCCTGCACATCATGCATCAGTTCAACCAGAAGCTGCGGCGCAGCGATGATCAGCAGTGTCACTGCGAGGCGGATCGCCACCTGTTGGCCCGCACCCTGCTGGAGGAGAGCTACCGCAACTTCCACCACCAGGAGGCGCGGACTCACTCCACCCTGCAGGTCTATCAGCGGCTGGCCCCCAGCTTTGTGCCCTTCAGCGCCCTGACGGAGGTAAGCCTATGAGACCCCTGTACGATTACGGTGATGAGGTGCGGGTCGTCCGCGCCGTGCATGACGACGGCACCTTCCCCGGCCGCAACCGGGGCGATCTGCTGATCCGCCGGGGCAGCCTGGGCTGTGTGCGGGACATAGGCGTCATGCTGCAGGATCAGATCATCTATCAGGTCTTCTTCGTCGACGCCGGGATCACCGTCGGCTGCCGGGAGCAGGAGCTCATCGGTGGTGATGAGCCCTGGGTGGAGAGCCGCTTCGAGTTTGGCGAGCCGGTGCTCAGCGGCAAGACCCTGATGAGCAACGGCAAGGTGCTGGTGGAGGCCGGCAGCGAGGGCCAGGTGATGGCGGTGCGTCGGGAGCTGACGCCCCTCTCCTACGAGGTGCTGTTTCACGACCGTCTGCTGCTGGTGCCGGAGAGCGCCCTGCAGGATCCCCTGGAGGTGGTGGCATGAGTTGGCAGGCATATTCTCGTTTGAGGCTGGCTTTGGCGGAGTTCGGCGAACCCAGCTGGGCGCTGGATGACACCCAACTGGCCAGTTTGACCCCGCGGCTGGAGCGCCAGTGGGCCCTGGAGGAACGGGTGCTGGCCTATGCCAAGGGACAGGGCATCGATCTGCCGGAGCTGGATCTGGTCTGTGCCGTGGACAGCGTGCGCCAGCAGTATCAGGACACGGAGGCTTGGCAGCAGGCCATGTTGCAGGTGGGGCTGGATGAGGCCTCCTTGCGGCTGGCCTTGGCCCGGGAGCTGCTGGTGGAGCAGGTGCTGGAGCAGGTGGCGAACGAGGTGCCGCCCCTGAGCCCAGAGCAGGCCTTGGCCTATTATCAGCAGCATCCCCAACGTTTCGCCGTGCCGGAGCGGCGCAAGGTGCGCCACCTCTTGCTGGTGCTGGATGACAGCCAGGCCGGTTGCAGCAAGGCCGAGGTGATGCCGAAGATCCAGGCGTTGCGCGCCCAGATAGTGGCCTGTCCGGAGAGCTTTGGCGCCCTGGCCCTGAAGCACTCCGAGTGCCCCACCGCCCTGCACGAGGGCCTCATCGGCGTGGTGAAGCCCGGGGATCTCTACCCCGAGCTGGAGCAGGCCCTGTTTGCCCTGCCCAGTGGCGAGGTGAGCGGCGTGGTACAGAGCCCCATGGGGCTGCACCTGCTGCAGTGCCTGGAGATCCAGCCAGCCAGCGATCTGGCGCAGGAGGAGGCCTTGCCCAAGATCATCGAGTCCCACTTGAAACAGGCCCGGGCCCAGCGCCAGCGGCAATGGCTCCAGCGCCTGATGCAGGCGGAGGTCAGCACCGCCAGCTAGGGCCAGCGGGGGAGGGCAAAGACAAAAAGACCGGCTTGTGCCGGTCTTTTTGTGACTGTCCAGGGTCGGGCAATCAACTCTTGTCGTGCTCCTTGGCGAAGTCGATAAAGGCCGGCACCGAGGTGTTGACGAAGATGGACAGCAGGGCCGAGACCATCTTCTCGTTCAGGCCGCCATTGGCAAACAGGTCCGCTTCCAGGGCGATATCCCCGTCATTGTCCAGGTAGGCACGGGACAGGCGGTGCTCCTTGTTCCAGGTGTTGATGTCGTCAGCGGTCACCTTGACGCCCTGGGCGCCAAAATAGATCTGCAGGTCCCCGTCGTCGTACAGGTAGAGGCTGAAGAGGTGGCCGTCGGACTTGAAGGTGACCTTGTTGTCGCCCTTGGTGGTGACGGAGCTGTAGCCCTCGGCCTTGACGATTTGCGCCAGTTCACTCAGGGAATAGCGGGTCACTAGGCCCTGGTTGGCGGCCTGCTTCAGCACCTTGACGGCCTGATCGATCTCCGCCTGGCTGGGGGCGGCCTGTACCGACAGGGCCGGGGTGGCCAGACTCAGGGCCAGGCACAGGGGCAGGAGTGTCTTTTTCATGAAAAATCCTCGCGTTGTCGTTATATCCAGCCATGTCAGGGTAAAAGACATGGTCGGGGTATGCTACCCGGTTTGGCGGCGGCGGGTCGTGACAGGAACAAAAAAAGACGCCGTTTGGCGTCTTTTTATGCGGTTTTTCGATTAAATCAGTTGCGGTTTGATGGCGGCGACCCAGGTGGCCACCCGCTCGGCGGTCAGCTCGGGCTGGTTGTCCTGATCCAGCACCAGGCCGACGAAGTCATCGCCCTCCAGGGCGTTGGAGCTGTTGAACTCGTAGCCGTTGCTGGACCAGCTGCCCACCACGCTGGCGCCGGCGTCGCTGACGATGTCAAACAGCTCACCCAGGGCATCCACGAAGGCGTCCGGGTAACCTTGTTGATCCCCCAGACCAAACAGGGCCACCGTCTTGCCGGACAGGTCGGCACCTTCGAGCTCAGGTACGAATTCGGCCCAGGACTCGGCCTGGCATTCGCAATCCAGGCCCGGCAGCTGACCATCCCCCAGGGTCGGGGTGCCCAGTACCAATGCATCATACTCGAGCAGATCCTGAATGCTGGCCTTGTTGATGTTGACCGGGGCGGCCACGGCATCGCTGCCAAAGGCCTCATGAATCATCTTGGCGACCTTGCGGGTTTTTCCGGTATCACTTCCAAAAAAGATGCCTACTTTGGCCATGGTGCCTCTCCTTGCAAATAACGGGTTTATGCCAGGGAATGCAGAATGGGTGCCGACCCGACAATGATTTTTATCATTATGATTTTTAAGTGTTTTAATTTTGGTGTCGGCGGCAGTGCTTGTGGGCTTGCCGACAATTGGCCGGGATTTGTCGCATCCGGCGGGGAGCCGACGGGGGCCCACTGGCGCCCATGCCGGCTAAAACGCTTGCTCAAACCTTTTCCCGGCGCTGTAAAACGCTTGACCGGTTGACGCAGTTTTCCGACCATTGTCCGGCTTGTGCCTGTTTTCGAGGTGCGGCTACGGAATCTAACAACGAACGATAGACAACGATAAAAGGGTATCAATGTGAAGACACTGTTCAAGATGGCCGCCGTGGCCTCCTTTACGCTGGCTGCACTCTCGGTGCAGGCCGCCTCCGCCGGTCCGGCTGTGGTATACGACTCCGCCGGCAAGTTCGACAAGTCCTTCAACGAAGCCGTGTTCCGCACCGGCGTTGAGGTCTACAACAAGGATAAGGGTGTCACCGTCAAGGAATTCGAACCGCAGAACGAGGCCCAGCGTGAACAGGGTCTGCGCCGTCTGGCCAGCCGCGGCTACGGCCCCATCGTGGCGGTGGGCTTCAACTTCGCCTCCGCGGTGGAGAAGGTGGCCACTGAGTTCCCGGACAGCCAGTTCACCATCATCGACATGGTGGTGGACAAGCCCAACGTCCAGTCCATCGTGTTCAAGGAACAGGAAGGGTCCTTCCTGGTGGGCGCCCTGGCGGCCATGAAGTCCCAGACCGGCAAGGTGGGCTTCGTGGGCGGCATGGATATCCCGCTGATCCGCAAGTTCGAGTGCGGCTACGAGCAGGGTGCCAAGTACATCAATCCCAAGATTGACGTGCTGCAGAACATGACCGGCTCCACCCCCGCCGCCTTCGCCGACCCGGCCAAGGGTGCCGAGCTGGCCAAGTCCCAGTTCTCCGAAGGGGTGGATGTGGTGTATGCCGCCGCCGGGGGCACCGGCATCGGTGTCTATCAGGCCGCCAAGGATGAAGGCAAGCTGGCCATCGGGGTGGACTCCAACCAGAACTACCTGCAGCCGGGCACCATGCTGACCTCCATGGTCAAGGGGGTGGGTCCTGCCGCCTACAAGACCTGGGACGACGCCGCCAAGGGGACCTGGAAGCCGGGCATCCAGGCGATGGGGCTGGCCGAGGGTGGCGTGGATTGGGCGCTGGATCAATACAACCAGGCCCTGATCACCGACGAGATGAAGGCCAAGGTGGAGGCCATCAAGGCCGACATCGTTGCCGGCAAGATCCAGGTGCACGACTACATGTCCGACAACAGCTGCCACTACTAAGCTGACTTTGACGGCAGCCTAACCGGCTGGAAACAAGATGCGTGGTCAGCCCACCGGCAGGTGGGTTGGCCCCTTTGCGTTTGGGCCGGTTCGACGTCTTATCGCCCTTCTTTGACTGTTAGGAAAACCATAGTGGAGCAAGTTGACGCTTACGCCATCGAGCTGCAGGGGATCGACAAGCGCTTCGGCGAAGTCCATGCCAACCGGCATATCGATCTGCAGGTTCGCCAGGGCAGCATACACGGCATCGTCGGTGAAAACGGCGCGGGCAAGTCCACCCTGATGAGCATCATCTACGGCTTCTACCATGCCGATGCCGGCCAGATGCGGGTGTTCGGCCAGCCCTTCAACCCCCATAACTCCCAGGCGGCCATCGCCGCCGGCATCGGCATGGTGCACCAGCACTTCATGCTGGTGAACAACTTCACCGTGCTGGAAAACGTGGTGCTGGGGGCCGAGGGCCACTGGGCCATGGGGGTGAGCTTGGGGCGCGCCCGCAAGGCATTGGAGCGCCTGGCCCAAGACTACGGCCTCGAGGTGCCGCTGGATGCCAAGATTGAGGATCTGCCGGTGGGCCTGCAGCAGCGGGTGGAGATCCTGAAGGCCCTGTACCGGGGGGCCCGCATCCTGATCCTGGATGAACCCACCGGGGTGCTGACGCCTCAGGAGGCGGATCACCTGTTTGCCATTCTGGGCAAGCTCAAGGCCCAGGGCACCACCGTCATCCTCATCACCCACAAGCTGCGGGAGATCCTGGCCATCACGGACCGGGTCTCCGTCATGCGCCGTGGCGAGATGGTGGCCCATGTGGCCACCTGCGACACCGACAAGGAGCAGTTGGCGGAGTTGATGGTGGGCCGCAAGGTGCGCCTCAAGGTGGACAAGGCCGCGGCCCAGCCCGGGGCACCGCTGCTGCAGGTGCAGGGGCTCGGCTACCGGGATGGTAACGGCGTCCAGCGGGTCAATGCGGTGAGCTTTGAGGTGCGCGCCGGGGAAGTGGTGGGCATCGCCGGGGTGTCAGGCAACGGCCAGTCCGAGCTGCTCAGCCTGCTGGGCGGCATACTGGCCCCCTCCGAGGGACAGTTCCAGATAGGTGCCCACAGGGTGAGTGCCGAGGCGCCTGCCGATCCGCGCCAGGTGCGGCACTACGGCCTGGGCCATGTGCCGGAAGACAGGCACAAGATGGGCCTCATCAACCGCTTCGAGGCCCAGGAGGCCTTCATCCTCGGCTATCACCAGCTGCCGGCCTACAACCAGGGGCTGCTGCAGGACAAGGCCGCCATCCTCGCCGACTGTCAGGCCAAGATGGACAAGTGGGACGTGCGCCCGCCGCTGCCCAAGGCCAAGACCGCCAACTTCTCCGGTGGCAACCAGCAGAAGCTGGTGATCGCCCGGGAGGTGGAGCAGGACCCGGATGTGCTGCTCATCGGACAACCGACCCGGGGCGTGGATATCGGCGCCATCGAGTACATTCACCAGCAGGTGATCGCCATGCGCGACAAGGGCAAGGCGGTGCTGCTGGTGTCGGTGGAACTCGAAGAGATCTTGGCGCTGGCCGATCGCATCCTGGTGATGGTGGATGGCGCCATCGTCGGCGAGGTGGCCATCCAGGATGCCGATGAGCGGACCCTGGGCCTGATGATGGCCAATATCATGCCCGACCATCTGCAAGCGGCCGGGCCGGAGAGTCAAGCATGAGTCAACAACGTATTCCCACCTGGCTGACGGTGGGTCTGGTGCCGGCCATCAATATCCTGATGGCCTTTGCGGTGTCCGCCCTGCTGTTTGTCTACATCGACATCAACCCGCTGGAGGCGGCCCAGGTGATGTGGGAGGGGGCCTTTACCAATGCCGAAGGGCTGGGCTTCACCCTCTACTACGCCACCGGCTTCATCTTCACTGGGCTGGCGGTCTCCCTGGCCTTTCACGCCGGCCTGTTCAACATCGGCGGTGAGGGCCAGGCCTACATCGGTGGCCTGGGGCTCGGGCTGGTCTGCCTCTGGTTGGGGGATGTGCTGCCGTTTTGGGTTCTGTTGCCCTTGGGGATCCTGGTCAGCGGCCTGTTTGGTGCGGCCTGGGCCTATGTGCCGGCCTACCTGCAGGCCAAGCGGGGCAGCCACATCGTCATCACCACCATCATGTTCAACTTCATCGCCTCGGCGCTGATGGCCTACCTGCTGGTGAACGTGCTGAAGCCCGAAGGCACCATGGCCACCGAGAGCCGCATCTTCGCCGAGGCAGCCTGGCTGCCCAAGATCCACGAGCTGCTGGGGGACATGGGGGTGCAGGTGGCGGCCAGCCCCCTCAACATCAGCCTGTTCTGGGCGCTCATCTGTTGCCTGCTGTTCTGGCTGTTTGTCTGGCATACCCGTTGGGGTTACGAGCTGCGCGCCGTGGGGGCCAATCTGTCGGCCGCCGCCTATGCCGGCATTCCCTATCCCAAGGTGGTGATCTCCACCATGCTGTTGTCGGGCATGCTGGCGGGCTTCTTTGCCCTCAACGTGCTGCAGGGGGAGCTGCACCAGATCAAGCTCAATTTCGTCGAAGGATTCGGCTTCACCGGCATCGCCGTGGCCCTGATGGGGCGCAACCATCCCCTTGGCGTCATCCTGGCCAGCGTGCTGTTCGGTTTCCTCTATCAGGGTGGAGCTGAGCTGAGCTTCGAGTACGGTATTGACCGCAACATAGTGGTGGTACTGCAGGGCCTGGTGATCCTGTTCTGTGGCGCCCTGGAACACCTGTTCCGGCCCCGGCTGGAGTCGGTTTATCTGCGGCTGACCCGCAAGGAGGCCAACTGATGTACGAGACCATCATTCTGCTGCTGGATGCCACCATCCGCACCTCCACACCACTCATCTTTGCCGCCCTGGCGGGCATGTTCAGTGAGCGGGCCGGGGTGGTGAACATCGCCCTAGAGGGCAAGCTGCTGGTGTCCGCCTTTGCCAGCGCCGCCGTGGCGGCCGTCACCGGCTCCGCCTGGCTGGGCTTGCTGGCCGGGGTGGGGGTCGCCGTGTTGTTCGCCCTGTTGCACGGCTTTGCCACCATCACTCACCGAGGGGATCAGGTGGTCAGCGGCATGGCCATCAACGTGCTGGCCACCGGCCTGACCGTGACCCTGGGCCGCCACTGGTTCCAGCAGGGGGGCCAGACGCCGGCGCTCTCCGGCGATGCCCGCTTCGCCCCCATCACCTTTCCCTACGAGCATGCCCTGCGGGATGTGCCCCTGGTGGGGGATCTCTACTCCGAGCTCTTGAGTGGTCACTCCCTGCTGGAATACCTGGCCCTGGCCGCCGTGCCCCTGGTGTGGTGGCTGCTGTTTCGCACCCGCTTCGGCCTGCGGTTGCGGGCGGTGGGGGAGGCGCCGGCGGCGGTGGATACCGCGGGCATCTCCGTGGTGTGGCTGCGCTATCGGGCACTGATCCTCTGCGGCGTGCTGGCCGGTCTGGGTGGCACCTATCTGTCGGTGGCCCAGACGGCCCAGTTCATTCCCAACATGAGTGCCGGTAAGGGCTACATGGCCCTGGCCGCCCTGGTGTTCGGCAAGTGGCGTCCCTGGCCGGCTCTGGGGGCCTGCGTGCTGTTCGGCTTCCTGGATGCCGCGGCCATTCGTCTGCAGGGGCTGGCGTTGTGGGGCTTTGCCATTCCGGTGCAGCTTATCGAGTCCTTACCCTATCTGTTGACCGTGTTCCTGCTGGCCGGCTTTATCGGCAAGGCCATCGCCCCCAAGGCGTTGGGCACGGCCTACGTCAAGGAGCGGGAATAGCCCACCTGTCAGAGCTGACGGTGGGCGAGGGTGCCCGTCTGACTTATGCTTGACGGGCTTTTCAACTCCTTCCCTATGGCGGCTTCGGCCGCCTTTTTTTGTCGCTAGCCTGTCGGCCGTTACCGGGCAGGACAAGCCAATCGGCGAACCCTTTCCTGCTTACCGCTTACCGCTTACCGCTTACCGCTTACCGCTTACCGCTTACCGCTTACCGCTTACCGCCTCCTGAGCCCGGCTCACTGCTGACAGCCCAGGCGCTTGAGCAGCATGGCCGCCGGACAGAAGCCGGTGAAGGCACTCTGGATCAGATTGAGACCGACAAACACCGTCAGCCAGACGAAGGCCGGATGCACCCACCAGGTCAACACCACGGAGAGCAGCACCATGCTGCCGGCCACCACCCGCACACCATTATCTACCGTCATGATTAGGCTCCTTGCTCAATTAGATATTGCTAATTTAGTTAAAAACCATAAAATGGACCCATCAAATTTTATATACCACTGGCTGGTCTGTTCGCCTCCCTGGGCGGCAACCACCACCACGAGGCTTGAAACACCATGACCATAGTGAATTTTACACCCTGGACGGCGGTGCTGGGGGGGAGTCTTTTGGGCTTCTCCGCCTTGGCCCTGCTGTTGATCTCCGGTCGTATTGCCGGCATTAGCGGTATCCTGGCCGGTTTCCTCGGCGCCAAGGCGGGTGACTGGCTGTGGCGCGCCCTGTTTATCGCCGGCCTGATGCTGGGGGCCGGGTTGGCCTTCGGCCTTGGCTGGGTCGATGTCCCCAACCTGAGTGCGCCGACCCCGCTGTTGCTGCTGGCCGGTCTGCTGGTGGGCATGGGGGCCAAGCTGGGCAATGGTTGCACCAGCGGCCACGGCATCTGCGGCATGGGCCGGCTTTCCCGTCGCTCCATCGTGGCCACCCTGACCTTCATGGCCACGGGCTTCATCACCGTCTTCGTTCTGCGTCATCTGCTGTGAGGATCATCGTCATGCGTTGGATTGCTCTGTTGTGTGGCACCCTGTTCGGTCTGGGGCTGGCCCTCTCCGGTATGTTGAACCCTGCCAAGGTTCAGGGTTTCCTGGATATCAGCGGCCAGTGGGATCCCAGCCTGGCCCTGGTGATGGGCTCGGCGTTGGCCGTCTTCATGCCCGGTTATTTCTGGCTGGTGAAACCGCGGAAGAAGAGCCTGGATGGCTCCACCTTCCATCTGAGCAGCAAGCAGCAGCTGGAGCCCAGCCTGCTGCTGGGGGCCGGGCTGTTCGGCATCGGCTGGGGCCTGGTGGGGGTCTGCCCCGGGCCGGCGGTGGCCATGCTGGTGAGCGGTCAGGTCAGCGTGGTCTGGTTCGTGGTGGCCTTGCTGCTGGGGATCAAGCTGGTGTGCCTGTGGCAGGATCGGCAGCAGCGTCAGGGGCTGGCCCAGGGGGCCTGAACCGCATCGCGGTAACACAGCAAGGGGGCCTTATGGCCCCCTTTTTGGTGTTCAACTTTCTGCGTCGATGCGCCTGAGTCCTAGGCGTTCAGGATCTTGCGGATCTCCTGAATGGAGAGCTTGTAGTGACGCGGACAGGCCTGCCAGGTCACCAGCATGCGCTGATACTTCTCCTGCATCGCCAGCTCGGCATCCAGTGCCTTGCCGCACTTGTCCAGTTCGGCAAACTTGCCTTCCCCGTCCAGCAGGAAACAGACGTAATCCGCCAGTTCTTTCTCATGGCCGCGGGAGTAGCCAATATACTCCAGCCGATTGGTGGCAATCTCTTGCGCTTCGGCGGCAGGAAGGTTTTCATAAGAGACCTTCAATGCGTGGTACATCTCCAGGGTGTTGTGGACCTCACGGCAGGTCTCTTCGGTCAGGTGGCCGAAGGACTTTTCCAACTCCAGCAGCTCCAGGCAGTAACCCCGTTCTATGATGGTTTGGCAGCGACGATAGTGTTCGGCGCGATCTGGATGCATGCCGATGAGAATTTCATACTGATTGCTGAGGATGAGGCGCTGGGCATGATTCATGTTCATGGGACTGTCCTATTGAGTAATAAAACGGCGGCGCCGCCGGGGCCAACTAAAGATGTCTTCATTGTGCGGGTTATTGGCGGCATGGCAATGGCTTTATGGCCAGGGCTTGGCGGCGGTCACGTCGTGGAAAAATAACCGTGTAAGCCGTGGGAGGCCTGTTGTTTTGCCGACGGCTGCATTAGCATGGCAGCACTTTTTTGGGAGTGTGGCATGAGCATGTCGCGGATGATGAAAGTGGCCATGGTGGCCCTGGTGTTGGCCTTGTCCGGATACTATCTGGCGGTGCTGTATCTGGCCGCTCATCCCAAGGTGAGTCTGGCCTATCGCTACTACTATTTAGAACTGAAGACCCGCTTCTGGTCGCGTTATCAGACCCTGGCCTATGTTCCCGGTACCCCCCTGGATCTGGTGGTGGAGCGGGCGCCCTACCTGACCCGGGATGGCTGGGACCTGCCGGACGAGACCGGCAAGGGTTCCCCCTTAAATGGCCCAGGTGGCCTCTATTTCATCCTGCATCGGGTCGATGGGCCGCTGCGCCTGGCGGGAACCCTGACGGTGCCGGTGGCCGGCTGTACCCTGACGGTCGGGCAGGGAGACTGGCAGCAGACCATCAAGTTTGACGCCGCGGGGCCCAATACCTTTGCCGTGACCGTGCCGGCCGAGGGGCTGGTGGCGGATCCGGAACAACCCAACCTGGTGACCCTGACTCCCTGTGAGCCACTGTTTTTCCAATCTTTGATCATGACCAACCTTGAGTAGGCCCTGCCTTGGAGCGCTGCATGTCTGAAGCTGCCATCCCCTTTACCCTGACCTTGCTGGTCCCCGTGTTCAACGAGGAAGAGAGTGTCGAGACCTTTGTCACCCAGATCGATGCGGCCCTGCCCAGGCTCAAGGACCGGCTGGAAATCCTGTTCGTCAACGACGGCAGCCGGGATCGCACCCGCGATGTCATCGAGGCGCTGATTGCCCGGGATCCCCGCATCACCCTGCTGAACCTGGCGCGCAACTTCGGCAAGGAGGCGGCCATGACTGCGGGCCTCGCCCACGCCCGTGGCGATGCGGTGATCCCCATGGATGTGGATCTGCAGGACCCGCCGGCATTGATTGAAACCTTTGTCGAGCAGTGGCAGGCCGGCTTCGATACCGTGTATGGGGTGCGGGTGGATCGCTCCGCCGATACCGTCGTGAAACGCCTCACCGCAGGGGGCTTCTACCGCTTCTTCAACGCCGTCTCCACCACCACCAAGATCCCGGAAAATGCCGGTGACTACCGCTTGATGGACAAGCGGGTGGTGGCGGCCATCAACCAGCTGCCGGAGCGCAACCGCTTCATGAAGGGGCTGTTCGCCTGGGCCGGCTTCAAGGCGGTGGGGGTGCCCTATGAGCGGCCGGCCCGTCAGGCGGGGCAGAGCAAGTTCAACTACTGGAAGCTGTGGAACCTGGCGCTGGACGGCCTGTTCAGCTTCTCCAGCTGGCCGCTGCGGGTCTGGAGCTACGTCGGTGCCGGGGTGGCCATGCTGAGTTTTATCTACATGCTGATCGTGATTGCCAAGGTGCTGGTGACCGGGGTGGACATTCCCGGTTATGCCTCACTGATGACGGTGGTGCTGTTCTTTGGCGGCATGCAGCTGCTGTCCATCGGCATACTCGGCGAATACGTGGGCCGCATGTTCCTCGAGGTCAAGCAGCGGCCCGTCTATCTGCTGGAGGGGATCTACGGTCAGTATGCACGTGAGTCCCAAGTGGAGCGGGCGCAGGCATGATCTCCCGGGAAGAGTTCTGGCGGCTGTTTCGCTTTGGCCTGGTGGGGGGGGGCGCCACCCTGGTGGATCTGGGCAGCTCGACCCTGCTGTTGTGGCGCTGGCCGCAGCTGGCCGAGAACCTGGTCAGCACCACGGCGTTCTTCGTCGCCTTCTGGTTTTCGTTCTTTGGCCACCGCTACATCACCTTTCAAAAACAGGGGGCCGTGGGCAAGTTTCTGCTGGTGGCCCTCTTCTCCCTGGCGGTGAGAAACCTGCTGCTGCTGGGCCTGCTCGGGCTGGGCCTGAGCGGCCTACTGCCCATCGTGATCGCCACCCTGTCCGTGACGCTGCTGACCTACCTGCTGTCACGGGTCTGGGTCTTCGTTTAACAAGGAGACGTCGTGAGCCGTAGCGACACCGTATCCATTCGCCACATGCCGCTGCACATAGGGCGGCGGGATTGGCTGCTGATGCTGCTGGCCTTCGTGCTGAGCCGCATGCTGTTCTATGCCATCGGTTACTTCGGGGCCATGCACTACAACGTGGAAACCGATCTGGTGGACCCCATTCAATTGGGGCTGCTGGACTCGGTGGAGGTGGAGATCCCGGACATCTTCTGCCAGTTCGACTGCACCTGGTTTGTGGGTATCGGCGATGTGGGCTATGACCCCTATCCCTTCGGCATGACCACGGGGCACGGTGCCAACTGGGCATTTTTCCCGCTGTTCCCCATGCTGGGGCATGCCCTGGGGGCGCTGCTGGGCATCGGCACCCTCAAGGCCTTTTATCTGATCACCAACCTCAGCTTCATGGCGGCCATGCCGCTGTTCTTCCTCTGCCTGCGCCAGCTGGGGCTCAGCCTGGAGCTGTCGCGCTTTGGCGTGCTGCTGCTGGCCTTCTCGCCGTACTCTGTCTACTTCATCGCCCCCTATACCGAGGCGCCCTTCCTGGCCATGATGCTGGCGCTGTTCCTGTTCGGCTATCGCCACGAGTGGTTCTGGGTGGCGATTGCCGGCATCTTGATGACGGCGACCCGCAACCTGGGGGTCATGGTGGTGTTCCCCGTGCTGGTGCTGGCGGTGCAGGAGTACGGCTGGCGGGAGCTGCTGCGTTTCGGCGATCGCGGGCTGCGGGTGTTGCTGACCCTCTGGTGCATCCCGCTGGCGCTGTTTAGCTTCATGCTCTACATGCACTTCCACGTGGGGGACGCCTTCGCCTTCAAGCATATCCAGCTGGCCTGGGGGCGGATCCTCGACAATCCGTTCGAGTATTGGTGGGACGGCTTCGAGATAGGTGGGCGCAAATATTACCTGTCGGTGGTGATAGTGCTGGGCTGGTTGCTCAACGGCTACCTGTTTTGGCAGAAGCGCTACGGCGAGGCGCTGTTCATGCTGATCTGCACCTTCGTGCCCCTGATGACCAGCACCAACGCCATCCCCCGCTACCTGTTCGCCCTCTATCCCACCATGCTGGCCCTGGTGCTGCTGGTGCGTAACAAGCCCCTGCTGCGGCCCCTGATGCTGGCCTGCTCGGCCATGCTGGCGGGCTATTTCGTGGTGGCCTGGGTCAACGCCAAGTTCTTCATCACCTGATAACAAAAACGGGCCCGCGGGCCCGTTTTGCTAACCGGCCAGGCTGGCCAGATAGTCCAGCACCACCTGGTGGTGATCGCTGGTCTTGAACTTGTCGAACACCTTGATCAGGGTGCCCGCCTCGTCCACCAGGAAGCTGATGCGGTGGATGCCATCGAACTCCTTGCCCATGAACTTCTTGGGTCCCCAGACACCGTAGGCATCCGCCACCCGATGATCCTCGTCCCCCAGCAGGGTGAAGTTGAGCTCATCCCGGGCCTCGAATTTCTTCAGCCTGGCCGGCGCGTCCGGGCTGATGCCCAGCACCACCAGCTGGTGGGCGGCCAGCTCGGCCTGCACGTCCCGCAGGCTGCAGGCCTGGGTGGTACAGCCCGGGGTCATGGCCTTGGGATAGAAATAGATCAGCACCTTGCGGCCCCGCAGGGCGCTCAGCTGCACAGGGTTGCCATTTTGGTCCGGCAGGGTGAAGTCGGGAGCCGGGATCCCGGCGCTCAGGATTGGCATGGATTTTCCTCCTGGTTGGGGGTCGGGGTGAAATGGGCCTGCAACGCGCCCAGTGTCTGGGCGAAGGCCTTGAACGCGTGTGCCGCCTGGGGCAGATCGGCTTGGGCGGGCAGGCGGATGACCACCCCGGCGCGCAGCAGTTGCTGCTCGCTCAGGGTGACGCTCTGCAGCGCCCGTATGTCCCAGCCCTGCCGGCGGATGAAATCGGTGAGTCGGCTGATGAGGCCGGGGCTATCCGGCACCAGCAGCACGGCGGTGGCGCTGGGGCGATCCGGCGCCGGCTCGGCCTGCTGGGTGCGCTTGATGAGGGTGATGAGCGCCAGCTTCTGTGCCTCTTCGGGCAGGGTGGACTCCAGCCGGGCCAGGGCATTCCAGTCGCCGGACAGCAGCAGGCTCAGGGTGAACTCCTGGCCGAGTATCGCCAGTTGGCTGTCCACTATGTTGCAGCCACACTGGCTGACGAACGCGATGAGGGCATGGGCGACGGCGGGGCGATCCCGCCCCATGGCCGTGACAACGAGATGGTGGGGCATGATCTGCGCCTCTTTTTGTCTGCCGGGCTAGGCTGCAACGGATGGTAGCACAGGGGGGGACGGATGACAGCGCCGCGCCTTGTAATTGGCGGGGGCCAGCCGTACCATAGCGCCCTGAATTTTTGGAGTTCTTCCGATGTTAAGCGGTAGTCTGGTCGCCATCATTACCCCCATGGATCAGCGTGGGGAGATCGATTTTTCCGCCTTGCGGCAACTGGTGGAATACCATGTGGCCAGCGGCAGTCACGGCCTGGTGGCCGTGGGGACCACGGGGGAGTCTCCTACCCTGGACGAGGCTGAGCACCTGGCGGTGGTGGAGGCGGTGCTGACCGCGGCGGATGGCCGCTTGCCGGTCATCGCCGGCTGCGGTGGTAACGATACCCGGCGGGCCATCGCCCTGTGCCGGCGGCTCAAGGCCCTGGGGGTGACCCACGGCCTGTCGGTCACCCCCTATTACAACAAGCCGACCCAGGAAGGCCTCTATCGCCACTTCGCCACCATTGGCGAGGCTAGTGGTCTGGCGCAAATTCTATATAATGTCCCCGGACGTACCGGTTGTGATCTCCAGCCCGATACGGTGGCGCGCCTGTCGCACCAGTACGGCATCTGTGGCATCAAGGAGGCCACCGGGGATCTGCAGCGACTGCCCCGGCTCAAGGCCGCCTGCGGTGCCGATTTTTCCCTGCTCAGTGGTGATGATGCCACCGCCTGCGACTTCATGTTGCAGGGTGGCCAGGGTGTCATCTCGGTCACCGCCAACGTGGCGGCGGCTCAGATGGCGGCCCTGTGCCGGCTGGCGCTGGCCGGCGAGACCGACCAGGCCCGGGCCTTGAATCAGGAGCTGATGCCTGTGCATCGCGCCCTGTTTGTTGAATCCAATCCGATCCCGGTGAAATGGGCCTGTGCCCGGCTGGGATTGATTGCCGAGTCCGGTCTGCGCCTGCCCCTGACCCCGCTGAGCGAGGTGTGGCATGGCCAGCTGGAGATGGCGCTGACCCAAGCGGAGTTATTCACGCGTGCTTGATAATAAAACCAGAGGCTGGCCGACTCGGCTGCTGCTAGGCATGGTCGGGGCAGGAATGCTGGCCGGTTGTGGTTCCATGGCCGAGCGCAAGCAGGCCAACCGTGATTTCGATTACCGGGACGTCAAGCTGTCGCCGGCCCCCTTCAAGGTTCCCCAGAACCTGACCGCCCCTGTCATCTCCAGCGATTACGCCATTCCTTCCCTCAAGGCCGAGGCGGCCAATGGCGCCGTGGGGCCGCAGGTGGACGTGCGTCCGCCGGCCCAGCTGCTCAATATCGTTCCCGGCAGCCGGGCGGAAGCCGGCAAGCAGGACGTGACCATGTGGTACACGGCCCGCGCCGTGGATCAGAAGATCGAGTCCGAGATCTGGTCCATGCTGTTCAACTTCCTCGCCAGCCGTGGCGTGGCGGTGGCCAACCTGGATCTGCAGAACCGGGTGCTGGAGACCGACTGGTTTACCAGCAACTCCCTGATCAAGCAGTGGGATCCGAAAGCCGACGAAGAGTTCAAGCTGCGTCAGCGCTATCGCTTCGCCATCGTCAACGATGCCAGCCGGCACCGGGCCGGGCTCAATGTCCAGCTGATCGCCCACGAGGCCTATGTGGACGGGGATCAGGACACCACGCCCCTGACGGATCTGGAGCGTCGCCGATACTGCGTGCGGGCGCTGAACCAGGTCTCCTTGTACATGGATCAACAGCTCAAGGCGCGCCAGCAGCAGGTCAAGCAGACCGGTCTGGGGCTGCGGCTGGGCTTTGACGACAACGGCCAACCCGCCTGGATTGCCCAGGCCAACTTCGATACCACCTGGAAGCGGGTGCTGCAGGTGCTGCCCAAGCTGGCCTTCACCGTGGAGAACAGCCAGCACGCTCTGGGGCTCATTGAGGTCAAATACAACGATCCGGCGGCCAGTTACTGGAGCAAGCAGGGGCTGACGCCCTTCCAGTTGGACTCAGGCAAGTACCGGGTGCAGCTGGGGCAGATGGAGGATAAGAAGACGTCCATCACCCTGCTGGATGAGGACAAGAAGCTGGTCAACAGCGCCGTCATCAGTCAGATCTACATCACTCTGTCCCAGGCCCTGGATCCCCAGGCCGCCCAAGGCGGAAAATGATCAAACGGTAAGGGGCCTCTGTGCCCCTTTTTTAACCCCCACTCACTGGAGTCACGTGAAAATGGAAAAGAAAGCCGAACTGTATCGCGGCAAGGCCAAGTCCGTATACACCACCGACGATCCCACCCGTCTCGTCCTGCTGTTTCGCAACGATACGTCTGCTTTTGATGGTGAGAAGGTGGAACAACTGGAACGCAAGGGCATGGTGAACAACAAGTTCAACCATTTCATCATGACCAAGCTGGAAGAAGCCGGCATTCCCACCCAGATGGATCGCCTGCTGTCCGACAACGAAGTCCTGGTGAAGAAGCTGGCCATGGTGCCGGTGGAGTGTGTGGTGCGCAACGTGGCTGCCGGCTCCATCTGTCGTCGCCTGGGCGTCAAGGAAGGCCTGGATCTGACCCCGCCGACCTTCGAATTCTTCCTGAAGAACGATGCCCTGCATGACCCCATGATCAACGAGTACCACATTCGTTCCTTTGGTTGGGCCACCGACGAGCAGGTTGCCCGCATGAAGGCGCTGACCTTCAAGGTCAACGACGTGCTGAAGAAGATGTTCGACGACGCCGGCCTGATCCTGGTGGATTACAAGCTGGAGTTCGGTGTGTTCGACGGCGAAGTGCTGCTGGGGGACGAGTTCTCGCCGGACGGTTGCCGCCTGTGGGACAAAGAAACCCGTCAGAAGCTGGACAAGGACCGTTTCCGTCAAGGCCTGGGTGGCGTGGTGGAAGCCTACGAAGAAGTGGCTCATCGTCTGGGCGTCAAGCTGGACTGAGTTTACCGCTTGCGTTTGGTCTGACAGACAAACGTTTAACGCCGCCCCGCCTTTGGCCGGGGCGGCGTTTTTTATGCCGGCTTTATTCAGATGTGAGCCGGTGCTGGCGCTGCTTCACCAGGCTGTAGAGCGCCGGGATCACCAAGAGGGTCAGCAGGGTGGAGGAGAGCATGCCCCCCACCATGGGGGCGGCGATGCGGCGCATCACCTCCGAGCCCGTCCCCGTGCCCCACATGATGGGCAAGAGCCCCGCCATTATGGTCACCACCGTCATCATCTTGGGCCGCACCCGCTCCACCGCCCCTTCAATGATGGCCCGGTAAAGATCGGTGGCGGTCACGACCCGGCCGGCGTCCCTGGCCGCCTGCTGGCTGTGCTGCCAGGCCTGCTCCAGATACACCAGCATCACCACCCCGGTTTCGGTGGCCACCCCGGCCAGGGCGATGAAGCCCACCGCCACCGCCACCGACCAGGCGTAATCCAGCCACCACAGCAGCCAGATGCCACCGATGAGGGCGAAGGGCACCGACAGCAGCACGATCAGGCTGTCGGTGAGGTTGCCGAAGTTGAGATAGAGCAGCAGGAAGATGAGGGCCAGGGTGAAGGGCACCACCAGCTTGAGCCGCTCGGCCGCCCGCGCCATGTACTCGAACTGCCCGCTCCAGCTCAGGTGATAGCCCGGCTGCAGCTGGATGCGGCCATCCGCCATGGCCTGGGCCACCGCCTGCTGGGCCTGGCGCACCCAGCCGCCCAGATCGCTGTCTGAAACGTCCACGTAGACATAGGCCGCCAGCTGGGCGTTTTCGGTGCGCAGGCTGGGGGGGCCCTGCTCCAGGGTCAGGCTCACCAGATCGCCGATGGGGATCAGCCCCTGATTGGGGGTGGGCACCAGCACGCTGCGGGCTATGGTCTGGGGATCGTCTCGCAGCTCCCTGGGGTAGCGCAGGGTGACGTCGTAGCGCTCCCGGCCCTCCACCGTGCTGGTGACTGTGCTGGCCCCCAGGGATGTGGCAATCACCGACTGCAGTGTGTCTATGCTGACCCCAGCCTGGGCCAGGGCATCCCGTTTGGGTGTCAGGGTCAGGTAATAGCCCCCTGTGATGCGTTCGGCATAGGCGCTGCGGGTGCCCGGCAGGGTCTTCACCACCTGCTCTATCTGGCCGGCCAGCTGGGCTATGCCGGCCAGATCCGGCCCGAACACCTTGATGCCCACCGGAGTGCGGATCCCGGTGGAGAGCATGTCGATGCGGGCGCGGATGGGCATGGTCCAGGAGTTGGCGATGCCGGGCAGGCGCACCGCTTCATCCAGCTGGGCGACCAGCTTGTCCAGGGTCATGCCCGGCCGCCACTGCGCCTCCGGCTTGAGGTTCACCACCGTCTCGAACATGCCCAAGGGGGCGGGATCCGTGGCGCTGTCGGCCCGACCGGCCTTGCCCCAGACCGAGTCCACCTCGGGGAAGGATTTGATGATGCGGTTTTGCAGCTGCAGCAGTTCGGCGGCCTTGGTGACGCTGAGGCCCGGCAGGGCGCTGGGCATGAACAGCAGCGAGCCCTCATTGAGCTGGGGCATGAACTCGCTGCCGATATGGCGGACAGGGTAGAGGCTCAGCCCCAGCAGCAGCACCGCCAGCGCCACCGTCAGTCCCCGGGCCTTCAGCACCCCGGCGATGAGCGGTCGGTAGCCGGCGATCAGCAGACGGTTCAGTGGATTGCGCGACTCCGCCACTATCTTGCCTCGCACCAAGAAGCGCATCAGCACCGGTACCAGGGTCAGGGAGAGCAGGGCCGCCGCCCCCATGGCGAAGGTCTTGGTGAAGGCCAGGGGGTGGAACATGCGCCCCTCCTGGGCTTCCAGGGCAAACACCGGCAAGAAGGAGAGGGTGATGATGAGCAGGGAGAAGAAGAGCGCCGGCCCCACCTCCTGACAGGCGTCCAGCAGCACCTGCAGGCGATTGGCGCCGGGGGGGGCTCGTTCCAGGTGCTTGTGGGCGTTCTCCACCATGACGATGCCGGCATCGATCATGGCCCCCACGGCGATGGCGATGCCCCCCAGGCTCATGATGTTGGCGTTGATCCCCAGCAGGTACATGGCGGCAAAGGCCGCCAGCACCCCCAGGGGCAGCACCAGTATGGCCACCAGGGCGCTGCGCACGTGCAGCAGGAACAGCACGCACACCAGGGCGACGATGCCGCTCTCCTCCAGCAGGGTGTGCTGCAGGGTGGCGATGGCCTTGTGGATGAGCTCGGAGCGATCGTAAGTGGTCACCAACGAGACGCCCTTGGGCAGGCTGGCCCGCAGGCTATTGAGCTTCTCCTTGACTCTGTCGATGACCCCCAGGGCGTTCTCGCCACTGCGCGCCACCACGATGCCGGAGACCACCTCACCCTGGCCGTTCAGCTCGGTGAGGCCGCGGCGGGCATCGCCGGTCAGCTCGATGCGGGCCAGATCGCCCACCCGGATCGGCGTGCCGTTCACCTCCTTGATCACCAGCTCCCGCAGATCCCGTTCACCCTTGAGGTAGCCCTTGCCCCGCAGCATGAACTCGGTCTCCGCCAGTTCGATGACCCGGCCGCCCACCTCCTGGTTGTTGGCGCGGATCACCTGCATCACCTCCAGCGGGGAGATCTGGTAGGCCTGCAGCTTGCGCGGGTCCAGCACCACCTGGTACTGGCGCACGAAGCCGCCGACGCTGGCCACCTCCGCCACCCCGGCGGTGGCCGCCAGGGGATAGCGCAGCTGCCAGTCCTGCAGGCTGCGCAGCTGTGCCAGCGACTGCCCCTTGCCCTGCAGGGCATACTGGTAGACCCAGCCCACCCCGGTGGCATCCGGTCCCAGGCGCGGCGTCACCCCGCTGGGCAACTTGCCCTGCAGGCCGTTGAGGTATTCCAGCACCCGTGAGCGGGCCCAGTAGAGATCCGTGCCGTCCTCGAAGATGACATAGACAAAGGAGCTGCCGAAGAAGGAGTTGCCCCGCACCACCCGCGCCTTGGGCACCGACAGCAGGGCCGAGGTGAGGGGATAGGTCACCTGATCCTCCACCACCTGGGGCGCCTGGCCCGGATAGTCGGTGTAGACGATGACCTGCACGTCGGAGAGATCCGGGATGGCGTCCAGGGGCGTGCGCAGCAGGGCCAGGGTGCCGCCGGCCAGCAGCAGACCGCTGATGAGCAGCACCAGCAGCGGGTTGTGGAAGGACCAGCGGATGAGTCGTTGCAGCATCTAGCCCTCCTTGGCCGGTGAGGTGGCCGGTTGCAGACTGCCGAAGGCGGCCTTCAGGTTGCTCTCGCTATCCAGCAGGAAGTTGGCCCGGGTCACCACCTGATCTTCCGGCAGCAGCCCCTCCTTGATCACCACCCGGCGCTCACCCAGGGCGGTGACCGCCAGGGGGCCGGCCACCACGGCTCTGGGCTCGAAGCGGCCGTTGCCCTGGGCGATGAGCAGGCTCTGGCGGGTGCCCGAGTCGATGAGGGCCGATTCCGGTACGCTGAGCGGTGGCTCGCCGGGCAGGGGCACCGTCAGGCTGGCGTTGGCCAGCATGCCGGGTTTGAAGCGGCCGTCCGGGTTGTCCAGCAGGATGCGCACGCTGACGGTGCGGGTCTGGGGATTGAGGGTGGGATAGATGAAGTCCAGCTTGCCCTGCAGCGACTCACCGGGGTAGGCATCCAGGCGGATCGCCACCGACTCGCCGGCCTTGAGCCCGGCCAGATCCGTTTCGAACACCTCTACCAAGAGCCACAGCTCACGGAGATCCGCCAGCTCGAACAGGGGATCACCGGCCTTGAAGTAGCTGCCCTGGAGCACCTTCTTCGCCAGCACCACACCGCTGATGGGGGAGGGCAGCGGCAGGGTGCGCCGCACCTGGCGGGTCTTCACCAACTGTTGCAGGCTGGCTTCGGGCAAGTCCCAGTAGCGCAGCCGCTGCAGGGCGCCTTCTTCGAGCGTCAGGCGGCGGCCACCATCGGCCTGCAGGCTCAGCCCCAGCTTGTGCTGGCTGTCCCGGGCGATGAGGTACTCCTGCTGGGCGGCCACCAGCTCGGGACTGTAGGTCTCCAGCAGGGTCTGGCCGGCGTGCACCGTCTGACCCGTGCTGTTGACCGGTAGCTTCTCCACCCAGCCGGCGTACTTGGCGGTGACCGTCTGCTGCCGGCGCTCATCCAGGCTCAGGCGGCCGGTGGCGCGGATCGCCCGATACAGGGGCTCCCGGCGCACCGGGCTGCTCAGCACTCCCAGCTGCTGGATGCGCTCCGGCGAGAGGGCCAGGCCCCCGGTCTGTGCCTCGTCCGCGTAGACGGGCAGGTAATCCATGCCCATCTCGTCCTTCTTGGGCACAGGCGAGACGTCCGGCTGGCCCATGGGATTGCGGTAGTAGAGGATCTGACGCTGGGCCGGTGGCGTGGGTGCGCTGGCCTCATCGGCGTAGACCGGCAGATAGTCCATGCCCATCTCGTCCTTCTTGGGTACCGGCGAGGTGTCCGGCTGGCCCATGGGATTGCGATAGTAGAGGATCTTGCGCGCCGGCGTGGCCTGGGCTGGTTCGGCGCTGGCCGGGGCGGCCTGGGCCTTGGCCTGCCACAGTCGTTGGCCGCCCGCGCCCAGCAGCAGGCCGCCGAGCAAAAATACCCATGGCAGGGCGGCCGGCCACCCCTTGGGGTGACCAGCTTGTGATACAGGTTTCATGACGACTCCTTAGGGCTTGGCCTGCCAGTCCAGCAGGCGGGGGGAGTCGCCCTTCACCGGGCTGAAGTGGCCCTGGATCTGCAGCCCTGGGGTCAGCCCCTTGGCCAGGCCGGCATCGGCCAGGGCAAAGGGCATGGTCATGGCAGGCCAGCCCAGGGCCGGCACCGCCTCATGCTGCAGCATCACCTTGTCACCGTCGAGGCCGATGACCTTGGCCGCAATGGCATACTGGGCCGGCATGGTCATCTGGCCATCGGCCATGGTCATCTGACCATCGGCCATGGCGTGATCCTGTTGCATGGTTGCCGCTTGCAGGGTGGGCAGGGTGAACAGCAGGCCAAGGGCCAGAAACTGAGTGAACTTCATGGTGTTTTCCTTCATCAAAACGTCTATGGCGGTGTGGCAAGAGGCCGTCGCCAGTTCGCGCCTCAGCAGGATTGGGGCACGGTTGAGTGGCCGGATGGCCGGGCGTTAGATGAAGGTGCGGGTGGGGGGCGGCGAGGGGACGCCGGGGATATGATCGAGATAATGACCCAACCCCAGCAGCAGGGGGTCGCTGCCCGGGCGTGAGAGTTTGGGCCCCAGGGTGGTCAGATCCGGCAGGGCGGCCACCGGGGTCAGGCAGCCGCTGCAGTGCACCTTGCCGCCACACTGTTCATTCAGGGGCATCTGTCCCTGGCAATGATCTGGGTGGCCAGCCGGCTGGCCGTGGCAGTCTGTGCTGCTGGGGCTGACTGTTGCCATCTCGTGGGGCGAATTGGCATGGGGCTGGCTTGGTGCCATCGGCTGCACCATGGCCGCTGGCAGGTGCGTCGAGGCCGCCGCACTGGCGCTATACCAGGGCAGTCCCAACAGCAGCAGGCAAGCCAACAGCCAACGACGCAACATGGCCCTCTCGTTCCCCATCCAAGGTGAGTGTGAAGATCGGCTTGATACTAGGCCAAGTGACAGTGCCGGGGCAAGTCTTTGTACGGCGGTAGTCGCGGTGTGCGCCCTCGTCCTCACTCCTGTGAGCCGGCCTGCGGCGGCTTGTCCGATGACGGTGCCGGTTTTTCTTCGTTGGGCACCTTGTCGTCCGGCTTAGCCGGAGCCTCATCTTCGTCATCGTCGTAGGCCTGGGGGCGCACCTTGTCGAGAAACTTGGGCACCTCTTTTTCCAGCCGCTTCATATCCTTGATGGCATTTAAGAAAATACCCAGCAAGAACAGCAGGGGTAGGCCGATCCAAAGCCAGAGGTTCATGGGATCTCCTTAGGGGGGGGGCACAAGGCTTGCCAGATGGCCGGCAGGCAGGCCAGCACGGCGGCCTTGCCGGCGATATCGCTCTGAGCGATGGCGGCCTGCAGGGCGGCATAGTTCATCTGCCGCTCGAATTCGCCGGCCTCGGCCAGGAAGCTGATGTGCCAGGGTTCATCGGTCACCGCCCCCGGATTCTGGTTCCGGCCATGCCGGTAGGGGCGGTCGAAGCCAAACTCGGCCAGGTGGTTGTCCAGCCAGGCGGTGAGGGGGGCGAAGTAGCCCTCCGGGGCGTATTCGGCACAGGTCAGCTGCAGCGTCTGACCGGGGGGCAGCAGGGCGGGGGCATAGATATCCAGATCCGTGCCCCAATGGTGCCGGCTGGTACCCGGTAGGGCGCTCCAGCGCAGTATGGCCCACACCTTCTGCTCATCGCTGAGGCTGCCCATATCCAGCGGCCGCTCCTGTTCATCCAACACAGGACGGCGGCCGTCAAACTTGGCATTCCAGATCTGGCACTGGCGAGCAAAGTCCCGGTAGGCGGAGGCGATGGCGATCTCGAGACCCTCGGCACGGGCGGCTTGCTGCAGCCGCTGCCAGGCCGCGGCCGTGGCAGGCCGAAGCTGCCGACCATCCGGCAGAGTCAGCAACGCCGCGCTGTCCAGTCCCAACCAGGTACTGTCCATCAGGCCACCAGCAAGCGGCGCAGTATGCCCTGGTACATCTGGGCCAGGGAGTCCAGATCCGCCACCCTCACGCACTCGTTGACCTTGTGGATGGTGGCATTGCACGGTCCCAATTCCAGCACCTGGGCACCGGTGGGGGCGATGAAGCGCCCATCCGAGGTGCCGCCGCTGGTGGACAGCTCGGTGCGGATACCGGCGGCCTCCTCGATGGCGCCCACGGTGGCATCCAGCAGGGCGCCCTGGGCGGTGAGGAAGGGGTGGCCGCTCAGGGTCCAGGTCAACTCATATTCCAGGCCGTGGCGGTCGAGGATCTCGTGCACCCGGGCCTTGATGGTCTCGTCGGTCAGCTCGGTGCTGAAGCGGAAGTTGAACTGCACCTTCAGCTCACCGGGGATCACGTTGGAGGCACCGGTGCCGCCGTTGATGTTGGGGATCTGAAAGCTGGTGGGGGGGAAGAAGGCGTTGCCCTCATCCCAACGGGTGCTGGTCAGCTCCGCCAGGGCGGGGGCGGCCTGATGGATGGGGTTGCGGCCCAGATGGGGATAGGCCACGTGGCCCTGGATCCCCTTGACCAGCAGATCCCCCATGATGGAGCCGCGGCGGCCGTTTTTCACCACGTCGCCGACCTGGGCGGTGGAGGAGGGCTCGCCCACCAGGCACCAGGTGATCTTCTCGTTGCGGGCCTCCAGGGTCTCCACCACCTTGGGAGTGCCGTTGATGAAGGGCCCTTCCTCATCGCTGGTGATGAGAAAGGCGATGGAGCCCTGATGGTCCGGATGATCGGTGACGAAGCGCTCCACCGCCACCAGCATGGCGGCCAGGGAGCCCTTCATGTCGGCGGCCCCCCGGCCGTAGAGCAGGCCGTCCCGCACCTGGGGTTCAAACGGCGGAGAGTCCCACTTGTCCAGCGGCCCGGGGGGCACCACGTCGGTGTGGCCGGCGAAGCAGAACAGGGGGCCGGTTGTGCCACGGCGGGCCCACAGGTTGGTGGTGTCATGAAACACCATGGGCTCAATGGTGAAGCCCAGTTGGGCCAGGCGTTCGGCCATCATCTGTTGGCAGCCGGCGTCTTCCGGGGTGACCGAGGGCCGGGCGATAAGGTCGCAGGCCAGGGCCAGCACGGGTGAGTCAGTCATCTTGCATCCCTTCGTTGTGGAGGTTCAGGCAAACAGCGAGCGGTATTGGGCTTCACTAAAGCCCAGGGTGTATTGGCCATCTTTGAGCAGCAGGGGGCGTTTGATGATGGCTGGCTGGGCCAGCATCACCTCGAAGGCCAGCTTGGCATCCAGGGCCTGTTTGGTGGCGTCATCCAACTGGCGATAGGTGGTGCCACGCTTGTTGAACAGCGCCTCCCAACCCAGGGCATCGATAAATTCCTGCAGCAGCTCGGGGCTTAGCCCGTCCTTGCGGTAGTCGTGGTAAGCATAGGGGATCTGCTGTTCGTCCAGCCAACGCAGGGCTTTTTTCAGGGTGTCACACTGGCGAATGCCGTAGACGCGGATCATGGCGGCTCCTGGGTCCTTCTGCTATGGGCTGCTGATTCTGTCATCCCAGGCCTGGGGTGGCAAGGGCAGCCCTGTGTCCGTCTCCACGGCAAAGCATTAGGTTAAGTGATGGTATTTTGCGCGTTTTGCCTGTTTATTTCACTGGGCTTGTCTGGAAATGCCAGTGTCTTGTGCGTTAGACTCTGCGCTTCACCTTCCAGCGTTCGGATGAAGGTAGCAGGAGAGTGACGGCTTGCCGTCCGCCGAAGAAGTAAATCTTTCAGGCGCCACCATCTGGTAAGGACTGCTACTGGACGAGCCTCTGGAGAGACCCGTTAAATCGGGCGCCGAAGGAGCAAAACCCCATGGGTTGAAACTCTCAGGCAAAAGGACAGAGGGGATGGAGCGTGGTGCGCCATTTCCTCGGCCCTGCCCGGGCGGCGTCTCATTGCCTCTATGTCTCCTCGTGACGAATTAAACCTTGTTCGTAACGGGAGGATTCCGTGACAACCCTGACTCAATGGCTGACCACTCTGGATGATCTGGTGTGGGGCCCCCCCTTGCTGGTGCTGCTGGTCGGTACCGGTATCTATCTAACTCTCCGCCTGGGGCTGCTGCAGATCTTCAAGTTGCCGGCGGCGCTGCGACTGGTCTTCTTTCCCGGACGGGAGCAGGACAAGCCCGGCGATGTGTCGAGCTTCGCCGCCCTGTGCACCGCCCTGTCCGCCACCATAGGCACAGGCAACATCGTCGGCGTGGCCACCGCCATCAAGCTGGGGGGGCCGGGCGCCCTGTTCTGGATGTGGATGGCGGCCTTCTTCGGCATGGCCACCAAGTATGCCGAGGGGCTGTTGGCGGTGAAATTCCGCCAGGTGGACGCCAATGGCCAGATGTCCGGTGGCCCCATGTACTACCTGGAGAAGGGGCTGGGCAGCAAGTGGCTGGCCCGGGCCTTCGCCCTGTTCGGCATCGGTGTGGCGCTGTTCGGTATCGGGACCTTCCCCCAGGTCAATGCTATTGCCGACGCCGCCAGCCTGACGCTGGATGCCCCGCGCTGGGCCAGTGCCCTGGTGTTGACCGTGCTGGTGGCCCTGGTGACCCTGGGGGGGCTCAAGTCCATCGCCAAGGTGTCCACCGCCGTGGTGCCCTTCATGGCGCTGTTTTACATCCTCATCTGCCTGGGGGTCTTGGCTCTCAATCATGAGGGATTGCCGGCGGCCATCGCCCTGGTGCTGCAGGGGGCCTTCACGCCGACCGCCGCCACCGGTGGCTTTGCCGGTGCCGGTATCATGCTGGCCATTCAGGCCGGCGTGGCCCGGGGTGTCTTCTCCAATGAATCAGGCCTTGGTTCGGCGCCCATCGCGGCGGCGGCGGCCAAGACCGAGTCCTGTGTCGAGCAGGGACTGGTCTCCATGACCGGCACCTTCTTCGATACCATCGTCATCTGCACCATGACCGGCTTGGCGCTGGTGGTGACGGGCGCCTGGCAGGGTGAGGCGGCCGGTGCCGCCATGACCCACGCGGCCTTTACCACTGGGCTCGGCGGCCCCCTGGGGCAGCATCTGGTGAATGTCGGCCTGCTGTTCTTTGCCTTCACCACCATTCTGGGCTGGAACTACTACGGCGAGCGGTGCACCGAGTACCTGTTCGGCGTGCGGGGCATATTGCCGTTTCGCTGGGTCTATATCCTGCTGGTGGCCCTGGGGGCCTTCCTGCACCTGGATCTCATCTGGTTACTGGCGGATATCGTCAACGGTTTGATGGCGATACCCAATCTGATTGGCTTGATCGGGCTGCGGCATATCATCATCGCCGAGACCAGGCAGTATTGGGCAAGCCGGAAGTCAGTCCAGGAGCAGACGGCCGCCTGTTGCTGATTTCATCTTGGATGAAAAGGCCCGATGGTTAGTCGGGCTTTTTTTTGCTTCTTTACTGCAGGTTATACTGCTTGGAGAGTTGGGTCGCCAGCTGTTTGAAGATATTGAAAACGGCCGTGGTGCGGGCGGTGGGCAGACCGTTCTCGTCTAAAAAGAATTCGCCCTTAAACACCAGGACGCCGGCCTTCTCTTCCACCTCATCGGCATGCATGCCGGGCAGATAGTCCTTGTGGGCCTGGATCTGCTGATTGGCCAGGGCCAGTAGACTGGCCTTGTCGATAGCTTGCTTGTCGTTCATCTTTTGTCTCCTCTCTCTATGACACTTGCCGCGAGGGCTTGCTGCTTCGCGTTGAGGGCAATAAAAAAACCGCCCGAAGGCGGTTTTGTCAAATAATTTGTCAGCGCGAGGCTTAGGGCTGAACGGTGACTTGCTTGGTACCGGTCACTTCAACATTGACGCGACGGTCCGGAGCCAGACATACGATCAGGTCCTTGCGCTTCTTGATGCCGTCGCAGTTGCTGCCGGTGACGGAGTCAGCTTCACCACGACCCACGGCGGAAACCTTGTCAGCCGGGATACCCTTCTGCACGAAGTAGTCGGCAACGGTCTGTGCACGCTTTTCGGACAGGGTCTGGTTGTACTGTTCAGAACCAATGCGGTCGGTGTAACCGTACACCACTATGGTGCCATCGGTGGGCTGTTCAGCCTTGATGTTGGTGTACAGCTGATCCAGCGCAGTCATGCCTTCGCTTTTCAAGGAGGCCTTGTTGAAGTCAAACATGACGTCGGAAGACAGGGTGAAGGTCTTGGTTTCGACAACCGGCTCAGCAACGGGTTCCGGAGCGGGTTCCGGCGCCGGTGCCACGTAAGTGGTACGGGTCGGGTAGTAAACGGCTTCCAGGCTCACGTTGTGCACGTCAGACTTGCCGGTGGACTTGTCACCGAGGTCGTCGTAGAGGCGGTAGCGCAGTTGCATATCCAGTTCGTCGGAGGCGCGGTAAGCAGCACCGACACCGTATACGCCGTTGGTGCCGTTATCGCTGGTGCCGTAGTTGTCGTTCTTCACGTCGGAGAACATGACACCCAGTTCACCGACGATGGACAGCTTGTCGGTCAGCGGATAGCGGGGCAGAACGGACAGGTTTACGCCGTTGGCGTGGTAGGTATCACCACCCACCTTGGCGTCGCCCAGCCAGTTGTAACCGGCTTCCAGGCCCCAGTATTTGTTGAAGGTGTAACCACCAAACAGACGGTAGGAGGTCGCGTTCTTGTCAGTTGACAGGCCCATGCCATCGATATCGGCATAGTGACTCCAACCAATACCACCACCCATGAAGACGCCTTCTGCGTCGTCAGCCTGTACGTTTGAAGCAAAGGTCAAGGCGGCGATAAAGCTGGCCACCAGAGTAGATGCCACTGTCTTTTGCATTGTTATCTCCTCGACTTAGGAATACCGGCTTGGCCGGATTTGTGACGCGACCCGCATTATCTGCCACAGCAGGACCACAAATAAAGAGGGTGACGAAAATAAAGTACTCATCTGAATAAATCAGATCGGTTGCCGTATGAGCCTATATCAGAGTCAGTCTAGACCATATGTATGACAGAGATCGACATTTTTTTATTTGGAAAATGCTGAGGTTAAGTTTCTGTTCAGACTGTGACGCATTTCTCAACTATATGACTGAAATGGAATCCTTATGAATCCCAGTTGTTTAGCAAAACTTTGCATAAACATGGCAGAAGTCAGCTGGTCTGATCTGACATTTTTTCCCTTGGTGGAATGAAACTCGACGACCTATCTTGAGTCTGAAGGAATATGAGGAGCACACGAGTCTGATTTTGGACGAGGATGTCCGGTGAGGTTCCAGATGGCGAGGTCAAGCCAAATGAGCCACAATATCAGAGGATGATTAATTGGTTTACCTGACAACTTTGACGGTTTAAGATGCGCAGCGCCAGGGTTCTGGTTGAATCAAAAACACCATAAAAAACAGAAAATAAAGAAAAAACGGAGCTGGATAAAACTGATACATGGCAATCACTACTAACCCTACGCGGTAGTACCGCAGGATGTGTGAGGAATCGTATGAATCCCAGTAATCTCTCCGTTGGACAAAAAATTCGTCAAATTCGTGAAACTATCGGTTTGAGCCGGCCCAAGTTTGCCGAGCTGTTGGGGGTTCCCCCCACCACGCTGAAGAATTACGAATTAGGCTATCGCGAAGTAGGGGGTGCCTTTTTGGTGGCCCTGGCTCATCAGGAGCAACTTCATCCCTTCACCCTGTGGTTGTTGGCGGACAAGCTGGCCCCCGAAATCGGCCAGATCAGTCCGGAACAATACAGCAAGTAAGCCAAGACGGCGCCACCCTCTGTGGCGCTTCTTTTTTTCTGCCTCTTTGCACTCCTCTCGTTGCTCTCGGTCTTACACGGCGTTGCCAGTGCCAAGGGGTGTCGCCCTCTATAGCCTTCCCCTGTGATAGCATGCTGACCCAGTGTTTGACGCTGTCGGGTGTTTCATGCGGATCCTTCATACCTCGGACTGGCATCTGGGCCAGTCGTTTTACGGCAAGAGCCGGGCGCCTGAGCACCAGGCATTTCTAAGCTGGTTGCTGGATCAGGTGCAGCAGCAGGGCGTGGATGTGTTGCTGGTGGTGGGGGATATCTTCGATACCGGTACTCCCCCCAGTTATGCCCGTACCCTCTACAACCGGTTTGTGGTCGATCTGCAGGCTACCGGCTGTCAACTGGTGGTCTTGGGCGGCAACCATGATTCGGTGGCGACCCTCAATGAGTCTCGTGAACTCTTGGCCTGCCTCAACACCCAGGTGGTGGCCGGGCCGGCCCCGGCCGAAGAGCGCCTGCTGCGGCTCACCGATCGTCAGGGCCAACCCGGTGCATTTTTGTGTGCCGTGCCGTTTTTACGCGCCCGGGATCTGCTGAGCTCCGAGGCCGGCGAGTCGGCCGAAGATAAGCGGCAGGCCCTGCAGCAGGCCTTGACCAGTACCTACCTGAGCCTCTACGAGCAGGCACAACGTCAGCAGGCCGACTATCTGGCGATCACCGGGCGGCGCTTGCCGATCCTGGCCACCGGGCACCTGACCCTGGTGGGGGCCAGCCGCAGCGAGTCGGTGCGGGATCTTTACATAGGCACCCTGGATGCCCTGCCGCTGGCGGCATTACCCCAGTTTGACTATTTGGCCCTGGGGCACATCCACCGGCCGCAGCAGGTGGGCGGCTGTGCCACGGTACGCTACTGTGGCGCCCCGCTGGCCCTGAGCTTCGACGAGCTGGGGCAGAGCAAGCAGGTGCTGCTGCTGGAGTGGCACGAGGATGCGACCCCGGACATTACCCCCCTGTCGGTGCCCAACTGGCAACCCATGGCACGCCTTAGGGGCAGTGTCGACTCCCTCTGCCACCAGTTGGCGGCGCTGGCGGTGCCGGCGGGTCAGCGGCTGTGGCTGGATCTGGAGGTCACCCATCAGGGCTATCTGGGGGATCTGCAGGCGAGGATCGAGCAGGTGTCTACCGACTTGCCCGTGGAGGTGCTGTTGTTACGCCGGGTGCGGGAGGCCTCGCCCGTCTGGCAAACCGAACTGACCGAGACCTTGAGTGAGCTGACGCCTGAGGAGGTGTTTGTCCGCCGGCTGGCCCAGGAGGAGAGTCTGGCCGGGGAGGCGCTGGCCCAACGGCGTCAGCGGCTCACCGACCACTTCAACCAGGTCGTGACGGAGCTTGCGGATCCGGCGCAGGAGGAACAGCCATGAAGATACTGAGTCTTCGCCTGAAGAACCTCAACGCCCTGCGCGGGGAGTGGAAAATCGACTTTCGCCAGACGCCCTTCGCCGGGGGGGGGCTGTTTGCCATCACGGGTCCCACGGGCGCAGGCAAGAGTACCCTGCTGGATGCCATCTGCCTGGCCCTCTATCACCAGACGCCGCGGCTGCAGGTCAGCCCCACCCAGAACGAGTTGATGACCCGCCACTGCGCCGATTGTCTGGCGGAGGTGGAGTTCGAGGTCAAGGGAGTCGGTTACCGGGCCTTCTGGAGCCAGCGGCGTGCCCGTCTGCAACCGGAGGGTAATCTGCAACCTCCCCAGGTGGAACTGGCGCGGCTGGCGGATGGGCAGATCCTGGCGGACAAGGTGCGGGACAAATTGGACATTGTGGCCAGTCTCACCGGGCTCGACTTTTCCCGCTTCACCAAGTCCATGCTGCTCTCCCAGGGCGAGTTTGCCGCCTTCTTGCACGCCCCGGCCAATGAGCGCGCCGAGCTGTTGGAAGAGCTGACCGGCACCGAGATCTATGGTCGTATCTCCTGCGCCGTGTTTGAAAAGAGCAAGCTGATGAAAGAGGCCTGTGACCAGCTGCAGGCCCGGCTGGCGGGGGTCGATCTGTTGCCGGAGGAGACGTGCCTTGCCCTCCAGACCGAGGTGGCGGCCCATGAGCAGCAGTTGCTGCAGTTGCGGCAGTCGCTGGGGACGGTCAGACGGGCCAGCCAATGGTGGCAGGACTGGCAGCGGGGCGAACAACAGCGGCAGCTGGCACAGCAGGCGCTGGCCACCCTGGCGCAGCAGGAGGCGGAAGCCGCCCAGGATCTGGCTCAATTGGCTCTGGATGAACCGGCACAGAAGCTGGCGCCAAGCCATGGCCGCTGGCAGGAGCAGCAGGGCCTGGCGCGGCAACAGGCGGCACAGGTCGACATGCTGGCGCAGCGCCAGCAGGCCCTGACCCAGGGCGTGGCGGAACAGGCCCAGGGGGTGGCGCAGGCCCAGGCACAATTGCATCAGGCCCAGGCCGCCGCCCAGGTGCAGCAGACACTGATTGAACAGGAGCTGTTGCCACTGGATCTGGCCTGCCAGTCGTTGAGCGAACAGCGCCCCGGGCGGCTGAGCGCCTGGCAGGAGAGCCAAGCGGCCTGGCACGAACAAACCCACCAGGTGACGGTCTTGGCCCAGGCGCAAGCGGCGGGGCGGCAAACCATTCAGGGGCTGGAGGCGGCCCTGGCGCCCTTGCTTCCGCTGGCGCCCTGGGCCGATCGCCTGCCCCTGTGGCAATGGCAACTCGAGCAATTGCAGCAGATAGACGTCACCTTGCAGGCGCTGCAGACCCAACAGGTGGCATTGGTAGTGCAGCACCAGGCCAGCCTGAGCGCGCAAGAGCCAGCCCAGAAGGCCCTCAACCAGGCCCAGGCCGAGACGGCGGCGGCTCAGGCGGCGCTGGCCGACGTGCGGGAGCAGGGCGAGCGGTGGCCCGACGATGGGGAGAGCCTGTTGCTGGCGCAACAGCAGGCCCAAGTGCGGCAGACCCGCCTGTTGCAGCTGCAGCCCTTGCAGGCCCGTCGGCAGCAGCTGCATGAGCAGGCGGTGCAGTGGGAAGCGCAACAGGCCGAGCGCCAGGCGCGCCTGGCGGCCCTGACCCAGGAGCGGGAAGCCTTGCGGGAGACGTATCGTCAGGCTCAGCAGCAGGGCCATGCGCTGGCGCTGCGCCAACAGCAGGCCCAGGCGGCGCAGCAACTGGCCGCCTTGCGTGAGTCGTTACAGCCTGGCTGTCCCTGCCCCGTGTGCGGCGCCCTCGAACACCCCCTGCCGCCGGTCACTGATACCCGGGCCGACGCCGACTTGGCGGCCGAGTTGGCCCAGGCCCAGCAGCAATTGGAGTCGCTCAAGGAGCGCGGCAGTGCCCTGGCCGCCGAACTCAACTGGTTGGCCGAGCAGCAGCGCCAACAGGCGGCCCAGACCCCGCCCTGGCAAGCCGAACTGGACGCCCTGGCGCAGCAATGGCGCACACAGCGCCCGGCGGATCTGCCCCTGGACTTGGACGAGGGCGCAGGCCTTGACGCGGCATTGACGGAGGCCGCCACGGCGCTGCAACACAGCGAACAGGCGCTGCGCCAGTGGCAGCAGTGGCAGCAGGTCGCGTTGCTGGCGGAGCGACGCCTGGGGGAGGCACGTCAACAGGAGCAGCAAGCCCAGCAACTATGGGATCGGCAGGTGTCCCAGCAGGCGCAGCTGGCCCAGCAGCTCGAGGCCCTACAGCGCCAGGAACAGGCGCAGCAGCAGGCTCTGGCGGCCGGGCATGGGCAATTGGCGGCGGCGCTGGCGTCGGCGGGGTTGTCTTTGCCGGATGAGGCCCCCTTGACCTGGCTGGCCGATCTGCAGGCCAAGGTGACGCGCCTGCAGCAACTGCAGGGCCAGCTGCAGGCGGCTCGGGAGCAACAGGGGGCGCGGGAGGCCGAACTGGCGCAGCAACAGGCAAGGCTGCCGCTGTTGCAGGCGGCGCAGGAGCGCGCTGCCCAGCAGTTGGACGCCTTGACGGCCCAGCTGACCGAGCTGCAAGGCCGCCGCCAGGCCCTGGTGGGCGAGGCCAGCATAGCTCAGCTCAAGGCCGCGTCACAGGCGCAGGTTCGGCAGGCCGAGGCGGCCTGGCAAGCGGCGCAGACCTCGCTGCAACGCCAGCAAGGGGAGCGCGATCAGTGCCAGGGCCAGTGGCACGCCGCCTGTCAGGCCAGCGAGCAGGCCAGGGGCCTGCTGCAGGAGCGTGAGCAGCAGTGGCAGCAGGCCCTGGCGGACTCGGTGTTTGTCGACGAGGCGGCCTTTCTGGCGGCCTGTCTGCCGGAGGAGCGGCGGCAGCAACTCCAGCAGCTGCGGCGGCAGTTTGAAGCGCAGCGTCTGGCGGCCCAGGGGCGGCTGGCCCAGTGTCAGGCCGGGCTCGATACCCTGGCGGCCAGTCGACCGGCGGACGACGCCACACCGGCGGAGCTGGCCGAAAAACTGGCAGCGCTTGAGTCATCCCAGGCCGAGGTTCAGCAGCAGTTGGGTCAATGCCAGGAGCGCTTGGCGGCGGATACCAGGCGACGGCAGGGCCATGCTCAGCTGCTGGCCGAGTTGACCCAGGCCCGGGAGCGTTACGATGAATGGGCCCAGCTCAACGGCCTCATCGGCTCCAAGGAGGGGGACAAGTTCCGCCGCTTCGCCCAGGGGCTGACCCTGGAGCACCTCATCACCCTGGCCAACGGCCAGTTGGCGCGGTTGCACGGCCGTTACCGGCTGGAGCGCAAGCCCGGCGAGAGCCTGGAGATGCGGGTGGTGGATACCTGGCAGGCCGATGCCCAGCGGGATACCAAGACCCTCTCCGGCGGTGAGAGCTTCCTGGTGAGCCTGGCCCTGGCCTTGGCCCTGTCGGAGCTGGTGAGCCACAAGACCAGCATCGACTCCCTGTTTCTCGACGAGGGGTTTGGCACCCTGGATACCGAGACTCTGGAGGTGGCGCTGGATGCTCTGGATAACCTCAATGCCTCGGGCAAGACCATCGGCATCATCAGCCACGTGGCGGCCCTCAAGGAGCGGATCCCGGTGCAGATCCAGGTGAAGAAGCTGCCGGGGCTGGGGATCAGCCAGCTGGCCGCCGCCTATCGGGTGCAGGACGCCTCGGCCTGAGGTCGGCCTGCCGCCGGCGGGCTGGCGTAGGGGTTGATTGAAACCTGTCGTGGTGCGGCGGCTGTGATCCTGACGACAGAACCGCTGCAAAGCGTCAACGAAGGGAGCTGACAGGATCTGCCAGGGTTGTCGTCGGGGAAAAATTGCGGTTAATTAACTGAAAACTTGGCAGTTCGTCAGGTCGTCAGGAGTCGCCCATGCCCGCCGTAGATCTGTTTGCCGTATCGTCGGACCATCAGTTTGTTCTGCTCAAGGCGCGCCCCATCGCCGTGGCCGTGGATGAGCTCCAATTGCGCCAGCTGCTCGCCGGATCCGCGTATCGCCTGTACAAGGTGAACGATGCCGGGATCCGCGAGGCGGTAGAGGCCCTCAACGAAACCCTGACTCATCCCGAATCCAAGGCGGCCCTGGGAAACTCCAAGATAGTGCTGGCCCAGCGGCTGGATGCAGAGCTCACCATCAAGGTGGCCGACGATCGCATGAGCGCCGAAGCGACCCTGGTGGCGCCCTTCGGTGGCCGCAGCCTGAGCCGGGCGGATCTGGAAGGCGCCATCCGGGAGGAGGGCATCTGTCGCGGTGTGGATGAGACTGTGCTGGACAGCCTGGTGGCCACCCTGGCCAAGGCATCCCCGGGCAAGCGGATCAACTGGCTGCTGGCCCAGGGGCAGGCGCCTATCAAGGGGCAGGATACCCGCTTCATTCCCAAGGTGATCACCAGCCGGGCCATGATGCCCCAGCGGTTGGAGGGCAGCGCCGATCGGGTGGATCTGCGCAACCTGGGGGCCATCACCACGGTCGACGTGGGACAACTGCTGATGGTGCGCCAGCCGTTCACCCAGGGCACGCCGGGTTTTCTGGTGACCGGCGAGGCGCTGCCCGCCGAGCCGGGCAAGGATGCTCAGTTCAGCCCCGGCAAGGGCACGCAGATCGATCCCGAGAATCCCAATCAGCTGCTGGCCACCCAGGAGGGCATGCCCATCGCCCAGGACAGGGGCATGCAGGTGGATGAGGTGCTGCTCATCAAGACGGTGGATGCCCGCTACGGCCATGTGAACTTCTCCGGCAGCGTGGTGATCAGCGGCAATGTCTGCGAGGGCATGCAGGTCAAGGCCGGCGGGGACATCAATGTGGCGGGCTTCGTGGAGTCCGCCAGTCTCGAGGCCGGCGGCGACATAGTGGTGGGGCGTGGCATCATAGGCCATCAGCAGCAGGGACAGCAGGCGAGCCACTCCTGTGTGGTGCGGGCGCGAGGCAACATTGGAGCCAAGTTCGTCCAGTATGCCCAGCTGGCGTCGGATAAGGACGTGCTGGTGGAGAGCCAGATGCTGCACAGCCAGGTGACGGCGCTGGGCTCGGTCCGGGTGCAGGACCCCGGCGGCCGCAAGGGCACCCTGGTGGGGGGACGGATCCAGGCGGGCGAGCAGATCGAGGCCGTGATCCTGGGGGCCCAGGCCGACAATAGCACAGAGCTGGTGATCGAGGGCATCTTTGGCGCCTTGAAGAAGCAGCAAAAGGGCATTCAGATGCAGCTGGCCAACACCCAGGATGTGATCAAGCAGGTGGAGGAGGCCCACAGCAAGCTGGTGCTGATGCCCGCTGGCCCGAAGAAGGAAGAGCTGGCGCTGAAGCTGGCGGCGACGCTGGAACACCATCAGGGACAGCTGGCGGAGCATGAGGCGCGCCTGGCGGGCAACAAGTCGCAGCAGGAGGCCTTCCTGGCCGAGGCGCGGATCCTGGCCCGGCAGAAGCTGTTTAGCGGCCTGCGGCTGGAGATCGCCGGCAAGAAGCTCGTCACCCTGCGGGATGGCGGGCCCAGCCAGATCCAATGCGTCGATGGCAAGCTGGAGATCACGCCGCTATAGGCAAACGCCTTGGCGTGCAGCAAAAAACACCGGAGGCCTTGGCCTCCGGTGTCGTATCGGTAAGGGAATTGAACGGCGCTTATTCGTCGTCGTCCTCATCCTCTGGGCTGGCGACCCGGGAGACCGGCAGGTAGATCTCCACCCGATCCCCTTCCTTGAGGGGGGTGTCCGGGGTGCACAGCTTGCCGAAGATGCCGACGCGGTGCACCGTGGGATCCAAGTCCGGGAAGCGGCCCAGCAGGGGGGAAGCCAGCAGGGCCTCGCCGGCGGTCACCGGTTCAGGCAGATCCAGTTGAAACCAGGCGCCCAGGTTGCCCCGGGCATGGGCGACACTCACTTTCATAGATGACATCCTCCAACGGCGTCGGCCTGCGCCGGGGCGGCGGGGACGGCGTCCTTCTGCCGCAACCGGGCCCCCAGGCGAATGGCACTCAGGATCAGCCCCAGCATGATGAAGCCGCCGGGGGGCAACAGCATCAGCAGGAAGCCGGAGTAACCGGGCAGTATGGTCAGCTCCATGAAGGTGAAGTGGGGGCCCAGCAGCTGACTGGCGCCGGCAAACAGGGTGCCGCTACCCAGCACCTCCCGGCAGCCCCCCACCACCACCAGCCCCAGGGTGAAACCCAGTCCCATGGAGAGACCGTCCACCGCCGCCGCCAGGGGCGGATTTTTGGTGGCGAAGGATTCGGCGCGGCCCAGGATGGCGCAGTTCACTACGATGAGGGAGATGAACAGCCCCAGCACCTTGTGCAGCTCGTGCAGCCAGGCGTTCATGGCCATGTCCACCAGGGTCACCAGGGAGGCGATCACCAGGGTGAAGATGGGGATGCGCACCTGGGGCGGCACTATCTGACGGATACAGGAGACCAGCACGTTGGAGCACAACAGCACCAGCGTGGTGATGAGGCCCATGCCTAGGCCATTGGTGGCGCTGGTGGTCACCGCCATCAGGGGGCACATGGCCAGCAGCTGGGTGAAGATGACGTTGTTGCGCCACAGGCCGTCACGCATCAGGTTGAGATAAAAGTTCATGGCTTACTCCTTGCTGTCCAGCAGTTCGGCGCTGTGCTTGGCAAACAGCGTCAGGGTCTCATGCACCCCCTTGACCATGGCCCGCGGTGTGATGGTGGCACCGGTGAAGCTGTCGAACTGACCGCCGTCCTTCTTCACATGCCAGCCCTGCTCGTCCGGGTTGCCCAGGGAGAGGCCGGCAAAGCCCAGGATCCAGTCACTCTTGTTGGTCTGGATCTTGTCCCCCAGCCCCGGGGTTTCACTGTGGCTGAGTACCCGCACGCCGGTGAGTACGCCCTGGGCGTCGATGCCCAGCAGCAGGCGTATGGTGCCGCCATAGCCCTGGGTCTCGGCAAACAGCGCCACCGCCGTCACCTGGCCCGCCTTGCGGGCGCGAAAGCCCTGCACCGTCTGGCCGTCCAGGGTCAGGTCGAAGGGCTCCTTGGTGGGCGCCGTGTCATACAGCTCGGCGGGGATCACCTGATCCAGCAGCTTCTGGGTGTCCTCCTGGGTACGCAGGGCGATCAGGGGATCCGTCCACTTGGCTCCCAGGGCCACCAGCACGCAGACCAGCAGGGCGAAGCCCCCCAGCAGCAGGCCCATGAAGTGGGGCTTTTGCTTCCAATCCAGGGTGGCTGTGCTCATGCCTGCTCCTCCTTGCGAACCTTGTGACCGTAGATGGTGGGCCGGGTGAAGTGGTCAATCAGCGGCGTGGCCCCGTTCATGATGAGCACCGCGAAGGCCACCCCCTCGGGGAAGTTGCCGAAGGTGCGGATGATGAACACCAGGGCCCCCAGACCGGCGCCGAACCACAGCTTGCCGCGGCTGCTGGTGGGGCTGGTGACAGGATCCGTGGCGATGAAGAAGGCCCCCAGCAGCAGGCCGCCACCGGTGAGCTGGCTGACGGGATCCGGCAGCAGGGCCGGGTTGATGAGCCACAGCAGGGTGGCGGGCACCAGGGCCCCCAGCAGGGTGGCCACCGGCACGTGCCAGCTGAACACCTGTTGCCAGATGAGCCAGAGGCCGCCCAGCACCAGCAGCAGGGCCGAGGTTTCCCCCATGCTGCCCCGGGCGGTGCCCAGCCATTGCCCCACCAGGTTCAGGCTCAGGTGGCCGCTCTCCTTGAAGCCGCCCAGCAGGGTGGCGCCGGAGTGGCCGTCCACCCCGGGCAGGTACCAGTTGCCGTCGTAGAAGGCCGCCGGATCCACCCAGTGGGTCATCTGCACCGGGAAGGCGATGAGCAGCACCACCCGCGCCAGCATGGCGGGGTTGAAGGGGTTCTGGCCCAGGCCGCCGTAGATCTGCTTGCCGAACAGGATGGCGATGGCGGTGCCCAGGGCCCCCAACCACAGGGGCAGGTGGGGCGGCAGGCTCATGGCCAGCAACAGGCCGGTGAGCAGGGCGGCGCCGTCATTGGCGCGGCCCTCCGCCTGGGGATTGAGCTTGCGGCACAGCCCCTCACACAGCAAGGCGGTGAGCAGGCAGGTGAAGAGCAGCAGCAGGGCAGGGACGCCGAATTGCAGCACCCCCAGCACGGCGGCCGGCAGCAGGGCCAGTATCACCTTGAACATCAAGGTGGGGATACTGATCCCCTCGTGGGCATGGGGAGCACGTAGAGTCATGAGGCCTCCTGGGTAGTACGACGAGAGGAACGACGGCCTTCGCCCCGACCTTCGCCCCGGGCGGGTTTGGCGGCCTTGGCGGCGGCGCGTTCGGCGGCTTCCTGGGCCAGACGAGCGCGGCGGGCTTCACTGGCGGCGCGGGTGGCCTCGGCCTTCTGCTTGGCCAGCCGTTCCCGGTTGAGCTGTTGTTTGCCCCAGTCGAAGTAGTCGGTCAGCGGGATGGCCGCCGGGCAGACATAGGCGCAGGAGCCGCACAGCAGGCAGTCCGACAGGCCGCACTCGCTGGCCTTGTCCAGCTTGTCGTTGCGGATGTCGGTGGCCAGTTGCAGAGGGGTGAGATGCATGGGGCAGGCGGCCACGCAGCGACCGCAGCGCACGCAGGCGCTGGCATGGCGGCGGGGCAGCTCGGCTTCGGTGAGCAGCAGTATGCCGGAGGTGCCCTTGGTGACCGGGGCGTGGAGATCCGTCACCGCCTTGCCCATCATGGGACCGCCGAACACCATGCGGGCCGGCGTGCTCTTGAGGCCACCGCACTGGTTGATGATCTCTGACAGGGGCATGCCGATGGGCACCAGCACGTTGCCCGGTTGCTCGATGGCCTCGCCGGTCACCGTCAGCACCCTGTGGGTGAGGGGACGGCCAAAGCGCAGGGCGTTGAACACGGCGATGCAGGTGGCCACGTTGTTCACCAGTATGCCCATCTCGGCGGAGAGCTTGCCGCTGGGCACTTCCCGGCCACACAGGGCCTGGATCAGCTGTTTCTCCGAGCCCATGGGGTAGAGGGCCGGCAGGGCGACCACCTCCATGGCCGGCTCGTCGGCACACAGCTCGTCCATGTGCTGCAGGGCCTCGGGCTTGTTCTCCTCGATGCCGATAAAGACTGCGGTGGCCCCCGTGATGCGCATCAGGTAGCGGATGCCCCCCAGGATCTGTTCGCCCTGCTCCTGCATCAGGCGATCGTCGCAGGTCAGGTAGGGTTCGCATTCGCTGCCATTGATGATCAGGGTATCGATGGGGTGCTTGAGGGCCAGGCGCAGCTTGTCGGCGGTGGGGAACATGGCGCCGCCCATGCCGACGATGCCTGCCGCCTCGATGAGATCCATCATGGCCATGGGCTCCAGCAGGCTGGCGTCCCGGTGCAGCGGCGGCTGCAGGGTCTGTTCCTGGCTCACCTTCAGCTGAATGGTGCCGCCGTCGATGGCGGTGACGGTGCCGGCCAGCGGCGCATGAATGGGCACGGAGAAGCGGCCGTTGCCCCGGGCCAGCAGCTGTTCGGCGCTGACCTCGTCCCCCACCTTCACCACCGGCAGGGCCGGGGCACCGGCATGCTGCTTCAGTGGCAGTATCAGGCGCCGGGGCATCTCCAGGGTACGGATGTCCTGCTGGGCGGTGAGCTGCTTGTGACTGTCGGGGTGTATGCCCCCCTGGGGCCGGATCTGAGCCTTAAGCATGGCGGACTCCTTGGGTGCCGGGCTTGGGTGCGGCAAGGGCGAACAGGGGATCGTCATAGAGGCGAATGCCGCTGTGGGGACAGGCGGACAGGCACTGGCCGCAGCCGGTGCAGGCGTCCTGGATCACCCCGTGCAGCTGGCGGGTGGCACCGACGATGGCATCAAACGGACACTGCTTGAAGCAGCGGCCACAGCCGTCGCAGGCACTCTCGTCTATGGTGGCCAGCTGGGGCAGCTTCTGGCTGCTGGCATCCAGGCTCACCCCCAGCAGGGTTGCCAGTTGCTTGGCCAGCGCCTGACCGCCGGGGGGGCAGCAGGTGGGCGGGGCCTCGCCCCGGGCCATGGCCTCGGCGGCCTGGGCACAGCCCGGGTAGCCGCACTGACCGCACTGGCCGTTGGGCAACAGGGCGCTTATCTGTTCGGCCAAGGGATCCCCTTCCACCTTGAGGTACTGGGCCGCCAGCCCCAGGGCATAGCCCACCACGGCGGCCAGCAGGGGCAGGGCCAACAGGGAAATAAAGGTCATCATGGTCACCTCCTTGTCAGGCCAGACCGGCGAAGCCGGCAAAGGCCATGGCCAGGATGCCGGCGGTAATGAAGCTGATGGGGGCCCCCTCAAACAGCCCTGGCAGCTTGCTCTGGGCGATGCGCTCCCGCAGCCCGGCGAACAGTACTATCACCAGGGTGAAACCCAGGGCGGAGCTGAGGCCGTAGATCAGGCTCTCCAGGAAGGAGAGCTGCTCCTGCACCGTCAGCAGGGTGATCCCCAGCACGGCGCAGTTGGTGGTAATGAGTGGCAGGAAGATCCCCAGGGTGCGGTGCAGGGCCGGGCTCTGCTTGGCCACAAACAGCTCGGTGAGCTGCACCAGGGAGGCGATGATCATGATGAAGGCCAGCAGGCGCAGGTATTCCAGCCCCAGGGGCTCGAGCAGCAGGTGCTCGGTGAGCCAGCCCACGCAGGCGGACATGGTCAGCACGAAGGTGGTGGCCATGCCCATCCCCAAGGCGGACTCCACCTTGTTGGAGACCCCCATGAAGGGGCAGAGTCCCAGGAAGCGGGACAGGACCACGTTATTGACCAGACTGTTGGCCAGGATCATCAGTAGCAGTTCTTTCATGGCAAAGCCCATCGGGTTGTTACGTCCCCACAGCCATTGCGAAAGCCGTGCCATGGTGCGTCGGGTCACCTTTGTGCCTGTTTATGGTGCAAATTCGTGCGCTCTTGTCGGGCGGATGGGCTTGCGGGTCACTGGCTTTGTCACAAATGTGCCTTGGGTTGTCCTAAAAGACACACAAAATGAAGGGTAAGCTGCTACTGGAACGCTTACGGAATAGGAATTGCATTTAAGCGGGGCAGAGCACCTTGCCAGGCCCAGCGGTCTGACAGAGTTCACAAATTGTCGTACAAGCCACAGACTTTTCAGGAGCCCGTTATGGAGCTGCAGACCTCACCCACCCTGACCGTGTCCAAGCCGGATGCAGCCGTGGCGACCTTGCTGCATACCCTGCCTGCCGAACTGTTCTTGGAGGTGGTGGAACAATCCTCCATCGCCATCTCCATCACGGACCCCCACGCCAACATCCTCTACTGCAACCGCGCCCTGTGCGAGCTGACCGGCTATCGCCGTGGCGAACTCACCGGCCGCAATCACAATGTGCTGGCCAGCCAGCAGACCCCCAAGGGCCGTTATGAGGAGATGTGGTCCCAGCTCACCTCGGCGCGGCCCTGGACCGGCCGGCTCATCAACAAGCGCAAGGATGGCAGCGTCTATCTGGCGGAGGTGACCATCACCCCGGTGACGGCCCCGGACGGTCTCATCACCCACTACCTGGGGATGCACAAGGACATCAGCGTGCGCTACGGCCTGGAGCGCCGGGTGCATAACCAGATGGCCATGATAGAGGCGGTGCTCAACGCGGCCCCGTCCGCCATCGTGGTGCTGGATGAACAGCAGCAGGTGATCCTGGACAACCTGGTGTACAAGACACTGCGCACCGACCTCAAAGGGATGGAACCCTTTGCGGCCCTGGGGCTCAGCGCCGAGCCGGACCATAGTCGCCCCCTGGTGCCGCTCATCATCCGCGGCCAGACCCGCTGGTACAGCGTGCACAGCCAGTTGCTGCAGGAGCTGAATGAGGAGGCGGAGCTCTATTTCGTCGAGGGGCGCAAGCGCGCCTGTCGCCTGCTGATCATCACGGATCAGACCGAGCGCCGACAGCAACAGGAGCAGGGGCGTCTGGCCATGCTGGGGGCCGAGTTGGCGGCCGCCAAGCAGGCGGCGGTGATCCGCGAGGCCCTGGATGCTGCCCTGGTGCAGTTGCAGGCGCCTCTGAACATGCTGCAGGCCGCCCGCCAGCTGGATCCCGTGACCGACTGTGGCAGCCACAGGGTGATGGCGGTGGCGCTGGAGGAGGGCGAGTCCGCCATGCGCCGGCTGCAGGCCTGTCAGCCACCCCAGGCCGAGGAGCCCCTGGTGGCCCTGAGTGCCCATAGCCTGCTGCAGGATCTGCAGGATCTCTGTCTGCCCGGGCTCAGCGGGCAGAAGGGCCGGCTGCAGTTCGCCATACCCGATGCCGCTAGCTGCCTGCTGGAGGGCCAGAAGCTGCGGCTGCTGGCGGCCCTCTCCTTGCTGGTGGAGCGCGGGCTGCAGCGTACCGAGTCCCTGGTGGACGCCTGGGTGCGGGTGGGGGCCGAGGACTCGGGTCAGGGAATTGATTTCTATGTGGAGGATAATGCGCCGGGGTCGCCGCAAGGCGCCCACCGTCTGCTGGCCGGTCAGCCTGGTGGTCAGGAGGGCGGCCTGCTGGCCCTCTCCCTGGTGCAGAGCGTGGCCAACGATCACAGGGGCATGGTGGAGGTCAGCAGCCTCAGCGACGGGGCCCATCGCATCACCCTTCATTTACCGTCTTCGCTCAGTGACAGGAGGTTAGCATGAGCAGCTTTTCATCCCGGGTTTCCGTGGTTGAGGGAGGGCTGGGGATGCAGGAGCAACTGGAGGCCCTGCATCATATCAGTGTGGTTTTGAGTCGCTCCCTGGATCTGGAACAGACCCTGAGCGCCATGTTGCAGACCCTGCACGACAAGGTGCACATGCAGTATGGCCTGGTGAGCCTGTTCGATCATCATCGCAGCGCCCTGTTCATCCAGGCGATGCACGGCGTGGATGCCGAGGTGATCAAGGACGTCAAGGGGGTGCGCTACCGGGTGGGCGAGGGCATCCTGGGCTCTGTGATGCATCAGGGCCAGTCCCTGGTGATCCCCCGGGTGGCGGATGATCCCCGCTTCCTGGATCGCCTGAACCTGTACGACTACAGCCTGCCGTTTATCTGCGTGCCCATCCCTGGGGTGGAGGGGCAACCCCTGGGGGTGCTGGCGGCCCAGCCCATGGCCATGTCGGAGCAGGGGCTGCCCATCTATACCCGCTTCCTGGAGATGGTGGCCAACCTCATCGGCCAGTCGGTGCGGCTGGTGGGCCAGGCCCACAAGGAGCAGGAGGCGTTGCGCAGCGAGCGGGACAGTCTGCGGCGCAAGGTGCGCAGCCAGTATGGCTTCGACAACATGGTGGGCAAGACCAGCATCATGCGGCAGATCTTCGAGTCCATTCGTCAGGTCTCCAAGTGGGATACCACCGTGCTGGTGCGCGGCGAGAGCGGCACCGGGAAGGAGCTGATCGCCAACGCCATCCATTACAACTCCCCCCGGGCCAACGGCCCCTTCGTCAAGCTCAACTGCGCCGCCCTGCCGGACTCCTTGTTGGAGAGCGAGCTGTTCGGCCACGAGAAGGGCGCCTTCACCGGGGCGGTGAAGCAGCGCAAGGGCCGCTTCGAGATGGCGGATGGCGGCACCCTGTTCCTGGATGAGATCGGCGAGATCAGCGCGTCGTTTCAGGCCAAGCTGCTGCGTATCCTGCAAGAGGGGGAGATGGAGCGGGTCGGCGGCACCGATACCCTGTCGGTGGATGTGCGTATCGTCGCCGCCACCAACCGCAACCTGGAGGAGGAGGTGCGCCAGGGGCACTTCCGCGAGGATCTCTACTATCGCCTCAACGTCATGCCCATCAAGCTGCCGCCCTTGCGGGAGCGGTTGGAGGACATTCCGGATCTGGCCCGTTACCTGGTGGAGAAGCTCTCCGCGCGCCAGGGCCGGGAGCTGAAGATCAGCGAAGGGGCGTTGCGCATGCTGCTAGGCCACGACTGGCCGGGCAACGTGCGGGAGCTGGAGAACTGCCTGGAGCGGGCCTCGGTGATCTGCGAGAACGGCCTCATCGATCGCGATGTCATCCTGTTCAACAACCCGGAGCAGCGCGGCGGCCTGGCCCCCAGCCGGCCGGTGCCCAGCTTCACCCCCAGCGAGCCCCTGGGGGGTGAAGAGGAGATGGACGAGCGCCAGCGACTCATCGCCGCGTTGGAGAAGTGTGGCTGGGTGCAGGCCAAGGCGGCGCGCCTGCTGGGCATGACGCCCCGGCAGATCGCCTACCGGATCCAGACCATGAACATCAATATGCGCCGTATCTAGCATCCGGCGTGCATGAAAAACGGAAGGCCTGGCCTTCCGTTTTTTTTTTACCGCTTGCGTGCCTAGGGCAGCTGGCCCGAGGCCGGTGCGGCCGGCGGCGGGGTCTGGGGCTGGCCTTCCACCGCGCCGGCGACCGCCGCCCCCAGGGTGGCGGGGGCGATCTGCAGCTCTTCGCCGGTGGGCAGGTTCTTGATGAACACATCCACCTGGTTGAAGGCGATCTCGATGCCATGCTCCTTGAACAGCTGGTCGATGCGGCGATTCAGCTCGTCGATGGTGGGGTTGCGATCCCCCAGCTCCTGCACGTAGAAGCGCAGCTCATGATCCAGGGTGCTGGCGCCGAAGTTCAGGAAGTAGATGATGGGTTCGGGATCCTGCATCACCCGCTCGCTCTGCTGGGCGGCCTGCAGCAGCAGCTGACGGGTCAGCTCCAGATCTGAGCCGTAGGCCACGCCGACCCGTACTATCACCCGGGTGACGGTATCGGACAGGGACCAGTTGATCAGCCGTTCGGTGACGAAGGCCTTGTTGGGGATGATGATCTCCTTGCGGTCAAAGTCGGTGACCGTGGTGGCCCGGATACGGATCTTGCTGACGGTGCCGGAGAACTCCCCGAGGGTGATGGTGTCGCCGATCCGCACCGGCCGTTCGAACAGTATGATGATGCCGGAGACGAAGTTGGCGAAGATCTCCTGCAGACCGAAGCCCAGCCCCACCGACAGGGCGGCCACCAGCCACTGCAGCTTGCTCCAGTCCATCCCCAAGGCCGACAGGCTGCCCAGCACGCCGATGGCGGTGATGACGTAGGAGAGCACCGTCTTCACCGTGTAGGCGGTGCCCTGAGCCAGCTGCAGCTTGGCGAGCACCAGCACCTCCAGCAGACCGGGCAGGTTACGGGTCATGATGATGGCCACTCCCGCCAGGGTCAGGGCCTTGAGCAAGTCCAGCAGGCTGACGGGCTGCAGCACTGTGCTGCCGTCCAGGGTGACGCTTTGGTGCCACAGGGGCACCTTGTCCAGGTAGGTGAGGATGGCCACCAGATCGGACCAGAACAGGTAGAGGGCCATGCCGAACAGCACGAACAGGGTCAGGTTCAGCAGGCGGATGGACTGCTGGCTGATGAGCTCCAGCGACATGGGCGGCTCTTCCACCGCCTCGCCACCGTCGGCGTCTTCCTGCTGCTTCTGCTGCTGGCGCCGATTCAGGGCCCGGCGATAGGCCAGGCGGCGGGCCGCCAGGGCCAGGCTGCGCAGGCCGGTCTGGTAGACGATGGCCCACAGGGCCAGCAGGTAGAAGCTGTTGATTAAGCGGGCGGTGAGCTCCAACGCCGTGTAGTAGTAGCCGGTGACGGTGAGGCCGATCAGACACAGGGGCACCAGGGCGAACAGCAGGCTCCAGCCCACCAGCAGCAGGTTCTGGCCGGTGGCGCCACTACGCTTGCCCAGAGGGAGCAGCTGGTAGCTGATGATAAGCAGCATCACCAGGGTAATGCTGCGGCCCAGCACGTCACTGGCCAGGGTGGAGGGGTCCAGCTGGCCTATGCTGGCGATGACGATGAGGGGCAGCAGGGTGCGCCACAACCGGCGGATGATCTGGTGCCGGTTGGCCACCTTCTGTGGATTGCCGCCGAAGTGGCTGATGGCCAGGCCATCGGGGCGGGTGATGCGCAGCAGCAGACCGAAGGCCAGGTAGGCCACCGCCATCTGTAACCCCAGGCGCAGGATCAGCTTGGGCTCGGCCAGACCGCAGTGGGCGGTGAGCAGCCCCAGCACCAGGATCAGCAGGCCGGCGGGCAGGATACGCAACAGGGTCAGCAGCAGGGCCAGGGGGGTGTGCAGGTGGCTGTCCCGCAACAGGTGGCCCACCTCCTTGTTGAGCTTGCCCAGCTTGGTGGTCAGGCGGTTGCGGTGCCAGCGCAGCAGCCCGGCCAGCAGCAGCAGGGGCAGGCCGAGCAGCCAGTAGGCTAGCCCCTGATTCCACCAGCTGGCCGGGCTGATCTTGCTGCCCAGCTCCAGCAGCTGCGACAGCATGGCCGCCGGCCAGCCCTTGACCCAATTCCAGTCCAGCGGCTTGTTGCTGGTCACCCAGAAGATCTGCTGTTGCAGGGTGAACTTGAGGGTCTCGTTGATCTGGGTCAGCTGGTGCTGGTTCTGCTGCAGGTTGATGGCCAGGCTCAGCTCATTGCCCACCTGGCGGTTGAGTTGCTCCAGCATGCTGGTACGTGCCTCCAGCAACTGGCTCATCACCTGGCGCAGGGCGGGGCTCAGCTCGGGGTCGCTCTGGGCCAGCTGTTCATCCAGGTAGCGGTCGGGCTGATAGAGGCGATCGCGCTGCTGGTTGATGTCAAACTGCTCCAGGCGCAGGTCGGCGATCTGTTCATCCAGGTTGTTGCTGATGTTGGGATCGATGAGCATCTGCCGCTGCTGGTAGATGATGCGCGACAGCAGCAGGCTGCCTTGCAGTATGGCGATCTGCTCGTTGATGGTGTGTTCGGTCTGGGTTACCCGCTCCAGCCAGCCCTTGACCTTGACGTTTTCCTCGGTGAGCCGCTGTATCTCCTCGGTGGAGGCGATGAGCTGACGGCTGAGCTGGACGTTGAGCTGGCGCTCCCTGCGGTACAGGGGATCCTGCGCCACCTGGCTGGCCAGCTCGGGCTCCAGCTGATCCAGTGCCTGGGTGCCCAGGGCCAGCCGCTTGTTGTTGATCTGCTGCTGGATGACCTGGGCCTGCAGGCCGGCGCGGCTCAGCTGCAGGTTCAGCAGTGCCACCTGCTTGGTGACCAGCTCCAGCATGGCGGTGCGGTTATCCAACTCCTGCTCGCGGGATTTTTGCTGCAACTCCAGCAGGGTGAGTTCGCTGCTGGCCCGCTGGCGTGCCGATGAATTGTTCTCCTTGCCGTCGCTGGGGCCACCCAGCTGATTGCGCAGCGCCTGGTTGCGCTGGTTGATGCGGCTCAGCTCCGCCATGGTGCGCTCGGGCAGGCCCTGCAGCGACACCAGCACGGCATTGGCATCGCTCAGCTGTTGCTGGGTGGTCTGCATCTGCTGGTGCAGCTTGTCCTGCTCGGTCTCCAGCCCGGTCAGGCTGTAGGTGGCGTACTGGCTGGCCAGGGCATCGGCGGCGGGCTCCGGCCCCAGGCGCTTGATCTGCCGCTCCAGTTCCCGGAGTTTGCTGGGCTGGCTGCTCAGGTTGCTCTGTTGCTGCTTAAGCTTGGCCTGCTCCTTGTCGATGGCATCCAGGTTGGCCAGCAGGGCCTTGAGATCATCCTGTTCTTTTTGCTGGCTGACGGTGAGATTTTCTTCCTTGGCCAGACTATCCAGGGCGGCTTGCACCGTGCTGGCGGAGGGCAGGCTGGCGGCGGCCAGCAGACCGGGCAGCAGCAGGCAGACACAAAGCAGGGCGCGAAGTAAGCGAGAGAGCATCATAGGGTGTGGACTGTCGTGTGATCCGAAATGACGGCGTGGCAGAAGTGTATCACGACCCGTGAGTCAGGGGAGGGGGCGACAGGGTGGGGATGCCACGGATTTGCCGATCCCGCGGCGGTTTGACCGAGATAAAAAAACGGCGCCGATAGGCGCCGTCTTGTGTCTCTGAACCCGGCTTACAGCACGTGTACGGAGGAGGTGTTGGTGGTGCCGCTGGGAACCAGGGCGCCGGAAACCATCACCACGGTATCACCCTTCTGGGCCAGACCGGATTGCAGGGCCAGTTCCTTGCCGCTGCGGTAGAAATCGTCGGTGGAGGCGATTTCTTCAACCAGCATGGGCACCACACCCTTGGACAGCAGCAGTTGCTGAGCAGTCTTGGGGTTAGTGGTCAGGGCCAGGATGGTCGCCTTGGGGAAGTACTTGCGCACGGCCTTGGCAGACTTACCGCCCTGGGTGGCAACGACTACCAGCGGAGCGGACAGCTTCTCGGCGGTCTCTACGGCACCCTTACACACGGCTTCGGTGATGCGCAGCTTGACGCTGTCGTTGGCGGCAGACAGGTTGCTGGGCATGACGGAGTCGGTACGGTCGCAGATGGTGGCCATGACGGTCACGGCTTGCAGCGGGTACTTACCCTTGGCGGATTCGCCAGACAGCATGACGGCATCGGTACCGTCCAGGATGGCGTTGGCCACGTCGCCGGCTTCGGCGCGGGTCGGACGCGGGTTCTTGATCATGGAGTCCAACATCTGGGTGGCGGTGATGACCACCTTGCGGGCCTTGTTGCACTTCTGGATCATCATCTTCTGGGCGAAGATAACTTCCTGTACCGGGATTTCCACACCCAGGTCGCCACGGGCAACCATGATGCCGTCAGACACTTCCAGGATTTCGTCGAAGTTGTCCAGGCCTTCCTGGTTTTCGATCTTGGAGATGATCTGGATGTTCTGACCGCCGTGGGCGTTCAGGTGCTCACGCATGGACAGCACGTCTTCCTTCTTACGGATGAAGGAGGCGGCGATGAAGTCAACGCCTTGCTCGCAACCGAAGATCAGGTCCTTCTTGTCCTTCTCGGCCAGGGCCGGCAGCTGGGTCTTGACGTTGGGCAGGTTGACGCCCTTGTTTTCACCCAGGGCGCCGTTGTTCAGCACCTTACAGATGACCTCACGTTCGGTCACTTCGATGACTTCCATGCCGATCAGACCATCGTCCACCAGCACGGTGTTACCAACCTTCAGGTCAGCGGCGAAGCCAGGATAGGTCACGGCCACGCGGTCCTTGTTACCTACTACGGTTTGGTCGGTGGTGAAGGTAAAGTTCTGACCGGCAACCAGATCCACGTCGTTGCCACCTTCGAGCTTGATGGTACGGATTTCCGGACCCTTGGTGTCCAGCAGGATGGCGGCGCGCTTGCCAGTTTCGGCACAGATGGCACGCAGGTTCTTGATGCGGTTGCCGTGCTCTTCGAAGTCACCGTGGGAGAAGTTCAGACGCATGACGTTCATGCCAGCATCCAGCAGCTTAGCCAGCATTTCCTTGGATTCGGATTTCGGCCCGATGGTACAAACGATTTTGGTCTTTTTCATGGACTAAGGTCTCCAAATGAGAAACAAGATTTATGCAAAACTGTAAGCTGGGGCGCATTATACAGAGATTGTTTGAAATTGATCACCGTGGAAATCAGTTTCACGGTTTTATTTTTAAGATTCTTTGAAACATTCCATTACGGGGCGTTTACTTTACGTTACTGGCACATTCCCGTAACTTCCAGGCAACCTTTTCCTTCCCTGCCGGCCTTTTTCATCGCCGCTGCCAATGTTCTCGTCGGTGATGGATGCCTGCGCTTGCCGCCAATCCCCGCCCCATTCATCACCTGGAGCCTTGGGTGGCAATGTGTGGGGTTTGTCACATTGTTGAGGGGCTTGTCTGACACTTAGTCGTGTCATGAGGGACGCTTAACATCTAATTATCTGAAATTAAAAAGAATAAATCATCGCTTCATCGCTGGTTTGACTCTTGCACTAGCCAGTCATCGACCCTAAGGGATTATGGCGGAGTCAGCATGAAGGCATCTACTGGTATCAATCAAGGCAGCGGCTGCGGTGGCAGCGGCAACAAGAGCGGGTGCGGTTCCTCCGCCAGCTCCACCCAGTTCACCCGGGCCCAGGCCGACAAGGTGGCTCAGCATCCTTGCTACTCTCCCGGTGCGCACCACAGATATGCCCGCATGCACCTGGCGGTGGCCCCGGCCTGCAACGTGCAGTGCAACTATTGCAACCGCAAGTTCGACTGTGCCAACGAGTCCCGCCCCGGTGTGGTGTCCGAGCTGATCTCCCCCCAGGAGGCCATTCGTAAGGCCAAGGCGGTGGCGGCGGCGATCCCCCAACTGTCGGTGATTGGCATCGCCGGGCCCGGCGATCCCCTGGCCAATCTGGGTCGCACCTTCAATACCCTGGAGGGGCTGCGCAGCCAGTTGCCGGACGTGAAGCTGTGTGTCTCCACCAATGGCCTCATGCTGCCCCAGTCGGTGGATCAGTTGGTGGAGCTGGGGGTGGACCATGTCACCGTGACCTTGAATGCCATCGATGCCCGGGTGTCGGAGCAGATCTACGCCTGGGTGGATTATGACGGCGAGCGCTACTACGGCAAAGAAGGGGCCCAGCTGCTCATCGACCAGCAGCTTGAAGGCATCAGCAAGCTGATTGAGCGTGGGGTGCTGGTGAAGATCAATTCGGTGTTGATCCCCGGCATCAACGATGTGCATCTGCTGGAGGTCAGCGAGGCCGTGCGTCAGGCCGGCGCCTTCTTGCACAACATCATGCCGCTGATTTCCAAGCCGGAACACGGTACCCACTTCGGCCTGACCGGCCAGCGGGAACCGCTGGATTATGAGCTGGCGCAGATCCGCGAGCTGTGCGGTGCCCACATGCCCCAGATGGCCCACTGTCAGCAGTGTCGTGCCGATGCGGTGGGCATGCTGGGGGAGGACCGCAGCCAGGAGTTCAACCTGGAGCAGCTGCCGGAGCACGCCGAGCCCTACCAGACCACCATGCAGCGCCGTACCCTGCTGCAGGCGGCCATCGCCAGTCAGGGTGCCTCGGAAGAGGAGGGGGCCAAGCTGGTGGCAGTGGCCAGCGAGAGCGGCAACCTGGTGGACCTGCACTTCGGCCACGCCAAGCGCTTTCATATCTATAGCGTCAGCTCCGAGGGCGTGGCCCGGGTCGGCGAGCGCTTGACGCCGGTTTACTGCCAGGGCCCCACCGACTGTGATGATGGTGAGGATCGTTTCGCTCAGCTGCTGCCGTTGCTGGAGGACATGGATGCCGTGTTCTGTGCCCGCCTGGGGCTGGAGCCTTGGCAGAAGCTGGAGCAGGTCGGCATTCAGCCAGTGGTGGAATATGCCTGGCAACCGGTGCATGAAGCCCTGGCGCAGTGGTGGCAACAGTTGCCCAAGGCCACGGAAACCCGGCGTCGCGGGGTGGCCTGATGGAGCAAGCCAGGGAGGCGTCGTACTGGCTCCATCATCTGCTGCAGGCCTTTGTGGCCGGCCGGGCAGCGCTGCCCTTGTATATGGGGTTGGATGCCGAGCCCTTTAGCCGTCTGCTGGCCTCGGATCCGGCGTTGGCATCCTGGCAACCGACGGGGCCCCAGCATGCCGCCATGCAGCTGCGGGCCGAGCTGCTGGCCATGCGCCAAGAGGAATGCCAACAGATCCGTGACTTGCTGCTGGCCCATGCCGTCGCCGGTGCCGCGCCCCTGGCCGACATCCTGGCCGCCGCCGCCCTGGGTTTTAATCACCTGTGGGAGGATCTGGGGTTGGCCAGCCGGCCGGATCTGCGCTGTCTGATGACAGACTGCTTTCCCAGCCTGGAGCGGCTCAATGCCCAGCAGATGCGCTGGAAGAAGTTTTTCTATCGTCAGCTGTGTCAGGCGGGAGGCGAGTATGTCTGCCGAGCTCCCAGCTGTGATGAGTGCCCCGAGCGGGCCGCCTGTTTTGAATAACTCCCAGCGACTAACCTTAGGCTGAACCCTTCACCCGGTCCGCGCTATGCCGTCTCGCCTGCTGCCTTGCCGCCCCTTGTGCCTGTTGCTCTTTGATATCGATCATTTCAGGCGGATCAATGACCGGCAGGGCCATCCTGCGGGGGATCAGGTACTCATCACGTTGACGTGATGGGTTGGCGGCGCTGGCCTTCACCCACTCGATCCGCCTGACGGTCAGCATGGGGTTGGCGCAGCTGCGGCCCGGCGAGACGGGGGACAGCCTGATCGGCCGAGCGGATCAATACCTCTACGAGGCCAAGCACAGTCGCAATTGCAGCATCAGCCACCCCTGAGGGGGCTCATGCCGTGACGCTCAGGGCGCCGCTGATGATGGCCGCCCCCTTGCAAAACGGCAGCAGCCACTCATCCAGATCCAGCTTGTGGCCTTTCTTGTGGCCCTGGCGCCGCGCCTCCAGCAGGAAAATCTCATAGGCCTCGCAATACTGCTGCCAGATGTCCTGACGGAAGTAGTGGGTGTAGAGGGCCACGGCACACAGACCGGCGGCCTTGGTGGCCTGCAGCAGGGTGTTGAAGTCCTCCGCTTCGTCGATAAAGGTCCACTGGACCCCATCGGGGTGATCCCGGGTGATGAAGAAGGCATCGTCGGCGATCTGCACGGCGGCCAACGCCTTGGCGTCGTCGCCGGCGCCGGTGCGGCGCATCTGCTGGGCCAGCTCGGTGAAGCGCTGGCCAAACAGGGCATTGACCTGACGGGCATCCTCGGCGCTGGCACCGTATTTTTCATAGAGACTGGCGAGGGCGGGTTTGAACGCAAACATGCTGGGTTCCTGAATGCGGAAAGGTTGAAATCGTTACCAGCGCTAGTCTAAGGGGCGTGTGCCGCGGGGGAAACGATCTCACTCACAATTATCAATGGCATAGGGAGAGCTTGAGTCTCAAGCGAAATGAAGTCGTTTCGATTTTCAAACGAAAGTGTCAGTTATGACAAGCTGGGGGTAATCAAGCAGACGCCATACTAGATTCTACCGTAGAATCGGTGGCGCTAACGGCGGGCCCTGCGCCCAATGAAGATAGATCTTGTTCTGTCGATGACTGTGCGTTAGCCAGGGTGGCCCATGGCCACCCTTACTTTTTGTGGCACGGACGCCGGCGGGCCAGGGTGATTGGGATGGGGATTGCCCCCGTGATGGGCGGCTGAGGCGCAAAAACAAAAAAGCCTAGCGAAATCGCTAGGCTTTTCTGAGGGTTATTTGGTCGGCGCGAGAGGATTTGAACCTCCGACCCCTGACACCCCATGACAGTGCGCTACCAGGCTGCGCTACGCGCCGAGAGTTGTTTTCGAGGCCGTTGTGCCTCTCAACGGGAGCAGAGTTTAGGGATCTGCCCCCTAGGTGTCAACCACTTAACAGCGACAGTTGATCGTTCGCTGAATTAGTGTGCAATCAGCGGTTAAACCGCCGTCACTGGCCCCCTCGCTCGCTGCGGAAGGCCCCTCGATGGCACATGATTTGACCATTTACCAGGGTGGTGCTGACGGAACGCCTGCAGCGATAACCTGCATAAGGGTGTCCCGCCGCACTGGTACAGGCGGTTCTCCTTGGTCACGTCATAACCTTGCTGCAGATCCAGCGGCACCAGATCCGCGTGAGAGCCTTGGCGCAAGCAGCCGAGTTCCTGGAGCGGATAGCGTTCGGCCACCGTATGGGCGGTGGGTTTGACTAGGGTGGTGAGATCCAGAATGTCCTGTGGTCCAGACCCGGCTCATGGCAGTGAGCCTTACCATGACATCCCGGGGAGCCGGTGCTTGCCCTGGGCGTCCAGCAACGCCATGGGGCGATCTTGTCGTTTATGAGAAGACTTGTCGTTTACGAGAAGATCGGCCGGGAAGATGGTATCTTCCTTGACGAGCAAGGCACTCTTGATGAGCCGCGGATTCATCAGGTGTCGTTCCTGTTATTCGGTGTCGATGAATGACACCGAAAACTCTCTCCCTATGTAGCAAAGGGTCCAGAAAGAAACATGAAACTATTTGTCCGGGACTTGACCGTGATAGATGCCTCCTACCTGTGCCCGCAACGGGGCCTGGTGGGGGAGAGCTGGCTGGTGGATATCGAGTTGGGCGGGGCGCTCAACGAGATGAGCATGCTGCTGGATTTTTCACGGGTGAAGAAACAGGTCAAGGCCGTGATCGATAGGGAGGTCGATCATCGTTTACTGGTGCCGGCGACTCACCCGGCCTGCCAGCACGGCCCCAGCGAGTCAGGTCGGCAGTGGTTGGATTTTGCCAGTGCCCGGGGTAGCCTGCACCTGCACTGTCCGGCGGAGGCCTTCTGCCTGCTGCCGGCATCGCAGGTTGATGAGGCCAGCGTCAGTGATTACCTGCTGGGCTTGTTGGCCCAGGTGTTGCCCGACAACGTTCAGGGGCTGACGGTGACCCTGCGGCCCGAGTGTCACCAGACCCCCTATTACCACTACAGCCATGGTCTGAAGAAACACGATGGCAACTGTCAGCGGATTGCCCATGGCCACAGATCCATGATCGAGATCTGGGTGGAGGGTGCGCGGGACGCCGCACTGGAGGCCATGTGGGCTCGGCGTTGGCAGGACATCTACCTGGGTAGCCAGGAGGATAAGGTGCCGGTGCAGTCCTTGTCCCTGAGTCCCGCTGCGGGCCAGCAGATTGGCCCTGATCACTACGGCTTTGCCTATGTGGCCCCCCAGGGCCACTTCGAGCTGGCCATTCCGGCGGCCCATTGTGAGCTGGTGGACACGGATACCACGGTGGAGCTGCTGGCCGATTACATCGCGCGCAAGCTGCGCCCGCAATTGCCCGGGCGGGCGCTGCGGGTGGTGGCTTACGAAGGGGTAGGCAAGGGCGCCTACGTGGATTACCCCGCCCAGGCCGAGCCAGTCTGAGGTCAACCGAAAAAAGAACAAGGGCAGCCGATGGCTGCCCTTGTCGTTACCGGCATCCCACTAGATGCGGAAGCGTTGCACCAGGGATTGCTGCTGCTCGGCCAGTTCGTCCAGGGCCGAGCTGGTCTGGGCCACTTCCTGGATCCCCTCATAGTTGGAGTCGGAAATCTCCGAGATGCGGTTGAGGTTGGCGGCAATCTCGGCGCTGGTGGCCTGCTGCTGCTCCGCCGCCGAGGCGATCTGGCTGGACATGTCGCTGATCATGGTGATGATGCCCTGGATCTCTTCCATGGCGCTGTTGGCGTGGGAGCTTTGCTGCACGTTGGCTTCCATCTCGCTGCTGCAGTCGTTCATCACCTTGACCGCCTTTTGCACCGCCTGCTGCAGGTTCTCGATCATGGCGTGGATCTCGGCGGTGGAGTCCGCCGTGCGCCGCGCCAGGGTGCGCACCTCGTCGGCGACCACGGCAAAACCGCGGCCATGCTCACCGGCCCGGGCCGCCTCGATGGCGGCGTTCAAGGCCAGCAGGTTCGTCTGTTCGGCGATGCCGCGGATCACATCCAGTATGTTGCCTATGTTGCCGCTCATCTTGTTCACCTGGCCGATGACGGTGCCGGTCTCATCCAGCTTGTTGGCCAGTTGATGGGTGGTGGAGATGTTGGTGGCCATGATGTTGCGTCCGGCGTCGGAGGCCTTCTCCACCGCCAGCACCTGCTCCAGGGTCTGGTGAGCGGCGGCGGCCACTTCACGTACCGAGGCTTCCATCTGGGTCATGGCGGCCGCCACGCTGGCGGTCTCATGGCGCTGGACCTCCAGCTCGCTGCGAGAGCGCTCCGTGGTGGTACGGTTGTCGTGGGCCGTCTGGTTCAACTTGCTGGCGGCCTGGGCGAGCTGGCGCAGCACGTCGCGCATCTGTTCCACCAGCAGGTTGACCTGCCGGCTCAGCACGCCGAATTCGTTGTTGCTGCGGTAGTTGATCTCCCGGGTCATGTCGCCATCGGTGACGGCCTTGAGCACAGAACTCAGTTCGCTCAACGGACGCCGTATGGTGCGGGCAAGCCCAATGGCCACCACCACGGCAAAGGCGATGGCCAGGGCCACCCCGGCAATCAGCTGGATCCGGCCTGTGGTCAGGGTGCGGTTGGCCTCGTTGATGCTGTTATGCATGACGGCCTGGGCCATCTCCTGCACCTGGGCCAGTTGATCCTGCACCGTCACCACCTGGGCGCTGGCCTCCCGGGCCTTCTGCTCCAGGATGACCTGCTGCTGCACCAGCTGCAGGTAGCGGTTGAGCAAGCCCTTATCACTGGAAACATCCTTGATGAAGCTGCTGAAATAGAGCCCCAGGTTGTTCTCCAGGCCGGGCATCTCCACCTTCAGATCGGCGATGGCCTTCTGGTAATCGGCCAGCCCCTTGCGGTTACGTTCCAGGGCAGCCTGAATGGGGGCGGGGTTGTCCTGGTTCATCGCATCCAGGGTAGAGACTTCGATGGCGGCCTGCTTGGACTGCAGGGTGCGGAACAGGGTCAGCACATAGTCGTCATCTATGCTGTTCATCTCCTCCTGCTGCAGCTGCTTGAACTGGGGCAGATTGACCTGGAACTGGCTCTTGGCCTTGTTGGTCTCCTTGAGCAGTTGCAGCAGGTTGGCCCGATCCGTGGCCAAGGTCTGGGTATCGTTCAGATAGCCCATGCCGGCACTTTCCAGTTCGGGGATAAATTGTTGCAACGACGGCAGCTGTTCCGCCGCCTGCTTGAAGTTGTCCATGGCCTGGGTGAAGGCGGTTCTTGAGTCGTTCAGCTCCTTGGTCAAGGCCTCCAGTTGGGCGGAGCGCTTCTCCGCCAGCACATCGGTGAGGTGCTTGTTGGTGCCCAGCAGACTCACCTCCAGCTTGCTGGCCAGCAGCACCATGGGGGTGGCCCGGCCCGTCACGGATTCAAGGGCATTGTTGAGCTTGTTTTGACTCGCAAAGTTGAAAAGAGAACCTGCAATCAGGACGCCGATAAGAACGGCAAATCCCAGATAGACACGGTGCAGGATGGAAAGATCGGAAATTTTTAGTTTGATTGTCATTGTTAACCCGCCAAGTTTGACTTAACGCCACGCAGCACAGAGAGTATCTTGCGGTGACTCGTAAGGGGAGCGGGAAGATCAAATTGTTATGTAAAAGAGGCTCAGTTTTTAATAAAGCTGGAGCTGCATCACAAATGAATCTATAGGACTTGAAACCCCACTTAATAGTGGGGAGGCTCCATGAGAATCCCAAAAATATGGCGAGATTTCAAGAGGTTGTCAGATGAGTAACGAAACCATTTTCAGCAAGATCATTCGTCAGGAAATTCCGGCCCCCCTGCTGTATCAGGATGAGTTGGTGACCGCCTTCCGGGATATCCAGCCCAAGGCACCGCAGCATATTCTCATCGTGCCAAATAAGGTGATCCCCACCGTCAATGATGTTTGTGCAGAAGATGAACAGGCTTTGGGGCGCCTATTTACCGTTGCGCATAAAATCGCCAAAGAATTGGGTATCGATGAGTCAGGCTACCGGCTGATCGTCAATTGTAACCGCGATGCCGGGCAGGAGGTGTTCCACCTGCATATGCACCTGCTGGGCGGCTGTGGCCTGGGCCCCTTGTTGCTCGAGGGGCTGGCCTGATGGGGCTGCCTTGCGGGGACTGGGGGCGTTACCTGTTGCCCGGCCTGTTGGCCCTGGGGTTGGGGGCCTGTGTGTCACCCTACGGCGCTGGGCCGGCGCAGGTGGGTTCGGTACAACAACCGGCGGGCGGTTCGTCAGGCCAACAACCGGCGTCAACTAACGGCGCCAGCCTGAATCGCGCCGCCGCCAGCCTGATGGCGGGCCTGCTGAAGGATGCCGACGTTCAGGCCCAGACCGCGGACGGTCCCGTCTCCTTGTATCTGCATCCGGTGAGTCTGACGCAGGGGGATGCCGAGGCACTCAACGCCCAGCTCAAACGCAGCCTGCAACAGAGTGGCCGCTTTAATCTGGTGACGGACACGTCCGCCGCCGGTGGTTTGGAGTATCATCAGGCCGGCGGCGTCACTCCGGCGGCCCTGGTGCGGCTGGGCAAGCGCACGGGCGCCCGTTGGATGCTGTATGGTGGTCTGGATGCGCGAGGCCGGCTGGCCATGCAGTTGATTGACCTAAAGAGTGGCGAATGGCTCTGGTCAGGTTACCGTAGTCCGCGTTAATGCCGTCATAGGGGAGGGGGTGTTTGATATTACCTAACCGCTTTGCCGAGGCCGACTGTCGGCTGCTGAGCCAGACGCCGCTGGCCCGCTGCTATCAGATGCGGCATCAGGGGCAGGTCTATTTCGTGCGTCAGGCCATCGGCTCCCATCAATTTCTGGGCATAGATCAATACAAGGTGCAACGCCTGCAGCGGTTGGCGGCCGATGCCGGCCTGGCGCCGGCCTTGCACTACGTCGATCCCCATAGCGGCCTGTTTGTCAGCCAGTGGCTGGGTGAAGACAACTGGGGCGCTCGGGATCTGTCCATCACGCAGTTGGCTCAAGCATTGGGGACCCTGGCGGCGCGCCTGCATGGCGTGTCCATCGCGCCGCTGCCCCAGGCGGTGTTGCGTCTTGATGTCGGCCTGCGCCTGCAGCACTACCTGTCGCGCATCTGCCGCCGGGATCCCCGCATCACCTCCTGTTACCATCAGGCCCAGCGTTGTCTAGCCCAGCTGCCCGCAGTGCCCTGGGCCTTGTGCCACCATGATCTGCATCCCGGCAACCTGTTGGGGGATGCGCCTTGGTTGGTGGACTGGGAGTATGCCGCCCTGGGGGATCCGGCCTTCGAGCTGGCGCTGTGCTGGGTGACCAACGATCTGGACGGCGCCGCCGGGGCGCAACTCTTGGCGGCCTATCAGGCGGCGGGAGGCCAGGTGGCGGCCGAACGGCTTGCCCTCCTGTTGCCGGTGGCTCGCTTGCTGGTTCTGCTGTGGGCCCAGCTGTTGTGGGAACGGTTTGCCAATGAGACCTTCCATCGGCTGGTGGTGCAGCAAAGCCAGCGGTTGTTCACCCCGGAGGCCCTGTGATGCGTCGGATCCTGTTGCTGTGTGGCCTGTGTCTGCTGTTGGGGGGCTGTTCGGTTCGCCTGCTCTATCACTGGCTGGACTGGGCCATCGCCTGGAAGCTGGATGATTATTTCCAGCTGACCAGTCAGCAGTCCCGGGTGGTGGATCACGAGGTGGATCGCTTCTTGAGCTGGCATCGGCAGGTGGAGCTGCCTGTGTATGCCAAGCAGTTGCGCCAGCTGGCCGACGAGCTCAAGGGCCCCCTGTCCGAGGAACGCACCGACTACTATTTTGGTTTGTTTGAAGGGGACCTCACCCGCTTGGCGGATGGGGTGGAACCCTATGCCAACCGTATCGCCGCCAGCCTGCAGGACGACCAGATCCACCGCTATATGGGGGATCAACGCACCAAGCAGGCAAACCGGCGCAGCGACTGGGAGAAGGATGGCGGCAAGAAGCTGCAGAAGGACTTTTCCCGCAAGTTGCAGAAGAACCTGCGGCGCTGGATCGACGACATAGGGCCGGCTCAGCAGCCCATCATCCAGCAGTGGGCCCAGTGGCAGAAGGAGCTCTATCCCACCTGGCTGGATTACCAGGATGTCTGGTTGGCCTCGTTGGAGGAGATGCTGCGCAAGCGGGGCACGCCCGAGTTCAGCGGCTACCTGCGCCGCCTGCTGGTCAAGGGGCGGTCCATCGGTAACGGGCGGTTCGAAAGCTATGTGGCCAGTCAGCGCCAGCGCACCGTGCGCTCCTTGAGCCAGCTCTCCGCCAGCCTGGACGACCAGCAGCGTAGCTTTCTGCGCAAGACACTCTACAGTCTGGCGGATGACTTCAGTGCCTTGGCAAGTCGCTGAAGGCAAGTTTGATCCGCCGCAATCTTAGGCCTGTCCTGCCCTTGGTCGGGATGGGCTAACCTGATATGGTCGTTACAATACGGCGCGATGAGGGAGTCACATGATTATCTATTTGCACGGATACGATGCTACTAGCCCGGGTAACCACGAAAAGGTCATGCAGCTGCAGTTCATTGATCCGGACGTCCGCTTTGTCCACTACAGCACCATACATCCCCGCCACGACATGAGTCACCTGCTCAAGGAAGTGCACAAGCAGCTCACCATGAGCGATGATCCCAATCCGCTGATCTGCGGTGTGGGCCTGGGGGGCTACTGGAGCGAACGCATCGGCTTCCTGTGCGGCATCAAACAGGCGGTGTTCAACCCCAATCTCCATCCGGAGCTGAACATGGTGGGCAAGATAGAAAGGCCGGAAGAATATGACGACATTGCCACCAAATGTGTAACCGAATTTCGTAAAAAAAATGCAGGCAAATGCATTTGTATCCTTTCTGTTAACGATGAAGTGATGGATAATAGGCAAACTGAGCAAGAGCTGAAGGATTATTACAACATAATCTGGGACTCAGCCGAGAGCCACAAGTTCAAGAACATCTCGGCCCATCTCCAGGCCATCAAGGCCTTCAAGCTCGCCTGAGCCACGCATTTTCTCCTTGGTAGGGGCTGCCCGGCCCCTTCGTTTTTTGATGAAAGGTAAGCTGTTATGACCAAGATTGTCGTTGTCGGCGGGGGCGCCGGTGGCCTGGAATTGGCGACCAAACTGGGCCGCAAGCTGGGCAAGAAGGGCAAGGCCCAGATCACCTTAGTGGATCGCAACCGTACCCACCTCTGGAAGCCCCTGCTGCACGAGGTGGCCGCCGGCTCCCTGGATGCCGGGATCGACGCCCTGAGCTATCAGTCCCACGCCCGCAATCATGGTTTCGAATTCCAATTGGGCAGCCTCACCGGCATCAAGCGTGAAGACAAGCGCATCGTCCTGGCCCCCATCTATGGCGAGAAGGGCGAGCTGGTGCTGGACGAGCGTGAGCTGGAGTACGACTACCTGGTCATCGCCCTGGGCTCTGTGTCCAACGACTTTGGCACCCCGGGCGTGCGGGACAACTGCATCTTCCTGGACAGTCCGGATCAGGCGTTCCGCTTCCACGGCCTGCTGATGAACCAGTTCCTGCAGTTTGCCAGCGATTGCAAGCCGGGGGATCTCACCTGCCAGCCGCAACAGAAGGTGAAGATTGCCATCGTCGGCGCCGGGGCCACCGGGGTGGAGCTCTCCGCCGAGCTGTACAACGCGGTGGAAGAGCTGGCCGCCTATGGCTACAAGCACCTGACCCGCGACAGCCTCAAGGTGACCGTGGTGGAAGCCGGTCCGCGCATCCTGCCTGCCTTGCCGGAGCGCATCTCCGCCGCCGCCCACCACGAGCTGAGCCAGCTGGGGGTGGACGTGCGCACCGCCACCTTCGTCAGCGAAGCCACCGAACAGGGGCTCAAGACCAAGGATGGCGAGTTGATCGAAGCCAACCTCATGGTCTGGGCCGCCGGCATCAAGGCCCCGGACTTCATGAAGGAGATCGGCGGTCTGGAAACCAACCGCATCAACCAGCTGGTGGTCAAGCCCACCCTGCAAACCACCCGTGACGATCATATCTTCGCCATCGGTGACGTGGCCGCTTGTCCCATGGGTGACGAAGGCCGCAACGTGCCGCCTCGGGCCCAGTCCGCTCACCAGATGGCCGATCGCGCCTTGGCCAACATACTGGCCATGATGCAGGGTCGTGAGCTCAAGTCTTACAGCTATGTGGACTACGGCTCCCTGGTCTCCATGAGCCGCTTCAGCACCGTCGGCAGCCTGATGGGCAACCTGATGCGGGGTTCCATGATGGTGGAAGGCCGCCTGGCGCGTTTCGTGTACGTCTCCTTGTACCGCATGCACCAGATCGCCCTGCACGGTTACATCAAGACAGGTCTGATGATGCTGGTGGGCCAGATCAACCGCATCCTGCGCCCGCGCCTCAAGCTGCACTGAGCCGCACCCATCGTCTGTTGTTGCCAGGGGCCGTCGAATGACGGCCCCTGTTGTTTTGTGTCTGACCCGTTCCCTCAGCGCGGCGCCCAGCTGGGCCACCATCAACTAGACTTGATGGTTGTGGCTATTTCTTAAGCAAATCATCACCTTTACCGGTCGGCTGACGACAGCACCCGCGCCACACAGGTTAACCCGACCCGGTAGCAACAGGAGCGCGTCATGACTGTGCCCACTGAGACCCAGGTCCCCGACAATCCCCACAAGCTGCGCCTGCGCCAGCTGAGGCCCCAGGATTTCGAGGACGTGCGCACCATCTGGCAGGAGGTGTACAAGGGGCTGGGGGGTCTGTTTCGCCTGACCCGGGACAAGTACCGCCAGCAGATCGCCCGCTTTCCCGAGGGGCAGCTGTGCATAGAGGACAAGGGGCGGGTGGTGGCGGTGGCCCTGGCCATGATCGTCGACTACCAGAACTTCGGCGATGAGCATACCTATGCCGAGATCACCGACAACTGTACCCTGTCCACCCACGATCCCAACGGCGATGTGCTCTATGGCGTCGATGTGTTTATCCACCCCGACTATCGCGGCATGCGCCTGGGGCGCCGGCTGTATGACGCCCGCAAGGAGCTGTGCCGCAAGTTCAACCTCAAAGCCATCATCGCTGGCGGCCGCATCCCCAACTACCACCAATATGCCGATAGCCTGAGCCCGGAGGAGTACATTGAGAAGGTCGGCAACAAGGAGCTCTACGATCCCGTGCTGAGCTTCCAGCTGTCCAATGACTTCAAGGTCGGCAAGATACTCACCGGCTACCTGCCGGAGGATAACGAGTCGGCGGGCTACGCCACCCTGCTCAAGTGGATCAACTATGACTTTCAGGCCCGGGAGCGGCCGCTGGTGGGCGGGGTCAAGACCAATGTGCGGGTGGGGGCAGTGCAGTGGCAGATGCGCCGGGTGGAGTCCCTCGACGATCTGTTGCAACAGGTGGAGTACTTCATCGACGCCCTGGCGGACTACCAGGCCGACTTCGCCCTGCTGCCGGAATTTTTCAACGTGCCCCTGATGGGGGAGTTTCCATTGGATACCCCCACCGCCGAAGCCATGCGGTTGCTGGCCAGCGAATTCACTCCACCGGTGTGTGAGGCCATCGCCCGCATGGCGGTGCATTACAACATCAACATCATCGCCGGCAGCCTGCCCCAGATGGACGAGGGGGAGATGTATAACGTGGCCTACCTGTTCCGCCGTGACGGTACCTGGGAGACCCAGTACAAGCTGCACATCACCCCCACGGAGCACCGGCTGTGGAACATGCGTGGCGGCCATCACCTGCGGGTGTTCAACACGGATGCGGGCAAGATCGGCATCCTCATCTGCTACGACTGCGAGTTTCCCGAGCTGGGCCGGCTGCTGATGGATCAGGGGCTGCAGATCCTGTTTATCCCCTTCTGGACCGAGACCAAAAACGGCTACCAGCGGGTGCGCTACTGTGCCCAGGCCCGGGCCATCGAGAACGAGTGCTACGTGGTGATGAGCGGCAGCGTGGGCAACCTGCCTCGGCTCGACAATGTCAACATCCAGTACGCCCAGTCGGCGGTGCTGACCCCGTCGGACTTCAGCTTCCCCCATGATGCCACCCTGGCGGAGACCACCCCCAATACCGAGATGCTGCTCATCACGGATCTGGAGTTGGACAAGCTCAAACGGCTGCGTCACCAGGGCGGGGTGCGCAACTACAAGGACAGACGCCACGATCTCTACCGGGTGGAGTGGATAGAAAACGATCACGCTGAGGAGTCCTAGCCGACCCGCCTGACTTGTCGGCAATCCGACACTGTCCCACACAAGGGTCCGACTGCGGGCCCTTTTTGCCGGCTTTTCCCACGCCATGCCCATCAAAACCGCGCTTGTCTGCTGGCACCCTTCTTGATGTGACCTGAGCCAGGACAGCAGTAGGACACAGCATGAAGACAGTATTGAACTGGTCGGCCTATCACGAGCAGGGGCAGGGGGACGCCTACGCCGACATCCCGGCTCAGGGGGGCGACTTTGCCCGGGCGGTGGCGGTCTGCATCCGCAGCGGGGTCTGCGAGCAGGTGACCGCCAAGGGGGTCATGTGCCCCAGCTACCGGCTGATGCCGGGGCCGGATCGCTCGCCGGGCGGACGCATCCGGCTGCTCAAGCAGGCGCTGAACCGCCCCCAACAGCAGGATTGGCTTGCCGATCCCGCCCTGGCCCAGGCGCTGGACTCCTGCATCGGCTGCAAGGGCTGCAAGCGCGAATGCGAGGCCTATGTGGACATGGCCACCATCAAGGCCGAGTACCAGGCCCAGCGAGTGGCCCGTCATGGCAGCAGTCTGCGGGCCTGGCTGCTGGCCGCAGGGCCCTTGTGGCTGCTGCGCTTCCCCTGGTTGGCGCGGCTGCTGGCCTGGCGTAACCGTTCACCGCGCCTGCGGGCCTGGGGGGAGCGGCTGCTGGGGCTGGCGCGGGAGGCGGAGCTGCCGCTGCCGCTAACGCCCGGCTTTACCGAGGGCGAGGGCTGGTACGAGCCGCTGATTGCGGCTCCCCTTCGCGGCGAACTGGTGCTCTGGGTGGACCCCTTGACCGGCCTGTTTCGCCCCGCCGAGGCTCAAGCGGCATTGTCCCTGTTGCGGCGCCTGGGCTACCGGGTCTACCTGCTGCCGCCGCAGGATGCACGCCGTCGCCCCTACGAGAGTGGCCGGGCGGACTTCTCCATCGGCCGCATCCCGGCGGCTCAGCAGCATGCCCGCCATCTGCTGGCAGCGTTGGCGCCGCATCTGGCGGCGGGCCGCCCCCTGGTGGGGCTGGAGCCCTCCAGCCTCTTGATGCTGCGGGAGGAGTACCGCCAGCTGTTTACCACGGAACAGCAGCCCGACGGGCTGGAGAATGCGGCGCAGCAGGCGCTGATGCTCGAAGAGTTCCTGGCCCGGGAGCTGATGGCCCACGGCCTGGAGTTGGCGTTCAAGCCCAGAACCGGTCGCCTGCTGGTGCATGCCCATTGTCATCAGAAGGCGGTGGGGGGCTTAAAGCCGCTGCGCCGGCTGCTCAAGCTCATTCCCGAGCTGGATCTGCAGTTTATCGAGGCGGCCTGCTGTGGCATGGCGGGCACCTATGGCATGGAGGCCGAGCACATCGCCGAGTCCCGGCAGATGGCGGCCCAGGCGCTGCTGCCGGCGCTGGCCGCCGCGCCGGAGGCGGATCTGATCAGCGGTGGCTTTGGCTGTGGCTGGCAGATCCGGATGCTCACCGGTCGGTCGAGTCTGGGGCTGGCCCAGGTGCTGCTGGCTCAGTTGGCGGACTAGTGCCGGATGGGGTTGGCCTCGGCGGCGGTCACCACAAACAGCCCCTTGAGCCGGCGGCTCTTGAGCAGATAGCCGAGGCTCGCCAGCTGGGCCAGCAGCAGCAGGGCCACCGGCCAGCTGAAGGCGCCATCACTCAGGTAAACGCCGTATAGCAGGTTAGCCAGCTCACCCAGGGCACTGATGAGACACAAGGGCCGGCCACGCCGCCACAGGGCGTGGGCCAGGGGATGGGGGGCGCGCTGCCGGTAGGCCGAGGCCAGCCAGACCAGCAGGGCCGGGGTGCCCCAGCCCAATGCCCAGTAGAGCTGCACCGGATCCGGGTAGACCAGGCCGAGCAGCTCGGCGCTTTGTGACCGGCTGGCCAGGGCCAGCGACAGCAGCCAGTAGCCCCGGCACCACAACAGCAGGCAGAGCCACCAGGGGACGGGCAGCGGATGATCCCCCATGGGCGTCAGGGGGGAGTGCCACTGCCTCACGCCGCGCCCAATTGGCCGAGCAGCTGTTCCAGCAGGCCAAAGCGGGCCTTGGCGTCCACCGCCGGCATGCCGATGCGCAACTTGGTGGGACCGTCCATCTTGAAGATGCGCGGCTGGCTCTGCAGCAGGCTGACCACCTTCATGGGGTCCACCTTGGTGTGCTCGGTGAATTCCACCAGGGCGCCGCCGGCACCTACCTCAATGCGCTTGATGCCCAGGGGCGCCGCCCGCAGCCGCTGGGCCGCCAGGGCCAGCAGGTGTTTGGCGGGCTCGGGCAGCAGGCCGAAGCGGTCGATGAGCTCCACCTTGAGGTCATCCAGGGCGGACTGGCTGTCGGCGCTGGCGATGCGCTTGTACAGGGAGAGGCGCATGTTCACATCCGGGATGTAGTCATCCGGCAGCAGGGTCGGCACCCGCAGATCGATGTCGGTGTGGCCGCTGAGCAGCTGATCCAGTGAGGGTTCCCGGCCTTCCTTCAATGCCGCCACCGCCTCCTCGAGCATCTCCATGTAGAGGGTGAAGCCGATGGACTCGATCTGCCCGCTCTGATCGTCCCCCAGCAGCTCGCCGGCGCCGCGGATCTCCAGATCGTGGGTGGCCAGCACGAAGCCGGCCCCCAGATCCTCCAGGGATTCGATGGCCTCCAGGCGCTTGACCGCATCCGGGGTCATGGCCTTGGGGTGAGGGGTGAGCAGGTAGGCGTAGGCCTGGTGGTGGGAGCGACCGACCCGGCCACGCAGCTGGTGCAGCTGGGCCAGCCCCAGGCGGTCGGCGCGGTCCATGATGATGGTGTTGGCGCTGGGCACGTCGATGCCGGTTTCTATGATGGTGGTGCACACCAGCAGGTTGTGGCGCTGGTGGTAGAAGTCGCTCATCACCTTCTCCAGCTCCCGCTCCCGCATCTGGCCGTGGGCCACGCTGATGCGCGCCTCGGGCAACAGCTCGGCCAGCTGTTCGGCGGTCTTGTCGATGGTCTCCACATCGTTGTGCAGGAAGTAGATCTGACCACCGCGTTTCAATTCCCGCAGCACCGCCTCGCGGATCAACGCCTTGTCGTACTCCCGCACGAAGGTCTTGATGGCCAGCCGGCGGGCCGGCGGGGTGGCGATGATGGAGAGATCCCGCATGCCGCTCATGGCCATGTTCAGGGTGCGGGGGATGGGGGTGGCGGTGAGGGTCAGGATATCCACGTCCGCCCGCAGGGCCTTGAGCTTCTCCTTCTGCCGCACGCCGAATCTGTGCTCCTCATCGACGATGAGCAGCCCCAGATCCTTGAAGCGGATGTCGTCGGACAGCAGCTTGTGGGTGCCGATGATGATGTCGAGCTTGCCGTCCCCCAGGGCGTCCAGGGCGAGTTTTTGCTCCTTGGCGCTCTTGAAGCGGCTCAGCACCTCAATGCGCACCGGCCAGTTGGCGAAGCGGTCGCGGAAGTTGTCGTAGTGCTGCTGGGCCAGCAAGGTGGTGGGCACCAGCACCGCCACCTGCTTGCCGCCGTGCACCGCCACGAAGGCGGCCCGCATGGCCACCTCCGTCTTGCCGAAGCCCACGTCACCACACACCAGGCGATCCATGGCCTTGGCCTGGCACATGTCCCCCAGCACCGCATTGATGGCGTTGAGCTGATCCGGGGTCTCCTCGAAGGGGAAGGTGGCGGCGAAGCTGGCATAGGCCTGCTTGTCGTGGCGGAAGGCCAGGCCGGGCCGCGCGGCGCGGCGGGCGTAGACATCCAGCAGCTCGGCGGCCACGTCCCGCACCTTCTCGGCAGCCTTCTTGCGCGCCTTGTTCCAGGCATCGGTGCCCAGTTTGTGCAGGGGCGGGTGCTCGCCGCCGCTGTAGCGGCTGATGAGGTGCAGGGAGGTCACCGGCACATAGAGCTTGTCCTGATTGGCGTACTCCAGGGTCAGGTACTCGGTGGCCAGGCCGCCGGCGTCTATGGTCTGCAGCCCCAGGTAGCGGCCGACGCCGTGCTCCAGGTGCACCACCGGCTGACCTATGCTCAGCTCCGCCAGGTTGCGGATGATGGCATCGCCACTGGCTCCGCCCTTTTGCCGGTCTCGGCGGCGGCGCTGGATCACCTTCTGGCCCAGCAGCTCGGCCTCGGCGATGAGGGCCAGGCCGGCGTCGCGCAGCACGAAGCCCTGCTGCAGCGGGCAGACCAGCACCCCCAGCGACTCCTTGGCCTGGGCAAAGGCGCTCAGGCTGGTGAACTCGGGCAGCGTACTGCCCAGGGGCGCCAGCAGATCCCGCAGGCTCTCCCGGCGACCTTCTGACTCGGCGCACAGCAGCACCCGGCCGGGGTACTCCGCCAGGAAGGCCTTGAGGCGGGCGAGGGGATCGGCGGCCTGGGCGTCGACGGTGAGATCCGGCAGGCCGGCCACCGGCAGGTTGAGGCGGCCCGCCTTGGTCTGGGTCTCTTCCGCCTGCAAATGGATCTGGGCATAGGGCTTGATGGCGCCAAACAGCTGATCCACCGGCAGGTAGAGTGCCTCGGGGGGCAACAGCGGGCGGGCGGGATCCACCCGGCGGTTGGCAAAGCGCTGCTGCACGTCGTCCCAGAACTGCTGGCTGGCCGCCGGCAGATCCCCCTGGGTCAGCAGCAGGCTGTCCGCGGGCAGGTAGTCCAGCAGGGTGGCGGTCTGTTCGAAGAACAGCGGCAGATAGTATTCGATGCCGGCGGGCCAGTGGCCCTTGCTCACCTGCTGATAGATGCACTCGGGGGCGCGGCTGATGTCGAAGCGCTCCCGGTAGCGTTGGCGGAAGCCCTCGATGGCCTCCTGATCCGTGGGAAACTCATGGGCCGGCAGCAGGCGCACCTCGGGAACCGGGCTGCTGGAGCGCTGGCTGTCCGGATCGAAGGTGCGGATGGTGTCCACCTCATCATCGAAGAAGTCGATGCGATAGGGCTCACGCGATCCCATGGGGAAGAGATCCAGCAAGGAGCCGCGAGCGGCGAACTCGCCGTGCTCCAGCACCTGCTCCACCGCTAGGTAGCCGGCCTGCTCCAACCGACGGCGCAGACCGTGCAGGTCCAGCTTGTCGCCGGGGTTCACCAGCAGGCTGAAGCGGTCGATGAAGCTGGCCGGCGCGCAGCGCAGCATCAGGGTGGCGATGGGCAGGATCAGGGCGCCTCTGGCCATGCGCGGCAGGCGATAGAGGGTCTCCAGCCGTTGGGAGATGATGTCCTGGTGGGGGGAGAAGCTGTCGTAAGGCAGGGTCTCCCAGTCCGGGAACAGCAACACCGGCAGGGCGGCATCCTGCAGCAGGAACTGCAGCTCCTGCTCCAGGCGCAGGGCGGCCGGGGTGTCGGCCACCAGTATCAGTACCGGATGGGGGTGGGCGCGCACCAGCTCGGCGGCGGCCAGGGCCAGGCTGCTGCCCGGCAGGTTTCCCAGGGTCTGGCGTTCCCCGGCCCGGGTGGGCGGGGTCAGGTGAAACAATTGGCTCATGGCTATCGGGGTCTAGAGTGAGTTGGCCCTTTGTTGGGCTCGCAGTTTAAGCTGTTTGGACTGTACATGCAGGCTGGCGCGGATCAGCAGCTCCCGGTCCTCGTCGCGGATGCGGGCGAACTCCAGCTGGATGCGCTGCTGCTCGCCCACCGGGCTGACCTGGGTCACCCGGCCGTAACAGAAGATGGCGGCGGCCTCCTCCTGCAAGAAGATCTTCAGCTGCACCAGCTGCTGGGGGATCAGGGACAGGTCGGTGCACAGGGTCAGGCCGCCGGCGCCAAAGCGTTCGGTATGATGCCGATGATGGGGCTCGTCCTGCAGGCTCAGCACGAAGCCCAGCAGCACGTTAATCTTCTGGGATTGCTGGTTGATGATCTCCACCAGGGGCTGCAGCTCGTCGCCCAGGTTGCGCAGGGCGCGATGGTTGCCCATCTCCAGATGGGCGATGCTGTTGCTCAGGCGAAAGGGCTCTGGCAATTCGGCCTCAAGTTGGTCCAGATCTGGTAGCGGGCTGCCTTCTGGCAACGGGATCAGGTTCACGGCCAGCCGATGCTGAATGCTAAAATACTCTTCGCTCAAGGCCATCCCCTTGTTGGCACAACATCTTTGCATTTATTATCCGCTATCCCTCTTTAATAGCAACGCTTGGGTTTGGCGTGAAATTCTCCATCTTCCAGCCGCTGAGCCTGGCCATCGGCCTGCGCTATGCCGGCGCCCGCGGTGACGATCGCTTCGCCTCTTTTGTCTCCCTGTTCTCCACCTTCGGTATCGCCCTCGGCGTGGCGGCCCTGATCGTCGTCAGCTCTGTGATGAACGGCTTCGAGGGGCAGTTGAAGGGCCGCATCCTGGGGGTCATTCCCCATGCGGTGCTGAGTGAACCCGACGGCCGGCTGAGCCATTGGCAGGCCCTGGCCGCGGCGCTGCCCAAACAGCCCCATGAGCTGGCCCGGGCGCCGCTCATCCGCGGCGAGGTGATGGCCCAGAGCCCGGGAGAGCTGACGGCGCTCTCCTTGATGGGCATAGATCCTGACCACTTTCCGGCCTCGGATCGGCTGGCCCAGCAGTTGGGGGCCGAGCAGCTGGCCAGGCTGACGCCCGGATCCTTCAACATCATAGTCGGCAGTGGCATCGCCCGGCGCCTGACCCTGCTGCCGGGGGACCAGGTGCGGCTGCTCTCCGGCGAGGGCAGCCGCTTCACCCCCCTGGGCCGGGTGCCCAGCCAGCGGTTGTTCACCCTGGTGGGCAGCTTCGAGGTGCGGGCCGACGTGGATGAGCAGGTGGCGCTCGTCAACCTGGAGGATGCCCGCCGCCTGCTGCGCTATGGCCCGGATCAGGTCAGCGGCCTGCGGCTGTGGCTGGATGATGCCTTCGCCGTGTCGCAAATCAACCCCGCTCGGCTACCGGACGGCCTGGTGCTGCATGACTGGCGGGAGGAGCGGGGCGAGCTGTTCCGCGCCGTGGCCATGGAGAAGCACCTCATGTCCCTGATGCTGGTGCTCATCATCATGGTAGCGGCCTTCAACATACTGTCGGCCCTGGTGATGGTGGTGCTGGACAAGCAGGGCGAGGTGGCCATCTTGCGCACCATGGGGCTGGAGACCGGCGCTGTGCTGCGGATCTTCATGGTCCAGGGCGCCTGGAGCGGCGTGATGGGGGGGCTGTTTGGCACCCTACTGGGCTGTGCCCTGGCCGCCTACCTCAATCAGACTCTGGCGCTGCTGGGGCTCAATCTCTATATGGCCGCCGGCGGTCAGGGGCTGCCGGTGGTGATGCTGCCGGGCCAGATCGCTCTCATCAGCCTGGGGGGCCTGCTCATCAGCTTCCTGGCCACCCTGTATCCGGCCTACCGGGCCGCCGCCATTCGACCTGCCGAGGCATTGCGTTATGAATAAGACCCCCCTGCTCAGTTGTCAGCAGTTGTCCAAACACTATCGGGAAGGGGAGCTGGATACCCAGGTCCTGTACCAGGTCAGCCTGCAGGTGGCCGAGGGCGAGATGCTGGCGGTGGTGGGCAGCTCGGGCTCCGGCAAGAGCACCCTGCTGCACCTGCTGGGTGCCCTGGATACCCCCAGCGCTGGCCAGGTGTTCTTCCAGCAGGCCGATATCCACAGTCTCAAGCCCAAACAGCAGGCTCGCTTTCGCAACCGGGAGCTGGGGTTTGTCTACCAGTTCCACCATCTGCTGGGGGAGTTCAGTGCCCTGGAGAACGCCGCCATGCCCCTGCTCATCGCCGGCTGCTCGGTGGCGGAGGCCAAGGCGCGGGCCACCGCCATGCTGCAACGGGTGGGGCTGGGGCATCGCCTGAGCCACAAGCCGTCGGAACTCTCCGGCGGTGAGCGGCAACGGGTGGCCATCGCCCGGGCGCTGGTGAACGAGCCCAAGCTGGTGCTGGCGGACGAGCCTACCGGCAACCTGGATCACAAGAGCGCCGAGAGCATCTACGGCCTCATGTGCGAGCTTAACCGCGAGCTGGGCACGGCGTTTGTGGTGGTGACCCACGACCGGGAGCTGGCGGCCCGCCTGCACCGGCGCATCACCCTGGTCAGTGGCCAGGTGGCGGAGGTGGCCTGATGTTCAAGCCTCTGGCGCTGTTTCTGGGGCTGCGTTACAGCCGCGCCCGGGCCCGCAGCGGCTTCGTCTCCTTCATCTCGGTGGCTTCGGTGCTGGGCATCGCCCTGGGGGTGATGGCCCTCATCATGGGCCTGTCGGCCATGAACGGTTTCGAGCAGGAGCTGCGCTCCCGGGTACTGGCGGTGATCCCCCATGGTGAGGTGGAGGCGGTGGCCGAGCCCATCGCCGACTGGCATCAGGCCCAATGGCAGCTGCAAAAGGGCGAGGGGGTGCTGGCGGTGGCGCCGCTCATCCGGGTCAACGGCATGCTGGAGAAGGGCAACCAGATGAAGGCGGTGCAGCTGCGCGCCGTGCTGCCGGAGGCCGAGACCGCCATCTCCGACGCCGATCACTACATGACGGGGGCGGGGCTCTCTGCCCTCAAGCCGGGCGAGAATGGCCTCATCCTGGGGCAGCAGCTGGCCAAGCGGCTGGGGCTCAAGCTGGGGGATGGGGTGACCCTGTTGCTGCCCAACAGCGATCCTGAGCTGGCGATGAAGGCGCCGCTGCAGCGGCGCTTCACCCTGGTGGGCCTGCTGGAGTTGGGCGGTCAGCTGGATGGCATGCTGGGCTTCATGCACCTGGCGGATGCCCAGGCGGCCCTGGGCTGGGGCGACAAGGTGCAGGGCTTCAGCCTCAAGGTGTCGGATCTGATGCAGGCCCAGAGCATCACCTTCGCCGCCGCCAACCGCTTGCCCTATCGCCTGTATGTGCGTAGCTGGATGAACTCCCAGGGCTATCTGTATCAGGACATCCAGATGGTGCGCACCGTCATGTACGTGGTGATGCTGATGGTGGTGGCGGTGGCCTGTTTCAACATCGTCTCCACCCTGGTGCTGGCGGTGAACGAGAAGCGCGGCGATATCGCCATCTTGAAGACCATGGGGGCGGGCAACTGGCAGATCCGGCTGACCTTCATGGTGCAGGGGTTGATGAACGGCCTGGCGGGGGCCATCGCGGGGGCGCTGGCGGGCAGCCTGCTCTCCCTGTTCTTGAGCGATCTCATCGCCCTGGTGGAGCGGCTGATCGGCCACCGCTTCTTGAATCCGGATATCTATTTCATCGACTTCCTGCCGTCCCAGCTGCATCTGACGGATGTGCTGCTGGTTAGCGCCGTGGCGGTGCTGATGAGCCTGCTGGCCACCCTCTACCCGGCCTGGCGGGCCAGCCGCCTGGCCCCGGCCCGGGAGCTGGGGCGCTAGCCGCTGACATCAGGCAGGATAGAAACAACAACGGCTCCCTTGGGAGCCGTTTGTTTTGTGGGGGGCTGGTTTAGCGCGGGCCGTCTTTTTTCAAACGTTGGGCCCAGCGGCGCTGTACCGAGATGCGCCACAGCAGCTGTATGCCCAGGTAACCCACCAGGCTGCAGATCACCGCCAGCATGCCACAGCCCAACAGGAAGGGCTTGCCGATGGTCTCCATCACGGTCACCAGCCAGTCCCAGCTCAGGTTCAGCTCAAATTGCACAGGTGGCATGCCCAGCACCCGGGCACCAAAATAATAGGCGAAGTAGAACATGGGGGGCATGGTCACCGGGTTGGTGAGCCACACCAGGGCCACCGACAGGGGCAGGTTGACCCGCAGCAGGATGGCGGCGCCAGCGGCCAGCGCCATCTGGAAGGGAACGGGGATCCACGCCATGAACAGGCCCACGGCAAAGGCACCGGCCGCCGAACGGCGATTCAGATGCCAGAGGTTACCATCCCCCAGCCACTTGCTGAAGATGCGCAGGTTTTTCTGCTCTCTGATCTTGGCCGGATCCGGCATCCAACGTTTAAGAAACTTCTTGGGCATCGCATGTACTTCTGTGTCTAAGGCGGGAACCCGGGGCACTGTCTTGCCCCTGTTTGCCTTGGGTGCCGTCTCTTGCGGATGGTGGCCTCAGCTGCCGGCGCCAGTCTGGGGGCTGACGTCACTGCTGCTGGGGATAGTATGCCTGGCTAAAGGTGACAGACTGATGGCAGCCGCCCTGATGGGACTGGGCTGGATGGTGCTGTTTTTTAACCTGCAGCTGGCCTGGCTGGGACTGCTTTACCAAGGCGAGACGCAACATACCATATCCGGCACCGTGCTTGAAAGCCGCGCCGACGGGCCGACCGGTCAGCTGATTGTGGAACTTTCCCGGCTGGATGCCAAGCGCCTTTGGCTGGCACCTAAGGTTCGACTGGGGCTGTATCCACCCCCGGCCAGCTTTAGCCCTGGCGACAGGCTGAGTGCCCGGGTCCGTCTGGTGCCCATGCAGGGGCTGGGAAATCCGGTGGGGTTTGATGGGCTGCGCCAGGCCCTGGGGCAGGGCATCACGGCCCGGGGCAGCCTCAAGCAACTGCTGAGCCACACGCCGGCCCCGCCGGATCTGCGTCAGCGTCTGCTGGCCCGGGCGCGCGTGGCCCTGGGCGAGGTGCCAACCGCCGGGCTGGTGCTGGCCCTGGTGTTTGGCGAGCGCGATGGGGTGGAGCAGACCCAGTGGCAGCAGCTGCGTCAGGTGGGGCTCATTCACCTGATGGCCATCTCCGGGCTGCACATCGGTCTGGCTTGTGGCCTGGGCTACCTGCTGGCACGGCTGCCCCTGTGGCTGGGGGCGGGCTACTCGCCCCGCTGGGCCTGGCTGGGCGGCGCGCTGCTGGCCCTGGGCTATGCCTATCTGGCCCACTTTTCCCTGCCTACCCAGCGGGCCTTGCTGATGCTCTGCCTGTGGATCGGCGGGCACCTGCTCCGGCGCCGCTGGGGCCGCTGGCAGCTGTGGTGGCTGACCCTGGTGGGGCTCTTGTGCCTGGATGGTTGGGCGCTGTTTAGCGCCGGTTTCTGGCTGTCCATCGCGGCGGTGGGGCTCATCTTCGTTCTCCTGTTTCTTTGGCCTCGGGCCGGGCTGTTTCGCCTGCAGCTGGGGCTGGGGGTGGGCCTGCTGCCTTGGCAGTGGGCCTATTTCGGCGGTCTCTCCTGGCTGGCGTTGCCGGTCAACCTGCTGGCGGTGCCGCTGTTTTGCCTGTGCCTCATCCCCTTGGCACTGGTCAGCACCCTGCTGTTGCCTCTGTTTCCGGATGTAGCGGCGTTGGGGCTGCAGAGTGTCGCCTGGTTGCTATGGGCGCTGATGGGGAGGCTCACCTGGCTTACCGACCAGCTGAACGGCTGGGTCTGGCTCAGTCAGCTACAGGGGGTCATCGCCTGCCTGCTGCTGGCAGCCTGGCTCGCCTGGCGCTGGCCCCAGGGGCGGGGGTTGGCGCTGAGCTGCGCCCTGGCGGCCGGTTTGTACTGGGGCCAGCCCAGGGCCCCCTGGCAGGTGACCGTGGTGGACGTAGGGCAGGGGCTGTCGGTGCTGGTGCGTCAGGGGGACGAGGGGCTGCTCTACGACACCGGCGATGCCTTTCCCGGCGGCTTCAACCTGGCGGACGCCGCCGTCCTGCCCATGCTGCGCTGGCAGGGCATTCGGCGCCTGCATGCCCTGGTGGTGAGCCATGCCGACCGGGATCACAGCGCCAACTGGCGGCGGATCTGGACGGCGCTGCCGGTGGCACGGCTCATCTCCTCCCATCGCTGGACGTCAGACACCCAAGTCTGCCTGCGGGGGCAGCACTGGCGCTGGGGGGCATTGACGCTGGAGGTGCTGTCTCCCTGGCAGGCGACGGATGGTCAGCGCAACGAGGACAGCTGCGTGCTGCGCATCAGCGATGGTCGGCAGGCCGTGCTGTTGACCGGGGATCTCACCGCCAGTTTAGAGCGGCGTCTGGTGGCGGCCGGCCAGCCAAAGGCTGATATCCTGCTGTCGCCCCACCACGGCAGCCGCTACTCCTCCACCCCCGCCTGGATAGCGGCGGTGGATCCGGCCCTGGTGGTGCACAGCGCCGGCCTGGGAAACCGCTGGGGCTTTCCCCATCCGGAGGTGCTGGCACGTTACGGCCAGCGGGCGCAATGGGTGACGGGGCAGGCGGGGGCCATCACCCTGGCCATCGGCGCCGCAGGCTGGCAGCTAGAGGGCTACCGGGCCTCGGCCCCCTGGTATCTGCGGTTTCCCCTGGGCAGCCAGTGGCTGCCCCTTGGTTGCGTGGCCCCTTGCCGGTAGAATGACGGTTTCACTCTGTCTGCATCGAGATCTATGGACCATTCCAATTCCCTGCCGCGCAGCGAGCAGGACGACGCTGCCATCCTCAAACGCCTGCTGGGCTACGTGAAGGAGCGCAAAGCCGGCCTGGCGTTGGCCATCCTGGGGATGGCGGGCTATGCCGCCGTGGACACCACCTTCGTCTACTCCATTCAGCCGCTGATCGACGATGGCCTCTCCGGCAAGGATCCAGCAGTGCTCAAATGGATGCCATTTTTCGTCATCGGCATCGTCTTTCTGCGGGGGGTGTGCAACTTTCTCTCCAACTACTTCATGGCCTGGGTAGGCAACCACGTGGTGATGAAGCTGCAGCGCCAGGTGTTCTCCCACCTGATGCAGATGCCCATGAGCTTCTTCGACCGCCACAACACCGGCAACCTGCTCTCCAAGGTGACCTACGACGCCGGCCAGGTCTCCTCCGCCGCCAGCAGCACGCTAGTCTCCCTGGTGCGGGAAGGGGCCACCGTCATCGGCCTGCTGGGCTTGATGTTCTACCACTCCTGGCAGTTGTCGCTGATCTTCTTCGTGGTGGGTCCCTTGGTGGGGGTGCTCATCGCCATCATCAGCCGGCGCTTCCGCCGCCTGAGCCGGCACATCCAGCAGGCCATGGGCAACATCACCACCGCCACCGAGCAGATGCTGCGGGGTCACAAGGAGGTGCTGATGTTCGGCGGCCAGCAGGTGGAGGCCCAGCGCTTCGACGGCGTCAGCAACCACGTGCGTCATCAGAACATGAAGCTGGTGGTGGCCGATGCCATCGGCTCGCCTGTGGTGCAGCTCATCGCCTCCCTGGCCTTGGCGGTGCTGCTGTATGTCGCCACCCTGGACGGGGTCAAGGAGACCCTGAGCGCCGGCACCTTCACCCTCATGGTCACCTCCATGATGATGCTGCTCAAGCCCCTGAAGAACCTCACCCAGATCAACGCCCAGTTCCAGCGCGGCATCGCCGCCTGCCAGAGCCTGTTTGGCCTGATGGACATGGAAGGGGAGAAGGACACCGGCAGCCTGAGCCTGGAGCGGGCCAGGGGCGACATCGAGTTCCGCCAGGTGACCTTCACCTATCCTACCAAGGAGACCCCGGCGCTGCGGGAGCTCAACCTGCATATCGCCCCGGGCAAGACGGTGGCCCTGGTGGGGCGCTCCGGCTCCGGCAAGAGCACTATCGCCAGCCTGTTGACCCGCTTCTACGATCTGCAGCAGGGCCAGATCCTGCTGGACGGTCAACCCATCGAGGCCTACCGGTTGGCGGATCTGCGCCGTCAGTTCGCCCTGGTTTCGCAACAGGTGCACCTGTTCAATGATACGGTGGCCAACAACATCGCCTACGCGGCGCAGGAGCAGTTCAGCCGCGAGCAGATCGAGGCGGCGGCCCGGCTGGCCAACGCCCACGAGTTTATCGAGAAGATGCCGGCGGGTTACGACACCCTGATCGGCGAGAACGGCGCCAACCTCTCCGGTGGTCAGCGTCAGCGCATCGCCATCGCCCGGGCCCTGTTGCGGGATTCCCCCATACTGCTGCTGGATGAGGCCACCTCGGCCCTGGATACCGAGTCCGAGCGGGCCATTCAGGAGGCCCTGGAGCGCCTGAGCCAGAGCCGCACCACCCTGGTGATCGCCCACCGCCTCTCCACCATAGAGCAGGCCGACGAGATAGTGGTAATCGACGAAGGGGTCATCGTCGAGCGGGGCGATCACGCCAGCCTGCTGGCCCAGGGGGGCGCCTACGCCGCCCTGCGCCGTACTCAGGGCCGTGAGGACGGAGCGGGGCAATGACCCCCACCTTCTGGTTCCGACCCAGCCCCTGGCGCTACCTGTTGTGGCCCCTGGCCGCACTGTTTGGTGTGGTGAGCCGGCTGCGTCGGGCCCTGTATCGCGGCGGTCTGCTGCCGGCCTATCGTTCACCCCTGCCGGTGATCGTGGTGGGGAACCTGAGCGTCGGTGGCAACGGCAAGACGCCTGTGGTCATCTGGCTGGTGGAGCGGCTGCAGGCGGCCGGTTTCCGGCCCGGGGTGGTGAGTCGCGGCTACGGCGGCCAGGCGGCGCACTATCCGCTGCTGCTGACACCCACCACCACCACGACCGAGGCGGGGGACGAGCCTGTGCTCATCGCCCGACGCACCGGCTGCCCGGTGACCGTGGCCCCCAAGCGGGCCGAGGCCGTGCGCTGCCTGGAGCAGCAGGGGGTGGATGTGATCCTCTGCGATGACGGCCTGCAGCACTACGCTCTAGCGCGGGATCTGGAGCTGGTGGTGATGGATGGCGAGCGCCGGCTGGGCAATGGCGCCCTGCTGCCCATGGGCCCGCTGCGGGAGGGGCCTGAGCGGTTGGCCACCGTGACGGCGGTGATCTGTAACGGTGGCACGCCGCAACCCGGCGAGCTGGCCATGACCCTTGAGCCGGCATTGCCCCGGCGCGTGCTGGACGACAGCACCGGGCTCGATGCCCGGGAGGTGGATGCCCTGGCGGGCATCGGCCATCCGCCGCGCTTCTTTGCCACCTTGCGCCAGCTGGGCTACCGGCTGGTGCAGGCGGTGCCCTTTGCCGACCACCAGGCCTTCGATGCCCAGGTCCTGCGGGAGCAGTTCGGTCAGCGGCCCCTGCTGATGACCGAAAAAGACGCGGTCAAGTGCCGGGACTTCGCCCTGGCCGACTGGTGGTACTTGCCGGTGGCGGCCCAGCTGCCTGACGCCCTGGCCCACACTATTCTCACTTTTTTGAAGGAGCGCTCTCATGGCACTGGATCCTAAGTTGCTCGATATCGTCGCCTGCCCGGTCTGCAAGGGCAAACTCAGCTATGACAAGGCCAAGGCCGAGCTGATCTGCCGGGTGGATCGCCTGGCCTATCCCATTGAAGAGGACATCCCTGTGTTGCTGGAGAACCGGGCCCGTCAACTGACCAGCGACGAGTTGCCGGCATGAGCTTCGTGGTGGTGATACCGGCGCGGTATGACTCGACCCGGTTGCCAGGCAAACCTCTGGCGGACATTCACGGCAAGCCCATGATCCAGCGGGTGGCGGAGCAGGCGCTGCAGGCCGGCGCCAGTCAGGTGATCGTCGCCACCGACGATGAGCGGGTGGCCCGGGCGGTGCAGCTGGCCGGCGTGGAGGTGTGTCTCACCGGCCGCCAGCACAATTCCGGCACCGAGCGGCTGGCTGAGGTCTGCCAGCGCTACGGCTTTGCCGAGGACACCATAGTGGTGAACGTGCAGGGGGATGAACCCCTGATCCCGCCGGCGATCATCAGCCAGGTGGCCAATAACCTGGCCCACAGCCAGGCACCCATGGCCACCCTGGCGGTACCCATCGAGTCGGAGGCGGAGATCTTCAATCCCAATGCGGTCAAGGTGGTGATGGACGCCCAGGGCTATGCCCTGTACTTCAGCCGGGCCCCCATCCCTTGGGATCGGGACGGCTTCGCCCGTCAGCCGCGCCAGTGGCGCCAGCTCTATGCCCGCCATCTGGGGATCTACGCCTATCGCGCCGGCTTCATCGGCCGTTATGTGGCCTGGGAGGCCAGCCCGCTGGAACAGATCGAATCGCTGGAGCAGCTGCGGGTGCTCTGGCATGGGGAGCGCATCCATGTGGCCCTGGCGGAGGCGGTGCCGCCGGTCGGGGTGGATACCCCCGAGGATCTGGAACGGGTGCGGGCGATCATCGCCGCCACCCACTAACGAGCAGACGCCGCTCCTTGTGAGCGGCGTCTGGTTTTTCTGCTTTCCCTCACTTGCTGAATCGATTTTTCTGTGGTCATTGCGTGGATGCCGCTATGGTGAAGAAACCGCTTTCAATGAGGCAAGGCTATGCAGATAGGGACCACGGTCGGCGAATTTATCATCCGTCAGCAGGCGGATTTTCCCCACGCCACGGGGGAGCTCAGCTCCTTGCTCTCCTCCATCGAGTTGGCGGCCAAGATCGTCAACCGGGAGATCAACCGGGCGGGGCTGAGTCACCACATCCTGGGCTCCATGGGGCAGACCAACGTGCAGGGGGAGGAGCAGCAGAAGCTGGACTGGTATGCCAATGAGCAGTTCAAGCTGGCATTGGCGGCCCGGGGGGAGGTGTGTGGCCTGGCCTCGGAGGAGGAGGAGGACTTCGTCGCCTTCGACCCCTTGCAGGGGCGTCACTCCAAGTATGTGGTGCTGATCGATCCCCTGGACGGCTCCTCCAACATCGATGTCAACGTCTCGGTCGGCACCCTCTTTTCCATCTACCGCCGCCTGACCCCGGTGAACACGCCGGTGCAGCTGGATGATTTTCTGCAGTCGGGGCGGGCCCAGGTGGCGGCTGGTTACATCATCTACGGCTCCTCCACCATGCTGGTGTACAGCACGGGGCGTGGGGTGAACGGCTTCACACTGGATCCCTCCCTGGGCAGTTTCTGCCTGTCCCATCCCCAGATGCAGATCCCGACCCAGGGACGCATCTACTCCATCAACGAGGGCAACTATCTGAAGTTTCCCGCCGGGGTGAAGCAGTACCTCAAGTACTGTCAGGCCATTGAGAACGACGAGGGGCGGCCCTACACGGCGCGCTACATCGGCTCCCTGGTGGCGGACGTGCATCGTAACCTGCTCAAGGGCGGCATCTACCTCTATCCCGCCGGCAGCAATGCCCCCCAGGGCAAGCTGCGGCTGCTGTACGAGTGCAATCCGTTGGCGCTGCTGATTGAGCAGGCAGGCGGGTTGGCGACGGACGGTCAGACTCCGATACTGGACCTGCCGCCCCAGGCGTTGCATCAGCGCACGCCCTTCTACGCCGGCTCCCGTGACATGGTGTTGCGGCTGCAGGGCTTATTGGCTGAGCATGGCGCTTAAGTCATAAAGAAAAGACAGCCGTTAGGCGCCTTTTTTGCCACGGGAACCGAGTCAAGGCCGCCAGTTGAGCGGACTGTTTTCTCTGGGCTTGGGGACCAGCTGCCAGCGTTGCAGCTGGCTGCGGCTGAACCAGTAGCTGGCGCGCTCGCCGATGCGGATCGGCAGGGCCGAGGCCGGGGTGCCGCTCAGGATGCGCTGGGCCAGTTGACCGGCCAAAATGCCCTGATCGTAGCCGTGGATCACCAGGCCCCCCACGGCACCTTGGGGACCGATGCTGAATTCCCAGAAGGCAAACAGCGGCACAGGGCTGTGCTGGGCGCTCCACTGCAGCACCGTCTCGGCGTCCACCGGCAGGCCATCGGCGTCCTTGAGGGTGTGATAGAGGCCGATGAACAGGGCCTGATAACCGGTCTCTTTGGCCTTGAGCACCTGTTGTTGCCATTGCTGGTAGTCGTTGGTCTGGGCCAGATCCACCCGCAATCGGCCCAAGGTAACCGTTTGCTTGGCGCCAAAATTGTCCATCAGGGCGGTGCTGGAGACAGAGCTGGCATCAAATAGCACCTTGACCTGGCTGGCATCGCCCAGCATCTGGGTCATCTCCAACAGGTTGCGTTTCATCAGGGGCCGCTCCAGCACCCCAGTGATGAGGGGCTGACCATAGACCCCCACGTGCCGGGGATTGTCGTTCATGCCGAGAAACACCACAGGGGTGCCGTGATTGGCGATGCGCAGCGCCAGCAGATCGATGGCGTTGTCATCACCGAGAATGACCAGATCCGGCTTCTGCTGCAGATAGGCGCGCCAAGCCTGGTCGCCTTGGGCGGCGAACTGGCTGGGGGGCAGGCGTTTGGTGTCCAGGTAGACATGGCTGAGCTGCTGGCCGGGCAGGGCGACCGCCAGGCCACGACTGTATTCCAGGATCCAGGGATGACCTGGGTGATAGCTATGGATCACCATGACGTTCGCCGCCGAGGTCCAGGCGCTGAACAGCCACAGTAGCAGGCAAAGCCAGCGGGTCATCTGCACCTCCCTATGCGGATTCAAGGAATCATACTAACCCAGTTTTACCGGCCACTACTGCGAGTCAACGCAGAGAGTCTGGCATCAGGCCAGGCGTTTTAGCACCTTGAGGCGCAGGCGTCCCTCATGCAGGCGGGTTTCCACCTCGTCCCCCTCTGCCACCTGCCGACTGCTATGCAACAGGGTGCCCTGGCTGTCATAGGTGAGGGCGTAGCCTCGGGCCAGTATGGCCAGGGGGCTCAAGTCCTGCAGGCGGGCGACCGCCAGGGCCAGTCGTTGGCCACAACGGTGGGTTTGCGTTTGCGCAGCCAGGACGAGCCCATGTTCCAGTTGGGCCAGTCGCTGCCGCTGGTGGGCCAATCCCTGGGCCGGGCTGGCGGCCAGCAGGCGCTGCCGTAGCCGTTCCAGCCGTTGGGCGGCCGGCAGGGGCAGGCGTTGACCGGCCTGCTCTAGCCGCGCCAGCAAGCGATCCCAGCCTTGCTGGCGTTGCTGCAACTGACGCAGGGGATCCTGCTGTTGCAGGCGGCGCGCCAGCAGCTGCAGCGGTTGCTGCTGCAGGGCCAGGCGATGACGAAGGCTGCGCTCCAGACGGCGGGCCAGCAGGGCGAGGCGCTCCTGGCGGTGGCCCAGATCTGGGCTCACCAGCTCGGCGGCGGCCGACGGGGTGGGGGCGCGCAGGTCGGCGGCGAAGTCCGCCAGGCTGACGTCCGTCTCATGGCCCACGGCACTGACGATGGGGATGGGACTGGCGGCGATGGCCCGTACCAGGCGTTCATCGTTGAAGCACCAGAGATCTTCCAGAGCGCCGCCGCCGCGGCCGATGAGCAGCACGTCACATTCGGCCCGGGACCAGGCCTGTTCCAGGGCCTGCAGCAGGCGCGGCGCGGCCTCGGCGCCCTGTACCGGACTGGGATAGAGCACCACCGGCAGATCCGGTGCCCGGCGGGCCAGCACCTGCAGCATGTCGCGGATGGCGGCGCCGGTGGGGGAGGTGATGATGCCAATCTGGCGCGGATGCCGGGGCAGGGGCCGCTTACGCTCCTGGGCAAACAGCCCCTCGGCCTGCAGGCGCTGCTTGAGCTGCTCCAGCTGCAGCTGCAGCTGCCCCTCGCCAAACAGTCGCATGCTCTCCACCACCAGCTGGTAGTCGCCTCTGGGCTCGTACAAGGAGAGCTTCGCCTGCACCAGCACCTGTTGGCCGTCCTGGGGACGAAAGGCCACCCGGCGGTTATTGCCACGGAACATGGCACAGCGCACCTGGGCGCCGGGATCCTTCAGGCTGAAGTACCAGTGCCCAGAGCCGTGCAGCACCAGATTGGACAGTTCGCCGGTCAACCAGACCTGGCCGATTTCATCTTCCAGCAACAGGCGGACGGTACGGTTGAGGTGGCTGACGGTGAACGGCTGGCTGGGTGTGGTCAACATGGGGCGGCTCATTTGTGACGGAGGCAACATTATGGTGAGGACGGCGGCTCAAAAAAACGTTTTGCTGAAAAAAACACAAAGTGCTTTACCTGCAGGGGGGAACTGCCTAGAATCTCGCTGCAATATTTTACCCACCTCCCACAACCGCTTTAGGTGAGATATTGCCATGTTACGGATTGCTAAAGAAGCCCTGACCTTCGACGATGTGTTGTTGGTTCCGGCACACTCCCTCGTTTTGCCCCATACCGCCGATCTGCGTACTCGCCTGACGCATGATATTCAGCTGAACATTCCCATGGTCTCCGCTGCCATGGATACCGTTACCGGTGCCCGGCTGGCCATTGCCCTGGCTCAGGAAGGCGGACTCGGTTTCATCCACAAGAACATGTCCATCGAAGAACAGGCCGACAAGGTACGCCGAGTCAAGAAGTTCGAGAGCGGCATAGTGGCGGATCCCGTCACGGTTCACCCCGAGATGACCATCGCCGACATCAAGGAGCTGACCTACCGCAATGGGTTTGGTGGCTTCCCCGTGGTTACCAATTCCGGCGAGCTTGAAGGCATCATCACGGGTCGTGACGTGCGTTTCGTCACCGATCTCTCCATCAAGGTGCACGAGGTGATGACGCCCAAGTCCCGCCTGGTGACGGTGCGGGAAAATGCCTCCCGTGAAGAGGTGCAGGCCCTGATGCAGAAGCACCGCATCGAGAAGGTGCTGATCACCGACGACCAGTTCCACCTGAAGGGCATGATCACCGTCAAGGATTTCCAGAAGGCCGAGCGCAAGCCCAACGCCTGTAAGGATGCCATGGGCCGTCTGCGGGTTGGTGCCGCCGTCGGCGCCGGTGCCGGCAACGAAGAGCGGGTCAAGGCCTTGGTGGAAGCCGGGGTCGACGTGCTGCTCATCGACTCCTCCCACGGTCACTCCCAGGGTGTCCTGGATCGCATCAAGGCGACCCGTGAAGCCTTCCCGCAGCTGCAGATCGTCGGTGGCAACGTGGCCACCGCCGCCGGTGCCCTGGCGCTGGCCGAGGCCGGTGTCAACGCCGTCAAGGTGGGGATCGGTCCTGGCTCCATCTGTACTACCCGTATCGTCACCGGCTGCGGCGTGCCGCAGATCACTGCGGTGGCCGATGCGGTGGATGCGCTGGCCGGCAGCAAGATCACCGTCATCGCCGACGGCGGTATCCGCTTCTCCGGCGACATCTCCAAGTCCCTGGTGGCAGGTGCCAACTGTGTCATGGTGGGCTCCATGTTCGCCGGCACCGAGGAGTCTCCCGGCGAGATCGAGCTGTACCAAGGACGCTCCTTCAAGTCCTACCGCGGCATGGGCTCCCTGGGCGCCATGTCCAAGGGTTCTTCCGATCGTTACTTCCAGTCCGACAACGCCGCCGACAAGCTGGTGCCGGAGGGGATCGAAGGCCGGGTGGCTTACAAGGGGCTGCTCAAGGAGATCATCCACCAACAGATGGGTGGCCTGCGCTCCGCCATGGGCCTGACCGGCTGTGCCACCATCGACGATCTGCGCACCAAGGCCGAGTTCGTCAAGATCACCGGCGCCGGGATCAAGGAATCCCATGTGCACGATGTGACCATCACCAAGGAAGCGCCCAACTATCGCATGGGCTAACGTGACAGGCGGGGCGCAGGCCCCGTCTTGCTTTATTCCTTTCGTGTTTATCACCGGCACAGACGTGTGCCGGTCAGTTAATTATCAGGGCCATCATGAGCAAAAACATTCACGACCAACGCATCCTGATCCTGGACTTCGGCTCCCAGGTGACCCAGCTGATCGCTCGCCGTGTGCGGGAGATCGGGGTCTACTGTGAACTGTGGGCCTGGGACGTCACCGAAGAGCAGATCCGTGAGTTCAACCCCAACGGCATCATCCTCTCCGGCGGTCCCGAGTCCGTGACCGAAGCCGACAGCCCCCGGGCACCGCAATACGTGTTTGAGGCCGGCGTGCCGGTACTGGGCATCTGCTATGGCATGCAGACCATGGCCGAACAGCTGGGTGGCAAGGTGGAAGGGGCCACCACTCACCGCGAATTTGGCTATGCCCAGATCGAGGTGAAGGCCGAGACCGCGTTGTTCAGCCATATCGAAGACGCCGTCGGCGCCGAAGGCCAGGCCATGCTGGATGTGTGGATGAGCCACGGTGACAAGGTCGCGCAGATCCCGGCCGGCTTCGCCACCACCGCCAACACTCCCAGCTGCCCCCATGCCGCCATGAGCGACGAGTCCCGCCGCTTCTACGGCGTGCAGTTCCACCCCGAGGTGACCCACACCCGCCAGGGCGCCCGCATGCTGGAGAACTTCGTAAAAAATATCTGCGGCTGTGACTCCCTGTGGACCCCCAGCACCATCATCGAGGATGCGGTGGCCCGCATTCGCGAACAGGTGGGGGATGACGAGGTGATCCTGGCCCTGTCCGGTGGCGTGGACTCTTCCGTGGTGGCCATGCTGCTGCAACGCGCCATCGGCAAGCAACTGACCTGCGTGTTCGTCGACAACGGTCTGCTGCGGCTGAACGAAGGCCAGCAGGTGATGGAGATGTTCGGTGACCACTTCGGTCTCAACATCGTCAAGGTGGATGCCGAGGAGCGCTTCCTGAGCGCCCTGGCCGGCGAGGCGGATCCGGAAGCCAAGCGCAAGATCATAGGCCGGGTGTTCGTCGAGGTGTTCGACGACGAGGCCAAGAAGCTGACCAACGTCAAGTGGCTGGCTCAGGGCACCATCTATCCGGACGTCATCGAGTCTGCCGCCTCCAAGACCGGCAAGGCCCATGTGATCAAGTCCCACCATAACGTCGGCGGCCTGCCCGAAGACATGAAGATGGGGCTGGTGGAGCCGCTGCGCGAGCTGTTCAAAGATGAAGTACGCCGCGTCGGTCTGGAGCTGGGCCTGCCTTATGACATGCTCTACCGTCACCCCTTCCCGGGCCCAGGCCTGGGGGTCCGCGTGCTGGGCGAGGTGAAGAAGGAGTACTGCGACCTGCTGCGCCGTGCCGATGCCATCTTCATCGAAGAGCTGCGCAAGGCCGATCTGTACCACAAGGTGAGCCAGGCGTTCGTGGTGTTTCTGCCGGTGCGCTCCGTGGGCGTGATGGGCGACGGTCGCAAGTACGACTGGGTGGTCTCCTTGCGTGCCGTGGAGACCATCGACTTTATGACCGCCCACTGGGCGCACCTGCCCTACGAGCTGCTGGGTCATGTCTCCAACCGGATCATCAACGAGATCAACGGCATCAGCCGCGTGGTCTACGATGTCTCCGGCAAGCCGCCCGCAACGATCGAGTGGGAATAAGCCGGCGTTAGAGTCGAGTGAGGTCTTAGCGCAGAGAGCCCATGGCAACATGGGCTTTTTTTATCTGATCTCTGCACTATTTCTCACGCCGCTCACCCCATCTTGATCTGATAGCGGGTATTCCTGCCGCCTCCTGGCAATTTCTCAAGACAGCCTTTCTCCAATAAGCCGGCCAGATGGCGCGTGGCCGTGGCCTTACTGACCTTGGCCACCCTCTGATATTGGCTGGCGCTGATGCCCTGCAAAAAGCAGTTCTCGCCCCCGTCTAACAGCCGGTTTAGCACCTTGATCTGCTCGGTACTCAGCCGCTCACTACCGTGTTGCTGCCAGAACCGGCTCTTGGCCAGAGTGCGGGTGATCGCCTGCTGGGCCAGTTCTAATGTGGCATTCAATGTATCCAGAAACCAGACCAGCCAGGCAGTGATATCCAGGCCGCCTTTTTGGGCCTGCTCCAGCACCCGATAGTAATCGGCGCGCCGTTCTAGGATCGCTACCGACATGGCATACAAACGGATGCTCTGGCTATCGGCCTGGGAGAGTGCCAGATCGGTGAGGGCGCGGGTGATGCGACCATTGCCATCATCAAACGGGTGCAAGGTGACAAACCAGAGGTGGCAGATGGCGGCACGCAGCAGTGGATCCTGGCTGGGGTCGTTCAGGCTGGCGTTGAACCAGTCGATAAAGGCGGCCAATGCCGATTCGAGTCCCTGGCGTGGCGGAGCCTCGAAATGTACGGTTGGGCGATCCAGTCGTCCAGATACCACCTGCATCGGCTCTTCACCGCGCAGCTGACCCACGCGCACGCGCTGTAATGTCCAGTCAGCGGCGGGAAACAACCACTGATGCCATTGCAGCAGGCGCTCCAGGGTCAGCGGCTGATGTCGATTGTCGATGGCATCGAGCATCATGGCAGCCAGGCCTTCGGAGCGATCCGAGATGGGGTAGGTCTGCTCTTCGGATACGCCAAGCCGACGGGCCAGTGATGAGCGCACCGATTGCGCATTGAGCCGTTCATCTTCAATGGCCGAGGAGGCGAGGATATTCGCCAGCAGGGTATCCAGCGCCTGGTCTTGTTGTGCCTGCGTCGAGCCTTGGGCAGCATGGGTGCCAAGCAGCAGCCCCAGATTGCGTTGCGCCGTCCGTAGCCGTGGCTGTAGTGGTTCAGTCTGCCAGCAAAAGTGCGGCCAGCCTTGCTGTTGCCAGATCCAGTTAGCGGTCATCTGCTTGCCCATTCCTTTTCGGTTACAAGATCACGCCAGATGAGCCGAATCGAACACATATTCGGCTCATGTAATGAGCCGATAATAGCGGTGATTCGGCTCAGGACACAACCGGTATAGCGAAACGAGTCTGCAGGAGGAGTGCGCTATTCGGTCGAGGTTGCGGTGGGCACTGATAACTCACGGATTTTTAGCGGCTAAAATTCTATCCGTTGCCTCCATTCCATGATGAAGCTTGATCTGTTTTCGTGATGAATCACTGAGTTCGCATTAACTCATTGATGAGTCGATTGTTTTACATATATGAGTCAATCATATGGTTCCAATAGTGGACTCTTCTCAGTAAAGTTGAAAAGACAGTTTTTACCCCAGTACGTCAGCGTCTGGAGATCCTGCGGCGATTCATGAGGAATAAGTGGTGGCAATTTTTGACATTGAAAAAGACGACTTGCTCCGCTTATCCGATCTTCAACTAGAAGAGTTGATTGCCCGCCTCGCCGAGGCCGAAGTGGCTGCGCATGGTCATAGCCCTGCGTATGTAAATTGGTCCGGTTCAATCAATGCTCCTGATGGTGGCATTGATATTCATGTGCAAGTTCCGGTTGAACAGTTAAAAACAGGTTTTCTGAAGAGGTCCGATACGATCCTTCAGGCTAAAAAGCATTCGATGCCGAAGGCCTCTATCAGCAAAGAAATGCTCACCGATGGGCAATTGTCGCCGACGATATCTGAGCAAGCTGCCAGGGGTGGGAGCTATATCATCGTCAGCTTAGAGGATGATTGCTCTCCTCTTATGAAGGAGGATCGCCTCCAAGCTATGCAGGCTGCAGTAGCGGATGACCCTAATAGCGGCAATCTTCACCTGGACTTCTACGACCGCTCAAAACTGGCTCAATGGTTGCGACAACACCCGTCTATCATGCTCTGGACAAAAAGAAAGCTGGGTCAGGGATACTCTGGTTGGCAGCCATACGGCGCATGGAGTAATCCACCAGCGGACGCGACGGATACATTGATTTCGGCCCCTGGCGTCACTGTTACCTTGCCCTCAGAAAAAGGGTTAACGCTCAGTATTAGTGATGCTATCGATCCAATGCGAGAGCTGATTCGGTCTACCAATAAGGCGGTTCGCATCACGGGGTTATCTGGTGTTGGCAAGACCAGAATTGTTCAGGCTCTCTTCGATGAAACGGTCGGCACAAATGCTCTTGACCGGACTATTGCGGTCTATGTCGATACCGGTGAGGATCCGGATCCTTCTGCGACAGCAATGCTTGATCGACTGATTGCAGAAGGCCGAGAGGCCATCATGATCCTCGATAACTGTCCTTCAGCGTTGCACTCTTCGCTGGCCAGCAAGATATCAGCCGCAGGTGGTAAGGTGAGCCTTATTACGGTTGAGTATGACATCAGAGACGACAAGCCTCAGATGACAGCGGTCATCCATATTGAAGCGGTTGGACCAGAAGTGGCAGAACAGCTTCTGCTCCGTCGTTTTCCCAACATTGGGCAGAATAATGCCCGCCGCATCGCAGTGTTTGCTGATGGAAATGCGAGGGTATCTCTGGCCATCGCCGAGAGGGTAGCGGAAGGCGAGAGCTTGGCTCAACTTTCGGATGCGCAGTTATTTGATCGTTTGTTTGAACAGCGAAACCATCCGGATGATGACCTTCGGGAACAAGCTGAAATACTGTCCCTGGTCTATTCGTTCTCGGTCGAAACGATCGAGGAAAGCCAAAACGAACTTGAGGTGTTGGGTTCTATCTCCGGACATTCTGAAAGGCAGTTGTATCGGTCCGTTAATAAGTTATTGGACCGTCACATTGTGCAGAAAAGATCCCATTGGAGAGCCATCCTTCCTCATGCCATTGCCAACAAGTTGGCGTCAGTGGCACTTGATAGCATTCCGGCTGCTCAACTCAGGGCGACCTTTGAAGTGGCTGGGCGTCAGCGTTTACTCATGTCGTTTGCACACAGGCTTGGCCTATTGCATGACCACCCAGTAGCAAAAGAGATCGCTGAGAGCTGGCTTCAGCCAGATGGGCTGTTGGGGCGGATAACCGCGTTGGACGATATGTCGGCGCGAATGCTTGACTACATTGCCCCTGTCGCACAGGACGCTCTGCTCGACAGGATCGAGGCGGTGCTGACCGTAGATGACTTTAAAGGTATGAAGCCGGGTTACAACCCGCGGCGGACAACAATACTCAACCTGTTGCAATTGTTGGCGTATGAACCGAGCGCTTTCGAACGGTGTATCCGCCTACTCATTCATGTGGCTGACCATGAAGAGGAGAACAACAGCATCAATTCGGTGCGTAATCAGATCACGCCATTTTTTCAGGCGTATCTATCTGGTACGCATGCCACGTTAGCGCAGCGCATTGTCATCATGAATGAATGTCTTTTATCAACCGTTGCTGGTCGTAGGTCGCTGGGTTTTCAGATGCTCTCTACAGCCTTGGAGGATCGATGGACCAGGTTTGGCGGGAATGAGTTTGGAGCTCGTCCAAGAGACTTTGGCTTTTACCCCAATCATGATGAACTTGTTGAGTGGCGCAGCGCCTTTATCAACGTGGCTGTGCAATTGGGAACTTCCGGCACTCCTGAGCTTGCAGAACCAGCAAGGCTGATCATGGCGAACACTTTTCGAGGGATGTGGCGTCACGTAGCGATGAGGAACAAACTCGTTGAGGCTGCTTACAAGTTACACGCACATTACCCCTGGGGTGAAGGTTGGAAAGCTGTCCGTTCCACGATCTATTTTGACCATACCAAACACAAAGACGGTGATGATTTTGAGCCGCTGCCGGATAACCTCGCCGCACTGGAGAAGGCGTTGGAGCCTCATGATCTGGTTCCGACAATTATGATGTACGTGTTGAGCAGGGTACATAACCCTTTGGCTCTATACGATGATGATTGGAATCATCACGACACTGACAAGTATTTCAAGGCCGATAGCCAACTTAACGGCAAGGCGCTCCAATTGGGTGAGGTGTTTGCGGCATCAGGCTTACAACTTGACGAGTTGGGACCCAACCTGTTCTCCTGCGATCGGATGCCTTATCGAAGAGCATTTGGGATAGGGCTAGCGAGGGGGGCACATGACTTGCGAACCTGCTGGCAGCAACTCATCGATCAGCTCGATAAGCAACCCGATGACCATAAGAACTATTTAGTGTTTGATGGTTTTATCGAAGAGACTGCCGTTATCGATCCAACTCTTGCTCAGGAGCTGCTCGATCAGTGTGCACAACATCCTGCACTTCGACACGATTTGGTCTATTTGCATCCTCATAGAAAATTTATAGAAACCGACTTGGAGCGTTGCTTGGCGCTTCTGGATGATCCTGATATTCATCCGAATATGTATGAACCAATTCTGTGGCGGGATGAGTACGCAAATTTGCCCAGAAGCCGAGTTCTCGATCTTGCTATGCGGCTCTTAAGTAGACCGAGTGGCGATGACGTGGTGTTGGAGGCTCTGAGCCTGAGGTTACATGGCAAAGATATTGGAGTAGATACGCTGGGTCCCGACTTTCGCCAGATAGGGCTAAGAGCTGCAATCTTGAGTCTTCAACAAGATCATAAGAGTTCTGGTGAGTTGAGCGGCTATAACATGGAGTGCGTCATCAATGCTGTGTTACGTTTCGATGGCAATGAGGCCGAGAAGCAGGAGTGGTTGGACACTATCTTTTCCGTTGTTGATCAGCACTATGGTCACGTTCATTCATGTGAGAATGCCATTGAGACCACCGCAGCATTGATGCCAGAGGCATTTCTTAATCGTGTTTTCGAAGGTAGTGAAGAGCAACAAAAACGACGAAAGTTCTTTATTGGCCATAGTGGTTATCGGCAGTCTACTCTCGCCAAAATCGATGTGGATGTGTTGATTGCATGGTGCAAGGCAAAAAACGATATCGGTGTGTGGGCGCCTATTGCGTCGGGCATTAACTTGTGGGGAGAGGGTGAAGAAGGGCTTACGATGTCAGAGCCTGCGCTCAGGCTGCTGGAGGCATCCCCTGATCCTGCCGTTGTTCTTGAGGCATTCGCCAAGCGTGTTGCACCTTCATCCTGGTCTGGTAGTCGAGCGAATGTGATGCAACCTAGAGCTGATGCGATCAAAAAATTGATTGGGCATGATAGAGCAGAAATCGCAGAAGCGGCTCGAACAGTGTCTGCAAAACTGGTTGATTGGATCGAACGCGAGAAGGCAAGTGAAAAGCGGGAGGATATGGAGCACGAGCAGCGGTTTGAATGAAGGCAACTCTACTCCAATTTCAGCAATTCAATCCAGAAATGGATTAATGTCAGCGATGAAACAAGCACCGATACCATGGAAGGCATGAGAAATGCCGACGACATGGTATCGGTTTTCTTGTCTGTGGCGTCTGGCAAAGTTCGTCGGGATAATGCCCCTTCGACTTTCTCTCCAGCTAACGCAGCAGCGCCAGATTCTGGTCGATCCGGCTTTGGATCATGCGCAGCGTTGCGGGGCTGATTGCCTGAGGTAAAAGCCTCTCGGCGATGGCCGAACACTGACAGGCCGCCTCGCTGATGGCGTCAATGGTGCGGTTAGCACTCTGTGCCGGTACTTCCGCCTCCTCGGCGAGTCGCAACAGTCTGGCGCGATCGATGGCCAGCGCCTCACCCAGCACATCCATCTGGTGATAGCCGCCTGGCCCTTCGCAGAAGGTCACATCATAGGCCGGAGCCAGTTTCCACTGACCGATCGGTGACATCAGGTAGGCGAAGTTCTTGGGATGGTCGTCCCGGTTATTGAATACCACATTGAAGACGGCACGCTCGAAGGCGAAGGCCATCTCCCGCACGTCATTGGTACAGAGTCGGGTCGCTCGCAGGAAATTAACGTAGTCCAAGGCCCCCGGTGCCCGATAGTCGGCGCCGGTAAAGGCGGCCAGACTCTGCATGGGGATGCGCAGGCCGTCCTGGCGGTCAAAGCGTTTGCTGGCAAAGGCTGCCAGTCCGTTGGGCAACGTGAAATACTCAGTGTCAGGCGTCGGGATGCCGCACAGCCGCAAACATTCGGCATAGACCATCTCGATGGCGCAGACCTCGGCGTGCTCATCCTTGGCCGGGAATTTGATGAGCCAAGCGTCGAAGCCCGGCGTGGCGGCGGTGGTAAAGGTGCCGGTGTCCGGATCGCGATAGATCAGTGCTTTGGGGCGGGCGCCTTGGGGTGAGCCGCCCATCTGCAATAGTCGCTGCAGAAATTCGCCATCCTCACCCTGCAGCACTTCCTGCACCTCAGCGGCGAGCTGATCGAGCGGGATGTGCTGCTGTGACAATTCGCCCTCGGGTGCAACGGGCTCGAAGGTCATGGCCCCCATGGCATTGCTGCCAATATAGGCCAGTCGCGCCAAGGGGCCGATGCGTGCCGTGATGAGGCCACGCCGCCTGAAAAGCCTGTCCATCAACAGCATGCCCCAACCGTCAGGTAACGCATCATAGACCGGACCAGGCAGGCCTAACTGGTGAGAGGGGAAATCCCGGCGTAGTTGAGGACCTTGCAATGGTAGGGTATAGGAGGAGAGTTCCAGGTCGCGGGCTTTGGCCTCATGGCTGTACTCAAACAGGATCTGCGGACGGCCGGTGAGGGTGGTGGTTGACACCAGCGTGCCCCATAGCCAGCGTTCACCCCAGCCTTCGTAGTAAACCTTAACTTGCTCAAGCATGGCCGGGCTTCCTCTTGATGCGCTGACGTGTGGCACTCTCTTCATAGCGGCGAATATCGTCAAGGCTTTCCAGCTTAGGCAGGAACAGTGCTTCGAGCTCTTTGGTCCGGCCCAGCACCATGGCGACGCGGACCAGGTTTTCGAAGCCGACATTGCGCCCGGCCTCCAGGTTGGAGACGGTATTGGTGCCGATACCGGCGCGACCGGCAACATCCGCTTGGGTCATCTGTTGGGCCAGTCGTTCCATGCGCAGGCGCTCACACAGTCGCTTGACGATCTCATCCGGTTTGCTGAAGTTTAAATCCAACATAATGTGTTGTATCGCTATTCCTGTCACTTAACCCACAATATTGTAGAATTATAAGAAAATTCATTCAATTAATTTAATTCCATTATCTTGTGTTCTATAACCGATCATAAGCCAATAAAACACAATAAACTGGATTTAAGTGGGAGTGGCACTGCGGTTGCAGTGCACCATCGGGTGAGTCAAATCGGGTTAAAAAATGATCTTTCACTGCATCAATAGGGGTGGCAATCATTGGCTCCTTTTGGCATGGGTGCTGGGCTTGATACCTACTGACAACGGAAAAATTTCACATGGCATTTTCATGGCATCAATCACTCATGTGTTTTTAACTAACTGAATATAAAGTATTTTATTGGTTGATCCACCATGGGGTGGAAATAAGCCGGCGTTAGAGTCGAGTGAGGTCTTAGCGCAGAGAGCCCATGGCAACATGGGCTTTTTTACGTCGGCCATTTGCTGCCGGTGGGGCCTGCTGGGGTGATCTGACGGGGTCCGAGGCCAGGTCGGCCGCCGGTATGGCAGGCTATCTTAGTCCCGATTCTCTATAATACCCTCCCTTTGATGGTCGCCGCGTCGCTGGTGCAGTGGCCGATCTGGCCAACACAGGCCAGCCAGATTGAGAAATACTTATGCATACTCTGGAGCAGCTGCGCTCGGGTGCGTTGTGCGGTGCCCGTCACCTGAAACTGCGTGAAAATCTGACCTGCTTTCCCCCCGAGATCCTGATGCTCAAGGAGACGCTGGAGGTGCTGGATCTGACCGGCAACCAGCTCGCCGAACTCCCCGACGCGCTGGCCGAGTTCCCCCGGCTGCGCATCCTCTTCTGCTCCGAGAACCGCTTTACCCGGCTGCCCGAGGTGCTGGGGCGTTGTCCGGCGCTGACCATGATCGGCTTTAAGGCCAACCGGATCCGTGAGGTGCCGGCGGCGGCGCTGCCGCTGAACCTGCGCTGGCTGGTGCTGACCGATAACGAGATAGCGGCGTTGCCCGATGCCCTGGGTCAGTGCCGCGGTTTGCAAAAGTTGATGCTGGCCGGCAATCGCCTCACGGGCTTGCCCCAGACGCTGGCCGATTGCCGGCAGCTGGAGCTGGTCCGCCTGTCGGCCAACCGACTGACTCGGCTGCCGGCGTGGCTGTTGGCGCTGCCGCGCCTGAGCTGGCTGGCGTTTGCCGGTAACCCCTGCTGCGCGTCGCCGCAGCCAACGGTGGCGGTGCGGGCCGTCCCCTGGGCCTCGTTAACCCCGGGCAAGGTGCTGGGGGAAGGGGCCTCCGGCCGGATTGTGGCGGCCGACTGGCAGCAGGGGGAAGGGGTGCAGCCGGTGGCGGTGAAGCTGTTTAAAGGGGCGGTCACCAGCGACGGCTTGCCCCACTGCGAGAAGGCGGCCGCGCTGGCGGCGGGCCGGCATCCGGCGCTCATCGAGCTGATCGGCGAGATCTCCGACCATCCCGCTGGGGTGGAGGCCCTGGTGATGGCCTTGATTGATCCTGACTATGCCACCCTGGCCGGGCCGCCCAGCCTGGCCTCCTGCACCCGTGACGTGTATGAGGATGGGCTGCGGCTGACGCCCGACGCCGTGCTCGGCATCGCCCAGAAGCTGGCGGCGGTGGCGGCACACCTGCACGGCTTGGGCATACTGCACGGGGATCTCTATGCCCACAATATCCTGCAGAATGGGCAGGGCGGTGCCTTGCTGGGGGACTTTGGTGCCGCGTCCTGCTATGGGCCGGCCAGCCCCCTGGGACCCGCGCTGGAGCGGCTGGAGGTGCGTGCCTTCGGTTGTCTGCTGGAGGAGTTGATCGAACTGGGCGATGTGACCGCCGAACTGCGGCAGGCGCTGGAGATGCTGATGCACGACTGTCTGGGGAGCGTGCCCGCCATCAGGCCGGATTTTGCCCAGGTGCAGGCTCGCCTGATGGGCTTGTCCGGCTAGGGGCGGGCGCCGGTATTCCAGGGGTTAGCGCACCAGCACGGCGGTGCCGCTGATGCTCACCATCAGCATGCCGCCGTTGGGGCCCACCACCTCATAGTCCAGATCGATGCCCACCACGGCGTTGGCCCCCAGGGCGGACGCCTTCTCCCTGAGTTCCTGCATGGCGATCTCCCGGGCCTTGCCCAACTCTTTTTCGTAGGCGCCAGCGCGGCCGCCTATGATGTCGCGAATGCCGGCGAACAGATCCTTGAAGAGATTGGCGCCCAGGATGGCCTCGCCGACGACGATGCCGCGGTATTCGACGATCTGCTTGCCTTCCAGGGTGGGGGTGGTGGAGAGGATCATGGGGGATACTCGGTGCAGTGACGGGAGTCCAGCATAGCAAAGTGCGCCGGCGAGGCACAAAAAAGGGCGCAGACCAGCTGCGCCCAAGGAGTAAAAGGACTTAAAGTGCGCTTAATCCAGCAGCTGCTGGTGCAATCGCTGCACCACGCTGACGGCATCTGCCTCCCGCACCAGGAAGCAAAGATTGTGGGGGCTGGCCCCGTAACAGATGAGGCGGATGTTGACGTCATCCAGGGTGTTGAACACCCGGCTGCCGGCGCCATTCACCTCGCTCATGCGATTGCCGATCAGGGCCACCAGGGCCAGATCCTCTTCCACCCGAACCTTGCACAGGGCACCTAGCTCCGCCAGCACGGCGTCGCTCAGCATGCTCTTACCGCTGGACTGGCTGCCGGTGTGATCCAGGGTCAGCGACACGCTCACCTCCGAGGTGGTGATGAGATCCACCGAGATGCGGTGCTTGGCCAGGATGCTGAACACCTCCGCCAGGAAACCGCTGGCCCCCAGCATGCTGGGGCTCTGCAGGGTCAGCAGCTGCTGGTTGCGGCGCAGGGCCACGGCGCGGAACAGCGGCGTGCTGTCGGTCTGGCCGCGCACCCAGGTACCGCCGGCGGCCGGATCCTTGCTGGAGCCGACAAACACGGGAATGCCCTTGCGCAGTGCCGGCTGCAGGGTGGCCGGGTGCAGCACCTTGGCGCCGAAGGTGGCCATTTCCGCCGCCTCGGCGAAGCTGATCTCGTTGATGGGGTGGGCGGAGCTGACCAGCCGGGGATCCGTGGTGTAGATGCCGGGCACGTCGGTCCAGATCTCCAGCTCGGTGGCATTCAATGCCTCGGCCAGCAGGGCGGCGCTGTAGTCGCTGCCGCCACGGCCCAGGGTGGTGGTCTGGCCTTCGGCATTGGCGCCGATAAAGCCCTGGGTGATGACGATGTGCTCGGCCAGCAGGGGCGCCAGCTCTTGCTGACTCAGGGTGCGCAGGGCCTCAATGGCCGGGGTGGCCTTGCCGAACAGGCTGTCGGTGCGCATCACGCGGCGCACATCAAACCAGACGGCGGTATGGCCCTGCTGGACGAGCAGCTCGGTGAACAGGCGGGTGGACATCAGTTCGCCTTGTGCCACCAGGCGATCCACCAAGGCAGCGTCGGTTTCTTGGACCGCCTGTTCGGCCAGTTGGGCCACTTCGGCCAGAATGGTCTGGATCTCACCACAGATCGCCGCCGGACGGCCCAAGGCGTCCAGGATGGCGTCTTGGATATGGGTCAACCGAGTCAGGTGGGCCTGGCGTTCCTCGGCACTCAGGGTGCCCTGGGCCAGGGCCACCAGCAGGTTGGTGACGCCGGCACTGGCGCTGAGCGCCACCACGCGGGTCTGGGGATTCTGGGTCACGATCTGGGCACAGCGGCCCATGGCCTGGGCATCGGCGACGCTGGTCCCGCCAAACTTGGCAACGGTAAGCTGACTCAACTCACACTCCTTGTCTGCTGGCAGGGGCCAGCTTCAGTCACGTCAAACAAGGGGAGGAGTGCAGGAAGGCAAGAGGGATAGGCAACTTCTTGCCAGAAGCACTCCACCCGAAATTAGGTGGCAGCCCGAGGGATTCAGCCCTCGCAGCCGATACAGTAGACGCCAACGGTGCACTGTACCTCGGCGTTGCTCCCCCTGGCCGGCGATTGTCGGAGTTGGCTCCTCCCGCCGGTTGCCTGGGCAACGCGCCTCTTCTGGTACCGACACTGGTTGTGCCGGGGCGTAAAGATTCACTTACGAGTCACTTAGCTGTCAACCACTTGGGCGAAAAAATGCTGTCGACTGGCGAGAGAGGCGAATTTCTTTGAGTGAAAACACTTTCAAAGTGTGATCTGGACTGGCATTTTTTGTTAACCAGATGCAACAGTGGACGCAAAGTGTGACGCGTGCCACCTAATGGCCCAGATCCCGCTGCTATATTCCACGGCGTGGAAACCAGAAATCTCCATTGCCAAAACGGGGCCGTAGTCTATTGCGGCCCCGCCTTTTTTTGTCCGGATTACAAGGACTTCATCAAGATTTTGGAACGCCGCTGGTAGTTGTACAGCTTCTGCTTCGCCACCGGCAGATCTGGGACTTCCACCGGCTCAAACCCTCGCTCCCGGAACCAGTGAATGGAACGAGTGGTCAGCACAAACAGCTTCTGCAGCCGCTGCAACCTGGCCTGCTCTTCAATCTTGGCCACCAGGCGGTCGCCACGGTTGGAGCTGCGGTAGTCCGGGTGGATGGCCACGCAGGCCATCTCGCCCATGCCTTCCTCGGGGAAGGGGTAGAGGGCCGCACAGCCGATGACCATGCCGTCGCGCTCGATGATCTGGAACAGATCGATCTCCATCTCCAGCTGCTCCCGTGAACGACGCACCAGAATGCCTTCCTCTTCCATGGGGCGGATGAGATCCAAGATGCCGCCGATGTCATCTATGGTGGCACGCCGGGCCTGCTCGGCACTCTGCCGTACTATCTGGGTACCGATACCGTCTCGGGTGAACAGCTCCTGCAGCAAGGAACCGTCTTCCCGATAGCTCACCAGGTGGCTGCGGGGCACCCCGGCCCGGCAGGACTTGATGGCGGCCCGCATGTAACGGGCGGTACCCGAGCTGTCTTCGCCCTGGGCTTCCAGCTGTGCCAGGCACTCTTCGGCCTGCTCGGGAAAGAGTTCGGAGACCACGTGGCCTGCCTGGCCCACCACCCCCTGATTGGAGCAGAAGGCGATGAGCTTATCGGCCTTGAGGTGGATGGCCACCTGGGCCGCCAGATCTTCGGCATTGACGCTGAAGCTCTCGCCGGTCACCGAGAAGCCGATGGGGGAGATGAGGACCACGGCGTTGTGGTTGAGCTGGCCGTCGATGCCCTGGGTATCGATGCGGCGGACCCGGCCGCTGTGGCAATAGTCGATGCCATCGTCCACCCCCAGGGGTTGGGCGGTGACGAAGTTGCCGCTGACCACGTTGACCCGGGCGCCGGCCATGGGGGTATTCACCAGGCCCATGGAGAGCCGGGACATGATCTCCAGCTGCAGGCCGCCGCACACCTGCTTGATGATGCGGAAGCTGTCGCTGTCGGTGATGCGGATGCGCTTGTGAAAACGGGAGCGGATCCCGGCCTGGGCCAGCTGGTTGTCGATCTGCGGACGGGCGCCGAACACCAGCACCAGGCGGATGCCCAGACTCTGCAACAGGGCGATGTCGGTCACTATGCTGTTGAAGTTTTCGTCGGCGATGGCTTCGCCGCCGATCATGATCACGAAGGTGGAGCCTCTGTGATGATTGACATAGGGAGTCGAGTGCCGAAAAGCATTCACCAATACTGCATCTCTTTCGCGAACCATGGCCGGTATTCCAACAGAAAAACTGGCGTTATGATGAGGAAAAATGCCAGGCTGCGCAAGTATATTTAGTCACTAAAAGTGACTTTTTATGTTTTTATGGATGGGGTGAGCTGAGCGCCAAATCCTTGATCTGGCCCTATTTTGGCGGGGTTTTTGCCTTGAGCCGCGGGAGGACCTCTTCTTTAATAAAGAGGACGGTGACGGGCCTGGCGGCCGCATGACTAAGGAGCAGTGCATGGCGCACATGGCAGTCTGTTTGGATTTTGATGGCACCCTGGTGGACTCCGAGCCCCTGCATTATGCCGCCTGGGCAGAGGAGTTGTCAGTGTTTGGTGTGGCCTTGGATGAGGCAGAGTACCTGCGCCGTTTTGCCGGCATGGGGACCCTCAGCACCGCGGCCGTGCTGGCGCGGGAATTCAAGTTGGCGGTGTTGCCGGCGGAGCTGGCGGCCCGCAAGGGCGATCGCCTGATGACCCTGCTGACCACAGCCCTGCCGCGCAAGGAGGCGGGGGCCGATGAGCTGCTGGCGGGCCTTACGGAGTTGGGGGCCTCCCTGGCCCTGGTGACCGGCGCCTATCGCCACGAGGTGCTGCCGGTGCTCAAGGCCTTCGGCTGGCAGGACTACTTTCAGGCGGTGATCACCCGGGACGACGTCACCCAGGCCAAGCCCCATCCCGAGCCCTATCAGCGGGCGGTGCGGGCCCTGGGGCGGGAGCCCTATCAGTGCTATGCGGTGGAGGATTCCGAGACCGGCATGCTCAGCGCCCTGCGGGCTGGACTCATGACTCTGGTGGTGACGCGGCCCGGGGTCACTTTGCCAGCACGACCCGAGCCTTATCACAGCTTTATGCGTCTTTCCTCACTGATGACTTGGTTCCAGGCCCGACAACAGGCAGACTAGATCGACGCGCCGGGAGTGCATGGTTAGCAGGTGAGGATGTAGGGATGATGTTGAGCAAGCAGGTCAGTTTCATCGTGGATAGCCGCGGTCATCGTCAGGCCGCCGTGGTACCCATCGACATTTTCGACGAGCTGATGGCGTTGCAAAAGGCCCTGCAGGAGAGCCGTCCCGGCGAGCGCGAGCTGTATCATTTTCACGTCAAGGGGGCGGTGGCCAGCGGCTATCCGGTGGGGCAGCGCCAGCAGCCCGGCTTCATGCTGTTGGGGGGCTCTACCCTGGTGGCAGAGCAGGCCGACTCGCTGCGCGAGGCGGTGATCGACTTGCGGCAGAGCCTGTTGGCCAAGGGTCTCCTGGTGGTGGAAGCGCCGGGTTACCGCCTGACCGAGGACTACCTGTTCAACAGCCCCAGCCTGGCGGCCAGCCTGGTGGCGGGCAACAACCGCAGCGGCCTGGATGCCTGGCGCAACGAGACCGGCTTCAGCCTCAAGACGTCCGGCTTTGGCAAGAAGGAGTAGGCGGCGTCACCGCCTACGGCTGCCATGAGCCGACACCAGCCGGTGGAGGAAACCGGCTTCTTGTTGACTCGTCAGGCCCTGGATCGCCAGGGCCGCTGTGAGCTGCAGTTCTGGGTCACCACCGAGAGCGGGCCTGCCCTGTTGCGGGTTCCGGATCACGAACCTCTGTTTTTTCTCCCCCAGGCACAGCAGGCATTGGCTGCACGCCTGCTGCAGGACCATGGCCTGGCCGGCCGCTTGCGCCCCCTCTCCCTGAAGACGTTTGCCCAGCAGCCGGTCTGCGCCTGCTATTTCCCGAGCCTGAGCAGCGAGCACAGGGCGCGCACCCTGCTGACTCAGCAGGGGCTGGCGTTGCTGGAGGCGGATATTCGGGCGGTGGATCGCTACCTGATGGAGCGATTCATCACCGCCGGGGTGCGCTTCACCGGCGAGGCGTATCAGCATGCCGGCTACCGGGAGGTCCTGGTCCAGCAACTGGCGCCGGCGGAGCACGCCTGGCAGGGCAACGCCTTGTCGCTGGATGTGGAGTGCGCGCCGGATGGCCGTCTGCTGTGTGTCGGCCTGTGTGACCAAGACTGGCACACCGTCATCCTGGTGGGCTCGCCACGGCCGGCGCCGGCGGATCTGCAGATCGAATGGGTCGCCGATGAGCGCAGCCTGCTGCAGCAACTGGGGGTCTGTCTGCGACAACGGGATCCGGATCTGCTGCTGGGCTGGAACCTGGTGAACTTTGATTGCCGGCTGCTGCTGCAGCGTCTGGCCCTGCATGGTCTGGCCGCCGATTGGGGACGGGCGGGCCAGCTGGCCCGTTTCTGGCCCTCGGCGGAGGGCAAGGACACGGGCACCCTGCTGTTGCCCGGCCGGGTGGCCATCGACGGCATCGCCGCCCTCAAGTCCGCCGGCATGCACTTTGATAGCTATGCCCTGGAGTCGGTGGCCCGCCAGGTGCTGGGGGAGGGCAAGGCGCTACAGGGAACCGCCGTGCAGCACCGCGAGCAGGCCATAGTGCAGTGGCATCAGCAGGATCCCGTGCAGCTGGCACGCTACAACCTGCAGGATTGTCGTCTGGTCTGGGAGCTGTTCGCGCGGCTGGCCCTGCTGCCGTTCCTGCAGCGCCGCGCCCAGCTCTCCGGGCTGGCGCTGGATCGGCCTGGCGGCTCGGTGGCCGCCTTCAGCCATCTCTATCTGCCCCGGCTGCATCGCCGCGGCTATGTGGCGCCAGATCGCCCCCAGGGGCCCATCACGCCCTCGCCGGGTGGCTATGTGATGGACTCGGTGCCTGGCCTGTACCGGCATGTGCTGGTGCTGGATTTCAAGAGTCTGTATCCCAGTCTCATCCGCACCTTCGCCATCGATCCCCTGGCATTGGTGGAGGGGCTGCGGCGGCAGGCGGACACCATTCCCGGTTTTCTGGCGGCCCGCTTCGCCCCCGAGGTGGCCATCCTGCCCGGGCTGCTGGCCCAGCTGTGGCAGGCGCGGGATCAGGCCAAGGCCCAGCAGGATGCCATCCTCTCCCAGGCCATCAAGCTGCTGATGAACTCCTTTTACGGCGTCCTGGGCTCGCCGGGCTGCCGTTTCTTCGATGCGCGGCTGGCCTCCAGCATCACGCTGCGTGGCCAATGGTTGATGCAGCAGAGTCGGCTCTGGTTGCAGGGGCAGGGCTATCAGGTGATCTATGGCGACACCGACTCCATCTTCGTCTGGTTGACGCCGGAGCAAGTCAGCGACCCAGAGCGTCAGGGGAGCGCGCTGGCGGCAACCATCAACGCCCATTGGCGGCAGCGGCTGGCCGACGAGTTTGGTGTCACCTCCTGCCTGGAGCTGCAGTTTGAACGCCACTATGCTCGCTTCTTCATGCCTACCATCCGCGGCCAGGAGCAAGGCAGCAAGAAGCGCTACGCCGGCCTGGTCAGTGGGGCGCAAGGGGATGAGCTGATCTTCAAGGGGCTGGAGAGCATCCGCAGCGATTGGACCGAGTTGGCCAAGCAGTTCCAGCAGGGGTTGTACTGGCGGGTATTTCACGATGAGGATGTGGCGGAGTTTGTGCAACAGATGGTGCATCAGACCCGGCAGGGCGAGCTGGATCACTGGCTCGTCTACCACAAGAAGCTGCGGCGGCCCCTGGCGGCCTATCGCCTGAGTCAGCCGCCTCACGTCAAGGCGGCCATCAAGCTGGAGGCGGCGCGACAGGCGGCCGGCTTGCCGCCCCTGTATACCCGGCGCGGCGAGATCGATTATTACCAGACCCTGGCGGGCCCCGAGCCCGTGGGCCATCGCCAGCAGGCCATCGACTATCAGCACTACATCGACAAGCAGCTGCGGCCGGTGGCCGAGGCGATCCTGCCCTGGATTGGCCTGAGCTTTGACGGCCTGGCCGGCGAGCAGCTCAGCCTGTTCTAGCGTTGGCGCGGGATAGGCTAGCCGCCAACCCAGCGGGTGGTGAAGCCGGCCTTGGCCAGTTCGGTCTCGATGATCTGCCGCTTGTCGCCCTGGATTTCGATGATGCCGTCCTTGAGGGCGCCGCCGGTGCCGCATTTCTTCTTCAGCAGGCTGGCGATGGACTTTTGCTGCGCGCTGGGCACCCCATGAATGGTGATGACGCCGGCCCCTTTGCGTCCCTTGGTCTCCCGCCGCAGCCGGACTATGCCGTCGGCGGCAAAGGGGGAGGCGCTGGCTTCGGCCTGGGTGATGAGATGTTGACCGTCGGTGGAATAGACCAGCCGGGAGTTGTTGTCGGCCATGGGCGGCTCCTGCGTATTCTGTAAGCAAAAGGTAAAGGTTAGTTGATCCAGATCACCCTTTTTTCTTTAGGGAATTCGACTATAATGGCGATTACTGAGAACCATTATCAATGGTGTTAAGGAGTCTCCATGCTGCTATCTGAACTGGAACCTGGCCGAGCGGCGCGCATCGGCAGCCTGGCGGGCGTCGAACCGGCGGTACGCCGCAAACTGATGGTCATGGGCCTCTTGCCCCACACCCAAGTCCGGCTGCTGCGCAGCGCGCCCTTTGGCGATCCGTTGCAGGTCGCGGCCGATGGTATCACGCTTTCCCTGCAGTTGGCGCTGGCCGGTCAGATCGAGGTGGAGTCCGTATGAAGTGGCATCTGGTAACCGTCGGCAACCCCAATAGCGGCAAGACCTCTTTGTTCAACGCCCTCACCGGTGCCAACCAGCACGTGGGGAACTGGAGCGGTGTCACGGTCGACAAAAAGACCGGCACCTTTGAACAAGGCGGTGATCAGTTCGATATCGTCGACCTGCCGGGCATCTATGCCCTGGAAGGCCGGGAGGCCTCGGTGGACGAGCAGGTGGCCCTGGGCTATGTGCTGACCCACAAGCCGGATCTGGTGGTCAACGTGGTGGACGCCAGCAACCTGGCGCGCTCCCTCTACCTGACCCTGCAGCTGCGGGAGCTGGGCCTGCCGTTGCTGGTGGTGCTCAACAAGTCCGACGTGGTGGCAAAGCGCCACCAGACCATAGACGTGGCCGGGCTGAGTGCCGTGCTGGGCTGTCCCGTGGTGGCCCTGTCGGCCCATAACCGCAAGCAGACCCGCGCCCTCAAGGCCATGCTGGGGGCCATGATGGGCCAACCCCAGGCCCCGTTGGCGGGGCTGGATTATGGCGCCGAGCTGGAGCCTGTGATTGCCGAGCTGGCCGCCGGTCTGGCGCATCCGCACCTGACCGCCCGGGGCTGCGCCCTGCGCCTGCTGGAGGAGGATGCCCAGCTGGCCGGCAACCTGCAGCTGGCCCAGCCCGATGGGGTGATCAACCTGCGTAACCGGGCCAAGGCCCTGGTGGATCTGGATCTGCACCTGGCGGATGTGCGCTATGGCTTCATTCATCAGCACTGCCAGGCCTGCCTCAAGCAACACGGCAAGCTGGGGGCCAGCGCCAGCGAGGTGCTGGATCGCTGGTTGCTCAACCGCTGGCTGGGGATCCCCATCTTCCTGGCGGTCATGTACCTGATGTTCATGTTCGCCATCAACGTGGGCAGTGCCTTCATCGACTTCTTCGACATCCTGGCCGGTGCCTTGTTTGTGGATGGCAGCCGCCATCTGCTGGCAGGGCTGGGCATGCCGGAGTGGCTGGTGGCCACCGTGTCCGACGGCTTCGGCAGCGGTATCCAGACGGTGGCCACTTTCATCCCCGTCATCGGCTTCCTGTTCCTGTTCCTCTCCATGCTGGAAGCCTCCGGCTACCTGGCACGGGCCGCCTTCGTGGTGGACAGGCTGATGCGTTACCTCGGCCTGCCGGGCAAGGCTTTCGTGCCCATGCTGATGGGCTTTGGCTGTACGGTGCCGGCGGTGATGTCGGCCCGTACCCTGAGCTCGGAGCGGGAGCGGCTCATCACCTCCGCCATGGCCCCCTTCATGTCCTGTGGCGCCCGCCTGCCTGTCTACGCCCTGTTCGCGGTGGCCTTCTTCCCCAACTCGGGACAGAACGTGGTCTTCGCCCTCTATCTCATCGGCATCCTGGTGGCGGTGCTCACCGGTCTGTTGCTGCGCCGTACCCTGCTGCCAGGCAAGAGCGAGTCCATGCTGATGGAGATGCCGGACTACGAGCTGCCGCGGCTGGGGAACATGCTGATCAAGACCTGGCACAAGCTGCGCGGCTTCGTGCTGGGCGCCGGCAAGACCATAGTGCTGGTGGTGGCGGTGCTGAACCTGTTCAACTCCCTGGGTACGGACGGCAGCTTCGGCCATCAGGACAGCGACAGCTCGGTGCTGAGCGTGGTGGCCCAGAAGGTGACCCCTGTGCTCTCGCCCTTGGGGGTGCAGCCGGACAACTGGCAGGCCACAGTGGGCATCATCACCGGGATCTTCGCCAAGGAGGCCGTGGTGGGCACCTTGAACAACCTGTATCAGACCCCGGGTGAGGATGAGGCCGCCGAGTTTGATCTGCTGGCCAGCCTCAAGGAGGCGCTGGCCACCATCCCCGCCAACCTGGCGGGCATCAACGCGGCGGATCCCATGGGGATCGAGCTGGGTGAAACGGCGGATCAGGCCACCGCCGCCGAGGAGCAGGCGGTGGACGTCTCCATCTTCGGCAACATGCAGACCCACTTCGCCGGCGCGGCCGGGGCCTTTGCCTACCTGCTGTTCGTGCTGCTGTACATGCCCTGTGCCGCCGCCATGGGGGCGCTGGTGCGGGAGACGGGGCGCAGCTGGGCGCTGTTCACCGCCATGTGGTGCAACCTGTGCGCCTTCATGGTCTCCACCCTCTACTACCAGCTCAGCCACCTGACGGTGCATCCGGTGCAGAGCGTGAGCTGGCTGTTGGCCTACGGTCTGGCCCTGGGGGCCATCGTCTGGCTGCTGCGGCGCCGGGGGGCCCGCCTGTCCCGCAAGGTGGTGCTGTTATGATCTTGCACGAGGTGGGACAGAGCCTGCAGACGGCGGGGCGCCTGAGCCAGAAGGAGCTGGCCCGGCGGCACCGGATCCCCGAGGGCATGCTCGAGGGCATCATGGGGGTCTGGATGCGCAAGGGGCGGGTGCGTAAATGCCAGACCGGCGGCTGTCATGGCGGTTGTTGCAGCCAGCAGGCCGAGGTGGTGTACGAGTGGCTGCCCGAGGGCCAGATTGGCCTGGTGGTCTCCCCCTGATCCCCTAACGGGGTATACTGCGGGCTCCCTGTGCTGACACGGAGCCCGTTTTTTATGCGTCTTGCCCTGCTTTCCGATATTCATGGTGATCTGGCGGCCCTGGAGCAGGCCTTGCTGCAACTGGCGGCCTGGCAACCCCACTACTATCTGCTGTTGGGGGACCTGCTGAACCACGGTCCCCGCAATCCGGTTCCTGCCGGCTATGACCCCATGGGGGTGGCGGCGCGCCTCAATGGCCTGCGCCAGCAGATCATCGCGGTGCGTGGCAACTGCGACAGCGAGGTGGATCAGATGCTGCTGCAGTTTCCCGTGCTGGCATCCCACAACCAGTTGCTGGTGGATGGCCACCGCTTCTTCATGACCCACGGTCACTGTCTGGCAGAGGAGGGCCTGCCGCTGACGTCAGCGGATCTGCTGCTCACCGGCCATACCCACAGGGTGCATTGGCAGAAGGATGGCCAGGGCCCCATGCGCTTTAACCCTGGGTCGCTTGCCATGCCGCGGGATGGCCAGCCTGCCAGCTATGGTCGCTATGAGGCGGATTGTCTGACCCTGGTGGAGCGGGATAGCGGCGCCGTGCTGGCGCAGTACAGTCTGACGGATTAACGGCGGGCGCCGAAGTTAAGTGGCGCGGCCAACAGATTGCCCAGCCGCTCCTCCTGGTCGAAGCCATGGCGATAGGCCAGGTACAGGGGGCGGATGAGCGTCGGCGCGCCCTCCACCAGGTGCAGCTGCTCCTGCTTGAGGGCCTGGCTGACCAGATGACGGGGCAGGTAGCCGATGCCGCCGTGGGCCAGCAGATGCTGCAGGGCCTGGGTGACGGAGCCGGTCTGCAGGGTGGGGGTGCGTTGCAGCAGCAGGGCCGGCATGCCTTGCTGGGCACTCTGTTGGCCGCATTCGAGCCAGATGAGTGGCTGGTTGGCGGTCTGCTCCAGGGTGAGCTGGGGTGTGCGACTCACCAGGGTCAGCTGGTATTCGGCCAGGGGACGGACCGTCACCTCGTCTATCTTGCTGGGCTCGGCGAGGATGGCCAGATCCAGGGTGCGTTCGAGCAACTGACGGCAGAGCTGTTCGCGGTTGGCGGTTTCCAGGCGCAGAGCCGGCTGGCTGCCTTGGGCAAACCAATGATCCAGCCAGGCCTGCAGGCCCATCTCCCAGCAGAACAGCGGTGCGCCCACCGCCAGCAGCTGCTGCTGGGCCTGATCCCGGGCCAGCTCCTGCTTGGCGCGTCCCAGGGTCAGTAGTATGGTTTCGGCGTAGGGAATGAGGTGTTGCCCGGCGGTGGTCAGCTGGATGTTGTTGCGGTGGCGGGCAAACAGGGTGACTCCCAGTTGCTGCTCCAGCTGGCGGATCCGGAAGCTGACCGCCGATTGGGTCAGATACAGGTTTTCTGCCGCACGACCAAAATGGCGAGTCTTGCTGACCTCGATGAAGGTGCGCAGCAGATCTGTATCCATTACTCCAGGGACTCGTCCACGGACTCGAAGCTGGCGCCGTCATCGCCGCCGGAGCCGGAGGCGGTGCACAGACGGTGTACCCGGCGGGGTCCGATCACCTTCAGGTATTTCAACCATACCTTGGCGAAGGAATGGCCGCTGGCATCCCCCTGTTGCACCTTCTCCAGGAAGCTGGTTTCCAGCTCATCCTGCGGCTGGGTCTTGCCTTGATACAGACTGAGCATGGCGTGGCCATGCCGTTCGAGCAGGTCGGCTTCGGCGACGGTGAATTCGCCACTGCGGCGGATACCCCGGGGAAAGTGTTGCAAGTCATTAAAGCGCTTATCAGTTTCGAAGCTCATATGCTCGTATTCATCGTTGGTGGAACTGTCGCGGGCAAGTATGTTCAGGGGGCTACAGACTTAAAAATCGAGTTTTTTCATTTTACGATAAAAAAAATTAATCAAAAACGCGCAGCAGAAGAAAAGGCTCATATTTGAAGCCTCTATGGGGGGCGCAGCAGTAAAAACGACTAAAAAAGGCACAAAAAAGGCCATTCCCTGGTAGGAATGGCCCGTGATGCCGGCCTGGCAGGGCATTATTCCGCCATCGCAGGATTCATCAGCCGCTGCAGCAGGTCCCCCTCATACAGGGCGCGCTTGATCAGGGCATAGCCGCCTTGGGTGCCGGCCTGCTGAAAACGGGCCAGTTCGATGGGCAGATCCTGATGAAAGCTGGGCAGGGATTGCCGCTCGATGCAGCCTTGCAGTATGGGCCAGAGGAGCTCATGGCACTGCATGATCTCGCCGGCCAGCAGCAACTTCTGCGGATTGAACAGGTTGACCATGATGGCCAGGGTGCGCCCGAGAGGCTCGGCCGCCTGTTCGAGCACATGGCGGGCCAGGCCGTCGCCGGCCAGCGCCGCCTGACAGATGGTCGCTATGGTCAGGGCCTCGTCCCGCAGCCGGCTGGGATGCCCCTGTGCCAGCAGCTGGCGGGTACGGCGGACGATGGCGGGATTGGCCACTATGGTCTCCAGACAGCCGACATTGCCGCAGTGACAGCGTTCGCCAAACGGCGCGACCTGAATGTGGCCGATTTCTCCCACGTTGCTGTTCTTGCCCAGGAAGATGTGGCCGTTGCTGAGGATGCCGGCACCGGTGCCATGGTGCACGCTCACCAGGATGGCGTCCTGGCAGCCCTGGGCGGCCCCGATCAGGTGTTCCGCCAGGGCATGAGCCCGGGTGTCGTTGCCCAGATAGACGGCTAGCCCTAGGCGCTCGGCCAGCCAGGGGCCCAGAGCCAGCTCCCGGAGGGGATAGCGGGGCATGTAGACCACCCTGCCTTGCTGGGGATCGATGAGTCCCGGCATGGTCAGGCCGACGGCGATCGGCCGTGGCACGCCGTGACCATGCTGGGCAATGAAGTCCACCAGAGCCTCGGCCAACTGGTTCATGACCCCGGGCTGCTCCGGGGCGTCTATGCTCCACGCCTGACTGACCAGCTCCGTGCCCTGCAGGTTGTACAGGCTCAGCTGCAGGCCGTCCCGCCCCAGCCGACCGGCCACCAGTCCCAGGGACTCGTTCTGGCAGGTGAGGGCGATGGCCGGCCGGCCGCCGGTGGGGGTGGCGGCTTCCAGCTCGCGGATGAGGCCGGCTTCGAGCAATTGCCGGCTGAGCTTGGTGATGCTGGCGGGCGCCAGGGCGGCGAGTTCCGCCAGGCGTACCCGGGAGAGGGGACCCTGTTCATCGATGAGCCGATACACCAGGGCCGCGTTCACCTGTTTGACCTGCTCCAGGTTGGCCACCTGCGTGGGGCTCATGGGGTCTGCTCCAGCCATTGCCCCTTGACCACAGTGCCCAGCACCCGGAAATCGTCATCAAACAGGGTCAGGTTGGCGATCTTGCCCCGGGCTATGCTGCCCAGACGATCTTCGATTCCCAGCGCCCGGGCCGGGTAGAGGGAGGCCATGCGCAGGGCCTCCTCCAGCGGCAGGCCCACATGCCGCACCAGGTTGGCGACGCCCTCGATCATGGTCAGGGCCGAGCCCCCCAGGGTGCCCTGGGCATCGACACACTTGCCATCCCGATAGAACACCTGGGTGCCGCAGAAATCGAAGTGATCGAAGCCGGGAGGGGCTCCAGCCGGAGCCACCGCATCGGTCACCAGGCACAGGCGTTCCCCCAGCACCTTGTGGGCCAGCCGGACATTGGCCCAATGGACATGATGGCCATCCACTATGATGCCGCTGTAGAGGCTGGGGTGATCGTAGATGGCGCCCACCACGCCAGGCTCCCGGCCGTTGAGGGTGGGGCTCATGGCGTTGTAGAGGTGGGTGGCGAAGCCGATGCCGGCGGCGAAGCCCGCCATGGCCTGCTGGTAGCTGGCGGCACTGTGGCCAAGGGCCACCAGGATGCCGGCGGCCTTGAGTCGTTGGATATGTTCGGGCCGGTTCTGTTCGGGGGCCAGGGTCACCATCCGCAGCCAGGGCGACTGCTGACACAGGAAGTCGATCATGGCCTCGGTGGGGTGGCGCAGCTGGGCCAAGGGGTGTATGCCCTTGCGCTGCGGATGGGTGTAGGGGCCTTCCAGATGCATGCCCAGCACCAGATCCGGCTGTGCCGTCATGAAGCCCCGCACCGCCGTCAGGGCGGTTCGAATCGTCTCATCCGGGGCACTGATCAGGGTGGGCAGGAAGCTGGTGGTGCCGCTGCGCAGGTTGGCGGCCTGCATGGTCTGCAGGGTGGCCAGGGTCGGAGCATGGTTGAACATCACGCCGCCGCAGCCGTTGATCTGCAGATCGATAAAGCCTGCGGTGAGGTGAGCGCCGGCCAGTGCGTGGCGGGGCAGGGCGGGATCCAGCTCCTGCAGGGGCAGCAGGCCGGCGATCCTGTCCCCCTCGATCAGCAGGGCCTGATCGGTGAGACACTGGCTGCCGGTATGGATCCGGGCGTGGGTGAGTGCGTACATAATACGTCCTGTGTTGAAGCTGACCTCAGAGGCGCTGGATGTTTTCGGCTTCCAACCCCTGGAAATAGCGAACCGTCTTGACCTTGAGCTCCATGGTGCAGGCCTCGTCGCAGACGATCAGACTCCTGGGGTGCAGCTGCAGGGTGGAGATGGTCCACATGTGGTTGACGCTGCCTTCCACCGCCGCCTGCAGGGCCAGCGCCTTGGCATGACCGGTCACCAGAATCATGATCTCCTCGGCATCCATCAGGGTACCGACCCCCACCGTCAGAGCCAGCTTGGGCACCTGCTGCAGGTCGCCGTCAAAGAAGCGGGCGTTGGCCAGCCGGGTGTCCTCGGTGAGGGTCTTGATCCGCGTGCGGGAGTTCAGCGACGACGCCGGTTCGTTGAAGGCGATATGCCCGTCGTTGCCGACGCCCCCCATGAAGAGGTGGATTTTGCCATATCGGCGGATTTTTTCCTCATACCCTTGGCACTCGGCCAGCAGATCCGGCGCATTGCCGTCCAGCAGATGGATGTTTTCCTCCCGCAGGTCCACCTGGGAGAAGAAGTTGTCGTACATGAAGCGGCGATAGCTCTGGGGGTGTGCCGCCGGCAGGCCGACGTATTCGTCCATGTTGAAGGTCACCACGTTGGCGAAGCTGACCTCGCCCTGCTGATACAGCTGGATCAGCCGGTGATAGGTACTCAGGGGCGTACCACCGGTCGGCAAGCCCAGCACGAAGGGGCGCTCCGGCGTCGGGGCGAAGGCCTGGATGCGATCCACTATGTAGCGAGCGGACCAGAGACCCACCTGCTCGGCTTGCTTGAGGGGAATGAGGCGCATGAGGTTCTCCACTGGGGTGCTTATTTCTCATTGTGAAATAAGCGCCCTTAAAAAGCCAATCCAATCTTGGAATCTTGATGAATCATGGTGGTTTGTCTGCTTTTATGGCAGTTTGAAGCCTGGCGTGGCGTGATTCTTATCACTGCACGGCAAAATACATTTGCGATGCAAAATAAGTGTCGTTACCTTGATGAGCAGGAGCCAGATTGCGCGGCTCTACCACCGGAACTGCCGGGCAATCTGAATAACCGTGAGGATGTGGATGTGAATATTCTCGGATACCTGCAAAAAGTCGGGCGTGCCCTCATGGTGCCGGTGGCCACCCTGCCCGCCGCCGCCATCCTGATGGGGGTGGGGTACTGGATCGATCCGGTGGCCTGGGGCGGTAACAGCGCCCTGGCGGCCTTCTTCATCAAGTCCGGTGCCGCCATCATAGACAACATGGCGGTGCTGTTTGCCGTGGGGGTGGCCTATGGCCTGTCCCGGGACAAGGATGGCGCCGCTGCCCTGGCCGGGTTCGTTGGCTATCTGGTGCTGACGACCCTGTGTTCCCCGGGGGCCGTGAGTCAGATCCTGGGGGTGCCGCCGGAGCAGGTGCCGGCCGCCTTCGGCAAGATAGGCAACCAGTTTGTCGGCATCCTCACCGGCATCATAGCCGCCGAGTTGTACAACCGCTTTAGCGGCGTCGAGCTGCACAAGGCCCTGGCCTTCTTCAGCGGTCGCCGGCTGGTGCCCATTCTCACCTCCTTTGCCATGATCCCATTGGCGTTCGTCATGATGTATCTGTGGCCCATGATCTACGGCGGTCTGGTGCATTTTGGCGAAAGCATCCAGGGGCTGGGGGCCACGGGGGCCGGTATCTATGCCTTCTTCAACCGCCTGCTGATCCCGGTGGGCCTGCACCATGCCCTCAACTCAGTGTTCTGGTTTGACGTGGCCGGCATCAACGACATTCCCAACTTCCTGGGGGGCGCCCAATCCCTGGCCGACGGCAAGGCCGTGCTGGGGGTCACCGGCATGTATCAGGCGGGATTCTTTCCCATCATGATGTTTGGCCTGCCCGGCGCGGCCTTGGCCATCTACCATACAGCCCGGCCGGAAAACCGGGAGAAGGTGGCGTCCATCATGCTGGCCGCGTCATTTGCCGCCTTCCTCACCGGGGTGACCGAGCCCCTGGAGTTTGCCTTCATGTTTGTGGCACCCCTGCTGTATGTGCTGCATGCCCTGCTGACCGGATTGTCGGTCTACATAGCGGCGACCATGCACTGGATGGCCGGCTTTGGCTTCAGCGCCGGCTTGGTGGACATGGTGCTCTCATCCCGCAATCCCCTGGCCCTCAACTGGTTCATGTTGCTGGTGCAAGGTGCCCTGTTCTTCTGCGTGTATTACCTGGTGTTCCGCACCGCCATAGTACGCTTCAACCTCAAGACCCCGGGCCGTGAATCGGCCGAGGCTCAGGAGGCGGTGGCGCCGGCACAGGATAAGTCGGCCCTGGCGGCGGGCTACCTGCAGGCCCTGGGGGGCCGGGAAAACCTGGCGGTGATCGATGCCTGCATCACCCGGTTGCGACTGACCTTGAAGGATCGCGCCTTGCTGGACGAAGCGGCCATCCGGGCCCTGGGTGCCGCCGGGGTCATCAAGCTGGGGGAAAATAATGTGCAGGTGGTGTTGGGGCCGGAGGCCGAGCGCATCGCCGCCCAGATGAAGCGTCTGGTGGAAGGGTGAACCAATGCCTCGAATGCGCCGACGGGCCCAACCGGTGAGGGATTTGGCCCGTCGGGTGTGTCGCCTTAACCCGCCTGGAGCGGGTTTTTTTCACTGGGCGACCGCGAATCGGCTAGCGAATTGCACTTGAGCCGGCCGGGAGATTCATGGATCATACGCGGTTAACGCAGTTGAAGCTTCTATCGATCTTGAGGTGAGTAAATGACTCAGGCGGAAAATCGCCCCACCAATTTCATTCGGCAAATCATCGACGAGGATCTGGCCAGTGGTAAGCATGACCACGTACAGACCCGCTTTCCGCCGGAGCCGAACGGTTATCTTCATATTGGCCACGCCAAGTCCATCTGCCTGAATTTCGGCATCGCTCAGGATTACCAGGGTTGCTGCAACCTGCGTTTCGATGACACCAATCCGGCCAAGGAAGAAGTGGAGTATGTAGAGTCCATCCAGAAGGACGTCCAGTGGCTGGGTTTCCAATGGCATGGTGAGGTGCGTTACTCCTCCGACTATTTTGATCAGCTGCACGCCTACGCGGTAGAGCTGATCGAGAAGGGACTGGCCTATGTGGACGAGTTGAGTGCGGAGCAGATCCGCGAATACCGTGGCACCCTGACCCGTCCCGGCCAAAATAGCCCGTATCGCGACCGCAGCGTGGCGGAAAACCTGGCGCTGTTCGACAAGATGAAGAACGGCGGCTTCCAGGAGGGGCAGGCTTGCCTGCGGGCCAAGATCGACATGGCCTCTTCCTTTATCGTCATGCGGGATCCCGTCATCTACCGGGTGAAATTCGCCGAGCACCACCAGACCGGTGACAAGTGGTGTATCTACCCCATGTATGACTTCACCCACTGCATCTCGGACGCCCTGGAAGGCATCACCCACTCCATCTGTACCCTGGAGTTCCAGGACAACCGTCGCCTGTACGACTGGGTGCTGGATAACATCAGCATAGGTTGCCATCCCCGCCAGTATGAGTTCAGTCGCCTGAACCTCGAATACAGCATCATGTCCAAGCGCAAGCTCAACCTGCTGGTGACCGAGAAGCGGGTGGACGGCTGGGACGACCCCCGCATGCCGACCATCTCCGGCCTGCGTCGCCGCGGCTACACCTCGGCGGCCATCCGTGAATTCTGCCGCCGGATCGGCGTGACCAAGCAGGACAATACCGTGGAGATGAGTGCGCTTGAGTCCTGTATCCGTGAGGATCTCAACGAGAACGCGCCGCGGGTCATGGCGGTGTTGCGTCCGTTACGGCTGGTGATCGAGAACTACCCCGTAGGGCAGGAGGAGATCCTGAGCTCCCCCAACCATCCCAACAAGCCGGAGATGGGCACCCACGAGCTGCCGTTCTCCCGGGAGATCTTCATCGACGAGGCGGATTTCCGCGAAGAGGCCAACAAGCAGTTCAAGCGCCTGGTGCTGGGCAAGGAAGTGCGTCTGCGCCATGCCTACGTGGTGAAGGCGGAGCGGGTGGAGAAGGATGCCGACGGCAAGATCACCACCGTCTTCTGTACCTATGACCCCGACACCCTGGGCAAGGATCTGGCCGATGGCCGTAAGGTGAAAGGGGTGATCCACTGGGTCAGCGCCCAGCATGCGTTGCCGGCCACGGTGCGCCTGTACGATCGCCTGTTCAGTGTGGCCAACCCGGGGGCGGCCGAGGATTTCCTCAGCACCCTCAACCCCAACTCCCTGACCCTGGTGGAAGGTGCCATGGTGGAGCCGAGCCTGAAGGCCGCTCAACCCGAGCAGGCCTATCAATTTGAGCGGGAAGGTTACTTCTGTGCCGACAACCAGCTCTCCAGCCCGGATCATCTGGTGTTCAACCTGACGGTGGCACTGCGGGATACCTGGCAGGGTTGATGTCCCCCAACGCAGACCGGTTTGCCGGTCTGCCAGCATAAAAAAACCGCCTAACGGCGGTTTTTTTATGGGGTTGGCTGGCCCGGATTATTTCTTGGCGTTGCGCTTGGCCACACATTCTGGGCTGTTGCAGTGGCCGTAGAGATAGAGGCTGTGGTGGGTCAGCTCCAGGCCGTGGGCCTGGGCGATGGCGTTTTGCCGTTGCTCTATGATGTCGTCGTGAAACTCGATCACCCGGCCGCAGTCCAGGCACACCAGATGGTCGTGGTGGTCCTGATGGGCCAGCTCGAACACCGACTTGCCCCCCTCAAAATGGTGCCGCGTGACGATACCGGCATCGTCAAACTGGTTGAGCACCCGATACACGGTAGCAAGGCCAATCTCCTCGCCTTGCTCCAGCAGCATCTTGTACAGGTCTTCGGCACTGATGTGCTGGCATTCCGGCAGCTGCAGGTACTCCAGTATCTTGGTGCGGGGGGAGGTGATCTTCAGACCGGCGTCTTTAAGCTGTTGGCTGTTGGTTGTCATCTCGGGCATCTTGCTCATGGGCCTCAATCAGGCCAAATATCTGTCATGGATGATATTCATTATACGTTTCAATCTTGCCAAATTGGAACCGTGCCGGCCAGATTGGTGACGGGCTTGTTAAATCGGCCGAGGTCAGCGAGGTCATCCTGGTCATCTGTGCGCCACAGCCCAGGCACCCGGCAACAAAAAGGGCCTGCCGTGGCAGACCCTCTGCTGGATGCCTTTGTCAGGCTGGCTTATTGCAGTTCGGCCAGGCACATCTCGTCCACCAGCTGCTTGCACCAGGCCTGAACGCGGCCCTCGGTCAGCTCGGGTTGACGGTCTTCATCGATCCCCAGGCCGACGAAATGCTGGTCGTCCACCAGGGCCTTGGAGGCCTCAAAGTGATAGCCCTCGGTGGGCCAGTGGCCCATGATGATGGCCCCTCGGGCTTCGATGATGTCCCGCAGTGTGCCCATGGCGTCGAGGAAGTACTCGGCATAGTCTTCCTGATCGCCGCAACCGAAGATGGCCACCAGCTTGTTGGTGAAGTCGATCTCTTCGAGCTCGGGGAAGAAGTCATCCCAGTCGGCCTGCGCCTCACCGTAGTACCAGGTGGGGATGCCCAGGATCAACAGATCGAACTGGGCGATCTCTTCCTTGCTGCTCTTGGCGATATCCCGTACATCCACCAGCTGTGCTCCCAGCTCCTTCTGGATCATGCCGGCGACGGTTTCGGTATTGCCGGTATCGCTACCGAAGAAAAGACCTACGCTTGCCATAGTGGTTCGTTACCCTTGGTATTAGAGGAGTGATTAAGTATGAATTATTCCTGCACGGTCGCGGCGTTGCAGGCATCAATATGCTGTTTGATCAACCACTGGATCAAGTCGGCGCGACTGATCTGCTGCGCCTTGGCCAGCTGGTTGAGGTGATCGAGCACGCTGGCTTCCAGCTTGAGCTCGACCCGGCGAAAGCCGTTCTCCTTGTCCCGCTTGAGCTGATTGCGCTTGTTGATTTTCAGCTGCAGGTCACGGGGCAGGGGATTGGTCTTGGGCCGCCCTGGCCGCCGCTCATCGGCGAACAAATCCAGGGTGGTACGATCGGACTGCTGTTTTGCCATACCTATCTTTAACAACGATCGACATCGGATTTTGGGTGAAGACACCGGCCGGACTGTGCGGCATGGGCGACTCGTCTCCCGGGGCGGGAGTGCAGGCCCCGGCGCGGAGCCCTGCCCCCAGCAGAGCCGGCGAACTATAGCATAGGGGACTGGGACTGTTAACTGCTTGCCGACAGGAAATCCACAACCAGCTTGTTGAACAGCAGGGGTTTTTCGGCATGCAACCAATGGCCGGCACCCAGTACCAGCCTGGCCTTGGCCCGGGGGAATAGCCCTGCTATGGCGCCTTGATGATGGGGTTGCAGGTAGGGGGACAACTCGCCCTTGATAAACAGGCTAGGGCCAGGATAAGACCCCTCGACGGCCGGCCAGGCCAGTATCTGCGGGTAGTTGGCCTGCAGGGCCGCCAGATTGAAACGCCAGCAAGGCTGTGCGCCCGGCAGGAAGGATTTCAGCAGAAATTGGCGCACCGCCGGGTCTGTCAGGTGTTGTGCCAGGCAGGCATCGGCCTGGACGCGGGTCAGTGGCGCTTGGCGCGCTACCGCATGCAAGCCGGCAAACACGGCATCGTGCTCGCCCGGCAGGTAGTCTGCCGGTGCCATGTCCACCACCACCAGCTGCTTTACCCGCTGGGGATGGCGCAGGGCACACTGCATGGCGACCTTGCCCCCCATGGAGTGGCCCACCAGGGACACCTCGGCGAGTCCCTGCTCATCCAGCAACGCCAGCAGGTCCGTCACCATGGCCGGATAAGTGTGTTCGGGGGAGTGGGGGGAGCGGCCGTGATTGCGCAGGTCCAGGCTCAGCACCCCGAATCCCGCTTCTCCCAACGCCTTGGCCAGCAGGCCAAGATTGTCCAGACTGCCAAACAGACCATGGATCAGGACGACGACCGGCCCGGGTTGAGCGGGGCGGAACTGGGCATTTAGCTGCATGGCGCACTCCTTATTAGAACGGCGACATGATGCATGAATCACTGTGAAAACAATACCATGACAAAAGCAGGGGTATGGTGGGGCTCGTCAGGAGCCGGCTGGTCTGTCCAATGGTTGGGCTCTTGATGAGGACTATGTATAATCCGACCATTTATTAAGTAACTTATTGCAAGAAGTGCCATGAAGACCATCGAGGTTGATGAAGAGCTTTACCGTTATATCGCCAGCCAGACCCAGCATATCGGCGAGAGTGCCTCCGACATCCTGCGTCGGTTACTGGGTGTCACCCCGCAACAGCTGACCGAGTGCGCCAATGCCGAACCGCTAGTGCAACCAGCGCAAACGAATGAGGCCCTCCCTGTCAGCCTGCCGGACGCCGAGACTCTGGCGGCAGAGGAGAGCTCCATCGGCCGCTTCATGCTGGTCCTCACCGCCTTGTACCGCGGTCAGCCCGAGGCCTTTGCCCAGGCGGCCGAACTCAAGGGCCGCAAGCGTCTCTACATAGCCCGCTCTCCCGAAGAGCTGCAGGCCAACGGCACCACCACCAAGCCCAAACCCATTCCCGATACGCCGTTCTGGGTCATCAGTAATACCAATACCGCCCGCAAGAGGCACATCATCAACCAGGTGATGACAGCGATGGCCTATCCTGCCGACCAGATCGAGCAGGTGTGTGACAAGGTTTAGTCTCAACTACACATTCAATCAGGAAATTTGCTATGGCCCAACATGAACACGCCGGGAAGCCGGCCCGTTTGCAAGATCTCACCAACATACCGCGGCTGATGTCGGCGTATTACTTGAATAAGCCGGACATGACCAAGGCCGAGCAGCGGGTAGCGTTCGGCACCTCAGGTCACCGTGGCAGCTCCCTGAAGAGCGCCTTCACCGAATCCCATATCCTGGCGGTCAGCCAGGCCATCGCCGAGTACCGTGCTGCCCAGGGCATCACGGGGCCGCTGTTTATCGGCATGGATACCCATGCCCTGTCAGAAGCGGCCCTGGCTTCCGCCGTCGAGGTGTTGGCCGCCAACGGGGTGGAGGTGCGTATCGACAAGGGCCTGGGTTACACCCCGACCCCTGTGGTGTCCCACGCCATCCTGCGCTACAACGCCGCCGGTTTGACCGACCAGGCCGACGGTATCGTCATCACCCCGTCCCACAACCCGCCGGATGACGGTGGCTTCAAGTACAACCCGCCCCACGGCGGCCCCGCCGAAGGGGAGATCACCAAGTGGGTGGAGAACCGCGCCAATGAACTGCTGGAGGCGGATCTGGCTGGAGTCAAGCGGGTGAGCTTTGCCAAGGCCCGGGCCATGAGCAACGTGCAGGAGCACGACTTCATGACCCCCTATATTGAGGATCTGAAGCACGTCATCGACATGGACGCCATCAAGCGTTCCGGCGTCAAGATCGGCGTGGACCCCTTGGGTGGTTCAGGTGTGGCCTATTGGGACGTGATCGCCAAGACCTATGGTCTGAACATCGAGGTGGTGAACTACGCGGTGGATCCCACCTTCTCCTTCATGACCCTGGATAAGGACGGCAAGGTGCGGATGGACTGCTCGAGCCCCTGGGCCATGGCCAGCCTCATCAACCTCAAGGACAAGTTCGACGTGGCGGTGGCCAACGATCCGGACAACGATCGCCACGGCATCGTCTGCAAGGCCGGTCTGATGAACCCCAACCACTACCTGGCCGTGGCCATCCAGTACCTGTTCACCCACAGACCCGGCTGGCCGGCCCAGGCGGCGGTGGGCAAGACGCTGGTCTCTTCCTCTATCATCGACCGGGTGGCCAAGAGCATCGGTCGCGAGCTTAAGGAAGTGCCGGTAGGCTTCAAATGGTTCGTTGATGGCCTGTTTGACGGCAGCTTTGGCTTCGGCGGCGAAGAGAGTGCCGGTGCCTCCTTCCTGCGTAAGGATGGCAAGGTCTGGACCACCGACAAGGATGGTATCCTGCTCTGCCTGCTGGCGGCGGAAATCCTGGCGGTGACCGGCAAGGATCCCCAGACCCTGTATAACGAGATCACCACTCAGTTTGGGGCCCCCCTGTACCGTCGTATCGACGCGCCGGCCAACACCGAGCAGAAGGCGGTACTCTCCAAGCTGGATCCCGCCATGGTGGAAGCATCCGAGCTGGCCGGGGAGCCCATCCTGGCCAAGCTGACCGCCGCGCCGGGCAACGGCGCCGCCATCGGCGGCCTCAAGGTGGTCACCGAGAACGGCTGGTTTGCGGCCCGCCCCAGCGGCACCGAGTCCATCTACAAGATCTATATGGAAAGCTTCCAGGGGGCTGACCACCTGGATCGCATCCAGAAGGAAGCCCAGGAGATCGTTTCGGCTGCTCTGGCCAAGGCCGGCGTCTGAGTCGACCACTCAACAAAAAACCGACCCTAGGGTCGGTTTTTTTATGCCTGGTCAAATGGTCGTTCAGATGGCCGCAGGGGGTGAAAAATATGGCACAAAATTTGAAATCGCTTTCTTGCTGCGATTGAAGTGTGTTCATTTTCAGATATTTTCATGGTATTTCAAGAAAAATATGCTAGTTATAATTTCTTAAGTCAAAAATTAAGCATAACTATATGATATTTAATTAAATTTATACTTGATATCATCGGCTTGTTTTTGAAAATACTTTCATGAAAATGGGGGGGGATAACCAGGGTGAAATGTGACTTAGGTTAAATTTTACGGCTACCCCATTGGGTAGTATTCTGCTGCCGGATTAATAGACCTTATAATTCCACCCGGTAGCCCCTGAGGCAAAACTCTCGAGTAATGAAGGAAATCGGTTATGGCGAAGAAAAAAGTTGAACAGCCAGGTTCGCTCGACAAAGACCAGCTGAAGCAAAACATCATTCACCACTTGCGTTCCACGCTGGGCACCAGCGAAGAGAAGGCAAGCCGCCAATCCTGGTGGAAGGCCACCTGCGCAGCAGTCAATGAGCAGGTTTATGAGCGTCTGACGCAAACCCAGCAGACCCATCTCAAGCAAGACACCCGTGCCGTGCACTACCTGTCTGCTGAATTCCTGATGGGCCGCCTGACTGCCAACAACCTGCACAACCTGGGTCTGTACGAAACCAGTGGTGCCGCGCTCAAGGAGCTGGGCATCGACATCGCCGATCTGTGCGAAGAAGAGCCGGACATGGCGCTGGGTAACGGCGGTCTGGGTCGTCTGGCTGCCTGCTTCATCGACTCCCTGGCTACCCTGAACCTGCCGGCCATCGGTTACGGTCTGCACTACGAGCACGGCCTGTTCCGCCAAGAGATCCGCGACGGCCGTCAGATCGAGCGTCCGGACTCCTGGCGCGAATACGGCAACCCCTGGGAAATCTGCCGTCCTGAATCCATTCAGGAAATCCCCCTCTACGGCTACGTCGAAACCGTGTTCGGCGAAGACGGCAAGATGAAGAAGGTGTGGCACGCCGGTCAGAAGATCAAAGGGGTACCTTGGGATATCCCGGTCGTTGGCTACGAAGGCAAGACCGTTAACATCCTGCGTCTGTGGGAATCCCGCGCCTCCGAATTCTTCGATTGGGACGTGTTCAACGCCGGTGGTTACATCGACTCCCAGGCCGAAAAGGCTCAGGCGGAAACCATCTCCAAGGTGCTCTACCCGAACGATGAGTCCGAAGCCGGTAAGATCCTGCGTCTGGTGCAGCAGTACTTCTTCTGCGCCTGCTCCCTGAAGGACATCATGCGCCGCTACAAGCGTGCCCATGGCAGCGACTTCAGCAAGTTTGCCGAGCAGATCGCCATCCAGCTGAACGACACCCACCCCACCATCGCCATCCCGGAACTGATGCGTATCCTGGTGGACGAAGAAGAGCTGGATTGGGATGCCGCCTGGGCCATCTGCTACAAGGTGTTCTCCTACACCAACCACACCCTGTTGCCGGAAGCCCTGGAAAAGTGGGCCCTGTACCTGTTCGAACGGGTGCTGCCGCGTCACCTGGAAATCATCTACGAAATCAACCGTCGCTTCCTGGAAGATCTGGTTGAGCCCAAGTGGCCCGGCGATGATGCCGTCAAGGCCAAGCTGTCCATCATCGAAGAGGGTGATGTTCGCAAGGTGCGCATGGGCAACCTGTGTGTGATCGGCTCTCACAAGGTCAACGGTGTGGCCGAAATCCACTCCAAGCTGGTGAAGGAAGATCTGTTCCCCGAGTTCGCCGCCCTGTGGCCGGAGAAGATGTGCAACGTGACCAACGGGGTGACCCCGCGTCGCTGGCTGCTCTCCTGTAACCCTGAGCTGGCCAAGCTGTACACCGATACCGTGGGTGCCGAATGGCCGCTGAAGCTGGACCTGATGCGTGGCGCCCTGAAGCATGCCGATGATGCTGCCTTCCAGAAGCAGTTCATGGACATCAAGCGTGCCAACAAGGAGAAGCTGGTCAAGGTGATCAAGGCCGAGACCGGGATCGACGTCAGCGCCGAGGCCATCTTCGACATCCAGATCAAGCGTCTGCACGAGTACAAGCGTCAACAGCTGAACCTGATCCACATCATGGCCCTGTACCGTCGTCTGCTGGCCAACCCGGACTACGACATGCATCCGCGTGTGTTCATCTTCGGTTCCAAGGCGGCGCCTGGTTACAAGCTGGCCAAGGACATCATCTATGCCATCAACAAGGTGGCAGAGCGGGTGAACAACGATGAGCGCATCAAGGGCAAGCTGAAGGTTGTCTTCATGCCGAACTACCGCGTGAGCCTGGCTGAGAAGCTGATCCCGGCGGCCGACGTATCCCAGCAGATCTCCACTGCCGGTTACGAAGCCTCCGGTACCGGCAACATGAAGCTGGCCATGAACGGCGCCATCACCCTGGGGACCCTGGACGGGGCCAACATCGAGATCGCCGAGGAAGCCGGTGCCGAGTACAACGCCATCTTCGGTCTGACCGTGGACGAGGTGAAGGCAGTGAAGGCCAAGGGTTACAACCCCTGGGATTACTACTACGCCAACCCGGAAATCAAGGCCGTGCTGGACTGGATGGACACCGACTTCTTCACCCCGGGTCGTCCGGGCGAGCTGTCCTCCATCAAGCGCGCCCTGCTGGACGGTGGTGACACCTATCTGGCCCTGGCCGACTTCGAGTCCTACTCCGAAGCCCAGAAGAAGGTTGATGCCCTGTATCGCGACAAGCAGGCTTGGGCCAAGGCGGTCATCGTGAACTCTGCCACCATGGGCAAGTTCAACTCCGACCGCTCCATCCAGGACTATGCCGACTACATCTGGTATCTGAAGCCCTGCAGCGTGGCCTAAGCCATCCTCAGTAAAAAGAGCGCCTTCTGGCGCTCTTTTTTTTGCTCATTTTCGAGGAGATAGCAGTTTTTTACAGGTTGGCAATAAGACTGCCATGGGATATTGCTTAACTGATTGGTGAATCACTGTTTGCTCATCAAGCAAGAAAAGCACTGGACGTGGGCTTTTCCCCTTGTGGCATGATACCGTTTTCAAGGGCGAAGGAATCGCCGGGACAAGGTACAGCCCTGGATCAGTATTGATATTCAGAAAAGCAGAAGGAACCATTGCATGGCTTATCAGCATCAAACTCGTAAGAAGATCATAGGCATGGTGTTGGCTGGCGGTAAGGGGGAGCGCTTGAGCCCGCTGACCCTGCGCCGTCCCAAACCCGCCGTCCCCTTTGCCGGCAAGTACAAGATCATCGACTTCGTGCTGAGCAACTTTTTCCATTCGGGGATCCGCAACGTTTACGTCCTGACCCAGTACCGCTCCTATACCCTGAACAAGCACATCCGTGAGTCCTGGAACCGTTGGGCCGGCAAGGATGAGTTCTTCGATGACATCTCGCCGGAGACCAACAGCGAGCGGGAGGCCTGGTTCAAGGGGACGGCGGATGCCATCTGCCACTACCTGCGCTTCTTGGAGGAGTCAGACGCGGACTTCGTGGCCATCTTCGGCGGCGATCACATCTACAAGATGGATATCCGCCAGATGATCGATTTCCATGACTGCCAACAGGCGGACATCACCATCGCCGCCCTGGAGGTGCCCCAGCTCGAGGCCAGTCGGTTTGGCGTCTTCTCGGTGGATACCAGCGATCGCATCACCTGTTTTGCCGAGAAACCCAAGCAACCCCAGACCATCCCGGGGCGGGAAACCTGTTATGCCTCCATGGGCAACTACATCTTCTCCCGGGTTAAGTTGATCGAGGTGCTCAAGGCCGGTCTGGACCGCTATGAGGATCTGGACTTCGGCAAGCACGTGATCCCCATGATGCTGGAGCAGGGCGACCGGGTGTTTGCCTACAACTTCACCCAGAACGAGGTGCCGCAGATGCAGGAGGCCGAGCGGGGCTACTGGAAGGATGTGGGCACGCTTGACTCCTATTTCGAGACCAACATGGACCTGATTGGTGTCAGTCCCCAGCTCAATCTCTACAACTATCAGTGGCCCATCCTGACCAAGCCCAGCATCTACCCACCGGCCAAGACGGTGTTTGATGACGAGGGGCGCCGCGGTCAGACCCTGGACTCCTATGTCTGTGGCGGCTGCGTGGTCAGCGGTAGCACGGTGCGCCGTTCCATCCTGGGCCCCTGCTGCCGGATCAACAGCTACAGCCTGCTGGAAGACTGCATACTGTTTGAAGGGGTGACGGTGGGGCGCAAGGTCAAGATACGGCGGGCCATCATAGACGAGGGCGTGGTCATCCCAGACGGGGTCGAGATTGGCTATGACCATGATGCCGATCGGGCGCGGGGCTATCTGGTCACCGAGTCCGGCATTGTGGTGGTGTCGGCGTGATATCAGCGGGGGGCGCAGCAGATCCCGCTCTGCGATCAGCCGGTGTCCCCCGTGCTTTTCCCTTCAAGAATGAGGGCGAGTCATTCGCCCTCGTTCGCATCTAGCTGAACCCTGCCCTCCCTGTGCGGACAGGGAATGGCCGTCGTCGTTGGACGGATCCGCTGCTTGCGGCTTTTTGTCCGAATACTCCGACATCAACCTTTGTAAAAAAAGATTAAGTGATGTGCGCAGGCCACTGGCGAGCCAGGGTGGCGAGGGATATATTTGGCTCCGATTACAGCAACCGGAGCATCAATCGTGACAAAAAGCAGATGGGTCGTGGGTCTGTGTCTGGCCACCGCTAGCCTGGCCGCTCAGTCGGGTATCTTGCGTTGTGGCAGTCATGTTGTACAGGAGGGTGAGCCGGCATCGGCTGTGGTGGCCCGTTGCGGCAAGCCGCTGCTGGTGGAGGACATCACCCGTCGGCAGGAGAGTAAGAGCGGTGAGCTGACCCAGATCAAGGAGGGGGAGCGTTGGACCCTCTCCATGGGCAAGGGGCAGTTTATGCAAATCGTCACCATCAAGGATGGCAAGGTCATCCAGATCAACAACGGCCCTCGCGAATGAGGGCCGTTTCATTTAAGGCCGAAATCTGTGCATGGCCCGCACTTCCTTATTGATGCGGGCTATGGTCTGTAGGGCCGTGGGATCCAGGCCACCCTCGTAGCAGACGAAGCCCTTGTCGAAGCGAAAGGGGCCCTCCATCTCGATGAAGAAGCTGCCCTGATAGTAGGCCATCACATGGCGTGCGATCTGGCGTGGCAGGCCGCTGCGAAAAATCTTGATCATCCTGGACTCCAAGCGGGTGGGACGGCTGCCAAGATAGGGAGCCCGGGTGGCAAGCCCGTGGCACTTGTCTGAAAGATTGATGACAGCCACAAAAGTCTGCGCCACCCATGGGCTAACTTCTGAAGAGAGGCTGCGGAGACCTGGTTATGGCGCATTGGCTGGCATTGAACCGCGAGGATTGGCAAGCAACCCAGACCCGTTGGCTGGCCCGGTTGGCCCGTCAGCGGGGCTGGTTGCTGGCCCTGCTGCTGCTGGGGGGGCTCTGGCTGCTGGGCAGTCATCCCAGCCTGCGTCAGGTGGCGGCGGGCATTGCCATCTTCCTGTTCGGCATGTTCTTCCTGGAGCAGGGCTTTGCGCAGATCGCCTCCGGCCAGCTGCGCCAGGGGCTCAGGCGCGTGACGGCCCGGCCGTGGCAGGCCTGGCTGCTGGGTCTGGGGACCACCATCCTTACCCAGTCCAGCTCGCTGGTGTTGCTGTTGACCCTGTCGTTTATCTCCGCCGGTCTCATCAACCTGCTGGCCGGCATCAGCATACTGGCCGGCGCCAGCCTGGGCACCACCACGGGGGGCTGGCTGATGGCCAGCTTGGGTATGACGGTGCCACTCGGGACCTATGGCCAGCCCTTGCTGGTACTGGGCATGCTGCTCATCTCGTTGCCGCGCTGGGGCGGGCGGGCCATCGGCATGGCGCTGTCGGGGGTGGGCTTCCTGCTGCTGGGCATAGAGGACATCAACCTGGGCTTTGCCCATCTGTCCGATTGGGTGGAGCTGAGCCGCTGGCAGCTGGCCGGTGGGCAGGGGGTGGTCTTGTATGCCCTGCTGGGGGTCGGCATCACAGTGCTGATGCAATCGAGCCACGGCGCCCTGCTGCTGGTGCTGGCGGCGGTCAATGCGGCTCAGGTGAGCTATGGCAATGCCCTGGCCCTGGTCATCGGCATCAATGTGGGGGCCTCCGGGCCCGTGCTCCTGGGCTCCTTGAATGCCTCCCTGGATGGCAAGCGCCTGGCCTTGCTGGATCTGCTGTTCAAGGGCACCACCGCCTGCCTGTGCCTGCTGCTGTTTGTGCCGGTCACCCGGCTAAACGACGCCCTGGCCAGCCTGCTGGCCATGCCGGCTCAGGCGTATCCACTGCGCCTGGCCCTGTTTCACACCCTGTTCAACATGCTGGCCATCGGCTGGCTGCTGCCCTGTCGGGCTCAGGCGGCGCGCCTGATGGTACGACTGTGGCCCACGCCCCAGGTCCCCGATGACAAGGTGCATGCCCGCTATCTGGATCCCGTGTCGGCCGCCCACCCAGTGGCGGCGGAGCAGGCCCTGGGCAAGGAGGTGCGCCACCTGCTGGCCCAGTACCAGGAGGTAAGCGCCCAGGCCCTCCTGGGCATCCCCTGCAAGGAGATGCTGGCGCCGGACAAGGGGCAACACCTGCCTGCCTCGGGGCATGCCCTGGCGCCGGTGCAGGAGCTGTATCAAAAGCGGGTCAAACAGCTGTATGGCGAGATCCTCACCTTCGGGGCCCTGTGCAAGGAGGGGCTGGCCCCCCAACAAAGAGAGTCGGTGGAGGCACTGCTGGGGGCGGCACGCAACATCAGCGAGGCGGTGCGGCTGGCCAGAAGCCTGCAGGCCAACTGGGTGACGGCGCTGGAGGCGGACAACCCAGTGCTGCAGCATCAGTATCTGGTGATGCAGGAGCGACTCTGGCACAGCAACCGGGAGCTGCACCGGCTGGCCGAGGCGTATCCGGCAGACCTGGGGGCCGCCCTGGATCTGGTGGAGCAGCGCATCGGGCTGGCGGCGCGCCGGGATCGGGAGGACATGGAGCTGCTGATCCGCGGTCATCAGCTGGAGCCCTTGCAGGCCGCCACCCTGATGAACGACAGCCAGACGTTACGCCGTCTGGTGCGTCAGCTGATCAAGGCCTGCCGGGTGCTCTATGCCCAGCCCGCCTTGCCGGGCAACAACGGCAACGGCGCTCAGCCGACCGGGGCGACGGCCTCCGCTTGACAGGGGCGTTGCAGATAGAGGGCTGCCGGGCCATAGATGGTGGGATCCGGGACATGGGCGCCGGGCGCGAAGCGATGACGGCGCCAGAAGCCCGCCGCGCCCTGTACCGCCACCAGCGCCATGCTGGGCAGCTGATGGGCCCGGGCCTGGGCGCTGGCACACCGCAAGAAGGCCGCTGCGACGCCCAAGCCTTGTGCCTGGGGGGCGACCACCACATCGTGTACGTACAGCAGGGCAGGCTCGGACACCGGCAGATATTCCTGGTCCAGACAGGGCGGGGGACCGGCGTGCCAGGGGTGGGCCAGGCAGTATCCCACCACCTGCTGCCGGCGGATGGCCACCCAGCAGGTCCGCGGTCCCAGGCGCTGCTTGCTGCGCAGCACGGCCTCCCGCTCGGGGGTGACGGCGTGGTACGCCTGACGCTGCAACTGCATGATCTGGGGCCAATCGGCCTCGTCTATGGCACGAATTTCAAATGGCACAATCCACCTCCTGTGCTGGGGGGCATAGCATGCCGTAAAGCGAGCGCCTTGCCTAGCCGGGGACACGGGCGCATTGTACGCGGTGACGCGTAGCAGCCGGGTTGAGGAGTCGAGATGAGTGAAGAGTGGGTCGATTGGGTGAATGAGGCGGATGAGGTGATCGCCGCCGTGCCCCGCAGCCAAATGCGCCGGGAGCACCTGCGTCACCGTGCCAGCTACATAGTGATACTGGATGAGGCTGAGCGTCTCTATGTGCAGCGGCGCACCCAGACGAAGGACTACTGCCCCGGCATGCTGGATGCCTGCTGTGGCGGTGTGGTGCAGGCCGGTGAGGCCTATCTGCCGTCGGCCTATCGCGAGCTGGAGGAGGAGATGGGGATCCGGGGGGTGACCCTGACCGAACACGGCACCCACCCGCTGGGGGACGAGGCTTGTCCCGTCTGGGGCGGCCTCTACAGCTGCCACTACCAGGGCCCGCTGCAGCTGCAGGCCGAGGAGGTGGAGTATGTGCTGCGCATGAGCGCCGAGGAGATCCTGGCGCGGGCGGACGAGTTCACCCCCGACTCCCTGCAGGCGCTGCAGATCTGGTTGGCGTTGCGCAGCCCGGATCTCCCGGCATGAGGCGGCTCTTGTATCTGCTGGGCTGGCTCTATGGCGCCAGCCTGTTGGCCGCGCCCCTGACCCTGCTCCCACTGCAGCATCGTCTGCCGGAGCAGGTGATCCCCAGCCTACGCCCCCTGCTGGGGCCGGACGAGAAGCTGCTGGCGGTGGGGGATCAGCTGGGGGTGGTGGCCTCGCCCGAGACGCTTTCCCAGGTGCAGCAACTGCTGGCACAGCTGGACAGGCCCTTGCATCGGCTGCAGATCAGCCTGCGCAGCAGCCAGCAACAGGCCAGCGAGGATCGCGGCGTGCGACTGCAAGGCCAGCTGGGGCTGGGCCATGCGCCCAGTCGCCTGCAGGCCCAGCTGCGGGACAGCCAGCAGCAGGGGCAGCGCCAGCTGATGCAGCAGGTGCAGACGGTGGAGGGGGGGCGGGCCCAGCTGTATGTGGGGCAAAGCTACCCCATGGCCATGACGACCTACCTGCAGGAGAACGGTCACTGGGTGGCTCAGCCCGGCTGGCAGTATGTGGATCTGGCCAGCGGCTTCACCGCCCAGGCCCAGCTGCTGGGCGGACAGGTGCGGGTGACGGTGGCGCCCCAGCTGCAGCAGCGCAGCGGCCAGGGCATCGCCAGCAGCCGGCTGCAGACCGAGCTGCAAGGGCCCCTGGGCCAGTGGCTGCCCCTGGGCAGCAGCAGTGAACAGGGCAGCGCCGGCCAGCAGGGGCTCGATACTGGTCAGCAGCAGGGGCTGCAATCGGTACAGCTGTGGCTCAAGGTGGAGCGGCTGGATTAGCCAACAATCCTATTTAATCGAATGATGAGTGCCAGATATTACGCTTTTGTTCGATATGGTGACTGACTAAGCTGGCTGTGTCGTCACCACAGGAGGCCAACATGAGCCAACTTCGCACCCTGACCCGTCTGCTGACCGGTCAACCCACCCAGGATGGCGCCGGCGTCAAGCTGGTGCGTGTCATCGGCACCCAGCGCCTGCCGGATCTGGATCCCTTCTTGATGCTGGATGAGTTCAGCAGCGATGAGCCGCAGGACTATCTGGCGGGCTTTCCCGAGCATCCCCATCGCGGCTTCGAGACCGTCACCTACATGCTGGCAGGCCGGATGCGCCACCAGGACAACCAGGGCTTCGAAGGGGTGCTGGAGAGTGGTGACGTGCAGTGGATGACTGCGGGCTCGGGGCTCATTCACTCCGAGATGCCGGAGCAGGAGGACGGGCTGATGCGCGGCTTCCAGCTGTGGATCAACCTGCCCCGGGCCGAGAAGATGAAACGGCCCCATTACCAGGATATCGCCGCGGCGCGCATCCCCGAGGTGACCGGCGCCGACGGCAGCCGGGTGCGGGTGATTGCCGGCGAGTTCGCCGGGGTTCGCGGGCCGGTGGAGGGGGTCAGCCTGGCGCCCCTGTATCTGGATCTGCGCCTGCCGGCCGGCAGCCGGCTGACTGTGCCGGTGACGTCCGGCCAGACCGCCTTGCTGTTTGGCATAGAGGGCCAGCTGCAGGTGGCCGACACAAGCCTGGCCAAGGGGCAGCTGGGGGTGCTGTCCGACGGTGATACCCTGCAGCTTGTCGGCGGTGAGCAGGGAGGCCGGGCCCTGTTGCTGGCGGCCCGCCCACTCAAGGAGCCGGTGGCGCGCTACGGTCCCTTCGTCATGAACACCCAGCAGGAGATAGTGCAGGCCATCGAAGACTATCAGGCCGGCCGGTTCTAGTCCGCGGGCTCTGATCTGGGTCAGGCCTGAGCGAGGATCGTCTGCTGGCCCCGTGCTGCGGGCCTTGGAGCAGCAGCGAACCGGTCCCAGGTGAAGCCCCGCTGACCCGCTAATCGGCGGCCTCACGGCTGGGCCAGGGCGCGGACTATGGCCGCTTCCATCTTTCGAGGCGGTGTGAAGGGGGCAAAGCGTTGCAGGGGACGCCCCTGTCTGTCCAGCAGGAATTTGGTGAAGTTCCAACGGATCTCCCGGCCGAACCAGCCCGGCAGCCGGCCGGTCAGCCAGCCAAACAGCGGATGGGCCTCGGGGCCTTTCACCGCCAGCTTGGCGAACATGGGAAAGCTGACGCCGTAGTTGAGCAGGCACTGCTCACGGATGGCGGTGGCATCCCCGGGCTCCTGTTGACCGAACTGGTTGCAGGGAAACCCCAGGATCACCAGGCCCTGGTCAGCATACTGGCGATAGAGCTGCTCCAGGCCGGCATACTGGGGGGTGAAGCCGCAGCGGCTGGCGGTGTTGACCACCAGCACCACCTGACCGCGGTAGCGGGACAGGGGCACGGGCTCACCCTGCAGACTGGGGGCGCTGAATTGGTAGAGATCTGTCATGGCGGCTCCTTGGGCAATCGGTCTGTGCAGGCACCTGGACCTGTTTCGGCGCGGCCATGGTGCGGGATTGAATGTGGCAGACCCTGCTGAGCCTGACAAGCCGGTGGCAGGGTTTGCTACACTGCCCACCTTGTTTTAGTCAGGCGTCGTCAGTTAAGGAGTTGTCATGCCGCATCTGTATCAGTTTTACGTCGGGGGCCACGCCGGGCGGGCCAACCTGGAGGTGCATGATCTGCAGTTCGTGGTGGCCGAGTCGGTGGAGGCGGCCATTCCGCAGCTGAGGGCCGCCTGGTTTGGCGATCCGGCCAAGCTGCATCTGGATGGTTATCGTCGGATCTCCTGGGTGGACGGCCATCGGGTGGTGTTGCGTCCGGAACCGGCACCGGCGGGGCCGCGGCTCTACTTCGTCAACGTGGGGGGCTATCGGACCGGTGAGCTGGCCGAGCTGCACGAGTTCGGTCTGTTTGTGGCCAACAGTGCCGCCGAGGCCAAGGCTCAGGCCTTGCAAACCCTGCTGGTAGGGGCGGTGCAACAGCACAAGGACAACCTCAAGGACGTCGATAATGAACTGTTGCTGGATAAGCTGCAGGGTTACCACGTCCACCTGCTGCCGGAGGCGGGCGAGCCGGATCCCGTGGCCTGGCAGGGCTATCGGCCCATTGGGCTTAGGTCTGGCGAATGAGCTGGATAAAGAAAATGGTGGTAACAAAGAAAACCGGCGCCTTTAGGGCGCCGGTTTTTATTCAGGACTCGAAGCCCAGACCACAGGCATCCATGGTGCGCAGGAAGAGATTGCGCTTGCCCTGGTTGTGGTCGGCTCTATCCAGACACCACTGCATGATCTGCACCGAGGGGTAGGCCAAGGGTTCGGGCGGGAAGGGCAGCGGCGTCTCCTTGACCATCCGCAGCCGGGTGCGCTCCGTCTCCAGGCCAAACACCTTGTCCAGCAGCACGTTGCCGGCGAAGCGGCTGGCCCCCACCCCCAGGCCGGTGAAGCCGGCGGCATGGGCCACCCGTCCCTCGTAGGCACTGCCGAAGAAGGCACAGAAGCGGGAGCAGACGTCGATGGCGCCGCCCCAGCAATGGCTGAACTTCAGCCCCGCCAACTGCGGGAAGGTGGTGAAGAAGTGACTGGCCAGCTTGGCAAACGAGCTGTGATGGCGGTCGTACTCCTCCCGCACCTGGCCACCGAAGTAGTAGACCGCATCGTAGCCGCCAAACAGGATGCGGTTGTCCCGGGTGATCCGGTAGTAGTGGAACTGGTTGGCGGTATCCGCCAGCCCCTGGCGGTTCTGCCAGCCGATGGCCGCCAGCTGTTCCTCGCTCAAGGGCTCCGTCATCAGGGCGTAGTCATATACCGGCAAGGTGTGCAGCCGGTAGCGTTTCAGCAAGGAGGGGAAGACGTTGGTGGCCAGGATGGCCCGTTCCGTGATCACCCGACCATGGGGAGTGCTGAGTACCAGGCCTTCAGGGGTCTGCTTGATATCCTCCACCGGGGTGGCCTCGTGGATCTGCACCCCCAGGGAGGCGGCCACCTTGGCCAGCCCCACCACCAGCTTGGCGGGATTGAGCATGGCGGTGCCGTGCCGGTCCCAGTTGCCGGACAGGAAGGTGGGGGAGTTGACCTCGGCCCGCATCTGCTGCTGATCCAGGTAGCCTTCCCCCCGGATCTCCTCATCCTGATAGGGCTCCACCGCCACCACGATTTCACCGGTACGCTCGAAGTCGCAGTCGATCTGATAGCGGGCTATGGTGGCCTCCATCTCGTCCAGGTTTTGCAGCCCCATGGCCTCCAGGGTGGCGTATTCCTCCGGCCAGCGGCGCTGGCCGTTCTTCTCGCCATGGGTCAGGCTCGCCTCGCAGAAGCCGCCGTTGCGGCCGGAGGCGGCCCAGCCGACCTGGCGCGCCTCCAGCAACATGACGTCCTGTTCGGGGAAGCGCTCCTTGGCCAGCAGGGCGGTCCACAGCCCCACCAGGCCGCCTCCGACGATCACCAGCTCGGTCCGGCGTTCGCCGGGCAGCCGGGGATAGACGGGGCGCTCACCGAGCGCCTCCAGCCAGTAGGGGGCATGACGGGTATGGGCCAGGGAGGCCCTGATGATCTCATCCTTGGGAAGTTGACGTTCGAAAACGGTCTGAAACATAACGCCTCGCTAACCTTATTTGCCGGTCATTATCTTGGTCCACTCCCGGGTGATCACGCGGGTGATCTTCTGGGGCAGCACCTTCTGGGAGAACATCTTGGGCTTGAGCTCGTCGCTGAAGTAGATGTTCGGGTTATCCCGGATCTCCTCGTCCACCATGCCGTTGGCCGCCTGGTTGGCGTTGGCGTAGGAGACGTAGTTGGTGATCTTGGCGATGACCTCGGGCCGCATCAGGTAGTTGATGAAGGCCAGGGCATTCTCCGGGTGTTTGGCATCACTGGGAATGGTCAACATGTCATAGAAGACGTCACTGCCTTCCTTGGGTACCACGTACTCCACATGCACGCCGTTGTTGGCCTCTTCCGCCCGGTCGGCGGCCTGGATCACGTCGCCGGACCAGCCGATGGCCACGCAGATGTCGCCGTTGGCCAGGTCATTGATGTACTGGGAGGAGTTGAAGTAGGTGATGTAGGGACGCAGCTTGCTCATCATGGCGCCGGCGTCCTTGTAATCCTGGGCATTGGTGGAGTTGGGATCCCGGCCCATGTAGCGCAGGGCCACGGTGAACAGGTCGGTGGGAGAGTCTAGGAAGGCCACCCCGCACTTGTGCAGCTTGGCCAGGTTGGCCGGGTTGAAGATGGCGTCCCAGGTGTTCATCTTGAAGTCCGGGCCCATCACGGCGGCCACCTTGTCGACGTTGTAGCCGATGCCGGTGGTGCCCCCCAGATAGGGGACCGAGTGGGCATTGTCCGGATCCTTCTCCTGCAGCATCTTCATGATGACAGGATCCATGTTCTTGAGGTTCGGCAGCTTGGACTTGTCCAGGGGCATGAAGACCCCGGCCTGCAGCTGCCGCCCCAGGTAGTCGGAGCTGGGCACCACCAGGTCAAACCCGGTATGCCCCGCCAGCAACTTGGCTTCCAGCACTTCGTTACTGTCGAACACATCGTAGATCACGCGGATGCCGGTCTCTTTCTCAAAGCCAGCCACCGTATCTTCGGCGATGTAATCGCTCCAGTTGTAGACATGCAGCACCTTTTCTTCGGACGCCAGGGTGGCCGAGCTCAATACCAGGCCAAGCAGCCCGAACGCGGGCAAAGCGAGTCTCTTATCCATAGAGTATTCTCCTTGTTGGATAGGCTAATTTGACTCAAATGAGTCGTTTTTTTGAGAGATCCCGGTCGCGTTCAGGCGATCGCAGGATCGAGGACGACGGTCAGTATCTGGCCGGCGGATGGAGCAGGTGAAAGGCGAGTACCAGAGCGCCCTGGGAAGAGGGCAGGCGGTCTGAGCAGGGAGCACAGGCCGGCACAGTGACAGGATCTAGCTGTTGCGGCAGGGGGCCACAGGTGATGAGGTCCCAAATGGAATGACTTTGGCTGCTAGATAACATAACCCTCCCGGGGGAATGAACTCGTGAGTCATTCTGCAAGGGCTGTGCCAAAGGTGAAAAATTATAATTTATCCATATAAAACAATTGGATGTCTATTTTGGTGCCCCGTGCCATAGACCACAGTGCGCTATTTTGGTCGTGATGGCACTAAAAGTGACCAAGGGGATACCCCTAGGCCGGCCGCGGCATCGGCTGTGGCGCTAGGCTGGCCACTGTCTGCCAGAAGGCCTGCACCAGGGCGGACGCCGGACCCGGCGGACGGATGAGGCCTATGGTCCAGCCGGCATCGGGATCCTGGATGGGCAGGGTGCGGATCTCGGGGCGAGGCTGGGTCACGTCGCCGGGCACCAGAGTCCAGGCGACGCCGGCTGCCGCCAGGGCCACCCCGGCGGCAAAGTCGTTGAGCCACTGCATCTGGCGGGGCCTCAGCCCCTGCTGGGCCAGGTATTTCATCAGGTGATCGTGAAAGGAGGGGGCCTTGTCCCGGCGGATACAGGCCAGGGGATAGTCCATCAGTGCCGCCAGATCCAGCTGGGCTGGGTAGTGTTGGGGCAGCACGGCGGTGAAGTTGGCGGTCAGCACCGGCAGGCTGGGCCAGCCCTTGGGGCCCGGCAGGCGGCAGAAGCCCAGATCCAGCCTGCCCTCGTTGAGGGCCATGATCTGGTGGTGGGTGGAGAGATCCTGCAACTCTATGGTCACCTGGGGGCGTGCGGCGCGAAACCGGGCGATGGCCGCCGGCACCAGACGGTTGCTGGACTCGCCAAAGCCAATGCGCAGGCAACCCGCCTGGCCGGCCAGCAGTTCCCGGGCGCTGCGGGGCAGCTGTTCGGCACGGCGGACAAGTTCGTCGGCCTCCGCCAGCAGGCCCTGCCCCAGGGCGGTGAGCTGGGTGCGGCCGGCGCTGCGGCTGAACAGGGCGCCCCCCAGGGCCTCCTCCAGCCGGCGGATCTGCTTGCTGAGGGCCGACTGGGTGACATGCTGACGGGCGGCAGCCTCCCCAAAGTGCAGCACCTGGGCCAGGGTCAGGTAGGCCTTGAGATCGCGCAGCTCCATTCCGGCTCCTTCATTCCTCTTGGGAATCATAAACGGCAAAAATCGTCATTGGACGGAATTGTAGGCCAGGGCCATGCTGGTCCCAAGCATTTCGTGCCCGCGAGGGCCAGATCAGGAGAGCGTTTATGCACCATCGTCAGATCAAGGATTTTCCCGCCGATTTCCTCTGGGGGGCTGCCTCCGCCGCCTATCAGGTGGAAGGGGCCTGGGACGCCGACGGCAAGGGGCCCTCGGTGTGGGACACCTTCACCAAGCAGCCAGGGCGCACCTTCAAGGGCAGCAACGGCGACGTGGCGGTGGATCACTACCACCGGCTGGAGGAAGACCTGGATCTGATGGCACAGATGGGCCTCAAGGCCTATCGCTTCTCCGTCAGCTGGCCCCGGGTCTTGCCCGCGGGGCGCGGTGCGGTGAACGAGGCGGGACTGGCCTTCTATGACCGGCTGATCGACGGCCTGCTGGCCCGGGGTATCGCCCCCGTGCTGACCCTCTACCACTGGGATCTGCCCCAGGCGCTGCAGGACGAGTACGGCGGCTGGGAAGACAGACGCATCATCGCGGACTTTGCCGCCTACTGCGGCGTGCTCTACCAGCGGTTTGGCCACAAGGTGCAGCACTGGGTCTCCCTGAACGAGCAGAACTACAACCTGACCAACGCCTATCTGCTGGGCACCCATCCGCCGGCGGTGCAGGACAGACGCCGCTTCTACCAGGCCAATCACCATGCCTTCCTGGCCAACGCCCAGGCCATCGCCCTGTTCCGTCAGACGGTGCCCAAGGGTCTCATCGGCCCCAGCTTCGCCTACTCCCCCTGCTATCCCAGCGGCAGCAGCCCGGAGGAGATGCTGGCCTTCGAGAACGCCGAGGAGTTCACCAACTGGTGGTGGCTGGATGCCTACTGCCTGGGCCGCTATCCCCAGGCCGCCCTGCGCTTCCTGCAGGCCAACGGCGAGGCCCCGATCATAGAACCGGGGGATGCCGAGCTGCTGGCCGCCGGCAAGCCCGACTTCATCGGCGTGAACTACTACTACACCACCACGGTCACCGACAACGGCCTGGATGGCCAGACATTGCAGCGCATCAATACCACGGGACAGAAGGGCACCACCCCCTCCAGCGGCGTGCCGGGCCTGTACCGCACCACCCCCAACCCCAACCTGGCCACCAGCAACTGGGATTGGGCCATCGATCCCACCGGGCTGCGCACCGGGCTGCGCCGCCTCACCAGCCGCTACGCCCTGCCGCTGTTCATCACCGAAAACGGCCTGGGGGAATTCGACCAGCTCACCGCCGATGAGCAGGTGCACGATGACTACCGCATCGACTACCTGCGCCAGCACCTGCTGGCCTGCCAGGCAGCGCTGCAGGACGGGGTGGAACTGCTGGGCTACTGCGCCTGGTCCTTCACCGACATCCTGAGCTGGCTCAACGGCTACCAGAAGCGGTACGGCTTCGTCTACGTGGATCGGGACGAGGTGGCGGTCCGCAGCCTGCGCCGCATCCCCAAGGACAGCTTCTACTGGTATCAGGGGGTGATTGCCCGAGGCGGCCGCGACCTCTAAGCCATGGGCGCTCGGCGTGAGAAAAGAAAGGGATGACCGAGGTCATAATGCCGATCAGTTAAGGATCCATTGACCGATCCTCAGGCTGTGTAAAAATCCGAAACTCCTTGTTGGGTTTCGGATTTTTTATGCGCATCGACCAAGCTCTCGACTTCATTCACGCCTGTCCTCCCGGAAAATTTGAGTCCCTGTCTGACCTGCTGTCACCTGAACTGGTGCAGGCCTGCCTGGCCAAGACAGGCTCGGTCTCCCTGCGTCGACGGCGCATGCCCATGGAGCGGGTGCTGTGGGCCATTATCGGTATGTCCTTGTTTCGTCACGTCCCCATGACCCAATTGGCCAACCAGCTCGATATCCTGTTACCCGGCGACCGGCCATTCGTCGTTCCCAGTGCCTTCATCCAGGCGCGCCAAAAACTGGCTGACCGAGCCGTTCAACAGGTGTTCCAGCAGACCGCTACGCTCTGGCATCAGCAGTGTCAGCACCCAACCTGGGCCGGCTTGCAGCTGCTGGCCGTCGATGGGGTGGTCTGGCGCACCCCCGATACCCAGGACAATGCCGGTGCCTTTGCCAAGTCGAAAACCGGCCAGGGCGAGACGCAGTATCCCCAGGTACGCATGCTGTGTCAGATGGAGCTGACCAGTCACCTGCTGACTCAGACCGTGATGGACTCCTGTGCGGTGAACGAGATGGTGCTGGCAGAGCAACTCATTGAAAAAACACCCGATAACAGCCTGACCCTGTTCGATAAGGGCTTCTACTCACTGGGATTGCTACACGCCTGGCAATGCCAGGGCGTGGCGCGTCACTGGCTTATTCCGCTGAAAAAGGGCACGCAATACGAGGTCATCCGCAAGCTGGGGCGGCAGGATGCGCTGGTACGGCTCACCGCCAGTCCGCAGGCTAAGAAGAAGTGGAGCGAGTTACCGGAGCAGCTCGAAGCCCGGCTGCTGACCCGGACGGTGAATGGCAAGGAGCGCCAGGTGCTGACGTCGCTAACCGACCCGATGCGCTTCCCGGCCAGCGAGTTGATGGAGCTATACCAGAATCGCTGGGAAATCGAGCTGGGCTATCGGGAGATGAAACAGAGCCTGCAACAGCACAGGCTGACGCTGCGCAGCAAGAAACCCGATGGAGTAAGGCAGGAGCTATGGGGCTTGGTATTGGCCTATAACCTGCTGAGATATCAGATGGTTAGAATGGCGGCGAGCTTAAAAGGCTATACGGCCAGCCAGCTGAGCTTTCACATGGCATCGGTGTATCTGCTGCATGAGCTCAGTTGCCTGCCGTTCGTATCACCGGGGAATATTCCAGCCCGCGTCGCCGACATGGACAAACAGGCGGAGCAGTTCAAGTTACCTGCCCGCCGAGAACGAAGTTATCCCAGGTGTGTCAAAGCCAAACCACAGAAGTATGCGACGAGAAAACCTAGTAAAAACAATGCCAGTCAGGCTTAACTGACTGGCATTATGACCGAGGTCATCCCTTTTACTTACGACGCCCGCAGGCATCCGACACGCATCAGCGCAGCCAGTTGGTCTTGCTCAGCTCCACCAGCTCGTCCCCCCGGCCGTTGATGATGGCTTTCATCATGTAGAGGCTGAAGCCCTTGGCGTGTTCGAGTTTGATCTGGGGCGGCATGGCCAGCTCCTGCTTGGCGGTGTTCACCTCCAGCACCACTGGGCCGGGGTGGGCCAGGGTTTCGGCCAGGGCCGCGGGCAGGGCCTCGGCATCCGTCACCTGGATGCCCTTGACGCCACAGGCCTCGGCGATGGCGGCGAAGCTGGGGTTGTCCAGATCCGTGTCGTCGGACAGGTAGCCGCCGGCCTTCATCTCCATGGCCACGAAGCCCAGGGAGCGGTTGTTGAAGACCACCACCTTCACCGGCAGCTGCAGCTGGCGCAAGGAGAGCAGATCCCCCATCAGCATGGAGAAGCCGCCGTCACCGCACAGGGCCACCACCTGGCGCTGGCGATCCACCGCCTGGGCGCCCATGGCCTGGGCCAGGGCATTGGCCATGGAGCCATGGTTGAAGGAGCCCAGCAGCCGGCGCTGGCCGTTCATCTGCAGGTAGCGGGCGGCCCAGACGGTGGGGGTGCCCACGTCACAGCTGAATACCGTCTGCGGGCCGGCTTGCTCGCTGATCAGGCGCGCCAGGTACTGGGGATGGATCAGATCGTGATTGGTCTTACCATTTGCCAAGGCATCCAGATCCCGCCGGGCGTTCTGGTAGTGGGACTGGCACTGCCGCAGGTGGGCGTCGTTGCGCCCGGCCTTGAGGCGGGGCAGCAGGGCCGTCAGGGTCGTCTTGATGTCCCCCAGTACCCCCAGATCGATCTGGGTATGGCGACCCAGGGCGGCGGGATCCTGGTCGATCTGCAGGATGCGGGCCTTGTCCGGGTAGAAGGCGCGGTAGGGGAAGCTGGTCCCCAGCAGCAGCAGGGTGTCGGCCCGGCCCATGGCGTGATAGCCGGAGGCGAAGCCGATCAACCCCGTCATGCCCACATCATAGGGATTGTCGTATTCCAGGTACTCCTTGCCCCGCAGGGCGTGCACCACAGGGGCCTGCAGGCGCTCGGCCAGGGCCACCACCTCGTCATGGGCCCCGGCACAGCCGGCACCGCACAGCAGGGTCACCTTGCCACCGTCGTTGAGCTGGGCGGCCAGCTGATCCAGATCCGCCTCCTGGGGCAGGTAGTAGGCCGGTCGCGGCAGGCTCCAGCGCGGGCTGATCCCCTCGGGCATGGGGCGCAGGGCGACGTCGCCGGGCAGCACCAGCACGCTGACATCCCGGTGCAGAATGGCCTGGCGCATGGCGGTCTCCAGCAGGTAGGGCATCTGCTCTGGGTTGGAGACCAGCTCGCAGTAGCAGCTGCACTCCTTGAACAGCTCCTGGGGGTGGGTCTCCTGGAAGTAATGGGTGCCGATCTCCGCAGAGGGGATGTGGGCGGCGATGGCCAGCACGGGTACCCGGTTGCGGTGACAGTCGAACAGGCCGTTGATCAGGTGCAGGTTCCCCGGGCCGCAGGAGCCGGCGCAGACCGCCAGCTCCCCGGTCAGCTGGGCCTCGGCGCCGGCGGCAAAGGCCGCGGTCTCCTCGTGACGGGTCCCCAACCAGTCGATGGTGCCCAGCTTGCGCAGGCTGTCGCTGATGCCGTTGAGGGAATCCCCGGTGACGCCCCAGATGCGGCGCACGCCGGCGCGGCTCAGGGTGTCTGAAATAAAATAAGCAATGCTCTGACTCATGCAGTATGACCCACCAGGTTAATGGCAATGGATTAGCGGTTAGTTAAGTTCAGAGGCGACAAAAGCAGATTTCTGTGTCGTCGTGACGTTTTTATGCTCGCGCTGCGTCTCGCTTGAATCAAGCATTTGAAATGCCTTTTTTCTGACCGTTTTGTCATTAAAAATGATTTCTTACTGCCCGAAGGCATATTGGTAAGACCATGAAGGATGAGGGGCCTTGGGCCATCATGGGCGTGGGGCGGCCTGTCGCATCCCTGACAGCCGGCGCGCTTTGTCGCTTAGCCGGCGGGGCGTCCCTGCCCCGGACGGCAATGCCCATCCCTTGCCCGCCAAGGCCTGACGCCGTGAGGCGGGCCGCCGCCGCCCTGGCGGGTCTGCTGGCATAAAACTTGATGGACCCCCTCTTTATCTGCCCGGCCACCTCGGCCGGTCGTCCCTGGCCAAGGAGTTTTCAGCATGGATCAACAGACCCTCGAACAGATTGCCGCCGCGGTACAGGCGGCGGGCTTTAGTGCCGCCGGTCAGGCCCAGGTCAAGGCGGCCTTCGCCCCCCTGCGCCTCACCTACTGCCTGCTGGAAGAGCTGGGGGCCAAGGAGCCCGTGTGGGAGTGTGACGACTTTGGCCTGTTCTTGGTGGGCAGCAGCGATCACTGCCTGGGGCTGACCCGGGATCTGGCCGAGGCCACCGCCGTGGTGGTGGCCGAAGCCTGACGCTGACGCCCTGGATTTGCCGGGAGCCCCGCGCTTGCGGCGATCCCTGTGCTTGCTGCGGGCCAGGGCGGCGGCCTAGACTGGCGCTTTGCCCTCCTTGAGGAAGCGTCATGCCTGCATCTTTGCCTGCGCTGCTGCCCGGGCTTATCGCCTTTCGTCACCGGCTGCACGCCCAGCCGGAACTCTCCGGCGCCGAACAGGCCACCGCCGCCGCCCTGGCCACGGCGCTGCGAACCTGCCGGCCCGACAGCCTGCTCACCGGCCTGGGGGGGCACGGCCTGCTGGCCAGCTTCCAGGGCGCCCAACCCGGTCCCACCGTGCTGCTGCGGGCGGACTTCGACGCCCTGCCCATCACCGAATGCCCGCAACACGATCACGGCTCCCAAACGCCGGGGGTGGCGCACCTGTGTGGTCATGACGGCCACAGTACCGTGCTGCTGGGGGTGGCCCAGCTGCTGGCCGAGGATCGTCCGGCGGCCGGGCGCATCTGCCTGCTGTTTCAGCCCGCCGAGGAGACGGGGCAGGGGGCGGCCGCCGTGCTGGCGGACCCGGCCTTCGCGACGTGTCAGCCCGATTATGTCTATGCCTTTCACAACCTGCCGGGCTTCCCCCTGGGGCAGTTGGTGCTCAAGGAGGGCGCCTTCACCGCGGCGGTGCGCAGCCTGGCGCTGCGGCTCATCGGCCGGCCCTGCCATGCCGCCGAGCCCGAGCACGGCATCAACCCGGCACTGGCCATGGCCGAGCTGCTGCAGCGGGCCGATGCCCTCAACCTGCGGGATCCCGGCCACCCTGACTTTGCCCTGGTGACGCCGGTGCACGCCCGGCTGGGGGAGCTGGCCTACGGCACCAGTGCCGGGGAGGGGGAGCTGCACTTCACCCTGCGCAGCTGGCAGCAGGGGCGGATGGATACCCTTAGCGGCGCCTTGCTGGCGGCGGTGGCCGAGGTGGCCGAGCGCCACGGCCTGGCGGTGGAGTCTCGCTGGCTGGAGGAGTTTGCCGCCTGCCACAATGATCCGGCGGCGGTGAGCCTGCTGTCTCATGTCGGCGCGGCCCTGGGCATGCCGGCCCAGGCGCCGGAGTGCCCCTTCAAATGGGGAGAGGATTTTGGTCTCTTCACCCAGCGTTACCCGGGCGCCCTGTTCGGTCTGGGAGCCGGGGTCAATCAGGCTGCCCTGCATCAGGCCGATTACGACTTCCCCGATGATCTGCTGGCACCGGCCATCCGGCTGATGCACGGTCTGGCCCTGGCGGCCAGCGATCCGGTTAGAACCCGGCCCTGAGCCACGCCGTTGCCCTAATACCTGCCGTTGGCTGGGGCAAAAAGGGCGCCGGCGGCGGGCGCGGCGCCAAGACGACATGCAACAGGCTAGATGCAGAAAGAGCGATGGCCGGCGGCCACTCCCTGGTGGCCGGCCATCGCAAGGGGAAGGATCAAGGGGCGGGCAGGGCGCCGGTTTCCTCCAGCCACTGCTGCAGTCGCTGGCGCTGGCGGGTCAGCTGCTCCTGATCCGGCTGGCGCAGGGTCAGGTGACCCACCTTGCGGCCGGGGCGCGGCGCCTTGCCGTACAGGTGCAGGTGGGCGCCGGCCTCCGCCAGGGCGGCGGGCTCCGCCGGCCAGCGGCCGATGAGGTTCAGCATGGCGGTGGGGGCGATGAGCGTCGTCTCCCCCAGCGGCCAGCCGCAGATGGCCCGCAGATGATTGGCAAACTGGCTGGTCTGGGCCCCTTCCAGGGTCCAGTGACCCGAGTTGTGCACCCGGGGCGCCACCTCGTTGGCGATGAGCCGCCCTTCACAGACGAAGAACTCGATGGCCAGGGTGCCCACGTACTGCTCCGTCTCCAGCAGGGTCCTGGCATAGCCTTCGGCCTCGGCCTGCAGCGGGTCCGCCGCCTGGGGCTCGGAGCAGATCAGGATGCCGTTGCGGTGCAGGTTCTGCGTCAAGGGGTAGCAGCGGATCTCCCCCCGGGTGTTGCGGCTGGCCACCAAGGAGACCTCCCGCTCGAAGGCCACCCCGGCCTCCAGGATGGCGGGACGCCCCTCGGCCTGTCGCCAGATCTCGGCTAGATCGCTGGCCTCGTGCAGGCGCCACTGGCCCTTGCCGTCGTAACCCTGCTGCCGCCACTTGAGAAAGGCCGGGCAGCCCAGCTCGGCCACCGCCGTCTGCAGCTCAGCCAGACTCTGCACGGATCTGTGGTCCGCCACCGGAATGCCGAGGCCCTGCAGCCACTGCTTCTCCAGCCAGCGATCCCCGCCCTTGGCCAACACCTGGGGGCTGGGGTAGACGGGTCGGCGGGCCGCCAGGGCGGCCAGCACCTCGGCGGGCACGGACTCGGACTCGAAGGTGATGACGTCGGCCCATTCCAGCAGATCGTCACGTTCCGGCAGGGCCTGCCAGGGGATCCGGTGCCAGGGGGCCAGTTCGGCGGCGCAGCTCTCGGCGGCCGGATCCACCAGCTGGCAGCGGATGCCCAAGGGCGCCGCGGCCAGCACCAGCATGCGGGCCAGCTGGCCGCCGCCCAGGATCAACACCTTCATGCCGGCAGCCTCGGATCGTCCGCGTCCAGCACGGCGTCGGTCTGGGCCCGGCGGAAGGCGTGCAGCGCCTTGCGCACCTCGGGATACTGGTTGCCCAGCATGCTGGCGGCCAGCAGGCCGGCGTTGGCGGCACCGGCCTTGCCGATGGCCAGGGTGCCCACGGGAATGCCCTTGGGCATCTGGACGATGGAGAGCAGGGAGTCCATGCCATTCAAGGCCTGGGACTGCACCGGTACCCCCAGCACCGGCAGCACCGTCTTGGCGGCCACCATGCCCGGCAGGTGGGCGGCGCCACCGGCCCCGGCGATGATCACCTGCAGGCCGCGGGCCTCGGCGCCGGCGGCGTAGTCGAACAGCCGATCCGGGGTGCGGTGGGCGGAGACCACCTTGACCTCGTGGGGGACGCCCAACTGCTCGAGCATCTCGGCCGCGGCGCTCATGGTGGCCCAATCGGACCGGGAACCCATAATGATACCTACCAGGGGTTGCATCGCTTTCTCTCCATTGCCCTCGGCCCGGAGGCCGGTAATTCGGAACTGTTGCCAGGCATACGTTTGCCTCTGCCTGGCAACTGGGTCTGGCTGCCGGGTGGGAGACGGAAGGGGCGGGTTGGCCACCTCGCTCAGGCCGCTTGGCCGCTCACCACTCCACCGGCAGGCGGGAGTCTACTCAGACTGGAGCAGCAATAAAAATCGAATATAATTGGCGCTATGTTCGCCACAGACTGATAAGAAGATGCTCAACTACCGACAGCTTTACTACTTCTGGCAGGTGGCCCGCCTGGGCGGCATCACCCGCGCCGCGGAACAGCTGCACCTCACCCCCCAGACCCTGAGCGGCCAGATCGCCGAGCTGGAACGCACCCTGGGCACGCCCCTTTTTCACCGGCAGGGCCGCCGGCTGGAACTCTCTGCCGCCGGCGAGCTGGCCCTGCCCCATGCCGAGCAGATCTTCTTGCTGGGCAACGAGCTGGAGGCCCTGCTGCACCAGCCGGCCCGTCAGGGGGAGCTGACCCTCAAGGTGGGGCTCACCGATGCGGTGCCCAAGTCGGTGGCCTACCGGCTGATGGCGCCGGCCCTGGGGCTGGCCCAGCCGGTGCGCCTGGTCTGTCACGAGGAAAAACCCGAGAAGCTGTTTGCCGAGCTGGCGTTGCATCACCTGGATCTGGTGATCTCCGACCGGCCCCTGCCGGCCTCGGTGGGGGTCAAGGGCTACAGCCACCGCCTGGGGCAGTCGCCCCTCATCTGGGTCGGCACCCCCGCGCTGGCGGCGGCCTGCCGCGCCGATTACCCCAACAGCCTGCAACAGCTGCCCCTGCTGCTGCCCGGTGCCAACGCTGCCCAGAGCGCCCCCCTGGCCCGCTGGCTCAGCGAGCAGAAGTTAACCCCCCGGGTGGTGGGGGAGTTTGACGATTCGGCGCTGATGAAGTCGTTCGGCGAGGCGGGGGTGGGGCTGTTCCCGGTGCCGGAGGTGGTGCTGGAGGAGGTGTGCCGCCACTACGGCGTGGAGGCGGCCGGCCGGCTGGATGCGGTGCCGGTGAGCTACTACGCCATCTCGTTGGAGCGGCGGCTCACCCACCCGGCGGTGCTGGCGGTGACCGAGCGGGCCGCCCAGATGCTGGCCGAAAACAAGGCCGGCCCTCAGGGCTGAGGGCCGGTAGGTAGTTGTCATCTATAAACCACCGTTTATGGAGGCGAGTTAAGCGGTTAGCCGCCAAGGCGCATATTCAGAATAAGCCCCCGTCGCTGCCTGCGGCATTTAACTCTCTAACAGGATCCCATCCCTTGTCGCTGGCCGAGGAGGGCGTGCTGGTCGGGCGCGAGGCAGGGATGCCGAGCGAGTTATCGCCGTGTTGGGAACACGTCGATAACGACCGAAAAGTCGGCACGCTGGACGAGGGAACCCGCAGGGCCAGCGGGCAGGGATTGCTGGGGATTGCCAAGGGGGACAGCAAGGTCCCCCTTGGCCCGCCCCGCCAAGCAGTAGGTAGGAAGCGCCCGATAGCGGATAAACGGCGGCACGGACAAAAATTAGCCTCAAACAACGTTCGTCGGTTTCTACCACTGGGCTGATAGTCTGACGCATGAATGAGGCGACCCCCTTCTAGGGGGCGAATCAAAGCCACCTGCATGGCAGGTGACTTTTTACCGGAGGATGTTAAGCGGCCTAGCGGGGCCGACGCTTCAACGGCTGGCACATGCAGTGCACGCCGCCGCCGCCCTTGGTGATCATGCCGATGTCCGGATCCAGCACCGTCAGGCCCCGGGCCAGACACTGCTGCTTGAGCGCCAGGCTCTCCTTGGGCAGCAGTACCCGCTCCCGCCCCAGGGACATGATGTTGCAGCCCAGCTCCATGGCGTCCTTGTAAGGTACGTCCAGGATGTCGATGCCCTTTTGTTTCAGCCAGTCCAGCAGGCTGTCCGGCACCACGGCGGTACAGACCGCCGCCAGCTTCTCCGCCACCATGATGCACTGCACGTCCAGGTGCAGGAAATGGGGGTCGAAGGGCACGGTATGAAACTCCCAGCCCTCCTGCTCGAACCAGCCCTTCACCTGCTGGATGCCGGCGGGGCTGGTGCGCTCCCCCGAATAGCCGCACAACGCCACCCCGGGCTCGATCAGCATGAAGTCGCCGCCCTCGAAGGTGCCGGCGGTCACCACGTCATATACGGGGATCTGGGCCTGCTGGTAAAACTCCAGCACCGTCAGCCATTCGCTGCGCCGCCAGGGGCTGAACATCTGGCAGATGATGGGGCCCCAGGGGGTCATCACGGAGGAGTCCCGGGCAAACACCGCATAGGGCTGCTCCGGCCGCGGTTGCAGGAACTGCACCTCCACGTCTGCCTGGCGGTAGGCATCCAGCATCTCGCCGTACTGCTGGCGGGCAATGCCGGCATCGAAGGGGGTGCCGTTGGCCAGGTGGCGGCGGGAGGTGGCATTGCCGTCCCGCCAGCTGTAGTGGTCGATGGGGCCCACCAGCACCCGCTCGAGAATGTCGGTTTCGCTGGCCATGCCCCACTGTTGCAAGGGGGCCGTCTGTCCGCCGTCCTGGCGGTGTTTCCAGGGTGAAGTCATCTTGAGTGTCCTTATTGATCCAGTGTCAGCAGGGTGTGCAGCAGTACGTCGGCGCCTTGTTGCAGATGCTCGGGCGTGGCGTACTCCTGCTCGTTGTGGGAGAGGCCGTCCCGGCAGGGGATGAAGATCATGCCGGTGGGGCCGAGGCGGGCCAGGTAGACGGAGTCGTGGCCGGCGCCGGAGACTAGGTGGCGGTGGGCCAGGCCCAGCTGGTCACAGGCCTGGGCGATGGCGGCCTGGCAGCCGGCATCGAAGGCCACCGCCGGGGAGCGCCACAGGGGGCGGATGCGGATCTGCAGGGCGCCCAGGCTGAGGGTGCACTTGTCCTCCACCCAGGCCGCCAGCGCCTCCAGCACCGCCTGTTGCGGATGGCGCAGATCCAGGGTGAAGCGCACCTGGGGCGGCACCGTATTGGTGGCGTGGGTGGAGGTGGTGATGGAGCCGACCGTCAGGCGGGCCTCCTCGCCGGCCTCGGCCACCCGGCCGTACAGCTCAGGGAGCAGCTGCATCAGGGCCTGCACCGGATCCGTGCGCAGGGCCATGGGGGTAGGGCCGGCGTGGACCGATTGCCCCTGGATGATGACCTCGTACCAGTGCATGCCCTGCACCCCGGTCACCACGCCGATGGGCAGGCCGGCGCGCTCCAGCACGGGCCCCTGCTCTATGTGCAGCTCCAGGGCGGCGTGGAAGGCAAAGGGCTGGCAGGGCTCGCTGCCCAGCTGGCCGCTCGCCTCCAGGGCCTGGCGCAGGCTGATGCCCTGCTGGTCGCTGTGCTGGTACAGCTCGGCCTGCTCGAACACCCCGGCGAAGACGCCCGAGCCCATCATGGCCGGGGCGAAGCGCGCCCCTTCCTCGTTGGTCCACACCGCCAGCTCCACGGTGCGGCGCAGCCGGTGGCCGGCGTCCTGCAGGCTGTGCAGCACTTCCAGGGCGGCCAGCACGCCGTAGACGCCGTCGTAGCGGCCGCCGGTGGGTTGGGTGTCCAGGTGGGAGCCCAGCAGTATGGGCAATAGCTCGGGCTGGCTGCCGGTGAAGCGGACAAACAGGTTGCCCATGCTGTCACGGCGGGGCAGGCCGCCCAGGGCCTGGCACCAGTTGATGAAGCAGTCGCGGCCGGCGGCGTCTTCGGCGGTGAGGGCCTGGCGGTTGCAGCCGCCGTTGGCCAGGGCGCCGAAACCGGCCATGGTCTGCAACCTGTCTTGCAGTCGGGCACCTTGGGTGTGCAGTGTCGCCATCTTGACCTCTTGGCTGGGAACCTGGGGTCAATCTAGCCAGCGGCGGGGCTGGAGGGTATCCCTCAGTTGGGTTAGCCGGGGTGGAGCACCTGGTCGAACAGCTTGCCCAGCAGCTCCTTCTGCGAGTTCACCTCCAGCTTGCTGTAGATGTTCTTGCGGTGCACCCGCTCGGTCTCGTAGGCCATCTCCAGCTTGTTGGCAGACTCCTTGCTGGAGTAGCCGCGGATGAGCAGCTGCAGCACCTCTTTCTCCCGCGGGGTCAGCTTGTCCTCACCGAAGTTGAGGATGGCCTGCTTCACCGGCTCGTGGGAGCCGGAGTCCGCCACGCCGTGCTGCTTGTCGTGCATCTGCACCGCGGCGCAGATGAGCGGATAGAAGGCCTTGAGGCGGCCGAGCCCCCGCTGGTTGAAACTCGACAGGCTGCGGGTGCGGCCCAGGGAGAGGAGGTAGCACAGCTGGTGATCGGTCTGGACCACCAGGCAGACCTCGTCCATCAGCTCGGAGTAGCGGAAGTATTCGTCGTGGTAGGCGCTCTGGTAGAAGTCATCCGGCGCTATCTGCGCCAGGCTCACCACCCCTTCGCCCCCCTGCATGGCGTAGTCGTAGAAGGGGCTCAGCAGGTAGGCCCCCTGCAGGTAGCGGTCCCAGGCGGCCAGCTCGTCGCTGGCCAGGGAGGAGCCCAGCACCACGGGGCGGGCCGTGGGGTGGTAGGCCAGGATGACGTAATCGTCGTAGCTCACCGCCAGGCGCAGCAGGTAGACCAGCTTGTCGAAAAACTGCGGATGGTCGATGGCCAGGATCAGATCCGCGGCGCCGTGGATCAGGGTCTGTTCGTTGATATCGCGCGCTGCCGCCATGAAAAACGTCCTGTAGCTGGGGAGACACTGGAAGGAAAAACATCCTAACATAGGGCGCCGAGGGCGGGGCAACCAATAAATAGTCAATTTATTTCAATGCATTAGCTTCAAAGTGACCCCATCTACCTCAACCGGGTGATTGGCGCCCTGGCGTGGCGGCCTATGATGGGATGCATTCGTAAAAGGAAGTTGAATTGCCACCACAGGGAGCAGCCTATGACCACCTCAAGCCATGTCATGCAAGTCGAGCCGTTTGGCATCGAACCCATACCGGATGCGGAGCGCAACGCCTCCGTGCTGGATTTCATCCGCCTGCAGTGGGGCGGCGCCAACACCCTGGCCTCCGCCATGCTGGGGGCCTTTCCCATCCTGTTCGGCCTGTCGTTCCAGCAGGCGCTGCTGGCCACCCTGCTGGGTATCATAGTGGGGGCCCTCATCCTCTGCCCCATGGGGATCTTCGGCCCCACCACGGGCACCAACAACGCCGTCTCCTCCGGCGCCCACTTCGGCGTGGTGGGGCGCATTGTCGGCTCCTTCTTGAGCCTGCTCACCGCCATCTGCTTCTTCTCCCTGAGCATCTGGTCTGCCGGCGATGCGCTAGTCGGTGCCTTCTGTCGCATCGTGGGCATGCAGGAGAGCCCCTGGCTGTTCGCCCTGGCCTATGGCCTGTTTGCCCTCATCGTGCTGGTGGTGTGCATCTATGGCTTCCAGTTCATGCTGCTGGTGAACAAGGTGGCGGTGGTGCTGGCCTCAGTGGTGTTCCTGGTGGGCTTCGTGGCCTATGCCGACAAGTTTGACCCGGCCTTCGCCGGCGCTGGCATGACCACCGACTCGCCGGAGTTCTGGCCGCTGTTTATCGGCGCCACCCTGATCGTCATGTCCAACCCCATCTCTTTCGGCGCCTTCTTGGGGGATTGGACCCGCTATCTGCCCCGCCAGACCGGCAAGGGCAAGATCATGCTGGCCTCCCTCATCGCCCAGCTGTGCACCCTGCTGCCCTTCGTGTTCGGCCTGGTGACCATGGCGGCCATCGCCCAGTACGCGCCGGAATACGTGGAGAGCGCCAACTACACCGGCGGCCTGCTGGCCATCTCGCCACTGTGGTTCTTCCCGCTGCTGATGCTGCTGGCGGTGATCGGCGGCCTGTCCACCGGTACCACGGCCCTGTACGGCACCGGCCTGGACTTCTCCAGCGTCTTCCCCCGGCTCTCCCGCACCCAGGCCACCATCCTCATCGGCGTGCTGTCCATCGCCATCATCTTCCTGGGGCGCTTCGCCTTCGATCTGGTGGCCTCGGTGACCACACTGGTGACCCTGATCATCGTCACCACCACCCCCTGGATGGTGGTGATGACCCTGGGCTATTTGCACCGTCGCGGCTTCTACTGCCAGGACGATCTGCAGCGCTTCAACCGCGGGCAGGAAGGCGGCATCTACTGGTTCTACAAGGGCTGGAACCTGCGGGGCATGCTGGCCTGGATCCCCTCCGCCCTGGTGGCCCTGCTGACGGTGAACATCCCCGGGCAATTTGTCGGCCCCTGGGGTGAGCTGGCGGGCGGCCTGGACATCTCCTTGCTGGTGGCCCTGCTGCTGCCAGCGGTGCTCTACCCCCTGCTGCTCAAGCTGAGTCCCGAGCCGGCGGCCGTGTTCGGCCCGGCCCAGGCCGAACCGACGGCAGCGGCGCCGCGCTTTGCCAATCAACTGAGCCCCATGCCGGAGTGATGCCATGACCTTTGCCATGCAACTGTGCGCCAGCCCGCAGCCGAGCCTGCAGCAGGCCATCGACACCCTGATCGACTGTTTTGGGCGCCACGATACCGAGGGCTACTTTGACTGTTTTCATCCCGAGGCGCGGTTTGTTTTTTACACGGTACCCGGTGAGGTGCTGAGCAAGGCGGCGTACCGCCAGCGCTGGCAGCAGTGGGAGCAGGAGGACGGCTTCCGGGTGCTGGGCTGTGAGTCCATTGAGCCCGAGCTGAGCGAATATGGCGATTGCGCCGTGCTGAGCCACAGGGTGCGCACCCGGCTGTGTATTCAGGCCGGGGAGCTGACGCTCGAGGAGCGGGAGTCCATCGTCTTTGCCCGGCAGGATGACGGCCGCTGGCTGTGCATCCACGAGCACCTGAGTGCCGGGGAGGCCGTATGACCGCCTGGCAACCCACCCGCACCTCAGGCGTGCTGGTGGCCGGCCAGTGGCAGACCGGGGAGGGGGCGCGCTGGGAACTGATCGATCCCCTGACCCGTCAGGTGCACGGCCAGTTGCAGGGCGCCTCGGCGGAGCAGCTGGAGAGGGCGGTGGCCGCCGCCCGTCAGGCCCTGGCGGATTGGCGGGCCCTGGGTTACGCCGGGCGGGGTCAGTGGCTGGCGCGCATCGCCGCCGCGGTGCAGCAGCAGGCCGAGGGGCTCATCGCCCTGCAGCAGCGCTACAGCGGCAAGCCGGCTCACGAGGCCAGCATGGATGTGGCGGACGTGGTGGCCACCTTCGACTACTACGCCCAGCTGTGTGAGACGCTGCCCGAGCGCCAGCCGGTGGCGGTGCCGCTGGCCGAGGTGGCGGTCAGCTACCAGCGGGAGCCCGTGGGGGTGGCGGGGCTCATCACCCCCTGGAACTTCCCCATGGTCACCAGCGCCTGGAAGCTGGCGCCGGCTCTGGCCGCCGGCTGCACCCTGGTGCTCAAGCCCTCCGAGCTGAGCCCCATGGCGGAGCTGGCCCTGCTGAATATCATCCAGGGGCTGGGCCTGCCCCAGGGGGTGGTGAATCTCGTCCCCGGCGGCGCCGAGGTGGGTCGCTGGCTCTGTGCCCACCCGGGCATCGACAAGATCTCCTTCACTGGCAGCCGGGCCGTGGGGCAGCAGATCCTGCAGGGGGCTGCCCAGCGCATCCAGCGGGTCAGCCTGGAGCTGGGGGGCAAGTCTGCCCTGATAGTGCGAGCGGATGCGGATCTGGATCTGGCCGCCCAGCTGGCCTGCGACGGCGCCTTCTTCAACGCCGGCCAGATGTGCTCGGCCACCTCAAGACTATTGGTGCACCGCCACTGCTATGCTCCCCTGCTGGAGCGGATCCGCCAGCGGATGGCCGACTACCAGACCGGACCGCTGATCAGTGCTGGGCAGCTGGCAAGGGTGGCGTCCCTGGTGGCACAGGGGTTGGCCCAGGCGCCGGATCTGGCGCTGCATCAGGTGCCGCAGCATGAGGCGGGTTTTGGCTTCCCCCTGACCCTGGTGGAGGGGCTGGCCGTGGACAATGTGCTGTGGCAGGAGGAGATCTTCGGCCCCGTGCTGTGCACCATGGCCTTTGACAGCGACGAGCAGGCGGTGGCCCTGGCCAACGACAGCCCCTACGGCCTGGTGGCCACCCTGGTGAGCCGGGATCTGGCCGCCGCCGAGGCCTTGGCGGATCGGCTGCAGGCCGGCACCGTCTGGATCAACACGCCGCAACTTATCTTCCCCCAGGCCGCCTGGGGCGGCTACAAGCAGAGCAGCCTGGGCCGCGAGCTGGGCCCCTGGGGCCTGGAGGCCTTCAGCGAACTCAAGCACCGGCTGGTAAGCGCCGGCTAACTGCCGTGGCCTGAGGCGGCACCGCCGCCAATCGAGGCTGGATCCGATGGCGTTGTCCCGCATGGGGGACGCCTCGGTCCTCCGCCCCGAGGGACGCCCTAGAAGTCGAAAAACGCCTGAAGCGCGGGCTTTAGCCCCTGATGATCCGTGACGTGCACCGTCTGGAAACCCAGTCGGCTGGCCTGCTGTATGTTGGCCAGCGAGTCATCGATAAACACGCAATCGGCTGCCGTCAGGCCATGTTTTTCCAGCAGGTGGAGGTAGATCTGCGGATCGGGCTTGATGGTATGCAGTTCCCCCGAGATCACCACGTCCTCGAAGCGGTACCAGAACGGCATGTTGGCGGCCAGGTGATCGGCGCACTCCATCCCCATGTTGGACAGGCCGAAGGCCCGGTAACCGGCGTTTGTGATGGCCTCCAGCACCTCGACCCCGGCGGCGATGGGGCTCAAGGAGGCGGGCACTGAGCCGTAGAGTTGCGCCAGTGTCTCCTCCGCCAGGCCGGTGCGGCGGGCGGCGCTGGGCACTATGTCGGCAAAGCGCTTGGTGCCCAGATCGATATCCACCCAGTCCTGCTGACCGAACAGCGCCTGGGCCAGACTTGCCTGATCCTGCAGCTGGCCGTTGGCGGTCAGGATTCCGATAGGGTCCCACTTGACCATGACATTGCCCAGATCGCTTACCAGTATGTGTCGCTTGCTCATACACACTCCCGCCCATGGCAAAGAGAAACACCAAAAGAAGATAGGAACGCCGGCCTGGGCCGGGTTCGCCAATGAACCCGCGGCGGTCGGTCGTCTTCGTCGGATTTTTTGCTCTTATGGGGCAGGTGTCAATGCCGTTGCCGCCGGCGGTGCGGTTGGCAAGGGAGGCCCCGGACGAGCGCCGGGGGCGGGGGACGCTCAGCGTTCTTCCACCGGGTTGGGGGTACCCTGGCGGGCCGCCGTCTGCGGGGCGGCCACCAGCGGGGAAGGGACGGGCTGCCACCAGGCGGTGCTGGCCTCGGGGGATGCCAGATCCAGCACCTGACCCGGCGCCGGGGTCAGCAGGGCAACGCTGTGCTTCTGGCTGAGGGCCTGCATCTGCTGCAAGGGTTCATCCCAGGCGTGATTGGCCAGGGCAAATTTGGCCACGTGGGCCGGCAGCAGGGCGCGGGCTTGCAGATCTTCGGCGGCCTGGGCGGCATCCTGCGGGCGCATGTGAATGTTGGCCCAGCGGGGGTCGTACTGGCCGGAGTCCAGCGCCACCAGATCGAAGCCACCGAAGCGCTGGCCAATGTCGGCGAAGTGTTTTCCATAGCCGCTATCGCCACTGAAGAACAGCTTGCGCTTCGGGCTCACCAGGGCAAAGCCGACCCACAGGGTCTGGTTCTTCTCCAGGAGGCGGCCGGAGAAGTGGCGGGCCGGCAGCAGGTGGATGTCGAGGCCCGCGTCGTTGCTTATCTTGTCGAACCAGTCCCCCTCGATGATCTGAGCCGGGCGGTAGCCCCAGCTCGCCAGGTGGCCGCCCACCCCCAGCCCGCAGATCACCCGGCCCACCTTGTCTTTGAGGGCCAGCACGCTGGGATAGTCCAGGTGATCCCAGTGGTCATGAGTGATGAGCAGGTAGTCGATGGCCGGGAAGTCCTCGGCTTGATATTGGTAGGTGCTGTCAAAGGCGGCGTTGACATAGGGCACAGGCGCCGCATCGCGGCTGAATACCGGGTCGATGAGCAGGCGCTTGCCGGCGAGCTGAACGTAAAAGGAGGAGTGCCCCAGCCAGATGAGCAGATCCGCGTTGGGGTCCAGCGCCTTGATCTCGGTCTTCACCACAGGGATCGGCTGCTCGGGTCGCAGCCTGGGCACCTTGTTAAACAGGCCGGAGAGCAGGATGGCGGCCGTATTGGTGTCGCCGGTGAGCACCTGGGTGGGTTCCAGATTGGTGAAGGCGCCATGGCGGTAGTGCGGCGAGGCCTGCAGGCGGCTTAGCCGCTCGCCGGTGGGCTGGCCGCCAAACTGCGGCTGGCGGGCATAACTCCACAAGGCCACCACCAGCCCCACCAACAGCAACAGTCCCCAGAGCAGCAGATGACGTACCGGTTCACTCATGACATAGACCTCGCTCGGGACAAAGAGAGGGGAAACCCGCATTGTGCTTTGCCGAGGGTGGGGCCTCCAGATACAAAGCTGCCGAACTCTTGCCTATTAGTCCGAAAAGGACTGCCGAGGGACGGCAGACATCACTCGGCATCGGTTGTTAGTTGCCGCGATGTATCGATGGATGGCTGAGGTGTCGGTTGTGGCCTTGATAGCGCAGAGTGCTTGGGCTTTGGCAAGGACACTACTGGGGCATTGCATTCAGACATGTCAATATGTGATGTCAGGACATTGCCTTCCATGCAGCCTACCGTCATCGGCCATGTTGAAGCTTACCGTCGCCCTCGCTGGGACGGCATCGCCTACCTGAACTTCGCCGGCCCCGAGGACATTGCCGTGGTGCTGGGCAATGCCCGCGTGCGCGAGAAAATCCTGCCCGAAGACCAGGCGATCTTCCGCGACATCGCCCCGGTGCTGGCGCGCCAATACGTCATCGTGCCGAGCGTCACGGGCTTTGATGCTGTCACTCTGGTCAAGCTCCATGTGCGCGACCCGGCAATCAGCCGCAAAGCCTTCCAGCAATGGTGGTTGCACGAGCATGCACCGCTGGCGGCGGCTCAGTCCAAGGGTTGGGTGCGGCGCTATGTGCAACTCCACAACATCGGGCCGACCGAGCCGGGCGAGCCGCTGTACCACCCGCAAGCCAGCACCATCGACGGGGTGACGCTGATGAGTTTCGTCAGCGTGGATGACCTGGAGCACTTCCTGCTCAGCCCCAAATACAAGGCAATCGCCAAGGACGAAGCGCCGAGGACGGACGTGGCGGCCAGCGAATGGTGGACAAGCATCGGCATGGTGCTGGTCAATCGCATCGCCCCGGACGAGCAACGGACCCAAGCGCATGAACTAAGTGAGAGACGAGGCGGCTATATGGAATTGCGCCATCTTCGCTGTTTCCTGGCCGTGGCCGAAGAACTCCACTTCGGCCGAGCGGCCAAGCGGCTGCACATCGGGCAGTCGCCACTGTCGCGCGCCGTCAATGAACTGGAGGAAAAACTGGGCGTGGTGCTGTTTGCGCGCACCTATGTGCGTATCGCAGCCGCCGGTTGCCGTTGCCAACTTATCAGATCATGGCGATGGCTCAGCCTCTAGTGTTTCCAAGCGAAGTCCCGGTTTCTGCGTGACAGCGTTGACCGCAAAATCCATCACGGCACGGACTGGCGCGGAACGGCGCAAATCGCGGTGCACGATCAGCCATATGTCGCGCGAGAACGTCGGGCCTTTGTGTTCCAGCCGTACCAAGCCGGGGTCTTCATCGCCCAGAAAACATGGCAGACCGGCAACACCGGCTCCGGCACGCGCTGCCGCCAGGTGGCCGCTGATGTCGCTCAGTTCGCAGCCAACAGTTCGGTTGCCGGCAATCTCCAGCAGCCATTGTTGCTGGGGCATCTCGGCAAACTGCGTGTCGTAGGCAATGAACGTCCAATCTTCCGGGCGGTGCATCGCCACGTAATCCGGGCTGGCATACAAAGCAAAAGGCATCTGTCCGAGCTTGCGGACCACGCTGCTGGACTCCTTGGGGCGCACCAGCCACAGGGCGACATCCGCCTCGCGGCGGCTGAGCGAGACCTGCTGCGCCTGCGCCAACACGGAAAGCTGGATGCCGGGATACTCGGCACGGAAATCCACGATCCGGCCCGCCAGCAGGTGCGTCACCAGCACCGGCGGCGCACTGAGCACCACTTTTCCAGCGAGTGGCTCCTGACTGGCATGCGCCAGTCGTTCCACGGCAAAGGCCGAAGTTTCCATGGCCTTGGCTTGCTCATAGACCTGTACGCCCATGGGCGTGAGTCGGCAGGAGCGAGGCAGGCGCTCAACCAGCGGAACCTGCAGCTCCGCTTCCAGCGCAGCCACGCGGCGGCTGACGGTGGCATGGTCCACGTGCAGCGACCGGGCTGCGCCCGACAAGGTGCCAGTGCGGGCGACCGCCAGGAAATGTCGGAAGTTCTCCCAGTCGAACATCTGTGCGTTTTCTCCAGTATGGAGTGCAATTCTAGAGAATTTACGCGGACATTTCCTCTCCCTATCATGCGAATCATCTCGGTTTATTGGGTACTTCTCGTGTCTTCGTCATTTCCTTCTGCGCGCGGTACGTTGCTGGCGGCCGCGCTGGGCTTTGTGGTCGTGCTGCTGGATGTCAGCGTCGTCAACGTCGCCCTGGATGCCTTGCGCCAGGAGTTCGCCACGGACGTGGCTGGGCTGCAATGGGTCATCAATGCCTATACGCTGGTCTTTGCAGCACTGCTGCTGACTAGCGGTGCACTCGGTGATCGCTTTGGCGCGCGGCGTGTCTTTCTTGTGGGCTTCGTCGTGTTTACGCTCGCATCTGCTGCGTGCGGCTTGAGCAGCAATCTGCCGATCCTGATTGCCGCCAGACTGATCCAGGGTCTGGGTGCCGCACTGCTGGTGCCGAACTCCCTGGCCATGCTGCAGCAAGCTTTTCCGGATCGCGAGCAGCGCAGCCGTGCGGTTGGCTGGTGGGGCGCGATTGGGGGCATGTCGCTGGCAGCAGGCCCGGTGTTGGGGGGGATACTGGTGACGCACTTGGGCTGGCGCAGCATTTTTCTGATCAATCTTCCCATCGGGCTGATCGGGACCTTCCTGACGTTGCGCTACGTGGCGCCTCATGACGGCAGCCACCGACGCAGCCTCGACTGGGCGGGCCAAGGATTGGCCATCTTGGCGCTGGTCGCGCTGACCATGGCGTTGACCGAGGCCGCACCGCTGGGTTGGGGACACGGCTTGGTTCGAGCTGCTTTCCTGCTGGCTGTGGCCGCAATCCTGGGTTTCATCTGGATCGAAGCGCATAGTCGCTCTCCGATGTTGCCGTTGGAGCTGTTCCGCATTCCGACGTTCACCGTGGCCTCCGTCGCCGGTGTGGTGGTGAACTTTGCCTATTACGGGTTGATCTTCGTGTTCAGCCTGTTCTTCCAGATTCAGCAGCAACTTTCGCCACAGTTGACAGGATTGGCCTTTCTCCCCATGACCGCCGTGCTGATGGCCGTCAATGTGCTGGCAGGGCGACTGATCACGCGCATGGGTGCTCGCCTGTTGATGGTATTGGGATTGACGCTGGCGGCTTTCGGGTATCTTCTGCTGATCTCGGTCAGCGTGGACGGCAGCTATTGGCTCTTGGTCATTCCGATGCTGTTGGCGGCCAGCGGCACAGCGCTGACAGTGCCGACCATGACCAACGCGACACTTTCGTCGGTGGATGCATCACGCGCCGGCATCGCGTCTGGCGTGCTCAATTCCGCCAGGCAGGTTGGCGGCATGCTTGGCGTTGCCGTCTTTGGCTATCTGGTCCGGGACACCGCGCCAGACGCCTTCATGCGCGGCATGCATGTGTCGATCGGCATTTCCGTGGCGCTCCTTCTGTCCGGCAGTGCCTTATGCTGGTTTGGCATGCGGCCAAGTCGTGCCAAGGCATGATGAGGCGAAGGCATGGAACTTCGACACCTCCGCTGCTTCCTAGTCGTCGCCGAAGAACTCCACTTCGCCCGCGCCGCCGAGCGGCTGCACATCGGGCAATCGCCCCTGTCGCGCACCATCAAGGAACTGGAAGAAGACCTGGGCGAGCTGTTGTTCATCCGCACCAGCCGCAACACGCGGCTGACCCGTGCGGGTAAGTTGTTCCTTGAGCATGTGCCGCGCGTCTTCACCGCCTTACAGCAAGCGCGCGACAGTGTGAAGGCGGCGGCCAATGGGTTTCATGGGCAGTTGCGCATCGCCCTGTCCGATGGCATTACGCCATCAAGGCTTCCGGCCTTGCTGGCGCTGTGTCGGCAGGAAGAACCCGAAGTCGAAATTCGGTTGTTCCAAGTGTCCTTGTCGCAGCAGATCAAGGGCTGCAAGACGACCTGTACGACGTTGGCTGGATGTATATACAGCAATTTAAGCACATACGGCCATCAGTATCCAAGCATTGCTAAGTGAAGAAGCGACTCGGCTGTGTGTCTGGTGGTCTTTAATGTCGAGTAAGCGATGTATCAGTAAGTACGCGAGTAAGTACGAATTTCACAAAAGCACAAAGGGTTAGCCTCGTGAAGAAGCTAACCCTTTGTTTTATATGGTGCCGGTAATAGGAGTCGAACCTACGACCTTCGCATTACGAATGCGCTGCTCTACCAACTGAGCTATACCGGCGGCTGCTGTATTTTGCCCTGATTGTCTGACAGATCAATCCCCTGGAGTTGTCTTGTCTCACAATCTGCCGGTTTGGCGGTGCGTTTGCCGTTTTTTTGTGCGCTTAGCCGCCGGCGGGTCAGTCCAAGAAGTCGCTGACCTCTTTTTGCTGGTAGTCGGCCAGCTGTTGCCAGGGCAGGGGACTGGGCAGGGCCGGCGCCAGGGTGGCGCGCATATGGTATTGGCGATAGCCGTCCTGGGTCTGACGGTCGATGGCCAGGGCCAGCTGCAGGCTGTCGGACCAGAGCACCCGCAGGATCTGGTCGCCCTGACGGCGTTCATACCAGCGGCTGTCGTGCTCGCCGGCCTCGCCGGTGGCGGTCAGCTCCTTGAGCTGGGCCGGGTCAAACAGCCGGCTCAGTTGCGCCCAGTCGGGGCGAAAGCCCGCCTGGCCGTATTCGGTGGCCGGGTAGAAGACCCGCTGTTTATGGTCGCCGTCTACGTATTCCAGATGAAACTGGCCATCGGCATCCTGGGTGACCCAACGGGCCGCCATCTCGGGGATGAAGTGCTTGTGAGGGGTCTTGCTGTGTTCGTGCTGATGTTCGAAGGCGTGACGCACGGACTCGGGGATCTGGCGCTCGCTCCACAGGGTATTGCCCTGGCGGATCCAGGTCTCGCGGTAGCTGTGGCGCTGGTCGATGCCGTCGGCACTCATCTCGCGGCTGTCAAACTGCAATGTGGCCATCAGATCCGGCATTGGGCTGGCCCACAGGGCCGGGCTCAGCAGGGCCAGCAGGCCGAGGAGGGGGCGGAGGGATTGCATAGGGTGTCCTTGTGGCATGAAGGGGCCACGGCAGGGGCCTGCCGTGGCCGGATGGATCACAGGCCCATGGCGCTCTTGACCTTGCCGAACACCTGGGTGTTGTCCAGGGTGCCCTTGAAGGTCTCTGCACCGGCGCCGTCAGCAAACAGCATCACATCGCCGCCGCCGTGGGTTTCGGAGGAAAGCTTGACGCCGCTTTCCTGCAGGTAGTCATCGGCCATCACCTGCTCTGAGGTCAGGTCTTCGCGGACTTCCTTGCGGTTGGGGCCGTTGCCGAAGGCCAGGGTGGTGATGGCGTTGCCGTCCAGATCCCGCTTCACAGTGAGATCGCTGCCTTCCTTCACCAGATCCAGGATGGGGTTGCCCAGGGCGGAGTAGCCGTTGATGGTCATGGTGTGGTCGTGATCCGCGGTCACCACGATCAGGGTGTTCTCCCGATCCACCTTGTCCAGGGCGGTCTGGATGGCCTCATCGAAGGCAACGGTATCCTGCAGCGCCCGCTTGGCATTGGTGCCGTGCAGGGCGTGGTCGATACGGCCCCCTTCCACCATCAGGAAGTAGCCCTGCTCGCCGGTGGCCAGCAGGTCGATGGCCTTGGCGGTCATCTCGGCCAGTGACGGCTCTGTGCTGCTGGCGTCGGCCTGGCGATCCAGGTCGTAGGCCAGGTGGGATGTCTTGGAGAAGAGGCCGATCACCCGGGACTGGCTGGCCGGATCCAGGGCCGAAAGTTCGGACTTGGTGGTCACGCTGCTCCAGCCCTGGCTCACCAGCTCAGCCGGCAGATCCCGACCGTCGGCGCGGCCCTTGGGGTTGCTGGTGGCGTCATAGGGGGTCCAGTAGTTGGCGCCGCCACCCATCAGCACATCCACTCCGTCACCCAGGGCGCTGTTGAAGCCGCTGCCGCCGGGGATCGCCTGGGCGGCGATGTCGTAGTAGGCGTTGCGATGACAGATGTGGGCGAAGGTCGCCGCCGGGGTGGCATGGGTCAGCTCTGTGGTGGTGATGGCGCCTACCTTCTTGCCGGCGGCCTTGGCCAGCTCCAGCAGGGTGGTGGCGGCCTCGCCGTTGTCAGCGCTGCAACCGGACAGACCGGCATTGCCGTTGGCGTCTTTGATCACCGACTCGGCCACCGTATCGCTGCTCATGGAGATGACTTCGTTGTTCATCTTCACCCCTGTCATGTAGGCGGACATGGAGGGCGCAGAGTCGGTGGTCTGGGCATCGTTGGAGAAGGTCTTGATCCGCGCGGTGCGGGGCAGGGTCTCCATGGTCAGTTGGCCGGCTTCGCCCACCTTGTAGATGCGGCTGGCGGTGACAGTGGTGGGGCCCATGCCATCGCCCAGAAAGAAGATGACGTTCTTGGCGGTGGTGGCCGAGGCCTGGGTGGCCATCAGAGCGGACAGCAAGGCGCTGGCCAGCAGGGTCTTGTTAAACATGGGTGTAGGCTCCTTGAGTCGGTTACAGAGCGGCCGCGGCCTTGATCTTGTCGAATACGGCGGTGTTTTCCATCACACCGTGGAAGCTGTCGGCCCCCTGGCCGATGGCGCCGAGAAACACATCGGTACCGCCGTGGGACTCGCTACCCGGGGTGCCGGTCTTGAACACCACCTCCTGGCGGTAGTCGTCGGCGCTGGTGGTGTCGTCATCCAGGGCCTCACGGGGGCCGTCGATGCGGTTGGAGCCGTTACCGAAGCCGATGATGGTGTAGGGGGCGCCATCGGCGTCGGTGGCGGGTTCACCGGCGCTGCTGCCGCCGTAGTTCTTCACCACCCCGAGGACGCCGGCCTGGCTGGCGGTGGTCTTGCCGGTCCGTTGGGCGTAGCCGTTGAGCACCAGCGTGTGGTCATGGTCGGCGGTGACCACGATCAGGGTCTCGGACAGGTCGGGGTCGATCACCTTCATCTTGTCCAGCGCCGTCTTGATGGCGTTGTCGAAGGCGACGGTATCCTGCAGGGCCCGCTTGGCGTTGGTGTCGTGCAGGGCGTGGTCGATGCGCCCGCCTTCCACCATCAGGAAGAAGCCCTCTTCCTTGCTGCCCAGCATGTCGATGGCCTTGGCGGTCATCTCCGCCAGGGACGGCTCCGTGGGGGCATCCCCGTTGAGGCGGTCCAGGTCATAGGCGAGGTGGCTGCTGTTAAACAGCCCCAGCAGGCGCTTGCTGGTGTCGGCAGCCACCAGCTCGTTGAGGTTGCTGGCGTACTGGTAGTCCAGGGCCTGCAGCTCACTCACCAGATTGCGCTCGTCGCTGCGCCCGCCGCCGGCACTCTTGGGCAGGAAGTATTTGCTGCCGCCGCCGAGGATGAGATCCACCCCATCCCCCAGGGCGCTATTGAAGCTGTCGGTGCCGGGTACCAGTTGGGCGGCGATGTCATATTCCAGATCCCGGTTACAGATGTGGGAATAGGTGGCGGCCGGGGTGGCGTGGGTCACCCGGGTGCTGGTGACCACACCTGTGCCCATGCCCTTGGCCTTGGCCAGCTCCAGCAGTGTGGTGACGGCGCTACCGGCGCTGTCGGCACAATCGGCCTCTTGGGTGGCGTTGGCATCCATGCTGATGACGCCGTTATTGCTCTTGACGCCGGTCATGTAGGCGGCCATGGAGGGGGCGGAGTCGGTGACCTGGGAATCGTGGGAATAGGTCTTGAGAAACGCCGTCTCCGGTAAGGTATCTATGGTCAGGTTGCCGTCTTCCCCCACGGCATAGATGCGGGCGGCGGTCAGGGTGGTGATCCCCATGCCGTCCCCCAGGAAGAAGAGCACATGTTTGGCGGTTGGCAGGCCCGGGCTGCTGCTGCGGGCGCTGTCGTCATCACTGTTGCAACCGGCCAGCAAGAGGCCGCCACACAGCAGGGCGAGGGGGGCGAGTCGTTTCATTTTGCGTAAGCTCCTTTGGGATCTGCTCCTTGAATAAAGCGGCTTGATGCTAGGGGGCCCGTGTGACAGCCAATGTGAAAACATGTGAACAATCTGCAACATTGCGCGGCGCCGTTATCGTATGGCTCCGATGGTTTTGCCCATGGCCCAATTAACCGCCACTTGTTCACAAAACTTGGAGATATCAGCAATTTTCGGGGAAAAGAGTGGTATCTTGTCGGCTTATTGCTAAAAAAGTGTTCATGGTAAGGAAAATAAAACACTCCATTTGTGCCATTTAATAGGAGAAAGAGCATGTTGAACTTTGAATTTCAGAACCCGACCAAAATCCTATTTGGCGAGGGCCAAATCGCGGCGATTGGGCGAGAAATTCCAGAGAATGCCCGTATTCTCATTACTTATGGCGGCGGCAGCGTGCTGCGCAACGGTGTGCTGGATGAGGTGAAGAGCGCCTTGTCCGGGCGTCAACTCTTTGAATTTGGGGGCATAGAGCCCAATCCCACCTATGAGACCCTGATGAAGGGACTCGAGATCATCAAGGCCGAGAGCATCAATTTCCTGTTGGCGGTGGGCGGCGGCTCCGTCATCGACGGCACCAAGTTCCTGGCGGCGGCAGCCTGCTGGGAGCTGGGCGATCCCTGGGATATTCTGCTGCACGCCGGCAAGGGCATCCATCGGGCCCTGCCCTTGGGCACAGTGCTGACCCTGCCGGCCACCGGCTCCGAGATGAACTGCGGCGCCGTCATCAGCCGCGCCAATCGCCAGATCAATCTGCCGGCGGGTGGCGGCTCCGTGAATGCCGGTGTGCAATCTGTGATCACCCAGAGCTACAACGAGAAGCTGTTTTTCACCAATCCCCTGGTCTATCCGCGCTTCTCCGTGCTGGATCCCAGCAAGTGCTACACATTGCCGGCTCGTCAGGTGGGCAATGGCATCATTGACAGCTTCGTGCACGTCACCGAGCAGTATCTGACCTATGTCACCGGGGCCAAGGTGCAGGATCGGCTGGCCGAAGGCCTGTTGTTGACCCTGATCGAGGAGGGGCCCCGGGCCCTGTTGGAGCCGGAGAATTACGAGGTGCGGGCCAACCTGATGTGGACGGCGACCCTGGCCCTCAATGGCCTGATCGGTGCCGGTGTTCCCCAGGACTGGACCACCCACATGATTGGCCATGAACTCACGGCACTGTATGGCATGGACCATGCCCAGACCCTGGCGGTGGTGCTGCCGGCCCTGCTGACCCTGCAGCTGGATGAGAAGCTGGACAAGCTGGTGCAGTACGGCGAGCGGATCTGGGGCATCCGGGAGGGTAGTGACAAGGCCCGTGCCGAGGAAGCCATCGCCCGCACCCGTGCGTTTTTCGAGTCGGTCGGGGTGGGCACCCGCCTGTCCGACTATGGCGTCAAGGAAGAGAACCTGGGGGAGGTGCTGGAGCGCCTCAGCCAGCACGGCTTCGTGATCCTGGGTGAGCATCAGTCCGTCACCCTGGAGCGGGTGCGGCAGATCCTGCTGGCCGCGCTTTAACGTCGAAGCCGCTTAACTACACTCAAGGGAGCCTCATCGGCTCCCGCTTGTTCACCAAGGAGCCAATATGGCTCCTTTATTTTTGGCTGACAGCAGGAGAGTGAGCATGCGATGGCAATGTGAGGTGTGCGGTTTTATCTACGACGAAGCCCATGGTCTGCCGGAGGACGGCATTCCCCCGGATACGCCTCTGGAGAGCCTGCCGGAGGATTGGGAATGCCCCGAGTGTGGCGCGGCGGTGGAGGTGTTTATTCCGCTCGAGGAGTAGAGGCTCGGCGGGCGGCCGGCAGTTGCCAGTCGGCGATGGTGCCCATGATCTCCCGCCAGGCGGTCTCGCTTGGGGTGCCATGATGGGCAAACACCTTGGCCATCAGCTCCCGTTGGCTGCCGGACAGGCGTTGTTCCAGCTGATGGCCCGACTCGGTCAATTGCAGCCGCTTGATGCGCCTGTCCTGGGGGTCCTGGTTGGCCTGGATCAGGTTCAGCTCCAGCAGGCGACGCAGGGGGGCATTCAGGGCCTGTTTGCTCACCGAGAGGATGCCCAGCAGATCATTGATGCTGAGATCCGGATAGCGGCCGACAAAATAGAGGATCCGATGATGGACCCGCTGTAGTCCCTGTTCCGCCAGCACGGCATCCGGCCCCAGGGTGAAGGCGCGAAAGGCGAAGTGAAACAGCTCCAGGGCCTGATTGAGAGAGGCCTGCTCCTGTGGGTCAATCATATTGACTTAATCCTTGCTGCTGGCAATATACGTCAACCGAGTTGACCTATTTACCGGCTTAGCCCGGCAAATGCAACCCGCCTATAGGGACCTTTTTGCCACGGAGCCATCTATGTTTGCCCAGCGGATCAGCACGCTTTCTTCTTCCATCATTCGGGAAATACTGGCAGCGGCCCAGCAGCCCGGCGTCATCTCCTTCGCCGGTGGCCTGCCGGCTGCCGACAGTTTCCCCGAGCCGAACTGGTCGGCCCTGCCGCCGCAGATCAAGCAGTATGGCATGAGTGAAGGGGAGCCCGAGCTGCGGGAGGCCATTGCCGCCGCGGCACGGGAGAAGGGGCTGCAGTGTGAGGCGAGCCAGGTGCTGGTGATCTCCGGCTCCCAGCAGGGGCTGGATCTGGTGGCCAAGCTGTTCCTGGATCCCGATAGTCCCGTGCTGGTGGAGTCTCCCACTTATCTGGCGGCGCTGCAGTGCTTCCGCCTGTTCCAGGCCCGCTGTGTCGGTGTGCCCATGGGGGAGACAGGGCCGGATCTGGCGCAGATGGACGCGGCGATCCGCACTCAGACGCCCCGGTTCAGCTACCTCATCCCCAGCTTCCAGAATCCGTCTGGCCTGTGCTATTCGGTGGCGGCACGCCAGGCGGTGGCGGCGCTGCTGGATCGCTATCAGCTGCCCTTGCTGGAAGACGAACCCTATTGTGAGCTGGATTATGATGGGGTGCCCAAGCCGCCCATCTGCTCCCTGCTGAAGTCGGCCCCCTGGATCTACCAGGGCAGCTTCTCCAAGATCCTGATGCCCGGCATCCGGGTCGGCTACCTCATCGCTCATCCCAGCCTGATGCCGCATCTGGTGCGCCTCAAGCAGGCCGCCGATCTGCACACCAACCGGCCCGGTCAGTGGCTGGCCCTGGAGTACATGCGTTCGGCGGACAAGGCGGCCCGCCTGGCCAAGCTGCAAGACTTCTACCGCCTGCGGCGGGATGCCTTTGCCAAGGCGCTGGCGGAGCAGTTCGCCGATCTGGCGGATTGGCAGGTACCGTCCGGCGGCTTGTTTGTCTGGCTGAAGCTCAAGCGCCCCATGGACACCCGCCCGCTGCTCAAGCAGGCGCTAGCCAATCAGGTGGCCTTCATGCCGGGTGAAGCCTTCTTTGCCGATGACGAGCCGCCGGTGGGCTACTTGCGGCTGAACTTCAGCCACACGCCGCCAGAGCTGGTGGAGGAGGGGTTGCGCCGGCTGCGCCAGGTGTTCGAGGAGGCCTATGCGGCCCAGGCGGTCACGGCCTGAGCATGGGCTGCGGCCTGTGATGCGAACAAAAAACAAGGCGCCCTCGGGCGCCTTTATGTTTTGGGTCACTCGGCGGGAGGATAACCCAGCTCTTCGAGCTTGCGGGCGACGACGGAGCGCGCCAGCTGGCTGGTCACCTCCAGCTTATGGGTCGGTAACTCGAAGCGCAGCGTCACTGTGGGATCGGCCTGGGTGAGGGTCTCTGTGATGGTGTTGACGCAGTGTTGGCAGCCCATGTCGGGCAGGGTGAATTCGTACATCTGTTGCTCCTTAAGATGGTGGCACCTGCTTCGAGCATAACAGGCCGGGCGCTGGCTGCCCACGGGACAGGTCAGTGCGGAATGGAGCCGGGGGCCGGTATCTGTTCGGACTCGATGATCTGTACGCCGGGGGTGTCGGTCTGGATGGCCGCCAGCAGGCTCGCCGCCACGGCGGTGGGGGGCACGGGGCGATAGCGCGCCGGCAGCAGACCCCGTAGGCGCCGGCTCAGCCAGAGTCCGAGGGTTTCCATGGGCCTGGGCTGGGGGCGGTTCGGCGCATCCAGCATGGCCGGCCGGATCAGCACCAGCTGTTCGAAGTCCAGTTGATGCACCGCCAGTTCCAGCTCGCCTTTTATCTGGGTGTAGGGAACCCAGGCCTTGGCGTTGGCGCCCACCGCGGACACCAGGCCGTAGCGCAGTGTGCCTTGCTGCCGGGCGGCATGGGCGCAGGCCAGATTGATGGACAGATCCACGGCGCGAAAGGCGGCCAAGGAGCCCGCTTGCCGACAGGTTGTGCCCAGGGCACTGAGCAGGGCATCCGCCCGCCACCAGTCTGCCTCCAGAGGCAGCTGGTTAAAATCGATGACCGGGTTATGCAACTTGTCGTGGGGGGGGAGCGGCTGGCGCGTCGGCGCCGTGATGTGTGTGATGGTCGGCGTCGCGAGGGCCAGCTGCAACAGGGCCTGGCCCACCTGACCGCTGGCTCCCAACAAAATGATGTTCATAATCAGCGTGTCCGTCCTGCACTAGATTGCCCCAGAGGCGCCCTGCAGCATGGCATCCCATGAGACCAGGGCTGACACCCCTTGTCCGACCAGGAAGCACTAACGGCGCGGTTGACTCTCATCTTAGGTGGGGCGTACCGGCTAAGAACTTGATGATCTTCTAAAAATGTGAACAGGAAAGCAGTTTTTCATCTTTTTGAAAAATCGATTCTTTTTGCTTATGGATTGCGCGGTTTGCTGCTTTATTGGGCCCAAAATTGATGCCGGTTTCGCCTGTCGCGGCTTCATCATAAAAATCACGGAAATCTGGAAAATAAGTCGATTGACATGCCTAGGGCATTGGTTACAATGCAAACAGCTTGTAGCGGTCGTTAGCAAAAGTTTGCAACCACTCAAGTTGGTACTGCCTATCAAGGCATCTAGTTATTTTGATATTTAGGAAATTGATTATGTCTGACGTCCGCACTGGCAAGGTTAAGTGGTTCAATGAGACCAAAGGTTTCGGCTTCATCGAGCAAGACCAAGGCCCGGATGTATTCGTACACTTCAGAGCGATCAACGCTCCCGGTTTCAAGACTCTGACTGAAGGTCAACGCGTGCAGTTCAGCGTGACCCAAGGCCAAAAGGGTCCGCAAGCTGAGAACGTCACCATCGTTCAATAATGGTGATGAGGCGCCCAGAATAGGCGCCGACAGAGTCGAACAAAGCGCCCCAAGGGGCGCTTTTTGTTTTTCTGCCTCGTGATTTCAGGAGCAGCCATATGAGAGCAAGATGGGCCTTGTTGGGCGGGCTGGTCGGCCTGCCGGTGCTGGCGGCCAACACGGGCGCGGGTCAGTCCTTGGGGGTGCTGGTGGAGCCGGGGGCGCTTAACCAGCGGGTCTGCTGGTTTCAGGGGCAGCAATATTCGGTGGGTGCTCGCCTGCAGATGGCGGATCAGTGGTTTATCTGTGCGCCGGAGCAACCGCAGGAGCTCAATGGCGCCGTGAGCTGGCAGACTGCCGAGGAGATCGCCCTCAAGCGTCAGGGGCAGTCCAAGGTGCAGATCAACCTCAAGTAAGCTTGAGGCGTATGGGGCTGCTGGCGTGGGTGCAGCAGGTCAGCACCTCGTCCTCCCCATGCCAGGCCAGGGGCGGGCGCAAATAGCTCAACGCCGGCGTGGACTTGTCCGCCAGTGGCAGCCGGCAGGCACCGCAATAGCCCTGACGGCACTGGTATTCGACTCGGTGGCCTTGCCGTTCCAGCGCGCTTAGCAGGCTTTCGCCCGGCCCACAGGCGATGGCCACCACCTCGTCTACCAGATTGGTCATCAGAGGGTCAGCTCCGCCAGGTCGCCGGCGCTGACCTCGGCATCGATCTGTCCCACCAGGTACGAGCTCACCTCCACCTCTTGCGGGGCTACCTGCACCTGATCGGAACTGAGCCAGGCGTTGAGCCAGGGCAGGGGATTGGGGCGGGCAGGGAAGGGGGCGGGCAGCCCCACGGCCTGCATGCGCACGTTGGTGATGAATTCCACATACTGGCCCAGGATCTCCTGGTTCAGCCCTATCATGGAGCCGTCCTTGAACAGGTAGGCGGCCCAGTCCTTCTCCTGCTGTGCGGCGCTGACGAACAGGTCGATGCACTGCTCCCGGCACGCCTGGGCTATCTGTACCATCTCGGGATCGTCCTTGCCGTGTTGCAGCAGGTTCAGCATGTGCTGGGTGCCGGTGAGGTGCAGGGCCTCATCCCGGGCGATCAGCCGGATCACCTTGGCGTTGCCCTCCATCAGCTTGCGTTCGGCAAAGGCGAAGGAGCAGGCAAAGCTGACATAGAAGCGGATGGCCTCCAGGGCGTTGATGCTCATCAAGCACAGGTAGAGTTGCTTCTTCAGCTCACGGCTGGCGGCCTTAGTCCCTTCAGCCTGCCACTGCTGTATCCCCTGGATCAGCGCATCGTAGTAGCCGGCGATGTCGTCGGCCCGGGCGATGATGTGGGGGTTCTGCACTATCTCGTCAAACACCTTGCTGGGATCGGCAAACAGGTTGCGGATGATGTGGGTGTAGGAGCGCGAATGTATGGTCTCCGAGAAGGCCCAGGTCTGGATCCAGGTTTCCAGCTCAGGCAGTGAGACCACCGGCAGCAGGGCGACGCTGGGGCTGCGGCCCTGGATGGAGTCCAGCAGTATCTGGTACTTGAGGTTGGACAGGAAAATATGCTGCTCGTGGGCCGGCAGGGCGGCGAACTCGATGCGATCCCGGGACAAGTCCACCTCTTCGGGTCGCCAGAAGAAGGAGAGCTGCTTTTCGATCAACTGCTCGAAGATGGGGTGCTTCTGCTGATCGTAACGGGCCACGTTCACCGGCTGACCGAAAAACATGGGCTCGGCGAGGGCGTTATTGGGGGTCTTGCTGAAACTTTGATAGGCCATGGGCTCTTCTATTCCGAAAGAGGGCGGCGCACCGCCCTGGGTCATCATCAGATCTTGCAGGCGCCACCGGCGCAACCGTCATCGGCACTGTGCTGGGCATCCTCGGCACCGTCACGGGTGTTGTGGTAGTAGAGGGTCTTGATGCCGAGCTTGTAGGCGGTGACCAGATCCTTGAGCAGCTGCTTCATGGGCACGCGACCGCCCTCGAAGCGGCTCGGATCATAGTTGGTGTTGGCGGAGATGGACTGGTCGACGAACTTCTGCATGATGCCCACCAGCTGCAGGTAGCCGTCGTTGCCCGGTTGCTGCCACAAGAGCTCGTAGGCGTCCTTGAGGCGGGCGTAGTCCGGCACCACCTGGCGGAGTATGCCGTCCTTGGAGGCCTTGACGCTGATGAGGCCACGGGGCGGCTCAATGCCGTTGGTGGCGTTGGCGATCTGGCTGGAGGTTTCGGACGGCATCAGGGCGGTGAGGGTGCTGTTGCGCAGCCCGTATTGCCGGATCTCGGCCCGCAGGGTTTCCCAGTCCAGGTGCAGCGGCTCGTCACACAGGGCGTCCAGATCCCGCTTGTAGGTGTCGATGGGCAGCACGCCCTGGGCGTACTTGGTGTCGGCAAAGCGCGGGCAGGCACCCTGCTCCCGGGCCAGCTGGTTGGAGGCCTTGAGCAGGTGGTATTGCAGCGCCTCGAAGGTTCTGTGGGTCAAGGCCAGGGCTGAACCATCCGAATACTTGGCGCCCTGCTTGGCCAGGTAATAGGCGTAGTTGATGACCCCCACCCCCAGTGGCCGGCGCCAGAGGGCGCCATTCTTGCCGGCGGGCACAGGGTAGTCCTGATAATCCAGCAGGGCATCCAGGGCGCGCACCACCAGATCGCTCAAATTGGCCAGTTCGTCCAGGCTGGTCAGGGCCCCCAGGTTGATGGCGGACAGGGTACACAGGGCGATCTCGCCATGGTCGTCCTTGAGATCGTTGAGCGGCTGGGTCGGCAGGGCGATCTCCATGCACAGGTTGCTCTGGCGGATGGGGGCGCGGGCCGGCTCGAAGGGGCCGTGGGTGTTGCAGTGATCCACGTTCTGAATGTAGATGCGGCCGGTGCCGGCCCGCTCCTGCATCAGCAAGGAGAAGAGCTCCAGGGCCTTGAGGGTCTTCTTCTGGATGGTGGGATCGGCCTCGTACTGGCGATACAGGCGCTCGAACTCGTCCTGATCGGCAAAGAAGGCGTCATACAGACCGGGCACGTCCGCCGGGCTGAACAGACTGATGTCGCCGCCTTGCAGCAGGCGCTGGTAGAGCAGGCGGGAGATCTGCACGCCGTAGTCCAGGTGACGCACCCGGTTATCTTCCACCCCGCGGTTGTTCTTCAGCACCAGCAGGGACTCCACCTCCCGGTGCCACAGGGGATAGAAGACGGTGGCCGCGCCACCGCGCACCCCGCCCTGGGAGCAGCACTTCACCGCCGTCTGGAAGTACTTGTAGAAGGGGATGCAGCCGGTATGGAAAGCTTCGCCGCCGCGAATGGGCGAGCCCAGGGCACGGATCCGGCCGGCGTTGATGCCGATGCCGGCCCGCTGGGAGACATAGCGCACCACGGCCGAGGCGGTGGCGTTGATGGAGTCCAGGCTGTCATCGCATTCGATCAGCACGCAGGAGCTGAACTGGCGGGTCGGCGTGCGTACCCCAGACATGATGGGGGTGGGCAGGGAGATCTTGAAGGTGGAGCAGGCGTCGTAGAAGCGCTTGATGTAGCCCAGCCGGCTGGCCTTGGGATAGTGGGAGAACAGGCAGGCCGCCACCAACATGTAGAGGAACTGCGGGCTCTCGAAGATCTGGCCGGTGACGCGGTCTTGCACCAGGTATTTGCCTTCCAGCTGCTTGATGGCGGCGTAGGCAAACTGCAGATCCCGGTTGTGGTCCAGATGTTGGTCCAGCTCGGCCCAGTCGCTGGCATCGTAATCCCGCAGCAGGTGGGCATCGTAGCGACCGGCAGCCACCTGGGTCTGTACCTGAGCAAACAGGCTGGGCGGAGTGAACTCGCCATAGGCCTTCTTGCGCAGGTGGAACAGCGCCAGGCGCGCAGCCAGGTATTGGTAGTCCGGCGTGTCGGCGCCAATCAGATCGGCGGCCGCGCGGATCAGGGTCTCATGAATGTCAGCTGTCTTGATGCCCTCATAGAACTGGATATGGGCCCGCAGCTCCACCTGAGAGACGGAGACGTTATCCAGATCCTGGGCGGCCCAGGTGACCACCCGGTGGATTTTCTCCAGATCCAGCGGCTCGGTCCGACCATCCCGCTTGGTGACATTCAGATTGGTGTTCATGGCGCTTCCTTAGACAAAGCGTGGACACTCAGTGTCCACTATATATGGTGTTTTATGTCTTAATGAGGCACAACATAGTGTGACGATGGGGCGCAAGCAAGCCCCCTGGCATAAAGATATGCTGTGGATAGATCTTTTCAGGCCAGATGGGATCGGCGTTTGGGCGGGATAAAAAAAAATGCCGGGTTATTTAACCCGGCAGCTTGGTCAGCAGGGCTGGCATAGCCAGTGGTGCAGACTGGGCACATCGGCAAAGCAGTGATCGGCCTGCCAGTCGCTGAGCGACTCGTCAGGATCCAGATAGCCCCAGCCGGCGATGGCGGTCTGCATGCCGGCGGCGCGACCGGCTTCGATGTCCCGCACATGATCCCCCACGTAGAGGCATTTCTCGGGGGCCACCGCCAACTGATGGCAGGCATAGAGCAGGGGATCGGGGTGGGGCTTGCGTACCGGCAGGGTGTCGGCGCTGACGATGACGCCGCAGCCGGGCAACTCGGCCACCTGGGCCATCAGGGGCTCGGTGAGAAAGGCCGGCTTGTTGGTGACTATGCCCCAGGGGATGGCGTGCCGGTTGAGCCAGGCGATGAATTCCGCCATGCCCGGATAGGGGCGGGTGCCCTCATAGAGGTGGGCGGCATAGTGATCCAGCAGCGCCTGGCGCAGGGCCGGGGTGTCCAGTTGGGCCAGCTGCTCCTCGCCAAAGCCGGCCTTGAGCAGCCCCAGGGCGCCGTCTGAGGCGATACGCCGAATGTGGGCTTCGGCCAGGGGCGCCTGCCCCTGTGCTTGCAGCACATGGTTGACGGCGGCCCCCAGATCCGGCGCCGTGTCCAGCAGGGTGCCATCCAGATCGAACAATACGGCGGCAAAGCGGCTCATAGGGGACGCTCGCAATAGAGCTGGTAGTTGACGTCCACGTCGGGGCTTAAGCGAAACAGCCCGGTCAGCGGGTTGTAGACCACGCCGTTCATCTGGCGCAGCAGCAGACCGGCGGACTCGCAATAGCGAGAGAGTTCGGCGGGCTGGATGAACTTGGCATGATCATGGGTGCCTTTGGGGACCATCTTCAGCAGTTGCTCGGCGGCCACTATCATCAGCAGCCGTGCCTTCAAGGTACGGTTGATGGTGGAGAAGAACAGCTTGCCGCCGGGTTTGACCAGGCTGGCGCAGGCGCGCACCACTGAGGCCGGATCCGGCACGTGCTCCAGCATCTCCATGCAGGTCACCACGTCGAATTGACCGGGCCGTTGGGCGGCCAGCTCCTCCACAGTGCCTTGCTGATAGGTCAGCTCCACGCCGGTTTCCAGGGCATGCAACCGGGCCACCTGCAAGGGCTCCCGGCCCATGTCCAGCCCCAGCACCTGAGCACCCCGCAGGGCCATGGACTCGGCGAGTATGCCGCCACCGCAGCCCACATCCAGAACTTGCTTGCCGAACAGCCCCTCGCAGTGGTCGCTGATCCAGTCCAGCCGCAGGGGGTTCAACTTGTGCAGGGGTTTGAACTCCCCTTCCGGGTCCCACCAGCGGTCGGCGAGGGCTTCGAATTTGGCAATTTCCTGGTGATCCACATTCATGGGGCTATCTCTAGTTGGCGGTTACGGCATGAGCCAGGGAAAGCCATTATAGCCAAGCGGTTAAGCTGTGACAGCCACCCAGGTTGTATGCTGGGGAAACGGCGGGAGATGTGGTAGAATGCCCGGCTATTGCGTTCAAGACGTTTGAAGTTAGGGACACAGGATTTATATGAGTGATCTAGCCAGAGAGATCACGCCGGTCAACATCGAAGAGGAGCTCAAGAGCTCCTACCTGGATTACGCCATGAGCGTGATCGTGGGGCGTGCGTTGCCGGATGTGAGAGACGGGTTGAAGCCGGTGCACAGACGCGTGCTGTTCGCCATGAACGAGCTGAGTAACGACTGGAACAAGCCTTACAAGAAATCCGCCCGTGTGGTGGGGGACGTGATCGGTAAGTACCACCCCCACGGTGACAGTGCCGTCTACGACACCATAGTGCGGATGGCCCAGGACTTCTCCATGCGCTACATGCTGGTGGATGGTCAGGGCAACTTCGGCTCCGTGGATGGCGACTCCGCGGCGGCCATGCGTTATACCGAAATCCGCATGGCCAAGATTGCCCACGAGTTGCTGGCGGATCTGGACAAAGAAACCGTCAACTGGGTGCCCAACTACGACGGCACCGAGCAGATCCCCGCCGTGCTGCCCACCAAGGTGCCCAACCTGCTGGTGAACGGCTCCTCCGGGATCGCCGTGGGCATGGCCACCAACATTCCGCCCCACAACCTCACCGAGGTGGTGGACGGTACTCTGGCCCTCATCGACAACGGTGAGCTGACCGTGGATGAGCTGATGCAGCTGGTGCCGGGTCCCGACTTCCCGACCGGCGGCATCATCAACGGTCGCTCCGGCATCATAGACGCCTACCGCACCGGCCGTGGCAAGATCTACGTGCGGGCCCAGACCCACATCGAGACCGACGACAAGAACGGTAAAGAGAGCATCATAGTCACCGAGTTGCCCTACACGGTGAACAAGGCGCGCCTCATCGAGAAGATCGCCGAGCTGGTCAAGGACAAGAAGATCGACGGCATCACGGCCCTGCGGGATGAGTCCGACAAGGACGGCATGCGGGTGGTGATCGAGCTGCGCCGCAATGAGGTGTCCGAGGTGGTGCTCAACAACCTCTACGCCCACACCCAGATGCAGAACGTGTTCGGCATCAACATGGTGGCCCTGGTCAACGGTCAGCCCAAAACCCTGAACCTCAAGGAGATCCTCGAGGCCTTCATCGATCACCGCCGTGAAGTGGTGACCCGTCGCACCGTGTTCGAGCTGCGCAAGGCCCGGGATCGCGCCCACATCTTGGAAGGTCTGGCCATCGCCCTGGCCAACATAGACCCCGTCATCGAGCTGATCCGTCACTCCGCCAGCCCGGCCGACGCCAAGGTGGCCTTGGTGGCCCAGGCCTGGGAGCTGGGCAACGTGGCCAGCATGCTGGAGCGGGCCGGTGATGATGCTGCGCGCCCCGAGTGGCTGGAGCCCGAGTTCGGCATCCGTGACGGTCACTACCATCTGACCGAACAGCAGGCCCAGGCCATCCTGGATCTGCGCCTGCACAAGCTGACCGGCCTGGAACACGAGAAGATCCTGGAAGAGTACCAGGAGCTGCTGACCCAGATTGCCGAACTGCTGCATATCCTCAACAGCTCGGTCCGCCTGATGGAGGTGATCCGCGAGGAGCTGGAGGCCATCAAGGCCCAGTTTGGCGATGCCCGCCGCACCCAAATCCAGGCGGCCAGCGTCGAGATCAACATGGAAGACCTGATCACCCCCACCGACGTGGTGGTGACCCTGTCCCATGAAGGCTATGTCAAGTATCAGCCGCTGTCTGACTACGAGGCCCAGCGCCGTGGTGGTCGCGGCAAGTCGGCGACCCGCATGAAGGATGAAGACTTCATCGAGCGCATGCTGGTGGCCAACACCCACGACACCATCCTGTGCTTCTCCAGCCGCGGCAAGGTGTACTGGCTCAAGGTCTATAACCTGCCGGAGGCCAGCCGCACCGCCCGCGGGCGCCCCATCGTCAACCTGCTGCCGCTGGACGAGGACGAACGCATCACCAGCATATTGCCGGTGAAGTCCTTCGACGATGACAAGTATGTCTTCTTCGCCACCGGCGACGGTACCGTCAAGAAGACTGCCCTGTCGGCCTTCGCCCGTCCCCTGAGCTCCGGCATCCGCGCCATCAACCTCAACGACGGCGATGCCCTCATCGGGGTGGCCATCACCAACGGCGGTGACGAGATCATGCTGTTCTCCGACGCCGGCAAGGTGGTGCGGTTCCACGAGGAGGACGTGCGGGCCATGGGCCGCACCGCCACCGGGGTGCGCGGCATGAAGCTGGGCGACGACGACAAGGTGGTGTCCCTCATAGTGCCGCAGGGCGTGGGGGCCATCCTGACTGCCACCGCCAACGGCTATGGCAAGCGCACCGCCCAAGAGGAATACCCGACCAAGAGCCGCGCCACCCTGGGGGTCATCTCCATCCAGGTCAGCGAGCGTAACGGCAAGGTGGTGGGGGCCATCCAGGTGGACGAGCAGGACGAGATCATGCTCATCACCAACGGTGGCACTCTGGTGCGGACCCGCGTCAGCGAGGTGAGCATCATAGGTCGTAACACCGCCGGGGTGCGCCTCATCCGTACCATGGAAGGGGAGGACGTGGTCAGCCTGGAGCGGATTGCCGAGCCGACGGATGACGACGACGCCGACCTGGACGGTGACGCGGAATAAGCGGATGACCGCCATAAAGGGCGACCCACAGGGTCGCCCTTTGTCTAGCGGGATCCGGACAATGAAAATGCTTTGCGCCGTGTCACAGTTAGGTGTAAAAGCAGTGATCCTCACGGAACGCCAATGGAAAGGATGATGATGGATAAGAGCGTTTACAACTTTTGTGCAGGTCCGGCCATGCTGCCGGTGGACGTCATGGCTCAGGCCCAACGGGAATTCGTCAATTTTGCCGGCCTGGGCGTCTCGGTGATGGAATTGTCCCACCGGGGCAAGGAGTACATGGCGTTGGCCGCCGAGGCGGAGAAGGACCTGCGTGAGCTGATGCAGGTGCCGGATAACTACAAGGTGCTGTTCATGCACGGTGGTGGTCGCGGCCAGTTTGCCGCCGTGCCCATGAACCTGCTGGGTGGCGCCAACCAGAAGGCGGACTATCTGCTGTCCGGCAACTGGTCCAAGGCCGCCCTGACCGAGGCAAAGAAGTACGGTGACATCCAGGCGGTGGAAGGGGTTATCCGGGGCGACGACGGCAGCTTCAGCCTGGTGGCCGCGCCTCAGTTCCGCGCCGATGCCGCCTACGTGCACTACTGCCCCAACGAGACCATCGAAGGGGTGGAGATGTTCGATCTGCCCCAGACCGGCGGCATTCCCCTGGTGGCCGACATGTCTTCCACCATCCTCTCCCGCCCCATGGACGTGAGCCAGTTCGGCATCCTCTACGCCGGTGCCCAGAAGAACATAGGCCCGTCCGGTCTGTCCGTGGTGCTGGTGCGTGACGACCTGCTGGGTCATGCCCGTCCGGACACCCCCGGCATCTTCGATTACCAGGTCACCGCCGACAACGACTCCATGTTCAACACCCCGCCCACCTACTCCTGGTACTTGGCCGGTCTGGTGTTCAAGTGGCTGAAGGCCCAGGGTGGTCTGGAAGCCATGGAGGCCCGTAATGTCGCCAAGGCGTCTTTCCTGTATGACTACATAGATGCCAGCGACTTCTACAGCAACAAGGTGGCCAAGAACTGCCGCTCCCGCATGAACGTGCCCTTCCAGCTGAAGGATGCGGCCCTGGATGCCGCCTTCCTGGCCGAGTCCAAGGACGCCGGCCTGCTGGCCCTCAAGGGTCACCGCATCGTGGGTGGCATGCGGGCCAGCCTGTACAACGCCATGCCGCTGGAAGGCGTCAAGGCGCTGGTGGCCTTCATGGAGCGCTTCGCCAAGCAGCACGCCTAAGGCCCAGAGCACAGACTTCAGGGCCCTGCGGGGCCCTTTTATCATCGCAACAATCTCAATTGCCGTATCGAGAGGACACTATGGATTATCTGGCGCAGGCCAATGCCGGGGTGGCGGGGTTGCAACCCTACCAGGCCGGTAAGCCCATCGAGGAGCTGGAGCGGGAGCTGGGGATCAGCAACTGCGTCAAATTGGCTTCAAATGAGAACCCGCTGGGGCTGAGCCCCAAGGCCCAGGCGGCCATCGCGGCGGCCCTCAAGGATCTGACCCGCTATCCCGATGCCAACGGCTACTACCTCAAGCACAAGCTGGGGGAGTGCTTCGATCTGGATCCGGCTGGCATCACCCTGGGCAATGGCTCCAACGAGGTGATCGATCTGCTGTTCCACACCTTCGTGGGGCAGGGGGACGAGGTGATCTACGCCCAATACGCCTTCATCGTCTATGCCCTGGCCACCCAGGCCCACGGCGCCAAGGCGGTGGTGGTACCGGCCCGGGACTGGGGGCATGATCTGGACGCCATGCTCGCGGCCATCACCGACAAGACTAAGCTCATCTGCATCGCCAACCCCAACAACCCCACCGGTACCGTGCTGCCGCCGGCGGCGCTGGAGGCCTTCCTGGCCAAGGTGCCATCCGAGATCCTGGTGGTGCTGGACGAGGCCTACAACGAGTACATGGATCCGGCCCTGCGGGCCCCCAGCGCTGACTGGGTCAAGCGATTCCCCAATCTGGTGGTCACCCGTACCTTCTCCAAGGTCTATGGCCTGGCCGGCCTGCGCCTGGGCTATGCCATCTCCACCCCGGCGCTGGCGGGTGTGCTGAACCGGGTGCGTGAACCCTTCAACTGCAACAGCCTGGCCCTGGTGGCCGCCCAGGCCACCCTGGACGATGCCGACTACCTGGCGGAGGCGGTGCGCCTCAACCGCAGTGAGATGGGCCGTTACGAGGCTTATTTTGCCGCCCGCGGCCTGGGCTTCATCCCCTCCAACGGCAACTTCATCACGGTGGATCTGGCGCGTCCTGCCGGCCCCGTGTACGAGGCTCTGCTGCGGGAAGGGGTGATCGTCCGTCCCATCGCCGGTTACGGCATGCCCAATCACCTGCGGGTGAGCATAGGGACAGTGGCGGAGAATGATCGCTTCTTCGCCGCCCTGGACAAGGTGCTGGGCTAACGAAGAGCACAGAGGGGCGCGCTAGCTAGCCCCTCTTAGTCCCCACTCGCCTTGCCCTGACCGGCACCGCCTGCTAAGTTGCTTACCTTCCCCTAGTTGTTGAGATGTTTGAACAGGATGTCTATGAATAGCCTGACACTGGACCCCATTGCCCGGGTCGATGGCACCGTCAATCTGCCTGGCTCCAAAAGCGTATCCAACCGTGCCCTGTTGCTGGCCGCCCTGGCCCACGGTACCACCCGGCTGACCAACCTGCTGGACAGTGACGACATTCGTCACATGTTGAATGCCCTGCAGAGCCTGGGGGTGCGTTACGAGCTGTCTGCCGACAAGACCCAGTGCGTGGTGCAGGGGCTGGGACGGGCCTTCGCCGCCAAGGAGCCGCTGCAGCTGTTTCTGGGCAATGCCGGTACCGCCATGCGCCCCTTGTGCGCGGCCCTGTGCCTGGGCTCGGGCGAGTTTACCCTCACCGGTGAACCGCGCATGGAAGAGCGGCCCATCGGCCACCTGGTGGACGCCCTGCGAGAAGCCGGGGCCCAGATCCAGTATCTGAAGAACGAAGGGTTTCCGCCGCTGACCATAGAGGCCAAGGGGCTGTGGGGGGGCGAGGTGCACATCAACGGCTCCGTCTCCAGCCAGTTCCTTACCGCCTTCTTGATGGCGGCCCCTCTGGCCGCCGGGGATACCCGGATCAAGATCCAGGGCGAGCTGGTGTCCAAGCCCTACATCGACATCACGCTGCACATCATGCAGCAGTTTGGCGTGCTGATTGAGCACGACAACTACCAGACCTTCTACATCAAGGGCAACCAGTCCTACCAGTCCCCGGGGGACTTCCTGGTGGAAGGGGATGCCTCCTCGGCCTCCTATTTCCTGGCCGCCGGGGCCATCAAGGGCAAGGTCAAAGTCACCGGCATCGGCCGGCACAGCATCCAGGGCGATATCCGCTTTGCCGACGTGCTGGAGAAGATGGGGGCCAAGATCACCTGGGGGGATGACTATATCCTGGCGGAGCAGGGTGAGCTCAAGGGGGTGGATCTGGATCTGAACCACATCCCGGATGCCGCCATGACCATCGCCACCACGGCGCTGTTTGCCCAGGGCAAGACCATCATCCGCAACATCTACAACTGGCGGGTGAAGGAGACCGATCGCCTGACCGCCATGGCCACCGAGCTGCGCAAGCTGGGGGTCGAGGTGGTGGAAGGGGAGGACTTCATCGAGGTGACCCCCTCCGCCCAGCTCAAACATGCCGCCATCGACACCTACAACGATCACCGCATCGCCATGTGTTTCTCCCTGGTGGCCCTGAGCGACACCCCGGTGACCATCAATGATCCGGGATGTACTTCCAAGACCTTCCCGGACTACTTCGACAAGCTGGCCAGCATCAGCCGGTAAGCCGGTTTTCTGTACGCTGACAAGGCCGGCCTCTGCCGGCCTTGTCATTTTGTGCGGCGGGCCAGAGGCGCATAGCGCGGCCGAATGGGCTACAATGGCCCCTTTACCAGTCAGTCAGGGTGGCCAGGTGTTTATCTTTCACTGTACAGGGACAAACGGAAGTGAGGCCAGGATCGCCATCCAGGCCCTGGATTGGACCCAGCAGGGCGAGGTGCGTTTCTCCTGCAATGACGATGAGCTGGCCTGTCTGCTGTTGCAGGGCTGTCGCAGTGACACCGGGGGGCACTTCAACCTGCTGGCGGGCTGCAAACCCGTCTATGTGGAGCAGTGGCTGCATTACCTGGAGGAGGGGGGCAAGCTCAAACAGGTGAGCTGCCAGGTGCTGCAGGCCGGCGAGGTGGATTACGCCCGGCGGGCCTTGCCCGAGGACGGCGAGTTGCAGGAATTGCTGGAGCTGGTCTATCAGGTGGGGGGCTTCAATCGCCTGCAGATCACCCGCTATCTCAAGCTGCGCCAGAAGCCGTCGGCTCTGGCGACCCGCTACAGCAAGCCGGAGCTGGAGCGCTACCGGCTGCTGAACGAGGTCATCTGCCGCCTGATGCGCCTAAAACGTCCAGATGGGGTGCCGTCACCGGATCGGTGAGGGGGGCGGGTTTGGCCACCAGGTAGCCCTGGATGGCGTCCACGTACATGTTTTCCAGCAGCTGTTTCTCGCTGAGTTTTTCCACTCCTTCCGCCACCACCACGCAGCCCATGCGGTGGGACAGCTCCACTATCATGCGGATGAACTGCTGATTGGTGCTCTCCTGCTCCAGGTTCTGCAACAGGCTGGGATCCAGTTTGACAAAGTCGGGCTTGAGCTCCCGGTAGAGTCGGAATGATGCCAGCCCCTTGCCAAACTTGGAGATGCTGGAGCGGCTGCCGGCGCGGCGCATCAGCTCGAACAGCCGCCGGCTGGCGGCCAGGTTGCGGTCCAGCAGATCCTCCTCCACCTCGAACACGAAGGAGGCGGCCAGGGTCACGTCCCGCAGCAGCAGGCGCTCCAGCCACACCAGGAAGGCGTTGCTGGTCAGGGCACTGCTGCTGAGGTTGATACCCCAGCGCTGGCCTGGCGAGGCATAGCTGGGGTACTTCTGCACGATAGTCTCTATGATGAGCTGCTCCACCTTCACCAGCAGATCATGGCGCTGAGCCATGGCCAGCAGGGTTTCTGTGGGCAGGCTCTGCTGCTCGCGCCCGATGAAGCGGGCGAAGATCTCATGGTAGTTGTGGTTGGCGATGCTCAGGGACTGGATGGGCTGGCGCATCAGCACCAGGGACTTGTGCTCTATGACCTCCATGATCACCCGCTTCCAGTGGCTCTCACCCTGCAGAAACTCCACATCACTACCTTCCTGGTAATAGCTGCCGTTGGACTCGCCGGTCTGGGCGCGGGCCAGGGCCAGGTCGGCCCTGGCGATCACCTCTTCAGGGGATTGGCCGGGGCGGAACAGGGTGATGCCGGTAAAGGCCACGCTCTCCAACTCATATTCCAGCTGTTTGCCGTCAAAGGCCTGCTTGAGCTCCCGGCCCAACAGGTTGGGCAACTGGCTGCTGTTTTTACGGATCAGCATGGCAAAGTCACTGCCGCTTAGCCGGTAGGCCTGGCTGTCAGCCAGGGGCCGCAGGCTGCGGGAGAGCTGGTTGGCGACATCCTGCAGGTATTTGTCCCCCACGGCGTGGCCCCGCAACTCGTTGACGGTCTGCAAGGAGGAGGCGCGCACCATCACCAGATAGTGAGATTGCCCCTGATCCTCCGTCTGCAGTATCTCAGTCAGATCCCGGCGGAAGCATTCGCGATTGTACAGGCTGGTGAGGGGGTCGCTGCTGGCCTGGCGGGCCAGGTTTTCCGTGGCGCGTTGCAGCTCGTCCAGGCGCTGTTGCCACTGCTGCTGGTATTGGTGCAACCCGTCGGTCACGCTGGGCAGAGGACCCTCGACCACCTCGTTCTGGTCCAGCAGCTGTGCCAGTTGCCGTTGCAGCTGTTGGCTCAACCGGCCCAGCACCTGCCGGTGGGACAACAGCAGCAGCAGGCTGCCCAGCAGCCAGAGGGCGGCAATCATGCCGAGATCCTGGAGCAGGGCCTGGCGCTGTGGGGCGAAGTTGAGCTGGTAGTTGAACAGGGCATGGGAGGTGGTCAGGTGCTGCGGTTGCGTGGCCGCGGCATACAGCCCCTTGAACCAGGCCGGGGCCGCCACGCCTTGACCGCCTGCCAACCAGGTGTTCTTCTGAGTATCCCGCACCTCCAGCCAGGCCAGATCCCAACGCTGCAACAGGCTCTGGGCGGCCGCAGGATCGTCGCTCTGCTGACGATACAGCTGACCGGTCAGGCCATCGGCCACCCGCTGGGCATCGCTGTCCAGTTGCTGACCGGTGCGGATGACGGCCAGCAGGGCCAGCAACAGGCCGACTGCCAGCCAGCTGGCCAGACCCAGAAAGAGGCCGAGTCGGTATGTTTTTTTCATGGAATGGATCCTGTGGTGGTGACCGGGGAATATCTGCTCATTAAGGCTACAAAAATAAAGGATAAGCTGCTGCTTGACCATTTATTGATCGTGAAAAATGTTAGCCTCGTTCGACTACTTTGTTAACGTTGGCCGATTGAAATCGCTTTCGTGATGCAGGCGGCAACACGGAGGTGGTGAAACAGGGATGATAAACGGCGGGTCCGGGCGATAACGCCGGCCTACCGTGCACAAGGAATAAGGAAACAGGATTTGGCAAACCTAGAAACGCAAGGGCTGGGCATGGCGCGGGAAGCCATACAGCAAACCATGGCCCTGGTACTGGCCGGGGGACGGGGCAGCCGCCTGATGCAGCTGACCGACACCCGGGCCAAGCCGGCGGTCCACTTTGGCGGCAAGTTTCGCATCATCGATTTCGCCCTCTCCAACTGCATCAATTCCGGTATCTATCGGGTGGGGGTGGTGACCCAGTACAAGTCCCACAGCCTGCTGCGCCACATCCAGGCCGGCTGGTCCTTCCTGCGTTACGAGATGAACGAGTTCATCGATCTGCTGCCGGCCCAGCAGCGGGTGGATGAGGTGAACTGGTATCGCGGCACCGCCGATGCCGTCTATCAGAACATGGACATAGTGCGGGACTATGGCCCCAAGTACGTGCTGGTGCTGGCGGGGGATCATGTCTACAAGATGGATTACGCCAACCTGCTGCTGGATCACGTGCGGCGGGGCAACCCGGTGACCGTGGCCTGCATCGAGGTGCCCAGGGCGCAGGCCAGCGCCCTGGGGGTCATGCAAGTGGATGAAGGCGGGCGCATCACGGATTTCGTGGAGAAGCCCGGCGAGCCGCCCTGCCTGCCGGGTAGGCCGGACACCTGTCTGGCCTCCATGGGCATCTATGTGTTTGATGCGCGCTTCCTGTATGAACTGCTGGAAGCGGATCAGCAGGATCCCCACTCCTGCCGGGATTTCGGGCGGGACATCATTCCGGCGGTGGTTCAGGCCGGCCAGGCCTATGCCCATGCCTTCAGTCAGTCCTGTGTGCGCAACCGGGGCAGCGAGGATGCCTGCTACTGGCGCGATGTGGGCACGGTGGACTCCTTCTGGGCGGCCAACATGGATCTAGCCTCGGTGATCCCCGAGCTGGATCTGTACGATGAACACTGGCCCATCTGGACCAATCAGAAGCAGCTGCCGCCGGCCAAGTTCGTGCAGGACTACACGGGTCAGTCCGGCAGCACCAAGAACTCTGTGTTCTCCGGCGGCTGCATCGTCAGCGGCTCCCACATCCAGGACTCTGTGCTGTTTACCGGGGTGCGGGTGCACTCGGGCTGCCACCTGGAGCAGGCGGTGGTGTTTCCGGACGTGGTGATCAACCGGGGCTGCCGGTTGAAACGGGTGATCATCGACAAGCGCTGCGAGATCCCCGCCGGCCTGGTGGTGGGGGAGGATGCCCTGGCGGACGCCCGCTTCTTTCATCGCAGCGAGCAGGGGGTGGTGCTCATCACCCGCAGCATGCTGCAGGCCCGGGCCCGTATCCTGGCCCAGGAGGCCGAGGTGCAGACCGATCCGGCCTGAGGCCGGCGCAGCAACGACAAAGGGCCGCATATAGCGGCCCTTTGTGCGATAAGTGGCTCCTCCGACTGGACTCGAACCAGTGACATACGGATTAACAGTCCGCCGTTCTACCGACTGAACTACGGAGGAACAGATGCCTTGTGGGAGCGGGGTCCCCAAAGACGGGCGCATGATACCCAGCGTCCGGCAGGCTGTCAATTGGGCCGACTGACCGGTCGATGCTAACTGAGGAAGGCGGCCAATGGGCGGTTAGGCAGTCTGGCCTGCCGGGTCTTAAGCGCCTCCCGAAGGCTTGGTGGCGAAATGCCAGGCAGAAGGACATTTATTCCGCTATACGGCCACTAAAACCCCCAGGCCCGGACATCAAAAATGCGGATCGCTGCCGCACCAGGGTCTCATTTTTGGTGCATCCATTTAGCAATTTGCGCGATGGGCTACAGGCGTCTGAGGCGTGTCACGACGGCGGTGATCCGGGGGCCTGGTTATGCACAAGCGCCGCAAGCCCCATGGCAGCAGGCTTGTGCCTACTTATCCACTATTTCTGTGGATAAGGTTGTGGGTTCTTTATAGAAAACGGCCGCAAAGCCGCATGGCACAAGGGTTTTGGCTTGAATTGAGTAAAAGAGTTGCAAATAAAAACTACTGCAAAAACAAATACTTAAGGCAATAGCCCTGAAATGCTGCAAAGCTGTTAAATCTGGTTAGGCAACGGAAACAGGTAGGCCGCCATTGTGCATTGTTTTGGCGCAATAGCAGAAAATGCGTGGATAACTGGTATTAAAAAGGGAGGAAAGTACCTGGGATTGGCTCCCCCGACTGGACTCGAACCAGTGACATACGGATTAACAGTCCGCCGTTCTACCGACTGAACTACGGGGGAAGCGCAGGCAGGGGGCAGATAATAGCCGTGGCGGCCCGCCAGGGTCAAGAGAGCAAACGGCTAAAAAGTCGGGCTTTTCGCCTGGTGCACAGAAAAGCATCATTGGGCGCAAGAATCTTGGGGTGATCCGCCGCTGTGCCGGGGCTAGAATGCCTGCTTGGCCGTGCCGGCCGCCCTAAGGAGAAGTCATGAGCAAGCCGTTTGAGCTGGTGAGTCAGTTTGCCCCCGGCGGGGATCAGCCCCAGGCCATCGCCCGGTTGAGCGAGGGGCTGGAAGACGGCCTGGCCCATCAGACCCTGCTGGGGGTGACGGGCTCCGGCAAGACCTTCACCATGGCCAACGTCATCGCCAAGCTCAACCGGCCCACCATGATACTGGCCCACAACAAGACGCTGGCGGCCCAGCTCTACGGCGAGATGCGGGAGTTCTTCCCTCACAATGCGGTGGAGTACTTCGTCTCCTATTACGACTATTACCAGCCCGAGGCCTATGTGCCCAGCACCGACACCTTCATCGAGAAGGACTCGGCCATCAACGAGCACATAGAGCAGATGCGGCTCTCCGCCACCAAGGCCTTGCTGGAGCGGCGGGACGTGGTGATCGTCGCCTCCGTGTCCGCCATCTATGGCCTGGGGGACCCGCAAGCCTATCTCAGCATGATGCTGCACCTGCGCCAGGGGGACATCATCAACCAGCGGGAGATCTTGCGGCGGTTGGCGGAGCTGCAGTACAGCCGCAACGACGCCGCCTTCGCCCGGGCCACCTTCCGGGTGCGGGGGGAGGTCATCGACATCTATCCCGCCGAATCGGACAAGCTGGCCCTGCGGGTGGAGTTGTTCGACGAGGAGGTGGAGCGCCTGTCCCTGTTCGACCCCCTGACCGGGGTGGTGGAGCGACAGGTGGCGCGCTATACCATCTTCCCCAAGAGCCACTACGTCACCCCCCGCGATACCCTGCTGAATGCCATCGAGCTGATCAAGGAGGAGCTGGTGGAGCGTCGCGCCCAGCTGCTGTCCGCCAACAAGCTCGTCGAGGAGCAGCGGCTCAGTCAGCGCACTCAGTTCGACATCGAGATGATCCAGGAGCTGGGTTACTGCTCGGGCATCGAGAACTACTCCCGCTATCTCTCCGGCCGGGCACCGGGGGAGCCGCCGCCCACCCTGTTTGACTATTTGCCGGCGGACGGCCTGCTGATCATCGACGAATCCCACGTCACCGTGCCCCAGCTGGGGGCCATGTACAAGGGGGACAGATCCCGCAAGGAGACGCTGGTGGAGTACGGCTTCCGCCTGCCCTCGGCATTGGACAACCGACCCCTCAAGTTCGACGAGTTCGAATCCCTGCAGCCCCAGACCATCTATGTGTCCGCCACCCCGGCCCACTACGAGCTGGAGAAGTCCGCCGGCGAGGTGGTGGAGCAGGTGGTGCGCCCCACGGGTCTGCTGGATCCCCTCATCGAGGTGCGGCCGGTGGCGAGCCAGGTGGACGACGTGCTCTCGGAGATCCGCCTGCGGGCCAAGCAGGACGAGCGGGTGCTCATCACCACCCTCACCAAGCGCATGGCCGAGGATCTCACCGAATACCTGGAGGAGCACGGGGTGCGGGTGCGCTACCTGCACTCGGACGTGGACACGGTGGAGCGGGTGGAGATCATCCGGGATCTGCGGCTGGGCAAGTTCGACGTGCTGGTGGGCATCAACCTGCTGCGTGAGGGCCTCGACATGCCAGAAGTCTCCCTGGTGGCCATCCTGGATGCCGACAAGGAGGGCTTCCTGCGCTCCACCCGCTCCCTGATCCAGACCATAGGCCGGGCGGCGCGCAACCTGCACGGCAAGGCCATCCTGTATGCCGATCGCATCACCGACTCCATGCAGGCGGCCATGGGCGAGACGGAGCGGCGGCGGGCCAAGCAGGAGGCGTTCAACGCCGCCAACGGTATCGTGCCCCAGGCGCTGAAGAAGAAGGTGGTGGATGTGATGCAGGTGCCCGGCAGCGCTCCGACGCAGGAGTCGGCCCGTCGCCAGGTGGCGGAGTCCGCCGCCTTCTACCAGCCCGAAAGTCCGGAAGCCCTGGCCAAGCAGATCAAGCAGCTGGAAGGCGAGATGTACGAGCATGCCCGCAACCTGGAGTTCGAGCAGGCCGCCGCCCTGCGGGATCGCATTCAGCTGCTGCACGAGAAGCTGATCCAGGAGGGCTAGGGGCCGGGCCGCTTGCTGTCCTCCTCGCGACTGGGCGTCCTCCTTGCGGATTGGCGTCATCCTTGCAAAAGCGCCTCAGCATCAATCAATGGAGGATGACCCATGTTGCTGGATACCTACGAACAGAACGGCCTGCTGCTGAATATGAACTTCAAAGAGCCCGCCGCCACGGGGCTGACCGGCTACCGGGGAGAACTGGTGCTCAAACCAGGGGAAGTCGCCGATAACGCCGGCCGGCGCAAGCCGCCGGAGGCGGTGTTGAAGGCGGTGGTCATGCTGGCCGGCGCCGACAAGCTGGCCCTGGTGGCTGGTCTGCTGGACGACGCGGCGGATCTGCCGCTGTTCTTCGCTCTCTACGGCCAGGATGTCGCGGCCGAGACCAAGTTGGTGTTTTTTGTCGCAAATCTGCCCAAGCCCGCCCTGGTCAACCAGGGGGAATTCAGCTGCGAGCTGGTGCCGTTGCCCGAGGGCATAGTGTGGAACGAGCTGGTGGACATGGTCTATCTGGAGAAGAGTGACTTCAAGGGCCAGACCAGCGGCGAGAAGATCAACACCGTCTATGAGGCCTTCGCCGGCTATCAGGCCAAATCCCCGCTGATGAGCTGGGAAGAGGTGCTGGCCGGTCGCATCGAACACAAGCGCGAGACCCGCGGCGCCCTGTAAGGCCGACACCTGCCCCAGGCGGCCTGCGGGCCGCCTTCTTTGTTGCTGCCGCCCTGGGCGGCGGCCTTCCCGTTTCCCCTTAGGTTTGGCCACCGGCCCCCGTATTGGGCGACCCGGCAGAGTGTGGTACATTTCGCCCACTGCTGATCAGGGAACCGGCGTGGCCGGTTGTTCCCCCTGCCAATCGATCCAACGACACACGGGAAAAACCTATGTCTGTAAGCCTGTTTGGCCGCCTGCGGCTGTCTCTGCACGTCCTGTTCAACGCCCAGGCCGCCCAGCGCCTGCTGGCCTCCCAGACCGTTGCCACCGTTGCGGAAGCTGTCCCGGTTGAGCCGGCGCCTGTGGCCCCGGCCACCCCCCAGATCGATCGCGCCCTGCAGCTGTTGGCGCTGCTACAACAGGAGGGGCGCCTGCTGGACTTCATCCAGGAGGATCTGACCGGCTTCGACGACGCCCAGATCGGCGCCGCCGCCCGGGTGGTGCACCAGGGGCTGGGCAAGGTGATCCGCGAGCACGTGACCCTGGCCCCGGTGGCCCAGGTGAGCGAAGGGCAGGCTATCAGCCTGCCGGCGGGCTTTGACAGCCAGCGCTACCGCCTGGTGGGTAACGTCAGCGGTCAGGGGCCCTTCAACGGCACCCTGCTGCACAAGGGCTGGCAGGCCAGCGCCATCCAGCTGCCCCAGACCCTGCCGGGCTATGACGCCAGCGTGCTGGCCCCGGCGGAGGTGGAAGTATGAGTCAGGCCAAATACGCGGTCGGCATCGATCTGGGCACCACCCACTGCGTGGTGGCGGCGCTGGCGCTGGGCGAGCCTGGGGCCAGCCCCGAGCTGTTCCCCATCATACAGCTGGTGGCGCCGGGGCAGCTGGAGGCCCGGGATGCCCTGCCGTCCTTCTTGTACCTGCCCAACGATAGCGAGCTGGCCCCCGAGCTGCGCCGCCTGCCCTGGGGCGACAGTGCCGCCATCTGTGGCCAGCTGGCCCGGGAGCGGGGCGCCAAGAGCCCCAACCGGCTGGTGAGCAGCGCCAAGAGCTGGCTGTGTCACGGCCAGCTGGATCGGCGGGCCGGCCTGCTGCCCCTGCAGGCCGCCGAAGATGTCACCCCCATCTCCCCCTATGACGCCAGCCTGCACTATCTCAACCACCTGGTGGCGGCCTGGCAGGAGTTCTACCCCGAGGCTCCCCTGGCCGAGCAGCAGATCACCCTGACGGTGCCGGCCTCGTTCGATCCGTCCGCCCGTGAGTTGACCGCCGAGGCGGCCCGGGCGGCGGGCCTGGGCCATGCCACCTTGCTGGAGGAGCCTCAGGCGGCCCTGTATCACTGGCTGGCGGTGCATGCCGAGCAGTGGCGCGAGCAGGTGCAGGTGGGGGATTGCATCCTGGTGGTGGACGTGGGGGGCGGCACCACAGACCTGTCCCTCATCAGCGTCCGCCAACAGGACGGTGCCCTGGCCCTGGAGCGTATCGCCGTGGGCGAGCACCTGCTGCTGGGGGGGGACAACATGGACCTGGCCCTGGCCAACGTCATCCGCATGAAGCTGGCCCAGCAGGGCACCCAGCTGCAGCCCTGGCAGATCCTGGCCCTGGCCCATGGTTGCCGCCAGGCCAAGGAGCAGCTGTTTGCCGAGGTCAGCCTGGAGCGCGCCCCCATCGTCGTGCCCAGCCGCAGCTCCAGCCTCATCGGCGGCAGCCTGCGTACCGAGCTGACCCGCGCCGAGATCGAGGCCGTGTTGCTCGAAGGCTTCTTTCCCGCAGTGGCGGTGACGGATCCGGTGCAGCAGCGGCCCCGGGCGGCTCTCACCACCCTCAGCTTGCCCTATGCCCAGGATGCGGCCATCACCCGTCATCTGGCGGCCTTTCTGACCCGCCAGCGGGAGGCCCTGCCCGGCCAGAGCGGCCAGTTTGTCCATCCCACCGCCGTGCTGTTCAACGGCGGCGTGATGAAGGCCGCCCCCTTGGTGGCTCGGCTCGAATCGGTATTGAACGGCTGGTTGGCCGCCGACGGCGCACCGCCGGTGCGGCGCCTCACCGGCACGGATCCGGATCAGGCGGTGGCTCGGGGGGCGGCCTACTACGGCGGCGTTCGCGCCGGCCAGGGGATCCGCATTCGCGGTGGCACCGCCTGCAGCTACTACGTGGGCATAGAGAGCGCCCTGCCGACGGTGCCGGGTCTGCCACCCATGATGCAGGCCCTGTGTATCGCCCCCTTTGGCATGGAAGAGGGCAGTGCCTGCGCCCCCAGCGAGGCGGTGTTTGCCCTGGTGGTGGGGGAGCCGGTGCGCTTTCACTTCTACAGCTCCACGGTGCGCCGCGAAGATGTGCCCGGCAGCCTGCTGGAGTTCTGGGCCGAGGGGGCGCTGGACGAGCTGCCGCCCATCGAGGCGCTGCTCAGTGCCGAGGGGCATCAGCCCGGCGAGCTGGTGCAGGTGCGACTGCAGGCCGCCATCGATGAGCTGGGCACCTTGCAGCTCGAGGCGGTGAGCCTGGATGGCAGCCAGCGCTGGAAGGTGCAGTTCGACACCCGCGGTCAGGCCTGTTAAGCATGGGGGCCCCGGCCTTCCTGGTGGCCATCGATCTGGGCACCAGCAATATCGTCCTGGCCTACACCCCCTTGGGGGGGGCTGAACCCCAGGTGCAGATCCTGCCCATCCCCCAGTCCACTGGGCCGGGACAGTGGCAGGCTCTGCCCAGCCTGCCGGCCCTGCGCTTTCACCCCGGCGCGGATCTGGATCCCGCCCTCATCAGCCTGCCCTGGCAAGCTGGCCCCCTGGCGGCCAAGCAGCCGCCGGCGGTGCTGGGGGCCTGGGCCCGCCAGCTGGGTCAGCAGCAGCCAGAACGCCTGGTGCACAGCGCCAAGAGCTACCTGGCACTGGACGAGGCCGAGGCCCGGCACCTGCCCTCCGGGCTGCCGGCGGAGCAGGGGATCTCCCCCCTGCTGGCCAGCGCCGGGTATCTGGAGCACCTGGCCCAGGCCTGGCACTGGCAGCACCCCGACCATCCCCTGGCGCAGCAGCACATAGTGCTGACCTTGCCGGCCTCCTTCGATGAGCAGGCCCGCCAGCTGACCCTCAAGGCGGCGCATCTGGCGGGTCTCACGAACGTCACCCTGCTGGAAGAACCCCTGGCGGCCTGTCATGCCTGGCTGCAGCAGCCCGACGCACAAGCGCAGCTTAAGCAGTGCCAACGGCTGCTGGTGTGTGATGTGGGGGGCGGCACCAGCGACTTCAGCCTGCTGCAGGTAGCGGAAGACGGCGGCCTGCGCCGCCTGCGGGTGGGGGAGCACCTGATGCTGGGGGGGGACAACATGGACCTGGCTCTGGCGTTGCAAGCGGCCGGCAAGTTAGGCGAGGTGCAGCGGCTCACGCCGCGCCAGTGGCCGGCCCTGGCCCAGGCCTGTCGGCCGGTGAAAGAAGCCCTGTTGGGGCCGGCGGCCCCGGAGGCCTTGCCGGTGACCCTGCTGGGCCGTGGCAGTGCCCTCATTGGCCAGAGCCAGAGCACCCGGCTCAGTGCAAAAGAGGTGGCGCAGCTGCTGCTGGAGGGCTTCTTTCCCCTGGTGCCCCTGACCGCCCGCCCTCAAGGGGCCCGCTCGGCCCTGCGCCAGACCGGCCTGCCATACCCTGCGGACGTGGCCATCAGCCGCCATCTGGCGGCCTTTTTGGATGCCGGTGGCGAGGAGCCCCTGCCGGACGCCCTGTTGCTCAACGGCGGACCCTTTGCCAGCCCCGCCCTGGCCCAGCGTCTGGCTCAGCAGCTGAGCCAATGGCGCGGCGCGCCGGTGCGCCTGCTGCAACAAACGGATCTTGACTCGGCGGTGGCCCGGGGCGCGGCCCTGTTTGGCTGGCATCGGCAACAGGGCGAGCGCCTCATCCAGGCCGACGTGGCCCGCCACTACTTTGTGCAGCTGGCGGGGCCCCAGGGGCTCAGCTGGTTGTGCCTGTTGCCCAGGGGCACCCCGGTGGGGGCCGAGTGTCCGTTGGCGCTGCCCTTGCAGCTGCAATGCGGCGAGCCGGTGCAGTTTGTCCTGGCCAGCTCTACCGAGACGAAAAATTATGCCCCCGGCGAGCCGGCCCAGGCGCCGGCGCGGTTGCATCCGCTGCCTCGACTCAGCACCCGGCTCGCGGGTCAGGGCCAGGTGCCGGTGGCGCTCAGTGCCCACCTCGACGAGATAGGGCTGCTGGCGCTGCACTGCGCCGCCACGGACGGCTCGGCGCGACGCTGGCCGCTGCAGTTCAACCTGCGCGGCCATGAACAGGCGCAGCCAGCGACTGCCGCGCTGCCGGCCACTGTTCTGGCGCCCATTCAGGGCTTGTATGGCGCCCGTCAGGCCACGGCTGGGCTGATCCCACGGCATCTGCGCCATCAGTTGGAGCAGCTGCTGGGGCCCCGCGCTCAGTGGACCAGTGAGCAGGCCCGCTCCTTGGCAGACGCCCTGCTGATTGGCTTGCCCCGCCGGCGGCGCAGCGCCGAGCACGAACAGATCTGGTTTAGCCTGCTGGGCTACTGCCTGCGCCCTGGCCTGGGCATGCCCGGCGATCCAGACCGGGTGGCCCGGCTGTGGCCCCTGTTTGCCCAAGGGCTGCAGCACGGCCGCCAGGCCGGCGCCTGGGATGCCTGGTGGATCTTCTGGCGGCGGCTGGCGGCGGGCCTCGACGAGGCGGCGCAGCTGGCGGTGCTGGACGAGGTGGGGGCGGCCCTGATGCCGACGCCGCCCGCCAGGGTCTGTGGCGATGAGCCACTGCGGCTGATCGGCGCCCTGGAGCGCATTCCCGTAGGCCTCAAGACCCAGGTGGCGGAGCTGTTGCTGGCTCGCCTGTGCCGGCAACCGGCGGCGGCCGATGCCTGGGCGTTGGGTCGCCTCGCGGCGCGGCAGCTGGCCTACGCCGAAGCCGAGTATCGCCTGCCGGCCGCGACCATACGCCCCTGGTTAGCGGCGCTGCTGGCGCTGGACTGGGGGTCTGTGCCCGAGCTGGCCTTTGCCGCTGTGGCCATGAGCTGCCAGGGGGAGGATGGGCTGGATGAGGCGCTGCGCCAGGCGGTGCTGGCCCGGCTGGACAGCCGGCAGACGGCGCGCTGGCAGGGCTGGCTCAACGGTACCCTGGCCCCGGATGCGGATCTGCTCAGCCAGCTGTGGGGGGACAGCCTGCCGGTCGGCCTGAGCCTGGCCGCCTCTTAGGCCACGCCCGGCACTGCGTTGGCAAAGTCGGGGCTTGGCGGTTGTCGAATTAATATCCATACGGATATGATGGCAGCCTAGATGCCGGGTGCGGGAGTGTGGCTGGCGAGGGACGCAAGGAGCCAGCATGAGGGTGTTTAATCGGCCAGTGGCGTGGGGCGGCGAGGCCTGGCTCTGGCATTGCCTGCGGGTAAGAGGACGCTGGCTGGCCGCTTGTCTGTTGCTGCTGTTATTGCTGCAGCTTGGCATGACCTGGTGGCATCGGCAGCGTCTGGATCTGGAAGCCGGGCAGGTGATGGCCGAGGGGCTGGCGGTGGCGCAGCAGTTGGGGGCCAGCCTGGAGCGCCTGGCCCAGTCGGAGGCCCCTCCCTGCAGCATGGAAGACTATGCGCTGATGGCGCAGATCCTGCGGGACTACCAGTACACCGCCGATATTGGTCGTACCGTGGGTGATCGCCTGCTCTGCACGGCCTTGCGCGGGCAGCTTGCTGTGCCCATTGCGTTGCCGGCCCCCGACTTTCGCCTGGCCAATGGCTTTTCCTTTCTCACGGCCCACCGCCTGGCCCCCCGGGATCCCATCCCCCTGGATCTGACCCTGTATCGGGGTGGGGTAGCCTTCACACCGCCCCTCTCCTTTGACAGTAGTTATCTCGCGCCGGAACACAGCTTCTATCTGCTGGATGGCCAGCTGCGTTACCTGTTCCGCATCCTGGGCAAGGCCCCGGCCGAGGGCGGGGCCCCCGCGGTTAACTGGTTTACCGGTCTGCGGCGCTGCAGTGCCGATGGCATCCTGTGTGTCGTGGCGCAGGATCGGCAGCCCTGGCTCTATCAGCAACCCTATGGCGTCGCTGTGCTGGGGCTGGTGGTGCTCGGCCTGGGGTGGGGCTGTCTGTGTGGCCTCCCTGTCATACCGTCGCAGCGGCGACTGCGCGTCCAGGCGTTGCGGCGCGCCATCTTTCAGCAACAAATCCAGGTGTGGTATCAGCCACAAATCCAGATGGCAACTGGCAAGGTGACGGGCTTCGAGGCGCTGAGCCGTTGGCAGTCCGACAGCCTGGGCAACGTCCCCCCCTCCGAGTTTATTCCCCTGGCGGAGCAGGCGGGTCTGATCCATCCCCTGACGCTGCATGTCCTCAAGCAGGCGGTGGATCAGTGTGCCGTCCTGCTGCGTCGCCATCGGTCGCTGACCTTGAGCATCAATCTGGTGCTGGGGCCGGCGTTGACGGCGGAATTTTTCGACAAGGTGCGAAAACGGGTGCTGTCACGGGGGGGTCGCTGTGAGCAGCTGGTGTTTGAAATCACCGAAACCTCCGCCGTCGGCTTTGCCAACATCCAGGTCGTCTGCGATGCCATCAAACGCAGTGGTTTCCGGCTGTCGCTGGACGATTTCGGCACGGGGTTTTCCAATCTCTCCTGGCTGAGCCATCTGCATGCCGACGAGATCAAGATCGACAAGATGTTTATCCAGGCCCTGGGCGAGGAGGGGGTGGCCGGCAGGACCGCCGATATGCTGCTCTCCTTGACCGCCAGCCTGCCCTCGGTGGCCATTGTGCTGGAAGGGGTGGAGACCCAGGCGCAGGTTGAGCGGCTAACGGCGAGGGGGCGGCACTGGATTGCCCAGGGCTGGTATTATGCCAAGGCCATGCGCTCTGCCGAGCTGGCTGGCTACATAGCGCAGCATGGGGTGGCGGAGGGGGTGACGAGGGCGTCGGTGGTCTGCGGCTAGCCCGCCAGGCGGGACAGATAGGCGGCCACCTGCGGGCTGCCTTCGGCCGGAGCCCAGGGGGCGAACTCCACGTAACGTTCCGGCAGATAGGGACCGGGTTTGATCTCCAGCAACAGGCAGGGGGTCGGGCAGTAGAGGCTGTGCCAGCGCTGGGCCGGCACCTCCGCCAGGGCCAGACCCGTGCCCCCCAGCCGGTGACGGGACTCGAGCTGGCCTGTCTCGTCGAACAGCAACAGCTCCAGCTCGCCCCGCAAGGGCAGCAGCATCTCCCAGGGCACCGCCGCCGGGTGGCGGTGGGGGCGAAAGTAGCTGTGGGGCGCCACGGCGATCAGCAGGCGCTGCACCACCTCGGCATGGCTTTGGTGCAGCAGCCGATGGGCCCGGCGCCGTGGGGCACTTTCCGCCTGCTGGGCCAGCTCGGTCAGCTGGGCAGGGGTGATCGCCTGCAACAGGCTGTCGGTCATCGACATCCGTTATTCATCATCCCGCTTGGGTGGGGCAAACAGCTCGTCGCCCACCTGATCGATCAGCCGCTTGGCCTTGTCCACCATCAGCTCTTCGGCCTGCTGGGCGCTGGGCAGCAGATCGGCGCGGATAAAGGTGTGGCTCTGCAGGGTGTCGCCATTCTGGCGGGTGATGCGGCCGGCCAGGCGGAACTGGCTGCCTTCGGCCTTGGGCTCGGGGTAGATGAGATAGCCCTGATAGGCCACGGGTTCACTGGCCTGAGTGGGGGCCGGGGTGCTGGCGCCGCCAAACAGGCTGCCAAACAATTTCTTCAACATGACACTGACTCCTTTTGCGAGGCGGTCAGTGTCGCCTGATCCTGACTATTGCCGCAAGCCTGACGGCGGGGGCGCTCGATGATCCGCTGATTGTGGCTGCCGCGCCAGCGCAGGGCGGGATCCGCCAGGGCCTGCTCGAAGCGGCCATCCACCAGCACATCCAGCTGTTCGACGAGCTGCCACTGGGCTTCGCTCAGCTCATCCAGCCGGTAACCGGTCCAGCACCAGATGTCCTTGCCGGGGCACTCGGCCCGCACCCGGGCCACCAGGGCCGAAACCGCCGCCAGGTTGGCCGGGTGCAGGGGATCCCCGCCGGAGAGGGACAGGCCGCGGCGCTTGATTTTGGTGTCACTGAGATCGGCGATGATGCGATCGGCCATCCCCTGGTCGAAGGGATGGCCCGAGTCCAGCCGCCAGGTGCTCTGGTTGTAGCAGCCACGGCACTGGTGCTCGCAGCCGGAGACAAACAGGGTGGCCCGGGTGCCGGGACCGTTGATCACATCGATGGGGTAGTACTGGTGATAGTGCATCAGGCGGTCCTTAACATTAGATGTTGTTGTTTTATAGCGTTTTTTTATACAACTTCTTGGCTTGCTTAACAGTGTCATATACCATTTGGCACCAAGTCCGGATGAGGCCGGGCTTCGTGTAACTCCCTATCAACAAGGAATCGTGGAATGAACTGGTATCTCTCCGTATTGAAGAAGTATGTGACCTTCAGTGGTCGTGCCCGCCGCACCGAGTACTGGATGTTCACCCTCTTCAACATCATCTTCTCCATCGTCGCCGGTGTGTTGGATGTCGTGCTGGGCCTGGGCTTCATCAACCTGATCTATACCCTGGCAGTGCTGCTGCCGGCCATCGCCGTGGGGGTACGGCGTCTGCATGACACGGATCGCAGCGGCTGGTGGATGCTCATCGGTCTCATCCCCCTCATCGGCGCCATCGTGCTGCTGGTGTTCTTCTGCCTGGAAGGGGAGAAGCAGGAGAATCGCTTCGGTGCCGATCCCAAGGCCGCCTAAGGTCTCAGAACACCGACAGAGGGCGCCGTTAGGCGCCCTTTTCGTTTCCCGTTACAGGTGCTTGACCCGACGCTTGACCTCTTCTTGCTTGCCCGCGTTGAAGGGGCGGGCATCCGGGCTGCCCAGGTAGCCGCACACCCGACGGGTCACCGAGACCCGGGTGGAGTCGTGGTTGCCGCAGCGGGGGCAGGTAAAGCCCTTGCTGGTGCACTCGAACTCGCCGGTGAAGCCGCAGTCGTAGCACTCATCAATGGGGGTGTTGGTGCCGTAGTAGGGCACCCTGTCATAGCTGTAGTCCCACACGTCCTCCAGCGCCTCCAGGTTGTGCTGTATGTTGGGGTACTCGCCGTAACAGATGAAACCGCCGTTGGCCAGGGGCGGATAGCCCATCTCGAAGTCCAGCTTGGCGTAAGGGTCCACCTTCTTCTCCACATCCAGGTGGAAGCTGTTGGTGTAGTAGCCCTTGTCGGTGACGCCATCCACCACGCCGAACTCCTTGGCGTCCAGCTTGCAAAACCGGGTGCAGAGGTTCTCGCTGGGGGTGCTGTAGAGGCTGAAGCCATAGCCGGTCTCGGCCTTCCAGTCGTCCACCGCATCGCGCAACGCCTGGACGATTTTCAGGGCCTTGTCCCGCAATACCTGGCTGTCGAACACATGGCCCTGCTCCCGGTACAGGGCGTTCACCGTCTCGTGGATGCCGATGTAGCCCAGGGAGATGGAGGCGCGGCCGTGCTTGAAGATCTCGCTGACGTTGTCGTCGGCCTTCAGGCGCACGCCACAGGCCCCTTCCATGTAGAGGATGGGAGCGACCCGGGCCTTGACGTCTTTCAGACGCTCGATGCGGGCCAGCAACGCCTTCTTGGCCAGGCGCAGGCGGCCGTCCAGCAGATCGTAGAAGTGGGCCTCGTCCCGGGCTTCCAGGGCGATGCGCGGCAGGTTGAGGCTCACCACCCCCAGGTTGTTGCGGCCTTCGTGCACCAGCTCGCCGTTCTCCTCATAGGTACCCAGGAAGGAGCGGCAGCCCATGGGGGTCTTGAAGGAGCCGGTCACCTTGACCACCTGGTCATAGTTGAGGATGTCCGGGTACATGCGCTTGCTGGCGCACTCCAGGGCCAGCTGCTTGATGTCGTAGTTGGGCTCGCCGGCCTGGTGGTTGAGACCGGCCTTGATGGCAAACACCAGCTTGGGGAAGACGGCGGTCTTCTTGTTCTTGCCCAGCCCTGCGATGCGGTTCTTCAGGATGGACTCCTGGATGAGGCGGGACTGCCAGCTGGTGCCCAGGCCAAAGCCGAAGGTGACGAAGGGGGTCTGACCGTTGGCGGTGTGCAATGTGTTGACTTCGTACTCCAGGGACTGGAAGGCGTCGTAGCACTCCTTCTGGGTGCGGGATCTGGCATAGGCCTCGGCATCCTGGATGCCCCATTCCTGGGCCACTTCCAGATGCTTGTCGTAGCTCTTGGTCACGTAGGGCGCCAGCACCTCGTCGATGCGGTTGATGGTGGTGCCGCCGTAGATGTGGCTGGCCACCTGGGCGATGATCTGGGCGGTGACGGCGGTGGCGGTGCTGATGGACTTGGGGGTGTCGATCTCCGCATTGCCCATCTTGAAGCCGTGGGTCAGCATGCCCTGCAGATCGATCAGCATGCAGTTGAACATGGGGAAGAAGGGGGAGTAGTCCAGGTCGTGGAAGTGCAGCTCGCCCCGCTCGTGGGCCTGCACCACATCCCGCGGCAGCAGGTACTGCTTGGCATAGTGCTTGGCGACGATGCCGGCCAGCAGATCCCGTTGGGTGGGGATCACCTTGGAGTCCTTGTTGGCGTTTTCGTTCAGCAGATCCGAGTTGCTCTGCTGCACCAGCCCCTGGATCTCCTGATTGAGGCGCCCCTGCTTCTCCCGGGCCAGATCCCGGTCGTGGCGGTATTCGATATAGGCACGGGCCATCTCCTTGTGAGGGCCGGCCATCAGCTGGTTTTCCACCAGCAGCTGGATATCACCGATGGCCACCTCGTCCTGTTCACTCAGCCTCAGTGCCACCTGTTCGGCCACCTGGGCACAATAGGCCAGATCCTTGACGCCCACCGCTTCGGCCGCCTTGGCGACGGCCTCGATGATGCGCATGCCGCTAAAGGGCACACGGCACCCATCCCGTTTGATGACAACTGGTTTCACGCGTTTGACTCCTGTGAGATTGGCAAAGCGGGCGCCGCGAGCGGGCGCCACCGTGGCGGGGGGCTGACGAAAATCTGACCCATTAGACACAACATGTTGGGTCTATGTATAGCTCCTTGCCTATATGTGGTGGCTATTAAGCACAATCACGCCGGCAAATTTATTGATCCAGCGCAGGCTTTTTGAGGGATGGGCGAAGAGTTGGCCGAAAGATGGGATCCGCTTCATGGTTCCATTTGGACGATGTTTGCTCAGCCAAACGGTGCCGGTTTTTGGTGGCTTTGCCAGGGATGGGGCCCTGCGTGTAAGCTAGCGCCTGCCCTGGCTGCAGTCTGTGAGGAGGTTCGCCTTGTTGCCTGGTTTTCGCCCCTTGATGTGGGCTTGTTGCATGCTCGTGCTGCTCACCTCTGGCCTTAGCCAGGCGGAGGAGGCCAAGCGGGTGCCCACCAAGCGCCCCCCTTCCCGTACCCATGATCCCGCCTGCCGCCTCATCAGCGATGCGGTGAACCGTACCGTGTGCGAACGCACCGCCCTGGTGGCCATGGACCAGCAGCTCAAGGCCAAGATGCAGGAGCTCGCTGCCGTGGGCGGCGAGGCCCTGGAGCAGAACCATGAGCGCTGGTATCAGCGCCGCAACGCCTGTGCCCTGCGTCAGGACATACGCCGCTGTTTGGAGCAGGTCTACGGTGAACGGCTCATTGAGCTGGACTGGCGCTATCACAGGGAGCGCATCGTCTATCAGGGACCCATCACCTATCGCTGCCCTCAGGGGGAGCTGGCGGTGAGCTTCCTGGCCACCGAGCCGCCGGCGCTGGTGGTGCAGCAGGGCGAGCTGAGTGAGCTGGCCTTCCTGCATCCCGATGGCATGGGGGTCAATTACCGCGGCGTGGCCACCAACCTGGAAGAACAAAAGGGGGCGGCGCGCATCCAGTGGCAGGGCCAGTGGCGCCAGTGCCAGCAGCAATAAATCTGCCGATATAAACAAGAAACCCCGCTTGGCTGCGGGGTTTTTTGTTTTTGCGCCTGACTGTCGAGGCTTACAACCAGCCGCGGCGCTTGAAGAAGTAATAGGTGGCGAAGGCCGAGATCAGCATCAGGCCAATGGAGAAGGGGTAGCCGAAGGCCCAGGAGAGCTCCGGCATCCGATCGAAGTTCATGCCGTAGATGCTGGCGATCCAGGTGGGGGGCAGGAACACCACGGCTGCCACCGAGAAGATCTTGATCACCTTGTTTTGCTGCAGGTTGGTGAAGCCCATGGCCGCTTCCAGCTGGAAGTTGATCTTGTCGAACAGGAACTGGGTGTGGGGCAGCAGTGATTCAATGTCGTGCAGCACCTCGTCGATGGCCTTCTTCTGCTTGTTGCTCAGTTGCTGGCGCACGGTGCGGCGCACGAAGCGCAGGGCGCGCCGGGTATCGTGCAGGGCCAGACGGATCTGGCTGTTGGTCTCTTCCTGCTCCATCAGCTCCTTGAGCATGTCGTAGATTTCGTCGTCATTGAGTACCTGCTCCGAGGTTTCCTCCAGGGTGGTGTAGCCATCCTCGATGAGATCCGAGAGGTACTCCACCTTGAGATCCTGCAGCTCCAGCAGCACGTCCATGGCATCGGTGATCTGCACCCTGTCATGGCGCAGGTAGTGGCGCAGCAGGCGCACCACGCCGATGTCTTCCTCGCGGAAGCTGATGAGCAGGTTGTTGCGCAGGGTGAAGGACATGTTGACGCCGCGGGTCTCACCGCCGATGCGCTGGGGGAACAGGGAGAGAATGTGCAGGCCGTCGGTGTCCCAGTAGAAACGGGCCGAGGCCTCGATCTCGTCCAACTCTTCTTCCTCGGGCACGTCTTCCAGGAACAGGCCGCTGAGCCACTCCCGCTCGTCATCGTCGGGTTTGTAGGCATCCAGCCAGATGGTGTTGGGGGGCAGGACGTCGTTGGTGGTGAGGGACACCACGTCTAGCACCTGATTGTGCAGCATGTAGGCGGTAATCATTTCGTCCCCTTTTCCAACAGGTTATCGCTCAAGTGTAAACGGCCGCACTATACTCGCCCAAGGTGACAAAGTCAGGTCTGAGCCGGTGCGACCGGCGAATTATTGGGCTGGACGCCCGTCGCGGTATGCCGGGTAGTTTAAGAGAGATCACAGAATCTCTTGCTCTTATGAGTCTTGCCTATGCTATGTTAGCCACGGTCAATAGTGTACTAAATACAATGGTTTCGGTTAATGCGTCAGAAGATGTGTGAGGATGATGCCATGACTGCATGCGGCAGGGAGTCACGGATCCGCCCCTTGGCCCTGTTCTTGGGCGGGCTGCTCCTGTGCGGGACGCTACAGGCGGCCGATCACTACGAAAACGTCAAGATAGAGCCCAAGACCAGCGTGAATTTCCGTTTCTACGATCTGGATGCGGCCACCCCGGCCCAGCTCACCAGCAGCATACTGCGCCAGGCCCCGGTGGGCCAGCAGGGCCGCCGGGCGGTGGGGCGCGCCATCTACAAGGTGGATTGGCAACTGGATACCAGTCAGCGCAAGGGGGCCTGTTACCTGTACGGGGTCAAGGTCAAGACCCAGGTCGACGTCCTGGTGCCCAACTGGCTGCAGCTCTCCAAGCTCAACGCCGATGCCCAGGAGCGCTGGAACGGCTTCTTGGGCAGCATGTTGGAATATGAGGCCTGGCACAAGGATCTGGTGCTCTCCGCCAGTGAGCGCATCGGCCAGGGGATCGCCGAGCTGCCCAAGGAGGCCTCCTGTCAGCTATTGCGTCAGCAGGCCGATGCCCTGGGGCGTCAGGAGCTGGACGATGCCCGTCAACAGGTGCGGCGGTACCAGAAAGAGACTGCCAACGGCAAGCATCTGGGCATGAGTCTGCCCACCGGCCTGTAGGCCTATTGAATTGACCACGACAAGGGGCGCATAGCGCCCCTTTTTGCTGCCTGGATGAGGTTGGGCGGGCTAGTTGTCGGCAGAAAAGCGCTGGCTGTCGATGGCGGCCAGCAGATCCGAGGCCAAGGGGATGGGTTCGTTCAGCAGCTGTGCCGCCAGCACCTCGGCCAGCAGGGGCGCCGAACACAGGCCCCGGGCACCCAGGCCGGTGAGCAGCCACAACGGCTGCCTGGCCGTCGCCCAGGGCCCCACTATGGGCAGGTGATCCCGCACCGTGGCCCGCACGCTCACCCTGGCTTCTTCTCCCATCTGCAGCAGCTGTGGCCATTGCTCATCGGGCAGCGCCTGCTGCAGCTTGGCGAGATTCGCTCCCTGCTCCGCGGCACTGTAATCCAGCTGGTCAAACGCCCGCTCGAAGCTGGCGCCGATGCAGTGCCCCAAGGGACCGCGGGGCGTGAGATAGCCGCCATAACACAGCACGGTATTGAGGGGCTGCAAGGGGGCTTGAGGCGCCAGATGGGTGACCTGGCCGCGCACCGCATGCATGGGCAGCCTGGCAAGACCCGGCAGCGCCGGGGTCTCATGACCGGCGGCCACCACCAAGGTGGGGGCCGGCCAGTGGCGGCCATGCTGGTCGGTCAGCCGCCAACCCTGTTCTGCGGGTTCCACCTGCTGGATACGGCAGTCGGTGACGAGCTCCAGCCGGCCACTGGCCTGGGCGCGATCGAGCAACGCCTGGGTCAGCTGGGCCGGGCAGAGCCAGCCGCCTTGGGGATAGCGCACCGCCGAGCCCACCAGGGGCCGGCCGGCCAGGTCGTCCCGCTGCGTCGGGCTCAAAGCCTCCACCAGCTGCGCCGGGTAGCCGGCCTCGGTCAGGGCCTGCAGCTTGCGCTGGGCCTTGGCATCCTGGGCAAACTGGATGACGCCACACCAGGCGTGGTCCACCTGATCGGAGAGCCCATCATACAGGCGACGGGCCAGGGTGAAGGCTGTGGCGTAGAACTGGCTCAGCACTGGGGCATTGGGGTTCAGCAGGGGGTAGAGGGCGCCCTGGCGGTTGCCTGAGGCGCCTTGTGCTGGCGCTGGATCGGCGCAGAGCAGCCGTACCGCCTGACCACGCCGGGTGAGGGCATCCGCCAGACAGGCCGAGGCGATGCCGCCACCTATCAGGGTAATGGTGGGCAAGGTGGGGGACGGTTCAGCCTGATCTGGCTTGTGCCCCGCCAGCATCTCCCGTTTGCTGCCGTGGCCCGGCACCTTGGCCATGGTGAAGCCAGATGCCTGCAGACCGCGGCGGACAAATCCCGCGCAGGTGAAGGTGGCCAGGGTGGCGCCGGGGCGGGCCAGGCGATAGAGCTGATCAAACAGATTTTGCTGCCACATCTGAGGGTTCTTGCTGGGGGCAAAGCCGTCCAGAAACCAGGCGTCCACCCAGCCTGCGGCGGTTGCCGGCCAGTGCGGCAGGCTGTCATTCACATCGCCAAACCACAAATCCAGGGTCACGCGTCCCTCATCCAGGATCAGACGGTGACAGCCGGGCAGCGGCAGAGGATACTGGGCCAGTAGGGGTTCGGTCAGATCCGCCAGACTGGGCCAGGCCGTCAGGGCCCGCCGCAGATCCGCCTGACATAAAGGGTACTTCTCTGTGCTGATAAAATGCAGTCGCTGTACGGCACCATCCGGCTGCTGCTGCCGGTAGTGGCGAAAGCTCTGCCACAGTGCCAGGAAGTTGAGTCCGGTGCCGAAGCCGGTTTCTCCCACCACGAACAGGGGCCGGTCGTGCCGGGCCCAGCGTTCCGGCAGGCCATTGTGGTGGAGGAACACGTGGCGGGTCTCCTCCAGGCCGTTGTCGTTGGAGAAATAGACGTCACCGAAGGCGTCGGCCACCGGCGTACCTTGTTCGTTCCAGTGCACGCTGGCCTGGGTCAGGGAGGGGGTTGACATGCTTACCTCGGCTCGGCTCACAAAAAGCGCTGGGATTCTACGTGAAAGCAGACCAGTTGTTGAGGTCAAAAACGGTAAACTCGGCTAGGGTTTGTCCATATCTATCAACAGAGACCACATTCAATGAGAAGAGCTGTTATTACCGGCATCGGTATCATCTCCAGCCTGGGTAACAACGTCGCCGAGGTTCTCGCCTCCCTGAAGGCAGGCAAGTCCGGCATCACCTACTCCGAGCAGTTCGAGCAGCTGAACCTGCGCTCCCGGGTATGGGGCAACATCAAACTGGATCCCAGCAGCCTGATCGACCGCAAGGTGATGCGCTTCATGGGCGATGCGGCTGCCTACGCCTACCTCTCCATGCAGCAGGCCATCGCCGACTCTGGCCTGACCGATGATCAGGTGTCCAATGAGCGTACCGGCCTGGTGACCGGCTCCGGCGGTGCCTCCTCCAAGAACCAGCTGGAAGCCTGTGACACCCTGCGGGACAAGGGCGTGCGCCGCATCGGCCCCTACATGGTGCCGCGGACCATGTCCTCCACTACCTCCGCCTGTCTGGCCACCCCCTTCAAGATCAAGGGCATCAACTACTCCATCAGCTCCGCCTGTGCCACCTCCTCCCACTGTATCGGCCATGCGGTCGAGCAGATCCAGCTGGGCAAGCAGGACGTGGTGTTCGCCGGTGGCGGTGAAGAGCTGGACTGGACCATGGCCTGTCTGTTCGACGCCATGGGTGCCCTGTCCACCAAGTACAACGAGCACCCCGAGCTGGCTTCCCGTACCTATGACGCCAACCGTGACGGCTTCGTCATCGCCGGTGGCGGCGGTATCGTGGTGGTGGAAGAGCTGGAACATGCCCTGGCCCGTGGTGCCAAGATCTACGCCGAGATCACCGGCTACGGTGCCACCTCCGACGGGTATGACATGGTGGCGCCCTCCGGTGAGGGTGCGGCGCGCTGCATGCGTCAGGCCATGGCGACCGTCGAAGGCCCCATCGACTACCTGAACACCCACGGCACCTCCACCCCCGTGGGTGACGTGCAGGAACTCAAGGCCATCCGCGAAGTGTTTGGTGACAAGGCGCCCAAGCTCTCCGCCACCAAGGCCATGAGCGGTCACTCCCTGGGTGCTGCCGGTGTGCACGAGGCCATCTACTCCCTGCTGATGATGGAACACGGCTTCATTGCCCCCAGCATCAACATCGATGAGCTGGATGCCGAAGCCGCTGGTCTGCCCATCGTCACCGCCTATGAAGAGGCCGAGCTCAACACCGTCATGTCCAACAGCTTCGGCTTTGGCGGCACCAACGCCACCCTGGTGATGAGCAAGTACAAGGGCTAAGCCGACTTCCTGCTTTGTCCGAAAAAAGGGGCCTGATGGCCCCTTTTGTTTTGTGTGCTTATCGGGGCTGGCTCAGGTAACTGGCAAAGCCCTGCAGGGTGAGGATCTTTGGATAATCCGCCTCGGGAATGATGCACTGGGTCTGCTTGCTCACCGCGGCCACCAGGCGCAGGAAGTCCATGGAGTCGAGATCGGCGGCATCCCGCAGATCTTCGTTTAAGGGCAGCTCGCTGCCCATCAGCTCAGGGGCGATGCGATACAGCTCGGTCTGGATCAGGGTTTGGGCATCACTTGTGTCCATAAGGCCTCCGGTTGTTGTAACAGCTTGTCCAGCTCGTGCAGGAAGAGGGCGCCCTGATGGCCGTCACTCACTCGGTGATCGGCGCTCAGGCTGATGGTCATGACAGGTGCCACCGTGAGCTGACCGTCTTGTATCCAGGGCGCCTGGCGGGGCCGCCCCAGCCCCAGAATGGCCACCTGGGGCGGGTAGATGACCCCCAGCAGGCGATCGGCCCCCCGCTCACCCAGGCTGCTGACGGTACAGGTGGCGCCATTGAGTTCCGAATGGCGCAGATTGCCGTGCCGGGCCTTGTCCACCAGGCGGTTGAGCCACGCCATCATGCCGGGGGCGTCCAACTGCTGGGCCTGGGGGATCACCGGCATCAGCAGGCCGCCACCCCGCAGGCTGATGGCATTGGCCAGGTTAACCTCCTGGCGGCCCTGATACTGGTCATCACGCCAGCTGCCGTTGAGTTCGGGATGGCGGCTCAGGGTGCGGGCGATGGCGCACAGCAGGGGGGCGGCCAGCAGCAGGCGATCCTCCACCCCCCGCTGGGTGTTGTCGGCACCCAGCCGGGTCTGCAGCGCGTGCAGGCAGACATCCAGGCTCAGGTAGTAGTGGGGGATCTCCTTTTTCGAGCGACTGACGGTGGCGCTGATGGCGGCGCGCATGGCCGCCATATCCAGCCCGCCGGTGGCCGCCGCGGGGGCGGCGGTGAGGGGGTGAACCGATTTGGCCTGAGCCTCGGTTTGGCTGACTTCGATATCCCGCAGGATGATGGCCCCGTCTGGCCCGCTGCCGCGAACGCCGGCCAGGGGGATGCCCTGCGCCTTTGCCAAGGCCCGGGCGGCTGGGCTGGCGGGCAGGAAGCCAGGGCTCCGCAGGGGGGCGCCCGGCGCCGGGGCGGCGGCCTCGGCATGGGCCGGCAGCGCCTCGGGCTGGGGAGGGACCTGGGCTGTGGCTGCCGAGCCGTCTTCCTCCTGCACCGGACTCGGTGCCTCGGCGGGGTCCCGCAGCCTGAGTATGGGGGTGCCGACCTTGGCGGTCTGCCCCAGCCCCAGCAGGCAGGCATCCACTATGCCTTCTTCGAACAGGTCCAGCTCTATGGCTCCCTTATTGGTTTCGATCACCGCCACCACCTGGCCACGGCTGAGTTTATCGCCGGGTTTCACCTGCCATTCGATCAGGGTGCCTTCGGCCATGTCGGCGCCAAAGGAGGGCATGGGGATGGTTTTCATCGTCCCTCCATCAGCGCCCGGGCGGCGGCCATGATGCGCTCCACCGATGGCAGGGCGGCCTGCTCCAGATGGGCGGGGTAGGGGATGGGGACCTCGGCGCTGCACACCCGGGCCACGGGGGCATCCAGCAGCCAGAAACCCTCCTCGGCAACAAACGCGGCAATCTCGGCACTCATGCCCCCCTGCTTCCAGGCTTCATCGACGATCAGCGCCTTGTGGGTCTTGGTCAGGGAGGCCAGCAGGCTGGGTTTGTCCAAGGGCCGCAGGCAGCGCAGATCCACCACCTCAACCTCTATGCCCTCCTCGGCCAGGCGTTCCGCTGCCGCCAACGCCTTGGGCAGGTTGCCCCCCCAGGTGAACAGGCTGAGGGCTTGCCCTGGCCGGCGCACCAGGGCCTGGGTCATGGGCGCCGCGGGGGCGGCGGCAAGGGGCTCCTGGCGGTTATAGAGCATCACATGCTCAAACAGGATCACGGGGTCGGGATCCGCCAGGGCCTGGCCCAGCATGTAGCGGGCATCGGTGACGGTGGCGGGGCAGAGTACCTTGATCCCCGGGATATGGGCGTACCAGCCCTCAAAGCTGTGGCTGTGCTGGGCGGCCAGCTGGCGGCCGGCACCACAGGCCATGCGGATCACCAGGGGCACCGAGACCTGACCGCCGGACATGTGGCGCAAGGTGGCGGCATTGTTGACGATCTGATCCAGCGCCAGCAGGCTGAAGTTCACCGTCATCACCTCGACGATGGGCCGCATGCCGCCCAAGGCGGCGCCGATGCCGGCCCCGACGAAGCCCGATTCGGACAGCGGGGTGTCCAGGATGCGCTGTGGGCCGAACTCGTCCAGCAGGCCCTTGCTCACCGCATAGCAGCCGCCGTAATGGCCCACGTCCTCGCCCATCAGGAACACCCGCTCGTCCTGCTGCAGGGCCTCCCGCAGGGCGGCCTTGATGGCATCCCGATAGGTCATCTCGGGGAGGCTTGACTCATTCATGGGACTCCTCCGTGATGAGGTGGTGCAGCAGGGTCTCGGTGGGTTCCAGTGGCGCCGCCTCGGCAAAGGCCACGGCGGCGTCGATTTCGCTCTCCACCTGCTGCTCCAGGGCGGTCAGCTGGTGGGGGTCCAGCTGGTGGTTGGCCTGCAGCCAGTGGCTCATCTGCTCTATGGGGCAGCGGGCCTTCCAGGCCTCGATCTCGCTGGATTGGCGGTAGAGCTGGGCATCGAACATGGAGTGGCCGCGAAAGCGGTAGGTCTGGCATTCGATAAACTGGGGACCGCCGCCGGCGCGGATGGCTTCGCAGGCGGCCTGGGCGGCGCTCAGCACGGCCACCACATTCATGCCATCCACCGCCTGGGCCTCAATGCCATAGGCGGCGACCCGCTGGGCCAACTGGGCATTCCCCATCTCGAATTCCAGGGCCGTGCCCATGGCATAGCGGTTGTTCTCGCAGACAAACAAGATGGGCAGCTGCCACAGGGCGGCCAGGTTGAGGCTCTCGTGAAACTCGCCCTCGCTGGTGGCGCCGTCGCCGAAGAAACAGGCGGTGATCGGGCGGCGCCCCTGCATCTTGTCCGCCAGGGCCAGCCCCACCGCCAGGGGCAGGCCGCCGGCGACGATGGCGTTGCCGCCATAGAAGCGGTGGGCCACGTCAAACAGGTGCATGGAGCCGCCGCGGCCGCCACTGCAGCCGCTCTGCCGGCCGAACAGCTCGGCCATGATGGCGTTCATGCTCACGCCACGGGCCAGGGCATGGCCGTGTTCCCGGTAGGTGGAGAGCAGGGCATCGGTTGGGGTCAGGGCCTGGATCACCCCCACCGCCACCGCCTCCTCGCCGTTGTACAGGTGCAGGAAGCCGCGGATCTTCTCCTGCTGGTACAGCTCGGCACAGCGCTCCTCGAAGCGGCGGATCCGCAGCATCTGGTAGAGCAGCTGCTGCAGCTGCTCCGGGTTCAGGTGTGGTTTGTTCATGACTCGTCGCTCTCCAGGGTGGAGAGATCCCCCTCCGGCAGGCCCAGCTCACGGGCCTTGAGCAGGCGGCGCATGATCTTGCCGCTGCGGGTCTTGGGCAGGTTGTGGCGAAAGGCGATCTCCCGGGGGGCGACGGCGGGTCCCAGGCGGGTGCGGGCATGGCCCAGCAGGGCCAGTTGCAACGCCTCGTCGGGCTCGTAGCCCGGTTTCAAGGCCACGAAGGCCTTGACCACCTCGCCGGCCATCTCGTCCGGCAGGCCTATGACCCCCACCTCCGCCACGGCCGGGTGCTCCATCAGCACGCTCTCCACCTCGAAGGGACCTATGAGGTGACCGGAGGACTTGATGACATCATCCGCCCGGCCGACAAACCAGAAGTAGCCGTTTTCATCCTGGCGGGCCAGATCCCCGGAGAGGTACCAGCCATTCACGAAGCACTTCTGGTAGCGTTCCTCCTCATGCAGGTAGCCGCGGAACATGGCGGGCCAGCCGGGCTTGAGCGCCAGCTCACCTACCTGGTTGGGGCTGTCGCTGATTTGGATGCTGCCATCGGCCTGATGCAACGCGATGGCGGCGCGGATCCCCGGCAGGGGCCGGCCCATGGAGCCGGGATAGACGGTCTCGGCGGCGAAGTTGGCCAGCATGATGCCGCCGGTCTCGCTCTGCCACCAGTTGTCGTGAAACGGCATGCCGAACACCTGCTGGCCCCAGAGCACCGCCTCGGGGTTCAGGGGTTCCCCCACGCTGGCCATGAAGCGCAGGGCACTGAGATCGTGGCCCAGGGCCAGGGCGGCACCGGCCTTCATCAGCATGCGAATGGCGGTGGGGGCCGTGTACCAGACATTGACCTGCTGCTGGGCCAGCAGTTGATACCAGTGCTGGGGGTCGAACTCCTGCTCGTCGATGACCAGGGTCACCCGGTTGCACAGGGGCGAGATGATGCCGTAGCTGGTGCCCGTGACCCAGCCCGGGTCCGCCGTGCACCAGAAGATGTCGCCGGGTTGCAGATCCAGGGCCATGCGCCCTGAGTAGGCGTGGTAGATCACCGCCTTGTGCACGTGCATGGCGCCCTTGGGCTTGCCGGTGGTGCCGGAGGTGAAGTGCAGCAGCGCCAGATCTTCGGGGTCGCTGCGATGGGGGACAAAGTCGTCGCTGGCCTCGGCCAGCAGGGCGTCCAGATCCAGGCAGTCGTCCGGCAGCTGCCCCTGGATGTCGAACAGCAGCACCTGCTGCAGGCTGGGCAGCTCGTGGCGCCAGCGCTGTACCTTCTTGCGATAGAGGGCTTCGCTGGTCACCAGCACCCGGGCCTGGCCGATGGCCATGCGGGCCTTTATGGGCTCGGGGCCGAAGGCGCTGAACAGGGGGGAGAAGACGGCGCCGAACTTGAGGCTGCCGAGCAGGGCGGTGTAGAGCTGGGGTACCCGGTGGCACAGGCCGAACACGGTATCGCCGGGCTGGATCCCCAGGCTGCTGAGCAGGTTGGCGAAGCGGGCGGTATCGGCCATCAGCTGGCGATAGCTGATGTCCACCTGCTGGTCGTCCTTGCCCAGCCAGCGCAGGGCGACGAGATCGCCATGGCCTTCCTCCACATGACGGTCCACCGCCTCGTAGGCGATGTTGATGGCCAGGCCCAGCCCCTTGATCTGGGCTTGGGCCTGCTGCCAGTCGAAGCTGGCATAGCAGCGCTCGTAGTCGTCGAGGTTGTGGCGGCTGGCCTGGGTGGGATCCTTGAGGATGGGGGGCGTGGGCATCTGGGGCCTCCGGTGGCGTGAACACCTACCAGAAGCCTAGACCAAGCCGCGCCCCTGCGGCAGCTAGTCGTGCTGGCTCATCTCATCCAGGGTCAGGGAGAAGCTGGCCATGAAGGTATCGAGAAAGTGGCGCACCGCCGGGGTCATGCGCTCCTCGAGCATGGCCTCCAGCCGGCGCTTGGCCACGGTGAACTCGTGGTTGCCGGCGGCAAGCTCCTCCAGGCACTTGCTGTAGGCACACAGGGTGTCGGCGGCCTTCACCACGGCGGCGTGGGCCGCATCCTGGCTGGTGGAGTCCAGCAGGGGGCGGAAGTCGTCGACAAACTCCGCCGGCAGCATGGCCAGCAGCCGCTGCTCGGCCAGCTTCTCGATCTTCTTGTATTCGGTGGCCAGCGCCTGATTCTGGTACTTCACCGGGGTGGGCAGATCGCCGGTGAGGATCTCGCTGGCGTCGTGGTAGAGGGCCATCAGGGCAGCCCGCTCGGGATTGAGCTGGCCGGCGAAGTGGCGATTCTCGATCAGCGCCAGCATGTGGGCCACCATGGCCACCTGCAGGCTGTGTTCGCTGATGTTTTCACTCTGTACGTTGCGCATCAGGGGCCAGCGGTTGATGAGCTTCATCCGCGACAGCTGGGCGAAGAAATGACTGCTCATGTTATGGCTCACTCCACCAGTTGCCAGCCGTCGTCGGCCTTGGCCACCTTGAGCTGGCGGGTCTGCCGCTTGTCCCCCACCAGGGGAATGCGGCTTTGCACGTCCACAGTGCACTGCCAGGCGCCGCCGGCCTTGTCACAGCCCAGCTTCTTCACCGACAGTATCTCTATCTTGCCGCTGTCTCCCATGACGGAGGTGGTGACGGCATTGGCGTCTTTGAGGTCGTGTTCCAGGGCGGCCTTGAGATCGGCCTCCGCCGGTTCACCGCAGGCGGTGAGCAGCAGCAGGGGCAGCAGCATGAGGCCGGCGCGCAGGGTCTGGTTCATGGGGTCTCCTTGAGGGCATTGGCAGGTGGCTAGAGGCGCACCATAGCATTGGCCATGGCGGCCTGGCAAAACGAAAAGGGGGCCTGATTGGCCCCCTTTGCTGGCGGGTCGATTACTGGTGGTAGTTCTTCAGGAAGCGACCCAGGCGACCCATGGCATCCTCGAGGATCTCTTCTTGCGGCAGGAACACCAGGCGGAAGTGATCCGGGGCCGGCCAGTTGAAGCCGGTGCCTTGCACCACCAGCAGCTTCTCCTGCTGCAGCAGATCGAACACCATCTTCTGGTCGTCCTTGATGGGATACACCTTGGGGTCCAGGCGGGGGAACATGTACAGGGCGCCCCTGGGCTTGACGCAGGAGACCCCGGGGATCTGGTTGACCAGCTCCCAGGCCAGATCCCGCTGCTTGCGCAACCGGCCACCGGGACGGATCAGCTCGCTGACGCTCTGATAGCCCCCCAATGCGGTCTGGATGGCAAACTGCATGGGCACGTTGGCGCACAACCGCATGGAGGCCAGGATCTCCAGGCCGTCGATGTAGTCCCGGGCGAACTGCTTGGGGCCGCTGACCATCATCCAGCCCTGGCGGAAGCCGCAGGCACGATAGGCCTTGGACAGGCCGTTGAAGGTCACCACCAGCACATCGTCACACAGGGAGCAGACGCTGTGGTGGGCGATGTCGTCGTAGAGGATCTTGTCGTAAATTTCGTCGGCGAAGATGATGAGCTTGTGCTGACGGGCCAGCTCGATCACCTCCATCAGGAATTCGCTGCTGTAGACGGCGCCCGTGGGGTTGTTGGGGTTGATGAGCACGAGCCCCCGGGTGCGCGGGGTGATCTTCTTGCGCATGTCATCGAGATCCGGGTACCAGTCGGCCTGCTCGTCACAGATGTAATGCACAGGGTTGCCCCCGGACAGGGAGACGGCGGCGGTCCACAGCGGATAATCGGGCGCTGGCACCAGCATCTCGTCGCCGTTGTTCAGCAACGCCTGCATGGCCATGACGATGAGTTCGGAGGCGCCGTTGCCGATGTAGATGTCGTTGACATCGGCGTTGCGCAGCCCCTTCTGCTGGTAGTAGTGGGCGATGGCCTTGCGGGGGGCGAACAGCCCCTTGGAATCGCAATAGCCCTGGCCCTGGGACATGTTGACGATGACGTCCTTGATCACCTCTTCGGGCGCATCAAAGCCGAAGGAGGCCAGGTTACCGATGTTGAGTTTGAGGATGCGATGACCTTCGTCTTCCAGGCGGCGGGCTTCCTTGTGCACCGGGCCGCGAATGTCGTAACAGACATTGTCCAGCTTGTGGGATTTCTCGATTGAATACATCTGTGGGGGCGCCTTCTGCAATACCGCGGGCCGGCGGGGGCCGGCCAAGGCTCACTATTCTTCCCCTTCTTGGTGCGTAACACAACGGCTGTCACGGGCTTTTTCTTCCTGGGCCCTGATGGTGTCGCGGGGTTTTTGCAGCGATAGATGCTGATTTGGTCTTCCCGTTTGAAACAAAAAACCGCATTGAGTCTCAAATGCGGTTTTTTGTGTAAATGGCCGGCTGGGCGGCTGGCGGGAGCTGCTGCTAGTCGGTGATCTGCACCGGCTGCTCCTTGTAGATCTGCTCCAGCACGGCGCGCTCGAACGGGTAGTGGGGCGAGCTGATGCGGTGGGCCTTCAGGGCCTGGCGCACCTTGGGGGGGAAGGTGAGGCCGTTGACCATCAGCACGAAGGCCTTGCGCTTGCCGCTGGCGGTGGTGATAAAGCCCGCCAGGTTGGAGACGTTCTGCAGGGTGCCGGTCTTGGCGGTGACGTTTTTGAGCAGCGGCGGACGCTGCACGCTGCCCCGGGAGCCCAGGGTGCCGCTCATGCCGGCCACCGGCAGCAGGCCTATGATGCCCAGCTCGTCATCGTGCAGCGCCATGTAATCGAGCACCTTCAGCATCTGGTTGGGGGTGATGAGGTTATGGGCCGACAGGCCGGAGCCATCGGCCAGCAGGGCGGAGCCCAGATCGATGCCGGCCTTGTTCTTGAGGATGAGGCGCACCGCCTCGGCCCCGGTGGCGTAACTGGCCGGCCGGTTCAGGTAGAGGTGGCCCAGGGCGCGGGAGATGGCATCGGCGTACAGGTTGTCGGATTTCTTCAGCATCCGGTCCATCAGCTTATACAGAGGCGCCGAGGGCAGGTGGGCGATCTCCTCCAGGTTGGCGGGGGCATGGCGCACCGCCTTGACCTGGCCGGTGAGGCTGAGGCCGGCTCGGGCCAGGGCCCAGGCCGACAGGGATTCCCCCCAGGCGGTGGGATCCTGGATGGCAAACGACAGGGGCCAGGGCTTGCCCTTCTGCTCCGGCGGGATGCAGCCGGTGAGGTGGTAGTTGTTGCCTGTGTTCATGTCCACCCGCAGCTCGCAGCCGGCGTAGTACTCCTTGAGGGGCACCACCTTGGCTTCGCTGGTCACCTGTATGGGTTGGCCCACCGGCACCTTGGGCTGGGCTGTCTCGCCTATCTGGTTGGCTTCGAGCTGGGCGTAGACACAGTTGCGATCCACGATCACCGCCGAGGCCGGGGCGGTGAAGCAGATGGAGAGATCGTTCCAGGACCAGCCGTTGCCGCGGTCGTAGCCGGCGTAGTGGCCGGTATCCAGCAGCAGATCCCCCTGGATCTGGCTGACTCCCTGCTGTTTGAGATAGGCCAGCAGGTTGACCAGGGCCTGGCGGGTCAGATCCGGCGCGCCGTTGAATTCCAGCACCAGATCCCCCTGCAGCACACCGGTCTGCTTGGCCTGGGCCAGGGCGCCGGTGGGGGCCAGCAGGCGGGTCTTGAAGCGCCACTCCTTGCCCAGGTACAGGGAGGCCGCCAGGGCGGTGAGCACCTTCTGGGTCGAGGCGGGGATCATGAAGGCATCGGCATGGATCCCCTGGCTGCCGGCCTGGCCGGGTTCGTTGTAGGCCAGGGCGACCCGGGCGCCAGTGGGGGCCTGGATGGAGGCCTGGGCCAGCAGGGGGAGGGCACACAGGCCCAGCAGTACTTTTTTCAGCATGATAGTTACCTTGAATGCGGCCTTCTCACAGGGCATTGGCCAGACGAATACGGCCCTGATAATCAAAAATCTTGTCCACGATCCGCCACACGGGCCCCTGCTTGCGGGCCACCACAAAATCCGGATGGCGCAGGCAAGCGGGCTGGGCCAGCAGTTCGGCCACCGACAGGCTCGGCGCCACCAGGCCCGGCAGGTGCCAGTGACGCTGCACCAGCTGCTGCTGCAACCGGGCCAGGCCGACGGGCGAGCCGATGTCGAAGGACTCGCTCAGGCTGGCGCCATCCTCGTCGTGGTAGGTCACCCGCAACCTGGGCTGCCCCTTGACGCTGACCTGGACCAGGCTCAGGCCCGCGCAGCGGATCACCTTGGCATCCTTGAGGGCCAGGGCGGCCTTGAGCTTGTCATCCGGATCCGCCAGGGTGGCCTGACAGCCGTGGCAGATCCGCGCGGCTATGTCGTTGGCCTCACCGCAGTGGGGGCAGGACTTGGCGCGGAAACGATAATCGCAAAATTCCCGTTGTCCATCCTCTTCTTCAAAAAAACCTTGGCAGCGTCGACCAAAGTGCTCCAACAGCTGGCCCTGGGCGTCCAGTCGGCCCCAAAACTGGTTGGCAAAGCCGCAGGCCGGACAGAGCACCTGCACCGGCACCGTATCGGCAGCGGGCCTGGGATCGGCGGGCTCGGGGGCGTAGAGATCGTGCCGGTTGCCGGCGTAATCGACGATGAGGCACTCACTCTTGCCCGGGAACAGGCGCAGGCCGCGGCCCACCATCTGCTGGTAGAGGGCCAATGAGTCGGTGGGGCGCAAGATGGCGATGAGATCCACGTGAGGGGCATCGAAGCCAGTGGTGAGCACCGCCACGTTCACCACAAATTTGAGCCGGCGGGCGAGAAAATCCGCCAGTCGCGCATCCCGCTCGGCCTGGGGGGTCTCGCCTGTGATGAGGGCCGTCTGGTCGGCGGGCAGCAGGCCGGCCACCTCCTGGGCGTGGCGCACGGTGGCGGCGAAGATCAGCACCCCCTGGCGGTCCTGGGCATAGGCCTGCACCTGGCGGACGATGGCGGGGGTCACCCTGGCTTGGCGTTTGAGTTCGGCGTTGAGGGCCGCCTCGTCAAACAGGCCGTTTTGCCGGGGGGGCAGGCGGCTGAAGTCGTAGTGTACCAGGGGGGCATCGATGAGCCGCGGTGGCGTCAGGTAGCCCTGGCGAATGAGCTGGCGCAGGGGCAGCTCGTAGACACAGGTGTGGAACAGCCGCGGCTCGCGGCTCTGCACCATGCCCCTGTGGTGAAGGTTGTAGATGAAGCCTTCCCCCAGCCGGTAGGGGGTGGCGGTGAGCCCCAGCACCTTGAGGGCCGGGTTGATGCGCTGCAGGTGACTGATGACCTGGCGGTACTGGCTCTCCTCGTCGGGCCCGATGCGGTGGCACTCGTCGATGATGAGCAAGGAGATGGCAAAGTCGAAGCGCTCCAGGTTGCGGGCCACCGACTGCACCGAGCCGAAGATCACCGGCTCCCCGGTCTGCTTGAGCCCCAGCCCGGCGGCAAAGCGTGCCCCCTGCTGCCCCAGGGCGGCGAATTTGGCGTGGTTCTGGGCCACCAGCTCCTTGACGTGGGCCAGCACCAGCACCCGGCCCCGGGCCAGCCGCGCCAGCTCGGCGATCACCAGGCTCTTGCCGGCGCCGGTGGGCAGCACCACCAAGGCGGGCTCGGGGTGACGGCGAAAATGGGTCAGCACCGCCTGGACGGCGGCGTGCTGATAGGGGCGCAGGCTGAGGGTCATGCTGGTTCGCGGTGTGGGTTTGGGGGCTCATTGTACCGGCCTGGGCCGTGCTGGCTATCCCGGCCGGGGATTTATCGTGGGACCCTGCCGGGGAAATGGCGGACTGATCCGACAACCCTTTGTCGGCAAATCGTGTATGATCCCGCGCGTTTATCCAATTTTATTAGAGAAGCGACCATGATCATTACCCCCAAGGTACGTGGCTTTATCTGCACCACCACTCACCCGGCCGGCTGCGAAGCCAACGTCCGTCAACAGATCGCCTACGTCAAGAGCAAGGGCCCCCTGGCGAACGGTCCCAAGAAGGTGCTGGTGATCGGTGCCTCCACGGGTTACGGCCTCTCCTCCCGCATCGAGGCCGCCTTTGGCTCAGGTGCCGCCACCCTGGGCGTGTTCTTCGAAAAGCCCGGCACTGAGAAGAAGCCCGGCAGCGCCGGCTGGTACAATGCCGCTGCCTTCGACAAGGCGGCCAAGGAAGCCGGTCTGTACGCCAAGAGCATCAACGGTGACGCCTTCTCCAACGCCTGCCGCGAGCAGGTCATCGAGCTCATCAAACAGGATCTGGGGCAAATCGATCTGGTGGTCTACTCCCTGGCCTCTCCGGTGCGCAAGCTGCCTGACACCGGCGAGCTGGTGCGCAGTGCGCTCAAGCCCATCGGCGAGGTGTACAAGACCACCGCCATCGACACCAACAAGGACGTCATCGTTTCCGCCGAGGTGGAGCCGGCCAACGAGGAAGAGATCGCCAACACCATCAAGGTGATGGGCGGTGAAGACTGGGAGCTGTGGCTGCAGGCCCTGGCCGACGCCGGCGTGCTGGCCGACGGCGCCAAGACCGTGGCCTACAGCTACATCGGCACCGATCTGACCTGGCCCATCTACTGGCACGGCACCCTGGGGCGCGCCAAGGAAGATCTGGATCGCGCCGCCCGCGCCATCGGCAGCCAGCTGGCCGCCAAGGGTGGAGAAGCCTATGTGGCGGTGCTCAAGTCCGTGGTGACCCAGGCCTCCGCCGCCATCCCCGTGATGCCCCTGTACATCTCCATGTCCTTCAAGATCATGAAGCAGATGGGCCTGCACGAAGGCTGCCTGGAGCAGATCCAGCGGCTGTTCGCCACTCGGCTGTACGGCGCCGAGGCGACCCCCACCGACGAGCAGGGCCGCATCCGCATGGACGACTGGGAGCTGAAGGACGAAGTGCAGCAGGCCTGCCGGGATCTGTGGCCGCAGATCAACGACGGCAACCTGTACCAGCTCACCGACTACCAGGGCTACAAGGACGAGTTCTTGAAGCTGTTCGGTTTCGGCTGGGAGGGCGTGGACTACGACGCCGACGTCAATCCGGACGTGCAGTTCGAGGTGATCAGCCTCTAATCGGCGCGTTACCCAGACAAAGGCCCGCGATTGCGGGCCTTTGTTTTTTGTGGACGCTAACGCGACGAACTCTCCGTCAGGCACCCTGCCTGGCATAGGCCGCGGCTTCGGCAAACAGCTCCGGGCTGGGGCGCACCCCTGTGTACAGCACAAACTGCTCCACCGCCTGGATGGCGAACACCTCGGCGCCGGTGACCACCGCCTTGCCCTGGGCCTGGGCTTTCTTGAGCAGCGGGGTCTGGGCCGGCAGGGCCACCACCTCAAAGATCACCTGGGCCCCGGCAATCTCCTCCTGGCTGAAGGCCAGGGCATCGGCCTCGGCGCCGCCCTGCATGCCCACCGGGGTGGCGTTGATCAGCAGGCCGGCCTGCACACCGCGCATATCCGCCTGATAGCGGTAGCCGTAGAGATCCGCCAGGGCCTGGCCGGTGTCGGCATTGCGGGAGATGATGTGGCCCTGGGTGAAGCCGGCCTGCTGCAGTGCGCAGGCCACCGCCTTGGCCATGCCGCCGCTGCCCTTGAGGGCGAAGGTCAGGCTGTTGGGCACCTGGTGCTGCCGCAGCAACTGGGCGATGGCCAGGTAGTCGGTGTTGTAGGCTTTGAGATAACCGTCGCTGTTGACTATGGTGTTGACCGAGTTGATGAGTCTTGCGGACTCATCCAGCTCGTCCACCAGGGGGATCACCGCCTCCTTGAACGGCATGGAGATGGCGCAGCCGCGAATGCCCAGGGCCCGCACCCCAGTGATGGCGCCTTTGATGTCCTGGGTGGTGAAGGCCTTGTACAGATAATCCAGATCCAGGGCATCGTAGAGGTAGTTGTGAAAGCGGGTGCCGTAGTTGCTGGGGCGGGCGGCCAGCGACATGCAGACCTGGGTATCCTTGTTCAATTGCCGGGTCATGAGAACTCCTTGCGGTGAGGGTGGCCAGCATTGGCCGGGGCCAGTGCGCTCTGGCAGACTGGCTCTACCATGCCTCAAGCCGCGGGTGGGGAAAAGGGTCGGTTTGCCTGCGGTGGTGTTTCCTCTTTTGCTCTTGCCAAGGAGTCCCATGCAGATCACCCTGGTGCGTTCCCAGCAGCTCCCGGCCTTACGGGCCCTCTACCTGGCCTCGCGGCGGGCCGCCTTTCCCTGGCTGGATACCAGTGGCTATGCCCTGAGCGACTTCGAGCGGGATACCCGGGATGAGCAGGTGCTGGTGGCCGGGGAGGGGGCCGAGGTGCTGGGGTTTATCGCCGTCTGCCCGCCAGATCAGTTTGTCCACCATCTCTACGTGGCGCCGGACCGGCTGCGCCAGGGCATAGGCCGGGCGCTGTTGCGGGCGGCCCGCTGGCGCTACCCCGCCTTGCACCTCAAGTGCCTGGTGCGCAACCGGCGGGCCCTGCTGTTTTACCGAGCCATGGGGTTTACCTGCCTGGGGCAGGGAACGGGCGCCCATGGGGAATATTACTGGCTGGCGCTGATGCCCGCTGGGGGACGCTGAGCCGGATGTCCACTTAGCGCAACCGTTCAATTTGCTGCAATGGGATATCGGCTTGGTCCCAATTTTTCTGCAAAAAATGTGATTAGGTTAAAAAAGGTATGCAAAAGTAAGCTTAACGCTATGATATTGGGCAAAAGCTCTAGTTCCGCTTGCCTTGGCAGGCGGACACAGCCATTAAAATTAAAGTTCACAAGGAAGAACGCATGCCCATTCCCTACAAGCGGCTGTCTCGCCAGGCAACTCGTCTGACGGGCCTGTGCCTGTTAACCGTCTCTGCACTACCAGCCTGGGCCGGCAGCGCCCTGTCCAGCCAGGCGTTGCTGGAGCAGTTCAACCTCATGGTATTTGGCAACACCACCTCTTACCAGGAGGTGGCGGGTCGGACCTATGTTGGCGGCAGTGCCACCGGCGGCACCTATGCCGCCTGGGGGCAGACCCTGGGCAGCTCTAGCTATGCTGGCCTGACGGTGCAGGGCAGCGCCAGCGGGGTGTCGGTGCAAAACGGCGGGGCCGTGGTGGCCGGTTCCATCAGCAACAGCACCATCAATAACGGTAGCTCGGCCATCCTGGGCAGCAGCAACACCAGCTACAACGGCAGCGGCACCACCTATGTGGCCGGTAGCATCGCAGGCGGTAATCTCAACCAGTCCCTCATCAGCGATCTGAGCCAGAGCAGCCTGTTAAGTGCCGAAGTGCAGGCCGCCCAGAGCACCAGCACCAGCGACTACCAGAGCCAGCTCGTTGACCTGTCTCAACAGCTCTCCAGTCTGACCGCCACCGGCAGCACCAGCGTTAGCGGCAACAAGGTGACCTTCACCGCCACCGCCGGTAGTGATGGGGTGGCGGTCATCGATCTCACCGGCAGCGCCAGCAGCCTGCTGACCTCCTACGGTGAGTTTCAATTCGATGTGGCCAGCGATGTCACCACCCTGATCTTCAACGTCACCGGCGATACCCTGAGCCTGTATGCCAACTTCCTGGCTGGCAGTGCCCAGAGCCTGGCCAGCAACACCATCTGGAACTTTATCGATACTAGCTCCCTGACTCTGACCAGCCAGTTTGGCGGTACCATACTGGCGCCCTATGCCGAACTGACCAACGGCAACGAAATCTGGGGTGGGGTGTTCGTCAACAACCTGATCCAATATGGCGCCATCCGGGATGCGGGCTTTACCGGCTCTGTGGATGGCATTGCTGCGCCGGTGCCGGAACCCGCTCTCGGCCTGCTGTTTGGCGTGGGGCTCTTGGGCCTGGGGTGGCGTCGATGTCGCGCCAGTGGCTAACGGTATCAAGCGCGCCTGGGGGCGCGCTTTTTTGTGGCGTGACTGACAAAACAACGGGGATCCGACCGGCGGGATGGGAGTGAGCTTGCTAAGTTTGATGCGCGGCGCAGTTGGTCAGTCAGCGCCGTGTTAGCGTGTGCTGGAACTGACTGGTCTTCAAGGAGTAGCCCATGCAAGCCAACCCCCTCATCAGTGATGATTTCGTCGATGCCATCAAGCTGTTGTCCTGCTTCGAACTGGACAATCTGCAACAGGGCATCAAGCTGCACCAGGAGTGTGATCCCACCCTGCGTCAGGCCGCCGATCGCCTGCATCTCAAGGGCGTGCTGACCGCCGCCGACGGTGGCTATCTCACCCCCTTTGGCATGACGCTGCGGGAGCAGCTGCAACCCCTCATCAACGCCCTGGCCGAGCCGAGCCGCTAATTTGGCGCCCTCAGTTCCTTGGGCGCCTGCAGCTGGTACAGCTCCAGCTTGGCCAGCTGCCAGCCGGGGGTGACGTTCGTCGCCCCCGCTTGTTTCTCTTCCCTTTCCATCACACAGGCAAAGCCCACCGGCGGTTGGCTCTGCCTGGCTTCCCCCTCGATCAGCAACCGGTCGCCCGGCAGGGCCTGACGCTGGGTCACGTGCAGGTCCATCAGGCGTCCCAGGCGGATGGCCACCAGCTTGACGCACAGGTCTTCACCCGCCTGAGTGTCCGCCGGCAGGGCCAGGGGGGCTGTGGTGGCCTGGCTGGCCAGGAGCTGGGGCGGCAGCAGCAGGGGCAGCAGCAGCAGGCCGACCCGCAGCGGGTGGCGGGCCATCAGCCGCGCTCCTCATTCAGCAGGCGGATGGAGGCGGGGTTGCGCCAGCGGATCCGCGGCGCCAGCACCTGGGCGCTCTGGGCCGGGGTCTGTTCGGCGATGAGCTGCTGGATCAGGGTGAAGGCGTGGAAGGCCAGGGCCGGACAGTCCTGGGCGATGGAGTCGATGCGCAGGGGCAGGCAGTCCAGCAGATCGTGATCGTCGAAGCTGCCCAGGTAGATATCGGCCTCCATCAGTTGATGCTGCTGCAGGTAGCGCAACACGCCTTCCAGCAGGGTGAAGGAGCCGGTGAACAGGGCCTTGGGCGGCCGGCCCAGCTGGTTGCACAGCTCGGCCATCATGTCGTAGCCGGAGCGGGGCTGGAAATCCTTGTGCAGGATCCAGTGATCCGGCGGGGTGATGCCGGCGCGCTTCAGGCCCAGCTCGTAGCCCGCCAGCCGGTGCCGGCTGGGGGAGAGCTTGAGCTGACCGCCGAAGTAGTAGATCTCCTCCGGGCTGTGGCGGGCCAGCATCTGGGTCACCTGGGCGGTGGCCTGGCAGGCATCGGAGATCACCATGGGCAGGGTGGACTCGCCGATGTGCCGGTCCAGCTGCACCACCGGCAGGCTCTGGTTGATCTTCTGGTAGAGCTGGTCGCTCAAGGCGCTGGAGGCCACCAGCAGGCCATCCACCTGGCGCTGTATCATGGCGTCCACCACCATCTGCTCCTGGGACGAGTTGTCATCGGTACAGGCAATGAGCAGCTGCAGGCCCGCCTCCCGGCACAGGGTTTCCAGCTCCCGGGCCGTGTAGGCGAAGCCGAAGTTCATCAGATCCGGGATCACCAGCCCTATCGTGTAGCTGCGGCCCGAGCTCAAGGCGCGGGCGTGGATGCTGGGCTGATAGTGCTGTTCCCGGGCAATGGCCAGCACCCGCTCGCGGGTTTCCTCGGCGACCCGGTATTCATCGCTACGGCCATTAAGCACCAAGCTGGCGGTGGCCTTGGAGACCCCCGCCAGCTCGGCGATGCGACTGATGGTGACACGTTTTTGATTTTTCACTGGAATCTTCAGCTCATGGGCGTGTCCCATTCTAGCATGCAGGGCGACAGCGGCCAGTACTCCAGCTGCAGCTCGGCCTGACCGGACCAGCGCAGGGGCACAGACTCACCCGGGAAGTAACGCGCTGACATCACCGCCTCACCCTCGTTGATGAAGAGCTCTATGCTGGAGGCGTCCAGCAGCAGGCGCAGATCCCGCAACTCGCCGTGCCAGCGGCGGGTCTCCCACTCGCCGGTGCGCCAGTTGCGGCGGCACAGGGTCAGGGTCTGCTGGCTGTAGGAGAGCCAGGCGGCATCCCCCAGATCCAGCTTCCACGGGCCGCTGGCGGTGAGATGCAGCTCGGCGCAGCGACCGTCCAGGACCGGCGTCTCGGCCACCGGGCCGCTCAGCCGCACGCCGGCGCCACGCAGTGCCGAGAGCTCCCGGGCGGGGGTCTGGTACAGGTGACCGTCTATCAGGCGCAGCTCTCGCGGGCAGGTCATCTGGTGCTGCCAGCCGTAGTCCCGGGTGGGATGGCTCGCCTCGTTGTCATCCGGCAGCCCCATCCAGCCGTAGATCAGCCGGCGGCCATCCCGGGTCTGGGTGGTCTGGGGGGCGTAGAACTCGAAGCCCAGATCCAGCTCGGTAAAGTCGCCATGGGTCAGCCGCCCCTGGGCGTAATCCATCTGGCCGACAAAGTAGCCGGACTGGAACAGGTTCTGGTAGCGATCGGCCTGCGGGCTCAGCCCCTGGGGACAGCAGATCAGCACCTCGGCCCCGTCCAGGGAGAACAAATCCGGGCACTCCCACATGTAACCGAATTCGCCCAGGTTGTTGTGGCCGGAGCCGGTCAGCTCGCCCAGCAGCTGCCAGTGCTGCAGATCGTCACCGCGGTAGCAGAGCACCTGGCCCTTGAGCTGGGCATCCTGGGCACCCAGCACCAGGTACCAGTGGTCGCCATGGCGCCAGACCTTGGGATCCCGCACGTGGCCCGTGTAGCCTGCTGGCAGATCGATGACCGGGCCGAGCTTTTCGAAGGTGCCGTCGTCGCGCTGGCGGGCCAGACACTGGTAGGCGGTGCGGCTGCCGTCGTCGTATTTGACGTTGCCGGTGTAGATGAGGTGGATCCTGCCTTCGTGCAGCACGGCGCTGCCGGAGTAGCAGCCGTTGCGCTCGTATTCTTCGCTGGGCAACAGGGCCACCGGCTCGTGCTGCCAGTGCACCAGATCCGTCGAGCGCCAGTGGCCCCAGAACTTGGCGCCATGGGCGCAGGCCAGGGGGTTCCACTGGTAGCACAGGTGGTAGCCGTCGTCGGCCTCCACAAAGCCCACCGGATCGTTGAGCAGTCCCACGGGGGGGGCCAAATGCCACTGCGGCCGATGGGGGTCGGCCGCGGCGCGGAGTTGCCCGGTCATCAGCGACCGGGCGAGCTTATGCAGTAATGTCAGTTCGGACATCATTCGCTATCCGTCTTGTAACGCAGGGTGTAGGAGACCGCGAAGGCCAGGCCGAAGGCGATCACCATGCCGATGAGGTAATTCAGCACCGAGTTGGACTGCACGATGGCAATCCCAGGGATGCCGGTCAAGCCCACTGCGGTCATGCCCACGTTGCTGGCCACCACCCAGGCGCCGCCGGCGGCACCGCCGAGCAGGGCGGCCAGGAAGGGTTTGACGAAGCGCAGGTTGATACCAAAGATGGCGGCTTCGGTGATCCCCAGCAGGCAGGAGGCGGCGGAGGGCACGGCGATGGCCTTGATCTTGGCATCCCGGGTCTTGAAGTAGACCGCCAAACAGGCACCACCCTGAGCCACGTTGGCCATGGACCAGATGGGCAGCAGGAAGTTGACGCCGATGTCCGGGTTGCCCAGCAGGCCCGCCTCGATGGCGTGGAAGCTGTGGTGGATGCCGGTGATGACGATCATGGAGTAGGTACCGCCGAACACCAGACCCGCCAGCCAGCCGGCATGGGCGATGAGGTTACTCAGCACGAAGGAGATGCCATCCCCCAGCATGCGACCCGCCGGGCCGATGAACAGCAGGGCCACGAAGCCGGTGATGAACACGGTGAGGAAGGGGGTCAGGATCAGATCCAGGGCATTGGGGATCACCTTGCGCAGGCGCTTCTCCAGGTGGCTCATGAACCAGACCGCCAGCAGCACCGGGAAGACGGTGCCCTGGTAGCCGATCATGGCCACGTCGATGCCGAAGAAGTTCATGGTCTTGAAGCCGCCGGCCACGCCCCAGGCGTTGGTCAGGGCCGGGTGGGTGAGTATGCCCCCCAGGGTGGCCCCCAGGTAGGGGTTACCACCAAATTCCCGGGCGGCGGTAAAACCGATGAGGATGGGCAGTATGATGAAGGCGGCGGAGCTGAACATGTCCAGCATGATGAAGAGGGCGGAGTCACCACTGACCCAGCCGTAGGTCTTGATCATCCCCAGGGCACCCATCAGCAGACCGGAGGCGACGATGGCCGGGATGATGGGCACGAAGATGTTGGACAGGGTGCGGGCGATGCGCTGGGCCACGTTGAGCTTCTGGGCGGCCAGGTTGGTCACCTGCTCCTTGCTAGCTTCCGCCAGGCCGGTGAGGGTGGCGAATTCGGCGAAGACCTTGTTGACCACCCCGGTGCCGAAGATGATCTGGATTTGGCCGGCGTTGCTGAAGCAGCCCTTGACGCCGTCCAGTTTTTCTACCGCACGCTTGTCCACCTTGTTGTCGTCCACCAGCACCAGGCGCAGCCGGGTGGCACAGTGGGCGGCACTGGCGATGTTCTCCTTGCCGCCCAACAGGGGCAGCAACTGATTGACGGTTGCTTGATAGTTCATTTTTTTCCTCGTTTGTCGTCGTCTTCTGCCGTAGGGCGAGGGCACCGGCCTGACCGGTGCCCTTTTAGCGTAGAACTCGCTTAGAACCAGGTTTCCATCTGGACGCCGAAGCTCCACTGGCCACCACTGGTGAAGTTGGTGCTGCCCAGGGTGTCGTCTTCGGAGAAGCTGTCCAGTGCCTTGTCCCAGTCCATGTAGGTGGCAAACATGCGCAGCTCGGGGCGTTCAAAGAAGCCTGCCACCGTGCTGGCCTTGAAGGTGGGTGCGAAGGTCAACTTGTAGAAGTCGCCCTTGGCCGCCTGGTAGTCGTTGTAACCATTGGGATCCAGATCCGAGTACTGGTAGCTGCCTTCGTACACCAGTTCGAAGTTTTCGGTCAGCTCCTGGGCCAGGCGGGCGTTGAAGGTCACCCACTTGTAGTCGTCCCCCTTCACGTAGCGATCCTGGCTGGATTGGGCCAGGATGGCCGGAGCCAGGCGCCAGTTACCGGCGAAGCGGGTCACCCCATAGGTGGCCAGGCGGAAGGTGTCGGCGTCCTTGGTCAGATCCCCGTTGCTGCCGATGCCCTTGACCTCGGCCCCCAGGCCGTGACCGTAGAGGGCGGCCAGCTTGAAGAAGCCGTCGGACAGGCCGTAGAAGCTGTCACCGTGCCAGGCCAGCATGGTGTGCACGCCGGAGGTGGCACCATCGTCCACCCGCTCATCGTTGTCCCGGGCCTTGAGGCCGCTCACCATCCACTGCAGCTGGCCGAAATAGTTGTTGGCGGTGACGGTGTAACTTTCGATGTCATCGTTGATGGTGTCGACCGAGCCGTAGTCACGACCATACAGGGAGAAGTTACTGTGGGCGTTGTCGCTCCACTTCACGTCATAGATACCGGCACCGGTCCCGGCCAGGAAGACGATGTCGGAGTCGAGGAAGTGGATGTCGAAGTTGTCGCGGTCGAAGCGCTTACCGGCCCACAGGGTGGCATCCTTGAAGGTGGCGTTGTCGGCGAAGGAGGGCAGGTTGCCCAGTTCGGCAAACACCTGGCGCACGTTCAGGGAGCTGGTGCTGGCGGTCCAGTCGTTGCTGGACTCCTGGCTGTCGGCCAGCATGATCTTGTAGCGGGTGGTGGTGCCGTTATCCAGACGCCCCTTGTGCTCCAGGTTCAGCTCCATGTAGGTATCGTCTTCGTTACCCAGACGGCCGACGGCACCGCCTACGCTGCCGGCCGGGGTCAGGTAGGGGCCACCTTGGCTGCCGCTGGCCTTGTCGTTGATCAGCAGGCCGGAACGGGCATAGCCATGGAATTCCAGGCCGCTGAGCAGCTCGGTCTGCTTGCTCAGTTCGTCGGTCTTGGCGGCGGTGGTCTGGGTCTGGTCGGCGGCGGCCTGGGCCTGGGTGGTGGCGGTGGCGGCCTGGGCTTCAGCCGCTGCGGCACGGGCTTCCGTCTCGGCCAGGCGCTGTTCCAGGGCGGCCAGGCGGGTTTCCAGATCGGCGGTGGTGGCGGCCAGGGTCGGGGCACTCAGGGTGGCCAGGGCGATGGCGGCAGCGAGGGTACTCGGTCTAAACATGTGGTTGTTCCTTCAGGGTCAGTTAGCCTTGTCGATTATTGTTTTGCTAAACCGGTTTTGCAGGGTGGAGATTAGGTTCTGGCCTCGGGATTATCAATCCTAACCTGCTAACTCGATTTAGCAATTGTGATCCATCGAGCAAAACCGCTCTGATGCCTCAAGAAAAAGGTTTCAAATGGCATGCTGACACGTGTCAGCTGTCTAACTCTGCCCATGGTGTTTTGCTAAACAAAAAGCCGGGCGAGGGCGCCCGGCAAGGAGTAGGACACACTAAAACAATCGGCTAGCCGGTGGCGAGCTGTGCCGCCGTGGGCAGGGCGGTCATGGCCCCCTTGGCGCTGCAGGCCAGGGCACCGCAGCGTTGGGCCTGTTGCAGTATGGGCTCAAGCCGGGACCATTCCGGGATGCCGCCTGCCGCCGCCAGCCCGGCCAGCAGACCGGCGACGAAGGCATCGCCGGCGCCGGTGGTGTCCACCGGGCTGATGGGCCGGGTGGCCAGGCGATGGAGCTGGCCTTGATGACAGGCCAGCAGGCCGTCACCACCCAGGGTGATCACCAGCAACGCCAGCCCGTAGCGGTCGGCCAGTTGGCGGGCGCCGGTCTCCAGTTCCACCGGGCCACACAGATAATGCAGCTCCTCCAAGGAGAGCTTGACCACCTGGGCCAGGGACAAGGCCTGTTCCAGGCAGGGCCTGAGTTCGCTGGGGTCGGCCCAGACATCCTCACGGATGTTGGGATCGAAGCTCACCCGGCCGCCGGCGGCCCGCACGGCGGCCATGGCGGCAAAGGTGGTGCCGCGCACCGGCTCCCGGGCCAGGGCCAGGGAACAGCAATGCAGCCAGTCGCCGGCGGCAAACGTGGGCAGCTCGGCGGGGGTGAGGAACAGGTCGGCGCTGGGATTGACTAGGAAGGTGAAGCTGCGCTCTCCCTGATCATCCAGATCCACCAGCACGGTAGAGGTGTGGTGGTCAGCATCGGCAAACAGCTGGGCCGTGTCGACGCCTTCGCCCTGTAGCACATCGCGCAGGTAGCGGCCGAAGGGATCCTGGCCCACCCGGCCGATGAAGCGGCCCTGGCCACCCAGGCGGCTGACGCCGACGGCCACGTTGGCCGGGGCGCCACCGGGACATTTGAGATAGCGGCCGTCGCTGTCGGGCACGAGGTCGATGACCGCATCCCCCAGCACCCAGATGGTGTCTTGCATGTTGGTTCCTCATGTGCAATTTCGCTAAAGATAGCTAAAACGGTTTAGCGAAATCACCTACTCTCGCTAAATCCTGCTCCAGATGTGATCTGGCTCACGACTTCATGGCCTGCGCGGCGCCGCCGGGGGCGGCGAAGTGGGGGCGCTCCATACTCATAAAGAGTCCAGCACCAAGTCAGGAGCCGCCATGATCCGCCCCGTCACCCGCCAAGATGCCGAGCAGTTAAGCCAGATCTACAACGCCTATCAGGCCCAGAGTGGGGGCGGCTGGGAACGGGATCCCCTGGTGCCGTCCGTCATGGCCGAACAGATTGCCGCCTGGTCGCCACGCCTGCCCTGGCTGGTGTATTGCAAGCAGGAACAGCCCCTGGGTTACGCCTGTGCCATGCCCTGGCGGGCTCAGCCGGCGTTTCGTTACACGGTGGAGACCTGCGTCTACCTGGATGCCTCGGTGCGAGGTCAGAACCTGGGCACCCAGCTCTATCGGGTGCTGATCGGCCAGCTGCGGGAACAGCCGCTGCATCAGGCCTTGGCGGCCATCCCGTTGCCCAATGCCGCCAGCATACGGCTGCACGAGAAGCTGGGCTTTCGCAAGGTGGCGCACTTCAACGAGGTGGGCTGTCAGGGGGAGCGCTGGATCAACCTGGGCTATTGGCAGCTGCTGCTGGTCCGCTTCGCGCCGGAGGAGGCCTCTTAAGCCTCTCGCCGGCGCAATCCTTTGCTGCGTTTGACTCCATTCTTACTTTTGCTTTGGCCCGTTCTGTGCCCCTGCTATACAATGTCCGCCCTTTATAGCGTGCAGGGGCCGCGGACGGTCGCCTTATTGCGGGAAGTATGCAGTCATGATCCCAAGACTTTCTCTTCAGGATGGAATCAAGCCTCAGTATCAGGCCTTTGTGGCGGCGCTGGAGCGCGCCGGGTTTGTCGGTGATATCGAGACCGCCTACGCCAGCCGTCTGGTGGTGGCAACGGACAACAGTGTGTACCAGTGGGTCCCCCAGGCGGTGGTGTTCCCCAAGGACACCCAGGATCTGTCCCGGCTGATGACCTTGGCCTGCCAGCCCGAGCACCTGCAGATCCGCTTCTCCCCCCGGGGCGGCGGCACCGGCACCAACGGCCAGTCCCTGAGTGACGGCATCATAGTGGATCTCTCGCGCCACATGACCGCCTTGCTGAACCTGGATGCCGAGGCTCGCACCGTGCGGGTACAGGCGGGCCTGGTGAAGGACAAGCTCAACCTGGCCCTGAAGCCCCACGGCCTCTTCTTCTCACCGGAACTCTCCACCAGCAACCGCGCCACCCTCGGCGGCATGATCAACACAGATGCCTCCGGCCAGGGCTCCCTGGTCTACGGCAAGACCTCGGATCACGTGCTGGCGGTCACCGCCGTGCTGATGGACGGTACCGTGCTGGAGTGCGGCCCCCTGCGTGGCGAGGCGCTGGACGCCAAGCTGGCCCAGGACGATAGGGAAGGGGCCATCTACCGGCAGGTGCTGGCCTCGGTGGAGGGCAAGCGCGCCGAGATCGACGCCACCTTCCCGACCCTGACCCGCTTTCTCACCGGCTATGATCTGAAACACGCCTACCTGCCCGCCGAGGGCGACGTGCCCCGTGGCCTGGATCTCTCCCGCCTGCTGTGCGGCTCCGAAGGCACATTGGCCTACATCACAGAGGCCACCCTGGATCTGACTCCCATTCCCAGCCTGCGCACCCTGGTGAACGTCAAGTACCAGAGCTTCGAGGCGGCCCTGCGCCATGCCAATGTGATGGTGGCGGCCGAGGCGCTGTCGGTGGAGACGGTGGACTCCAAGGTGTTGAACCTGGCTCGTGGCGACATCATCTGGCATTCGGTGAAGGATCTCATCGCCGACGTGCCGGGCCAGGAGATGCAGGGCATCAACATCGTCGAGTTTGCCGGCGACGACACGGCGGAGCAGCAGCGCAAGGTCCAGGCCCTGTGCGCCCGCCTGGATGCCCAGATCGCGGCCGGCGAGGCCGGGGTCATCGGCTATCAGTGGTGCGACGAGCTGGCCAGCGTGGAGGCCATCTACGGCATGCGGAAGAAGGCGGTGGGCCTGCTGGGCAACGCCGCCGGCCGCGCCAAGCCGGTGGCCTTCACCGAGGATACCGCTGTGCCGCCGGAGCACCTGGCGGATTACATCATGGAATTCCGCGCCCTGCTGGACAGCCACGGCCTGCGCTACGGCATGTTTGGCCACGTGGACTGCGGCGTGCTGCACGTGCGGCCGGCGCTGGATCTGTGCGATCCCGAGCAGGAGGTGACCCTGCGCAAGATCTCCGATCAGGTGGTGGCCCTCACCGCCAAGTACGGCGGCCTGATGTGGGGCGAGCACGGCCGGGGCTTTCGCTCCGAGTACGGCCCTGCCTACTTCGGTGACAGCCTGTTTGCCGAGCTGCGCAAGATCAAGGGCGCCTTCGACCCGGACAACCGCCTGAACCCCGGCAAGATCTGTGCGCCCTTGGCCAGCGATGCCGAGCTGGTATCGGTGGATGCCGTCAAGCGCGGCCACTTCGACCGTCAGATCCCCGTGGTGACCCGGGACAGCTTCCGCGAGGCCATGGAGTGCAACGGCAACGGCCTGTGCTTCACCTTCGAGCAGCACTCCCCCATGTGCCCCAGTTTCAAGCTCACCGGCAACCGTATCCATTCCCCCAAGGGGCGGGCCGGCCTGATGCGCGAATGGCTGCGCCAGCTGGAGACCCAGGGGGTCAATGTGCTGAGCGAAGAGGCGGATGCCCAGCTGGCCGGCGGCCTGCGCTGGAAGGAGCTGGTGGACAAGGTGAAGCACACCCTGGCGCGCCGCCGCGGCCAGTATGACTTCTCCCACGAGGTGATGGAGGCCATGCAGGGCTGCCTGGCGTGCAAGGCCTGCTCCAGCCAGTGTCCCATCAAGGTGGATGTGCCGGCCTTCCGCGCCCGCTTCATGCAGCTGTATCACCAGCGCTACCTGAGGCCCATGAAGGACTACTTCGTCGCCACCGTGGAGTCTTATGCCCCCCTGATGGCCAAGGCACCGGGGGTGGTGAACTTCTTCTTGCAGAAGCAGTGGGTGCAGGATGTCACCGCCAAGACCATCGGCATGGTGGACGTGCCGCTGCTGAGTCAGCCGACCCTCAAGCAGTCATTGGCCGGCCACGACGCCACGCTGTTCGACCTGGCGCGGCTGGAGGCCATGAGCCCGGCGCAGCGCAGCAAGGTGGTGCTGGTGGTGCAGGATCCCTTCACCTCCTATTACGACGCCCCCGTGGTGCGGGATCTGGTGCTGCTCATCGAAAAGCTGGGCTACCAGCCCCTGCTGCTGCCCTTCAAGCCCAACGGCAAACCCCAGCATATCAAGGGCTTCCTGCGCGCCTTCGCCAAGACGGCCGCCAATGCCGCCCAACTGCTCAACCGCCTGCATCACCTGGGTATCCCCATGGTGGGGCCGGATCCGGCCATGGTGCTGTGCTATCGGGACGAGTATGCCCGCGCCCTGGGGGATGCCCGGGGTGACTTCAAGGTGCTGCTGCCCCAGGAGTGGCTGGGGGAGGCCATCCAGGCCGTGCCCCAACGGGCGCTGGGGCGCTTCGAGCCCTATCACTTGTTCGGCCACTGCACCGAGAAGACGGCGGTGCCCTCCAGCCACGGCGACTGGGCCAAGCTGTTTGCGCACCTGGGGGCCGAGCTCAAGCCGGTGGCGGTGGGCTGCTGCGGCATGGCGGGCACCTATGGTCACGATGCCGGCCACCTGGACGACTCCAAGGCCATCTATGCCATGAGCTGGCAACAGGCCCTGGCCAGCCGCCCCAAGGAGCGTTGCCTGGTGACCGGTTACTCCTGCCGCAGCCAGGTCAAACGGCTTGATGGCGAGAAACTCAAACATCCGCTGCAGGCCCTGCTGGGGCTGCTGTAAGACCCGAGGCGCGGCTACCGCGCCTTTTTTCTGCCCTATCGCCTTGCACTCGGCCCGCCCCGGGAGTAGTCATAGGGCTATCTTGCCCACGGAGACATGACGTTGCATTGGTCTGCCGCTCGCTTTGCCCTGACTCACCCCCGTCAACTGGTGATCCCCCAATTATCCCTCTCATCCGGCCAGTGCTGGGCCTTCGTCGGCGCCAACGGCAGCGGCAAGACGGCCCTGGCGCGCGCCCTGTGCGGCGAGCTGCCGCTGCTGTCCGGTGAAGCGCCGAGTGTGTCGGCTGCGCTGCGGCTTAGCTTCGAGCAGCAGCAGGCCCTGCTGGAGCAGGACTGGCAACGGCGCAACACCGACATGCTGGCCGACGGCGAGGAGGCAGGCTTGCTGGCCGGCGAGCTGCTGCCAGCGGCGGCACAGACCCCTGCGGGGCAGCGGTTGCTGGCCGAGCTGGGGCTGCAGCCCCTGCTGACGCGGCCCTTTCGGGTGCTCTCCAGCGGGGAGGGGCGCAAGCTGCTGCTGGCCGGCGCCCTGCTGCAGGCCCCGGACTGGCTGGTGCTCGACGAGCCCTTCGACGGCCTGGATGTCCAGGCCCGCCGCGAGCTGACCGAGCGCCTGCAAGCCCTGCATGCCCAAGGGCAGGGGTTGGTGCTGATCCTCAACCGGTTTGACGAGATACCGCCCTGCGCCACCCATCTGGGCCTGCTGGGGGACAGCCAGTTGCTGCGGGTGGGGGCGCGCGCCGAGGTGTTGGCCTCGCCCGAGGTGCAGCAATGGCAGGCGCTGGAGCACCAGGCGCCGGGGCCCTTGCCGCCGCCGGTGCAGGCGGCCGACGTGGCTGGCCTGCCCCTGGTGCGCTTGCGTCAGCTCACCATCTGCTATGACGAACGCAAGGTGATCGACGGCCTGGATTGGGAGCTGCTCCCCGGTCAGCACTGGCAGATCACTGGACCCAACGGCGCCGGCAAGTCCACCCTGCTGTCGGTGCTCACCGGCGATCATCCCCAGGGCTACAGCAACGATGTCACCCTGTTTGGCCGGCGGCGGGGCAGCGGCGAGAGCATCTGGGACATCAAGCGCCATATCGGCCTGGTGAGCCCGGCGCTGCACCTGGAGTACCGGGTGGCCACCACCCCGGAGGCGGTGATCCTCTCGGGCTTTTTCGACTCCATCGGCCTGTATCAGACTCCGGGGGATCAGGAGCTGGCCCTGGCCCGGCGCTGGCTGGCCTTGTTGGGGCTCAGTGGCCAGGCGAAGCAGCCCTTTCACAGTCTGTCGTTTGGCCAGCAGCGGCTGCTGCTTATCGCCCGCGCCCTGGTGAAGCATCCGCCGCTGCTGATCCTGGATGAACCCCTGCAGGGGCTGGATGCCATCAACCGGCATCTGGTGCGCCACTGGGTGGGGCGGCTGATGGCGGCGGGCAGCAGCCAGCTGCTGTTTGTCTCCCACCATGCCGAGGATGCCCCGGCGGGCATCACCCACAGATTGAGTTTCGAGCCGGATGGCCAGGGGGGCTATGGTTATCGACAGCAGGCCCTGAATGCCGCGGCGGTACAGTGAAGCGACCATGTGCAATATAAAGAGGAGACGCTATGGCCATCTGGCAGCGTGATTTTACCCTGGAGGGGCTGAACGCCGGCTCGGCCAATACCCTAGTGGCTCACCTGGGGATACGCTATACCCAAGTGACCGACGACAGCCTGATCGGAAGCATGCCGGTGGGCCCCATAGTGCATCAGCCCATGGGGCTGCTGCACGGCGGCGCCTCCGTGGTGCTAGCTGAGACCCTGGGCTCGGTGGCCGGCAACCTGGCGGTGCCCCGCAGCCACTGCTGCGTGGGGCTGGATATCAATGCCAACCATCTGCGGGCCATGCGGGATGGCGTACTGACCGGGATCGCCTCGCCGCTGCACCTGGGCGCCACCACCCAGGTGTGGCAGATCCGGCTGGAGGATGAGGCCCAGCGGCTCATCTGTATCAGCCGCCTGACCCTGGCCGTACTGAAGAACAAACCCAAACGCTGAGATTAATGTCACATTTTTAACGACAAGGCGGGGGGATGTGGTTATAATCGCCCCCCTTTTTCGGGCCAGCCAGCGACTCAGGATGATTTTCTGCCGCTACAGCGCCCGCCCCATGACACTGTCTAACGGAAGAAAATATGTCTGAGAACGAGAACCTGCCCGGCTTTGACCAACTGGGTCTGGCTGAACCTATTCTGCGCGCCCTGAACGACGTGGGTTACGAAACCCCGTCCCCCATTCAGGCTGCCGCCATTCCGCCGCTGCTGGAAGGTTGTGACCTGCTGGGCCAGGCCCAGACCGGTACCGGTAAGACCGCGGCCTTCGCCTTGCCGCTCATCTCCCGCCTGAATGCCAGCGATACCGCCACCCAGGTGCTGGTGCTGGCGCCGACCCGCGAGTTGGCCATTCAGGTGGCCGAGGCGTGCCAAAGCTACGCCAAGTACCTGCCGGACTTCCACGTGCTGCCCATCTACGGCGGCTCCTCTTACGACACCCAGCTGCGTGCCCTGAAGCGCGGCGCCCAGGTGGTGGTGGGGACCCCGGGCCGGGTGATGGACATGATGCGCCGCGGCAAGCTGGACCTCTCCGCCCTGCGTGCCCTGGTGTTGGACGAAGCCGACGAGATGCTGCGCATGGGCTTCATCGACGACGTGGAATGGATCATCGAGCAGTGCCCCTTCGATCGGCAGATCGCCCTGTTCTCCGCCACCATGCCTGATGTGATCCGCCGTGTGGCTCACCGCCACCTGCAGGAGCCCAAGGAGGTGAAGATTGCGGCCAAGACCAGCACCGCCTCCACCGTCCGTCAGCGCTACTGGATGGTCTCCGGCCTGCATAAGCTGGATGCCATGACCCGGTTGCTGGAAGTGGAACCCTACGATGCCCTGCTGGCCTTCGTGCGCACCAAGACCGCCGCCGAAGAGCTGGCCACCAAGCTGGCCGCCCGCGGTCATGCCTGTGAGGCCCTGCACGGTGATATTCCGCAGAAGCTGCGTGAGCGCACCGTGGAGAAGCTGAAGAACGGTCAGCTGGACATTCTGGTGGCCACCGACGTGGTTGCCCGTGGTCTGGACGTGGAACGCATCACCCACGTGGTGAACTACGACATTCCCTACGACACCGAATCCTATGTCCACCGAATCGGCCGTACCGGCCGGGCCGGCCGCAGCGGGGATGCCATCCTGTTCGTAGCACCGCGGGAGCGTCGCATGCTGCGGTCCATCGAGCACACCACGCGCCAGCCCATCGAGCCCATGCACATGCCCACCGCCCAGGACATCAATCGTCACCGTCTTGAGCTGTTCAAGCAGCAGATCCGCGAGACCCTGCTGTCCGACGATCTGGATCAGTACCAGGACGTGGTGGCCGAATTCCTGCAGGATGACACCACGGATCCGCTGGATCTGTGTGCCGCCCTGGCCAAGATGGTCAAGGGGGATGAGCCTCTGTTCATGGACGAAAGCCAGCCTGAGCCGTCCCAGCGCAACATGGACGACCGCCGTGACCACAACAGCGAGCGGGGTTTCGAGCGGGATGACCGTCGTGAGCGCCGTGAGCGCAAGCAACCCAGCACTGGCCCGCGCCCGTTGAAGGATCACCCCGAGGTGAGCACTGTGCGTTACCGGGTCGAGGTGGGTTATGAGCATGGCGTCAAGCCGGGCCAGATCGTCGGCGCCATTGCCAACGAGGCGGATATCGACAGCTCCTATATCGGTCACATCGAAATTTTCGATACCTGCACCACGGTGGATCTGCCCGACGGCATGCCGGATGAGGTGATGGACGTGCTGAAGAAGGCACGGGTCTGCGGCCGTCCGCTGGAGATCAGCGTCTTCACCGGTGAGCTGCCCCAACGCAGCAGTGAGCGGCGCGGCAAGCCGTTTGCCGGCAAGCCGTTCGGCGGTGAGCACCGTGGCCGTGGCGACGGTCGCGGCCGAGGTGAAGGCCGGGATCGTCCCTTCGGTAACGACCGTGGCGACTTCAAGCGTGGCCCGCGCAAGTTTGACAAGGGCGGGCGCAACGACCGTTAAGCTTGTTTGCTAGCCAAAGCCCCCGCCAGTCGGGGGCTTTGTCGTTTGACTGGGCAAAAATACTATTCTAATAAATTGAAATAAAAGCGTTTTACTGCACTTTTACCGCCCATGGGGTCCCACATAATGACGCCTGTGTTCCCCTCGTTCGTCGGGGCGCGCCATATAAGGAGCTACGTAATGAGTCATGCCGTATTTCATCTGGGACTGCAGCAGGCCGACCTGGCCGGCGCGACCCTGGCCATAGTGCCCGGCGATCCCGAGCGGGTGAAGCGCATCGCCGAGCGGATGGACAATCCCCGCTTCCTGGCCAGTCACCGGGAGTTCACCAGCTACCTGGCCGACCTTGCCGGGGTGCCTGTGGTGATCTGTTCCACCGGCATCGGCGGCCCTTCCACCTCCATCGCCGTGGAGGAGCTGGCACAGCTGGGGATCCGCACCTTCCTGCGGGTGGGCACCACGGGCGCCATTCAGCCACAGGTGGCCGTGGGTGACGTGATAGTGACCACGGGCTCGGTACGGCTCGACGGTGCCAGCCTGCACTTCGCGCCGCTGGAATTCCCTGCGGTGGCAGACTTTGCCTGTACCTCGGCCCTGGTGGCCGCCGCGCGGTCGGTGGGGCAAGAGCCCCATGTGGGCATCACCGCCTCCTCCGACACCTTCTACCCGGGGCAGGAGCGCTACGACACCTTCTCCGGTCGGGTGACCCGGCGCTTTGCCGGCTCCATGGCCGAGTGGCAGGCCATGGGGGTACTCAACTACGAGATGGAGTCCGCGACCCTGCTGACCATGTGTGCCAGCCAAGGGCTCAAGGCCGGCTGCGTGGCGGGGGTGATCGTCAACCGCTCGCGCCAGGAGATCCCGGATGCGGCCACCATGGCCAAGACCGAAGGGGATGCCGTGGCCATCGTCATCGCGGCGGCACGTCAACTCGTGACGGGCGCGGCCTAAGGCCAGCCGTCTTCTGCCAATCCAAAAAAACAGGGTGCCATCTGCACCCTTTTTTTATCACTGTCATCCCATCGATCATGCCAATCGCGCTCGCATTTGCCGCCGGACGCTATACCGGATTCTCCGCCAGGCTAGGGTTGGGCCAGCAGCTCCCGGGCGTTGGCCAGGGTGTTGTCGGTGATCTGATCGCCCCCCAGCAGGCGAGCCAGCTCGCTCAGCCGGCCAGATGGGTCCAACGCTGCCATGCTGGTTTCGGTTTGCTGCCCGTCATGCTGTTTGGCCACCAGAAAGTGATGATGGCCCTGGCCTGCCACCTGGGGCAGGTGGGTGACCACCAGGACCTGGGTGGCTTGCCCCAACTGGCGCAGCAGCCGGCCCACCACGGCGGCGGTGGGGCCGCTGATCCCCACGTCCACCTCGTCGAAGATGAGGCTGGGGGTGGCGATGCGCTCGGCGGTGATCACCTGAGTGGCCAGGCTGATGCGGGAAAGCTCGCCGCCGGAGGCCACCTTGGCCAGGGGCTGCAGGGGTTGTCCCGGGTTGGTGGTGACCAGAAACTGCACCAGATCTTGACCCAGGGGGCTGGGCTGACGATCCGCCACCGGACTGATGTCGATGGCGAGCCGCCCCTGGGGCATGTTCAGCTGCTGCATGTGGTGACTTATCTGCTCACCCAGCTGCTGGGCATGGCGCGCCCGGCTGGCACTGAGGCGATTGGCCGCGTCTTGATAGGCCGCGAGGCTGGCCTGCAAGCCGGCCTGCAGGCTGTCGAGCTGCTCGTCACAGGCCAGCAAGCCGTCTAGCTCGGATTGCAGACTGGCGTGATGGGCCACCAGCTCGGCCGGCTTGACCTGATGCTTGCGGGCCAGATCCAGGCTCTTGCCCAGGCGGCTCTCCAGCTCGGCAAAGCGTTCGGGATCCGGCTCCAGCCGATCCAGATAGTGGCGCAGCTCATCATAGCCTTCATCCAGCTGGATCTGGGCCTCCTGCAGCAGCCCCAAGGCCGGCTGCAAGGCCGGATCCAGGCCCTGCATCTGCTCCAGGCGACGGATCAGGGTCTTGAGTAGCCCCAGAACCGTATACTCATCGTTGTCGTGCAGGCCATCCAGGCAGAACTGGCAGTCCGCCACCAGGGCGCCGCTGTTGGCCAGGCGGCTGTGTTCGGCCTCGATGGCGGCGAATTCGCCTTCTTGCAGGGCGAAGTCGTCCAGCTCCTGCACCTGATATTCCAGCAGTTGCCGCCGCGCCTCGCGCTGGTCGGCCTCTTGCTGCAGGCGCAGCAGGGTCTGCTGCTGCTGACGCCAGCTCTGGTGATGCTGACGGACCTCGTCCAGCAGACCGCCGTGGGCGGCATAGGCATCGACGATGGCCAGCTGTTGTTCGGGACGCATCAGCAGCTGGTGGGCGTGCTGGCCATGGATGTTGATCAGCAGTTGGCCCAGGGCCTTGAGCTGCGCCAGGGGCACCGGGGTGCCGTTGATATAGGCGCGGGAGCGGCCCTCGGCGGTGATCACCCGGCGCAGCAGGCACTCCTCTTCCATCTCCAGCTCCTGTTGCTGCAACCAGTGGCGGGCCGGCTGGTTGCGCTGCAGGTTGAAGCGGGCGCTGATCTCCGTCTTGTCACTGCCCGGGCGTATCATGCCGGCCTCGGCCCGGCCGCCCAGGGCCAGGCCCAGGGCATCGATGGCGATGGACTTGCCGGCGCCGGTTTCCCCCGTGATGCTGGTCATGCCGGCTTGCACGTCCAGCTCGAGGAATTTGACGATGGCGAAGTTATGGATGGTGAGTTGAGTCAGCATGCGGCACCTGCGAACAATACTGTATTGATAAACAGTATATACTGTTTATCAATACAGTAAAGTGCGAAAAGTGTGCAGGGGGCCGCCGGCTAGAACAGCTTGCTACCCCAGCCGAGTTTGCTGCGTAATACGTTGAAATAGCTGTGGTCTTCTGGGTGGAGCAGGCGCAGTTTGTGGGGCGCCTTGGCGATGAGGATCTCGTCGCCTGGGTTGACCGCCAGGTTGACGTGACCATCACAGCTCAGCAGCAGCTGCTCGGCCTGATCGTCCGGCGAGACCACCAGCTTCACCTGGCTGTCGGCATCGATGACGATGGGGCGGCAGCTCAGGGTGTGGGGAAACATGGGTACCAGGGAGAGGGCGTTGAGGCCGGGGGTGAGGATGGGGCCCCCGGCGGACAGGGCATAGGCGGTGGAGCCCGTGGGGGTCGCCACTATGATGCCGTCTGCCCGCTGGCTGTACATGAAGTTGTCATCTATGTAGACGGCAAAATCGATCATGTGGGCCACCTTGCCCGGGTGCAGCACCACCTCGTTGAGGGCCGTGTTGGCTGCCTTGCGTTCGCCGTGGCGGTGCACCGAGGCCTCCAGCAGGAAGCGGTATTCGGTCTGGAAGCGGCCCTGCAGCACCTGGCTCAGGGGGTCGGTAAAGTCCTGGGGGGTCAGGTCGGTCAGAAAGCCCAGGTTGCCCCGGTTGACCCCCAGCACCGCTACATCGAAGCGCGCCAGCACCCGGGCGGCCCCCAGCATGTTGCCATCCCCGCCCACCACTATGGCCAGATCCGCCTCTTCGCCCAACTGCACCAGATCCCGGGCGCAAGCCGAGTCCACCGTCAACTGACGGGCCACCCGGCTCTCCACCAGCACGGGGTAACCCAGGCCGCGCAGGTAGTCGTACAGCGCCTGCAATGTCTCGTTGGTGGCGGCATGCTGGGGCTTGCCGATGAGGGCTATGGTGTTAAAGGCTTGAGCCATAATGTAATGCTCGCAAAACCAGGGGAGGCCAGTATAGCGCCAAACCCGGACCGGACGGCAATCCCGCGGTAATTGCCCTGGATTTTGACCATGGCCTTGAAAGCGGGATCTTCATCCCCATAATAGCTGCAACTTGAACTAGGTCAGTGGGAGTAATCATGAATAACCAGGAACAAGCGATGGATCAACAGCAGCCGCAACCCGAGCAGGAGCAGGCCGCACAGGCGGTGCCCGAGGTGGAGTTTGACATGCAGGCGCTGCTGGAGAAGCTTGAGTCTGCCGAGGCTGCGGCCGCCGAAGAGCGGGACCGTGCCGTCCGCGCCGTGGCCGAGATGGAGAACATCCGCCGCCGAGCCGCCCAGGACGTGGAGAAGGCGCACAAGTTTGCTCTGGAGAAGTTTGTCGGTGAACTGCTGCCGGTGATCGACAACCTGGAGCGGGCCCTGGAGGCCGGTGATCAGGCCAACGAGGTGTTGAAGCCGCTGCTCGAAGGCGTCGAGCTGACCCTGCAGGCCATGCAAAACTCGGTGGCCAAGTTCGGTGTCCAGGCCATAGACCCGCAAGGCAAGCCGTTCGATCCCAACCAGCATCAGGCCATGAGCCTGATCGAAAATGCCGAGGTGGCGCCCAATACCGTCATCGCCGTGATGCAGAAGGGTTACGAGCTCAACGGTCGCGTGGTGCGGCCGGCCATGGTGATGGTGGCCAAGGCCCCCAGCGTGGACACCCAGGCGTAAGTTTTTTTGGCCCTGGGCCTTGAAGGGGTAAAAGCCACCCCCATATAGCAAGCAAGGCCGGGTGACAGTGTGAATGCGACAGCGCCAACCGTCACCGCCACAGTGCAACTGCGAATCAAGCAAAGAATTTCGGAGAGATAGAAATGGGTAAAATCATCGGTATTGACCTGGGTACGACCAACTCCTGCGTGGCCATTCTGGACGGGGATCATGCCCGTGTTATCGAAAACGCCGAAGGGGACCGCACCACACCGTCAATCATCGCCTATGCCGATGACGGTGAAATCCTGGTGGGTCAACCGGCCAAGCGTCAGGCCGTCACCAACCCCAAGAACACCCTGTACGCCATCAAGCGTCTGATCGGTCGCCGTTACGAAGACGAAGAAGTCCAACGTGACATCGGCATCATGCCGTTCTCCATCAGCCGTGCCGATAACGGTGACGCCTGGGTTGAGGTGAAGGGCAAGCGCATGGCACCGCCGCAGATCTCTGCCGAAGTGCTGAAGAAGATGAAGAAGACCGCCGAAGACTTCCTGGGCGAGCCGGTGACCGAAGCCGTGATCACAGTGCCGGCCTACTTCAACGACGCCCAGCGTCAGGCCACCAAGGATGCCGGTCGCATCGCCGGCCTGGAAGTGAAGCGCATCATCAACGAACCGACCGCCGCGGCCTTCGCCTATGGCGTGAACAAGGTCAAGGGCGACCGCAAGATCGCCGTGTATGACCTGGGTGGTGGTACCTTCGATATCTCCATCATCGAAATCGACGAGATGGACGGCGAGAAGACCTTCGAGGTGCTGGCCACCAACGGGGATACCCACCTGGGTGGGGAAGACTTCGACAACCGTATGATCAACTACTTGGTGGACGAGTTTAAGCGCGAGCAAGGCATCGATCTGCGCAAGGATCAGCTGGCCCTGCAACGGCTGAAGGAAGCCGCCGAGAAGGCCAAGATCGAACTCTCCTCTGCCCAACAGACCGATGTGAATCTGCCGTACATCACCGCCGATGCCACCGGTCCCAAGCACATGAACATCAAGGTGACCCGCTCCAAGCTGGAATCCCTGGTGGAAGACATGGTGAAGAAGACCATGGAGCCGGTGCGCATCGCGCTGCAGGATGCCGGTCTGTCCGTGTCCGAGATCGATGACGTCATCCTGGTGGGTGGTCAGACCCGTATGCCCATGGTGCAGAAGGTGGTCTCCGACTTCTTCGGTAAGGAAGCCCGCAAGGACGTCAACCCGGACGAAGCCGTGGCCATGGGGGCCGCCATTCAGGGCGGCGTGCTGGCCGGTGAGAAGCACGACGTGCTGCTGCTGGACGTCACCCCGCTCTCCCTGGGCATCGAGACCATGGGCAGCGTGATGACCGCCCTGATCGAGAAGAACACCACCATCCCGACCAAGAAGTCTCAGGTGTTCTCCACCGCCGAAGACAACCAGTCTGCCGTGACCATTCACGTGCTGCAGGGGGAGCGTAAGCGCGCCTCAGACAACAAGTCCCTGGGCCAGTTCAACCTGGAAGGCATTCGCCCGGCACCCCGTGGCCTGCCGCAGATCGAGGTGACCTTCGATATCGATGCCGACGGTATCCTGCACGTGTCCGCCAAGGACAAGGAAACCGGCAAGGAGCAGAAGATCACCATCCAGGCCTCTTCCGGTCTGTCCGATGATGAAATCCAGCGCATGGTCAGCGAAGCCGCTGCCCACGCCGCCGAGGACAAGAAGTTTGAAGAGCTGGTACAGGCCCGCAACCAGGCCGATGCCCTGACCCATGCCACCCGCAAGCAGGTCACCGAAGCCGGTGATGCCTTGCCGGCGGACGAGAAGAGCAAGATCGAGGCGGCCATCAGCGAGCTGGAAGCGGCCATCAAGGGTGATGACAAGGCCGAGATCGAGGCCAAGCAACAGGCCCTGATGACGGCGTCCCAGAAGCTGATGGAGCTGGCGCAGCAGCAGGCTCAGCAACAGGCCCAGGCCGCCGACGCCGGTCAAGCCCAGGGCGCCGCCCAGGATGACGTGGTGGATGCCGAGTTCGAAGAAGTTAAAGATGACAAGAAATAATCGTTGCCGGGTCCGGTAGCGGATACGGGCGTTGGGCAACCAACGCCCGTCTGTGTATCCACAAGGCAGAGATTTTAGACTATGTCCAAACGCGATTATTACGAGGTTCTGGGAGTAGAGCGCACCGCCGACGAGAAGGAAATCAAGAAGGCATACAAGCGCTTGGCCATGAAGCTGCACCCGGACCGCAACCGGGGCAGCAATGACACCGAAGAGCAGTTCAAGGAAGTCAAGGAAGCCTACGAGATCCTGAGCGACGCGCAGAAGCGGGCCGCCTATGACAAGTTCGGCCATGCCGGCGTGGATCCCAACATGGGAGCCGGGGGCGCCGGCTTCGGTGGCGCTGACTTTGGCGACATCTTCGGCGATGTGTTCGGTGACATCTTTGGTGGCGGCGGCCGACGGGCCCAGCGGCCTTCCCGTGGCGCGGATCTGCGCTACAACCTGGAGCTGTCGTTGGAAGAGGCCGTGCGCGGCATCACCAAGGAGATCAAGGTCCCGACCCTGGTGGGCTGTGACGAGTGCCATGGCTCAGGGGCCAAACCGGGTTCCCAGGCCCAGACCTGCCCGACCTGTCATGGTTCCGGTCAGGTGCAGATGCGCCAGGGCTTCTTCGCCGTCACCCAGGCCTGTCCCCACTGTCGGGGCAAGGGCAAGATAGTGACGGACCCGTGCCGCAAGTGTCACGGGGAAGGGCGCTACCAGAAGACCAAGACATTGTCGGTGAAGATCCCGGCCGGGGTCGATACCGGGGATCGCATCCGGCTGGCCGGCGAAGGCGAGGCGGGGGAAAACGGGGCCCCGGCAGGGGATCTGTACGTTCAGGTGCACGTCAAGGAGCATCCCATCTTCGTGCGGGATGGCAACAACCTCTACTGCGAGGTGCCCATCAGCTTCACCAATGCCGCCTTGGGCGGTGAGGTGGAGGTGCCGACCCTGGAAGGCCGCCTGAAGCTGAAGATACCGCCAGAGACCCAGACGGGGCGCATGTTCCGCATGCGGGGCAAGGGGGTGCGTTCCCTGCGCTCCGGGGCAGAAGGCGATCTGATCTGCAAGACTGTGATCGAGACGCCAGTGAACCTGAGCGACGCCCAGAAGGAGCTGCTGCGCCAGTTGGAGGAGTCCATCAGCGGTGAGGAAGCCAAGGTGCACAAGCCCAAGGCGGAAGGTTTCTTCGAAGGGGTGAAGCGCTTCTTCGACGATCTCACCAGCTGACGGCGAGCCGTATCCCAGCTAGCCTACGCACGGTGCGCAGGTGAATTGTGCCGTGGTTCGTATTACACTGGCCCCTATTCTGCTGGATGACGCGGCTCGATTGCCGCGGGTTACCAACGAGATGTCTACTCGGCGCCTTGGCGCCGAGTAGTCTTTTTTTCTTTTGATCAGATAAACGAGTGTTGATTATGAGTCAGACGCCGATGACAGTGACTGGCGCGCAAAAGCTGCGTCAGGAACTTGAACACCTCAAGACGGTCATGAGACCGCAGATCATCGCCGCCATCGCGGAGGCCCGTGAGCACGGCGATCTGAAGGAAAATGCCGAATACCACGCCGCGCGGGAGCAGCAGGGTTTCTGTGAAGGCCGCATTCAGGAGATCGAGGCTAAGCTCTCCAATGCCCAGATCATCGACATTGCCAAGTTGCCGCACAATGGCCGGGTGGTGTTTGGGGTGACTGTCACCCTGATGAACTGCGATACCGAAGAAGAGATCAGCTACCGCATCGTGGGTGACGACGAGGCGGACATCAAGGAGCGCCTCATCTCCGTCAATTCACCCATAGCCCGTGGCCTGATAGGCAAAGAGGTGGACGATGTGGTGAACATCAGAACGCCGGCCGGCGATGTGGAATATGAAATCCTGGCGGTGGATTACCGTTAAGCTATGATGGCGCCACGACAAAGGGGGCCTTGGCCCCCTTTGTCGTGTGTGTCCTAAGCCGAAGATTATTTCTTCGGTAGTACCAGCTTCGGCTCCTGAGCCGGGCGGTACAGGGTCAGGATATTCCCCATGGCCTGCACCTGGCAGGCGCCGGTTTCCCGGACGATGGCCGCGTTGATCAGCTGTTTGGTTTCGCGGTCAGGTGCACTGACCCTTACCTTGATCAACTCATGATGGGCCAGGGCAGCGTCAATTTCGGCCAGTACCCCTTCGGTGAGGCCGTGTTGACCCAGCAGTACCACCGGTTTGAGGCTGTGCGCCAGACCCTTGAGATATTGCTTCTGTTTGGTCGTGAGATTCATGGGAATTTTCTTCGTTATCCGGGTTGAAAGCGGTACATTCTACCCCCATCTGCCCCTTAATACTAATAGCCTTTATGGCTTAGCGTGAGTTTCGATGAGTAAGAAAAAGCGTTCCGCCAGCTCCTCCCGCTGGCTCAAAGAACACTTCGATGACAAGTATGTACAGCAGGCACAAAAGCAGGGGTTGCGTTCCCGTGCCGTGTTCAAGATTGACGAGATCCAGCAGCGTGATCGGCTGATCAAGCCGGGCATGACGGTGGTGGATCTGGGGGCCGCCCCGGGCGGCTGGTCCCAGTTTGCCGTGGAGCAGGTAGGCAGCAAGGGCCGCGTGGTGGCGTGCGATATCCTGCCCATGGATCCCATTGCCGGGGTGGACTTCCTGCAGGGGGACTTCCGGGACGAGGCCGTGCTGGCCGCCTTGCTAGAACGGGTGGGTGATGACAAGGTGGATGTGCTGATGTCCGATATGGCGCCAAACATGTCCGGAAACCTCGGCGTGGATCAGCCCAGATCCATGTATCTCGTCGAGCTGGCGTTGGACATGTGCCGTCAGGTACTGGCACCGAACGGCGCCTTCGTGGTGAAGGTGTTCCAGGGGGCCGGTTTTGAGGAATATCTCAAGGAAGTCAGATCCTTGTTTAGCGTGGTCAAGAGCCGAAAACCGGATTCGTCCAGAGCCCGTTCACGGGAAGTCTACATTGTAGCTACAGGTTTTAAACTGTAGTAACCTTTGAACGTTCTAAGCCATCAGTTGTGAGGTTAGTGATTTGAGTGACATGGCGAAAAACTTGATCCTTTGGCTGGTCATTGCCGTGGTGTTGATGTCTCTGTTTCAGAGCTTCAGTCCCAGCGATTCTTCCGGCCGCCAGATGGATTATTCGACGTTCGTGAAGGAAGTCTCCCAGGACCAGATCCGCGAGGCTCGCATCGATGGCAAGGTGATCAGTGGTGCGAAGCGCGACGGCGAGTCGTTTACCACCATCATTCCGACTCAGGATCCCCAATTGATCAACGACCTGCTCAAGCACAATGTGCGGGTGCGGGGCGTGAAGCCAGAAGAGCCTAGCCTGCTGGCCTCCATCTTCATCTCCTGGTTCCCCATGCTGCTGCTCATCGGCGTCTGGGTCTTCTTCATGCGCCAGATGCAGGGGGGCGGTGGCAAGGGCGCCATGTCCTTTGGCAAGAGCCGGGCCCGCCTGATGGGTGAGGATCAGATCAAGACCACCTTTGCCGATGTGGCCGGTTGTGACGAGGCCAAGGAAGAGGTGAAGGAGCTGGTGGATTACCTCAAGGATCCTACTCGCTTCCAGAAGCTGGGCGGCAAGATCCCCAAAGGGGTCTTGATGGTGGGGCAGCCGGGTACCGGTAAGACCCTGCTGGCCAAGGCCATTGCCGGCGAGGCCAAGGTGCCCTTCTTCTCCATCTCAGGTTCCGACTTCGTGGAAATGTTTGTCGGGGTGGGGGCCTCCCGGGTGCGGGACATGTTCGAGCAGGCCAAGAAGTCTGCCCCCTGCATCATCTTTATCGATGAAATCGACGCCGTGGGTCGTCAGCGTGGCGCCGGCCTGGGTGGCGGTCACGATGAACGTGAGCAGACCCTGAACCAGATGCTGGTGGAGATGGATGGCTTCGAGGGCCATGAGGCGGTGATCGTCATCGCCGCCACCAACCGTCCCGATGTGCTGGACCCGGCCCTGCTGCGTCCGGGCCGCTTCGACCGCCAGGTGGTGGTGGGGCTGCCGGATGTCCGTGGTCGTGAACAGATCCTCAAGGTGCACATGCGCAAGGTGCCGTTGGGCGACGACGTGGATGCGGCGGTGATCGCCCGTGGTACCCCGGGTTTCTCCGGTGCGGATCTGGCCAACCTGGTGAATGAGGCGGCCTTGTTCGCCGCCCGTAGCAACAAGCGCCTGGTGGGCATGACGGAGTTCGAACGCGCCAAGGACAAGATCATGATGGGCGCGGAGCGCAAGTCCATGGTGATGACCGACAGCGAGAAGGAGATGACCGCCTATCACGAAGCCGGCCATGCCATCGTCGGGCGTCTGGTGCCGGAGCATGATCCTGTCTACAAGGTCTCCATCATTCCCCGTGGCCGTGCCCTGGGTGTGACCATGTATCTGCCGGAGCAGGATCGCTGGAGTCACTCCAAGCAATATCTGGAGTCCATGATCTCCAGCCTGTACGGTGGCCGCCTGGCCGAAGAGATCATCTACGGCCGGGAGAAGATGACCACAGGGGCCTCCAACGATATCGAGCGGGCCACCGAGCTGGCGCGCAAGATGGTGACCCAGTGGGGCATGTCCGAAGAGTTGGGTCCCCTGCTGTACGCCGACGAGGACGGTGAAGTCTTCCTGGGCCGCTCGGTGGCCAAGGCCAAGCACATGTCTGATGACACGGCGCGACTCATCGATGCGGAGATCAAGCATGTGATCAACCGCAACTACGACAGAGCCAAGCATGTACTCAACGAGAATCTGGATATCCTGCACGCCATGAAGGATGCCCTGATGAAGTATGAGACCATAGACGCCAAGCAGATCGACGATCTCATGGCCAGACGAGAAGTGCGTCCGCCCATGGAGCAGCGCTCCTCGGATGATTCCTCCTCCCTGAACGGGACCGGTGGCGAAGGCGTGGCTGACGCCGAGGCCCAGGCCGAGGCCGAGATTCCGCCTCGGGATGAGCCTGAACAGGCCACCATAGATGTGGAGCCGACACCGCCCAAGGCCAGCGACAGCAACGCCTGATTGGCAGTCTGATAAACCCCGGGAGTTCCCGGGGTTTTGTTTTGGAGATTTCGCATGTTGTTACGTTGTAAGGGGCGTGAGCTGGATCTGCGGCAGCCCCAGGTCATGGGTATCCTCAATGTCACCCCAGACTCGTTTTCCGATGGCAATCACTATCGCCAGAAGGAGGCAGCCCTGCGCCAGGCGGCGCGCCTGTGTGCCGATGGCGCCAGCCTGCTGGATATCGGCGGCGAGTCGACCCGTCCCGGTGCTGCCGAGGTATCGGTGCAGGAGGAGCTGGATCGGGTGATGCCGGTGGTGGAGGCCGTGCTGGCCGAGCTGGATGTCATGGTGTCGGTGGATACCTCCAAACCCGAGGTGATCCAGGCCAGCTGTGCGGCGGGCATCCATCTGGTCAACGACATTCGGGCCTTGCGGCTGCCGGGTGCCCTGGCGGCGGCCGCCGCCGATCCCGAGGTGCTGGTGTGCCTGATGCACATGCAAGGTGACCCCCAGACCATGCAGATAGCGCCGCACTATGGCGACATGTTGGCGGAGGTGCGCCACTTCCTGGTGGCGCGCATGCAGGCCTGTGAACGGGCCGGCATCGGCCGTGAACGTCTGCTGCTGGATCCGGGGTACGGCTTTGGCAAGACGGTGGAGCAGAACTACCGGTTGCTGGGCCACCAGGCCAGCTTCCTGACCTTGGGCTGTCCGCTGTTGGTGGGCATGTCACGCAAGTCCATGATTGGCAACCTGCTGCAGCGGCCGGTAAATGAGCGGTTGGCCGGCAGTTTGGCGGCGGCCCTCTTTGCGGCTCAGGCAGGGGCGCGTATCATCCGTGTCCACGATGTCAAAGAGACCTATGATGCCCTCAGGGTCTTTGGCTATGCCCAAGAGTGCAGCGCGCAGTAAGGAGCAGCATGAGCAGACAATATTTCGGTACCGACGGCATCCGTGGCAAGGTGGGGGATTGTCCCATCACGCCGGATTTTGTGATGAAGCTGGGCTGGGCTGCCGGCCAGGTGTTGGCCAAGCAGGGCACCCGCAAGGTCCTGATCGGCAAGGATACGCGCATCTCGGGCTACATGCTTGAGGCGGCGCTGGAGGCGGGTCTGTCTGCCGCCGGACTGAAGGCCGTGCTGCTCGGCCCCATGCCGACCCCCGCGGTGGCCTATCTGACGCGCACCTTCCGCGCCGAGGCCGGCGTGGTGATCAGCGCCTCCCACAATCCTTACTACGACAACGGCATTAAATTCTTCTCCACCGATGGCACCAAGCTGCCGGATGAGGTGGAGCAGGCCATTGAGGCGGCCATGGATCTGCCGCTGCACTGCGTCGAGGCCGCCCAGCTGGGCAAGGCCAGCCGGGTGGATGATGCGCCGGGCCGCTACGTAGAGTATTGCAAGGGCACCTTTCCCAGTGAGTTGAGCCTGGATGGCCTCAAGCTGGTGGTGGACTGCGCCCATGGGGCGACCTACCACATAGCCCCCCTGGTCTTCCGGGAGCTGGGCGCCGAGGTGATCGCCATGGGCTGTAGTCCGGATGGCCTCAATATCAATGCCGGGGTGGGTTCAACCGCACCCCAGGCCCTGGTTGAGCGAGTGCAGGCTGAGCAGGCCGACATGGGCATTGCCTTCGACGGTGACGGGGATCGCCTCATCATGGTGGATCACCAGGGCAACTTGCTGGACGGGGATGTACTCCTCTACCTCATCGCCCGGGATTGCCAGGCGCGCGGTGTGCTGCACGGTGGTGTGGTGGGCACCTTGATGTCCAATCTGGGGCTGGAACTGGCGTTGGCCGATCTGGAAATCCCCTTCGTGCGGGCCAAGGTGGGTGACCGTTATGTGATGGAGCTGCTCAAGGAGCGGGGCTGGCGCCTGGGTGGGGAAAACTCAGGCCATATCATCTGCCTGGACCAGACCACCACGGGCGATGGCATCATTGCGGCATTACAGGTATTGCGGGCGGTTCGCCGGCAGGGCATGGGGTTAGCCCAGCTGCGGGAACTGGTTCCCCTGTTCCCGCAGGTTCTGGTCAATGTGCGGTTTCGCGAAGGGCAGGATCCGGTTGCGGCGCCTGCGGTGCAGGCCGCCGTCCAGGCGGCAGAGGCCAGACTGGCCGGTCGCGGTCGTGTGCTGCTGCGCAAATCCGGTACCGAGCCCCTGATCCGCGTGATGGTGGAAGGGGAGGATGCGACCCTGGTTCAGGGGCTGGCCGAGACCATTGCCGAGGTGGTTCGCGCGAGCTAACGCTGCGAAAATACTCATAATTGTTTGTTTTGTTGAGAAATTGCCCAAACAGCCCAGAAATTTAAAATTCTGCTTGTTTCCTACCATCAGGCTGGCTAGTATTAGCCCCGCTCCAGCAGGGGAGGCCCGTCAGGGTGCTTCCGCCACGCTAAGGAGCGGCAAGCTGCCAGCCTGTCTGGGCAATTCATCAGCTGATTTGATGACCTCAAGCCGACCGCGTTGGCTTGCTAGGATGGTGGAATAAATGCCTCGGCCGCGTGAGCTGGCCGTGTTTAGACAGGGTAAGCAAATGTACGAAATTCTCCTGGTACTGTATCTGTTGATCTCCCTGGGTCTGATTGGCCTGGTACTGATCCAGCATGGTAAGGGAGCCGGCATGGGAGCCTCCTTCGGTGCCGGTGCGTCAAATACAGTTTTTGGTGCTGCAGGTTCTGGTAATTTCCTGACCCGTACCACCGCCATCCTGGCAACGGTATTCTTCGTGATTAGCCTGGTGCTCGGCGCCATGACCAATCAGAAGCTCAAGCCGACCGAGGATTGGAGTAACCTGGATCAGGCTAAGACTGAACAGGCGGCTCCGTTGGCGACCCAGGATTCTGCCGCGCAGAATACCGACGTTCCCAACTGATAGACAGTTTTAGCCGAGCTGGTGGAATTGGTAGACACGCTATCTTGAGGGGGTAGTGCCTATCTGGCGTGCGGGTTCAAGTCCCGCGCTCGGCACCAAATGTAGAGAGTTGTCTGGCTTGCAGCCATATGGCTAGACAATTATAATCTCGCTAGTTTCGGACGCGGGGTGGAGCAGCATGGTAGCTCGTCGGGCTCATAACCCGAAGGTCGTAGGTTCAAATCCTGCCCCCGCAACCAAATTCTCGTCCATGGCTGTTGCAGTGCTCTTGCTGCAGGACGGCCACTCTTGGAGTGGTAATCAGGGTCCAGTGAAAAAGCCCCGATTGGAATATCGGGGCTTTTTTGTTATCTGATTTCCACCGTCCGTGGCGGGGCGGGCTGTACTTCACTGGGCTATAGGCCCTTTTTTTATTTATGGGGGTAGCTTGGCTACGTTAGAACAACGCCTGACTCAAATGCTCGAAGCGCCGGTGGAGGCGCTGGGCTACGAACTGTGGGGCATCGAATATGTTCGTGCCGGCAAGCACTCAACGCTGCGGGTCTATATCGAACATCCCGATGGCATCACGGTGGAGGATTGTGCCGAGGTGAGTCATCAGGTCAGTGCCGTGCTGGATGTGGAAGATCCCATCAGCACCGAATACTACCTGGAGGTCTCCTCGCCAGGATTGGAGCGCCCTCTGCTCAAACTGTCTCATTTTTCGCGTTATCTGGGCGAAGTGGCCACGGTGACGTTGCGCATGGCGATGAACAATCGCCGTAAATACAAAGGTGTCATCAAGCTGGTCGAAGGGGAAACCATCACCCTGACCGTCGATGGACAAGACGAGATGCTGGCGTTTGCCAACATTCAACAAGCCAATCTGGTTCCTAACTTTGATTGACGAGGCAATCGGACATGAATAAAGAAATTCTGCTAGTGGTCGATGCGGTCTCCAATGAAAAGGCCGTTCCCCGCGAGAAAATTTTCCAGGCGCTGGAAACGGCCCTGGCTACCGCCACCAAGAAGAAATATGAAGGTGACATCGAAGTCCGTGTTGCCATCGATCGCAAGACCGGCGATTTCGACACCTTCCGCCGCTGGGAAGTGGTGGACGTCGAAGGGGTGCTGGAAAACCCCTTCCGCGAGATCACCCTGGACGCCGCACGGGTGGACGAACCCGAGATCCAGGTCGGTGAGTTCGTCGAGGATCAAATTGAATCCATTACCTTCGACCGTATCACCACCCAGACCGCCAAGCAGGTGATCGTGCAGAAGGTGCGCGAAGCCGAGCGGGCCCAGGTGGTGGAGCAGTTCAAGGATCAAGAAGGCAGCATCATCACCGGCGTGGTGAAGAAAGTGAACCGGGACAACATCATCCTGGACCTGGGCAGCAATGCCGAAGCCGTGCTGTATCGCGATGACATGCTGCCCCGCGAAACCTTCCGTCCCGGCGACCGCATTCGCGGTCTGCTGGCGGCGGTGAAGCCCGAGGCTCGCGGCAGTCAGCTGTTTGTCAGCCGTGCCCATCCGGACTTCCTGAAGGAATTGTTCCGCATCGAGGTGCCGGAAATCGGCGAAGAGATCATCGAGATCAAGGGCGCCGCCCGGGATCCCGGTTCCCGTGCCAAGATTGCCGTGAAGACCAACGATCGCCGCATTGACCCCGTCGGGGCCTGTGTGGGGATGCGAGGTGCCCGGGTGCAGGCTGTCTCCGGTGAACTGGCCGGTGAGCGGATCGACATAGTGCTGTGGGATGACAACGTCGCCCAGTACGTGATCAACGCCATGGCGCCGGCGGATGTGGCCTCCATCATCGTCGATGAAGACCACCACACCATGGACATCGCCGTGGTAGCCAGCAACCTGGCGCAAGCCATCGGTCGCAACGGGCAGAACGTCCGTCTGGCTTCCCAGCTTACCGGCTGGGAGCTCAACGTCATGACGGTCGAAGAGATGCAGCAGAAGCACCAGGCGGAAAAGGATCGCATCCTGAACCTGTTCACCCAGGCGCTGGATATCGATGACGAGTTTGCCGACGTGCTGATCGAGGAAGGTTTCTCCACCTTGGAAGAGATCGCCTATGTGCCGATGAACGAGCTGTTGTCCATCGATGGTCTGGATGAAGACATGGTGGAAGAGCTGCGGGCGCGGGCCAAGCAATCCCTCTCCACCCGGGCCCTGGCTAAGGAAGAGTCCTTCGAAGGCGTCGAGCCGGCCGAGGATCTGCTGTCCCTGAACGGGCTGAGCCGTGAATACGCCTACATGCTGGCGGCACGCGGGGTGGGAACCCTGGAAGAGCTGGCCGAGCAGGGTATCGACGATCTGATGGGGATCGAAGGAATGACCGAAGAGAAGGCGGGCCAACTCATCATGGCTGCCCGCAATATCTGTTGGTTCGGTGAGCAGGCCGAATAATCTGCGGAGGTAATGAATGGCAGAAGTATCAGTAAAACAACTTGCCCAAGATATCGAGACCCCGGTGGAGCGTCTTCTTCAGCAGTTCTCCGCGGCTGGTATAACCAAGTCCGTGGAAGACATGGTGAGCGAAGATGAGAAGCAGAACCTGCTGGCCCATCTAAAGCAACAGCATGGTGGCGATAGCGACACCGAACCCAAGCGTATGACATTGCAGCGCAAAACCAAAAGCACCTTGAGTGTCCAGGGCGCAGGTGGTAAGAACAAGTCTGTTCAAGTGGAAGTGCGCAAGTCCAAGACCTACGTCCGCCGCTCCGCGGTGGACGATGCCCAGCGGCAGGAAGAGGAAGAGCGGGCGCGTCAGGAAGCTGAACGTCAGGCTCAGGAAGAGAAGGCCCGTCAGGAAGCGGCAGCGGCAGAAGCCCGCGCCAAGGCTGAGCAGGCCAAGGCCCAGGAACAGGCGCGCAAGAGTGCCGCGGCCAAGAATGAGCCTCCCAAGAAGGCTCATAAAGAGGTAGACGAGATGGCCAAGCGGGAAGAAGAGGCGCTCAAGCGCCAGCAGGAGCAGGAAGCTCAACGCAAGGCAGAAGCCGAAGCCGAACGCAAGGCCGAGGAAGCCCGTCGTTTGGCGGAAGAGAACTCAGCCCGCTGGGCTGAAGAGGAAGTCGCCCGTAAGAAGGCCGAAGAGGCGGATGACGAGAGCGGCAATACCTCCACCTTCGTCAAGGAAGCCGAGGCCGAGCGTGAGCGCCAAGCCGAGTCCCGTGGCCGTCGCCGTCCTGCCGTGGCCAAGGCCAAGAAGGGCCATGACGATGACCGTCGCGATCGTGAAGATCGGGCCCGTGGCCGTGCCAAGGGCAAGCGGGGTCGCATCAGTGCCCCCAGCTCCATGCAGCATGGTTTCAACAAGCCGGCGCAGCCGGTTAACCGCGACGTGGTGATCGGCGAGACCATCACAGTCGGCGAGTTGGCCCAGAAGATGGCGGTCAAGGCGGTTGAGGTGATCAAGGTGATGATGAAGATGGGCGCCATGGCGACCATCAACCAGGTCATTGATCAGGAAACCGCCCAGCTGGTGGCCGAAGAGATGGGCCACAAGGTGACTCTGCGTCGTGAAAACGAGCTGGAAGAGGCCGTGCTGCAGGATCGTGATTCCAACGCCGAGGCCCAGCACCGTGCGCCCGTGGTGACCATCATGGGTCACGTCGACCACGGTAAGACCTCCCTGCTGGACTACATCCGTAAGGCCAAGGTCGCGGCGGGTGAGGCCGGTGGTATTACCCAGCATATCGGTGCGTATCACGTACAAACCGACAACGGCATGATCACCTTCCTGGATACCCCGGGTCACGCGGCCTTTACCGCCATGCGTGCTCGTGGTGCCAAGGCTACCGATATCGTGATCCTGGTGGTGGCGGCAGATGACGGCGTCATGCCCCAGACCATCGAAGCCATTCAACACGCCAAGGCCGGTAACGTGCCCCTGGTGGTGGCGGTGAACAAGATCGATAAGCCGGCCGCCGATCCGGATCGGGTGATGAACGAGCTGACCCGCTACGGTGTGGTCTCCGAAGAGTGGGGTGGTGATACCCAGTTCGTGCAGGTTTCTGCCAAGACCGGTCAGGGGATCGACGATCTGCTGAACTCCATCCTGCTGCAGGCCGAAGTGCTGGAACTGACCGCGGTGGAAGATGCCATGGCGTCCGGTGTGGTCATCGAATCCCGCCTGGACAAGGGCCGTGGCCCGGTTGCCACCGTGCTGGTGCAAGAAGGGACCCTGCGGCAGGGCGATATCGTGCTGTGCGGTCTGGAATACGGCCGGGTGCGCGCCATGCGCGACGAGCTGGGCCAAGACGTCAAGGAAGCCGGTCCCTCCTTCCCGGTGGAGATCCTGGGTCTGTCCGGGGTGCCGTCCGCCGGTGACGAAGCGACCGTGGTGCGTGACGAGAAGAAGGCCCGTGAAGTGGCCCTGTATCGTCAAGGCAAGTTCCGCGAAGTCAAGCTGGCGCGTCAGCAGAAGGCCAAGCTGGAGAACATGTTCTCCAACATGACCGAAGGCGAAGTCTCCGAGCTGAACGTGGTGCTGAAGGCCGACGTTCAGGGTTCAACCGAAGCTATCTGCGACTCCTTGCTGAAGCTCTCCACCGACGAAGTGAAGGTGAAGATCATCGGCTCCGGTGTCGGTGGTATCACGGAAACCGACGCCAGCCTGGCGGCCGCCTCCAATGCCATCATCCTGGGCTTCAACGTCCGCGCCGATGCCTCCGCCCGTCGCATCATAGAGTCAGAAAACCTGGATCTGCGTTACTACTCCGTGATCTACGATCTGATCGATGAGGTGAAGCAGGCCATGAGCGGCATGCTGGCGCCGGAGTACAAGCAGGAGATCATCGGTCTGGCCGAGGTGCGCGACGTGTTCAAGTCACCGAAGTTTGGTGCCGTGGCCGGCTGTATGGTCACCGAAGGGACCGTCAAGCGCAACAACCCCATCCGAGTGCTGCGTGACAACGTGGTCATCTATGAAGGCGAGCTGGAATCCCTGCGTCGCTTCAAGGATGACGTGCCCGAGGTCAAGAATGGCTACGAATGTGGTATCGCCGTGAAGAACTACAACGACGTTCGCGTCGGCGACCAGATCGAAGTCTATGAGACCGTCGAGATCCAGCGCACGCTGTAATCCATAGCCAAAAACAGGGGGCTTAACGGCCCCCTTTTTGTCAGGAATTTTCCATGAGTAAAGAATTCAGCCGTGCCCGCCGTGTGGCGCAGCAGGTGCAGCGGGAAGTGGCCCTGATACTGCAGCGGGAGATCAAGGATCCCCGTATCGGTATGGTCACCGTCTCCGACGTGGAGGTGAGCCGCGACCTGCAGCACGCCAAGATCTTTGTCACCTTCCTCTTCGATGATGAGCCGAACATCAAGGCGGGTCTGAAGGTGTTGGAAGACGCGGCCGGCTATGTCCGGATTTTGCTGGGTAAGGCCATGCAGCTGCGGGTGGTGCCCGAGTTGCGCTTTGCCTATGATAAGACCCTGGTTGAGGGCATGCGCCTGTCCAACCTGGTGACCAACACGATTCGCGAAGACGAGCGCCTGCACCAGGACGCCGGTCACAGCGAGGAGGAAGAAGAGTAAAGATGTCTCGACGACGTCGTTTCAAGGGCCGTGATGTGCACGGCATACTGCTGTTGAACAAGCCCAGCGGCATCAGCTCCAACGATGCCCTGCAGCAGGTCAAGCGTATCTATAACGCCGCCAAGGCGGGTCATACCGGTGCCTTGGATCCCCTGGCCACCGGCATGTTGCCCATCTGCCTGGGGGAGGCCACCAAGTTTTCCCAGTTCCTGCTGGATGCGGACAAGCGCTACCAGGTGACTGCCCAGCTGGGGGTGCGGACCGATACCAGCGACGCCGAGGGCGAGGTGATCAGTCGCCGTCCGGTGGCGGTGACCGCCGAGCAGCTCGCCGCCGTGTTGCCGCGTTTCATGGGGGAAACCATGCAGGTGCCCTCCATGTATTCCGCCCTCAAGCACAATGGCCGACCGCTGTACGAGTATGCGCGGGAAGGGATCGAGGTGGAACGCGAGGCGCGCCCCATCACCATCTATGATCTGACGCTGCTCCACTTCAGCGGTGATCAGCTGAGCCTGGATGTGCACTGCTCCAAGGGCACCTACATTCGCACCCTGATCGACGATCTGGGCGAGCTGCTGGGCTGTGGTGCCCATGTGACCGCCCTGCATCGCAGCCAGGTCGCCGGCTATCCGGCGGATCGCATGCTGACCCTGGAGCAGCTGGAGACCATCTTCTCCCGCTGTAAGCAGGCCGGCAGTCCGCCGCGGGAGCAACTGGATCCCCTGTTGCTGCCCATGGACACCGCGGTGGCGGCGCTGCCCGAGGTGAACATGTCGGCCATCGTGGCCAGCTATGTCAATCAGGGCCAGGCGGTACAGGTGCCTGGCGTGCCCCTCGAGGGGTTCGTGCGCATGACGGTGGGTGAGGAACGCGAGTTCATCGGGGTCGGCGAGATCGACGACGATGGCAAGGTGGCTCCCCGCCGGCTGGTGCGTATCGCCGGCGACGATGAGGAAGAAGAGCAGGCCTGAATGGCTTGCCTTGGTCCGGGGAGTGTGGGAGAATCCGCTGCCCTTTTTGGCTGAATTAGTGATCGGCCAAAATCACTTAGTAAGTTTGAATGAATTGGAGAATGACTATGTCACTAAACGCCGAAACCAAAGCACAAATCGTTGCTGAACACGCTCGTGGCGCCAACGACACCGGTTCACCGGAAGTTCAGGTTGCCCTGCTGACCGCCCAGATCAACCATCTGCAAGGTCACTTCGCCGAGCACAGCAAGGATCACCACGGTCGTCGTGGTCTGCTGCGCATGGTTTCCCAGCGTCGCAAGCTGCTGGACTACCTGAAGCGTAAGGACGAAGCGCGTTACGTTTCCCTGATCCAGAAGCTGGGTCTGCGTCGTTAATCGACGACAAGCACAAGCTGCTATTCGCAAAAAGGAGGCTTTGGCCTCCTTTTTTTCGTTTGCTGCCGATGGCCGCGACTGTGTGCGGGCGCAAACTCTTACTGCTTGACGCTCTTACCTTTTGCCGGCGTTAGGCTATACTGGTGCGCTAAATTAAGCGACCAAACACAGACAAAGGAAATTCAAGTGAATCCTATTGTAAAAACCTTCCAATACGGTCAACACACCGTCACCCTGGAAACCGGGGTTATGGCCCGTCAGGCCTCTGGCGCCGTCATGGCGAGCATGGATGACACCGCCGTTTTCGTTGCGGTAGTCGGCAGAAAAGAAGCGACTCCGGGCCGGGATTTCTTCCCGCTGACCGTGAACTATCAGGAGCGTACCTACGCGGCTGGTCGCATTCCGGGAGGTTTTTTCAAGCGTGAAGGCCGCCCCAGTGAAGGCGAAACCCTGATCGCCCGTCTGATTGACCGCCCGATCCGTCCCCTGTTCCCGGAAGGTTTCCTCAACGAGGTGCAGGTGATTGCCACCGTGGTCTCCTCCAACCCCAAGGTGCCGACGGATATCGTTGCCATGCTGGGTACCTCTGCGGCCCTGGCCGTCTCCGGCATCCCGTTCAACGGCCCCATCGGTGCCGCCCGTGTGGGTTATGCCAACGGTCAATACCTGCTGAACCCCACCGCGGATGAGATCAAGGACAGCCAGCTGGATCTGGTGGTGGCCGGTACCGAATCCGCCGTGCTGATGGTGGAGTCCGAGGCGCAAATCCTGCCGGAAGACGTCATGCTGGGTGCTGTGGTCTATGGCCACGACCAGATGCAGACCGCCATCAAGGCCATCAATGAATTCGCCGCCGAGGCCGGTGCCAAGCCCTGGAACTGGGTGGCCCCCGCCGTCAACACCGATCTGAAGGCCAAGATTGCCGAGCTGGCCACCGCCGAGCTGGGTGAAGCCTACCGCATCACCGAGAAGGCCGTGCGTTACGAAACCATCGGCGCCATCAAGCAGAAGGTGATCGATCAACTGGTGGCTGCAGATGAGACAGTCGATGCCAAGCTGGCCGGTGAGCTGTTCCATACCCTGGAGAGCGAGATCGTCCGTGGCCGCGTGCTGCGTGGCGAACCGCGGATCGACGGCCGTAATCCCCAGATGATCCGTGCCCTGTCCGTGGGGACCGGTCTGCTGCCGCGGGTGCACGGCTCCGCCCTGTTCACCCGGGGTGAAACCCAGGCCCTGGTGACTGCCACCCTGGCCACCGAACGCTCCGCCCAGATCATCGACGAGCTGGCCGGTGAGCGCGTCGACCGCTTCATGCTGCACTACAACTTCCCGCCCTACTGCGTCGGTGAAACCGGCATGGTGGGGTCACCCAAGCGCCGCGAGATCGGCCACGGTCGTCTGGCCAAGCGTGGTATCGCCGCCGTGATGCCGAGCCAGGACGTGTTCCCCTACACGGTACGTGTGGTGTCCGAGATTACCGAGTCAAACGGCTCCTCCTCCATGGCCTCCGTCTGCGGCTCCTCCCTGGCGCTGATGGATGCCGGTGTGCCCATCAAGGCCTCCGTGGCCGGTATCGCCATGGGTCTGGTGAAGGAAGGCGACGAGTTTGTCGTGCTGTCCGACATCCTGGGTGACGAAGACCACCTGGGCGACATGGACTTCAAGGTGGCCGGGACCACCGAGGGCGTGACCGCCCTGCAGATGGACATCAAGATCGAAGGCATCACCAAGGAAATCATGGAAGTGGCCCTCAAGCAGGCCCGCGACGCCCGTCTGCACATCCTGAAGGTGATGGACGAAGCCATGCCCCAGTCTCGTGCCGAGATCTCCGACTATGCGCCGCGTATTCACACCATCAAGATCAACCCTGAGAAGATCAAGGATGTGATCGGCAAGGGCGGTTCCGTGATCCGTGCCCTGACCGAAGAAACCGGCACCACCATCGAGCTGGACGATGACGGTACCGTGAAGATCGCCGCCGTGGACGGCGACGCTGCCAAGGAAGCCATCCGTCGCATCGAAGCCCTGACCGCCGAGGTGGAAGTGGGTCGCATCTACGAAGGCAAGGTGGTTCGCCTGGCCGACTTCGGTGCCTTCGTCAACATCCTGCCCGGTAAAGATGGTCTGGTGCACATCTCCCAGATCACTGAAGAGCGAGTGAAGGACGTGAACGACTACCTCAAGATGGGTGACGTGGTGCGTGCCAAGGTGCTGGAAGTGGATCGCCAGGGCCGTGTCCGCCTGTCCATCAAGGAAGCGGTGCGGGACGAAAATCCCCAAGCTGCCGCCCCGGTCGTAGAAGAAGCGCAACCGGTCGTCGAGGCCCCCAGCGAGGAGTAATTTCCCCGCATGAAAAAAGCCCATCCTCTGGATGGGCTTTTTTTTGTCCGTCCTTTACCGACTTCGGATTACAGGCCGCGCAGATGCGCCGCCAGCCGCGCCAGGCCATCCGGCCAGTGACCGTGGCCGGAGTCCGCATTGACGTGACCCTGGCTACCCAGGTGCTGCGGGGTCAGCTGCCAGCGGCGCGCCAGCAGCGCTGCCCGGTCGGCGGCGAGCCAGGGATCGTTATCGGACAGCAATAGGCTGGTGGGGCAGGTGGGTGGCGGCAGGGCTTCGTCCGGAATGGCAAAATGGGCGGGATCCGGTGGCGCCACCAGAAACAGGCTGGCGATTTTCTCCGGGTGAGTACTGGCGGCACTGAGACTCGCCAGACAGCCAAAGGAGTGGGCCACCAGATGTAGCGGCGTGGGGCTGTCGGCCAGATGCCGGCAGAGTACCTGGGTCCACTGGGCCAGATCCGGCGTCTGCCAATCCTGATCCCGTACCCGCCGCCACTGGGGGTGGGTGGCATGCCAACGGGTTTGCCAGTGGTCCGGACCACTGTCCTGATAGCCTGGGACCAGCAGCAGGGGGAGATGATTCATGGCGTAAGTCCTCACGGGGATGAGCAGCCAGTCTGCCTCAAGTGATAAGGCAAATTAAATATATAAAGAGACTATTTAATATCTCTTTGAAATAAAAGAGGCCACCCTGGGGTGGCCTCTCTGCTTGGCGCTGTGTCCCTTTGGCTTACTTGGCCAGGGACTCAGGAAGATCCTCGCGGATCTTGGCCAGCAGGCACTTCACCACCCGCGGGTTGCCGCAGACGATGTTGCCGCTGGTGTAGAAGTTGTGCCCGCCGACGAAGTCGGTGGCCAGGGCACCGGCTTCCCGGGCGATCAGCTCACCGGCGGCCAGATCCCAGGGCTTGAGGCACATTTCCCAGTAACCGTCGACACGGCCGGCGGCCACGTAGGCCAGATCCAGGCTGGCGGTACCGGCACGGCGGATATCGGCGCACTCGGTGAAGATGCCATCAAACATCTTCTTGTAGGCGTCCAGGTAGTGACGGTGGCGGTGGGGGAAAGAGGTAGCCAGCACAGTGCCGTCCAGGCTCTTGGATTGGCCGACGCGGATGCGGTAGCCGTTCAGCTGGGCGCCGTTACCCCGGCTGGCGGTGAACAGCTCGTTGCGCAACGGGTCGAATACCACACCCACTTCGGTGCGGCCCTTGACGCGCAGGGCGATGGAGACGGCGATGTGGGGGATACCCTTGACGAAGTTGGTGGTGCCATCCAGCGGGTCAATGATCCATTGATATTCGGAGTCGGCATTGCCTTGAACACCGAATTCTTCGCCGATGATGCTGTGGTCGGGATAGGCCTTGAGCAGGGTGGAGACGATGGCCTGTTCGGCTTCGCGGTCCACGTTGGTAACCAGGTCGTTTTTGGCCTTTTCAGCCGTCTGGACGTTGGCGTGATCGCCAAAGTTCTTGGCAATGACTTGTCCTGCGTTGCGCGCCGCGCGCACAGCAATGTTCAGCATGGGATGCATAAATTGACTCACCAGATGTTAAAGAACGGGTTTTATGGGCGGGGCGCATTATACGGAGTGGCCGCCGCCCTGACAATGATTATGTGGTCCTCGCCGGCTAGAAAGTGAGCACCTTGTCCGCCACCAGGCTCCATTGGGCCAGATCCACCAGGGTGCCAATCTCGACCCCTTCGAGCAGCGGCAGGCTGCTGATGCCACGGGCATCGCTACAGGTCTTGCACAGCTTCACCGGCACGTCCTGGGCGGTGAGGATATCCAGCATCTGGCGCAGGTGATAGCCCTCGGCCGGCTTCTGGCCTGGCAGGGCGGCGGTCACCGCATCGGAGAGCAGGAACAGGCGCAGCGCAAGATTGGCATCCTGCTCCTTGAGGGCGATGGCCAGGCGTAGGGCGTTAAACAGGGCCTCGCTGCCATAAGGGGCGCCGCTGGCCACGATCAGGATCTGTTGGGACATAAAAAAGGCTCCATGAAGAGGAGCCTGTGAGCATAGCCTGGCGGGGCAGGGTAAACCTTGATCTCAGGCTTGTCCCTGTTCGCTCAGCCAGGCGGCAAAGTCGGTATAGCCACCGATATGCTGGTCGCCGACGAAGATCTGCGGCACGGTGCGCACCGGCTTGCCGACGATGTCGTGCAGATCGGCGATGCTCATCTGCTTGGCATAGATATCGATGTACTCGAACTCGAAGCCCTTCTGGCGGCAGACAGAGACGGCCATGTCGCAGTAGGGACACATGGGCTTGCCGTAGATGGTGACTTTTTCCATTACTTGCTCCTTAGGCTGCAGGCTAGGAATGCAGCGTAACAAATTTTTCCCACAATGCCTCCTGGCTTTCTGGATGCTGGGGGTCCCAGATGATGCAGTCGATGGGACAGACGGCGATGCAGGTCTGGTGTTCGTAGAAGCCGACGCACTCGGTGCAGCGGGCCGGGTCTATCTCGTAGACCTTGGCCCCCATGGTGATGGCCTGATTGGGGCACTCAGGCTCACACATGTCGCAGTTGATGCATTTGTCGGTGATGAGCAGCGCCATCGTCAGCCGGCCTTCTGGTGGGGCTGACGGGTATTGGCGTCGCCGTCCAGGTTGCGCAGCAAGATGCCGAAGTTCACATCCACCTCCTGGGGGACCGGCAGGTAGACGGTGTGACCGTCACCGGGGGCCACTTCGATCTGTTCGCCCTTGCGGTTTTCCAGCTGGCTGAGATCGAAGGTGAGATTGCCTTGGGGGGTCATCAGCTCCAGGCGGTTGCCCAGCAGGAACTTGTTCTTCACCGCCACCTCCACCAGGCCATCGGCGCGGCGGCCGGTGATCTCGCCGACAAACTGCTGGCTGTCGGAGACGGAGTAGCCGTAGTCGTAGGTCTGGTAGTCGCTGTGGGCGTGGCGGCGCAGGAAGCCCTCGGTGTAACCCCGGTGGGCCAGGTTCTCCAGGGTCTTCATCAGATCCCGGTTGAAGGGCCGGCTGGCCACCGCATCGTCGATGGCCTGGCGATAGACCTGGGCGGTGCGGGCGCAGTAGTAGAAGGACTTGGTGCGCCCCTCGATCTTCAGCGAATGCACCCCCAGTTTGGTGAGGCGCTCCACGTGCTCGATGGCCCGCAGATCCCGGGAGTTCATGATGTAGGTGCCGTGCTCGTCCTCGAAGGCGGTCATGAACTTGCCGGGGCGGTTCTTCTCCTCCAGCAGCACCAGCTGATCCGTGGGTTGGCCCAACCCCAGGGTGGGTTGCACCTGCACCGGGATCGGCTCCTGCTTGTGGACGATTTGGCCGACGTCGTCTTCCTTGCCCTCGTGCACCTTGTACTCCCAACGACAGGCGTTGGTACAGGTGCCCTGATTGGGGTCGCGCTTGTTGATGTAGCCGGAGAGCAGGCAGCGGCCTGAGTAGGCCATGCACAGGGCGCCGTGGACAAACACCTCCAGCTCGATGCCGGGGCACTGCTGGCGGATCTCTTCGATCTCATCCAAGGAGAGCTCCCGGGAGAGGATGACCCGCTCCAGGCCCATCTGCTCCCAGAACTTCACCGTGGCCCAGTTGACCGCATTGGCCTGCACCGACAGATGAACCGGCATGTGGGGGAAGTGCTCCCGCACCAGCATGATGAGGCCGGGATCGGACATGATGAGGGCGTCTGGGCCCATGTCCACCACGGGGCGCATGTCGCGCACGAAGGTCTTGAGCTTGGAGTTGTGGGGCTGGATGTTGGCCACCACGTACAGCTTCTTGCCCAATGCATGGGCCTCGTCGATGCCCAGCTGCAGGTGCTCGTGGTCGAATTCGTTGTTACGCACCCGCAGGCTGTAACGGGGTTGGCCGGCATAGACGGCATCGGCGCCATAGGCGAACGCATAGCGCATGTTCTTCAGCGTTCCCGCCGGAGAAAGCAACTCGGGTCTGAACATATTGTCTCTCTTGGGTCTGATCACAGGTCAGGACGGCTTCACCTGATGAAGCCGGGGAGGGGATTGTACGTCAAGGTGTGCGGCGGGCCAATAACAAGGCCGGCACAAAGGCCGGCCCATGAGGTTAAGCACGCGACGACCTGGCTTTACTCGGCCTTTTCACCACCCAGGGCGGCAATCAGCTCGGGGATGAAACGGCCCAATTCGCCTGTCATCAGGCTGAAGTCGGCATCCAGCCGTGCCGACTTGTCTTCGGAGACCACGTCATCGTTTTGCTCCCGCAGCTCTTCGGAGAACTTGAGGCGCTTGATGCCCAGATCATCCCCCAGCACGAAGCTCACCGTCTCGGCCCAGTTGAGGGCCAGCTTGGTGACCAGCTTGTCCGCCAGCAGGTGCACCTTGATCTCTTCCGTGGTGAGATCCTGCTGCTTGCAGCGGATGATGCCGCCGTGCTCCAGGGCGGAGCGCAGCTCGGCTTCGTCCTCCAGCACGAAGCTGCCGGGGGCGGCACCGGCGTTCAGCCATTCGGTCATGGTGATCTCGGCGGGGTCGGTCAGGGAGAGGGGCACCACCGGCAGGGAGCCGATGGCCTTGCGCAGCAGGCTCAGCACGTCGTCGGCCTTCTTGGCGGAGCCGGCATCCACCACCAGGTAGTTGTCCTGGGCATTGAGCCACAAAAAGGTCTGGCTGGTGCGGGTGAAGGCCCGGGGCAGCAGCTGCATCAACACCTCGTCCTTGAGGGACTCCTTTTCCTTCTTCTTCAGGGCGCGGCCCTGATCGGCCTCCATCTGGTCGATGCGCTCCTGCAGGGCGTCCTTGACCACGGGGCCGGGCAGCAGCTTGTCTTCGCGCTTGGCACACAGCAGCAGCTGACCCTGGGCCTCATGCACCAGCAGATCCGACTCCCGGCCGAAGGGGCTGACGAAGCCGAACTTGCTCATCTCCTGGCTGCCGCAGGGCACGAACAACAGGCTCTTGAGCAGGGGCTCCAATGCCTCGGCGGTGAGTTCGAAGGGGCGGGTGAAACGATAAATCTGCAGGTTTTTAAACCACATGACGGCCTCGGCTTTCGTTGAAATCGCGCCATTCTATCAGCTTTGTGATCCTCCCGGCATTCCGGACAGAAAAAGCGGAGCTGGCTCACAGGGGCCAGGGCAAAAACAGGCGGTCCGTTTGCGGGCAAATTTACACTTGAATGAGTTATGGGGGAGGGCCTGCCATGGTGATCCGTCCGCATCGCCAAGAGGATATGCCTGTGCTGCTGGAGATCTGGCTGCAGGCCTCGTTGCACGCCTATGACGAGTTGCCGGCCGCCCTCTGGTGGCCCCATCAGGAGGCCATGCGGGATCGCTTCATGGCCGGCAGCGAGATCTGGGTGCTGGAGCAGGCCGGCCAGATCAAGGGGTTTGCCGCCCTGCAGGCCGACGAGCTGCTGGCCCTCTATGTCCATCCGGAGTACCAGGGCAGTGGCCTGGGCGCCGCTCTGCTCTATCAACTCAAATCCTGTCATCCCTACCTGTGGCTGCGGATCTGCACCCGCAACAGCGACATCATCACCTTCTACCGGCATCACGGCTTCACCAGCTGCGGGGAGCAAAAAGACCCCCAGACCGGGCTGCAGGAACTGCTGATGGAGTGTCCGTCCAAGCCGGCGAGCCTGGCGATGGCCCTGGGCTAATGGCTGCTGAAACCTGATTGTCTTGTCGTTATCATAAAAGTGTCACAAAAAGTTCTAATAATGCGGCTGGCAAAACAAGGAAAGGCAATCCAGGGCGTATAACATGTCAAAGAAAGTACTGATCGTTGAAGATGAGGCCCCGATCCGGGAGATGCTGTGCTTCGTGCTGGAGCAGAAGGGATTCGAGCCCATGGAGGCGGAGGACTATCAACAGGGTCTGGCTGCCCTCAAGGAGCCGTTTCCGGATCTGATCCTGCTGGATTGGATGCTGCCCGGTGGCAGCGGTATCCAGTTTATCAAGCAGCTCAAGCTGGACGAGGTCACCCGTCAGATACCGGTGGTGATGCTCACCGCCCGGGGCGAGGAAGAGGACAAGGTGCGCGGGCTGGATGCCGGTGCCGATGACTACATCACCAAGCCCTTCTCCCCCAAGGAGCTGACGGCCCGCCTGAAGGCGGTGATCCGCCGCGCCGTGCCCACCAGCACAGAGGAGATCATCGAGGTGCAGGGGCTCAAGCTGGATCCGGTCTCCCACCGTGTCACCGCCAACGAGCAGGTGCTGGAGATGGGGCCCACGGAATTCCGGCTGCTGCATTTCTTTATGACCCACCCGGAGCGGGTATACAGTCGCGAGCAATTGCTAAATAATGTCTGGGGCACCAACGTCTACGTGGAAGACAGAACCGTGGACGTGCACATTCGGCGCCTGCGCAAGGCGGTGTCCGACTTCGGCCACGATGCCTTGATCCAGACGGTGCGTGGCACCGGTTACCGTTTCTCCACCCGCGTCTGAGGAACAGCATGTTTGAACCCTACTCCTGGGGACGGGTTGTCAAGAAGGCGCTGGGTTACTACCTGCCCTTCCTGGTCCTCGGGTTGCTGCTGAACCACTGGCCGCTGAGCCTGTTGGTGGCGGCGGTGCTGCACCTGATGTGGCACTACTGGCAGCAGCGTCGTCTGTTTCACTGGCTGTGGGTCGACCGCAGCCTGATCCCCCCTCAGGGCTCCGGCACCTGGGAATACATTTTCAACGGCATCTATCGTCTGCAGCAACGGCACCGCGCCCGGCGTCGGGAGCTGGCCGGGCTCATCCGGCGTTTCCGCGAGGGGGCCGAGGCCCTGCCGGACGCCGCCGTGGTGTGCCGCACCGACGGCAGCATCATCTGGTGTAACAAGCTGGCCGGCCAGCTGCTGGGCTTTCGCTGGCCCGAGGATGCCGGGCAGAACATCAGCAACCTGATCCGCACGCCCCAGTTCATCGCCTACCTGCGTAAGCTGCAGTTTGACGAGCCGCTGGAGATGAGCTCGCCCATCAACGAGCAGAAGGTGCTGGAGTTTCGCATCATGCCCTACACGGAGGATCAGACCCTGCTGGTGGTGCGGGATGTGACCCATCTCAAGAGCATGGAGGCCATGCGCAAAAACTTCGTGGCCAACGTCTCTCACGAGCTGCGTACCCCCTTGACCGTGCTGAAGGGCTACCTGGAGATGATGGAAGAGGTGCCGGATCCGGCCCACTGGGGCAAGGCCCAGAAGGTGATGCTGGAGCAGACCCTGCGCATGGACAACCTGGTGAACCAGCTGCTGGTGCTCTCCCGCATCGAGGCGGCGCCGGAGACCAACCTGCAGAAGGTGGTGGACATGCCCAAGCTGCTGCTGATGGTGGAACAGGAGTGCCGCACCGTCAGCGGCGGCAGCCATGAGCTCTCCTTCGAGCTGGATGGGCAGCTGCTGATCTACGGCGACGAGGATCAGCTGCGCAGCGCCGTCACCAACCTGGTGAACAACGCCATCAAGTACACGCCCGCAGGCAAGCAGATCCGGGTGGTCTGGTCGCGCCAAGGTGGGCAGGCCCGCTTTGCGGTCTACGATCGCGGGGAGGGCATAGCCCCCGAGCACCTCGGTCGGCTGACCGAGCGCTTCTACCGGGTGGACAGGGCCCGTTCCCGTCAGACCGGTGGCTCTGGGCTGGGGCTGGCCATCGTCAAGCACGCCTTGAGCCACCATGACAGCCAGCTGGAAATTCAGAGTCAGCTGGGGGAGGGCAGTTGTTTCAGTTTTGTCATACCCGCCCGGCTGGTGGTCAAGGCCAGCGCCAACGCGTGAGTCCCCTCATCTGAATCAAGCGCCTGATGGCGCTTGATTTTTTTATGACAGTACCCAGGTTGCCCGGCTTGCGCTGTCATACAAATGTCATCTAGTTTTAGTAAATCTTTCACGGAGACGGGTGATACTGGCCCCGTCAACAACAAGGACTTCCCCTTTAATTGGAGAAAGTGGATGAAACTCAACAAACTGGTTAGCGTCGTCGGCTTTGCCGCTGCCATCGTATCTGCCCAGGCCTTTGCCACCGTGGACAGCGCCCTGCCCGAGTACCAGAAGGTTAGCGGCATCTCAGGTAACCTCTCTTCCGTGGGTTCCGACACCCTGGCCAACATGATGACCCTGTGGGCCGAGGAATTTAAGCGCGTTTACCCGAACGTCAACATCCAGATCCAGGCTGCCGGTTCTTCCACTGCTCCGCCCGCCCTGACCGAAGGCACCGCCCAGATCGGCCCCATGAGCCGCAAGATGAAGGACGGTGAAGTCGAAGCCTTCGAGAAGCGCTACGGTTACAAGCCCACCGCCATCCCGGTGGCCGTGGATGCCCTGGCGGTGTTCGTGCACAAGGACAACCCCATCAAGGGCCTGTCCATGCAGCAACTGGACGAGATCTTCTCCTCCACATTGAAGTGCGGCAGCACCAAGGCCGCCACCAAGTGGAGCGACGTGGGTCTGGATGGCGAATGGGCCAACCGTGATATCCAGCTGTTTGGTCGTAACTCTGTGTCCGGCACCTACGGCTACTTCAAGGAGCACGCCCTGTGTAAGGGTGACTTCAAGAGCACCGTCAACGAGCAACCGGGTTCCGCCTCCGTGGTGCAGTCCGTGTCCGCCTCCCTGAACGGCATCGGCTACTCAGGCATCGGCTACAAGACCTCTGGCGTGCGTGCCCTGCCGCTGTCCAAGTCCGGCACCGACTACGTGGAAGCCACCGAAGAGAACGCGCTGAAGGGGGCCTACCCGCTGTCACGTTACCTGTACATCTACGTGAACAAGCACCCCAACAAGCCGCTGGATCCCATGGTGCTGGAGTTCGTCAAGCTGGTGCTGTCCAAGTCCGGTCAGAACATCGCCGAGAAGGATGGCTACATCCCGGTTCCGGCCAAGGTGGCCGAGCGCGATCTGCAGATCCTGGCTGGCAAGTAAGCCCACTGGCTTACTGCTAGACCAAATAAAAGCCCCCGTCTCGACGGGGGCTTTTTTATTGCTCTATGGGGTCAACCGCCTCAGAGCTGGGCGACCGCGTCGCGGATCAGCTGGCCCAAGGCTTCCCATTGCCGCGCCTCGATCAGCTGGCCCGGCACCATCCAGGTGCCGCCACAGGCCATCACGCAGGGCAGGGCCAGATAGTCGGCCAGGTTGGCGGGGGTGATGCCGCCGGTGGGCATGAAGGACACAGGGTAGACGGCGGCCAGGGCCTTGAGCATGCCGATGCCACCGGACTGCTCCGCCGGGAAGAACTTGAGCTGGGTCAGGCCCAGCTCCATGGCCTGCTCAACCAGGCTGGGGTTGTTGACGCCCGGGATGATGGGGATCGCCTTTTGCTGGCAGTAGCGCACCGTGGTGGGATTGAAGCCCGGGCTGACGATAAAGTCGGCCCCGGCCGCCACAGCGGCATCCACCTGGCTGGCGTTCAGTACGGTACCGGCGCCGATCAGCAGATCCGGGTAGGCCTCGCGCATCCGCCGGATGGCCTCGGCCGCCGCCGGGGTGCGAAAGGTGACTTCAGCGGCCGGTAGGCCGTTGTCCACCAGGGCCTTGGCCAGGGGCACCGCCAGCTCGGCATCCTGCAGGGCAATGACGGGGATCAGCTTGAGGGCTTGGATCCGCTGGATGAGATCAGACATGGGCTGCTTCCTCTTGTAACGGCCTGTGTGACAGGAGAGTTATGGCCCCGGGTTGGCGCTCGGTGGCCGCCCGGTGAGACAGCGCCACCCTGCTCGCGTCCAGAATGGCATGTCGGGTCATGTTACCATCCTGGTCAGTGCCAGTCCCTGGCGCCGTTTTTGGCTGGCTCAGTCGTTGCCCAGCCAATGGTCCGGCGGTGGCGGCAGCTGGCCGATGAGCCGGGCCAGCCCTTCGGACCAGGTCTTTCGCAGCTGGGCATAGGCGAGATCCTGCTCGCCGATGCGGCAGGGCTGGCCTTGCAGGCTGTCCTTGCGGTAGCACAGCACATCCAGCGGCAGGCCCACCGACAGGTTGCTGCGCAGGGTGGAGTCGAGCGAGATGAGGGCGCACTGCAGTGCCAGGTCCAGGGGGGAGTGGTAGGTCAGCACCCGATCCAAAATGGGTTTGCCGTACTTGCTCTCGCCTATCTGAAAATAGGGGGTGTCTTCCGAGGCCTCGATGAAGTTGCCTTCCGGGTAGATGTGAAACAGGCGCGGCGCTTCGCCCTGGATCTGCCCGCCCAGCAGCAGGTTGCAGCCGTAGTTGACCCCGCTTTGTTGCTGGCCGCCGTCCCGGGCGATCACCTCACGTACCGTGGCGCCCACCAGCTCCGCCGCCTGATAGAGACTGCCGGCATGGAGCAGGCTCAGCTCCGGCTGGGTGCAGCGCTGGCGCAGCAGGCTCACCACGCTCTGGGTGGTGGCCAGGTTGCCGGCGCTTTGCAGCACCAGCAGGCGTTCACCCGGCACCTCGAAGGTGTGCAGCTTCTTGAAGGTAGCGATGTGATCGACCCCCGCGTTGGTGCGGGAGTCGGAGGCGAACACCAGGCCCTCGGCCAGGCGCAGGGCGACGCAATAGGTCATGGAGCGGTTTCCTGTCAGACTTCACTGTTGTTGTTGCTGCTGCTCCTCCGCCAGGCGGATGGCCGCATGGGCCAGCATGGCCTCCTCGCCGCCGCCGTAGCGCACGCCGCGCACCGGGCAGGCATCCAGGTAATCGATGCCCACCGCCAGCTTCAGATGCTGGTTGGGGGTGCGGCTCAAGTTGGTGACGTCATAGGTGTGCCAACTGTCGTCATACCAGACTTCGCTCCAGGCGTGGGTGGCCACATGGCTGGTATCCGGGGTGTAAAGATAGCCGCTGACATAGCGTGCCGGCAATCCCAGGCTGCGGCAACAGGCCAGAAATACATGGGTGTGATCCTGGCAGACGCCGCTGCCGGTGGCAAAGGCGTCGGCGGCGCTGTCGCTCACCGCCGTGCTGCCCGGGGTGTAGGGCATGCGCGCCAACAGGGCGTTCATCATGGCCTCCAGGCTGAACGCCGGATCCGCCTCGGGGGCAAAGGCGGCGGCAAAGTCGCGGATGGCGGCGTCGGCTCGGGTGAGATCGCTGTGGCGCAGGTAGATGAGGGGGGAGAGCTGGGTGTCCTCGTCCTCCGTCTCCTCCAGGATCTCCACCACACCCCGGGCCAGGATGTCGATGGCCTCATGGGGCGCGTCCAGGGTCAGCACGTGCAGCACGTTGCCGAAGCTGTCGGTGGTCTGGGTGGCGCTCTCCGGCAGCTCCAGCTCCCAGGAGAGGATGCGCTGGCGGCGGCTGGGCTGCGGTGTCAGCCGCAGGTACTGGGTGCTGCGGCGCACCGTGCTCTGATATTCGTAACGGGTCTGGTGTTCTATGGTCAGGCGCATCAGGAGGCCTCCAGATAGCTATGGTGAATGCTGGCCGCGATGGCGTTGATGTCGGTGAGGAACTGATCCAGATAGGCATGCAAGCCGTCGGCGAACAGATCGGCGATGGTGCCAAAGCGCAGCTTGGCATGCTGCACCGCGGTGAGCAGGCGCGGCTCCCGGCCGGCGTTGCCCTCTATGCTGCCCAGCAGGGCCTCCACCTCTTCCACGCTGGCCCGCAGGGAGCGGGGCACCTCGGAGCGCAGGATCAGCAGTTCGGCCACCAGATCCGGGGTGGGCGCCTGCTTGTACAGCTCCTGATAGGCCTCGTAGGCCCCCACCGAGCGCAGCAGGGCATTCCAGCGGTAGAACTCCCGCACCGGATCCTCGTTCTCCTTCATCACCTGGTACTTCACATCCAGGATGCGGGCCGTGTTGTCCGCCCGTTCGATGAAGGTGCCCAGGCGGATGAAGCTCAGGGTGTCGCTGCGCAATATGGTGCCGAAGGTGGCACCCCGCACCTGGTGGGAGCGCTCCTTGACCCAGTCAAAGAAGGCCACCGCATCCTGGCTCGCGCCACCGCGCTTGCGCAGGGCCTTCATCTCCAGCCAGGTGGTGTTGAGGCTCTCCCACACCTCGCCGCTGATGCGGCCGCGCACCGCGTGGCCATTGTCCCGCGCCCCCTTGATGCAGCTGTAGATGCTGGAGGGGTTGCGCTCATCCAGCACGAAGAAGTTCAGCAGATTGCTCATGCTGATCTGGCCGTACTCCTTCAAGAAGGGATCGTGGGTGCCCGTGATGGTCAGGGGGGCGATGAGCTCGCTGTTGTCCTCGTCGATCTGGGGCATCAGGGACATGGAGTAGGTGACGTCCAGCATGCGGGCCATGTTTTCCGCCCGCTCCAGGTAGCGGGACATCCAATACAGTTCACTGGCGGTGCGACTTAGCATGGGTAGTCCTCCAGGACCCAGGTGTCCTTGGTGCCGCCGCCCTGGGAGGAGTTGACCACCAGGGAGCCCTCGGTGAGGGCCACCCGGGTCAGGCCACCAGGGATCAGGCGGGTCTCCCGGCCGGTGAGCACGAAGGGCCGCAGGTCGATGTGCCGCGGGGCCACGCCGCTGGCCACGAAGGTGGGGCAGGTGGACAGGGACAGGGTGGGTTGGGCTATGTAGTTGTGGGGTCTGGCCTTGATGCGTTCGGCGAAGGCGGCGATCTCGTCTCGGCTGGCGCAGGGGCCGATGAGCATGCCGTAGCCCCCGGCGCCGTGCACCTCCTTGACCACCAGCTCCGCCAGGTTGGCCAGCACGTGGGACAGCTCCGCCGGCCGGCGGCACTGCCAGGTGGGCACGTTGTTGAGGATGGGCTCCTCCGCCAGATAGAAGCGGATCATCTCCGGCACATAGGGGTAGATGGACTTGTCGTCCGCCACCCCGGTGCCCACGGCGTTGGCCAGCACCACGCCGCCGGCGCGGTAGACCGACAGCAGGCCGGGCACCCCCAGCATGGAGTCGGGGCGGAAGGCCAGGGGGTCCAGGTAGGCGTCGTCGATGCGCCGGTAGATGACATCCACCTGCTGTGGGCCGGCGGTGGTGCGCATGTACACGTGGCCGTCCTTGACGAAGAGATCGGCGTTTTCAACGAGCTCCACCCCCATCTGCTGGGCCAGGAAGCTGTGCTCGAAGTAGGCGCTGTTGAAGCGGCCCGGGGTCAACACCACCACGCAGGGGTTCTCCACCGGGGTGCTCTCCTTGAGGGTCTGCAGCAGCAAGGAGGGGTAGCGTTCCACCGGCGAGATGCGCTGGCTAGAGAACAGCTCGGGGTAGAGCCGCATCATCATCTTGCGGTTCTCCAGCATGTAGGAGACCCCGGAGGGGGTACGCAAATTGTCCTCCAGCACATAGTAATGACCATCCTGGTTGCGGATGAGATCCACCCCAGTGATGTGGGCATAGGTGCGTCTGTGCAGCGTGATGCCCTGCATGCAGGGCTGGTACTGATCGTTGGCCAGCACCTGCTCGGCGGGGATCACCTTTTCCTTGAGGATGCGCTGGTCGTGGTAGATGTCGTGCAAGAAGGCGTTGAGGGCCTTGACCCGCTGGCGGATGCCCTGATCCAGCATGCGCCATTCGGCGGCGGGGATGATGCGGGGCACGTTGTCGAAGGGGATGAGTCGCTCGGCACCGTCCTCCTCGCCGTAGACGTTGAAGGTGATCCCGACCCGGTGGAACAGCAGATCGGCCTCTTCGCGCTTGTGCTGTATGTACTTGTCGTCCGTCTCCCTGAGCCAGTGCCAAAAGGGGGCGTAATGGGGACGGCACTGGCCGTCGGCCAGCAGCATCTCGTCGTAAAGCGCCTCGGCGGGAGGCTGGATCCTGATCATGGGGCTCTCCTTTACCACTCAGATAGCTTGTCATCGCAAGGAGTGTGCCAGCGCCAATGGGGTCAGAATGGTCCCGCCATGGCACTTTTTGGTGCAAGCCGTGCAATTTGGGGCGCCGCTGCGCCGGTCAGCGCCAAGCTGAGGCAAGGCGGGGAGCCGGGCTGGGAATTTGCCCCACCTTTGGCATAATGGCGCCCGCAAGGGGAGAGCTTATGAAATCCGATGAAGCGTGGATGCGGCATGCCATGAGCCTGGCCGCCCGGGCGGAAGCCCTGGGAGAGGTGCCGGTAGGGGCCGTTTTGGTGTTGGGGGACGAGGTGGTGGGGGAAGGCTGGAACCAGGTGGTGACCCGTCACGACCCCTGTGCCCATGCCGAGGTGATGGCGCTGCGCCAGGCAGGCGCGCGCCTGGGCAACTATCGCCTGCTGGACACCCGGCTCTACGTTACCCTGGAGCCCTGCGTCATGTGCGCCGGGGCCCTGGTGCACGCCCGCATCGGCACCCTGATCTACGGCGCCAGCGACGCCAAGACCGGCGCCGTGGCCTCTGTGTTCCCCGTGCTGCAGGATCCCCATCACAACCACAGGGTGGAGGTGGTGGGGGGCGTGCTGGCCGAGGCCTGCAGCCAGCAGCTCAGCGACTTCTTCCGCCGCCGGCGGGCCGAGCACAAGGCCGCCAAGCTGGCGGCCCGTCAGGCAAGCGACTCGGCGTCCTGACGCAGCTTCAGCTCCCAGCCTTGCTCCTGGGCGTACTTTTGTTCCTTGGTCAGGTTCTGCATCAGCAGGCGGTTCTGCTGGCACCAGGTCGCCGGTAGGCTCAGGGTCAGCTTGTGCTCCTTGGCCTTGAGCAGCAGCGGGGGCAGGGCGCCATCCTGGCGTCTGTGGTGCAGGGCCACCGCCAGGCGCAGCAGGCGGATGCAGCGCCACAGCGCCTCGTCCTCGTGGTTCTGGATGGGGGTGAAGTCGCCGCGCTTGATGGTCTTGCGCTGAAAACGCGCCATCAGGGCCAAAAACGCCTGCTCCTGCTGGTTGAAGCCCGGCAGATCCGAGTGGGCCAGCAGGTAGGCCGAATGCTTCTGCACCGCGCTGTAGTTGATGACCAGTCCCACCTCGTGCAGCTGAGCCGCCCAGGCCAACAGCGGCCGGTAGCTCTCCACCTCCAGCGCCCAACTGTCCGCCACCTGATCAAACAGCCCCAGCACCGTCGCCTCCACCCGCGCCGCCTGATCCGGATCGATGTGGTACATCTGGGCCAGACCGCTGGCGGTGCGCTCGCGGATGTCGCTGTGCTGCTGGCGCGCCGTCAGGCTGTAGAGGCTGCCTTCGCGCAGCGCGCCGTCGGAGAAGTCCATCTGCTGGATGTGCAGGGCTTCGAATAGCGCCTGCAGTATGGCCACCCCGGCGGCGATCACCGGCCGGCGATCCTCGCTCAGCCCCGGTAGCTTGAGTTGATCCATGCGCTTCTGCGCCACCATCTGGCTGCGCAGCAGGCTGAGGCCCGCCATGTCGATCTGCGGGCCCAGCCCGGCGGCCAGCAGCAGCTCGTGTACCGCCTTGATGGTGCCGGAACTGCCCAGGCACTGCTCCCAGCCCAGCGCCCGGTAGCGGGTCATGATGGGTTCGAGCTGGTGCTGGGCCTCCAGGATGGCGGCGTCGAACTGTTCGTCGGTCAGCCGGCCGTTGCCGAAGAAGTGATTGCTGAAGGTGACGCAGCCCATCTTGCGGCTGGTGAGGGCCAGGGGGGCGAACTCTTCGCCTATGATGAGCTCTGTGCTGCCGCCGCCGATGTCGATGACCAGCAGACGCCCCTCGGTGTGCTGGGTGTGGGCCACCCCCTGATAGATGAGGCGCGCCTCTTCCAGCCCCGAGATCACCTCCACCGGGTGGCCCAGCAGGGCGCGGGCCTCGGTGAGAAACAGATCGGCGTTGCTGGCCACCCGCAGGGTGAAGGTGCCTGTGATGCGCAGGCTGGCCCGGGGGATGTCCCCCAGTCGCTCACCAAACAGCCGCAGGCAGGCCAGGCCCCGGGCCATGGCCTCCGGGCTCAGCCGACCGGTCTGCTCCAGCCCCTCGGCCAGCTGCACCCGCTCTTTGAGCCGATCGACAATCTGCAGGCGGCCATCCACCTGGCGGGCGATCACCAGGTGGAAGCTATTGGACCCCATGTCGATGGCGGCCAACCATTCACTGGACATCGGTGTGTTGCTCCTGACGTTTCAAGTAGTCGTAGATGGCGATCTGGGAGCGGATCTTACGCTTGTTGCCCCGCGGCACATAGCGGTTGCTGGCCTCGGCATCTATGTAGCGCGCCTTGGTGGTGTCGGAGAACTGGATCGTCAGCAGGGTGTGGATGCGTTGCTTCAAGGCCTCGTCGTAGACGGGGGTGCTCACCTCGATGCGGTGATCCAGGTTGCGGGTCATCCAGTCGGCGGAGCCGATGAAGTAGCGGGGGTTGCCGTTGTTGTGGAACACCAATACCCGCGGGTGCTCTAGGTAGCGGTCTATGATGCTGATGACCTCTATGTTGTCACTCAGGCCCGGCACCCCGGGCACCAGGGAGCACATGCCCCGCAAGATCATGCGGATCTTGACGCCGGCCTGGCTGGCGGCATACAGGCGGCTCACCATGCCCTTGTCCACCAGGTTGTTGATCTTGATGGTGATGGCCGCCGGCAGTCCCGCCTTGGCGTTGCTGATCTCGTTGTCGATCATGCTGTACAGGCTGCGGCGCATGTTGATGGGGGAGACCAGCAGGTGGTTGAACTTGAAGCGCCGGTAGGGGTGTTCAATGTAGTCGAACACGCCCTCCACCTCGGCGGCCAGCTCGGCGTTGCGGGTGAACAGGGCAAAGTCGGTGTAGATCTTGGCGGTCTTCTCGTTGAAGTTGCCGGTACCGATGTGGGCGTAGCGCACCGCCTCACCCTGCTCGTGGCGGGTGATGAGGCAGAGCTTGGAGTGGATCTTCAGCGTCGGCAGGCCGAACAAGACCTTGACCCCGGCCGCGGTGAGGCGCTGGGCCCAGCGGATGTTGTTCTCTTCGTCGAAGCGCGCCTGCAGCTCCACCACCACGGTCACCCGCTTGCCGTTGTTGGCGGCGTCGATCAGGGAGTCGATGACCCGGGACTGGCTGGCCACCCGGTAGATGTTGATCTTGATGCTGCTCACCGCCGGATCGAAGGAGGCCTGACGCAGCAGCTCGGTGAAGTGCTGGAACTTGTGGTAGGGGTAGTAGAGCAGTATGTCTCCCTCGCTGATGGCGTGGAAGGCGTTGCGCCGGCGGGAGAAGCGGCTGCTCACCAGGGCCGGCAGCTTGGGGTTCTCCAGGTAGGCGCGGCCCACGTTGGGGAAGCCGATGAAGTCCTTGAAGTTGTGGTAGCGGCCGCCGGGCAGCACCGAGTCGAGGCTGCTGACCCCCAGCTTGGCGCTGAGGAAGCTGGCCATCTCCCTGGGCATCTCCCGGTCGTAGGCAAAGCGCACCGGCATGGCGGTGAGGCGCTGCTTCAGGCCGTCGCTCATCTTGTCCAGCAGGCTCAGGTCCAGCTGGGAGGAGAGGTCGAACTCGGCGTCCCGGGTCATCTTGATGGAGTAGGCTGCGATCTCGTCGTATTCGAAGAAGCCGGCGAAGATGTCATCCAGGCAGACCCGGATGATGTTGTCCAGGATGATGAGCTCCTTGCGCCGCTTGCTGCCTTCCGGCGGCATGGGCACGAAGCGGGGCAGCTTGTCGGTAGGCACCTCGATGAGGGCATATTTGCTGGGCCCACCGTCCTTCTTCATCATCACCGCCAGGTAGGTGTACTGATCCTTCAAGAAGGCCACGGGATCCGCATCCTTGGTCAGCAGTATGGGGCTGATGTGGCGCAGCACCTTGTCCTGGAAGAACTTGCGCAGCCAGGCCTGGTTGTGCTCGGAGATCTGGCTTTCGTTGATGAGGAAGATGTTGTGGCGGGCCAGGGCCAGCATCAGCTCCCGGTAGGTGGCGTCAAACACCTCGCCCAGGCGCATCACCTTAGCTTTGACGGCCGCCAGCAGCTCGTTGTTGCCATTGTCTTCACCGTGCTCTGTGTCGATGAGGGCGCGGCGCTTGAGCTCCGCCACCCGCACCTTGAAGAACTCATCCTGGTTGTTGGAGAAGATGCCAAGAAAACGGACCCGCTCTATGATGGGCACGCTCTTGTCCTGGGCTTCCTGCAATACCCGCTCGTTGAAGGATAACCAGCTGAGTTCCTTTTCGATCCACTGCTTGTCGTTGCTCACGATACAACCCTACTCTGTGCTCTGGCCATGAGGTTGGCCTTGCTGTGCCCTGGCCAGAAACTGGCCTGCGCGACCTAGTGCTGGCGATGCTGCCGTTGGCGCTTGATGTTTTACTTATTATATTTCAGAAGCATGACAGGAGTGTGACCACGACTGTCCTGCTGGTGGCAGACTCATCAGAGCGCCATATCGGCTAACATACCCCATGGTATCGCGGTCGTCATGGCCTGTTGGAGCCGGTTGACGCAGGATTTCATGCGCTGGCCGCCTGGGTGTAACAAAAGTGTCATCTTGCAGACATACAATGCGCCGGTATTCAGTACATTCGAGGTTTTCGATGTCCAGCCAAACCCAAAACCTGACCATGTCCGGGAGCGCCAGGCGGCGTATCAAGGACAAGTTGGCCAGCGTTGGCGTCACCACCGGGGGTATCCTGGTGCTGGTGGCCTTGCTGCTTATCTTCTTCTACCTGCTCTACGTGGTGAAGCCCGTGTTCGAGAGCGCCAAGGTAGAACCTGTCAGCCAGTTCTCCCTGACGCTGTCCGGTGATCCCGTGCTCCTGGGCATGGACGATCAGCAGGACATCGGCTACCGCTTCAGCCGGCAGGGGGGGATGGATTTCTTCTCCATCAAGGCCGAATCCGGATATCCCGTGGGCCAGGTCATCCTGCACCAGCAGCTGGATGAGCCGGTGACCAGCGTCAGCGTCACCGCCGCCGGCACCCCCATGGTGGTGTTTGGCCTGGATAACGGCACCGCTCGGGTGGTGCAGCCGGGCTTTCTCATCACCTATCCCAACGACAAGCGCACCACCCAAGCCGTGGTGAAGTCGCCCTTGGGGGGGGAGCCCTTGGTGCTGGACGAGCAGGGCCGTGCCATCACGGGTCTGGCGTTTGAGGCCAAGAGCGACAAGCGGGTGTTTGCGGTGCAGACCGCCGACAACCAGCTGGCCCTGGTGGCCCAGGAAGGGGAGGAGAACTTCCTCTCCGGCGAGGTGGAGTGGCAGACCAACCACTACGCCATGCCGGCCATGAACGGCCACATCGATCAGCTGCTGCTGACCCCGGATCTGCGCTACCTGCTGGTGCGCGGTGGCAACATGCTGTCCGTCTACGACATCAGCGATCTGAGCGAGGTGCGTCTGCGCAGCGCCATCGAGGTGAACGAGCCGGGCAGCAAGGTCACCGGCATCAGCCTGCTGAGCGGCGCCTCCTCCATCATGGTGACCAACGACAACGGCGTCATCTCCCAGTGGTTCGAGGTGGTGCGCAACGGTCAGCGGGAGTTCACCCGCATCCGTGACTTCCAGGCCGAGGGCAGCGTGCGCCTGCTGGCCGCCGAGCACAGCCGCAAGGGCTTCGTCACCCTGTCCGGCGATCATCAGCTTGGCCTGTTCCACGCCACCGGCGAAACCCGGCTGCTGAGCCAGTCCCTGGGGGATGTCTCCGTGACCTCCCTGGCCCTGGCGCCGCGCAACAACGGCCTGCTGGTGGAGCGTCAGGGTGGCTTCGACTACTACAGGGTGAAGAACAATCACCCCGAGGTGACCTGGAGCGCCCTCTGGTCCAAGGTGTGGTATGAAGGCTATCCCGAGCCCCAGTTTGTCTGGCAGTCCACCTCCGCCTCAGATGACTTCGAAGGCAAGTTCAGCCTGGTGCCCCTGGCCTTCGGTACCCTCAAGGCCGCCGCCTACGCCATGCTGTTTGCCGTGCCCATCGCCCTGGCGGGTGCCATCTTCGCCGGTTACTTCATGTCCGCCGGCATGCGCAAGGTGGTGAAGCCCACGGTGGAGATCATGGCGGCCCTGCCCACCGTGATCCTGGGCTTTCTGGCCGGTCTGTGGCTGGCCCCCTTCATCGAGCAGCACCTGCCGGGGGTGGCCCTGTGTCTCATACTGCTGCCCCTGTCCATGCTGGTGGCGGCCTTCGCTTGGCACCAACTGCCGCGCAAGATCAAGGAGCGGGTGCCCGATGGCTGGCAGGCGCTGATCCTGGTGCCCGTGGTGGTGCTGGTGGGTTATCTGTGCTTTACCTTCAGCCCGCTGCTGGAAGACTGGTTCTTCGGTGGCAACGCCCGAGGCTTCATCACCCATGATCTGGGCATCCGCTTCGACCAGCGTAATTCCCTGGTGGTAGGCATCGCCATGGGCTTTGCGGTGATCCCCACCATCTTCTCCATCGCCGAAGACGCCGTCTTCTCGGTGCCCAGCCACCTGACCCAGGGGTCGCTGGCCCTGGGGGCCACCCCCTGGCAGACCCTGAGCCGGGTGGTGATCCTCACCGCCAGTCCCGGGATCTTCTCGGCGGTGATGATGGGCCTGGGCCGCGCCGTGGGCGAGACCATGATAGTGCTGATGGCCACCGGCAATACCCCTGTGATGGATTTCAGCATCTTCGAAGGCCTGCGGACCCTGTCGGCCAACATCGCCGTGGAAATGCCGGAGTCGGAGGTGGGCAGCTCCCACTACCGCATCCTGTTCCTGGCGGCCTTCGTGCTCTTTATCTTCACCTTTATCTTCAACAGCGTGGCGGAATTTGTCCGGCAGCGGCTGCGTGATAAATACAGCTCCATGTAAGGCGAGCAGAGGAATTCGGCAAGATGAAAAAATGGATCAACTCCGGCTCCCCCTGGATCTGGCTTACCGGCGGTGCCGTGAGCCTGAGCCTGGTGGCGGTCGTCGGCCTCCTGGTGCTGATCGGTTGGCGTGGCCTGGTCTACTTCTGGCCCCACACCATCTACCAATGGCAACTGGATGAGAACGGGCAGCAGAGCCTGCTCATCGGTGAACTCAACGACAGCGAACCCGTGCCCACCGCCCGGCTGGAGGCCGCCGGCCGCCAGTTCCCGGAAGGGACGCCCGAGGTGCTGGAACGCTACCTGGTGAAGACCGGCAACCGGGAGTTCGTGCCACTGGACTTTCGCTGGGTGCTGGAGACCGACATCCAGGGGCGTGAGACGCCCAAGGAGCTGGCGGTGATCGAGCGCACCACCAACGGCAACTTCTACGGCACCGTCACCCAGGTGCTGGAGCAGGGCCAGGTGGTGGCGGGCAACTTGCACGACCAGCTGGAAGCCCGGCTGGCGCGGGTGCAGGATCTCAACGACCGCACCCGGGATCTGCAAAAGGGCGACATAGGCCGCATCAACTACCAGCTGGAGAAGCTGCGCTTAAAAGAGCGCCGTCTGGAGCTAGACGGCGCCCTGACCGAGGCGGCCAAGCAGGAGCTGGCTCAGGCGCGTCAGGCCCTGAATGACGAATACCATGTCCACGAGAAGGAGCTGTTCGATCTGCGGGCCCAGGCCGAGCGGGATACCCTGGTGGTGAAGGACATGCGCGGCGTCGAGGTGTCGATCCCCATGTCCCAGGTGCTGGATGTGGCCTGGCCCAACGACATGAACCTGCTGCAGAAGATCGGCCACTGGTTCCATCAGATCGGCAAGTTCGTCAGCGACGATCCCCGTGAGGCCAACACCGAAGGCGGCGTGTTCCCGGCCATCTTCGGTACCGTGTTCATGGTGCTCTTGATGACCGTCATCGTCACCCCGCTGGGGGTGGTGGCCGCCGTCTACCTGCACGAGTATGCCGGCAAGAACGCCCTGACTAAGATCATCCGCATTGCGGTGATCAACCTGGCGGGGGTGCCGTCCATCGTGTACGGCGTGTTCGGTCTGGGCTTCTTCGTCTACGTGCTGGGGGGCAGCATCGACAAGCTGTTCTACCCCGAGGCGTTGCCCAGCCCCACCTTCGGCTCGCCCGGGGTGATCTGGTCGGCCCTGACCCTGGCCATCCTGACCCTGCCGGTGGTGATCGTCTCCACCGAAGAAGGTCTGGCCCGCATCCCCAGCGCCGTGCGCCATGGCTCACTGGCCCTGGGGGCCACCAAGGCCGAGACCCTGTGGCGCATCGTGCTGCCCATGGCCAGCCCCGCCATCATGACGGGTCTCATCCTGGCCATCGCCCGGGCGGCCGGTGAGGTGGCGCCCCTGATGCTGGTGGGGGCGGTGAAGCTGGCGCCCACCCTGCCGGTGGATGGCAACTTCCCCTATTTCCATGTGGAGCGCAAGTTCATGCACCTGGGCTTCCATATTTTCGACGTGGGCTTCCAGAGCCCCAACGTGGAGGCGGCGCGTCCCCTGGTGTACGCCACCTCCTTCTTGCTGGTGACCGTCATCGTGGGGCTGAACCTCACCGCCATCAGCATCCGTAACCATCTGCGCGAGAAATACCGGGCGCTGGATAACTGATCCGCCGTCTTTTGAATTGAGGAAACTATGATTAACGTTACCCCGACTGGCAGCACGAACGACACCCTGGATCTCGGCAATCTGGCACCGGAACGCACCGCCCTGGAGGTCAAGGATCTCAACCTGTTCTACGGCACCAAGCAGGCGCTGTTCAACATCAACATGAAGATCCCCAAGGGGCAGGTGACCGCCTTCATCGGCCCGTCCGGCTGCGGTAAGTCCACCCTGCTGCGCTGCATCAACCGCATGAACGACCTGGTGGAGGTGTGCCGCATCGACGGTCAGATCTGCCTGCACGGCCAGAACATCTACGACAAGAGCGTGGACGTGGCGGCCCTGCGGCGCCGGGTGGGCATGGTGTTTCAGCGTCCCAATCCCTTCCCCAAGTCCATCTACGAGAACGTGGTCTACGGCCTGCGTCTGCAAGGGATCGGTGATCGCCGGGTGCTGGATGAGGCGGTGGAGCGCTCCTTGCGCGGTGCCGCCCTGTGGGAGGAGGTAAAGGACCGGCTGCACGAGAACGCCTTCGGCCTGTCCGGTGGTCAGCAGCAGCGTCTGGTGATCGCCCGGGCCATCGCCATCGAGCCGGAGGTGCTGTTGCTGGACGAGCCCACCTCGGCCCTGGACCCCATCTCCACCCTGACCATCGAGGAGCTCATCAACGAGCTCAAGAGTAAGTACACTGTGGTTATCGTCACCCACAACATGCAGCAGGCGGCCCGGGTGTCGGATCAGACCGCCTTCATGTACATGGGGGAGATGATCGAGTACGCCGATACCAACACCATCTTCACCAAGCCGAAGATGAAGAAGACCGAAGATTACATCACCGGCCGTTACGGTTAAGCCAGGCCCACGAGGATTTGATGAATGGATAATATGAATCTGAACAAGCACATCTCCGGCCAGTTCAACACCGAGCTTGAGGCGGTGCGCAACAATGTGCTGGCCATGGGCGGCCTGGTGGAACAGCAGCTGGGGGATGCCCTGACCGCCCTGCACCAGCAGGATCAGGACCTGGCCCGCAAGGTGGTGGAGACCGACCTGGAGGTCAACGGCATGGAGGTGACCATCGATGAGGAGTGCACCCGCATCATCGCCAAGCGCCAGCCGGCGGCCTCGGACCTGCGTCTGATCCTGATGATCTCCAAGACGGTGACGGATCTGGAGCGCATGGGGGATGTGGCGGAGCGGCTGGTGCGCATGGTGCTGAACAACACCAACCGCCCGCAGCCCCTGCTGGTCTCCCTGGAGAGCATGGGCCGCCAGTGCATCAAGATGCTGCACGACGCCCTGGACGCCTTCGCCCGTATGGACGTGGAGGCAGCGGTGCAGCTCTACCACGACGACGACAAGATCGACCAGCTCTACGAGGGCATCATCCGTCAGCTGATGACCTACATGATGGAAGATCCCCGCACCATTCCCCAGGTGATGGAGGTGCTGTGGGCCGCCCGGGCGCTGGAGCGCATCGGCGACCGCTGCCAGCACATCAGCGACTACATCATCTACTGCGTCAAGGGCAAGGACGTGCGCCACACCAAGGTGTCCGATCCCAACGCCATCTAGGCGTCCCCACGCTTGGCATGACCCCGGGGGGAGCTTAGGCTCCCCTCGTTTTTATGTTCCCGGACAGGGTGTGTGGTTAAAAAATAACCGTCGCCAACATTTTCTTCACAAGCTATAATCCGCGACCGTTTTTGCCTTCTGAGAGTCCCGCCATGCAGTCTCCGGCCACCCGTCTGTTCGCCTATCCCAAATACTGGGCACACCACATGGGTCCGGCGCCCTTTCTGCCCATGAGCCGGGCTGAGATGGACAAGCTGGGCTGGGACAGCTGCGACATCATTATCATCAGCGGCGATGCCTACGTGGATCACCCCAGCTTCGGCATGGCGGTGGTGGGGCGCTTTCTTGAGGCCCAGGGCTTTCGGGTCGGCATCATCGCCCAGCCGGACTGGAACAGCAAAGACGCCTTCATGGCCCTGGGGCGGCCCAACCTGTTCTTCGGCGTGTCGGCCGGCAACATGGACTCCATGATCAACCGCTACACCGCCGACAAGAAGCTGCGCCACGACGACGCCTACACCCCGGGCAACGAGGGGGGCAAGCGGCCGGATCGCGCCACCCTGGTCTACTCCCAGCGCTGCAAGGAAGCCTACAAGGAGGTGCCCGTGGTGCTGGGGGGCATAGAGGCCTCCCTGCGGCGCATCGCCCACTACGACTACTGGTCCGAGACCATACGCCGCTCCGTGCTGATGGATGCCAAGGCCGATCTGCTGGTGTTCGGCAACGGTGAACGGCCCCTGGCGGAGATCGCTCACCGCTTCGCCAACGGCGAGAGCATGGCCCAGATGCAGGACATCCGCGGCACCGCCGTCATCCGCAAGGAGGCCCTGCCGGGCTGGCGGGGCGTGGACTCCACCCGGCTGGATCAGCTGGGGCGCATCGATCCCATCCCCAACCCCTACATGGAAGGGGCACCCTGTAGCGACAATCCCGAGACCGAGCTGGGGCAGGGGGCCGAGGCCAAGCCGGTGCTGGTGCAGCCCGCCAAGCCCAAGCCCTGGGAGCAGACCTATGTGCTGCTGCCGTCGTTTGAGAAGGTGAAGGCGGACAAGGTGCTCTACGCCCACGCCTCCCGGGTGCTGCACCAGGAGACCAACCCCGGCTGTGCCCGGGCCCTGCTGCAACCCCATGGCGACCGGGCCATCTGGGTCAATCCGCCGGCCCTGCCGCTCTCCACCGAGGAGATGGACGGCGTGTTCGCCCTGCCTTTTCAGCGGGTGCCCCATCCGGTCTACGGCAAGGCCAAGATCCCGGCCTACGACATGATCAAGACCTCGGTGAACATCATGCGCGGCTGCTTTGGCGGCTGCACCTTCTGCTCCATCACCGAGCACGAGGGGCGCATCATCCAGAGCCGCTCCGAGGGCTCCATCCTGCAGGAGATTGAGGAGATCCGCGACAAGGTGCCGGGCTTCACCGGGGTGATCTCAGACCTGGGGGGCCCTACCGCCAACATGTACGGTCTGCGCTGCAAGAACCCGCGGGCCGAAGAGACCTGCCGGCGCGCCTCCTGCGTGTATCCCGTGATCTGCCCGCACATGGATACGGACCACACACCCACCATCAACCTGTATCGCAAGGCGCGGGATCTCAAGGGTATCAAGAAGATACTCATCGCCTCCGGCGTGCGTTACGACCTGGCGGTGGAGGATCCGCGCTACATCAAGGAGCTGGCCAAGTACCACGTGGGCGGCTACCTGAAGATTGCCCCGGAGCACACCGAAGAGGGGCCCCTGTCCAAGATGATGAAGCCGGGCATGGGCAGCTATTACCGCTTCAAGGAGCTGTTTGACAAGTACTCCCAGGAAGCGGGCAAGCAGCAGTATCTGATCCCCTATTTTATCGCCGCCCACCCGGGGACCTCGGACGAGGACATGGTGAACCTGGCGCTCTGGCTCAAGGCCAACGACTTCAAGCTGGATCAGGTGCAGAACTTCTACCCGTCGCCCCTGGCCACCGCCACCACCATGTATTACTCAGAGGTGGATCCGCTGCACAAGGTGACCTACAAGTCCGGCAGTGTATTTGTCGCCAAGGGCGAGCGCCGCCGCCGGTTGCACAAGGCCATACTGCGTTATCACGACCCCGCCGGCTGGCCCATGATCCGCGAGGCGCTGCAGGCCATGGGTTTGAGTCGTCTCATCGGCAAGGGGCCCCAGCATCTGGTGCCGCCCGCCGGCCCCGCCGACCGCCAGCCCGCCAGTCGCGGCGGCAAGCCCGCCCTGACCCGCCACAGCCCCATGGCGCAACAGCGGGAACCCGCTGCCCGCCCAGGTGGTCAACGCCCTGGCAAGCCCGGATCGCGTCCGGCCTCCCCTGCGGCCCAGGGAGCAGGCCAGGGCAAGGGGCAAGGACAGGCCGCGCGCGGACCCGATGGCCGCAGACAAGAAGGCCAGAGAGCAGCAGGCAAGGGCGCCTCGGCCAAGGGGCAGGGCAGACCTGCCAACCGCCAGGCCGGCCGCCTGACTCCCGCCACCGGCGGTGGCAAGGGTAACGGTCGCGGACGGCCCGGTTAACTGCCCGGCAAGCCGCAATGCTCATCAGTTAAGGCGCCGTTGGTGCCTTAACTGCGTCAACAACATGGTGTTTGAGGCAAAACCAACCCCACCCTAGCCCTCTCCTTAAACAAGGGGAGGGAAACATCGTTCCTCCCCCTTACCAAGGGTGTAGTGGTCTAATCATCCCGGACACCATTTTAGGTGGTAAAGTCGCCACCGTAACCCGAGGTGTTCAATGACAAGACAACGTCGTTCATTTACTGCTGAGTTCAAACTCGAAGCGGCGAGCTTGGTGCTCGAACATGGCTATTCCGTGCCCGATGCTTCCCGCTCACTCGGTGTCGGTGAAACCGCACTCCGTCGATGGGTTCAACAGCTGCAATCCGAACGGAATGGTTCCACACCGGCCAGCAAGGCGCTGACGCCAGAGCAGCAAAAAATCCAGGAGCTGGAGGCGCGGATCAACCGACTTGAACGCGAAAAAGCGATCCTAAAAAAGGCTACAGCTCTCTTGATGGCGGACGATCTCGAACGTACGCGCTGATCGAGCGATTAAGAGAGCATGAGTCTACCGAACTGGTCTGTTCTGTGTTTGATATCGCAAGCTCATCTTTTTATGAGTATTTGGCGCGTAAGGGCCATGTAAATCGTGAACGGCTGCAGCACAGAAGTGAAGTGCGGCGCTTGTTCAAGGAAAGTCGGGGCTCTGCTGGTAGCCGAACCCTGATGTTGAGGCTGCGTGAGTTGGGACACCAAATTGGTCGATTCAAGGTGCGTAGCCTGATGAAGGAAGCGGGTTTGGTATCGAAGCAGCCCGGCTCTCATGCCTATAAAGCGGCGCAGTGTGAACGACCGGACATCCCGAATTTATTGGCACGTGAGTTTGCTGTTGCGCAACCAAACCGCGCCTGGTGCGGTGATATCACCTACGTCTGGGCCGGTGGCCGCTGGTATTACTTGGCGGTGGTACTCGATCTCTGTACTCGGCGGGTGATTGGTTGGGCGCTGTCCGATAAGCCGGATGCCGACTTGGCCGTGAAAGCCCTGGATATGGCTTATCAGCAACGAGGCTGTCCGCCGGGAGTGCTGTTTCACAGCGATCAGGGTAGCCAGTATGCCAGTCGGAAATTTCGGCAACGGCTGTGGCGTTATCGGATAACCCAGAGCATGAGCCGACGAGGCAACTGCTGGGATAACGCCCCCATGGAGCGGGTATTCAGAAGTTTAAAGACAGAATGGATCCCTGAGACGGGATACCAGAACCTCCAGGAAGCAAAACGGGACATCAGCTGCTACCTGATGGACTACTACAACTGGCGGCGACCCCATCAACATAACGATGGGCTCCCGCCAGCAGAAGCCGAAAATCGGCTTAACAGAGTGTCCGGATTTAGTTGACCACTACAGGGGGAGGTTAGGTGGGGGATGGTTTGCCGCTGGTGCCCATTCATAAGTATCCGCTGCTTACACCAGCATTGCGGGTAAGCAGCGCTTTTTCACTGCTATACCGCCCTTCACCTGCCTCTCGCAGAGCCAAGACCCGGCGCCAGCTTGCTAATAGCCTGGCGCCGTTTGCTTTTTATCCCTGTTGTGCTATCCACTTCATTGTCCAAATGACCCCCAAACCGGTACTATCGTCCACCACGGATGTTAAGACAGGTAAGGGATCAGCCTGGGGCAGCTGCAAGCTCGGGGCGGTAGCCTGCCTTCGCACAGGCGACTAGTCAGCGGGCAAATCGGATAGTGGGCTGCGTATTCCGCGGCAGGATAGGTGGCAAATTTGCCACCTATCCACCAAAGCCAGAAACATGGCATGCTTTTTGTTGATACAACAACAGGTTGCCAGGGCACAGCCCTTGGCAGAATGGAACTAGGCGGCGCAAGGCCCGTGGATAGATGGCATTTCGCCGCATAATAAATTGTTAGATGACCGAACATTTATCAAAGATTAGGTAATCATGAGTAAAAAATATCAAACGGAAGAGTTTATTGATGGTTTCGATGATGACATCGATTCTGTCGTTCCATTTAGTGAAACGATAACCTCATATGGTGCAGATTTCCCTGTTGAGTCAATCGTGAGAAGAATTGAAGCTGGGGAGGTGTATGTTCCAGACTTTCAGAGAAAATACATATGGAAGAATGCAGAAGCGTCAAGGTTTATCGAATCTTTGCTTTTAGGTCTTCCTGTGCCTGGAGTTTTCTTGGCAAAAGATTTTGACGGCCGACACATGATAATTGATGGTCAACAAAGATTGCTGAGTATTTACTACTATGTTACTGGTGATTTTAAGTTAAGTGGTATTGGCGCGATATTTAATGGCATGAAATATTCTGATTTGCCTGAAGAATACAAATATCGGTTAATGGACTCGATAATTCATGCAACCATTATCAGGCAAGATAATCAAAATTACGAAAACTCAAGTATCTTCCATATTTTTGAAAGGCTAAACACTGGTGGAAAAGAGTTAGAGCCTCAGGAAATCAGAAATTGCATGTACCCTGGTGAGTTTCAGAGACTCCTGTCTGATATAAATGAGCTAGAATTGTGGAGATCAATCTATGGCCCACAAAGTTTGAGATATAAAGATCAAGAATTGATTCTCAGGTTCTTCGCGCTTTATTTTGATTCAGAAAACTATAGCCCACCAATGAAGTCATTTTTAAATCGATTTATGGGCATGAATAGGAAGCTGGATCAATTTGATGTAATGAATGCTAAGGATCTATTCATAGAAACTTTAAAAGTATTGAAGTCTGCGATTGGTGAAAAGCTATTTAGGCCATCGAAAAACTTTAACGCTGCAATATTTGATGCAATAACATTTGGTCTTGCCAAACGACTAGAGCGTGGAAAAATAAATGATCTTGAAAAGGTTAAGCTTATTTATGAACAATTACTTGATGATGAACAGTTTAAGGTTGTCTCTTCCAGTAGCACAGCTTCGTCATCAAACTTACGCACACGTATAGAGATTTCAAAACAAGCCTTTGAGGAGGTTTGATAATGAGGCTTCGTGAGGTTGTTCAATACGAAAGTAAGTTAGATCATCTTTTTCAAACTGTAGAGAATATTAATGACTTTGAGATGCAGGCGCACTGGGCTAAGTATCTTTGTGTTCTCTGTAGTGGATATGTAGAAAAGTCAGTAAGGCTACTTTACAGCGATTATGTACATAAAAGGTCATCACCACAGATAAGCAAGTTTGTAGGTAAAAAGCTTGGAAGTTTTCAGAATGCAAAGGTTGAGAAAATTATTGATTTAGCAAAAACATTCGATGATCAGTGGGCTAGAGAATTAGAAGATTTTTCACAAGGTCAAATTAAAGACGCTGTAAATAGTATTGTTTCCAACAGGCACAATATTGCACACGGTCAGGATACTCGAATCACAGTAGCTAGAGTTAAAGAATGGCATGTAGAGAGCAGAAAACTAATTGGAGTTATTGAAATTCATTGTGATGTCGCTGCAGCATAAATCATCTAACAAGACGCTGCTGTTGGACAAATTTTTCACTGCGCTCCAAATTTGCCGCAGAGTGCTGCGTTATGTGCCTTGGAGGATTCAAACATGTGGAAAAGTGGTGGCACAGTTACGACTAAAATTGGATATGTGAATCGTAACAACCAAAAAAATCATGGTTCACGTGGTGTCAGTGGTACTGATCATGGGCAAGTCTCTTACAAGCTTGAGTGCCTAAATCCAAATTGTGGCCATGTTTACGGTGCAAATGGCACTGATATTTTTCAGCGTAAATGTCCAAAGTGCCAAGGCGGAATTGATGGCATCGAGTTTTAAGCACATAACAAGGCCAAACAGCAGCGCGCACTGCGTGCGCTGGACCTCGTTTCACTCGGCCGCTGTTGGCGGCGTTAGCTAATAGTTGAGTTAGCACACATGAGAAGTAAAAAAAGAAGCATTATTGAGCCACTCAGCCCCATCATCATCCCGGAACATAAATCTTACTGGGCCACTCATTTTTATAGCATTCTAAAATGCATGGATTGTCATAAAAACTTAAAATGGTCACCACGTAGATTCCAGGAATTTCCAATATGGTCATTAAGTTTATTGCGAGGGAATTTACCAATAAATTTTTTTGAATATATTGAATCATATATAAAAAACTGGGGATTTCAATATTTTATAACTTGCTTATTCAACCAAAAAGTAGGATCTCATATAATTATTGAACTAATAGAGAGATTAGAAGACCTTTATGGTGTGTGTTTTAATAAAGATCTTGATTTGTTCTCCTTTCATGTTTCTGGCATAGATTCATCTCTAAGTGACGACTTAAATAACAGATTTGCTGATGTTTTTCCATTCACAGCAAGAGATATGAATTCTCACGATTTGATTTATTATTCTGATTTATGTTTAATTCTTGATAGTTCAATACAACATTCTCCTGTTGGCATTTTTGGTGAAGTAGAAGGTATATATGGTTCACACTTCAGAAGTGCCCGTTATTGGAGCAAAAAAGATGAATTGTGCGTATTCGGCATAGGTGTTGTTGATGGGAAACAAAAATTAATTTATTTCGAAGAATCAAACTTCAATGGCATCCCTCGAGTCCACTTGATGTTTGAACGTTCTCATTTTATATTAGATGATTATTTAAAAGTGTTGAGTTGTTTAAATTGGTTGTTTATGAATGGCCCACATAGAAAATATCCATCAGTTTCTGATGAATTTGACTTTTTTGTACAACAAATTTCAAATAAATGGTCCAACCCAATTCAAGACGTATTTTCTTTTCTTGAACGCTTCATTTCAGGTTCTGAACTAGTTGGTTTTAATGATGGCAAATTAAATATCATCACGGACATTCAAACAAACTAGCTAACAAAAACTTGAAACTGGACGGCACTACGTGCCGTCATTTAAGTAAAAGTTAGGGTGCAGATCATGCCCACGGTGCGCTTGCTTTTCATCTCATTCATCGGCGGTGGCGCGGCACTGCTGCTCGAATACTTGCTCGCGCGCTTTATCTCTTTTCTGGGCATCGTGTTTTGGTTTTCCACAATCATTGGACTCTCTATCTTGGAAGACTGGGGGTTGCCTACCCTTCAAAGCTCGTCCGATGGGTGGCCGATGGCAACTATTTTCGGAGTAATTGTGTCCGCCGTAGCGTGGTGGCTATTCTGGTCGTCCGTTCTGGCTTTCATTCTCTGGCGAAAGTACCGCTAGCAAGCAAGGGGCGGTTATGCCCCCTAACACTGCGGTCAAGGCCGCTCCCTTCGGTCGCTGGACGCTGCGCGATAAAGGGCTGCGCAGCGCCACTTACCTTCGATGTTATGTTTACACCACGCTATGGAGTTTGTTTGAAAATAATATTAGTAAGGCATGGGAAGCCAACAGCAAGCGATAATTCAATAGTTGATGCGGTTGGTTTTGCCAGATGGGTTAGAAAATATAATCATTCATTAGTTCATTCTAGTAGCCTACCATCGGAATATTTACGAAAGAAAACCATCGGAAGTTATACAATTTCAAGTGATTTAAATCGAGCGAAACACTCTGCTGAGTTATGCTCAGGCAAAGCGCCAGATTTGGTACTGAGGGAACTGAGGGGAATGGATATTCCAAGGTTGAAATTACCTTCTTCTATATCAGTTGACAATTGGCTTGTCATTTCGAGACTTTGTTGGTTTTTAGGCGTGTCGGGTAGGAGTGAATCATTTAGAGTTGGTCGCCATAGAGTATTATCAGCGGTTGATTTACTTTTAGAACAAGTTCAGAAAAACGGTGATATAACCGTATTTGGCCATGGACTAATAAATAGTTTTATAGCTAAAGAATTGCAGCGCAGAGGTTGGTGTCTCCAGAAAAAGAGTAAAGGTTTTTGGGGCGCAACAGAACTAGTAAACATAACAAAGCGCAGCAATTGACCTGGCAATGTCATGCATTTTGCAGAGCATATGACGCGCCAGTGCTCTGCAGCTGTGCTTCGCGATATGCGCCACTAGGATTGAATGGATGATTAAAGAACTATTTACAACTGATGTATATGTAAAGGTCAGAAGAAATAGATTTGAGGCTAAAAATTTGTCCACGGGAAGTGGGTGGGAAAGCTCAAATACTCAAGAACCATTTACTACAGATCGGCTTTTGGTGGGTCAGTTTTCGGCGGCTGAGCCTGTGTTATTAAAATTAACAAAAGAAATACAGCCAAAGTCACTATTCAAAAAACGTTCTAAGGTAGTCATCCAGCCTATGGAAATGGGCGATGGCGGTTTGTCAGAAGTAGTAGAACGCATATTTCGCGAGCTAGCTTTAGGCGCCGGAGCCATTAAAGTTATATTGCATATAGGTAAAGAACTAAGTGATAGTGAAGCGCGGGACATGCTAAATGGCGCATAACAAACCGCGACAGTTGGACTCAACTAAGGTTGTCATAAAATTTTCTGGCGCAAATTTACCGCCCGTTCTATCTCGCCGCTGGGTCGGGCGTTCTGCAGTTAATCAATGAGTAAAATGCTCAACTTATCATTGCTGATTCAAGTGTTGTTGATTGGCTCCTTTCTCGTTTTTAATTGGCAAGCAGAGCAAGCCATGGATAAGTCGGGAATTGGTAATGTTGAAGAGTGGAGCCATCTAAACCATTTGGCGGGCATTTCCATCAACTGCCTAGCCATCTGCTGGATTTCAACTTTTATCCTTATTTTATCTGGTCGGTGCATTCAATCAAAACAGGCTAAATTAACCATCGCGTTACCACCATTGATTTTTATTGTTTGCTGGGTGGGCTCGTTTTTAATTTGAAATGCATTACAAATAGTTTAAGCCGCTCGCTTCGCCCTCTGAGGTGAACATAATTTTACGGGTTGCAACTTGGATTTTATGTGTTCATGAGGGTGGTTGATAGCCAGATTTACTGGCGCAGGATCATGTTGAATAAATTCAGGTGATGTTTTCCACTATACTTATTAACATGCTCTCACACATGATGAGTGAAAATGCCAAACACTAACGATTTTAGCAATAACAAGATTCATCTCTCAGTTCTCTGTCGTGTGGAACCCGGGTGTCTAGGCCCTGATGGGAAGTTTTTTATTGAAGACTTCTGCGCCTTTGCAAATGAAGCGTTCAACCGTGTTCTGGACGAACCGGTCGATTGGTTCTTTGTGCCGCGGCACGATAAATCTCTGCCGGAGATCCAGTATCAATACACGGGGCGAAATCTATCCCGAGACATGGCCAAACAATTGTTATCCTTTAGAGCGATTGATATAGATGAACTTGAAGAGTCGCTGAACGAGCAACTCTCCGATCTAATCGATCAATTTCTAGCGCGATGAGTCATGGTGCCTGTGCTCACTATACTTAAGTCACCACGCCATGGGTTATCGAGGAGGCACTTATGAACACTTGCTGTTCCATCTCGGATCGGTCCACCTGGGCCATTGGCGGGGGTGTTCTGCTTGGCCTGGGGGTTGGGCTGATCGTACTGCCACTTTCCGCCTTGGCCTTCGTGGGTTCGCTGGTGGCGGGCATAGGTATCGGTCTCATCATCACCGCCATCTTGTCCAGCTGTCGCCAGGGGGGCAACGGCTAGTCGGCGTTCCTGTGTATCAAGTGTGCGTACCGGCTGCCAGTGTGCAGCCGGTACGCGTTTATTCGGGCCTGAGGTCATGGGGCCGGGAACAAGAAGTAAGGATCAAGGGATGAGAAACTGGGGCTGGGCGCTGTTGCTGCTGCTGGCGGCTTGCAGCAAGCCACTGCCGAAGGAGAAATGGGACTATGTGGGGGAGTGGCGCAGTTCGCAGATGACGCTGCTGATCCTGAGCGATGGCATTGTCGCCTATAAGCGCTTGAAAAAGGGTGGCGCCGTCTCTATCAATGCCCCGTTGCGCGCCTTCGAAGGGGATGACTTTGAGGTGGGGGCCTGGCCCTTCACCACCACCTTCGTGGTGACGGAGCCGCCCCATGTGGTGGACGGTCACTGGCAGATGGTGGTGGATGGGGTGCGGCTGACCAAGCAGGGCGCCATCTCATCCATTTAGCCTGGCCCCGAGGATTGCAACACAATGCCTCATCACGAGAGATATACGAGGACACTATGCACCTGGATGACATGACCGACACCGAGCTGTGGACCCTGGCCGATGCCATGATGGACAATCTGATGGCGGCCTCGACGGCCATCGATCATGCCGGGCACACCCGCGATTTTACCCCCCGCCTGAAAAACCTGGTGACGCCAGAATATCTGCAGCAGGTCTGCCGCCAGTATCAGCAGGAGAAAGGCTTTTTTACCCAGCGGTCGCCGGTCGCCCTGTTTCGGCGGCCGGACTCGGTGGCCTTTGTCTGGCGACAGGGGTTCAGCCGCGTCGCCGGTGACTATGTGGCCGAGCTGGTGTTGGTCCACGCCGACGAAGGGTGGCTTATCGATCATGTGATGGTGTTTTAGTCGGGCCTGTGGCGATCATCGGGTCTTGGTTGATGCCAAGGGCGGGGCTTGCCCGCCGGGTCCAAGGATAACGCCGCTTGTGTAGGAGTGCGCCGTATGAAGTGGTTGAGTGGTTTGCTGTGCCTGTGGTCGCTCACCGGCTGTGTGGGGATGCCGGAGGGGGTGACGCCGGTATCGGGGTTTGAGCTGTCCCGCTATCTGGGGACCTGGCACGAGGTGGCGCGGCTGGATCACCGCTTCGAGCGCGGCCTGAGCCAGGTGACGGCCCAGTACAGCCTGGGGGAGGATGGCGGCGTGCGGGTCATCAACCGTGGGTATGACGCCGCAGCGGGCCGCTGGCGGCAGGCCGAGGGGCGGGCCTATTTCGTGCAGGCGCCCGATACGGCTTATCTCAAGGTATCCTTCTTCGGCCCCTTCTATGGCAGCTATGTGGTGTTCGAGCTGGACCAAGCAGGGTATGACTACGCCTTCGTCAGTGGCCCCAACCATGATTACCTCTGGCTGCTGGCCCGGTCACCCCAGGTGAGCGAGGCGCTGCGGGCGCGCTTCGTTAATCGGGCCCGCGAGTTGGGCTTTGCCACTGAGGATCTGCTCTGGGCCCAGCCATAAGCGGCTGATTTTTTTGCCGCTATGCCCCCGGTGGCATTGTGGCTGAGCCCATTTTTCCTTATTGTTCGCATGGTGTTAGACATGCCGCCATGCCTGCTCTGGGACGGAAGAGGCTGACGGGACAATCGATAACCAGGACGCTGTCCTGCACGGGCACAGCGCGGCTAAGACAATAAAGGGAACTTATGATTACCAGCTGGTTTATCTGGGCGCTGCTGGCGGCGGTGTTCGCCGCCCTCACCGCTATCTTCACCAAACTGGGGGTGGCCCAGATCAACAGCGATCTGGCGACCCTGATCCGCACCTTCGTGGTGTTTGCGTTGCTGATCCCCTTCGTGCTGCTCACCGGCAAATGGTCCAATCCCCTGGCGCTGCCAGGCAAGGCCTTGCTGTTTCTCGTCATCTCGGCCCTGGCCACCGGTGCCTCCTGGGTCTGTTATTTTCGCGCCCTGCAGCTGGGCCCGGCGTCTCAGGTGGCCTCCATCGACAAGCTCAGCGTGGTGCTGGTGGCCTTTTTTGCCGTGCTGATCCTGGGGGAGCGACCGACGCCCCTGGCCTGGCTCGGCATCGCCCTGGTGGGGGCGGGGGCCCTGATCCTGTCCATCGCCGCCACCCGCTAGTTGCATACCTTTTTTTGCTTCGCATCAAGCCGCTCAACAAGGAGAGAGGATGTTCTGTTCAAGCTGCGGTCAATCGTTGAATGACACCGCCAATTTCTGCCCCGCCTGTGGCGAGGCCCGTGCTGTGCTGGCCGAGGCCGCGCCCATCGTTAGCCTGGTGGAGCCTGCCCTGGCGCCGGCGTTGGAGCCGGCTCCCGCATCCGCACCGGTGGCCGTAGAACCCCGCTATGCCGGTTTCTGGTGGCGGGTGTTGGCATCCCTGATCGACGGCATCCTGAGCCAGATCGTCTCCTTTTTGGTGGCCTTGCCCATGGGCTTCATCCTGGGGGTGGCCATGGCGGCGGTGGCGGACAGTGACGCCATCGAGGCCGTGGGCGGCCTGCTCGGCGCCTTGGTGGGCATGCTGGTGCAGTGGCTCTGGTATACGCTGCCGGAATCTTCTTCTTGGCAGGGTTCTCTGGGTAAGAAGCTGTTGGGGATCAAGGTCACCGACGAGCAGGGTCAGCGCATCGGCTTTGGCCGGGCCAATGCCCGCTACTGGGGCAAGATCGTCTCCACCCTCACCTTGGGCATCGGCTTCCTGATGGTGGCCTTCACCCGCCGCAAGCAGGGGCTGCACGACATCATCGCCGGTACCCTGCTGGTGCGCGCCTAAGTACTTGGCCTGGCTGCCGGGTCGCCTCGGCAGCTATGCAGTGTCAACCGATATATCTGCATAAAAACCTATTTATATGCATAACTATTGTTTTTGCGCTGCATAAAAACAGGAGGCAAAAGGCACAAAAATGTATATAATTTGTGCCTTTTCTTGCTGTCACTGGATGTGTTGAAAAATGGCGTCACTGCAGGCGGATGTCACCCTGGTAGGGGGGGGCATCATGAGTGCCACCCTGGCGATGTTGTTGCATCGCCTCGATCCCTCCTTGCATATTTGCATGATTGAGCAGTTGGCCGACGTGGCCCAGGAAAGCTCTGCCGCCCTGCACAACGCCGGCACCGGTCACGCCGGTTACTGCGAGCTCAACTACACCCCCCAGGGCCCAGGCGGCCAGGTGGCCATTAACCGGGCCATCGAGATCAACACCGCCTTCGATCTCTCCTTGCAGTTCTGGTCCCATCTGGTGACGAGTGAAGCTGAGATCGACCCCAAGGCCTTCATCAACCGGGTGCCGCACATGAGCGCCGTCTGGGGCCAGGCCAACGTGGCCTTCCTCAGGGCCCGCTACGAGAAGATGCACGCCCATCACCTGTTCGACACCATGCAGTGGAGCCAGGATCCTGCCCAGCTGGCCCAGTGGATGCCGCTCTTGCTGGCCGGCCGGGATCCGGCCATGCCGCTGGCGGCCACCCGGGTGGAGCAGGGGGCCGATGTGAACTTCGGCGCCCTCACCGGCATTCTGGTGCAGTACCTGCAGCGCCATGCTCCCTTCACCCTGCTGACCCAGACCCGGGTCAGCGGCTTCAAGCGTCTTGGCGGTAATGGCCAGCCCTGGCGGGTGAAGGCGGTGAACCGTGCCAGCGGTGAGACCTGTCAGGTGGAGAGTCCTTTCGTGTTTCTCGGGGCTGGCGGCAACGCCCTGCGCCTGCTGCAAAAATCCGGCATCCCCGAGGCGGCGGGCTACGGCGGCTTCCCGGTGAGCGGCCAGTGGCTCATCTGCCAGAATCCAGCCCTGATGGCACAGCACCATGCCAAGGTCTACAGCCTGGCGCCTGTGGGGGCGCCGCCCATGTCGGTGCCTCACCTGGACACCCGCATCATAGGCGGCGAGTCCTGCCTGCTGTTCGGCCCCTATGCCGGCTTCACCACCCGCTTTCTCAACCAGGGTTCGCGGCTGGATCTCATCAAGTCGGTGCGGCCCAATAACCTCAAGAGCCTGCTGGGAGCGGGGAGCAGCAACCTGGAGCTGACCCGCTACCTGATGAAGGAGGCGGTGCAGACCCACAGCCAGCGGATCGCCGCCCTGGCCAGCTTTTTGCCCCAGGCCAAGGCCAACGAGTGGAAGCTGGCCCATGCCGGCAAGCGGGTGCAGGTGATCAAGCGCGACGAGGGCCGCTGGGGCAAGCTGGAGTTCGGCACCGAGCTGGTGGCCTCCGCCGACGGTTCCCTGGCCGCCCTGCTGGGGGCCTCGCCCGGAGCCTCTGTCAGCGTCAAGGCCATGCTGGATCTGCTGGCCCGCTGCTTCCCACGCCAGCTGCAAGGCGCCCAGTGGCAAGAACGCCTCAAGCAGATGGTGCCCTCCTATGGCCAGGATCTGAGCCAGAATGCCGCCCTGGCCGCCCGGGTGCACGACTATACCCGGGGCGTGCTGGGCCTGCTGCCCTGAGTGGCACCAGTGTTCTGTCTCGCAATACAGGCGGCTTAGGCCGTAATGCTCATCAGTTAAGGCGCCGTTGGCGCCTTAACTGCATCAACGACACGGTTTTTTGAGGCAAAAGCCAACCCCACCCCTTGAACAAGGGGTGGGAAACATCGTTCCTCCCCCTTACCAAGGGGGAGGTTAGGAGGGGGATGGCTTGCCTCGGGCGGCCATTCATGAGTATCTCTGTAGTGGTCTAATCATCCCGGACACCATTTTAGGTGGTAAAGTCGCCACCGTAACCCGAGGTGTTCAATGACAAGACAACGTCGTTCATTTACTGCTGAGTTCAAACTCGAAGCGGCGAGCTTGGTGCTCGAACATGGCTATTCCGTGCCCGATGCTTCCCGCTCACTCGGTGTCGGTGAAACCGCACTCCGTCGATGGGTTCAACAGCTGCAATCCGAACGGAATGGTTCCACACCGGCCAGCAAGGCGCTGACGCCAGAGCAGCAAAAAATCCAGGAGCTGGAGGCGCGGATCAACCGACTTGAACGCGAAAAAGCGATCCTAAAAAAGGCTACAGCTCTCTTGATGGCGGACGATCTCGAACGTACGCGCTGATCGAGCGATTAAGAGAGCATGAGTCTACCGAACTGGTCTGTTCTGTGTTTGATATCGCAAGCTCATCTTTTTATGAGTATTTGGCGCGTAAGGGCCATGTAAATCGTGAACGGCTGCAGCACAGAAGTGAAGTGCGGCGCTTGTTCAAGGAAAGTCGGGGCTCTGCTGGTAGCCGAACCCTGATGTTGAGGCTGCGTGAGTTGGGACACCAAATTGGTCGATTCAAGGTGCGTAGCCTGATGAAGGAAGCGGGTTTGGTATCGAAGCAGCCCGGCTCTCATGCCTATAAAGCGGCGCAGTGTGAACGACCGGACATCCCGAATTTATTGGCACGTGAGTTTGCTGTTGCGCAACCAAACCGCGCCTGGTGCGGTGATATCACCTACGTCTGGGCCGGTGGCCGCTGGTATTACTTGGCGGTGGTACTCGATCTCTGTACTCGGCGGGTGATTGGTTGGGCGCTGTCCGATAAGCCGGATGCCGACTTGGCCGTGAAAGCCCTGGATATGGCTTATCAGCAACGAGGCTGTCCGCCGGGAGTGCTGTTTCACAGCGATCAGGGTAGCCAGTATGCCAGTCGGAAATTTCGGCAACGGCTGTGGCGTTATCGGATAACCCAGAGCATGAGCCGACGAGGCAACTGCTGGGATAACGCCCCCATGGAGCGGGTATTCAGAAGTTTAAAGACAGAATGGATCCCTGAGACGGGATACCAGAACCTCCAGGAAGCAAAACGGGACATCAGCTGCTACCTGATGGACTACTACAACTGGCGGCGACCCCATCAACATAACGATGGGCTCCCGCCAGCAGAAGCCGAAAATCGGCTTAACAGAGTGTCCGGATTTAGTTGACCACTACACTCGGTTTCTTAACTGACCAGCATTACGGCTTAGGCCGCCTTGTTTTTTTACGGCCTGTCACAGCTGGGCAACTGGCTTTTGCCAAGCTTTACCCGGGCCCGGCTTGTACCGGTGCCGTCTACAGCCACAATGAGGGCTTGCGTTTTGCCCCGGCAGGCAGCCTGCCGCTATGCTTGGCAACTGGCCAAGGAGAGCCCCTATGATGAAACCCATTGCCCGCCAGGCCCGGCATCTGGCCTGCGTGATCACCGCTCTGTGTGCCGTTCAGGCCACGGCTGCCACCCAGTCCGATCCCCTGGCATTTGCCGCCGATCAGTACCGCCTGGAAACCCGCACAATACAGACGGCCACCGGCAGCCATCAGGTCAGTTATCGTCTGTATGAACACCTCCCCTATGTGGCGAAGCCCGTGGATCTGGCCTACCAGAGCCTGGATGTCTGGGTGCCGGAGGCCATCGACGGGACCGCCATCGATGCCACCGGCGCCCCCATGCTGCTGAACATCAAGGTGGGGGGGTATAGATCGGTCAGCAATGCCAAGGGTGGCATGCCGGACTTCTCCGCCATGACAGGCCAACCGGGTGATCAGCCTCCCGGGCAAGGTAAACCGCCAGAAGGAGGTAAACCGCCAGAAGGGGGTAAACCGCCAGAAGGGGGTAAACCGCCAAAGGATGGCCAGCCGGGTGGGGCCGGCATGCCACCTGGCCAAGAGGGTGTCGCACCTGGTGGCGGCATGGGCGGGGACAAGGCCGACCTGGCCCTGGCCGCGGGCTATGTGGTGGTAACCCCAGGGGTGCGGGGGTGGGATAACCAGGATGCCAAGGGACAGTATGTGGGCAAGGCGCCGGCAGCCATCGTGGATCTCAAGGCGGTGGTGCGCTATCTGCGCCATAACGATGCCAGCATGCCGGGGAATGCCGAGTGGATCGTCTCCGCCGGCTGCAGCGCTGGCGGGGCCTTGTCCGCCTTGCTGGGCATCTCGGGCAACAGCCCGTTCTACACCCCCTACCTCAAGGCCCTGGGGGCCGCGGATGCGCCGGATAATATCTTTGCCAGCGCCTGTTACAGCCCGATCGCCGATATCAACCATGCGGATCTCTCCTACGAGTGGCAGTTCGGTGATTTGCCGGTGAACGGCAAGAAGGTGGATGCCCGGCAATCTGCCGAGCTGAAGGCGGGCTTCGGCCCCTACCTGGCCTCCTTGGGGCTCAAGGGGCCGGGGGACGTCGGCTCCCTGAGTGTGGAGAACTATGGCGACTTTGCCTTGCGCTACTACCTGCAACCTTCCGCCACGGCCTATCTGGCCGGGCTGGATGAGGCGCAGCGCAAGGCCTATCTGGCGAAGCAGCGCTGGATCCACTGGCAGGATGGCCAGGCCAGTTTCAGCTTCGCCGACTTTGTCAGTCACGGCAGCCGGATGAAGGGGGTGCCGGCTTTTGATGATGCCAAGCTCAGCTCGCCGGAGTCGCAACTGTTTGGCGATGCCAGCACACCGGCCAATCACTTCACCCTCTATGGTCTGCGCCAGGCCAAGGGGCGGCAGGATGTGCAGCTGGATCCTGCGCTGGTACAGCGCATCGCCATGATGAATCCTCACTATTTCCTCTCCCAACCGGACCGGGGCATGGCGGGGCACTGGTGGCTGCGTAACGGCAGTCGGGACAACAACAATGACCTCTCGGTCATGCTGAACCTGGCCACTGGCCTGACTAACCGCGGCAAGGCGGTCAACGCGGCCCTGTTCTGGGATGGGGGCCATTGTGCCGACACGGACCCTGCCGGCATGGTCCGTTGGATAGGCGAGATCACGGGCTATGCCCACTGAGGAAGAGGCCGCCGGAAGGCGTAAGGCTCATCAGTTAAGGCGCCAATGGCGCCTTAACTGTGTCAACAACATGGTGTTTGAGGTAAAAACCAAGCCGGCTCCTTCCCCTTAAACAAGGGGGAGGTCAGATGGGGGATGGCCTGCCGCTGGCGTCCATTCATGGGTATTTCTTGACTGACCAGCATTGCCGCCATCAGGCCGCCTTTTTTATCGCCGACTCAATGAGTTGGCCGCCATAGTGTGATCTGGCGCAGCTATGGTAAGGTGACGCTTCATCGGCCCTGGCCGACCCATTCACCGCGAGGAGTTGCCTGTGTCCCATCCCGAGATCCTGAGCACTCTGGTCCTGCTCTGGGCCGTCATCGACCCTATCGGCACCCTACCGGTGTTTATCTCTTCCACCCGGGGCTGCTCTGACGCCGAGCGACGCAAGATAGCCAGGGTGGCGGCACTGACCGCCGGCGGCATACTGCTGTTCTTTATCGTGGCCGGTGAGGTGTTGCTGCGGGCCATGGGGGTGCCACTGGTGGCGTTTCAGATCGCAGGTGGCCTCATTCTGTTTCTGTTTGCCCTCTCCATGATCTTCGGCGAAGGCAAGCCGGAGGGCGAGATGCGCATGGCGCGCTCGGTGAAGGAGACTGCCGTTTTCCCCCTGGCCACCCCCTCCATCGCCTCGCCGGGGGCCATGATGGCGGTGGTGCTGCTCACCGAGAACGCCAGCCACTCCTTGGCCCAACAGGCCCTCACCGCCGTGCTGATGCTGCTGGTGATCTTCACCACGTTTCTCTTGATGCGTTTCGCCACTCCCATAGCCCGGCTCATCGGTGACATGGGAGCCAGCATCGTCAGCCGGGTGATGGGCATGCTGCTGGCGGCCATCGCCGCCACCAATGTGCTGGCCGGGCTTAAAAGTTACTTCATGGGGTAGGGGATGAATTCAATCACAGTGGGGCAGCAGCGCCTGCTCCTGGGCAAGCTGGTGTGTGTCGGGCGCAACTTTGTCGCCCATATTGCCGAGCTGGGCAACGAGGTGCCGGAGCAGATGGTGCTGTTCTGCAAGCCCGGCTCGGCCCTCACCGAACGGCTGGCGGCCAGCCATGGCGGCGAGCCGCTGCATTACGAGGCGGAGCTGTGCTTTGCCTATCAGGCCGGCAAGCTGGCCGCCGTGGCCCTGGGGCTGGATCTCACCAAGCGCCAACTGCAGTCCTATCTCAAGGCCAAGGGACTGCCCTGGGAGCGGGCCAAGGCCTTCGACGGCTCGGCCCTGCTGTCGCCCTTCGTGGCTTACGATGCCCATCAGGAGCTGGAGTACGAGCTGTGCCTTGACGGTGAGCGGCTGCAGCACGGCCGAGAGTCCCTGATGATCCACTCGCCGACGGCCATCCTGGCGGAGACCCAGGGCTTCATGGCGTTGCAGGACGGCGATGTGCTGATGACCGGCACCCCGTCCGGCGTGGGGGTAGTGCCGGAAGGCGGTGTCTTCACCGGCCGGGTGTGGCAGGGGGAGCAGACCCTGCTGACGGTGCGCTGGGAGGCGGCATGCTAAAGGGCATACTGTGGGACAACGACGGGGTGCTGGTGAACACCGAACACCTGTTTTACGAGGCTAACTGTCGGCTGCTGGGGGAATACGGCGTGGGCCTGAGCCCCCAGGAGTATTTCGACTGGTTCCTGCAGGACGACCGCGGGCCCTGGCATCGGCTGGCAGGCTTCGGGGTGGGGGAGGCGCAGATCCCGGCGCTGCGGGCCCGGCGCAATCGGCTCTATGCCCAGCTGCTGGAGGAGCAGGCCGACAGCCTGGCCATTCCCGGCATGGAGGATCTGCTGGCGCGGCTGCAGGGCCGGGTCAGCATGGGGGTGGTGACCAGCGCCTACCGCACGCACTTCGATCAGGTGCATGCCCGGCTGAGCTATGCAGAGCGGCTGGGCTTTGTGTTCAGCGCCGAGGATTGTCAGCGCAGCAAGCCGGATCCCGAGCTCTACCTCAAGGGGCTGGCTCACCTTGGTCTACCCACTGAGGCTTGCGTGGCGGTGGAGGACTCGCCCCGCGGCCTGGCGGCGGCGCGGGCGGCGGGGCTGCGCTGCATCCTGGTGCGCCACCCCCTCACCGCCGGCGGCGATTTTCGTCACGCCTATGCGGTAGTGGACTCGGTGGCGGAGCTGGAAGCTCTGCTGGATGCGCTGATCGGGGACAGGGCCTGAGACATGCCTCAGGCCGGTTGCATTAGCACCTATCGGCAGGGTTAACGGTTAGCCGTAGCAGCGCTCGGCCCAGCGGGCCAGGCCGGCGATGACGCTGCCGAAGTGATCCCCTTCCACCAGCGGCAGATCCGGGTAGCGCTGTTGCAGCCAGGCGCGGATCACCGGCGAATGGGCGCTGCCACCGGTGACAAACAGGGCATCGGGTTGGCGCCCGGCCTGCTTCATGGCCTCATCCGCCAGCAGGCCGATCTTCTCCAAGAGCGGCAGGCTTACCTGGGCCAGTTGGTGGCGGCTGAACTCCACCGGCAGTGGCGGCCGCTCAAGCGCAATCAACTGCTGCACCTGCTCCGCCTGGGCCAGGCCTATCTTGGCCTGCTCGCTCTGCCACACCAGCTGGTGGCTGAGCTTCTCCTCCCTCACCCGTATAAAGCGATCCAGCAAGGCCGGTTCCTTGGCCTCCCGCCGCAGCTGCTGCAGCAGGCGGCCGGTCTCCGGCGCATGAAAGCGCCCCAATGCCTGGACGTCGTTGATGGACATGGCGTCCCAGTACAGGGGCGCCGGCATGGGCAGGCCCCGCTGGTTCTGGGAGGCCATGCCGCACAGTCCCATCAGGCCGTTCACCGCCAGGCGGATGTCGAAGTCGTTACCGCCGATGCGCTCGCCGGTGTGGCCCAGCAGATCCGCGCTGCGGTCGGTGAGTCGTGCCCGATCCGGGCCCATGCGCAGCAAGGAGCAGTCGGTGGTACCGCCGCCGATGTCCAGCACCAGCACCAACTGCTCTGAACTGAGGCTCGCCTCGTACTCCAGCCCCGCCGCCACCGGCTCAAACTGAAAGCTCACCTCGGCAAAGCCCGCCAGCCGGGCCGCCCGCTGCAGGATCTCCCTCGCCTGACGGTTGCTCTCCTCACCCCCCAACCCCTGGAAGTTCACCGGCTGACCTATGACCGCCTGCTCGATTTCGGCGCCCAAAGCCGTCTCGGCCCGGGACTTGATGGTGGTCATCATGGCGGCTACCAGATCGCAGAACAGATCCAGCTGACTGGCGGAGAGGCCGGTGGCCCCCAGGAAGGACTTGGGCGACTTGAGGTAGTAGCCCTCTTCGGGGGCCTCGAGATAACGGGCGGTGGCGGCCCGGCCCACCAGCAGCTCGTACTCCAGCCCTTCGTCATCCAGCTGGGGCCGCAGCCGGCGGCCCTTGGCGATGGCCAGTTGCCTGGTCTGGGCGAAGGCCGCCTGCTGGCTCACCGGCAACAGGCCGTGCAGCAGATCGGCGATGGCCTCGCGGTGGGGGGCAAACAGGGTGGAGGGCAGGTAGCTGTCGCCGCCTTCGAGCGGCAGGCGCCGCACCCGGCCCTGATCCATCAGGGCCACGGCACAGTTGGAGGTGCCGTAGTCAAAACCGATATGCATATGGCCTCCGGGCACAAATGGGGGCCGGGCAGGCTACCTCACTTTGGTCGTGACTACCAGTGGTGTTCGCCCCGGGGCGGGGCGGCGACGGCCAGCACGCTAGCTCGGCGCTGTGCTGGCCACCGGAACCGCTAGCCCTGACAGTTCTGGCTACCCTGGGCACAGGGCGTCTTTGCGCCCGGCGTGGGGGTCACCAGGAGCTTATTGCCCTGGGGACGCTGCTGGTTCTGCTGCTGGTGTTGCTGGCCACCCTGAGGACGCTGCTGGTTCTGCTGCTGATGTTGCTGGCCACCCTGGGGGCGCTGCTGGTTCTGCTGCTGGTGTTGCTGGCCACCCTGGGGACGCTGCTGGTTCTGCTGCTGCTGTTGCTGGCCGCCCTGGGGGCGCTGCTGGTTCTGCTGCTGATGTTGCTGGCCGCCCTGGGGGCGCTGCTGGTTCTGCTGCTGGTGTTGCTGGCCGCCCTGGGGACGCTGCTGATTCTGCTGCTGGTGTTGCTGGCCGCCCTGGGGGCGCTGCTGGTTCTGCTGTTGGTGTTGCTGGCCGCCAGGGCGCTGCGGGTTCTGCTGCTGGCGATGCCCCTCCTGATAGATGCGGTCATGGCCGTAGACCTCCTGGCGACCGCCATCGCCATCGCGGTAATAGTAGGGCACACAGCCGCTGCACAGCAGGGCCACCAGCAGGCTGGCGGTGGATAATCTGGCACCTTGTCTGTTCATCGCTTGCATTCTCTCTGGCTAGGGTTACCACAGGTGGCCGGGGCGGCGCTGGGCCGCCCCGGCGAAGGGCGTTGCCGATTAGAGTACCATGCTGGCAATCCAGCCGAAGATCAGCAAGGGAATATTGTAGTGGATGAAGGTGGGCACCACTGTGTCCCAGATATGGTCGTGCTGGCCGTCGGCATTGAGGCCTGCGGTGGGGCCCAGGGTGGAGTCGGAGGCCGGTGAACCGGCATCCCCCAGGGCGCCGGCGGTGCCGATGAGCGCTATGGTGGCCAGGGGCGAGAAGCCCAGCTGCAGGCACAGGGGCACATAGATGGTGGCGATGATGGGCACGGTGGAGAAGGAGGAGCCGATACCCATGGTGATGAGCAGGCCCACCAGCAGCATGATAAAGGCCGCCAGCCCCTTATGGCCGATCAACGAGCTGGCCACCGCCTGCACCAGGCTCTCCACCCCGTGGGTGGCGTTCATCACCGCGGAGAAACCGGCGGCCGCCACCATGATGAAGCCGATGAGGGACATCATCTTCACCCCCTGGGTGAAGGTGTCCTGGCTCTGCCTGAAGGGCACCACGCCCCCCAGGGTGAAGATGATGAAGCCCACCATGGCCCCCAGAATGATGGAGTCGGTGTACAGCTGCAGCCCCAGGGCGGCGAGGATGGCCACCAGGGCCACCAGCACGTGGCTGCGCTGTACGTGCAGCTTCTCCGGCTCGGCGGCCAGGATGCGGGCCAGATCATACTCCCGCGGCTTGCGGTAGCTGATGAAGATGGCGCACAGCAGGCCCAGCGCCATGCCCCCCACCGGGATAGCCATGGCCAGGGGCAGTTGGGCGCCATGCACCTGGACGCCGTTGCTGGCCAGGTTGGCGGCCAGAATGGTGTTCAGGAAGATGCCGCCAAAGCCCACCGGCAAAATCATGTAGGTGGCGGTGAGGCCGAAGGTCAGCACGCAGGCCACCAGCCGGCGATCCAGCTTCATCTGCGCCATCACGTGCAGCAGGGGCGGGATCAGGATGGGGATGAAGGCGATGTGCACCGGGATCAGGTTCTGGGAGGAGATGCTCACCCCCAGAATGGCCATCAGCAGGAGGCTCTTGACCCACAGCAGGCGGCCGGCGGTGGCGTCGCCGCCCAGCTGGCGGATCACGCTGTGGGCCAGCAGATCCGTGATGCCGGAGCGGGAGATGGCCACGGCGAAGGCCCCCAGCATGGCGTAGGAGAGGGCTATGGTGGCGCCGCCACCCAGCCCCTCGGTGAAGGCGTTCAGGGTGTCGGTGAGGGACAGACCGCCCACCAGACCGCCCACCAGGGCGCTCAGGGTCAGGGAGATCACCACGTTGATGCGCAGCAGGCTCAGCAGCAGCATCAGGCAGACGGCGATGACGACGGGATTCATCTGGCTAGTTCTTCCGTTTGGTTACACATGACAAAAAAAGAACAGGCCCGCAGGCCTGCTCGCACTGGTTTAGGTTCGTTGCGGGGTCAGGCGCAAGGCGGCCAGCCCCCCAGGGCCTTCCAGCGGTTGACGATATAGCAGAACAGCTCGGCGGTTCGCTGGGTATCGTACAGCGCGGAGTGGGCCTCCTTGTTGTCGAAGGGGATGCCGGCCGCCTGACAGGCCTTGGCCAGCACCGTCTGGCCCAGGGCCAGGCCGGAGAGGGCCGCGGTGTCGAAGGTGGCAAAGGGGTGGAACGGGTTGCGCTTTAGGCCGGCGCGCTCCGCCGCCGCCATCAGGAAGCCGTGATCGAAGGCGGCGTTGTGCGCCACCACTATGGCCCTGTGACAGCCGGTCTCCTTGAGCCCCTTGCGCAGCCCCTTGAAGATGCCCCCCAGGGCCTCCTTCTCGCTCACCGCACCCCGCAGGGGGTTGAAGGGATCGATGCCGTTGAAGGCGATGGCCGCCTCCTCGATGTTGGCGCCCTCAAAGGGCTCCACATGGTAATGGAAGGTGTCATCGATCTTCAGCCAGCCTTCCTCATCCATGGTGAGGGTACAGGCGGCGATCTCCAGCAGGGCATCGCCCTGGGCGTTGAAACCGGCGGTTTCCACGTCGATCACCACGGGGTAGTAGCCGCGAAAACGGCCCTTCAAAGGATGTACGCTTGCCTGGTCGGTCATCGGATTCCTGGTGTTCGGTTATTAGGGAGCCCCTCAGGGCTCCATGATGTCTTGACGGTTCATCCAGCCCAGGCGGTCGAACAATTCGAACAGCAGGCTGACGGCGATGGACAAAATGGTGGCCAGGGCCATGCCCTTCAAGGACACTGAGCCCATCTCCAGGTGGGCGCCGGACAGGCCGACGATCAGCACGATGGAGGTGAGGATCAGGTTGCGCGGCTTGCTGTAGTCCACCTTGGACTCCACCAGCATACGGATACCGGAGGCGGCGATCACGCCGAACAGCAGCAAGGAGACGCCGCCCATCACGGGCACCGGGATGGAGTGCACCACGGCGGTGAACTGACCGAAGAAGGCCAGCAGGATGGAGAAGACGGCGGCGCCGCCGATGACCCAGACGCTGTAGACCCGGGTGATGGCCAGCACGCCGATGTTTTCACCATAGGTGGTGGTGGGCACTGAGCCGAAGAAGCCGGACAGGGTGGTGGAGACACCATCCCCCATCATGGATCTGTGCATGCCCGGGTCCTTGCGCAGGTCCCGCTCGACTATCTTCTCGGTGACGATGAAGTGGCCGATGTGCTCGGCGATCACCACGAAGGCGGCGGGCAGTATGGTGATGATGGCGGCCAGCTCGAACTTGGGATGATAGAAGGTGGGCATCTTGACGGCCGGGGCGGCGGCGATGGCGGCAAAGTCCACCATGCCCAGGGCCCAGGCTGCGCCATAGCCCACCAGGATGGCGATGAGGATGGGGATCACCGCCAGGAAGCCGCGGAACAGCACGGAACCGAACACCACGGTGGCGAAGGTGATCATGGCCACGGCCACCGTCTTGGGATCCAGGGTCTCGGCGGTGAGGCCGGCCATGTTGGCGGCCACCGGGGCCAGCTCCAGACCTATGATGGCGACGATGGCGCCCATGGCGGCGGTGGGGAACACCACATCGATCCACTTGTAGCCGAAGGTCTTGATCAGCAAGGAGGTGATGATAAAGATGAGGCCGGAGGCGATGAAGCCGCCCAGGGCCGTCTCGTAGTCATAGGCCGCCATCACGGCAAACACCGGGGAGAGGAAGGCGAAGCTTGACCCCAGGAAGGCCGGCACCTTGCCCTGACAAAGGAAGAGATAGATAAGGGTGCCGATGCCGTTGAACAGCAGCACTGTGCCCACGTCGATCTTGAACAGCATGGGCACCAGCACAGAGGCGCCAAACATGGCGAACAGGTGCTGCAGGCTCAGCGGAATGCTCTCCAGCCAACCGGGTTTCTCATCGATCTGGATGATACGTTTACGCATCTAAGACTCCCTTCCTTCGTGTGTTTATGCGTTGTTTATGGGGTTTGACTCGTCCATGACGCTAAGGACGCAACATTATGTCAGATCTTGTGCTGCAAGCCCACCCCGGCACAGGTGCCAAGACGCGGGCCGCCTCGGGGTTTAGCGCGCAAAATTCCGCCCAAACGTGATCTTTGCCAAACGAGGCCATATCGGTGCAAAACGATTGCGTTAACGTAGGTTAGGCTTAGTTTCGAAACCAAACGTTCTCCCGGTGTTTGTATGCGTTGTTGGGCTTCATTTTATCTGACTCAACGTACGGGTTTGCTCTTGAGGAATTTGACCATGCTTGTATACGCCAATAATTTTCTTTTTGAACCGAATAAGGGAGCTGAGCAGATCGTTCAACTCATCGCAAAATGGGTGGGGAGACGAGCAAAGAGTTTTGTCGATTCAAGACGACTTGCAGAAGGAATCCGCGAGTTGACACTCAGGGATGGCAGTATATTGACTTCACGTGCCACTTCGTCTGACATCAAAGGAAGAACCTTCCCATTCTGGTTTTGTGCGCAGCTTAGTCACCGGGATAATAAAATTTCGGGCAGACGTTGGATCACTGAAATCGGCTTACATCAGGAGGCTGAAGGGCAGCCAATAGAGTGCTCTTTGCTGCTGAGGACTGACGAGGTAAGCGCACGGGTGAATGCGTCGATTCAGGTAACTCGGCCGAAACTGGTTGAGCAGCTCATCCTGTCATGCAATCCCCTAGGGCAAACCCCTGGTTTGAAGGTCAAGCAACTTACGCTGGAAAGTGCATCAGCTTTTTTGCGTGAGGTGGAACGTGACGAGCGCAGTTATCCGATTGTGATTATGAGCAGCAATCACGATAACCAGTACCCGGTCGCTCCAGAGCGCTTGCGTTCTATATTGGTAGGCTTGGCTGAAGTCGTTTGCGTGCCGGCAGAAGAAGATACCTTTGCAATAGAAGAGCTTGTTGGGCGCCGCTTCATAGCTTTTGGCGGGGCACTTAAAATTGTTTTTCCTGGTCGCAAAGGCGATCGAGGACTCTTTTATGAAACAGTGCTGTTGCGCCCTGAAGAGATTAGCGATCTGCTTGATAGCCGCCAGTCGCTCGAGTCCGAGATCCTATCCACGATAACGCATCGTACCAACTTGCCATTTTCATGGCGGCATATTTCGCCAGAGAAAGTTGGACAGGCTGCACTCCGCGCCCAGTTGGTGGAGATGATCGAAAGGGTCAAAACTGGGAATCAATCAGATGAGTTAACGGAATATGTTGCTCTGCTGGAGTCTGCTGACCAAGAACTTCAATCTAAAGACAAAGAGCTTGCATGCATTCGCTCCAATCTCGAAGAAAAGGAACAAGAGGTTCGCGTGCTGCAAGCTGGTATCGCCAACCTGAAACATGCATTGAGTGGTCAGCAATCAAATGATGATAGCGGTGATGGCCTTTTGGAGGTCTTAGCGCCTTTACGTGATACTGTTACGGCTGTTCTCAAAGGGAGCCCCAGTCTCCAGCAAACTGTAGATCTGATCGCCACACTGTATTCGGACAGGATCATTTTTCTGGAAACGTCAAAGAGTTCAGCTAAAGAATCTGATAGAGGCGGGTTCCGTGAAGGGGCGAAGGCCTTTGATCTATTGCAAAGGCTCGCAACAGAATATTGGCAGCAGCTTGCTGATGGAAAAAGCGATCAACAGGCAAAAGCCGTGTTTGGACAAAACTCTTATGCGGCTAATGAAGCCAGTGCCTTGAGCAACGATGGCAAACGCCGGCGCACTTTCAGCTATCGGGGGCGTGATTTCCTGATGGAAACACATTTGAAGCACGGAGTGAAAGACAGCCTAGCAGAAACGCTACGAGTCCATTTTGAATGGTTGGCTCAAGAGAATAAGATCATCGTTGGCCATTGCGGAAAGCATCTAAATTTCTGATGAAAGCTGGCCCGTAGGGGCGATTAGCTTTGCGTAATCGCCCGTTAAAATATCCTGTAAACAAGGGGTTGATTTGATGGGGGGAGGCGATATTGCTAACAACCAACCTCCGGGATGCTTCTTCGCTGCGGTTTCCGTGCGGGCGATTACGCTGCGCTAATCGCCCCTACGCATAATTTATTCACCGTGTTGGTCACCAAGCTGAGGAAATAAATCAATGCACCCGGATCTGCTAATCCGCGATGAGACTCCCGCCGATTGGGACGCCATCACGACCGTGACCGAGGCGGCCTTTGCCAGCCTGGAAATCAGCCAGCATACCGAGCAGTTTATTATCCAGGCGCTGCGGGTGGCAGGTGCCTTGAGCGTCTCGCTGGTGGCGCACATCCATGGCCGCGTGGTGGGGCATGTCGCCTTCTCGCCTGTCACCCTGTCGGATGGTACGCCCAACTGGTACGGGCTGGGGCCTGTGTCCGTGCTGCCGGCCTATCAGCGTCAGGGCATAGGTCAGGCGCTGATCCAGGCCGGTTTGGCGCGACTCAACGCCTTGCAGGCGGGAGGCTGCTGCCTGGTGGGGCATCGCGAATATTATGTAAAACTAGGCTTTCGCAACCCGGATGGGCTGGTCTATGAGGGCGTGCCGCCTGAGTATTTCTTCGCCCTCTGCTTTGACGGACAGCTGCCGCAGGGCACCGTCAGCTTCCATCCGGCCTTTGCCGCCACCGGCCATTAGGCGGGGCGGGGGTTAACCAAGCTGCCGCTGGATCTCAGCCTGGGCGGCCACCGAGGGGTTGTCTGGTAAGCGTCAGGGCTACTAACCGGCCTTATCGCCACTCGGTTAAGATCTCAAACGAGCCCTGCTGGTGCCGCCGCTCCGAGGCCGGGAAAAGTTCAGGTAAAAAGCCTAAAGTTGTTCGCCGGTCCGCCGATAGGGGAAGTAATCAGTGGGCTGGGAGTTTGGGCCGTGAACAAGTGGATGACTATCATGTTAGCCGGCGTGGTGCCTTTTGCCTTCGGCGAAGGGCTGCTGGAGTATAGCGCCCCCATGGATCAGTCCGAGTGGCGACTGGCCAGCGACACGCCGTTGGAGTGTCGCCTGGAGCATACCATCCCGGGTTACGGTCAGGGCGCCTTCGTCAGCCGCTCCGGCAAGAAGGTGAACATGGACTTCGAGCTGGCCCCCTACCGGCAGAACGTGCGCCAGCAGTCGGTGACCCTGAGAGCCATTCCCCCCTTGTGGCGGCCGGGCCAGGCGGAGCAGGGCATCAGCACCATCCGCTTCTATGCCCAGTTCGACGGTCTGGTGGACGGCCAGGCCGCCTGGACCATGCTCTCGGATCTGGAGCGCGGCTTCTATCCCTCCTTCTTGTTCAAGGACTGGTATCACAGGGGCCAGAGCGTGCGGGTCTCCCTCTCCTCGGTGGGCTTTCCCAGCCGCTATCAGGCGTTCCTGAGCTGTCTCAACAACCTGCTGCCCTATACCTTCGAGGACATCGCCTTCAGCGTGCTCAACTACGAGAGCAACAGTGATCGCCTCACCCCCTATTCCCAGCGCCGCCTCGAGCAGATCGCCGAGTACGTCAAGGCGGATCCCACCATAGATCTCATCCTGCTGGATGCCTACACCGACAGTTACGGTGGCAGCTGGCCCAATCAGCAGCTCTCCGACAAGCGGGCGGCGTCCCTCAAGGCCTTCTTCACCCAGCAGGGGGTGCCGGCGGAGCGGCTGCAGGTGGCGGGCCACGGCGAGAAGCAGCACATCGCCAGCAACGAGACCGAGGTGGGGCGGCAGACCAACCGCCGGGTGGTGATCTCCATGGAGAAATTCCTGCCGCCCATCTAGGGGGCTTTTGGCAAAGCGGTCGATAAAAAAAGCCGGACACTATGTCCGGCTTTTTTATTGGCGCTGGGGCGCTCAGCCGGCCAGGCCGGCGCCGGTGTGCTTCTGATTGATCAGCTCAATCTTGTAGCCGTCCGGGTCCTGCACAAAGGCGATCTCCGTGGTGCCGCCCTTCACCGGCCCCGGCTCCCGGGTGATGGTGCCGCCGGCGGCGCGGATGGCCGCACAGGTGGCGTAGATGTCGGCCGCCTCGATGGCGATGTGGCCGAAGGCGCCGCCCATCTCGTATTCGCTGACCCCCCAGTTGTAGGTCAGCTCGATCACTGCCTCGTCCTTTTCGTCGCCGTAGCCGACGAAGGCCAGGGTGTACTTGTACTCGGTGTTTTCGCTCTTGCGCAGCAGTTTCATGCCGAGGATCCGGGTGTAGAAATCAATGGCGCGATCCAGGTCGCCCACCCGCAGCATGGTATGAAGAATACGCATCGGTTTATCCCTCCGGTTCTGTTTTTGTTTTGAATTCGCACAAATCTTCGATGAGACAGGAGCCGCAGCGGGGCTTGCGGGCCAGGCAGGTGTAGCGGCCATGCAGGATCAGCCAGTGATGGACATCCTGCTTGAACTCTGCCGGTACCACCTTCAGCAGCTTCTCTTCCACCTGATTGACATTCTTGCCCGGGGCGAACCCGGTGCGGTTGGAGACCCGGAAGATATGGGTGTCCACGGCGATGGTGGGCCAGCCGAAGGCGGTGTTGAGCACCACGTTGGCGGTCTTGCGGCCCACCCCGGGCAGGGCCTCCAGGGCCTCCCGGCTCTCCGGCACCTCGCCGCCATGCTGTTCCAGCAGGATGGCGCAGGTCTTGAGAATGTTTTCAGCCTTGGCATTGTACAGGCCGATGGTCTTGATGTACTGCTTCAACCCCGCCAATCCGAGGTCCAGGATGGCAGCGGGGGTGTTGGCGATCACAAATAGTTTATCTGTGGCCTTGTTGACCCCCACGTCGGTGGCCTGGGCGGAGAGGATGACGGCAATCAGCAGCTCGAACGGGCTGCTGTAGTTGAGTTCCGTGGTGGGGTGGGGGTTGGCCTCCCGCAATCGCTCCAGGATCTGGCGGCGCTTGTCCTTGTTCATGGTACTCCTTAGAGCTGGGTCACCCGGGCGCGGGTGATCGCCACCTTGGCCTGGGCCGGCTTGCGCAGCCGGGCGTCGATGGCGTTCTTGGTGGCGATGAGAAAGCCCAGGGTCAAGAAGGCGCCCGGCGGCAGGATCGCCAGCAGGAAGCCGGCGTCCGTGTGGTAGATCTCGAGGCGCAGGCTGGCGGCCCAGGGGCCCAGCAGCTGATCGGCGCCGTCAAACAGGGTGCCCTGACCCAGCACCTCGCGGATCCCCCCCAGCACCAAGAGAACGCAGGTGAAGCCCACCCCCATCATCAGGCCGTCGAAGGCGCTCAGCAGCGGCGGGTTGCGGCTGGCGAAGGCCTCGGCCCGGCCTATGATGATGCAGTTGGTGACGATGAGGGCGATGAAGATGCCCAGGGCCTGATAGAGGCCGAACAGGTAGGCGTTCATCAACAGCTGCACACAGGTGACGAAGGCGGCGATGATCATGACGAACACCGGAATGCGTATCTCGTTGGGCACCCATTGGCGCACCAGAGAGACCGCCAGGTTGGAAAGCACCAGCACCAGCGTGGTGGCCAGCCCTAGCCCCAGGGCGTTGACCGCTGTGCTGGTCACCGCCAGCACGGGGCACAGGCCCAGGATCTGCACCAGGGCAGGGTTGTTCTTCCACAGCCCCTGCAAGGCGATCTCCTTGTAGGCCGGGTTGATCAGCTGCGGACCGGGCACGCCGCAGCCCTGATGCAGGGTGCTCATAGACTCTGTAGACGGGGTCTCGGCGGAATGTGATTCGCTCATGGCAACTCCTGGCAGGGGGGAGCCTGGGTCAGGCTCTTGGGATCATCCTTAAGCAGCAACAGCAGCTGGCGCACGCCCTTGACCACGGCGCGGGGGGTGATGGTGGCGCCGGTGAAGCTGTCGAACATTCCACCGTCCTTGTCCACCGCCCAGCGGGGGTCGTCACGGCCCTGCAGCTTCTTGCCGGCAAAGCCATCCAGCCAGTTGCTCTTGCGCCGCTCTATCTTGTCCCCCAGGCCCGGGGTCTCGTTGTGCTTGAGCACCTCCACCCGCAACAGCTGGCCCTGGGTATCCACGGCGCTCAGCAGTTGGATGCTGCCGCCATAGCCCTCGGCCGCCACCGAGCCGATGATGTAGGCGCTGGGTTTACCCTTGAGGCTAGCGATGTAGATTTCGTGGGGCTGGTCGTCCCCCAGATACGTGGGGCTCGTGATCAGCCGGCAGCTGGCCAGCAGATCGTTGTCGAAGCGATCCTCGGGCAGCATGCGGCCCAACGTGGCCTTCAACTGAACCGACTGCTGCTGAGCGATGGGCTCGGCGGTGAGCCACTGGACGCCGCTCACCAGGGCCGTGGTGGCCACGGCGAACAGGGCCAGGCGCAGGCCGTTGCGTTGCATGGAGGCCAGCATCAGCGCACCTCCCCATAGACCTTGGGCCGGGTCAGCTTATCCAGCAGGGGCACGCCTATGTTGGTCAGCAGCACGGCGAAGGCCATGCCGTCCGGGTAGCCGCCAAAGTGGCGGATGAGGAAGACCAGCAGGCCGATGATCAGGCCATAGAGCAGACGACCGCGCACCGTGGTGGCGGCGGTGACGGGATCCGTGGCGATGAAGAAGGCCCCCAGCATGGTGGCGCCAGAGAACAGATCCAGGGTCGGCAAGGCAAAGTGCTCCGGTGCCAGGCCCCAGGCCAGACTGGCGGCGCCCCCCAGGCCCAGCAAGAGCCCGACGGGGATCTGCCAGGCGATGGTGCGGGTGGCCAGCAGGAACAGGCCGCCCATCAGATAGGCCAGGTTGATCCACTGCCAGCCGGCGCCGGCCCAGTGGCTGAAGGTGGGGCCGGCCTGGATGTCCGCCAGGGCATGCCCCTGTTTGAGCCCGGTCTTAAGCGTGTCCAGCGGGGTGGCCATGGTGGTGCCATCTGCCGCCATCTTCAGCTGATGCACGCTGTAGCCGTCCAGGGTGAAGCCGGTGAAGATGGCGTTGGCGGCATCGGGCAGGTTCACGGAAAACTCACCCAGGCCCGGGGCGGGCAGCCAGCCGGTCATGTCGCCGGGGAAGGAGACCAGCAGCAGCACATAGGCCACCATGGCCGGGTTGAAGGGGTTCTGCCCCAGACCGCCGTACAGCTGCTTGGCCACCAGGATGGCAAAGGCGCTGCCGATCACCGCCACATACCAGGGGGCCAGGGGCGGCAGGGCCACCGCCAACAGGCTGGCGGTGAGCAGGGCGCTGCTATCAAACAGCGGCGTCAGGGGACGCTGACGCAGGGTGAGCACCAGGGCCTCGGTCGCCAGGGCCGTCACGCCACACAGCAGCAGCTGGAAGATCACCCCCCAGCCAAACAGGAACCACTGGGTGATGAGCCCCGGCAGCAGGGCCAACAGCACCAGACGCATCAGGTGGCCCGTGGTCTGCTGACTGTGGCTATGGGGTGAGATGGCAAGCGTAAAAGCCATATCAGTCGGACTCCTTGGATGAGGGCGGTACCTGGGGGGCACTGTTGTCTGCGGCGGCGTCCCGAGCCGCCTTCTTGGCCTTGGCCCGGGCGATGGCGGCGGCCACCGCGGCCTGCCGGGGATCGGCGGCCGGTTCTTCGGTGAGGGCATCGGGCTGCGGGGCAGCCGGAGCGCTGTCGGTGACGGCAGCCGGCGTGGCCTCCAGGGTATCGGTGCCCGCCTCCCGAGCCGCCTTCTTGGCCTTGGCCCGGGCGATGGCGGCGGCCACCGCGGCCTGGCGGGGATCGGCGGCCGGTTCGTCCGTTGCCGAGGTAGTAGACGCGCTGTCCGCTTCGGCAGCCGGCGTGGCCTCTGGGGTATCGGCGCCCGCTTCCCGGGCCGCCTTCTTGGCCTTGGCCCGGGCGATGGCGGCGGCCACCGCGGCCTGCCGGGGATCGGCGGCCGGTTCGTCCGTCACCGAGGTGCTTGACGCCTTGTCCGCTTCGGCAGTCGGGGTCGGCTCAGTGGTATCGGCGCCTGTGTGCTGAGCCGCCTTCTTGGCCTTGGCCCGGGCGATGGCGGCGGCCACCGCGGCTTGCCTGGGATCGGCGGCGGGGGCGTCAGCCGTCGGCTCGGCAGGGGCGGTTTGGGAGTGGCTGGCCGCCTCGGCCGCCAGCGCGGCCTTCTTGGCCTTGGCCCGGGCCACGGCGGCGGCAATGGGATCCTCGGCGGCAACCGGGGCCGCCTGGCCGGCCTGCCTGGCCTTGATACGGGCCAGGGCCGCCGCCACAGGATCGTCGCCACCGGCGTCTTTCATCTGGGCGCGGCGGGCCTCGTTGGCCGCCTGCATCCGGCGTTCCCGCTCCAGCCGCTCCTCTTCCAGGCGCTGCTGCTTGTCGGCGAAGCGCTGCTTGGCCCGCTCGGCCTGGGCCTGTTCCTGGCGCTGGGCGCGCAGCTGGGACTTGGCCTGGCGGTAATACTGCACCAATGGAATGTTGCTGGGGCAGACCCAGGCACAGGCGCCGCATTCGATGCAGTCAAACAGCCGGTACTGCTCGGCGGTGTCCAGCTCGCCGGACTTGCTGTACCAGTACAGCTGCTGGGGCAACAGACTGGCGGGGCAGGCGTCGGCACACTGGCCGCAGCGGATGCAGTTCATCTCCTCGTCCCGGCTTGGCAGGCTGGACTGGCTGGGGGCCAGCAGACAGTTGCTGGTCTTCACCAGGGGGACATCCGCATGGGGCAGGGTGAAGCCCATCATGGGGCCGCCCATGATCACCCGCTGGCCGGGTTCGGGATCCAGGCCGAAGCGCTGCATCAGCCAGCGCACCGAGGTGCCGATGCGTACCCAGGCGTTGCCCGGCTGGGCCAGGCGGTCGCCGGTCAGGGTCACCACCCGGCGGATCAGGGGTTCATCTTCCACCACCGCCTGGCGGATGGCGTACAGGGTGCCGACGTTCTGCACCAGTATCCCCATCTCGATGGGGGGCTTGCCGCTGGGCACCTGGCGTCCGGTGAGTATCTCGATGAGCTGCCGCTCGCCGCCGGAGGGGTACTTGGTGGGCAGCACCTTCACCAGGGTGTGGGCGTTTTTCACCTGGGCCTTGATGGCGGCGATGGCTTCGGGCTTGTTGTCCTCGATGGCGATCAGGGTCAGCTGGGGCTTCAAGATCTGCTGCAGCAGGGTGATCCCATCGACGATGGCCGCCGCCTCGTCCCGCATCAGGCGATCGTCGGCTGTGATATAGGGTTCGCACTCGCAGCCGTTGACGATGAGCAGCGGCAGGGGCTCGTGCCGGGCAAAGGCCTGGGCGCCCTTGAGCTTGATGTCGGTGGGAAAACCGGCTCCGCCTAAGCCGGCGATGCCGGCGTCGTGGATGCGCGCCAGCAGGGCGTCCGGGTCACGCGCCGCATAATCGGGCCAGGGCTCCCGGGGGCGCCAGGTGTCCTGACCATCGGTCTCGATCACTATGCAGGGTTCGCTGAGGCCCGACGGGTGGGCGACGGTATGCTCTTCAATGGCCACCACAGTGCCCGAGCTGCTGGCGTGGATGGGCACCTGCATGGGGGAGCTGGGGGCGGTGAGGGGCTGGCCGGTGAGCACCCGATCCCCCACCTGCACGCACAGCTCGGCGGCGGAGCCTATGTGTTGCTTCAGGGGCAGCACCAGCAGGGGTGGCAGGCCGGCATCCTGCAGGGCCGACCGGCTGGAGAGCTGCTTGTGCTCCTGGGGGTGAATGCCGCCGTGGAAGTCCCACAGCTTACCCTGGCGGATCTGTTCGAGCAGGCTATTCATGGCTGTTTACTACCTTCACCGGGATCCTATCCAGCTCCCATTGCCAGGTGTCCGGGGTCTCGGGCAATGCAATCATCTCGATACAGTTGGTGGGGCAGGGGTCCACGCAAAGATCGCAGCCGGTACACTCCTGCCGCAGTATGGTGTGCATCAGCTTGGGGGCCCCCACGATGGCGTCCACCGGACAGGCCTGGATGCACTTGGTGCAGCCGATGCAGCGGTCCTCGTGGATGAAGGCCACCTTCTTCACCGGCGCCTCCACCGGACCCTCACCCTTGGGAGGCTCGACCCCCAGCAGATCGGCGATCTTGTTGATGGTGGGTTCGCCGCCGGGCACGCACTTGTTGATGGCATCCCCATTCGCCACGGCCTCGGCATAGGGGCGGCAGCCGGGATAGCCACACTGGCCACACTGGGTCTGGGGCAGCAGGGCGTCGATCTGATCGACTATGGGGTCGGCCTCCACCTTGAAGCGGATGGCGGCATAGCCCAGGATCAGGCCAAACACCAGGGCCAGCAGGGCGAACAGCAGTATGACGACTAGGAAATGGCTCATGGTCAGGGTTTGATGAGTCCGGTAAAGCCCATGAAGGCCAGCGACATCAGGCCGGCGGTAATCATGGCGATGGCGATGCCGCGAAACGGCAGGGGCACGTCCGCCGACGCCAACCGCTCCCGCAGGCTGGCAAACAGCACCAGCACCAAGCAAAAGCCCAGGCCGGCCCCCAGGCCGTAGATCAGGCTGGCCAGAAAATCATGGCCCGAGCTGACGTTGAGCAGCGACAAGCCCAGCACTATGCAGTTGGTGGTGATGAGGGGCAGGTAGATGCCCAGCAGGCGGTAGAGGGCGGGACTCGTCTTGTGCACCACCATCTCGGTGAACTGCACCACCACGGCGATCACCAGGATGAAGGCCATGATCCGCAGGTAGCCCAGCCCCAGGGGCGCCAGCAGCCAATGCTCCACCAAATAGGTGAGCATGGCGGTCAGGGTCAGCACGAAGGCGGTGGCCAGGCCCATGCCGGCGGCGGGCTCCAGCTTACGGGAGACCCCCATGAAGGGACACAGGCCCAGGAACTTGACCAGCACGAAGTTGTTTACCAACACGGTGCTGATCAGTAGCAGCAGATAGTCTGTCATTAACAACGCATAGCCGGGAAAAACGGTCCTTATTATCGGTGCTTGCCCGCGCCATAACAACCCAAAAACCGCGTGTCTTCTACCGGGCGGCCCCCGGGACTGGCCAGAAGAAATATCGGCGCTGTCCCCTACCGACCAGGGGATCCAACCAGTACACTGGCAAACCGCTGTATTATTGCTGGAGTCGTAACGTGCAATTGCTTCCCCTGGCGTCCCTCACCCTGGCCATGTCCCTGTGGGCCAGCGCCTTCATCGCCCTCAAACACATCCTGGCCCTCTGGGGACCGGGGCAGGTGATCTTCTGCCGTATGCTGGTGGCCAGCTGCTGCTTCCTCTTGATGTACAAGGGGTTGGGCAAGTTTCGCTATCGGGCCGGCGACTGGCGCTGGCTGCTGCTAATGAGCCTGGCGGAACCCTGCTTCTACTTTCTGCTGGAGGCCAACGCCCTGCGCTTCACCACCGCCGGGCAGGCGGGGATGATCACCTCCACCCTGCCGGTGCTGGTGTCGCTGGTGGCCTATTTCACCCTGGGGGAGCGGGTGAGCGCCCGGCAGTGGCTGGGCTTCTTGCTGGCCATGGCCGGGGTGACCGTGTTGAGCCTGTCCGGCACCCAGAGCGAGAACGCCAGCAATCCGCTGCTGGGCAACCTGCTGGAGTTCGGTGCCATGCTCTGTGCCGCTGTCTACTCTGTGGTGCTAAAAAAGATGTCCAGTCGCTACAGCCCCTTGACTCTGACCTCGATCCAGGCCTTCATCGGCACCCTGTTCTTCCTGCCCCTGGCCCTGTCCGAACCCTGGCCCCAGCAGACCGGCGCCATGGAGCTGGGGATCATCTTCTACCTGGGCACCTGTATCACTTTGGGGGCCTATCTGCTGTTCAACTGGGCCATCACCAAGATGCCGGTGACCATTGCCAACGCCTATATCAACCTCATTCCCGTGTTTACCCTGCTGTTTGCCTACCTGCTGCTGGGGGAGACCCTCAATCATATCCAGCTGATGGCCTCGGGCCTGGTGCTGGTGGGGGTGGTGCTGAGCCAGCTGCCGCTGCGGCGCCGACGGGCGCTGCCGGCGCCAGGGTCAACCGGCAAAGGCGGGGTCCTGGGCCAGCTCCATGACCCCATTGATGCCAAACTGCACCCCCATGCAGATGAGCAGGAAGCCCATGATGCGGGTCATGGCATCGATGCCGCTTTGTCCCAGCAGGCGGCAGACCGGCCCCGCTAGCCGCAGCGTGCCCCAGCTGATGAGGCTGATGAGGGCAAACCCCAGCAGCACCCCCAGGTAGAGGGGCCAGCGGGGGACCTCGTCCGGCGCATCGGCGATCTGGGCCGCGCCGCTGATGATCACCGCCATGGTGCCGGGCCCGCAGAGGCTGGGCATGGTCAGGGGCACGAAGGCGATGTTCTGCCCCTCGGGCTCGGCCACGCCGTGGCCTGGCTGGGGAAACAGCATGCGAAAGCCGATGAAGCCGATCACCATGCCGCCGGCCAGCCGCAGCCCCGGCATGGAGATACCAAACACCTCCAGGATCCCGGAGCCGACAAACAGGGTCAGGCTGAGGGTGCAGAACAGGTAGAGGGTGGTCTGGTTCACCGTGCGCCTGAGCTGCTCCCGGGACATGCCCTTGCTCAGCCCCAGCAGCAGGGTGGCGGTGGTGGGGGGGTTGACCATGGGCAGCAGGGCCAGCACCGTCATGCCGGTGAGTTGCAGCGTCAGTTGAAGGGGGGTCATGGTGGTCTCCTGAGGGTGTGGCCATCTTATAGACAAGCCAGGCCGGCCTGGCAATCGGCCGGGGCCGGTAAATCCGTCCTGGTTCACACGCGGTTCAGCTTGTCGCTTCCTATGCTTAGCCCATCACTGGTGGGGCAAGGAGCGTCATCACGATGAGCGAGATTCGCTGGCGGACCCTGGATCTGGACGCCATGGATGAGGAGAAGCGCCAGGAGTGGCTGCAGACCCTGGCGCCGCTGCAGGCGGCTATCTTCGGTGAGACGGCCCGGGTTCAGCTGGCCAGCTACCTGTTTCGCGATCAGGCCAGCCGTAACCGGCTGCGGCTGTTTTACGCCGACCGGACCCTGGTGGGGTATCAGGGGGTGCATCTGTTCGAGACCCGCAGCCGGCAGGGGGAGGCCATCGCCGTGCTGCGCGCCGAGGCGGGGCTGCTGCGCCCCTATCGGCGCCACCATCTGACGCCGCGGCTCCTGTGGGCGGAGGCGGTGCGCTACAAGCTCCGCCACCCCGGCCGCCGGCTCCTCTACCTGAGTGTCTATGTCCACCCCTCCAGCTATCGCCTGGCCTGGGACTGTAGCCGGGCCATCTATCCCGGACCCGGCCCGGCGATCCCTTCTGACTTGGCGGAACTGCGGGAGCAACTGGTGGACTATTTTGCCCTGGTGCGGCCGGATGTGGCCCGCCCCCTGGTGTTGGACAGCGGCTGGGTGGTGCAGGACAGCCAGGCCGACCGCGATTTCTGGGCCGCGTGCCCTCATCCGGCGGTGCGCCGCTTCCTGGCGCTCAATCCTGACTATGCCCGGGGCCTAGGCCTGCTGACCCTGATCCCCCTGCACTGGCGCAACCTGGCCTGGGGGCTGTGGGCCCTGCTCGCCAACCGTTGGCGAGGGGATGCAAGTGGCCGGTGAGGCGGCGGATACCGTGCCCCTGGTGCTGTTGCGGGGCCTGCTGCGGGACAGCCGCCACTGGGGCGATTGGCCCGGGCGGTTGGCCCAACTCACCGGGCGCCCCGTGGTGTGCCTGGATCTGCCGGGCAATGGCGCTCTGGTGGCGCAGACCTCGCCCCTGGCCATGCCGGGGGTGGTGGCGGTGCTGCGCCGCCAGCTAAGGGCGCTGGGGGTGCCCGCCGGTCGCGCCGTGGATCTGCTGGGCCTGTCCCTGGGGGGCATGGCGGCCCTGGCCTGGGCAGACTGCCATCCGGCCGAGGTCCGCTCCCTGGTGCTGATCAACAGCAGTCTGGCGGGGGTTTGCCCCTGGTATCGCCGATTGCGGCTTGCCAGCCTGCCCCTGTGGCTGAGCCTGCTGTGGCGGGGCCTTGTGGCCCGGGAGGCCGGCATACTGGTCCTGACCGTCAACCGCCCCCAAGTGCGTGAGCGATATCTGCCCGATTGGCGGCATTGGGCCGCCACGGCGGCCACCGGACGGCGCAACCTGCTGCGACAGCTGCTGTGTGCGGCCCGCTATCATCAGCGCCGGGCGCCGGCCTGTCCCACGCTGCTGCTGGCCGCCCGGGCAGATCGCCTGGTGGACTGGCGCTGCAGCGCGGCCCTGGCCCGGGCCTGGCAACTGCCGCTGCGCCTGCATGAGAGCGCCGGCCACGATCTGCCCCTGGAGGAGCCAGGCTGGGTCGAGGCCCAGCTGCTTGACTGGTGGCAGAGCCTGGCCGGCGAATGACAGCGATAAAGAAAACGGGAGGCCTTGGCCTCCCGTCGGTTGTCATCTGCTTGATACGCCTGTCTTAGAACAGGGTGTCGCTCAGCGTGAACATCTCTTCGTCGAACGGACGCTTCATGTTCTCGATGCAGTCGATGATGTCGTGGTGCACCAGCTGGTTCTTCATGATGCCGACGCAGCGACCACCGTGACCATCCAGCAGCAGCTCGACGGCGTAGGCGCCCATGCGGCTGGCCAGGATGCGGTCCCGCGCTGTGGGGCTACCGCCACGCTGGATGTGACCCAGAATGGTGGCACGGGTTTCCAGACCGGTGTGGGCTTCGATTTCCTTGGCCAGGGCGTTCACGTCGGTGACGTGTTCGCAGATGGTGACCATGGCGTGGCGCTTGCCCTTGGCAATGCCGTTGTCGATCTGGGCGATGAGTTCGGCCTTGTTGAAGCCCTTCTCCGGCACCACCACGAACTCGGCACCGCCGGCGACGGCGGCGTGCATGGCCAGGTCGCCACAGTGACGGCCCATGACTTCCACGATGGAGATCCGCTTGTGGGAGGTGGAGGTGTCACGCAGACGGTCGATGGCTTCCATCACCACGTTCAGGGCGGTGTCAAAGCCGATGGTGAAGGAGGTACCGGCGATGTCGTTATCTATGGTGCCCGGCAGGCCGATGCAGGGGTAACCCATCTCGGTCAGCTTCTTGGCGCCCATGTAGGAGCCGTCGCCACCGATCACCACCAGGGCGTCGATGCCGTGCTTCTTCAGGTTTTCGATGGCTTCGCGGCGGACGGATTCTTCCTTGAAGGCGGGGAAGCGGGCAGAGCCGAGGAAGGTACCACCGCGGTTGATCACGTCGGATACGCTATGGCGCTCGAGCTTTTCGATCCGATCCTGGTGCAGACCCAGGTAACCGTCCCGAACACCGTAAACTTCGATGCCCTTGGACAGTGCGGCGCGGACAACGGCACGGATGGCCGCATTCATGCCCGGTGAGTCGCCGCCGCTGGTCAGGACGCCAATTTTCTTGATCATAGTGTGCCTCTATAAGTCGTCAGAACGTTAAAAAAAGTCGGCGCGAGGCCGTCGGTTCACGCTGGATGTCGTTTGCAGTCTAGCCCTGAGTGGCAGGATCTGGCTGCTTGTTATAATGCGCTGCCCTTGTCCCGGCAGGATCCAGTGGCGACGGTCAGCGTGGTTAAGGCAAGGGTGCCGAAAGGCACCCTTGGTCTTGCGATTACTGCTTGGCGCCAGCGATGATTTGAGCAAAATCATCCGGCTTCAGGGAGGCGCCGCCTACCAGGCCGCCGTCGATGTCCGGCTGACCAAACAGATTGGCAGCGGAGGCACCGGTCACGGAACCGCCGTACAGGATCTGCACCTTGGCAGCCACGTCGGCGTCAAAGCCGGCCAGGTAGCCACGGATGTGGGCGTGAACGGCCTGGGCGATTTCCGGGGTGGCGGTCTTGCCGGTACCGATGGCCCATACGGGTTCGTAGGCAACCACGGCCTTGGCGAAGGAGGCGATACCGCAACGGTCGATAACGGCCTTCAGCTGTTCTTCAACCACCTGATTGGTGGTACCGGCTTCGAATTGAGCCAGAGTTTCACCGATGCACAGTACCGGCACCAGGTCGGCAGCCTGAATGGCTTCGTACTTGGCGGCTACCACGGCGTCGGTTTCGGCGTGCAGGGTGCGGCGCTCGGAGTGACCCACCAGGGCGTACTTGCAGCCGAATTCCTTCAGCATGACCGGAGAGTTTTCACCGGTGAAGGCACCAGAGGTGTGAACGTCGGCGTTTTGGGCACCGTATTGGATACGGCTGCCTTCAGCCAGCTTCTCGACCAGGCCCAGGAAGATCACCGGCGGGCAAACGGCCACTTCAACGCCTTCTGCCTTGGCTGCCGGCTCGATCAGCGCCTTAACCAGGGCTTCAACAGAGGCTTTGGTGCCGTTCAACTTCCAGTTACCCATGACCAATGGTTGTCTCATTCTTTCATCCTCCAGATGGTATTAGCTGCGGGCCATTATAAGAGCGAAGTCTGGCCCCGGGTAGTCGAAGGCCTTTGGCGCTTCGAATTTTTTTTGGTTTTTTACTGATCCAAGTCAGTGTTTGCCCAGGCATCTGCTCAATCTTTCGACTGTCCCCGCAGGCGGGTCCACAGCAGGCCGAGCCGTTCATGGACCCCCAGGGTGCTGTGGTAGAGCCAGCGGCTGCTGGGCAGTTGTGAATAGAAGGGCAGGGGACGCTGGGCCAGCTTGGCCTTGAAATCGGTGGGGGCGGCGGTGGGACTGAAGCCGGCACCCCGGGCCATGGCCATGGCTCTGGGCATATGATAGGCAGAGGTCACCAGGGCAGCCGTCTTACCATCCTGCACCAGGCGAGCGTAATGCTGGATCTCGTCCTGGGTATCGAACGCATCCTCGAACAGTATCATCTGCGCCCGGGGGATGCCGGCAGCCTCGGCCCGCTGGGCGTAGTAACCGGCGCAGGAGAGGGGATCGTCCTGGGTATTGCCGGAGAACACCAGGGTGGCCTCGGGGTGCAACGTTTTTAGGCGGAGGGCTTCGGCCACACGGGCGTTGCTGTCCTCGCTGCCATAGCTCCAGGCGGGCACCGTCGGATCGCTCACCTGGCCATGGCCCAACACCAGTATGTAATCGAGCCGGCCCTGGCCGGTGTAGGCCGGGTACTGCTGCTCCAGGGGCCGCAGCAGGGCCAGGCTGACGGGCCGCAGGGAGAGCAGGCACAGCAGAAGTACGCCCAGGGTGATCAGGGTCTTGCCCAGGCGCTGTCTGCGGCTGAACCACAGCAGCAACAGGCCCAGCAACAACAGGGTCAACAGCAGCGGCAGCGGCATCAGCAGATTGCCCAGCACCTTTTTTAACCAGAACATGGCCATTCTCTCGACGACTGAAAGGGGTGCCGTTTTCAGGCCCCGGGGGATGTGCCAGAATAGCCGGCTAGTCACCTGAGGGGAACCCAAGATTTTGCAGCGGGATCAGAGCCAAGCGGATAAAGCCCTAGCCGACGAGCGCCAAGCCGATCAGAGCTTCGATGGCCTGGCGCAAAAATTTGCCCAGAACATCTATGGCACCGGCAAGGGGCGGATCCGCGCCGCCGTGGTGTGGCAGGATCTGCAGGCCTGCCTGGCGCAGTTGCCTCAGCGTCCCCTGCGCATTCTGGATGCCGGCGGCGGCTTTGGCTTCTTCAGCCAGAAGCTGGCGGCTCTGGGGCACCAGGTGGTGCTGTGCGATCTCTCCGCCGACATGCTGGACGAGGCAGCGCGCCAGCTGGCCGAGCAGGGGCTCAGCGACCGGGTGCGGCTCATCCACTGTGCCATTCAGGATCTGCCGGCCCAGCTGGAGGGTGAGTTCGATCTCATCTTGTGTCACGCCGTGCTGGAATGGCTCAGCGCGCCGCGGGACACCCTGTTATCCTTGCTCGGTTTTTTGGCGGCCGAAGGGATCCTCTCCTTGATGTTTTACAACCGGCAGGCCCTGCTGTTTCAGAGCCTGGTGGTGGGCAACTTCGACTACATCCGGGCTGGCCTGGTCAAGCGGCGCAAGCAGAAGCTGACCCCCACCAATCCCCAGGAGCCCGAGGCCGTCTATGGCTGGCTGACGGACGCCGGCCTGAGGATCTTGGGCAAGACGGGGGTGCGGGTCATCCATGACTACATGCGCCACAAGACGGATCAGGTGACCAAGTTCGACGATCTGCTGGCCATGGAGCAGCGTTACTGCCGCCAGGAACCCTTTGTTTCCCTGGGGCGCTACGTCCACGTGATGGCCCGGCGTCCGACGGCGGCACCCTGGCCGCCGTCAGCGGCCACACAGAACAACACAGATAACCAATCGAGTACCAAGAGAGCATGACAGAGCAATCCCGCACCCTGCCCGAGCTGGTGGGCTGGGTCAGGCAGGAGGGGCTGGCGCTGAACCTGCCCAACGACCGTCTGGCCTTTCTCATCGCCATCTCGGCCCTCTCCAAGGGGGATCTGAGCCAGGAGCTGACCGAGGCGGCCCTGCACGATGCCTTCGGCTATGTGAGCCAGGTGTTTGGCCAGGTGGACGAGACGGTCACCAGCCGGGCCAACAACGCCATCAACGAACTGGTGCGCCAGAAGCTGCTGTCGCGCTTCAACGCCGATCCCACCGCCGGCGAGAGCCTCTACCGGCTGACCCGGCTGGCGGTGTCCATCGTCGAATTCTTCGCCGAACAGCGGGAGGTGAGCACCATCAAGCTCTCCTTGCTGCTGGAGCAGGTGGCCGGCGAGCTGGAGAAGAGCTATCACTCGGCTCTGGAGGCGGACGATATTGAACAGTGGAACCAGCAGGTCTACCCGCGGCTCAAGTTCTCCGTGGAGGAGATACTGGGGCGCATCGATCTCACCCAGCGGGCCATGGACGAGCAGCAGAACCACGTCAAGGCCCAGATCGCCGAGCTCTTGAACCTCAACTGGACCCAGGCCATTCACAGCTGCGAGCAGCTGCTGCATGAGACCGGGCAAACCCTCAAAGAGCTGCAGGACACCCTGGATGCGGCGGGCCATCAGCTGCAAGAAGGGCTGCTCAACATTCAAGAGGCCTGCCAGGGCCGTGACGAGCTGTTCCATGTGGCGGATCTGACCCACAGCCTGCAGGGACGGATCGACGCCATCATCAGCTGGGGCCAGCAGTGCATCGAGCTGTGGGCCCGCTACGACCGCCACGTGCACAAGTTCATCCGCACCGCCATCGACATGGACAAGCACCGCGCCTTCAGCCAGCGGCTGCGGGATTCCATCCGCGACTTCGACCAGCACAACTGGCTGCTGCGGGTGGCCCAGGAGCACCGGCTGCTGGAGCTGCGGGACGAGACCCTGGCGCTGCACGGCGACGAGGTCACGGGCGAGGTGCCCGAGGAGCTGGAATACCAGCAGATGCAGGATCTGGGCAACGCCCTCACCGAGCGGATCCAGGCCCACCTGGCGGTGTTCCGCGACCAGGGCAAGCCACTGGATCTGGCCGAGGTGCTGCGGGAGTACCTGCAGGCCTATCCCCAGTTCCAGCATTTCGACGTCACCCGCATGCTGGTGGACGAAGCTATCCGCCTGGGCCATGCCGAGGCGGAGCTGGACGGCTTCAAGCAGCCCAAGTGGAAACCCATCAACGAAACCGGTGCTAAGGTACAGGCCCATGTCATTGACCAATACTGAATTCCCCATGGGGCTGCGACTGGCCCAGGCCATTGCCAATCCCCTGTTTCCCAAGCTGGACACCGCCCTGCGTAGCGGTCGGCACATCAGTGCCGACGATCTGGACAACCACTCCTACCTGCTGGAGTTCCACGGCGAGCTGGATGTCTTCTATGCCCGCTATGCCGCTGAGCTTATCAAGGCGCCGGAAGGCTTCTTCTACCTGCGGCCGCGGCCCAGCTCCGACATCGCCACCTCTGTGCTCTCCGAGCTGGATATGCTGGTGGGCAAGGTACTCTGCTACCTCTACCTGAGTCCGGATCGGCTGGCCAACGAAGGTATCTTCAACCTGGCGGATCTGCAGGAGGAGATATTGACCCTGGCGGACGAGCAGCAGCTATTGCGCATGGTGCATCAGCGCAGCGGCGGCTCGGATCTGGACAAGCGCCGGTTGCTGGAGCGGCTGCGCACCACCCTGCGGCGCCTGAAGCGCCTGGGCATGGTCACCGCCCTGGGCACCGGGGATCGCTTTCGCATCAACGAATCGGTGTTCCGTTTTGGCGCCGACGTGCGGGGCGACGAGGATCCCCGCGAGGTGCAGCTGCGGATGATCCGCGAAGGGGAGGCGATACTGCACGACGATGAGCTGCCCACCAGCGAACACCTGCTGGACGAGCATGAAGACGAGATGGAAGAAGAACAACTGGGGCTGGATGTATGAGCATGCGCGGTAAGATCAAATCCTTCACCATGGTGAACTGGAACGGCTTCTTTGCCCGGACCTTCGAGATGGACGCCCTGGTGACCACCCTCTCCGGCGGCAACGGCGCGGGCAAGTCCACCTCCATGGCGGCCCTCATCACGGCGCTCATCCCAGACCAGTCGCTCTTGCATTTTCGCAACACCACGGAGGCGGGCAGCTCCAGCGCCAGCCGCGACAAGGGGCTCTACGGCAAGCTCAAGCGCGGCCACTGCTACGCACTGCTGGACGTGGTGAACTCCCGGGAGCAGCGCATCTGGGTGGGCGTCCACCTGGAGCAGGTGGCCAACCGGGACAACAAGGTCAACATCACCCCCTTCGCCATGCTGGATGTGCCGGCCGAGGTGGCCCCCACGGATCTGCTGCTGGAGCGGCTGGACGACGGCAAGGCCAAGGTGCGGGCCTTCGCCGATCTGCGCAAGGCCGCCGCCGAGCTGGGGGCCCTCAAGGTGGCCAAGTTCAATTCGGTGACCGATTATCATAACTTCATGTTCGAGTACGGCATCACCCCCAAGAAGCTGCGGGATCAGAAGGATCGCGCGCGCTTCTACCGGCTGATCGAGGCCTCCCTGTACGGCGGCATCTCCTCGTCCATCAGCCGCTCCCTGCGGGAATACCTGCTGCCGGAGAACTCAGGGGTGCGCAAGGCCTTCCAGGACATGGAGGCCGCCATCTACGAAAACCGCCGCACCCTGGACGCCATCCGCGAGACCCAGGGCCAGCGGGATCTGTTCCGCAACCTCATCACAGAAACCACCCACTACGTGGCGGCGGACTATGTGCGCAACAGCGCCGAGAAGAGCCGGCTCTCCGAGGGCGCCCTGCACTGGCGCCGTCAGCTGCAGGACAAACACCGCCTGGTGCGGGAGGAAAAGCAGCGCGCCATCTACCTGGCGGATGAAGTGGAGCAGATGAGTGCCCGGGAGACCCAGCTCACCGACGAGCTGGAGGTGGCCTCCGAGCACCTGGCCAAGGTGATCAACGCCGTGGCGCTGAACGGCAAGATTGCCCAGTACGTCGAGGACGTGACGGACTTGAGCCAGCGTTTGGAAGAACAGCTGGCCATCGGCGAGGAGATCGCCGAACAGAAGGCCGAACTGGAAGGGCGCAAGGGCCAGGCCGACGCGGAGGTGGACAGCCTCAAGAGCCAGCTGGCCGACTACCAGCAGGCCCTGGATGTGCAGCAGACCCGCGCCATCCAGTACCGTCAGGCCCGTCAGGCCCTGCAGGCGGCCCGGGAGCTGTGCAATCTGCCGCAGCTGGAGCCCGAGACCCTGGGTCACTTCCAGCAGCAGGCCAAGCACCAGGAGCAGGCCCAGACCGAGGCCTTGCTGGCGCTGCAGCAGCGCTTCAACCTGGCCCGCGCCGCCGCCGATCAGTATGAATCGGCCCTGGCCCTGCTCACCGGCATCGCGGGGCCTGTGGCCCGCAGCGAGGCTTGGAGCCAGAGTCAGGCCCTGCTCAAGCAAGCCGACGAGGCCCGTCAGCTACAGGCCCGCGGCCAGGCCATAGTGCGCGCCTTGCAGGAGGCCGAGCGCAACCAGCAGCAACGCAGCCGGTTGCAGGCCGAGGTGAGCGAGCTGTCCCAGGCCCTGGGTCAACCCTTGGCCAGCGAGGCGGACCTGGCCCTGGCCATCGAGCTGACCCAGGCGGCCCAGGAGGATGTGCAGGGCCGGTTGCGGGAGGCCGCCGAGTCACGCATCGGTGTCCAGCAGCGGCTGCAGCCTACTCAGGAGCGTATCGAGACCCTGCGCAAGCTGGCGCCGGCCTACCTCATCGCCCAGGAGAAGCTCGACAAGCTGCGTGAGCTGTGCGGTGAAGCCCTGGAAAACCCCCAGGCGGTGAGCCAGGCCATGCACAAGACCCTGGAGGCCGAACGGGCCACCGAGGCCAGCAAGAACAAGCTGCATGAGCGCAAGCTGTCACTGGAGAGCCAGATCCGCCGGCTGCAGAACGTGGGTGGTGCCGCCGACGAAGGCTTGCTGCGCATCGCCGAGCAGCTGCACGGCACCCTGCTGAGCGACGTCTACGATGACATCAGCCTGGAAGACGCCCCCTATTACTCCGCCCTCTACGGCCCGGCGCGCAACGCCATCGTCGTGGCGGACTTGGACGCCGCCGTCACCACCCTGGGTGGCCTCGACGATCTGCCGGAGGACATCTACCTCATCCAGGGCAACCCAGATGCCTTCGACGAGGATCTGCTGGAGGCCAGCGAGCGGGGTCAGGCCCTGGTGGTGCGCGCCAGCGATCGTCAGCTGCGTTATTCGCGCTTCCCGCACCAGCCGCAGTTTGGCCGGGCGGCCCGGGAGCAGCGTATCGCGGCGCTGGAGAGCGAGCGGGAGGCCCTCATCGAGGAGCATGCCAAGCTGGCCTTCGAGCAGCAGAAGCGCTCCCGCACCTATCACCATTTCAGCCAGTTTATCGCCGAACACCAGAACGTGGCCTTCCTGCCCGATCCCGAAGAGGAGCTGGCCATCAAGCAGGCCCAGCTGCGGGAGTGGCAAGGCCAGCTGGAGCAGGCCCAGCAGCAACAGGGTCAGCTGCAAGCCGCCCTGCAGCAGCAGGGCCAGCGGCTCACCCGGTTGCAAAGACTCGAGCCGCAATGGCACCTGCTGGCCCAGGGGGACCTGGATGAGCAGCTGGCTCAGCTGCGTGCCCAGCAGGCCCAGCTGGACGAGGCCCAGCAGTGGCTGGCCCGTCACGGCGCTGCCCTGCTCAAACTGGCCGAGCAACAGCACCTGCTCAAGGAAGATCCCCAGGGGATAGAGGCGCTGCAGGAACAACTGCAGCAGGCCGAGCAACAGCTGAGCCTGCTGCGTCGGCAGAGCTTCGCCCTGGACGAGCTGCAGGGGCGGGTGCCTCACCTGGCCTATGCCGATGCCGAGTCCATGCTGGGGGAAACCTCCCAGATCAGCGAGCGCCTCAAGGAGAAGCTGGCCCAGGCCGAGCTGACCCGCCGGCAGGCCGCCGAGCAGCATCAGCAGATCCAGGGCCGCTTCACCGAGGCCATGCAGGTGAAGACCGCCCTGCAATCGAGCTTCGAGGCCAAGCGCCAGACCCTGGAGGAGTTCCGCCAGGAGCTCTCCGCCATGGGGCTGCAGGTGGCCGCCGACATGGAGGAGAAGGCCCGGGAGCACAAGCGTCAGGTGGAGGAGCAGCTGGTGCGCACCCGTACCCGCCGCACCCAGGCCGAGGCCCAGTTCCAGGTCTGCCGTCGGGACATAGACAGCCTGAGCCAGCGCCTGCTGCTGGAAGGTAAGGACTACAGGACCGCCCGCAAGGCCTTGATCCAGCACAAGGTGAACTGGAACGAGGTGGTGCGGCTGGCCCGGGACAACGACGTGGAGAAGCGCCTCAACCGCCGCGAGCTGGCCTATCTGGACGGCGACGAGCTGCGCTCCATCTCCGACAAGGCCCTGGGTGCCCTGCGCCTGGCGGTGGCCCACGACGAGGAACTGCGGGACACCTTGCGGCTGTCCGAGGGCAATCGCAACACGGCCCAGAAGGTGGCCTTCTACGTGACCGTCTACCGCTACCTCAAGGAGCGGATCCGTCACGACATCATCCGCTCGGACGATCCGGTGGAAGCCATCGAAGAGATGGAGATCGAGCTGTCGCGGCTGGCCGAGGAGCTGAAGCAACGGGAGACCCACCTGTCCCTCTCTTCCACCGAGGTGGCGGCCAAGATCAACAACATCATCCGCCGGGAGCAGAACCGCATCCGGGTACTCAACCAGGGGCTGCAGAACATCGCCTTTGGGCAGGTGCACGGCGTGCGGCTCAACGTCAACGTGCGGGAGGCCTATGGCCGACTGCTGAGCGCCCTGGGGGAGCAGGCGACCCTGCACCAGGACCTGTTTGCCGACAACCAGATGAGCTTCTCCGAAGCCATGGCCAAGCTGTTCGGCCGCCTGAACCCCCACATCGATCAGGGCGAGCGCTCCTATCAGGTGCTGGGGGAGGCGCTCTTGGACTACCGCAACTACCTGGAGCTGGAGATCGAGGTGCAGCGGGGGGTAGACGGCTGGCTGCGGGCCGAGAGCGGCGCCCTGTCCACCGGCGAGGCCATCGGTACCGGCCAGGCCATCCTGCTGATGGTGCTGCAGAGCTGGGAAGAGGACGCCAAGCGGCTGCGGGCCAAGGAGATGCAACCTTGCCGCCTGCTGTTCCTCGACGAGGCGGCGCGGCTGGATGCCAAGTCCATCGCCACCCTGTTCGAGCTGTGCGAGCGGCAGGACATGCAGTTGCTCATCGCCGCGCCGGAGAACATCAGCCCGGAGAAGGGCACCACCTACAAGCTGATCCGCAAGGTGCACGGCCAACACGAACAGGTGCACGTGGTGGGGCTGCGTGGTTTCGGCTATGCCAGCGGCGACGAGGTGCGTCTGAACGCGTGATAGAGGGGGCTGGTGGCCCCTTTTTTTATGGCAAGGGATCTGAGGCAGGCTAAGGAAGGGCAGGGAAGGCATGCACGAGGCACTGGAACACGATGGTACCCGTTTGCTGGTGGCGGCCCTGCTAGGGGATGAGCCGGTACGGGTGCGCAAGCGCTGGGCCCTGCTGCAGCTGGCCCTGTGGCAGGAGCAGGGGCTGGCGGAGGATCTGGGGGAGGGCCTCTATCGCCTCACCCCCCTGGGCCGTCAACGGCTGGGCCAGCTGCAGACCGAGCAGCAGATCCTGGCCGCCGGCAGCGCCGAGGCGCGCCTGCAGGCCCTGGGGCTGGAGCTGCCGGCCCGCTGCCACCGCCAGGTGCTGGGTGCCTTGCTGCACGGCGACCGCCTGCATGCCTGGCCCGAGGCGGAGCTGACGGTGCTGGCCGAGTCCGGCATCGCGCCCAGTCAGGATGGTCTGCTGCGGCTGCGATCCTCTGTGCCCTTCAGCCTGTTTTTCAGCGAGGGCGGCATGCTGGATGCCGCCCCCAGCCTGGCCACCCTGGGGGAGCTGGCCCTGCCCGAGCCGGCCTTGGCCCGGCTCACCAAGCTGCTGTGGGCCCAGGCGCCGGCCCTGCGGGTGCTCACCGTGAGCCGGCGCAGCGGCTTTGTCAGCCTGCCCCAGGAGAGCGGCCAACTGCTGTTGCTGTCGCCGCCCGAGTGTCCGGCGCTGGCGACCCGCTTCATGCAGGCCATGACCCCGGGGGTGGCCTGGGGGCAGGTGGGGGATCTGCATCCCCTGGCCCTGGCCCAGGCCCAGACCCTGGCCGAGGCCCTGGGTCGTCCGCTGCAGCTGGCCCTGCCGGCACGCTGGAGCGATTTTGTCCGCCACTATGCCCTGCCCTTGCCGGGGGACCTGCGCTGGTCGGCCACGGCCCTGGGCAGCGGCCTGGCGGCCCTGCTGGCGCCCCTGATCGACAGCGGCAGCTGGCTGCCCTTGGAGGCCTACTGTCTGGGCCAACAGTGGCAGCTGCAGGGCTGAGCAAGGGGCGGTCAGACGTGATGAAAAGCATTTTTTGCCACCCTCGCGGGTGGTATAACAGTCGGGCCGTACCGAGTTTCTCGGCTTGTGCCCGCAAGACGAGCCCACTCTCACCTACAGGACAGGGAATAACATGTTTGAGAAGGTAACCGCCGCGCCCGCGGATCCCATTCTGGGATTGACCGAAGAGTTTCGTAACGACAGCCGCACCGACAAGATCAATCTGGGGGTCGGCATCTACAAGAACGAAGCTGGCGAGACGCCGATCCTGCGTTGCGTCAAGCAGGCCGAGCAGATCCTGCTGGAAACGGAAAAGACCAAGAACTACCTCTCCATCGAAGGCACCGCCGAGTATGGCCAGCAGGTTCAGATCCTGCTGTTTGGTGCCGACCACGAGATCCTGACCAGCCAGCGGGCCCGCACCGCCCAGGCCCCGGGGGGCACAGGTGCCCTGCGCATCGGCGCCGAGTTCCTCTCCCGTCAGAAGATCGCCCGCAAGGTGTGGATCTCCAACCCCACCTGGGTCAACCACTTCCAGGTGTTTGGCGCCGCCGGCCTGGATACCGCCGAATACCGTTACTACAGCCCGGTGACCCGCGGCCTGGACTTTGACGGCATGGTGGCGGATCTGAGCCAGGCGGCCCCCGGGGATGTGGTGCTGCTGCACGGCTGCTGCCATAACCCCACCGGCATAGACCCGACCCTGGCACAGTGGGAAACCCTGGCCAAGCTCTGTGCCGACAAGCAGCTGCTGCCCTTCTTCGACTTCGCCTATCAGGGCTTTGGCCAGGGGTTGGACGAGGACGCCGCCGGTCTGCGGCTGTTCACCCGCTATCATCGCGAGATGCTGGTGGCCAGTTCCTTCTCCAAGAACTTCGGCCTGTACAACGAGCGGGTCGGCGCCTTCACCCTGGTGACCGACAGCGCCCAGGTGGCCCAGGTGGCCTTCAGCCAGGTCAAGGCCACCATACGCGCCAACTACTCCAACCCGCCGGCCCACGGCGCCGCCGTGGTGACGACCGTGCTCAAGGATCCGACGCTGCGGGCCCTGTGGAGCGAGGAGGTGAAGGAGATGCGGGATCGCATCTGGAAGATGCGCGAGCTGTTTGTCGCCACCCTGAAGGCCGAAGGCGTGAGCCAGGACTTCAGCTTCATGACCGAGCAAAACGGCATGTTCTCCTTCTCCGGTCTGTCCAAGGAGCAGGTGGGGCGCCTGAAGAGCGAGTTCGGCGTCTACATCGTCGGCTCAGGCCGGATCAGCGTGGCGGGGATCACCCAGGCCAATATCGGCCCCCTATGCCAGGCCATCGCCAAGGTGCTGTAAGCCCATAGCGCGACAAGACTTGATGACACCCCGCTTCGGCGGGGTTTTTTATGTCATTTCCCTGCGTTTTCCGGGTTGATCCCGCCGTCCAATGGCGCAGGATAGGGGTTCCATTCCACGGGCTAAACCGACAAGGAGTCCCGATGAGCCTACCCTGCCTGGTGATTGGCAACTGCAACTATTCCAGCTGGTCCCTGCGTCCCTTCATGGCCCTGCGCCATGCCGGCATCGCCTTTGAACTCAAAAAACTCTGGCTGGACACCCCGGAATTTCATCCACAGGTGGCGGCCCTGGGGGGCGGGCGTACCGTGCCCCTGCTGGTGTTGCCGCAGCAGACCCTCTGGGAGTCGCTGGCCATCTGCGAGTATGCCGCCGACGTCAATCCCGATCTGTGGCCGGCCGATCCCCTGGTGCGGGCCCAGGCTAGGAGCCTGGCCTGCGAGATGCACGCCGGCTTCATGGCATTGCGCTGCGAGCTGCCCATGAATATCCGCGCCCGGCGCCGGGTTAGTCTGTCGGCGGCGGCCCAAGGGGATCTGGCGCGGCTGTTCACCCTCTGGCAGGCCTGCCGGGAGGCCCATGGCGGTGCCGGGCCCTGGCTGTTCGGCAGCTACAGCGTGGCGGATGCCATGTTTATGCCGGTGGCCTCGCGGCTGGCCACCTACGGCATCGACTGTCCGCCCCTGGCGGCGGCCTACCGGGACACCCTGCTGGGGGATCCCCACTTTGCCGACTGGCAGGCCATGGCCCTGGCGGAGAGCCAGGTGGTGGCGATGGACGAGGCCGGGGAGCCTGCATAAAAAAACGCCGTCCTGGGACGGCGTTTTTGATCCGGGGGAAACCACCTAGCGGGGCAACTGGTAGCTCATCACCATCTGCTCCATGCCTTCGGCGGCATGGCGCAGGCCCAGGCTGGTCTGGCCTAGCTCCTTGGCCACGTGTTCGGTCTCTTCCACCGCATCGCGGATCACCACCAGGGCATCGGTGACCTGGTTGGCCACCAGGGTCTGCTCCTCGGCGGCGGAGGCGATCATCTCGCTATGTTCGGACAGCTCGCCGGTCTGCTGGGCGATGGCCATGAAGCGCTCGCTGGCATCCCCGGCTTCGCCCTTGGCCTGGTGGGCCGTCTTGACGCTGGTCTGCATCAAGTCCACCGCCTCGCGGGTCTGCTGCTGCAGGGCGGTGATCATGTCGGCAATCTCCCGGGTGGCCTGCTGGGTCCGTTTGGCCAGCTGGCGCACCTCGTCGGCTACCACGGCAAAGCCACGGCCCTGCTCGCCGGCGCGGGCGGCCTCAATGGCGGCGTTCAGGGCCAGCAGGTTGGTCTGCTCCGAGATGCCGTTGATGGTATCCACCACAGAGCTGATGACGCTCACCTTGTCTTCCACCTCGTTCACCGACTGAGCGCTGGAGTCCAGGTCGCTGGACAGCCGCTCTATGGCCTGTATGGTGCTGCCGATCTTGCCGACGCCGCCGCCGGCCAGCTGGTCCGTCTCCTGGGCGTTGACCGCCGAGTGCTGGGCATTCTGCGCCACCTCGCGGATGGTGGTCACCATCTGCTCCATGGCCGCCGCCAGGTTATCCAGCCGTTGGCGCTGTTCTATGATGGCGTGCCCCACCTCCTGCATGCCGTCGTTGAGCTGGCTGGAGGCGGCGGAGAGGGAGAGGGCGTTGCCCTGCTGCTGATGCAGCAGCCCGGCGAGCTGCAGCCGCGTGCTCTCCAGCGCCTGGTTGATGGTGGCAAACTCATCCCGCCCGATGGCGTGGATGGGCTGGGTCAGGTTCTTGTTGGCGATGGCCTGCAGGCCGGCCAGGGCCTGCTTGACCTGGGCGGACAGGGTGCGGGCGAACAGCCCCACCAGCAGGGCCAGGGCCAGCAGGATCACCAGCAGTATGCCCACGCTGTGCTTGAGGTAGCTGTAGAAGGCGTCGTCGGCGGCATCCAGGTAGACGCCGGAGACCAGCATATAGTCCCCCATGGGATAGACGTAGGCCGCCTTCAGGGTCTTGTGATCACTGCCGGGCTTCATATAGGGGTAACGTATGAGCTCGGCCTGGCCGGACTTGGCGATGCGCACGAAGGCCTGGTTGACGTTCTCGTCACTGTCCTGCAATGGCACGGGATCGAGATAGTTGCCGAGGCGCGCATGATCCGGCGGATAGACCAGCAGTTGCCCCTGCCGGTTGGTGATGAACAGGTAGCCGCTCTTGCCCTCGCCCCAGCGGGCGGACTCCAGCAGGGGAGTGGCCTGCTTGATAAAGTTATCCGGATCCTGGGCCAGCAGGGGCGCCAGCAGCTGGCCATAGCTTTGCACCTGGTGCATCAGCCCCGCTTCGATGACCTGGCGGATCTCCTCCCGGGTGATGTTGGCGGAGATCAGGTTGCCGATCATGGTCAGCAGCATCACGAACACCAGCAGGATGCGCATCTTGCCGTTGAAGCTGAAATGGCTGATCCAGCGATGTAGCGTGCCGCACTGGACGGCGCGGCCGGGTAGGCGCGTCATGGACGATTCTGCAATCGATTGGGCATGGGTGTTCACAGGGGCTCCTTGAGGCAAATCAAAACAAAATCGGGACTGCGCAGACCTGAGTGGCGCTGTGGGGTTGAACGTCTCGTTACTTTTGTAACCCTATAAACAACAAGGGGATATTGTCATGTGCATTTGATTTTTAGTTGGCCGCTAAAGCAAGCGCTACAGCGGTGATTTGTGTGTTGATTCTAACTTTCCTGTGGCCTGCATTAGAGGAAGATATGTACTCCACTGCTAAACGGCCGATGGATTGGACGCTGATGACTCAACCCCTCACCCGGGTTCCGCCACAACCAGGCGGTCCCGATGCTGCCTAATGTGACCCTGCCAGCAGCTTTGAAGGGGAAGACATGACGATGGGCGGCGGCACTGCGATCCTCTGACCGCTGGGTGTCCTTCCCGGGGAACTCACTGACCCGGGGCGCCAACAGCCATGTCAATTGGGGATGAGACCGCCGCATGTTACCTATGATTTTTGCAGGATCACTGATCCTGATCAGCCTTCTCACCATCTTGTTGGCGCTTTGGCGACGCAATCGACACCTGGAACAGGGCCAGAGGCACATGCAGGCCCTGATGGACAGCATTCCCGATCTCACCTGGGTCAAAGACACCCAGAGCCGCTTCCAGTTCGTCAATGCCCATTTTGGCAAGGTGTTCGGCCGCCATCCCCACAGCTTCATCGGCCAGACCGACTTCGATCTCTCCAGCGCCGGTCAGGCGGAGGGCTACCTGGCGGACGACCAGGCGGTGATGGAGAGTGGCCGCCTGCTGCGTCGGGAGGAGATCATCACAGGCGAGGGGGGCAAGATCGGCTGGGCCGAGACCATCAAGGTGCCGGTGCGGGACCAGCTGGGCCGGGTGGTGGGTACCGCCGGCACGGCGCGAGACATCACGGAACGCAAGGCGGCCGAGGATCTGGTGCGGCACCTGGCCATGCACGATTATCTGACGGACTTGCTCAACCGCCCTGGGCTGGAACACCGCTGTCAGGCCATCTTGCAGGGTGCCCGGCAGGCCGGTCAGGGGGTGGCGCTCTTCTTCATCGATCTGGACAACTTCAAGAACATCAACGACACCCTGGGACATGGCGTGGGGGACAAGGTGCTGCACCAGATCGCCGAGCGGCTGCGGGCCGGGCTGGGGGCGGAAGATGCGGTGGGCCGCCTGGGGGGGGATGAGTTTGTGGTGATCCTGGGGGGCATCGCCAGCCGGTCGGCGGCCATCAAGCAGGGCAACCTGCTGCGGCGGCAACTGGAACAGCCGCTGGAGGTGGACGGCATCTGCTACGAGCTGACCTGCAGCATGGGCATGAGCAGCTACCCGGAGGATGGGCGGGACTACTCCGCCCTGGTGCGGGGGGCCGACATCGCCATGTATCACGCCAAGAACCATGGCAAGGGGCACCTGGCGGAGTTCAACGCCCAGCTGGGTGCCGACTCCCTGCGCCGCATGGCCATGGAGCGCAAGCTCAAGGAGGCGGTGCGACGGGATGAGTTCTTCTTGAACTTCCAGCCGCAATTTGACCTGGCCAGCCGCCGCATCGTCGGGGTGGAGGTGCTGCTGCGCTGGCAGAACGAGGAGCTGGGCCTGGTGCCACCGGGTCAGTTCATCCCGGTGGCGGAGCAGTCCCGCATCATACTGGATATCGGCCACTGGGTGCTGGAGCAGGCCATGGTGCAGAATCTCGCCTGGGCCCGGGCCGGTCTGCCCATGTTGCCCATGGCGGTGAACCTCTCGGCCCTGCAGGTACACCAGCATGATCTGGATGAGCAGATTGCCAGCCTGCTGCGCCAGCATGCCTACCCGGCGGATCGGCTGGAGCTGGAGTTGACCGAGAGCGTCATCATGGACAATGCCATTCCGGTGCGGCGTCAGCTGGAGCAGTTGCGCCGCAGTGGTGTGCGCATCAGCATAGATGACTTTGGCACCGGCTACTCCAACCTGGGCTACCTGAGCCGCTTCCCGCTGGATGTGCTCAAAATCGATCGCTCCTTCGTCACCGACATCCACGTGCGTCCCCAACAGCAACCGATAGTGCAGTCCATCGTCCAACTGGCCCGGGCCTTCGGCCTCCAGCTGGTGGCCGAAGGGGTGGAGCGGGAGGCGGAGCTGGACTTTTTGGCTGACCTGGGGGTGGAACGGGTGCAGGGCTTCTTGCTGGCCCGGCCCATGAGCGCCCAGCAGATGGCCGAGCTGCTGGCGGCGCAGCAGGACCTGGCCTGCCAGGCCGGGCGGCCGTGAACTGGGGCTTCTTCAGCGCGGCCCTGTCGAGCGCCTCCCTCGCCGAGGTGCTGGCCTTGGCCCAATCCCTGGGGGTCCGGCAACTGGAGCTGGGCTGTGGGGGTTACTCGGGCGAAGCTCACTGTCCCCGCCTGGCGTTGTTGCACCAGCCAGCGCAGCGCCGACGCTGGCAGCAGCAGATCCGGGCCGCCGGCTGTGAGGTCGGCGCCCTGGCCTGCCATGTCAATCCGCTGCATCCGGATCCCGCCCTGGCCAGCCTGCATCGCCAGCAACTGGACCAGGCGGTGGAACTGGCCGCCACGCTGGCGGTGCCGACTCTGGTGACCTTCTCCGGTGTGGGGGGCCAGGCTGGCGTGCCCAACTGGCCCGTGGTGGGCTGGCCCTACGAGTATGCCGACTACTGCCAGCGGGTCTGGCAGCAGGCGCTGATCCCCTTCTGGCAAGACCTGAGTCAGAAGGCCGAACGCCTGGGGGTGCGGCTGGCCCTGGAGCTGCATGGCGGCTTCCTGGTGCATTCTCCCGGCACCCTGCTGGCGTTGCGGCAGGCCTGTGGTCCGGCGCTGGGAGCCAACCTGGATCCTTCGCACCTCTGGTGGCAGGGGATAGATCCCATCCAGGCTGTCGATCTGCTGGGGGAGGCCCTGTTTCACGTCCATCTCAAGGACTGGCAGGCGGATCCCGCGTTGCAGGCCCGCTGGGGGTTGCTGGATGGCCGGGATGAACGGCTGGGCCCCCGCAGCTGGCGCTTCTGCCTGCCCGGTGAAGGCCATGACGCCGGGTTTTGGCGCGCTTTTCTGGGGGCGCTGCAGACCCGGCAGTACCGCGGCCTGCTCAGCCTGGAGCACGAGGCGGCCGGCATGGCGCCCGAGGCGGGGATCCGCCAGGGCTTAGGCTGGCTGATGAGTCTCAAGTAGGGCCGCTTTCAGGCCTCATCATCACATACTCATACTAATGATGCCGCCTTAGGCCATGTGGCGTGGCGGGCTTTGATCTGGCGCAAAAACGGCGTGTGAGCCAGATCAAAGATTATTTTTTCTAATTCGAAACGGCAAAAATGGTCAATTGTGACCCCGGGGGGCCGGGCCTATAGTTAGCGCAACACCAAGAGGAGACCCATCATGGCTACCCATACCGTTTCTCATGTCGCACAGGTCACCCAAACCGGTCTGATGTCCATGCTGACCACCTGGTACGAACGGGTCCGCAGCCGCCGGGAGCTGGCCGAGTTGCCGCCCTATCTGCTGCGGGATATCGGCCTGACCGAAGGTGACCGTTACAACGAGACCCACAAGCCGTTCTGGCGCGAATAAGGTCGGGTGATGCGCGGGCGTCCGGTGTTCGTCTACTGGCACCGAGCCGGCCCTGCGGTGTGATGCCCCCGCGTTGTCCATACCTTGAAGAAACCCCGCAGCCGCGGGGTTTTTTCATGCCTGTTGCAGCTGGCTCTCCAGCCACTGCAGCAGGACGCCCTTGGGCAGGGCGCCCTGCATCTGGCCCAGCAGCTTGCCCTGGCGAAACAGCATCAGAGTAGGGATGGAGCGGATGGCATAGCGGCTGGCCACCTGGGGCTGGGCCTCGGTGTCGAGTTTGACGCAGCGCAGGCGGGGCTCCTGCTCCCGGGCCAGGGCCTCGAACAGGGGGGCAAACTGCTGACAGGGACCGCACCAGCTGGCCCAGAAGTCCACCAGTACCGGCAGATCCGAGCCTATCAGGCGATCGAAGTTGTCCGCCGTGGCCGCCAGCGGCTGGCCGGCGAACAGCATCTGCTGGCAGTGGCCGCAGCGTGGCTGCTGGCTCAGGCGATCGGTGGGGAGACGGTTGAGGCGGCCGCAGTGACCGCAAAACGTGGTGATGGTGGTCATGGTGTACTCCGGTGAACTTGCAGTTGCTGCTGCAGGCGGCAGAGGTGGGCATAGTGTCCCCCCTGGGCCAGCAGGCTGGCATGGTTGCCCTGTTCCTGAATGCGCCCCTGGCTCAGCACCAGTATCTGGTCGGCGGCCACCACGGTGGAGAGGCGGTGGGCGATGACGATGAGAGTATGCTGGCCCCGCAACCGACTCAGGGCCCGTTGCAGCAGCTGTTCCGTGTCGGCATCCACGCTGGCGGTGGCCTCGTCCAAGATCAGCAGCTTGGGCTGGCCGGCCAGGGCCCGGGCCAGGGAGAGCAGCTGGCGCTGGCCGGCGGAGAGGTTGCGTCCCCCCTCCTGCAATACCAGGTTCAGGCAGGCCTGGGCCGGGCGTTTGAGCAGCGCCGGCAGCTGTACCCAGTCGAGCGCCTGCAACAGGCTGGCTTCATCCAGTTGCCGTCCCAGGCGGATGTTGTCCGCCAGGCTGCCGGCAAAGATGAAGGGATCCTGCTGAACCAAGCCGATCTGCTGGCGCACCTGGCCCAGATCCAGCTCATCCAGTGGCGCCTCATCCAGCCAGATCCGCCCCTGCTGCGGGCTGTACAGGCCCAGCAGCAGGCTGATGAGGCTGCTCTTGCCGCTGCCGGTGTGGCCCACCAGGGCCAGCATCTGGCCCGGCGCCAGCGTGAGATTGATGTTCTGCAGCACCGGCTTTTCCTGGGGCGGGTAGGCAAAACTCACGTCGTCAAACCGCACGGCGCCCTGCAGCTGGCTGGGGCGGCCGCTCTGTCGCTCCTGCGGGGCATCCAGCAGGGCGAACACCCGTTCCCCGGCCACCAGGGCCTGCTGCAGTTGACCCACCTGGTTGGCCAGCTCGTTGAGGGGTTCGATCATGCGGCCCAGGTAACTCAGGAAGGCGTAGATGAGCCCCACCTGCAAGGGGTGGGGGCCCGGGCTGGCGAAGGCGGCCAGCAGGCCGACGATCACCAGCAGCTTGAGCAGCTCGATCAGGGGTCGCAGCAGCAGGCCGTTTAAGCGCAGCTCTTTCATCCGCGCCTGGCGCTGGCGCTCGTTGAGGTCATCCAGGCTCGCCAGGGATTGCCGTGCCCGGTTAAAGGCCCGCACCACCGCCATGCCCTGCAGGGATTCGTTGAGCTGACCGTTGATCTCCGCCAGCAGCTGCCGGCTGGTGCGCACCAGGGGCAGGCTGGATCTGTGGTAGCAGAACATGATCCCCAGGGTCGCCAGCAGCAGGCCGCCGGCCAGCAGGGCCAGCCGAGCATCCAGCCAGGCCATGGCCGCCAGTATCCCCAGCAGCAGCATCACCTTCTGCAGGGTGCGACCTATGACCTGCAGGTAGAGGGTCTTCAGGGCCTCGGTGTCATTGGTGAGGGTGGAGATCAGCTGGCCGGTGCGGCTGTGATCCAGCCAGCTGCTGGGCAGCCGCAAGGTGGTGGCGAACAGGGTCTGTCGCACCTGGGCCACCAGGGTCTGGGCCACCTGGTTAAAGCCCAAGGCCTGGCGGTAGCTGGCCCAGGCGCACACCAGCTGCAGCCCGACATAGAGGGCGCCCAGCTGCAGGGCCGGCGCCAACAACAGCGGCGGCTTGAGCAGGTAGTCATCGACAAAATACTGGATGAGCAGGGGCCCCATCACCTCCGCCAGGGTGGCCAGCAGCAGCAGGGCGAAGGCCCGCAGCAACAGGCGCCAGTGGGGCAGGGCATAGGCCAGCAGACGGCGCAGGGTCACCTTCATAGGGCTGTCTCCTCCACCAGCCCCAGATCGGCCTGCAGGGACTGGTACTCCCACAACTGGTGGTACCAGGGCAGGCTGGCCAGCAGCTCGCTATGCCGGCCCCGGGCGCGTATGCGGCCCTGCTCCAGCACCAGTATCTCATCGGCCCCCTGCACCGCACACAACCTATGGCTGGTGACCACCAGCAGCCGGTCCGCACAGGCCTGGCGCAGCTGGCCGAGGATGGCCTGCTCGGTCTGGGTATCCACGGCGCTCAGGGCATCGTCCAGCACCAGTATGGGGGCCTGGCGCAGCAGGGCGCGAGCCAGGCACAGGCGCTGTTTCTGGCCGCCGGAGAGGGTGATGCCCCGTTCCCCCACAAGGGTGGCGTAGCCGTCGGGGAAGGCCAGTATCTCATCGTGGATGCAGGCCAGGCGAGCGGCGGCCTCCAGCTCGGCCTGGCTGGCGCTGGGCTTGCCCAGTGCCAGGTTGTCGGCGATGGAGGTGGAGAACAGGAAGGGTTCCTGGGGCACATAGGCCAGTTGATCGCGCCACTGGGCCTCGTCCAGCCGGCTGACCGGTACCGCGTCCAGGGTCAGCTGGCCATCGCTGGGATCCTCGAAGCGCAGCAGCAGACGCAGCAGGGTGCTCTTGCCGGCGCCGGAGCGGCCGACCAGCCCCAGCATCTGGCCCGGCTGCAGTGTGGCATTGATGTCCTGCAGCCAGGGGGCGTCTGCCGGGCCATGGCGCCGGATCACCAGCTGCAGCCTGCGCCCGACCGGCAGGGGCAGGGGCTTGGCCTCCGCCGACAGGGCTGGCGGCAGGGCCAGCAGGGATTCGATGCGCCCGTAGGCGGCGCTGCCCTTCTGGATGATGTTCAGCAGCCAGGCCAGGGCGAACATGGGCCAGATCAGCTGGCCCAGATAGAGGGAGAAGCTGGTGAGCTGGCCGACGGTCAGGCTGCCCTGGGCCACCATGACACCGCCGCCGCCGATGGCCAGCAAGTAGGCGCCGCCGATGCACAGGTAGATCACGGGCTCGAAGCGCGCCTCGATCTGCGCCACCGCCAGGTTGGCGTCCACCGCCTGGCGGTTGTGGCGGGCAAACTGGCGCTCGGTCAGGGGCTCCACCGCATAGGATTTCACCACCCGGATGCCGGTCAGGGCCTCCTGGCACTGATTGTTCAGCTGACCGAAGGCCGCCTGGGCCTGACCGAAGCGGCCGTGCAGCCGGCGGCCGAAGCGGCTGAGCAGCCAGGCCATCAGGGGCAGGGGGGCCAGGGCCAAGAGGACCAGCCAGGCGGGATATTGCTGGAACAGCACCACCAGCACCAGGGTGCCCATGAGCAGGCCATCCACCAGGGTGAGCACGCCGTCCCCGGCGGTCTGTTCCACCGCCTGGACATCGTTGGTGGCCCGGGCCATCAGATCGCCGGTGCCGTCTTCCCCCAGGCGGCTCAACGGCAAGCGCAGAAACTGGGCGAACAACCGCTGCCGCAGCTGGCAGGCCAGATAATAGGCGGCGCCGTAGAGCTGCAGCCGCCAGCCGATGCGCAGCAGGTAGATGAGCAGGCCAATGCCCGCCAGGGCGGCCAGCCAGGGCCACTGGCTCGGCAGGCTGCCGGGTTCGGCCAGGGTGCGATCGATGAGGCTACCCACCAGGCGCGGCGGCAGCAGCTGCAGCAGGGCCACCACCAGCAGCAGGGCGATGGCGGTCAGATAGCGGCGCCATTGGGCGCGGAAGAACCAGGCTAAGCGGGCAAAGACAGACACAAGACGGCCCCGATCACAAAACGGCAGCGGCCAGTGTACCAGTGCCGGCGCCCGAGTGCAGGCCCGATAGCGGCGGTGGGCTGGCCCACCTCAGGGGGTCAGCAGGGCCCGGCACTGGGCCGGTTGGGGGCTAGGGGCCTTGACCGTGGCCGTGCCCGAGGCCGGCTTGGGCGGCTCAAACCAGGAGAGCAGCTCCTCGCCGCAGCCGTCCCCGGCGGGCACCGGTGCCTGGGGCTGGCAGTCGTTGCCGGCGGGGCAGCGCAGGCGCACATGCATGTGGGCGCTGTGGCCAAACCAGGGGCGCAGCTTGGCGAGCCAGCCATGGGGCTTGCCCTGCAGCGCCTGACAGGCGGCGAGCTTGATGGCGGGATTGACGAAGATGCGCTCCACCCGGGCGTCCTCGGCGGCCAGCTGCAGCAGGCGCAGGTGCTGGGGTGAAAACTGGCGGTTGACCCGATTGCGCTGGCCGTCCACCAGATCCAACGGGGTGGCCGCCTCCCGCTGGGCGCGGCTCAGCACCGAGGGGGCGAAGCGAAACCAGACGTCGGCATCCAGACCGCTTTGATGGCTCTTGTGGCCGCTGGTGAAGGGGCCGCCCTTGGGCATGGCCAGATCGCCTATCAGCAGATCCGGCAGGCCGACCGTGTGGCTGCGCCGGGCCAGTTGCTGCAGGTAGGCGATGAGCACGGGGTGGCCGTAGAAGCGTCTGTGGCTGGGTCGCAGCAGCTGATAGCCGGTGCCGGTCTCCGGCAGGGGCACGGCCCCTTGCAGGCAGCCGGCGGTGTAGGTGCCGATGGCATCGGGGTGGCCAGGGGCGGGAAACTGCTGGCTGGCCCAGGGATTGGCCGTGGCGGCAGAGAGGGCGACGGCGAGAAGCCAGCTGACCATATCGGTTCCTTGAAAATAGGCAAAGGCAGGCCTGACTATACTGCAAGTAGCCCCGCGTGAACCACAATCCCAGCGCCCGCGACAAAGGAGTAGAGGCCATGGCTGACCGTCTGGATGAACTGATTGCCAAGATCCGTGTGTTGCAGGAGGAGATGGAGCAGGAGTTTCACCTCAATCGCGAGCGCTTTCACGTCATCATAGAGCAGAAGCGGGTGCGCTTCAGCGCCGAGGTGGCCAGTCAGCAGCGCCGCTTCAAGCTGGGGTTGGCCCGTTACCTGCGGCGGGCGTCCTGGCTGGCCATGCTGACGGCCCCGGTGATCTATGCCGGTATCTTCCCCATGCTGTTGCTGGATGGCTTCTTGTGGCTCTACCAGGCGATCTGCTTTCCCGTGTACGGCATCCCCAAGGTGAAGCGCAGCGAGTTCATGGTGTTCGATCGACAGGATCTGCCCTACCTGAACCTCATCGAGAAGATCAACTGTGGCTACTGCTCCTACGGCAACGGCCTGGCGGGTTACTTTCGCGAGATAGCCGCCCGCACCGAGCAGTACTGGTGTCCCATCAAGCACGCCCGGCGCATCCTGGCGGCCCATGAGCGCTATCCGCACTTCTTCGAGTATGGCGACGGGGAGACCTACCGGCTCGGGCTGTTGCGGCTGCGCAAGCAGATCCGCGCCGCCCGGGACGAGACGCCCCCCGCCCCTTGAGCCCGGCGCCGTCCGTCACTATGATCCTGTGCCACGGAGGCGCCCATGTTGATCCATACCCTGAACGATTCCCTCAGCCTGCACTTCTTGAGGGGGGAGCATGCTGCCCAGCTGCTGACCCTGTGTCAGGCGGACGGCGCCAGCCTGACCACCTGGTTGCCCTGGGTGGCGGAGCTGGACTCGCTTGCCGCCTGTGAGCGCTATATCCAGGAGGCGCAGCTGCAGTTTGCCCAACAGCGTGCCCTGCTGTTGGGGGTCTGCTGGCAGGGGGAGCTGGTGGGGCTGGCGGGCTTCAACGGCCTGGTGCGCAGCCTGGGGCGGGGGCGTATCGGCTACTGGCTGGCGACTCCCTACCGGGGGCGGGGCATCATGACGGCGGTGGTGAGCTACCTCATCGCTCAGGGGCTCGAAGAGATGGGACTGCAGCGGCTGGAGGTGCACACCCATAGTGACAACGAGCCCAGCCGCGCCCTGTGCGAGCGGCTGGGGCTGGTGCTGCAAAGCTCCCGGGAGCCGGGGCTGGTCTGCTACCGCGCCGAGGCGGGACGCTGGCAGGCCCCGCGCCGCTGAGCTCAGGTTCCGCTAGCTGCAGGTCCAGCTAAAGGGCGCGTCGCTCACCTGGCTCTTGGCCTGCTGTTGGGCGCCGGCCAGCCACAGGGGCAGGAACAGGGACTCCATCTGGTAGGCCCGCTCCAGATCGTACAGGCCTGCCGTTTGGGCCTGCTCCAGGGTCAGTTCGCCGCGCAGGTGCGCGCACAGGGTGGCCACCACTCGCTGATTGGCCCGCAGCCAGATCTGCTGCTCGGCGGGCTCGCCGGCGGTCACCGGCTGATCGTCCACCATCAGGGGCTCCATCCACCAGCCGCGGCTGGGACGAAAACCGCCCCGCAGCTGACAGCTGTCCTGCTGGCCCACCAGGGTGAGGTCAAAGTGCAAGCCCGGCTTGGGCCAGTCACACAGCATGATGTCCAGCAGGGCATCGTCCACCCGCATCTGCACCGTCAGGTTGTTGCCGCCGGCAAAGCGCACCCCCAGCCATTCGAAGCGCTCGAACAGGCAGAAGATCAGGGAGAAGGGGTGCACCACATCCTCCAGAAACCACTCCACCGGGGTCTTGGCATAGGGCAGGTTTACCCCCACCACCAGGGTGGCCCGGGTCAGGGGACCCAGTTTGCCGGCGCGTACCCGCTGGGCGATGGCCTGGGCACCGTCCAAAAAGGGAAAGGGGTAGCTGATGAAGCGGCCGGCCCGGGGCAGGGCGGTAAACTCGGCCTGATTGCCCGGCATCAGCCCCAGGGGTTTTTCACACAGCACATAGGGATTGGTGAGATCCCGCAGGTAGCCCAGATGGCTGTCGGTGGGGGTGGCGATGGTCACCAGCTCGGCCCCCGCCAGCAGGGCGGGATCCGTGCCGTGGCAGGGGATGGCTTCCTCGGCGGCGATGCGGGCCACCAGTTCGGCATCGTGGGCCAGCAAGGTGGTGACCTCGCAGCCGGCCTGGCGCAAGGCGCCTACATGAACTCTTCCCCAGTTGGTACCAATGACGGCGGCTTTCATGGCGGGACTCCTGTTGCCACGGCAAAGGCCTCACCTTAGGCAAAGCCTCGCCGTTGAACAAGCCGGCGGCCCAGTGAATTTGGGGTCTGATTGACGCCGCTCAAGAATTGGTGACAGCCGGCGCGCTAGATTTCCAGCCGTTTTTCACGTGACCCTCATCACACTCATCAAGGATGTACAGACCATGACCAAGCAAACCTGCCTTGCCCTGCTTCCCCTGCTGTTTAGCGGCAGTCTGTTGGCTCAAGCGGATATTCACTGGGGTTACGCCGGTGCTCAGGGGCCGGAACACTGGGGCGCCTTGGCGCCGGAGTTTGCCCTGTGTGCCAGCGGCAAGCATCAGACGCCCATCGACATCCACGGCGCCTATGCCACCAGCCTGTCCCCCCTGGCGCCCGCCTATCAGGCCGGCGGTAACGAGATCCTCAACAACGGCCATACGGTGCAGGTGAACTATGCCGCCGGCAGCCAGATGCACCTCGATTCGGCTGATTTTATGCTCAAGCAGTTCCACTTCCATGCTCCCAGCGAGAACTACATCGACGGCCACCAATATCCCATGGAGATCCACCTGGTACATGCCGACGACCAGGGCAACCTGGCGGTGCTGGGGCTGATGGTGGAGGAGGGGGCGGCCAACCCGCTGCTGGATACCCTGTGGGCGGCCATGCCGCAGCAGGCCGGGGAGCATCAGGTGCTGGCGACTCCGGTGAATGTGGCGGATCTGTTGCCCAAGACCCGGGATTACTACCGCTTTGCCGGCTCCTTGACCACGCCGCCTTGCTCCGAAGGGGTGCGCTGGCTGGTGTTAAAGCAACCCATCCAGGCCTCCAAGGCGCAGATCGCCCGTTTTGCCGCCGTGATGGGCCATCCCAACAATCGGCCCTTGCAGGCCATCAACGCCCGGGTGCTGGTGGACTAACCCGCCCTGTAGAGGGAGTGGTCCGCCAGATAGCGGGCCACCCCCGGGGTGGTGAAGCCGTCGATGGACTCGCCGGCCAGCAGGGCGGCCCGCAGGGCCGTGCTGCGCACCGCCAGCCGTTCCTGGGCGAAGAAACAGGCCCAGCGGGACTGAATGTCGGCCGCGCGGTGAAACTGATCGAAGGCGGCCTGGTTGTCCGGCCCCAGCACCAGCAGCAGGCAGCTGTTGGCGGGCTTGTGTCGCTCCAGGTAGTCCAGCAGATCGATGCTGTAGACGGGGCCGTCACCGGCTATGTCTTGTTCCACCGCCTGCACGCTCACCTTGGGGTTGTGCAGATCGGCCACAAAGGCGTCCAGCATGGCGCAACGATCGCCATAGGGGGCCATGGCCTTGCCCCAGGCGTGGGCGAAGGCCGGCACCAGCCAGATGGCATCGGCCACGGCGTCCAGCTGGGCGATGACGTCGGCGTGTCCCAGGGTCGGCGGGTTGAAGGCCGAGCCCATGACGGCGATGGTTTGCCCCTGGGGGAGCTGGGTGGCGGGCTGGGGATGGCAGTCGTGCATATGGTCTCCTGTGGCCGCTCAGGGTACTGGAAAGTGAAGCCCGGCGGCAAGGTCGCCCCGTCGGCCAGGATCATGGTATTCTCTGCCCATCAGGGACCGCCCGGTCCCGTTTTTATATCCGGGAGCCGGCATGTCGGATCACCCCTGTATCCAGAGTCTCATCGACACCGATTTTTACAAGCTGACCATGCAGCAGGCCTACCTGCATCAGCTACCTCAGGCCGAGGGGGAGTGGGCCTTTCACTGTCGCAGTGACGAGGATCTCACCCCTTACCTGCCAGCCCTGCGCCGCCACCTGCAGGATCTGGCGGCCCTGGGTCTGACCGAGGACGAGGCCGTTTGGCTCAAGGCCCAGGCCCCTTACCTGTCCGACGACTACCTGGCCTTCTTACGCAACTACCGCTTCGATCCCCAGCGGCTGCAGCTGTCTGCCCGGGGCGGACGGCTGCTGATCCGCGCCACCGGCCCCCAGTTGCTGGTTTCGCCCCTGGAGATCCCGGTGCTGGCTACCCTGAGCGAGGTGCGCAACCGCGCCTGCTATCCGAACCTGGACGAGGCCCAGATCCTGGCCGCCACCGACGCCAAGATAGTCCAGCTCAAACAGCTGGCGCGCCAGCACGACCTGAGCGGTTTTCGCTTCTCGGACTTTGGTACCCGCCGGCGCTTCAGCTTCGCCGCTCAGGAGCGGGTGGTGGCGCGGCTGGCGGAGGCGTTGCCGGAGCACTTCGTCGGCACCAGCAACCCCCATCTGGCCCGCCGGTTCGGCCTGCCCTGCGTGGGCACCATGGCCCACGAGTGGCTGCAGACCCACCAGGGGCTGGGCTACCGGTTGGAAGAGAGCCAGAAGGCGGCGCTGGAGAACTGGATCCGTGAATACCACGGCGTGCTGGGGGTGGCCCTCACCGACGTCATCGGCGTGGATGCCTTCTGCCGGGATCTGGACCGCACCCTGGCCCAGCGCTACGACGGCTTCCGCCACGACAGCGGCGACCCCATCGCCTGGGGAGAGAAGATCCTGGCGCGGCTGGCGGAGCTGGACGTGGACGCCGCCGGCAAGACGCTGGTGTTCTCCGACGGGCTGGACTTTGCCCGCGCCGTGGCCATCTATTGTCACTTCCAGGGCCGGGTGAAACTCTCCTTTGGCATCGGCACCTGGCTGATGGGGGACTTTGCCGTCAACCGGCCCCTCAACATGGTGATGAAGCTGGTGCGCCTGGGGGGTCAGCCGGTGGCCAAGATCTCCGACTCGCCGGGCAAGACCCTGTGTCGGGATCTGGATTTTTTGAACAATCTCATGGACGTGTTTGCCGTATCGGCCAGCACACGGGACACAGTACTGGCCAATCTGGCAGGCCGGTAATCGAGGAAGACTATGCGCCATACCCTGACACTGGCTACCGCCTGTATCAACACCACCCCCCTGGATATCGACGGCAACCTGAGCCTGATGCGCGAGGCCATCGCCGAGGCCAAGGCGCAGCAGGCCGATCTGCTGCTGATGCCCGAGCTGTCGCTCACCGGTTACGGCTGTGAGGACATGTTCTTCGCCGCCGACTGGCTCGAGGGGGTGCCGGAGGATCTGCTGACCCTGAGCCGCAGCGTGCCGGCACAGATGCTGGTGGCGGTGGGCTTCCCGCTGCTCATCTCCGGTGGCCAGCTCTACAACGCCGTGGCCCTGTTGGCCAGCAACCGCATCCTGGGGGTGGTGTGCAAGCAGCACCTGGCCCGCAACGGCATCCACTATGAGCCGCGCTGGTTCACCCCCTGGCCCGCCGGGCAGGTGGTGCAGCTGACCCTGGCGGGCCAGCGCGTGCCGGTGGGGGATCTGGTGTTCGACGTGCAGGGCGTGCGCCTGGGCTTTGAGATCTGCGAAGACTCCTGGGTGGCGGCTCGGCCGGGGCGCAAGCTCTATGAGCGGCAGGTGGACGTGATACTCAACCCCTCCGCCAGCCACTTCGCCCTGGGCAAGCAGCAGGCCCGCCGCCACTTCGTGCTGGAAGGCTCCCGGGCCTGTGGCGCCGTCTACGCCTACACCAACCTGCTGGGCTGCGAGGCGGGGCGTGCCGTGTATGACGGCGATGCCATGATCGCCAGCAATGGCGAGCTGGTGCTGGCCACCGACCGGTTGAGCTTCGCCCCCTGGCAGGTGCACAGCGCCTGTGTGGATCTGGCTGTGAACCGCGCCCAGCGGCTGCTGAGCTCCCAGGCCATGCAACCGGCCTGTGACGATGCCGACGGCATCCACCAGGTGGAGTTTGCCTGGGCGCCTGAACGCCATCTGCAGCCCCTGAGCCAAGCTTGTCAGGTGGCGGTGGAGGATGCCCACGAGGTGGCCTGCCGCGCCGTGGCCTTGGGGCTGTGGGACTGGCAGCGCAAGACCTACACCGGCGGCTACGCCCTGAGCCTCTCCGGTGGCGCCGATTCGGCCCTGTGCGGCGCCCTGGTCTACTTTGCCCAGGTGCAGGCGCTGCTGAGCCTGGGGGAGGCCGCCTATGCCGCCACCCTGGCCCGGGGGCGCATCCAGCTGCCGGCCCGGGCGGCAGGCCAATCCCAGCTGGACTGGCTCCACCAGGCGGTGATGCCCCAGGTGCTGTGCACCGTCTACCAGGGGTCGGACTTTAGCGGCTCCGTCACCCGCAGTGCCGCCGCAGGGTTGGCGGCGGCGGTGGGGGCGGCCCATTACGACTGGTCCATCAGCGAGCTGGTGGCGGGCTATCTGAAACTCATCAACGATCTGACGCCGGACGATCCTCTCAACTGGCAACGGGACGATCTGGCGCTGCAGAACATCCAGGCCCGGGTGCGGGCGCCTGGGGTCTGGCTGCTGGCCAACCGTTACAACAAGCTGCTCATCGCCACCTCCAACCTGTCGGAGGCCAGCGTCGGCTACTGCACCATGGACGGCGACACCTCTGGGGTCTTGTCCCCCATCGGCGGGATCAGCAAGTCCCGGGTGCTGGAGATCAACCGCTACATACTGGAGCAGGGCATACCGCTGCAGGATGGGCAGGCCCTGGGGCTCGACAGGCTGCGCCTGCCGGCCATGGAGGCCATAGTCCATCAGGCCCCCACCGCCGAGCTGCGGCCGGTGGAGCAGACCGACGAGGGGGATCTGATGCCCTTCGTGGTGCTGGACACCATCAGGCGCATCTCCCAGACCCGCCACGTGACCCCCAAGGGGGTGTTGCAGATCCTGCTGCGCACCCCCAGCATGCAGGCCCACGGCGTCGGCCAGCTGGCAGCCTGGATCGAACGCTACTATGGACTCTACTGCCGCAACCAGTGGAAACGGGAGCGGATCGCGGTGAGCTTCCACATCGAGTCCGACAGCGCCGATCCCAAGACCTACCGCCGCTTCCCGGTACTCTCCAGCCAGCTCAAGCGGGAGCTGGTCCAGATGCGGGCCTTTGCCGACAGCCTGGCCGGCGAACGCTGACGAGAGCCGGATCACCAAAGTGGCTCGGGGCCGGCTTTTTTTGCCGACCCGGGTCAGGCGAATGGCAAAAAATGGTTGATTCGCGGCACAAAATCGCTAGCCTCTTGCCTCTTATACGCAGGTCGGTCCAGCCCGCAGGGCAGGCCTGATCTGGGAGCCGCGGAGAGGTTAGATGAACAGACTGAGCTTTGCCGATATCACCTATCACCCGGGTGCCGAGCGTTGGTTTACCGACGAGCAAGGCCAGGCGTGCCTCATTCGCCCCCTGCGCCCCCAGGATGGTCCGGCGCTGACCGCGTTGCTCACCGGCCTGAGCGAGACCAGTCGTAAGCAGTTCGGTCCCCATCCGCTGGATGGGGCCACCGCCCATGCCCTGTGTGCCAACCTGGATCCCCATCAGTCGCTGCACCTGGTGATGGTGGCGCCGGACGGTCACTTCCTGGCCTATCTGGTGCTGCGCATGACCCTGGCCGACTACGAGCTGGAGCGCTTCCTGCGCTACAGCCTGGATCTGGACGAGGTGCCGGCGGCCAGTTTGGCGCCCGTGGTGGCCGAGGGCCATCAGAGCCGGGGCTATGGCAAGCAGATGCTGCATTTTGGTGTGGATCTGTGCCGCGCCCTGGGCCAGCAGGCCATCATACTGATGGGGGGGGTGCAGATGCAGAACCAGCGGGCGGTGCGCTTCTATCTGGGGGCGGGCTTTCGCCGCCTGGGGGGCTTCGAGTACCCGGCCGGCCAACGCAACGACGACATGATCCGCTGGCTGTAACGCCGGCGGGCCATGACACAAGAAAAACGGGGCGCCTTGGCGCCCCGTCTGTTTTATGGCTGCGACACCTTAGAGCTCGCTGAGATAGCGAGCCAGGGCCTTGATGATGGCGATTTTTTCCGGCTGCTGCTGGTGTTGCTCCAGCAGGGTCTCCAGCTTCAACACGAAGCCGTCGGCTTGGCCTTCGAGCCTACTGCTGCAGTGGCGACGCCAGCGGGTCAGCTCCTCGTCGTTCAGGGTCTGGGGGAAGTTGCGGGCGCGGTAGCGAAACAGCAGCTCCGGCAGGCGGGGATCGTTGAAGGCGTAGGGGTGGCTGCCCAACTGCTCCGGTGGGGTGGCCAGAATGAGCGCCAGGGTGGCCTTGTCCGCATCCCCCAAGAAGCCGCGATACAGCTGCAGATCCACGTCCTGGCTCTCGCTGAACTCCCGCTCCATGCCATATACCGCCAGCAGCTTCTCCCGGATCTCGGGGTGGCGGCGCAGGGTGTCCAGACTCTGGCGGCAGCGTGCCCGATCCAGCCCCAGCTCATCGGCCCGGGACTCGCTGAGGCTCGCCGCCGGCGCCAGCACGGGGCACTTGTTGATGTGCACCAGCTTGATGCCGATGGGGGCCAGCTCCCCCAGCTCCGCCCTGGGGGTGTAGAGCCGCTCGCAGATCTGCTCGGCATCCAGCGCCACCAGCGGGCTGATGTCCTGATTGAGATCCACCACGATCACGGCGTTGGCATTGCTGGGGTGCCAGGCCACCGGCGCCACCCAGCTGACACAGCCCTGGGTGGCAGGGAACATACCGGAGACATGCACCAGGGGCTTCATGCTGATGAGGTCGATGAGCGCCTTGACCTTGTGTTTGCTACGCAGGTCAAACAGGTAGTCGAACAGCCGGGGCTGGGCCTGACGGATGAGCTTGGCCAGGGCTATGGTGGCCAGCACGTCGCTTAAGGCATCGTGGGCATGCTCGTGGGCGAGGCCATTGGCGGCGGTGAGGCGTTCGAGCTTGAAGCTGGGCTTACCCTCGTCGTCATACACCCAGTTGATGCCCTCGGGGCGCAGGGCATAGCAGGCCCGCACCAGATCCAGCAGATCCCAGCGGGAGTTGCCTTGCTGCCAGCTATATCCGTATGGGTCCATCAGGTTGCGGTACAGGGTGTAGCGGGTCACCTCGTCGTCGAAGCGCAGGTTGTTGTAGCCCAGGATGCAGGTCTGGGGCACCGAGAATTCCCGGTGAATGGCCTGGATGAAGGCGGACTCGCTCACCCCAAGCTGGTTCACCTTCTGCGGCGTGATGCCGGTGATGAGACAGGCCTCGGGCTCGGGCAGGTAATCCGGCGCCAGCTGGCAGTAGATCACCAGGGGCTCGCCGATGATATTGAGCTCGGCATCGGTGCGGATGCCGGCAAACTGCGATGGTCTATCTCGTCCCGGATGAACACCAAAGGTTTCGTAGTCGTGGAAGTAGAAGCTGGGCTGGGGCTGATTCACGGTCTGCACTGACTCTGCGGTTGCCGGACAAGGTGGCAGAGTATCGCCCATGGGGCGCCGCTCTGCCACCGTCTTGCGCCTAGCGGTTGACGTCCACCACCAGACGACCGCGGATCTGGCCAGCCAGCAGCCGCTCGGCGGCGGGGATCGCCTCGGCCAGGGAGATCTCCTGGGTCATGGCGTCCAGCTTGGCCAGACTCAGATCCTCCGCCAGCCGCGCCCAGGCCGCCTGCCGATCTTGCTTGGGCCGCATCACGCTGTCGATGCCCGCCAGTGTGATGCCCCGCAGGATGAAGGGGGCCACGCTGGCGGGGAAGTCCATGCCCTGGGCCAGGCCACAGGCTGCCACCACGCCGTTGTAGTGCAACGCGGCGCAGACATTGGCCAGGGTGTGGCTGCCCACCGTATCCACGGCGCCGGCCCAGCGGGCCTTGGCCAGGGGGGCGCCGGGCTGGCTCAGGCTCTCCCGGGTGACGATTTCCTTGGCTCCCAGGCCCAGCAGGTAGTCAGCCTCCTGAGGGCGGCCGGTGGCGGCATGGACCTCATAACCCAGCTCGGCCAGCAATGCGATGGCCACCGAGCCCACGCCGCCGCCGGCCCCCGTCACCAGCACGGGGCCGCTGTCGGGACGAATGCCGTGTTTCTCCAGGGCCATGACGCAGAGCATGGCGGTGTAGCCGGCGGTGCCGATGGCCATGGCCTGGCGGGCCGTGAAGGTTTCCGGCAGCGGGATGAGCCAGTCACCCTTGAGGCGCGCCTGCTGGGCCAGACCGCCCCAGTGGCTTTCCCCCACGCCCCAGCCGTTGAGCAGCACCTTGTCCCCCACGGCAAACTCGGCGTGGGAGGTGGCGGTGACGGTACCGGCCAGATCGATGCCCGGTACCATGGGGAAGCGGCGGGCGATCTTGCCCTTGCCCGTGATGGCCAGGGCGTCCTTGTAGTTGAGACCGCTGTACTCCACCGCCACCTGCACATCCCCTTCGGGCAGCTGAGTCGGGTCAACTTGGGTCAGCTCGGTGCGGTAACCGGCTTCGTCGTTGTGGATCTGGATGGCATTGAACATGAGCTGCTCCTTAGACTGGGACGCATTGGAAGTAAAAGTAACCATCGGTTTGGTATCTGTCAGTTCTGGATCTGCGCCGGGCGAGGTAGCCCGGCAAGGTAAAAGGCAACAAAGCTATCCAGCGGTGCCGTGCCCTTGACCAGGCGGGCCCGCATCACGGCGCCCTCCCAGCCCAGCCAGAACACCTGGGCCAGGGCCACACAGTCGGCCTGAGGAGGCAGCTCGCCGGCGACCACTGCTTCACTCAGGCAATCGGCCAACAGCCGCTGCCAGTGGCCAAAGGTGGACTCCAGGGCCTGGGCATAGGTCTGGGGCAGTACCCCTATCTCCTGGCCCAGGTTGCCCACCAGGCAACCGCGACGGTAGTCATGGCGCGCCAGACCCGCCTTGGCATCCGCCACGAAGGCCTGCAGACGGGCCAGAGGCGTCAGGCTCGGATTGTCAAAATGGCGCTTGAGCTTGCGGGCAAAGTAGTGGTCATAGGCGTCGAGCACCGCCAGGCCGAAGGCCTCCTTGCTGGCAAAGTAATGATAGAAGGAACCCTTTGGCACCCCGGCGGCCTTGAGCAGGCCATCGAGGCCACTGGCATAGAAGCCGTATTCCGTGAGGGCCGCCAGGCCGGCGCGGATCAGCGCCTCGCGGGTCTGCTGCTGCGATTGATTCGACTTGGGCGGGCGGCCTGGGCCGCGTCGCACGGGAGTGGGTGTCGTGGTCATTCGACAATTATAGACCGATCGCTTTTAAATTGTCAGCCCACTATCTCGACGGATTTTCTCTGTCTTACTGAGCCAGGTAGTGGAGTATCCCCAGGGCGGCGCTACGGCCGGTGGCATAACAGCCGGTGAGCAGGTAGCCACCGGTGGGCGCCTCCCAATCCAGCATCTCGCCGGCGGCAAACAGGCCGGGATGGTTGCGCAGCATCAGGCCTTCATCCAGTTCCGACAGGCAGATACCGCCGGCGGTGCTGATGGCCTCATCCATGGGCCGGGTGCGGGTTAGGGACAGGGGCAGGGCCTTGATGGCCTTGGACAGCAGCGGCATCTGCTGCAGGGTGTCGGCGGGCAGGCATTCGCGCAGCAAGCCGGCCTTGACGCCATCAAGCTTGAGGCGGCTGCGCAGGTGATTGGCCAGGGATTTGCTGCCCCGGGATTGGCTCAGGGCACTGAGCACCTGATCTTCGCTGCGATCCGGCAGCAGATCCAGCCACACCCTGGCCTGACCCTGTTCGGTCAGTTGGCGGCGCAGCAGGGGCACGAAGGGATAGATCAGGCTGCCCTCGATGCCGCTGGCGGTGATCATGGCCTCGCCCCGCTTGTGCTGGGGGCCGGTGGGGGTGGCGCAGGAGAGCACCACCGTCTTCAAGGGGCTGCCGGCGAAGCGCTGGGCGAAGTGGTCGCTCCAGTCGCAGTCGAAGCCGCAGTTGGCCGGTTGCAGGGGGGCCACAGCCACCCCGGCGGCCGCCAGGGAGGGCAGCCAGCTGCCGTCCGAGCCCAGGCGCTGCCAGCTGCCGCCCCCCAGGGCCAGCAGGGTGGCTTGGGCGGTGCGGACTAGCTGGCCTTCGGGGGTGTCGAAGCGCAGGGCGCCGCGCTCGTCCCAGCCTTGCCAGCGATGGCGGGGGTAGAAGCGCACGCCGGCTTGCTTGAGGCGCTGCAGCCAGGCCCGCAGCAGGGGGGCGGCCTTCATGTCGGTGGGAAACACCCGGCCAGAACTGCCGACGAAGGTGTCAACCCCTAAGCCCTGGGCCCATTGGCGCAGCGCGTCGGCGCCGAAGGCCGTCAGCTGCGGGGTCATCCAGTCGCTGGCCTCGTAGTAGCGTCGGCAGAAGTCCGCCTGTGGCTCGCCGTGGGTGAGGTTGAGCCCGCCACGGCCGGCCTGCAGGAACTTGCGGCCCACCGAGGGCATGCGGTCATACAGATCGACGGCCCAACCCTGCTGACTTATGATCTCGGCGGCAAACAGGCCGGCCGGCCCGCCGCCTATGATGCACACAGGCGCCTGGTGCGCAGGATAGGTCTGGGGCGATGGCTGGGTCATGGGCAGGCCTTGATAGAGTTGATACGGCTGATAGTGGTATTGATAGTGGCGCGGGCCGATTGCCCGGCAGTGTAGCCAGGGGGGGCGTCAGGTCAAGGGAAACCGGCTGGCATCGCTCTGGACCAGGGTGAGGAGACGAGATGAATTTTTTGGCACATCTGCTGTTGGCTGGCCCTGAGCCGGCCAACCAGATCGGTGGCCTGCTGGGGGATTTTGTCAAAGGCCCCTTGCCGGGCAGCTTGCCGCCGGATCTGGCGCTGGGGGTGGCGCTGCATCGGCAGATCGACCTGCAGACCGATGGGCATCCCCTGTTTCGGCAAAGCTGCGCCCGGATAACCCCCGCTCGTCGGCGGGTGGCCGGCATCATGGTGGACTTGTTCTACGACCATTTTCTGGTGTGTCACTGGGGGCGATTTTCTGCGGTGCCCTTGACGACCTACCTGGCGGACTTCTATCTCGCCTTGGCACAACGCCATGACCAATTGCCGGCGCGCCTGCAGGGGCTCTGGCCCAGGATGCGGGACCAGGCCTGGCTGCAGTCCTATGGCGACGCGGCCAGTGTCGGTTGGGCGCTGGATAATCTGGCGAGGCGACGCAGCCGCTTGCAGGCGGCCTTGCTGGGGGCCGGGGAGGAGCTGCCGTGGCAGTATGCCGAATTGGAGCAGGACTTTTTGGCGCTGTTCCCCCAGCTGACGCAGTTTGCCCAGGACTGGTTAGCGGGGAAAAGCGAGCGTGGCGCCGGCGGCTAAAAACAACAGAGGAGCCGGCGGCTCCTCTGTTGGATGCTATCCGTCACCGAAGCGAGCGGACGAACACACCTGATCGGTGATCTGGCAGGGTCTAACGTAGCAGGCTGCTTTCGTGGGTATCCCAACCGTGAAACTCACGGATGGCCTGGGAGACCATTTCTTCTTCCCGCAATCCAAAGGGAAATCCCTTGTTGATGCAGTGGCTCTTGGCTTCCTGGTAAGGGGAGGCACAATTGTTCATGGCATCAAAAACCTGCGTTTTGATCCTTGAGTAGTCTATGCGTTGCATGGCTTGCTCCTTCGGTTAGGTGGGTCCGTTATCTCAGTAGACAGGGGACCTGTCAAAAAGTTCGCACAAATAATAATCAGTTGTGTGATCCGGGATCCTGTGCACAATTTGGCCGGATCCTGGATCCCGCGCGAACCGTCGTGGCCGGTGACGGGGGCGCCGTGACGGGGCCTTTTTCCCCTCGGCCCCTTTGCCCGACGGCGTGGACAGGCTACTATGACGCCCCTTTGTGACATCCCTGCTAGAGCGAGTTTCCCCATGGTGCAATTAGGCCAAATGAATCATCTTCCCATCGTCGAGTTGGACGCCAAGGGCGCCTGGCTGGATGTGGGGGACTATGGCGAGCTGTTTCTGCCCCGGCGTCATGTGCCCCAGGAGGCCGAGGTCGGCCAGACCTTGGCGGTCTTCGTCTACTTGAACGGGGATGGCGAGGCCGAGATCAGTGGCGAGGCGCCCCTGGCGCGCCTGGGGGAATTCGCCGCCCTGCGGGTGGTGAGTGCCAGCAAGATAGGCGCCTTTTTGGACTGGGGGTTGAAGAAGGATCTGTTCGTGCCGATCCGCGAGCAGGCCGAGACCATGCAGGTGGGGCGCCATTACCTGGTGCGACTATTCCTGGACGAACAGGGGCGGGTGGCGGCCACCAGTAAGCTGGAGCGCTTCTTGCGCACCGATCTGCCGCCCTACCTGGCCGGGGATAAGGTGCGTCTCATCATAGGGGCCCATACCCCCATGGGCTTCAAGGCCATCGTCGATGAGCACTACACCGGCATGCTGTTTCGCAACGAGGTGTTCACCCGCCTGCCGGTGGGGCGCCGACTGACCGGTTACGTCAAGCAGGTGCGCGAGGATGGCAAGCTGGATCTGAGCTTGCAGGCGCCGGGTGAGACGGGCCGCGAGGTGGTGGGCGACAAGATACTGGCCCGGCTCCGAAAGCAGCAGGGTTTTCTGCCGGTGAGCGACACCAGCGCGCCCGAGCTTATCTCCAACCTGTTTGGCATCAGCAAGGGACAGTTTAAGAAGGCCATCGGCGGCCTGTACAAGCAGGGGCTGATCGTCATCGAAGACGAGGGCATTCGCCTGACCGAGGCCGGTCAAGCGGCGGATGAATAAGCCGATTTCCCCCTGTCGCCAGCAGTGCCAGTTGGTGGGGGATCTCTGCAGGGGCTGCGGTCGCACCCTGCAGGAGATAGCAAATTGGTCCGTGCTGTCCGAGGCGGCGCGGAACAAGGTGATGGACGCCCTGGCGGGGCGGCTGACTACCCACGCCTGTCCCGACTGCGGGGAGCCGAGCTTCTGTGCCATGAAGACCGGCGAACCGGCCGAAGGCTGCTGGTGCATGAGCCTGCCGCCCGGCTCGGGGAACGCGGCCCCGGCGGCCAGGGATCCGTGCCTGTGCCGCCGCTGCCTGGCCCGCCGACGGGCCGGCGCCTGAGGCGAGAAAGGCGAGAAAAAAGAAGGCCGCGATCTGCGGCCTTGGTTGTCTCTACGGCTTGGGTTTCCAGCGGATAGGCCAGGGTTGGGCCCGGCCATCCAGCGGCACCAAGATCTTGGCGTACAGCACGCAAAACTCCTCCTGATGATCCAACAGTCCCACCCAGACCTCCTGCCAGGCATCGGCATCCACCGGCACCCCTAACTCCTGGCTCCAGCTGGCCTCCGGCGGTCCGGATTCGACTGCGCCCCGCTCCTCGAACTCCAGGGTCAGGTCCACCAGATCCTCGGCACTGAGGTGATCGGCGGCCAGTTGCAGGAAATAGTCGTAGGCCTGTTCTATCAGCTGTTCGGCGGTCATGGGATCCCCTGGCAAGAAAAAGTGCTATTAGAGCAGAGCCGCCGGAGTTTGTCCCGGCGGGAACGGCCCTAGGAGCAGGGATAGCGCTGCAAGATGACGCTGCGGCTTTGCTGCCATTGATAACGACGGCTGTGCAGACAGCGTTGAAAGTCTAGCTGTTCGGACTGGTCGCCGCCGGGATAGCGCAGCTGGCACTGCTGTTGGCCCAGTGCCAGCCGATCGCCAGCGCGCTGCAGCTCATAGTGGCGGGCATCCTGCTGCCGGGCGTCACACTGCTGGCCGGCGGCCGGGGCCTGGGTCTGCATCGCCTGGTTCAGCGGATCACCGGCCGGCATCCGCTGGGGTAGCGGGGGTGGGGAGACGGCCAGGTTGACCTTGTCAAACGGGGTCCCCGCCGGCAGGTTCGCGGGCAACATCTGGGCGTAGTGCACCTGTCCCTGGGCATCCCGCCAGCGATACACGTCCACTGCCTGCAGCAGCATGGGCACCAGGGTGCCCAGTAAAATAAACCAGCGTAATGCCAAGATATCCCTGTCTCGGTATGGGGCCTGCTGGCCAGTGTATGGGGTCCCATAGGGGCTTGGTAAGCCCGGTTGCGGCAAAACGGGTCTGATGTCACGCCATGGGGATGCTTTTTCTGCGCAAGGGGCCGTGATAAGTTACGCCGCCTTGTGTCGTGGAGGTGTCATGACTGCATTTACCTGTGATCGTCTGGTGCTGGCGCCCATGGAGGGGGTATTGGATCCCCTGATGCGCGAATTGCTGACGGCCATCAATCCCTACGATCTGTGTGTCACCGAATTTGTCCGGGTGGTGGATGCCCTGCTGCCGGCGCGCACCTACTACAAGCTGGCCCCCGAGCTCAGACATGGAGGCAAGACCCCCAGCGGTACCCCAGTGCGGGTGCAGCTGCTGGGACAGTCCCCCGAATGGATGGCGGAGAATGCCGTGTTGGCCGCTCAGCTGGGCTCCCCGGGTATCGACGTCAACTTTGGTTGCCCGGCTCGCCACGTCAACCAGTCCAAGGGCGGGGCCTCCCTGCTCAAGGAGCCAGAGCTTATCTACCGCATCCTGAAGGCCATGCGCCAGGCCCTGCCGGCCGAGGTGCCCCTGTCCGCCAAGATCCGTCTGGGCTGGGCCAGCGCCTGCGAGTGCGAGGAGATCGCCGATGCGGTGGTGCAGGGGGGGGCCGACGAGCTGGCCATTCATGGCCGCACCAAGCAGGATGGCTATCGCAGCGAGGCGATCAACTGGGCGCGGATTGGCGAGATCCGTGCTCGCCTGCCCATTCCCGTGACCGCCAACGGCGAGATCTGGAGCCGGGAGCATGCCCAGCGCTGTCAGGCGCTGACGGGGTGTACCTCCCTCATGGTGGGGCGGGGTGCCCTGAACGTGCCCAACCTGGGGGCCGTGATCCGGCAGCAGGCGGCGCCTTTGCCCTGGTCCCAGGTGTTGGCGTTGATGCACGATTACGCCGGGCGCGAGGTCAAGGGCGACAAGGGACGCTATTTCCCCAACCGCATCAAGCAGTGGTTGAGCTACCTGCGGGAGGCCTATCCCGAGGCCCAGACCTTGTTTGGCCAGATCCGCCGGCTGCAGACGGCGCCGGACATATTGTTGGCCCTGGCCGCCTGTCGGGCCCAGCCCGCGGCCTGATGGTGTCAGCGCCACACTGGGTGTATGCTGTCGCCATTTTAACCGGTTGGAAAGCTTGATGATTTATCTGACCATTACCACCCTGGTCTGGGCCTTCTCCTTCAGCCTGATCGGCGTCTACCTGTCGGGCCAGGTGGATCCCTATTTTGCCGTCCTGACCCGCATCCTGCTGGCGACCCTGGTGTTCGCCCCCCTGTTGCGCCCGCGCCACCTGACCCTCCGGCTGGCGGGGCAGCTGATGGCCATCGGCGCCATTCAGCTGGGTGTCATGTATGTCTTCTACTATCACGCCTTCTTGTTGCTGACGGTGCCGGAGGTGTTGATCTTCACTATCTTTACCCCCGTTTACATCACACTGTTTCACGATCTGCTGGCCGGCCGTTTCAACCCAGGCTATCTGGTCTCCGCACTGCTAGCGGTGCTGGGGGCGGCCATCATCCGTTACGACGGGTTGAGCGAGCAGTACCTGGTGGGCTTCTTGGTGGTGCAGGGGGCGAATCTCTGCTTTGCCGTGGGCCAGGTGGCCTACAAGTGGCTGCTGGCCCGCCAACCCAGACCCGTGCCCCAGCACAGCGTGTTTGCCTGCTTCTTCCTGGGGGCCCTGCTGGTGGCCTTGCCGGCCTGGTGGTGGCTGGGGGGGAGCCGCTATCCGTCGACGCCGCTGCACTGGGGCATACTGCTGTGGCTGGGCCTGGTGGCCTCGGGGCTGGGCTACTACTGGTGGAACAAGGGCGCCACACTGGTCAACCCAGGCGCCCTGGCGGTGATGAATAATGCGTTGATCCCGGCGGGTCTGGTGGTCAATTTGCTGCTCTGGGGCAAGGCGGCGGATGTGCCGCGCCTGTTGCTGGGGGCACTGCTGATGAGCCTGGCCCTGTGGCTGAATGAACGTTGGCATGCCCGACGGCGCCAGACGGTGCCAGGCTGTGCCTGATAAAGACAAGGAGTCATCCAACATGAAATCTGCATGCCGCCGGCCCGACGCCGGCCAGTTCTTTGCCCGAGTCGCCCAGTTGCTGGGGGCCGGGTTATTGCTGCTCGGTGGGGCGGCCGCGGCCTGCGAACGGCCCCTGTCGGTGGGCTATGACCAGTGGCCACCCTACCACTACCGCCAGGCCGACGGCCAGATGGCCGGCTTTGCCATCGAGGTGCTCGAGGGGGTGGCCAAGCGCATGGGCTGTGCGCTGCAATACAAGGAGCGGCCCTGGCGGCGGGTGCTGCTGGAGGTGGAGGCGGGCACCACGGATGTGGCCATGGAGGCGTACTACAACGACGAGCGGGCCCGGATCGCCTCCTTCTCCGAGCCCTACAATCCCAGCTCGGCCCACCTGTGGGTGCGTCAGGGTAGCCAGTTGCCGCAGTCGGATCTCAAGTTACTCGTCGAGAGCGGTTTTCGCCTGGGGGTGACCAAGTCCTTCTTCTATGGGCCCCAGATGCAGGGGCTGCGCCACCATGCCAACGTGGAGGAGGTGGAGGATGAACAGCAGAACTACGCCAAGCTGCTAAAGGGCCGGCTGGACGGCTTCCTGGGGGATACCCTGGCCACCCGCTGGGCCATCGATCACCAAGGCCTGGCCAATCAGATCCAGCGGGCGGATCTGGTGGTCTATCAGGCACCGGCGGCCTTCATGCTGAGCAAGAAGAGCGTGTCGCCGGCCCAGGTCAGCGCCTTCAACCAGGCCCTGCTGGCCATGAAACAGGATGGCAGCTACCAGGCCATTTTGGATCGGTATATGGGGACCATGGCGGCGTTGCGGGCGCCTAAGTCCTAGGGCGGGGGCCTGTCGCTGCCCCCGCGCAGCCCTAGCGGCGCCACAACAGGGACTCCCAGCCCCGGGCCAGCGCCAGCTTGGCCAGCCGCTCCCCCGGATTGACCACGTGGGCGAACTCCACCAGCTCCAGCAGGGGCAGGTCGTTGATGGAGTCGCTGTAACCGTGGCTGTCCAGCAGATCCAGCTCTTCCCCCAACCATTGCCGCAACCGCGTCACCTTGCCCCCTTGATAGGTCAGCACCCCCTGGGTGCGGCCCGTGTAGCGATCCGCCACCTGCTCCAGCTCGATGGCCAGCACCTCGCTGACCCCCAGATGGCGGGCCACCGGCCGGACTATGTGTTCGCCGCTGGCCGAGATGATGATGATGCGATCGCCCCGGGCGCGATAGTGCTGCAGCAGCGCCTGGGCCTCGGGGTAGAGGCGCGGCACTATGCGCTCCTGGAGGCAGAGTGCCACCTCGGCGGCCACTTCCGTCAGGCTGCGCTCCGCCAGGGGGCTGAGGGTGAAGGCCATGTACTCTTCCATGGCCAGGGTGCCGGCATAGTAGCGGGCCATCAGGGCCTGCTCCTGGCGGGCCATGGCCGCGTCGGCCCAGCCCCGGTCCACCATGTGCTCAAACCAGAGGCTGGCGGTGTCGCCGTCCAGCAAGGTGTCATCCAGATCGAAGAGCGCCAGCGCCATCAGGCCACCTCCCGGAACTGATCGGTCTGAAACTGTAGCGCCACCGGGGTGCCAGGCTCCAGCAGCCCCTGCACCCCCTGATTGAGGGTGTCCACGTCCAGCCGCTGATCCTGCCACTGCACCTGGTAGCGCACCACGTTGCCCAGCAGCTGGTGGCCCAGCACCCGGGCCGGGCCCTGGGCCTGGGGCTGCAGCTGGATGCACTCGGGACGGATGGCCAGGCAGCCTGGCCCCTGATGCCCCAGCAGGCGCTGGGCGGCCTCGGCCTCCAGCAGGTTGTAGTGGCCGATGAAGCGGGCGGCAAAGCGGTTCACCGGGCGGGCGTAGATCTCTTCGGCGGTGCCGGTCTGCACTATCTGGCCGTCCTGCATCAGCACGATGCGATCGGAGAGCAGCAGAGCCTCCTCCTGATCGTGGGTGACGAAGACGGTGGTGACCCCCAGCTTGTGCACCAGATCGCGGATCTGGCTGCGCAGGTGGCGGCGAATGCGCGCATCCAGGGCCGAGAGGGGCTCATCTAGTAGCAGGAGGCGTGGTTTGACCACCAGGGCCCGGGCCAGGGCCACCCGTTGCTGCTGACCGCCGGACAGTTCGCCGGGCATGGCATCGGCCTTGTCGGCCAACTCCACCCGCTCCAGCATCTGCATCACCCGCTCGCGGCGCTCCGGCTCCGGTACCCCCTGCATCTTGAGGCCGAAGGCCACGTTGCCCGCCACCGACATGTTGGGGAACAGGGCGTAGTGCTGGAACACCATGCCGATCTGGCGCTGTTGCGGCACCCTGTGGGTGATCTCCTCGCCGGCCATCAGGATCTGGCCGCCGTCTATGGGGGTCAGGCCCGCCAGGGCGCGCAGCAGTGTGCTCTTGCCACAGCCGCTGGGGCCCAGCAGGGTGACCAGTTCCCCTTCCTGAAGGCTGAGATTGAGGTTACTGAACAGGGGGCGGTCGGGGAGCTGTTTACACAGGCCACGCAGGGTAACAAAGCTCATGGCGGCTCCTTAGCGATTGAAGCGACTGGCCAGCCAGGTCAGCAGCAAGGTGATGAGGAAGTAGCTGATCACCAGGGCACTGGTGTAGTGACCGCTGGTGGCGCGCATGGTGTACAGGTAGATCTGCAGGGTCTCGAAGCGGGTGCCCACCAGCAGGTTGGCGAACACGAATTCCCCCATCAGAAACGAGAAGCTCAGGAACAACGCCGAGAACAGGCTCTTGCGCAGGGACGGCAGTATCACCAGCCAAAAGGCTTTGGGTGCCGAGGCCCCCAGCAGCTGGGCGGCGGCCATCAGATCCTGCAGCGCCAGCCGGGAGAGGCGGTTGGCCAGGGCGCGGTAGAGCAGCGGCAGCGCCAGACTGAAATAGCAGCCCAGCAGGATCCAGGGGGTGCCCACCAGGAGCAGGGCCCCTCCTGCATACAGGCTGAGCAGGCCAACGCTGGCCACCACCGGCGGCATGGCAAAGGGCAGCAGGATCAGCAGCCCCATGGGTTTGTCCAGCTGCGGATAACGGTAGAAGATGACGAAGGCCGCCGGCACCACCACCAGATAGGTGAGCAGCAGACTGCCTCCACAAACCAGCAGGGAACGCCCCAACGCCGCCAAAAAGCGCGGCTCGCCCCACAGCTGCAGATACCAGTTCAGGGAAAAGCCCTCGGGCAGTATGGTGGCGCCCCAGCGGCTGGACAGGGAGTAGAGCAGGGTGGCGAAGATAGGCAGCAGCAGCAGCCCCATCAGGCCCCCCAGCACCGCCTTGGGCCAGTGTCTAGCGATTGGCATAGTGGAATCTCCCCATCAGCAGCTGGTTGCCCCAGCAGATGAGCGCCAGGATCAGCAGCAGCAGGACGCACAGGGCGGCGGCCAGCTCAGGATCCGGGAAGAGATCGCCGGAGACCAGGCTGGCGATACGGATGGTCAGCAGGTTGATGTTGCCCAGGGTCAGGGCATAGGCGCTGGCGTAGGCTCCCATGGCGTTGGCAAACAAGAGGATGAAGGTACCCAGCAGGGCCGGGGCCAGGATCGGCAGCGTGATGTGCCGCAAGATCTGCCAGGGGCTGGCCCCCAAGAGTGCCGCAGCCTCTTGCCACTGGGGCTGCAGGTTGTCGAAGGCCGGGTAGAGCAGCAGCAGGGCCAGCGGCAGCTGAAAGTAGATGTACAGCAGGAGCAGGCCATTCATGGAGTAGAGATCAAACAACTCAATGCCCCACCACTGGCGCGCCATCAGGGTGATGGCGCCGTTGGTGCCCAGGATGACGATGAAGGCAAAGGCCAGGGGCACGCCGGCCATGTTGCTGCTCATGTTGGTGAAGGCGATGACGGCATCGCGCCAGCGGCCCGGCACCCGGGTGAGGGCCGCAGCCCCCACGCCGGCGATGAGCAGGCCCGCCAGGCTGGAGCAGCCGGAGAGCCACAGGCTCTTGCCGAAGGCCTGCCGGTAGAAGGGCGAGTCCAGGATGGACGCAAAGCGCGACAGGGTAAAGCCGTCCGGGCTCCAGACGGCGTGCCACACCACCCAGCCCAGGGGGGCCAGGCAGAAGAGGCCCAGCAACAGCAGCAGGGGCAGCAGCCACAGCAGGGCCGCGGGACGGCCGGGTGCCCGCCCTGGCCTGGGAGCGTCCCAGGTGGTGGTGCGGCTCAGGATGAGACTGGTCATGCGGGTCTCCAGTGGGGGTTCAGCAGCGCCGGGCAGGCCGGCAGGCCGTGTTCCAGACCCAGCAGGTCGGCCAAGGTGCCGGCCAGCTCCCGCTGGCGGGGCGGCGCACTTGGGCTGTGGTTGAAGGCCTCGCCCAGCAGGAACAGCGGCACCTCCCGCTCGCAGGCCAGGCTGCCGCCGTGGGTGCGATCGTCGTTCATGCCGTGATCGCTGGTGATCAGGATCTGATAGCCAGCGGCGCGCCAGTCGGGCAGAAACTCGCTCAGCAGAATATCGAAGCGCCGGGCGGCGTTGCGGTACTGGGGGCTGGAGAGGCCGAACTGGTGGCCGGCGTCGTCCACGTTCATGGGGTGGATGAACAAGAGATCCGGCTGATGGCGGCGCAGCAGATCGTCGGCATCGATCAGCAGGTGATCATCGGGGTAATGGTCCTGGTGATAGAAGCGGCCGTACTGGATGGGCAGGCTGGGATCCTGGGTGAAGCGATCCCGCCGGGCGTCATAGGGGCTGCGATTATACAGTTCGCTGATCCAGTGGTAGGCGGCGGCGGCTGTGACAAGACCGGCCTGCTGCGCCAGGCCGAACAGGCTGGGGCCATGGGACAGGCGGGTGACGCCGTTGTGGCGAATGCCGCTTTGTACCGGCGTCTGCCCGGTGAGCAGGGTTTCATAAAGCGGACGGGAGAGGGAGGGCAATTCGCTCTGCAGTGGGTGCAGGCTGGCTTCTCCGGACTCACACAAGGCCAGCAGGTAGCCCATGCTGTGCTGGGCTACCTGATAGGCCAGGCCGTCGATAAGCAGATAGATGACCTTGGCGTGTGTCATGGCGGTTACGGCTGATAGATCATGACGTTTTCCTGCCACAGACGGGGCAGGGCCTTGCCCGCTTCACTCCAGGCATCGAAGTCGCTCACCGGCTTGGCGGCGGCGTATTGCTCCGCCGGCAGCATCTTGGCCTTGACGTCCTCCGGCAACACCACATCGCTGCGGATGGGGCGGGCGTAGCCGCGGGCCAGGTTGATCTGACCGGCGTCGCTCAGGATATATTCCCGGGCCAGCTTGGCGGCGTTGGGATGCTTGGCGTACTTGTTGATGATGGTGGTGTAGCCGGAGATCACGGAGCCATCGGAGGGGATCACCACCAGGAAGCGGCTGGGATCTATCTTGTCCCGGTAGTTCAAGGCATTGAAGTCCCACAACACGGCGACGGCTACCTCACCCTTCTCCAGGTTGGCCAGGGAGGGGTCGGTGAGGGAGAGGCGGCCCTGCTTGGCCAGATCGGCAAACAGGTCGAAGGCGGGTTTGAGGTTCTTCTCGTTGCCACCACCGGCGATGGCGGCGGCCAGCACGCCGTTATTGGCCTGGGAGGCGACCCCCACGTTGCCGACGGTCACCTTGTACTTGCCGGTGCGCAGATCGGCCCAGCTCTTGGGCGGGTTGGGCACCAGATCCTTGTTGATCATGAAGGCGATGGTGCCGGTATAGGCCAGCATCCAGTTGCCGTCCTGATCCTTGGCCCAGGCGGGAATGGCCTCCCAATGGGTGGGCTTGTAGGGCTGGGCCAGCCCTTTTTGCACCGCCAATGGGCCGAAGGCATGGCCTACATCGCCGATATCGGCGCTGGCGTCACTGGCCTCGGCGGCAAACTTGGCCAGCTCCTCGGCGGAGCTCATGTCGGTGTCCATGTGGGCCAGACCAAACTGGCTGTGCAGATCCTGCCAGGTGTCTTTCCAGTTCGCCCAGCTGTCGGGCATGCCGACGCTGTTGACCGCGCCCTCGGCCTGGGCGGCCTTGAGCAGATCCGCCGGCACAGTGGCCTGGCTGGCGAGGGGGAGGGCGAGGGCGCCCAGGACGAGACAGAGGGATAGCGCTTTCATGGTGTAACTCCTTCTGGACTAGGTCAGATTGGCTTGTTGCTGCTGTTTTGTATTATTCGCAGCCACTTGTGACACCTGGGTGACAGTTTCTTGAAGGTTAACGGCGTGAGTTAGCGCAAACAATAGCCAGCAAGCAATTCGCACGAATCATCTTTCTGGACTAGTCCAGATGGCGGATTGCCCGTGATATGCCCCCCTCTGGCAGCGCGCCATGACACCAAAACGCCATAGAAGCAGGTTATTGTCAGGGCGGCGCCGGGAGGATTTGGCTCCGGTTATGCTATCTTTGGCCGCCGTAACCATGTCAGAGGGGATGTCATGAGCCAGTGGACGAGTCCAGATGAGCGTCAGCCCACCCAGGTGGCCCAGATCCGCCAATCCTTGCAGGAGCAGATCCGCGCCGGCCTGTTGCGGCCCGGCATGCGCCTGCCGTCGGAGCGGGCCCTGAGCGAACGGTTCGCCACCACCCGCATCACCTTGAAAGAGGCCCTGGCGGTGCTGGAGACCGAGGGGCAGATCTACCGTGAGGAGCGGCGCGGCTGGTTCGTGGCGCCGCCCCGCCTCATCTACGATCCCCGCACCAAGAGTCACTTCCAGGCCATGGTGGAGAGCCAGGGGCGGGCTGCCACCACCCGAGTGCTGCAGGCCGGCCCCGTGGTGGCCAATGCCGAGCTGTGCCAGCGCATGGGACTGGCGCCTTTGAGCCCCTTGCTCAAGATCTGCCGGGTGCGCTCCCTGGACTCGCGGGATGTCTTGTACGTGGAACACTACCTGCTGCCGGAACGCTTTCCCGGCCTGCTGGAGACGGATCTCACCTGCTCCCTGACGCGCTTGTATGCCGAGCGTTACGGCATCGGCTATGGCCAGTCCACCTTCGATATCCTACCGACGGCCGCCCACGGCGCCGTGGCCCGCGCCCTGGGGCTGCCCCAGGGTGCACCCCTGCTGCAGATCTGCCGGCTCAATTGGGATGAGCGGGGCCGGCTCATCGATTGCGACATGGAGTACTGGCGCCAGGATGCCGTTGTCATACGCATTCAGAGCGATCCCCTGCCACAGGACAGCGCTTTATCCTAATCTTTATGGCTGCTAACCTACCGGATCCTGCCGCCGGCCTTTAACCCATGACAGCGGTCTTAGCACCATTTCGAGGTATCTCATGTTTCGCTTTTTCGAGGGGCTGACCCGGCCCTTCCCCGACGAGGAGCCCAGCCAGCCTCCCGCGGGCCTGTACCGTTTTTGTCGTCACTACACCCGGGGCATGGAGCCCTACCTGCTGCTCATGTCCCTGCTCAGCGCCCTGATCGCCGTGGGGGAGGTGGTGTTGTTTGGCTTCCTGGGGCGCCTGGTGGACTGGCTGGCCACCCAGCAGCCCGGCACCCTGCTGGACAGCGGCGGTGAGCGCCTGCTGTGGATGGGGGCCCTGCTGCTCATCGGCCTGCCGCTCCTGGTGCTGCTGCATTCGCTCTTGATGCACCAGAGCCTGCTGGGTAACTACCCCATGGCCATCCGTTGGCAGGCCCACCGCTATCTGCTGAAGCAGAGTCTGTCGTTTTACAGCAACGACTTCGCCGGCCGGGTGGCCACCAAGGTGATGCAGACCGCGCTGGCGGTGCGGGAAACCGTGATGAAGCTGCTGGATGTCATGGTCTACGTGCTGGTCTATTTCGGCGCCATGCTGGTGATGGTGGGGGAGGCGGATTGGCGCCTGATGCTGCCCATGCTGGCCTGGCTGCTGGGCTACCTGGTGCTGCAGTGGTACTTCGTGCCGCGTTTGAAGCGGGTGGCTAGCGCCCAGGCCGAGGCCCGCTCCCTGATGACAGGGCGGGTGGTGGACAGCTACACCAACATCCAGACCGTCAAGCTCTTCTCCCACACCCGGCGGGAGGCCGACTATGCCCGGGAGGGCATGGGCGAATTCATGGACACGGTCAATCACCAGATGCGGCTGGCCACCGGGGTCAGCGTCGGCGTGCAACTGCTCAATTACCTCTTGGCCTTTGCGGTGGCGGCCACCGCCATCTGGCTGTGGAGCCAGTCGGCCATCAGCATAGGCGCCATCGCCATCGCCATCAGCCTGGCGCTGCGGCTAAACGGCATGTCCCAGTGGATCATGTGGGAGCTGAGCGCCCTGTTCGAGAATATCGGTACCGTGGCCGACGGTAGCCAGACCCTGGCCAAACCCCTGGAGGTGGTGGATGCGCCCAAGGCGCCGGCGCTGCGGGTGAGCAGTGGCGAGGTGCGCTTCGAGCAGGTGAGCTTCCATTACGGCAAGGGCGCCGGGGTGCTGGATAAGCTGGATCTCACCATCAAAGCGGGGGAGCGGATCGGCATCGTCGGCCGTTCCGGCGCCGGCAAGTCCACCCTGGTGAACCTGCTGCTGCGTTTCTATGACGTGGAGGCGGGCCGCATCCTCATCGATGGCCAGGATATCCGCCAGGTGACTCAGGAGAGCCTGCGGGCCCACATCGGCATGGTGACCCAGGACACGGCCCTGCTGCACCGCACCGTACGGGAGAACATACTCTACGGTGCCCCGGAGGCCAGCGAGGCGGATCTGCTGCGGGCCGCGGGCCAGGCCGAGGCCCTGGACTTTATTGCGACGCTCTCTGACCCCTATGGCAATCAAGGCTTTGATGCCCAGGTGGGCGAGCGGGGGGTCAAGCTCTCCGGCGGTCAGCGCCAGCGCATCGCCCTGGCCCGGGTGCTGCTCAAGAACGCTCCCCTGCTCATTCTGGATGAGGCCACCTCGGCCCTGGACTCGGAGGTGGAGGCGGCTATTCAGGCCAGCCTGGATCGCCTGATGGCGGGCAAGACGGTCATCGCCATCGCCCACCGTCTCTCCACCATAGCAGCGCTGGATCGCCTGGTGGTGATGGACAAGGGACGGATCGTCGAGCAGGGCACCCATGGTGAGCTGCTGGCGCTGGGCGGTATCTATGCCCAGCTATGGGCCCATCAGACCGGCGGTTTCCTGGGAGTGGAGGCGGAGGTCAATGCCGATCAATCAGAGCCGTGTGAGGACAGCTGACCCGGCTAGCAAGCCTGGGTAAAAGTGGGTAAAACCCCTGCCGGACGGTGTGGACCACTCTTAAAATGACCTCGTCGTAAAGGAATAACCTAACCAAGCACGAGGTTTATCATGTCAAGTACGTTTCGCGTCGTCCTGACGGCCCTGGTTGCCCTGCTGGGCAGCAACGCCGCCCTGGCGTCCACCAAGATGCCGGACCATGGTCATCCGCCTGGACCGCCCCAAGAGGCGATCACCGCCTGTAACGGCCTGGGTGAAGGGGATGTCTGCACCGTGCAGATGCCACAGGGCGAGACCTTGGATGGGGTCTGCACCCTGTTCAAGGCGCCGCCCGCGGCCAGTGGTGCCAGCAGCACAGATACCAGCGCCCAGCTGGGCTGCCGGCCGAACAACATGCCGGAGCCGCCCCAAGGTGGCAAGCCACCGCGGCCGGACGAGGAAGAGTCAGATCAGTAACCCTGGCCTGATGACCTGACGGTCAGCCTAAAAAAGGGATGCATATGCATCCCTTTTTTTGTTTTGCATTTTGCAAACTGCGACGCCATAAATCAGACCCGTTTGGCATTTTGCCTGGGGACGACGCAGATTGGCTGCCAATGAGCCCGGTCTGAGGGCCAAAAAGCAGGCGCATTTTTTGCAGTGCAGGGGCTTCGACGAGGAGAATATCGTGAACGGCCACACTGCAAGCCCGGCAGGTTACCTGCTGGACCAAGCCTATTTTCAGCGCCTGCTGACGGAGCTGGACAAGTCGGCCGCCTGCCGGCTGGTGACCACCTTCAGCGAGGAAACCCAGCGGCGGCTGACCCTGCTGAGCTGGCTGCTCAGCCAGCAGGACTGGTTTCAGGCCAGTCTGCAGGCCCATGCCTTGAAGAGCACGGCGGCCAGCCTGGGTGCCTTGGGGCTGCAGCGCTATGCCGCCAAGCTGGAGCAGGCCTGCCTGGCCCAGTCCGCCAGCTGCGCCTGGGGGTACAGCCGCCTGCTGGAGCCCCTGGCAGGCCGCACCCTGCGCCGGCTCAGCAGCCTGGTGCCCCAGCGCGCCCCGGCCTAGGGCGGTTCCAACGCCTTGGCAGGGATGCCTGACTCCCTTAGACTCGGATCCCCCGTCATGCCGAGTGATCCCCATGCCCCTCGACGACTATGCCGACCTGCTGGCACCCATTCACGCCTTCTTGCACTGCCCGACCCCCACCGCCTGGGTGACGGCGGCGGTGCAGGAGCCCGCCCTGCTGCTGCAGGATCATGCCAACTGTGAACTCAAGGCGGCCCTGACCGCCCACAGCCTGATCCGCCGCTACTGTCTGCCCCGTGAACACCGGCAGCGGCTTCCGGCCCTGAGCTTCTACGCTGGCCTGGAGGCGCTACCGGATAAGGATGAGGTGCTGGGGCGCCGGCTCACCACGGAGGATGAGCGGCGGGTGTTTGATCTGCTGACCCCGGGGCCCCTGCTGAGCAAGCTGGTGCGGCTCATTCAAGAGGAGCTGCACCATTATGCCCAGGTGCGGGGGCTGATGGCGGCGCGGGGCATTGCCGAGCAAACCCTGCCGGCGGGGCGTTATGCCAAGGGGCTGCTGGCGGTGGTGCGCACCCATGAGCCGGCGTGCCTGGTGGACCGCCTCATCGTCGGCGCCTATATCGAGGCGCGCTCCTGCGAGCGTTTCGCCTGCCTGGTGCCCCAGGTGGACGAGGTGCTGGGGCGGTTTTACCTGTCACTGCTGCGCTCCGAGGCCCGCCACTATCAGGATTATCTGAGCCTGGCCCAGTCACTGAGTCCCGTCTCCATCGCCCCCAGGGTGGCGCTGTTCGGTGCCCTGGAGGCGGAACTCATCACCACGCCGGATCCGCTGTTGCGCTTTCACAGTGGCGTGCCTGAGGCGGCGTGAGGGGCCGTCAGGCTAGTCGGTGGCCTCGCTGCGCTAGTCTGTGGTCTCGCTGCGCTATTCTGCGGCCTCGCTGCGCTATTCTGCGGCCTCGCTGCGCTCGGGGGCGTGGCGATATTCGTGTTCGTAGCTTTGGATCAGGCGGCGGGTGATCTCCTGCTGGGGGGCGGAGAACACCGCCTCGGTCAGCCCGGTTTCCACCACCTTGCCCTGGTGCATGATGATCACCTTGTCGCTCATGTGCCGTACCAGCCCCAGATCGTTGGCCACGATGACGTAGGAGAGCCCCAGGTTTTTCTGCAGCTTGAGCAGCAGGTTGACGATCTGGGCGCGCATGGAGACGTCCAGCACCGAGAAGGCCTCGTCGGCCACTATGATGCGCGGACTCAGGATCAGGGCCCGGGCCAGGGCGACCCGCTGCTTCTGTCCGGCGGAGATCATCTGGGGGTAGAAGAGGGCGTGTTCGGGCAGCAGGCCCACCATGCGCAGGGTGTCGATCACCTTGTGCTTGCGTTCCAGCGGGCTCAACCGGCTGTTGAGGATGAGCGGCCCCTCCAGGATGCGGCCGATGCGCAGCCGGGGATTCAGGGAGGAGTTGGGATCCTGGAAGATCATGCGAATGAGCTTGCAGCGCTGCTGGTAGTTCCCCTCATCCATCACCTGGCCATCCACCCGGATCTCGCCGGTGGAGGCTTGCGTCACCCCGGCCAGGACCTTGGCCAGGGTGCTCTTGCCGGAGCCGGCTTCCCCCACCAGGGCGATGGTCTCGCCCGCCTCCAGGGTAAAGGAGACGCCATCCAGCGCCTTTTGCACCACCCGGCGAAACAGGCCGCTGCGGCGGCTGTAATTCTTGCTGAGGGCATGCACCTGCAACAGGGGAGCTGGGGTCATTTGCGGGGTTCCTCCAGGTTGAGGGGGAAGTGGCAGCTGTAGTGGTGGCCCTTGATCTGCAGCAGGGGCGGCGTCTTGACACACTGCTTCTGGGCGTAGGGGCAGCGTGGGCCCAGACGGCAGCCGATGGGCAGGTGTTGCAGCGGCGGTATGGCGCCGGGCAGCGGGTTGAGATAGGACTTGTGCTCCAGCTGGCCGCTGAAGTCGGGGATGGCATCCAGCAGGGCATCGGTATAGGGGTGATGGGGCTGGGTCAGCACCTGCTCCCGGCTGCCGGTCTCCACCATCTGGCCGCAATACATGACGCTGAAGCTGTCCGCCAGGTTGCCGATGGCGGAGAGATCGCTGCTGATGAGCAGTATGGTGGTGTTGCCCACCTTGTTCATCTTGTCCAGCAGCTTGAGCAGCTGGGCCTGGGTGGTGGCCTCCATGGCGCTGATGGGCTCGTCCGCCACCAGCAGTCGCGGCTTGATGGCGATGGCCATGGCGATCATCACCTTCTGGCAGACCCCCACCGACAGCTCGTGGGGGTAGGCATTCATCACCTCCTTGTGATCCTTGACCCCGACCCGGTGCAGCAGGGCGATGGCGTGGCGCTTGCGCCAGTGAAAAATCTGCCACCATTTGCCGTCGAACACCCGCCAGGGGATGGCGTCGATCAGCTGCTCGCCCACCGGCACGCTGGGATCCAGACAGGAGTTGGGCTCCTGAAAGATCATGGCGATGTCCCGGGTCATGATGCGCCGGCGCTGGGCCTGGGTCAGGCTCAGCAGATCGTGGCCGTCCATGCGCATGCGATCGGCGCTGATGCGCCAGTTGTCCTTCTTCATCCCCAGGATGGCCTTGGCCACCAGGCTCTTGCCGGAGCCTGATTCGCCCACCAGGCCGCGGATCTCCCCCTCGTTGAGGGTCAGGCTCACCCGGTCCACCGCCTTGACGCGGCCCTGGGGAGTGTCGATCTCTATGGTGAGGTTGCGAATATCCAGCAGCGGCATCAGTCCATCCCCTTCTGCAAGGCGTTGCGTAGGCCGTCGCCCACCAGGTTGGTGATCACCACGCTGAGCATGATGGCCAGCCCCGGCAGGGTGACGTTCCAAGAGGCCACGTAGATGAGTTCCAAACCGCCGGCCAGCATGTTGCCCCACTCGGGGGCCGGTGCCTGGGCGCCTATCCCCAGGAAGGAGACGGTGCTGATGTCCAGGATGGCCATGGAGAGCGACCGGGTGGTCTGGGCCACCAGGGTATCGAGAATGTTGGGCAACACGGCCCAGCGCAGGATGCGGTAGGGCGGGGAGCCGTCGAGCCGGGCGGCGGTGACGTACTCCTTGCCCAGCTCCTGGCGCACCGCGTTATAGGTGGCCCCGGTGATCTGGGGAATGAGCGCCAGTGTGATGGCCAGGGTGACGTTCGGCAGGCCGGGTCCCAGCAGCGCCACCAGCACGATGGCCAGCAGCAGGGAGGGGATGGAGAGCAGGGGATCCAGCACATGGTGCAAGGTGCTGGCGGTGAGGCCGCGGGACATGCCGCCGATGAGCCCCAGCAGACAGCCGGAAACCAGGGCCACCAGGGTGGCCATCAGGGCATAGCCGAAGGTGAGTCGGGCGCCGTGCACCAGGCGTGACAGCAGATCCCGCCCCAGATCATCGGTGCCGAAGAAGTACTCTATGGTGCCTTGCTGGGTCCAGGAGGGGGGCAGCAGCAGGGCATTGGGATCCTGTTTGAGCGGGTCAAACGACACCAACATGGGGCCAAAGCAGAGGGTGGCCAGCAGAAACAGCAGGCCCCAGAGCCCCAGCATGGCCAATGAGTCCTGCCGGTAGGCGGCCCAGGTCTGCCCTAGGGCGGAGGGGACCCTGATCTCCGGATAAACCTTAATCTTCCTGGCCATACAGATCCTTGCGTTTAGCGGGGTAGAGCAGTGTGGTGAGGGATTCGCTCAACAGGTTCACCACCACCAGGAAACAGGCGATCACCAGCACGCCGCCCTCGATGGCGGCATAGTCCCGGACCAGTATGCTGTTCACCAGCCAGCGGCCCATGCCCGGCCAGCTGAACACCACCTCTGTGATGACGGCGGCGGTCACCAGGCTGCCAAACTGCAGGCTGAGCATGGGCACTATGGGGGGCAGGGCATTGCGCAGACCGTGCTTCAGCATGATCCGGGTCGCCGACAGGCCACGGCTGAAGGCGGCCTTGATGTAGTTTTGTTTGAGCACGTTGATCATGGAACCGCGCACCAGACGGATCACCTCTGTGGTGGGCACTATGGCCAGCACCACCGCCGGCAGCAGCAGGTGGGCCAGGGCATCGCGGAATGCCGCCTGCCGGTAGGGTGACTGGGAGAGCCAGGCATCCACCAGGGTAAAGCCGGTGACGGGTTTCACCTCGTACAACAGACTGAGCTGGCCGGAGGAGGGCAACCAGCCGAGATCCATGGAGAGGGTCATGATGAGCAGCATGCCCAGCCAGTAGGCGGGCATGGAGTATCCCAGCAGGCTGAGGCCCAGGATGATACGGTCGATCCAGCGCCCCTGGTTCAGGGCGGCCAGGGTGCCCAGGGTGATGCCCATCAGCAGGGCCAGCAGCAGGGCCGCCAGGCACAGCTCCACGGTGGCGGGCAGGTGCAGGCGAATGAGATCCGCCACCGGCAGGTTGGAGCTGGACGAGAAGCCCAGATCCCCTTCTGCCAGCCGGCCCAGGAAACGGAAATAGCCGCCCACCAGGCCTTCGGCCCCCTGGTTCACCAGGCTGTAGTCGATGATGTAGGCCAGCAGGCTCAGCATCAGCAGGGTGAAGAACAGCAGATTAAGGCGGCGCATTATGTAATTGAGCATGACTTAATCCTTCAGATAGGCCTGTTTGAAGGCCACCCCGCCCATGGGATCCACCTGCAGCTGCCGCAGCTGGGGCCGGAAGGCATGAATGGTCAAGGCGTGGGCCAGGGGGATCAGGGGCACATCCTGCTTGATCAGGGCCTCCGCCAGGTGATAGTCGGCGATGCGATCCGCCAGCTTGTTGGTGGCGATGGCCTTGTCCAGCAGCAGATCGAAGTGCGGGCTGCACCAGCTGGAGAAGTTGTTGGCGTTGCTCTGCTTGGCCTGGCAGCTCAGCAGCGGGCGGTAGAAGTTATCGGGATCCATGGTGTTGGCCACCCAGCTCTGCAGCACCGCATCCTGCTGGCGGCGGGCCAGCCGCAGCTGCATCTGGTAGGGCTTGAGCTGCATGATGTGCAGCCGTATGCCCACGTCCTTGAGATCCGACTGGATAAGCTGAGCTGTCTTCAGGGGATCCGGGTTGTAGGCCCGGGAGATGGGCGGCACCCAGAGGGTCATGTTGAAACCGTCCGGGTAGCCTGCCTCCGTCAGCAGGCGTTTGGCCTGGGCCGGATCGAAGGGATAGGGGGTCAGGTTGGGATTGTGGGCCCAGGAGCTGGGGGGCAGCAGGGAGTCTGCCTCATCCGCCGAGTCGTAGAAGATGGCATCCAGCAGCTTGCGCCGGTTGATGGCCATGGCCAGGGCCTTACGCACTTTCAGCTGATTGAACGGTGCCTTGTCGGTGTTGAGGGTGAGAAAGCTGGTGTTGAGGTTGGTCTGGATGTCCAGTTTCAGCGGGGTCTGCTGGGCGATGAAGTCGATCTGGCTGGCGGCGGGGAAGGCGGCCACCTGGCACTCCCCGGTCAGCAGCTTGGCCACCCGGCGGGCCGCCGAGGGGGAGAAGTCGAACACCACCCGCTCCAGGGGCGGCTGCCCCTCCCAGTAGCTGGGATGCCGCACCAGCTTGAGGTACTCATCCGGCTGATAGGCCAGCAGGGCGAAGGGCCCGGTGCCCACCGGCAGGGAGTCCATCTGGGCGCGGGCCCGGCGCGCCACCAGCTGATCTCCGTATTCGGCGGAGAGGATCACCGCATAGTCACTGGCCAGGCTGGCCAGGAAGCCGGCATCCGGCTGCCACAGCTCGAAACTCACCTCCCGATCCGACAGGCGGTTCACCCGGCGGATCAGCTTGGCCATCTCCTGGGCGTCGAAGAAGGGGTAGCGGCCGCCGGAGACGCCGTGGAAGGGGTGCTTGGGATTGATGATGCGCTCAAAGCTGAACAGCACGTCGTCGGCATTGAACAGGCGGCTGGGGGCAAACCAGGGGGTGGTCTGGAATGGGACATTTTCCCGCAGGTGGAAGCGATAGGTCAGGCCATCCCGGGAGACCTGCCAGCTGTCCGCCAGATCCCCCTCCAACCGTAGGGTCACGGGATTGAGGCGCAGCAGCCGGTTATAGAGTTGGGCCGAGATGGAGGAGACCACCAGGCCGGGGTTGCTGACCTGGGGATTGAGGGACTGGTTATAGCCCTCCACACAATAGATGGCGCCCTCCAGCGGGGGATTGTCGCGCCATTTGCAGGCCGTCAGCAGTCCCACCAGGGAGAGCAGCAGCAGGGTTTGCATCCTGTTCATTATCAATCCGTGTCGGTCTCGCCCTTGCGGTGTAAGAGCGCGGGGTACTTGCGCAGCAGACCCCGCAGCTGATGGTAACTCAGACCCAGACTCTGGGCGGCCTGGCGCTGGTTGAAGTCGCAGCGCGTCAGGGCTTGGTGTAACAGGTTCGTCTCATACTCCGCCAGATGCCGTTTCCAGTCCAGCGGCCAGCCGGGGGCGGTCTGGGTCGCCTGGGGCTCGGTCTGTTGCCAGGGGGAGGCGAAGGGATCCAGGCACAGCCGCGCCAGTGGCCTGCCGGGCTCGCCATAGCGAAACAGGCTGCGCTCCACCACGTTGCGCAGCTCCCGCACGTTGCCGGGCCAGGGATGCTGACACAGCTGTGCCAGGGTTGCCTCATCAAAACCCGGTGCCGTTTCCCAGCCCAGCTCCTGAGCCCACTGACGGGCAAAATGGTGGGCCAGCAGCACTATATCACCCTGGCGCACCCGCAGGGGCGGTAAGGTTATTACATCGAAGGCGATCCTATCTAGCAGATCGTGGCGAAACTTGCCGGCCCGGGCCAGGGCCGGCAGGTCCGCATGGGTGGCACAGATGAGGCGCACGTCCACCCGCACCGGCTGCTGGCCGCCCACCCGTTCGAATTCGCCATACTCGATCACCCGCAGCAGTTTCTCCTGCAGGCGGTCGCTCATGGTGGCCAGTTCGTCCAGCAGCAGGGTGCCGCCGTGGGCCCGTTCGAAGCGCCCCGGATGCCGGCGCTGGGCGCCGGTGAAGGCGCCGGCCTCGTGGCCGAACAGCTCGCTGTCCAGCAGGCTCTCGTTCAGGGCGGCGCAATTAAGCTTGATGAAGGGCTGCTGCCAGCGGGCGGACAGGTAGTGCAGTCGGTGGGCGATGAGCTCCTTGCCGGTGCCCCGCTCGCCGATGATCAGCACGGGCCGCACTATGGGAGCCAGGCGGGAGACCTGCTCTATCACCTCGAGGAAGGCGTTGGACTCCCCTAACAGACGTTCTTCATCCATGGCGTATTGGTGAAATTGACCAATCGATTGGTCAATTTAATCACTCCTGGGGCGGCTGTGCCAGACTCTTTTTTTAATAACGTTTTATATCAATAAGTTAAAATGTTGGATAAGTTGGCATCCTATTTGTAATAGCCGGTTAGACTGCAATCGTGCAGCTAGGTTAACCCGTGGAGGAACCAGAAGATGGGCGTCTTTTCTCGTATTGCCGATATCGTCAGTGCCAACCTCAACAGCCTGCTGGACAAGGCGGAAGATCCGCAAAAGATGGTGCGGCTCATCATCCAGGAGATGGAGGAGGGGCTGGTGCAGGAGCGTAGCAACCTGGCGCGCTACCTGCTGGAACAAAAGGAGCTGGAGCGGCAGCTCAAGCGTTATGCCGATCAGGCCCAGGAGTGGCAGGATAAGGCGCAACTGGCGCTGATCAAGGGCCGCGACGATCTGGCCCGGGCGGCCTTGCTGGAGAAAGCCAAGCTGACCGAGGCGCAGAAGGCGCTGCAGGAGGAGCTGGGGCGGGTGGCCGACGGCATCAGCAAGCTGGGCCATGAGATCCAGCAGCTGGAGGCCAAGCTGCAGGATGCCCGGGCCCGCCAGCAGGCCATGACGTTGCGCAGTGCCACCGCCGACAGCCGGCTGCAGATCCAGGCCCGCAGCGGCGGGGAGGTCCCCCGGCAGATGGGGGACAAGTTTGCGCAGATGGAGCGCAAGATCAGCGAACTGGAGGCCAGGGCCGACATCTACAGCCAGGGCAATCCCAGCCTGGAGCAGCAGTTCGCCGAGTTGGCGGTGGATGACGCTATCGAACAGGAGCTGGCCAGTCTCAAGGCTCGGATGACCGGCAGCCAGGTAACAGGAGGAGAGAACAAGCATGAGTAGCATGGTGTGGGCGCTATCTGTGCCCCTCATCGTCTTTATGGTAGTGGTGGCGCCCGTGTGGCTGGTGCTGCATTACCGCGCCCAGCGGCGGCAAATCGCCGACGCAGAACGGGGCGGCCAGGCCCAGCTGCAGGCGCTCAGTGAGCGGGCCGAGCGGCTGGAGCAGCGGCTCCACACCCTGGAACTGTTACTGGATCAGGACGATCCCCACTGGCGGGAGCGACTATGAGCAACTGGTATCGTGATACCCGGCACGGCGCCATCGGCGGTGTCTGTGCCGGACTGGCCCATCGCCTGGGCATGGAGATCTGGCTGGTGCGCCTGCTGGTAGTGCTGGCGGCCCTGTTTGGTCTGGGGGGCATACTGGTGCTGCTCTATCTGGCCGCCTGGCTGTTCCTGGATCCCCTGCCTCCCGAGGCAGCAGCGGCCAAGCCCAACACGGTAACCGAGTTCGGCAGCGTCAGCCGCCGTTTCGACGAGTTGGACCAGCGCCTGCAACGACTGGAAAAATGGGTGACCTCGTCCCAGTATCGGGTGGATCGGGATATCAAGAGGAGTCGCTAGCGACCATGTTTGACCGTCGTCCCCTGCAAAAACTGCAACAGCAGCTGACCACCCTGGCCGAGCGCAGCCTGGATCGGCACGTCCGCCTGGCGGTGACCGGCCTCTCCCGCAGCGGCAAGACCGCCTTCATCACCGCCCTGGTGCACCAGCTGGAGCAGGCGGGCCTGCAACAGGCCAGGTTGCCCCTGTGGCAGGTGAACGCCAGCGGCCGCCTGCTGGGGGCGCGGCGGGTGCCCCAGCAGCATCACCACATCCCCAGCTTTGGTTACGAGGCGGCCCTGGCCGCCTTGAGTGGCGAGCCACCGGCCTGGCCCGTGCCCACCCGGGGCTTGAGCGAGCTGCGGCTGGAGCTGCGCTACCACAGCCGCCATCCCCTGTGGCGGCATCTGGGGGGCGAGGCGTCGCGCCTGTTCCTGGAGATAGTGGACTATCCGGGGGAATGGCTGCTGGACTTGCCGTTGCTGCAGCAAAGCTATGAGCAGTGGAGCCGGCAGGTGCGCGATCAGCTGACGGCGCCGGATCTGACGGCCCTGGCAGCCCCCTGGCTCAGCCTGGGGGCCGGGCTCGACGGCCGCAGCCGCCATGATGAGGCCCTGGCGGCCCGTCTGGCCCAGGCCTACACGGATTATCTGTGGGGGGCGAAGGAATCACTGGGCCGGCAGCTGATCCAGCCCGGCCGCTTCGTGCTGCCCGGCGAATATGCCGGCGCCCCCGTGCTGCAATTTACCCCCTGGCTGTGGCAGGCCCCGTCGCAAACGCCGGCCAAAGACAGCCTGTACGCCATGTTCGAGCAGCGCTTCGAGCACTACAAGCGCCATCTGGTGGCGGGTTTCTATCATGACCATTTTGCCAGCTTCGACCGCCAGGTGGTGCTGGTGGACTGTCTGCACCCGCTGCAGCAGGGGCCGGCGGCCTGGGTCGATCTGGCCCAGACCCTGGGGCTCTTGCTGCAAAGTTTTCAGTATGGCCAGAGCAACTGGTGGCGCCGCCTGTTCGCCCCGCGCATCGACCGCCTGCTGTTTGCCGCCAGCAAGGCCGACCATGTGACGCCGGATCAACACGCCGCCCTGCAATCCCTGCTGGAGAGCCTGACCCAGGGCGGGCGCGCCCAGGCCCGCTTCGAGGGGATTGCGGTGGCGAGCCAGGTGCTGGCGGCGGTGCGGGCCGGCCAGTTTCATACCCTGACCCACGCAGGCAAGCCCTTGACGGTGATCGAGGGCACAGCGCTGGATGGCACCCAAGTGGCCCTGTTCCCCGGCGATCTGCCCACCGGCCGGCCCGATGCCGCCTACTGGCAGGCGCCGATCCAACCCCTGGCACTGCGGCCACGCCCCTGGGATCAGACCGGGCCCATGGCCCATCTGCGCCTGGATCAGGCCCTGGAATTCTTATTGGGAGACAAGCTCAGATGACTCAGCCCCGCCGTCCCGCCGTCAGCCTGGATCCCGCGGCACTGGCCCTGCCCGCCCACGCCCTTCGGGCCGCTCCCGTGGATCTGGCCGGTCAGCTGCCACCGGAAGCGCAAGTCTGGCAAGAGCCCGAGCCGCCGGCCCCGGCCGAACCGCCGCTGCCCCGGCTGGGGAGCCTGGGCTGGGGCCTGCTGGGGGCCCTGGGGCTGGGGACGGTGCAGCTGGGCTGGTGGCTGGTGGATCGGCTGGGCCAGGGGGCCGGGCTGACCTGGCTCTGGTTGCCTGTGCTGGCCCTGGTGGTTATGGGGGCCGGTGGCCGCCTGTTCAAGGAGTGGCGCCAGCTCAGGCGGCTCAAGCGGCTGGCCCGCTGGCGGGCCGAGGCGCCGGACGGGGAGGCCAACTACCTGCCGGCCCTGGCCAAGGCCTGCGGCCTGGCCGAGACCGAAGGCTTCAGCCGCTGGCAGGCGCAATGCGAGCCCCACCATACCCAGGCGGAGCAGCAGGCGCTGTTCAGCCAACTGGTGCTGGGACACGCCGACACCCTGGCGCGCCAACAGATAGTGCGTTGGAGCAGCGAGGCGGCGGTGCTGGTGGCCATCAGCCCCTTGGCCCTGGTGGACATGCTGCTGGTGCTGTGGCGCAGCCTGCGCATGCTGGACGCCATCGCCGATTGCTACGGTGTCAGCCTGGGTTACTGGAGTCGCATCACCCTGCTGCGGCAGATCCTGCGCCATGCCATCTATATCGGCGCGGCGGAGGCGGTCACCGAGGTGGGGCTGGATTGGCTGGGGGCCGAGCTGACGGCCCGCCTGTCCACCCGGGTGGCCCAGGGGTTGGGGGCCGGATTATTGTGCGCCAGGTTGGGTATTCAGGCCATGACCCTCTGTCGACCGCTGCCCTTTTCACCAAACGAGCGGCCCCGCCTTGCCCAGATCCGCCTGGACTTGTTACAACATCTCAAGCGTCAGCTGGGCCAGCTGTTTTCCAACGATCAGCCAACCTAGACCCGGCGACCCGAGACCCTGGCCGGTGCCAGCATGCCGCACAGCCTCACCCAGGGCTGAGGGCGGCAATCCAGCGTGTGGCGCCAGCCCGGCGTCGCTTTTGGGGGAGGTCCGTATGCCGACAATCAATCCGCTATCACCACTTCATGAACAGGCGGTCGCCTGCTTGCTGGGGGCCGCCTGTGGCGATGCCCTTGGGCTGCTCCAGGAGGGAACCCCCAAGCGTCTGGTGCAGCCCATCTCGGATCTGCAGAGCAGCGGTCTGCTGGGGGTGCAGGCCGGTGAATGGGGTGACGATACCGCTCTGACCCTCTGTCTGGCCGACAGCCTGCTGGCCTGCCATGGCTTTAATAGCCGGGACCAGATGGATCGGTATCTGCGCTGGTGGCAGCAGGGCTATCGCAGCTGCACCGGCAAGCCGGCCCGGGTGGGCAAGACGGTGCTGGCCGCCTTGACCCGCTATCAGCACACCCGGGATCCCTGGTCCGGCGTTGAGGATCCCCTCACCGCCGGCAATGGCGCCCTGATGCGGGTGGCCCCCGTTGCTCTCTACTACTATGCCGAACGCCAAACCGTGGAGCGGGCCATGCGAATTGCCGCCTGGCAGGCCAGCCTGACCCACGGTGAGGAGCGGGCGGTGCAGGCCTGTCAACTGGTGACCTGGTTGCTGTGGCAGTTGCTGGATGGCGAGCAGGACAAGGAGCACTGGCTGGATCCCCGGCGTCTGCTCAGCCTGCTCAAGCCGTGGGGTGAGCAGTGGCATCCCGACATAGTGGATGTCATCAGCGGCAGCTATCGCCACAAGGACGCCCAGCACATCCGTGCCTCCGGCTACGTGATCCACACCCTGGAGGCGGCGCTGTGGGCCCTGTGGCACTGCGATGATTACGCCAGCGGTGCCCTGCTGGCGGCCAACCTGGGGGAGGAGGCCGGCACCACCGCCTCTGTCTACGGTCAGCTGGCCGGTCCCTTCTACGGGCTCGACAGCCTGCCGGCCCACTGGCGCAGCCAGTTGCGTCAGGAGGTAGACATAGCACAGACGGCGCGGGCGCTGATCGGTGCCAATCCCTGCGAACCCAGTGCCGAGGAGCGGCAGCGGGTGGCCCAAGGCTGGGCGGATCGCCTGGCATACCGTGGTCCCGTCTCCTTGCTGCACCAGCTGGTGAGCGACTGTCATCGTCACCAACTGGTGGTGTTCTTCGACTGGGGGCAGTGGCAGCGGGATCCCGAGCAGCTGAGCCTGACCGAGGTGAAGGAGCTGGGTGAGCTGGAAACCCGTAAGGTGCTCAGTGCCCTCTTGCGTATCGAACAGAGCAACGAGGGGACCCTATTGCGAACCTGGGAGAGTGGCCTGCTGCGGGCCCTGCTGCTGCAGCTGGCGGTCACCGCCAGTGCCGCCCGTTAAGCCTGGATGGTCGGCGTGGCTAGCCATGGCGCCGGCCTGCCGTATAATCCTGCCGAGGCAAGCAAAGGAGACACCATGCGTCTGCAGGTAAGTTGTGAAGACAGGTTGGGACTGACCCGGGAGCTGCTGGCCCGGCTGGAGGAGCATTGCATCGACCTGCGGGGGATCGAGCTGGATGTGGCGGGCTTCATCTACCTGAACTTTCCCGAGCTGGACTTTTCCCGCCTGCAGCAGCTGATGCCGGAGATCCGTCGCATCCAGGGGGTACTGGATGTGAAAACCGTGGCCTGGATGCCCTCGGAGCGGGAGCACCATGAGGTGGCCGCCCTGCTCAAGGCCCTGCCGGATCTGGTGTTTGCCATCGACGCCAAGGGGCGCATCAACCATGTCAACGAGGCGGTGCTCAACATACTGCGGCTGGGGCTCAAGGATGTGCTGGGCCTGCAGGTGGGCAGTTTCCTGCGCGGCTTTGCCTTCCTGGCCTGGCTCGACGGTGGCGCCACTCAGTCGGAGACCTGCAAGCTGAGCTTCGCCGGCGAGGAGTACCTGGCGGACATATTGCCCGTCAGCATTCCCGAAGGCACCAGCCAGGAGTGCTTGGCCGGCGCCCTGGTGGTGCTCAAGTCCGCCCGTCGGGTGGGCCATCATTTCAGCCTGCTGCACGGCTATGACGACAGCCGCTTCGATCTCTTCACCGCCCAGAGCGAGGCCATGCGCAGCCTGCTGCACCAGGCGCGCCGGTTGGCCATGCAGGATCTGCCGCTGCTCATCGCCGGCGAGACCGGCACCGGCAAGGAGATGCTGGCCCGGGCCTGCCACAAGGGCAGCCTGCGGGCCGGCGGTCCCTTCATGACCCTCAACTGCGCGGCCCTGCCGGACGAGGTGGCGGAGCACGAGCTGTTTGGCTCGGCCCCCGGCGCCTTCGGGCCGGCCTGGCCCGGCAAGCGGGGTCTGCTGGAGCAGGCCAACGGCGGCAGCTTCCTGCTGGACGAGGTGGCGGAGATGTCGCCCCTGCTGCAGAGCAAGCTGCTGCGGGTGCTGGAGGATGGCCGCTTCCACCGGGTGGGGCAGGAGCAGGAGGTGCGGGTGGATGTGCGCATCCTCTGTACCACCCGGCAGTCACTGGCCGAACGGGTGCGCCAGGGCCGCTTTCGCGAGGATCTCTATTTCCGCTTGAGCGCCTTGCAGCTGGAGCTGCCGCCCCTGCGTCGCCGGCAAGCGGACATAGCCCCCATGACCCGGCAACTGGTGAGCCGGATCTGCGACGAGCTGCAGCGCAGCCTGCCTCGGCTGGGCCGCAGCCTGCTGGAGTTCGTCGCCCAGTACCCCTGGCCGGGCAACGCCCGCCAGCTGAAAAACGCCCTCTACCAGGCGCTGACCCTGCTGGATGGCGATGAACTCAGGCCCGAGGATCTGCGGCTGCCGCTGTTGGAGCAGGAGGAGCCCATCTCGGATCAGTGGTTTGATGGCAGCCTGCCGGAGGCGGCCAAGCGCTTCGAGCAACTGATGCTCTCCCGGCTCTACCCCCTCTATCCCTCCAGCCGGCAGCTGGCCAAGCGGCTGGGCATCTCTCACACCGCCGTGGCCAACAAGCTGCGGGACTACGGCATAGGCCGTAGTCCCGACGCCAGCCAGGACGACTAGGCTCGACTTGGGCCGGATGGCCCTCGGTCTCAGATGACCGTTTCCGCCGGATGTGCGCCTGTGGCGGGTTCGGCCGCCAGCAGCAGGGTGTCGACGGTGAAGCTGCCATCTTCTTCCAGGTTGAAATAATCCACTACCGCTGGGCCCGCCTGTTGCTGGAGTGCCCGGATGGCGGCGATCTGGACGGCCGGGGTGTTCATTCGTGCCACCCAACTGGCAAAGGACAACCGCAGACGGAAGCACTGGCAATGGGTCAGGCGAAATCCGGCGGCCACCAGCTGGGCCTGCCACTGGGCCTCAGAGCCATTGCGTACATGGGAGGGATCCCGCAACAGCTCCAGGCTCTGCAGCCAGGTGTCCAGCAAGGGCTCCCCCGGGGTGATCACGTCCATAAACAGCGCCAATCCACCGGGTTTGATCACGCGGCGCATCTGGGCCAGGCCGGCGGGCAAGGCCTGCCAGTGGTGGCAGCTGTAGCGGGTGACCACCAGATCGAAGTGTGCATCCGGATAGGGCAGGGCTTCCGCCGCGGCTTGCCGGGTCTGGATATTGGTGAGTCCCCGCCGCTGGGCCTCATCGGCCACCACCCGCAACATGGCGGAGGAGAGATCCACCGCCTCCACCTGGGCCACCTGGGGGGACAGGGTGAAGCTGACGTGGCCGCCGCCACAGCCCAGATCCAGGGCACAGGCCTGGGGACGGTGGCCGACCAGCGTCGACATCAGCGCCAGATCGGCGCCGGCGGCATGGACCTCGCTGGTCAGATAGGCCTGGGCCTGGGGGGAAAACTGGCGGCGGATGATGTCGTCTTGCGGGGTCGGCTTCATATTCTATTCCTGGTCATCGAAAGGACCCGACCATTGTTCACTCTCAAGGTAACTGGTACAAGATAAGCACTTATCCTGGTATAGGGATCACCATGACTCAGTCCGACCCTGCGCGCCTGTTGGGTGCCTTCTTGCGCGCCCATCGTGAAAAACTGACGCCACCGGCCAAGATCGCCGGACGGCGCCGCACCCCGGGGTGGCGGCGGGAAGAGCTGGCCGATGCCGCCGGCGTCAGCACCACCTGGCTGACCTGGCTGGAGCAGGGGCGCCCCGTGACGGCGTCTGGCGCCGCGCTGGCCAGGCTCGCCGAGGCCTTGCAGCTGTCGGTGGCGGAGCGTGCCTCCTTGTTTGATTTGGCCGGCAAGCGGGATCCGGCGGGACCGCCAGATTTCACCCCCGAGCTGCCGGCTCACCTGTTGGCCATCCCGGATCTGTTCCAGGTGCCGGCCTATCTGCTGGATCATGGCTGGACGGCCAGGGCCTGGAACCCGGCGGCGGCACGGCTGTTTGTCGGCTGGTTGGACGGGGCGTCCGATGAGCGCAATCTGCTGAAATTTACCCTGTTAGCCCCCGAAGCCAGGCGGCTCATCGCCGATTGGGAAGAACGGGCTACTCGCCTGGTGGCGGAGTTTCGCGCCGATTACAGCCGACGTCCGCGGGATAGTCAGCTGCAGGCGTTGGTGGACGAGTTGAGCGTGGCCAGCCCGCTGTTTGCTCGATGTTGGCAGGCGCAGGCGGTGTTGCTGCGGGACGGTGGGGAGCGAGACTTTAATCATCCACAGCAAGGACAGTGTCGTTATCGGCAGACGACCCTGGCGGTGGCCGCCCTGCCGGAATGCAAGATAGTCTGCCTGGCGCCCCTGTCGAGCGCCGAGGATTAAAGACCGGCGGTCTTGGCGACGGGCGGGATGGGGCGCCTGTGCTGTTTGGCGCCTTGCGCCGAGAGTTCGAGGTACCACAGATCCTGATCCCAATCCCCCAACACCAGGCGTTGGGCGCCGTCAGGCAAGGCATGCACGGCGGGTCTGTGGGTATGGCCGTGGATCAGCAGGCTGGCGCCTGTGTCTGTTAGCAACTGGTCGACCGCCTGGGGCGTGACGTCCATGATGGCGGCGCTTTTTAGCTGTTTGCCGTGGCGGCTGCGCCGGCGGATCTTCTGCGCCAGCTGGATGCGCCAGGCCAGGGGCAGGGCGAGGAAGAGGGCGCGTAGCCAGCGCCAGTGCACCAGGCGACGAAAGCGTTGATACGCCTTGTCGTCGGTGCATAGGGTGTCGCCATGGAGCACGACGACCCTCTGGCCATACAAATCCAGTTGGCTCTGAGTGGACAGCAGGATGAGCCCCGCCTGGCGGGCATAGCGCTCGCCCAGCAAAAAGTCGCGATTGCCGTGCACGAAATAGAGTCGGACGCCTTGCCGATTAAGGGCCAGCAGTGCCGCGGCCACGTTGCGGTTTAGCGCGGAGGCCTCATCATCCCCGATCCAAAAATCGAACAGATCCCCCAGGATATACAGAGCCTCGGCCTGGCGGGCTTCTTCCTGCAAGAAACGCAAGAAGGCGGCGGTCAGCTCGGGTCTGTGCTCGGACAGGTGCAGGTCGGAGATAAAGAGTGTTTTCATGTCGCTGGGACAACCGGGAAAAGGCGGCAGTATAGCAGAAGGGGGCAGGGCAATGGGCAGCCCTGTGGGCTGCCCGGCATGACTTAGTCGAGGCTGACGCGCTCGATGATCACCTCATCGACGGGGACGTCCTGGTGCATGCGGCCATAGCGACCCGTCTTCACCGACTTGATCTTGTTCACCACGTCCATGCCATCCACCACCTGGCCGAACACGCAGTAGCCCCAGCCCTGGGTGGTTTCGGACTTGAAGTCCAGGAAGTCGTTGTCGGAGACGTTGATGAAGAATTGGGCCGTGGCGGAATGGGGGTCCATGGTGCGGGCCATGGCAATGGTGCCGGTCTTGTTGGACAGGCCGTTGCTGGCTTCGTTCTGGATGGGAGCCCTGGTTTCCTTTTCCTCGAAACCTGAGAGGTAACCACCGCCTTGGATCATGAAGCCATCAATGACACGGTGAAACAGGGTGCCATCGTAGTGGCCGTCCCGGCAATATTGCTCGAAGTTGGCGGCCGAGATGGGCGCCTTGTCGGCAAACAGTTCCAACTTGATGTCACCATGGTTGGTGTGCAGTGTGATCATATTCGTTCCTTGTCACCTATAGGGGTAGGGCTAACCGGCTGCGGCCCGTAGCGTCGTTTCCAAGTGGAAACTGCCGCGCCGCAGCGGTTGGGCGACAGTCTAGCACGATCGTTTGCAGGGGAGAATGGCGTGATCCAGTTAACAATTTCAGCGCGCGGCTATACTCAATCAGTGGTTGGCGATTTTGCAGGAGGTGCCCCATGCAGACAGTAGACCTCATCGAATTGCCCATCGGCTACATGCACGATCACTGCGATAACTGGGAGGGATTGTGTGATGACCTAGGCATCTCATCCGACTGCCTGGTCTATGGCTACTACGAGCCTGACGACCGCATCAAGATCGATCTGGCGGTGGCTCGTCGCCACGGCCTGGTGCAATAACCCGCGCAGATTGCCGGCCCTGTGCCGGTAGTCTTATGCCTCTCGTCATGGCCCGCCCGAGTCGCTAGAATAGCCCATTGCATTCATTGGTTATCGACACAGGGTTCGTCATGCTCAAGATCTACAACTCCCTCACCCGGCAAAAAGAAGAATTTGTTCCCATCCAGCCTGGCAAGGTGGGCATGTATGTCTGCGGCGTGACCATCTACGATCTCTGCCACATAGGTCATGGCCGCACCTTCGTGGCCTTCGACGTGGTGGTCCGCTACCTCCGCTATCTGGGTTATGACCTGACCTTCGTCCGCAACATCACGGATGTGGACGACAAGATCATCAAGCGTGCCGCCGAAAATCACGAAAGCTGCGATGCCCTGACCGAGCGATTGATCGGTGACATGCACGCCGACTTCGACGCCCTGAACCTGCTGCGGCCGGATATCGAACCCAGGGCTACGGCCCATATCCAGGAGATCATCGATCTGGTGCAGCAGCTGCTGGACAACGGCAACGCCTATGTGGCGGCCGACGGCGACGTGCTCTTCGCCATCGACAGCTTCCCCGCCTATGGCCGCCTCTCCGGCCAGGATCTGGAGCAGTTGCAGGCCGGCGCCCGGGTCAGCGTGGACGAGGCCAAGCGCAACCCCATGGACTTCGTGTTGTGGAAAATGTCCAAACCCGGCGAGCCCACCTGGGAATCCCCCTGGGGACCGGGCCGCCCCGGCTGGCACATCGAGTGCTCCGCCATGAACTCCAAGCACCTGGGCACCCATTTCGACATCCATGGCGGCGGCTCGGATCTCATGTTCCCGCACCATGAGAACGAGGTGGCCCAGAGCTGCTGCGCCCACCACACCCCCTACGTCAACACTTGGATGCACTCCGGCATGGTGATGGTGGATAGGGAGAAGATGTCCAAGTCCCTGGGCAACTTCTTCACCATCCGGGATGTGCTGAAAGTCTACGACGCCGAGACGGTGCGTTACTTCCTGATGTCCGGCCACTATCGCAGCCAGCTGAACTATTCCGACGAAAACCTCAACCAGGCCCGGGCCGGACTGGAGCGCCTCTACACCGCCTTGCGGGGTCTGCCTTTGGTGGACGCTGCCGGTGGCGAGGAGCTGGTCGGCCGCTTCGAGGCGGCGATGGACGATGACTTCAACACCCCGGAAGCCTATTCGGTGCTGTTTGATCTGGCGCGGGAGGTCAACCGTTTGAAGCCGGTGGACGAGCCGGCCGCCGCGGCCCTGGCCGCCCGGTTGCGCGCCCTGGGGGCCGTGCTGGGTATATTGCAGCAGGATCCCGAGCGCTTCCTCCAGGCCGGTGACGACGACAACGAGGTGGCCGAGATCGAGGCCCTGATCAAGGCGCGCAACGATGCCCGCGCCGCCAAGGACTGGCCGGCGGCCGATGCCGCCCGCAATGCCCTCACCGCCAAGGGCATATTGCTGGAAGACGGCCCCTCCGGTACCAGCTGGCGCCGTAAGTAAGCCACACTGCTGCCAAGCCCCGCGATGCGGGGCTTTTTTTTGTCCGCCTGCCGGTTAAGGGACGGGACGAGAAAGGGTGCCAATCGCGGTGCATGAGTAAATAAGTTGTGTCTTAAGTTCATCTTAATCTTGACCGTCTAGCCTGAGGATCATGCTGCAACCTCAGGAGCTTGTATGGAACCTGCCTTGCTATCCGCTCAACCTAGCCGTCAGCAACTGGCCCAGCTGCAGTTTGCGCTGCAGCGGCCCGATGCGGCCTTGACTCAGTTTGTCGCCGAACGCTTTGCTGCGGTGCACGGGGCGCGGGTGGACGCCCTGATGCCCTGGCAGGCGGTGTTGCGGCGGGCCGATGGTCAACTGCTGGCCAGCGTCGGCTTGCGCCTGGCCGGCCGTGAGCCGCTGTTTCTGGAGCAGTACCTGGACTATCCCATCGAACAGCAGCTGGCCGCCCAGCTACAACTGCCGGTGGACCGGGCCGCCATCCTGGAGCTGGGTAACCTGGCCTCCTGCGGCGGCATGGCCCGGCTGCTCATTCTCCTCATGGTGCGTTATCTCAACCAGCAGCAGTTTCGCTATGTGAGCTTTACCGCCACCACCCAGGTGCAGGGGCTGTTTGAACAGTTGGGGCTGGCACCGCTCACCCTGGCCAGTGCCCAGGCTCAAAGGGTCAGGGATCCCGACTGTTGGGGCCGCTATTACGACCACAGTCCCATGGTGTTGGCGGGCAGCATCACCCAGGGCTGGCAGCGGCTGCAGGCCAGCGGCCTGGCGTCCAGGCTGGACGGATTGCCCGATTGTGGGCTGGATCTGGCGCAGGAGGCCGGTGCATGAGGGCCCTGTGGCAGCAATTGGCCCGCTGGGCCGAGGAAGGGCCCCAGGCGCCGGCTCTGCTCAGCCCCCGGGGCAGCCTGGATTACGCCGGACTCTGGCAGGCCGTGGAGGAAGGTGCCGAACGCTGCCGGGCCATCGCCCAGCCGGGGCGGCCCCTGGCGCTGGCCGGTGACAATTCCCTGGGCTGGGTGCTGGCGGATCTGGCCTGTGCCCGGGCTCAGGTGCCCTGTGTGCCTGTGCCGCCGTTTTTTAGCCCGCAGCAGAGGGACCACCTGCTGCGCGACAGCGGGGCCAGCGGCCTGCTGCTGGCCGACGGCCGGCACTGGCAGCATCAGCCCTTGCCGCCGACCCCCGAGCCCGCCTTGCCGGTAGGTTGCCTCAAGGTGACCTACACCTCGGGGACCACGGGGCAGCCCAAGGGCATCTGCCTGGGGGGCGAGCAGCTGCTGGCCACCACCCAGGCCCTGGCCAGGCGCCTCGGGCAGATCCCGGGTAAGCGCCACCTGTGCACCATGCCCTTGGCTGTGCTGCTTGAGAACCTGGCAGGGGTCTATCTGCCGCTGCTGCTGGGCCGCGAGGTGCGGTTGCAACCCCTAGCCAGTCTGGGGCTAGGGGATCTGGCGCGGCCGGATCCCGCCGCCTTTGTCGGCGCCCTGGCGACGTCAGGCGCCGATAGCCTGATCCTGCTGCCCGCCACCCTAGGCTGGCTGGTGGCCGGGGTGGAGGCTAACCCTGAGCTGGCCGCGCCCTGGTCCCTGCTGGCGGTGGGGGGCGGCAAGAGCAGCGTGCAGTTGCTGGCGCGGGCCCGTCGTCTGGGGCTGCCGGTATGTGAAGGCTATGGCCTCTCCGAGGTGGCGTCCGTGGTGGCCTTGGGTGATCCTCTGGCGCCTGTGCTGGGTTCGGTGGGCCGGCCGCTGGAACATCTGGCGGTAAAGATTGCCGAGGATGGGGAGATCTGGCTGGGCGGCAATGGCCACCTGGGGATCTTGGGTGAGCTCGACTCGGCTGCGCCCTTCTGGCAGGCCAGCGGCGATCTGGGCCACTGGGATGCCGAAGGCAACCTGCAGGTGCAGGGGCGTAAAAAGTCGACCCTGGTGACCGATCTTGGCCGCAATGTCAGCCCCGAATGGCTGGAGGCCGAGCTGTGTGCCGTGCCCGGCGTGCTGCAGGCCTGGGTCTATGGCGATGAAGCCACCGGCATCCAGGCCTTGCTGTTCGCGCCCCGTTGGGCGGCCACCCCGGACGCGCTGGCTGAGCGGCTGCAAGCCTGCATGGCAGCGCTACCCGGTTATGCCCGGCTGCAGGGCTGGCGGCTGACCGATACCCCGTTTTCCACGGCCCTGGGCGAGCTCACCAGCAACGGTCGCCTGCGCCGAAACACCCTCTATCACACCCGTTTAGATCATCACCGCCAGGGCGCCGCCGACGAGACACGCCTGAGCGCAAAGGAGAACCTATGAGTTTTTACGCCCAACTGCTCAACGATACCCGGGCCGAGCGGGAGTACCTGCTCAGTGCGCCGGCCATCCTGGCCTGCCAGCGGGGGGAGATCACCTTGCCCCGTTACCTGGCCTTTCTCACCCAGGCCTACTATCACGTGCGCCAGACGGTACCGCTGTTGATGGCCTGTGGCAGCCGGCTGGATGAACGGCATCGCTGGCTGTTTGATGCCATCACCGAATACATAGAGGAGGAGCGGGGGCATGACCGCTGGATCCTGAGTGACATTGCCCAGGCCGGTGGCGATGCGGCGGCGGTGGCGTCTGGGATGCCGGCCCTGGCCACCGAGCTGATGGTCAGCTATGCCTGGGACAGCATACAGCGGGGCAATCCGGTCTCCTTCTTCGGCATGGTGTTGGTGCTCGAAGGCACCAGCGTCAATCTGGCCACCGCCATGGGCCAGCTCATTCAGCGCACCCTGGGGTTGCCGGATTCGGCCATGAGTTACCTCTATTCCCACGGCAGTCTGGATCAGGACCACATTCGCTTCTTCGAAACCTTGATGGATCGGCTTGACTCACCGAGCGATCAGGCGGCGGTCACCCACATGGCGCGGGTCATGTACCGCCTGTATGGCGATGTGTTCCGCTCATTGCCCATGGAGGCCATGGCAGATGCAGCCTGAGCGTCAATCTTGGGCCCTGGTGACTGGAGCCAGCGGTGGTATCGGCCGCGCCCTCTGTGACCGTCTGTTGCAGGCCGGCTGGCCCCTGCTGATGGTGGCGCGGCGCACTGGGCCGCTGGCGGTCCAACTGCGGGAATTGCAGTCCGCCTATCCCGACGGCCAGGTGGCGATGCTGGCGCTGGATCTGGCGGGGGAGGCGGCGGCCAGCATACTGGCCGACTGGTGCCAGGTGCGGGATCTGCATCTGGGACTGCTGGTGAACGCGGCGGGCGTACAAGCCTTTGCGCCACTTAGCGAGCAGACGGAGCGCGCCATACTGGCGCAGATCCAGCTCAATCTGCTGGCGCCTATTCGGCTGACCCGAGCCCTGTTGCCCTTCATGGATGGCCAGAGTCAAGTGGTGAACCTCGGCTCCACCTTCGGCGATATCGGCTATCCGGGCTTTAGCGTCTACTGTGCCAGCAAGGCGGGCTTACACCAGTTCAGCCAGGCCTTGGGTCGCGAGCTGGGGCCGGATGGGCCGCGGATCTGCCTGCTGGCCCCCCGGGCCACGGATACGGATCTCAACGCTGGCGGCGTGGCGGCGCTCAACCGTGCCATGGGCAACGGGGTGGATAGCCCTCAGCAGGTGGCACAGGCCCTGATGGCGCTGCTTAAGGGGGGCCGGCGGCGTTACCTGGGGGGGCCTGAACGCCTCTATGTGCTGCTCAACCGCCTGTTCCCCGGCCTGCTGGACCGCGTATTGGGCGGCCAGCGGAAAAAGATACTGCAGTTTTGCCGCGCGGACACTCCCGCGGACACACTCAAGGAGCCACAGTCATGACACAGTTTCGCACCTGGATGTCGCTGGCCAGTCTTGCCAGCCTGTTACTCTCGGCCAGCGCGTTGGCGGGCGAGCTTGATTACCAGCAGTTCTCTGCTCGCTGGGCTCAGGCCAACTATCAGCAAAGTGGCGATGCCAAGGAGGCGGCCCTGGCCAAGCTCAGCGATGAGGTCCGGTCCGCCAGTGCTGCCGCGCCGGCTGATCTGGCATTGAAGACCTGGGCCGGCATCATCATCGGCAGCTATGCCGGGGCCAAGGGGGGCCTGGGGGCCTTGGGGTTGGCCAAGGAGGCCAAGGCGGACTATGAGGCGGTGATCGCTCAGGATCCGGCCACATTGCAAGGGTCGGCGCTCACCTCGCTGGGCGTGCTGTATTACAAGGTGCCGGGGTGGCCGCTGGGCTTTGGTGATGACAAGAAGGCGGCTCAGTTGCTCACCCAGGGGCTCAAGTACAATCCCCATGGCATCGACAGCAACTATTTTTATGCCGATTTTCTGGCGAGCCAGGGCAACAAGCAGCAGGCGCTGGCCTTCTTGGACAAGGCGCTCAAGGCGGCGCCTCGCCCCGGGCGGGAGTTGGCCGATACCGGTCGGCACAAGGAGATCCAGGCGTTACAACAACGGCTGCAGCAGTGATAGGATGCCAACAGCACTGTGACGAAGGGATATGGCTGGATGAAAATCCTGGTGGTGGAAGACGATGAGCTGTTGCGACAAGGCCTGCTGAAGGCCTTGCAACAGGAGCAATACAGCTGCGATGCGGTGGCCAGCCTGGCCGAGGCCGAGGCCCATGTGGGGGTGACCCAGTATGGCCTGGTGCTGCTGGATCTGGGGCTGCCGGATGGGGATGGTCTGACTCTGCTCAGGCGTTGGCGCCGGCAGGGGCAGGCCATGCCGGTTCTGATCCTGACGGCCCGGGATACCCTGGATGAGAAGATCCAGGGGCTGGATCTGGGTGCGGATGACTATATGGTCAAACCCTTCGCCTTGGCGGAGCTGCAGGCCCGGGTCCGGGCCTTGCTGCGCCGGGATCATGGTCAGGCCAGCAATCGTCTGGAGTGTGGTGACCTCTGCCTGGATCTGGATGACAAGCTGGTGACCCTGGATGGCGCCCCCGTGGTGTTGACCCGCCGTGAGTTTGCCCTGCTGCGGCGCCTGGCCATGGCTGCCGGCAAGACGGTGAACCGGGAGCGGCTGCAAGAGGATTTGTACGACTGGCAGGACGACATCGGCTCCAATACCCTGGAGGTGCACATTCATCACCTGCGGCGCAAGCTGGGGGCCGAGCGGATCAGCACGGTGCGGGGCGAGGGATACCGGCTGGAGAAGGAGATCACGTCTTGATGGCGCCCTGGCGTACCCTGCGGGGCCGGCTGATCATACTGCTGGCCCTGATTTTTTTGGTCGGCCAGACCATATTGGTGCTGCGGGTGTGGCATGAGACCCAGGAGCAGGTCTACATCCTGGCTAAGGCGGCCCAGGATCAAAAACTCACCGATGCGGAGTTGGCCAAGGAGTCTGCTGAAGCCATGGAGGCCCTGCTGCTGGCCTCGGCGGGGCAGAGTGTCCTCATGCTGTTGCTGGCCTACGTCGGCATCAGCTGGCTGGTGTCGCCGCTGAAGCGGCTCTGCCAACAACTGGCTGCCCGGGATCCCGGCAATCTGCAACCGGTCACCCTCACGGGGCATACGGAGGAATTGCAGGCAGTGACCCTGGTGATCAACCAGTTGTTCTCAAAATTGTCCCTGGCATTGCAGCGAGAACGGCAGTTTACCGCCGACGTGGCTCATGAGCTGCGTACCCCATTGGCGGGCATCAAGCTCAATCTGGAACTGCTGCAGAGTGAAGGGGTGCCCGGTGTGGATCCCCTGATCGCCCGGCTGGACGATCTGCACCGCAGCGTGGCGCAACTGCTGCAGATGGCTCGACTGGAGCCCAAGTTTGTCATGGGACTGCAGGAGCAGCTGGAGCTGGTCAGCAGCGTCATTCAGCCGCTGCAGCCGGAGCTGGAGCGCTTGGCCGCTGAGGCCCAGATGCAGATCCACTGGCAGCTGCAACCCTGCTGGGTCAAGGGGGAAGGGGATCTGCTGCGCCATCTGCTGCGTAACCTGGTGGAGAATGCCGCGCGTTACGCCCAAGGGGGGCGGCGGATTGACATCAGCTTGGCCCGCGAGGGGGAGCGGACTTGGTTGCGGGTGGCCGATGAAGGTCCCGGGGTTCCGGAGTCGGAGCTGTGCCGTCTGACGGATGCCTTCCGCCGCTTGGATCAACGGGGCAGTGGCGTGGGGCTGGGGCTCAATCTGGTGGCCCGCATCTGCCAACTGCATGGCGCCAGCCTGCAGTTCACCAATCGCCCGGCGGGCGGGTTGCTGGTGGCGGTGGGGTTGCCGCGATTAGCGGAGGCCCCTGGCAGCATGGTCAGTCGGTAGGCGGCTGACCGTGGCCAGGTATAAAGAAGCATAAAAAAGGGGGCGCATGGCCCCCTTTCCCATCCGAAAACCGGTTAGCTGTGGTATTCCTCACAGGCCTGCAAGGTGTTCTCGATGAGGCTGGCCACCGTCATGGGGCCCACCCCACCAGGGACGGGGGTGATAAAGGCGGCCCGTTCGGCGGCCGCCTGGTAGGCGACATCCCCCACCAGGCGGCCATCGGTCAGGCGGTTGATCCCCACATCGATGACGATGGCACCGGGCTTGATCCAGTCGCCGGGAATAAACTCGGGTTTCCCTACCGCCACCACCAGCAGATCGGCCTGGCGCACGAAGGACGCGAGATCCTTGGTGAACCTGTGGGTGGTCATGGTGGTACAACCGGCCAGCAGCAGCTCCAGGGTCATGGGGCGTCCCACTATATTGGAGGCACCGACGATGACGGCATTGAGGCCATAGGTGTCTACCCCGGTGCTCTTGATCAGGGTCATGATGCCCTTGGGCGTACAGGGGCGCAGTGCCGGGATGCGCTGCGCCAGACGACCTATGTTATAGGGATGGAAACCGTCCACGTCCTTGTCCGGTACTATGCGTTCGATGACCAGGGTGGAGTCGATGTGCTTGGGGAGAGGAAGCTGGACCAGGATGCCGTCCACCTCAGGATCGCCGTTGAGCCGGTCGATCAGGGTCAGCAGGTCGGCCTGGCTGGTGTCAATCGGCAGATCATAGGAACGGGAGACAAAGCCCACCTCTTCGCAGGCGCGGCGTTTGCTGCCAACATAGACGCGGGAGGCGGGGTCTTCACCCACCAGGACTACGGCCAGACCCGGAGCTCGCAGCCCCTGATCTACACGGGCCTTGACGGCGTCGGCGACCTGTTGACGAATGGCGTGCGCAATCGATTTCCCATCGATAATCTTGGCTGACATGCTTCCTTCTCACCTTACTGGTATGGGACGGGCATTGTCGCATTTTTTTAACGACTTGGTTAGCCCGCCAGGGGCGCAGCTGGTGCGCTCGACCAATTCTTGGACAGGCGCAACGCCTACGCCTTTTTCAGGTAGGCCGCCACCAGCACTATCTGTACCCCGTTGATCTTGCCTTCGATGTGCAGGGGGTTGTTGGTCAGGCGGATCCCTTTGACCAAGGTGCCACGTTTGGCGGTAAAGCCTGCGCCCTTGACATCCAGATCCTTGATCAGGGTCACCGCATCACCCTCCTGCAGACGGGCGCCGTTGCTGTCCAGGGTGGGCGCCGCATCATCCTCTTCAACCTGCGTGAGCCCGGCGTCCGCCCAGGCTTGGGTTTCCTCGTCCAGATACAGCATGTCCAGCAGATCCTGGGCCCAGTGTTCCCCTTGAGCCACCAGATGCTTTAGCTGTCGGTAGGCCATGACCTGCACGGCCGGCACCTGACTCCACATGCTGTCGTTGAGACAACGCCAGTGTGCCGCCTGGCTGTTATCGGCCTGCAGCAGGTTTGCCCGGCAGCTTGGGCAGAGCAAGACGCTGTGCTCGGCAGTAGCACTGGCCGATGCGGCAACCTGCACGGGCTGGAGATCCTGGTCGGCGCTACAGAGTTCACAGCGACCGCCGCTGCGTGCCATCAGTTGGGAAACCGTCATGATTCATTCCTCATCGTTAAATGGCCGCGAAATATAGCACAAACTGTCCGGTTGTTTGGTTTCAACCTGGCAGGCTTGTCAGGGGAGAGGAGCTGGAAACAGTGATAGATGAGAATTGACCCCCATGATGGGGGCCGATAGAATGCGTATCGCAGTATCCTGTTAGGAAGTTGTTAGTCCTCAGGGTCATCCGCCGTGTAATTTGCCGCTATAAAAGGTTTCGAACGGATTCTTTTGCGACGCGGAACACTCAAATTGTTTGTAGGGTGTTACGCAAATGAATCGCGTTGAACGAAAACTGACCGAGGCTGGTGCAATTGACACCTTTTGGTGCGTCAACTCCATGCGCCGCTCGGCAGTGATCAACAATAGATTCCTCCACGCGCCATCAGACTGACATATCAGTCCAGTAAAAAGGCTTAGAGCATACATCTTAGCCAGTTGCTGTTTCTGGGTTTATCCAACCCTTAATACTACATATGCCGTAAAAATGACTGCCTCTGGCTTGTCATGACGGGCTATGGATATTTTTCAGAATATTCAATATGCCTAATGCAACTTATGTGGCATTTAAATCTGCCAAGGCACGCTCCTTGCAAATGTGATCTGGAGCGCAAAACAGGATGTGGTTATGCCGAGTGAGTCGGCCTCTGTGCTCAAGGACGCTGGTTTTTTGCAGGTATGAGGGATTCGCCATGACTATTTTCTTTGTCAGATTGCTTCGGTGTTTCGCGCTGGCCCTGATGTTGGGGGGCAGTCTTTCCTCTCAGGCCGCTCAGGTTATCTCCTTGGAACTGAGCCTGAGTGCCACCGATATGGGGACGCTCGTCAGTCGGATCCCCCAGGCTACCGCGAAGGCGACATCGGTTAGCTACGGGTATGGCAGCTTAGCCGCTGGACCGGTGGCAGCCACCTCGGTGGCGTTGAGCGCCGTGGCACGCGAGGATGCGGCATTTGCCTCGGCGGCCAGCACCAATGGGTGGCTCAGGGGGATGGCGGCACCGCTGCTGATGTTGGCGGGACTGCTGGTGTTGGGACTGGTGCGGCAGCAGCGTGCGAGCCGCTTCTACAACGGCGTTTCGTTATAAGGAATTTGCAAAAAGATCCGTCTTTTTGCAACAACGACTGGATGTCTGTTTATCCAGTTAAAACCGGAGGTTCGGTCTGTATCGCCAGAGAAGGTGTCAGCCGAATCGATGACGACTGCAATGTCAGTCAACCATGAAATGGAGAAACGTTATGAAAAAATCCAAGTGGCTGGGAGCTTTCTTGGTCGGCGTTATGGCGCTTTTGGGCAGCAACCTGGCCAGAGCGGATCTGTATATTTCATCTGAACTTACGTCTGTAGGTTATCTGGTGAAATTCCTCACGGCGGGGGCTGAGGCTGGCTATGCGGTGGTCACACTGGATGGCAACAGTTTCAGCTACGACTCCTCCTCGAATGTGGTCGTAACGCCCGGCAGTTCATCCGATCTGATCGTGGCGACCCTGTCATCCGGTACGGCAGCGCTGAGTGACGGTTCTTACGGCTGGTTGACGCTGAAGCCCTCTGCCGGTTCCACCATGGCCGTGACCATAGCCGGGACAAACCTGGAAGTTACCGCACTGCCCGAGCCTGGCACCTATGCCTTGATCGGTTTGGGTGTGGCTGGTCTGCTGCTGGCCCGTCGTCGGCAGAAGAAGTCCGATATTGCTCTGGGTCAATTCGCCGTTTAATCCGATGAAATGATTCATCGTTAGGTGTGTAGGCGCAGGGATGACAGTGTGTTGGATGAAAATCACCGACTGTTATTCCTAGGCTTGGCTAAGGGGATCCTGGGGGGTCTGTTTAGCCAAGCCGATAAGCCAACGACAAGACAACAACGAACAATAACATCGAGACGAGTATGAAGGGCAGGGGAGCCGTTAGAACAGTTGGCCAGCCACGCTGGGCGGGCATGCTTGGCATGGTGTTACTGGGCAGTATCAGTACTCAGGCCAGCGCCGCTTCGGATGACAACCTGATCATGGATGTCTCTGTGGGCATTCAGCATGAGGACAACCTGTTCCGGTTACCGGATGGCGAGGATGCGCCCAAGGGGCGTGCCGATACCATAGTGATCCCCAGGGCTCGTTTAGGCTATCAACAGGAGTTTTCCCGACAGACGTTCAGGGTGGATGCCTCGGCTTTTTCACCCCGTTATCAACAGCATGACACCCTCGATTATCATGGTTACAGCCTGTCGGCCGCCTGGCTTGGACAGCTGGGGCGACGCTGGCAACCTCAGTTGGGTTATCAGAAAAGCTATGAGTTGTCCTCCTATGAGGATGTTGAGTCCGGCATCATGGACATGCTGCGGCGTCAGCACGTTAATGGCGGCTTGTCCTATGGGCGGCAGGGGCGCGCCAGGGTGGGGATCGATGGCTGGCTGGATCAGAAGCGCCACGGCAGCAGTACCTACTCCCAGCTCGATCTGGATGAGACAGGGGTTGGGGTGCAGGGGCACTTCGCCAGTCGACGAGGGGCGGGGGCCACTCTCAGGTTTGAGAGTCACTGGATCGAGTACCAAGAGCCGCTGATCTCAACGCTGGATTATCGGCTGGACAAGTTGCGGCTACGCCTTAATTGGCCCATCAGTGCCAAGATGGAGGCCTCAGCCGATGCTGGCTACATGCGCTGGACCTTTGACGATGATTCGAATCAGAGCAGTTGGTTGGGCGGTGCAGCCTTGCGCTGGCGGCCAACGGACAAATTGGCTCTGGGTTTGAACTACAACAAGGACTCTCGCGAACCTGGCTACAACCTGCGGGTCGCCTATTCCGAGAAGGCCGGCTTTGATGCCAGTTGGCAACCATTTGAGAAGTGGCGTCTGCACGGAACGGCCACCCGGGAGTGGTCACAATTTGGGCTGAGCGATACGACGGCCACCATCCGCAAGGATGTTACCTATGTCTATCGCACGGAACTTGAGTGGTCGCCTTTCGATAAATTCAGCAGCCAGCTCTATTGGACTCTGGGAAACCGGAATTCCAGCCAGGCCAGCACGGAGTTTGATTACCAGACAATTGGCCTCTTGCTCAAATACAGCTACTGACAGGACAGCTTATGGACAATATGACGACGGATGGAATCGCCTTTGGCCAGACAAGCACCAACGGCCAAACAACCCACTACCAGCATGAGCTGGGCATGCCCACCATGGCGGCCCGGCTCAGTGAGATGGAGAAGGTGGCGCCGCTTGCCACCCTATTCAAGTCTTTCCTCGACCCCATCATGGTGGTGTTGACCCTCTACCTGTTGCACTTTGCCTTCGATGTGGTCTTCATGGGCACCGAGCTCATCCTGTCCGTCATCGCCTTCTTGTTGACCCTGGTGCTGATGGACGGGACCTTCCTCTTTATGCCTGGGGACACCAGCAATCGGAAAGTGCTTGGCGTATTCCTCGGTAACTGGCTGTTAATAATTGGGATTTTGCTGCTGGTTGGCTATGCCAGCGGCATCAGTGATTACTTCTACCCACCCTATATTCTGACTTGGGCCATCGTGGCGCCGGTTGTCTTGCTGGTCAGCCATGCGGCCGTGCGCCAGTTTGTCATGCGGCCCATGCATCAGCGCAAGCGGCGCGTGGCCATAGTGGGGGCCAACATGGCCGGTCAGGCGCTCCGTGAGCGCATCGAGCGCAATGGTTATCTCAACATGGAGTTCGTTGGCTATTTCGACGACCGGGAGCTGGAGCGCCTGGAGGGCGTCCCCGAGTCCGAATTGCTGGCCAAGCTGGATGAGATCCCGGCCTATGCGGCCGAGCACGGCCTGGATCGAGTGTACATTTCGCTGCCCATGTCCTCGCAACCCCGGGTGATGCGGCTGCTGGATGAGCTCAAGGACAGCACGGCTTCCGTCTATTTTGTGCCGGATTATTTTATCTACGACATGATCCAGGGACACGTGGATTACGTGGCCGGCATGCCGGTGGTCTGTATCTGCGAGTCGCCGTTCCGTGGGCTCAAGGCGGTGGTGAAACGGCTGGAAGATGTGGTGCTGGGCACGCTGATATTGGCGCTGATCTGGCCCATCATGCTGGTCACGGCCATCGCGGTGAAACTCACGTCCCCCGGGCCGGTGATCTTCAAACAGCGTCGTTATGGCGCCGATGGTGAGAGCATCCTGGTCTACAAGTTCCGCTCCATGACGGTGATGGAAGATGGCGACAAGGTGCAGCAGGCCACCAAGCACGATCAACGGCTGACCCCCATCGGCGGCTTCCTGCGCAAGAGTTCGCTGGATGAACTACCGCAATTTCTCAATGTGCTCGACGGCAGCATGAGCATAGTGGGACCCCGTCCCCACGCCAATGCCCATAACGAGTACTACCGCAAGCTGATCAAGGGCTACATGATCCGCCACAAGGTGCGACCCGGCATTACCGGCTGGGCCCAGGTGAATGGTTGCCGCGGTGAAACAGATACCCTCGATAAGATGGAGCGCAGGGTCCAGCTGGACCTGGATTATCTGCGCCATTGGTCGCTGTTTATGGACCTCAAAATCATCCTGATGACGGTGCTACAGGTCATCAAGAAGGATGCTAACGCTTACTGATCCGAGACGATAAGAGAACTCCTATGACAAACAATAATCGCTTGCTGCTGGGCACGAGTTTGCTGCTGGCTACCTTGCTGACCGGGTGTGGTGACAAGGACAAACCGGTCGGTAGCCAGGTGCTGGCCAGCGTCAACGGCAAGGAAATCACTGTCCTGCAGCTGAATTACCTGCTGGCGCAACAAAACGGTTTGCCGCCGGCCCAGCAAAAGAGCAAGCAGCAGTTGCTGGATCAGCTGGTCGACCAGGAGGTGCTGGTACAGAAGGCCGATGAGTTGAAGCTGGATCGCAATCCCAATGTGTTGCAGGCGCTGGAGTTTTCTCGTCGGCAGGTGCTGGCCCAGGCGGCGGCCACTCAGGAAATGGGTTTGCCGATGGAGCCGAGCGACGAGCAGCTCAAGGCTTTTTACTCGGCACACCCGGATCGGTTCGCCCAGCGCCAGATCTTCACCTTGGCCAATTTTCTGATCCCCGTGGACGCGCTGTCCGAGGCGGCCATGGCGGCCTTGGACAAGGCGTCGGATGCCGAGCAACTGCGCGCCATTCTCAAGGCACAAGGCTATAGCTTCTCCGAAAATCAGTCCGAGGTGCCGGCAGAAAAGCTACCGGATACCTTGCTGGACAAGCTGGTGAGCATCAAGTTGGGCGACATAGTGCAATTGCGGCAGGGACAGCAGGTGCTGCTGATCCAGCTGGCGCAACGCACGCCGTCCCCCATCAGTTTCGACAAGGCCAAGCCACAGCTGCAGAACTTGGTGAAGCAGAGCCAGCTGCGTGAACAGGCCGAACAGAAGATGGTGCAACTGCGTCAGGCCGCCAAGGTGGAATATCGTCAGCGTTTCGAGGACGCGGCACCGGCTGCCAAACCGCAAGCAGCAGAGACGGCGGCGACGCCCGCCGGGTCTGAACACATGGAACAAGGGTTGAAGGGGCTGCAATGAGACTATTTCGACTGGTGTGGCTGGCGTTAGGGCTCAGCAGTGCCGTTTGGGCCGCTGAGGGCGTTGATAGCCTGTACAAGTTGGGTCCGGGCGACGTGGTACGGGTGACCGTCTATGACCATGCGGATCTGGCGCTTGAGGCGGAGATCGCCGGCGATGGCAGCTTGCGGATGCCCCTCGTCGGCTCCGTGGATCTGGGTGGCATGACCTTTACCCAGGCGGAAGCCCGCATCGCCGAACGCCTGCAGGCCGGTGGTTTTGTCAATCACCCCCAGGTGAACCTCTTCATCTCACAATATCGTAGCCAGATGGTGTCCGTGGTGGGGGCCGTCAATCAGCCCGGCCGCTATCGTCTGGATGGCGATACCACCCTGGTGGGCATGTTGGCCACGGCGGGCGGGATCTCAGGCACCGGCGGGGACAGCTTCTACCTGATCCGGGATGGCCTGCGGCGGCGTTTTCGGCTGAGCGATCTCTCCAGCGACGGCGCCGGCGATGAGCTCGGCAAGGTGTACCTCAAGCCCAACGATCAGATCTATGTGCCCAAGCAGGCCCAGATCTATGTCTACGGCGAGGTGCAACGGCCCGGCGTGTACCCCTTGGAAGAGGGGATGACGGTGGTGAAGGCCATCGCCATGGCCGGTGGTTTCACCGGCAAGGCCGACAGCGATGACATCGATATTCAGCGTAGCGAGGCCCAGGCTCAACAGGAGCGTCAAGAGGCCAGCCTCAGCAGTGTGCTGCAGGCCGAGGATGTGCTGTTTATCGGCGAAAGCCTCTTTTAATCGGCGGACGAAGACCATGACTGTTCAACAATTTCTCACCATCTTGCTCTCCCGCAAACGTCTGTTTGTGGCCGTGTTCGTGCTGGTGTTGCTGCTGGTGGTGGTGGCCAGCCTGTTGCTGCCCAAGAAGTACCTGGCCCAGGCGGTGATAGCCGTAGACGCTGGCAACGCGGACCCGGTTTCCCTGACCATGGCCAATCTCTCCGGTCAAAATCAGAACTATTTGGGCACCCAGGCCAGCATGTTGGCCAGCCATAACAGTGCCCGCAAGGTGGTGCAGACATTGAAGCTCACCCAGTTTCCTGCCATCCAGGCCAGTTATCAGGCCAGCAATCCTGGCCCCGGCGACAACATAGTTGATTGGCTGGCCACCATACTGCTGAGCAACCTCACGGTGGAGGCCGGCAAGGGCAGCAGCACCCTGACCCTGAGCTATAAGGCCACGGACCCCCAGTTTGCCGCGGCGGTACTCAATGCCTTTGTGGATGCCTACAAGTCGGTGGTGGTGGACAGCCGGGTGGAGATGGCCAAGCAGAACGAGGCGTTTTTTCAGACCCAGCTCGAAGAGCTCAAGCAGACCATGGCGCAGAAACAGCAACAGCTGGCGGATTATCAGCGTGAGCACGGCCTGATCGAGGCACCGGACGAACGTCTGGATCTGGAAAACCAGAAGCTGAACTTTCTGGCCAGCGAGGTGGCCCAGGCCCAAGGCGAACTCACCACGGCCAAGTCGAAACTCACCGAGCTGAGCCATGGGGCAGCGCCGGATGTGATGGCCAATCCTGTGATCCAGCAGATGACCCTGCAGTTGGCGCAGCAGGAGAAGTTGTTGAGCGAAGCGGCCCAGCGAGAGGGGCCCAATCACCCCAACTACAAGCAGGCCGCTGCCCAGGTCGTGGCGACCAGGGCGCAGCTCAACAAGCTCAAGAAAGAGTACTCCACCATGATGCGCTCTCAAGTGGAAACCACACAGAGCCGGGTGGACTCACTCAATACGCAGCTGGACCAGCAAAAGAAGACGGTGCTGGACATGAAGGGACAGCTGGCCCAGTTGGACATCATGCGGCGCGGCGTGGAGAACGCCCAACGCAACTTCGACCTGCTGATGCAGCGCTGGTCCGAGTCCATGCTGCAAGCCAATGCCAGCATGACCAACGTGACCGTGCTGCAGCGGGCCATACCGCCGACTACCCCGGTGAGCCCTGTGCTCAAGTTCAACCTGTTGATCGGAACCGTGCTGGCACTGTTCTGTGCCGCAGCACTCAACTATGGCCTGGAGTGGCTGGATCGCCGAGTGCGCTGCATCGACGACGTGGAGCGGGATCTGGGGGTGCCTGTGCTGATCGCACTGGGTGCCGAGCGCCAGAAGAAGAAAGCCGTGAACAAGCTGCCGGCGCCGGCGGGACGGTTGGTTAATCAAGAGGGGGCATGCTGATGACGATTCATGACAGTACTGTGGCCAGTTACGCCCTGGTGGGAGGACATGGTGAACAGGATGAGTTGGGGCGGGTCGGCCACCTGCTCATCAGCGAAGGTAAACTCAGCGAACATCAGGCCGGCCAGGTGGTGCGCCACCAGCAGGAGCATGGTGGTAAGTTCGGTGAGGTGGCCGTGGCCCTTGGCTTCATCTCCGCCGCCGATCTGCAGCGGGTTCTGGCCCAGCAGTTTGCCTATTCGGTCTTGACCCCGGGGGAAGGGGGGCTGGATGACAGCCTGTACATGGCCTTTACCCCCTTCGATCCGGACAAGGAAAAGATCAAGGGGCTGCGCAGCCAGCTGCAGCTCAACTGGTTGACGGCAGACAACAAGCGTCTGCTGATCACCGGGGTGGACGAGAGTGCCGCTCGTGATCAACTGCTGGGCAATCTGGCCATCGCCTTTGCCCAGGCCGGCAAACGGACCCTGATGCTGGACGCTAACTTGCGCAATGGCGGGTTGCACCAGCTGTTTGGCCTGAGTAATCCGCGGGGCGTGGCCGATTACCTCGCCGGCCGGGCGCAGCTTGGCAACCTCATCCAGCCGGTGGCGGCACTCGAGAACTTGTTTCTGCTGAGCCGTGGTGCCGAGGCTCCCAATCCCCAGGAGCTGCTCTCCTTGCCCTCACTGCCACGGTTACTCGACGGGGTGGAGAGCGCCTTTGATGTGATACTGATCAGCGGGGCGGATCTCCTGGAGGCCTATGACAGCCAGATCCTGGCGGCACTGATCCCCGGTGCCCTGTGCGTGGTCACGGAGCGGCGTACTCGGCTCAAGGCGCTCAAGGCCATGCAACAACGCCTGCAGTTGGCGCAATGCAATCTGCTGGGTTGCATCTATCAGCATGCCCGGTAGGTGAAGCATGGATCTTCAGTGCAGCAAGGCTAACCGGATCCCCAGCTCACTGGCCGCCAGCGTCCTGCTGATGCTGGTGACCATGCTCGGCGTCTATGGTCCCTCCGTGTATCGGCTCTACTTTGCCGATGGACAGGGCCTGGGGGGCAACACCAGCAGCATCTTGTTGCTGGTGGCACTGTTCTTGTTTCTCTATGGTTTGCCGCGTCAGCTAGCCCGCCCTGCGGCCGCTCAGCCATGGCTGGGTTGGTGTCTGGTGGCGGTGGCGCTCTTGATGTACGTGGTCGGCAACCTGCTCCTGCTGCCCATGCTGACCGTGGGGGCGCTGATCCCCTTCCTGGCCGCCATCGTCTGCCTGCAACTGGGGCTGTCGGCTTGCCGCGCCCTCTTGCTGCCATTGCTGCTCTTGTTGTTTGTCATCCCGCTGCCCTATGTCATCACCGACGTCATAGTGCAGCCGATGAAGCAACTCATCTCCATCGCCGCCGAAAATGTCCTGTACTGGATGGGCTACCCGGTGGCCCGGAGCGGGGTCTTGCTGACCCTGGGGGGCTATCAACTGTTGGTGGCCGACGCCTGCTCCGGGATCAACTCCTTGTTTAGTCTGGAAGCCATCGCCCTGCTTTACCTCAATGCCGTGAAGCGCGAGTCCGGCTGGCGCAACCTGATCATCGCCGTGCTGATCTTCCCCATCTCCATGCTGGCCAATACCACCCGGGTCGTGATCCTGGCCCTGATGACCTATCACCTCGGCAACGATATCGCCCAGGGCTTCATGCATGAGGCATCCGGCTTATTGCTGTTTGCCTTGGCGCTGTTTGTGATCATCAGCCTGGATAGCCTGCTGGATCGTATGCTGAAACCGACCAAGGTGGGGGAGGCCAGCATGACGGCCGCCCCAGTGCGGGAGTCTGGGGGCCGGTCCGTTCGTGGCTGGCCAACGGCCCTGGTCTTCACCGGCGTGTTGCTGTGCACCGCCACGGCGGCCCATCTGTTTATTGCCAACCGCAGCCTGATGGCTGACGAACATCAGATGGACCTGAACAGCCTGGTGCCCGAGCAGTTTGGTCACTGGCGGCTGCTACCCCAAGGCAACAGCCTGGCAGTCTTGCCGGAGACCCAGGCGTCCCTGGATAGCTTGTATGATCAGCAACTGGTGCGTACCTATCAAAACGACCAGGGGCAACAGCTCATGCTGACCATCGCCTACGGTCAGGATCAATCCAACGACCAGTCCCAGGTGCACAGACCCGAGATCTGCTATGTGGGGCAAGGCTTCTCTTTGCAAAGCGCCGTACCCGTGACCCTGCAGGTTGCCGGTCAAGCCGTGGCTGCCAAGCGCCTGGTGGCGCAACAGGGGCAACGGCATGAGCCCCTGACCTATTGGATGCTGGTGGGGGACAAGACAGTGCAAGCGGGCTGGAAGCGCAAGCTGGTACAGCTTGATTATGCTGCCCAGGGGGTGATCCCCGATGGTCTGCTGTTCCGCGTTTCCTCCATCGATCAGGACAACTCCCGTGCCTTTGCACTGCAACAGGCGTTTGTTGACGATCTGGTCCGTGCCGTTCCCGCCGAGCAACGTGCCCTGCTGATAGGAAAGGCCGATGAACACTGATAGTCGCGCCATGCCGTTTCATACCGGCCATCTGCTGGGCAAGGCCAGCTGGCTGGAAACCCGACAGGCCATTTTCCTGCTGGTGCTGGCCAGCATGCTCTATCAGATGGGGATGTGCTTCATCAACACGGTGGCGTTTAGTGTCAACACGGCGCTGGTTGGCCTGGTTGAGTTGATGATTTACCTGGGCTGTATTTTTTACCTGCGGCATGCCATCCCACGGTATATGGGGGCCTTTTTACTGTTGACGGCCGTCAACCTGTTGCTGCTGACCCTGATCCGCGGGTATCTGGATCCCAAGCCGTTTCGCGACATCTTGATCGTGGTTCTCTTTTTCTGGCTGGGAATGACCTATGGCTCAGTCAGACTCGTTGATCGCCTGGTGGCCGTTTCACTGTGTATTGCCATTGCCCTGGGAGCCTTCGAATGGTTGGCCATCGACAGCTATGTGAAGTTGTTTCATACCTTTTCCTACTTCCAGAACCAGAGCGGCATCGGCGTCAGCGGGGGGGCTATTTTTGAAGGGCAAGCACTAACCATAAATGGCTTTCGCCCGGAAGGCATAGGCAGAACCATCTTGCCCTGGGTCTTCGGTTCGCACCGTATCTCCTCTATCTTCCTTGAGCCTATCTCATTAGGAAACTTTGCCACTTTGGTTCTGGCATGGAGTCTGGTCCATTACACCCGGGGCGGACCCCGTCGTTATCTCTGGTTTATGCTGGGCGCCGCTACCCTTATCGCCTACGCCGACTCCCGTTTTGGTCTGGTGATTAGCCTGTTGTTGCTGGCCATTAGATTTATGACGCCGAGGCAACTCTATAGCCTGGCCGCATTGGCACCCTGGCTGATGGCAACGGGCCTGGTTATCTATGCCAGTGTCTTCTTCGACGGAAATTACTCAGATTCTTTCGCCGGCCGCCTGATGCAAAGTGGCTTGGCGCTGGGCAAGCTGGATTTTGCCGGCCTGCTGGGTGGTCAATCACCACTGAGGAATTATGGCGACATGGGTTATGCCTATGTGGTGACCCGCTTTGGGTTGATTTATCTCTTGCTGGCCTGGCTGATCTTTTGGCGGGTGCCCATGCCCTCCCTGGCGAGTCGGCGTTTTCGTGTGATGACCTGCCTGTATATGACCATGATATTGTCCATCAGCGGCACCTCCCTGTTCGCGCTCAAGTCGGCCGGACTCTTGTGGTTTATGTTGGGGACGGCCGCTGTCTCACGTGAAGACGCGGGTCATGCAATTGCAGAGGAGACAGTGGATGGTGCTTAAGGTATTTCATGTGGTCAGGCAATATCACCCCTCCATTGGCGGGCTGGAGGATGTGGTATTCAATATTGCCCAGCAGCAGCTGAAAACGGGCCAGCAGGCACCGACCGTGATCACCCTGGATCGACTCTTCAGGGGAGATGATGCAACCTTGCCCCACCACGAAGTCAGGGATGGCGTGCCGGTTATCCGTTTGCCCTATTGGGGCTCCAGCCGTTATCCCATCTGCTTCAAGGTGCTCGCTGCCATCCGGGATGCCGATGTGGTGCATGTGCACGGGGTGGACTTCTTTTTTGATTTTCTGGCGTTGACCCGGTTCTGGCACCGCAAGCCCTTGGTGGCTTGCTCCCATGGCATCTTCTTTCATACCGCCTATGCCAGCGGGTTAAAGAAAGTGTTTTTCAATACGGTGACCCGGCTCTCCTGTCTGGCCTATCGCCGCATTTTTGCCACCTCGGCCAACGATGGCCGGCTATTTGCGCAGGTATGCAACCCGGCAAAGATTGAGGTCATCGAAAATGGTGTCGATATCGATAAGTTCCGGCTGCCACCGCGTACTGAAGCCTGTAAGCATATTATCTATTTTGGGCGTTGGGCCAGTAACAAGGGGCTGTTGGATACCTTGTCACTGTTTAAGCAGCTGCTGGCTAAGGATGATGGATGGCAGTTGACCATAGCGGGGCGCGAGTATGATCTGACGGCGCAGCAGCTCGCTGCTGAGGTCAAGCGCCTTGATATTGCAGATAAGGTACAGATAGTACCGAATCCGGAACAAGATACACTTAAATCATTGTTGCAGCAGGCCAGTTATTTTATCTGCTTATCTCGCCATGAGGGGTTTGGATTGGCCGCTATTGAGGCAATGAGTGCGGGTCTTGTACCAATATTAAGTGCTATTCCACCATTTGTTCGGCTTGTTGAGGAAACGGGGCAGGGCGAGCTTTTGGCTGGTTTTAGCGAGGAAAGTATATTTAAAATAATGACGTTGCATGAAAGGTGTTCGCAAAGCTATACGGGGTTTGCCAATGCTCAAGTGACGGCGATTCAGCACTACTCATGGAGCCAAGTTGCTAGGCTTTATATGGGTGCATATGCTGACATGTCATGTGTCTGACATGAAATTTTGTTTGCCATACATGATGGATGTGCCTATGAACAACACAAGGAAAGAGTGGATTGATATAGCTAAGGCCATTGGTATTATTCTAGTGGTTTTTGGACATCTTGCCCTCCCGGTGAGGATGGTTAACTTTATCTATTCTTTTCATGTGCCATTGTTCTTTTTTCTTTCCGGGATGACTTGCTCTATAAAAAGAAATTCAACGGTGACAAGTTTTTTTGGAAAAAAAATTGATTCTATTGTGGTTCCATATTTTATCTTTTCAATTATCACTTACGGATTTTGGGTGTTGATTGGCAGAAGATTTGGTGCTGATGCGACATATAACATCGAGCCGTTGAAGCCATTTTTAGGCATCTTTTACTCAAGTGGCGTTGATTTTTGGATGCAGCACAACACACCATTATGGTTTCTGACATGTCTATTTGTTACTGAGACTCTATTTTATTTCATATTTATGCTGAAGAGGACTGTGGTTGCCGTTGTTCTCATTGCCGCCTTGTCTGCACTTGGTTTTTTTTGGGTGTCAGTTAATGGCCCGAGATTACCTTGGGGTATTAATATAGCGCTGTGTGCATTGCCAATTTTTTCAGCTGGGTATTTTTCAAAATCAATTTTTGATGGCTTATCAAAAAAGAGTCTAATCTGCATTGTTATCTGTTTGTGCTTGTTTGTGTCAATTGTTGTTTCATCGTCGAATGGTCGGGTTGACATGAATTATTGGGAGTATGGCAATGTGGCTTTGTTTTATGTCGGGGCGTTCTCCGGTGTGCTGATGGTTATTTCGTTATCAAGGTTGATTGAATCCAATGGTTTCCTTGCATGGGTCGGGAAAAACACCTTGGTGATTTTGTGTCTACATAACCTAGCATTTACATTTGTGCGTGGGATTATGGTCTACATTTTTCACGTCGATCTAAATGTCTTTACCGGTGCGATTTTACTAAATGTGATTTTCTGTGCACTTTCAATTGTTATGTTAATCCCTGTTGCAATCGGTATAAATAATTACGCACCATGGATCGTCGGAAAAAAGCGGCTGTTATCACCCGCCTTAAATCCAGTCTGATTTTTATTAACCATTGCGAGGCGACCATAATGAAGATTTTGCTTACTTTGTTGTTATTGCTTGGGTTTAATGGATTTGCTTCGGCCGACTGTCTAACAGCCAGTCGATTGCAAGGTGTCAACCTTGCAGGTGCTGAATTCAATGCATCTAAATTGCCAGGTAAGATGTTCTTTAATTATACGTATCCTGATACGGCCACCCTTGATTACTTCCGAGGGAAGGGGGCCAATTTAATCCGGCTGCCGATATTGTGGGAACGCTATCAACCCGAGGCCTATGGCGAGTTGGATACTGCCAATATGACCCAGCTTAGGAAGATAGTGGACTATGCCAAACAGTACGATATGTGTATTTGGATAGATTTGCATAACTATGCCCGATATCTCTCCCTGCCCCTGTCGGATTACAGTAATCCGGATGCGTTGCTTTATGATTTTTGGCGGCGGATAGATGAGGCGTTGGGGGATGATTCCCAATATTGGGCCTATGGGCTAATGAACGAGCCCGCCAAGGTGACGCGACAAGTCTGGGCCGATATTGCGATCTCGGTGGCCAAGCAATTGCGTAACGGCGGCGCCACTGGACTCATCATAGTGCCGGGGGGTAACTGGTCCGGGGCGCATAGCTGGCTCAAATCATCCTCAACCGATCCCAGCAATGCTGAGTTGTTTGCCAATCTCGAGGATCCCCTGGGGCGCATGGTGTTTGAGGTCCACCAATATGCCGATAGCAACTACTCGGGGACCAAGACCGACTGCATCACGGTGGAGAAGATGCAGATCCTGCTGCAGCGGGTCACCGACTGGGCGGCCGAAAACAATAAGCAGATGATCATGGGCGAGTTTGGTGTCGACGGCAGCGATGCCTGTCTGAAGGTGCTGGACAGCATGCTGACCAGCATGCAGTCCAAGGAGTGGCGTGGCTGGAGCTATTGGGCGGCGGGCGCCTGGTGGGGCTCGTATCCCTTCTCCATTCAGCCGAGTAATGGCGAAGATAAGCCGCAGATGGCGGTGCTTTCTCCCTATTTGCAGTGATGCTGCGGAGTGCCGGATGACCAACATTAAATCCAAACGGATCTTGGGCTTCGAGATATTCGATGGCCGTAAAGAACAGCTGGTGACGCATCTGGATGACACCTTGCGTCACGGGCAGGCATGTCTTTTCTATGCCAACAGCAATCTGTTGCAGCATTGTCACGGCGAGGCGCAGGACTACGTCAAACCGGATATCGTGATCGCCAACGATGGTATCGCGCTGGATGCCGTGGCCATGGCGCTGAGCGGCAGCCGGTTCACCGAAAACCTGAACGGCACGGATTTCACCCCCTATTTTCTGCAGCACAGCCAGGTGTGTCGCCGCACCTTTTTGCTGGGCGGGCGCCCAGGCGTGGCTGCGGCGGCGGCCGAGGCATTCACCACGCGCTTTGGCCTGCAGATCGTAGGGCATGCCAACGGCTTTGATGATATGGCGGACTTACCCGGACTGCTGGCGCGGATCAATGCAGTGGCACCGGATGTGGTGCTGGTTGCCCTGGGTAATCCGCGTCAGGAGGCGTGGATCTTGGCCAACCGCCAGTCCCTCGATGCCAAGCTGTTGGTGGGCGTGGGGGCCTTGCTGGATTTTGTTTCCGGTTCGGTCAAGCGAGCACCTGATTGGGTGCAGCGTCTCCATCTGGAGTGGCTATATCGTCTGTGTGGTGAGCCCAAGCGGTTGCTGCGGCGCTACACGGTTGAGATGGCGCTGTTTTTCATCCTCTGTCTTAGATGGCGTTTCAGTAACGCCTACCGTGTTGATTAAGGACCCAGGGAGGGCGCCAGATGAATGTACTTATTTTATCGGCTCACGATTTTCGGACGCCGCGCAAGGCGGGGCGTCACTTTGTGGCGGAAAAATTGGCCAAGACCATGACGGTGCGATTTTTTTCCATCCGCTACTCCTGGTTGTCCCGTCGGCGCCCGGATCCGCGGCATGTGATCGCCGACAAGGCCAATCGGCAGGAACACTATCAGGGGGTCGACTGCTACCTGTGGAAGCCCTGGCTGCACCCTTTCAACATGCGCCAGCCGGCGCTGCGCTGGCTGGAAGGGCTCTGTTATCGGCTCTACGTGGCATTGGCACCCAAGTTATTGCGGCAGTGGATGCAAGAGGCGGATGTCATCTTCTTCGAAAGTGGCATAGCGCCGGTGTTTTTCGATAAGGCAAAGGCGCTCAATCCCAAGGCCCGCCTGGTGTATGTGGCGGCGGATGAGCTGGATGCCATCGACGTGGCGGAGTACGTCAAACAGCTGATGGTGCGGGTCTCCACGCAGTTTGATCACGTGATCGTCAATTCGCGCAACATGGTCAAGGACTTTGCCCCAGGCAGTCGTCGCTTCTTCGTGCCCCACGGCATCGACGAGACCTTGCGCGACCAGGGGGAGCCGAATCCCTATTCCGGTGGCATCAATGCCATCGCCGTCGGCTCCATGCTCTTTGATGCCGACTTCATCACCCTGGCGGCCACGGCACACCCGGAGATCCAGTTTCACGTGATCGGTTGTGGCCGGCCGCGGGATCCGGCTTGGCCCGCCAACGTCACCGCCTACGATGAGATGCCGTTTGCCGAGACGGTGCGCTACGTCAAGCATGCGCACATCGGCCTGGCACCTTACCGGCCTGAGGGGATACCGCCCTCGCTGGCCGATACCTCGCTCAAGTTGCAACAGTATGCATTTTTCGGCCTGCCGGCGGTGTGCCCTATCCAGGCCGCGGGCCAGCATGGCCACCGCTTTGCCTACCAGGCGGGGGACCAGGACTCCATCTCCCGGGCCGTGACCGACGCCTTGGCGGCGGGCCGCCAGGCGGGGATCTCGGTGCTTAATTGGCAGCAGGTCGCCGAGCGTTACATGTCACCTGAGTTGTTTGAGGATACAAAGTTACCGGATCACCAGATTAGTGATCCTGTTTTGCGACTGGATACGCGGGTGGATACCCCTTGAGACGAAACACCGGGCATGGAGTCGTCTTGCACATGAGTGGCTTGATGATGTCTGCAAATCGTTCGGAAGGGCATGAGGATTCTTTATGACGAAGGACAAGATTGAAACTATTCCCGCGCTAGATGGAATTAGAGGAGCTGCTTGTCTTCTGGTTGTTCTTAGCCACGTCGCTGAGTATCTTCCTAATTCAAGCAAGATATTTTCTTTCCCCATCGCGTTAGGATCCCCCGGGGTGGCTATTTTCTTTTTGTTAAGCGGCTACTTAATGTCTTATTTGTATCTAGGGAAACCTTTTGACATTAAGACTTCTTGCGGATATGTGATATCTAGGTTTAGCCGTATAGCACCGGCTTATTGGATTGCCATCTTGATGAGTGTGGCCATTTACGTTTTCGTCGATGGTGAATTCCCTGCCGGCGTGCCGCCACATGAAATGTTGAGACATCTATTATTCATTGGTGGTAAGGGGGTGTTTTGGTCGATCCCACCAGAAGTGCAATATTATGTTTTTTTCTTGGGAGTCTGGTTTGCCGCTGATAAGTTACGCGTAAAGGTGTACTGGCCACTTGTTCTTGTTCTTGTACTTGTTGTCTTTATGTGGTTCACCAGAGAGCGGTGGCCAGGAATTTTGTTGCCATCAAAATTTCACTTCTTTATTTCAGGATGTTTAGCGGCCATTGTGTTCGACCAGGTTCGATGGCGTTTTGCACCCACAATGCTTTTGGTTACCCTAGCGCAGCTCATGTCGATCGTTGCAATCTCGTTTGGTATCAGTGGGTTGCGCGGTGTGGCATCTCATGAATTTTATAATTCATCATGGTTCTTTCTAATTGTCTTTTTCTTCATTATCGCGTTTTGTTTTCGTAGTCAATTTGCAGATGGATTATTTGGTAATAAGTTAATGCGTTGGTTTGGTAGGGTGAGCTTTAGTGTCTATCTATTCCATTGTCCAGTGTTGTATGGTGCTGCCTGGATGTTGAGTCAGTTTGACCTTGTTGGGGTTGGGTACGACATGATGGGCATCTTTTTTGCGATCCTTGTTCCTGGTCTTTTCTCGTTATGGATAGAATTGCCATTGTGTCGCGTGTTCAAGACCTGGCTTAATAGACACTTAAAGGATTTTTTCTTGCTAAGGGAAAAACAGAAGGTTTCAGTTGAAATGTGAAATGTGAAATGTGAAATGTCCTGTTTTTGATGGGATATTAGATATTGCACGAACTTGAGGATGCTGACAAAATGAGACGAATGTCCCATTTTAACTGAGCAAGGATGTACTTCAGTGCTTGGCGGAATTTGGCGCGTCTCATTGGTTTTAACCATGATCTAGCAATGTGCGGTGTGATTGGCTAAGGGTGATATGATTTTTGTGTGTGGATATATTCATAAGGCGATGAAGTTCTATTAATCGAGGATGGTTATGAAAATATTTCCTGTCATCATGGCGGGTGGCAATGGTTCACGGCTCTGGCCCTTGTCCCGGGGGCTGTATCCCAAGCAGTTTCTGCGCCTGGAGGGCCAGTTCACCATGCTGCAGGAGACGGTGCGTCGGCTTGACGGCCTCGCTTGTGGCGCCCCCTTGCTGATCTGCAACGAGGAACACCGCTTCTTGGTGGCGGAGCAGCTCAGGGCCATGGATCAGCTGGCGGGCAATATCATTCTGGAGCCGGCGGGGCGCAATACGGCGCCGGCCATCGCCCTGGCGGCCATGACCGCCTTGGCCCAAGGCGAGGATGCCTTGTTGCTGGTGCTGGCGGCGGATCATGTGATCCGCTCGCCCGCGGCCTTTGTGGCCGCCGTGCAGGCGGCGCGCCCCCATGCCGAGGCGGACCAACTGGTGACCTTCGGTATCGTCGCCACTGCGCCGGAAACGGGGTATGGCTATATCCGGCGTGGCGACGCCCTGGCGGGCCAAGGCTACAGGGTGGCCGAGTTTGTCGAAAAGCCAGATCTGGCGACGGCGCGCCACTATCTGGAGTGCGGCGAGTATTACTGGAACAGCGGCATGTTCCTGTTCAAGGCCAGCCGTTATCTGGCCGAGCTGCAGTCCTTCCGCCCCGACATTTATGCCGCCTGCGAGCGGGCGCTGGGCAACCCCAGCAGCGACATGGACTTTGTGCGGGTCGACAAGGCTGCCTTCCTGGCTTGTCCGGAGGACTCCATCGACTATGCGGTGATGGAGAAGACGGCGTCCGCCGTGGTGGTTCCGCTTGATGCCGGCTGGAGCGATGTGGGCTCCTGGTCTTCCCTGTGGGAGATCAGCCCGCGCAGCGCCGACGGCAACGTGCAGCAGGGGGACGTGATGTTCCACGACAGCCATAACAACTACGTCTATGCCGAGAGTGCCCTGGTCAGCCTGGTGGGGGTGGAGGATCTGGTGGTGATCCAGACCAAGGACGCCACCCTGGTGGCCCGGCGGGAGCGGGTGCAGGAGGTCAAGAAGATCGTCGAGCGCCTCAAGCAGCAGGGGCGTAGCGAGCACCATGTCCACCGGGAGGTCTATCGGCCATGGGGCAAATTCGATGCCATCGACAAGGGGCAGCGCTTCCAGGTCAAGCACATCACCGTCAAGCCGGGGGAGAAGCTCTCCCTCCAGATGCATCATCATAGGGCCGAGCACTGGATTGTGGTGTCGGGCACGGCACGGGTGACCTGCGGCGAGGCTGTCACATTGCTCACGGAGAATCAGTCTACCTATATCCCCTTGGGGCAGACCCACTCATTGGAAAATCCCGGCAAGATACCGCTGGAGCTGATCGAGGTGCAATCGGGAACCTACCTGGGTGAGGACGATATAGTGCGTCTTGAGGACAGGTACGGTCGCGTTTAGTGGTGGACGGTAGGGCAGCCATGCCAGGTAAGGCCAGCGCTGCGTGATGGGTGACGGGACCTTCTCGTCAATATGAATATAAGGATGAGCCTAGGATGAGAGTCACGGTATTTGGCATTGGATATGTAGGGTTGGTGCAGGCCGCCGTGCTGGCGGCGGTCGGCCACGACGTCATGTGCGTCGATGTGGACAGCGCCAAGGTGGACGGGCTCAAGAAGGGGAACATTCCCATCTATGAACCGGGGCTGACGCCGCTGGTTCAGGAAAACTACGATGCCGGCCGTCTGCGCTTCACCACCGACGCGGCGGAGGGGGTGCAACATGGTGAGCTGCAGTTTATCGCCGTGGGCACGCCACCGGATGAGGATGGTTCCGCCGATCTCAAATACGTGCTGGCGGTGGCCAAAACCATCGCGACCCATATGCAGTCCAAGAAGATCGTCATCAACAAGTCCACCGTCCCCGTGGGCACCGCCGACCGGGTCAAGGCAGCCATCCAGGGCGTGCTGGACGAACGGGGCATCCAGTTTGAATTCAGCGTGGCGTCCAATCCCGAGTTCCTCAAGGAAGGGGCCGCGGTCAACGACTGCATGCGGCCGGATCGCATCGTCATCGGGACCGACAGCGACTGGGTGAAGGAGGCGATGCAGGAGCTGTATGCTCCCTTCAACCGCAACCATGAAAAGATCATCTTCATGGACATCCGCTCGGCCGAACTGACCAAGTACGCCGCCAACTGCATGCTGGCCACCAAGATTTCCTTCATGAACGAGATGTCCAACCTGGCGGAACGCCTGGGGGCCGACATCGAGATGGTGCGCAAGGGCATCGGCTCAGATGCGCGGATCGGCTATCACTTCATCTACCCCGGCTGCGGTTATGGCGGTTCCTGTTTCCCCAAGGATGTGCAGGCGCTGATCCGTACCGCCAGCACGGTGGAGTATCCCGCCGAGCTGCTGCAGGCGGTGGAGAACGTCAACGAACGGCAGAAACAGAAGCTGTTCGATTTTATCCATCGGCACTTCGCCGGGGATCTGGCGGGCAAGACCATCGCCTTGTGGGGCCTCTCCTTCAAGCCCAATACCGACGACATGCGCGCCGCCTCCTCCCGGGTGCTGATGGAAGCCCTGTGGGCCGCCGGCGCCAGGGTCCACGCCTACGATCCCGAAGCCATGCAGGAGGCGCAGCGGATCTACGGTCTGCGGGATGATTTGCAGCTGGCCGGCACCCGCGAGGCGGTGCTCAAGGGGGCGGATGCCCTGGTGATCTGCACCGAATGGCAGCAGTTCAAGGCGCCGGATTGGAGTGTGATCAAGGCCTCTCTCAAGCAACCGGTGATCTTCGACGGTCGCAACCTGTTCGATCCGGTACGGATGAAGCGGGATGGCTTTGCCTACTACGCCATAGGGCGGGGCGAGTCCATCGCACAATTCAACTAGTTGACAGGGCAGGGGAGCGCCGAGTGCTGCGGCACTCGGGCTGCTCTGTTGCGGCGTGACAGAGATAGGTGTTGCTAAAATGAAGACTCAATTGAACAGTACGGCGCTGATCCGCCAAGGCGGGGTGGCGTTTGGGACCAGCGGGGCCCGGGGTCTGGTGGTGGACTTCACGCCGGAGGTGTGTGCCGCCTTTACCCATGCCTTCGTGGCTGTGATGCGGCAGGCATGTTCAGTGCCGCAGATGGCGCTGGCCATCGATAACCGGCCCAGCAGCCTGGGCATGGCCCAGGCCTGTGCGGCGGCCCTGCTGCAGGCCGGGATCGAACCCCTGTTTTACGGTGTGGTGCCGACCCCGGCACTGGCCTATCAGGCCATGCGGGACAAGATGCCCTGCATCATGGTGACCGGCAGCCATATTCCCTTCGACCGCAATGGCCTCAAGTTCTACCGGCCCGATGGTGAGATCACCAAGGCCGATGAGTTGGCCATCCTCGCCGCCGACGTGGCGTTTGATCCCCTGCCAAGCTTGCCCAGCCTGACTGTGCGTGCTGAGGCGGCGCAGAGCTATTGCCAGCGCTACCTCTCCTTGTTCCCCGCCGGCCTGCTGGCCGGCAAACGGATCGGCATCTACGAGCACTCCAGTGCCGGGCGGGATCTCTATGGGCCCATGCTGCGGGATCTGGGGGCCGAGGTGATTTCCCTGGCGCGCAGTGACGCCTTCGTACCCATTGATACCGAGGCGGTGGGGGAAGAGGACAAGGCTAAGGCGCGAAGCTGGTCGGCCGAACATAACCTGGATGCCATCTTCTCCACCGATGGCGACGGTGATCGGCCACTGCTGGCCGACGAGCAGGGGGAGTGGTTGCGGGGGGATATCCTGGGACTGCTGTGCGCTTCTGCCCTGTGCATAGAGGCACTGGCGGTGCCGGTCAGCTGCAACACCCTGGTGTCCAGCTGCGGCCGCTTCGAGCAGGTGTCGTTGACCAGGATCGGCTCCCCTTATGTGATTGCCGAGTTTGCCGAGCTGGCCAAGACGTATCGGCGCATCGCGGGCTTTGAGGCCAATGGTGGTTTCTTGCTGGGCAGCGATATCGAACTTCATGGCCAGCCGCTGGCGGCCCTGCCCACCCGGGACGCCGTGCTGCCGGCTCTGATGGTGCTGGCCGCGGCTGGCGCCGGCGGCATCTCGACCCTGGTGAATGCACTCCCCAAGCGCTTTACCCATTCCGACCGCATCAAGGACTTCCCCACCGCGCAGAGCCGGGCCATTCTGGCCCAGGGACAAGGGGATCCTGCCGGCTTGTTGGCACGGCTGGGCTTTCAGGATGTCGAGGTGGTGCGGGTTGATACCACGGATGGCCTGCGCCTGACGTTGCAGGAGGGGGGCATCGTTCACCTGCGACCCTCCGGCAATGCGCCTGAGCTCAGATGTTACGCCGAGGCCGATAGTCTGGCCCAGGCCCAGGCGTTGGTGCGCCAGGCACTGGATAACCTGCCAGTACTGGCCTTGGCCTAGGCGCCAGACTGGCGACAGCCCGTCGGCACTCATCAGGACAGATCCCCTCCCGCATGCCAGAGGAAGAGACATTGAGAATATTGATAGCCGGAGCTCGGGGCCAGGTTGGCTCCTTATTGCGCCAGCAGGCCAGCCTGCGGGGCTGGGATGTCCTGGCGGTGGATCGTGAGGAGCTGGATATCACGGATCCCGTGGCGGTCAATGGGCGGGTGGCCCAGTGGCGGCCCCAGGTCATCATCAATGCCGCGGCGCACACCGCCGTGGATAAGGCCGAGAGCGAGGTGGCGGCCTCCTTTGCCATCAACCGCGACGGGCCGGCCAACCTGGCGGCGGCAGCCCAGCAGGTGGGTGCCGTGCTGTTGCACATCTCCACCGACTACGTGTTTGCCGGAGACAAGGTGGGCCTCTATGTGGAGAGCGATGCCGTGGCGCCGCAAGGCGTCTATGGCGCCTCCAAGCTGGCCGGCGAGCAGGCGGTGGCGGCGGCTTGTCCCCGTCACCTCATACTGCGTACCGCCTGGGTGTTTGGCGAGCAGGGCAACAACTTTGTCAAAACCATGCTGCGACTGGCCGCCAGCCGGGATTCGCTCGGCATAGTGGCGGATCAGTTTGGTGGCCCCACCTATGCCGGGGACATCGCCGCCGCCCTGTTGACGATGGCGCAGCAGGCGCTGGCCCCGGGCTTTAGCCAGTGGGGCCTGTACCATTTTGCCGGTGAACCCCATGTCAGCTGGCATGGGTTTGCCAACGCCATCTTCCAGGTGGCGGTTGAGCAGGGGGTCTTGGCCCGTCAGCCGGCGGTACAGGGGATCGGCACCGCCGACTACCCGACCCCGGCCAAACGACCGGCCAACTCCCGACTGGATTGCCGCAAGATCCGGCAGGTGTTCGGCATCCTGCCCAGTGATTGGCCTCGGGCCTTACAGAACATCAAGGCGTATGCCTGAGGAGAGCCGATGATGAAAGGCATTATCCTGGCCGGCGGCAGCGGTACCCGGCTGCACCCGGCCACCATAGGCGTCAACAAGCAGCTGCTGCCCGTGTATGACAAACCGATGATCTACTATCCGCTGACCACCCTGATGCTGGCCGGTATCCGCGAGATCCTGATCATCAGCACGCCGAACGATCAGGCCACCTACCAGCGCATCCTGGGGGATGGCAGCCAATGGGGTCTTAGCATCCAGTACGCCATCCAGCCTAGCCCGGATGGTCTGGCCCAGGCCTTCCTCATTGGTGAGGAATTTATCGGTACGGATCCCGTCTGCCTGATCCTGGGGGACAACATCTTCCATGGTCACGGCTTGAGTCAGATGCTGCAGAAGGCGGCCAGTCAGGACAGTGGCGCCACCGTGTTCGGCTATTACGTGCAGGATCCGGAACGCTACGGTGTGGTGGAGTTCGACAAGCAGGGCCAGGCGGTGTCCATCGAAGAGAAGCCGGCCAAGCCCAAGTCCAACTATGCCGTCACCGGCCTCTATTTCTACGACAACGACGTGGTGGAGATCGCCAAGCAGATCAAACCCTCTCCACGGGGTGAGCTGGAGATCACCGACGTGAACAACGTCTATCTGCAGCGTGGCCAGTTGCGGGTGGAGCGCATGAGCCGCGGTGCCGCCTGGCTGGATACCGGCACCCATGATTCATTGCTGGATGCTGCCATCTTCATTCGCGTGCTGGAGAAGCGCCAGGGCCAGAAGGTGGCGTCCCCCGAGGAGACCGCCTATCGCATGGGCTTTATCGATGCGGATCAGCTGGAAGCCCTGGCCAAGCCCTTGATGAAGAGTGGCTATGGCGCTTACCTGATGCAGGTGCTGGCCGAGCAGTATTGAGGGGCCACGCCGGCGGCTGACAGACGTGTCGCTGCCCCGGTCTACGGCAATAACTCATAACAACAATGAAAAGGCAGCTATCGAAATGAAAGGGATTGGCCCGAGAAACGGACTTCTTGCCAAGATTTTCACCGTGTTGGCCGGTGGTGTGCTGGCGCAGATCATCGCGTTTGCATCCACCCCCTGGGTCACGCGGTTGTACACGCCAACCGAGTTTGGTGTGTTTTCAAATGTGTCCGTCTTTGCTGGCTTCCTGATGCCCTTGTTGTCGCTGAGCCTGCCCATGGCGGTGGTGCTGACGCGGGGCAAGGGGCGGGGGCGGGCGTTCGCCAAGGGCACCATGCTGCTCTCCTGCCTAGGCGGCTTGGTGCTGCTGGGACTCAGCCTGGTGGTGTGGCTCAGTGGCGCGGAGGCCACCGCCTATGCCATCGCCATGGCCACCCTGTTTGGTCTGGGGATAGCGCTGCAAGAAAGCATCATGTATCTGTATATCAAGGAGCAATACTACTCGATCCGTGCCGGCCTGCTCGTGATCCAGGCTCTGATAGTGGCGGGACTCAAAATTGCCCTGGGCTATATCGACAGCAGCGCCAACTCGCTGATCTGGTCCTCCATCATCGGCTACTCGCTGGTCAATCTGGTTGCCGTCCTTCATCTGCAGCTGTTTTCGGTCAAATTCAACCGGCTTAATTTTTATGCCGCATTGAAATCCAAGACCCAGTTCATCAAGTTCCGGACACCGCAAAACTTGCTGAGCAACCTTAACCTGCTGCTGCCTGTCAGTGTGTTGACCTATTTCTTTTCAGCCGGAGATGCCGGCCTGTATGCCTTGGCCCGGACCGTCATCATATTGCCGGCCACCATCTTGGGTAAGTCCATCACAGATGTGTTGTATCCCAAAATGGTCGATATGGTAAAAGGCAAACAGCACGTCAGTCAGATCCTCAACAAGAGCGTGCTGGCCCTCTCACTCATTACTGTGCTCCCTCTGGTCATTCTGGAGTGGCAAGGGGATTATCTGTTCGATCTGGTGTTTGGCGATAAATGGTCTGGCTCGGCGGATTATGCCAAATGGGTGATGGTGTGGGTGTTTTTCAATATCATCAACAAACCCCACACGGCGTTGATCCCGGTTTTTAATCTGGAAAAAAAGTTTCTTAAGAACAGCGTTTCAAACTTTATTTTGACCTGCGCTGGCTTGGCGGTCGGGGTCTTTTGGATAAAAGATCCCGTGCAAAGCATCAAGTGGATGTCGCTGCTTACTGTCGTTCCTCAGTTGATGATTGTTGTCATCGTTATGTCAAGGGTTAGGGATTATGAGAAAAAATAAGATTGTCCTGTTTGGGGCGTATGACAGATACAACTATGGCGATAATCTGATGCCCATCGTCTTCCTTGATTACATGAAGAAATATCATCCTGATCTGGTGGCGCAGTCGGAGTTTGTTTACAGCTCCATCATGGCCTCAGACTTGAGCCGCTATCAGGCCCCCAAGACCATTCCCATCGATGACGTGTGTCCCTCACTGTCAAACCAGGATGCGCTGATCGTGGTGGGGGGGGAGGTGCTCTGCGCCTCCAACAGCACGCTGTTTTTACACATGCCGCGCAACAAGACACTGAACGATCTGCTCACCAAGCTGAATCGCCGGCCGGTTTTTCGCGATCTGCTGCATCTCTATGCCCGCCATCGCTGCCCGATCCCCTGGGATTTCCCCTACGTGCCAGACCCGGACAAGCTGCCGGCCGGCCTGAAGATCGTCTATCACACCGTGGGGGGGCATCTGAACGACCTGGGGCCGGCCAAGCGTCAGGAGATAACCGGGCGGCTCAATCGTTCCGCCATCCTGGCGGTGCGGGATAATCGCACCAAGGATCATTTGGCGGGGATCCCCACCACCTTGGCGCCGGATTCTGTACACATCATCTCGGACCTCTATGACGACACTTTTTTTGCCGAGCACGCAGAAAAAATGTACCGCACCTATCGCAACGAACGTTATTTTTGCTTCCAAGCCTCACCGCAGAAGATGCCGGAAGATATCCAGTCGGTAGCACAGGTTCTGCGGGATATTTGTCAGAAGAATGGCTGTAAGGTCATGCTCCTGCCCATAGGTTACGCCGCCGGTCATGATGATGCCTTTTTGCTCAGGGAGCTGCAGTCATTGATACCCGAGGTGGCCTTTTTTGAAGACGAATTGACCCTGTGGGAAATCATGTTCCTGATTAAAAACAGTCTGCTGTACATTGGCACCAGCCTGCATGGTGCCATCACGGCATTAAGTTATGGGATCCCGCATTTCGGGTTGAACAAGAAGATCGTCAAGCTCAATGATTTTCTCGGTGACTGGAGCGTCGCCCCCTTCAATCAAAATTACGATATGCAGACCATAGGTGAGTTGGCCGCCGATCTGAGCGCGTTACCCAGCGAGGCCTTGACCGCAAGAGCCAAGCTGAATAATCAATTGGTGCGGCAGCACTTTGATTCGGTTGCCACGCTGTTGGGCCAAGGAGGTGACTAATGTTTAATACGGCCTTCTTGGTAGTGCTGTATAACAAGACCCTTGCCGACTCAAACACCTTGCGTGCCATCGCGCAGGCCGATGTGGACTTGGCTGGTGGCAAATTAGTCATCTGGAATAATGGACCGGCTGGCCTGACGGAGCGGGACGTCACGGCTTTTCAGGCGAAAGGCCTGGAGGTGGCCATAGTGGAAACCATAGGGAATATTTCGCTGGCGGGCATTTACGATCAATTTATGCAAAATTTCCCGGCCGAGCGCTATGTGCTGCTGGACCATGACTCCAGCATAGATCGTGAATACTTGTCCGGGGTGGCCAGGGTTCAAGCCGATGAGCTGGGGGTGCCGCTCATTCATGCCGCCGGTGCCATTCGTTATCCCACCCGTGCCGGCATCCCGTGCGGGCCGCAGTTTGGGCGTGTCTTCGATGACACCCATGTCGTCAACTCCATCGGCAGCGGACTGGTGTTGGGCCAGGGACTGGTGGAGACACTGCGCCAGCAGTATGGCCAGCCCTTCGATGAGCGGTTTTTTCTCTATGGCGTGGATACCACGTTTTTCCGGCGTATCCGTGCCAGCCTGCTCACCAGCCATATCCGCCTGATCCCGGGATTTGAGCACTCCCTTTCCAAGCTGGAAGCGGAGTCGGAGGCGTTGCGGCGTTTCAGAAAGAAAGAGCGGTCATACGATCTGGGGCTGACGTTGCGCTTCTATGAGCGCTTCCCGACCAACATCCTTAAATTCGCCAAGGTGTCCGTCGGGCATGTCAAACGCAAGCTCCTGGGGATCCCCACCAACATTCAGTATCCCGATTATGTCCGGGCCGTCTTTGGCGGGCGTCACTACCGCAATTCGGCACGTTAGGCGCGGGCGGGCGCGCTTGGCGGAACGGCCCGCCTGGTGGGGTTTTATTTTGTAGTGACTCATTGCGTGGAGCATCGATATGGACATCATCAACACCGATATACCTGAGGTAAAAATTCTGCAACCCCAGGTCTTCGGCGACGAGCGTGGCTTCTTCATGGAGACCTGGCGTGAAGATTGGTTCAATGCCAACGTCTGCGAGCGCCGCTTCGTCCAGGACAACCACTCCAAGTCCCGCCAGGGCATCTTGCGGGGACTGCACTACCAGACCGAGAACACCCAGGGCAAGCTGGTGCGGGTGGTCTCCGGCGAGGTGTTCGACGTGGCGGTGGACCTGCGCAAGGACTCGCCCACCTTCGGCCAATGGGTCGGCGTGCTGCTGTCGGCGGACAACAAGCGCCAACTGTGGGTGCCGGAAGGCTTCGCCCATGGCTTCTATGTGACCAGCGAGACGGCCGAGTTCGTCTACCGCTGCACCAACTATTACAACCCGGCCGCCGAGCACTCGGTGCGTTGGGACGATCCGGACCTGACCATCGCCTGGCCCCTGGTGGCGGGCACTGAACCGTCCCTGTCCGCCAAGGATGCCAACGGGGTCTGGTTTAAAGACGCGGTCACCTTCTGACGACGCTATTTGAGGGAACGAGAATGAGAAAATTACTGGTGACCGGCGCGGCCGGCTTTATCGGCGCCAACTTCGCCCACTACTGGCTGCGTCAGCATCCGCAGGATCGTGTGGTGGTGCTGGATGCCCTGACCTATGCCGGCAACATAGAGACGCTCAAACCCCTGATGGGCAAGCCCAATTTCCGCTTCGTGAAGGGCAACATCTGCAACACCGAGTTGGTGGAGCTGCTGCTGCGGGAGGAGGGCATCGACACCCTGGTGCACTTTGCTGCCGAGTCCCACGTGGACCGCTCCATCAGCGGGCCCGATGCCTTTATCGAGACCAACATCATCGGCACCCACAGCCTGCTCAAAGCCGCCCGTGCGGTCTGGTTGGCCGATCCGGCCAATCCGCTGCCGCACCGCTTCCACCATGTCTCCACCGACGAGGTGTACGGTACCCTGTCGCTGACCGACCCGGCCTTCACCGAGGAGACGGCCTACGCCCCCAACTCGCCCTATTCCGCCTCCAAGGCGGCCTCCGACCACTTGGTGCGGGCCTACCTGCACACCTATGGCCTGCAGGTGACCACCAGCAACTGCTCCAACAACTACGGCTACTACCATTTCCCCGAGAAGCTGATCCCCCTGTGCCTGACCAACATACTGGATGCCAAGCCGCTGCCCATCTACGGCGACGGCAAGCAGATCCGCGACTGGTTGTTTGTGGAGGATCACTGCCGGGGCATCGAGCTGGTGCTGGACAAGGGGGTGGTGGGGGAGACCTACAACATAGGCGGCGTCAACGAGTGGCAGAACATCGACATCGTCAACCTCTTGTGCGAGCTGGTGGACGGTGAGTTTGCCGCGGATCCGACCCTGGCCGAGCGCTTCCCGGCGTCACCCTGTGCCCGGGGGGAGAGCGCCCATAGCCTCATCACCTACGTCACCGACCGGGCCGGCCACGACCGCCGCTACGCGGTGGGCACCGACAAGATCCGCGCCGAGCTGGGCTATGTGCCCCAGGAGACCTTCGAGTCCGGCATCGCCAAGACCATCAAGTGGTACCTGGCCAACGAGGCCTGGTGGCGCCCGCTGCAGCAGGGCTGATGTTTGCCTGCCGCGATAAAAAAACCGGAGCCTAGCGCTCCGGTTCTTTTATCTGGGGCCACTCTTTTTATCTGGGGCCACTCAGGCACGACCCGGTCTGCGACGCCTCCACCAGGGCAACAGCAGCAGGCCGATACCGGCCAGGGCCAAGGGGGCCGGCTCGGGCACGGCGCTGGTGACCCCCTGGAAGATGAAGATCATGTCGTTGTAGTCGTAATCGCTCTGGCTGCCGGACCAGGTATCCTCGAAGGCCACCAGCACGGTATCGGCATCCAGCTGGATGACGCGGGTGTGCACGGTACCGTCGGCCCAACCTTGGCTGTCTGAGTTGGTGCTGGCGTCGCCGGAGAAGAAGTAGTTGGTGCTGGTCAGGCTGATGCCGTCGGCATTGTAGGTCAACGGCAGGGCCTGCAGGCCAAACACCAGGTTATCGCCGGCGGTCAGGCCGGTGATCGTCCGGGTCATGCCCACCTGGGTGGCGGTACAGCTGTTGCCGGCCTTGGCCTCCACGTAGCTGCAGCCTTCGCGGGTGCTGAACAGCTGATTGCTGTCGTCCACCGGGTTGTAGCTGTCGAGGTTGTTGGTGCCGCCGCTGGCGTAGATCTGGCTCCAGAAGCTGGCGGTGTCGAAGCTGCCACTGCCGCTGTAGGCCAGAAACAGATTGGAGTCCCGGGCGGCGCCAGTGCCCAGGTAGGTGACCTGCACCGTGTCCGAAGTGGCCTTGAGGCCGGCGCTGGCCAAATCCACGCTGGCCTGACTCAGCTGGCTCAGGGTGTCGGCCGTGATGCTCTGGGCATAGCGGGAGAACCATTCATCGATCTGGGTTTGCGGCAGACTGGTGTCGCCGCTGAGCGCCGAAATCACGGCGGCATGGGCAGGCTCAATGGCCAGCAGGCTGGCCAGGGCCAATGGGATCAGGGCCTTCATGGGTTCCACTCCTTGGACTCGAATGACTTGCTCTGCTCATTATCTGTGCTTCGCCCGGCCAAGGGAACCCGTCCCAACCCTTTGAAAACCCTATCATGTAAAAAATATTTACATTGCGACCAGTCAGTGGCGGCAAGGTGCTGCGCCATGCATTGACCAACTGGTCAAGATTTGCGCCATTTCGGGTCGATTGCGCCGAAGCGTGGCACCAGGATTGTTGTTCACCCGTGGCCAGGCGGCGCCGCGCCGGGTCTGGGCGGGGAATGCCCCTGTTTTTTAAGTTGGCATGGCAGCTGCTTGGTGAAAACTAACCAAATAGTCAGAAATTAAGGCAAGGATGTCATGACCCAACCCCTGATCCGACTGGCCGATGCGCCAGCACCGCAGCCCGAGGCGCGCCTGGCCCGCCCGGCCATCGTCGCCAAGGGCGTCAACGTCATCTACCCGGCGGCGGACCGCCCTGTGCATGCCTTGAGCGATGTGGATCTCACCATTCGCCAGGGAGAGTTCGTCTCCCTCATCGGGCCCTCCGGCTGCGGCAAGACCACCTTGCTGCGCACCATCGCCGATCTGGAACCCATCAGCTCGGGCCAGCTGACGGTCAACGACATGGAGCCGGCGGTGGCCCGGGCGGCGGGGGCCTATGGCTACGTGTTCCAGGCCCCGGCACTGTTTCCCTGGCGCACCGTGCTGGAGAACGTCATGCTGCCGTTGCAGATCCAGGGGCGCAATGCGGCAGAATGCCAGGAGATAGCCCTGGAGCAGCTGAAGCGGGTGGGGCTGGCCGGCTTCGAGGGCAAGTATCCCTGGCAGCTCTCCGGGGGCATGCAGCAGCGGGTCTCCATCGCCCGGGCCCTGGGCTTCAAGCCCAAGATCCTGATGATGGACGAGCCCTTCGGCGCCCTGGATGAGATCACCCGGGACAACCTCAACCAGCAGCTGCAGGATCTCTGGTGCGCCGAGCAGCGCACCCTGGTGTTTGTGACCCACTCCATCTCGGAGGCCGTCTACCTCTCCACCCGTATCGTAGTGATGTCGCCGCGACCGGGGCGCATCGTCAAGGTGATCGACTCGCCCTTGCCCCGGGAGCGCACCCTCAAGCTGCGGGATACCCCGGCCTTCCTGGCCCTGGCCCAGGAGGTGCGGGAGGCACTGGCGGAGGGGCACCATGATCATTGAGCGCTTTCGCCAACAGGGGCTGCCCATCCTGACAGTGGTGCTGGTGGGGCTGATCCTCTGGTATGCCCTGACCGTGGGGCTCAACGCCAGCGGTGCCATCGCCCGGGTGCTGCCCAAGGATGGCAGCTGGTCGCTGGGGGATCTGCTGCAGGCCACCCTCAACATGCAGCGGCCGCTGCTACCGGCGCCCCATCAAATTCTCGTCGACATCTGGACCAGCCTCACCAAGTGGTCCATCACCTCGCCCCGCAACCTGCTGCTGCACACCTGGGTGACCGCCAGCGCCGCACTGACGGGCTTTATCATGGGCCTGTTGCTGGGGTTGGCGCTGGCGGTGTGCATCGTCCACTCCCGCACCCTGGATAAGGCCCTGCTGCCCTGGATCGTCGCCTCCCAGACGGTGCCTGTGCTGGCCATAGCCCCCATAGTGCTGGTGATCCTGGGCAGCCTGGGAATCACGGGCCTGATGCCCAAGGCGGTCATCGCCATGTACCTGTGCTTCTTTCCGGTGACGGTGGCCATGGTGCAGGGACTGCGGGCGCCCCAGAAGCTGGAGCTGGAGCTGCTGCACACCTATGGCACCGGCCGGCTGGATACCTTCTGGCTGCTGCGGCTGCCCTCGTCCTTGCCCTATCTCTTCCCGGCCTGCCGGGTGGCCATCGCCAGCGGTCTGGTGGGCACCATAGTGGCCGAGTTACCCACCGGGGCCCAGGCGGGCCTGGGATCGCGGCTGCTCACCGGCTCTTATTACGGCAACACGGTACAGATCTGGTCGGCGCTGGTGATGGCCTCCCTGCTGGGGGTGGCCTTAACCGGTCTGGTGGGTCTGGCTGAGCGCCTGATCATGACCAATCGGAGGGTCGCCCCATGACCAAGCTTTCATCTTCGCTCTCCCTGGCAGGGCAGCGCCTGGGCGGTGTGCTGGGCGTGCCGGTGGCCCTTATGTTGTGTGGCCTCAGCCTCACCCAACCCATGCTCCCAGGCCAAGGGTTGCTGGTGGCCGTGCTGGTGCTGGGTGCCTTGCAGGGGCTCTTCGCGTGCCGCGGTCTGCGGCCGGCACTCTTGCTGGTAGCGCTGAGCCTGGTGGCGGCCTGGTTGGGGCTGGAGCAGGTCGCCGCCATGGCGGGGCAGGGGGATCGGCTGGCCTTTGGCCTGCAGCTAGCCGCCCTGGCGTTGCTGGCCCAGTTGGGCTTGCAGCGGCTGGCGGTGCACAGTGAACGGCTGCCCCAGGGACTGGTGGCCGGCCTGTTTGGCCTCTGGCTGCTCTATTTCTGGCAATTGCTGGTGACCCTGTTTGCCGTGCCCCAGGTGCTGCTGCCGACGCCGGCCGCCATCGCCGCGGCCCTGTGGGACAACGCCGGCCTGCTGGCGGGGGACTTCGTCCAGACGGTGCTCAAGTCTGTGCTGGTGGGCTATGTGCTGGGCAGCGGCTTAGGGGTCTTGTCCGGCATCGCCATCGAGCGGTTTCCCTTCCTGCAGCGCGGTTTTCTGCCCCTGGCCAACCTGACCAGCACCATACCCCTGGTGGGCATAGCGCCCATCGCCGTGATGTGGTTCGGCTTTGACTGGCCCTCCAAGGCGGCGGTCATAGTGCTGGTGACCTATTTCCCGGCCCTGGTGAGCACCCTGGCGGGCCTGCAGGCCAGCGGCAAGCTGGAGCGGGAGCTGCTGCACTCCTATGCCGCCAGCCCCAGGGTCACCCTGCTGACCCTGCGCCTGCCGGTGGCGCTGCCCTTCATCTTCAGCGCCCTCAAGGTCAACGCCACCTTGGCGCTCATCAGCGCCATCGTCGCGGAATATTTTGGCTCACCCACCGCCGGGTTGGGCTTTCGTATCTCGGCCGAGGCCGCCCGCATGCACATGCCCATCGTCTGGGCGGCGATCGTGGTGGCCTCGGTGGTGGGATCGGCGCTGTATGCCCTGCTGGTCAGGCTGGAGCGTCGCGTCACCTTCTGGCACCCCTCCATCCGGGGGCAGGTCTGAGGTGGCGCATCGCCGTGGGTTTCACAAGGACTGGATGACTAACGCGCATAATGAGGAACTCTGCATGAGCAAACCAACCCTGTTTCATCGCTCCATACTTGCCGCCACCCTGCTGGCCGCCGGCCTGGGCTCAGTCCAGGCACTGGCCGCAGACAAGGTGACCCTGCAGCTCAAGTGGCTGCCCCAGGCCCAGTTTGCCGGCTACTACGTGGCCCAGCAGAAGGGCTTCTACCAAGACGCCGGGCTGGATGTCACCATCAAACCCGGTGGCACCGACATCTCGCCGGTGCAGGTGATCGCCGGCCACGCCGCCGATGTGATCGTCAACTGGATGCCCGACGCCCTGGCGGCGCGGGAGGCGGGAGTGCCGCTCGTTAACATCAGCCAGATCTATGACAAATCCGGCATGATGCTCACCTGCAAGAAGGCCAGCGGCATCGCCAGCCCGGCGGATCTCAAGGGCAAGACGCTCGGGGTCTGGTTCGGCGGCAACGAGTATCCCTTCTTCAACTGGATGGCCAAGCTGGGCTACAAGCCGGACGTGGATATCAAGGTGCTGAAGCAGGGCTTCAACGTGGATCCCCTGTTGCAGGGCCAGGCCGACTGCATCTCCACCATGAACTACAACGAGTACTGGCAGCTCATCGACGCCGGCATGAAGGCCGACGAGCTCATCACCTTCGCCTACGAGGATCAGGGCGCCTCCACCCTGGAGGACGGTCTCTATGTGCTGGATTCTGATCTCAAGGATCCTGCCTTCGTCGCCAAGATGGCCAAGTTCGTCAAGGCCACCCTGCAGGGCTGGAACTACGCGGTAAGCCATCCCAAGGAAGCCGCCGAAATCGTGGTGGAGCAGGATGCCTCCGGCGCCGCCACCCAGGAGGTACAGGAGCGGCAGATGGAGAACGTGGCCAAGCTCATCCCCAGCGCCAACACCCCCAAGATGGGTTATCTGGAGCCGGCGGCCTACCGCCGCACCATAGAGGTGTTGCTCAGCGGCGGCAGCTCGCCGGTCATCAAGCAGGACCCGGGTGATGCCGCCATGAGCCATGGGGTGTGGGAGGCCGCCGCCAAGCTGTGATCCCGCCTCATGCGATCCCCTGGGGTTGATCTGCCGCAGGAGATCGCATTTTTGCCCACCCCATGGCTGCCACCGGCCGTCCTGGGGTGGTACATTGCGCCACGCTTATTTCCTCTTCACCGGATGTTTGGAGCACCATGAGCGACGCATTGCCTGTCCAACCCCCCGCCTACAGCCTGCTGGATCCCCACCTCGATGACGAGGAGAGCAAGGGGCGCATCCGCCGCAGCAACGAGGAGCTGATCCTGGCCGCCGCCGAGCGGGCCTTCTCCCGTAGCGGTTTCAAGGGCACCACCATGGCCCAGATCGCCGACCAGGCCCAGCTGCCCAAGGCCAACCTGCACTACTACTTCGGCAACAAGGAAAACCTCTACCTGCACGTGCTGGATCGCATCCTCCATGACTGGCTCAGCCCCCTGGACGCCATCACGCCGGAGGCGGATCCCAAGCAGGCCCTGGCCAGCTACATACAGCAGAAGATGCGCCTGACCTACGAACGGCCCGAGGCCTCCCGGCTGTTTGCCAACGAGCTGTTGCAGGGGGCAAACGTCATCGGCGGTCTGCTGCAGACCGAGCTCAAGGAGCTGGTGCAGACCAAGGCGGCGGTGGTGGACGGCTGGATCGCCGCCGGCAAGGTGGCTCCCCTGGACAGCACCCACCTGTTCTTCTCCATCTGGTCCCTGACCCAGAGCTACGCGGATTTCGACATCCAGATCCGAGCCGTGCTGGGGCGCAGCGGGCAGAGTCAAAGCGATCGCCAGCGGGCCGAGCGCCACGTGCTCACCCTGATCTTCCGCACCTGCGGGCTGGCCTGACGGCCACCCTTGCGCCGGCTTGCAGCATTTTTAGCCCAACGCCGGTGCATAATTCCCCAAAATGACCACCCTTTGTACGGCCTTAGCCGCCTTGGCGGGCCGGGACTGGCCGTTTTTCAGTCATAACTGACCATTTGGTCAAGTTGGCACGAACCTCGCTTCTGTTGGTCTTGAAACCTAACCATGCGGTCAGGTTATTGAGCCCAGTGTTTCACAAGGAGCGACCCCATGAAGAATCCCAGCCCCGTCGGCAAGGATGCCCCAGGTCTGCTGGCCGGGCGCCTGTCCCAGGCGGCCTATGCGCAGAACTTTGCCGACAGTCATCCGCCGCTCACCGCATCCCAGGCCCTCATCGAAGCAGACCGTTGCTACGACTGCTTCAACGCCCCCTGCACCCAGGCCTGCCCCGCGGGTATCGAGGTCCCCCGATTCATCCAGCGCATCGCCCAGAAGAATATCCGCGGCGCCGCCGAGGTGATCCTGGAGGCCAACGAGCTGGGCGGCATCTGTGCCCGGGTCTGTCCCACCGAACAGCTGTGTGAACAGGCCTGTGTGCGCACGGCCCAGCAGAGCAAGCCGGTGGAGATAGGCCAGCTGCAGCGCTATGCCACCGACACCTATTTTGCCGATCCTGGCGCCCCCCTGTTCACCCGGGGCCCCAGCTCCGGCAAGACGGTGGCCGTGGTGGGGGCGGGGCCGGCGGGCCTGACCGTGGCCCATCGCCTGGCGCGCCTGGGTCACGAGGTGGTGCTGTTTGACGGCAAGCCCAAGCTGGGCGGTCTCAACGAATATGGCCTGGCCACCTACAAGACCACGGGCAACTTTGCCCAGCACGAGATCCGCTGGCTGCTCTCCATCGGCGGCATTGAGGTGCGCAACGAGCAGATGCTGGGGCGGGATATTCACCTGGCGCAGCTGCAGCAGGAATTCGATGCCGTGTTCCTGGGGCTGGGGCTGGCCGGGGTCAATAGCCTGGGCATCCCAGAGCCGCTGCTCGCCGGGATCCACGAGGCGGTGGACTTTATCGCCGCCCTGCGTCAGGCGGACGACAAGGCCGCACTGCCGGTGGGCCGCCAGGTGGTGGTGATCGGCGGTGGCATGACGGCGGTGGATGCCGCCGTGCAGGCCAAGAAGCTGGGGGCCAGGGAGGTCACGCTGGTGTATCGGCGTGGCGAGGCGGCACTCAAAGCCTCACCGGAGGAGATGGACTGGGCACGTCACAATGGCGTGGCCGTGCGGCTGTGGGCGGCGCCCCAGGCGGTGCTGAGCGAAGGCGACCAGCTGACGGGCATGCGCTTTGCGGTGACCGCCGAGCAAAACGGTCGGCTGGTCGAGACCGGCGAGACCTTCACCCTGGCCGCCGACATGCTGCTCAAGGCCATAGGGCAGCGCTATCTGGCGGAGCCCGCCGGCGCGGGTCTCACGCTGGAAGGCGGTCGCATCGCGGTGGATGACCAGGGCCGCACCTCGCTGGCCGGCGTCTGGGCTGGCGGTGACTGCGTGGCCGGTGGCCTGGATCTCACCGTGGACGCGGTGCGCCTGGGCAAGCTTGCCGCCTTCTCCATCGACAAGACCCTGCGTGACGGGGCCGTTTCTTGCACTTCCTCTTCCCTGACGGCCAGCGCCGCATCTTCCAAGGAGGCCTGCCATGGCTGATCTGTCCAGTAACTTTCTCGGTATCCAGAGCCCCAACCCCTTCTGGCTGGCATCGGCGCCGCCCACCGACAAGGAGTACAACGTGGTGCGCGCCTTCGAGGCGGGCTGGGGTGGCGTGGTGTGGAAGACCCTGGGGCTCGACCCTCATGTGGTGAATGTCAGCGGGCCGCGCTACAGCACCTTGCGCGCCCAGGATCGCAAGATCATCGGCCTGAACAACATAGAGCTCATCACGGATCGCAGCCTGGACATCAATCTGGAGGAGATCGCCCGGGTCAAGCGCAACTGGCCGGATCGGGCCCTGGTGGTCTCCATCATGGTGCCCTGTGACGAGGACTCCTGGAAGTTTATCCTGCCCCTCGTCGAGCAGACCGGTGCCGACGGCATCGAGCTGAATTTCGGCTGTCCCCACGGCATGAGCGAGCGGGGCATGGGGGCGGCGGTGGGTCAGGTGCCCGAATACATAGAGATGGTGACCCGCTGGTGCAAGCAGTACTGCCGCCTGCCGGTGATCGTCAAGCTCACCCCCAACATCACCGACATCCGCTATCCGGCCCGGGCCGCCAGGCAGGGCGGGGCCGATGCCGTCTCCCTCATCAACACCATCAACTCCATCACGGGGGTGGATCTGGACAGCCTGATCATGAGTCCCAGCACCGACGGCAAGGGCTCCCACGGCGGCTATTGCGGCCCGGCGGTCAAGCCCATCGCCCTCAACATGGTGGCGGAAATTGCGCGGGATCCCCAGACCCAGGGTCTGCCCATCTCCGGCATAGGCGGCGTCTCCACCTGGCGGGATGCTGCCGAGTTTATCGCCCTGGGTTGCGGCACGGTCCAGGTGTGTACCGCCGTCATGGTCCACGGGTTTGGCATAGTGCAGGACATGATAAGCGGCCTGTCCAACTACATGGACGAGCACGGTTTTCGCCGCATCGAGGACTTCCGCGGTCGCGCCGTGCCTACCGTGTCCGACTGGCGTTACCTGAACCTCAACCACGTGTCCAAGGCGGTGATCGATCAGGACAGCTGCATCCAGTGCGGCAAGTGCCACATCGCCTGTGAAGACACCTCACACCAGGCCATCACCGCCGAAAAGAACGGCCTGCGCCACTTCGAGGTGAAGGAGGAAGACTGCGTGGGTTGCAACCTGTGCGTCTCCATCTGCCCGGTGGAAAACTGCATCAGCATGCGGGATCTGGCCCCCGGTGAGGTGGACCTGCGCACCGGCAAGACGGTCAGCGGCCTGTACGCCAACTGGACCACCCATCCTAACAACCCTATGGCCGAGGCGGCGCCCGTGGCCGAGCAGACCCAGGCGGTGGTCGGCGCCTAGGCGCCGACACCTTCACCCGATGAGGAGAGTCACTATGAGTCAAAGCGTTTTGATCCGCGGCGGCACCGTCGTCAACGCCGATTGTGAGCGGCGGGCCGATGTCCTGTGTGTGGACGGTCTGATTGCGGCCGTGGGGGAGAACCTGGCGGCCCAGGCGCCGGCGGGCTGCCAGGTGGTGGAGGCGGGCGGCCAGTATGTGCTGCCCGGCGGCATCGACCCCCACACCCACATGAACTTCCCCTTCATGGGCACCACCACGGTAGATGATTTCTACTCCGGCACCAGCGCGGCCCTGGCGGGGGGCACCACCAGCATCATCGACTTTGTCATCCCGGATCCCCAGCAGCCGTTGATGGACGCCTATCAGACCTGGCGCGGCTGGGCTGAGAGTGCCGCCGCCGATTACGGCTTTCACGTGGCCATCACCTGGTGGGACGAGTCGGTGCACCGCGACATGGGGACCCTGGTGCAGCAGGAGGGGGTCAACAGCTTCAAGCACTTCATGGCCTACAAGAATGCCATCATGTGTGATGACGAGACCCTGGTGAACAGCTTCCGCCGGGCCCTGGAACTGGGGGCCATGCCCACGGTCCACGCCGAGAACGGCGAGCTGGTCTACCTGCTGCAGCAGGAGGTGCTGAAGATGGGCATCACGGGCCCCGAGGGACATCCGCTGTCTCGGCCGCCCATGGTGGAGGGGGAGGCGGCCAACCGCGCCATCGCCATCGCCGATGTGCTAGGGGTGCCCATCTATATCGTGCATGTCTCCTGTCAGGAGTCCGCCGATGCCATCGCCCGGGCCCGGGCCCGGGGCCAGCGGGTCTATGGCGAGGTGCTGGCCGGTCACCTGGTGATCGACGACAGCGTCTACCGCCACCCGGACTTCAACGTGGCTGCCGCCCACGTCATGAGCCCGCCGTTTCGCGCCAAGCCCCACCAGGATGCGCTGTGGCGCGGCCTGCAATCGGGCCAGCTGCACACCACCGCCACCGATCACTGCACCTTTTGCGCCGCGCAAAAGGCCGCCGGCCAGGGCAACTTCACCAAGATCCCCAACGGCTGCGGCGGGGTGGAGGAGCGCATGGCGGTGATCTGGGATGCCGGGGTCAACTCGGGCCGCCTCACCCCCAGCGAGTTTGTCGCCATCACCTCCGCCAACACCGCCAAGCTGTTCAACCTCTATCCCAAGAAAGGGCTGATCGCTGTGGGCGCCGATGCGGATCTGGTGGTGTGGGATCCCGCCGGCAGCAAGACCCTCTCTGCCAAGACACATCACTCGAAGAACGACTTCAACGTGTTTGAAGGCCGCACCGTCAAGGGCATCGCCAGCCATACCGTCAGCCGTGGCCAGCTGGTCTGGGTGGATGGCGATCTGCGCACCCTGCCCGGTGCAGGCCGTTACATCAAGCGACCGGCCTTCGGTCCCCAGTTCAGTGCCAGCGCCCTGCGCGCCCAGGTGCAGGCGCCCACCCCGGTGGAACGCTAACGTTCAGCCTCAAAGGAGAGAACAGCATGATGGATACCAAGATAATCGAGAGCCCGGCCACCCTGTCATTGGACAAGATCCGCGTCAATGGCGAGCGGCTGTGGCAATCCCTGATGGATCTGGCCCAGATCGGCGCCACCCCCAAGGGCGGCGTCTGCCGCCTGACCCTGACGGACCTGGACAAGCAGGGCCGGGATCGGGTGATCGGCTGGGCCAAGGCGGCAGGGCTGTCGGTCACCATCGACCAAATAGGCAATGTGTTTATGCGGCGGGCCGGGCGGGACAACAGCCTGCCGCCCATCGTCACCGGCAGCCACATCGACACCCAGCCCACCGGCGGCAAGTTCGACGGCAACTTTGGTGTGCTGGCGGGGCTGGAGGTGATCCGTACCCTGAACGACCATCAGATCGAGACCGAAGCGCCGGTGGAGCTGGTGTTCTGGACCAACGAGGAGGGCTCGCGCTTCGTGCCCGTGATGATGGGCTCCGGCGTGTTTGCCAACATCTTCAGCCTGGAACACGCCTATGCCGCCACCGACACCGAGGGCAAGACGGTAAAAGGGGAGCTTGAGCGCATTGGCTACGTGGGGGATCAGGTGCCGGGGGATCATCCCATCGGCGGCTACTTCGAGGCCCACATCGAGCAGGGCCCCATCCTGGAGGAGCAGGACATCACCATAGGGGTGGTGCAGGCGGTGCTGGGCATCCGCTGGTATGACTGCGTGGTCACCGGCATGGAGGCCCATGCCGGTCCCACCCCCATGGCCATGCGCCAGGATGCCATGCAGGTGGCTGCCCGGGTGATGCAGGAGGTGGTGGCCATCGCCAACCGCTTCGGCCCCCATGGCCGCGGCACCGTCGGCATGGTGCAGGTGTTCCCCAACAGCCGCAACGTTATCCCCGGTCAGGTGACCTTCTCCATCGATTTTCGCAACATGACGGATGAGCTGGTGGATGAGATGGACGCCGCGCTCCACGCCTACACCAAACAGGTGGCGGCCGAGACGGGCCTGGGTATCGCCATCAAGGAGGTGTCCCATTACCCGGCGGCGCCCTTCCATCCCGACTGCAAGGACGCGGTGCGCCGGGCGGCCCAGACCCTGGGCTACAGCCACATGGATATTGTCTCAGGTGCCGGCCACGACGCCGTCTACATGTCCATGCTGGCGCCCACCGGCATGATCTTCATCCCCTGCAAGGACGGCATCAGCCACAACGAGATCGAGGAGACCCTGCCCGAGCAGGTCACCGCCGGCGCCAACGTGTTGCTGCACGCCATGCTGGAGCGCGCAGGCTAGCCCGCATTTGCCTGCCCTCAGTCATGCCCCTGACGGCAATGTTCCGCAGTGAAGGCGGCGTTGGCGCCTTCACTGCGTCAATGACATGGTTTTTGTGGCAAAAGCCAACCCCACCCGCACCTTCCCCTAAATAAGGGCAGGGGAAATCGTTCCTCACCCCTTGCCAAGGGGGAGGTTAGCTGGGGGATGGCTTGCCGCTGGTGCCCATTTATCCGTATCCGCGACTTAACTGACCAGCATTGTGCCCTGAGGGGCCGTTTCTCTGGTTAAAAAGGATTCTCTCGGCACCTCGTCAGGGGCGGCGTCGTAGAAGTAACCAGTTGAATGCACAGGGGGGAAATTTCGTTGACGCTGGCGAGGGCGCTTGGGTATGATGCGTGCCCGTTGCATGAGGAGGCGAGCCTGCTATCCTCAAGCGGCCAGTGTTGGTGAGTACGTCGGTGATTAGCGCAGCCCGGTAGCGCATCTGGTTTGGGACCAGAGGGTCGTAGGTTCGAATCCTACATCACCGACCACGCACTCAGACGTGCGCCCTTAGCTCAGTCGGATAGAGCAACGGCCTTCTAAGCCGTGGGTCGCAGGTTCGAATCCTGCAGGGCGCGCCATTTTTCGGTGGCAAAGCACCGCAGAATGGACAGGCGCTGCACGGCAGACCGGCAACGGTTGGCAAAGCAACAACCCCAGCGGTGGCTGTAGCTCAGTTGGTAGAGTCCAGGATTGTGATTCCTGTTGTCGTGGGTTCGAACCCCATCAGCCACCCCACCATTTAAGGTCGCCGTCGTCAACGGCAACCAGCCCCTTTTGCGGAAGTGGCGAAATTGGTAGACGCACCAGATTTAGGTTCTGGCGCCCTAGGCGTGTGGGTTCAAGTCCCACCTTCCGCACCATGATTGAACCCGGCCTCGGCCGGGTTTTTTATTGCCCACGGCCGGCGCAGTCCAGCCAGAACGCACGCGCGCCGTGCATCGACGGCTGGCCCAGGGGCGGGCGTCCCTTGTGATGGGCGGTGGTGAGGTATAGAGTCCCCAGGTTCGCTTCGGTTTATTCGAGTCTGTAGGCGGTCCCCCATGCAGGATGTTGCTGCAGCGTCACCCTAGGTCGGTGACGCATCGGTTTCCCGTGTTTCCTCCCTGTGGCTGTTGCTGGCCTTGGTGCTGCTGGCCATGAATCTGCGTAGTCCCCTGACGGCGGTGCCGCCGGTGCTGGAGTCCATGCGCGCCGATCTGGCGCTGGGCCCCGCCCTGTGCGGCCTGCTCACCAGCATACCTGTGCTCTGCTTTGGTCTGCTCACCCCCCTGGCCGCCTGGGTCATAGGGTGGCTGGGGATCCAGCGCAGCATCTACCTGACCCTGGGCGGGGCAGCCCTGGGGCTGATGATCCGTCCCTTCGCCGGCGTGCCGGGCCTGCTGGCGGGCACCTTGCTCATCGGCGCCGCCCTGGCGGTGGGCAACATCGTCAGCCTGATGGTGATCGCCCGGGACTTCATGGCCCGCCGGCACGGGGTGACCGGTCTCTACACCACCGCCATCAACCTGGGCACCATGCTGACAAGCTCGCTGACCGCACCCATGGCGCTGTGGTGGGGCTGGCAGGGGGCTCTGCTGGCCTGGGTCTGGCTACCCTTGCTGGCCTGGGCACTCTGGTGGTGGGTGGGCCGCCATGATGCCGACCGGCCGGTGCCGAGCCAATCGGTGGCACAGTCGGCGCGGGAGAGTGGCTGGCTGCGGCGCCCCCTGGTCTGGCTGCTGGCCCTGGCCTTCGTCATCCACCTGTTTCTCTATTACGCCCTCACCGCCTGGCTACCCAGCTACCTGATGCAGGCCGCCGACATGAGCGCCACCCGGGCCGGCCTGGTGGCCGCCTCCTTTCAGATCCTCTCCTTGCTGGGGGCGTTCGGCGTGCCTTGGCTGGCCCATCGGGTCCGTCTGCCCTGGCTGTTGGCGCTGATGGGGCTGATGTGGGTGTTGGCACTGCTGGGGCTGCTGCTGTTCCCCACCCACTGGGCCGGCTGGTCACTGCTGGGGGGCATAGCCCAGGGGGGCTGCTTTGTGGTGATCTTCATGCTGATCATGACCCATGCCCAGGATCTGGACGACAACCGCCGCATCAATGCCCTGGTGCAGGGTTGCGGCTACAGCCTGGCGTCCCTGGGCCCCGTGGTGCTGGGTCAGCTGCACGCCGTCAGCGGCCGCTGGCAACCCGGCTGGCTGTTGCTGCTGGGGATGGCCCTGGTGCTGGTGGCTACCGGACTGGTGTCGAGCCGCTTGAGCGCGGAGTCTTCCAGCAAAACCGCCTAGGCATCGTCTTCATCAGCAGGCTCAGGCGTCGTCAGCACCGCCTTCAAGCGGGCGAAGGGGCGCATCTGTTCCGTAGCCGGGATCTCCGGATAGTCCGGGTTGTTGGCCTTGAGGCGATATTCGCCTGGGCCTATCTTGCGCACCACCCGCAACAGGTATTGCGGCTGGCCGGCATCATCCTCCAACTCGATGGCCAGTGTGCTGCCCGTGATGGAACCGGCCTGGGTGGGGGTGATCCGCTCCAGTAGCAGGAGGGCGCCATCCGCGATGGACTGTTTGCCGCCTTCCATGGAGTGGCCGCTGGCCCGGGCCAGGAAATGACGCGCCGGGTCCACGGTGGCGGGCAGATCGGGATGGCTCAGCCACTGCATCTGGCTGTCGTCACCCTGTTTGAAATGCCCGCAGGCGATCTTGAGGTTGGGGTAGAACGGCAGCTGGATCACCGTCGGTTGGCTGGGCATCGGGCCTTCGGTGGCGGTTTGGCGCTTGGTGGTGCGGCGGCAATATTCGGCCAGGCGCAGATCCACCAACTCCTGGATCAGCTCATGCAGCGTCTCAAGAGCCTCGCTTGGCAGATCGAAGACCGGGACGAAGCGCTCCTCCTGGATGCGAAACCAGTAGCTCGATTGACTGCCCGCCTTGCCGCCGGTGGAGAAGGTGATGGGGTTGTCCCGCCAGTAGCGCAGCCAGCTTGGGTGATCGGCGGGCAGTTGTCTGAGGCTATCCGGCAGATCCTGCTGGGCCAGTAACGGGTAGCGGTTCAGTACCTCACGGGAGCGGAGGGACAAGGCCGTCAGGCTGGGAGGCTGATGCAGTCCATCGAGCTCCAGCAACGCCTGCATGAGGATCATCTTGAAGCACTTGGTGAGGGCGGTGGTCTCCACCCCCTGCAGCAGGAAATCACCGCACTGTTCCTGTACCGCCTGCTGCGCCGGGGTGAGATCCCCTTGCTGGCGCACCAGCCCAAACCAGCTTTGGTGTTGTTGCCGCAGTTTTTGAAAGTCCAGCCCGGCCTCATAGGCTTGCAGGGCAGAGGGACGATAGCCCAGCTCATCCCGCAGCCGTCGATACTCGTCCACCACCTTGAGCCGCTGGCCGCGCTTGAGCTGATCCAGCAGGGGCAGCAGTTGGGGATCCAGATTGATATGGCAACCGGCGGCCAGCGCGGTCGGCTCACTCCCCCCTGGTCCACCTGATCGCCGCAGCTGCTGGCGCAGCAGATAGGGCTTGTACAGACAGGCTTTGTGATTACCCACCAGATCGATGACTACCAGCTGCTGCTTGCCTGGGTGGCGGCGCAGGCCGCGGCCCAACTGCTGCAGGAAGACGATCTTGGACTCGGTGGGCCGCAGCATCAGCAGGGTGTCGATGGCGGGCAGATCCGTGCCTTCGTTGAACAGATCCACCGAAAACAGCACCTGGATGTCGCCTGCATCTAACTGTTCGAGCGCCTGGTGGCGATCGGCCTGGCTGCCGGCGTAGACCGCCAGGGCGGGGATCCCGGCCTGGTTGAAAAAGTCGGCCATGTAATCGGCATGCCGGGTGGAGATGCAAAACGCCAGGGTGCGGTTCTGGTGCAGCCGTTGCCACTGGGCCAGGGCGTGCTGGGCGCGCTTTTTCGAGGCGAAGGCCGTCTCCAACGCCTTGGGATCAAATTGGCCGTTGCGCCAGGGCAGGGCTTGGTAATCCAGGGTATGGTCGAAAATGCCGTGGTAGATCAGGGGCGCGAGCAACTTGAGGTCGATGGCTTCGGCCAGGTGGCGTTCGAACAAAAGATTGTTGTCGCACAGGGCCAGGATGTCCGCCTGATCCGTGCGCTCCGGCGTGGCGGTCAGCCCCAGCAGAAAGCGCGGCTTGAAATGGGCCAGCAGGCGCCGGTAAGTGGGAGAGGCGGCGTGGTGGAATTCGTCCACCACTATGTAGTCAAAATAATCCGGTGCGAATTTTTCCAACTGCCGATCCTGTCCCAGGGTCTGGATTGAGGCGAACAGCCAGTCGGCCTGCTGTTGCGTCGTGCCCGTATACAGTCCGCTGGATTGGCGTGGGGCCAGGGTGGCGAAGCTGCGCTGGGCCTGGAGCAGTATCTCCTCGCGATGGGCGACAAACAGCAGGCGGGCGGCCTGCATCTGTCGCACATCAAAGGCCGCCAGCCAGGTCTTGCCCAGCCCGGTGGCCATCACCACCAGTCCGCGTTGACACTCCCGTTGCCGCGCATCCCTGAGGGCAGCCAGCGCTTCCAGTTGCACGGCATTGGGCGATGGCACCTCGCAGGGATCTTCTTGCTCCTGCGCCCCGGTGATGGCCCTCACGGCGGCCAGACTCGTCTGTTGATAGCGATCTATGTACTCATCTATCCACGCGTGGGTGAGGGGTACGACCCGGGGATCCCGGGCCAGGGCATCGACCTGGGCATGCAGCGCCTGCAAGCTGTCCCGGGCTTGCGGGGACGACTGGGGCGTCACGTCCAGGCACCAGTTCCACTCCAGGGAACGGGTCAGGGCATCCCTTGATATGTTGCTTGAGCCCACGAAGCCGCAGCCCTGCAGTCCGTCTGCCTCGGCCGCCTGAATAAACAGATAGGACTTGAGGTGAAAACCCGCCTCACCCTGGCTCTGATAGATGAGGATCTGGCTCTGAGCCTGGGGAAACTTGAGCAGATCCCGCAGGGCCACCGGTTCTGTGACATTCAGATAGTCCGAGGTGATGACCCGCAGCTGGGCCCCGCGTGCCAGCGCCGCCAAAAGATCAGGGCGCAGCAACGTCAGGCCGCTCTGCCGGATAAAGGAGACACACAGGGCGATGCGACTGCCGGCGCCGCAGCTGGCCAAGGCGGCTGTTAGCTGGGGCAGCAAGGGCTGCTGAAAGCCCGGATCCGCACTCTGGCCGCCGGTGAACAGGGCCAGGGTCATGTCCGTTTCCTCAAGATGGCATTGAGCCAGCGTTCGGCTTCCCGGCCGGGACGCAGATCCGCCGTCTGCCAGATGCGCTCGCTCGCGAAGGGCAGGGGGGCCAGCAGGCCGGCCAGGCCGGTTTCATCCAGCTGGGTGAAGCGGCGCCCGTCCCGTTCCACCTGTCCCGTCCCGTATTTGAAGGAGCAATAGAAGATACCGTCCTCTTTAAGCAGGCTCGCCAGATGGGTCAGGATGGCCGGCAGATCGCCCGCCGGCACATGCAACAGGGAGGCACAGGCCCAGATGGCATCCAGTGGTTGGTCCGTTTGGTATTGCTCGAAGCGGCAGCAGCGCACCGACAGGCCGGTCAGGGCCCTGGCCCGGCTCACCATCTCTGCGCTGGCATCGAAGGCATGCACCGCGAAGCCCAGACTCAGGAAGTGGGCGCTGTCCCGACCGGAACCACAACCGGCATCCAGAATGCGGGCACCCGGGGCCAGGTACGGCAAAAAAAGGTCATACAGGGATGACATGTCCACCGCTATGGTGGCGGCGACAAAGGCGTCGGCATGCTGATCGTAATAGGTGATGGACATGGCTGGCGGGGCCGAGAGCCCTTCTTAACTGATTGATAATCTGGCCGTAGAGTACGGTACTCCTCGCCAGACGACAATCACGGTGCGTCTGTGGCAGACCGGTTTTATCCGGCGCCCTCCCACAGGCGCGCCAGCAGGGCCAGGCTGGCGTGGTAGATGCCGGGGCAGCGACCTTCGCTGGGTCCGGCGACATTGAGTTCCTGGATCGAATGCTGGCTGAGCCAGGTGTGGAAGGCGGTCTGCTGGGGGGCAAAGGGGGCCTCCAACTGCCAGATAAAGCCCGGTTTGCCCAGTTTGCGGATGAATTCCTGGGTGAGTCGGCTGCCGCCGGTCAGTGCGCCCAGGTTAAGGATCAGGGTGGCGTCGCTGTCGCGCACGTTGGCCTGGGTGCGTTGGCGATAACCGGCGGAGTCGGTTTCCTGCAGCCGGTAGCGGGCGGGCAGGGGGCCGTCTGCGGCCAGGCGCCCCTTGGGGCACCAGCCGCAATGGTCAATTCCCTGGTGCAGGGCAAAGTCCAGGGCGGCTCTGTCCACCCCGGTCTGGCCGCCCGAGCGGATCATCTGGATCGTAAAGAGTGATGGCTGACGCATTTTTTCGCTCTCATCTGCGCTAACGCTGTTCGCTGTGTTTCCCTTGGCCCCGTCGCCGGCTGGCGTAGCGGCTGGGGGCGCGACTCGACATAGAAATTTCCGATTGCTGGAATCTTTTTAATCGAGTAGCAAAAGTTCATCAAGTTGCCAACTATAGGGAAAACACTATGGTTCATGTGTGGTTCGACTGACGACGATCCACCTGTCCGCAGTGAAGTTTATAACTGTCACCCTAGGAGACGAGTCAATGAGTAGCCCCGAGAAGCGCCCCGCCGGCAAATGTCCCTTCATGCACGGTGCCCTGACCCAGACCGGCACCAGCACCAGCAACCATGATTGGTGGCCCAAGGCCCTGAACCTGGACATATTGCACCAGCACGACCGCAAGACAGACCCCCTGGGGGAGACCTTCAACTATGCCGAGGCCTTCGCCAAGCTGGATCTGGCAGCGGTCAAGGCCGACCTGCAACAACTGATGACAGATAGCCAGGCCTGGTGGCCGGCGGACTGGGGTCACTACGGCGGCCTGATGATCCGTATGGCCTGGCACAGTGCCGGCACCTATAGAACCGCCGATGGCCGCGGCGGTGGCGGCACCGGCAGCCAGCGTTTCGCCCCCCTCAACAGCTGGCCGGACAACGTCAACCTGGACAAGGCGCGCCGTCTGCTGTGGCCCATCAAGAAAAAGTATGGCAACCAGCTCTCCTGGGCGGATCTCATGATACTGGCGGGCAACGTGGCGCTGGAGTCCATGGGCTTCAAGACCTTCGGCTTTGCCGGGGGCCGCGAGGATATCTGGCATCCGGAGAAGGACATCTACTGGGGCTCGGAGCGCGAGTGGCTGGCCACCAGCGACAAGCCCGGCAGCCGTTACTCGGGTGAGCGCCAGTTGGAGAACCCGCTGGCGGCGGTGCAGATGGGCCTCATCTATGTGAACCCCGAGGGGCCGGATGGCAATCCGGATCCGGTGGCCTCTGGTCGGGATGTGCGGGAGACCTTTGCCCGCATGGCGATGAACGACGAGGAAACCGTGGCCCTGGTGGCCGGCGGCCACACCTTCGGCAAGGCCCACGGTGCCGGCGATCCCACTCTGGTGGGGGCGGAGCCGGAAGCCGCCGGCATCGAGGAGCAGGGGCTGGGCTGGCATAACCGCCTGGGGTCCGGCCTCGGCGTGCACACCACCTCCAGCGGCATCGAGGGGGCCTGGAAACCCAATCCCACCCAGTGGGACAACGGCTACTTCGACATGCTGTTCGGTTACGAGTGGCAGCTGACCAAGAGCCCGTCGGGGGCCCATCAGTGGACGCCGGTGGATGTGAAGCCCGAGCACCTGATCCCCGATGCCCATGATCCGGCCAAGAAGTACCCGCCCATGATGACCACGGCGGATCTCTCCTTGCGCTTCGATCCCATCTACGAGCCCATAGCCCGGCGCTTCCACCAGGATCCGGCAGCTTTCGCCGAGGCCTTCGCCCGGGCCTGGTTCAAGCTGACCCACAGGGACATGGGGCCCAAGAGCCGCTACCTGGGCCCGGAAGTGCCGGCCGAAGATCTGATCTGGCAGGACCCGATCCCCGCTGGCAATGCTCAGCTGGATGCGGCTCAGATCGCCGCCATCAAGGGCAAGATCCTGGCCTCCGGCCTGTCGGTGGGTGAGCTGGTGGCCACCGCCTGGGACAGTGCGCGGACCTTCCGTGGTTCGGACTTCCGCGGTGGCGCCAACGGCGCGCGCATTCGCCTCGCCCCGCAAAAAGACTGGGTGGGTAACGAGCCGGCACGGCTTGGCAAGGTGCTGGAGGTGCTGTCCGGCATCCAGGCCCAGCTGGCGGTACCGGTCAGCCTGGCGGATCTCATCGTGCTGGGGGGCTGCGCCGCCGTGGAGCAGGCCGCCAAGGCCGCCGGCGTCGAGGTGATGGTGCCCTTCACGCCGGGCCGGGGCGATGCCAGTCAGGCCCAGACCGACGTGGACTCCTTCGCCGTGCTGGAGCCGCTGCATGATGGCTTCCGCAACTGGCAGAAGCAGGCCTATGCGGTGACCCCCGAAGAGATGCTGCTGGATCGCAGCCAGCTCTTGGGCTTGACCGCCCCCGAGATGACGGTGCTCATCGGCGGCATGCGGGTGCTGGGCACCAACCACGGTGGCGCGGCCCACGGGGTCTTCACCGACCGGGTCGGGGTGCTGTCCAATGACTTCTTCGTCAACCTGACCGACATGGCCTATCGCTGGCAGCCCGCCGGAGAGAACCTCTATCAGCTCTGCGATCGTGCCACCGGTGCGGTGAAGTGGACCGCCACCCGGGTGGATCTGGTGTTTGGTTCTAACTCTGTGCTGCGGGCCTATGCCGAGCTGTATGCCCAGGACGATGCCAAACAGAAGTTCGTCCAGGACTTCGTCAAGGCCTGGTGCAAGGTGATGGACGCGGATCGTTTCGATGTGACGCGCTAAGCCCATCTTTAACCCGCTGCCCAAGCCCGGTCGCCCTGCGACCGGGCTTTTTTTCGGCCACTATCCCGGGTTTACCCGCGGCGATGGCGGTCGCCACCACAGTCTGAGGCAAAGACCACACTTAAAGCATGGTTGTGTTAACTGGCGCACGCAGACGTTGGAGGCATTTGGCTATGGTGGGGCCAGTTTTTGCCCTTGGGCATCCCATCCCACCTTCTTACTGCAAGGAGTCACCATGGCGCTTATGCACTTCTCTGTGCCCCGCAACATCATCTCCGGGCCCGAGGCCCTCAACCACCTGAGTACCCTCAAAGGCCGCAAGGCGGTGCTGGTCACCGGCGGCAGCTCCATGAAGCGTTTCGGTTTTCTGGCGCAGGCCGAGGCGCTGTTGCAGCAGGCCGGCATGCAGACCCTGATCGTGGATGGGGTGGAGCCCAACCCGTCGGTGGCCACCGTCTGGCGCGGCGCCAAGGCGATGCAGGCGTTCGAGCCCGAGTGGATCGTCGCCATCGGGGGTGGTTCGGCACTGGATGCCGCCAAGGTGATGTGGTGCTTCTACGAGCATCCCGACCTCAAGTTTGAGGACATACTGACGCCGGGCTCCATGCCGCCGCTGCGCAACAAGGCGCGCTTCGTAGCCATTCCATCCACCAGCGGCACCGCCTCGGAGATCACGGCGTTTTCCGTGATCACGGATACCGACAACCACATCAAGTACCCCATCGTCGCGGCGGACATGGTGCCGGACATCGCCATCCTGGATCCGGCGCTGCCACAGACCATGCCGCCCCACATCACCGCCAACACCGGCATGGACGTGCTGGCCCACGCTCTGGAGGCGGTGGCCAGTACCGCCGCCACCTCCTTTACCGATCCCTATGCCATCGAGGCCATCCGCCTGGTGCTGGAAAACCTGGAGCTGGCCTATCGGGAGCCCAATAACGCCACCGCCCGCCTCAACATGCACAACGCCTCGGCCCTGGCGGGCATGGCCTTCACCAACGCCTCCTTGGGGCTGGTGCACTCCCTGGCCCACAAGATAGGCGGAGAGTTCGGGGTCACCCACGGCCTGGCCAACGCCATCCTGCTGCCCTACATCATCCGCTTCAACCGTCGGTTCAGCGACAAGTACGCCCTGGTGGAGAAGCAGCTGGAGATCCCGGATCTGGCAGAGGCGGTGGAGATGCTGAACCGTCAGTTGAACATTCCCCACAGCTTCCACCTGTGCCAGGAGGTGCCTTTCGAGGAGTCGCATTTTGCCGCCGTGCTGGGGCGCATGAGCCAGAATGCCCATGCCGATCCCTGCACCTGGACCAACCCGGGTCAACCCACGGTGGCGGATGTGCAGGCGCTGTACGAGGCGGCCTTCTATGGGAAGGAAACCGCCACTGCCTAAGTGCAATTGGGCAACACAAAACGGGCAAAGGGAAACCTTTGCCCGTTTTTGTTGCCCAATGAGTTTGTTCACTGACGCGTGTGAGCGTATCGCGCAGGTCGTGCGGCAGGGGCGCAACCGGCCGGCGGCATGGACGAGGCTGTCATCTTGGGGAAATTGTTGCGAGAGTGTAGACAACCTCACTGTTTGGCGGAACGTTATCCGATATACAGATTGCGGCCGTGAAAACCTTATCAAAAAAACACGATAAACAATAGTTTGCAATCAGTCAGTTATTGCAAGCCTACTCGATATTTAACCAAATGGGACATTTAACATGATTTCAGCCAATCCATTTGACTCGGATCTTGTTAATAAAATTGCCTTGGATTTTGCCAATGCCACCAGCCTGGCAGTCGTGGTGGTTAATATCCACGGTGAGGAGATATCCGAACGATTTAACTTTACTCAGTTTTGCCAGAAATTACGGGAAGATCCAGAGCTATATGCCCGATGCAAGATGAGCGATCGCTGTGGTGGGCTGGAGGCGTCAAAAGAGAACCGACCTTGCATATATCGCTGTCATGCCGGGCTGACTGATTTCTCCATACCGCTCCTCATCTCCGGCAACCTGGTTGGCTTCGTCCTGTGCGGTCAGGTGCGTCTCGTCAGCGAGGAGCATCTGGACCATATCCAGAAGATCGATGAGCGTTGGCGCCAGGATGGGGAACTGCTCCGTGAATACGAGAGCATCCCTGTGGTGGATTACACCAAGATCATGGCCTCAGCCGAACTGCTCAAGCTGGTGGTGGATAACTGCATCAAGAAGCATCTGAATTTTATAGTAATTAATGAGAGTAACGAGGCGGGCGAAGCCAACCGGGCCATGTCCAGTCCCATCTATGATCCCAAGATCAAGAAGGCGCTGCGTTACATCGACAGTCATTTCTCCGAGGAGCTGCGGCTGGAGGAGGTGGCAGCCCATGTCTACCTGAGTCCCTATTACTTCAGCAAGCTGTTCAAGAAGCAGCTGGGCATCGGCTTTAATGCCTATGTCACCCGCCAGCGGATGATCAATGCCAAGCAGATGCTGCAAAACAGCGATTGGTCCATCGCCAGTATTGCCAAGAATCTTGGCTTCTCCCAGACCAGTTATTTTTGCAAGATTTTTCGGCAGACCTATCAGGTCACGCCACAAATGTACCGGGAGATGTTAAGTCAGGAGCAATAGCCCCGACTGACTGGTCTGAACCGGTGAAGTGTGCGAGGCAAAGTGTGTTGCTGATAGCAAAACGACCATATGGCGGAGGGCAATAAAATCATATTTCAAATGACAACTTCGCCGGCTTAAAACCCACGAGAAATAAGCGTTTTAAATAAATGACAGGGCAAAATATTAATATAAGAAGACCGTTTTTTTGTTATGCCCTGGACTGGATGCGACATTTTTTTGATCTGCAATAGGGTATAGACTCTCTCCATCGATAGACTACAAGGCCTATCTGGTTGTTCTGACAGGATTTCATTAACGGATAACAGTTAACCAAATTTGCAGATGAGTGACGGCCATGCCGTCAGGGAAGGAGGTGTAAATCCTCCGCAGCCCCCGCTGCTGTGATGCCGACCATACCGTCAAGCCACTGAACCCCGGGTTCGGGAAGGGACGGGAAGGGATGACGCTAAGCCAGAAGACCGACTCGTGTGCAGGCGATTTTACTCCTTCGGTGGGAAGGGGTCTGCGTGATGCACACGGCGTTTGGCCGTGGGGCCTGGTGCCCGATCCCCTGACCCGACCGAAGCGTCGGGTTTTTTATTGGGTTGGCGGGCAATGATGCATGGATTTGTGATTGGCGGGACACACAGCGGTAGCGGCAAGACGACCCTCACTCTGGGCCTGTTGCGCGCCCTGTCCCGCCGTGGCCTCAGGGTGCAGCCGTTCAAGGTGGGGCCAGATTATATCGACACCGGCTGGCACAGTCGGGTGAGTGGGGTGACCTCCCGCAACCTCGACGCCTTTATGCTGCCGGAAGACAGCTTGAGGGCACTCTTCTGGCGGCAAGCTGCCAAGGCCGATGTGGCGTTGATCGAAGGGGTCATGGGCCTGTTCGACGGCCTGGGCACGGATCCCTTGGCCTGCAGCACCGCCGGCATGGCGCGCCTGCTGGATTGCCCCGTGATCCTGACGGTGGACGGCAAGGCGGTCTCCACCTCGGCGGCTGCCACAGTTCAGGGCTTTGCCAACCTGGTGCCCGGCATCAAGGTGGCCGGCGTGCTGTTAAACCGCGTCAATTCTCCCAGCCATTACGCCCTGCTCAAAGCGGCCATCGAGCAGCACACCGGCATCCCCGTGCTGGGGCGCCTGCCGCTGCTGGAATCCATCCGGCTGCCGGAGCGCCACCTCGGCCTCGTCACGGCGCAGGACGAGCTGGCCGCCGCGCCGCAATGGGATGCCCTGGCCGATGCCATCACCGAACACGTGGATCTGGATGCCCTGCTGGCCCTGTGTCGTCTTTCACCGGACATCGAGGCCGTGCAACCTGTCCTGCCGGCGGCGCTGCGCGGGGCGGGCGAGGGACTGACCCTGGCTCTGGCCGAGGATGAGGCCTTCAACTTCTACTACCCGGATAACCTGGATCTGCTCGAAGCCTGCGGCGTGCGTCTGGTGCGCTTCAGCCCCTTGCACGACCAAACGTTGCCCCAGTGCGATCTGCTCTATCTGGGGGGCGGCTATCCTGAGCTGCACGGTGAGCGTCTGGCGGGCAACTACAGCATGCGTCAGGCCATTTTGGCGGCGCACCACGCCGGGGTGGCCATCTACGCCGAATGCGGCGGCCTCATGTATCTGGGCGAGCAGCTCATCGATCAGCAGGGCCAGCACTGGCCCATGGTGGGGGTGCTGCCAGGGACGAGCAGCATGGGCCAGCGGCTGACCCGCTTTGGTTACTGTCAGGCCGAGGCCATGCAGGACACCAGCCTGGCGGCCTGCGGCGAGCGTCTGCGCGGCCACGAATTCCACTATTCCGACTTTGTCACCGAGCTGCCGCCTGTGTTCGCCTTCAGCAAGCACGGCAGCCGCGCGTTGCCGGATTGGCGGGGGGGCTATCAGCTGGGTAACACCCTGGCCAGCTACCTGCACCTGCACTTCTGGCAGGCGCCCCAGATGCTGCTGCACTGGTTTGCCCGGGGGAGGGCCCAGGCATGAGTCCGCTTATCTTCGCCCTGGCCTTCGTGCTGGATCTCTGGTTGGGGGATCCGCCTCACTGGCCCCATCCGGTGCGCTGGATAGGCTGGCTGATCAGCCGTCTGGAGCGGCTCATCCGCGCCTTGTGCCCGTCACAAACCCCCCTGTATCTGGGGGGCGGCCTGTTGTGGCTGCTGGTGGTGGGCAGCACCTTCGCCCTGAGCTGGGCCCTGATCGCCCTGTGTCAGGCCATCCACCCCTGGCTTGGCTGGGCGGTGCAGCTGTGGCTGGCTTACACACTGCTGGCCACCCGCTGCCTGCGGGACGCTGCCATGGCGGTGTATCAGGCGCTGCACGCCGAGGATCTGGCCCTGAGTCGCGAGCGCCTCTCCTGGATCGTCGGCCGGGACACCTCTGCTCTGCAGCCGCCGCAGATCACCCGCGCCACCGTGGAGACGGTGGCCGAGAACACTGTGGATGGGGTGATAGCCCCGCTGTTCTGGCTGTTTGTCGGCGGTGTGCCTCTGGCCATGGCCTACAAGGCGGTCAACACCCTGGACTCCATGGTGGGCTATCGCAACGAGCGCTTCGCCGCCCTGGGGTTTGTCTCCGCCAAGCTCGACGATCTGGCCAATCTGTTGCCCGCCCGGCTGAGTTGGCTGCTGTTCACCCTGGCTGCCGCCTTGTTGCGCCAGGATGCCCGGGCGGCCCTGTGCATCGGCTGGCGGGATCGCTATGCCCACAAGAGTCCCAACTGCGCCTGGTCCGAGGCGGCGGTGGCCGGCGCCCTGGGCGTTCGCCTGGGGGGACCCAATGTCTATTTTGGTGAACGGGTAGAAAAACCCTGGCTGGGTGATCCCCGGCGGGAGATCGAGTGCGAGGACATCCCCCGCACCATCCGCCTCATGTATCTGGCGTCGTGCCTGGCGCTGGGGCTGTTTTGTCTCGTTCACCAGGTCCTGGCCTGAGGAGTCGTCATGGAATACATCACCCAACCCCAGCAGATAGAGGCCGAGAGCTTCGCCATCATAGGGGGCATCCTGGCCCGGGAGTTCCCGGACCACCGCTTCGCCGATCCCCTGCAGGAGAAGATCATCAAGCGGGCCATCCATACCACGGCGGACTTCGACTGGCTGGAGATCCTGCACTTCTCCGCCGACGGCTGCGAGCAGATCCGCCAGGCACTGCGCCAGGGCTGCCAGATCTTCACCGACACCAACATGGCCCTGTCGGGCATCAACAAGACCCGACTGGCCCAGCTGGGTTGCCGCATCCACTGCTTCGTGGCGGATCCCCAGGTGGCGGCGCTGGCCAAGGCCCAGGGCATCACCCGCTCCATGGCGGCGGTAGATCTGGCCATGCAGCAGCCCGGCCCGCGGCTGTTTGTCTTCGGCAACGCCCCCACCGCCTTGTTCCGTCTGCTGGAGATCTGTCAGGGGGCGCCCGAGCTGACCTGTCCCGTGGTGGGGGTGCCGGTGGGCTTTGTGGGGGCGGCAGAGTCCAAGGCGGCGCTGATGGCGAGCCCCTTGCCCCACATCGCCGCCAAGGGTCGCAAGGGCGGCAGCAACGTGGCGGCCGCTATCATCAACGCCATCCTGTACGACCTGGAGAGCCAATGATGGACAGCCTGCAGGACACCGCCGTCTGGCATCGCGGCAAGGCCTATCGTAAGGGCTACACCACGGGCTCCTGCGCCACGGCGGCGGCCAAGGTGGCGGCCACCATGCTGCTGACCCAGCAGATCCAGCATCAGGTGAGCATCCAGACCCCCGCCGGGGTGGCGCTGCGCCTGGTAGTGGAATCCCCCCTCATCGAGGGAGATGCCGCCATGGCGGCCATTCGCAAGGACGGCGGCGATGATGTGGATGCCACCCACGGCATGCTGATCCACGCCCGGGTCTGCTGGCGCGCCGATCAGCAGATCTGTATCGAGGGTGGCGAGGGGGTCGGCCGGGTGACCCGGGCGGGCATCGGCCTTGATCTGGGGCTGGCGGCCATCAACAAGACCCCCAGACAGACCATAGAGGCGGCGGTGCGGGAGGTGATCGGTCCGCAACGGGGTGCCGATGTGCTGATCTTCGCCCCCGAAGGCGTCGAGCGGGCCAAGCAGACCTATAACGACCGGCTGGGGATCCTGGGTGGCATCTCCATCATAGGCACCACCGGCATCGTCACCCCCATGTCCGAGGAGAGCTGGAAGCGTTCCCTGGCCATCGAACTGGAGCAGAAGCGCACCGAGGGGCTGCGTCAGGTGATCCTGGTGCCGGGCAACCACGGCGAGCGCTTTGTGCGGGATCACCTGCCGGGCCACCACCATCAGGTGGTCACCATGAGCAACTTCGTCGGCTACATGCTGCAGGAGGCCCAGCGTCTGCAGTTTGAGCGGGTGCTGCTGGCCGGTCACCTGGGCAAGCTTATCAAGGTGGCGGCGGGGATCTTCCACACCCACAGCCATGTGGCGGACGGTCGGCTGGAAACCCTGGTGACCCATCTGGCCTTGATGGGTGCCCCCCACGTACTGCTGCGCCGCATCTACGAATGCACCACCACGGAGGCGGCCATGAGCCTCATCGCCGAGCACGGGTTCGATGCCGTGTACGACCGGCTCGCCGTCAAGGTGGCCCAGCAGGTGGCGCAGATGCTGCGCTATGCCCGCCAGCCCCTGGCCTGCGACGTGGTGCTCTTCTCCCTGGATAACCAGCCGCTGGGGGCCAACCGCCCCCTGGCCGCCATCGCGGAGGATCTCGCATGATCAACGTCATCGGTATCGGCCCCGGGGATCGCCAATATCTGACCCAGGCGGCCCAAGGGCTCATCGACCAGGCCGAGATCCTGGCCGGCTGGCCACGGGCCCTGGCGGGCTTTCCCGAGTTCGGCGGCCAGAAGGTCACCCTCAACGCCGAGCTGCCGGCCTTCATCGCCTGGCTGTCGTCCGTGATGCATAAGCAGGTGGTGGTGCTGGCCTCCGGCGATCCCATGTTGTTCGGCATCGGCAAGCGCATCGGCGAATCCCTACCTGAAGGCAGCTGCCGCATGGTGCCGGGGATCAGCGCCATCCAGTACCTCTTCTCCCGCCTGGGGTTGGACATGAACGACATCTATCTCACCAGCAGTCACGGCAAGACGCCGGATTTCGACTTCTGGTTCTTGCACGACAAGCTGGCCCTGGTGACGGACCAGCAGTGCGGCCCCCATCAGGTGGCCCAGGCGCTGCTGGCCCGTGGCTTGAGACGGACCCTGGTGGTGGGGGAAAACCTCTCCTACGACAACGAGCGGATCCACCTGCTGCTGCCCGAACAGGTGGCGCCAACCTATGACATGAATGTGGTGGTAGTACTCAAATGAGAGATGACGTATTCACCCGGGGTGCCAAGGTGCCCATGACCAAGGAAGAGGTGCGGCTGCTGGCCCTGGATCGGCTGGATCTGGCCGATGCACACCTGTTGCTGGATGTGGGGGCGGGCACCGGCAGCGTGGCCATCGAGGCGGCATTGCGGCACCCGGAGCTCAAGGTGGTGGCCCTGGAGAAGAATCCCGAGGCGCTGAGCCTGATCCGGGACAACGCCGAGCGGCTGGGCTGCAGCGATCGGCTGCAGATCCTGGCGGGAACGGCGCCCTGTGCGCTGGATAGTCGGCCCGATGCCGTCTTCATCGGCGGCAGCGGTGGCCGGCTCACCGCCATCATCGACTGGGCCCTGGCCCTGCTGGCCCCGGGCGGTCGCCTGGTGATGAGTTTCATCCTGCTGGACAACCTCACCTCGGCCCTGGCACACCTGCGCGGTCTGGGGGTGGCGGAGCTGTCCTGCAGTCAGCTGCAAGTCTCCCAGCTGCAGACCCTGGGCAGCGGTTTTTTCTTTAAACCCAACAATCCCGTGTTTCTGCTTTCCTGCATTGCACCGGCTACCAAGGAGGTTGCCCATGTCCAGCCCGTTTGATCCGTCTTTGGTCTATTTCGTCGGTGCCGGCCCCGGTGATCCCGAGCTGCTGACCCTCAAGGGTCATCGGCTGCTGAGTCAGGCGGACGTGGTGATCTACGCTGGCTCCCTGATCAACCCGGCCCTGCTGGATTACTGCAAGGCCGGCGCCCGCTGCCATGACAGCGCCCGCCTGGATCTGGGGCAGATCATCGATCTGATGGTCACCGGCGTGAGTGCCGGCCAGCTGGTGGTGCGGCTGCAGACCGGGGATCTCTCCTTGTACGGCTCCATCCGCGAGCAGGGTGAAGAGCTGGCCAAGCTGGGGATTGGGTTTCGCGCCGTGGCCGGGGTCAGCTCTTTCCTGGGGGCCGCCGCCGAGCTGGGGGTGGAGTACACGGTGCCCGAGATCTCTCAGAGCCTGGTGATCACCCGCATGTCCGGCCGGACTCCCACCCCGGAAAAGGAATCGCTTGAAGCCTTTGCCGCTCACCAGACCTCCATGGCCATCTTCCTGTCGGTGCAGGAGATCGGCGAGGTGGTGGCCCGGTTACGGGACGGTGGCTATCCGGCGGACACCCAGGTGGCGGTGGTCTACAAGGCCACCTGGCCGGATTGTCAGGTGGTGCGCGGCACCCTGGCGACCATCGCCGGACAGGTCACCTCGGCGGGGATCCGCAAGACGGCGCTCATCCTGGTGGGCGCCTTCCTAGGGGACGAGTACCACTACTCCAAGCTCTATGACGCGGGGTTTAGCCATGAATATCGTCAAGCCTGAGTCCATCGCCGTCTTCTGCCTCACCCCCGGCGGGGTGGCGCTGGCGCAACAGCTGCAGACCTACCTGCCGCTGACCTGTTACTGCAGCCAGAAGCTGCTGGTGCCGGGCTTTGTCCCCTTCAACGGCACCTTCGCCCAGACGGTGGCCCAGGCGTTTGGCGAGTTTTCCGCCCTGATCGTCATCGGCGCCACCGGACTCACGGTGCGGGTCATAGCCCCCTTGCTCAAGGACAAGACCCTGGACCCGGCGGTGGTGGTGATCGACGAGCGGGGTCAGCACGTGATCAGCCTGCTGTCCGGTCACGTGGGGGGGGCCAACGCCCTGACCCGTTATCTGGCCGGGGTGCTCAAGGCGGACCCCGTGATCACCACGGCCACGGACGTCAACGCCCTGGCGGCCCTGGACATGCTGGCGGTGCAGCTGGATGCCGACATGCTGGAGATGCGCAGCGGCGTCAAGCAGGTGAACCAGATGCTGGTCAGCGGCCAGCCGGTCGGCCTGTTCTGGGATCATGGCTCGCTGCCGGAGCCTGGTGCTGTCTGGCCGGTGGCGCAGTGCGATACCCGCGGCTTCGTGCCGGTGGACAGCCTGGATCGGCTGCCGGACGGGCTGGCGGCCCTGGTGTGCGTCAGCCTGCGCCATCGGCTGCCCGTCCTGCCGCTGCCGGTGTACAAGCTGGTGCCCCGCCGGGTGGTGGTGGGCATCGGCTGTCGCCGGGCCACTTCTTTTCAGCTGCTCATCGGCCTGTTGCAGCAGCAGCTGGCTAAGTACGAGCTGGATCCCCTGGCGCTCAAGGCCATCGGCAGCATCAGCCTCAAGGCCGATGAACCGGCGCTGCATCACCTGTCCGCCTGCTGCCGGGTGCCCTTCAACGTCTACAGCGTCAGCGAACTGCAACAACACGAACATCTTTTCCCTGCCTCGGAATTCGTCCGGCAGACCACGGGGGTGGGCGTCGTGTCCCAGCCGGTGGCCTGGCTGATGAGCAAGGGTCACCTGGTGGGTGACACCTTGAAGGAGCAGGGCGTCACCATCACCTTGGGAGTAACACACTGATGCTGTATGTGATTGGGATCGGGCCGGGCGCCCTGGCCACCATGACCCATGAGGCCAAAGAGGCCATCGAGGACGCCGAGGTCATCGTCGGCTACAAGACCTACACCCATCTGGTCAAGGCCCTCACAGGTGACAAGGAAGTGGTCAAGACCGGCATGTGCAAGGAGATCGAGCGCTGCCAGGCGGCCATCGATCTGGCCCTCACCGGTCGCAAGGTGGCGCTGATCAGCAGCGGTGACGCCGGGGTCTACGGCATGGCCGGTCTCATTCTGGAGCTGGTGAGCAAGCAGGGGCTGGATCTGGAGGTGCGCCTGATCCCGGGCATGACCGCCAGCATCGCCGCCGCTTCCTTGCTGGGCGCGCCCCTGATGCACGACTTCTGCCATATCAGCCTGAGTGATCTGCTCACCCCCTGGGCCGTGATTGAAAAGCGCATCATCGCCGCCGCCCAGGCGGACTTTGTCATCTGTTTCTACAACCCCCGCAGCCGTGGTCGCGCCGAACATCTGGCCCGGGCCTTCGAGCTGATGGCGCCCTTCAAGTGTTCCGACACTCCTGTGGGGGTGGTCAAGTCCGCCAGCCGCAAGAAACAGGAAACCTGGATCACCAGCCTCGGTGCCATGGATTTTGAACCGGTGGACATGACCAGCCTGGTCATCGTCGGCAACGCCTCCACCTACGTCAGCCAGGGCCGCATGATCACCCCGCGGGGTTATCAGGTATGAGCCAGGCGGCCATCCATGTGTTCGGTGGCACCCAGGATGCCCGGCAGATCTGCCAGGGACTGGAGCAGGCCGGGCTGCCTTACAGCCTGTCGGTGGCCACCGCCACCGGCGAGGCCATGGCCAGCAGCCTAGTGGGGGATATCCAGGTGGGGCGCATGGATGCCCCGGCCATGGAGCGCTGGCTCGCCGGCCGCGGGGTGCGCTGTGTCATCGATGCCGCCCATCCCTATGCCAGCGCGCTGCGCCACAACATCCGGCTGGCCTGTCGCCAGCTGGCCATCCCCCTGGTGCGCTACAGCCGGCCCAGCGAGTTGGAGTCCATCCGCCATCCCCTGATCCATGTGGTGAACAGCCTGGAGGAGGCCTGCGAGAAGGTTCGCACCCTGGGTCCGCGAGTCCTGCTGACCACCGGCAGCAAGGAGCTGGCGCACTATCAGGCCCAGTTGCCGGAAAAGACCCTCCTGGTGCGGGTACTGCCCACCGCCGAGGTGTTGGAACAGTGTGCCGCGCTGGGGTTGGGGGTGGCGCAGATCTTCGCCATGAAGGGGCCCTTCAGCGCCGAGATGAACCGGGCTCTGTACCGGTTCTGCGGCTGCGATGCGGTCATTACCAAGGAGTCGGGGGCCGAGGGAGGGTATCTCGAAAAAGTCGAGCCCTGCATCGAGCTGGGGATCCCGTGTCTGGTGATCCGGCGGCCCGAGTCCTGCGAACAGAGTGATTACGGTGAGGTCGTGGCATCCACCACGGATCTGACCGCCTATTTATCGGGCCTGGGAGCTCAGGAGTGGACATCATGAAGAAAGCCTTGCTCGTCATCAGTTTTGGCACCAGCTACGCCGAGACCTGCCAGAAGAACATCCGCGCCTGCGAACAGCGCCTGGCAGAAGCCTTCCCGGATCGGGATCTGTTCAGCGCCTTCACCTCCGAGATGATCATCGCCAAGTTGGCACGCCGGGACGGGCTGCAGATCGACAATCCGCGCCAGGCGCTGATCCGATTGGCCGAGGCCGGTTACCAGGACGTGCTGGTGCAGTCCCTGCACATCATCAACGGCGATGAATACGAGAAGGTCGCCGGGCAAGTGCAGGCCTTCGCCCCGCGCTTCGTCAACCTCAGCCTGGGGTTGCCTCTGCTCAGCGATCACCAGGACTTCGAGCGCCTGATCGAGGCCATGCTGGCCCAGTGTCCACGCTTGGCGGCGGACGAGCGGGTGATCTTCATGGGCCATGGCGCCACCCACCATGCCTTTGCTGCCTACGCCTGCCTGGATCACATGCTGATGACCAAGGGCCTGCCGGTGATGGTGGGGGCGGTGGAGAGCTATCCCGAGATAAGCACCCTGCTGACCCGGCTGCAGCAACAGCAGGTGCGCAAGGTGCACCTCATGCCCCTGATGCTGGTGGCCGGGGATCACGCCATCAACGACATGGCCGCCGATGGTGAAGACTCCTGGAAGGGACAGCTGGCTCGGGTCGGCATCGAGGCCCAACCCTGGCTGCAGGGGCTGGGGGAGAACCCGCTCATCCAGCAGCTGTTTTTGGATCACCTGCAGGCCGTGGAGCGCCGCACTACCGAGGAGGCTGCCTGATGAAGGGATGTCTTTACGCCATCGGCACGGGCCCGGGCAGCAGCGATCTCATCACGGTGCGGGCGGCCCGCCTGCTGGCGCGGCTGGACGTGCTCTACGCCCCGGCGGGCAAGCGCGGCGGTGACAGCCTGGCCCTGTCCATCGTGCGGGAGTACCTGGGGGCGCAGGTGGAGATCCGCGAGCGGCATTTCCCCATGAGTACCCACGGCGACGAGAAAGAGACGCTGTGGGATCAGGTGGCCGAGGAGCTGCGCCAGGATGTCGAGTCCGGCTTGCAGGTGGGCTTCGTCACCCTGGGGGACGCCATGCTGTTCAGCACCTGGGTGTTCTTGCTGGAGCGCCTGCAAGGCCGCATCCCCATGGAGGTGATACCCGGGGTGACCTCCTTTGCCTGCATCTCGGCCCGGGCGCAATTCCCCCTGGCCATGGAGCAACAGAGTCTGGCCATCGTCTCCTGCACCGCCTCAGAAGCGGCGCTGGAGCAGGCCCTGCGGCAGCACGAGTGCGTGGTGCTGATGAAGGTATACGGCCGGTTCGGCCGGGTGCGGGATCTGCTGGGCCGGTTGGGGCTCTTGCCCCACGCCTTGCTGATGGCGGAGGCCTCCTTGCCCACCGAGCAGTGTTTCAGACAGCTGCATGAGGTGGACGGCGAGCTGTCGCTGCCTTACTTCTCCACCATCCTGGTCAACAAACAGTGGCTGGCCGCGCCAGTCGAGGAGGTTGCATGAAACGAGGCGGCAATCTGTGGCCCGGGCTCACCGGCTTCGTGCTGGCGCTCAGCCTGTTACCGGCTCCGGCCTGGTCGATGCACATCATGGAGGGCTTCTTGCCCCCCGTGTGGGCCTTGAGCTGGTGGATCCTGTTTATACCGTTTGTGGTGCTGGGGGTTAGGCGACTCAAGCAGATCGTGAGCCAGGACAGCAATCAGAAGGTGCTGCTGGCCCTGTGTGGTGCCTTCATCTTCGTGCTGTCGGCCTTGAAGCTGCCATCGGTGACCGGTAGCTGTTCTCATCCCACCGGAGTGGGTCTGGCCATCATACTGTTTGGCTTTCTCATCGTGCCGGTACTGGGGGGCATAGCTCTGCTGTTCCAGGCGCTGCTGTTGGCCCACGGCGGCCTGACTACCCTGGGGGCCAACGGCATGTCCATGGCGGTGGTCGGTCCCATGGTGGGCTATTGCGTCTGGCTTGCGGCCAATCGGCTGGGCTGGCGCCGGGATCTGGCGGTGTTCGCCTGCGCCTTCGTGGCGGATCTGGTGACCTACGGGGTGACCTCCCTCCAGCTGGGGCTGGCCTTTCCGGATCCCCAGGGCGGGGTCATGGGTTCTGTGGTCAAGTTCCTGGGCATCTTCTGTGTCACCCAGCTGCCGATTGCCGCCGCCGAAGGCCTGCTCACCGTGCTCATCTACGACCAGCTCACCAAGCGACAACTCATCACCGCAGGAGGACGACTCTCATGTCAAAGACCCTGATCTTGTGGGCCCTGCTGATCGCCCTGGTGATAGTACCCTTCCTGCTCCCCAACGGGGGCCGCTATGAAGGCTCGGACGGGCAGGCGGAGGTGGCCATCAGCCAGTTGGCCCCGGATTATCAGCCCTGGTTCAGCCCCTTGTTCGAGCCGGCCAGCGGTGAGGTGGAGAGCCTGCTGTTTACCCTGCAGGGGTGCCTGGGGACAGCGGTGATCTTCTACATCCTGGGCTTCTTCCGCGGCAAGAAAGCCGCCCAAGCCGAACAAGACAAGCGCCATGCTGATCATCGATAAGCTGGCCTATCAAAGTCGCTGGTGCCAGGTTGACCCGGGCCACAAGTGCCTGATCGTGGCCTTGCTGCTGTACATAGCCCTGGTGTCCAAGATGGAGGTTCAGCTGCTGGAGTGCGTCGGGGTGGCGCTGCTCACCTGCCATCTGCTGAGGATCGGACTGCTGCGATACCTGCGCTGGTTGCTGATCCCCCTGGTATTCCTGCTGATGGGGCTGCTGGGCATAGTGGTCACCGTCAGCGGGGAGCCCGCCCGGCTCTGGCTGTCCCTGCCGCTGGGGCATAGCGCCATCGGGGTGGATCCGATCGGGGTGCAGGTGGCGCTGGCCACCTTGTGCCGCTCATTGGCGGCCCTGACCGCCACCTACCTGCTGCTGCTGACCACCCCCTTTAACCAGCTCATCCGGCTGCTGCAGGCCTGTCACCTGCCCAAGGTGCTGATCGAGCATCTGATGCTCACCTACCGCTTCATCTTCATCCTGATCGAGGAGGCTCAGGCCATCCATCAGGCGCAGTCCCTGCGCTTTGGCTACCGCAACCTTTCTACCAGCTTCCGCTCCCTGGCCATGTTGGTGGGCCTGCTGCTGGAGCGGGTGATCCGGCGTAACGAGCAGATGAATATCGCGCTGGAGATGAAGCATTTTGACGGCGAGTTTCGTTTATGAGGGATCTGCCATGGGATTGAGTACAGAGGGGCTGACCTTCGCCTACCCGGAGAGCGAGCCCGCGCTCAAGGGGCTGAGCCTGGATTTTTCTCGGGGCAACGTGGTGGGACTGCTGGGGGCCAACGGCTGCGGCAAGTCCACCCTGTTCATGAATCTGCTGGGGGTGCTCAAGCCCCAGAGCGGCCAGGTCTGCTGGCAGGGCCGGCCCATCGGCTACGGCAAGGCGGCCCTGGGCCAGCTGCGCCGTCGGGTGGCCATGGTGTTCCAGGAGCCCGAACAGCAGATCTTCTACACGGATGTGGTGAGCGACATCGCCTTCGCCCTGCGCAATCTGGGGGTGGAGGAGGCCGAGATCAGCCGGCGCATCGACGAGGCCCTGACCCTGGTGGACGGTCAGAGCCTGCGGGACAAGCCGGTGCAGTACCTGAGCCACGGGCAGAAGAAGCGGGTGGCCATCGCCGGCGCCCTGGTGATGCAGGCAGACTTCCTGCTGCTGGATGAACCCACCGCCGGGCTGGATCCCACAGGGCGGCGCCAGATGATAGTACTGCTCGGCCGCATCCTGGCTCAGGGCAAGCATGTGGTGATCTCCAGCCACGATATCGACCTCATCTACGAGGTGTGCGACTACCTCTACGTGCTGGATCGCGGCGAGCTGGTGGCCCAGGGCAGCGCGCCGCAGGTGCTGCTGGATCAGGCGGTGCTGGATCGCGCCGGTCTGGTGCAACCCTGGCTCGTCAAGCTGCACACCGAGCTGGGTCTTCCCTTGTATCCCAATGAGGCGGCCCTGTTTGCCGCCCATGGCAGAAAGCTGGAGGCGGTATGACTGCAGGAACCGTGATGAAAGGCGCCGTCATGCTGCAAGGCACGGCCTCGGACGTGGGCAAGAGCGTGCTGGTGGCGGGCCTGTGCCGACTGCTGGCCCGGCAGGGCCACAAGGTGGCGCCCTTCAAGGCGCAGAACATGGCGCTCAACTCGGGGATCACCCCGTCCGGCGACGAGATGGGCCGCGCTCAGATACTGCAGGCCGAGGCGGCGGGCATACTGCCGGATGTGCGCATGAACCCGGTACTGCTCAAGCCCACCAGCGATCGCAAGTCCCAGGTGGTGCTGATGGGCAAGGTGTTTAAGGACATGGACGCCGTCAGCTACCACCACTTCAAGCCCCAACTGCAGCATGAGATCCACGAGGCCTATCAGAGCCTCAGCCGGGAGTACGATCTGCTGGTGATGGAGGGGGCGGGGAGCCCGGCGGAGATCAACCTGCGGGATCGGGACATCGTCAACATGGGCATGGCCGAGCTGGTGGACGCCCCGGTGATCCTGGTGGCGGACATCGACCGGGGCGGGGTGTTCGCCTCCATCTATGGCACCCTGGCCCTGCTGGCCGAGTCCGAGCGGGCGCGGGTCAAGGGGGTCATCATCAACAAGTTCCGTGGCGATGTGGCGCTGCTGACCCCTGGGATTGAGCAGATAGAAGCCCTGACCGGGGTGCCCGTGCTGGGGGTCATGCCCTATCTGCCCCTGCAGCTGGAGGACGAGGATGGGGTGGCCCTGCAGCCCGGCGGCCGCAAGTACCAGCCCCAGGCCGGACGTGCGCTGGATATCGCCGTCATCCAGGTGCCCCACATCGCCAACTTCACCGATTTCAATGCCCTGGTGGCCCAGCCGGATGTGAGCCTGCGTTATGTGCGCGAGCCCGGCGAGCTGGGTCGGCCGGATCTGCTGATCCTGCCGGGCTCGAAGAACACCCTAGGGGATCTGCAGGCCCTGCATGACCAGGGGCTGGCGACGGCCATCCTGACGGCCCACGCCAACGGCGTGCCTGTGCTGGGGATCTGCGGCGGTTATCAGATGCTCGGGGCGCGGCTCATCGACGGGGTGGAGTCCGGCATTGACGAGATGGCCGGGCTGGGGCTGCTGGATACCGTCACCCGCTTTGCCTGCGACAAGGTCACCACCCAGGTGACGGCCCGGGTGCTGGGCACCGGTGAGGCCAGTGTGCCTTGTGGCCCATTGGCGGTGGGGGCCTTCGCCCCGCTGTCCGGGTACGAGATACACATGGGGCACACCACCTTGGGGGACGCGGCCCGGCCGTTTTGCCGGATCCAGACCCGCAACGGCCAGCCGCTGGCGGTGGAGGATGGCGCGGTCAACCTCGAAGGGACCGTGGCCGGCACCTATCTGCACGGCCTGTTCGATGCCCCGGCCTTCACCCGTCAGCTACTCGACAGCCTGCGTCACGCCAAGGGGCTGGCACCGCTGCCGGGCGAGCCCTTTGATTACCTGGCCCACAAGCAGCAGCAATTTGACCGGCTGGCGGATGCCATGGCCGAACACCTGGATCTGGCGGCCATCTACCGCATCCTGCAGGGTCAGCCCAGCGGCAGGAGTCTGGTCTCATGATACTGGTGACCGGCGGTGCCCGCAGTGGCAAGAGTGACCATGCCGAACGGCTGGCCTCGGCCTGTGGTGATCGAGTGCTGTATATCGCCACCTCTGTGGTGACGGATGAGGAGATGGCCCGGCGGGTGGACCTGCACCGTCAGCGGCGTCCGGCGGGCTGGCTGACCCACGAGGGCTTTGTGGATCTGGGAGACCAGGTGCGGGCCCATGCGGGCCAGTGCGATGCCATCATGCTCGAATGCATCACCACCCTCATCACCAACTTCATGTTCGAGTCGCCCCCCTGGTTGCCTCCCGAGCAGATGGACTTTGTCGCCATCGAGGCGCGGATCCAGGCGCAGCTGGCGGATCTGCTGGCGGCCTGCGGCGCCTGTGACACCCCCGTCTATCTGGTGACCAACGAGGTGGGGTTGGGTCTGGTACCCGAGACCCTGCTGGGCCGGCAGTTCCGGGACATCGCCGGGCGGGTGAATCAGCAGTTGGCGGCGGCGGCGGACGAGGTGTGGCTGGTGATTTCCGGCATTCCGGTGCGGATCAAGGGGTAGCGGGTGGTTAAGAGCTGGTTGGTGACATTGCAATTTATGACCCGGTTGCCGGTGCCGCAGGGCTGGACCCGGGACTATGCGTTTGAGCGGGTGGCCGAAGGCATAGTGAGCTTTCCGCTGGTGGGGCTACTGGTGGGGGCGCTGGCCACCGCCATTACCTGGCTGGTGGCGGGCCATTTCGGACCAACCCTGGCCGGCGGCGTCTATCTGCTGGCCCTGGCGGTGCTCACCGGCGGCTTTCATCTGGATGGCCTGGCGGACACCTGTGACGGCATCTTCTCCGCTCGCACCCGGGAGCGGATGCTGGAGATCATGAAGGACAGCCGCCTGGGCACCCATGGCGCCCTGGGGCTCATCTTCACATTGCTGCTCAAGGCGCTGGCGGTGGGCCAGCTACTGGGTGGGGATCACCCGGCCTGGGGCGCCCTGGTGGCCGCCCCCGTGGTGGGGCGCAGCCTGATGGCGATCCTCATGTATCACCAGCCCTATGCCAGGCCCAACGGCCTGGGTAACCTCTATATCGGCAAGATAGACAGCCGTCAGCTCGGGATCACCCTGGGGGGGGGCCTGCTGCTGGCCGTGCTGCTGTGTGGCGTGGCCGGGCTCTGGGGTTGGCTGGGCTGCCTGCTGTTTGCCTGGGGCTATCGCCAGGCGCTGTATCGCACCCTGGGGGGCCAGACCGGCGACACCCTGGGGGGCGGCAATGAATTGTTCGAATTGTGTTTTCTACTGCTGCTGTGCTGATGGCAGCAGTCGGGTTGTGGCCGGCTCCCGCGATGGGCTGACCTGAATTTTGCAGTCCTGCAACAGGAGCTTTCACATGCAGACACTTGAACAGCTGATCGACAGTATTCGTCCCCTGGATGCCGAGGCACAACGGTTGGCCCAGGCCAAGGTGGATGCCTTGGTCAAACCCATCGGCAGCCTGGGGTCTCTTGAGTCCCTCGTGGTGCAGCTGGCGGGGATCTACCGCACACCCGAACCCAGTCTGGGACCGAAGCAGATCCTGGTGATGGCGGCGGATCATGGGGTGTTTGACGAGGACATCGCCGTCACCCCCAAGGAGGTCACTGTGATCCAGGCCCTCAACATGACCCGGGGCAAGACAGGTGTCTGCGCCCTGGCCCATGCCGCCGGGGTGGCGGTAAAGATAGTGGATATCGGCATCGACTGCGAGCCATTGCCCGGGGTCATCAACATCAAGCTGGCCCGGGGCTGTGGCAATATCGCCCGGGGTCCGGCCATGCGCCGGGAGGACGCGGTGGAGCTGCTGCTGCGCAGCGCCCGGCTGGCCATGCAGGCGGTGGCCGACGGGGTGCGGGTGCTGGGGGTCGGTGAGCTGGGGATTGGCAACACCACACCGGCGGCGGCCATGGTCAGCGTGTTCACCGGGGTCCCGGCGGAAGAGGCCGTCGGCCTGGGGGCTAACTACCCCAGCGATCGCCTGCATCACAAGGTGGCGGTGGTGGAGCAGGCCATCAAGACCAACCGGCCCGATGCGGCCGATCCCCTGGACGTGCTGGCCAAGGTGGGGGGCTTTGATCTGGTGGGCATGACCGGGGTCATGCTGGGGGGCGCCGCCGCCGGCGTGCCCGTGGTGCTGGACGGCTTCCTCTCCTATGCCTGTGCCCTGGCCGCCTGCAAGCTGGCGCCCCAGCTGTGGCATTACCTGATCCCCTCCCACCTGTCGGCGGAGAAGGGCTCCTTGCTGGCCCTGGCGCACCTGGATTTTCATCCCTTCCTGCAGCTGGGCATGCGGCTTGGTGAGGGCAGCGGGGCGGCCCTGGCCATGCCCATCCTGGAGGCGGCCATCAGCATGTATCAGCGCATGGGGCTGCTGAGTGACGTCAATCTGGATCTGCCGGCGCCGGTCTGAAACGTTGGCGTCAATAAACGACAAGGCGGCCTGCGGGCCGCCTTGTCTGTTTGGAGATGACGGCTTGCGTCGGGGGGCCTAGCACACGCCGCCTTGGGTCAGCTTGACTCTATGCTGTTGCGGGTAGAGGCGGCCCAGCTCCCCTTGGCGGATACGGCAGAGCAGGCGCTCCTCATCCTGGTCCGGGGCGAGCAGCAGCCCCACCACAGTGCCGCTGTGGGCCACGTTGATCCCCAGCAGATCCTCGCTCACCAGCAGATCCAGCAGGGCCGCGAAGCCGGGCTTGGGCAGCAGTGACTGGCTAGCCAGGGCGCTGAGGGTGGTGGCCTGACCCAGGCAATGGAGGTCCTGCCGCAGCATGGCCGCCTCGAACAGGCGCCAGGCCTGGGCCAGGATGGCGGCGCCGGACAACAGGGCCGCCTGGCGGTCGCGCCTGTGGTAGTCGGCGGTGATGAGCTGGGTCTGGCTCTCCAAGATCAGCAGGCCTAGCTCGGGGGACCAGGGGTGCTGGGCTATGATGTCGCCCCGATTATGATCAAACAGGGTCAGATCGCGAAAGATGGTGCTGTCGGTGGGCTCCAGCGCCACGCACAACCGGGCCAGGTCCGTTTCGTCCAGGCTATGACCCAAATGGCGGGCGGTGGCCATGGCGGTGGCGGCGATGTCCGCCGTGCTGCTGGCCATGCCCTTGGCCACCGGTATGCTGGAGTCGAACTGGATGCGCAGCCCCAGGTGACAGGCATCGGGCAGGCCAAAGCGGGCCAGCACCCTCCGCAGAGCCTCCCGCATCATGGGCCGCTCGAAGGAGTCCGGTGACCCGTCTTCCACACTGACGGTGCTGTACCAGTCGATGGGACAGGAGATCAGCTTCTCGCTCCCCAGCAGCCAGCCTTGCAACAGTTCACCGCAGGAGGCGGGGCAGCGGGCTTCAGCCATGACCGACGATCCTGGTCAGGGCCGCCACCAGGCGGCGGTTATCCTCGTGAGAGCGAATGGCCACCCGGTAGAAATCGGGGCCCAGGCCGGGGTAGTTGGCGCAGTGGCGGATGAGGATCCCCTGCTCCAGCAGCCGTTCCTGCAGAGGCAGGGCCGGGTCCAGGCAGCGCAAAAACAGGTAGTTGGCGGCCGGCGGCCAGATCTTGATGCCGGTCAGGGCGCCCAGGGCTGCCAGCAGGTAGGCCTGCTCCCGGGCGAGCCAGGCATGGGTATTCGCCTGGTAGCGTCTGTCCTCCAGCACGGTTTCCCCCGCCAGGGCGGCCAGGGCGTTGATGGTCCAGGGCTCCTGCTGCTCCTTTATCCGCGCCAGGCGCGCTCTGTCACCGGCCAGCAGGTAACCCAGCCGCAGCCCGGGAATGGCGTAGAACTTGGTTAGGGAGCGCAGCAGATACAGGCAGTCGTATCTGTCCAGCACGGGCTGCAGCCCGCGGTTATCCGGCAGAAAGTCGATGAAGGACTCATCGACAATGAGCTGTATTCCCAGTTGCTGGCAGCGCTCGAGGATCTGCAGCAGCAAGTCTGAGGCCGGTTGCTGGCCCGTGGGATTGTTGGGGGTGCACAGGAACAGGCAGTCCAGATCCGGGGTGAGGGCGTCCAGCAGCCGGGGGGTGAGCTGGAAATCCTCTGACTCAAGCAAGAGGAAGTTGATGATCGCGCAGCCTTCTCGCTGCAGGGCACGGCGGTATTCGGCAAAGCCGGGCACCGGCAGCAGGGCGCGTCTGGGCTTGAGGTGGCGGGTGAGGGCGAAGATGAGCTCGGTGGCGCCATTGCCCGCCAGGATCTGCTCTGTGCCACAGCCGGTATGGCGCGCCAGGGCGGTATAGAGCTGCTGGTAGTCGATGTCCGGGTAGCGCTCCAGACGATCCAGCTGGGCCGGAATGGCGGCACGCAGCCGCGCCGGCATGCCCAGCGGGTTGATATTGGCACTAAAATCCAGCACCAGGGCGGGGTCCAATCCCGCCCTGGCGGCCATTTGCAGCACATTGCCGCCATGCTGACCACTGCGCGCCATACGACTTCTTCCTACAAAAGGCCCTATGCTAGCTCAGCCTGTGGCAGCGTTGCATCCAGCTGGATAGCGGTCGGGACAAATTTAAGCAGATCATGCAGTTGCACCACCTCACCTATGACGATCAGTGCCGGGGCCCGCAGGCCGTCCTCCACCACGCGACGGGGCAGGCTGGTCAGGCAGCCCACGCTCATGCGCTGGGCGTGCTGACTGGCCTGCATGACGGCGGCGGCGGGGGTTTGCGGATCCATGCCATGGCGGATCAGGCTGTGGCAGATGGTGTCGATCTGGCTCATGCCCATGAGGAACACCAGGGTGCCGTCCAGCCGTGCCAGGGTGGCCCAATCCAGCGGCGCCTTGCCCGCCTGCAGATGGCCCGTGATGACGTGGAAGGAGGAGGCGTGGGATCTGTGGGTCACGGGAATGCCCGCATAGGCCAGCCCGCCGATGGCGGAGGTGATGCCAGGCACCACCTCGAAGGGGATGCCCAGCAGGGCTAGGGCCTCGGCCTCTTCGCCGCCGCGGCCGAACACATAAGGGTCGCCGCCCTTGAGACGCACCACCTTGCGGCCCAGCTGGGCCTGCCGGATCAGGATGCCGTTGATCTCCTCCTGGGGCACCGGGTGGTGATCGGCTCGCTTACCCACGTTGATGAGCTCACAGCCCACCGGCGCCTCTGCCAGCAGCTCGGCGCAGACCAGACGGTCATACACCAGGGCATCGGCCTGACGGATGCAGCTTAGGCCCTTGACTGTGATAAGCCCGGGATCGCCGGGACCGGCACCCACCAACCATACTTTTGCATTCATATTGCTACCCTCATGACGTCGCGGGCGATCATCAGCTCTTCATTGGTGTTGATGACCGCGATCCGCACACTGGCGTTGTCTTGTTGAATAAAGGTCTGATTGGCCTCGTTGCGCTGATCGTCCAGGCTGATCCCCAGCTCCTGCAATCGGGCACAGATGCTGCGACGGGCGGAACGGGAGTTCTCGCCGATGCCGCCGGTGAAGATGAGCACGTCCAGCCCGCCCATCTGCACCAGGTAACTGCCGATAAAGTCACGAATGCGATTGGCGAACACTGCCAGGGCCAAGCGTGCCTGTTCGTTGCCCTGGCTGGCGGCCTGCTCCACATCGCGATAGTCGTTGGATACCCCGGAGAGCCCCAGCAGGCCGGACTGGCTGTTGATGAGCTGATTGAGCTCGGAGGGGGTGCGTTTCTCTTTCTCGGCGACAAACGGCAGTATGGCCGGGTCGATATCGCCGCTGCGGGTGCCCATAGCCACCCCCGCCAGCGGGGTGAAGCCCATGGAGGTGTTCACCGAGCGCCCCTGCTGGATGGCGCACAGGCTAGCGCCGTTACCCAGGTGGCAGCTGATGATCCGCAGGCTGCACAACGGCTTGCCCAGCAGATCGGCACAGGTCTGGGCCACGTACTTGTGGCTGGTGCCGTGAAAGCCGTAACGGCGGATCCCCATCTCCTGGTAGTAGCGGTACGGCAGGGCGTAGAGGAAGTGATCCGGGCTCATGGTCTGGTGGTAGGCGGTATCGAATACCCCCACCGCCTTGGCATGGGGCAGGGCGGTGAGAAAGGCGCGGATCCCCATGGCATTGACCGGGTTGTGCAGTGGGGCCAGTTCACCGAGGGTCTCGATCTCGCTCAGGGCCTGATCGTCGATCAGGGCCGAGTCGTTGAAGGCCTCGCCGCCATGGGCCACCCTGTGCCCCACGGCGCTGATCTCTTCGATCCGCTGGATGACGCCGTGCTCCAGCAGGGCTTCCAGCACGCATTGCACCGCCTGGGCATGGTCGGCCACCGGCAGGGAGCGCCGGCGTTGCTGCTGATGGTAGGCAAAGGTGAACTGGGCATCCTGATGGCCGATCCGCTCGATCAGCCCCTTGGCCAACACCTGCTCCTGGGGCATGGCAAACAGTTGGAACTTCAGGGAGGAACTGCCGGCGTTAATCGCCATGATTTTCTGGGTCATGTCAGGCTCCTAGGCAAGAAAGGCACGCAAGGCGGCGATGCCTTCACCGGTGAGGGACGAGGTGATGAACAGGGTGTTGGCACCAGCCTGACCCAGGTGCTGACAGGCCCGTTCGAGCTGTTGCGGACCGCTGGACTGATCCGCCTTGGTGATGATGCCGATCACCGGTTTATTGAAGGCGCATGCAAATAGCGGGGCGAACCGCGAGCCATCGGCCGCGGCGCTCTGCACCAGCGCCACCACGTCCGCGTCATAGCTGGTGGTGATGAGAGCGCTGTACAGGCAGCGGTTCTCTAGGTATTCACCTGGGGTGTCGATGGCCAGGTCCCCGTAATCCAGGGCCTGGGTCTTGTGGTAGTGCAGCGGCAATTCCTGCAGACACTGAACCAGGGTGGTCTTGCCGCTCTGGCTCTGACCTATCAGCATCAGGCGTTTCATGGCATCAGGTCCGGGTCAGATCACAGGGGGTGAAGTGCAGCAGATCCCCCAGCGTATGGATCACCTGGCGCAGGGCATACTCCACCGCGGAGACGTCCCCTGTGATCACCACGGCGCCGGTGAAGCGGTCGATGAAGCCCACCTCCACGGCCCCGGACTTGGTGGTGATATCGCTGGCAATGATGGCGGCCTCGCTGGGGGTCAAGGTCAGGATACCGATGGCGCTGGATGCCTCATTGAGCCCCAGCTTGCGATACAGCTCGCGGTTGGGGTTGGCGATGAGGTGGGCCAGGGTGATCTGCTTGCCAGGCACGTACTCCTGGATGATGCGTTCCTTGGCCGGGGCGGGTGTGGTCATGGCGTCTCCTTACAGCAGTTGCTGCCACAGGGCGGCGTGAGGGCGCGGTATGATGCTGCCGTGCACCAGCAGCCCCTTCTCACCGGCGCTGCGGCTGGCGGTCTGCACCGCAGAGGTGATGTCGGAGATCTCGCCCCCCATCACCATGTAGCACTTGCCGCCGATGCCGAAGGCCATGTGGATACGGATCAGGGTGATGTTCGCAGCCTTGACCGCCGCATCGGCGGCGGCCACACAGGCGGCCACGCTGAACGTTTCCACTATCCCCAGGGCCTGGCGTTTCTCCACCGGGGTGACGCCGCTGATGGCCGGCAAGACACTGGCATGGATGTTGGGCAGCACCATGCTGTCCACCTTCATATGTCCCGCCTGCTGCTCGCCGTTGGTGACGGACTGCTGTACTGCGGCCACATCCCCCCCCACCATCACCAGGTACTTGCCCGGGCAGATGGTCTTGGCGCTTAACAGTTCCACATTGGCGGCCTTGAGCATGACGTCGGTGATTTCTATGCCCTTGGCGATGCTGTTTAACTCCACCAGACCGATGGCGTGATACATGGTTAGGCTCTCCTGATACTGATGTGGGTGGGCGCTACGGCGCTGATCACACCGTCGATACTGGCGTGGATCGCGACGCTCAGCGCCCCTTCCTTGGGCACGGCGATGCACTGCCCCAGGCGGACGCTGTCGCCGACGGCCACCACGGCCTGGGCAGGGGCGCCGATATGCTGTTGCAGCGGCAGCGTGACCTGCTCGGGTTGCCAGTCCAGCGGCTGCAGGGGGGCGGCCTGATAGAAGGGCTCCAGCTGCAAGCGACTGATGAGCCGAGGGATGGGCACCAGGCGGTAAGCTGCCATGGGGTCTTCGGCCCGGATCTCCCCTTGGTAACGCAGTCCCTGGGCCCGCAGCTGTGTCTTCAGCAGGCGGTTGAGGCGCATGGGGGAGATGTCCACCGGACAGGCGTAGCTTTCGCAGACGCTGCATTCGGAACAGGTCAATGCGGAGAGCAGGACGGAGGGCGGATCCAGCTGCTGGTAGTTCACCGCCCGCACCAACAGGTGAGGCGGCAGCTCGTGGCCAATGATGTGCCGCGGGCACAGGTCGGTACACAGGCCGCACTGCTCGCAGACGGTACGGGCCAGGTTGATGATGTCGGCGTCGCTGCGTTCACGGCGCTGGATCAGCAGGTGAGCCGCCGGCAGCACCAGCAGGCCGCCGGTGGTCTTGGTTACAGGTTGCGCCAGGCTGGTCACCAGGTGGCCCATCATGGGGCCGCCGTTGATGTAACCGGCCTGGGGCACGGTGGCACCGCCGGCCAGGGTCAGCACCTCGCCCAGGGTGACCCCCAAGGGAACCGTGATGGTCATGGGGTGGACCACGGCGCCGTTGATGGTCAGGGTCCTGTGGGTGACGGGATGATCGTCCTCCAGGGCAGACGTCAGGTTCAGCAGAGTCTGCACGTTGTTGACCACCACCCCCAGACTGATGGGCAGCTCCCCCGCCGGTACCCGACGACCTGTGGCCTGCCAGATGGTGATCACCTCATCCCCGGCGGGATAGACATCCGGCAGGATATGGATGCGGATCTGCGGTGGCAGCAGGGGTTCCAGCGCGGCGATGGCGGCCTGGTACTTGGCCTTGAGGGCTATGATGCCTTGGCTGGCGCCGGTGGCGGCCATGCCGTAGCTCAGGCCGCGGATCAGCCGGTCGGCCTGGGTGGCCATCAGCTGCTGATCCACCTTAAGCATGGGCTCGCATTCGGCGGCGTTGACCAGGTAGATTTCGGCCTTGGCCTGCAGCTTCACATAGGTGGGGAAACCGGCGCCGCCGGCCCCCACGATGCCGGCCTGGCGGACTTTCTCGGCGATCGTCACTGCCGGGTGGCTGGCCAGGGTGGCGGCAATGCGCGCCGCCTGGGTTTGCCGGGTGATCTCGCTCATAGGATGGCCTCGATGATCCGGGCCAGGTCGTCATCGCTGATGGCGCAGGGGGTGGAGCCCATGGTGCTGTCGGCCTGGGCGGCCTTGATCATGGCGTTCAGGCTCTCATGCACCTGGCGGGCGCCGATCTTCAGCTGGCCCAGGGTGGTGGCGATGCCGACCTGCTTCTGCAGTTGCCGGATGCGGTTGAGCAGCTGATTGATGGCCGCCTGATCGTTGGCCTCCACCGGGCACAGGCGGCAGGCCTTGGCCAGGCGTACATAGCGCTTGGCGGCCCGGGCGTCATGACTGGCGTTGTACTGGATCACCTGGGTGAGCAGCAGGCTGTTGGCCAGACCGTGGGCCACATGGAACTGCCCGCCCAGTTGGTGGGCGATGGCGTGATTGAGGCCCAGGCCTGCCTGGCTGAAGGCCATGCCGGCCATGGCCGAGGCGTTGTGCAGCTTGGCGCGGGTCTGCAGGCAGTCACCCTTGGTGCAGGCGGTGGGCAGGTACTGGAACACCAGTTCCGCCGCCTTTTCCGCCAGGGCATCGGTGAAGTCCGCGGCGCCTTTGGCCACATAGGCCTCAATGGCGTGGGTCAGCACATCCATGCCGGTGTTGGCGGTGATGTTGGGCGGTACCGTCACCACCAGAGAGGGATCCAGGATGGCCACATCCGGGTAGATGCTCTCCTCGAAGATGGGGTACTTGATGCCTTTTTCCGGATCGCTGATCACGGTGGCGCTGGTCACCTCGGAGCCGGTGCCGCTGGTGGTGGGGATGGCGACACAGGTTTCTATGTCCATGCCTTGCTTGCGGGCAAAGTAGACGATGGCCTTGGCGGCATCGATGGCCGAGCCGCCGCCGAAACCGATCACCACATCCGGCTTGATCTCGGTAAAGTGGCGGATCCCTTCCACCACGATACCGATGCTGGGATCCGGAGTGATGTCGCTGTACAGCGCCACCTGATTGGCCGGCTCCAGCAGCCCCTTCAGGCGGCTGAACGCCGGACTCTTGGCGATAAAGCTGTCACACACCACCCAGACACGCTTGTTCTTGAAACGCTGCAGCACGTCCAGGCTATTCACCCCGCTGTAGATATGGGTACTGACGAAGAACTTGTTCATGTCTGCTCCCTAACCCTTAGCGAATGGAGAAACCATTGGTCAGCACACAGCGGCGCAAGCGACCGAAGGTGCGGGCCGAGGTGGTGCCTTCGCCCGTGGGGGTGGCGATGGTGAAGGTGGTGAAGCCTTCGGCACCGACGCCGATCCCGGCATAGGAGGGGCCGTTCTTGACGAAGATGGAGGTCTGCATCAGATGGGCCGCCTTGTTGAGCCGGGAGACGTTCTGGGAGTGCATGATGGCGGTGTGGTGCAGGCCGCCTTCCACCTTGAGACTCAGTGCCAGACCCTGCTCGAAATTGTCCACCCGCACTATGGGCAGCACGGGCATCAGCTGCTCGGTCATCACCAGGGCATCGTCTGCCGGCACCTCGACGATGATGAGCTTGGGCGGTTTGGCCGGGCAGGGCAGGCCGGCCGCCTCCAGGATGAGGGTCGGGCTCTTGCCCACCAGGGCCTTGTTGGCCGCCCCCTTCTTGATGCAGGTGTCGCGAAGCTGGGTGATCTGGGCTGGATCCGTGATCTGGTAGGCGCCGAATTCCCGCATCTGCTGGATCAGCTGATCCGCCACGCAATCCACCACGATGACGCTCTTCTCGGCGATGCAGGGCAGGTTGTAGTCGAAGGCGGCGCCAGAGACGATATCCTGGGCGGCCTTGACCACTTCGGCGGTTTCATCCACCAGGCAGGGCGGGTTGCCGGCACCGGCGCCCACCACCTTCTTGCCGCTCTTGAGCCCCATGGTGACGATGCCGGGGCCGCCGGTGATGGCCAGCAGGGCGATCTTGGGATGGGCCATCATCTGCTGGGTGGCCTCGAAGCTGGGTTCCTTGACGGTGACCACCAGGTTGTGGATGCCGCAGGTACGAAAGGCGATCTCTTCAATCTGGGCCACCAGCTTCAAGGAGATGTGCTTGGCACCTGGGTGGGGGCTGAAGTAGATGGTATTGCCGGCGGCCAGCATGCTGATGCAGTTGTTGATGATGGTCTCGGTGGGATTGGTGCTGGGGGCCACGGCACCGATCACGCCGTAGGGGGAGTACTCGAAAAGCACCATGCCTTCATCGCCGGTAAGGGCGGTGGTGACCAGATCTTCCACCCCAGGGGTGTTTTCCAGGGCGGCCTTGTTCTTGAGGATCTTGTCTGCCTTGTTACCCATGCCGGTTTCATCGGCGGCGGCCTCGGAGAGTGCCACCAGGGTGTCGGCCAGCTCGCAGCGAATGGCGCTGATGATGGCGCTGCGGGTCTTGAGCGGCGCCTCCTGATAGCGCAGGAAGGCGGCGTGGGCGGCGGTCACGGCGGCGTCCACCTCATCGAACAGGGCTGGCTGGCCGTCGCAGGTGGTGCAACCGCAGGCTGGTTCGGCCGCGGTGTCGGTGCCGCCGAGCTGTTCGGTCAGGATGTGACGGATAAGGGTTTCCAGTTCGTTGTTGTTCATGCTTCTTTCCCCAGATGTAATCCATGCATGGCCGCTTCGGCGATGCGCATGTCTTGTTCAACCGTGCCTCCGCTGATGCCAAGTCCGCCGATGAGGCGACCTTGCCAGTAGAGGGGATAGCCACCGCCGAAGGTGACTACCTTGCCGCCACTGCTGGCCTCCAGACCGAACAGGGCTGCGCCGGGCTGGCTGCTTCGGGCCAGTTCATGGGTGGCGCACTTCAAGGCGACGGCGGAATAGGCTTTCTTGGGTGCCAGATCCAGGCTGACGAGCAGGGCGTCCGGCATCCGATAGGTGAGAATGGGCTGGCCGTGCCGGTCCACCACGGCGATCACCACAGGGATCCCCGCTTGCCCGGCGGCCGCCATGGCTTGCTGCAGCAGGCGGTGCAGCAGATGAAAGTCCGGGCCGTTGGCGGGTGCTGGCGGTTGGCTCGGCTCGGCCTGGGCGGCGTCCTGGCTGGCCGCCAGATAGCGGGCCACCACAGTCCTGACCAGGGTGTCGGTCAGGGCCTGGGTGTCTTCGTGGCGGGCCATGGCATACAGGCAGTCGGACAGGCGGTTGAGAAATTGCAGCACCACGGGACGGATGCTCACCTGCTCCATCAGGCTGACCAGGCGCCGTTCGGCACGGCGGGCCAGGGTGCGGGCCAGGTGCAGCCGGCTGCCGGCCTCGCTGGTGCCGGGCAGGACGAAACTGTGTACCGGCGGCACCCCGGCCATGCAGCGGTCGATGGCCTGCTCCAGGGCGGCCACATCGGCCTCACCAATCTGGCGACGGTCGACACCGGCGGGTTCGGGGCTGGCCAGTTCGGCCCCCAGGTAAAACAGCTGATACTGCAAGGCTTCGAGGAACTGACGGTTGTCGGCATCCTGCACCGCCTTGTGGGCCAGGCTCAGGGTGGCGTTCAGCTCGTCCACTGTGCCGTAGCTGTCCACCCTGAGGTCGCTCTTCTTGACGCGGTTACCGCCTACCAGGGCTGTGGTGCCCCGGTCGCCGGTCTTGGTATAGATGCTCATGTGCGCTCCCGGCTTTGATTAACGTGAGACGGCATCGACGATGGCCACCACGGCCAGATCGATGGCGTCATTGGGTTCGGGAAAGACCCGGCGGGCGGAGGCGCCCCGTGCCACCAGCACGGTTTCACCTTCACCGGCGCCCACACAATCGGCGGCCACTTCTTCCAGCCAGTTGTCTGCATCCAACCCGGCGCCATCCATGTGGATGAGCTGCACCAGCAACAACTTCTTGCCGGTGAGGGAGGGGGTCTTTTGCGTGGACACCACGGAACCTATGACTTTGGCGAGTTGCATCGTTTACTCCGTTCGGATCCAGTGAAGGTGACCCTGGGCCAGCACGTCGGCCGCCAGGGGGCTGATCAGGGCGCCGGGCTCCAGCAGCAGCCAGCCGGGCGTCAGTGTGCTCACCTGGCGGTAGCCCAGCAGGCGCCCGGGACTCAGGTGCACTGGGTTGCCTGCGTCATCGCACAGGGACACCTGCAGGTTGGCCAACCGGCGCACCGGCACATGGCACAGCCAGCGCGGATGCAGACTCAGCGTGACCTGCATGCCGTAGTGCCAGGCGGCCAGCACGGCGGCGACCGTCGGCACCCCTCTGTCCAACGCTGCCAGTCGCCTTAGAAACGGCGCATCCACCTGAGTGACGGCCAGAGTGCCGTGGTACAGGTAGGCGGCCCGGGGCAGCCCATTGGCCAGCTCGTCCAGGGTGCAGCGATAGGCCGCCTGCCGGCGGGTTACCAGCAGCTGGACTATCTGCTCCACCAGGGTGGCGATCTGGGTGTCGGACAGGGCAAGCATGGGGTTACTCCCGCACCAGCCGGATCAGGGCGGCAGGATCATCCGCCCCGGCAGCGTTGGCCTCGTCGGTGTCGATATGCATCTCCAGGGTCATCTGAGGTGACACCCGGATGGCGACATCATCGAAGACGGTCGTCCGCCCGCTGCCGGCGATGGCGACCTTCACCCTGTCACCTTGCTGTACGCCGTACACCAGGGCGTCCAGGGGGGACATATGGATGTGACGCAGGGCCACGATCACCCCCTGAGCCAGGCTCAACTCGCCATAGGGGCTGATGAGTTTGATCCCCGGGCTCTGCTCCAGTTGGCCGGAGAGGCGCAACGGCGCAGCGACCCCCAGGCTGCGGGCATCGGTCTTGGAGATTTCCACCTGGGTGCGGCTGCGCAGCGGGCCCAGGATGCGGACATTTTTGAGAAAGCCCTTGGGACCTGAGAGGGTCACCGTCTGCTCGGCGGCATACTGGCCGGGTTGCAGCAGCTCCTTGCGCACGGTCAAGGGCTCATTCGGAAACAGTGCTTGGTAGTCTGAGGCGGACAGGTGCACATGGCGGTTGGAGATCCCCAAGGGGATCGGCCGTTGGCGCATCTGCTCCAGCACATTGCTGATGGCCTCTCTGACCTGTTGCTCTTGCATGACTAGCTCCTTGCGGCGTGCAGGCAATTACGACGGGGTTCGCCTTTTTGCCGTGGACAGCGGGGATCCAGGCAGAGGTTGCAACTGGCGACAGGGGTGGCCTCTGTGTCTGCGGCCGGGCCGGCGTCAGCCTCCTCGGGGCTGTCGCCCTGTGTGGTATCCACCGCTTCGCCCGTGGGCTCTGCTGCTGCGTCACCCCGGGCCGGGACGACGGGCTCGGCAGATGGCGGTGCAACCTGTGCCGGGCTGGGCATAGCCGCAACGGCGGGGGCCGGCGCGGCGCGTGAGTCGGCAGCAGGAGCGGGGACGGACGGTTTGCTGGGCACAATCCAGGCCATCAGCTGATCATCTGGCCTGGCCAGGGTGGTCATGGCCACCAGGCCTCCGGCACGACGGGCCAGCTCGGCACCGGTTTGTAGGGCGGCCTGCACGGACGCCACATCCCCCGTCACCTTGATGGTCATCCAGCCACCGCCCTTGGCTGGCTCGACGGCCACCAGCGTGATGGCGGCACATTTGGTCATGACGTCGGCCGTGGTGACTGCCAGTGCCAGGCCGGCGACTTCCAATAAACCCAGAGATCGTTTCACGTTCCTTACCTCCTGCTGCGGTTGGTCCTGACCTTAGAGACTCTTGGGCAGTAGGGTTTCCACATCGCTGTGGGGCCGGGGGATCACGTGGCAAGACTGCACCTGACCCACGGCCTTGGCGGCCACGGAGCCGGCTTCCACCGCCGCCTTCACCGCACCGACGTCGCCACGCACCATGACGGTCACGAGGCCGGAACCAATCTTTTCGTAGCCCACCAGGGTGACGTTGGCGGACTTGACCATGGCATCGGCTGCCTCGATGGCCGCCACCAGACCCTTGGTCTCCACCAGTCCTAATGCATTGTTCATCTGTGTATCTCCTGCTGTGTTGGGTGGTTGAATCGTTAGTTGATGGGTTTAAAGGGCAGCCCCTTCACCAGCCGGGCTGCGTTGGCACCCAGACAGCGCAGGCTCTGGCTGCTCTGTTGGGCCTGTGACGTCAGCCGGAACATGGGTTGCTCCGGTTGCAACGTTTTGTAGTGCACGGCCAGCTGCCGCTCGTCGCCGCCGAGCCCCACCTGCAGGGGGGACTGCTGGGCGGCCAGGTGGGCGGCCTGCACGGGATCACTGCCGGTCACCTGCACTATGCGGTAGGGGATCCCCTCTTCTTCGATGCCGTAGTACACCTGCTGCCAGCGGGTGCTGTCGCACTGGCCAAGCAGGTGGATGAGGATCTCGGGGGCGTTCATCGTCAGGTCTCTCATGCCTTGGCCTCCCTGAGTTGGGACAGGATGAGGCCGGTGGCCACCGCATTGCGGGGCCCCTCGGTGCCGCGGATGTTGCCGCGACCGGCCACCAGGTGGTAATGGGAGAGGGCGTCGGTCACCAGCTGCGGTACTTCAAAATCCAGCGCTGAGCCGCCCACCAGCACCACGAACGGGATGTCGCGGATGTTGCCGGTGGGGCTGACCAGTTGCAGCGCCCGCAAGGCGTTGGTGACGAACACCCGCTCCTTGGCGGCGCGGCGCACGTTGCGGATGCGCTCCAGATTGAGATCGCCGGGCACCGGGACGAAGCGGCCTTCCTTCACCACCACCACCCGGGCGAACACCTCGGGGGGCAGGGGGGCGTCGAAAAATTGCACAGTGCCGTCTTCGTGGCGCAGGTGGAACAGGCTCTCCACCTTGGCCAGGGGGTACTTCTTGATGTCTTCGGCCAGGTAGCGATCATCGAGCCCCAGCTCGGTGTTGATGATGAGGCTGACCATGTCGCCGGCCCCGGCCAAGTGGGTGGCGACGATCTCCCCCTTGCCGTTGATGATGGAGGCGTCGGTGGAGCCGGCCCCCAGATCCAGGATGGCCATGGGCTGGCGGGTGCCCGGGGTGGTGAGGGCACCCAGGATGGCGGCCTCAGCCTCGGCACCGCCGATCTGCACCGGGATATTGAGGGTATGGTGGATCTCTTCGGCGATACGGGCCATCTGCAGGTGATCGGACTTGACCATGGAGGCGATGCCCACGGCCTGTTCCAGGGAGAATTCACCGGCCAGGCCGCCTTGCACATTGACCGGGACGAAGGTATCCACCGCCAGCAGATCCTGGATATAGATCTCGCTGGCCGGCTTGTTGGTCAGGCCGGCCATGGTCTGGCGGACGTTTTCCAGCATGCCGCCTATGTTGGTGCCGGCCTCGCCGGTCACATTGTCCAGCTGACGGCATTGGCGCACCTGATCCATGATGCGTTCGGCGCCGGCGGCCACGTCCACCTTGAAGGTGCGGCCACTGCTTTCCAGCGCCAGATGGCCGGCCGGTATGGTGCGGGCCTTGACGTCGCCCTTGGGGGTCTTGATCACCACGGCGGACCGGGTGCCGATCAGGGCTCGTGCCACTGGCACTATGTTACGGGTCTCGTCGGCGTTGAGGTTGAACACGGTGGCGATGCCGTAGGGATTGGCCAGGGTGGTGATCACCTGGCCGGGGGCGGCCACTTCCACGGCGGCCAGCATGCCCATGGGAATGCGGTCGATGTGACTGACTTCGTCGACGATGGGGATCGGCTGCTGCAGCCGGTTGCTGACCAGCACGCCGTCATCCCGCTGCAGTACGGCGGCGGTGATGTGATATCCGGCGGCCACGGCGGCGTTGATCATGCTGGCGATGTCAGCAAAATCCAGCGCGGCGGGGGCCACCACTATGTAAGGGTCCCGGTTGTCCCGGGTGAGCAGCTCCGAAAAGCTGATGGTCAGCCCCACACCCAGCCCCAGACCGCCAGGGGTCTTGGGGTTGTGGCCTATCATGCTGGACTCGGTGATGATGGTTTCCGTGATGGTTTCCATCGCCACGTCGCCGATGACGGGGGTCGCCTCGTTGATGCGGATCAGGCGGATATCCTGTTGCCGGATACCCGCCTTTTCCACCAGCAGTTCCAGTGCCTTGTAGATGCCAAACAGATTGCGTTTGGTCCCCTTGATACCCGTGGTCTCGGTCAGGGCGCTGGCGACGAAGCTGAGTTCGCCGCCGGCGCGCCGGGCAGCCAGTGCCACCTCGGTGGACGAGTTGCCGATATCAATGCCTACGATATAGTCCATGAAACTGCTCCAACTGATTGTACTGCTTAACACGGCTGGATTAATCGTCGCCCTTGAGCTTGCGGCGGGTGACGTACAGACCGGCGGCCTGGCGCACGAAGGCGGCACAGATCTTGGCCTGGTACTTCTGCTCAAGTTCATCAGCGATGGCGAGCAACTCCTCCTTGCTGGAGCGATAGGGGCGCAGGGCGTTGTAGATCTCCAGCACCCGGTCATCCGGCACGGCAGTCAGCTCGGCAGCCCGTTCGAAGTTGAGCGCCAGGTTGGCACGACCGGCACTGCGGGCGATGTCGGCCTGGATGCGCAGGATCTCCGGGGTGATCCGCATGTCCTGGGCGCTGATCTTGTCGGCAAGCACGGCCTCCAGGGTGATGTCGTCCAGGGTCTTGTTGGTGGCGGTCTTCACCCAGTCCGGGTGCTTGCTGGCCAGGGGGTAATCCGCCACGCTGGCGCCGCTCTTGCTGCTGGCCGCCGGTGCGCTGACGACTGTGCCGCCCTGGGCGCCGTTCATCTTGCTGAGGACATCCCGCACAAGGGTTTCGATAGCATCTGAATTCATCTCGCGTGTTCCTTCATTCGTGGCTCAAAGAGCGACCTTCAGTTCCTGGGCGTTCTTACCCGTCACCACATGCTTGGTTTCCTTGATGTGGAGCACGGCGGACTTGGCCTGGTACTTGGGGCGCGCCATCTGGTCGTTCAGGGTCGGCACCGGCTGGGGTGATTCGCCTTTGGCATACTTGGCGGCGTTCTTGCCGATCTGCCGGTAGGTTTCCAGGGTGATCAGCGGGGCCTGTGGGAACAGCTCCAGGTTGGACAGGGGCGGCAGGCCGCGCTGGTGGATCACGGTGGTGCCCTTGGACTGGACGCCCACCGAGATGCCGGAGCCGCTCAGGCGGTTGCCTTCCACGGCCACGAAGGCCACGTCGGAGGACTTGAAGCAGCGGATCACCCGGGCCTTGAGCCCTTCCTCCTCGATGCCGGCAATCAGCTCCCGCAGTATCTGCTTGTGGGGGACACCGACTATGTTGGTGGTTTGGGAGAGGCCGAAGGCCGGTCCCACCGCGATGATCACCTCATCCCGGCTGCTGCCGGTCTTGGCTTCACCCACTTCGGTGAGAAAGCCGCCTTCCACCATGGGTTTGGCCGCGGCAAAGGAGACGGGTTTGTCCTGCCCCTGCATGCCCTGCAGTACTTCTTCGATGATCTGACGCAGCAGTTGTTCGTTAATTTCAGCCATGACTCGTCTCCCTTAACCCAACTCGTTGGGGTCAAGCGCATTGGGAATGTTCTTGATCTCTTCCCAGCGTGCCCCTTCCACCCGGTAACCCGTGCCCGGGCCGGCGTAGTCGTTGATATCGTTGACCGCCGACAGCACCTGGTTGTCGCCGACTATGATGGCGGAGGTGTGCAGGTAGTCCCCGGAGATCTTGGCCTTCTGCATGTTCAGCATGTCTTGGGCGATGTCGTGGAACCCGCCGTTGGCCAGGGCCTTGACCACTTCCAGACCGTTGCGGTTGCGCTCGATGATCTCCTGAGCGGCCTTGATGTCTTCCACCACGTTGCGTTCCGGCATGTCTTTGGAGCCGTGGGCATAGGTGGCGGCGGTGACTTCTTCATCCGTGATCGGAGGCAGACCCATGCCGGCGAACACGGCCTGCAGGGCGCGGGCGGCCTTGTTGCGCACCGCGACCACGTCTTCTTCCCGGACCGGACGCAAGCCGCCGTCGACCTTGAGGTCACGCTGGATCACGTTGTAGTCATCGAAGTCTTCGGCGTCTTCGTTGGAACCGGCGAACATGTTGTCGTAGTTCGGGGTGGCGGAATAACCGGAGGAGATGAAGTCGGTACCCGGCAGGAACTGCATCAGGAAGCGGGCGGTGCGGCGCATGTCGGAGTGGGTGAAGGTCTGGTCATTACTGGAGGCGCATTCCAGATCCAGCGCGGCGCAGATCAGGTTTTCGGCCAGTACGGCCCGGATCCCCGAGGGCACGGCGGAGGGCACACCGATACAGCTCACCGAACCGTTCTGCAGCCCCTGCACGCCGGCGGCCTTGGTGATGTAGATACAGCGGGCTTCCAGATAGAGCATGGATTTGCCTTCGGCATATCCCATCTGCACCTCGGAGCCGGAGCCGGAGGTGAAGCGCATCTTCAGGCCGCGCGAGGCGTAGGAGGAGGCCAGGAACGCCTTGGACCAGGGGGTGTCATCCCCGTCGGTGAACACAGGCTCGGTCCCGTAGACGGAAATGGTTTCGGCGTAGCAGGTGTGGCCCAGCATGCCGAGTTTGAGTTCGGTGGCTTCTTCCAGGGAGCATTGGGTCAGCACGCCGGGACGACCGACTTGAGAGCCCACCAGCAAGGCGATGGCGTTGAACGGCGCATAACGGGCCACGGCCACCGTGGTTTCCTGTTCATCGAAGCCACGGAAGGCACCTTCGGCGGCATCGGCGGCGATCTGCACCGGGTTGTCACGGACGTTGGTGACGTGGGCCTGTTGTGACGGGGTGCGACGGGCCCGCATCTTCTGCATGGCCATCATCATTTCCACCACGTTCATGTAGGACATGACTTCAACGATCTTGGCCGGGGTCATGGCGGTGGTCAGCGGTATGATGTCGGCCCGGGAGATGTTGGGGTCGCACAGCATCTTGGCCAGCAACTTGGAGTCCATGGTCACCACTTCGTTGGCCTTGGCCAGGTTGATGCCGTAATTGGCAATGAAGTGGTCGATCAGATCGAATTTTTCCTTGGGCTTGCCATCGAGTTCGACCACTTCGCCGGCCACGATCTTGATGGACGGCTTGGGATCGTTGGGGCTGTCCATGGCGATGAAGCCTTCTTCGATCCACTCCTTGACAAAGCCGTCCTGGTTGACAGGACGTTTTGCCAATGCTTCAAATCTCTTTGATCTCATTGAGGTAACCTCCAGTGAACTCAGATATAGGACGGGCGATCGTTCTTGGGTTCAGCACCCAGGGCTCCCAGCAGGGTCTTGCCGATTTCCCGTGCTGAGATGACCGCCTGACGGACGGCGCCTGAGTCACCGGAGACCACCAGAATGGCTTCGTTACTGAAGCTGGTGCCGTGGGCCGGGGTGCTGTAGGCCACCACCTCCACGTTGGCGGACTTGACGGCGGTATCCGCCATCAGCACGCCGATGGAGGCGGGGGCACCGACGATGACGCCGCAGGCCTTGCCCAGCGGGGCGCCGAAGGCTTTTTGCAGGGCATAGCTGGCACGGGCGCTGTATTGCAGTTCGATGTGACCGGCCTCGTTGCCGTACACGTCGCCGAAGGTGCGATCCAGTTCCTTGAGGGCCACTTCCACGGCACGCTTGACGTCGGAGACGTCCTCGCCACCAAACACGATCAAGGAGCCGTGTCCTGCGCCGCCCTTGGTATCCCGGGGCAGTTCGATGGTGACGACTTCGGTGTTGGTGGCTTTGACGGCTTCGTCCGCCGCCATGATGTGGGGGCCGGCACCGGTGCGGGCACCCAGGATGCCGATGGAACGGTAGTGTTTTTCCAGCTTCATCGCATCGAGCAGTTGCTGATCCACATTGGCGATGACCAGCCCTATGGTGTCGCCAATCGCGGTACCAACGAATTCAGTCAAGTTGCAGGATTTTCCAGCCATGGTTGTGCCTCGTGCTTTGGGTTGTGGGGAGGGGGCCTCAGCCTGATTGGCGACTTTTGCCATCACCTGGGCCATGATCGCTTCCACCAGGTTGTCGTTACTCATTCGCTAATTCCTTTGGGCAGGATCTTTTCAACATCGGTGTGGGGGCGGGGGATCACATGGGTGGCCACCAGTTCGCCCACATTGGCGGCGGCGGCGGACCCGGCATCGGTGGCTGACTTCACGGCACCGACATCGCCGCGCACCATGACGGTGACCAGGCCGGAACCGATTTTTTCGTAGCCCACCAGCACCACGTTGGCGGACTTGACCATGGTGTCGGCCGCTTCGATGGCAGCGGTCAGCCCGCGGGTTTCAACCATTCCTAACGCTTCTTGTTGCATAAGAACCTCGACTTGGACGTGTAATAATCTGCAGGCTGACTATACGAATTAGGCCCAGCAAAGAATGGCTGTCCTTGTCTTTTGGAAAGTGAAAAATTGACTATCCGATATTAAAAAATTGCGCTGGCATTATGCTAAGTGGTTGAAAAGTTGGGCTTCACCTGCAAGCGCTTTCATACGAATTTCCGGAGCATGGTTCGGTGGAGCTTTGTTTTGGAAACGTGATGGCGATCAGATGTTGCGCTAATTTGTCCGTGTTTCGGTTTCTTGCCGGAAAACTATTTTTCATCAGGCAGGCTGTTTTTGGTTTTTTAGGAGTGGCAATGCTGTTGTCTGGGCAAAAATGCGACATAAATAACACTCCTGACAAGACGAAATGGCAAGAAACTCGCATTCTTCTGTCGGGCGCAAACGCCTGTTTATCTGAGTGATAATGCTGCTATCAGGACCTGGATTGGCAAGAAATTGCTATGAAAGTGCGATTTTTTACCGGCGGCGAATACAGGGTGGGCAATTTTTTAGGTACTGCGCTGGATATAGTGATTTGGACAATATGACCGCTTTGAGGACTGCTTGCTGTTCCACTGGCGGAAACTTTGGACTGTCAATTTGCTACTTCAAAGGATCACCATATGAATGACTCACTTAGAGCGCAATGCATCGCCGAGTTCATGGGCACAGGCCTGTTTCTCTTCTTCGGGGCCAGTTGTCTATGTGCGGTCAAGTTGGCGGGAGCCAGCTTCGGCCTCTGGGAAATCTGTATCGTGTGGGGGCTGGGCATTGCCCTGGCTGTCTACCTGACCGCAGGTGTTTCCGGGGCACACCTGAACCCGGCAGTGACCATAGCCCTGTGGCTATTTGCCTGTTTTAGCGGCAAAAAAGTTGTCCCGTACATCTTATCTCAGGTGGCCGGTGCCTTCTGTGGCGCCATGGTGTGCTACCTCCTGTATTTCAACCTGTTCGGTGAATACGAGACGGCGCATCAGATGGTGCGCGGCTCGCCGGAAAGCCTCTATCTGGCCAGTATCTTCAGTACCTATCCCTATGCGTCCTTGTCCACCATGCAGGCTGCACTGGTAGAAATCGTGATCACCTCCATGTTCATGTGTCTGATCATGGCCTTGACCGACGACGGTAACGGTGTGCCCCGTGGTTCGCTGGCCCCGCTGCTCATTGGCGTGCTGGTGGCTGTTATTGGCGCCGCTACCGGACCGCTGACCGGGTTTGCCATGAACCCGGCACGGGATTTTGGTCCTAAACTTTTCACCTTCTTTGCCGGCTGGGATTCAGTCGCTCTGACAGGGGCTCGTGATATTCCTTATTTTATTGTGCCTATCCTGGCGCCTATTTTTGGTGCTTGTATCGGTGCGGGTGGTTATAAGTTCTTGATCGGCAAAAACCTGCCCTGCAATGCCTGCAAGGTGGAGATTAAACCCATTAATTTATAATGGCTAGATGACTGGGTGTTATATTGCCATTGAGTTTATCCTTTTCTGTTGTGTTTGTGCGGCCTGTGCATGGGCCGCTTTTTTATTGCTGACGGTATAAATGTATTTCGATTGTCAGTTTTATATTGTCAGTAATATTTGTGGCTCACCTCATCCCTCCTAACGCGGGTTAGCTAAAAACGGGATATTCATTACGTTGGATCTGTCGTTTCAGCGCAGGCCTGTGGTCGCACGCCAACGCGTAATCTGGTTATTGCGCTAGGCAAGGCGCTGACTTCATGTGAGACTGCTCGAATCGTTAGCAAAACCCGTGATGGGAGGGAACCAAATAATGAGTCTGATCCAGGAGTTCAAGGCGTTTGCCGCCCGCGGCAATGTCATCGACATGGCGGTGGGGATCATCATAGGGGCGGCCTTCGGCAAGATAGTCTCGTCCTTCGTCGGCGACATCATAATGCCGCCCATTGGCCTCATGCTGGGGGGCGTGGATTTTAGCGATCTGGCCATTACCCTGCAGGCGGCCCAAGGAGATACCCCGGCTGTGGTGATCGCCTACGGCAAGTTTATCCAGACGGTGCTCGACTTTTTGATTATTGCCTTTGCCATCTTCATGGGGCTAAAGGCCATCAACAGCCTGAAGCGCAAAGAAGAGGCCGCGCCCAGCGCCCCGCCGGCGCCTACCAAGGATCAGGAACTGCTGGCGGAAATCCGCGATCTGCTCAAGAGCCAGCGCGCGCCGTGAGTTCTCGCGGGTCTCGCTGAGGGTGTCAGCCAGACTGGCGGCGCGTTCTGCAGACAGGGGGGCCAGGGCCTAATGCCAGTCAGTTAAGCCTGACTGGCATTGTTTTTACTAGGTTTTCTCGTCGCATACTTATGTGGCTTGGCTTTGACACACCTGGGATAACTTCGTTCTCGGCGGGCAGGTAACTTGAACTGCTCCGCCTGTTTGTCCATGTCGGCGACACGCCCCGGAACCATGCCCGGTGACACGAACGGCAGGCAACTGAGCTCATGCAGCAGATACACCGATGCCATGTGAAAGCTCAACTGGCTGGCCGTATAGCCTTTTAAGCTCGCCGCCATTCTAACCATCTGATATCTCAGCAGGTTATAGGCCAACACCAAGCCCCATAGCTCCTGCCTTACTCCATCGGGTTTCTTGCTGCGCAGCGTCAGCCTGTGCTGTTGCAGGCTCTGTTTCATCTCCCGATAGCCCAGCTCGATTTCCCAGCGATTCTGGTATAGCTCCATCAACTCGCTGGCCGGGAAGCGCATCGGGTCGGTTAGCGACGTCAGCACCTGGCTGCGTACCTGGGGATACTGCGTCTCGCCCTGGCCGGTTTTCGACTTGGCAAAGGCACCGGCATTGTCCTGGGTATCGGGGGTGCGCCAGACCACCCCATCGACGGCCAGCAGCTGCAAGCCGGCCCAGGTGGGGTGCTGACACTGCTGATGCCAGAGCGTAGCGGTCTGCTGGAACACCTGTTGAACGGCTCGGTCAGCCAGTTTTTGGCGCGCCTGGATGAAGGCACTGGGAACGACGAATGGCCGGTCGCCGGGTAACAGGATATCGAGCTGGTTGGCCAATTGGGTCATGGGGACGTGACGAAACAAGGACATACCGATAATGGCCCACAGCACCCGCTCCATGGGCATGCGCCGTCGACGCAGGGAGACCGAGCCTGTCTTGGCCAGGCAGGCCTGCACCAGTTCAGGTGACAGCAGGTCAGACAGGGACTCAAATTTTCCGGGAGGACAGGCGTGAATGAAGTCGAGAGCTTGGTCGATGCGCATAAAAAATCCGAAACCCAACAAGGAGTTTCGGATTTTTACACAGCCTGAGGATCGGTCAATGGATCCTTAACTGATCGGCATTAGGGCCAGTGCCCCTCCTTTTTTATACGGACTATGTGTGTGAACGCTGTGGTCTATCTCTTTGGGAGGATCTGCTGTTGGGACTGGCTGGCCCCATGTCTCACTGTCTGGACGTTAGATATAGTGCTAAACATCTATCAACGGGGGCGTGTTGGGTAATCGAGGGAGCTGGGAGCGGCGATGTTGTTGGATCTGATCAAGGGCGTGGCACTGCTGTTGTCCCTGTGTCTGCTGTATGGCATCTTGTTGCGCGGCCAGCTCCCTTGGCTGGGGCGTCGCGGCCGACGCCTGCTCACCGGTCTGCTGTTTGGCAGCCTGTGCATCGTCGGCATGTCCACCCCCATCACACTGGCGGGCAGCGGTGTCATCTTCGATGCCCGCTCCGTGATCCTCAGCATGGCGGGTTTGTTTGGCGGCCCATTGGTGGCGGGGGTCGCCGGTGCCATGGCCGCCGGGTTTCGGCTCTGGCTGGGAGGCGCGGGGGCGCCTGTGGGGGTGTCGGTCATACTGCTGAGCGCGCTGGCCGGGCTGCTGTATCGATTCTTGGCTCGGCACAAGTGGCTCTCCTTGCGCTTTCGTAACCTGGTGCTGTTTGGCTTGCTGCTGCACCTGCTGGTCATCTACTGCTTCACCTACTTGCCCAATGAGGCCGCCGAGCTGATCCACAGCCTGTTCGGTCTGGAGTTTCTGCTGGTGTTCGCCCTGGCCACGGCGCTGCTGGGCAGCCTGTTGCTGGATGCGCGTCGTCGCCGGCGCACCGAGCTGGCCCTGGCCCGCAGCCAGCGTCACCTCAAGGCGGTGGTCCATGCCATTCCGGATCTGCTGTTTGTGTTCAATGACGAAGGGCGCTATCTGGAGATGCTGACCCACGAGGAGGCCCATCTGGTACGCTCCCGCGCCGATCTGCTGGGCAAGCGGATCAGCGAGGTGTTCGCGCCGGAGCAGGCGGTCTCCCTGCTGGCAGTGCTGCAACGGACCCTGCAGCAGGGACCCCAGTGCCATGAGTACCAGATCGTCACCCTAGGGGGCCAGCTGCGTTGGTTCGAGGGGCGCACCCATGTGCTGGGACGCTACCAGGGCCACCGCAACTGTATCGTCTGGCTGGCGCGGGACATCACGGAGCGCAAGGAGCGAGAGGAGCAGATCGCCAATCTGGCCTTTTACGATCCGCTCACCGGCCTGCCCAATCGCCGCCTGTTGCGGGAGCGGTTGGGGCAGGGGCTCAAGGAGAGTCAGCGCACCGGGCAATATGGTGCCTTGCTGTTCTTCGATCTCGATCATTTCAAGATCATCAACGACACCCTGGGCCACGACATGGGGGACCAGCTGTTGCAGCAGGTGGCCGCTCGCCTGCAGCAGGGGGTGCGGAAGGTGGACACGGTGGCGCGGCTGGGGGGCGATGAGTTTGTGGTGTTGCTGGTGGGGTTGGATGCCCAGCGGGTGTCGGCGGCCCATCACTGCCGCCGGGTGGCGGAGAAGTTGCTGGGGGAGTTGGGGCGGCCCTATCGGCTGGCCGGCCAGGAGCATTACAGCACCGTCAGCATGGGGTTGGCGCTGTTTTTGGGGGAGGAGCACAGTGCCGAAACCCTGCAGCGCCATGCCGATCTGGCGCTCTATCAGGCCAAGGCGGCGGGGCGCAACACCTTCCGCTTCTACGACGAGACCATGCAGGTGGCCATCAAGCAGCGGGTGATCCTGGAGAGTGCCCTGCGCCAGGGCTTGCAGCTGCGTCAGTTCCAGCCGTTTTATCAGTTGCAGATCAACGATGCCGGCTGGGTGCTGGGGGCCGAGGTGCTGGTGCGTTGGCAGCATCCTGAGCGGGGCATGATCTCGCCGGCGGACTTTATTCCGGTGGCCGAGGAGACGGGGCTCATCATACCCCTGGCGGAGCAGCTGCTGGCCCAGGTGTGCCGGCAACTGGTGGCCTGGTCCAGCCAGCCGGGCTTTGCCGATCTCAGCCTGGCGGTGAACGTCAGCGCCCGCCAGGTGCGCCAGGAGGATTTTGTCGAGCGCATCATAGCCCAGGTACGCCACAGCGGGGCCAATCCCCAGCGCCTCAAGCTGGAGCTGACCGAGAGCCTGTTGCTGCACGACATGGATGACATGATCCGCAAGATGACGGCTCTGAAGGCCTTCGGCATCGGCTTCTCCCTGGATGACTTTGGCACCGGCTACTCCTCCTTGAGCTACCTCAAGCTGCTGCCCCTGGAGCAGCTCAAGATCGATCAATCCTTCGTGCGGGATCTGCTCAATGATCCCAACGATGCCGCCATCGCCCGCACCATCATAGCCCTGGCCGACAGCCTGGGGCTGTCGGTCATCGCCGAGGGGGTGGAGCATGAGAGTCAGCGCCGCTTCCTGGCGGAGCAGGGCTGCCACACCTATCAGGGTTACCTGTTTGGCCGCCCCGGGCCGCTGGAGCGCTTCATGGCCAGCCTGCGGCTGGATGAGCAGGGCCGCCTGGTGTTGCGTCAGGCTCCGGACGCCTAGCAGTAGGCCAAGGGTAGTGCCGACCAGGCGGTGGTGTAGCAGGGACTGCGCTGGGCCTGGCGCATCTGCCAGGGGGCGTCGCCCAATCCCTGGGCCGCCAGGGTGAGGCCATGGGGATGGCGCCGGTTGATGCTGTCCATCACCTGCATCAGCCGCATCCGCTTCGGATCCTGCCCGTCGAACAGATCCCCCTGCAAAAACTGCCGCGGGCTGAGATCGCTCAGCACCACGCCGGCCTTGTAGTAGGCCGGCCCGGGTCGCCAGATGCGATCCAGCAGGCCATCCAGCCAGGCCAGCAGGGCCAGGCTGTCATCCAGGGGAGCCGGCAGCGTGATGCCGGCCTGATCGCCATAGAAGGGCTGTCTGGGATCATGGGCCGAGGTGCGGATGAAGATCCCCAGATGGCGGCAGCACAGGTCCGCCTGGCGCAACCGTTCGGCGGCGCGCACCAGGTGATTGGCCAGCGCCTCCCGCAGCAGGGTCCGTTGCGTGATGCGTTCGCCGAAGGTGCGGCTGCACAGTACCTGCTGACGCAGGGGCGGCGGTGCGGTCAGACAGCCGGCGCTCTGGCCATTGAGCTCGGTCACCAGCCGCTCCAGGGTGACACCGTAGCGGGCTCTCAGCCCCTTGGCGGGGGTGGCCGCCAGCTGGGCGGCGGTGTGGATCCCTTCACGCTGCAGGGCCTGCCCCAGGCGCAGGCCTATGCCCCACACTGCCTCCACCGGCGTCAGCGCCATCAGCCTGGCCCGCCGCGCGGCATCCTGCAGATCCACCACGCCGCCGGTGGCGGGCCAGCGTTTGGCGGCATAGTTGGCCAACTTGGCCAGGGTGGGGCTGGGACCCAGCCCTATGCCCACCGCCAGTCCGGTCCATTGCAGGATCTGTTGGCGCAGCCGTTGGGCATGTGCCATGGCATCCGTGAGCCAGGGGCCTTCCAGTTGCAAGAAGGCCTCGTCGATGGAGTAGATCTGCACCTGGGGCGCCGCCTGCTCCAGCAGGCTCATCACCCGGGCGGAGAGGTCGCCATACAGGGCGTAGTTGGAGCTGAACCAGACGCCCCCCTGGGCGGCAAAGGCCGCCTGGATGCGATAGAAGGGCTCTGCCATCTTGACCCCCAGGGCCTTGGCCTCGGGGCTGCGGGAGACCACACAGCCATCGTTGTTGGACAGCACCACCAGGGGGCGGCCCCGCAGATCAGGCCGGAACAAGCGCTCGCAGGACGCATAGAAGTTGTTCACATCCACCAGGGCCCAGCGGCTCATCGTTCTCGCCCCAGGGCGTGCACCACGAAGCGCACCACGCCGAAGATCTCCAGGGTCTGCAGATCCCCAGGATACAGGGGCGGGTAGTCCGGATGGGCGGCCAGCAGGGCCGGGCGGGGGTGTAGCTGCAGCGTCTTGACGGTGAAGGCGCCATCCAGACAGGCGACCACCACGTCCCCCTGCCGGGCCGTCAGGCTGCGATCCACGATCAAGAGATCGCCGCTATGGATACCGACCCCCGCCATGCTCTGCCCCTGGGCCCGCAGGAAAAAAGTGGCCGCCGGGTGGGGGATACACAGCTCGTTGAGATCCAGCCGGCCTTCGAGGTGATCCTCCGCCGGGCTGGGAAAGCCGCAGGCCACCGCCTCGCTAAACAGCGGCAGGGGCTGGCGGCGGGGCATCTCTGCGGAGTGAGGCACGTTGGGCATGGCGGTAATCATAGCTGTTTTTATATACAGTATAATGCCTTTGTGGGACCTTTGCCTAGTGGCGTCGCCACTGGCATTGCATGGGACAAGCTGGCAACCTGGGTTGCATCACGCGAGCTAGCGAGGCAAACACCATGCACCCACGCAGCATGAAGGCGGGCCCTGTGCCTATCCATATCCAGCCTCTGGGCGAGACGGCCCTGTGCCTCGAATGTGGGGCGCCGGTGAGCCTGGCGGTTCAGCAAGGGATCTGGCAACTGGCCGCCCAGTGGCGTGGCCAGCCTGGCATTCTTGAGGCGGTGCCGGGGATGAATAACATGCTGCTGGAGTATGAGCCCGAATGCTGGCAGTTCGCGGCCCTGGCCTCGGCGCTGCAAGAGCAGTGGGCCGGGCTGCAACCCCAGGCGGTGTCCGGCCGCCTGCTGGAGATACCGGTGCGTTATGGCGGCGAGTGGGGGCCGGATCTGGCGGCGGTGGCGACCCACTGCCGCCTTGAGCCTGCCGAGGTGATCCGCCTGCACAGCCAGGCCGAATATCAGGTCTACTTTTTGGGCTTCATGCCGGGCTTTGCCTATTTGGCCGGCCTGCCGGACGCCCTGGCCACCCCGCGCCGCGCCACGCCCCGGCTGCGGATCCCGGCCGGGGCCGTGGCCATTGGGGGGGCACAGACCGGCGTCTATCCCCAGGTCAGTCCGGGGGGCTGGCAGATCATAGGGCATACCGATCTGGTGTTGTTTGATGCCGACCGGTCGCCCCCCAGCCTGTGGCAACCGGGTGACCGGGTCCGCTTCTTGGCGGTGACCCCATGAGGACCCTGGTGCTGGAACAAGGCACTCCCTTCTGCAGCGTGCAGGATGGCGGCCGGCCGGGACTGCGCCATCTGGGGATTGGGCGGGCCGGTGCCCTGGACGGCCTGGCCCTGGGGCTGGCCAACCGCCTGGTGGGCAATGCCCCCCAGGCGCCGGCGCTGGAGTGTCTGCTGGGCGGGATCCGGCTGCGGTTTGCCTGCGATGGCTGGCTGGCCCTCACCGGCGCCGATTGCCACGCCAGGTTGGACGAGGTGGCGGTGTGGCCGGGCTGGCGCACCCCCTTTCGCGCCGGCCAGCAACTGCTGCTGGGACGGCCCAGGGTGGGCTTGTGCAGCTATCTGGCCGTGGACGGCGGCCTGCAGCAACCCCAGATCCTGGGGGCCTGTGCCGCCGATCTGACGGCTGGCCTGGGGGGCGGCGCCTTGTCTGCGGGCAGCGAGCTGACCCTGGAGGCGGCGCCCGGGTTATGGCAGCCCCTGGGGATCCGCCTGCCCCTGGCGCCGGAGAGTGTGCGCTTCTTGCCTGGACCTGAGTGGGCCTGGTTTCAGCGGGCGCGCCATCAACTGACCCATCAGCGCTGGCAGGTGTCACCCCAGAGCAACCGCATGGGCCTGCGCCTGCAGGGGGAGCCCCTGGTGCGCCAGGGGGGCGAGGAGCTCAGTTCCCACGGCCTGCTGCCCGGCGTGATCCAGGTGCCGCCGGATGGCCAGCCCATCGTCCTGGGTTGCGAGGCCCAGACCTGTGGCGGCTATCCGCGGCTGGGGATGGTGATCCGTGCCGATCTGTGGCGGTTGGGCCAGTTGGCGCCGGGGCAGGGGCTACGCCTGGTGCCGGTGACCCGCAGTCAGGCTCACCAGGCCTGGTTGCGGCAGCAAGGCTATCTGGCACGCATCGAACTTCTATTGGCAAAGGAAGCGGAAACAGCATGTTGACGGTGGATCTCAATTGCGATCTCGGGGAGGGCTTTGGCCCCTATCGGCTGGGGGAGGATGAGGCCCTGATGCCCTATCTGAGCTCGGTGAATATCGCCTGTGGTTTTCACGCCGGGGATCCGGCGCTGATGCGCCAGACGGTGGCCGCGGCCCTGGCCCATGGGCTGGCCATCGGTGCCCATCCCGGGCTGCCGGACCGGCAGGGCTTTGGCCGGCGTAATATGGCCATCAGCCCACAGGAGGCCTACGACCTGGTGCTCTATCAGGTGGGGGCGCTGCAGGCTTTTGTGCAGGCGGCAGGGGCCCGGCTGCAGCACGTCAAACCCCATGGCGCCCTCTACAACATGGCGGCGCGGGATCCCGGGCTGGCCCGGGCCATCGCCCAGGCGGTGCAGGATCTGGATCCACGGCTGAAGCTCTACGCCCTGGCCGGCGGCGCCCTGCTGCACGAGGCCAGGGCCCTGGGCCTGACGGGGGTGAGCGAGGTGTTTGTGGATCGCGGCTACGGGGCGGATGGCCAGCTGCTGCCTAGGGGCACGCCGGGGGCCTTGCTGGACAGCGAGGCGGCGGCGGTGGCCCAGCTGCTGAGCCTGGTGCGTGAGCAAGGGGTGCGCACCCCGGATGGCCATTGGGTGGCCCTGGAGGCCCAGACCGTCTGCCTGCACGGGGATGGCCCCCACGCCTTGTCCTTCACCCGCAGTTGTGCCGCGGCGCTCAAACAGGCCGGCATTGGCTGCCGGGCACCGGCTTAACCCGTCAGACAGGCGGGGTCGAAACAGTAGCCGCCATCCAGCCAGCTGAGCAGCTCGCGGGCGCAGCCTCGGCTGGCGTCATCGGCACAGTCAAGCCAGGGCCGGTAATGGCTCTGCAATGTTTGCCGCTGAGGCGGCGTCAGATTTGGCAAACCCACCTCGGCCAGCAGCGGCAGATCCTGTGCCAGCCGCTCGGCCAGTTCCGTCACCACACAGCGTTTGGCCGCCGGCAAAAACGCCTCTGCCGCACAATAGTCGGCATCGGCATAGGCCTGGGGCAGGGTGGCCAGGGGCAGGCGGGAGAGGGTGGGCTGCTTCATGGGGTTGACGGCGTGCCCGGCCAGATAGGGCGCCTGGGCCTGGCCCCGACCACGAAAAGGCGCCAGATAGAGGTAATCGCTGGCCTTCTTGCCGTCGTTCACCGGGTAGTTGTCCCATAAGAACGGCCGGCGGCCCAGCTGTTCGGCCACCCAGCTCAGATGGTCCAGCGGGTAGTCGGTGGAGCAGACCTTGGGGCCGGTCCAGAACAGATTGAAGCGGCTGTCCAGCCCCTGTCCTAGGTCGGTCCAGTAGTTCGTCGGCATGGCGCCGAACACCTTCTCAAGAATGGGATCCGTGCTGTAAAAGCTGGGACAGAGGATAAAGCGACTCGCCTGGCTGACGGCGGCCACGTCATGGGCCATGGCGATCTGCAGCTGGGCCAGCTGCGGGGTGTCGCTGGGCATGTCGTCAAACAGCAGGGCGAAGATGTCCGGCGCCAGGGCGGCCTCGATTTGGCGCACCCGGGCCAGCAGGCGTGGTCGGCTGGCGCCGTAGTCGTGATGGGCCGCCATGGGGGTCAGGCCGATGCCAAAGGCGATGCTGGCGTCCCGGCAGGCCTGCCGCAGGGCCTGCAGCTGCGTCAGGATTGCCGGATCCCAGTCCCGCTGCCAGTGCCGCCGCAGACAGGCATCCTCCTTGGGGGCATAGAGGTAGAAGTCATACCCCTGGGCCTTGAGCCAGGCCGGATAGGCCAATCGATCCGACCAATGCCAGCCTTTACCGAAAAAACCCTCGATGAGGCCAAGGGGCGGGGTGGGGGCCATGATCACTCTCCTTCTGGATGCTCAGGCTGAAAGTGCGCACTGTAGCAAAGCGGGCTGTCCCTGGGCAGTCGGCCAGGTGCGGTGACTGGCCGGGGTAATTGTGCCCAGGATCGCAAAACGGCACCGAGTGCCGGATATCTGAGCAACTTTGCCAATTGAGACGGGGTTTGGCCGGTCTCGGCTCTGGCCTATGGCTCGACTCACCCAAAGAGAGTGGCTATAATGCCGCGTCATTTTATGCACAGGGAATGAAATGATTCCCTGTCTAATTAAGCGCATGGCCCGGGGACTCCCGGCCGAACTGAGAATCAGGGCCAGCACATGAGAGTGCTGAGTTGAACGAGGTAAAGCAATGCAAGTTTCTGTAGAGACGACCCAAGGTCTGGAGCGCCGTCTTACTATCACAGTTCCGGCTGAAGTGATGGACAAGGAAATTAACAGCCGCCTGAACAAGCTGGCCAAGACTCGCCGCATCGACGGTTTCCGTCCCGGCAAGGCCCCGGTGGCCATGATCAAGCAGATGTACGGTCAGTCTGTTGCCGCCGATGTGGCCAACGATCTGATGCAGCGCAACTACATCGAAGCCGTGATCGCCCAGAAGCTGAGCCCGGTTGGCGCGCCTTCCATGGACGTCAAGACCTTCGAGGCCGGTGCCGATTTCGTCTTCACCGCCACCTTCGAAGTGTACCCGGAGATCGAGGTGCAGAACCTCGAAGCCATCCAGGTTGAAAAGCCGGTGGCCGCCGTGGTGGACGCCGATCTGGACAAGATGCTGGAAACCCTGCGCAAGCAGCACGCCAGCTGGGTGGAAGCCGATGACGCCGCTGCCGAAGGCCTGCGGGTCAACATGAACTTCGTTGGCTCCATCGACGGTGAAGAGTTCGAAGGCGGCAAGGCCGAGAACTTCAACTTGGTGATGGGTGCTGGCCGGATGATCCCCGGTTTCGAAGATGGCATCGTGGGCAAGAAGGCCGGTGAGTCCTTCGACATCGAGGTGACCTTCCCCGAGGAATACCACGCCGAGCACCTGAAGGGTAAGGCTGCCAAGTTCGCCATCACCCTGAACAAGGTAGAGAAGCAAGAGCTGCCCGAGCTGACCGAAGAGTTCGTCAAGCGTTTCGGCATCGAAGACGGCGCCGTGGACAGCCTGAAGGCCGAAGTGCGCAAGAACATGGAACGTGAACTGGGCCAGGCGCTGAAGAACCGCGTCAAGGAACAGGTACTGAACGGTCTGGTTGAACACAACGCCCTGGATATTCCCCAGGCCGCCGTGGCGCAGGAAATCGACGGTCTGCGTCAACAAGCCATGCAACGCTTCGGTGGTGCCGAAGGCAAGAACGTGCCGCAACTGCCGAACGAGCTGTTCCAGGACGAAGCCGAGCGTCGCGTGCGCATCGGTCTGCTGCTGGGCGAAGTCATTCGCACCAACCAGATCAAGGCCGATGATGAGCGTGTGAAGAGCATCATCGAGTCCATGGCTACCGCCTACGAAGATCCGCAGGAAGTGGTGGATTATTACTTCAAGAACGAGCAATTGCTGAACAATATCCGCAACCTGGCCGTGGAAGAACAGGCGGTTGAGTTCATCATGTCCAAGGCTCAAGTGACTGAAAAGCCGATGTCTTTTGACGAAGTCATCAACAAAAACGCCGTTGCTGCCTGATCCTATTTGACGGATTGGTAAAGCTGATGGCTATAATGGCCCGTGTGATGCTCACGCGGGCCTTTTTATTTTCAGGAACAGCACAATATGAACAATTATTTTAATGATCCTCTGCTGGCGCCCAGCAATGCCTTGATCCCCATGGTGGTGGAACAGACTGCCAAGGGTGAGCGTTCCTATGACATCTATTCCCGTCTGTTGAAGGAACGGGTGATCTTCCTCACCGGCCAGGTGGAAGATCAGATGGCCAACCTGGTGGTGGCCCAACTGCTGTTTCTGGAGTCCGAGAGTCCGGACAAGGACATCTATCTGTACATCAACTCCCCCGGCGGCTCCGTCACCGCGGGCATGTCCATCTATGACACCATGCAGTTCATCAAGCCGGATGTCAGCACAGTCTGCATGGGGCAGGCCTGCTCCATGGGCGCCTTCCTGCTGGCGGGCGGCGCCAAGGACAAACGCTTCTGCCTGCCTCACTCCCGGGTGATGATCCACCAACCCCTGGGGGGCTTTCAGGGCCAGGCATCCGACATCCAGATCCACGCCATGGAAATTCTGAAGATCAAGCAGACCCTGAACGACCGACTGGCGTTCCACACAGGTCAGCCGCTGGAAACCATTGAGCGGGATACGGATCGGGACAACTTCATGTCGGCGGAGCAGGCCGTGGCCTATGGCCTGGTGGATGCCGTGCTGGAAAAACGGGACTGACACCCGCGTCAGCCTGAGATAGACTGCTTGACAGGTGGCGTTGCCACACGAGATAGAGATGTAATCGAGGTTATTGAATGACAGACAAGCGCAAAGGGGATGGTGACCACAGCAAGCTGCTCTACTGCTCGTTTTGCGGCAAGAGCCAGCATGAGGTTCGCAAGCTGATCGCCGGCCCGTCCGTCTACATCTGTGATGAATGTGTAGACCTGTGCAATGACATCATCCGCGAGGAGATCCGTGAGATCAGCCCCCGGCGTGATGAGTCCGAATTGCCGACCCCCCATGCCATTCGCGCCCATCTGGATGACTATGTCATCGGTCAGGAGCATGCGAAGAAGGTGCTGGCCGTGGCGGTATACAACCACTACAAGCGGCTGCGCAGTGGCCACGCCAGCGAAGGGGTGGAGTTGGGTAAGTCCAACATACTGTTGATCGGCCCCACGGGCAGTGGCAAGACCTTGCTGGCCGAGACCCTGGCCCGCCTGCTGGATGTGCCTTTCACCATGGCCGATGCCACCACCCTGACCGAAGCCGGTTACGTGGGTGAGGACGTGGAAAACATCATCCAGAAGCTGCTGCAAAAGTGCGACTACGATACCGAGAAGGCTCAGCGGGGCATCGTCTACATCGACGAAATCGACAAGATCTCCCGCAAGTCTGACAACCCCTCCATCACCCGGGACGTCTCCGGTGAAGGGGTACAGCAGGCCCTGCTGAAGCTGATCGAAGGCACCATCGCCTCCGTGCCGCCTCAGGGTGGCCGCAAGCATCCCCAGCAGGAGTTTCTGCAGGTGGACACCTCCAAGATACTGTTTATCTGCGGCGGTGCCTTCGCCGGCCTGGACAAGGTGATCGAGCAGCGCTCTGCCACCGGCACCGGGATCGGCTTCAAGGCCGAGGTGAAGAGCAAGACCAAGGCGGTGACCCTGTCCGAGTCCTTTGCCAAGGTGGAGCCGGAAGATCTGATCAAATACGGTCTGATCCCCGAATTCATCGGCCGTCTGCCGGTGGTGGCCACCCTGACCGAGCTGGATGAGGCTGCCCTGATCCAGATCCTCAACGAGCCCAAGAATGCCCTGACCAAGCAATATCAGGCGCTGTTCAAGCTCGAAGGGGTGGAGCTGGAATTCCGGGAAGAGGCGTTGCGCGCCATTGCCAAGAAGGCCATGGAACGCAAGACCGGGGCCCGTGGCCTGCGGTCCATCGTGGAAGGTGTGCTGTTGGACACCATGTACGATCTGCCGTCCCAGGAGAATGTCAGCAAGGTGGTGATCGATGACACCGTCATCCAGGGTGAAACCGCGCCGCTGCTGATCTATGAAAATCATGAGCGGCAGGCGGCCTCCGGCGACTGACTGCGCAGCTTTTAATCAATCGAAAGGGGCTATCGGCCCCTTTTGTTTTTTTTGCCCCCCTGACAATTGAATCTGCAAGAAGCGGCCCCATATACTGACCCATCTGCTTTGCACAAAGGCATTAGCAACAAGAGAAAAGCCTATGAATCTTGAGCGTTCCGAACGCGTTGTAATTCCTGTTCTGCCCCTGCGGGATGTGGTGGTCTATCCCCACATGGTGATCCCCTTGTTTGTCGGGCGGGAGAAGTCTATCCGCTGCCTGGAAGCGGCCATGGCCGATGGCAAGAAGGTGCTGTTGGTGGCGCAGAAGGAGGCGGGTAACGATGATCCCGCCCTGGACGATATCTACCAGGTGGGCACCATCGCCAATATCCTGCAGCTGCTGAAGCTGCCCGATGGCACCGTCAAGGTGCTGGTGGAGGGCGCCCAGCGGGCCAGCCTGGACAAGCTGACCGATGAGGCCGAGTTCTTTGTCGGTGAGGCCACCTACCTGTCTTCCGTCGAGGTGGCCGAGGCCGAGGCGGATGTGCTGGTGCGCTCGGCCCTGGCCCAGTTTGATGGCTACATCAAGCTCAACAAGAAGATCCCCGCCGAGGTGCTGACCTCCATCTCCGCCATCGATGATCCGGCCCGCCTGGCGGACACCATGGCGGCCCACATGCCCCTCAAGCTCTCCGACAAGCAGAAGGTGCTGGAGCAGCCGGAAGTGGCCGAGCGCCTCATGTTCCTGATGGCCATGATGGAATCCGAGATGGATCTGCTGCAGGTGGAGAAGCGCATCCGCTCCCGCGTGAAGAAGCAGATGGAGAAGAGCCAGCGCGAGTATTACCTCAATGAGCAGATGAAGGCCATCCAGAAAGAGCTCGGTGAGATGGATGAAAATGGCAGCGACGAGTTCGAGGCGCTGCAGAAGAAGATCGATGAGGCGGGCTTCCCCGCCGAGGCCAAGGAGAAGGTGGAATCCGAGCTGTCCAAGCTCAAGATGATGTCCCCCATGTCCGCCGAGGCGACCGTAGTGCGCGGCTACATCGACTGGATGCTGAGCGTGCCCTGGAAGGCTAAGTCCAAGGTCAAGCGCGATCTGGTGTTGGCCGACAAGGTGCTCAATGCCGACCACTATGGCCTGGAGAAGGTCAAGGAACGCATCCTGGAGTACCTGGCGGTGCAGAGCCGCACCAACCGCATCAAGGGCCCCATCCTCTGTCTGGTGGGCCCGCCCGGGGTGGGTAAGACCTCCCTGGGGCAATCCATCGCCAAGGCCACCGGCCGCAAATACGTGCGCATGGCCCTGGGGGGCGTGCGGGATGAGGCCGAGATCCGCGGTCACCGCCGGACCTACATCGGCTCCATGCCGGGCAAGCTGATCCAGAAGATGGCCAAGGTGGAGGTGAAGAACCCCCTGTTCCTGCTGGATGAGATCGACAAGATGTCCTCCGACATGCGGGGTGATCCGGCCTCGGCGCTGCTGGAGGTCTTGGATCCGGAGCAGAACAACAGCTTCAACGATCACTACCTGGAGGTGGATTACGACCTCTCCGATGTGATGTTCGTCGCCACCTCCAACTCCATGAACATTCCCGGTCCCTTGCTGGATCGGATGGAGGTGATCCGGTTGTCCGGTTACACCGAGGATGAGAAGCTCAACATCGCCAAGCGCCACCTGGTGCAGAAGCAGATCGAGCGCAATGGCCTGAAGGAGAAGGAGATCACCATTGAGGACTCCGCCATTGTCGGCATCATCCGCTACTACACCCGGGAGGCGGGGGTGCGCAGCCTGGAGCGGGAGATCTCCAAGCTGTGCCGCAAGGCGGTAAAGTCGTTGCTGCTGGACAAGGCGCTCAAGCACGTCACCATCAATCAGGACAACCTCAAGGAGTTCCTGGGGGTGCAGCGCTTCGACTACGGTCGTGCCGAGGATCACAACCAGGTGGGGCAGGTCTGCGGTTTGGCCTGGACCGAGGTGGGCGGCGAGCTGCTGACCATCGAGGCCACCAATGTGCCGGGCAAGGGCAAGCTGACCTTCACCGGCTCCCTGGGGGATGTGATGCAGGAGTCCATCCAGGCTGCCATGACGGTGGTGCGGGCACGGGCCGAGCAACTGCGCATCAATGGCGACTTCTACGAGAAGCGGGATATCCATGTGCATGTGCCCGAGGGCGCCACGCCCAAGGATGGCCCCAGTGCCGGTATCGCCATGTGCACCGCCCTGGTCTCCAGCCTCACCGGCAATCCGGTGCGGGCCGATGTGGCCATGACCGGCGAGATCACCCTGCGGGGTGAGGTGTTGCCCATCGGCGGGCTCAAGGAGAAGCTGCTGGCGGCCCACCGGGGTGGCATCAAGCGGGTGGTGATCCCCTATGAAAACGCCAAGGACCTCGAGGAGATCCCGGACAACGTCAAACAGGATCTGGATATCCACGCGGTGCGCTGGATTGACGAGGTGTTGGCACTGGCGTTGCAAGAGCCGGTGGCGGGCTTCGAGGTGGTAACCCAGTAAGTTCGGTCAGGCGTCAACCTCTGTTGGCGCCTGCTTTTTATCCCATTTCAGAGCATTAGCTTTAACGTATCGTAAAAGCGTGAGATGGGGCAGGGATCCTCCGGCCGGCTGCTTGCAACCGATCTGGAGGATTGTTATAAAGCGGGGACTCGCTGCGGCCTGGGATGAGGCCCGTCGGCTAAGGCTAATAACAAGGGGAATAAAAGGTGAACAAATCTCAACTGATCGACAAAATTTCCGAGGATGCAGATCTGTCTAAGGCCTCTGCCGGCCGTGCGCTGGATGCTTTCATCGAGGCGGTAACTGAGTCCCTCAAGACTGGCGATCAGGTCTCTTTGGTCGGTTTTGGCACTTTTGTGGTGCGTGAGCGCGCCTCTCGCACCGGCCGCAATCCGCAGACCGGCGCCACCATCGAAATCGCCGCCGCCAAGCAACCTGCCTTCAAGGCCGGCAAGGCGCTCAAGGACGCCGTCAACTAACCGCCTGGCCGGTTACGCGAAGACTCAATTTATTGAAGCTCTAAGGCTGTTAACCGAGGCGCATCTCACTGGATGCGCCTTTTGATATCTATGTCCACTGCATCGGGAGCATAAGTAGATTCATGCTGATGGATAAATTGCGCGATGGCGCACAGGGCCGCATAGCCAAGATCATTTTCTGGCTGATCATTTTCTCCTTCTCCCTGGCGGGGATCGGCAGTTACCTCAACCGTCCGGCCAACACAGATCCTGCCGAGGTGAACGGCGAGCCCATCACGGCCCAGGCGCTGGAAAACGCCTATCGTAACGAACGCTCGCGCTTGGAGGCCCAACTGGGGGATAACTTTGCCCAACTGGCCGACAATCCTGCCTACCTGCAGCGCATGCGCCAGGGGGTGTTGGAGCGCATGATCGATAACGTGCTGCTCACCCAGGCCATTCAGGATGCCAAGCTGCGGGTCGGTGACGAGCAGGTCAAGAAAGCCATCCTGGCCATGCCGTACTTCCAGAAGGACGGCCAGTTCGACAACGATCTCTACCTGGCCGTGCTGCGGCAGAACAACCTGACGCCGGAACACTTCCGTGACAACGTGCGGCAGGATCTGGCCATGCAGGACTACATGGGGGCGGTCAGCCAGAGCGAATTCGCCCTGCCGGACGAGGCGCGTCTGCTGGATCGTCTGCTGAACCAGACCCGGGATGTCACGCTGTACACACTGCCGCTGGCCGCCTTTACCGGCGCCGTGCAGGTGACGGACGAGGAGCGCAAGGCCTTCTACGATGCGCACAACAAGCAGTTCATGAGCCAGGAGCAGGTCGCCATCAACTATCTGCTGCTGGACGTGGACAAGCTGGCGGCGGCCATCGAGCCCTCGGATGCGGATGTGCAGGCCTACTACGATCAGCACCAGGACAGCTATCGCACGCCGGAGCGGCGCAAGGTGGCTCATATCCTGTTCGCCAAGCAGGATGCCGATGCCCAGAAGAAGGCGGATGCCGAACTGACCAAGCTCAAGGCCGGTGCCGATTTCGCGGCCCTGGCCAAGAGCGACTCTGCTGACACCCTGTCCGCCCGTAACGGCGGTGAACTGGACTGGTTTGAACCCGGGGTCATGGATCCGGCCTTCGACAAGGCCGCCTTTGCCCTGGCCAAGGTTGGGGATCTGAGCGAGCCGGTACAGAGCCAGTTTGGCTATCACATCATCAAGCTGCTGGGGGTCGAGCCCGCCAAGGTCAAGACCCTGGCCGAGGTGAAGGATCTGGTGCGTCAGCAGGTGAAGGAAGACAAGGCCAAGGAGCAATTCCTGGATCTGCAGCAGCAACTGGCTGACTTGAGCTTCGAAAATCCGGACTCCCTGGATGAGGTGGCCAAGAAGATGAACCTGCCGGTGCAGCAACTGGCCCTGCAACCTGTGACCAGCGAGCAGTTCCCCCTGAACAACGACAAGGTGAAGACCCAGGCCTTCTCCGAGGAGCTGCGGGATCAGAACACCAACTCCGAGGTCATAGCGCTGTCCGACAAGCAGGCTGCGGTCATCCACGTGGTGGATTACAAGCCGGCGGCCGTTCGTCCCCTGGACGAGGTGAAGGCAGATCTGGATAAGGCCATCCAGCACGACAAGGCCCTGGCGGCGGTTGAGGCCGAAGCCAAGACCCTGTTGGCCAAGCTGCAGCAGGGCGAGTCAATCGATGCCGCGGTAACGGCCAAGCAAGGCAAGGTGGCCGTCCATGCCGGTGTGCACCGTGAGGATCAGACCCTGGATCAACAACTGGTCTCCGCCCTGTTCAAGCAGGCCAAGCCGCAAGAGGGCAAGCCGGTTTACAGCCAGGTGGGCCTGTTCGATGGCGACCAGGTGCTGATGGCCCTGACCGCCGTCCATGAGGCGGACAAGGACTCGGATAAGCTGTCCCGCCTGCAGGCCAACCTGCAACGCAACTACGGCGATGCTGTCTATCGGGCCCTGTTGGCCCAGCTGAGGGCCAAGGCCAAGATCAGCTATCACCAGCTGGACAAGGTCGCCGAATAGGCGGTGAACGTGTCCCATCACCCCCGCTTCGGCGGGGGTTTTTGTTGGTGCCATTTGGCAAGTGCGAGGCGGGCCAACTTTTTACCGGTCCGGTTTGCTATCGACGCCAGTTTGGTTATGATGCCAAAGGTTCAGGCAAGGGCCTGAGCGTGCAGTTGTAAGGCGGAGAAACTCGATTGATAAGCGTATTGCTAGTTGATGATCATGAACTGGTACGCACAGGGATTCGTCGCATACTTGAGGATGTTCGTGGAGTGAAGGTGGTCGGTGAGGCCACCGATGGAGAGTCGGCCGTGCAGTGGTGCCGTGAGCACCAGGTCGATGTCATCCTGATGGATATGAACATGCCAGGCATTGGAGGCATGGAAGCCACGCGCAAGATCTTGCGCATCAATCCGGACGCACGGATCATAGTGCTGACGGTTCATACCGAAAACCCTTTTCCCACCAAGGTGATGCAGGCTGGTGCGGCCGGCTATCTGACCAAGTGCTCGGCGCCGGATGAGATGATCCAGGCGATCCGGGCCGTGCATACCGGGCAGCGCTACATCTCGCCCGAAATCGCGCAACAGATCGCCCTGAGCCAGTTCGATCCCCAGCAGGCGGAGAACCCGTTCAAGATGCTGTCGGAACGGGAGCTGCAGATCATGCTGATGATCACCAAGGGCCACAAGGTCAATGACATCGCGGTCAAGCTGAGCCTGAGCCCGAAGACGGTGAACAGCTATCGCTACCGCCTGTTTGACAAGCTGGCCATCAAGGGGGATGTGGAGCTGACGCGCATGGCCATTCGCTATGGCATGCTGGATGCCGAAATTCTTTGACGCGCCATGAGCTCCGAGTCGTCTGTGCCGTCTGAGGCGGGCTTCGATGCCCGCGCCTTCCTAAAGAGCGTCTCCCATCAACCCGGTGTCTATCGCATGCTGGATGGGCAAGGGGAGATCATCTACGTCGGCAAGGCCAAGGATCTGCACAAACGGCTCTCCTCCTATTTCCGCCAGCGGGTGGGTAGCGAGAAGACCCGCGCCCTGGTGCGACATATCCGGGATATTCAGGTGACGGTCACCCACACCGAGACCGAAGCCCTGATCCTGGAACACAACCTGATCAAGCAGCACAGGCCCAAATACAACGTGCTGCTGCGGGATGACAAGTCCTATCCCTTCTTGCTGTTGACGGCCCATCGCCATCCCCGGTTGACTCTGCATCGTGGCCCGCGCCGGCAGGCCGGCGACTATTTTGGACCCTATCCCAGCGGCGGTGCGGTGCGTGAGAGCCTGCACCTGCTGCAGCGACTGTTCCCCATCCGTCAGTGCGAAGACTCCGTCTATGCCAACCGCTCCCGGCCCTGCCTGCTGTATCAGCTCAAACGCTGTGCCGGCCCCTGTGTGGCGGGTCTCGTCAGCGAGGAGGAGTATGCCCAGCAGGTGGCCCTGGCGCGGCTCTTCTTGCAGGGCAAGGATCAGCAGGTGATCGGCGATCTGGTGGCCAGGATGGAGCAGGCCAGCGGTCGGCTGGCCTTCGAGGAGGCCGCCCGCTATCGGGATCAGATCCAGGCCCTGCGCAAGGTGCAGGAGCAGCAGTCGGTCAGCGGCAACGTGCTGGACGATCTGGATGTCATCGGCCTGGCACAGCAACAGGGGGTGGCCAGCCTGCATGTGTTGTTTATCCGTCAGGGCAAGGTGCTGGGCAGCCGCAACTATTTTCCAGCCATGCCGGCGGACGCCCAGGAAGAGGAGGTGCTGGAAGCCTTCTTGCTGCAGTTTTATCTGGCGGGTCAGTCGGGCCGCCAGATCCCGGCGGAGGTGCTGCTGGATCGCGGCCTCGAAGACGAAGGGCTACTGTCGGCGGCCCTGAGCCAGAGCGCGGGCTATGGCGTGCGGGTCAGCAGCCGGGTGCGCAGCGAGCGGCAGCGTTACCTGCGGCTGGCCAGCACCAACGCCCTGTCTGCGCTGGCCAGCAAGCTGAGTCACAAATCGACCCAGGAGCAGCGCTTTGCCCAGCTCGAGGAGCTGCTGGAGCTGGAGCAGCCCATTGCCCGCATGGAGTGTTTCGATATCTCCCATACCCAGGGGGAGGCGACCGTTGCCTCCTGCGTGGTGTTCGATCGCCAGGGGCCGCTGTCGAGCGAATACCGCCGTTTCAACATCAGCGGCATCACGGGAGGGGACGACTACGCGGCCATGGCCCAGGCCTTGACCCGCCGCTTCGGCAAGCCCTTGCCGGCGGAGCGGATCCCGGATGTGCTGTTTATCGACGGTGGGCTGGGCCAACTGCAGCGGGCCGAAGAGATCTTGGCGGCTCAGAGCGACAACCTGGCGGGCAAACGTCCCTTGCTGGTGGGGATCGCCAAGGGGGAGAGCCGCAAGCCAGGGCTGGAAACCCTGATCCTGGGGGAGAGCCACGAGCAGCTGCACTTTGAAAACGACTTGCCGGCCCTGCATCTCATTCAGCACATACGAGATGAATCCCACCGCTTTGCCATCACTGGGCACCGTAACCGGCGGGCCAAGGCCAGAGTGAGCAGCGGGCTGGAGAGCATCGAGGGGGTGGGGCCCAAGCGGCGTCAGGCGCTGCTCAAGTACCTCGGCGGCATGCAGGAGGTGAAAAATGCCGGCGTGGCGGAGTTGGCGAAAGTCCCTGGCATCAGTCAGGATCTGGCACAGAAGATCCACGATGCGTTGCATCATTGAGGCCTTTCGGGCAACATGAGTCGGCAACTCTGCGGTGGCTGGCATAATGCTCAATATTCCTAATATCTTGACCCTGTTTCGGATCCTGCTGATCCCTGTCTTTGTCGTCCTCTTCTACCTGCCGTTCCAATGGTCCAATCTCTGGGCAGCCGGGGTCTTCGTGCTGGCGGCCATTACCGACTGGTTCGACGGCTACCTGGCCAGACGGCTCAACCAGACCACTCCCTTCGGCGCCTTCTTGGACCCGGTGGCCGACAAGATCATGGTTTGTTCGGCACTGGTTATGATAGTCGAGCAATATCATAGCTTTATCGTCACTATTCCCGCACTGATCATGATAGGACGCGAAATCCTGATCTCCGCCTTGCGGGAGTGGATGGCCGAGCTTGGCAAGCGCTCCTCGGTGGCGGTGGGCTGGATGGGCAAGTGGAAGACCACCATTCAGATGGTGGCCCTGGTGGGCCTCATCTGGCAGATGAACATTTGGATGGTCTGGCTGGCGTATTTGCTCCTGTACCTGGCGGTGGTGCTGACCCTCTCCTCCATGTGGCAGTATCTGCAGGCGGCGCGGGGCGATCTGCTGGGGCGCGGCAGCTAAGTCCGTCTAAAGGCGCTAACTCGTTCAAAAATAGAGCAAACGCGTGGCTGATGGTATCTGATGGGTTGACTCACCCGGCCAGCTGGTTAGAATTCCTGTCGCTGACCACTATCGTCATGCGGGAATAGCTCAGTTGGTAGAGCACGACCTTGCCAAGGTCGGGGTCGCGAGTTCGAGTCTCGTTTCCCGCTCCAAATTCAAGGCGCGTTAACAAAGCGGTTATGTAGCGGATTGCAAATCCGTCTAGTCCGGTTCGACTCCGGAACGCGCCTCCATCTTTTCTTGTATATCCTCTCGCCCGGTTGGTGAAATTGGTAGACACAAGGGATTTAAAATCCCTCGCTGGCAACGGCGTGCCGGTTCGACCCCGGCACCGGGCACCATTCAGAAAGTTCATTTTTTCCTTGTTAATCAGACTGATAGAGAAGGCTTCTCTTCCTAAGCTCTTCATCTAACACCCTCTGTTTTCCTTACCGTTTTGGCTTTCTTGTCCATATCTTGGCGAAGCGGCTTACTACGGCCTGCTACTGTCTGCGATTAGTTGCTGACAAGACCCAACATACCCATGCACGGCTGTGTAACCGGGGCGCCGTACCTTCCGGTTCAGTACCGTCTTTGCATGGCAACGGGCTAGTGTGAGCGAAGAGCAGGAGGAAGAACAGGAACTCACTCTGCGGGTGAGATAACAAAAGTAGGTTGGAAGTGTTTAGATTACTCATGGCTATTCAGAACCGGATCAATTTACGTATCTTAAGAATCTGGCAATGTTGGCTTCTTTCGGAGATGGATCCCCAATGAACCTAAGCGACCTACCTGAAGAAGAACAAGCGCTTATCGAGACTGATAAGGCGCCTGCCTATGCCGTGTGGAAGGAGTTGAAGGGCGATCACGTCAAGGCGGAAGAGGACCTTAATACCTCCAACGAGCCGCTGCAGGCCTTCTTTCTCAATGCCGTGAAGAAATACCGAAACAAGTAACCAAGGAAAACATATGGCCGAAAGGATTGGCTATGCCTTTTACAGCGAGTTTGAGCGTGGCTATCAGGTGAATAACTCACCAAGCTTCTACACATGGGATCCTGCTGCTGCGTTCCTCTACCAGACGCTGCCGCCCTTCAGGGGAAGAAGGACATTGAGGTGAGCATTGAGCTGTTGGCGGAAGGGGAGGCATGAGATGGCGGCAATTCAGCTTCGTTTATCAGGGTAGGTTCAAGTACATAACCCACTCTCAATTGAGTGTTTTGGGGGCTCGATTTCAGTGGGGAACTTGTGATTTATATTTATGCTATTGAAGTGCAAGGAAATTACACATGAGTGACTCATCCGAAAATCTACCAAATGAAGATGTCATGGTGCATGCGGAGGTGCTGTCCGCAGCCCCAGTGCTTAGAGATGCCTTTGATGTGTCAATCGAGTCGGCAAAAGTAATGAATTATGCCGCTGCCCAAAATAACATTCCGCTGATTCAGCGCCTAATAATTCGTAACAAGACCGAGCAACCGTTCAGGCAGGTGGATTTGCAAATCAGCGCCAATCCAGCATTTTTCGAGCCCAAACGATTTACCTTTGATGTGTTCGGTGCTGAAGAATCTCGAACTTTCAATTCAGTTCAACTAAATCTCTCGTTAAAACACGATTATCTGTTTGATTTAGATGAGGCCGAGTCTGGCAACATCATAATTAACGTGGTCAAAGAAGGCGAAGAACCTTTAGTGCACTACGAGCCAATCCGCGTATTGGCGCGCAACGAGTGGGGAGCCGCTCTTGGTTTACCTGAACTCTTGGCAGCGCATGTTCAACCTGCCCCCATAGAAGTGGATCGCATTCTGTGCGCCGCCTCATCTTTGCTCAAATCATCTGCAGGATTGAGCATGAATGGATATCAGAGCAAGAACCGCGAGTATGTTTGGAAACAGGTAAATGCAATTTACCAGACGTTGGCAAATATGGGTTTCCAATATGCTCCGCCGCCAGCTTCTTTTGAACGATCTGGGCAGAAGATTCGCACAACCGCCCAGATCCTTGATGGTAAGATGATGACTTGTCTGGACTCCAGCGTACTCCTGGCGGCTTGTCTGGAGCAGGCGGGTTTAAACCCCGTGATATTGGTCAAAGAAGGTCACGCGTGGGTCGGGGTTTGGTTGGTCGATTCGTTCTTTTCCAACCCTGTTGAAGACTGTGCTCAAGACGTGAGAAAGCGGATTGCCTCAGGAGAATTTCTCACGCTTGAGACCACTGTGATTCCTCAGGCTGCTTCCATGAAAAAGGCTATTGCCGATGCTGCGCATTACCTAGAAGGAGCACATGAGCATACATTTGAATACGCCATTGACATTAAGAGAGCTCGCCAGAACCACATTCGTCCGATGCGCGCTGCCGCAGCTGTAGGTAAAGGTACTGTCGACCCTGGAGCGGTTCTAGCCCTTGGCGGACCCACAATTGAAGATGTTCCGGAATTGCCCCCACTAGATCCTGGCGTCATAACCACCGAAAACGCGATGACCGACAACACGCCGGAAGGTCGCATGGCAAACTGGAAATCTAAATTGCTTGACCTGACCCTGCGTAATCGTCTGCTGAACTTCAAACCCAGCAAAAAATTCCTGAAAGTGGTGATTCATGACGCAGGCGATCTGGAGGACGCGCTTGCTGCAGGCGGTGAATTTAAACTCGTGGCTAAGCGTTCGATGGCTGACATGGGTGACCCTCGTAGTGAGGACGAATTCAAAGCCGAGCACGGCATGACCTCGGCCGAGCAGCATGCAAAGTCCGTGCTGCCAAAGAAAGAGATCTGCTTTGATGTAGAAAAAGACAAACTACAGGACTACGCCACGGTCATATTCCGAGAGGCCAAAAACGCCTTGGATGAGACTGGATCCAATAGCTTATATCTCGCGTTGGGTACCTTATGCTGGAAAGAAGCGCCCGAGGCTGAGACTGTGTTGAAAGCACCCATTCTTTTAGTGCCTGTGAAATTGAAGCGCGGTGCAGTAGGCTCCGGCATCCGATTAGAACGGCTGGATGAGGAGACAATCTTTAACCCCACACTTTTGCAAAAGCTGGCAATAACATTCGACATCGCGTTGCCATATGTCGACGGACAACTGCCAACTGATGATTCCGGCGTGGATGTAGACAGAATTTTTGCGACATTAAGGAAAAAAGTTGAGGACTTGAAAGGTTTTGAAGTCATCGGCGATTCTTATCTCGGACTGTATTCTTTTGCTAAGTACCTAATGTGGCGGGATCTTTCCAAAAACACGCAGGATTTGCTCCAAAATAAGGTGGTGGACCATTTGGTAAACCATCACGGCGAGAACTTCCAGGACGACACCAAAGCGGTCAGACCTGAGGATTTGGATCGCGATTTTGCACCTCAATCGCTATACACACCGTTGCTGGCTGATTCGTCTCAATTGGCGGTGATCTGCACTGCTGAGAAAGGTCGCAACATGGTCGTGGAGGGGCCTCCTGGAACGGGCAAGTCCCAGACCATTACCAACCTTATCTCCCACTTTCTAGCGAATGGTAAGACCGTGCTCTTTGTGGCTGAAAAAATGGCCGCCTTGGAGGTGGTGCACAATCGCTTGACCGACATTGGGCTAGCTGAGTTCTGTCTGGAACTTCATTCGACCAAAGCAAAGAAATCAGAGATTTCCAAGCAATTCGTTCAGGTACTCGACTGTGCCGACAACAAACTCGTGGCTGACTGGGAACGTGAGGCAGAGCGGTTAGCCGCGCTCAGAAACGAACTGAATGCTCTGGTAAGAACACTGCACCAGACACATCGAAACGGGTTGACTGTCTACGAAGCTATGGGTTGGACGTTGGCGAGCGACAAGGAACCAGCTCGATTCGACTGGGCCGACCCAGAGGAGCATGATTACAAAGAAAAATGCAATCTGGAAGATTTCGTAGGCGATTTAGCGGCGCTCGCCACCCGTCTTTCAAAAATAGCGCAACATCCTCTCAATGAAGTGAAAAAGACAACGTGGACTCCCTCGTGGCAGGACAACCTGTTACAGGCGGCTCAGCAATGTGCTGAGCAAGTTTGCAATCTCGAGGCCCGCGTGCAGGACTTTTCAGCACTCGTAAAAATCGACGCAAACCTTGCAACTTTGAATCAACTTCAGTCCATTGATGAACTTGCAAATGCATTGCTCAGCGCCTCACAGGTGCCAATGGAGTCAGCCAGTCAGGTTTTCAGTGCGCAAGAGCGTAAGAAACTTGGCGATCTCATCCGTCATGGTCAGATTCGCACATCACTCTGGTCTTGTTTCCATAACTATGACTCGGAACTAAAAACGCTGAAAGCTGCACCTCTGAAACTTCATTGGCGAAGCGCTTATCAGGATTGGTGGCCCAAGAAGTGGTTTACCAAGCGCAAAGTCTCTAATCAAATTAGACTTTTTAGTCTAGATAAGGCTCGGGTGACCGATGAGGCGATGGATTCGTTCCTTGATAATTTGGCCAAATTAAATGAAGAGGATCTGTACCTTCACGAGAATGCAGTAGTTGGAGCAACTTGCTTGGGTGTTGTTTTCAAGGCTGAAAATACCGATTGGGAAAAGGCCGCAGCTCATCTTCGTTGGATGGAAGCCCTGGCATTATCCGTGCAAAAAGCCTTTGACGCACAGATGGAGCGCCTTGAAATAGCAAGAAACTCGCTTCGCATTCTGCTTACTGATCAAAGTGATTCCTTCGTTCCTGGCGGGCATCTCTACAACGTAGCGCAGGCTTATTGTGACGCTTACTCGGCATTCACAGCGTCGTACAACTGTCTTGAGGATCTCGCTGACAATAATGAATTTTTAGGTGGTGTGACCCAAATTGGGATTCTGAGCCGTATACGGTCGACGCAGGCTCAGTGGCAAACGAATAAGCAGGAAATTCAGCCATGGTGTGTTTGGAACGACTCACGTTCCAAGGCGCTGTCACTGGGCTTGCAGGGCCTGATTGATCAAGTTGAGCAGGGCCTAGTAGATCTTGCCGATTTAAAGGGACATTTTGTGGTGTCTTATGCGAGCTGGTGGTTGAAGCGTATTTTGGATAGAGAGCCCTTGCTTGCTAACTTCTCTGGTGCATCACAAGCCCATAAGATTGCAGAGTTTCAGCAGGCGGATGAGCGCTTTCAGAAACTCACCGTCCAGTATGTTCAGGCCAAGCTACGTAGCAAAATTCCGAACGGCTCCGAATTGTCTGGTGATTTAAAAAACGAAGTAGGTTTTTTACGCCATGAAGCGCAAAAGCAGAAGATGCACAGGCCTATCCGCGAGGTGCTTAAAAAATCCGCAGTAGTTTTGTCCCGCCTGAAGCCCTGTCTGCTGATGTCGCCTCAATCAGTCGCGCAGTATTTGGATACAAGCAGCCAGACCTTTGATGTAGTTATTTTTGATGAGGCATCACAGATTCCAACATGGGATGCGGTTGGCGCTATTGCGCGGGGTAACCAATTGATTTGCGTAGGTGATCCCAAACAGTTGCCTCCAACCAACTTCTTTAGTTCCTCGGATGCCTCTGGCAACTTTGACGATGAAACCATTATAGAGATGGAGTCAATTCTGGATGAATGCCTGTCTTGCGGCATGCCGTTGTCTCGTCTGGCTTGGCATTATCGCTCGCGCAACGAAGGTTTGATTACCTTTAGCAACCACCAGTACTATGGTTCGGATTTAGTTACCTTCCCAAGTCCCGTGGAAACAGATAACTCGGTGGAGTTTGTTGATTCAAAGGGAGTCTATGAACCTGGAAAATCTCGAACTAACAAGATTGAAGCTGCCAAAATTGTTGATGAGATTGAGCGCCATTACCTCTCAGGAGCGGGCAAGGAGTTTTCCATCGGTGTAATCACCTTTAACTCCACACAACAGGCGTTAATAGAGAAATTGTTGGATCAACGACGCCTTGCGAATCGACAGCTGGATGAATCCATCGCGCAGGCAGACTCAGAAGAACTTTTCATCAAAAACTTGGAAAATGTCCAAGGTGATGAGCGAGACATCATATTGTTCTCAGTCACGTTTGCCAAGGATGCAAACGGTAAGTTGAGCATGAACTTTGGTCCTATGAACAAGGAGGGTGGCCACCGTCGACTTAACGTGGCAGTGACCCGAGCCCGTCACAAGGTCAAGATTTTTTCAAGTCTACGTCCAGAGGATATCGATTTATCGCGCACTAACGCCAGGGGAGTGGCAGACCTGAAAGCTTATCTGGATTTTGCGCTGCATGGTGCCCGAGTTTTGGCCAAGCAATCGACCCCAACGGGGCGGGAGCCAGACAGCCCTCTTGAATTACAGGTCATCGAAGCATTGCGAAATCGTGGGTGGCGTGTTGTGCCGCAAGTCGGGGTCTCCGGCTATCGTATTGACATGGCAGTGGTCAATCCGCATGCCCCTGGCAAATTTTTATTGGGTGTCGAGTGTGATGGTGCTACTTATCATTCCGCGCCAAGTGCCCGAGATCGTGACCGACTTCGCCAGATGGTGCTCGAAGGTTTAGGTTGGAATATTCACCGAATTTGGTCGACTGACTGGTGGTTTAATCGAGAACTCCCCCTAAAAGCACTGCTAGCGCGGCTAGATGAATTGGAAGAGCAAGCTCGTCTTGATGCAGCTCAACTGAGTTGAACGAGTTTCTCCAGAGGGGGGTTATGTGACGTATCTGCATATACCCCCAAGGGCCATCTCTGCCCGTCTCCTTGTGGCTATTGCACCTGCCGTTCTTGTACATGCCCCCTGTGTCATGCGCCAGCGTGTCCCATCGCCGGTGTGACCTAGGCCGGTCCAGGGCCATACAAATTTTGGCCATGGCTGAGTTGCCAGTGGCTTGTTTGTGTGCTAAGGGCAGAGTATGGTGAGCTTGTTTATTGACCAATGGTCATGTCTGACACCGTTCAGGTGGGTGGGGTCAAGAGCGTGTCTATGCCGGTTCCAGATAAGTAACTGAATAACATGGGTCTTTCCGGCAAAGTTTGTGGGGTGGGATATGGCGCATGAACAACTTTTGACGGCCGAAGAATTGGCCTTTATCCGGGAGCTGGAGTGCGGGGCGAGTCAGATCGACGCCGCCGACACCCCCGTCATCGAGTTGGGCGGGGATAGCCATGCCAACGCCTTGTTGGCCCGCCTGGGGCTGGCCAACGAACTCAAGCTGGTGACCCTCTACCGCCAGCACGAGCTGGTTTTCCCGGTAGAGGTGGTGATGGATGAGACCCATTCCTTTCGGCTTGAACTGCATAGCCCCGAGATCTTTGAGCTGGGGGCGCGACTGCGCAACTGGCGACTCAAGCTGCCGGCCCCCTTGCCGGTGTGCAGTGGTGATGATCCGCACCCTTGCGAATTAGCAGAACTCTCCTCCACTGGCTTTTGTATCGATATGCAGGATGAGGCAGCGCCGGAGTTTCTCGAGCTGGACTTCCGACTGCCAGAGAGCCATGAGCTGCTGCATCTGCGGGGCGTCAAGGTCCGGCGCACGCAAAGCGGCAGCGTCGCCTACAGCATGGAGATGGCCCCTGAGCCCAGGGAGCAGCTGCGCCGTTTCCTGTATCAATGTCACAAGCAAAATTATGAAGTAGGTGCCGGGCGTTAGCCCTGGGACGTGACCGGTGCCATGCCACTGAATCTCGTCAGACTGGCTCGCCTGGCCAGGATGGCGACTGTCTCTTGTCCCCACGGCTCGCTAGTGTATGCTGCCGCGACACGCTTGGCATGGGTTCCACCGCAGCATGCCGGCATACGCCAACAAGAGGTATCCACCAATGGCAGTGATGCGTGGCTGGTGGGCAGGGGCCGCCCTGCTGCTTGGCAGTGGCTGTCTCGCCCAGGAGATCAGCTTTAACATGGGGCCGGCCGGTTATCCCCCCTACATGATACTGCCGTCACAAGGCCTGCCGGCCCGGGGCATCATGCTGGATGTGTTGCAGCGCGCCAGCGGCGAGCTGGGGCTGAGTGTGACGCCCCGGCAGTTTCCCCGCAAACGTGTCAACCTGGCCCTGGCGGCCCACGATCTGGATGTGACGCCGCGTGCCATGGAGTGGGAGCCCAAGGCGAGCCAGTATGCCTTTACTCAACCCGTGCTGATGCTGGGGGATGTGCTGTTTTGCCATACCCGGCAGCCACAGAACCTGGCCGATCTGCATGGTCTGATCCTGGGGACCAAGCTGGGATATGCCTATCCGGAGCTGGCGTCAGGCTTCCTGGATGGTGAGTTTACCCGCCAGGATGCCAAGACGGAGCTGGCCATGCTGCGCAAGGTGCTGGCCCATCGTACCGACTGCGCCGTGGTGAATCAGGCGGTGGGGCAGTGGCTGATCCGCGCCAACCCGCCACTGGCCTCCCTGCACATGGCGGACGTGGGCTTGCCCAAGGTGGGGTTTCGCTTCATGTTCCGCCAGGAGGATGCGCCCCAGGTCCAGGCGCTGGATCGGGTGCTGGGCCAGCTGGCCCAAAGCGGCGAGTTGCAACGCATCATAGGCCGTTACCTGCCCTGACCCTCACCTCATCCCCCCCTCACCGACGTCGCGCCAAGGCACGACCTTGGCGCCGCCGCGGCCCGGGCACCGCCCGCATCGCGGCCTTGGGACCCCGCCCGTGCTGGGTTAGCGGGTGAGCCAGGGCGGGGTCAGCAGGGGGACGGCGGCGCGCTGGGCGATGATCTGGCCCTGGCGCACCGACAGCCGCACATCCCCCTGGCGGCGCAGCACGCTGTAGTCGTCTTCCCCCTCCAGCAGGATCAGGTTACCCGGGTTACCCACGGCGATGCCGTAGTCGGGGATCTGCAGGGTGCGAGCACTGTGGTCCGTGATGAAGTCCAGCGCCCGGCTGAAGTCCTGGTGGCCCATCATCTGGCAGATGTGCAGACCGAAGTCCAGGGTGCGCAGCAGCTTGCCGTTACCCAGGGAGTACCAGGGATCGAAGATGGAGTCCTGGCCCAGGCAGACGTTGAGCCCCGCCTTGTCCAGCTCCTTGACCCGGGTGACGCCCCGGCGCTTGGGATAGCTGTCGAAGCGCCCCTGCAGGTGAATGCTCTCGGTGGGGCAGGCGATGAAGTTGAGGTCGGCGCGCTTGAGCAGGCGGAACAGCTTGGAGCAGTAGGCGTTGTCGTAGGAGTGCATGGCGGTGGTGTGGCTGGCGGTGACCCTGGCGCCCAGTCCGGCCTTCAGGGTCTCGTAGGCCAGCACCTCCAAAAAGCGCGACTGGCCGTCGTCGGTCTCGTCACAGTGCACGTCCACCAGCTTGTCGTGTTTGACCGCCAGGGCGATGACCTGTTGCATGGAGGCTACCCCCAGCTCCCGGGTGTATTCAAAATGGGGGATGCCGCCGATGACGTCGGCCCCCACCTCGATGGCCTCTTCCATCAGCGCCAGGCCGCCGTCATAGGAGAGCAGCCCCTCCTGGGGGAAGGCCACCACCTGCAGGTGGATCTTCTCTTTTAGTTCATCCCGCAGGGCGCAGAGGGTCTTGAGGCCGACGAGGCTGGGATCCGAGATATCGGCATGGGTCCGTACATGCTGCACCCCCTGGCCGATGAGTAGCTCCAGGGTCTCGTGCACCCGACGGCGGATATCGGCTTCGTTCAGCAGGGGCTTGCGCTCGGCCCAGCGCTCTATGCCCTCGAACAGGGTGCCACTTTGGTTCCAGTTGGGTTCGCCGGCGGTGAGGGCGGCGTCCAGATGAATGTGGGGCTCGATGAAGGGGGCGCAGGCCAGCAGGCCCTGGGCGTCGTATTGCCCGGACTCAGGTGCCCGCATTCCGGCCTGGGCCTCGATGGCACTGAAGCGGCCATCCTCTATGGTGAGGGTATGGAGCGCCGCCTGATGGCGCAGGCGGGCATTGATGATTTGCATACGGACCTCGTTGGCTGTCGGTCAGGGCTGGGCCTGATGAATATGGTGATGCTGCAACAAAATTTGTTCGATCAGCAGGGCATTTTGCAGATTGAGACGGCTGAAGGGGTCGCTCAGGCTGCGGCCGGTGAGTTGTTCTATCCGCTTTAGGCGGTAGCTCAAGGTATTGCGGTGAATCCCCAACTGCTGGGCCACCTCCTGCTGATTGTTGAGCTGGTTGAGGTACTGGCTCAGGGTCTGCTTGAGCTCCCAGGGCTGCCCCTCCCGGGCAAAACAGAGCACGCCTAGCTGCTCGCGGCAGAACTGGGCCAGCAGGTTGCGCTGGGGGATGGCGGCAAACAGCCGGGCTATGCCCAGCTGTTCGGAATAAAACAGGCGGCTGCCGGCCTGTTGGCCAAATTGCACCGCCTGACGGGCCTGATCCACCGCGCAGGCCAGCCGGCTGAGATCCGGCGTCAGTTCACTGATCCCCAGATGGAGCGCCAGATCCGGGAACTGGCGCGTCAGCACCGCCAGGGCCTGCCGCAGCTCCTCGTCGAGGGCGGTGGCGCGGCTCTCCTGGGTGGGCCAGAGGGCCAGCAGATCCTGATCCTGCCCCAGCACGGGCCAGTCCACATGCCGGCGCTGGAGCAGGTCTGAGAGGGCCTGTTCCAACTGCTGGCGCCGGTGGAGCAGGGCACAGCCGGGTTCCGGCTGCGGGTCCTGTGACTCGGCCCGCAGGGCCAGCACCACATAGGGCTGCCTGTCCGACAGACCCAGCTCGCCGGCCCGCAGGTGAATGAGCTCCGGCGCCTCGGCAAAGCCGTTGATGAGGCGGGAGAGGAACAGGCGCACCGACTGGCCCAACAGGTTGTCCTGCACTATGGCATTGCTGATCACCTCGGTGACCAGCACCATCTTGAGCGCGTAGGGCTGCTCCAGCAGGGTGAAGTTCAGGCTATTGGCCAGGGCCAGCACAGGCCCGGGTATCTCCTTGATGAACTCGGGACCGGTGAGGATCACCATGCCAGCCACCTGCCGCTCCACCCCCTCGCGGATGAGCTGCTTGAGGTTCTCTTCGCTGCGCCTGTGGTTGATGCCGGTGACAAACACCAGCTCCCCCCCCTGTACCCAGGGGGCCAGGGTGTCGTTCTCCACCACATAGGGCCAGCGGATGGGCTGTTGCGAGCCCTGCAGGCCGGCCCGCAGGCGGATGCTCTCCAGCCCGGGCAGATGGGGAATGTCGGCGCAGCGAATCGTCATAATCCTGCCTCAGCTCTCTTTGACTGCCAGGGCCGGACTGGCCAGGGGCAGGCGCAGCAGCACACCGTAGCCGATCACCGCCACCGCCACGCCCACCACCGGCGGTACCAGGGGCGAGAAGTAGGCCGCGGTGGAGCCCAGAACGTAGGCCAGCAGGCCGCACCAGTTGAAGGCCGGCAGACGGGCCTCGGCCAGGCGCGGGTACTGTCCCTTATGCTTGAGCCAGAAGTCCGCCATGATGACGCCGCCGATGGGCGGGATAAAGGTACCCAGCAATACCAAAAAGGGGATCAGCAGGTTGTACATGCCGCCTAAGGCCAGCAGGGTGCCGATGACGGCGCCCCCCAGGGTCACCAGGCGGCGCTTGTCGGTGCGCAGCAGGTTGCAGCCGGCCACGGCGAAGTTGTAGATGGTGTTGTCCTGGGTGGTCCAGATGTTGAGAAACAGCATCAGCACCGCCAGCACCACGAAGCCCTGGGCCAGCATGACGTCCACTATGTCGGCCTGCTGGTAGATGAGGGTGCCCAGGGCACCGGTGAGCACCATGAGGCCATTACCAACGAAGAAGGCCGCCAGCGTGGCCAGCACGGCTATCTTGGGGGTGCGGGCGAAGCGACTCCAGTTGGTGGCCTGGGTTCCGCCACTGACGAAGGTGCCTATGATGACGGTGATGGCGGAGGCCAGGCTCATCTGCTCGCTGGGGCTTTGTCCCATCAGGCCATCAAGGCCGCCGATCTGGGTGAGGCCGGTGTACAGGCTGATGAGGATAAACAGCATCATCAGCGGCACGGCGATGCGGGAGAGCCAGTCCAGGCCGCGGTAACCCACCATGGCGGTGATGCAGAAGGCCAGCCCGAAGAAGATGATAAGTGGGGTGCTCCAGGCCGGGTCCAGCCTTGTGGTCTTCACCAGCACCTCGACTATGGTGGCGGCGCCCCAGGCATACCAGCCGATCTGGGTGAAGCCCAGGATGAAGTCGGAGAGCTTGCTGCCCACCTCACCGAAGCAGAAGCGCCCCATCAGCACTGAGTTGAGACCGCTCTTGGCGGCGATATAGGCCAGGGTGGCGGCGTAGGCCCCCAGCAGCAGGTTGCCGACGACGATGATCCCCATCAGTTCGCCAAAGCTGAAGGCCTTGCCCAATGAGCCGCCGGCCCACATGGTGGCGGTGAAAAAGGTAAAGCCCAGCAGCACCACGGCGGTGGAGAGCAGTCCCTTGCGAGCCTCGTTGGGCACTTCGCTCAACGGATAATCGGATTGTTCCATATCAGGCTTCCTTAAAATGGATGGGCGCCCCAATGCGCCAGGCAGAGGAAGGCAACGGCCATGCCAGACGCTGAGCTGGTGAGGCTGACTTCCGCCGGCTTGTTCGGCCTGTCGAATGACCCAACCGCCTGGTTTGTGCATTCTGCACAAAGCGCGCCGTGCCTGCCAGGGGCGTTTGTCACCGCGCACCGGCACCGACCGCGCCTGTTTGGTGCAGCCATGGTCCCTGTGGTGCAGGGGCCTTGACCACAGGCGCCGCCACCGCAGCCGGATCCCCATAAAAACCCCGGCAAGATTGTCGCGCTCGGCCTATCATGGCGGCACTTTGCCCCAGGTAGACGGAGGAGTCGTGGCGGGTGTCAGTGTTTCTTTGATGGGGTCCTTGCTGTTTGCCTTCTTGTACTTCTACACCGGCTGGTTGCGGCCCCTCTCCGGTGAGGCCATCTATGGCTGGCGCGTGCTGTTGACCTTCCCGTTTCTCACCCTGCTGTTGCTGGTGCGTGGCCGCTGGGGCCAGGTGGTGCAGATCGCTCGCCGGCTGGCCCTGGGGGGCTGGCGCTCCGGCCTCTGGCTGCTCTCTTCGGCCGCCATGCTGGGGGTACAGCTGTGGCTGTTTCTCTGGGCGCCGGTGAACGGCCAGGGGCTGGCGGTCTCCTTGGGCTATTTTTTGCTGCCCCTGACCCTGGTGCTGACCGGTCGGCTGTTGTTTGCCGATCCCGTCTCCCGCCCCCAGTGGCTGGCCTGCGGTCTGGCGCTGTTGGGGGTGGGGCACGCCCTGCTGGGGGCGGGGGCCCTGGCTTGGCCCACCTGGCTCGTTTGCCTGGGATATCCCGTCTATTTTGCCCAGCGCCGCTGGCGCGCCATTCCCTCCCTGGGAGGGCTCTGGTGGGATCTGTTGCTGAGCCTGCCGGTGGCGCTCTGGTTTGCTCTGGAGCACAGCCCGCTGGAGCTGTGGCAGGGGGGACGCCTGGCCTGGCTCATCCTGGGGCTCGGCTTTATCAGCGCGGTGGCGTTGTCGTGCATGATGCTGGCCGGCGAGCGGCTGAGCCTGCCGCTGTTTGGCCTCTTGAGCTACGTGGAGCCCGTGCTCCTGGTGGTGGCGGCCTTGCTGCTGGGGGAGAGCCTCAGCGCCGAGCAGTGGTGGACCTATGGTCCCATCTGGCTGGCGGTGGCCCTGTTGGGGGGCGAGGGAGTCTGGCGGCTTATGGCGCGCCGACGCCCTGGCGCAGCGCCTGGATCTGCAGCGCAATGACGGCCTGCAACTCGGCCTGTCGGCGGTTGCATTGGCCGACATTGATCAGCCCCTGCAGGGTGACGGCCAACCAGGTGGTCAGCTGGGCCAGATCGGCATCGGCCGCCAGCAGACCCTGTTGCTGGGCCCGCCCCAGACAGGCCCGCAGATCGGCGGCCACCTCCTGGTAGTTGCCCTGGATCTGCGCCTGTAAGGCGGGATCCTGCTCGGCCAGCTCCATCAGGGTGCGCACCAGCAGACAGGCGCCACTCAGGGTGTCACTCAGCACCTGGTTCAGGTAGGCGGCGATGCCTTCCAGGGCGTCGGCGGCGGCCAGACATTCCTGGCGTTTCTGCCGCTTGTTGTCGATGTAATGATCCACCACGGCGGTCAGCAGGCCGCGCTTGTTGCCGAAGGCGGCGTACAGGCTGCCCGGATGCAGGCCGGTGGCGGTGACCAGCTCCTGCATGGTGGTCTTGGCATAGCCCTTGGTGCTGAACAGGGCCATGGCCTGCTGCAACACATGCTGACGATCGAATTCGGCGCTGCGCATCTTGTCTCCTCTTGCTGGCCTGAGTGTACTCCAGTCGCTGGGTGCCACCAATAATCTTGAATGCGCATTCAAAAATAAGTTGCAAACCGCCGGCAAAGGATCTTGAATGGCCATTCAAGAATCAGCCTGGAGCCTGCCATGACATCCCCCCTGCTCGAACCCTATGTGCTCAACGATACCCTGACCCTGGCCAACCGCATCCTGATGGCCCCCCTGACCCGCTGCATGGCCGGTCCCGGCCTGGTGCCCTCCCAGCAGATGGCCGACTACTATGGCCGCCGTGCCCAGGTAGGGCTCATCATCTCCGAAGCCACCATCATACGGCCCGACGGCCAGGGCTATCCCAACACCCCCGGCATCTACAGTGCCGAGCAGATCGCCGGCTGGCGCTTGGTGACCGACGCCGTCCATGCCCAGGGCGGCAAGATCTTCGCCCAGCTGTGGCACACGGGGCGGATCTCCCACTCCTTTTTCCATGGCCAGACGCCGGTGGCGCCGTCGGCGGTGGCCTGGGAGGGCACCTTGCCGCGGATGCGCGAGCTGCACTACGAGCTGCCCCGTGCCCTGAGCGAGGCTGAGATCGCAGAATTGGTGGCCCAATACGCCCAGGCGGCGGTGAATGCCCGTGAGGCCGGCTTCGACGGCGTGGAGATCCATGGCGCCAACGGCTATCTCATCGATCAGTTCCTGCACCACGAGACCAACCTGCGGCAGGATGGTTACGGCGGCACGCCTGAGAAGATGGCGCGCTTCGCCCTGGAGATCGTCGATGCTGTGAGCCGGCAGATCGGCGGCGAGCGGGTGGGGCTGCGCCTCTCCCCGGGTGGCTATGCCCACCTGAAGGGGGACGCGCGGGATCGCGCCGTGTTCGACTATCTGCTGGCCGAGCTGAACGGTCGGGCGTTGGCCTACCTGCACCTAGGGATCTTCGATGACAGCCTGACCTTCGACTACCTGGGCGGCCGGGCCAGCGACTACCTGCGGGCCCATTACCGTGGCCATCTGGTGGGGGTGGGCAACTACAACCCGCAGTCGGCCGTTGAGGCCATCGCCGCCCAGCGCTTCGATCTGGTGGCCATCGGCCGTCCCCTCATCGCCAACCCGGATTACGTGGCCCGGGTGCAACAGGGCGCTCCGCTGGTGGCCTATGACGAGAGCATGCTCACCAGCCTGGTGTGACGTGAGACGGTCTGATAGAGGCGCCCAAGGGCGCCTTTCTTTTCTCTTCGGCAATTGTCCGCCAAAAATCTTGACCTTGACCCCATGGTAAGGTTCATCCTTAACACTCAGGTTAAGGTTTCGTGGCCTGGGCCGCGAACGCAACAGGACAACCGTTATGCATGCATCTAGCCCTGAGGTTATTCAGATCCCCATCACCGGCATGAGCTGTGCCAGCTGCGCCAACCGCATCGAAGGGCGGCTCATCGGCCTGCCCGAGGTGATCGAGGCGCAGGTCAACCTGGCCACCGAGCAGGCCAGTGTGCGGCTAAGCGATGCCAAGGCGCTGCCCCAGGTGATCGCGGCCATCCGCCAGGTGGGCTACGACGTGGCCAGTCAGCCAGTGGCCCTGGGGATCGGCGGCATGACCTGTGCCAGCTGTGCTAGCCGCCTGGAGCGGGTGCTGGGGCAGAGCCCGGGAGTGCTGGAGGCCAGTGTCAATCTGGCCACCGAGCAGGCGCAGCTGAGCGTCCTGGCCGGCTTGCCGGTCCAGCAGATAGAGGAGGCGGTGCTCCGCGCCGGTTTCGAGCCCCGCTGGCCGGATGAGGCGGCGGCCCCTGCCGCCGAGCCCTGGCTGCCGGCCTGGTGGCCGGTGGCCCTGGCGGCGCTGCTGAGCCTGCCCTTGGCCCTGCCCATGCTGGTGTCGCTGCTGGGCGGGCATTGGCAAGCCCCTCCCATGCTGCAATGGCTCTTGGCGACCCCGGTGCAGTTTTGGCTGGGGGCGCGCTTCTACCGCGCCGGCTGGCGGGCCCTGCGGGCCGGCAGCGGCAACATGGATCTGCTGGTGGCCATGGGCACCAGCGCCGCCTACGGCCTGTCGGTCTACCTGCTGTGGCAGGGCGAGCGGCATCTCTACTTTGAAGCCTCCGCCGTGGTGATCACCCTGGTGCTGCTGGGCAAGCACCTGGAGGCCAGGGCCAAGCGGCAGACCACTTCGGCCATCCGTGCCCTGCAGGCCCTGCGGCCCGAGCAGGCCTGCCGCCTGACGGAACAGGGTGAGGAGTGGGTGCCGGTTTCCCGCCTGCAACTGGGGGACAGACTCAAGGTGCGGCCGGGGGAACGGGTGCCGGCGGATGGCCAGATCGAGCGGGGTGAAAGCGCCCTGGACGAGGCCATGCTCACCGGCGAGAGCCTGCCGGTGACCCGGGGGCCAGGAGAGGCGGTGACCGGTGGCGCCATCAACCAAAGCGGCCTGTTGATCGTCGAGGTCACGGCCCTGGGGGCGCAGAGCCGCCTGTCGCGGATCATCACCCTGGTGGAACAGGCCCAGGCCGGTAAGGCGCCGGTGCAGCGGCTGGCGGATCAGATCAGCGCCGTGTTTGTGCCCGTGGTGCTGGGGATCGCCCTGCTGACCCTGATCCTCTGGTGGAGTCTGGCGGGGGATCTCACCCCGGCGATACTCCACGCGGTGGCGGTGCTGGTGATCGCCTGTCCCTGCGCCCTGGGGCTGGCGACCCCCACCGCCATCATGGCCGGCACCGGGGTGGCGGCCCGGCAGGGGATCCTGATCAAGGATGCCCTGGCCCTGGAGCAGGCCCACAAGATCAGCGCCGTGGCCTTCGACAAGACCGGCACCCTGACCCGCGGCGAGCCGCAGTTGCTGGCCTGGGCTGCGCTCTCGGGGCCTGATGCGACGCTGCTGGATCTGGCGGCTGCGCTGCAGCAGGGCAGCGAACATCCCCTGGCCCGCGCCGTGGTGGCCAAGGTCAGCCCGCTGCCGGCGCCGGCCAGCGCGGTGCAGGCCCTGCCTGGCATGGGGGTGCAGGGGAAGGTGGCCGAGCAGACCTATCTACTGGGCAATGCCAAGGCCTTGCAGGGGGCTGGCCTGACGGCGCCCAGTCTGGATACCGTGCAGGCCCAGTTGGCCCAGGGGCGTAGCCTGGCCTGGCTGGCCAGCAAGGACGATGGCGTGGTGCTGGGCTGGCTGGCCTTTGGCGATGAGCTCAAACCCGAGGCGGCCGAGGCGATCCTCACCCTGAAGCAGATGGGGATCCGTAGCCTGCTGGTGAGCGGCGATCATGAGGCCGCCGCCAACCAGGTGGCCACCCAGCTGGCCATGGATGAGGTGTATGCCCAGGTGTTACCGGAGCAGAAGGCGGCGCTCATCAAGAAATTGTGTCAGCAGGGCCAGGTGCTGGCCATGGTGGGGGATGGCATCAACGACGCCCCGGCCCTGGCGGCGGCCGATGTGGGCATGGCCATGGCCACCGGCACAGATGTGGCCATGGAGGCGGCGCCCATCACCCTGATGCGGGGCGATCCGCGCCTGGTGCCCCAGGCCGTCGACATCGCCCGGCTCACCTACCGCAAGATCCGCCAGAACCTGTTCTGGGCCTTTATCTTCAACCTGCTGGGCATCCCCTTGGCGGCCCTGGGGCTGCTGAGCCCTGTGGTGGCGGGGGCGGCCATGGCCTTCTCCAGTGTCAGCGTGGTGAGCAATGCCCTGTTGCTGCGTCGCTGGCGTCCGGCAACGGGCCCCCAGCGCAAGGAGCAGCCATGAACATAGGTGAAGCGGCCAGACGCAGCGGCCTGACGCCCAAGATGATCCGTCACTATGAGCACAAGGGGCTGCTGCCGGCGGGGACCCGCAGTGCCGGCGGTTACCGGGAGTATGACGAGGAGGCCCTGGGCTGGCTGCGCTTCATCCATCAGGCGCGGCTGCTGGGGTTTTCCCTGGAGCAGATCCAGCAGCTTCTGTGCCTGTGGCAGGATGCGGGGCGCAGCAGTGCCGAGGTCAAGGCCCTGGCCGGGGCGCACATGCGCGAGCTGGATGCGCGGCTGGCGGCCCTGACCCAGATGCGGGACCAGCTGGCCCGGCTGATGGACTGCTGCGCCGGCGATGACCGGCCGACCTGTCCCATCCTGGATTATCTGGCCACCCCGGATGAGGCGGCGCCCTGATCCTTCCGCTCAACTTGACATCAAAGGGTCATGGTCATGTCACCTGGGCATCATCCGGTTGTCGCAGCCTGTAGGGGTTCGCAGCCCGCCAGGAGATGCCCATGTCTGCCGCCAGCCCCGTCTATTTTTGCCGAGCCCTGTTTCTGTCCGACCTGCACCTGGGAACCAAGGATTGCAAGGCCGACTATTTGCTCGATCTGCTGGCGCAGGTGCGCCCCGAGCAGCTGTTTTTGGTGGGGGACGTGGTGGATCTGTGGTCCCTCAAGCGCCAGCCCTTCTGGCCCGAGAGTCATCAGGCGGTGCTGGTGGCGTTGCGGGCCCTGGCCCGGCGCGGCACCCGGGTGATGTACATTCCCGGCAACCACGATGCGGCGTTGCGGGAGTTTGCCGGCAGCCAGCTGCTGGGGGTGGAGCTGCAGGAGGAGTGGATCTACACCACGGCCCAGGGCAAGCGGCTGCTGCTCATCCACGGCGATCGGTTCGACGGCGCCGTCATGGTGGGGCGCTTCACCAGCTGGCTGGGGGACAGAGGCTACGATCTGCTGCTGTGGCTCAACCGCTGGAGCCACTATGGCCGGCGCCGGGTCGGCCTGGGTTACTGGTCCCTGGCCAGCTTCCTGAAAAACCGGGTGCAACTGGCGCAGCAGGCGGTGGAGCGCTTCGTGCGGGCCGCAGTGCATGAGGCCAGGGAGCGGCAGCTGGACGGCATCGTCTGCGGCCATATCCACGCGCCGGATCTGCGCACTCAGGCCTGTATTCTCTACTGCAATACAGGTGACTGGGTGGAGAACTGCACCGCCTTGCTGGAACAGCGGGATGGTCAACTGACGTTGCTGCACTGGAGCGAGGTCCAGCGCCAGCTGGCGGTGCACCAGCAAGCGTCGGCCGCTTAGCGGTCAGGCTGGGAGTGGCCCGTCCGCTGGGGTACAATCGCCGCCTTCGAGTTGGAGGAATTGGTGATGCAAACCTTTATGTTGGCGGGACACCCCCATGTGGCCCTGTGTGATCTGCTCAAGTTGCTGGGGTGGAGCGACAGCGGCGCCCATGCCAAGTCGGCCATCGCCGAGGGCCTGGTGACGGTGGATGGCCAGCCGGAGACCCGCAAGCGCTGCAAGATAGTGGCCGGTCAGGTGGTGAGCTTCGAGGGGCAGTCCGTGACGGTGGCCGAGTAGCCAACGCGTGATGCTGGCGGTAAAAAGACAGATCAGGGGCCTTCGGGCCCCTGCGTCGTTGATGGATCTGACAAAATTGACAGGGCAAGGCGGGGTGAGCTTACTAAAGTGAATAAGTGGACTCGGCACGTGCCGGTTTGACGACGTTTTTTGGTAGTAACGCGGGGGAGCCATGTCCAAGGAGCTGTTTTGTTTTGCACCCGAGGTGAATGATGAGCTGGCGCCGGACTGCCAGGCCTGGCAGGTGCTCAGTGTCGAAGATGATCCCCAATATCAGGCCACCTTGCATTTTTCCCTGAGGAACCTGCAGGTGCTGGGGCGGCCGCTGCAGCTGCTGACGGCCCAATCTGCCGCCCAGGCGGTCACCTTGATCCCGCAACACCCGGCGTTGAGCGTCATCTTGCTGGATGTGGTGATGGAGCAGGACGATGCCGGTTTGCGCCTGGTACACACCATCCGCGACGTGCTGGGCAATGCCACCGTGCGCATCATCTTGCTCACCGGCCAACCGGGCATGGCGCCACGGGAAGATGTGATGCGGCGCTTCGATATCGATGACTACTGGTGCAAGTCCGAGCTGACCAGCGATCACCTACACACCATCATCACCGGCAATATCCGCACCTGGCAGCAGCTGACCCAGCTGCAACAGGCCCGCCAGAGCCTGCAGCTGCTGATCGATGCCAGTCATAGCCTGTATGCCCGGCACGATCTGGACAGCTTTGCCCAGGGGGTGCTGGAGGAGATCAGCCAGCTGCTGGATCACGACAACCACGGTATCGTCTGTACCCAGTATCAACCCCATGAGCAGCTGGCCGGGACCACCATCATCGCCGCCAGTGGGGCCTATCGGCACTATCTGGGAGCCTCGGTGGCGGCCTTGCCGGATCCCACCATGGTAGAGGCCTTCCGTCTGGCCGCTCAGAGCCAGGAGCACCTCTTCTTCCCCGATTTTTCTGTGTTCTATTTCGGCAGCGAGGCGCCGCCGGCCCGCAGCTACCTGACCATGGTGCGCTGCAGCCGTCCGCTGGAGGAGGCCCAGATCAGCCTGCTGAAGGTGTTTTGCGAAAACGTGCGCACCGGTTTTGTCAACGTGGCCCTCTATAACCGCCTGGGAGAACTGGCCTACCGGGATCCCAAGCTGGGCTGCTTCAACGGCAACTGGCTGCTCCACGAGCTGGAAACCATGCGCAAGAGCGAACTGGCCCGGGCCCAGCTGATGCTGCTGCGGGTGGAAAACGTCAACGACATGAATGTCACCTTCGGCGCCGACTTCTGCCTGACCCTGATGCAGGCCCTGTATGACAAGCTGCAGCTGGCCCTGCCCGGCGCCCTGATCGTCCGCATGGACGAGGCCAGCTTCGGCCTGCTGTTGCCACAGAGCGATCGTTACGACAAGGGGTTCTTCGACCGGCTGCTGGAGGCTCCCTTGACCCTCAGTGGTAGCGCTCACAGCCTGGCCATCACGCTGGGGCTGGTGGCCCTGGGGGATGTGCCGGATCTGGTGGATTGCAGTGGGGAACATCTGGTGCATCTGGCCCTCAGCACCCTGGACATGGCCCATTACCGCCAGTGCGGCTTCCTGCGCTATCAGCCCCAGTTCGAACAGGCCATCGCCGAGCGCTACTCCCTGCTGAGTCAGCTGCGTCTGGCGCTGAATGAGGACCAGCTGTTTTTGGTGTTGCAGCCCAAGGTGCAGCTCAGCGATGGGGCTCTGGTGGGGTTCGAGGCCCTGGTGCGCTGGCGGCATCCAGAGGGGCGCATCATAGGCCCGGACCAATTCATCCCCCTGGCCGAGACGTCCGGGCTGATCGGTCGCCTGGACAACAAGGTGCTGCACATGACATTGGCGGCCATCCAGCAGCTGCATCAGGCGGGGATCCGGGTGCCGGTGGCCTTCAATGCCTCTGGGGTCGAGCTGGTGCGGCCGCTGTTTTTTGACACCCTGCAGCAGACCATAGAGGCCTCAGGTGTGGATCCGTGCTGGCTGGAGCTGGAGATCACCGAGAGTCAGGCGGTGGAGGAGTATGACCTGATCACGCCCAACCTGCGGCGGCTGATCCAGATGGGCATGCAGATCAGCATCGACGACTTTGGCACCGGCTACTCCTCCTTGACCCATCTGGCGGAGCTGGCGGCCACCAGCCTGAAGATCGACAAGAGCTTCGTGCAGCAGATGAGCGAGTCGGCCAATGGGGATGAGCTGGTGGCGGTGATCATCCGCCTGGCCAACCGCTTCGGTTACCAGATCATCGCCGAAGGGGTGGAAACCCAAGCCCAGCGGGAGAGGCTGCTGGCCCTGGGTTGCCCTCTGGGTCAGGGCTACCTGTTTGCCCGCCCCATGCCCTTGGTCGAGGCGCTGGCCTGGTGTCAGGCGCGCCCTGGCTCGGACGCAGATGTGGAGCCGGCCTAAGATGCCGCTGTCGGTACTCAACAAACCCTCCAACCTGCTGTTGCGACTATTCAGCCTGTGGCTGCCCTTGCTGTTGCTGGTGCTGCTGGGGGGCGGCGTGGCCTATCTGCAGGGGCGTAACTATCGGCTGGAGGCGGTCACCGCCCAACAGAGCGCCCACCTCAATCAAAGCATCACCCAGATCAGCGCCGAATTGTCCCACTTGCGGCACCTGATGCTGATCCTCAAGGGTTCGGCGGCACTGCGCCACGGTCTGCCCGCCGAGGGGCCCTGGCAATTGGCTCGGGTGGATAGCTTGTTTCGCCGTTTTGCCGGCATAGTGCCTGGCGTGTCCCAGCTGCGCTGGCTCGATGAACAGGGCAAGGAGCAGATCCGGCTCAACATTGGGCCCCGGGGCCTGGTGCGGGTCCCGGCAAGCGAGTTGCAGAACAAGGCCGACCGTTACTATTTCAGCCAGGGCATGCAGGTGCCGGCCGAAACCGTCTATCTCTCGCCCATCGATCTCAATGTGGAGCATGGCCAGATCGTCGACCCCATAGAGCCGACCCTACGCGCCACCTTGCGCACCGGGATCGGCGATGGGCTGGCGCCGGGCTTGCTGGTGATGAACATCAATCTGGCGGCGCTGTTTGACCGTATCAGTGCGGCGGTGAGCGATGGCATGCATCTGGAGCTGCTGAATGCCCAGGGTTATTGGCTGGTGCATCCAGATCCCCAGCTTACCTGGGGCCTGGACCGCCAAGCTAAGCACAACACCCTGGCGGTGAGGGTGCCGGGATTATGGCAGCGAATGGTGCGGCAACACTATGCCAGCGGCCAGGCGTTGGGGGGGGAATGGCTCAGCTACTCCTTCTTGCAGATTGAGGATCAGGACGCGCAACCGCGCTATCTCTATCTGCTGGTCACCACGGATGATGGCCGACTGGCCCAGATCCGCTGGGCCCTGTTGCCCCCCATACTGCTGGTGGGGCTGGTGTGCCTGCTGGGGGGCGGTGTCTTCCTGTATCGCATCGGCCGGGCGGATCACCAACGCTGGCAATTGGGCCGCAGCCTGGCCAGGGAGCAGGCCTCGCTGCGCCAGGCCTATGCGGATCTGGCAAGGTTGCATGAGACCTCCCAGCTGTTGCAGAACGAGTTGGTGGAGACCCGCAAGCTCTCGGCGCTGGGCATGATGGTGGCGGGGGTGGCCCACGAGCTCAATACCCCCACCGGCGGGGCCCTGGTGACTATCTCAACCCTGCACAAGCAGCTGCAGCAGTTGGAGGATCAACTCAATAGCGGCTTGCGGCGCAGCGATCTGGAGCGCTTTCTACGGCAATGCGATGAGGGATTGGGGCTGGCACAGCACAACCTGCAGCGGGTGGCCGTGCTCATCAAGCGCTTCAAGCGCCTGGCGGTGGACCGCTCCCATGAGCAGGTACTCAATTTTGAACTGAGACAGTGTGTCGATGATCTGCTGGCCAGCCTGCAGCCGCTGCTCAAACACCAGCCGGTGCAAATCCATCTCGACTTGCCTGAGTCCTTGACGCTGCACAGCTTCCCAGGCGTGCTCTCCCAGGTGTTGCAGAATCTCATCGATAATGGGGTGCAGCACGGCTTGCAGCCGGCGGGGGGCGGCAACCTCTGGCTGGAGGCCAGGCTGCTGGGCCCGATGCAGCTGGAGATCCGCTTGCGGGACGATGGCGTTGGCATGTCCGCCGAACAGCTGGCGACCCTCTTCGATCCCTTCGTCACCACGGGGCGCCATCAGGGCCATATCGGCCTGGGGATGCATCTGGTTCACCAGTGGGTCACCCAGGTGCTCCAGGGGAGTATCAAGGTCAACTCGGCGCCCGGGGAGGGCAGCTGTTTCGTGTTGACCCTGCCGTTGACGGTACGTGAGCCCGTGGTGGCGGCGCTCGACTAGCTCTCCTGCTTGCGCAGGCTCTGCCAGATGGCATGGAAGCCCAACAGCAGCAGCCCGGCCAGCAGGCCGGTGAGCAGGTTAAAGCCCAGGGTGGTGAGCCCGGCCAGCAGGCTGCCTTCCATGACATGGGCCTGTATGCGCTCAAGCCCATGATGCAGATGGGGGCTGCCATGGGCCAGTATGCCGCCGCCCACCAAGAACATGGCCAGGGTGCCCAGCACGCTCAGGGTCTTCATCAGGCGGGGCGCCAACTGGATTAAGCCCCGGGCCAGCGCCAGGGTCCCGGCCCCGGCCCCCGGCCGCCGCTCCAGCCAGAAGCCCAGATCGTCGAGTTTGACGATTCCAGCCACCAGGGCGTAGACCCCTATGGTCATGCAGAAGGCGATCAGGGAGACCACCACCAACTGCAGCCAGAAGCCGCTGCCCTGCACAGTGCCCAGGGCGATGACGATGATCTCCGCCGACAATATGAAGTCGGTGCGGATGGCCCCCCGGATCTTCTGCTGCTCCAGACTGGCCAGATCCCGCTGTTCGGCCAATTGCTGCAGGCGCGCCAACGCCACCTCCGGCGCCTCGGCCCTGGGCCACAGGGCATGGCTCACCTTCTCCATGCCTTCAAAACAGAGATAGGCGCCACCCAGCATCAGCAGCGGCTGGATAAGCCAGGGCGCCAGGGCACTGATGAGCAGCGCCAGGGGTACCAGGATCAGCTTGTTGCGCAGGGAGCCCTTGGCCACCGCCCAGACCACGGGCAATTCCCGCTCGGCCCGTACCCCGGAGACCTGCTGGGCATTGAGGGCCAGATCGTCCCCCAACACGGCGGCGGTCTTCTTGGCCCCCAGCTTGGTCATCAGGGCGATGTCATCCAGCAGGGTGGCGATGTCATCCAAGAGTGCGAGCAGGCTGGTGCCGGCCATGGGAAAACTCCTTTACGTCGTGGGGCACCCAGTATAAGGCCCGCAGGCGGGGGATCCAGGGGGCAGCCGCTGCTATGCTGGAAAAATAGCCTAAGGAGGTAGTCCATGGCCCGTCAGGATCCCGATAATGACAAGTGGTCCCAAGTGACCCCGGAGGCGCTGTTCCACGATCGGCGCCGTGTGCTCAAGGCCTTGGGTCTGCTGGGCGCCGGCGTGAGCCTCAGCCCCATCGCTCGTGCCGGCCTGCTGGATTGGCTGTCCGAGCCAGACAGCCCCGACACTCGCTTGCCCTTGCCCCATAGCCGTCCGCCGGCCTATCAGGCCGCCTTGACCCCAACGCCGGAAGACAAGGTGCTGGGCTACAACAACTATTACGAATTTGGCATGGGCAAGGGGGATCCGGCCAAGCAGGCCCAGAAGCTGGTGACCCGGCCCTGGCAGCTGACCATTGACGGGGAGGTGGCCAAGCCCCTGACCCTGTCGGTGGACGAGCTGGCCCGGCGCTTCCCGCTGGAGGAGCGCATCTACCGGCTGCGCTGTGTCGAGGCCTGGTCCATGGTGATCCCCTGGCTGGGCTTTGAGCTGGGCAAGCTGCTGGCCCTGGTGGAGCCCTTGCCCACAGCCCGTTACGTGGCCTTCGAGACCCTCTACGATCCCAAGCAGATGCCGGGGCAGGCCAGCGGCCGGGTGGGCGGTGGCCTGGCCTATCCCTATGTGGAGGGGCTGCGGCTCGATGAGGCCCAACATCCCCTGACCCTGATCGCCTTAGGTCTCTACGGCAAGCAACTGGCCCCGCAGAATGGCGCCCCAGTGCGGCTGGTGGTGCCCTGGAAATACGGCTTCAAGAGCATCAAGGCCATCGTGCGCATCCGGCTGGTCACCCGCCAGCCCCCCACCACCTGGAATCTGGCGGCCCCCCATGAATATGGCTTCTATGCCAACGTGAATCCGGCGGTGGATCATCCCCGCTGGTCTCAGGCCAGCGAGCGGGTCATAGGGCCGGGAGGGCTGCTGGATATCCAGCGGCAGCCCACCTTGCCGTTCAACGGCTATGGCGAGGCGGTGGCGGAACTCTACCGCGGCATGGATCTGCGCAAATGGTTCTAGATCGGATGACGTTACTCAAGGCAGCGCTGCACCTCCTCTGCCTGGCGCCCCTGGGATGGGGCTGGCTACACCTGCTGCAGGGGGGCTTTGGCGCGGATCCGGTCAAGGAGATCATCCACTTTGCCGGACGCACCACGCTGCAGCTGTTGATCCTGACCCTGCTCATCAGTCCCTTGGCCCGCTGGCTACACAAGCCGGAACTGATCCGGGTCCGCCGCCTGCTGGGGCTCTGGTGCTTTGCCTGGGCCTGCGGCCATGCCACCTCCTTCCTGGTGCTGGAGTTGGCCGGGGATGGCTGGCTGTTGCTCAGCGAGATAGTGCGCAGGTTCAATCTGTCGCTGGGGGCGCTGGCCTGGCTTATCCTGCTGGCCCTGGCGTTGACGTCCAACCGCTGGTCACAGCGCCAGCTGGGGCGCCGTTGGCAGCGATTGCATTGGGGGGTGTACGCCGTGGCGATCCTGGGACCCTGGCACTACCTGTTGTCGGTGAAGAGCCTGAGTCCCGAGCCATGGATCTATGCCGGCCTGCTGGCCGGCCTGCTGGTGTGGCGCCTCTGGCGGCGTTGGCGCCGGCTTAACCCAGCGCCTGCTGCAGCAAGGCCTGCTGGTCGGCGGTGAAGGGCAGTGCCAGGGCGGCAGCATGGCCAGCGTCCGACATCTTGCGCCAGGTCTTCTGCAGTATGTCGATGAGTTTCTCCTCGCTCTTGCCCTGGGCAAATTCATCCAGGTAGTAGCGCAGGAACACCAGGCAGACCACGTCTTCGAGGGCCTGACTCTCGGGATCCCGCTTCATCTGCTCCTTGCGCAGCAGGGCGCCCACCCTGTCTATCATCGCCTGCTCATAGCCCGCCTGGGCCAGGATCTCACCGGCCCGTTGGGCGTGCAGTGCCTTGAGGGCGGTACGCCAGGCCAGGTAGCCGGCGCGGTCCATGGGATACTCCTGGCGGGGGATGCGCCAGCGCTCTATGTGCTGGGCCCGGGCCGCCAGTTGCAGGGCCTCGCTGGCCTGGGGGCAAAAACCGGCCAACTCGTCGCTCATGCGTTTGGCGTAGAGCAGTTCGCTGGGGTGGGCTTGGGCCCGGCTGTCCAGGCTCTGACGGGGATCCTGGGCATTGGCGGCATCCATGGCCTCCAGGGCGCGGAGCAGGCGTTGATTGTCACTGTCTCGGGTCATGATGTCTCTTTGGCTGTTGGTCTGCGGAACATAGGACTGGGATGACGCTGTTATATCAGAGTTTGCGGTCTGGCCCCAAAACCATGGTACGGCTTGTTGCCCGCTGGCGGGCCTGTGGTTCGGTGACCTAAACCGGGTCTTGTCAGATTTTTGTTGTGGTATCAGTAACATTTTTAATTGCACTTCCAGTAACATGGCTGCGTTTTTTCCGCTAGCAAGGAATCGCCCATGTCCGCTCCATGCGCCATCTCAGCCCTCGACCGTACCGCCCAGGCCCAGATCCAGGCCCGTATCGACAACAAGACCAAGCCCCAGGGCGCCCTGGGACAGCTGGAGCGGGTTGCCCTGCAGTTGGCCCTCATCCAGCAGTCAGAGCGGCTCAGCCTGCCCAGCCCCACCCTGCTGGTGTTTGCCGGCGACCACGGTGTGGCGGCCGAAGGGGTCAGCATAGCCCCCGCCGCCGTGACGCGGCAGATGGTGCTGAACTTCCTCGCCGGGGGGGCCGCCATCAACTGCTTCTGCCGGACCCTGGGCTGGCAGCTGAAGGTGGTGGATGCCGGTATCCTGGAGCCCATCGAGGATCCGCGCCTGATCCTGCGGCGCCTGGGGGCCGGCACCGCCAACCTGGCCCAGACCGCCGCCATGAGTCCGGCCCAGTGCCAACAGGGCTTGCAGTGGGGGGGCGAGGTGGCGCGGCGCGAGATCGCCGCCGGGGCCGGTCTGCTGGCCTTCGGCGAGATGGGGATCGCCAACACCACGGCGGCCACCGCCCTGCTGGCGGCCCTCACAGATCTGCCGGTGGGGGACTGCATCGGTCGGGGCACCGGCATCAGCGACGCACAACTGGCCCACAAGCAGGCGCTGATCGAGCAGGCGGTCGCCCGGGTGGCGGGCCAGACCGACCCCCAGGCCTTGCTGGCGGAGCTGGGTGGCTTCGAGCTGGTGCAGATCTGTGGGGCCATTCTGGCCGCCGCCGAGGCGCGGGTGCCCATGCTGATCGACGGCTTCATCGTCAGTGCGGCCGCCTTGGTGGCGTGTCGCATGGCGCCGGCCTGCCGGGATTACATGCTGTTCAGCCATGGCTCCGCCGAGCCGGGGCACGCCCGCCTGCTGGCGGCCATGGAGGCCGAGCCCTTGCTGGATCTGGGCTTGCGCCTGGGCGAGGGGACCGGGGCCGCGCTGGCACTGCCGCTGCTGCAGGCGGCGGTGAGCTTCTACAACGACATGGCCAGCTTCGAGTCAGCCGGAGTCACCGTCTGATGGTAGGACGGCGGGTGGCCAACGAGTTTTGCCTGGCACTGGCGTTTTTTACCCGTCTGCCTATCCCGGCACGCACCCAATATTCACCTCAGGCGCAGCAGCGGGCCATCGGCTATTTCTCCGTGATCGGCTGGCTGCTGGGGGCCCTGCTGGCCCTGGGCCTGTGGGGGGCCAGCCAGATCTGGCCCCAGCCGGTGGCTGTGCTGCTGACCCTGGTGTTGGGGCTGCTGCTCACCGGTGCCCTGCACGAGGATGGGCTCAGCGACATGTGCGATGGCCTGGGCGGCGGGGTCGATCACGCCAAGAAGCTGGCCATCATGAAGGACTCCCGGGTCGGCAGCTATGGCGCTCTGGCCCTCATCCTCAGCCAGTTGCTCAAGTTCTGCCTGCTGCTCAGCCTGCCGGCGCCCTGGTGGGCCCTGTTGCTGGCCCAGCCCTTGTCCCGCACCCTGGCCGGCAGCCTGATGTTCGTCTTGCCCTACGTGCGAGTGGAGTCCGCCAAGGCCAAGGCGGTGGTGGGCGAGTGGGCCTGGCGGGATCTGCTGGGCCTGCTGGCGGGCGGTGGCCTGGCCCTGTGCCTGCTGCCCTGGCCCCTGGCGTTGACCTGTCTGTTGCTGCTGGGATTGCTGTTTATCTGGCTGGTGCGTTTTCTCACCCGCCATCTGGGGGGCTACACCGGGGATTGCCTGGGCGCCGCCCAGCAGTTGGCGGAGCTGCTCATCTACCTGTTGCTGGCCACCCGGCTGGCCGGAGGACCGGTATGGCCCATGTGACGCTAATTCTCGGCGGCGCCCGCTCCGGCAAGTCGGCCCTGGCGGAGCGGCTGGCCCGCGGCAGCGGCAAGGCCGTCACCTATATCGCCACCGCCCAGGCGGGGGATGAGGAGATGGCGGCGCGCATCGCTCATCACCAGGCCAGACGTCCGGCGCACTGGCGACTGGTGGAGGCGCCGCTGGCGTTGGTGCCGACCCTGCGCCGCGAAGCGGCGGCCGATACCCTCTTGCTGGTGGATTGCCTGACCCTGTGGCTCACCAATCTGTTGTGTCAGCCCCAGCCGCCGGATGAGGCCGCCCTGGCCACCTGTATGGCCGAGCTGCTCGACCAACTGGCCGGGCTGCCCGGCGAGGTGCTGCTGGTGAGCAACGAGGTGGGGCTGGGCATAGTGCCGATGGGGGCCCTATCCCGCCGCTTCGTCGACGAGGCGGGCCGCCTCAACCAGGCGCTGGCGGCCCAGGCCCGGCGCGTGGCCTTCGTGGCGGCAGGACTGCCGTTGTGGCTCAAAGGCGCGCCCACCCAGCATCAAGGAGGGTCCCATGACTGACAAGCCCGGTTGCGTCCATCTGCTGCGTCACGGTCCCGTGGCCGGCGAGCCGGCCCTCTATGGCCGGACCGAGGTGGCCTTGGCGGCCGGCGCCCAGGGACTGCTGGCCCCCCTGTTTGCCCAGGACTGCCCCTATGACGGCATCATCAGCTCGCCGCGGATCCGCTGTCTGCACACAGCCCAGGCGCTGGCCAGGCGGTGGGCACTGCCGCTGGCTGTCTTGCCCGAGTGGGCCGAGCTGGACTTCGGTCGTTTCGACGGCCGGCCTTTTAGCGAACTGACGGCCCAGTGGGCCGAACTGGAGGCCTTCTGGCAGGCCCCCGCCGTCCATACCCTGCCGGAGGCCGAGCCCCTGGCGGTCTTTCATGACCGGGTGCTGGCGGCCTGGCAGGCGCTGCTGGCCCAGCTGGGGGCACAACGGCTGCTGGTGGTGACCCATGGCGGCGTCATCCGCCAGATCCTGGGTCATCTGCTGGGGGCGGACTGGCGTCAGGGGGCGCTGCAGAGCGCCCTGCATCTGCCCTACGCCAGCCTGACCCGCATCTGGTGCTGGCCCGGTGAGGTGTGTCAGATCCGGCAACTGGCCGCATTACCCCAGCAGTTGCTGTGGCAAGAGGAGGCACAATGGCGTCCCGCATAATAGCGTACCCCGCCGCCCAGACCCTGATGGTGCAGGGCACCAGCTCCGATGCCGGCAAGAGCCTGATGGTGGCGGGGCTGTGCCGCCTGTTGGCCCGGGCGGGGCATCAGGTGGCGCCGTTCAAGCCGCAGAACATGGCCCTCAACAGCGCCGTGACCGCTGAAGGTGGCGAGATTGGCCGGGCCCAGGCGGTGCAGGCCTTGGCGGCGGGACTGGCACCCCATACCGATTTCAATCCCGTGTTGCTCAAGCCCTCGTCGGACACCGGCTGTCAGGTGATCCTGAATGGTCGGGCGGTGACGGACATGGAGGCGGCGGCCTATCACGACTACAAGCAGGTGGCCATGGCTACCGTGCTGGCGGCCCACGATCGCCTGCGTGCACGCTTTGCCCAGATCCTGGTGGAGGGGGCGGGCAGCCCGGCGGAAGTCAACCTGCGCCAGGGGGATATTGCCAACATGGGCTTTGCCGAGGCGGTAGACTGTCCGGTGATCCTGGTGGCCGACATCGATCGCGGTGGCGTGTTTGCCCAGCTGGTGGGGACCTTGGCCTTGATCAGCCAAAGCGAGCAGGACAGGATCAAGGGCTTTATCATCAACAAGTTTCGCGGTGACGTCGCCCTACTGCAGCCGGGGCTAGATTGGCTGGAACAGCGCACCGGCAAGCCGGTGCTGGGGGTGGTGCCCTATCTGCAGGATCTGGAGATCGCCGCCGAGGATGCCATCATGACCCGGGATCACACCAGCCAGGCGCTGATCCGGGTGGCGGTGCCCGTGCTGGGGCGGATCAGCAACCATACGGACTTCGATCCGTTACGGCTGCACCCCCAGGTTGAGCTGAGCTACGTGGCACCCCATGCCCCCTTGCCGCCGTGCGATCTGCTGATCCTGCCTGGCAGCAAGAATGTGCGGGCGGATCTGGCCCTGCTCAAGGCCCAGTGGGGAGCGCAGATCGACCGTCACCTGCGCTATGGTGGCAAGGTGCTGGGGATCTGCGGGGGTTACCAGATGCTGGGAGAGAGCATTGCCGATCCCCTGGGGCTGGAGGGACCTGCCGGCACCAGTGCCGGCCTGGGGTACCTGCCGGTGCGCACCACCCTGGCGCCGGACAAGCAGCTGTGCCACAGCCAGGGCCAGTTGCAGCTGGGTGACCATCAGGCGCCGGTGCGGGGGTATGAAATTCATCAGGGCCGCTCCGAGGTAGGGGACGCGACCGCCGTGCTGCGTCTTGCCGACGGCACCCTGGATGGCGCCCAGAGTGCCGATGGCCAGGTGGCGGGCACCTATCTGCATGGCCTGTTTGACGAGCCGGCGGCCCTGGCGGCCGTGTTGGCCTGGGCCGGCGCCCGGGTCGAGGCACCGCAGGATTATCAAGCCCAGCAGTTGGCCGCCCTGGATAGGTTGGCGGATTGTCTGGCAGCACATCTGGACATGGGGCGCCTGGGGGCGCTCCTGTCCCCACAGTGGAGAGACGTCGATGGTAGATGAACAACAGAAGGCCGAGCGTCACCAGGCCCGGCAGCAACGCCTCAAGGAGAAGGTAGATGCGCGCATCGCCGCCGCCCAGGAGGAGCGGGGCTTGCTCATCGTCATCACAGGGGATGGCAAGGGCAAGAGCACCTCGGGGTTTGGTACCGTCTGCCGCGCGGTGGGCCATGGTCTCAAGCCGGCGGTGGCCCAGTTTATCAAGGGCACCTGGGCCTGCGGCGAGCGCAGCCTGTTGGCGGGGGCCGGCGTCCCCTTTGCGGTGATGGCCACCGGCTTTACCTGGGAGACCCAGGACAAGGCCAAGGACACGGAAGCCGCGCTGACGGTCTGGCAAACGGCCAAGGGCTGGCTCACGGATCCGACCATCGATCTGGTGCTGTTGGACGAGCTGACCTATATGCTGGCCTATGGCTACCTGGATCTGGACGAGGTGCTGGAGGCCATCGTCGCCCGGCCGCCCCATCAGCATGTGGTGGTGACAGGCCGCGGCTGTCATCGCGCCTTGCTGGAGCTGGCCGATACCGTCAGCGAGGTGAAGAAGATCAAGCATGCCTTCGATGCCGGGATCAAGGCACAACAGGGCATCGATTGGTGAGGAGCACAAGATGAAGAACAAATTCAGTCCCACGGAACTGCGGGTGATCGCCTGCCTGATCGAAAAGCAGATCAGCACCCCGGATCAGTATCCCTTGAGCTTCAACAGCCTGCTCAACGCCTGCAATCAGAAGAGCAATCGCGAGCCGGTGCTGAACCTGGACGAGGTGGCGCTGCAAGCCGCGCTGGATGCCCTGGTGGCCAAGCGGCTGGTGCACAACGTGGCCGGCTTCAACGCCCGGGTAGCCAAGTATCAGCACAGGTTCTGCAACAGTGAATTTGGCGAGCTGCAGTTTGATCCCCAGGAGCTGGGGGTGATCTGCGAGCTGATGCTGCGCGGGCCCCAGACCCCTGGGGAGCTGCGCTCCCGCACCGCACGCCTGTGCAGCTTTGGCGAGGTGAGCGAGGTGGATCAGGTGCTGGCGCGCCTGATGGCATCGGGCCATGTGCAGAAATTGGAGCGGGAGCCCGGCAAGCGGGAGAGCCGCTATCTGCAGCTGTTTGGTGCCGAGGCCCCCACCAGCCCGCTGGTGGCGCCGGCCGGGGATCGCCTGGTGGCGCTGGAGGCCGAGGTGCTGCGCCTGCGGCAGAGGGTGGCGGAGCTCGAGGCCGAGCTGGCGCGCCACACGGATATCTAACCCATTACGACAACACGAGGAGAGCAAGCGTGCAGCCTTATTCATTGTGGCGTGGTCCCTGGCTGGCCTGGTTCAGCAAACCCTTTTACCAGCACCTGGGGCGCCATGGCCGCGGCATCGGCTTTGTCTACCTGCTGGGACTGTGCGCCCTGTGCACCCTGCCCAGCTACTGGTTCGTTCAGGGGGCCATCACCCACTTCTATGATCAGCAGTTGGATGGTTATCTGGGTCAGGTGCCGACCCTGCACTTTCGCGACGGCAGCCTCAGCATAGAGCAGCAGGAGCCGGTGGAGATCCGTGAGGGCGACCAGCCGCTGGTGGTGATCGATACCAGTGGACATTACCAGTCCCTGGACGAGATTGATGCGCCTGTGCTGGTGACCAAGCATGAGCTCATCATGCGCAAGGGACCGGGGCGCACCGAGCACATGGAGTTCAGCCAGTTGCCCGACATGGTGGTGGATCAGCCCATGATGCGGCGTCTGTTTGATGAGGTGCGGCGCATCGCCGGCAAGTTCATCTACCCCCTCATCTGGTTGAGTGACTGGGGTTATCGCACCTTCCAGGCCCTGATGTTGGGCGGCTTTGCCCTGCTGCTGGCCCGGCGGCGCAACCTGCCCATGACCTATGCCACCGGCATTCGGCTGGCGGCCCTGGCCCTGACCCCGGCGGTCATGTTGCAGGCCCTGCTGGTGCTATTGAACCTCAGCCTGCCGGCAGCCTGGCTGCTGTTTTTGGCCCTGGAGCTGGGGTACGTCTACTTTGCGGTGGCCCAGCAACAGGGCGACGACGACGCGCTATCCGGCACCCTGGTGGTCTAGGCTCTAGGGCAGGGGCGGGGTAGCACAGAGGGGGCAGATATGGTCAGTTGGGGACTCTTGTTGGCAGGCCTGCTGCTTCCCATTCAGCAGCAGGGCGTCATGGCAGAGCAAAGCTGGGTGACGGTGGACCGCGCCGCCTTGCCCTATGCCCCCCAGACCCAGGCCCTGTCGCTGTTTACCCAGGATAGCAGCGTGCAGCCCTTGGCGGTGGAGGCCACCGACAGCGGTTGGCGGATCTTGTTTCGTGAACGGATCCGCGGCCCTGTCACCCTCTATCTGGATGAGTCCGTACCGCCGGCAGCCGAGCCGCCCATCGCGGCTACAGCCTTGTCCAGCGGGCCCAGCGTCTGCTATCGGGTGCGTCATAGCAGTGACACCCTGTGGCGGGCCGGCCAGTCTCTCACCACGCCGGGGGGGGATCCTTATCTGATGGTGCTGGCGCTGTTTGCCAGCAACAAGGAGCGGCTGGGCAACGATCCGGACGGCCTGCGCATCGGCGATGAGCTGCTCTGTCCCTCGGCGGAGGTGCTGGGCCATTTTACCGCCATGGATGCCCAGGCGCGCCGCAGCCTCTATCGCCGACTGGAGGCTTATGGCCGCCGGTTGCACCGCTGAGGGTTTATCTTGTCTCATCCTGGCCGGGGTGATAACATCCGCCGCTGCTTTACTCGCGGTGCCGGACGGTCGCATCCGACACCAAAATTCACCTAGATAAAGAGAGAATGACTATGTCTTTCGTATTTGAAGCTCAACAACGTACCGACCTGGGGAAAGGTGCGAGCCGCCGCCTGCGTCGTGACGCCAAGGTCCCTGCCGTCGTTTACGGTGGTAACGAAGCCGCTGTGTCCGTGAACCTGGATTTCAACAAGGTGAACGTGGCCCAACAGCAAGACGCTTTCTACAGCGACGTTCTGACCCTGAACGTTGATGGCAAGGAAGTGAAGGTGAAACTGGCTGCCGTACAACGTCACCCGGTTAAGACCCACGTGGTTCACCTGGACTTCGTACGCGCCTAATCGCGTACCGCTTCAAGATAAAGGCGCTCGATGGAGCGCCTTTTTTTGTGTCCGGTCACCAGATAGGCTGGCTGAGGAAGGGGTTGCTGACCCGCTCATGGCCGAAGGTGGAGTTGGGGCCGTGACCGGGGATAAACAACACCTCGTCCCCCAAGGGCAGCAGCTTGTGATTGATGGCATCCAGTAGATCGGCGTGGTTGCCCTGGGGAAAGTCGGTGCGCCCGATGGAGCCGTTGAACAGCACGTCCCCCACCAGGGCCAGCTTGGCGGCCTGGCTGTAGAACACCACATGCCCCGGGGTATGCCCCGGACAATGCAATACCTGCAACTGCTCCTGCCCCAGGCTCAGGGTATCGCCTTCGTTGAGCCAGCGATCCGGCACAAAGCTCTCTTGATGGGGAAAGCCGAACATTTGCGATTGGGCGGGCAGGGCCTCGAACCAAAAGGCATCGGCCTTATGGGGCCCTATGATGGGGCAGCCGGTCAGCTGGCGCAGCTCGTCGGCGGCCCCCACGTGATCCAGGTGGCCATGGGTCAGCCACAGCTGGGTCAGATCCAGGCCGGCATCGGCCACCGCCTTACGCAGCAGGGCGGTCTCGCCGCCCGGATCTACCAGGGCCGCCTCATTGGTCTGGTCACACCACAAGAGAGTGCAGTTCTGCATGAAGGGGGTGACCGGCAGAATTTTGTACTTGAGCATGGGGGCTCCACAGTCTTCAGGAAAAGGCCATTCTACCCTGCCCCCTCGGCAGGGCCAACCGATGCGCCGGCAAAGGCGTCGCCCAGGGCCTGAGCTATGGCGCCATGGGCTTCGGCGGTCCAGTGCAGGCCATCTTGGCTGCTACCCAGCATGGCACTGGGATCCAGGCAGGCAAGGCGCCAGTGGCGCGCGGCGGCCTGCCACAAGGGCAGCAGGGCCGGCGCCTGGGCACTGTGGTGGCCAAACAGGTTGCGCCAGGGGCCCTGCAGGGCGGGAATGGGGGCCGGGGCCAGCAACTGCAGCTGGCCCGGCCGACCGGCCGCCTGCCAATCCTCAAGGTAACTATCGAGTGCCTGGCCTATGCCATCCGGGCTGCCGCCGGCGGCCAGATCGTTGATGCCCAACGCCAGCACCAGATAGGCAGGCTGCGCGGTGAGCGCCGCCTGCCATTGGTCGCGGGCGGAGACGAGTCCGCGGGCCGCGTCGTTGAAGGCCAGGGTCCGGCCCGGCTGGCCGAGATTGTGCAAGGGCTGGCCAAGCCGCCTGGCCAGGCGATCGGGCCAGCGCAGCGCGGCGGCGTGGCGGCCCCCCGCCGGATCCCAGCCCCAGCAATTCGAATCACCAAAACACAGCAACATGTCGCGACTCCGTTGTTCAACATTGAGGTGAGCTCACCCCGGACGCCCAACGGCCAGGCAAAGTGCACCTGGCGGTGTGGGCCTTAAACCGACTGGCGCAGGAAGCCAAGGCAGGCCTCGGCGTCGCCGCGAAACAGCACCGGCTGGGGACGGCCCTGCAGCTGGCGGCCATAGATGGGGTCGTAATACTCGGTGAGCAAACGGCCTATCCAGCGGGCGTGACCACTGGCATCCCCCGTATGCTGCTGCGCCGACAGTGCGGCCTGCAGGCTCTGCTGCAGCTGGCGGCACAAGAGGCCCCCCAGGCGCCTTTCCAGGCGCTGCAGGGCATGACCCAAAAACTCGCCCAGCTGCTGCCAGGCACTATCGGCGTCCGTCTGGCGGGCAAACCTGGCCCACAGATCATCCACATAATCGCGCTGGATCCGGGCGATCCGCTCGGCCAAGGGAGCCTCCAGGATCACCAGGGGGGCCTGCTGCATGGCCTGATAGAGGGACATGGGCAGGGTGCAGCGTCCTATCATGCGACTCTCGTCCTCCAGCAGCAGGTAGGGCACGCCAGCGCGCTGCTGGCGCAGCAGCATCAGGCTCAAGCGGTTCTCGAAGTCGATGTTGCTGGGTTGCCCCTCCGGCAGGGCGCCGAAGCTGGAGCCCCTATGCCGGGCCAGCCCTTCCAGATCGACGCCGTTGGCCAGCTGCACCAGCAGCTCCGTCTTGCCTGAGCCTGTCATGCCGCAGAGCACCCGCAGGGGCAGCTGGCCGCTGAGCCGATCCAGGCTGTCGATGAGGCAGCGGCGCAGCGCCTTGTAGCCCCCGGCGACCCGGGGCACCACACAGTCGGCGTCCGCTAGCCACTGCTGTACCGTCTCGGAGCGCAGGCCGCCCCGGGCGCAATAGAGCACTGTGTCTGGGTGTCGCTGGATCTGACTGAGCCAGGCATCTAGCCGGGCGGCACGGATATCACCGCTGACCAGTTGATGGCCCAGGGCGATGGCGGCCGCCTGGCCCTGCCGCTTGTAGCAGGTACCGACGGCGGCCCGTTCCGCGTCGTTCATCAACGGCAGGCTGATGGCCTGGGGGAAGGCTCCGTCGGCGAATTCCAGCGGCGCCCGCAGATCGAGCAAGGGGCGGCCGCTCAACAACAGGTCGGCATCCGCGGCCAGGGTCGGCAGACTCATGCCGGCTGGCCCCAGTGGATACGGGCGCCGCCGGTATAGCCGGTCAGCGCGCCGATGGACGTCAGCTGCAGGCCCTGCGCTGCCGCACAGTCCAGGAATGCCCCACAGCTATCCGGGGCCACTGCCACCAGCAGACCCCCGCTGGTCTGGGGATCGCACACCAGATTGCGCTCCTGCTCGCTCAAGGGGGCCAGCTTGTGGCCGTAGGCATCGAAGTTGCGCAGAGTGCCGCCGGGCACGCTGCCCTGCTGCAGGTAGTGATCCAGGGCCGGCAGGCGGGGCAGGGCCGCCAGGTCTATGTTGGCCTGCAGGTTGGCGCCTTCGCACATCTCCAGCAGGTGACCCCCCAGGCCAAAGCCGGTGACGTCCGTCATGGCATGGACGCCGCTCAGGCGGGCAAAGGCGCGGCCCGGGGTGTTGAGCCGGCACATCTGCTCGGGAGCCAGCTGGGCGTGCTCGGCCTGCAGCAGCCCCTTCTTCTGGGCCGTGGTGAGGATCCCCACCCCCAATGGCTTGGTGAGAAACAGCCGGTCGCCGGCCTGGGCCGTGTCGTTGCGCTTGAGCTCATCCAGGCTGACCAGACCGTTGACCGCCAGGCCGAAGATGGGCTCGGGGGAGTCGATGCTGTGGCCGCCGGCCAGGCTGATCCCCGCCTCGTGGCAGGCGGCGCGCCCGCCGTCGATCACCTGGGCCGCCACCTCCGGCGGCAGCTTGGCGATGGGCCAGCCGAGGATGGCGATGGCCACCAGGGGCGTGCCCCCCATGGCGTAGACATCGCTGATGGCATTGGTGGCGGCGATGCGGCCGAAGGTGAAGGGATCATCGACGATGGGCATGAAGAAGTCGGTGGTGGAGATGAGGGCGCGACCATCCCCCAATTCCACCACGGCGGCATCGTCGCGGCTGGCGTTGCCCACCAGCAGGCGAGGATCGGTAAAGCCCGGCAGATTACTGTGCAGTATGCTGTCGAGCACCTTGGGGGAGATCTTGCAGCCGCAACCGGCGCCGTGGCTGTACTGGGTGAGTCGTATGGCTGTCATGGCCACTCCTGCGTAATGTCCTTCAAACAGAAGGGGTATCTTACGCCCAAGCCGGCGAGCGGACCATACGACTCAGGGGCTTAGCGGACCCGCACCACCAGGCCCTTGAGGTAGAAGCCTTCGGGGTAGGGGGTGCCGATGGGGTGATCCGCCGCCTGGCCCATGCGCTCGAGGATCTGGGCCTCCCGTCCGGCGTCCAGGGCCGCGTCGGCGACGATCTTCTGGAACAGATCCGCATCCATCAGGCCGGAGCAGGAGAAGGTCAGCAGTATGCCGCCGGGATTGAGCAGCTGGCAGGCCAGCAGGTTGATGTCCTTGTAGCCCCGGCAGGCCCCCGGCAGCTGGGCCTTGCTCTCGGCGAACTTGGGCGGATCCAGCACTATCATGTCGAAGCGCTGACCCTCTTCCCGGTAGCGGCGCAGCAGCTTGAACACATCCTCGTTGATGAACTGGGCACGGGACAGATCCAGCTGGTTGTGCTCGGCGTTGCGGCGGGCGATGGCCAGGGCGGGATCGGAGACATCCACGTTGATCACCTCGCTGGCGCCGCCTTTCAAGGCATAGACGCCAAAACCGCCGGTGTAGCAGAAGCAGTTGAGCACCCGGCGGCCCTGGGCGTAGCGCCCGGCGATGGCGCGGTTGTCCCGCTGATCCAGGTAGAAGCCGGTCTTGTGGCCGCCCTGGATGTCCACCTGGATCTGTACGCCGTTGTTCTCCTGGATCAGTAGATCGGCGGGCGGCAACTGGCCGTAGACCAGACCCTGCCGCTCCTCGAGTCCCTCTTTCTTGCGCACCGCCACATCGGAGCGCTCATACAGGCTGCAGGTGGGGTAGAGCTGCCGCAAGGCGGCAAACAGCTGCTCCTTGTGGTACTCGGCACCGGCGCTCAGCAGCTGGCAGACCAGGAAGTCGTTATAGCGGTCTATGGTGATGCCGGGCAGACCGTCGGACTCGGCTGCCACCAATCGGTAGGCGCTCAAGCCCTGGCGCTCGATCAGTTCATCCCGCCCGGCCTGGGCCCAGCGCAGCCGATTGATGAAAAAATCCGTGTCGATATTTTCCTGCCGATCGAAGGTCCAGATCCGGGCGCGGATCTGGGAGGCAGGCGACCAGGCGGCCCGGGCCAGCCAGCGGCCGTCGTGAGTGAAGAGATCCACCGGCTCACCGGCGTTGGGCTTGCCCTTCACCTTGTCGATGGCCTTGGAGAAGATCCAGGGGTGGCGGCGCAGCACGGAACGCTCGCGTCCGGCTTGCAGGAAGATGGCGGCACTCATCAAATCGATCCTGATGCTCAAATGGGGGGCATATTGTAGGGGGGCCAGCGGACAAAAGAAACCGCCGGCCTTGCGGACGCTGCGCTACAGGGCGCTGGAGTGGGTGAGGCGCACGCCGGCCTGGCTCATGGCCTGCAGGGCATGGATGCCATCGCCGGGTTTGAGTTCCACCGCCGCCACCGCATCCAGTACGACCGTGACCTCAAAGCCGGCCTTGATGGCATCCAGGGCGGTGGCCTTGACGCAGTAGTCGGTGGCCAGCCCCACGATATAGAGATGATCCACCTCGGCCTGGTGCAGGGTTTGCGCCAGATCCAGATTGGTGGCCTCGAAGGCCGAGTAGCCGTCATCGACCTGGCCGGTGCCCTTATACAGGCGTACCTGGATGGCGTCGGCCTGCAGGTCCGGATGCAGGGCGGCCCCCGGGCTCTCCTGCAGACAATGCACCGGCCAGCGGTCGAAGTGCCGGCTGCCCGCCGGATGCCAATCCTGGGAGCTGAGCACCAGGGGGAAGCGGGGCAGCAGCCGATTGATCACGGGGACCACCTGATCCCCCTGGGGGACCGCCAGGGCGCCGCCGGGGCAGAAATCATTCTGTACATCCACGATCAAGAGGGCTCGTTTCATCTGGTTCTCCGGTCAGGGGACCAACCTGGCTCGCTGGGCGTTGACACAGGTCTGGCGCAGCTGCAGCAAGGCGGTGGAAATCCCCACCTTGTAGGGGTGAGGGTTGTCAAAACGGCGGTGCTCCGGGGCCAGGCAGGCCAGACGATCACGGGCATAGGCGGCGATGGTCTGAGCCGAGGCGACCGGTTCCAGGCGAATACCTTGGGCCATCACGGGCCGCAGCAGGGGCTCGCAGCGATAGCCGGTCAGGTCGACATGGCGCTCGGGATCCCGGGGATGGGTGAGACGGGTCGCCGGCGCCTCGTCGGCCAACTGAATGCCATCGGCATAGAAGCGTCCCTGACCATCGTACCAGCGAAAGACCTGCTTGCGACCCGGCAGTATGATTTTTTCCGGGTTTTCCGACAGCTTGAGACAGGGGCGTTCGTCGATCTGACACAGCTTGTAGACCCCATCCAGGACGGCATCGGGCTGGCCCGTCACCAGGCGGGTGCCGACACCAAAGGCATCGATGGGGGCACCCTGCTCCAGCAGGCTGTGGATCAGGTACTCGTCCAGTTGGTTGGAGGCCAGGATCTTCACGTAATCCAGGCCCTCCTCATCCAACCGGCGGCGCGTCACCTTGCTCAGGTAGGCCAGATCGCCGCTGTCCAGCCGGACCCCCTGCAGGCGATGGCCGTCGGCCGCCAGCTCGTGGGCCACCCGAATGGCATTGGGCAGGCCGGAGCGCAGGGTATCGTATGTATCCAGCAGCAGGATGCACTGGCTGGGATAGCGGCGGGCATAGTGGCGAAAGGCGCTGAGCTCGTCGTCGTGGGCCTGGATCCAGGCATGGGCCTGGGTACCGCTTGAGACCAAGCCGTAGCGCATGGCGGCGAGGACGTTGGAGGTGGCATCCATGCCCCCCAGCACAGCGGCCTTGCTGGCTTGCAGTCCGCCCAGCCCGGGGGCGCGGCGCAGACCAAAATCCAGCAGCAGCCGGGGGCCGGCCGCCTGTCGCAGCCGCGCGGCCTTGGTGGCGATGAGCGACGCATAGTTGCAGAGATTCAGCAGCAGGGTTTCGATGAGCTGGGTCTCGACCAGATTGCCTTCCACCCGGATCACCGGCATGCCGGCAAACACCACCTCACCCTCGGGTGGGGCGAACAGCTCACCCTGGAAGCGGAAGTCGGCCAAAAAGGCGATGAAGTCGGGGTCGAAGCCCAGGGTGCCGAGGTGGGCACAGGCCTGGTCGTCGAAGTGCCAGGCCGTCAAACAGTCCAGCAGATCCGACAGGCCGGTAAACAGGGCATAGGTTCCCTGGAAGGGGGCCTTGCGAAAGAAGTAGTCGAAACAGGCGTGCCGCTCGGCCTGGCCATCGAGCCAGTAGCCCTGGGCCATGGTCAACTCGTAGTGGTCGGTATAGAGGCCGCTGTCTGTCACACCTGGCACCATGCTTCCTCCCTGGCCCAAGCGGGCTGTTGGCTGAAGTATGGCCTAGTTTGACGACAGCGGACCAATGGGGCTGCGGGGGCGGCCGTTAGAGTTCGCTGTCGGCCAGATCCCGGGCCAGGGTCAGGGGGTCCACCTCGATGCCATCGAGATCGGCATTCCAGTTGATGCCCAGCAGCACCTGGTCATCGGCCAGATCGTTGACCCACTCCTCCATAAACTCCTCCAGGGCGATGGGGGCGGCCTGATAGTCGGCCCATTCATCCACGCAGTGGCGCTGGGCGTCGGCCTGGGCGGACCAGACGGGCATGACATCCCGGTCAGCTTGCTCGCTGGAGTCACAGACGACCCATTCGTCGTCAAACTGCAGTGCCCAGACCTGCTGGGTGTCCTGGGCTTGCTGGATAAAGAGGGCGTAGTTTTGTTGGATGTCGGCGGTGAGCTGGCTCATGGTGGTCTCGCGGCGATAAGAAAGACTCGATCCTCGCCGATCCGGCGGCCAGGTACAAGCGCGGCGCCCCATGGGCGCCGCAAAACTTACTGCTGCTGGACCTGGGCCACCGGTGCGGGATGCCTGGGCACCTTGTGATCCAAGGGGTGCCAGCCCATGGCGAACAGCAACACCACAAAGCCGATCAGATAGGCCAAGGGCACATGCCAGCCATGCTTGAGCCAGAGCACCACGGAGCGGGCCTGGGGGAACATGCCCGACAGCGCCACCCCGGCGGAGGAGCCGAACCACAGCATGGAGCCGCCGAAGCCGACGGAGTAGGCCAACACCCCCCAGTCGTATCCGCCTTGCACCAGACAGAGTTTGGTCAGGGGGATGTTATCGAACACGGCGGAGATAAAGCCCAGGCTCAGGGCCGTCTGCCAGGAGGCGGCGGGCAGTTGCTCCACCGGCATCAAGGAGGCGCAGGTCACCAGGGAGACCAGAAAGATGGTACCGGGCAGGGCGTGCTTTAGCTCGTCCCACGGGGTCTTGGTCAGCAGGGCACCGGCCAGTATGGCCACCCAAACCCCCAGGGCCGGGAAGTCGAACAGGTAGTTGGTGACGATGGCCATCACCAGGATCAGGGCGACCACCAGCAGCCGCATCTTGTCGATGTGGCTCACCTTGTCACCGGCCGGCACCATGGGCTGGTGCTTGTCCTGCTGCTTGGCGGCAATGACGCCAAACACTAGCAGGGCGATGACCGCAGCCACATAGGCGTGAACCACCTCCAGCGGGGCTACGCCGTCAATCCACATCAGGGTGGTGGTGGTATCTCCCACCACTGAGCCTGAACCACCGGCATTACTGGCCGCCACCACGGCTGCCAGGTAACCGATGTGCACCTTGCCGTTGTACATCACATAGGCCATGGCGCCACCTATCATGGCGGCGGCGATGTTATCCAGGAAGGAGCTGAACACAAACACCAGCACCAGCAGCAAGAAACCGCCACGCCAGTCGGTGGGCAGCACCCGGGGGAACCACTGGGGCAGGTTGGAGGCGTCAAAGTGCTTGGCCAGGATGGCGAAGCCGAACAAGAGGCCGATGAGGTTCAGCAGGATGCGCCATTCACCGTGGTGGTGCGCATCACCAAACAGGTGGGTGAAGAAGGAGAAGCTGTCGTCAAACAGGTACTTGACGAACAGTATGGCCATGAGGCCCAGCAAGGCGACCCACATGGTGTGGTTGTGATACAAGGCCACCCCCAGGAGGGTGGCGGCAAACAGGATAAACTCCAGGCGGATGCCCCCCAGACTGGGGACGGCGCCGTGGTGCATCAACCAGGTGACTGAGGGCAAAACAAAAAACAGCAGTGCCGCCATCACCAGTTTTGGGAAATACCAACTTAGACGATTGCTTTTCATCAGTCACCTCCCTGGTGACATGGGTGTTTATTGTTGTGAAATGATCCAGTGCTGGAACGCCTTGCGGGTCGCCGGGTCGGCCTTCATATACCACTGCTTCAGGGCTTCCAACGGCTTGTTCTCGCTGGTGGCCACGGTGCTCTGGGCACGGGTTGCCGTCGTGGTGGCGGCAGCCTGACTAGGCTCTTCCGGCAGGGGCAGGCTGTCATAAGACCAGCCCAGTGCCATCAGCTCTTCCTTATAGTCGCGGCCGATCTGCAGGCCGTCCTTCTTGGGCATCACCTTGATCTCCGCCGGGAAGGCCTTGCCACTGGCATCCACCAGCTTGACCGACTGGGTCTGCAGAAAGTCTTCGGCGGCGCGCAGGGTGCGCGGGTAGTCGAACGCCAGGGTCAGGGCCTCGTCACCCTTGACGGTGAAGTCCACGACCACGGGCTCGCCGGCGATAAGATCGGTGTCATTGCCGTTCTTGTAACTGTTCTCGAAACGAACCACCAACTGGTGACGCCCGGCGGCCAGAGGAAGGTGGCGCGTTTCGCTCAGCAGTTGCTTCTTCAAGGGGGCACCGTCAAACAGGTAGATCACGTATGGACGGGGCAGGGTGAAATGGCCATCGGCCGCCGCAACGCAAAAACTGGCGAACCACCCCAGGAACGGCAGGAGCAGCTTGATAGATAGACGCATGAAGAATCCTCGTGATAATGGATGGTTGCCCCTGTTGGGGCGGGGGTTATTTTTACAGCTTTATGGCAGAGCGGCAACGCCACAAGGGGGCTAATTCAAGGTTCAATCTTTCGACGAAAGGGTGGTAACGCTGCCAGCAGACCGGCCCCATAGGCCTTGGTGAGGACGCGGCGGTCGAGCAACACCACCCGGCCCGTGTCTTGCTCCTTGCGGATCAGGCGGCCACAGGCCTGGATCAACTTGCGCGAGGCCTCCGGGACCGTGATCTGCAAGAAGGCATTGCCCCCCCGGGCGGTGATCCATTCTGCCAGCGCCGCCTCCACCGGGGAGGTCGGCACGGCAAAGGGCAACTTGGTGATGATGAGGTTGGTGAGGTAGTGCCCTGGCAGATCCAATCCTTCGGAAAAACTGCCGGTGCCGAACAGTATGCTGGGTTGCCGATGATCGCAGCGGGTCTGGTGGAGATGGAGCAAGGCTTCGCGGGAGGCCTCGCCTTGCACCAACAGGCTGAGCCCATGCCGGGTGCGCAGCCCTTCTGCCACCGCCTGCATCTGCTGATAGGACGAGAACAGCACCAGGCTGGCACTCTGTTCCGCCAGCAGGGCGGGCAGCTTGTCGATCAAGGCGCCGGTAAAGCCTGGCGTGCTGGGTTCGCAGGGCATGCTGGGTAGGTACAATTCCGCGCGCTGATAATCGAAGGGCGATTGCAGGCGCAAGAAGCGCACCCCCTCATCGGCGAACAGGCCCGCCTGGTGACGAAAGTAGTCGAACTTGCCCAGGGCGGTGAGGGTCGCCGATACCAGGATGGCGCCGGCACAGCGCGACCAAAGCAGTCGCTCCAGCCAGCCCCCCATCTCCAGCGGGGAGGCGTGCAGGCCGTGATCCTTTTCCTTTATATGCTGTGCCACCCAGCGAGCCAGGGGCTGGCTTTCGCTGGAGGCCTTGAACAGGGTCCACAGCTGGATGGCCTGTTCGATCCGTTGGCCGGCATGACTGAGTTCCACCAGCAAGGGCTCTGCACCATGTTGGCGCAACTGCCCATCCTTGAGGCCCTCTGCGGTGAAGTTTTTCAGTTTTTCCAGGCTTCGGCGGAGTTTTTGACTGCTGGTAAGCAGCTCATCTGATAAATGCACCAGGGGTGGGGGGAGGGGCCCCAACTCGAAACGGTGCAATCCGTCCTCGCCAAACCATTCGTCCTGTTGCTGCAACCAGGCCGATAGCTGTAACAAGCCCTGTTGTTGTGCCTGCACCTCCTCGTTGAGCTGTTGGCAGGCTCCGACCAGGGCGTCCCGTTTGAGCTGCTGTGCCACCTTGTCTCCCAGGCCGGGCAGGCGGCTCAGCCAACCGCGGTGTTGCCGCACCAGCAGCTGGGCAGCGCCCTGATCCCGGGCTATGTTGGGCAGGTGGTGCGCCTCGTCAAACACATAGAAGCAGTTCTCCGGCTCCGGCAGTATCACACCGCCGCCCAGGGAGAGATCGGCCAGCAGCAAGGCATGGTTGACCACCAGCACCTGGCACTGATCCAGCTCGGCCCGGGCGCGCTGGAACGGACAGAGTCTATGGTGGGCAAACATGGGGTTACAGCTGTGGCGGTCGGCGGCGATGGCCTCCCAGGCTTGGCTGCGCACCGTCTCGGGCCAGCTGTCCAGATCGCCCGCCCAGCGGCCACTGGTATAGGCCTGCCACATGGTCTGGTACTGCTGCTTATCCTGGTCATTGGGCTTGAAGTCCAGCAGCTCGCCGAAGCTCAGATCTTGCTGGGCACCTTGGCTGGCCAGCTGTTCCAGGCGATGTTCACAACAGTAGCGTTGACGGCCTTTGACCAAGCTGTAACGAAACGGCTGGCCAACATGTTGGGCATAAAAGGGCAGATCCTTATTGATCAGCTGTTCCTGCAAGGAGAGGGTGGCGGTGGAGATCACCAGCGTCTTATTGAGCCCCAAGGCACAGGGAATGGCCGCCTGCAGATAGGCCAGAGATTTGCCGATACCGGTGCCGGCCTCGGCCACCAGCAGGCGACGGCTGCGATGATACTGGCCACAGAGCACCTTGGTGATTTCGGCCACCAGGTAATTCTGTTCCTTCCTTGGCGCAAAATTTGCTAACTCTTGACTGAGCTGGCGATAACCTTGCTGTACGGCAACTTTTATCGCATCCGGAATCATTGGGCTTCTCTCTCACGACGAGGGTGGCGCCATGATGCCAAACCCGGGGAAAAAAGTCAGAACCTAAGTGCGCGCCGTCGTGGATCCACACGGCTGCGCATTACCCTATCAGGGCGTCAGCTAACGGGATTTTCCACCACCATCTTGGTGAAATTTCATTAGATAAAGTGGTGACAATCGCAACCAGGAAAAGTTCATTTTTTTCTGTTGCTCACCTCACATTTTATATGTTAGGCTCGTCGCCATAGTGATGGAAGATTCGCTATAAACAGGGAAAACAAGGACTTAGTGTTTAATTACAGTAGGCATATCAATATGAAAAAGACGATTCTTGCAGTTGTAATTCCGGCTCTGTTTGCCGCTTCCGCCAACGCCGCCGTGATTTACGATAAAGATGGTAGCAATGTTGAGATGACTGGCCGCGCCAAGGCTAACTTCTACAACGACGCCGCCAGCTCTGAAAGCAGCTCCACTATCAATGGTGATGTTCGTCTAGGCTTCAAGGCATCTACTGCGATCACGGATGATATCAAGGGTATCGCCCGCGTTGAATGGCAGGTTGCTGCCCAATCTAGCGAAGACGGCAAGTTCAACGTTCGCCACGCCTATGCTGGTTTCGATGCCGGCAACTACGGCACCATCGTATTCGGTCAAACCGAAACTGCCTTCTATGACGTCGTAGGTGCTACTGACGTATTCAACGAGTGGGGTTCCTACGGTAACAGCTACTGGGGTTACCGTGATGGCAGCACCAACTTCGGTGGCCGTCAAGAAGGTCAAGCCGTTTACCACGTTAACTACGGTGGTCTGACTGCTGGCCTGTCTTACATCTCTTCCAACGATTCCACCAACCTGGATTACGGCTATGCCGGCGCCCTGACCTATGCCTTCGACTTCGGCCTGGGTATCGGTGCTACCGCACAGAAGTTCGAATCTCTGGATGGTCTGGCTGATCAACAAGACTGGGCTATCGATGCCACTTGGGGTTCCTACGGTGACGGCCTGTACCTGGCTGGCCTGTACAACCAATCCAAGCAAGAAACCTCTGGCGTAGAAGAGAAGATCAAGAGCTATGAACTGGCTGCCCTGTACTTCCAGGACAACTGGGGTCTGCTGAGTGGTTTCAACTACTCCAAGAATGATGACACCGATACTGAACTGACCAACGAATTCATCCTGGGCGCTCAGTACAACTTCACCAGCAACTTCTTCACCTACACCGAGTACCTGTTCGATCAACGTGATAACGCTGACGACCAATGGACTCTGGCCCTGCAATACAACTTCTAATCCAGTCGATTGTTTTGCATCAAAGGCGACCCTAGGGTCGCCTTTTTCATTGCCTGTCTCCGGCCACAGTGCACCTTGCCGCAGGCGGTGCATCGTTCGTCTTGAGCCAGGGCCTCTGTCGCCAGCTAAAAGAGGCCGATGTAATCCTGCGATAACGCCTTTCTTCTATTTACTCGCTGTGTTTTCGCTGCTTGCCCCGAATAGCCCGTCAGCGCGGGCAGTCGTATTAGGCTGGGGCCGGCCATGTCCGAGATAACAGCCATCTATCTAGCCACGGGTTTGAACCGCGTCGGTAAAGCAGGCGCGGTCAACTCGGTGTCTAGTGAGATCCATGGGGTAGTAGGGGATTAAGGACGATAAAAAAGGAGCCCGTAGGCTCCTTTTGTGTGACGGGCAGGGTCACATCACTGATGCAGTGCCTCGTTGTGCACATCCATCACGGCTCGACCGGACGGATCGGCCATCTCCTTGAACTTGGCATCCCACTCCAGCGCCGCCGGGGTAGAGCAGGCCACCGACTTGCCATACGGCACGCAGCGGGCGGCAGACTCCAGCGGGAAATGATCTTCGAAGATCTCCCGGTAGAAGTAGGCTTCCTTGGTCAAGGGGGTGTTGATGGGGAAGCGGAACTCGGCCGCGGCCATCATCTGGTCGGTCACTTCCTTCTCCACGTACTCCTTCAGGCTGTCGATCCAGGAGTAACCCACCCCATCGGAGAACTGCTCCTTCTGACGCCAGGCCACGGCGTGGGGCAGGTAGTGCTCGAAGGCTTCACGGACGATGTGCTTCTCGATCTTGCCGTTGCCGCACATCTTGTCCTTGGGATTGAGGCGCATGGCCACGTCCATGAATTCCTTGTCCAGGAAGGGCACACGACCCTCGATGCCCCAGGCGGCCATGGACTTGTTGGCCCGCAGGCAGTCGTACATGTGCAGCTGGCTGAGCTTGCGCACGGTTTCCTCGTGGAATTCCTTGGCGTTGGGGGCCTTGTGGAAGTAGAGGTAACCGCCAAACAGCTCGTCAGATCCTTCACCGGAGAGCACCATCTTGATGCCCATGGCCTTGATGAAGCGGGCCATCAGGTACATGGGGGTGGAGGCGCGCACCGTGGTGACGTCATAGGTCTCCAGGTGGTAGATGACATCCCGCAGGGCATCCAGACCCTCTTGCACGGTGAAGTGGATCTCGTGGTGGATGGTGCCCAGGTGATCCGCTACCTTCTGGGCGGCAGCCAAGTCCGGCGAGCCTTGCAGGCCCACGGCAAAGGAGTGCAGCTGCGGCCACCAGGCCTCGGATTGATCGTTGTCTTCAACGCGACGGGCGGCAAACTTCTTGGTGATGGCGGAGATCACGGAGGAGTCCAGGCCACCGGAGAGCAACACGCCATAGGGCACGTCGCACATCAGTTGGCGCTTGACCGCGGCTTCCATGGCATCCCGCAGCTCTTCCACTGAGCTGGTGTTGTGCTCCACGGCACCGTATTCCATCCAGTCACGCTGATAATACTGGGTGAGCTGGCCGTCCTTGCTCCACAGGTAGTGTCCAGGGGGGAATTCCTGCACGCTCTTGCACACGGGCACCAGAGCCTTCATCTCGGAGGCCACGTAGAAGTTACCGTGTTCGTCGAAGCCGGTGTACAGGGGGATGATGCCGATATGGTCACGGCCAATCAGGTAGGCGTCCTGCTCTGCATCATAGAGAATGAAGGCGAAGATACCGTTCAGCTCATCCAGAAAGGCCGCGCCCTTCTCCTTGTACTTGGCCAGGATGATTTCGCAGTCAGACTTGGTCTGAAACTGGAAGTCCACCGTCAGCTGCTTTTCCAGCTCCTTGTGGTTGTAGATCTCGCCGTTGACGGCCAGCACATGGGTTCGCTCGGGATTGTAGAGGGGTTGCGCGCCCGTGCTGGGATCCACGATAGCCAGCCGCTCATGCACCAGGATGGCGCGCTCGCTGCTGTAGATACCGGACCAGTCCGGACCACGGTGACGCAGGCGCTTGGACATCTCCAGGGCGCTCTTGCGCAGCGCCACGGCATCGGACTTGATGTCCAAAATACCAAAAATAGAACACATACTTCCTTTTCCTCGAATCAGCTGGGCCCCACGTTAAGCCCAAATTGTTCTTATCATTCCTCGTCCCCCAATCTGCCAGAGCGGCCAGGGGGCTTCAAGTTTAAATCCACAAAATTGCCCCTTTGCTGTCTAACTTGGGGCAAAAGGGCCAAAGCTGGGCATCGGGTGCTATACGAGTTCGATGTCGGCCACCGATTGATAGATGTGATTGGGGCGAAACGGCACCGTATCGATGTCGCTCATGCGGCTGACACCGGAGAGCACCAGTATGGTCTCGAGACCCGCCTGGAAGCCCGCCAGTATATCCGTCTTCAGGTTGTCGCCGATGATCAGGGTGTTATCCGAGTGGCTGTTCATGCGGTTGAGTGCGGCGCGGATGATCCAGGCGCTGGGTTTGCCCACATAGAAGGGTTGCCGGCCGGTCATCCGCTCTATGGGGGCGCACAGGGCACCACAGGCGGGGTACATGTTGGGACCGTGGGTATCCGGATTGGTGGCGATGAAGCGGGCCCCCTGATCGACGAAGCGGGCCGCCTGCTGGATCATGTTCCAGTTGTAGTTGCGGGTTTCGCCCACCACCACGATTTCGGGATCCACATCCGTGATGGTGAAGCCGGCCATGTAGAGTTCATGGGTGAGGGCGCCTTCGCCGATGACGAAGACCTTGCGGCCCTCCTGGCGTTTCAAGAAGTCGGCAGTCGCCATGGCGGAGGTATAGAAGCAGTCTTCGGGGACATGCACGCCGGCACCCTGGAAGCGGTTTTGCAGATCCTTGGGGGTCTGCCCCGGGTAGTTGGTGAGAAACAGCAGGCGACGATTGGCCTCGAGCAGCTGGTGCACGAATTGGTCGGCGCCGGGCACCAGGTGGTTGTTATGCAGTATGACGCCATCGATATCGCAGATGATGTTTTTCTTCTTCATGTCTGTCCTTTTCTGACGTCAGCGGGCGAGTTCGCCGAAGATATAGGCAGTGCCGAGTAAAGAAAGCGGTTCGGCTCTTTGCGGTTCCCTCAGTTATTGGCATCATGACCCAGAGCACAACGTATTGAAAGAGAAGCCTATGAAGCAGTTTATTGCCGCACTTCCCAAGGTGGAGCTGCACCTCCATATCGAAGGAACCCTGGAACCCGAGTTGATGTTTGCCCTGGCCAAACGCAATGGGATCAGCCTGCCCTATGCCGATGTGGCGGCCCTCGCCACCGCCTATGACTTTCACAATCTGCAATCATTCCTCGACCTCTATTACCAAGGGGCCGCCGTGCTGCAGACCGAGCAGGACTTCTTCGATCTGACCTGGGCCTATCTGGTTCGCTGCCACGAGCAACATGTCGTGCATACCGAGGTGTTTTTCGATCCCCAGACCCACCTAGTCCGGGGCATCGACATGGGAACCGTGGTCGGAGGCATCACGGCGGCACTGGATAAGGCCGAGCAGCAATGGGGGATCAGCAGCTGTCTCATCCTCTGCTTCCTGCGTCACCTCAGTGAGGCCGATGCCCTGGCCACCCTGGAGGCCGCCATTCCCTACCTGGATAAGATCCAGGGGGTGGGGCTGGACTCCTCCGAGGTGGGCAATCCCCCCAGCAAATTTGTCCAGGTCTTCGCCCGGGCCAGAGCCTTGGGGCTCAAGGCCGTGGCCCATGCTGGTGAAGAGGGACCGGCCAGCTACATCTGGGAGGCGCTGGATCAGCTGCAGGTCTGCCGTGTCGATCACGGAGTGCGGTCTACCGACGACCCGCGCCTGATTGCCCGTCTGGCGGAGGAACAGATACCCCTGACGGTCTGCCCCTTGTCCAACACCCGCCTCAAGGTGTTCGACCAGATGGCGGATCACAGCATATTGCGGTTGCTGGATCAGGATGTGTGCGTCACGGTGAACTCCGACGATCCGGCCTACTTTGGTGGCTACATGCAGGAGAATTTCGAGGCGCTTGCCAAGGACTTGAAGGCCAGCAAGGAGCAGCTGCGGCAGCTGGCCCTCAACGGGGTGCAGGCCAGCTGGATGCCGAGTCTGCGCAAGAAGAGGCTGATCGGCGAGATCCTGACCCTGCTCTAGTCGGGTGATCTCGGGCGGTCTTTTCTTTATCATGACCGCCCGTTTATTGCAGGGGAGTGCCATGTCTCAATCTGATCCCGTCTTCGACCACCGCTTTCAGGCGCGCTACCTTCACCCCAGGTTCTGGTTGACCTGGCTGAGCCTGGGCGCCTTGTATCTGCTGGCCTGGCTGCCGATACGGCTGCGGGATGCCCTGGCCGGCGCCCTGGCGCCCTTGGTGGTGCACTTTGCCAAGAAACAGTGCTTCATCGCCCGCACCAACTTGGCATTGTGCTTCCCCGAGCAGACCCAGGCAGAACGGGAGGCCACCCTGCTGGCTTCCATCCGGGTGGGGCTGCAGTGCTTCTTTGCCTTTGCCGAGCCCAGCTGTTTTTCTGCCCGGCGCATGCTGTCGCGCTATGCGCCCCAGGGCTGGGATCAGGTGAAGGCCGCTATGGAAGATGGCGGCCCCCCCGTCATCATTCTGATCCCCCACACCTGGGCCATCGATGCCGGCGGCATGTTCTTTGCCATCCAGGGCTACCCCATGTGCACCATGATGCACAGTGCCAAGAATGGCCTGTATGACTGGTTCATCAATCGCCAGCGGGCCAGCTATGGTGGCCGGGTGTATGAGCGCAGTGCCGGACTCAAGGCGGTGATCAAGAGCATGCGCGAAGGCCATCACTTCTTCTACCTGCCGGATCAGGACCATGGTGCGGAAGCCAGCCTGTTCGTGCCCTTCTTCGGGGTGCCCAAGGCTACCCTGCCGGCCTTGCCCAGGTTGGTGAAGCTCACCGGTGCCCGGGTCTTTCCCTTGCTGGCAGGCTATGACGCCAGCACTGGCCGCTACGATCTCGCGTTCGGCGAGGCCCTGGCGCCGTATCCCACCGGCGATCTGACGGCCGACACGGCACGCATGAATCAGGCGATCGAGGATCTGCTGGCACCGCGGGCCGAGCAATACATGTGGTTTTTGAAATATTTTCAGACGCGGCCGGAAGGGCGTGCCGTCAATTTCTACAAGGAAGGCATACGGCAGATCCGAGGGCGATAACCATTGTTATCAATAATTTAAGATGATCTTCTGCCACGTTGCCGCCGTAGATCCGCCGGCTATCTGTGAGGACCGTCACACCCGCGTCGTCTGAAAAGCCTGCCAAATTTGCAGTTTGACCATATGGCGCGACACCCTGTGACAGTTTTGCCGTCCTGCCGACTCATGAGGAGTTGAATATGTCCGCCCACACCGGCCCCTTGCAGTCCTGGGTCTACCTGGATACCGAATCCACCCGTCGTCTGGTGCAGTTACCGGCCAGCGCCGAACAGACCGCCTTGTGGTTGGATCAGCTACAGCAACTGCGCCGGCAGGGGGTGGATGCCCTGGTGGTGCCCATCCACTGGCGCTGGATCGCGCCCTTTGCACCGGAGCAGGCCAACGAGGCCGCCAGCTGGGCCGGTTATCAGCGGTTGTTTACCCAGATCCACAGCCAGGGCCTGAAGATAGTGGCGGAGGTGGCCTTCGTGGCCAGTGGCCTCAACCAGCCCAGCGCCCTGACCCTGCTGCCCGATTGGCTGTGGGGGCAGTTGCAGCAAGCCTTGCCGGATCATTTTCCCATCGACAGCCTGAAATACCTGGATCAGTACGGCCGGGACACCATAGCCGCGCTCTCCTTGTGGGCCAAGGAAGTCACACTGCCGTTTTATCGGCAATTCCTTCAGGGCATGGCCTTGCATCTCTCCAGCCAGGCGGGGGCCGTGCAGCAGATCCTCTTCGGCCTGGGCCCGGACGGGGAGTGGCGCTATCCCTGGCTGGGCCGTTATGAACCCGGCGAGCCGGCCCGGGTGTTGCCCTGTTTCAGCGAGCTGGCCCTGGCGGATCTACATAGAACCCAACTGCTGCGCCACGGCAGCGAGCTGGCCTGGTGTCAGCATTGGGGTTACCCCACTGACAGGGGAGTAAGCCATGTCGCCGACCGGCGCCAGCTGCTGTTGTGGCTGCTGGAGCAACCCGATGGCCCAGCCTGGCAGGAGTTCTTCGCCTGGTATCGCGGTTCCTTGCAGGAGTACGGCTGCCAGATCCTGGCCCTGGCCCGCCAGACCTTCACCCAACCCTGGCGGATCAAGTTGGGGCTGCGGCTGTGCGGTAGCCTGCCGCGACTCAGTGAGACGGTTCCCTTGCCGCCCGGACTTATCGCCGGTCTGCAGGGGCCGGGCGCCTCCGCCGATCCCGCGCCCTTGCTGGCGGGGCTCAAGGCGCAGCTGGGGACGGCGGAGTTGACCCTGCTGCTCCCCGGGGTGGCTCCGGCCCACGGTCAGCCAGCCAGCCCCTTGGTGCAGGCCTGGATCGCCGCCGCCGAGGCCCAGGGCATTGCGCTGATGGCCGAATGCCGCGCTGCTGAGGCACTGCAGGATCATCCCCAGTGGGACCGCCTGATCCAGGCGGTGCTGCGCCAGGGCCCCTTCCGTGGTTGGCTGTTGGGGGATCTGCCGAGCCTGATGGCCAGCGCCGAGCAGGGCCAATCCCGCCTGCGCCAGCTGGCGCGGCTCAAGCATGCCCAGGGGCAGGTGCCGCAACTGGCCAGCAAACAGTTTCGCGTCATGGGTCCCCTGCACCTCAAGGTGGCCAATCAGCGGCAGATGGTGGAGGAGGAGGACTGGTTATCCTTTGCCCAGCAACTTCGCCAGCTGCGGCGCTTGGGGGTTACCGCCGTCTCCACGGACCTGTGGTGGGGTCTGGTGGAGGGGCGGCAGCCCGGCCAGTTCGATTGGAGTTATTACGATCGCCTGGTGGCGGTGCTGGCAGAGCAGGAGATGCATTGGGTGCCCATACTGTCGTTCCACCAGGCGGGGGGCAACGTCAACGACGACTATATGCAGACCATTCCCCTGTGGCTGTGGGGCATACTGCTGCAGCGCCATCCCGAGCTGGAATCGGTGCGGGATCTGCAGTACGTCAGTGAGACAGGTGACGCCTCCATGGAGTATGTCTCTCTGTGGGCCGATCCGTACGTCACGCCGTTTTATCTCAACTTCATGACCGCCTTCGCCGCCCATTATGCCGATCGCGCCGGCATGATAGACGAGATCAACATCAGCCTGGGACCGGCGGGGGAGCTGCGCTTCCCCAGCTACAATGCCCATGACTGGGGCAACTACCCCAACCGCGGTACCTTGCAGTGCTACAGCCCGCTGGCGCAGCAGGATTGGCGTCGTCACCTGCAGACCAAGTTCGGCACGGTGGAGGCGCTCAACTACGCCTTCGGCAGTCAGTACCGCCGTCTGGAGGCGGTGCCCATGCCGTTGGCGGACAGCCTGTTCGACAACAAGCAGTACGTCTATTCGGCCTGGGGGCGGGAGTTCCTCAGCTGGTATCAGGGCTCCCTCATCCGCCATGGCCGGCAGATCCTCGAAGGGGCCCTGGCGCTGTTTGGCGACTCGCCGCTGAAGGCCGTGCCCATCGGCATCAAGATCCCCGGCATCCATTGGGAGATCAGCGATCCGGCCAGCCCGCGGGTGGCGGAGATCACCGCCGGCCTCATCGCCCCCCATCCGGCCTTGGGTCCCCACAACCAGCGGGAATACGTGCGGCTGCTGGAGGGGCTGATCGCCCCCGAGCATCGCGGCCGGGTGGTGGTGCACTTCACCTGTCTAGAGATGATCAACAAGGATTACGAGGGCTATTCCCGGGCCGCGGATCTGGTGAGCTGGTTTGCCGATGCGGCCCACGAGGTGGGGGTGTCGCTGATGGGGGAGAATGCCCTGGCGGGCGAATTGTATGGCGAGCAGGGCTGGCAGCAGATCGCTGGTGCCCTGGGGCGCAATCCCGGCTACGACGGCATCACCTTCTTGCGGATGCAGAACTTCTTTGACGACAACAAGCTGCCGCGGGAGCGGCTGGCGTGGCTGATCAATCAGTTCCAGTAGCCGTCACCTAAAGACACCTAACAACAAAAACGGCGCTGATGCGCCGTTTTTGTTTGATGTTCACTCAGCACAATGCCCTGACTTGCCTAGGGAGTTGTCTCTTGGCCTGGGCCAGGTCGTAGTTGATCTGCATGCGAAGCCAGCATTGTGCTGTGCTCATACCGGCCATTTCCAGGCGAAGGGCCAGATCGGCGCTGATAGCCGCTTGCAGCTTCGCTACGTTGGCGAGTTCCTCGCAAGACACGCCTAGCCGCAGGGCGGCCTCTTCGATGGTCAGTCCTAAGGCATTGATATTCTCATCTAATAGTTCACCGGGGTGGGGGGGATTCATCATCATCTTGTTCTCTACCGCCAGCTGAACGCAATCCTTGTGATAAAACCTATTGCCTAACGTGGTGACGGTTGCCTGATGGGCTGCATGACATCATAAGTTAGCCCCCATGAGTCATTCTTGGGAGGCGATTTAACGTAATATCAGCGACAGCGGATCAGGAGCGGCGGTTGACCTCCAGCACCTGCAGCTGCAGCAGGGGATTGGCTTCCCCGGCCGGCAAGCTCAGCCAGTCGGTGGTGTAACTTTTCTCATCGCCCTGCCGCAGATAGGTCTCCGGCAGACGGTAAGTGGATTGCCACAGCCGCAGCGGCGCCTCACCCAGCTGGACGCCCTTGGCCGAATAGAAGCGCACTCGTCCTTCTACCTGCACCACGCTGCCGGCTTGCAGGTTGTGCACCTGGAGCTTGAGCCGCTGGCGGCCGGGCTCCTGGATGCGTCCCACCAGGGCCACCGTCACCCCCTGGGCACTGCTTTGGCCCAGCAGGGCCGGCTCGGCCAGGGCCTGCTGACTGAGCTGCGGAGCCTGGCTGCCATCCTGGGCCGGCATGGTCAGCAGGTAGTGCCAGGTAAAATCGTCTTCCAAGACCACTTCCCGGCCATCGGGCAGGGTCAGTTGTGTGGTGGCCAGGGCAGGCAGACTCAGGGCAAGCAGGCAGGAGCAGAGCAGGCGCATGGGTATTCTCGCGAGGACGGGTCAGCGCAGATCAGGCGACGAGACTGAGCTGGGCTGACCATTCCCCGGTCTTATGCTTGGCGTGCCGGCGGTAGCTGCCCTTGCCCTTGTGGTTTTGCTCGACGCGACTGCGAAACAGGGGATCGGTCACCAGGGCGGCCAGGGCATTGTCGGTCACCTGACCGCGGCCATGTTGGTGGGGAAGAGGGGTCTTGCGCATGTTAGGCTCCTTGTTGCCAACGGGTGTCATAAACCATGACACGGGGCGACTAGGTTAGCCCAGCTCGCCCCGGGCAACAAGGTAAGCGGCCTAGCAGCACTCCAGCTCAAGCTTCTCCAACAGCTGCATGGCGACCTCGTCCTCGTGTTCCTCGAAAAACTCCCGCAGCTGATTGAGGTGGCTGTGGATCAGGAAGAGATCATCGGGTACCGGGCCCGAAGCCGGCCGCCGCTTGTTGAGGAAGTAGGTCCAGAAGGCATTGCACTTGGCCGGATCGGCCAGGTGAGTGAGTAAAAATTGCATCAGCTGGGCGGCATTTTGGTCGCAATCAATACCGTCGAAGCTGACGTAGCGATCGGGTTTGTTGCACAGACAGTCGGACATGGCAGACATCACCTTTGCTTGAATCACCACAAATTGTGGAAAACGGCACCGGAAAGTTGCGGCAAACCGGCACCCCAGAGAAAATCCACAAGTCCGAGGCTAGAAACGTGCCAGCTTGCTGTAAAAACACGGATCCGCCTCACATTCTGCTCGTCATGCCCGGCTAAAGGGGGTAAGCTCCCGCCTCTTTAAAGAGCCCATCGTCGTTGCGGTTGCCCGCATCCTAAAAGGTGTTTATGAGTTTTTCCTCCCTCGGACTTTCCCCGGCCTTGCTGCGCGCCGTCAGCGAACAGGGCTACAGCGAACCCTCTCCCATTCAGGCCCAGGCGATCCCCGCCGTGCTGGCCGGTCGGGATCTGATGGCGGCGGCCCAGACAGGGACCGGCAAGACCGCCGGCTTTACCCTGCCCCTGTTGCAGCGCCTGGCCGGCGGCCCGCGGGTCAAGCCCAACCAGGTGCGCGCCCTGATCCTGGCGCCGACCCGCGAGCTGGCGGCCCAGGTGGAAGAGAGCGTGCGCAACTATGGCAAGTACCTCTCCCTGCGCTCCGGTGTGGTGTTTGGCGGGGTGGGGATCAACCCCCAGATGATGATGCTGCGCAAGGGGCTGGATGTCCTGGTGGCCTGCCCGGGCCGTCTGCTGGATCTCTATCAGCAGAATGCGGTGCGCTTCGACCAGCTGGAAGTCTTGGTGCTGGATGAAGCAGACCGCATGCTGGACATGGGCTTCATCCACGACATCCGCCGGGTGCTGGCCCTGCTGCCGGCCAAGCGGCAGAACCTGTTGTTCTCCGCCACCTTCGCCGACGAGATCCGTGAGCTGGCCACTCGGCTGCTCAATGATCCCCTGTCCATCGAGGTGGCGCCGCGCAACAGCACCGCCGAGCGCATAGAACAGCTGGTCCACCCGGTGGACAAGGGCCGCAAGCCGGCCTTGTTGTGCGAGCTGATCCGCCGTCACGGCTGGGAGCAGGTGCTGGTGTTCACCCGCACCAAGCACATCGCCAACCGGCTGGCGGAAAAGCTCTGCCAGGAGGGTATCCAGGCGGCCGCCATTCATGGCAACAAGAGCCAGGGGGCACGGACCAAGGCGCTGGCCGGTTTCAAGTCCGGCGAGTTGACCGCCCTGGTGGCCACCGACATCGCCGCCCGGGGTCTGGACATCGATCAGCTGCCCCAGGTGGTGAACTTCGAGCTGCCTAACGTGGCGGAAGATTACGTGCACCGCATCGGCCGTACCGGCCGCGCCGGCGCCGCGGGCCACGCCATCTCCCTGGTGTGTGCCGAGGAGGGCAAGCTGCTGCGGGGGATCGAGAGGCTGATCAAGCAGAGTCTGCCCAAGGAGATCATCCCGGGCTTCGAGCCGGACAAGCTGACCCTGGATGCCATCGCCCAGGGCCAGGGCCAGCCGGAGCGCAAGAGCCCGCCGCCCCGCCGCCAAGGCCAGGGTCAGGGCCGTCGTCCCCAAGGTGCCGGCAACAAGCCCCAGGGTCAGACCCAGGGCCGCAACGCCCAGGCCAAGCCCGCCACCGGCAATCAGGCGGACAAGCCCGCCGGCAATCGCCCACGTCGCCGTCGCCCGCAATCCGGCAATCCGTCGGCATAAGGCGCGAGTCACAGCTAGCAAACAGGCCACCCTAGGGTGGCCTGTTGCGTTGTGGGCTCAGCAAAATCTAGTTGGCGCGCGACAGCGCGGGGTCCGGGAGCAAGGCGCGGCCAGCATGATGCCGATATCGCCAGATCCAGGCCAGGGTCAGGGCTCGCAGGGCCAGGAACAGGCTCATGGCCAGCCAGAGGGCATGATTGCCCAACCAGGGCAGGGTGAGCAAGGCCAGGGCAAAGCCCAGGGTGGCCAGCAGCAGGCTGTTGCGCATGGCCCGGCCATCGGTGGCGGCCACGAAGAGGCCATCCCACAGGTAGCTCCAGACCCCGATCAGCGGCAGGCACCAGTGCCAGGGCAGGTAACTCTGGGCCAGGGCCAGCAGCGCCGGCTGATCGGTCAGCAGGGCGAGGAGGTGGTGGCCCCACAGCAGGTAGGCCATCCCCAACCCCAGTGCCACCATGGCCCCTTGCCGACAGGCCGCCCGCCAGTAAGCCTGCAGCCGATCGAGTCGCCGGGCACCCAGGGCCTGGCCGCACTTGATCTCCACCCCATAGGCCAGGGCATCCAGGGCGAAGGCGCTCAGGGTGAGCAGGTTCAGCAGCAGGGCGTTGGCCGCCAGATAGTCGCTGCCCAGCCGGCCCCCCAGCACGGTGAGGCTGGCAAAACAGCCCTGCAGCAGCAAGGAGCGGATCAGCAGATCCCGGTTGAGTCGCAGCAGCGGCGCCAGCTCGCCGCGAACCTGGGGCAACAGTTGCCAAAGCCGAAAGCCTCGCCGGGCCAGCTCGCGGCGCACCAGCAGCAGGCCGGCCAGCAGCATCAGATAGTCGGCCAGCAAGGTGGCCTGCGCCACCCCCGCCACCTGATGCCCCAGCCCCACCACCAGATACAGATCGAGCACTATGTTGCAGACGTTGCCCAGGATGAGCAGCAGGACGGGCCCCCTCAGCCGCTCCAGCCCCAGCAGCCAACCGTTGATGGCCAGGTTCGCCAGCGCCGCCGGCGCCGCCCACCAACGCCACTGCAGATAGACAGCCGCCTGTTGCTGCACCTGGGGCTCGGCGCCGCTGATCTGCAGCAGCAGGGGGATGATCAAGGGACTCAAGACGCTCAGCAGGCCGCCGGCCAGCAGGGCCAGGGCCAGGGGCTGGGCCAGGGCCTTGAGGATGGCGAGCCGATCGCCGGCGCCCTTGGCCTGGGCGGTGCGGCCCGTGGTGGCCATGCGCAGGAACAGCAACAGCATGAAGACGAAATTGGTGGCTGTGGTGCCCAGGGCCACGCCGGCCAGGTAATGGGGCGCGGCCAGATGGCCCACCACGGCGGTATCCACCAACCCCAACAGGGGGACGCTGAGGTTGGAGATCAGCATGGGTAGGGCGATGCGCCACAGTTGGCGATCCGTGGCACCAAAGGCCCAGCTCATTGGCCGCGCTCCAGACTCTGCTGGGTCAGGTAGAGCCGCAGATCCAGCTCCAGCTGGTGGTAATCGGGTTCCATGTGACAGCAGAGCTGATAGAAGGCCTTGTCGTGCTCCTTGTGCCGCAGGTGGGCCAGCTCATGGACGGCGATCATGCGCAGGAAGGGGGCCGGGGCCTCGCGAAACAGGCTGGCGATCTGGATGCTGGACTTGCTCTTCAGCCGGCTGCCCTGTACCCGGCTGTGGCTCAGGTGCAGCCCCAGGGCGTGTTTGACCAGGTTGATCTTGCTGTCGTAGCTGACGCCGCTCAAGGGCGGTGCACTCTTCATGTATTGCTGCTTGAGGGCCTGCACGTAACCAAACAGCGCCTTGTCACTCTGAATGGCGTGATGATCCGGCGGATATTTTTGGCGCAGCCAGGGTCCCAGGCGGTCCTGGTCGATCAGGCTGCGCACCTGGTGGAGCAGGCTGTCGGGATAGCCGGCGAGAAAGGGTAATGCGGTCATGGGGGCCTCGTGTCTGAGGGGGCATTATTGTGCAGGGCGCAGACGCGAGCAAGCCTGGGCAGGCCTACAACCAGTCGCGCACCGGCAGCAGACTCAAGGGTCCACCCAGGTAGGCGCCGGTATCCAGCCACAACAGGTTGCCGCGCTTTAACGGCGCAGGCAGGGGGGTATGTCCCAGGCAGAGCAGATCCAGGCCCTGCATCCTGGGCTGGTAGTCGGGCTCGGCCATGACGCGACGCAGTCGGTTGCGCTGCCAGAGCAGCTGCTGGCAAAAATCAGGGTCCGGTTGCGTCAGCAGTTTCCGCCGCAGTTCAGGCCAGGTCAGCACCACAGGATCGCCATGCACCAGGCCGACCCGAGCCCCGTCAGCGAGCCGGCACTCCAACGCCAGGGGGAGGGCGGCGATGCGCGGTAACCAGGCAAGCAGGTTTCGCCGCTGGGCGGCGGATAGCGCCCGCCACCAGGTGCCGCCGTTGTATTGCCACAGCGCCATGGCCGCGGGATCGTATCCCCGCAGGGCATCCAGTAGCATGCGCTCGTGATTGCCCATGACGGCATGAAACCAGGGACAGGTCAGCAGCTGCAGGCAGGCCAGGCTATTGGGGCCCCGGTCCACCAGATCACCGACGCTCAGCAGAAGATCACCGCGGTCGGGAGTGAAGTCCACCCGGTGCAGCGCCCGGCGCAAGGCCGGCAGACAACCATGGAGATCCCCCACCACGAAGGCCCGTCCCGGGCATTGAAATGTGCCATACATGCCGACCTCCGGTGTGCCCTGCGTCACTCCTTGGACCGTTGCGGATGACAGCTGTGGGTTATGCCATATGCTTTGGGTAAGTATGGAGAACAACAGGCCGCCTATGCGTTTCGATCTCAAACATCTACCCAGTCTGCGTAGCTGGATGCTGATAGGGGTACTGTGCAGTGCCTTGCTGCCGTTATTGCTCACCATAGGGCTCATCGGCGACTTCATGGACAAGCGGGCGCGCCTTCACATCCTGGCAGACCTGCGCCAGACCGGGCAATTGTTTCAGGATGGGCTGGATCTGCGCCTGTCGGAGCGACTCAATGATCTGACCGTGCTGGCCAACCTGCTGCTGGAGCAGGGGGAGGCCCCAGGGCAAGACGACAACCTCTACGCTTTTGTGCGTCGCAATAATCCCGATCTGCTGTGGCTGGTGCGCCTCAACGCTCAGGGGCAGGTGCTGCACGCCTCCCACGCCATCTTGCGGGGACAGCGCCTCGCGCACTGGCGCAATCGCAGCCAGCCTGGTGTGCTGGGCCCCATGGAAGAGTGGCTGGCCGAACCGCCCAAGCTGGCCAGCGATGACAGTTGGCAGGAGTTGCAGCTGTATCTGCCGACCCCTGAGTTGCCCGGCGGAGGAGGCTTGATGGTCGGTATCGATATGGAAAGCCTGAGTTGGCTCGGTAACGGCATCCTCAGCCACACCTCGGACCCGAACCAGACCGAGTTGTTCCTCATTGATGCTGACGGCGGCATAGTGGTGAGTTCGCGCCCGAGCAGGGAGACCCATCTGCAGACCTCGCTGGTTCATCGGCTGCTGGCAGATGATAACCGCACCGAGCCGATCCCCTGGGACTCTCAGCATGAGCCCTGGTTCACCGAGGTACTGGTGATGCAGGCCCAGGGCGGCCTGCAGATCCCGGACTGGTACATCATAGTCCGGCGCCCGGCCTCGGTGGCCCTCCGCGAACTGACGAAGCTGCGGGATGACATCCTCCTGGTGAGCATGTTCGCCATGGGCCTGCTGATCTGGTTGGCCGTCGTCCTCTCCCACCGCCTCACCGGCCCCTTGGGCACGCTGGCCGCAGCCATCGAACACCCCAAGGCCGACGCCGTGCCCCTGGTGGCCGGCTATCATGAGGTCTGGCTGTTGTCACGTGCGCTGCGGCAGATGCAGCGCAACCAGCAGGCACAGCGGCAGGCATTAGCCGATCTGAATACCAGGTTGGAGCAACAGGTGCTGAGTCGCACCGAGGAGCTGCATTCCATCTTGCAGCATGCCACCAATGTCTATATCAGTCTGGATGCCCAGGGTCAGGTGATCAGCTGGAATCATCGCGCCGAACAGCTGTTTGGCTGGACCAGTGACGAGCGGCTGGCCCGCCCCCTGCCGGCTGACCTCCTGCCCGCCGCTGAGATGGCCTGGATCCAGCGTCGTCTGCAGCGGGAGTCCGTCGATGCGACCGACGATCTGACCCACAGCGCCGAGGCCCTGATCCAGACCCGGGCTGGGGTCGGCGTCTGGGTGCACCTGGTGGGCTGGCTGACCCCCGCCGGTGCCCTGAGTCGGATCAACCTGATCCTCACCGACATCAGCGAGCTGGTTCGGCAGCGGGAGGCCCTGCTGGCCAGCCAACGACGCCTGGAGACCATCACCAATAACCTGCCGGCGCTGATCGCCTATATTGACCAACAGCAGTGCTACCGCTTCAGCAATGCCACCTATGAGGCTTGGTATGGCTGGAGCGCGGCCCAGATGCAGGGTAAGCGGTTGGATGAATTGTTCGATGGGGCAGAGATGGCAGCCATGGCGCCCTATGTGCACGAGGCCCTCGCCGGTGAGGTGCAAAAGTTTGAACGGTTGCACCAGCGCAATGGGGAGGTACAACACCTGCAGTCCACCTATATCCCAGATCGTGACGAACTGGGCCAGGTGCGGGGTTTCTACCTCTTGACCCTGGATATCAGCGCCAGCAAGCAGCTCGAAGAGGCACTGCAGCAATTGGCATTGCAGGATGTCCTCACCGGGCTACCCAACCGGCGGGCCATGCTGAGCCAACTGCCCGATGCCATGGCGCGCGCGGATCGCTCCGGTCTGCCGCTGGCCGTGCTGTTTATGGATCTGGACGGCTTCAAGGGGGTGAACGATCGGCTGGGGCACGATGCGGGCGACGACGTATTGCGGGAGTTCGCCCTGCGCATACGCCGTCAGGTACGGGAGGTGGACCGCCTCTACCGCCTGGGAGGGGATGAGTTCACCCTGGTGCTGGAAAACCTGCATGCCGCCCCGGACGAGGCATTGATGATAGGGGAGCAGATCTGCCAGGCCATGGCGGCTGATTTCTATCTGGCCGCGGGTCAGGTGCACCTGACCACCAGCATAGGCGTGGCCCTCTACTGGCCTCACCAGATGCGGGATGTGGACGCCTTGGTGGCCAGCGCCGATGCGGCCATGTATGTCGCCAAGCGGGCGGGCAAGAACCGGGTCCGACTGGCCACCGACTGAGCCATAAACCCTAAAATAAAACGGCCTCCCGTGGCGTTACCACCGGGAGGCCGTTTTGTTGTGACAGGCGAGGCGGGCGTTTAATCCCGCTTGCGCCGCACCGGGGCAAAGCCGCCCCTGTCTTCATCCGGGCGGGGGGCGCGCAGCGGCCGGTCAGACTGGCCCATGGCCAGCGGCGGCTCTGCCGCCGCCGGTTTATGGGGTTTGGCCTGGCGCTGTGGTTTGCGCGGTTTGGCGGGGGACTGGGGCCGCGGCTTGCGCTCCTTGAGGCCGGTGAAGCGCGGTTCAAGCCCGGGAAGTTGCATAAACTCGCAGCCCGACGGGTCGAGCCCCAGCAGGCGCAGTACCGCCTGGAAGCTGGCCCAATCCTTGGGACCCACCAGGGAGAGGGCATCGCCCTTGGCGCCGGCGCGGCCGGTCCGGCCGACACGGTGTACATATTCCTGGGGGGCCTTGGGCATGTCGAAGTTGATCACCAAGGAGACATGCAGCAGATCCAGGCCGCGGGAGGCGATGTCGGTGGTGAACAGCACCCGGTAATGGCCGCGGGCAAAGCCATCCATGATGGCATTGCGCTCGCTTTGCTTGAGTTCACCGGAGAGGGCCACCGCGGTCAGCCCCCATTGCTGGCACCACAGGGCCAGGCGCTCGGTATCGCTGCGGGTGGCGGTGAAGACGATGGCCTGCTCATAGGCCTCGTCCTGCAGCAGGCGGGCCAGCAGGGCCTGCTTGTGGTCCAGGTGATCACACAGCAAGAAGCGCTGGCGGATGTCGGCGTGCAGCTGCTGCTCCTGGCCGACCGTGATGCGCTTGGGCGCCTTGAGCAGGTGTTCGGTCAGGGCCTCAAACTGGGTGTGGGCCAGGGTGGCGGAGAACATCAGGCTCTGGCGCAGCCGGTGATTGGCCGCCTCGTTGATCTGACCCAGCTCCTTGGCAAAGCCCAGATCCAGCATGCGATCCGCCTCGTCCAGGATCAACAGCTCCACGCCACCCAGGTGCAGGGCACCCTGTTCGTGATGGTTGGCGATGCGGCCCGGCGTCCCCACCAGGATCTGGGGATCCCGCGCCAGCAGCTTGACCTGATCGTTGTAGTTCTCCCCCCCCAGGATCAGACCGGCCTTGAGATTGCTGCCGGCAACCAGCAGCCGCAGCTGGGCATAGACCTGCTTGGCCAACTCCCGGGTGGGGGTCAGGATCAGGGCCCGGGGCCCGCGAGGCGTCAGGCTGCGCTGGGTCAGCAGCCGATGCACCATGGGCAGCAGGAAGGCGAGGGTCTTGCCCGAGCCGGTCCGCGAAGAGGCGGCCACGTCTTGGCCGGCCAGGATCAGCGGGATGGCCTGTTGCTGTATTTCTGTGGTCTGGGTAAAGCCCAGGTGCCCTATGGCATCCTGCAGGCGCTTGTGGAGCGTCAGTTCATCAAATCGCAAGGTCTGGCCCGTGAAAAAGAGAGGGAAGGATTACAAGACGCACATTGTACGCCATGGCCCGGGTGGTGACGACCCTAAATGGCCATGAGGGTCATTGGGATTGGTCGTTGACACCGGATGGAGCTTGCCACTAGATTGTGCAGCTCACTTGTTCACTCAAGCCGCCAGGATGACGGCATTTCACCTCTTCGACGGGAAGTACCAGTATGCATTACCAAACCGATGACGTTCGAATCAAAGAGATCAACCAGTTGCTGCCGCCGGTAGCGGTGCTGGAGAAGTACCCGGCCACCGAAACGGCGTCCACTACGGTTTTTGAATCCCGTCAAGCCATCCACAACATCCTGGCGGGTGAGGATGATCGCCTGGTGGTGATCATCGGTCCTTGCTCCATTCACGATCCCAAGGCCGCCATGGAATACGGCCAGCGGTTGCTGGCCCTGCGCAACGAGCTCAAGGGCGAGCTGGAAATCGTCATGCGGGTCTATTTCGAGAAGCCCCGCACCACTGTGGGCTGGAAAGGCCTGATCAACGACCCCTTCCTCGACGGCAGCTTCCGCATCAACGACGGCCTGCGCATCGGCCGCAAGCTGCTGCTGGATCTCAACGAGCTGGGCATGCCCACCGCCAGCGAATTCCTCGACATGATCACCCCGCAGTACGTGGCGGATCTGATGAGCTGGGGGGCCATCGGTGCCCGGACCACAGAGTCCCAGGTACACCGTGAGCTGGCCTCCGGCCTCTCTTGCCCGGTGGGCTTCAAGAACGGCACCGACGGCACCACCCAGGTGGCGGTGGATGCCATCAAGGCCGCCGGGGCCTCTCACTGCTTCCTGTCCGTCACCAAGTTCGGTCACTCCGCCATAGTGCGCACCGCCGGTAACCCGGATTGCCACATCATTCTGCGCGGTGGCCGGGCCCCCAACTACAGCGCGGCCGATGTGGCTGCCGTCACCCAGGATCTGGCCAAGGCCGGTCTGCCGCAACGGGTGATGGTGGACTTCAGCCATGCCAACAGCTCCAAGCAGTACAAGAAGCAGATGGATGTCTGTGCCGATGTGTGCGGCCAGTTGGCCCAGGGCAGTCAGGCCATCTTTGGCGTCATGGTGGAGAGCCATCTGGAAGAGGGGCGTCAGGATCTGGTGGACGGTCAGTGCCCCAAGTATGGCCAAAGCATCACGGATGCCTGCATCGGCTGGAGCGACACCGAGGCGCTGCTGCGTCAACTGGCGGCGGCCATTCAGGCCCGGCGCGGTTAAGTCATCACGGCGAAAACGGCTCCTGCGGGAGCCGTTTTTTTTGCCTCAAAGCGTGAGGGGTTTCGCAAGTTTAGGGCGCCGCCCGGGTAAAAGCGCTAGCCATATCACGCTTGGGATTATGGCCATTTGCAAGCGGGCGAAGAAGGAGGACACTGCGTCTATCGACTAAGTCGGCAGAGTCACAACAACAAGCCATCCTTACAAAATTTAGGCGCCCTTCAGGCGCCCATTTTTTATCTGCGGCTCGTCCGTTCCCATCCGTCAGTCAAACTGAACCTCAACCCGTGCCGCCACCTGCTTGGCCAGATCGACCGCTGCGGCCACCTCGGTGGCTCGGGCCAGGGCGACCCCCAGGCGGCGCCGGCCGGCAATCTCGGGCTTGCCGAACAGCCGCAACTGGGCTCCGGGCACCAGGGCCAGGGCCTCGGCCACCCCGGCATAGCGCAGGTTGCTGGAGTGTCCCTCACGCAGCACTACGGCGGAGGCGGACGGGCCGTACTGGGTGATCCGGCCGATGGGCAGACCGAGAATGGCCCGCACGTGCAGGGCGAATTCGGACAGGTCCTGGGAGATCAGGGTCACCATGCCGGTATCGTGGGGGCGGGGTGAGACTTCGCTGAAGTAGACCTCGTCGCCCTTGATAAACAGCTCGACCCCAAACAGGCCGTACCCCCCCAGGGCGCTGACCACCTTGCCGGCAATCTCACACGCCTTGTGCCAGACGGTCTCGCTCATGGCCTGGGGTTGCCAGGACTCGCGGTAGTCCCCATCCTCCTGGCGGTGGCCGATGGGCGGACAGAAGTGCAGGCCGTCCACCGCCTGCACCGTCAGCAGGGTGATCTCGTAATCGAAGGGCACGAATCCTTCGATGATGACCCGGCCACGCCCGGCCCGACCGCCCTCCTGGGCATAGTGCCAGGCGCTGTCGATCTGCTCGGCCCGGCGGATGACGCTCTGCCCCTTGCCGGAGGAGCTCATCACCGGCTTGATCACGCAGGGCAGGCCGATGGCCTGTACCGCCGCCTGGTAATCCGCTTCGTTATCGGCGAAACGGTAGGGGGAGGTGGGCAGTCCCAGGGTTTCCCCGGCCAGGCGGCGAATGCCTTCCCGGTCCATGGTCAGGCGGGTGGCCTGGGCGGTGGGCACGACCTTATGGCCTTCGGCTTCCAGCGCCACCAGGGTCTCGGTGGCAATGGCTTCGATTTCCGGAATGATGAAGTGGGGTTGTTCCTGCTGGATCAGGTCCCGCAGGGCCACGGGATCCAGCATGTTGATCACGTGACTACGGTGGGCCACCTGCATGGCGGGGGCCTTGGCATAGCGGTCCACGGCGATCACCTCCACCCCGAGGCGTTGCAATTCGATGGCCACTTCCTTGCCCAGCTCGCCTGAACCAAGCAGCAGAGCACGGGTGGCGGCGGGAGAGTAGGGGGTTCCGAGCATGAGCATTTCTCCATTCGGGTGCGACAGCGACAAGATCCGGCAAACAAGACCTGGCCCCAGATTAACGACATGCCAGGCGATGAAAATCCGGCGCATCATAACGATTTCGCCGGACCCTGCCAAGGCAAACGCAAGCGTTTGCGGCCGTGGTGAGGTGGTCGATCATTCGATAAATTAGGAAGGATAACGTGATTTATTGCGCTTACTTTTCGATCTTGCGATGTCTATAGTGCCCAGGTGGCCCGACTTGCAAGGGCTCTCATCATCTCAGGAGCAGCAAATGGCTAAAATTCTTGTAGTGAAGTCCAGCATTCTCGGGGCCTATTCTCAATCTTCCAAGCTGATCGGCGAATTTCTGGCCGGGCGGCAAACGGCCGGTCACCAGGATGAGCTGGTGGAGCGGGATCTGGGGGCGCAGCCCCTGCCGGTGCTGGACGGTACCGTGTTGGGTGCCCTGGCGGGTCAAGGTGAGTTGACCGCCGCCCAGCAAGAAGTCCGAGCCATCTCCCAGTCGCTGATCGACGAAATCCAGGCGGCCGACATGGTGATCATCGGCTTGCCCATGTACAACTTCGGCATGCCCAGCCAGCTCAAGAGCTGGATCGATCTCATCTGCCGGGCCGGCATCACCTTCACCTACACGGAAACCGGCCCCCAGGGGCTGCTGACCGACAAGCCGGTGCTGATCGTCACCACCACAGGTGGGGTGCATAAGGATCAGGCCACCGATCTGGCCCTGACCCACCTCAAGACGGTGCTGGGCTTCGTGGGTCTGACTCAGGTCTCCGTCGCCTATGCTCAGGCCCTGAACATGGGGCCGGATGCCCAGAGCCAAGGGCTGACCGAGGCGCGGGCCGTGCTGTCCACCCGCCTTGAGGCGGTCTAAGCCAGGACGAACCGTTCGCCATCAACACAAGAGCACCTGCAGGTGCTCTTGTCGTTTCTGCGGTGGTAACAGCCGCGCTGCGGCTGGCCAGGCCCTGCTGAGGCCACACTTTTGCTGCCCATGGCTGCCCAAGCTCCCCCCCATGGGGTAGCATCAGCTCGTCCGTTGGGGACGCGGGAACAGAAGAGCAGCACAATCATCATGCATCCAAGACATGCCATCATCCTCGAGCTGGTCAATGAGACCGGCCGCATCAGTGTGGTGGAGCTGGCCAGCCGGCTCGAGGTCTCCGAGGTCACCATTCGCCAGGATCTCACCCAACTTGAAAAAGACGGTTTCTTGCGCCGGATCCACGGTGCCGCCACCACCATAGACAGCGATGATCCCGACCACAGGCTCTGGGTGCATGGCAAGATCAAGCAGCGGCTGGCCCAGTGCGCCGCCGGCATGGTCGAACCGGGGGAAACCGTGCTGGTGGAGGGGGGCAGTGCCAACGTCATGCTGGCCAAGCTGTTGGGAGAGCGCAGTGACGTTGCCATCATCACCCCCAGTTCCTATATCGCCCATCAGCTACGGCAGGCCAAGGCCGAGGTGGTGCTGCTAGGCGGCCAGTATCAGGCCACCAGCGAGAGCCTGGTGGGCCCCTTGACCCGACTGTGTATCGAGCACGTGTTCTTCAGCAAGGCCTTTATCGGCGTGGATGGGTTTCGGCCGGACTGCGGTTTCACCAACCGCAACATGATGCGGGCCGACGTGGCCAACTGCATCCTGGCCAAGGGGCAAGCCACCATCGTCATCACGGATGCCAGCAAGTTTGGCCGGGTGCACCCGGGGGTGATTGGCCCTTTGAAGCAGATCACCACTGTGATCACCGATGATCGCATCCCGGACGAGTCGCGCGCCCGGTTGAGCCAGGCGCAGATTGAACTCATCACGGTCAGCAGCACATAAAAAAAGACCAGGTACGAAATCCTTGTACCTGGTTCAGGGGAATGAGCTCATAACGAGCTCAGATGGAAATTCAGGTGAACTAAGTCAACACTCCAAAGTGTAGTCGCGGTTTTCGACGCCGCCAGTTTTTGCGCTAGGGTGATAAGGGCGCGGCGCAGGGTAATCGGCAGCGGCTGCTTGCGCTTAGAGCACGGCGTGACCGTTCGACGATAAGACATCCATCGGGGGATTGCCTCGGTCCGGTCGGCCCATTAAGGTAATGTCCCTTAGGAATCGTTACACACGGGATAAAAATGTCAGATTTTTACACCAGCCTCTGCGCCCAGGCCCGCGCCTTGACACAGGATGAACCGGATCTGGTGGCCAACCTGTCCAATATCAGCGCACTGCTCAATCTCTGCCTGCCGGATCTGAACTGGGTGGGCTTTTACCTGCGACGCAGCCCTGAGATCCTGGTGTTGGGTCCCTTCCAGGGCAAACCGGCCTGCCTGCGTATCCCCCTGGGCCAGGGCGTGTGTGGCACCGCCGCCGCAAGCGGTCAGGTACAAAGAGTGGCCAATGTGCATGAGTTTGCTGGCCATATTGCCTGCGATGCGGCCAGCAATGCTGAAATCGTTTTACCCATCTTCGCCCAGGGGCAGGTGATGGCGGTACTGGATATTGACAGTCCGTCCTTAAACCGCTTTTCTGCCGAGGATGAAGCCGGCTTATCGGAACTGGTCAAATTGTTGGAAAATTTGGACTGGAGTCAGGCAAGCTGCTCGCAATTAGGTGCGCCCTCCTTATAATAGGCCGCTGAGTTACCCTGGGCCGGAGCCCCATTTTCATCATCCAAGGTTATCAATGGACAACAACGAAAAGCTTAAGAGCAGCAAAGAGCTGATCGCCTACCTCGCAGAACGTTTCCCCGCCTGTTTCATCGCCGAAGGGGAAGCAAAACCCCTGAAGATTGGCATCTTTCAGGATCTGGCCGAACGTCTGGCGGACGATCCCAAGGTCTCCAAGACCATGCTGCGTACCGCCCTGCGTCAATACACCTCCAGCTGGCGTTACCTGCACGGCATCAAGCCGGGTGAGTTTCGTGTCGATCTGGACGGCAACCCGGGCGAGGCCCTCACCGAGGAGCATGTGGAGCACGCCAAGCAGGCTCTGAAGGAGAGCAAGGACAAGGTGTTTGCCAGCCGTCGCGTCAACACCAAGGAAAAGAAGCCTGCCAAGCCCCGTCGCGAGGCGCGGCCCAAGCTGGATCCGGCGACCCTGAAGAACGGTCAGCAGGTGAAGGTCGTGGTGGGCAAGGCACCGGTGCCGGCCACCATCAAGGAAGTGACCCGCGATGACGTGCAGGTGGAACTGGCCAGCGGAATGCTTGTCAGAGTCAATGTCGAGCGAATCGTTCTTTAACCCTTGGGAGTAAGCCCTTGAGACAGCGTCTGATCCGTGTGTCCCTGTTGGCTGCCGGCCTGTTGTCTTGCGGGATGACACTGGCGGTTACACCTACCATTGAAGCCTCCAAATTGCCCAACTTGGTGCAGGAAGAGCAGCATGCCACCGCCAGCAAACGGATCACCGCGCTGTTTACCCGTAGCCATTACAAGCGGTTTGACCTGAACGATGCCTTCTCCAATCAGATCTTCGATCTCTATCTGGAGAGCCTGGATTACAACCGCAACATCTTCACCCAGGCCGACATCGCCAGCTTTGCCCCGTACCGCACCCGCCTGGATGATGCCCTGAGCGCCGGCGAGTTGGGCCCGGCCTACGACATCTACAACCTAAACCTCAAGCGGCGCTATGAGCGTTACGCCTATGCGCTCTCCCTGCTGGATACCCCCATGACCTTCGATGGTGACGAGGAGTATCAGTTTGATCGCAGCAAGGAGCCCTGGCCCAAGGATCAGGCGGAGCTGGACGCCCTGTGGCGGCTGAAGGTGAAGGCAGAGGCGCTCAGCCTCAAGCTGACGGGCAAACAGTGGCCGGAGATCAAGGAGCTGCTGGGCAAGCGCTATAACAACGCCATCAAGCGGCTGACCCAGAGTGAAAGCGAGGATGTGTTCCAGACCCTGATGACCGCCTTCTCCCGCGGTATCGAGCCCCATACCAGCTATCTGTCGCCCCGCAATGCCGACCGCTTCAACAGTGAGATGAACCTCTCCCTCGAGGGGATTGGTGCCGTGCTGCAGGCGGACGATGATTTCACCGTGGTGCGCTCCCTGGTGCCGGGCGGTCCGGCGGATCTCTCCAAGCAGATCAAGCCCGATGACAAGATCACCGGGGTCGGCCAGGAAGAGGGCAGCATGGTGGACATCGTCGGTTGGCGACTGGATGATGTGGTGGACCTCATCAAGGGTCCCAAGGGCACCAAGGTCCGCCTGGAGATCCAGCGTGGCAAGGGCGCCAGCAACCAGACCCAGGTCATCGAACTGCAGCGCGACAAGGTGCGTCTGGAAGACAGAGCCGCCAAGTCCAAGGTGATCACCGCCGAAGGCAAGAAGATTGGCGTCATTGAGGTGCCCAGCTTCTATGTCAACCTGCACCTGGATGTGATCAAGGAGCTGGACAAGCTCAAGGCCGAAGGTATTCAGGGTCTGCTGATCGACCTGCGTGGCAACGGGGGCGGGGCTCTGACCGAAGCCACGGATCTCACCGGCCTGTTTATGACCTCCGGGCCCGTGGTGCAGATCCGCGATGCCATGGGGCGGGTCTCGGTCAACGAGGACGACGACAACAAGATCTATTACGACGGTCCCATGACGGTGCTGATCGATCGCTACAGCGCCTCCGCCTCCGAGATCTTCGCCGCTGCCTTGAAGGACTATGGCCGCGCCCTGATCCTGGGGGAGAACTCCTTCGGCAAGGGGACGGTGCAACAGCACAGAGCCCTGGGCAAGGTGTATGACTTCTTCGACCATCCCTTGGGCCACGTGCAGTACACCATCGCCAAGTTCTACCGCATCAACGGCGGCAGCACCCAGAACAAGGGGGTAGTACCGGACATCGCCTTCCCGGCTATCATAGATCCAAAGGAGACCGGCGAGAGCGTCGAACTCAACGCCCTGCCGTGGGACAGCATAGATCCGGCCGGTTACCAGCGTCTGGGGGACTACAGCGCACTGCTGTCATCCCTGCAGAAGCGACACGACAGCCGGGTGGCCAAGGATCCCGAGTTCCGCTACGTGCAACAGGACATCCAGTGGTATCAGGAAGAGAAGCAGAAGACCCGCATCTCCCTGAACGAGCAGGCCCGTCTCAAGGAGCGCGATGCCCTGGACGCCCGCCTGCTGGCACGCACCAACGAGCGGTTGCAGCGCCTGGGCAAGCCGGTGGTCAAATCCCTGGATGATGTGCCAACGGATATCGAGTTTCCAGACGGTTATCTGGACGAAGCCGGGAACATCACGGCAGATCTGGTGACGCTGAGCCATCATTAGCGCAAGATGTGCTGAAAAAGGCGACCCCTGGGTCGCCTTTTTTCTACCTGAACCCCGAGATTTTGCGCCGCTGGGCCGCCGTATAGCCCTTTGCTATTTGGCACTGACGGTGATTAAGAAGATAATTAACTGATAACGCTAGCCTTGTTGCTTCATCTTACCTAGAGGGAATTCCATGACCCAGTTGCCTTCTCGTCAGGAAAAATACCGTCTCGATTATCAGCCGCCGCTGTACTGGATCGACAGCATCAATCTGGATGTGGATCTGCAGGATAACGCCACCCGGGTGGTGGCCATCAGCCAGGTGCGCCGCAACGGCGACCACTACGAACCCCTGGTGCTGGACGGCGAGGATCTCACCCTGTGCAAGGTGGCGGTGAACGGCCAGCCCTGGAGTGCCTACCTGGCCGAGCCCGGCAAGCTGACCCTGAGCCAGCTGCCTGCAGAGTTTGTGCTGACCATAGAGACGCAGATCGATCCGGCTGGCAACACGGCGCTGGAGGGTCTCTACCAGTCGGGTTCCGCCTTCTGTACCCAGTGTGAGGCCGAGGGCTTCCGCCGCATCACCTATTATCTGGACCGCCCGGATGTGCTGGCGCGCTTCTCCACCCGGATCAGTGCCGACGCGACCCGCTTTCCCTTCCTGCTGTCCAACGGTAACCGCACCGGCAGCGGCACCCTGGCCGATGGCCGGCATTGGGTCAGCTGGCAGGATCCCTTCCCGAAACCCTGCTATCTGTTTGCCCTGGTGGCCGGCGACTTCGACGTGTTGCAAGACAGCTTCACCACCCAAAGCGGGCGTCAGGTGGCGCTGGAGCTGTATGTGGACAAGGGCAATCTGGACCGCGCCGGCCATGCCATGGAGAGTCTGAAGAAGTCCATGGCCTGGGACGAGTCACGCTTTGGTCTGGAGTACGATCTGGACATCTACATGATAGTCGCGGTGGATTTCTTCAACATGGGCGCCATGGAGAACAAGGGGCTCAATGTCTTCAACGCCAAGTTTGTGCTGGCCAATCCCCAAACCGCCACCGACACCGATTACTTCGACATAGAGCGGGTGATCGGTCATGAATATTTCCACAACTGGACCGGCAACCGGGTGACCTGCCGCGACTGGTTCCAGCTCAGCCTCAAGGAAGGCCTGACGGTCTTTCGGGATCAGGAGTTCTCCTCCGACGTGGGTTCCCGCGGTCTGAACCGGATCCGCAATGCGCGCCTGGTGCAGGGGGCCCAGTTTGCCGAAGATGCCGGCCCCATGGCCCATCCCATCCGCCCGGATGTGGTGATCGAGATGAATAACTTCTACACCCTGACGGTCTACGAGAAAGGCGCGGAAGTCATTCGCATGCTGCATACCCTGTTGGGTGAGGCGGCCTTCCAGGCCGGGATGCGATGCTATCTGGGGCGTCACGATGGTCAGGCGGCCACCTGCGAGGACTTTGTCTGCGCCATGGAGGAGGCCTCCGGCCGGGATCTCAAGCAGTTCCGTCGCTGGTACAGCCAGGCCGGCACGCCTGTGCTGACGGTACGGGACGAATATGATGCCCAGCGGCAGATTTATCGCCTGCAGGTCAGTCAAGCTACGCCGCCCACCCCCCGTCAGGCCGAGAAGCTGCCGTTGCATATTCCCTTGAGCCTGGCGCTTTACGACTGCCAGGGCGCTGTGATCTCCTCGGACGGGCAGCCGGTGGATCGGGTGCTGGATGTCCAGCAAGCCCAGCAGACCTTCGAATTTACCGGCATCGCTCAGCGGCCGACGCCGGCCCTGCTGCAGGAATTCTCCGCCCCGGTGCGGTTGGATTATCCCTTCACCTCAGAGCAACTTACCCTGTTGCTGGGGCATGCCCACAACGACTACAGCCGCTGGGATGCGGCCCAGCGCCTGGTGCAGCAGTGGATCCATGATGCCGTGCCGCAACTGGCGCAGCACCAGTCGCCGGCCGTCCCGGAGACCTTGGCCCTGGCCCTGCAGCAGGTGCTGTTGGATAGCCAACTGGATGCGGCGCTGCGCGCCGAGATCCTGAGCCTGCCTAGCGAAAGCAGCCTGCTGGAAACCTTCGCGCAGGTGGACGTGGATCTGCTGCATCAGGCACGGCAGCAGTTGTTGCAGTCGCTGGCCACCGCGATGCAGCCTGCGCTGTTGTCCACCTACCGTGCCTGTCAGCAAGGCTGGGAAGGCCTGTCTGCCGAAGCCGTCGGTCAGCGGGCCTTGGCCGGTGTCTGTCTGTTACTGCTGAGTCTGGCGGATCCTGTGCTCGGCGACGAGCTGGTGCGAGGCCAGTGGCGTGAGCAGACCGGCATGACCCTGCGCCTGGCGGCGCTGCAGGCCGCCAACCAGGCTCAGCTGCCCTGTCGGGATACCCTGATGGGCGAGTTTGAAAGCCAGTGGCAACAAGATGGCCTGGTGATGGACAACTGGTTCCGTCTGCAGGCCCAGACCCCGGTTGATGCCTTGACCAAGGTGCGCAGCCTGTTGAGCCACCCCAGTTTCAGCCTCAGCAATCCCAACCGAACCCGGGCCTTGGTGGGTACCTTCTGTGCCGCCAATCCGGTGGCCTTCCATGCCAAAAACGGTTCCGGTTATGCCTTCCTGGCGGAGATCCTCACCGAACTGAACCGCACCAATCCCCAGGTGGCATCACGGCTGATCACACCGCTCATTCAGTTCCAGCGGCTGGATGCCGATCGCCAGCAGTTGGTGCGTCAAACGCTACAGCGCCTGGCCGGCCTGCCGGATCTGGCGCGAGACCTGTTCGAGAAGATCGAGCGGGCCTTGAGCCTATGAGATTGAAGGAGGCGGGCGCGGCCCGATAGGTCATGCTTCATTACACCTTTGTGCTTAACCTGACCGCCGAGCAGATACTGCCGTACTACCGTGGACAGGCCAAGCGGTTGTCGGTGATGAGCGAACAGGGGCTGCGGCTGGAGTTGCCTGCCGAGCGGCTGCGGCCCTTCGTGACCAGCTACGGGATCCGCGGTCGCTTTCGTCTCACCACGGAAGATAATCACAGCTTTCTTGATCTGGAGCGGTTGACCTGATCTCCTGGATGGATGCAAAGGCGGGCAAATGTCGCTACCATGTGCCCGCTTTTTTTATGCCGTCTGCCTGCGCGCGGCACAGGGCAAACGTTATGATCCCCACTGTTAAGGAGCCGACATGTTTTACTCACTGGCCCGTCACTGCCTGTTCAAGCTTGATCCGGAAGTGGCCCATGAGCTGACCATCAAACAACTCTCCTGGCTGGCCAATACGCCCCTGGACTGCTTCTTTCGTCAGCGCGTTCCCAGTCGTCCCGTGCAGGTCATGGGGCTGACCTTTGACAATCCCGTGGGTCTGGCCGCCGGCCTGGACAAGGATGGCGAATGTATCGATGCCTTCGGCGCCATGGGCTTTGGCTTTATCGAAGTGGGGACCGTCACCCCCAGGCCGCAACCTGGCAATGATAAGCCGCGCCTATTCCGGGTGATCCCGGCGCAAGGCATCATCAATCGCATGGGCTTTAATAACAAGGGTGTGGATCATCTGGTCGAGCAGGTAAAAAAGAGCCGCTATAAAGGGATCCTGGGGATCAATATCGGCAAAAATAAAGATACGCCCATCGAGCAGGGTAAAGACGATTATTTGATCTGCATGGACAAGGTATATGCCTATGCCGGTTATATTGCGATCAATATTTCTTCACCCAACACGCCGGATCTGCGTAAATTGCAGTACGGTGAGGCACTGGACGAATTGCTGGCCGCCCTCAAGGCTCGGCAGACCGAGTTGGCAGAGAAACATAATAAATACGTTCCTCTGGCGGTAAAGATCGCTCCGGATCTTACTCACGACGAAATAGATCAGATCGCCGACTCCTTGATTAAGAACGGCATCGACGGGGTGATCGCCACCAATACCACCCTGGATCGTGAGATGATCTTCGACATGCCCCATGCCATCGAGGCCGGTGGCTTGAGTGGCCGCCCGCTGCAGAGCAAGAGCACCGAGGTCATTCGTTATTTGGCCGGTCGACTGGCGGGCAAGCTGCCCATCATTGGGGTAGGGGGCATTGATTCGGCCATGGCCGCGCGCGAGAAGATAGACGCCGGGGCTCAATTGGTCCAAATTTATTCCGGTTTTATTTATCGTGGTCCGCCGCTGGTAAAAGAATTGGTGGAAAACATTTAAAAAATATGACCAGTCCCGCATGAATAGTTTGAATCTTGTTTGCCGAATCATTAATCTGATTGGGCATGGAACAAACAACGAGACTGGTCATGATTCTTCTTCCCGACGATCAATGGCGCTGGTGTTATGATGAAGGGCGTGACAAGTTGCTGCTCGACCTGACGGACGAGATGCAATTTGAAACTGCCTACCAGGCCAAACAGCTTTCCCCGTCTGCTCGCCAATCTCATCCTTTTTCGCTTGAGGATGCTAGTTACTATTTTCACCTGCTGGAATGCATCGGTGAGCTGCCATTTTCTGAACCCGAACGTGTCCAACTGGTATTGAATGCCATCGCCTATTGCCGCTTTGGTAAGCCCACCATGCCGCAAAGCTGGTATTTCAAAGAGGTGGGACTGCAGCATACGCAGCCGCTGCTTGGCGAGGTTTTCAGCCTGATTGCCGAGCAGGGGCACGGGGATTTTCTGGTGATTGAACCCGGCGACAAGGCCTCGGTCTGCCTGTTCCTGGGGGATCAGTTGCCCCTGGCGGAAGACAAATGCCTGCGCCACGCCGCCGTCATCAAGGTGATGAACAACCGCTTGGTGCCGTTTCACGCCGTCTGTAGCGCCGTGCTGCGCCTGGCCTGAGTAAGTCGTCGCGGTCCAGCCTTCGAGTCGATGAAATTGGACGCAAAAAAACGCCGCAAGATGCGGCGTTTTCTATTTGGTTGCGGGGGCAGGATTTGAACCTACGACCTTCGGGTTATGAGCCCGACGAGCTACCATGCTGCTCCACCCCGCGTCTGATGGAGGCGCATATTAGGCGCCTTGCCGCCCCCTGGCAACCTCTAATTTGTCACGGCCGTGCGTTTGCTGATTAAATGACCGATTGCCCAAGGTGCCACCCGGCGTCATTTTTTAGCGAAGGGGAGGGCAGGGCCGCGGGCTTAGGGTATAATGCCCGGCCCACTGCACGTACCTCTATGGCTGTATATGACTGATTTTTTTGCCTCCTGCCCCAAAGGACTGGAACCCCTGCTCAGTGACGAGCTTACCCGCCTCGGCGCCGAGTCCGTCAAAGACACGGTGGCGGGTGTTCTGTTTACCGGTTCATTGGAGACGGCCTACCGAGCCTGTCTGTGGAGTCGCTTTGCCAGTCGTATCCAGCTGCGCCTGGCGGAATTTACCGTGCGGGATGACATGGATCTCTATCTGGGGATCAGTGCCCAATCCTGGGAACAGCATTTCGGTCCCGAGGCCTCCCTGGCGGTGGACTTCTCCGGCACCAATGATGCCATCCGCAATACCCAGTACGGTGCGGTGAAGGTGAAGGATGCCATCGTCGACCGCTTCAACAAGAAGTTTGGTCGCCGTCCCGAGGTGGACAAGCGTCAGCCGGACGTGCGCATCATGGTGCACCTCAAGCGCGAGAATGCCTCCGTCGGCCTGGATCTCTCCGGTCCGGCGCTGCATCAGCGCGGTTACCGCAGCGGTACCGGTGAGGCGCCTCTCAAGGAAAACCTGGCGGCCGCCATGCTGGCACGCAGCGGCTGGCAAGGGCAACCCCTGCTGGATCCCATGTGCGGCTCGGGCACCCTGCTCATCGAGGCGGCCATGCAGGCCACCGACATGGCCCCGGGGCTGTTGCGTCCGCAGTTTGGCTTCGAACGCTGGCTGCAGCACGATGCCGACCTGTGGCACAGCCTCAAGGCCGAGGCCCAGGTGCGGGCCCGCCGCGGCATGAACAAGCAAGCCGGCAGCCTTAAGCTGCAGGGCAACGACCAGGATCCCAGAGTCTTGGTCCGCGCCAAGGAGAACGTCGCCCGCGCCGGCTTCGACGGCGTGATCCGGCTGCAGCAGCAGGCCCTGGAGCAGCACACCAACCCCTGGCCCGAGGAGCGGGGCTTCGTCATCAGTAACCCGCCCTATGGCGAGCGCCTGGGGGAGATGCCCGAGCTGCTCAAGCTCTACCAGCAGTGGGGCCAGATCCTGCGCCAGGCGTTCAAGGGCTGGCGGGTCAGCGTGCTCAGCGCCTCGCCGGATCTGCTCACCTGTTTGCGGCTGCGCACCGACAAGCAATACCGGCTGTTCAATGGGGCGCTGGAGTGCCAGCTGCGCAACTACCTCATCTCGGAAACCGCGGTGGCCTCCACCAAGCAGGTGGCGGAAGATTTTGCCAACCGACTGCGCAAGAACATCAAGCAGCTGGAGAAGTGGGCCAAGCAGGAGGGGTTGGAAGCCTACCGCCTCTATGATGCGGACTTGCCGGATTACAACGTGGCCATCGACCGCTACCGGGATCATCTGGTGATCCAGGAGTATGCCGCGCCCAAGTCGATTCCCGAGCAGACCGCCCGTCAGCGCCTGCTGGATCTGATGCAGGCCTGCATCGAGGTGACCGGCGTCCCTGGCGCCAACGTGGTGCTCAAGGTGCGGGAGCGGCAAAAGGGCGAACAGCAATATCAGCGCATGGCCACCCGCAACGAGCGCATGGCCATTCAGGAGTACAACGTCTCCTTGCTGGTGAACCTGCACGATTACCTGGATACCGGGCTGTTCCTGGATCACAGGTACACGCGGCGCCTGCTGGGCAAGCTGGCCCAGGGCCAGGATTTTCTCAACCTGTTTGCCTACACCGGCAGTGCCACTGTGCATGCGGCCGCCGGCGGCGCCCGTTCCACCACCACGGTGGACATGTCCCGCACCTACCTGGACTGGGCGCGGGATAACATGGCCCACAACGGCTTCGTCGGCCGGCAGCATCGTTACGAGCAGGCCGACTGCCTGCAGTGGCTGACCCAATGTCGCCAACAGTACGATCTCATCTTCATCGACCCGCCCACCTTCTCCAACTCCAAGCGGATGGAGGAGAGCTTTGACGTGCAGCGGGATCACCTCAAGCTGATGAGTGATTTGAAGCGCCTGCTGCGCCCGGCAGGCACCTTGGTGTTCTCCAACAACAAGCGCCACTTCAAGATGGACTTGGACGGCCTGGCGGAGCTGGGGCTGCAGGCGAAGAACATCAGCGAGCAGAGCCTGTCCAAGGACTTTGCCCGCAACAAGCAGATCCACAACTGCTGGATCATCACCCATCAGGCCATGCCGACGCCATGAGGCGGAGCCTGGGGGTGACACAGGCCGGTGCGCTGGCACCGGCACAATCGAGGCAGCCAGGCTCCGCTGGCCGCCGCCTTATCCGTAATGAGCGTTTGTGATGGCCATTTTCTCCCTACAACAAGCCTTTCTCTCCTATGGCACCTCACCCATCCTGGATCATGTCGACCTCAGCATAGAGGCGGGTGAGCGCCTGTGTCTGGTGGGGCGCAACGGCGCGGGCAAGTCGACCCTGCTGAAGGTCATCGAGGGCACGGTGCAACTGGAGGATGGCCGCCGCAACCACCTGCAGGATCTGCGCATTGCCCGGCTGGAGCAGGATCCGCCCCAGAGTCTGCCCCATACGGTGTTTGAATATGTGGCTCAGGGCCTCAAGGCCCTGGGGCAGGTGCTGGCGGACTACCACCAGGCCTCCCAGGCGGTGGCACTGGATCCCACTCCCGCCAACCTGGCTCGCCTGGGGCGGCTGCAGGAGCAGCTGGATCTGCATGACGGCTGGCAGTTCGACACCCGCATCAACCAGGTGCTAAGTCGTCTCGGCCTGGATGCCGAGGCCAACCTGACCCAGCTCTCCGGCGGCTGGCTGCGCAAGGTGGCCCTGGCCCGGGCCCTGGCCAGCAACCCGGATCTGCTGCTGCTGGACGAACCCACCAACCACTTGGATATCGGCACCATCGACTGGCTGGAGAACTTCCTCAAGGAGTTCGGCGGCGCCATCGTCTTCATCAGTCACGACCGGGAGTTCATCCACCGGCTGGCCACCCGCATCGTCGATCTGGACCGCGGTCAGCTCACCTCCTGGCCAGGGGACTACGACAGCTACCTGTCCGGCAAGGAAGAGTCACTGCGGGTCGAAGCACTGCAAAATGCCGAATTTGACAAGAAGCTGGCCCAGGAAGAGGCCTGGATCCGCCAGGGGATCAAGGCGCGCCGCACCCGCAACGAGGGGCGGGTGCGGGCCCTCAAGGATCTGCGGGTGGAGCGCTCCGCCCGCCGGGAGCAGCTGGGCAAGGCCAACATCCAGCTGGATGATGCCCTGCGTTCCGGCAAGCTGGTGTTTGAAGGGGCCGGGATGGAGTACCGCCTGGGCGAGCGGGTACTGGTGAAGAATTTCAGCCCCCTGGTGCAGCGGGGGGACAAGATCGCCCTGGTGGGCCCTAATGGGTGCGGCAAGACCACCCTCATCAAGCTGCTGCTGGGCGAGCTGCAGCCCTCGGCGGGCAAGTTGCGCTGCGGTACCAAGCTGGAGGTGGCCTACTTCGACCAGTACCGTCAGCAGCTCGATCCGGACAAGACTGTGATGGATAACCTGGCGGAAGGGCGCCAGGAGGTGGAGATCAACGGCCGCCGCCGCCATGTGCTGGGCTACCTGCAGGACTTTCTGTTTGAGCCCAAGCGAGCCTTGACCCCGGTGCGGGCCCTGTCCGGCGGCGAGAAAAACCGTCTGTTGCTGGCTCGCCTGTTCCTCAAGCCCTGCAACCTGCTGATCTTGGACGAACCCACCAACGATCTGGATATCGAGACCCTGGAGTTGCTGGAAGAGCTGCTGGCGGAATATCAAGGGACCTTGCTGCTGGTGAGTCACGATCGCCGCTTCATCGATAATACCGTCAGCCATTGCTGGGTATTTGAGGGCGAGGGCAAAATCAGTGAATATGTGGGCGGTTACAGCGACATACCGCAGCCTCGTCCGGCCGATACCACCCCGGTGGCCAGCGTAGACAAGAAGGCGCTCGCCGCCGAGACGGCGCCGGTACGCAAGGGACGCAAGCTTTCGTATAAATTACAATTGGAACTGGATACTTTACCGGCCAAGTTGGAACTATTGGAAAATAGCATTGCCCAATGGCAGGCCAGGATTAATGAGCCTGATTTCTTTAGCAAACCGTCCGAGGAGACGCAGCCGGTACTGGATGCGTTGAGCCAGGCGGAGACGGATCTGGAAGCGGCTTTTCTGCGATGGGAAGAGCTAGAAGCGTTGAAGAACGAGGAATAATCAGTAAATGAACAAAAAACAGACACTGGTGGCATTGGCTGTCCTGACCTCTTGTGCCGTACAGGCTCAGGATCCCTTCTTCACCATCGAAGAAGTGGTCAGCGCCAGCGACAGTTCCGGCAATTTCGGCCCCTGGGCCGTGGCCATGAGCAAGGATGATCAGACGGTGGCAGCCTTTGATGTCACCAACGATTGGTTCTCCTTCTTCAACATGGCCCCCACCGGCATGGACCTGGCCCATCGCATGCGCTATGAGCGGACCTGCAGTTCCGTGCTGGCGACCGATGTGTGTAACACCTACTGGAACAAGACGGATAATCGTGCCAAACAGTGGCGCCTGGATACCGTCAGCTATGTGGCGCAAACCGAGTCACTGGTGGACGGCAGTACCACCAGCGAGCAGGACGGCATCGTCACCGGCATGGGTGACACCGCAGATGAGCGGGTCGGCTATACCGTGAGCGACAGCGCCACCAGTGACAACTACCATCCCCGTACCGCCTTCGTCACCCTGCCTGGTTTGGATCAGCTGAGCCTGCCGGCCGCCTATGAGTTTGATGACGTGGGGGGATTCTCCTCCGCCTATAGCCTGTTGCCGCTGGATAACGATCTTTATCTGGTGGGCGGCACCTCCAATACCAGCACCACGGGGCCGGACTCTGCCCTGGCCACCTGCTATGACGGTGACACCGGCCAGTCCGAAGATTATCCGCTGTGCCCCGGGTTCAACACCCAGGCCACCTTCTGGCTGGTGGATGGGGACAATGGTGACTACACCTCCACCCAGGCCAGCAGCTACTACAGCGCCAACGCCTCCATCCTGCAGACCGCGTCCGTCATGGGCATGGCCCAGGTGGGTGATGACTACTATGCGGTGGGCTACTCCTCTACCAAGAAGGTCGGCTCTTCCCCCACCTCGGGCCGCAACATTGCCGTGGTGTGGCCCCTGACCATCTCGGACGACACAGTCACAGTCGGCACCCTCACCAAGATCCCGCTCAGTAAGGAAGCGCCGGGGGAAGGGGACGAGGTGTTGCGGCATACCTGGGCCGTGGCCATCAACGATGAGGGCTGGGTCATCGGCAACCAGAAGTACTCCTCCGTGAAGGGCCGCAATATTCCCATCGAGATGTTCGTCTACAACGTCACCTCCGGGGATACGGCGGACATTCCGTTCGAAAACAGCCCGATCCGCGGCGCCAACTCCGAAGCCGGTGGCCTGAACAATAATGGTCTGGTGGTGGGCTGGCGTGACGAACGCAGCGAAACCTCCCCCGTCTATGAAGGCACGCCCCGGATGCAGGAGGCGTTTCTTTACAACATCAACAGCGGCAACAGCTGGTATCTGAACGATCTGATCTGCGGTACCGACAGTGACGGGGCCAACGCCTGCGAGCAGAACGGCAAGTACTACTACCTGGCGTACGCCAATGCCATTGCCGACGATGGCACCATTGCCGCCACGGCCTATCGCTACGACAGCGAGACCGACTGGGAAAACCAGAACGATCCCACCACTGTCACGGTTAAATTGACGCCAAATGAATCGTTCGATACGGACGGGGACGTGCCGGACTCTGCGGTGGTTACCAACCAGCTGCCCAGTACCGATCTGGGTGAGGATGACGGCGGCGGTTCCCTGGGACTGGGGCTGCTGGGCGGACTGCTGGGGTTGGGTCTCATTCGTAGACGAAAAAACTCAAAATAAATGTCATGCCAAATTAATACGTTAGTCATGAAGTTCCGATAAGGATCCCAATTCCAGGCCTAGTGCCATTGCCTTGGACTAGCTTGAGGGATTATTACTAAAGACGGCAGTTGCGCAGACTGTCGTCTTTTTTTTCGGCAACAGAGGGTAAAGTGATGAAGAGACAGAAACGTGATCGTTTGGAAAGAGCTCGCGCACGTGGATATCAAGCAGGTCTCAGTGGTCGCTCGAAAGAGGGATGCCCTTATCAAAGTATGGATGCCAGGGGATACTGGCTCGGGGGCTGGCGGGACGCGCTCGACGATCGCACCATCGGCCTGATGGCAAAATAGAATGAACCGGATCTGACAGCAAAAAGCGCCCCGCGGGGCGCTTTTTGTATGGCGAGGGATTAGAAGCTGGTGGTGTCCTGGAACAGGCCTACCTTCAGATCCGTGGCACTGTAGATGGGACGGCCATCCACTTCTACCACGCCGTCGGCGATACCCATGATCAGCTTGCGCATGATGACGCGCTTCATCTGGATCTTGTAGGTGACCTTCTTGGCGGTGGGCAGGATCTGACCGGTGAACTTCACCTCACCCACCCCCAGGGCACGTCCCTTGCCGGGGCCGCCCTTCCAACCGAGGAAGAAGCCCACCAGCTGCCACATGGCATCCAGCCCCAGGCAGCCCGGCATCACGGGATCGCCGGGGAAATGGCAGTCGAAGAACCAAAGATCCGGGGTGATATCCAGTTCGGCCAGGATTTCGCCCTTACCGAACTCGCCGCCGTCATCGGTGATCCGCGCGATGCGATCCATCATCAGCATGTTGGGGGCGGGCAGCTGACTGTTGCCTTCACCAAACAGCAGACCCTGGCTGCACGCCAGCAGATCGTCGCGAGTGAAATGATTGACGCCCCGCTCACACAGAGACGGGCCGGCGCTTACCTTCTGTTCTTGTGACACCATCATAATCCTTCTCGTTTATCGCTGGCGCTAATTTAGCGTACAGGTGTTCGCTAAACAACTCCGATCACTTCAGCAGACGGCGCAGCAGGCTGCCCACCAGGCCCAGCTGGCCAGCCGGCGGAATACTGAGTTCATCCAGCCGCAACTGGATGCGGCCAAACAGACTCTGTTCGTCATCCAGATCCCCAGCCACACAGCCGGTCAGCAGCTCCACCGCCTCCGCGACATGCCTTACAGGGTAGATGTGGAACTGACCCTCGGCCACCGCCTGGCGCACCTCCTCCGACAGGATCAGCTGCAACTCGTTGGAGGCGGGGATCAACACGCCCTGTTCGCCGGTGAGCCCCTGGATGTTGCAGACCCGGAAGAAACCTTCGATCTTCTCGTTGAGGCCGCCCACCGGCTGTACGTTGCCAAATTGATCCACGGCCCCGGTCACCGCATAACACTGACGGATGGGTTGCAGGGCCAGGGCGGAGAGCAGAGCACAGAGTCCGGTGAGGGCCGCGCTGTCACCATCGATCTCGTGATAGGACTGCTCAAACACCAGATTGGCTGACAGGGGGGAGGGATTCTCGGCACCAAACTGGGTGGAGAGGTAGCCGTGAATGATCATCATGGCCTTGGCATGAATGTGGCCAGCCAGCTCCGCCTTGCGCTCTATGTCGGCCACATCGCCATCGCCCATGTGCACAGTGGCGGTCAGGCGCACCGGTTCACCGAAGTCATAGGGGTGGCCCATGATCTGAATGACAGACAGACCGTTGATCTGGCCCACCACCTCGCCGCGGGTCTGCAGCATGATCTGGCCATCGACTATGCCCTGATCGGATTGCTCCACTACATAGTTGAGCCGGTACTCCTGCTCGTTCAGCGCCGCCTGGATATGCTCGCCGGTCAAGCAGTCGGCCTGTTCCTCCTTGGCGATGCAGGCGGCCAGTTGCAACAGGCCGGCCAACGGCGGCTCCTCTATGGAGAGCAGTTGCTGGTGTTCACACAGGCGACAGGCAAACCGGGCCACAGCCAAGATGGCATCGCTGTCCAGATCGGCGATCCCCAGCCGTTCACTCAGGCCGCGCAACATGCCCAGAAACAGCGGAAAGTCCTCTTGCAGCGACACCTCGCTCACCAGATCCGTGCGCAGAAACACCCGCTCCGCCATGTCCGGATCCAGGGTGGCAAACTCGGCGATATCCAGAACATTGCCCACCAGGATCAGGCGCAGCTGCAGGGGGGAGGCCTCCGGCTGGAACAGGGGGGTCAGGCCCTGGGCCTCCTTGCTGGGTGTCCAGTCCAGGAAGCCGGTCTCCAGGGCATTGCGCAGCTTGAACCAGAGATCGGGATCCGCCAGTAGCTCTTCGAGGGGGAGGATCAGGAAGCCGCCGTTGGCCTCCCGCAGCAGACCCGGCTCCAGCAGGTGGTGGTGACTGAATACCGAGCCCTGCTCGGTCTGAAAATTGACCGCGCCAAACAGGCTATCCCAGCTGAGATCCCGCCCGTAGATCAGCGGCACATTGTCGCTGGCGTGGTGGATGAGCAGGTTGATCAGCACCGGATGGGTGAAGGTCCCTTCCATGGCCACGTGGGCCGCCAGCAGCGTCAGGTAGTCGGCAATCTTCTGATCCTGATCCTGCTTGCGCAGTATCCGTTGCACCACCTCTTCGGCATCCAGGTGCAACTGCAGGCGACGCAACAGATCCGCCACCAGCTCGCAAAATTCCATACCACTGCCCGGCTTGAGCTTGAGCCAGATGGGTTTGGCGGGATTGCGCAGGTTCTCGGCATAACAGAGATCGAAGCAGTGTCGATTGTCGGCCGCACTGTCATCGATCAGGTGCATCAGCAGCTGTTCATAATCGGCACCGGGGAAGCCCCCCAGCAACATGACATTACAGCGCCGGTCCAGCTGCGCCAGCCGAGCGATGGCGGACGCGGCTCTGGGCTGTGTATCGGCAAAGGAGAGCGGCGCCAGTTCGCTCAGTCGGTCACAGGGCAGGGGCGGAAAGAGGGGGCCTAGCTGTTCTACTTTTAATTCAATCACTTGTGAATAATGTCATGGCAGCGAATAGGATGTCGGCAGTATAACCTATCTCCCTTGCCATCCCTACGCACCGACGGAGAAAAGCCGGCTGCGCCTTCCAATTTGCGGACTGTAATGAAATTACATGAAACCGTCATGTCCCCGCAAAAACGACCAGAAAGTGGTACAAATAATGCGGTTTATCGGGTTGCTTAGGAGCCTTATGTATCTTAATGAAAAAAAAATCCGTAATGAAGTTACATTACGCTGGACAATTATGTGAGCTGGATCAACAATAGCCCCGTTGCCTGATGCTGTGCGAGCAAGGGTGACAGGTAGTGCAGGGATTTGCCAACGCATGGAGGTGTTTATGGATTGTCATGAACTCAAGGCACTGGCACGTAAGCAATCGCGTCTCGGCAAGGCTGAGCGGCTGTTGCAACGGGCTTTCGGTAGTTGCCATGGGCATTTTCGACATGCCTACTTTGACTGAGTTTTTTTGTAGTGTTGCGTTCTTCGTTTATTGTGACAGCAATCTGCGCCGTTGGGCTCACCCCGGGCGGTGCGATTCGTCAGACCTTTTGATGTTTCGTCAGTTTGAGGTAGCCAATGGCTACCTTTTTTTATGCCTAAACAACCGCTTAGCCCTCTCGCTCCGCCGCCACAAACGGAGTAATGTGATCCGTCTCACCCGCTTTCCCGCAAAAAATAGGATTTAGTACATGGAGTTGAGCCTGACCACCCTGGGTCTGTTGTCATTGTGTGGCCTGGCGGCCGGTTTTCTCGACTCCATCGCCGGCGGCGGTGGCCTGCTGACCCTGCCGGCCCTGCTGGCGGCGGGCCTGCCACCGGCCCAGGCGTTGGGGACCAACAAGTTGCAGAGCTCCTTCGGCAGCTGTTCCGCCACCTGGTACTTCGCCCGCCGCGGTTACATCGATTTCAAACAGATGCGCCTGGCCATCGCCCTGACCTTCCTCGGCAGTGCCTGTGGCACCCTGCTGGTACAGCAGCTGGATGCCAGCTTTCTCTCCGGCATCATTCCCTTTTTGCTCATTGCCTTCGCGCTCTATTTCATCTTGTCGCCGCGGGTCGGCGATGAGGACAGCCAGCGCCGGTTAGGGCACCTCGGCTTTGCCTTGGGGCTGGCCATGCCCGTCGGTTTCTATGACGGTTTTTTTGGTCCGGGTACCGGCTCCTTCTTCGCGGTAGGCTTTATCGCCCTGGCGGGCTTTAACATCGCCAAGGCCACGGCCCACAGCAAGCTGCTGAACTTCACCTCCAACTTGGCGGCCCTGATCTTCTTCGCCTTGGGGGGCAAGCTGATCTGGCAGGTGGGACTCTGTATGGCGGTGGGCCAGATGATCGGCGCCCGCTTGGGCTCGCGGCTGGTGGTGCGGCAAGGCGCCAAGCTGATCCGGCCACTGATTGTGCTGACCTCCTTGGTCATGTCCGGCAAATTGCTCTGGCAATACTGGGGTGCTTAAGCAAAATTCACGGTTCTGTCATCTTGGCATGCCAAGCTTGCCTTGCCTCTTGAGCGAGGCAAGCGAACAGGAGCACGCCATGAAACAAAAACGACGCCAACTTCGCCATCGCCACCTGTGGTTCAGCCTCTGGCAATACGAAGCCCAAGTTAACGCCGAAACCGTCTCCACCCTCAGCAAGATCAGCAGTCGCTAATTCCACCCGTTCCTCTGGTGTTCAATCACGGCATTTGCCAACATGAAAGAAAAGGTTGGCAAATGCATGTATCTAGAACGCATTGAGATCCGAGGATTTCGCGGCATCAACCGCCTCTCCCTCCACCTGGATCAGGTGACCGCCCTGATCGGGGAAAATACCTGGGGTAAAACCAGCCTGATGCGGGCACTCTGGTGCCTGCTGGGGCAGGACGAGGTGCCTTACCAGTTTGTTCCCGAGGACTTTCATCGCCCGGCCGATCCTGAGCTGGCCGATGTCGTCCACCTGCAGCTCATCTTAAGCTTCCGCGAACACAGACCCGAGATGAGTCAGCACTCCCATCGCCTGGCGCGACTGGCCGCCGTCTGGGTCAAGCACAAGGATCAGCTGCACCGCATTCACTACCGCGCCGCCGCCGATCTGCAGGCCGATGGCAGTGTGTTGTCGGAACATGGCTTTCTCGACAGCAATGGCCAGCCCCTGCCGCTGGACAACCCCTTGCATCTTATTCAGCTATTGATGCTGATGAATCCGGTGCTGCGGCTGCGGGATAGTCGGGCCAATCGCGGCAACCAGATGGTGGTGGCTGAGGGTCAGCAGCGGCTGATGGACCTGGCCAACACCCTGGCAGAGGATCCCCAATCGGTGCCTAGGGCCGAACTAAAACAGGGCTTTGAGTCGGTCTGCCAGTTGATCTCTCACTATTTCAGCAGTGTGCCGCCCATTCGCTCTCGACCGCGTAGTCAGCGGGACATAGTGATGCGGCCCGCCTCCTTGCGGGGGCTGGGCAGCCTGACGGACCTGGTGCGCTGCCAGGATAATCAGGTGATGCAACTGGCGCTATCCGGCATTGCCGGGGCCATGCTGGCCGCCCGGGGGGACCGGCAGATCGAGGAGGGTGCCCGGCCCATCCTGATCCTGGAAGACCCGGAAAGCCGCTTGCACCCCACCATGCTGGCTCTGGCCTGGGGGCTGCTGGAGCAACTGCCGGGGCAGAAAATCCTCACCACCAACTCGGGGGATCTGCTCACCAGCCTGCCCCTGGGGCAGTTGCGCCGTCTGGTTCGCAATCAGGTGGAGACCCGCTGCTATCAGCTGCATGACGATCACTTCAGTGCCGATGATCTACGACGTATCGCCTTTCACGTGCGCATCAACCGCCCCATGTCCCTGTTTGCCCGCTGCTGGCTGCTGGTGGAGGGGGAGACGGAGATCTGGCTGCTGGCCGAGCTGGCCAACATCTGTGGCTACAGCCTGCGAGCCGAAGGGGTGCGGATCATCGAATACGCCCAGTGCGGCTATGCCCCTCTCATCAAGGTGGCCAAGCAGCTGGGGATAGAGTGGCACCTGATGGCCGATGGCGATCAGGCTGGCGAGAAGTACATCACGGGGGCGCGGGCCTTGCTGCACGGCGACCGGGAGCGTGAGCGGCTCACCGGCCTGCATGAGCGGGACATAGAACACTTCCTGTTTATGAACGGCTTTGAGTCTGTATTCCGCCGGGAGGCCAAGATAGGTCCCCGGCAAAGCTGCTCCCCCCACAAGATCATCGACAAGGCCATCCGCCACCGCAGCAAACCCGGGCTGGCGCTGGCGGTGGTAGAAGAGGCCGAGAACCTGGGACCGGAGAGCATTCCGCCACTGCTGCGACAGATGTTCGCCCGGGTGGTGGCCCTGGCCCGCGGCCAGGGCGAGTGGTGATCAGGCATCAAACGGCAGTTGGCCGCAGACAAACAGGCACAGGGAGCGTGACGCGGCCCGGTAGCTCTTGGCCTGCAGCGGCAGGGGTTCCCCCATGGGGATGATGTCCATGGGACTGGGTTGGGCCGTGTCGATGATCCGCTGCCAATGGCCTTCGATACCCAGGGGCGGCAGGGGCAGATTGAACAGCAAGGGCTCCCAGTAGGCATTGAAGATGACGTAGATGGCCATCTTCTGCTCCAGTGAGATGGCGGAAAAGGCCAGGGCATGGGAGTGGGCACCCCAGTCTGGAGTATGGGCCTGCACCCCATGCCAGGAAAATTCCGCCCGTTGCAGTATCTCGGTCAGGGCCACCGGCAGGGCATCATGCCGGTCGTGGTGGAACAGGAACCGCCGGTAGCGGATGAGCTCTTGCGTGTAGCGCAACATGTCGAAAGACAGGGGGCCCCACTCCCAGTTCATCCAGCTGATGGGATTGTTCTGGCAATAGGCGTTGTTGTTGCCCTGCTGACTGCGCAACACCTCGTCCCCCATCAGCAGCATGGGGGTGCCGATGGAGAGCAGGGTGCAGGTGAGCAGATTCTTGCATTGCCGCAGCCGCAGGCCGTTGAGTGTCGTGTCCTGACTGGGGCCTTCGGCGCCGTGGTTCCAGCTGTGGTTGTCATTCTGCCCATCCCGGTTATGCTCGCCGTTCATCCTGTTGTGCTTGTGGTTGTAACTCACCAGATCCCACAGGGTGAAGCCGTCGTGGCAGGTGACGAAGTTGATGCTCTTCTCCGGATCCGCGTGGTTGTACTGGTAAATGTCCGGGCTGCCGCTGATGCGGTGGGCAAAATTGCGTACCGTGTCCTCCTCGCCCTTGATGAAGCGCCGCACATCGTCCCGGAACTGGCCATTCCATTCCCGCCAGCGCGACCCGGCCAGTGACCCCACTTGATAGAGACCGCCGGCATCCCAGGCCTCGGCGATGAGCTTGCAGTTGGCCAGCACGGGGTCGGTATCGATGGCCAGCAGGGTCGGGGGATTCACCTGTGGGTTGCCCGCCTCGTCCCGGGAGAGGATAGAGGCCAAATCGAAGCGGAAACCATCCACATGCAGGTATTCCCGCCAGTAGCGCAGACTGTCGATGATGAGGCGCTTGGTCACCGGGTGTGAGCCGTTCAGGGTGTTGCCGCAGCCCGAATAGTTGGTGGAGCGGCGATGTAGGGGGTCGAGAATGTAATAGGCCTCATGGTCGATGCCGCGAAAGCAGATGAGGGGACCATGATCGTCCCCCTCGGCCGTGTGGTTGTACACCACATCCAGGATCACCTCGATATCGGCGCGGTGCAGCGCCTTGACCATGTCCCGAAACTCGTTGATCGCCGCCTTGCGCCCAGTGTGGCAGGCATAACCCGTATGGGGGGCAAAGAAGGAGAGGGGGCTGTAGCCCCAGTAGTTGTCCAGGCCATGGGGGGCATCCTGGGGATCGAACTGAAAGACCGGCAACAGCTCCACCGCGGTGATCCCCAGCGCCTTGAGGTAGGGGATCTTGTCGATGACCCCGGCATAGGTGCCCCGCCTACCAGGGGGGACGCCGGCACTGGGATCCCGGGTAAAGCCCCCCACATGCAGCTCGTAGATGATGGAGCGGGAGAGGGGATGCTCGGGCGCCTCGTCACCCTCCCAGTCGTACCCCTCCAGGCTGACCACCACGCTCTTGGCACACTGGGCGGTATTGCTACCCGGCCGACTGGCGGCCCAGCGATCGTACTGCTGCCCCAGCACTACCTCGCGGCCATAGGGATCCAGCAGCACCTTCTCGGGATCGAAACAGGTGCCCTCGTAGGGCCGCCAGGGCCCATTGATCCGCCAACCGTAGATCTGCCCATCGCCGATGCCGGCCACATGGATGTGCCAGTAGTAGGCGGTGCGATGAATATGAGGGTCCAGGGGGATCACCTGGGGGTTGGCATCATCGGCATGGGCAAACAGCAGCAACTCCACCTCGCTGGCCAACCGCGCCCAGAGGGCAAAGTTGACGCCGCTCTCATCCAGGCTGGCACCCAACTGATTGCAATGGCCGCGTGAACAATTCATCCCACACTCTCCTTGGCCGGACGGGCTTACCTGCAAGTGTAGTCGGCACAGCGGGATCAGCCGCTCACCCAACGACGCTGGTGAAAATAACGCCACATGGCGCACTTTTTCGGCAATTAATGCTAGTTTGCGGCTATTTGCCAAATAGTTATTGCAATGACAGGCCAGATGACTAGAATGCGCAGCATCAGACGCGGGGTGGAGCAGCATGGTAGCTCGTCGGGCTCATAACCCGAAGGTCGTAGGTTCAAATCCTGCCCCCGCAACCAAATAGAAAGCAAAAAAGGCCAGCAGAAATGCTGGCCTTTTTTGTTTCCAGATGCCCGGTTCGGCAGGGCGTCACACCAGGCCGAGCTCTTGGGCGGTGCGATCCACGGCCCGCTTGGTCTTGGCGATCAACTCGTCGATCTCGCCGTGGCTGATCACCAGGGCCGGCGCCATTATCATGCGGCCCAGGGTGGAGCGGATGATGACGCCCTCCTCGAAGCCGAGGCGGTGGCAGCGCCAGGTGATGTCACTTTCGTTGGCGAAACGCCGGCGCGTCGCCTTGTCCTGGCAAAACTGCAGCGCGGCCACCAGGCCGGTGCCTTGGATTTCCCCCACCAGGGGGTGACGGTCAAACACCTCCCGCAGGCAGGCCTGCAAATAGGGGCCGGTGTCTGTCTTGACGCGGCTCACTATGCCTTCGCCCTGCAGGGCGTCCAGGTTGGCCAGCGCCACCGCGGCGGCCACCGGGTGGCCGGCGTAGGTCAGACCGTGGGCAAACACGCCGCCGTGCTCCACCAGCGCCTCGCCGAGCCGGCGTGACAAGACCAGGCCCCCCATGGGGATGTAACCTGAGGTCAGCCCCTTGGCGATGCTGATGGTGTCCGGCTGAAAGCCGAAATGCTCATGGGCGAACCATTCGCCGGTGCGGCCAAAGCCGCCGATCACCTCGTCGGCGCACAGCAATACGTCGTACTGGCGGCAGATGCGCTGGATTTCCGGCCAGTAGCTCTGTGGCGGGAAGATCATGCCGCCGGCCCCCTGAAACGGTTCGGCCACGAAGGCGGCGACCTTCTCGGCACCCAGCGCCAGTATCTTGTCTTCAAGCTCCTGGGCACAGCGACGGCCAAATTCCTCCGGGCTCAACTGGCCGCCATGGGCATACCAGTAGGGCTCGCCGATGTGCACCACGTTCGGGATCGGCAGATCCCCCATCTCGTGCATGAACTGCATCCCCCCCAGGCTGGCGCTCCCCACGGTGGAGCCGTGGTAGCCGTTGTGGCGGCCGATGAAGATTTTCTTGTTCGGCTGCCCCATCAGATCCCAGTAACGGCGCACCGTGCGGATCAGCACCTCGTTGGCCTCCGAGCCAGAGTTGGTGTAGATCACGTGACTGTAGCCAGCGGGCAGCAGGGAGAACAGCCGCTCCGACAGTGCATTCACCGCCGGATGGGTGGTGTGGAAGAAGGTGTTGTAGTAGCTAAGCTGCTCCAGCTGGCGGGTGGCGGCCGCCACCAAATCCTGCCGACCATAACCGATATTGGTGCACCAGAGGCCGGACATGCCGTCCAGATACTGGTTGCCATCGTTGTCCCACAGGTAGACCCCCTGGCCCCTGGCCATCACCCGCGGGCCATCCAGGTTCAGGGTCTTCTGATCCAAAAAGGCATTGATGTGGTGGGCGGCGTCCAGCTGCTGGTAGTCGCGGGTGCTGCGTTTATCCTTTTGTGCTGTGGTCATGCTACAAGCCTCGTCAGCGGATGATCGGATTGTGGGCCTAAGTCCCGGTGAAGCAATCGGGCCACGGCGACAGGCCATCAGCCTGCCCTGGGCGGTGAATGCGGCGCAATTGCTGCTGGTGGCGCCGCGGCTGCTCAGGCCATACTAGAGGGCCCCCGGCGGCACGGACATCCCACGGAAACGTTAGTGCCAGGGGGCGGGATAACCTTTACGGGGTAGGGACAGATGCAGTTGAACGTGGCGGATCTGGCATTTCACCAGCGGCTTGGCCGCTTATTGGATGGCATAGAGGAGGAGGCCTTCTGGCCGCAGCTGGCGTCATTTCTGGGTGAACGGCTGGCCTTTGATTCTTGGGTGGCTGTGCTGTTTCGGCCGGAGGCGCCGCCGCTGGTGCTGGCGGATCACGGGGTCAACTACGCACCGGGCAACCTGTTTGCCGATTACCTGAACGGCCTGTATCTGCTGGATCCCTTCCACAGCTTCGCCTTGAAATCTCCGGCCGCCGGTGTCTATCGGCTGGAGGAGGTGGCGCCGGACAACTTCCGTGACACCGAGTACTGTCGGCGCTACTTCTCCCGCAATGTGGTGACGGACGAACTGCAGTTCCTGCTGCCGTTGCCCCAGGGCACCCTATCCCTGGCCTTGGGCAGTCAGCGACGCTTCAGCGACGCCGAGCTCGGGGTCTGCCACCTGTTTGCCCCCTGGCTGCTGCCGATGCTGCGTCTGGCCCTGCGGCAGGCACCGATCCAGGATGAGGCCCCTAACCCAAGCCGCCGCCAGTTGGAAGCGGCGTTACGCGCACGGGGGACGCCGGCGCTGACCAAGCGTGAGGTTGAGGTGGCGCTCTTGGTGCTGGGCGGTCACTCCACCAAGGGGGTGGCCCGGGAGCTGGACATCTCCCTGGAAACCGCCAAGGTGCACCGGCGTAACCTCTACGCCAAGCTGGGGGTCTGCAGCCAGGCGGCCCTGTTCCTGCTGTTTGCCGAGCTGCGCGCGGCGGTGCCGGCGTGAGCCTCAGCCGCGCATACAGATGACAAGGCCTCCCTCAGGAGGCCTTGTCGTTGCGGCAGTGTCTTAGCCGGCGGGGCCAAACAGCAGCCGCGCCACCTCCTTGTACTGGCGGGCAAAGTGGAAGGTCAGCCCCTCCTTGACGTAATCCGGCAGCTCCTCCACCTCGCCCCGGTTAGCCTCGGGCACGATGAGCTGATGGATCCCCTGGCGCTTGGCGGCGATGGCCTTCTCCCGCACGCCGCCGATGGGCAGCACGTGCCCCGTCAGGGTCAGCTCGCCGGTCAGGGCGAAATCCTTGTTGGGCGCCTTGCCCAGGGCCAGCGAGAGCAGGCTGCTGGCCATGGTGATGCCGGCGCTGGGGCCGTCCTTAGGGGTGGCCCCTTCCGGGACATGCAGGTGGACGAAGGCCTGCTCGAAGAAGTGGCGGTCGGCACCCAGCTCCTTCAGGTTGGCGTTGATATAGCTGTAGGCCAGCTCCGCCGACTCCTTCATCACATCCCCCAACTGCCCGGTCAGCTTGAAGCCGCGGCTCTGCTGGTGCACCACGCTGGCCTCCACCGGCAGGGTGGCGCCGCCCAGGGAGGTCCAGGCCAGCCCCGTGATGATGCCCACACCGCTTAAGGCCTTCTCCTTGCGAAACAGCGGCGCCCCCAGGAGTTCCGGGATATCTGACGCCTTGAGCCTCAGCACCAGCTCGGGATCCTCCAGCAGGCGCACCACCGACTTGCGGATGAGCTTGGCGATCTGCTTCTCCAGGTTGCGCACCCCGGCCTCCCGGGCATAACCCTCGGTGAGCAGGCGCAGGGCCCCTTCGCTGATGGTGAGCCGACGCTTGTCGACCCCGGCGCGCGCCAGCTGGCGCGGCCACAGGTGGTGGCGGGCGATGGCCAGCTTCTCCTGGGCCAGGTAGCCGGAGAGGCGGATGACGTCCATGCGGTCAAGCAAGGGCGCCGGGATCGAGTCCAGGGTATTGGCGGTACAGATGAACAGGCACTTGGAGAGATCGAGCCGCAGATCCAGGTAGTGATCGAGGAAGTTGACGTTCTGCTCCGGATCCAGCGTCTCCAGCAGGGCCGAGGCCGGATCCCCCTGGTGGCTGATCCCCAGCTTGTCGATCTCGTCCAGCATGATGAGGGGGTTCATCACCTTGCACTCCTTCAAGGCGTGTACCAGCTTGCCGGGCAGGGCACCGATATAGGTGCGTCTGTGGCCCTTGATCTCCGCCTCATCCCGCATGCCCCCCACGCTGAAACGGTAGAAGGGGCGGCCCATGGCGGCGGCGATGGAGCGGCCGATGGAGGTCTTGCCCACCCCGGGAGGGCCGATCAGCAGCATGATGGCGCCGCTGACATCCTTCTTGTAGGCCCCCACCGCCAGAAACTCGATGATCCTGTCCTTCACGTCCGCCAGGCCGTCGTGGTCCCGATCCAGGATGCGTCTGGCCTGTTTGAGGTCAATCTTGTCCAGGTGATACTGACCCCAGGGCACCTGGGTGATCCACTCCAGGTAGTTGCGGGTCACCGCATATTCCGGGGAGCCGTTCTCCAGGATCTTCAGCTTGTTGAGTTCCTCCTCCACCCGGGCGTTGACCTCGTCCGGCACCGTCAGGGCCGCCAGCCGGTTGCGGAACATCTCCATCTCGGCGGTCTTGTCATCCTTCTGCAGCCCCAGCTCCTTCTGGATCACCTTGAGCTGCTCGCGCAAGAAGAACTCCCGCTGGCGGTCGTTGATGCTGCGGTTGACCTCGTCGCGGATCTTGTTCTGCAGCTGGGCCACCTCTATCTCTTTTTTCAAGAGCGCCAGCACCTTGGTCAGTCGAGGCAGCAGGGCAGGGGTGTCCAGTATCTCCTGCAGCTCTTCGCCCTTGGCGGTGGTGATGGCGGCGCCGCAATCGGCCAGGGGAGAGGGATCGTTGGGGTTGAAGCGGTTGAGGTATTGCTTGAGCTCCTCGCTGTAGAGGGGGTTGATGGGCAGCAGCTCCTTGATGGCGGTGATCACCGCCATGGCATAGGCCTTCACCTCGGTCTCGCTGCCGGGGGCCACCTCCGACTCCAGGTACGTCACCTCCACCAGGTAGGGCGGCTGCTTGCTGAGCCAGTTGCTGATGGCCACCCGCTGGATGCCCTCGGCGACAAACTGGATCTGATCGCCATCTGTGCTGGCCTGCAGGATGCGCACCACGCAGCCGGTGCGCGGCATGATGTCGTACAGGGGATGCTGGGCATCCTCCTCCTCATCCACCCGAAACAGGGCCACCATCTTGTGGGGTGTCTTGGCCACCCGCTCCAGGGTCTTGGCCCAGGGATCGGCCTGAATTTGTACCGGGAGAATTTGCGCCGGCAAGAAGGGCCGGCCGTAGACGGGAATGATATGAAGCTGGCTGGGACGCTCCTGTCCCGGCAGGATTAGACCTGTGACTTCACCCTCTACCGGGGTGCTTTCATCTTGTGGATCACGCATCAGGGAACCCCCATAAAGCTGTCGACAAACTATGAAAAGGACACTGAAATAGATGGGGATAGACGGGGGCCAATACAAGGCGTTTAATCTAGGCAGCTTGACGATGGCCCTGGCTATCGCTGCCCTTAGAGCTTAAATCACCCCAGGTTTTCGAGGCCAACTTTATGAATAATCGACGTTATTTTTTGATAACTGCGGCAGCGTTCAGCCTGGGAGCCCAGGCAGCGGGAGGCTTGGGTAGCGAAGCGTATGTCCTGTGGCAGGATCCGCCCTTCGTCAGCTCGGTACCGGCGCGCTGCGATGGGCTGGGGCAAAGCGCCGATGGCAGTGCCATCACCATGGTGCCGGTGCATTTTGCGGTGGACAGAAGCGAGCTGGATACGGCGGCCAGAGCGACTCTGGACTGCGTCGCCCAGGCCGCCATCGGCCAGGATTACCGGCTGCAGATCACCGGCCACACCGACAGCCGCGCCACTGAGGCCTACAACCTGACGCTGGGGTCCACCCGGGCTCAGGCGGTGGCCTATTACCTGATAGGCCAGGGGGTGGATCCCAGCCTATTGGACCTGCAGACCGCCGGCGAGAGTCAGCCGGTGGCCAACAACAACCGTTCCTATGGTCGCCAGCTTAACCGCCGGGTGGCCGTCGTCACCCTCAGTCGCTGATCTCGGCCGGCGGCTGTAAGGCCGCCTCAAACAGCGCCTCCAGCAGGGATACCCCCTGCACCATGGCCGTCTCGTCAAAATCGAAGCCATGATGGTGGTGACCCGCCGCCAGATTGGCGCCGATCACCAGATAGGCCGCCTCACCGCCGCGCTTTTGCACCCGTTCCAGCATGTAGCCGGCGTCGTCGCTGGCGCCAAAGGGACGACTGTGGATCACGTGAAAGCCGAGCCGGTCGGCACTGACGGTGACGCTGTGCACCAGGCGCGGGCTGTTCTCAATGGAGACGGCTTCCCCCTGTTTGCGAATGCGAAAATCCACGCCATAGCTGCGGGCGCAGCCCTCTACGATCTGCTGCACCCGACCGAACATGTAGTCGTTGAGCTGGGCGCTGGCGCCGCGGGTTTCGCCTTCCAACAGGGCGAAGCTGGGGATGACGTTGCGCTCGGCGCCGGCGTTCAGGGTGCCGATGTTGAGCCGGGTCAGGCCATCTCGGTGGCGGGGAATGCCCAGCATCTGGCTCACCGCCTGACAGGCGGCCGCCAGGGCATTGGCACCGGCGTTGGGCTCCAGCCCCGCATGGGCCGGCGTGCCGTGAAACTCCACGTCGAACTTGGTGGAACTCAGGAAGCCGGTGGGGGCCACCACTATCTCGCCGCTGCCGGCATGGATCCCCAGGTGGATGGCATAGAGGATGTCCACGTCATCCAGCTGGCCGCCCTGGGCCATGGCCTTGCCACCCCGGCAGCCTTCCTCGGCCGGTTGGAAGAACAGCTTGATCTTGCCGGACAGCGCCTCACGCCGCTGGGCCAGCAGCTGACCCAGCACCAGGCCCATGGCGGCATGGCCGTCGTGGCCACAGGCATGCATGCACTGGGGATTGAGCGAGGCAAAGCCCTGCTGATCCGGCAGATGCCGGGGATCCTGACTCTCCTGCACCTTGACCGCATCCAGATCCACCCGCAGCGCCACACAGGGGCCGGGGCGTCCGGTATCCAGCACGGCCACCAGGCCCGTCAGGCTGGAAGCCTCCAGCCATTCCTGGGGCGCCCCCTGTGCGGCGGCCCTGGCCTTCTCCTTGGCTTCGTCGATCTGCCGGCCCATGACGGCGGCGGCGGAGAGCACCCTGTCACCCAACAATATCTGGTAACCACAGGCCGACAGCGCGGCGGCGATCAGGCTGGTGGTGCGGTATTCACACCAGCCTGGCTCGGGGAAATGGTGAAAATCGCGGCGCCAGTGGCGCAGTTGTTCAAGCATGATGGGATCCTTGTGCATGGGCCGCGAAAGCGGGGCCCAAATCTGTGTCCGTCAGTCTAAGAGCTGCCACCTGGCATGACAAGTCATACTCGGCCGCAGCATGGATATAAATTACTGATAAAACAGCATGTTAAATGTCACTGGCCGGGTCGGTTACAGCCCCTTGTGCCGGGCACTCTCGTAACGCTCGGTCCGGGAGGCCGTGATATAGCGGGAGGTGACGCCGATATCCTGGTGACCGGCGTCGGCCATAACATGGTGCAGTGCCCGGCCTTTTTCCAGATCGGCGCTGATGCCGGTGTGACGCAGGGAGTGGACCGTCATGGTGCGCAACTCGGCGGCATCCTGGTCACGGCCATCCTGCATCAACCGTTCTGCGGTGGCCTGATAGACCCGCTCCACCTCCTCGCGAATGGCGTTGATGCCCAGGTTGGCGTTGAGATTCTTGCTGTCGCGGCCATGCTGCGCCGGTTTATGGCGTACCAGCAGCGGGATCTGCTCATTGGGGGAGGGCAGCTCCGTCAGCCCCAGAAACTGGCGATAGCGACGCAGGGCGGCCAGCAGGGCATCGCTGACCGCCACGGTTCTGGCCTTGCCGTTCTTCGACTGAGGGATGAAGAAGCCCCAGGTCTCGTTGTGCTTGTCCCGCCTAATCTGGGACATCACGGGGGCGTAGCCAGGGCGCGCCGAGATCTCCGAGATGCGGGCATAGGTGGAGAACAGCAAGATCACCAGGAAGCGGGTCCGCTCATGGCGGGCGGGATCCGCGGCGGCCAGCTCGTCCAGGGTCGCCAGCAGGTAGCTCAGCTGCAGCGGGCTCAGGGCCTTGATCTCCTCATCCGACTCGGACTGCAAGGGGCTCTCCTTCAGGCGACCGCGCCGCATGGCCAGGGCCGCCGGATTGCGATCGCAATACTCCTCGTCGTTGAGAAACTGGTAATAGGAGGAGAGCACCGCCAGCTGGTTTTTGGTGGCGGACGCCTTGCGCTGATAGGCCTGGGTGCCCGCCGGCAGCAGGCTCTGCTTGGGGGTGCGGTTGACGAAGGGCCGCCACAGGGGGTTGGGCACCCGCAGCCCCAGCCCCTTGTCGCTGAGAAAATGCGGCCGCTGGGCGTTGCCGATGAGGGGTAGGGGAGGCTGGTGGCACCACTGAATAAACTGCTGCATCTGCCGGCGGGTGACATCCGCCAGGCGCAGACCCTGCAGAACCGGCGTCGTCCACCCGGGTGGCGGTGAGGTGACTGACATGGGCGTTAATAAAGCCATTGGCCTCGTGCAAGCGCTCCAGGGATTCGAAATACGGCAGATAGGGCGGAAGTAAAATATCGTTGTTATTCATGATGATAAATAGAAATGATGCCGGTGCGGCATCTTAGCGCCGGCATGCCGAGGGCTTCAAGTCCGACTTTCCTATAAGTCGGAGTTGGCAAGGGGCGGCCCGCCGCCTTGCAGGGCACCTGGATTTTCGCCTTGCCGACACGGCACGTTTGCAACCACCAGAGCAACAAGAGCAACCAGATATCCCATCACCTACAGGCGGCCAGGTACACCTTGGCCGTCATCCATTTCCAGATGGCCAGCGACGCCAACCATCGGCACGCTGGCAAGCCCAATCGAGTGCTTAGGCGAATACCCAAACCGTAAGATGGCCAATGCTGGCGAATCAAAGCATTGGCCGCTCAAACCGCCAGCGCACGGCACAAGCGACATGGCCGACCACATTAAACAAAACACAAGGCGCAGCACATGCAACAGCGTCACGGTACGGCGTCAGCCAGGCTGTTGCTGCCGGCGATATGTGGTGCGTGAAGCGAGCCAATCCGGAACGGTAGCAATCAGCACGATACGCAGCAGTTGCCGCATTGCTTGGACGAGTCGGCGCGTTTGGATTGGCGGCCGGCACAAACGACCATGCAGATGGGCGTTAATGTGCACCGGCAATCCATGACATCGCAAAACACACTGCACGCTGATTGAACCTATTAGGTTGCCTAGTGGCCGGCCAACACCGGAGCCACCTGGGGTATACTCGATTCGCGGTCATAACATCACGGTTCGCATAATGTATATTATGTTAAATGGTATGGATGCATGGCCGGACCTGGGTTATCTCTGCTGCCGCGACTCACTCCCCCTTGTTTTTCAAGCCATTACATTGCGCATACTGCTAAGTGGCATCGGGCCTACCACAAGCTCTGCCCATTCACGAACGCACTCGCCGTGATGGATGCGCATTAGGGCGAGCAGATGTTATTGGTCAGCGACCGCGCTTCTCTAACGTCACCTGCCATGATCTTCTGCGGCGCTTGGGCTCGGCCTAGCCCGGCGATACACAGGTGCATGTTGCTGCCGTCGCGGGCGTGCCCATCGGCAACGGGCTACCGTCGGCCACAGCCCGGCACATTGCTAGCGAACTGTCCCTGCGATCTGTGCGACTAACCTGCCGCTCTGCCGCTACGTGAAAAGTTGGCCACAGAGCCCCTGCCAATAGAACTTTTTTCACGTAGCGACGCGTCAAGGGTTTGCGAGCTGGGACCGACGAGACCAGTCAGCCGGCGACACCCTAGCCCACGGCACCCGGCCGGCGTGGCCGATAGCGGTAGGCGGCACCCCGCCGCACCCCGTGAATATCTGGCCCGCGGTCAACACGGGCCCAACCGGCAGGATGCCGCACCGAGTGTCATCCTGACTCGCCGCGCCCTTGCCGCAAGCGTCGCCTGGCGTTGGCGCCAAGGCTGGGTAGCGGTTGACGACAGGTTTGCCATCAACGCTGCCTCATCATTTACCATAATGCCAGCGATGGCGCCTTTTTTGGCAAGTCATTGACTCACCTACCCTTTATTAGGATCCCATGATCCAGGCCTCGTTCTGAGCCCTATTCCATAGCCGAAAATCAAGCGCCTTTTATAATATTGGCCAGATTAGACAATAACTTACATGGGATAGTTGCCATTGGGATCAACCCGGTTTGAACAGTGGCTCGGCAAAACCTGGCGCCAGGCCAACGAGCAGCACGCCATCTGTGGCTTTATCTATACGCTTAGTGGTGCGCAGCTGCGCACGCGCTTGGATGAATTTTGTCTCACCGAACACTGTCTGCCCATCAAGTGGCGCATGACACCCCAGGATCAGCGTCATCCCTACGCCCCGCTGCTGCCACTGCTCCGCCAGCTGATCCAGGCCCAAGGGGGCAGCCTGCAGCTGATGCTGGCCGAGCTGCAACTGCTGGGTCCGGCACGCACCCTGCTGCAGGATTATTTCGAGGGGCGACCGCTGCAACGCGCCGAATCGCCGTTACCCGATGATCTGGGCTTTCAATGTCAGCAGATCCGCCAGGCCATCATTCGGCTGATCCAAGCCCTGAGCCAGGTGCACCCCATCTTGTTTCTGGTCACCGGGCTGCATCATGCCGGAGAAAGCGCGCTGCAACTCATCACAGAGTTGATGCAGGAACAAAGCGACGGCCGTTACCTCTTGCTGTTTGGCCTGGACCCCAACTTCCAGCAGCCAAACGAGTCCCAGCAGCGCCAGTGGGATCAGTTCGTCTGCCATGTGGAAGATACCGGGGTGCTGTTTCGCTTCGACGAGGAACTGGCTCCCCTGCAGTTGCATCCCTGGCCCAGCCTGTACGATGTTCCCCAATCCCCCATGGAGTGGCTGTACCGCTGTGAGCGGCTGTTGAATAGCCTCTGCCTGCCGGAGGCGGTGCGGGCCTGTGAGCAGACCCATGCCTTGGCCGACCTGCCCAGTGCCGGTGAGGATCCCCGGTTCTTCATTCGCTTTTATACCTGCTGGGGCCAGGCCGCCTTGTTTACCGGCCTGGTGGAGGATGCGGTCAGCCGTTTCGATCGCATCCTTGAGCTGGCCCAACGCATCAATGATCCCGCCGCCCTGGCTCTGGCCTACCGGGAGCTGAGCCTGGCTCACATCTACCGTTCGGATCTGATCCTGGCCACCCAGTGCGCACAACAGGCGGTGAAATGGAGCAACCTGCATGGCGACGAGCTGGAGCAGACCCTCAGCCTGTTCTGCCTGTTCGTGGCCAATGACAAGGCCAATGCCCCCTTCGGTCTGGACCGGTTACGGCAACTGCTGACCCGACTCGAGCGGTTCGAGCTGATGGGGGCCCGCATCTACACCCTGCGCAACGCCTACGTGCAAGCCACCTTCGACGATCGGCTGGAGCCGAGCTGGATACTCTCCTGCTCCATGCAGGCCATCCGCCTGGCCCGCCATTATGGCTATCTGGCGGACGTGGCCTCCGCCTACCATGGCCGCGGCGTCATCTACACCAATCTCAAGCAAGACCATAGGGCGTTGCGCTGTTTCAAGATCAGCGAGCGGCTGCGTGAGGCGATCAAGCAACCCTCCCAACTGGCCCGCATCAAGAACGGCATCGGCTATTTTCACTGCCTGCACGAGCGCTTCGAGGCGGCCCACGATTATTTCGTCCAGGCCCTCACCACCGTCATGCGCCTCAACGACTACTCAGAGGTGTCGGTGAGCCTGTACAACCTGGCCTGGTTGTACACCCTGAGCGAGAATTTTGAGCAGGCCAGCACTCTGCTGATCCGGTTAAAGGAGATGGTGCGGATCCGCGGCACCACCCATTTCCCCTACCGCAACGAGCACGACATCGTATTGCTGCAGGGGCTGGTCCACACCCTGCAGGGGGAATGGGTGCGGGGTGAACAGGCCCTGGAGCGCAGCTTCGCCCTCAAGTTTGAGGTCTCCTCCGACGGCAAGTTTATGCGTCCCCTGCTCAAGGCGCTCATCGACATCGGCCTGAACCAACCTGAGGCGGCCCAGCAGGATCTGGCGCAGGTGCAGGCGGCCCTGGAGGCCAACCCGGGCCTGACCCGCCAGCACTGGTTGCTCTACCATGAGGCGCGGATCAAATGTCATCGGCTGAGCAACGAGTTTGAGCAGGGCTACCAGCATTTTCGCGTGGCGATGGCCCTGTGCCGGGAGCATGGCCTCAGGCACAGCTATCACAAGCTGCGCCGCGCCTGGTTCAAGGACGGCGGCAGGGTGGTGAGACTCACCCTCCCCCTGCCCCAGCTGCAACTGGATAACCTGCTCAGCCTGGTGCGTCAGGAGCAGCGGATCAACGAGCTGTGGGGCAACGTGCGGGAGATGCGCCTGCTGAGTACCTTGCAGCAGTTGGGCCACAGTCACGACGATGAACCGGCCCTGGGTCGGGAGACCCTGCGGCTCATCTGCGCCAACTTCAACGCCCAGGCCGGCTTCATCCTGCTGCAAGACGAGGAGGACACGGACCGGGAGCTGGCGCAGTTCAACGAGTTACCCGAGCTGCCCCTGGATGCCCTGGCCCTGGCTCGCCGTTTTGGTGGCCAGCCCCAGGCCCGGCTCAGCCAGCATGTGCGCTTCGAGGAGAGCCTGCCGCCCCTGCGCCTCTCCTCTGTACTGGCGATCCCGCTGCAAGATGGCAGCCAGCGCCTGGGTGAGATGCTGCTGATGACCTTCGATGCCAGCCTGCAGATCAGTCATCAGGACACGGAGGCCCTGCGCTTCATCGGCAACCAGCTGGCCGCCCAGCTGGTCAGCCTGCGCCAGCGCAAGCAATTGCTGCGCTACAGCAGCATCGACAGCCTGACGGGACTGCTTAACCGTCAGGCCATGCAGCAGGCCATCCGCAACCGGCTGGCCGAGGGCGAGGCGGCGGCGCTGGCCTACCTGGATCTGGACAACTTCAAGTACTACAACGACACCTTCGGCCACGAGGTGGGGGATCTGCTGCTGCGCTGGTTCTCCGCCCTGGTCAAAGAGGAACTGGCCGACGGCGATCTGTTTGCCCGCTGGGGGGGCGATGAGTTTGTCATCCTGCTGCCGGGCCTGGCCTGCCAGAAGGCCCAGGAACGCCTGGAGCGCATGCTGGACAGATTGCACGCGGCCCGGGGCTTCGAGGCCAGGCTGCAGCAGCAGCTGGGGCAGATACAGTTGCCCAAGATCAAATGGCTGGGCTGCTCCGTGGGACTGACCGATACCCTGCAGTTGGCGGAGCCCCTGGACGACAGGGACTTGTTGCGCCTGGCAGACGAGGCCCTCTATCGGGTCAAGCGCCAGGGCAAGGGCCATATCCAACTCAGCAGCTGCCCGGCCTGATCCCGGGCGCTGCTTTTTTCAGCCGGAGGATTCTGCTATCCTCCGGCCCCCCGAGTAAAGCTGTGAGCGTGCCATGTCCCTGCACTACCCCATCAACGAGATCTTCCAGACCCTGCAAGGTGAAGGCTGCCAGACCGGGCGTGCCGCCATCTTCATCCGTCTGCAAGGCTGTCCGGTGGGCTGCCCCTGGTGCGACACCCGGCATACCTGGGTGGTGAGTCCGGAGCGTCAGGTGCCGGTGGAGCAGGTGCTGGACAGATCCAGCCAGTCCGACGGCTGGGCCCGCCTGGACAGTCAGGCCGTGCTGCACGCCCTGCAGCAGCTGGGCTACACGGCGCGGCTCGTGGTGATCACCGGTGGCGAGCCCTGTCTGTACGATCTGCGCCCCCTGTCCGGCGCCCTGCTTGAGGCGGGTTACGAGGTGCAGCTGGAGACGAGCGGCACCCAGCCCATCCTGATCCACCCCGCCGCCTGGGTGACCGTCTCCCCCAAGGTGGAGATGAAGGGGGGCTTCGAGGTGCTGGATGAGGCCCTGGCCCGGGCCGACGAGATCAAGCACCCGGTGGCGCGGGAGAAGCACATCGAGGAGCTAGACGCCCTGCTGGCCCGCCGCTGCCACAAGCCCAACGTACAGATTGCCCTGCAGCCCATCAGCCAGCAGCGGCAGGCCACGGCATTGGCCATCCAGACCTGCATCGAGCGCAACTGGCGGTTATCGGCCCAGCTGCACAAGTACCTGCAGATCGACTGAGTGCCACAGCAAAAAACAAAAAGTAAAACGGCCTCATCATGAGGCCGTTGTTGTCTGGGCTTGGCGCCATCAGGCCGCCTTGGGGGTCAGCATGCCGGCCTGGACGATGAAGTCGATGATGGTCTGCAGTCCCTGGCCTGTCTTGAGGTTGGCGAAGGTCCAGGGCTTGCTGGGGCGCATGCGGTTGGTATCCGACTCCATCACCTCCAGCCGGGCGCCGACGTAAGGCGCCAGATCAATCTTGTTGATCACCAGCAGATCGGACTTGGTGATGCCGGGGCCGCCCTTACGGGGGATCTTCTCCCCTTCGGCCACGTCGATGACATAGATGGTGAGATCCGCCAGTTCCGGACTGAAGGTGGCGCTCAGGTTGTCGCCACCGCTCTCCACAAACACCACATCCAGATTGCCGAAGCGCTCCGCCAGGGCCTCCACCGCCGCCAGGTTCATGGAGGCGTCCTCGCGGATGGCGGTGTGGGGACAGCCGCCGGTCTCTACCCCCACGATGCGTTCTGGCTCCAGGGCGCCGGCCTCGGTGAGGATGCGCTGATCCTCCTTGGTATAGATGTCGTTGGTGACCACGGCGATCTCGAAGTGATCCCGCATGGCCTTGCACAGAGCTTCAAGCAGGGCCGTCTTACCTGAGCCCACCGGCCCCCCCACTCCGACCCGCAACGGGCTGCTCATCGTCGTCATATCTGTATTCCTTGTCCTTGGGTTGTGTCCATCCGGCGTCCTGGCGAAGGCCTAGGAGCGAAACAGCCGGGTGTATTGAATTTCATGGCAGCTGCTGGCGATGGCCAGCCGTGGCAGACCGCCGCCTAACTCGTCATCCCCTAGGGCCCAGGCGGTGGCCAGCTGCGCCGGCAAGCGCCCGCTGACCCGCCGCAGTATGCCCTGGCCGGCCTGCTGCCCCAGGGGCACCAGTTTGATCCCCGCCATCACGGCACTTTCGATCAGGGCGAAGCCCCAGCCCAGGGCCAGCTGCTCCAGGTTCAGCCCCAGGCGGGCGCCGGCCCAGGCAAAGCCCGCCAGCTGACTGCGCATGAGACAGGCCGGCAGCGGGCCGGTGCTCAGATCCCAGTCTCTGAGGACCCGGCACAGGGCCTGGCCGCGCTGGGTCTCCTCCAGGCGCAGCTCCTCGCTCTCCCGGCTGGCCAGCAGCAGCTGGATCCAGTGCTCCAGCGCCACCTCATCGTCCGCCAGGGCAGCCTGGTGCAGCCGCTTGAGCAGGGGCCAGTCCAGGCACACCAGGCTCTCGTCCACCTGATCATCGAGCCAGGCCTCGAAACCGTCGGCCCCCTTGACCCAGCCCGCCTCCACCGCCCATTCGAGCCCCTGGGAGTAGGTGAAGCTGCCCACCGGGAGGTTGGCGCTGATGAGCTGGAATAGCTGCAACCAGCCCAGGGCAAAGCCCTGGACCGATTGTTCTGCACCCTCGACGGGATGGTTTGCCCCGTGAGCTGACAGCGTCATGGCTTAGCCCAGCAGGCTGGCGGCCAGCACCAGCACGCCACCGGCCCAGCCCTGTTGCAGGCGTGGATACGCCTGCAGCTTGCGGCCCAGGGCGAAGCCGGCCAGCAGCAGAGCGCCGGCCATCAGGGCCGAGCCCAGGGTGAAGCCCAGCAGCTGGGCGGCCGGCGCCTCGACGCCATGGGCCCAGCCATGGAACAGGGCGAACAGCGGCATGGCCCAGGTGAGGGCGGTGAGGCGGGAGTGGGACAACAGCAGGCTAGATGCGGCCACCAGGGAGATGAGGATCGCCGGTTCCACCCAGCTGTAGGCCCCCAGGGCAAAGCCGAGGCCGGTGCCCAGCACCAGGGCCAGCAGGGCGACCAGCGGCATCAGCAGGCTGCGGCGGGTGACGCCGGCCAGCAGCCCGGTGGTGAGCAGCATGGCCAGGTGATCCAGGCCGGTCAGCGGGTGCAGCAGGCCATCGGTGAGGCCGTGCTCCATGTGACCGGGGTGAGCGAAGGCCGGTGCAGTGATCAGCAGGCTCAGGGCGGCGACGGAGGCCAGTTTTGCAATCTTCATGGCAATGTCCTTTTGTTGAAGGGGTTAGTTGAAGGCGTTAGTTGAATTTGAGATGCCCGTGCAGGGCCACCCTGGGGTGGTCTGCATGCTCGTGGCCATGGGCTCCATGATGATCATGGCTGTGGCCATGGTCGTGATCATGGTGGTGATGGTGGCCGGCACCGGCCTGGGACTGGTAGGCCCCCGCCTCCGGCTCGAACGGCGCCAGCTCTGTGGTCACCGTCAGGCCCAGCCCCACGACCATCTCGTCCAGCACGTGATCCTGCTGGTAGCGGGCAAAGCCGGTCTCGATCTGTAGCGGCACATGGCGGTTGCCCAGGTGATAGCAGGCGCGGGTCAGCAGCAGGGGGTCGGCGCTGCGCACCGTGCTGACCTTTTCTGGCGCCGCCACCACCTGCACCCGCAGGGTCCCGGCGTCATCGGTCAGCAGCTCACCGCCGCGCAGCAGCTGGCCGCGGGGCAGGAACAGGCCCGCCTCGCGACCGTCATCCAGGGTGACCTTGAGCCGGCTCTTGATCCGCAGATCGATGGGCAGGGTCAGGGTGGTGTCGGGGGTCTGCTCGCCACTGGCGGCGACCCGTTGGGTCAATCGGATCATAAGCTCCTCGACGGCAAACCGTTAAAACAGGAAATAGCGTTGGGCCATGGGCAGCACCTCGGCCGGTTCGCAGGTGAGCAGCTCACCGTTGGCCCGCACCTGGTAGGTCTGACTGTCCACCTCGATCACCGGCTGCCAGGCGTTGTGGATCATGTCGGCCTTGCGCACCCGGCGGCAGCCCTTCACCTCGCCGATGAGGCTCTGCAGCCCCAGCTGCTCCGGCAAGCCCGCTGCCAGCGCCGCGCCGGAGACAAAGGTCATGCGGGTAGAATTCATGGCCTTGCCGAAGGCACCGAACATGGGTCGGAAGTGCACCGGCTGCGGGGTGGGAATGCTGGCGTTGGCATCCCCCATGGGGGCCGCCGCTATCATGCCGCCCTTGATGATGAGGCTGGGTTTGACGCCGAAGAAGGCCGGCCGCCACAACACCAGATCGGCCAGCTTGCCCGCCTCCACCGAGCCCACCTCATGGCTGATGCCGTGGGTGATGGCCGGGTTGATGGTGTACTTGGCGATATAGCGCTTGATGCGGCCGTTGTCGTGGCGGGCAGGGTCCCCGGTCAGGCTGCCCCGCTGCACCTTCATCTTGTGGGCGGTCTGCCAGGTGCGGGTGATCACCTCGCCCACCCGGCCCATGGCCTGGGAGTCGGAGCTGATCATGGAGAAGGCCCCCAGATCGTGCAGTATGTCCTCGGCGGCTATGGTCTCCCGGCGGATGCGGGACTCGGCAAACGCCACATCCTCGGGGATGGCCGGATCCAGGTGATGACAGACCATCAGCATGTCCAGGTGTTCGTCCACCGTGTTGACCGTATAGGGCCGGGTGGGGTTGGTGGAGGACGGCAGCACGTTGGCCTGGCCGCAGGCCCGTATGATGTCCGGCGCATGTCCGCCACCGGCCCCTTCGGTGTGGTAGGTGTGGATGGTGCGATCGCCGATGGCACCCAGGGTATCCTCCACGAAGCCCGACTCGTTCAAGGTGTCGGTGTGGATGGCCACCTGGGTGTCGGTCTCCTCGGCCACGTTCAGGCAGTTGTGGATGGCCGCCGGGGTGGAACCCCAATCCTCGTGCAGCTTGAGGCCGATGGCCCCCGCCGCCACCTGCTCATGCAGGGCCAGGGGCAGGCTGGCGTTGCCCTTGCCCAGGAAGCCCAGGTTCATCGGCAGGCTGTCGGCGGCCTCCAGCATGCGGGCCAGATACCAGGGGCCCGGGGTGCAGGTGGTGGCATTGGTACCGGTGGCCGGGCCCGTGCCGCCACCCAGCATGGTGGTGATGCCGGAGCAGAGGGCCTCGTCTATCTGCTGCGGGCAGATGAAGTGGATATGGCTGTCGATGCCGCCGGCGGTGAGCAACATGCCCTCGCCCGCCACCACCTCGGTGCCCGGGCCTATGATCAGGGTCACGCCGGGCTGCACGTCCGGGTTACCGGCCTTGCCGATGCCGGCGATGCGGCCGGCCTTGATGCCCACGTCCGCCTTGACGATGCCCCAGTGGTCGATGATGAGGGCGTTGGTGATCACCAGATCCAGGGCCACGGCACAGCTGGCCTGCCCCTGGCCCTGACCGTCGCGGATCACCTTGCCGCCGCCGAACTTCACCTCGTCGCCGTAGACGGTGAAGTCCTGCTCCACCTCCAGCCACAGATCGGTATCTGCCAGACGAACCCTGTCCCCTGTGGTGGGGCCAAACATGTCGGCATAGGCCTGCCGAGAGATGCTGCTCATACGCCTTGCTCCTTGTCTGCCTGGCCGTCGATGGCCCCCATCACCTCACCGCGAAAACCGTAGATCTTGCGTTCACCGGCATAGGCCACCAGGGTCACGGTGCGCTTTTGCCCCGGCTCGAAGCGCACGGCGGTGCCGGCGGGGATGTCCAGCCGATAGCCCAGGGTCTGGGGGCGATCGAACTGCAGGGCCGGATTGGTCTCGAAGAAGTGATAGTGGGAACCCACCTGGATGGGCCTGTCTCCCGTGTTGGCCACGGTGACGCTGAGGCTGGGCCGGCCGACGTTCAAGGCAATTTCGCCGTCCGCCACCTGAATTTCGCCTGGGATCATGGGCGCTCCTTATTTACACAATGGGTTGATGGACGGTGACCAGCTTGGTGCCGTCGGGGAAGGTGGCCTCCACCTGCACATCCGGGATCATCTCCGGCACTCCTTCCATCACCTGCTCCCGGGTGAGTATGGTGCGGCCATGGCTCATCAAGGCCGCCACCGTCATGCCGTCCCGAGCCCCTTCCAAGATGGCGGCACTGATGAGGGCGATGGCCTCCGGGTGATTGAGCTTGAGGCCGCGGGCCAGCCGCCGCTCCGCCAGCAGGGCGGCGGTAAACAGCAGCAACTTGTCTTTTTCTCTTGGCGTCAGATCCATGCTCGTTGTCCTTAGGTGTTCTTACTGCGTGTATTCAATTGATAAAAAACGGCTAGGTGGCCCAGATGCGCGGCGCGCAGGGCGCACAGCCCAGCACCGCCGGACGCAGCGCCCGCCAGAGGGCCTGCATGCGCTGCTGCAACAACTCGTTGTCATCGCTCAGCAGGCGCACCACCAAGAGATCCTGCAGCCGCGTCACCCCGGCGGGGAACGGGTAGTCCGTCAACAGTTCGCGCACGGCCTCCCGCTCGGCCTCGCCGCAGGGGGTCGCCAGCAGGGTCGCCACCAGGGGGAAGCCAGCCAGGCCAGCAGCTCGGTTCAGATCCGCCTCATGGCGAATGCGCAGGCAGTCGTTGAGCTGCAGCTGCCCATCGCGGCTGAGTTGCAGCCGGCTAAACAGCTGGCCCTGGGTGAAGCGTTCAGCAATGACGGGCCGGCCCAAGGCCTGGGTCTCCCAGGCCAGCAGGCGGGCGCCGGGCGCCAGGGCGAAGTGGCTGTCCAGCCGCAACCGGGCGCCGGAAAACAGTATGTTGTCCTGGGGCAACCACTCAAGACTCGCCCCCTCGCCCACCACAAACTGCTGCTGCACCCTGGCCAAGGGCCCCAGGCTGCGGTAGAACTTGGTGGCCCCCGGGGTGGTCAGCAGGGCGTGGGCACCGGCTTCAATCTGAACGTCCAGCGTCAGGCTGTCGCCGCCTACCACACCACCGGGGGGATGCAGCACGTAGAGGTGGCAGGGCGCCCCTTCGGGATGGAAGGGGCGCTGCACCGCCAAGGGGCCGAACTGCTGGCGACGAACCAGCTCGGTGCGGCCGGCTCTGGGGGCAAAGCCCAGATCCAGCCGCGCCTGCCAGCCGGTACTGGCGGGGATGTCGGTGAGCGCGGGCGCCGCCGTCATACGGTCAGGTACTCCTTGATAAGATCGTCGCCCAAGCTTGCCATGGCGCCGTCGGCCACGTTGCGACCCCGATCCAGCAGGCAGAACCTGTCCCCCACCTTGCGGGCGAAGGGCAGCTTCTGCTCCACCAATAGCACGGTCAGACCGATTTCCTTGTTGAGCTTCTTAATGATGTCGCCGATCTCGCTCACCACGTTGGGCTGAATGCCCTCGGTGGGCTCGTCCAGTATCATCAGCTTGGGATCCAGCACCAGGGCGCGACCGATGGCCAGCTGCTGCTGTTGCCCGCCGGAGAGATCCCCGCCCCGGCGCTGGCGCATCTGGGCCAGTACCGGGAAGAGGTCGTAGACCAGATCCGGGATGGCCTTCTTGCCGTCGCGCCGCGCCGGCAGGCCGATGCGCAGGTTCTCCTCCACGGTGAGCAGCGGGAAGATCTGCCGGCCCTGGGGCACATAGCCGATGCCCAGGCGCGAGCGCTGCTCCACCCCCTGGCGGGTGAGATCCTGGCCATCAAATTCCATCTGGCCGCTCTTTAGGCCCAGCTGTCCCATGATGACGTTGAGCAGCGTGGTCTTGCCCACGCCGTTGCGGCCCATCAGGCAGAGGCATTCGCCCTTGTCGATGTGCAAGTCCAGATCCCATAGTGTGTGGGACTGGCCGTAGAACTGGTTGATCCCCTTGAGTGTCAGCATGCCGCCTCTCCCAGATAAACTTCGATGACCTTGGGGTCGGCCTGTACCTGGGCCATGGTGCCTTCGGCCAACACGCTGCCCTGGTGCAGTACCGTCACCTTGTTGGCGATGCTGCGGACAAAGTCCATGTCGTGCTCCACCACCACCACGGAATGCTGGCCCGCCAGGGAGGTGAGCAGCTCGGCGGTGCGCTCCATCTCCTGGTGGGTCATGCCGGCCACCGGCTCATCCACCAGCAGCAGCTGGGGCCGCTGCATCAACAGCATGCCGATCTCCAACCACTGCTTCTGACCGTGAGACAGCACTCCGGCAAATCGCTGGCGCTCGGCCACCAGGCCGATGAGCAACAAGATCTGATCCAGATAGTCCCGATCTTCGCCCTGCAAGCGGGCGCGGAAGGTGGCCCATACCCCCTTGGGGCCGGCCATGGCCAGCTCCAGGTTCTCCTGTACCGTCAGGGTCTCGAATACCGTGGGTTTCTGAAACTTGCGGCCGATGCCCGCCTCGGCGATTTCCGGCTCGTCATGGTCCAGCAGGTTGATGCTCTGGCCGAACCAGGCGCTGCCACTGTCGGGCCGGGTCTTGCCGGTGATCACATCCATCATGGTGCTCTTGCCGGCGCCGTTAGGGCCTATGATGCAACGCAGCTCCCCCTGGTTGATGTAGAGGTTCAGGTTGTTGAGGGCCTTGAAGCCGTCAAAACTCACATTGATGTCCTCCAGATAGAGGATCACCCCGTGGGTCAGGTTCAGGCGCGGTGACGGCGTGGGCGCCAGGCGATTGCGCCAATAGGTAGGCGAAAACAGCGCCTGGGTCTGGGCAAACATGTTCATGCCATGGCCTCCTTGCGATTGAGCCAGCCGGTGACCCCCTTGGGTAGGAACAGGGTCACCAGCACAAACAGGGCGCCCAGGGCATAGAGCCACTCATCGGGCAGTATGCCGGTGAACACCGACTTGGCGTAGTTCACCAGCAGGGCGCCGACGATGGCGCCGTACAGGGTGGCCCGGCCGCCCACTGCCACCCAGATCACGAGCTCAATGGAGTTAAGCGGCGAGAACTCACCCGGGTTGATGATGCCCACCTGGGGCACATAGAGGGCCCCCGCCAGCCCCGCCAGCATGGCGGAGACGACGAAGATGGCCAGCTTCACGTACTCCACCCGATAGCCGATGAAGCGGGTGCGCATCTCGGCATCGCGGATGGCGACGGCCACCTTGCCCAGACGGGATTCCACTATGATGCGGCAGGCCAGATAGCCCAGCACCAGGGCGATGGCCGAGGCGGCAAACAGCGCCAGGCGGGTGCTGTCGGCGGTGAGATCGAAGCCCAGCAGATCCTTGAAGTCGGTGAGCCCGTTGTTGCCGCCAAAACCCATCTCGTTGCGGAAGAACGCCAGCATCAGGGCATAGGTCAGGGCCTGGGTCATGATGGACAGATAGACCCCGGTGACCCGGGAGCGGAAGGCCAGGAAGCCAAACACCAGGGCCAGCAGGCCCGGCACCAGGCCCACCATCAGCAGGGCGAAGGGGAAATGGTTGAAGCCGCTCCAGAACCAGGGCAGCTCATGCCAGTTCAAAAACACCATGAAGTCCGGCAGCACGGGGTCGCCATAGACGCCCCGGGGGCCGATCTGGCGCATCAGGTACATACCCATGGCATAGCCCCCCAGGGCGAAGAAGGCGCCGTGGCCCAGGCTCAAAATGCCCAGGTAGCCCCACACCAGATCCACCGCCAGGGCCAGCAGGGCGTAACAGAGGTACTTGCCCAGCAGGGTGACGGTATTGGTGCCCACATACAGGGGGTGGGACGGGTCGAACAGCTGGTTGGCCAGCACCACGTAGACGGTGGCCAGCAGGATCAGGGCCAGCAGCCCCAGTCCCAGCTTGTCCCGCCAGATAGATTGCAGCAGCATGAGTTAACCCTCCACGGCCCGGCCACGCTGCGGGAAGAGTCCGCGGGGCCGCTTTTGAATAAACAGAATGATCGCTACCAGGATGAGGATCTTGGCCAGCACGGCGCCCGCGAAAGGCTCCAGCAGCTTGTTGGCCACCCCCAGGGTCAGGCCCGCCACCAGGGTCCCCCACAGGTTCCCCACCCCGCCGAACACCACCACCATGAAGGCGTCGATGATGTAGCTCTGGCCGAGGTTCGGCCCGACGTTGGTAAGCTGGGACAGGGCCACCCCGGCGATGCCGGCCACCCCGGAGCCCAGGCCGAAGGTCAGGGCATTGACCCGGGCGGAGCGCACCCCCATGTTGCGGGCCATGGCGCGGTTTTGTGCCACCGCCCGTACCTCCAGCCCCAAGCGGCTGCGCTTGAGCAGCAGCATCAGGCCGGCGAACACCAGCAGGCTGAAGGCGATGATCACCAGCCGGTTCAGGGTCAGGCTGAAGAAGTCATTGATAAACAGGCTGCCGCTCATCCAGGAGGGCATGACGACGCTCTGGTTTAGCGGTGAGAAGATGGAGCGCACCGCCTGTTGCAGCAGCAGGCTGAGGCCGAAGGTGGCCAGCAGGGTCTCCAGCGGACGGCCATAGAGGAAACGAATGACGCAGCGCTCGATCACCACCCCCACGGCACCGGCCACCAGGAAGGCCATGGGGATGGAGAGCAGCAGCGCCAGGCCCGGGGCGTCCGGCAGCAGCTTCTGCATCACGAAGGTGGTGTAGGCGCCCAGCATCATCAGCTCGCCGTGGGCCATGTTGATGACTCCCATGACGCCGAAGGTGATGGCCAGGCCGATACCGGCCAGCACCAGCACGGAGCCCAGGCTCAGGCCGAAGAACAGGGTCTCCAGGCCCGAGTAGACCGACTGAGTGTGCTCCAGGCTACTGGCAGCCTTGCCGGCAGCCAGCCGTACCGCCTTGTCGGCATCGGTATCCCGCACCTGCTGCAGCGCCGCCAGCACCTGGGGGTGATGCCAGTGGGACAGGGTCTCCACCGCCGTCAGGCGCGCCGCCGGATCCGAGTCCTTCAACTGCTCGTAGGCCAGCACGCCGGCCAGGGCCGTCTTCACCTCGGTGTCGGTTTCCTTGGCCAGCTGGGCCTGCAGCAAGGGAGTCAGGCTGTCATCCAGCTTGCCCAGCAGCTCCTTGGCCGCCGCCAGCCGCACGCCGCTGTCGGCATCGCCCAGCTGACGCTCGGCCAGGGATTGGGAGAGCTGGCGCCGCAGGTTGTTGTTTATCACCACCCGCTTGACCTGAGTGCTGCGCAGGGTCAGGGGCTGGCCCGCCAGATCCTGGTAGCCCTCCGGGGTGCGGACGACCAGCTGGCCGCCTTTTTTCACATAGAAGAGATCGCCGCGGGACAAGGCCGCCAGCAGGGGCGCGCTCGACGGATCGTCGGAGCGTGCCAGTTGGGCGATGGCCTCGCCCTTGGCCTGAAAATCCCGACCGCTCAAGGCGGTCTGGGCCTCTTCCAGGCTCATGGCCCAGCTGCTGGAGGCAATCAGCAGCAGCAGGGCAAGCAGAGGACGTAATGCAGTTACCATGGCGCCATCCTGGTAGTCAGATAAAGAGTCAGATAAAACACGTCGGCCCGGCATCATGCCCAGCCGTCAAGCATAAGGGCGGCCTGTTGCCAGGCCGCGAGGTATTACTTGCTGGCACCGCCGCACTTGCCGGTCTTCACATTGAAGTTGCCGCAGGCCAGGGGCTTACGCCAGTCGGAGATCAGATCCTTGGAGCCATCCAGGTAATCGGACCAGGCGTCACCGGCGACGGTACCCTTGGTCTCGGACACCACCTCGAATTGACCGTCTTCCTGGATTTCACCGATCAGCACCGGCTTGGTGATGTGGTGGTTGGGCATCATGGCGGCGTAGCCACCGGTCAGGTTGGGTACGCTGATGCCGATCAGGGCCTCTTGTACCGCTTCCGGATCCGTGGTGCCGGCCTTCTCAACCGCCTTGACCCACATGTTGAAGCCGATGTAGGTGGCTTCCATCGGGTCGTTGGTCACCCGATCTTCCTTGCCGGTGAACTTGTGCCACTGCTCGATGAACTCGCTGTTGAGGTCGTTATCCACGCTCTCGAAGTAGTTCCAGGCGGCCAGGTGGCCCACGAGCGGCTTGGTGTCGATGCCGGAGAGCTCTTCCTCACCCACGGAGAAGGCCACCACAGGGATGGACTCGGCGGTGATGCCCTGGTTAGCCAGTTCCTTGTAGAAGGGCACGTTGGCGTCGCCGTTGATGGTGGAGACCACGGCGGTCTTCTTACCGGCGGAGCCAAACTTCTTCACGTCGGCGACGATGGACTGCCAATCGGCGTGACCGAAGGGGGTGTAGTTGACCATGATGTCAGCAGCCGGCACGCCCTTGGCCTTCAGGTAGGCTTCGAGGATCTTGTTGGTGGTGCGGGGATAGACGTAGTCGGTACCCAGCAGTGCCCAGCGCTTGACCCCTTGATCCATCAGGTAGTCGACGGCGGGGATGGCTTGCTGGTTCGGGGCGGCACCGGTGTAGAAGACGTTCTTGGAAGACTCTTCGCCTTCATACTGCACCGGGTAGAAGAGGATGCTGTTGAGCTCCTCGAACACCGGCAGCACGGACTTGCGGGACACTGAGGTCCAGCAACCGAACACGGCGGCCACCTTGTCCTTTTGGATCAGCTCGCGGGCCTTCTCGGCAAACAGCGGCCAGTTGGACGCCGGATCCACCACCACGGCTTCGAGCTTCTTGCCCAGCACCCCACCCTTCTTGTTCTGCTCATCCACCAACATCAACATGGTGTCCTTGAGGGTGGTCTCGGAAATGGCCATGGTGCCTGACAGGGAGTGCAACACCCCCACCTTGATGGTGTCGGCGGCAAAGGCGCCGCCGGCAACCAGGCTGGCAGACAACACGGACAGACGGACCAACTGATGGACTTTGTTTAGCTTCATGGAAACATCTCCTTGTTCATACACATGGGTACTGCCTACTTGTTGAGCCTTAAGACTCGATGTGCCATCTAGTCGATGGCGGTTTCCTGCCCCTGCGCCGCCCGGGAACGGGCGCTGTGCAGCATGTGCAGGGTGATCTTGCGTACCTCGGCCTTGCTGGCCGCGATATGACTGCGTAACAGACGCTTGGCCTCGTCGGTGCGGCGTCTGACGATGGCGCGCAGTATGGCGCCATGTTCGTTGTAGGTGGCCTCGACTCTGGGCACCTTGGTGAAGTCCAGCCGGCGGATAATGCGGATCTTCTCGGTGATCTCCCAATGGATCTGGGCCATCTGCCGGTTACCGCTGGCGACGATGAGCAGGTTGTGGAAGCGCTCATCCTGCCGACTCACCTCGGCGCCATCGCCGAGGCGCTGCTCCGGCGGCACCAGCCAGAAGGCCAGCAGCTCGGCAAACGCCTCGTGTTGCTGCTCGCCATCGCACAACCGCTGCACCGCCGCCTCCTCCAGCACGATGCGCACATCGTAGAGATCCTCGAAGTACTCGAAATCAAAGGGCCGCACCTGCCAGCCGCTGCGAAACTGCACCTCCACGAAACCTTCCTTCTGCAGCCGGTACAGCGCCTCCCGCACCGGGGTGCGGCTGGCCTGCATCCGCTCCGCCACCTCGGTCTCGCTGAAGCGATCGCCGGGCAGCAGGGCGAAGGCGAAGATCTGCTCCTTGAGCGCCTGATAGATGCGATCCGCCATGTTTTCCGGCCTGGGCTTGGGTTGTCCCAGGGGGCGCTGGCCCGACTGACGCTGACTCATCTTGTCTCCTTATTCCACCGGCTCGGCCAAGGGCGCCAGGTGCAGCAGGGGTTCACCCGCCTGCACCTGCCGGCCGGGCTGGCACAGCAAGGCCGCCACCACGCCATCTCTGGGCGCGGCAATGGCAAATTCCATCTTCATGGCCTCCAGGATCACCAGGGGCTCCCCGGCGCTCACCCGTTGACCGGCACTCACCAGCAGCTTCCAGATGCTGCCGCTCACCTGGGCCGCCACCGGGCACCCATCCTGGGCCAGTGGCGGGTGCAGCCTGGCCGGCAGGGACAGGCTGTCATCCTCTGGTAACGGCACCTCCTGCTGCCAGCGGGCGACCTCCTGGGCAAAGGCGGCCTGCTGACGGGCCTGGAAGGCCGAAATGCTCTGCGCCTCGCCGGTGAGCCACGCCTCGTGTTCCGCCAGGCAGAATTCGCCTTCCTCGATGCGCAGCCGGCCTTGGCCTGCTGCCTGGGCCTGCCGCAGCTGGGCCAGCTCGGCCTCGGTCACGGGATAGAAGCGGATTTGATCGAAGAAGCGCAGCAGACAGGGATCGGAGGCTGCCTCCCGCTGCCAGATGGGCAGGGTGCGGCCCACCAGTTGGTAGCCCCCTGGCGAGTCCATGCCATAGATGCACAGGTAGACGCCGCCGATGCCCACCGCCCCTTCGGTGGTATGGGTGCGGGCCGGGTTGTATTTGGAGGTCAACAGCCGGTGGCGCGGATCCAGGGGCACGGCGCAGGGAGCGCCCAGGTAGACATCCCCCAGACCCAGCACCAGATAGCGGGCGGCGTAGAGGATCTCGGCCACCTGGTCACGCCGGCTCAGGCCGTTGATGCGCTGAATGAAATCCACGTTGTTGGGCAGCCAGGGCGCCGTGTCCCGCACCGACTGGCGATAGCGCGCCACCGCATCCAGGCTGCTGGCATCCTCGAAGGCCAGGGGCAGCCAGAGGGTGCGGCTGGGCACCCTGAGGGTGTGCACATCCGGCAAGGTGGCTTCATGCGCCATCAGCGCCTTGAGCAAGGCGGATTGAGAGAGCCGGCGGCTGTCGAAGCGGATCTGCAGGCAGCGCACGCCGGGGGAGAGCTCCTCGACCCCAGGGATGGGGTCTGCGGCCAAGGCCTGCATCAGGGCATGGACCCGCAGGCGCAGGGCCAGGGTGAAGCGCTCGTCACCGTATTCCAGCAGCAGGCACTTGTCGCCGGCCTGGCGGTAGGTCACCACGGGACGGGACCCCGCGGCGGGCAGCCGGGCCAACACACAGGCGCTCTGGCCGACCACCTCGGTCAAGGCGGGGGGCAACACCGCCTGGGGCAGGACGGGGGCGGTCAAGGCTTGCAGCGCCTGCTCCCAGGCCTGTTCGGCCATCAGGGCCTGCTCGAAGCTCATGGCCACGAAGCGGATGCGATCCCCGGGTCTGAGCTGACCCAGCTTCCACAGCTCGGCCTTAGCAACCGTCACTGGGCAGACGAAGCCACCCAGGCTGGGGCCATCGTGGGCCAGGATCACCGGGCTGTCGCCGGTGAAGTTGATGCTGCCGATGGCGTACTGGCAGTCATGGATGTTGGAGGGGTGCAGGCCCGCCTCACCCCCATCCCGGCGGCTCCACTGCGGCTTGGGGCCGCTCAAGCGTACACCCAGGCGGTTGGACTGGTAGTGCACCAGCCAATCGCTGGCGAAGAAGGTCTCCAGGTACTCGGGGGTGAAATAGTCCGGGGCGCCATGGGGGCCGTGCAGCACGCCGATCTGCCAGGCCTCGCCTGGGGCCGGCAGCTTGCCGAAGCCGGGCATCAGGGCCGCCGGCAAGCGAACCTCCGGCACGGGACCGGCCACCGCCTGTCCCAGGGGCAGCTGATCTCCCAGCCGCAGGCAGCGGCCCTGCACCCCGCCCAGCTGTCCCAGGGCGAAGGTGGCGCGACTGCCCAGGGTCAGAGGCAGATCCAGTCCGCCGCGTACCGCCAGATAACTGCGGCAACCTGAGATCACGCCGGCCAGATCCAGGATCTGCCCGGCCCGGATGGGAACGGCGCTATGCAGGGGCACGGGCTGGCCATCCAGGGTGGGCTGACACAGGCCGCCGGTGATGGCGATGACGCTGTCCTGATGAAAGCGCAACACGGGCCCCTGCAAGGTGCATTCGAGACCGGCTGCGTCCGGCGCATTGCCCACCAGGGCATTGGCCAGCCGGAAGGAGCGGTCGTCCATGGGACCGGAGGGGGGCACGCCTATGGCCCAGTAACCCACGCGGCCCGGGTAGTCCTGCACGCTGGTGTAGGTGCCGGGCTGCAGCACCTCCAGCACCCGCGGACGGTAGGCAAACTGCGCCAGGCTGGCGGTGTGATACTGCCCCGCCGCCAGCGGCGACCAGGCCAGCAGCTGGCGCAGATACGGCAGGTTGGTGATGAGGCCGTCCAGCTGACTCTCGGCCAGGGCTTGCTTGAGCCGCTGCAGCACCTGGGTCCGGTCGGCCCCGTGGACGATAAGCTTGGCCAGCAGGGGATCGTAGTGACTGCTGATTTGGCTGCCCGACTCGACCCAGCCATCCACCCGCAGCCAGGGCAACTGGGGATAGCTGACCCGGCAGAGGGTGCCGGCCATGGGGGCGAAGTCCCGCAGCGGATCCTCGGCATAGAGGCGCACCTCCATGGCGGCCCCTGCCGCCTGGGGCAAGGTGGCCAGATCCGGGCACTGATCGGCGGCGATCTGCAGCATCAGGGCCACCAGATCCAGGCCGGTGACCGCCTCCGTGATGGTGTGCTCCACCTGCAGCCGGGTGTTGACCTCGAGAAAATAGAAGGCATCCCTACCCGGCTCATAGATAAATTCCACCGTGCCGACGCTGCGATACTGGACCCACTGCCCCAGGCGGATGGCCGCCTGGCACAAGCGCTCGCGGGTGGCAGCGGACAGGCCCGGGGCCGGTGTCTCCTCCACCACCTTCTGGTGGCGGCGCTGCAAGGAGCAATCCCGTTCCCCCAGGGCCACCACCTGGCCCAGACCGTCGCCGACGATCTGCACCTCCAGGTGCCGGGCGCCCTCGACGCAGCGTTCCACAAACAGGCCGTCATGCTGGAAGAAGGCCGCGCCCTGGCGCCGCACCCGGTCAAAGGCGGCGGCCAGCTCCTCGGGATTGTTGCAGCGACACAGGCCGATGCCACCGCCGCCGGCGGTGCTCTTGAGCATCAGGGGGTAACCCAGGGTCTCGGCAGCCGCCAGGGCGGCGGCGCCATCCGCCAACAGGCCGGAACCCGGCAACAGGGGGACCCCGGCCGCGTCCGCCAGGATCCGGGCCTGATGTTTCAAGCCAAACTGGCGCAGTTGGGTCTCGGTGGGGCCAACAAACACAATGTCTGCCTCGGCACAGCGGTGGGCAAAGTCGGCATTTTCCGCCAGCAGACCATAGCCGGGCAGTATCGCCTCGGCGCCACAGGCCTGGGCGATGGCGAGTATCTTGTCGCCATCCAGATAGGTGTCCGCCACGGCGCTCTGTTCACCGTCGCTCAGGCAATAGGCCTCGTCGGCCAGGCGTACCGCCGGGCTGTGGCGATCGGCATGGCTGTGGACCACCACGGCTTGGATGCCCAGCTGTTGCAGGGTGCGCAGCAGGCGCAGGGCAATCTCGCCGCGATTGGCGATCAGCACCTTGGAGAACAATGGGGAGGAGGACGGATGGGTTAGCATGCCACCCTCCCCGGCTGCCGAGCCGGTTGGGCCTGGGCCGCCAGGTAGGCGCGCCAGCTGCCATGGGCGGTGATGTCCCGGGCGCCCTCAAGGGCCAGAGGTTCACAGATGAAACCAGCCACCCGGCGGCCATCCGCCAGCTGCACAGAGCCCAGCCCCAGGGGCGACGGGACGCGGGCCAGCAGATCGGCCCAGGCCGCCTTGGGCAGGGCCCAGAGCTCCAGCTCGATGGCGGCCCCCGGCGTCCGACCGGCCACCAGGGCCGGCCGCCGACCGTCCGCCAGGGCGAACAGCCGATAGTGAGGAGCGCTGCGGCTGGTTTCCAGCAGGTAGCCGCCGAGGTCGGTGAGCTGATGATTCAGGGGTTGCCCGCTAAGGTGGGCCCCCACCACCGCCAGCACCTGATGATCCGGCGCCAGGACGGTACCACTGGGAGCGGATGGGGCCGGTCGGCCGGTGGCGCCCAGTGGCAAATTCAATCCTGCGGCCAGTGGCTTGGCCAGGCGGGCCAGGGCCCACTCCTGCCAGGCGGGGGCCACCAGGGTGACACCCAGCGGCAGGCCGTCGGGACGAAAGCCCGCCGGCAGCGACAGGGCGCAGCAGTCCGCCAGGTTGACCCAGTTGCAGTAGTGCCCCAACTGGCTATTGACCACCACGGGATCCGCCCTGACTTGCGCCAGGGTCGGCAGCCGGGGCGCCGTGGGCAGCAGCAGGGCATCCAGCTGCCCGAGCTGCTGCTGGATCCGGGCCTTCAGCGCCTGGCGGCGGTATTCGGCGGCAAAGGCCTCCGTGGCCCGCAGCCCATCCGCCTGGGCTATGATGCCGGCCACCACGGGATCCATCTCATCCCTGTGCCCGGCGAGAAATTCCGCCAGGGCGACACGGCGCTCTGCCAGCCAAGGCCCCTCATAGAGCAGGTGGGCCAGCTCGGCAAAGGGCTGATAATCCACCTCGACCAGTTGCACCCCTTGCGCGGCCAGGGTGGCGCAGGCGGCCTCGAACCCCAGGCGCTGGGCCTCATCGCCGAACCAGGCCAGCTGCCGAGGCACCCCCAGGGTCGGGATCGAGCCACGACGAGGCACCACGGCGCCTTGACTGGCTCGGCTGAAGGGATCGGAGGCATCCTCACCGTAGGCGATGAGAGCCAATTGCTCGGCATCGGCCACCGTCAGGGTAAACAGGGAGACGCAATCCAGGCTCTTGCAGGCCGGCACCACACCACGGCAACTGATGGCGCCGCGGGTGGGCTTCCAGCCCACCAGGTTGTTGAAGCCGGCCGGCACCCGCCCCGAGCCAGCAGTATCCGTGCCCAAGGCAAAGGGCACCAGACCCCGGGCCACCAGGGAGGCGGAGCCGGCACTGGAGCCGCCGCAGACATAATCGGCATTGACGCTGTTGGGCACGGCGCCGTAGGGGCTGCGGGTCCCCACCAGGCCGGTGGCAAACTGATCCAGGTTGCTCTTGCCCAGCACCACGGCGCCGGCGGCCCGCAGGCGGGCCACCACACCGGCATCCTGCTCGGGCAGGTATCGGAAGGCGGGACAGGCGGCGGTGGTGGGCAGGCCCGCCACATCTATGTTGTCCTTGACGGCAAAGGGCACGCCGTAAAGCGGCAATGCCGCCAGACTGCCCGCCTCCGCCAGCCTGGCTTGCAGGCGCGCACACTCGGCAGCCAGGGTGACAGGCTCAATCAGGCTGATCCAGGCGACGTCATCCAGGCTCTGGGCGCGCAGCAGCTCACCCAGCAGCTGCTCGGGCTGCTGCCCTGCGCTGTAGGCGTCTTGCCACTCTTGTAAGGTCCATCCCAGGCTCTGCATCCGTGCGCTCGACCCAATCCAATCTTGTATACATGTGTGTATTACAAGTCGTGTGCCAAGCGGGCCATCAAAGGGATGAGTATTTGTCTTTTTACTTTAATACCAATTGGTTGCAGCGATATTCCTGACATTCCATGAGGTTTAATGGTGTGCCCATGACAAGGGGGGGTGTCTCAATGTGGTGCGTTAATGCACCCATGGCGGGCAATTGAGTCAACCTGGGCAGACGTGGGGCCGGCTGACCTGCGGGCAACAAAAAGGCGGCAGAAGCCGCCTGAGGTGATGCCGAGCCGCCCCGCAGCAGTTACAGCGGCCAGGTGACGATATGGTCTTCCCAGTCGCCGGCGTGGCGTTCATGGATGGCCTTGCCCCGCACCGAGGCGCCGGCGGCGTGCATGGCACTGCGGCTGCCGGTGATGAGGGGATGCCAGTCGGGTAAGGGCTGCCCCTCGGCCAGGCGGCGGTAGGCACAGCTGGCCGGCAGCCAGTGAAACTCGTCGATGAGCTCAGGGGTCAGCCGGGTACAGTCCGGCACCTTCTTGAAACGATGGGGGTAGTCCTTGCACTGGCAGGTGCGCAGATCCAGCAGATCGCAGGCGATGTTGGTGAAGTGCAGCTCCTCGGTCTCATCGTCGATGAGCTTGTGCAGGCAGCACTTGCCACAGCCATCACACAGGGATTCCCACTGGGCCTGGCTCATCTGCGCCAGGCTTAGCCGTTGCCAAAACGGCAGTTCCTCAGTTTGCATTGGGCTCATCTCTTAGGGGGCCACGATGGCATCGGCCAGGGTACTGACCGCCAGGGCGAAATAGTGCGACCGATTCCAATGCATCAGGGCCCGGTAGTTGTCGTACACCAGGTAGCTGCGCCCTGCCCCATCATCGGGCTGGATCAGGCTGGCGTGCATGTCGGCCTTGGGCAAGGGGCCACCCCAGGCATTGCGCACCCCCAGGGCCTGCCATTGAGCCAGGCTGCGTTGTTGTTCCAGCCCCAGCAGCGCGGGGTCCAGCCCCTTGGGCGGTTGGACCGCCCGCCCCCAGGTCTGGTTGGCCTGCCAGCCCACCTGGTGCAGGTAGTTGGCCGCCGAGGCAAACACATCGGCCTGGGAGTGCCACAGATCCTTGCGCCCGTCACCATCCCCATCCTGGGCATAGCTCAGGAAGGAGGTGGGCATGAACTGCACCTGCCCCATGGCGCCGGCCCAGGAGCCGATCATCTGCTCCGCCGGGATATGCCCCTCATCGATGATCTGCAGGGCGGCGAACAGCTGCTGCTTGAAGAAGGCTTCACGCCGTCCCTCGTAGGCCAGAGTGGTGAGGGAGGAGATGAGCGGAAAGCCGCCGGTCAACTTGCCGAAGTTGGTCTCGATCCCCCACAGGGCGACGATAAAGCGCGGTGCCACCCCATACTGGGCACCGATGCGGGTCAACAGCGCCTGATGCTGACGGTAGAGCCCCTTGGCCTGCTTGATCTTCCAGGCCGGCACCGCCTTGGGCAGATATTCGTCCAGGGTGAGCTTGTGCTCCGGCTGGCTGCGGTCATGCTTCACCGCCCGCTCGATGAAGTGCACATCGGCAAAGGACGCCGTCAGGGTCTGGGGACGAATGCCCTGGGCCAGCGCCTCCTGTTGCAGACTCTGCACGTACTGCTCGAAGCTCAGTGGCGATTGAGCCAGGGCTGGCAGTGCCAGGCTGAGGCCGATTGCGGCCAGCAGGCACTTCATTTGGAATGGGGTTCCAGGTTGAGGTCGCGCCTGTGCTGAACCAGCAGGCTCTCCACCGGCGGCGGCAGCTGCAGGTAGAAGCCCTGGCGATCAAGGGACTCAATCAGGAGCTTTCTATCGACCCCGGGCAGGGCGGCTGGCTTGGCCAACGGCAGCAGCATGACAAACTGGGGCGCACCGAACAGGCTCATCAGTTCGGCCGGCACCCGAGAGAAATCGTCTCGTCGCGCGACGTACAGATAGGTCTGTTCTTTCTTGCGACTTTTATACACGGCACAGATCATGAATCGAGGTAAAATATGCGGGGTTTGTTGCCACGAAAGTGGGCTGACTATAACATGTGAGGCCAATAAGAATAAGGGTTTTCCTCGTCAACGGAGTGCGGTAAATGGCCGATCGCGGCAACGAGCTCAAAGGTAGTAGTTTCACCCTGTCTGTTTTGCATCTGGTGGATATCGATCTCGGTCAAATCAAAGAATTGCTGGAAAGTAAGATCGCCCAGGCCCCCCGTTTTTTCAATTGTGCCCCCCTTGTCGTCAACGTCGAACAGCTGGAGATAGTGCCGGATTTTGAACAGCTGCGGGTGCTGATCGAGGGTCAGGACATGGTGCTGGTGGGGATCACCGGCGCCAAGGACAACGGCATGAAGGATGCGGCCAAGGCCGCCGGGCTGGCCGTGATGACCTCGGGTCGTCCGGTCGAACCTCAAGTCGAGGTCAAAACCCCCATAGAGGAGCACCGCGCCGACACCCAGGCCCTGGTGCCCACCCGTTTTCACCACGGCAATGTGCGCTCCGGGCAGCAGATTTACGCCCAGGGCAGTGCGCTGGTGGTACTCGGCTCCGTCAGTAATGGCGCCGAGGTCATTGCCGATGACAGCATTCATGTCTACGGCGTGTTGCGTGGTCGCGCCCTGGCCGGGGCCCGTGGTAACGGCCAGGCCCGCATCATTTGCCAGGGGCTGGAGGCGGAGCTGGTCTCCATCGCCGGCACCTACCAGGTACGAGATGTCCTGCCCGAGTCCAGTCTGGATCAAGAAACCCAGATCCGGCTGGAGCAGGACAAACTCATTTTTGAAAGACTGCAGTCTTAACGATTACAAGGAAAGCAGCAATGGCTCGAATTATCGTCGTGACCTCCGGTAAAGGCGGCGTCGGCAAGACCACCAGCAGCGCGGCCATTTCGACCGGGCTGGCCCAGCGTGGCAACAAAACGGTGGTGATCGACTTCGACATCGGCCTGCGTAACCTCGACCTCATCATGGGATGTGAGCGTCGGGTGGTGTATGACTTCGTCAACGTCATCAATGGCGAAGCCAACCTGAACCAGGCCCTGATCAAGGACAAACGGGTAGAGAACCTCTACATACTGCCGGCCTCCCAGACCCGGGACAAAGACGCTCTGACCCGTGAAGGGGTGGACGTGGTGATCGGTAAGCTGCAGGAGATGGGCTTCGACTACATCGTCTGCGACTCCCCCGCCGGCATCGAGACCGGTGCCCTGATGGCCCTCTACTTTGCCGACGAAGCCATCGTCACCACCAACCCGGAAGTCTCCTCGGTACGGGACTCCGACCGTATCCTGGGCATACTGGCCTCCAAGTCCCGCCGCGCCGAGCTGGGCCTGGAGCCCATCAAGGAGCACCTGCTGCTGACGCGCTATGCTCCCGGCCGCGTCAATCGTGGCGACATGCTGAGCGTGCAGGATGTGCAGGAGATCCTGGCCATCCCCCTGCTGGGGGTGATCCCGGAATCCCAGGCGGTGCTGCGGGCCTCCAACTCCGGCGAGCCGGTGATCCTGGATGCCGACTCCGATGCCGGTCAGGCCTATGACGATGCGGTGGCACGCCTGCTGGGTGAGAAACGGGACTTCCGCTTCTTGGAGGAAGAGAAGAAGGGATTCTTCACGCGACTGTTTGGGAGTTAAAACATGGCACTGTTAGATTTTTTTCTTAAACCGCGTAAAGAGCAGACCGCCAAGTTTGCCAAGGAGCGCCTGCAGATCATCGTCGCCCACGAGCGCAGCACCCGTGGCGGCCCGGACTACCTGCCCCAGCTCAAGCAGGATCTGCTGGATGTGATCCGCAAATACGTGGCCATCGATCCCGAGCAGGTCACGGTCCAGTTGGACAAGAAGGGTGAAGAGCTCTCCGTGCTGGAGCTCAACATCATGCTGTCGGACGACAAGGACAAGGAAAAGGAACAAGACAAGGATGCCCCCGCCGCCTGAGGGAGCGCGCCATAAAAAACGCAGCCTTATATGGCTGCGTTTTTTTTTGCCCGGGTCAGGGCCCTCAGGCGTCGTTTAGCGAGCCCAACACTTGCTGGCGCCAGCCCCGCAGGATCCGTGGGGTGCTTTGGGCCCGCTCCTCCTCGGTCAACAGCCACAGCCAGGTCAGGTACTGGTGGATGATCTTCTTGGAGGCGATAAATTCCGCCGGCAGCTGTTGCGCCTGGGCCACCAGTTCCACCTTGGCCTTGATGCGTTTGAGCTCGCGCTTGTAGTGGGGGTGATCCACCAGCCGCTGCAGACGGGGTGGCCAGCCGGCAGGGTCCGACCCAATGCTCTCCTGCACCAGGCGCAGCAGGGTGCGGCCATGGGTGCGGATCTCGGAAGGCAACAGCCCCAACCCCTCCAGCTGACGCATCTGAGTCGGCAACTGCTGGGCGACTGCGAACAGGTGCGGCTCCTTGACCACAAAATTGAGCGCCAGGTCGCGCCGCCGCGCCTCCTCCTCCCGCCAGGCGGCCAGGGTCTGCAGCACCGCCAGCTGTTTGCTGGAAAGCAGCCAGGCGTTGCCAATCTCCCGATAGGCCAGCCGCGGATCGGCACGCTGTTGCTTGCGGGCCATCAGATCCTGGCACTCCTCCTCAAACCAGGCCAGGCGATCCAGCGCCTGCACCTGCCCCATCAGTTGCTCATACAGCGGCAACAAATAGTGCACATCCGCCGCGGCATACATGAGCTGCTCTGGGGTCAGGGGGCGCGCCAGCCAGTCGGTACGGGCCTGCTCCTTGGCCAGGGTGACCTGCAGCAGGGCCTGGGTCATGGCATTGAAGCCGACCGACATGCCGTGGCCCGTGAAGGCGGCGGCCAGCTGGACATCGTGCAACTTGGCCGGCAGGGCCCCCGCCTGATGCAGTATCACCTCCAGATCCTCACTCGCGGCATAGAGCACCACGGGATCCTGGGTGCTGAGCAGTCGCTGCCACAGGGGACTCATGTCCCCCACGCTCAAGGGATCCACCAGGGCCAGCTGATGGCCATCAAACAGTTGGAACAGCCCCAGCTTGGGGAAGAAACTGCGGGTACGGACAAATTCGGTATCGACAAACAGCGGGCCATCGGCCAGTTGGCTGCAATAGGCCTGCAGGGCCTCGGGGGCCTGGATGATCTGATATTCCATGACAACAATGCTCTAGGTCAGGTGAGATAAGGAAAAGGGAGGTATGACCCTCCCCCTGACGTCTTATTCTGCGGCGGACTGTGCCTGGATCTGCTGCAAGGCCTCTTCTCGCAGCAGCCGGCGAAGTATCTTGCCCACGTTGCTCTTGGGTAGCTCAGAGCGGAATTCTATCAGCTTGGGCACCTTGTACGCAGTCAAATGTTTACGGCAATGGGCCCGCAGGGCGGCCTCGTTGAGACTATCGTCCTTGGCCACCACGAAGATCTTCACCTGTTCACCTGTGAGTTCCGACGGGATGCCGATGGCCGCCACCTCCAGCACCTGGGGATGCATGGCCACCACATCTTCGATCTCGTTGGGATAGACGTTGAAGCCCGACACCAGGATCATGTCCTTCTTGCGGTCCACGATGCGCAGCATGCCGCCCTCCCACATCACGATATCCCCGGTCTTCAACCAGCCCTCGGTGGTCAGCACCTCTGAGGTGGCCTCGGGGCGCTGCCAGTAGCCCTTCATCACCTGGGGCCCCCGGACCTGCAACTCGCCGGCCTGCCCTTCCCCCGTCACCGCCAGGCCGGCATCATCCACGATGCGCACCTCGGTGGAGGCCACCGGCAACCCTATGCCTCCCGTGTGCCTCACCAGATCGTAGGGGTTGCTGCACACCAGGGGGGAGCACTCGGTGAGGCCATAGCCCTCGATGAGCCGGGTCTTGGTGAGCTGCTCCCAACGCTCCGCCACCGCATGCTGCACCGACATGCCGCCCCCCACCACCAGACGCAGCTCGCTGAAGTCCAGTTCACGGAAGTCTTCGTTGTTCAGCAGGGCGTTGAACAGGGTGTTGACCCCGGTCAGGCAGCTGGGCCGGTACTTGCGCAGATCCTTGACCAGAGCGGGGATGTCCCTGGGGTTGGTGATCAGCAGGTTGGCGGCCCCCAGGCGCATAAAGGCCAGGCAGTTCACCGTCAGGGCGAAGATGTGGTAGAGGGGCAAGGCGGTGACCACCAGCTCCTGGCCATCCCGCAGGGCCGGCAGGTAGAATGTGACGCTCTGCTCCACATTGGCCTGCACGTTGCGGTGGGTCAGCATGGCCCCCTTGGGCAGGCCGGTCGTCCCCCCTGTGTACTGCAAGAAGGCCAGATCGTCGTTGTGGATCCGGGGTTTGACATACTGCAGGTGCCGCCCCTGGGCCAGGGCGCGGCGCAGGGAGATGGCGCCGGGCAGATCGTACTTGGGGATCAGCTTCTTGATGTACTTCACCACGAAGTTCACCAGGGTGCCACGGGCCAGACCCAGCTGATCGCCCATGCGGGTGAGGATGACGTGCTTGACGTCCGTGTTGTACACCACCTTCTCCAGGGTATTGGCGAAGTTGGAGACGATGACGATGGCGCTGGCGCCGGAATCCTTGAGCTGGTGTTCCAGCTCCCGCGGGGTGTAGAGCGGATTGACGTTCACCACCACCAGACCGGCCCGCAAGGCGCCAAACAGGGCGATGGGATACTGCAGCAGGTTGGGCATCATCAGGGCGATGCGCTCGCCCTTTTGCAACTTGAGGCCCTGTTGCAGGTAGGCGGCGAAGGCGCGACTCTGCTCCTCCAGGCCTCGGTAGGTCAACACCTCCCCCATGTTGATGAAGGCGGGTTGATCCTGATAACGCCGAACGGTTTCCTCGAACAGCCCGACCAGCGATGGGTAGCCATCGGGATTAATCTCGGCAGGCACCCCGGCGGGATACCGCTGCAGCCAGATCTTGTCCACGATTGTCTCCTCTTATCCTTGACGCCGGCGCGGCCGGCCACTGCGGGGCAAGGATTTTACCCGTTGACCGCCATTTTGCGATGCTTTCACGCCAAAACTGTGTCGTTACCGTCCGAACGCCTAACTCTTGGCCGATGGCGTGTCGGTCACCTGGCCATGAAAATGCTCAGACAAGGCCCGTCGCGTCTGTTCCTGGATCTGGCGCAACTGCTGGCACAAGGCCGGCAGCGTGGCACGGCTCCCCTGGCGGGCGCTCTGTTCCAATTGGCCGCTGATCTGATGCAAGGCCTTGGCCCCCATGGCCCCGGCGCTGCTCTTGATGGCATGGGCCAACTTGGTCACCTGCCCCCACTCCCCCTTGGCCAGGCTGGTCTCCAGGGCTCGCAGGTTGCTCTGGGATTCGTCGAGAAACAGATCCAGCACCTTCAGCAGCACCACCTCGCTGGTGTCCTTGGCCAGCTGGGCCAGCACCTGTTCGTCTATGATGGGTTGCTCCGCCGTCTCGGTTGGGGGCAGCGTCACCCCGGTGGGCCCCTCACCGTGCTGCAGGAGCCAATGGGCCAGCATGGTATGCAACTGCTCCCGATGCAGGGGCTTGGTGAGGTAATCGTTCATGCCGGCGGCCAGACAGGCAGCCTTGTCTTCGGCAAAGGCGTGGGCCGTCATGGCGATGATGGGCACGGCGGACGGCGACCCCATGATGGCGCGGATGCGCCGGGTGGCCTCCAGGCCGTCCATCCCGGGCATGGAGACATCCATCAGCACCAGATCGAACGCCTGAGCGGTCACCGCTGCGATGGCATCCTGGCCGTTGTCCACCACTGTGATCTCGCAGCCCAGCTTGGCCAACAGGGCCGACGCCACCATCTGGTTGGTGGGGCTGTCCTCCACCAGCAAGATCTTGCCCGTCAGGGTCGCCGGCAGACTGGCTTCCGGGACCGCGGCCGCCTGGGGCAACCGCTGATAGGGCAAGGTAAACCAGAAGGTACTGCCCTCCCCGTAACGGGACTGGCAGCCGATGGCCCCCTCCATCATCTGCACCAGGCGGGCGGCGATGGCCAGGCCCAGACCGCTGCCACCGAAGCGGCGGTTCAAGGCCGGGTCCATCTGGTGGAACTCCTCGAACAGCTTGCTCTGCTCCTCTTCGCGAATGCCGATGCCACTGTCGATGATCTGGAACATCAGATCCCGCCCAGCGGGATTGGGCTCTGTCATGCGCACCGCCATGTGCACCCGCCCCCGCTCGGTAAACTTGATGGCGTTGGACAAGAGGTTCTGCAGCACCTGCCGCAGCCGGGTCTGATCGCAGCTGAGCATGCGGGGCACATCCGGCGCTATGCTGAGGCCAAACTGCAGGCCCTTCTGGCTGGCCTGCTGCTCAAACAGGTTGCCGACCCCCTCCAGCAGACCCCGCAGCTCCACATTGCTGTACTGGATCTCCATCTTGCCGGCTTCGATCTTGGAAAAATCCAGCACGTCGTTGACCAGCTGGAACAAGGAGACGCCCCCCTGGCAGATCCCTTCCACCAGCTCCCGCTGACCTTGGGTCAGATCGCTCTCCAGCAGCAGTTCCGACAGGTTGATCACCGCATTGAGGGGGGTGCGGATCTCGTGACTCATGGTGGCCAGGAAGTTGCTCTTGGCCCGGTTCGCCGCCTGGGCCGCATCCCGCGCCCGCCCCATCTCCTGCTGGGTGGCCTGCAGGCTGGCAAATTGCCGGCACGCCTTGAGGGCATGGCCCAACTTGTACACCAGGGGCGCTATCTCCAGCTGCAGCGCCTGGTGTAACGGGCTACTGCGGCCCAGCAGCAAGGCGCCGCTACGCTCGTCACACAGGTGCCAGGCATAGTAATAGAGGCCGCTTTGCGGCGTTTCGAGCAAGGCCGGCAGGCTGAGCTGGCGGATCTGGCAGCTGTAACGGGTCAGGATGTCATTGAGCTGCTGATTGCGATTGGCCGCCCTCGGCAGAATGAAGACCGCCTGGCTGTCATCGCCCTCCTCTTCGCCGCACACCAGCACAGCCGCGGTGGCACAACCCAACCCCCGCAGGAAGATGGGAATGGCATGGTTGAGCATGACAGCCATGTCCAGGCTCTCGCCGATGGCCATGGCGATCTCATGCAGTACTTCCTGTTCGATCAACCCTTGCTGGATCACGATTTAATCAGCCCCACCACGGATGTCTTGTTAAAAAATTCCAGGTAATCCCGACCGCTGTTGGCGATCTCCCCCAGTGTCAGGGCCCCCAGCATGGGGGTGCCCGGCAAGGTGACCGCCTGCAGCTCCTTGTTAAAATCGGCCCCCAGAAACAGGGAGCGGGAAACGCAATTGACGAACAGCAACACCTCGGCGTCCGTCTGGCCCAATTCCCGCACGGCCATGTCCCTGGCGTGGCGGGCGGCCTGAATGATGGTGTCCGACCCGCCGTGCATCACATGCACATAGGCCCCCTTGCGGACCTCCCCCACGCACACCAGGGCATCCCCCTCCAGGCGAACCGGATCCCGGATCACCAGCTCGGCCCCCAGCTTGGCGATGCCCAGGGGGTAGGCCTTGGCGATATCGAAGAAATTCTCCCGGGTGATCCGCACCCCGGCATGCTGCTCCACCACCGCCTTATACACCTCCCAGGCCGGCATCCAGTCCAAGCCCTGCAGCAGGCCGTCCTGGGAGGCGGTGACCTTGAAGGCCCCGGAGATAGACTCCCAGCCATGGGCCACGCCGATGCCGCTGGCCGCATGACAGAGCACCAGCACGGCGGCATCCTGCAACACCCCCTGGGGGGTGATGACACAGGGTTTGGCTTGCATGGACAGGGAGCCACATCCCCCACCAATGTAGTTAAGCTCCAAGCCGTAGTGATTGAATAATTCGTGGATGAGGGGATGGATGCACTGGCTAAAGCCATCGACGAAGGTCAACAGCATGGCGCGCTGCTCACCGGCCAGGCGGGGCAAGGGCGGCAGGTGGCGGCTGATATCCGCTTCCTGCAGGCGCTGGCTGGGCAGCACCGCCAGCTGCAACGGGCAGCACAGGCCCAGCAGGATGACGCCGGCGCCATGCTCGACGCCGTCATGCAGCAAAAACGGGAAGATGCCACCAAAGATGGGGATGGGGCTGTGCTGCAGCAAGGCATCCAGGCGGGACAGGTCGTAGTCGTTCCCCTCGGCGGCCAGCATCAGCACACCACGCAGCCCGGGCTCGGTGCTCATCTGCCCCAAGGCCTGGGCAACACACTCCAGATCGGTTCTGGGAGAAAAAAATAGCTTCATAGGTCTCTTCGGATCCGCCGTACTCTGGCTGCCATCAATTATGTCCAGTACGGTGAAAAAATTCCAAATCAGCATGTGGCAATGCCTTGTTTATCACGGAAATTTCCACATCGATCGCCGGGATTCAGCCCAATCTGGCCCAACGTCAGGCTTCCCCAACCCGAAACGGGCTGCTTTTGCTTTACGCTGGCCACTGCCAAATGCAAATTCCCCCGCCCATTTGCAAATTGCAGCGTTTGCCACGACAGGGTAAATCAACAACGTCTAATGAAATCAAGATGTTAAATTTTGGCCTGCTTTATGCGTTAAGCCAGGTATCCCCTTGTCCGGAGTCTCGTCATGCAAACCACGCCTCTCCATCCCGAGTCCACGCCACCTGTCCTCATCGCCCTGCCCCTGCGCGGTATCAGCTGGCTGTGCCGCGGCGTGCGCCAGCTCTACCGGCGCCTCTGGCTGCTGCCGCGCTTTCAGCGTCATCTGGATGCGCCCGCCGACGCCCTCAGCCTGGCCGACGAGGTGCCCTGGGTGCTGGGCCGCCCGCAGATCCGCCTGGGACGGCAGTGCCGGTTGGGGGCGGAGATCAGCATACTGGCCAACCCGCAGCAGCCCGGCAAACCGGGTGAGCTGACCCTGGGCGACCGCGTGCATATCGGCCATCACACCACCCTGGCCATCGGCGAGCGGATCTGCCTGGGCAACGATGTCCGCATCGCCGCGGGCACCAGCCTGATGGGGCAGCAAGACGAGCGGGGCGCCATATTGCTGGAGGATGGGGTGACCCTGGGCACCGGCTGTACCGTGCTGGGGGGGATCCGCATCGGTCAGGGCACCCTGGTGGCGCCCAACAGCCTGGTGACCTGTGATCTCCCCGCTGGGGTGTACGCCGCCGGCCGCCCGGCCCGGGCACTCTGTTCGCTTGCCAAACCGCAGGAGTAGTCTTATGCGCAACGATCTCATCATTCTGGGGGAAGACTGGCATGCGGGCGGCGCCACCAAGCAGTTGATTGAGCCCCTGCTGTCTGGTCGCAAGATACTCTGGCTGGATAGCGAGGGCCAAGGCGATGAGGCCAGCTGGCCCCAGGGCCGCGCCTTCAGCCAGCTCTACCACCTGGCGTTGCAGCCCCATCACTGGAGCCAGTGGCTGGGCCGCAGCCAGTGGCAGCAGCAGGCCAGACAGATCCGACAGGCCATCGAGGAACTGGCGCTGCAAGATCCCGTGCTCTGGGTGACCCGTGCCGAGCTGGCCCCCCTGCTGGAGGAGCTGAGCGAGATCAAGGTGGTCTACTTCTGCAATCAGGCCCCGGGCTTGCACCATCCCCTGGTGGAGCGCGCCGATCTGATCCTGGCCTTGCGTCCCGAGCCCGTGGCCCTGTGCCCCGCCCACAAGACCCAGCTGTTGTGTAGCCAGGAGCTACCCTTGCAGATGCGACCCAAGGATCTGCCCGCCAGCCGGCCCCTCATCGGATTTTGTGGCCGGCTGGACGACCAGCTGGACTGGGATCTGCTCACTGATGCGGCCCGCTGGCGGCCGGACTGGAACTGGGTACTCATAGGCCCCAAGCAAAGCCGCCGGTTGGACGATCTGTTGCGCCTGCCCAACGTTCTCTGGCTGGGGGAAAAGACCCAGCAGGAATACAGCGCCTACCTGCAATACTGGCACGTCACCCTGCTGCCCCTGCTGGAGCGCCCCGGGGTGGCCAGCAGCTGTAACCTGACCATTCGCGGCTCCCTGGCACTGGGCAAGCCGGTGGTCACCAGCTTCCGCAGCCTAGAACCTGGCTACCAGCCCCTGCTGACCCGGGTCCGTCGCGGGGCAGATCTGGCGGAACTCTTGCCGGTGCTGAGCCTGGCGCCGGTGCATCCCCAGCTGGGGCAGCGGCAAGGTTGGCTGGCGCAGCCGCTACGCGCGCCAGCTCTGGCCACCTGGGCCGATCAAGCGGCCAACATCGACGCCTGGCTACAACGGCTGGGCTAACCACTGGAACAAAAAGTCCAGGCAATGCCTGGGCTTTTACGTCATGGTTTATTGCGACGCGGAACCTTATTCCTGGGCCGATGCGGCCCAGGCCAACCGTTTGCGGTAGATGGTGGAGGGACTGAGCTCCAGCAGGGTCGCCGCCTGGGGAATGTTGCCATCACACTGGGCGATGGCCTGCTCTATGGTCTCCTTCTCCACCTGCCACATGGGGCGGATGGCCTGGCTTACCTGGGGCTGGGCCCGCATGGGTTCCCCCGGCTCCGGCATGGCAAACTTGGGCCTGAGCTGATCCAGCGGCGGCGGCAGCATGGCCACCTCCACCCGGGGCCCGGCGTGCAACACCACTATGTTGCGGACCACGTTCTGCAGCTGGCGGACGTTGCCCGGCCAGTCATATTCCAGCAACAGCCGCTCGGCCTGGGGGGTGAAGCCATCGAAGCGTTTCCCTTCCTCCTTGGCAAATTCCGCCAAGAAGCGCCGGGCGATCTGCAAGACATCCTCACCGCGCTCCCGCAGCGGCGGTAGCAGGATGGGGATCACGTGCAGCCGATAATAGAGGTCTTCACGAAAACGCCCGGCCTTGACCTCGGCGAAGGGATCCCGATTGGTGGCGCAGACGAAGCGCACGTCCACCTTCTCCTGTTTGCTGCTGCCCACCCGGGAGAAGGTGCCGCTTTGAATGAAGCGCAGCAGCTTGCTTTGCAGATCCAGCTCCATCTCGCAGATTTCATCCAGGAACAGGGTGCCGCCATTGGCCCGGGCCGCCGCCCCTTCCCGATCACTCTGGGCGCCGGTAAAGGCCCCTTTGACATGGCCGAAGATCTCGCTTTCGATGAGATCCCGCGGGATGGCCGCGCAGTTGAGCACCACCAGCGGCTGCTCCCGACGGGGGCTCAGATTATGGAGGGTCTCGGCACACACCTCCTTGCCGGTACCACTCTCCCCCGTGATGAAGACGGTGGCCTTGCTGGCGGCGGCGCTCTCTATGATGCGGTAGACCCCCTGCATGGGCAGGGAGCTGCCCAGAAAGCCGCCAAACTGATTGCGATCGTAATTGTCCCGATAGGTCTCCACCAAGGAGCTCAACTGCTGGTGACGCACGCCATTGTGCACCGTGGTGCACAGGCGCTTGCCGTCGAAGGGCTTGGTGAGAAAGTCAAAGGCCCCCAGGCGCATGGCCTCCACCGCCACATCCACAGAGCCGTGGGCCGTGATCACCACCACGGAACAGGGCAGCCCCTGCTCGTTGATGTGCTTGAGGATTTCCATGCCGTCCATGTCCGGCAGCTCCAGATCCAGCAAGATCACCTGGGGCAACCGCTCGGGCAACGCCTCCAGCACGGGGCGTCCCAGGGCGAAGTGGCACACCTCGTACCCTTCGTTGCGCAGGTAGTCTTGATACAACAAGGCCAGGGTAGGGCTATCTTCCACCAGGAAGAGCAAAGGTTGGCTTGAGTGATTCATCATTATTATTTCCGCGTGCGTCTTAGGGTGTTTCTAGCAAAGCCGCTCCAACAGGACAAGGGTTAGGTCATCTTGGATGGGGTCGGCGTGATGGGTATCAAACAGCTGCAAAATACTCTCTTGGGTCTCTTTTACCGGCAGGCCGGCACAGTGACGCAGCTGCTCCAGCAGATCCTGCTGCCAACGGCTGGGTAAGACATCGTTGCTTTCGCAGCGCAGGCCGTCGGAATGGATCAGCAGACGCTCGCCGCGCCGCAATAGCAAGACAAATTCCTCGGCATGAAAGTCCCCGCCGAGCCCCGTCATCTGACCCGTGGCCGGCAGCGGGGTGACCGCCTCCGCCTGGATGAGCCAAGGCATGGGAAAGCCGGCCGCCGCCAGCCGCACCACGCCGGTCTCCTCCAGGGTCAGGGCCAGCACATGGACCTGGGTCTGACTCAGCAGCGGATCCTCCAGCATGATCTTCGCCAGGCGGCGCAGCACCTGCGCCGGCCCCAAGGCCTGGGGCAAGGCACACAGCAGACCGCGCACATAGCCGGCATAGGCGTGGGCGAAGCTTCTCGCCTGCTCGGCCCGCCCCATCACATCCCCCAGAATCAGGCGCCGCCCCTGCTGCAGGATGAAGTCACTGCCCCCCAGCCTGGCACCACGGGTGCCCATGCTCAGGCCAAAGGGCGTCATGCTGGCCGGCAGGTGGGGGCGCAGGGAGGCGGTCACCAGGGGATCCAGGTGATCGGCGCAGCGCTCCTTGCGATTTTGTTGGCGAAACAGCACCCGACTGACCACCGCCAGTAACTCGGCCTTGCACACCGGGGTCAGCAGGTAGTCATCGGCCCCCAAGCCCGCCGCCAGCAACCGCGTCTCGGGATCCTCGCTGCCGGTGAGAAACAAGAAAGGGGGGAGCGACCGGCGTTCCTGTTGGGCCAGGGCATGGCGCAAGGCCAGGCCATCGAAGCTGTCCTGCCCCACATCGGAGATCACCAGATCCGCCCCCTGCCGCTCAAACACGGGCAAGGCTTCCCGGGCCGAGGCAAAGGTGGAGACGGTGAAGCGCTCCGCCAGATAATCTGCCAGCAGAGTACGCTGTATCGGTTGATGGTGAATGAGCAGTATGCGGCCATGCAGCTCGTCCTGCTGTAGCAGCAGGCTACAGAGATTGCCGTCCGCCAGACGGCGATAGGTGGCCTCCGCCAGCATGGGATCCGGCAACTCCCAGCCCGGTTCGGTCAGCGAGGTCTCCTCATCCACCGCCAGATCGATGGGCTGCGGCTTGCTGGGATCAAACGGCGGGGCATCGTCTTCCAGCTCCAGCCGCCAGGTCTGCTCCAGCTGGTAGAGCCGCAGCTGCAGCTGGCTGGGCCTGGCATGGTGCACGCTGCGGGAGGCCAACTCGGTAAACAGGCGGCGCCAATGGCTGATCTGCCGCTCCCCCCAGCCCTGGCAACGCAATACCCGGTCCAGGTTCTGTCGACCTAACCGAATACCACTGAAGTCTGCTGGCAGACGGATTTGCCATACCAGGGTTTCCTTGTCCTGAGTCTTCATGCAGGAACGACCGCCTTCTACTCCAAGTTGTTGAAAACCAATGTGGGACTATCACCACACCAGTTTGGCCAACGCCTAAGTGCAGGTACGCGGAATTTACAAGAAACTGGGATGACTCGCACATATTAATTTGCTATTGCCAGCCCGGCTCCATGGCTGCCTCGGCGTCATCCGCCGCCAGCATGGCCGCTTCATCGGCAAAACAGGGGATCAATTCCGCCACGCCCCAGTCCATCAGTTGCTGGTGCACAGTCCCCTGGGGAGACAAGAGCCGCAGGCGGCCGCCGAACCAGCGCAGCCGCTTGTACAGGTAGACCAAGACCCCGATCCCTGTCTCATCCAGGGAGCTGACGGCACGCAGATCCAGCACCAGCCGACAGCGTGGCGCCAACTTCTCTTCACACAGGGCCAGGAGTTCGCCGGCGGACACCTCGTCCAGTTCTCCCCCCAGCACTAGAAATTGATACGGCTCCGGAAGCCGAGTGGCTGACAGCATGGGACACCTCGGATGGACAACAAAGATATCCTTGCCGTGCAATTGCCACGCCAGCTTTAAGGGTCAGAAAGCGCCCGCAAAACCCCAGATAGCAGCTGTTTGGCTGCAATCTGCGCCTGAGGCCCATCTGAGTGCAGGCAATTTGCAAATTGCGATGGCGGTTAACCGGCCCCCGGCCCCCGCTCCAGCCAGATGAGTTCCAGACCACGCTGCTGGAGGGCCTGGGCCACCGCAGTGGTCGGTCGCTCGTCGCTGATGTGAAACTGCTCCAGCTCCTTGGCCGGCTGGGCATAGCCGCCGGGCTGGGTGCTGGAGCCGGCGCTGACGCTGGTGATGGCCAGGGGGATCAGGGCATCCCGCAGCGCGGGGCGCTCCCGGGTGGACAACGACAGCTCCAGCTCGGGATCCAGCAGCCGCCAGGCGCACACCAGCTGCACCAGCTGGCGTTCACTCACCGCACTGACCGGCGAGATGCCGCCGGTACAGGGCCGCAGCCGCGGAAACGACATGCTGTAACGGCTGCGCCAATGGTGCTTGCGCAGATACTGCAGGTGGTGAGCCAGCATCAGGCTGTCGGTACGCCAATCCGCCAGCCCCAACAATACCCCCAGGCCTATCTTATCCACCCCGGCCTGCCCCAGCCGATCCGGTGTGTCCATGCGCCAGGCCATGTCCTGCTTCTTGCCCCGCAGATGGTGTGCGGCATAGCTGGGAGCATGATAGGTCTCCTGATAGACCATGACGCCATCGAGCCCCAGGCTCACCAGCTCGGCATACTCGTCCGTCGCCAGGGGTTGCACCTCCATCGACAGATAGGGGGCGTAGGGCTTGATGAGGGGCAGCATGCGGCGAAAATAGTCGATGCCCCCCTTGCGCTCGTGCTCGCCGGTGACCAGCAACAAATTCTGGTAACCCAGCTTGGCAATGGCCTCGCACTCCGCCAGCACCTCCTCCTCGTTCAAGATCTTGCGCTTGATGGCGTTGCTCATGGAGAAGCCGCAATAGCTGCAGTCATTGGCGCACAGGTTGGTGAGATACAGGGGCAGGTACATGCTCACCCCCTGGCCAAAGCGCTGGCGAGTGAGCCGTTGGGCCTCCTGCATCATCTGGGGCAAATAGGGCTCGGCGGCGGCTGAGATGAGGGCGGCGAAATCCGCCAGACTCTTTCTAGGCTGCGCCAGGGCCGCTGCCACCTGCTCGGCGGTGGCATTCACCACCTGGGCTTGCAGCTGGTCCCAATCCAGTTGTTGCCACTCTTGATAAAAGCTCATGCGGGATCCTCCATCAGGCGCAGCAAGAAGGGATCCAGCGGACTGCTGGCCACCGCCTGTTGGCTCACCGCCCCCAGCCCATGCTCATAGGCTAGGCGACCAGCTTGCACCGCCAGGGCGAAGGCCTGGGCCAAGGCCACGGGATTGCCGGCCACCGCGATGGCGGTATTCACCAGCACCGCATCGGCTCCCAGCTCCATGGCCTCGGCGGCATGGGATGGCGCCCCCAGCCCGGCATCCACCACCACGGGGACACCCGACTGCTCTATGATGATCTGCAGCATCTGTCGGGTCGTCAGCCCCTGATTGGAGCCGATGGCCGCCCCCAGCGGCATGACGGCGGCACAGCCCGCCTCCTCCAGCCGCTTGCACAGCATGGGATCCGCGCCGCAATAGGGCAGCACCACGAAGCCCTCCTGCACCAGCTGCTCGGCGGCCTTGAGGGTCTCAATGGGATCTGGCATCAGGTAGCGCGGGTCGGGATGGATCTCCAGCTTGACCCAGTGGGTGCCCAGGGCCTCCCGGGCCAGGCGGGCCACATAGCAGGCCTCCTCGGCGTTGCGGGCCCCCGAGGTGTTGGGCAGCAGGTTGACCCCCAGGCCGCGCAAGGGCGCCAGGATCTGGGGGTCCTCGCCGGTCAGGTTGACCCGCTTGATGGCCAATGTGGTGAGCTCGGAGCCGCTGGCGGCGATGGCCTGGGCCATCCGTTCGGCGCTGGCGAACTTGCCGGTACCGGTGAAGAGCCGGCTGGCAAAGCGGCGGCCGGCAATCTTGAGTGGTTGAGTCTGCATGCTAGCCTCCGGCTATCACGGAAAAAATATCGATACGATCTCCCGACGCCACCGGCGTCAGGGCCCATTGCGGTCGAGGGATCACCACCTGGTTCAGTGCCACCGCCACCCCGGCGGGGATCTGGGGTGGTTCGCCCCGACCCAGCCCCTCGGCCAGCAGCAGGCCCTCCAGGCTCAGCCCGGCGAGCCCCTGGCGGGGGCTGTCATTGACAAAAAAATCCATCGTTTGCTTATCCATTTATTGCTCCTCCAACGACGTGCCGCAGACGGGGCAGCCGGGATCCCGACTCAGGGCAAAGCGCTGCCAACGCCCGCTTAAGGCATCGTGGCGCAACACCTGGCCGGTATTCGGGCTCGGCAGGCCAGCCAGAAAGCGCAAGGCCTCCAGCGCCAGCTGACTGGCGATGAGCCCCGCCATGGGCCCCAGGATGCCGGCATTGGCACAACTGCCGGCTTCATCCTGTCCGGGAAACAGGCAGTGATAGCAGCCCTGGGTGGCACGCCGGCCCGGCTCAAACAGCGCCAGCAGCCCCTGCCAGCCTGCCACGGCCCCGCTTAACAGGGGCACGGCGGCCGCCACACAGGCGGCGTTGACCGCTTGGCGACTGGCCAGGTTGTCGGTGCAGTCGATGACCAGATCCAGCGGCTGGCCCTGGGGGCACAGCAATTCGGGCAGCGAGTCAGGGCTCACCGCCGGCAGCGGAAATACCCGGCAGCCGGGGTTGAGGCGAGCCAGATGGCGCTGGGCAGCCTGGGTCTTGGGCTGGTTGAGATCCGCCTGGGTAAACAGGATCTGCCGGTGCAGGTTGGACAGCCCCACCCGGTCGCCATCGCTGAGATACAGTTGCCCCACCCCGGCTCCTGCCAGATAGAGCGCCACCGGCGAGCCCAGACCGCCGGCCCCCACCAGCAGGACCCGGGCCCGGGTGAGACGCCCCTGGGCCGCCTCGCCCCACTGGGGCAGGCTCAGCTGGCGGGCATAGCGCGCCCAGTTGGCCTCGGAGAACGGCTCAGCAGACGACATTTGTCACCTCCGCCTCGCCACCTGCCCCCACCTGGGCCAGCAGCGCTCGGGTGACGGCCTCCGGATCCGCCGCCTGGGTGATGGCGCTCACCAGGGCCACACTGGCGACGCCGGTGGCCAGCACCCCCGCCACCCGCTCGATGCTGATGCCGCCGATGGCCACCGCCGGGTAGCCCTCTAGCAATCGCACCGCCTCGGCCAGCCGCTTGAGTCCCTGGGGTGAGGACGGCATCTGCTTGGTCTGGGTGGGGAAGATGTGCCCCAAGGCGATGTAGGAGGGCCGCAGCGCCAGGGCCCTGGCCAGCTCGCCGTGGCCGTGGGTGGAGACGCCAAGCCGCAGGCCGGCGCGGCGGATGGCCGCCAGATCCGCAAGCTCCAGATCCTCCTGCCCCAGATGCACGCCGTAGGCGCCATGACGGATGGCCAGTTGCCAGTAGTCGTTGATAAACAGCCGCGCTCCGTATTGCCGCCCCAGGGCGATGGCGCGAATGATCTGCTCTTCAAGGGTCGGATCATGCGGATCCTTGATGCGCAGCTGCAGGGTGCGCACGCCCCACTGCAGCAGCCGCTCGATCCAGGTCAGAGAGTCCACCACCGGATAGAGCCCCAGCCGGGCAGGGCAAGGGGCGAATGGCTCAGATGCAGGCGCCAGAGCCGCTGCGGCGCTGGCAAAGACCAGCGGCAGGTGCTGCCTGCCATGGGGCGTGCTAAGCCGCGCCAAGGGGCCAGGCCCCTGCCCCACGCCCTCGGCCGCCGCGAGCCCCTGTTGCAAATAGGTCCGCGCCAGGGTGACGGCGTCGGCCAGGGCATCCCCCCGGGCCAACAGGGTGGCGATGGCACTGGCGTAGCTGCAGCCGGTGCCGTGACCGTGGCGGGTAGTGAGTCTGGGTGCCGCCAGCCACAGGGATTGATCCACCGTGAGCAGGTAATCGAGACAGATCGGCCCCGCCCCGTGGCCCCCCTTGACCAGCACGGCGGCGGCGCCCCGGGATTGCAGCTCGGCGGCGGCGCGCTCAATCTGCTGCGGCGTGTCCACCGGCAGCCCGGTGAGGGCCGCCAGCTCCGGCAGGTTGGGGGTGATCAGGGTCAGCTGCGGCAGCAGCCGATCCCAACCGTCGGACTGGACCAGCCGGCCCATGGCCTGGCCGGTGCTGGCCACCTGCACCGGATCGCAGATCACAGGAGGGCGCTGATCGGGCGTCAGTTCGGCCAACCAGTCGCTGAGCCAGGCTAGCTGCTCGTCGCCGGCCAGAAGCCCCACCTTGATGGTGGCAGGCCAGAGGTCTTCGGCCAGGGCGGCACGCTGGGCCTCCAGCAGCGCCAGGCTGACGGGCACCACCGCCGTGACCGCCACGGAATTTTGCGCCGTGATGGCGGTGACCAGGGTGCAGCCGTGGCCTCCCAGATCCTGGATGGTCAGCAGATCCGCCTGCAGGCCGGCACCTCCGCCGCAATCCGACCCCGCCAGGCTCCAGACGATGGGACGGCTCATGGTCGAGCCTCAGCGTCCGCCGCCGGCTGGTAGAGTTCGCTGCCTTCGGCCACGAAGCGTTCTGACTGGGCCTGCATGCCCGCCTGCCGTGCGGCCTCCTTCTGCGCCGCCTTGTCGGCCTCGATGGCCCGCACCTCTTGGCTGATCTTCATGGAGCAGAACTTGGGGCCGCACATGGAGCAAAAATGCGCCAGCTTGCCGGAGGCCTGGGGCAGGTCCTCGTCGTGCAGCGCCCGGGCCGTCATGGGATCCAGCGCCAGGTTGAACTGATCCTCCCAGCGGAACTCGAAGCGCGCCTTGGACATGGCATCATCCCGGATGCGGGCGGTGGGATGGCCCTTGGCCAGATCGGCGGCATGGGCGGCAATCTTGTAGGCGATGAGCCCCTGTTTGACGTCCTCCTTGCCGGGCAACCCCAGGTGCTCCTTGGGGGTGACGTAGCAGAGCATGGCGCAGCCAAGCGAGCCAATGAGTGCCGCACCTATGCCGGAGGTGAAGTGATCGTAACCCGGGGCTATGTCGGTGGTCAGCGGACCTAGCGTGTAGAAGGGGGCGCCGTGGCAGTGTTGCAACTGCTCGTCCATGTTGGCCTGGATGAGGTGCAGCGGCACATGGCCCGGCCCCTCGATCATCACCTGCACATCGTATTGCCAGGCGATCTGGGTCAGCTCCCCCAGGGTGCGCAGCTCGGCAAACTGGGCCTCGTCGTTGGCATCGGCGATGGAGCCGGGCCGCAGACCATCCCCCAGGGAGAGGGCCACGTCGTACTGGGCGCAGATCGCGCAGATCTCGCGAAAATGGGTGTAGAGGAAGTTCTCCTCATGGTGGGCCAGGCACCACTTGGCGATGATGGAGCCGCCGCGGGAGACGATGCCGGTGACCCGCTTGGCGGTGAGGGGCACGTAGGCCAGCAGCAGGCCGGCGTGAATGGTGAAGTAGTCCACCCCCTGCTCGGCCTGCTCGATCAGGGTGTCGCGCATCAGTTCCCAGGTCAGATCCTCGGCCTTGCCGTTGACCTTCTCCAGCGCCTGGTACATGGGCACGGTACCGATGGGCACAGGGCTGTTGCGCAAGATCCACTCCCGGGTCTCATGGATGTGCCGGCCGGTGGAGAGATCCATCACGGTATCGGCGCCCCAGCGGGTGGCCCACACCAGCTTCTCCACCTCCTCCTCGATGCTGGAGGTGACCGAGGAATTGCCTATGTTGGCGTTGATCTTCACTAGGAAGTTGCGGCCGATGATCATGGGCTCGGCCTCCGGGTGGTTGACGTTGGCAGGGATGATGGCCCGCCCGGCGGCCACCTCGGCCCGCACAAACTCGGCGCTGATCCCCCCTGCGGCTAGCCCCTGGCTCTCCCGCAAGGCGATGAATTCCATCTCCGGGGTGATGATGCCGGCCCGGGCATAGGCCAGCTGGGTGGGACGTTGACCCGCCACGCCGCAACGGATCGGCGCCGTCTGCGCCATGCGGGGCAGATCCGCCGCCGTGATGGCCTGACGGTGAGCCCGGGTCAGGCTGGCGGTGGCGGCCACGGGCGCACAATCCCCCCGCTCTTCGATCCAGCCATCCCGCAATCGGGGCAGCCCCTGGCTCACATCCAGCTGGGCCGTGGGATCGCCGTAGGCGCCGGCGGTGTCGTACACCAGCACGGGGGCATTGGCCTCCAGCACTGGCGCCTCCGGTGTGCCCCCCACCAGGGTCGGCGAGAGATGGATGCGGCGCATGGGCACCCGGAGATCCGGCCGGCTGCCGGTGACGTACAGGCGATCCGAGTTGGGGAAGCTCTCTCCGGCCAACTGGCCGATGTAGGCCCGGGCCTGGGCACGGCGCTCGCGGCGGGTCGGCGGGGACGCCTCAGTGGTGGAGGCAGTAAGGGTCTGGATTTCGGTCGACATAGCAAAGCTCACCTTGGGTTGTGGGTTTGCTTGTCTGAAGTGTTGAGGGCGGGTCGGCGGACTCCCGGGCTGGGAGCTGGGCGCCGACACGCAGACGCATGGTCTGGGTCGGCGCCCCGGATGTCGTCCTGGCCAGTGATGCGCTGGACGGCGAGCCTGTGGCGCCTTGTATCCCTTCGCAGGTATTAACCTGATCAGGTTCAACGGATCCCGAATAAACGGTCTCAGCCCCGGGGGGCACTCCGACAAGTGGCCAAAAGTATGCCCCGCTGCCGTGCAGGGCACAAGTCCGACTAGCTCAGGGGGGAAGACCCGGCAGACAATTCGCCAGCGCGGTCATCGACTCTGCCACCCTCCGGCAGGCCCAGGGCCCGGTGGGGCGCCACCGGCACCTGGATCACCAGGGCGCCGTAGGGTGCCAGGGTCTGATCCACCGCCAGCGGCCGCTGTTCCCAGAAGTCCTGGCTGCCCAATGGCAGGGTGACGGGCTTGGGCTCGTCCTGCCAGTTGAACAGGCAGCCCAGCCAGTGATCACCAAAGCGCACCCAACCTTGATCAAAACGGGTGTCGGTGAAGCGCAGCGGCGGCAGCTGTGCCGCCACCAGGCTTTGCAGCCGGACTACCTTGGCCTGCCACGCCGCGTCCAGGGCTTGCAGCCGATCCCCCAGCAACAGGCTGCCGCCGGCGGCCACCAGGGTGGCCAGGTGGAAGTCGTATTCGGCAGGGCTGGCCTGCTGAGCCGGAATGTCCAGCAGGCACAGGCAGTCGGGGTCCAGCCGCCACAGGCGGTCCGCCTGCCAGCTGCGGTAGAAGATCTCCCGGGCCAGCTGACGAAAGCGCGGGCCGCTGCGCTCCACGTCATCCGCCACCCGCATGCCGTGCACCAGCCCCAGGCTGGGCCACAGGGGCGCGTTGCAACCCAGCAAGAAGGCGCCCTCCCCGGCCCCCGCCAACATGGCGGCCAGGCCCGCACGATAGGCGGCCACCCGGCTGCCACCATGGTGGCGGACTCCCGCCGGCAGCAGACCCCAGTAGAGGGCATCGAGCTTGAAGTAGCGGATGCCGTAATCGCGCCGCAGGGTGGCAAACAGCGCACGCAGATGGGCCTGTACCTCAGGGTGACTGCCATCCAGGCAGTACCAGGGGGTGCAGCGCCAGCCGCCATAGGTCACCTGCTCTGCGGGAATGGGACGGCCCTGCTCATCATGGATAAACCAGTCCGGATGGGTCTGGAACAGTTCTGAGTCCGGCTCGGCGATAAAGGGCGCCAGCCACAAGGCAGGCTCCGCCCCCTGGGCGTGTATTTGTGCCACCAGGGGCGCCAGGCCGCCGGCAAACTTGGCGCTGGGCCGCAGCCAGTCCCCCATGGCCGCCTGAAAGCCGTCGTCGATCTGCACAAACTCCAAGCCCGGCCAGTTGGCCTGCAGCTGGCTGAGGTTCTCTTCGATGTCGGCACGGCTGACGTCGGCATAGTAGTGATACCAGGAGCACCAGCCGGTGGGGCGGCCGGTCGAAGCCAGGGGTGGATGCTGGGCGCAGATCCGCTGGGCAAACTGCTCCAGCACCGACTCCCGCGTCGCGCCCTGGGTGACAAACAGGGGCTCGCTATGCCAGGTGGCGCCCTTGTCGGGCTGACCACCCTGGGTCTCCATCAGGATCTGCAAGCGGCCCCCCGGGTAGAGGCGGAACACGCCGACAAACTCGCGGCAGGCGGTAAAGCCCAGCAGGGTCCAGCCGTTGGCCTGGCGCACCAGCAGCAGGTTATAGCAGCTGTGATAGCCCGCCTCTTCCCCCAGGCCATAGCTGGCATCCGGGCAACGGCCCACGGCTTCGGGGGCATCCCAGGTGCCGGCGGTCTGGGCCAGCATCTGGTAACCCTCGCCGTAGATCTCGAACACAGGCTCGCTGAAGGGATGGCCGTCGTACAGGATCCACTCGGCGGCCGGCGATGCCTCATGGCGATGCGGCAGCACCTGGCGGCCGGCGGCCTGCTGCAGGGCTGGGCCGTCCCAGCGCACCACCACCTCGTCGGCCTGCCACATGGGCAGGGCCAAGCCCGGCAGTGCCTGGGCCTGTTGCAGCAGGTTCTGCCGCAGGGATTGCAGCAAGGGGGTCGGCCCCTTGGGCATGGGTTGACTACTCATAGCGTATTATCCTGATTTCCTTCGTTTTTATATTATTTGCTTTTAATGGGCAGCCTAAAGCCGACTTTCGTCCTGGGTCAACTCTGCTAAACTGTGACCCCCTCTTCATTTTTCGGAGTCATCATGGCGTGGTTGTTGCCCCGTGTGCGCCTGGCCGGCGTGTTGTTACGGGATGCCCTGGTGCTGTTTGCCTGCCTGTGGGCCGGCAAAGCCATTGCCGCCCTGCTGCCGTTTAGTTTTCCCGGCAGTATTCTGGGCATGTTGTTGCTGTTTGTCCTGCTGAATCTGCAGGTGGTGAAACTGCGTTGGGTGGAGGCCGGCGCCGGCGTGCTGCTGCGCCACATGGCCCTGCTGTTTATCCCGGTGGGGGTGGGTCTGCTGGCCTATCTGGACGCCTTCGCCGACTCCTTGCTGCTCATAGTGCTCAACGTGCTGGCCGGCATCACCCTGATCCTGCTGGTGGTGGGCCGCCTGTATCAGAGGTTGAACCAATGATCTTCTATCTGGCCCTGCCCTTGACCCTGGTGCTCTACCTGTTGACCCGGGCCCTCTATCGCCGCTTTCCCCTGCCCATCATCAACCCAGTGCTGATCCCCATGCTGATCCTCATGGGCATGCTGGCCCTCTGGCAGTTGCCCCTGGAGCAGTACAAGGCCGGCACCCGGCCCATCACCTTCTTCCTGGAGCCGGCGGTGGTGGCCCTGGCCCTGCCCCTGTACAGCCAGATGAAGCATATCCGCGCCAAGCTGGTGCCGATCCTGCTGTGCTGCCTGGTGGCGGTGTTCATCAGCGTGGCCGGCACCCTGCTGGTGGGCCATTACCTGCAGACCCCCCACGACATGCTGAGCTCGGTGGCCACCCGCTCCATCACCACCCCCCTGGCCATGAGCGTCAGTCAGAGCCTGGGCGGCATCCCGGATATCGCCGTGGCCATCGTCATCCTGGTGGGGATACTGGGGGCGCTGATCGGCTTCCCCCTGCTCAAGCTGTTCGGCGTCAAGGATCCCCACGCTCAGGGGCTGGCCATGGGGGCCTGCTCCCATGCGGTGGGCACGGCTGCCGCCGCCGAGCAGGGGGTGGAACAGGGGGCCTTCTCGTCCCTGGCCATGGTGCTGTGCGGCATCCTCACCGCCATAGTCGCGCCCCTGCTGTTCCATCTATTGGGCTAGGCACGTAAACCCTTTGGTTTGCTGCTGGCTGTCAGCCTAAGGAGAGCCCCATGTTTAGCGCCGTCCTCGATGCCATCGCCACCCTGCCTCCGGTATTAGCCAGACTGCTGGCGGCGCAGCTCACCGCCAACCAGGCTCAGGGCGCCGCCGCCCACCTGAGTGCCCCACAGTGGCAGGCCCTGCAGGCGCAAAGCGGCCTGGACGATACGGCCCTGAGTCTGGCCTTGTTGCCGGTGGCGGCAGCCTACGCCCATACCCCCATCAGCCACTTTAATGTGGGCGTCATCGCCCTGGGGGCCAGTGGCACCCGCTATGTGGGCGCCAATTTCGAATTCCCGGATCAGCCCCTGGGGGCCAGCATTCACGCCGAGCAGTCCGCCATCAACCATGCCTGGCTGGCCGGAGAGACCGGGATCCTCAGCCTGACGGTCAATGCCTCCCCCTGCGGCCACTGCCGCCAGTTCATCAACGAGACCCAAGGTGGGCCAGGGGTGCAGATCCAACTGCCCCAGGGCCGCCATAGCCTGGCGCAGCTGCTGCCGTATGCCTTTGGTCCGGCGGATCTGGGCATCCGCCAGGTGCTGATGAGCCCGCAAGGCCAAACCCTGGCGCCCCTGGAGGGGGATCCCCTGTTGCAGCACGCCCGCACCGCCGCCGAGGCCAGCTATGCCCCCTATTCCGGCGCCCTGGCTGGGGTGGCATTGGAAGCGGCAGATGGCCAGATCATCACGGGACGCAGTGCCGAAAACGCCGCCTACAATCCCTCCCTGCCGGCCATGCAGTCGGCCCTGGCTAAGGCGCACCTGCAAGGGTGGGACCTCACCCAGATCCGCCGCGCGGCCCTGGTGGAGAGCCGCGCCGCCACCTCCCAGTTGGCCAGCGCCCGCCTCACTCTGGCCAGCCTCTGTCCGGCCAGCCTCGACTATCGCTTGCTGCCGGCCCCATCGCGGTAAACTGCGGGGTCCCGCGGTCAAGGAACCGGCGCGCTGCGGGCGATACTGCGTTGACGTTCAGCAGACACTGGCTGTGCCAGCCCCCTAGTCTGAATGGCACCTTAGCCAGGGATCACCCCAATGCATTCGGGGTTTTACTGGCGGCCGTGGCTGGGGTAAAGTGCCGATCCCAGCCAGGGCTCTCCCGGCTTGGCGACGTCCAGACTTCATCCCGATAGAGACACCACATGCGCCACCCTATAGCCCCCGTATTATTCGGCCTGCTGCCACTGCTTAGCGCCTGCAGCGCGCCCGATCATGGCACCCAACAGGTCAGTGCCCGCCCCGAAAGCAAGCTGTTACCCTCAGATCCGCCGGCCACCACAGGCTCCTGGCTGCTGGATCAGCGCAAGCTGAAGGCAGGCCAACTGACGGATGACCTACCGCTGGGGGATTATGCCACTCACCCCAAGGCCCAGCAGTTCATCGAGTACATGGTGGCCAAACACCAGTACGACCGGGCCCAGCTCACCTATTGGCTCAACCATGCCCAGCGGCTGGACTCTGTGCTCCGCCTGATGGACCAGCAGGCCCCCTCCAGCGCCAGCAGCCTCCCCTCTGGCCCAAATGGCGCATGGCTGCGTTATCGGCAGAAATTCATCACCCCGGGCAACGTGCAAAACGGGGTGGATTTCTGGCGGGAACACGGTGACGCCCTGCGCCGCGCCCAGCAGCAATACGGCGTCGCGCCGGAGATCATCGTCGGCATCATAGGGGTGGAGACCCGCTGGGGTCGGGTGATGGGCAATACTCGTCTGCTGGACGCCCTGGCGACCCTGGCGTTCGACTATCCGCGCCGCGAGACGTTTTTCACCGGCGAACTGGAGAACTTTCTGCTGATGGCCAGGGAAGATGGCGTCGATGCCCATGAGCTGCGCGGCTCCTTCGCCGGCGCCATGGGTTACTGCCAATTCATGCCCTCCTCCTTCAAGGCCTATGCGGTGGACTTCAACGGCGACGGCAAGACGGATCTGTGGGATCCGGAAGATGCCATCGGCAGCGTAGCCAACTACTTTCAGGCCCATGGCTGGAGCCAGAACGACACCATCGCCGTCAAGGCCCGTGGCCAGGCACGGGATCTGGAGCCAGGCCTCAAGCAGCACTACCCGGTCGCCACCCTGCAGGCCGCCGGTCTACGCCCTATGGCACGGGTTCCCCATTCCGAGGCCTTGCTGCTGCGGCTGGATGTGGGCAAGCAGTACGAGTATTGGTACGGGCTGCCCAACTTCACCACCATCACCCTCTACAACCACAGCGTCTATTACGCCATGGCGGTCTGGCAGCTGGGCGAGGCGGTGAAGCAGCAACTAGGCTATACGGCAGGCTAATCGCTGAAAATACGACCGGGGAGCCTAGGCTCCCCGGTGTTGTTTGTGCGGGATGAAAACTCAGTGGGGCTTGAACTGGTTGGTGACCGGATCGTAGAAGTAACCAATCTCCTCCATCTTCATATCCAGTTGGCCCTTGGTGAAGTTGAAGGTGGCCAGCAGATCCTCCAGATCCGGGCACTCCAGCCGCAATTTTTCGTTCACTATGCCCAGCAAAATATTGGCGTCCATGCGCAAGTAGCCGCTCAAGTCCATAGGATGTCTCCTCTGTTTGCCTGGTCTGCTTAACTATAACGCCAGGCCGGGGCAGCAAGGCAAGCGGTCATCACATTTTATTAACGTTCCCAGTAGGCCTCTTCCAGGCTGTCTTCACGCTCCGGCAGGCCACGGGACAGACGCGGGCTGCTCTGGCACAGCACCTCGTAGCTCACCCGGTTGGCGTACTTGCACAGCTGGGCAAAGGAGGAGTAGGAGAGAAACGGCGCGGCGTGCTTGGCGGAATTGGGCACGGAGGTGCGGTGAAAACAGTTGGCCGCCATGTCGTGCAGCACGGCCGACAGAGCGCCATCCCCGGCCCCGTTGGTGTTCTTGATCTTGTGGGGCCCCCCCATGTAGGGCGAGATGTGAGAAAACACCGCCAGGGGAGTCTGGCAGTCGGCACGGCGCATGGGACGGCTGAACTCGTAGCGGTTGAATTCCGGGATACAGCCGGGCAGCAGGGGATGGCTGGTCTCCCGCTTGTGGGCCTCGTCGGTGTAACCGGCCATGAAGAGCCCCAGGGGGCCGGCGGTGCACAGCACCAGATCCGCCCAGGCCAGTGCCTTGGCGGCTGCGGCTAGCGGATCCTGCTCACCGGTCAGCACGGCGCCTTCCTCTTCGTTCATCGCCAGCAGGGTGACGTACTCCCTGATGAACGCCTGCCACCAGGCCGGATCGGCCTCGATCACGTGGCGGGTCCCCAGGGTCAGCACCACGGGGACCCCGGCGGCCTTGGCCAAGGCCACCGCCTTCATGGCGGAGGCCTTCATGGTGTCCCCCTCCTCCCCCCGCACCAGGTAGGCGCTGATCACCAAGGCCGAAGCCCCGGTGATCACCGACTCGGGGATGTGATCCTGGGTCAGCCGGTTCATGGCCCCCGGACTGATACCGAAGCTGCGATCGCCATCCTGGCTGACGAAGGTGAAGCAGCGGCCAATCGGCCCTTGTACCGGCTGCAGGTGATCCAGATCCACCCGGGAAGAGGTGTTGCACAGGTAGCGGTAGGCGTAGCTGCCGACGCTGATCTGCTCGCTCATCACCCCGAGGAGGATGGAGCGGGAGTCACTCAGCACAGAGTAGTTGTGCAGGGTGTTGGCGACTGTCCCCCCGGCGAACTCGCTCTCCACCAGATCCCCGGCCTTGATGGCCAGGTAGATGGCTTCGGCCGTGGCATCGCTCACCAGCAGGGAGTGGCCCTTGCTGAGGCCATGCTCCGCGAGGAAGGCATCATCCACATGGGCCTCAATATCCACCAGCGTCTGATCGATGCCCACCACGTAGGGGGGGAGCCCCTCGGGACTGGCCAGGGGCTGGATCATGGGATCGCGACGGTCCACCGGGAAGTAATGCTTCGACTTGCGTTGGCCGGGAAATTTCATCTGGGACACCGGGTTCAGGCTGAGGGCGCGCATGGTAACACGCCCCATTTACCCGAAAAAAGAGGGCACTCAAGACGCAAACGGTTTTCCAGATCCCAGGGCCTGAGCGGCCAATGTCACCAACAGATCCAGGTGATCCGGCTGGTCATTCAGTGCCGGAATATAGCGGTAGGACTCACCCCCGGCGGCCAGAAAGGCGGCCTTGCCCTCCTCGGCTATCTCCTCCAGGGTTTCCAGACAATCGGCGGCAAACCCGGGGCAAATCACATCCAGCCGACGCACACCCATGCCAGGTAGCTGCACCAGCGTCTCGTCCGTATAGGGCTCCAACCAAGGCTCCTTGCCAAAACGGGACTGGAAGCTAAGGCGCCATTGGCCCTCCGTAAGGCCCAGCTCCTGAGCCAAGGCATGCGCCGTGGCCTGGCACTGAGCCGGGTAGGGATCGCCTTCGGTGGCATACCGCACCGGAATGCCGTGAAAGGAGATGAGCAGGCAATCCCCCTGCCCCTGCTGATGCCAGTGGTGGCGCACCCGATTGGCCAGGGCGGCGATATAGCCGGGCGCCAGGTGGTAATCTCGCACCAGGTGCAGTGCCGGCACGTTCTTCTCGGCGCCCATCACACGCCCCCAGGCATCCAGCACAGGTGCCATGGTGGTGGACGAGTATTGGGGATAGAGGGGCAGCAGGCAGACCTCCTCCACCCCCTGGGCCTTGAGCTGCTGCCAGGCCGCCGCCAGGGAAGGCTCACCATAGGTCATGGCCAGGCACACAGGCCAGTCGAGATTGGCCTGCAGCAGTCGCGCCTTGACCCCGGCCTGTTGCCGCCGGCCTATGGCCAGCAACGGCGATCCGTCCGGCGTCCAGATGGGAGCATAGTTGCGCGCCACCCGAGGGCTGCGACGGGGCAGGATCAACAGCTCCAGCAGGGGGCGCCACAGCCAGGGCGTCAGATCCACCACCCGGCGATCGCTCAGGAAGGGGCGCAAAAACGCCTTGACCCCAGCGGGGGTGGGACTCTCAGGTGTCCCAAGATTGACCAGGATCAGGCCTTGTTTGTGGCTCATCATGCATCCTCAGGCAAAAAAAACGTCCGTACTAGACGGACGTTAATACAGCGGAAGTCGTTGGGCAAATCAGCCCAGCAGCGCAGCCAGCTGGTTGCTCACGGCGCTGACGGCCTGGGTGCCGTCCAGGCGCTCGTAACGGGTACGCCCGGCAGCGGCTTCGGCCTTATAGTAGCCCACCAGGGGTTCGGTCTGCTGGTGATAGATATCCAGGCGCTTGCGCACCGTGGTCTCTTCGTCATCCGGACGGATCACCAGGGCTTCGCCGGTGACGTCATCCTTGTCGGCCTCTTTGGGCGGATTGAAGACCAGGTGGTAGACGCGGCCAGAACCCGGGTGCACCCGACGACCGGCCATGCGCTTGACGATCTCTTCATCCGGCACGTCGAACTCCAGCACGAAGTCGATGGCGATACCGGCGTCTTTCATGGCGTCGGCCTGGGGAATGGTGCGGGGGAAGCCATCCAGCAGGAAACCCTTGGCACAGTCGGCCTGGGCGATGCGCTCCTTGACCAGACCTATGATGATGTCGTCAGACACCAGCTGGCCCTGATCCATCACTGCCTTGGCCTTGAGGCCCAGGGGGGTACCGGCCTTGATGGCGGCCCGCAGCATGTCCCCGGTGGAGATCTGCGGAATACCGTACTTGTCCATCAGAAACTGAGCCTGGGTGCCCTTTCCTGCGCCCGGGGCGCCGAGCAAAATGATGCGCATAAACTGCTCCCTAAATGTCGGATACGTCTAAATATTCAGTTGCGGCGCAAAAGCTACACGCTTTCCGAGCTTTCCTCAACCTTTTGCGTCTCCCCCAGGTTGGCGTGGCGCTTCAAGTCATAATACTGCTGCTTCTGCTGATACATGGCCTTGTCCGCCATGCGATACAGGGAGGCCAGATGGGTGCCGTGGGTGTCGGCATAACCCACGCTGAAGCTGATGCCCCGCTCGCGCCCGGCCAGGGTGGCGGGTTGGAACTGGACCTCATCCAGCCGCTTCTGCAGCCAGCTGCGCTGGTTAAGCCCTTCCCCCGTCAGCACGATGACGTACTCATCGCCACCGATGCGATACAGGTAGCTGGTCACCCCCTGGACGCAACTGCGCAGTCGCGCCGCCACCGTCTGGAGCAGGGCGTCCCCGGCCTCATGCCCCTGGCTATCGTTCAGCTCCTTGAGGCCGTTGACGTCCACCAGGAACAGGCCCACCTCGGTATCCAGCGCCGTTTCGAGATCCCCCATCAGCTGGTCGAAGGCGATGCGGTTACCCAGACCGGTGAGGCCGTCGGTGCGGGCCCAGAAGGCCAGCTTGTTGTTCAGGGCGCGCTTCTCCAGATAGCCCCCCAGCTCACGGGCAAACAGCAGCAGCCCCTTGAGCTCCTCGTCCCGCAGGCTGCGGGCCGCCACCTGCAGCCAGCCGCTGCCATGGTTGGTGGGCAGGCTGAAACTGTAGACCCCGTCTTCCAGGGTATAGTCCTCGTCGCTGCGGTAACGGGGTGCCGGATTATGCAGCGGGAAATCGTCATCCTTGTGCTGCACCGTCACCATGGGCTCCCCCAGGCTCAGGCTGATGGCAAACGGCAGGCCCAGCTCACAGGCCGTCAGGTGTTTCAGCGCGCTCTTGAGCACCTGCTGGGGGCTGGAGTCATCGGTGAGCTGCTGCCGCAGCAGGATCAGCTGGTTATAGAAGCGGTTGGTGATCTCGATCCGCTGCAGGCTGAGGGCCAGGGTATTGGTGCGCTCCTCCACCTTGGACTCCAGGCTCTGGTTGAGCTGGGTCAGCTCCTTGAGATAGAGATCCTTCTCGTTGGCCAGGCTCTCCAGCTGGTGATTCTGCCGCTCCAGATCCGCCAGCTGCTCATGGATCCGCCCCTGCATCTCCATCAGCAGGCGCTCGGTATGGGCAAACTCCCAGATGCGGGTGTTGGAGTTCTGCACCGGCAGGCCGGCTTCCATGCGCTGTATGATGCCGTTGAGGCCATTGAAGGCCCGCAGCACCGGGGTGGAGGAGAGGCTCAGCAGCACCATCAAAAACAGCATCACCAGCAGCTGCACCACCAGGAAGGGCCGGATAAACTCCTTGGTGGCGCTGTCCATGCTCTCGATGGAGCGGCTGACCCGGATATAGAGGGTCAGGGCATCGGTGAAGTCGCGATCCTGGATATCCAGCGACAGGGTCTGGCTGACGGTGTTGCGGGACAAGGTGGTGAGCTGGGGGGCGATCTCCAGCACGGTGCTGTCTTCCACCTCCTGCTGCTTGTGCAGGCGATTGAACGGCACCAGCGCCAGCAGGAAGCCCTGTACCGCCTCCTGTTGCCGCAGTCCGAAGCTGGTCACCACGGTGGCAAACACCAGGCCTTCATTGTTGCCCTCGGGGAGCAGCAGGGGATCCTTGAGGGACCAGATGGCCCCGCCCTGCAGCCCCTCGTTGGCGGCCTTGCGCAGCTTGGCCAGCCGGGCCTGCAGGGTGGCATCCTGCTCCAGGGGCCGGATCCGGCCGCCGTAGTTCTCCTTGACCTTGCCATCCGGGGTCAGCAGATAGAGGGAGGAGATGGTCCCGTAGCGGTTGGAGAGCGCCTCGAAGCGACTCTGCACCTGAGCGCTATAGATCAGGGTGGAGAGCCCCTTAATGATGCTCTCGTGCCCGGTGAGCAGGCGCAGTCCCTCCTTGAGGCCGATGAGCTGGCGCTCCAGGCCATCGCGGATGCGAAACGCCTCCCCCTTGAGCTCGCTGGTCAGGTTATCCGCCGCATAGGTGCGCAGCGCCTGGTACTGCATCAGGCTCAGGGTGCCCACCGCGATCAGGGTGAACACCAGAACCAACAACAAATAGAGCCGACTCAGCCGGATCATCGCGCAGCCACCTCCTGCTCCGCCTGCTGCTGCATCTTCTGGGCAATCTCCGCCGGCAGATACTCCTCTTCAAACAGCGTCTCCAACCCCTTGCCCAGCACCAACCAGGCGATCAGCATCTGGTAGCTGTTGGGCATGGGGCGGGAGACCAGCAGCTGCTGATAGAGCCCCTGGCGCAGCGCCCCCATCTTGGGCAGCAGGGCATCCCCCACCGACTTGATGCCGGGGAACAGGCCGGAATGCTGGTACAGATCCGCCTGCACTTCGGGCGAGAGCAGGAATTTGGCCAATGCCAGGGCCGCCGCCTGTTTGTCTTTATCCAGCCCCTGGCTCATGGCCAGCACGTAGGAGCTGGACATGGGTTGCATCTGTCCACCACCGAAGGTGGGCAACACCGCCGCCCCCAGCTTGTCGGCCAGGTGCTCGCTGAGGGCCTGGAAGGCCCAGTCACCGTCGATGAGGTAGTCGATCTTGCCCTCATAGAACGCCTGCTCGTTGCAGGTCAGCTCGCAGCGGGTGGAGGGATGACGATCGGACATGGCCTTGTAGCTCGCCAGGGCCTGGATCATCTGGGGCGTGTTGAGGCTAAAGCCGTCACCGGTCAGTGGCCAGCCCCCCTGGGCGGTGAGAAACGGGATAAACCAGTAGGCCTGGGAGCGGGGCCAGCCCAGCCGGCCGGCGGGGATATCCTCCAGGCGCTTGGGCGGGGTCACCTTGTCCTTGCGGTAATAGAGTACCAGCTGGTTGCCCTGGTTGACGGGAATGCCGTACCACTTACCATCGACCTGGCCGTCGGCCCGCAGGGGCTGACCCTGGGTCAGGCTGTCTGGCCAAGGCGCCAGATGATAGATGGCCACGTTGCTCAGCTGATCGCTGGGCATGAAGTAGAGATCCGGCAGCACCACGGAGGACATCACCTTGTCCCGCAGGGCATCGGCGCGAAAATGATGCTGCACGATATGATGACCGGTCTTCTGTTCGAAGCGCTCCAGCACTATGGGGCGCAGGTGCTCCAGGCTGTGGGCGTTCCATAGCAGCAGTTCGGCGGCCGAGCTAGACAGGGGCGACAGGCAGGCGAAGAGCAGGATAAAGAGTTTGCTTTTTAACACTTTGCCTCCAAACGGTCCGGCAACGTAATCACTTGACTACAGTGTGTCACCGGACCGCTATTTGGCAATTCCCCAAGCGGGGACTTGTGATATTCCCAGGGCTTTATTCAGCGATTGGAGTCAAAAGCAGACGATTCAGCCGCGCCACGAAGCTGGCGGGATCCGTGAGGCCACCCTGCTCGGTCAGCTGCGCCTGCTCCAGCAGCAGCTCGGCCCATTGGCCGAAGATCTGCTCGTCCTGCACCGCCGCCATGCGCTGCACCAGGGCGTGTTGCGGATTCACCTCCAGGATGAACTTCTGCTCCGGCACCGGCTGACCGGCGGCCTGCATCAGCTTCATCATCTGGGTGCTCATGCCGTAGGCGTCGGTCACCACGCACGAGGGGGTGTCGGTGAGGCGATGGCTGATGGCCACCTGCTTGACCTTGTCCCCCAGGGCCGCTTGCAGCCGTTCCACCAGGGAGGCGAACTCCTTCTGGGCTTCCTCGTGCTGCTTGCGGCTCTCCTCGTCCTCCAGCTCGCCCAGGGCCAGATCGCCACGGGTGACGGAGATGAGCTGCTTGCCGTCAAACTCGGAGAGGTGACTGAGCAGCCACTCGTCCACCCGATCCCACATCAGCAACACTTCCACGCCCTTCTTGCGCAGCAGCTCCAGGTGCGGGCTGTGCTTGGCGGCGGCATAGCTGTCGGCGACTATGTAGTAGATCTTCTCCTGCTGCTCCTTCATGCGGGAGACATACTGCTCCAGGGAGACATTCTGCACGTCGCTGTCGTTGTGGGTGGAGGCGAAGCGCAGCAGCTTGGCGATCTCCTCCTTGTGGGCATAGTCTTCCGCCGGGCCTTCTTTCAGCACATTGCCGAACTCGTTCCAGAACAGCTGGTACTTGTCGGCGTCGTCCTTGGCCAGCTTGGCCAGCATGCCCAGTACCCGCTTGGTGCAGGCCTTGCGCAGCTGGGCGGTGACCTTGTTGTCCTGCAGAATTTCCCGGGAGACGTTCAGCGGCAGATCGTTGGAGTCCAGCACCCCCTTGACGAAGCGCAGGTAGGTGGGCATGAACTGCTCGGCATCATCCATGATGAACACCCGCTGCACGTACAGCTTGAGGCCGTGTTTCTGGTCGCGGTTCCACATGTCCCAGGGGGCCTTGGTGGGCACATACAGCAGGCTGGTGTACTCCTGGGTGCCTTCCACCCGGTTGTGGCTCCAGGCCGCCGGGTTTTCGAAGTCGTGGGACAGGTGCTTGTAGAACTCCTGATACTCCTCGTCGGCGATCTCCTTGGGGCTGCGGGTCCACAGGGCGGTGGCGCGGTTGACCTGCTCCCAATGGCCTTCGGTGGCCGGAATGGCCTCCTCGCCCTCCCCTTGAGCCGGCTCGGCCTCCTTCCACATCTCAACGGGCACGCTGATATGGTCGGAGTACTTGCCGATCACGGTGCGCAGCTGCCAGTCATCCAGGTATTCGTCTTCGCTGGCCTTGAGGTGCAGGGTCACGTCGGTGCCGCGGCCGGCCTTGTGGACATCCTCCACGGTGAAGCTGCCGGTGCCGTCTGATTCCCAGCAGACGCCGCGATCGGCGCTCTGGCCGGCGGCCCGGCTCACCACGGTCACCTTGTCCGCCACGATGAAGGCGGAGTAGAAGCCCACGCCGAACTGGCCAATGAGCTGGGAGTCCTTGGCCTGATCGCCGGAGAGGTGGCTGAAGAACTGGCGGGTGCCGGATTGGGCTATGGTGCCCAGGTGTTCGATGGCCTCGTCACGGCTCATGCCGATGCCGTTATCCGAGATGGTCAGGGTGCGCTTGTCCTTGTCGATATGCAGGCGGACGCGCAGCTGGCCGTCATCTTCAAACAGACTGGCATCGGAGAGGGCCTTGAAACGCAGCTTGTCGGCGGCGTCCGAGGCGTTGGAGATGAGCTCCCGCAGGAAGACTTCCTTATGGGAGTAGAGGCTGTGGGCCATCAGGTTAAGCAGCTGCTTAACTTCGGTTTGAAACCCGTGGGTTTCCTTGTGAACGGCTTCTGTCATCTTCTGTTCCTTCGATGAAAGCGTGACTAAACGACAGAAGCCTAGATGGGGCCGCCCGGAACGATTTCAAGGGGGCCAATAGCGTCACCGAACCTGTTCGGTGAAAAAAGCATCACTCCAATGGACGGCGCCCGCTCAACGAATGGGACAAGGTGGTGCCGTCCACCAGCTCCAGCTCGCCCCCCACCGGCACGCCGTGGGCGATGCGGGTCACCTTGACGCCTCGCTCCCGGGCCAGGTTGGCGATGTAAAAGGCCGTGGCCTCCCCTTCGATGGTGGGGTTGGTGGCCAGGATCAGCTCCTCCAGCTGCTCCTCATCCAGCCGTTGAGCCAGGCGATCCAGCCCCAGCTCGGCGGGGCCTATGCCATCCAGGGGCGACAGGTGGCCCATCAGCACGAAGTAGCGACCGCTGTACAGATGGGTCTGCTCCAGGGCGGCCAGATCCGCCGGGGTCTCCACCACACACAGCTGACGCACCGCCGCCCGCTTGGGGTTGGCGCAGATCTCGCAAAGATCCTGCTCGGTGAAGGTGCGGCAGTGCTGGCAGTGGCCGATCTCGCTCATGGCCCGGTCCAGCACCTTGGCCAGGCGCTGCCCCCGGGGACGCTCCCGCTCCAGCAGGAAGAAGGCCATGCGCTGGGCGGACTTGGGCCCTATGCCGGGCAGCACCTGCAACTCCCGGATCAACTCATCAAGCAGAGGACTGAATTTCATCTCACCTATCCGTCTTACATATCCGTCTCACAGACTAAAAGGGCGGCTGACGCCGCCCTCTTGCTTGCAACCTTAGATGGATATCAGAAGGGCATCTTGAAACCCGGGGGCAACTGCATGCCGCCGGTGAGTTCGCCCATCTTGGTCTTGTTCTGCTCTTCGACCCGACGCACGGCATCGTTGAAGGCGGCGGCCACCAGATCTTCCACCATCTCCAGATCGTCTTCCACCAGGCTGGGGTCGATGGCCACCCGGCGCACGCTGTGACTGCCGGTCATGGTAACCTTCACCAGACCCGCCCCCGCCTCGCCGGTGACTTCCATCTGGGCCAGCTCTTCTTGCAGCTTCTGCATGCGATCCTGCATCTGCTGAGCCTGTTTCATCAGATTGCCAATTCCACCTTTTCCAAACATCTCGTCGCTTCCGAATTGGGGGCCCAACAGGGGCCGTTAACAGGATTTGAGTGGCTGGATACTATCAGCATCCAGCTCGGCGCCAAAGCGCTCAATCATAAATTGCACATGGGGATCCGCCGCCAGGGCCTGCTCGGCCTGATGATGCAAGGCCGCATAACGCTGCCGCTCGATCTGCAGCGGCGTGGTGCCCTCCGGCCCCTCCAGGCTGACCTGCAGCTGCACCGGCTGACCCAGGTGGGTACCAAGCTGATTGGCCAGCTCTATGATGGCCCGCTCGCTCACCAGGTGTCTGTGCTCCGGCGAGAGCAGCAGGCGCCAGGGCTGGCCACTGGTGTCGCAGCTGGCATTCAGGCACAGCTGGCGCAAGCGGCCACGGATGCCGGCCGCCACCATCAGCTCGGCCCAAGGATCACCGCAGTCCCGCAACAGATCATCGCTCTGCCAAAGCTCGCCGACCTCGCCGTCCGCCGCTTCCACTGCCGGCGGGACCTGGGTCGGTGCCGACGTGAAGGCCTGGGCTGGAGGCTGTGACGGAGGAGCAGGTGACATCGGGGCCTGACGCGGCCCCTCAGGCTTTGGGCGCGATGGCTCCTGCGGCGCACTCGGTGCCGTGCTCGCCGGTACGGCCGACTCGGGCTCACTCTGGCTCACCAGATCCTCGTAGGCACTCAGGGGAATATCGTCCCAGGGCGGCGGCTCCTGGGGGGCGGTCGGCGCCAGGGTGGCTGCCCGCGGCGACACCGTCTGGGCATCCGCTTGCGGTGACGCTGCCGGGGCGGATTGGCTGGCGCTGGCCGGTGCGGCCGATACAGTGCTCACCGGGACCGGCCGCGGCTCCGGACTGGCCGTACCGGCACGGGCAATCACTCCCGCCGACGCCACCTCGCCCTGGCGTTGGCTGCGCAGCTGATTGCGCAGCTGCAGCAGCTTGGCCACACCACCACCGGACGTCTCGCCCACATCTGCGCTGGCGCCGACGGCCGGTGCCGGCTCGGCAAAGCGCGCCGGCGGCTCAGGCTGGTCCGGCGGCACCGCGCCGGCGGTCATGGCGGCGGGTCTCGGCTCGTCCACCGGTGGCGCCGACGTGTCGGCGACCGGCTGCCCGGCGTCCTGCCGCCAGCGCTCGGCCTCGGCCAGGAGCTGGTCTTGCTCGTCGATCAGCGGCTGCAGCGCCTGGGTATCCTCGTCGGCCGGCGCGGGCGCCGGCAGCGGGGTTGCAGAAGCGGCAGCCGGGCTAACCGCTTCCCGCGGCGATGGCGCCGCCACAGCGGGAAGCGCAGCAGGCCGCCCCATGGGTTGAACCGGCACCGCCGCATCGCCACTGGCCGGGGCAAAGGCCAACATGCGCAGCAGGCTCATCTCCAGCCCCGCCCGCCCATCGGGGGCGAAGGGCAACTCCTTGCGACCCGTGAGGGCCATCTGGTAGTAGAGCTGCACATCCTGAGGCGCCAAACGGGCGGCCAGCTGCTGCACCTCGGCCCCGTCGCTGGCCAGGGCATCGGGCTGGCTGCCCAGCAACTGGGTCAGGGCGATGCGGTGCAACAGGGCGGCCAGCTCGGCATGGAGCTGATCGAAGTCGGGCCCCAGGGCGCAGATCTCCGCCACCTTGGCCAGCAGTGCCGGGCCATTGCCGTCCGCCAGATGCTGCAGCAGGCCATGGAGGTGGCGCTGATCCAGGGTGCCCAGCATGCTGAGCACCTGATCGCGATGCACCTGACCATTGCCGTAGGCCAGGGCCTGATCCGTCAGGCTCAGGGCATCCCGCATGCTGCCATCGGCGGCCTTGGCCAGCAGCGGCAGGGCCGCCGGCTCGAAGGGCTGGCCTTCGGCTTCCAGGATATGGGCCAGCTGCGCCATGATCTGCTCACGGCTCAGGGACTTGAGATGAAACTGCAGGCAGCGGGAGAGGATGGTGATGGGCAGCTTCTGGGGATCCGTGGTGGCCAGCACGAACTTCACGTAAGGCGGCGGCTCCTCCAGGGTCTTGAGCAAGGCATTGAAGCTGTGGCGGGAGAGCATGTGCACCTCATCGATGAGGTACACCTTGAAGCGGCCGCGGGCCGGGCGATACTGGACGTTGTCCAGCAGCTCCCGGGTATCCTCCACCTTGGTACGGGAGGCGGCATCGATCTCCAACAGATCGACGAAGTTGCCCTGGTCTATCTCCCGGCAGCTGGCGCACTGACCACAGGGTTGGCTGCTGATCCCCGTCTCGCAGTTGAGGCACTTGGCCAGGATGCGGGCTATGGTGGTCTTGCCCACCCCGCGGGTGCCACTGAGCAGATAGGCGTGGTGCAGCCGGCCCTGATCCAGGGCGTGGGTCAGGGCCGTCAGCACATGCTGCTGCCCCACCATCTCATGAAAGTTCCGTGGCCGCCATTTTCTGGCCAGTACCTGATATGCCATGGCTTATGCCTACTCCCTCTCCCGGATTATCGGTTTACTCGCCGTCAAACTGCACCATGCTGAGCACCTTGACCCCCATCTGGGTCAGGCGGGCGTCACCGCCCAGGGCCGGCAATGAGATGACAAAGGCGGCATCGTCCACCACGCCACCCAGGCGCCGCACCAGCTTGACCGCCGCCTCGACGGTGCCGCCGGTGGCCAACAGATCATCGATGATCAGCACCCGCTCACCGGGATTGATCGCGTCCTGATGGATCTGCAGGCAATCCTGGCCATATTCCAGGTCATAGCGCTCCTCGATCACGGCGCGGGGCAGCTTGCCCGGTTTGCGCGCCGGCACAAAACCCAATCCCAGGGCGGCGGCCACTGGCGCACCGAAGATAAAGCCCCGGGCCTCCGTGCCCACCACCTTGTCCAGCTTACAATGGCGATACTGCTCCACCAGCAGATCTATGGTCAATTTAAACGCCTCGGGATGCTCCACCAGACTGGTGATATCCCGAAACTGGATCCCTGGCTTGGGGTAATCGGGAATGGTCTTGATGCAGGATTCGAGGTAGGCAAGGGTATTTGCGTTCATAACAGCACCGTGTCACTAAAAAACAAAGAGCCCGACCGAACGTCGCAAGACGTCGGTGAGGCTCAGTCACGTTTTGCCGCCATAGCTTATCAATGGTCTTGGCCAATGCAACCCTTGGCAGTGAAAAGGGGGAGCCAGGACCGGCGTGCCAGACTCCAATGAAGCGGCCATTGATTTTTCAATGACCTATCTCCACTAACCGGCGTCCCCTACTGGTGGCGGTGGATGAGAATTTGGCATACTGCTGCCTCAGCCAAAGGATGCCCGCATGCCCAGATACGATAAGCCGCAACCGCCCTCCCCCGAATCCCAGGCCGACGCCGAGCGGATTGCCCGGGCCACCCAGAAGCCCGGCCAGACCAAGGAACAGACCCGCCTGATTGCCCAAGGCATCCAGAAGGGCATTGAAGAGTACAAACGGCAGCAAAAAGCCAAGGCTCGGGCCCGGGACAAGGCCAAGAAGAAACCGAGCAACGGGGAACTGGAGGGGCCAGCCGACGCCAGCGCGTCAGAAGATGCGACAGCAGAGACGGGGCAACCGCGACGGTGCGCCAGTTGGCTGCCCTGGAGCCTGCTGCTGCTCAGCTGGCTGCTGTTTGCGGTTCACCTGGCCCTGGGCCAGTAACCACTAAGGCAGGGGCCGCGGTCTGGGTCCCGGCCAGAGGGGTTCAAAACAGGCGTTGACGTAGCGCACCTCCACGTCCTTGACCTGGGGCCAAAGCTTGTGCGCCGTCCCTTGCACCAGCACGAAGCGATAGGGCTGCTCCCCTATCTTGCCCGCCACCTCGCCGGCCACCGTTCCCAACACAGTCACGCTGCGGCCCGGGGCATAGAGGGTGGGATCCAGCAGGCCGGGTAGATGGACCAGAAAGCGCCCCTCGGAATGTTCCTGTTGCTGGGGTATGCCGTTGGCCTTGAGGGGCAGCAGCACCACCTCCAGCTCGGTCTGGCTGACCAACACCCGGTTGGCCGCAATCACACCGCTCCAGCGCACCGGCTGGCCCTTGGCCGCATCCGGGTGCTGGCTGACCGCCCCATAGGATTGCAGGGCACTCTCCGGCTCATAACGCAGTTCGTCGGGCAGGTTGACGCAGCCTCCCAGCCACAGGGCGGCCAGCGCTAACCACAGGCCTCTAGGCATATAGATCGACTTGGATGAGGGACTGCACCTGCTCCCGACGCTCTTGCCGGGCAACGGTCTGGTAGGCCGCCACGGCGCGGCTCTCCCGCCCCGAGGGTTGGTCGTAACGCAGGCGGGCAGCGGCGGCCACCGCATCGGGATCCACCAGCAGCACGCCGGGATTGGGGATGGATGCACTCGCCGTCGCCCCAGGCATGGTCGCCCGGGTCGTGGAGGTGGCACTGCGGCCGGCTTCCACGCCGGTAGGGGTCAGTGCTGAACTAAGGTAATCGGTGGCCGCCAGCGTCATGGTCACTCCTGAATACTACTGCCGCTAATTATTCACGGCCCGGCAGCTTTTTCCAAGTCACCTTGTCACGTAAATAGACGGGTTGTGACAACGCTGCCTCGCAGGCCAGCCCCTGCTGCCAGGCCGCGAGCGCCAAGGGCAACATGGCTTCGGCATCCGGCAGTGCGGCCCCCAGGCCCTGCAGCCGGTCGCCCAAGGGACGCAAGGCCTCGGCATAGGCCCCCCAGCCGGTACCGGCCCCCAGCCAGTCACCGCCTGCCGCCAGGGCCGCTTGGCCCTGCAATACGGCCGCCTCGGGCGGCAGCACGGCCTCCTCACCCTGCAGCACCATCACCTCCCCCTGACGGCGGTAGGCGGCAAAATAGACCTCCCCCATGCGGGCATCGATGGCACACAGCACCTGCTCGGCCTGACAGTCCAACCAACCGCGCTGGGCCAGCACCGCCAGGTTGGAGATGCCGATCAGGGGCTTGTCCGCCCCCAAGGCCAGCCCCTGGGCGATGCCCACGCCGATGCGCACCCCGGTGAAGGAACCCGGACCCCGGCCAAAGGCGATGGCATCCAGCTGATCCAAGGTCAGGCCGGCCTCGGCCAGCAGGCTCTCCACCATGGGCAGGATCAGGCGGGTATGGCCCTGGGGCGCCACCTCATAGCGGCTCAGGGTGGTGTGCCCCACCAGCAAGGCGGCGGAACAGGCTTCGGTGGCGGTATCAATGGCCAGTATCTGGGTCATGGGCATTCTCACGGCTAGGGGGGCAGGCATTGTCGCGGTTTGCCTGCCAGAAGTCATCGATTCGTTGCAGCTCACGGCTGCGGGGCATGGGGGGCAGGCTGCTGAGGAACACCTGACCATAGGGACGTTGCACCAGGCGGGGATCGCAGAGGATCAGCACCCCCTTGTCCTCACCGTCGCGAATGAGGCGCCCCACCCCCTGCTTGAGGGCGATCACCGCTTCGGGCAACTGCAGTTCGGTGAAGGGATCCCGCCCCTGCAGCCGGCAATCCTCGCTGCGGGCCTTGAGCAGGGGATCATCCGGCGAGGCGAAGGGCAGCTTGTCGATGATGACGCAAGACAGGGCCGCGCCTTGCACATCCACCCCTTCCCAGAAGGCGCTGGTGGCCACCAGCACGGCACGGCCGTTCTCCACGAAACGCTGCAGCAGGCCCTGCTTGCTGTCCTCCCCCTGAACCAGCACGGTGCGCCCCAGCTCCCGGCGCAGCACCTCGGCCACCTGGTGCAGGCTCTGATAGCTGGTACAGAGGAAGAAGATGCCGCCGGGCACCTGGTTGATCACGGGCCACAACCGCTCCGCCAGGACGGTACCACGCCGGGCGTAGCCGGTATCCGGCAGGCCACGCGGCACGCACAATAGGGACTGACGCCCGTAATCGAAGGGGCTATCCAGCAGCAGGGCCTCGGCCTGAGCCAACCCCAGCTGCTGGCGGAAGTGATCGAAGGCGTGATTCACCGTCAGGGTGGCCGAGGTGAACACCCAACTGCTGCCGGGGCGCATCACCTCCTGGGCGAAGCGCTCCGCCACCGACAAAGGGGTGCGGTTGAAGCTAAAGTGCAGCTTGCTGGTATCGTACCAGTAGGCCGCCCCCAGGGTGTCCACCTCGGTGAGCCGATTGAGGCGCCCCTGGTACTCCAGCATGCGTTCGAAGCAGTGATCCAGCCGCTCACCGCGACCCAGGGTCAGCTTCAACACCTCATAGGCCAGCTGCACCGCATCCTTGAGGCGGCCCAGCAACCGCTGGGCCTGGGGATCTGCCAGCCACTGCCGCAGGTTGCCACGGCCGCCCTCCAGGCCGAAGGCCAGCCGGCAGTCCTGACAGGCCAGCTGCAAAGCCTCGGCACTGCGCCCCAGCTGGGCCATGTCCGGCGCCTCGGCGCGATAGGCGGCCTTCATCTCGTCCGCCAGCTCCACCAGCTGACGACTGGCAAGCCGCTCGCCAAAGTAGTCACTGGCGATGTCCGGCAGCTGGTGCGCCTCGTCGAACACATAGAGCTCGGCCTCCGGCATCAACTCGGCGAAGCCCGTGTCCTTGACCACCAGATCGGCGAAGAACAGATGGTGATTGACCACCAGCAGTTGGGCCTCCATGGCCCGCCGCCGCGCCTTGACCAGGAAGCACTCCTCGTAGCGCGGGCACTCGCGCCCCAGACAGTTGTCGTTGGTGCTGGTGATGAAGGGCAGTATGGGTGCCTGCTCCTTGAGGCCTGTCAGTTCCCCCAGATCACCGCGCTGGCTGACGATGGCAAACTCCTTGACCCGGGCCAGATCCGCCAGCACCTCGGCGCTTTGATCCCGGGCCTGGGCCAGCAATTGATCCAGCCGGTAGTGGCACAGGTAGTTGGCGCGGCCCTTCAAGAGCGCGATGGGCTGACTGTAGGCCATGGCCGACAGCAGACGGGGCAGATCCCGGTTGTACAACTGCTCCTGCAGCGCCTTGGAGCCGGTGCTGATGATGACCCGCTTGCCGGAGGCCAGGGCCGGCACCAGATAGGCGTAAGTCTTGCCGGTGCCGGTCCCCGCCTCCACCAGCAAGGTGCCGGCCTGATCTATGGTCCTGGCCACCGCCTCAGCCATCTCCAGCTGAGAGGCGCGGGGCGAGAAACCGGGCATGGCGCGGGCCAGCGGGCCATCGGCACAAAAATAGTCGCGGATCACAGGGCATTCCGTTGAAACAGCAGGGGGGCGATTATAGAAAAAACTGCGGGCAGGACAAAGCGCAGCGCACAGGCCGTCAGATATAGAGATCCACGTGGGCGTGTCCGTCCTGATCGGTTTTCACCTCCGACGTCGGCTCGGGCGGCGTCTCGGCGTCGCTCTGCTCGTCCGCCGGGGGCTGATGCTCAGGGTGATAGTCATCCTGGGGGGCCCGTTCTTGCGGGTCCTTGTGGGTCTCCACCTGACGCAGCTTGGGTTCGGGCGTCACCTTGGTGACGTCCTTGTTGAACTCCCCGCTGCCAGGCTGTACCGGCGCCCGGGGCAGTATGCTGTAGAGCAGATCCTGATTGGGCATGTCGGCTGACCTCCTTCACTTACCTTAAGTATCGGCGGCAGTGGACAATATTTGAGCATTTTCTGCCCATTCCCGGCCCAGCACGACCGGCTTGCTTTTTTTTGCCAGCCCTGTATGGTGAATGCCTATCGAACACGGAAAGGGTTAGACGCCATGCGAGCACTGCTCCTGAACACTATTCATCATCACCACCATCATCCCGAATAGTCTTTCAGGAGGGTGACTGCTGGAAGACACGAGAGTGAACTTCCAGGGGCGCCAGCCACAGTTACAAAACCCTCGGAAGATCACGACTTCCGAGGGTTTTTTCATTTAACAAGGATCAAAAAATGGATAGCAAACGCCTACGTATCGCGATGCAAAAGTCTGGCCGCCTGAGCCAGGATTCCCAAGCCCTGCTCAAGAGCTGCGGCCTCAAGATCAACCTGCGGGAAGATCGCCTCATCGCCCACGTGGAAAACATGCCCATCGACATTCTGCGGGTTCGGGATGACGACATCCCCGGCCTGGTGATGGACGGCGTGGTGGACCTGGGTGTGGTGGGTGAAAACGTGCTGGAAGAGACCATGCTGGAGCGGGCCCGCCTGGAGATGCCGGTGGACTACAAGGTGTTGCAGCGGTTGGATTACGGCGGATGCCGTCTCTCCCTGGCCGTGCCCCAGGAGCAGGTCTGGGAAGGCGTCGCCAGCCTGAACGGCAAGCGCATCGCCACCACTTACCCCAACCTGCTGACCCGCTACCTGGCCGAGCAGGGCGTCAAGTTCAAGCCGGTGCTGCTGACCGGTTCCGTCGAAGTGGCCCCCCGTGCCGGGCTGGCCGACGGCATCTGCGATCTGGTGAGCTCAGGGGCCACCCTGGAAGCCAACGGCCTCAAGGAAGTGGAGATCATCTATCAGTCCAAGGCGGTGCTCATCCAAAGCTGCAACGCGCTGGATGCCAACAAGCAGCAGATCATCGACACCCTGATGCCCCGCCTGCAAGGCATGCTGCAGGCCCGTGAGAGCAAGTACATCATGCTCCACGCCCCCAAGGACAAGCTGGCCCAGATCAGTGCCCTGATGCCCGGCGCCGAGAATCCCACCATCATGAACCTGGCCGGTGACACCAATCACGTGGCCATGCACGTGGTATCCACCGAGACCCTGTTCTGGGAAACCATGGAAAAGATCAAGGCCCTGGGTGCCAGCTCCATTCTGGTGCTGCCCATCGAGAAGATGATGGAGTAAGGAGGCGTCATGCGTATCGTCAATTGGGCCGAACTGAGCCCGCAGGATCGTCGCACGCAACTGACCCGGCCGGCCATGAACCAGGCGGCCGACATCAGCGCCACCGTGCTCAACATCCTGACCAACATCCGCCGCGAGGGCGACAAGGCCCTCAAGGAATACACGGCCGCCTTCGACAAGGTGCCCGATGGCAAGATAGTCCTGAGCCAGGCCGAGATCGATGCCGCCGCCGATGCCGTCACGCCGGCCATGCAGCAGGCCATCCGTCATGCCTATGACAACATAGCCCGCTTCCACGCCGCCCAGCAGATGGCGCCCCTGGTGATGGAAACCCAGCCCGGGGTGCGCTGCGAGCTGCACACACACGCCATCGGCCGGGTCGGCCTCTATGTGCCCGGCGGCAGCGCGCCGCTGGTGAGTACCGTGCTGATGCTGGCGGTGCCTGCCAAGCTGGCCGGCTGCCGCAAGGTGGTGCTCTGCTCCCCGCCCCCCATCGCCAACGAGATACTGTTTGCCGCCCGCCTGTGCGGCGTCAGCGAGATCTACACCATGGGTGGCGCCCAGGCCATCGCCGCCATGGCCTACGGCACCGAGACGGTGCAGAAGGTGGACAAGATCTTCGGCCCCGGCAACGCCTGGGTCACCGAGGCCAAGCGTCAGGTCAGCCTGGATGTGCGCGGCGCCGCCATCGACATGCCCGCCGGCCCCTCCGAGGTGCTGGTGATCGCCGATGAGGCCGCCAATCCCGAGTTCGTCGCCGCCGATCTGCTCTCCCAGGCCGAACACGGCCCGGACTCCCAGGTGGTGCTGGTCACCCCCAGTGTTTCGCTGGCCAAGGCGGTGGATGCGGCGGTGGAACGTCAGCTGCAGACCCTCAGCCGTGCCGACATCGCCCGTAAGGCCCTGGCCGAGAGCCTCACCATACTGTGCGGCGACATCAAGGAAGCTTGCGTCATCTCCAACGAGTACGCGCCCGAGCACTTAATCGTGCAGACGGCGGCGCCCCGTGAGCTGCTGCCATGGCTTGAAAACGCCGGCTCCATCTTCCTGGGGGCCTGGACCCCTGAGTCTGTCGGGGATTACGCCAGCGGCACCAACCACACCCTGCCCACCTACGGTTATGCCAGAACGGCCTCCAGCCTGGGGCTGGCGGATTACCAGCGCCGTTACACTGTGCAGGAGCTCTCCGCCGACGGCCTCAAGGGCCTGGGTGACACCGTAATCGCCATGGCCAATGCCGAAGGTTTGGATGCCCACCGCCAGGCGGTGGTGCTGCGGATGGCAAAAATCAACGCCCAGGAGCCTTCAGCATGAGCAAGACCTTGACCCAACTGGCCTGCCAACGGGTGCAGGATCTGACCCCCTATCTGTCCGCCCGCCGCATCGGTGGCAAGGGCCACGTGTTTTTGAACGCCAACGAGGCCCCCAAGGCCGAGCAGTACGAGCTCGACTGCAGCCGGCTCAACCGCTACCCCGAGTGCCAGCCGCCGGAGGTGATCAGCCGTTATGCCGCCTACGCCGGCCTCACCGCCGAACAGGTACTGGTGAGCCGTGGCTCCGATGAAGCCATCGAGCTGCTGATCCGCACCTTCTGCGAGCCAGGCGAAGAAGAGATCCTCTTCTGCCCGCCCACCTACGGCATGTACAGCATCAGCGCCGAGACCTGTGGCGTGGGCATGCGCACCCTGCCGCCCCTGCCGGACTTTCAGCCGGACGTGCCCGCCATTCTGGCGGAGCTGTCCCGCGGCAAGCCCATCAAGGTGCTGTTCTTCTGCTCCCCCAACAACCCCACCGGCACCCTGGTGGAACGGGAGAAGCTGATCCCCATACTGGAGGCCACCGCCGGCAAGAGTATCGTGGTGGTGGACGAGGCCTACATCGAATTCTGCCCCGCGGCCAGCATGGTGGACTTGATCAGTCAGTATCCGCATCTGGTGATCACCCGCACCCTGTCCAAGGGCTTCGCCCTGGCCGGATTGCGCTGTGGCTTCACCCTGGCCAATCCTGAGGTGATCAATCTGCTGCTCAAGGTGATCGCCCCCTATCCCATCGCCGAACCCGTGGCCCAAATCGCCGCCCAGGCCCTGAGCACAGAAGGACTGGACACCATGCGTAGCCGCGTGGCCTGGCTCAACCGCTTGAAGGCGGAGCTGAAGGCGGAGCTGGCCCAGCAGCCCTGTGTCCAGTCGCTGTTCGACGATCACGGCAACTTCCTGCTGGCGCGGTTTGACAGCGGCAGCGCCCTGTTCGCCGCCATGGTGGAGGCCGGCATCATACTGCGGGATTTTGGCAGCAAGCCCATGCTGGAGAATTGCGTGCGCATCACCATAGGCGACGAGGCCGAGATGGCCGCCGTTCTGGATGTGCTCAAGCGCCTGTAAGCCAAGGAGTCAACGTGAATAAGGAACGCATACTTTTTATCGACCGGGATGGCACCCTCATCGAGGAACCCGTCACCGACAAGCAGGTGGACAGGCTGGACAAGCTGCGCTTCGAGCCCATGGTGATCCCCGTGCTGCGTGAGCTGCAGGGTGCCGGCTTCAAGCTGGTGATGGTCACCAATCAAGATGGCCTGGGCACCGACAGCCTGCCGCTGGAGCACTTCCAGCCGCCCCATGATCTGATGATGCACCTGTTTGAATCTCAGGGAGTGCACTGGGAAGAGGTGCTGATCTGCCCGCACTTCCCCACCGACGACTGCACCTGCCGCAAGCCCAAGCTGGGGCTGGTCAAGCCCTGGCTACAGAGCGGCCGCATCGATCACGCCAACAGCTATGTGATCGGCGACCGCATCACCGACATGCAGCTGGCCGAGAACATGGGCATCGCCGGAATTCAATATAATCCAGCCACTTGCAACTGGACCCAGATCCGTGACCGCCTGCTGGGCCAGGGCCGGCAAGCCCAGGTGATCCGCAACACCAAAGAAACCCAGATCGAGGTGAAGGTGGATCTGGACAAGCAGGGCGGCAACCAGATCGCCACCGGCATCGGCTTCTTCGATCACATGCTGGATCAGATCGCCACCCACGCCGGCTTCCAGCTCAAGTTGGCGGTGAAGGGCGATCTGCATATCGACGATCACCACACGGTAGAAGACGTGGGTCTGGCCCTGGGCGAGGCGTTGAGGCAGGCCCTGGGCAACAAGCGCGGCATCGGCCGCTTCGGCTTCGTGCTGGCCATGGACGAGGTGCAGGCCAAGGTTGACGCCTTCCCCGAGTCCCTGGTGGAGCAAGACGTGCGGGCCGCGCTGGATCTCTCCGGCCGCCCCTTCTTCGTGTTCCGCTGCGATGCCGACTTCGGCCGGGACATGGTGGGCGAGATGGCCACCGAGATGGTGCCCCACTTCTTCCGCTCCCTGTCCGATGCCATGGCCATCACCTTGCACCTGACGGTGACCCCGGGCAACACCCACCATCAGGTGGAGGCCCTGTTCAAGGGCTTCGGTCGCGCCCTGCGTCAGGCCATCCGGGTCGAGGGTACCGAGCTGCCCTCCAGCAAGGGAGTCCTCTAATGGCACAACAAAAGGTCGTCATCATAGACACAGGCTGTGCCAACCTCTCCTCGGTGCGCATGGCCATCGCCCGCTTAGGCGTGGACGCCGAGGTGAGCCGGGATGCCGCCACCATTGAGGCCGCCGACAAGCTGATCCTGCCGGGCGTGGGCACCGCCAAGGCCGCCATGGCCAACCTCAACGAGCGGGGCCTGACCGAGCTGGTGCGGGCCGCCAAGCAACCGCTGCTGGGCTTCTGCCTAGGCATGCAGATGCTGGCCCAGGCCTCCGAGGAGCATATGGGCGGCAGCGAGGACATTCCCTGCCTGGGGGTGGTGCCGGGCAAGGTGAAGCTGATGCAGGTGGGCGACCTGCGCCTGCCCCACATGGGCTGGAACCAGGTGGAGCACGACGGCAGCCATCCGCTGTTTGCCGGCATCCCCAGCGGCAGCTACTTCTATTTCGTCCACTCCTATGCACTGGAGGTGACGGACGCCACCCTGGCCCGCTGCGACTACGGTGGTCCCTTCACCGCCGTGGTGGGCCGGGACAACTTCTTCGGCGCCCAATTCCACCCGGAACGCTCCGGCAAGGTGGGGGCGCGGCTCATTCAAAACTTCCTGGACATGTAAGAGGACGCCATGATCATACCGGCAATTGATTTGATTAACGGCAAGGTGGTGCGCCTCTACCAGGGGGACTACGGCCAGAAGACCGAATACAGCGCCTCGGCCCAGGAGCGCTTCGATCTCTATGTGGCGGCCGGCGCCGCCCAGCTGCACCTGGTGGATCTCGACGGCGCCAAGGACGCCGCCAAGCGCCAGCTCACCGTCATCCGTGAGCTGCTGAAAAATACCCCGGCCCCGGTGCAGATCGGCGGCGGCGTGCGTACCGAGCAGGACGTGAAAGACCTGCTGGACGCCGGCGCCAACCGGGTGGTGATCGGCTCCACCGCCGTCAAGGATCCGCAGATGGTGATGGGCTGGATGGAAAAATACGGCGCCGAGCACATCGTGCTGGCCCTGGATGTGAACATCACCGCCGACGGTCGCCGCCTCATCGCGGTGGCAGGCTGGCAACAGGACAGCGGCGTCACCATCGAATCGCTTATCGACCGTTTTCTGCCGGCGGGCCTGAAACACGTCCTGTGCACCGACATCAGCCGTGACGGCACCTTGCAAGGTTCCAACGTCGAGCTGTACCGCAGCCTGGCGGCGGCCTATCCGCAGGTGGCCTTCCAGGCCTCCGGCGGTATCGGCGGCATCGCCGATATCGAGGCGTTGCAGGGTTCCGGCGTGGCCGGCATCATACTGGGCCGCTCCCTGCTGGAGGGCAAATTCACCGTGGAGGAGGCCATCGCATGCTGGCAAGACGCATAATTCCCTGCCTGGACGTCAAGGATGGCGTTGTGGTCAAGGGCATACAGTTCCGCAACCACGAGGTGATGGGCGACATCGTCCCCCTGGCCAAGCGCTACGCCGAAGAGGGGGCCGATGAACTGGTGTTCTACGACATCACCGCCTCCTCCGACGCCCGGGTGGTGGACAAGAGCTGGGTGAGCCGGGTGGCCGAGGTGATCGACATCCCCTTCTGTGTCGCCGGCGGCATCAAGAGTGTGGAAGACGCCCGCCGCATCCTGGAATTCGGCGCCGACAAGATCTCCATCAACTCCCCCGCCCTGGCGGATCCCACCCTGATCACCGCCCTGGCGGACCGCTTCGGCGTGCAGTGCGTGGTGGTGGGTATCGACTCCTATTTCGATGCCGAGACCGGCTGCTACCAGGTCAAACAGTACACAGGCGACGAGAGCCGCACCCGCATCACCCAGTGGACCACCCCAGACTGGGTGCAAGAGGTGCAACGCCGCGGCGCCGGCGAAATCGTGCTGAACATGATGAACCAGGATGGCATGCGCAAGGGCTATGATCTGGACCAGCTCAAGCTCATCCGCGGCCTGTGCAAGGTGCCGCTCATCGCCTCGGGCGGTGCCGGCGAGATGCAACACTTTTACGACGCCTTCAGCCAGGCGGATGTGGACGGTGCCCTGGCGGCCTCCGTCTTCCACAAGGGCATCATCCCCATCCCCGAGCTGAAAGCCTATCTGCGCGATCAAGGAGTAGCGATCCGTGACTGAACAACTGCAATTTGATGCCAGCCAACTGGACTGGCAAAAGGTAGATGGCCTGATGCCGGCCATCGTCCAGGACGTGGTGACCGGCGAGGTGCTGATGCAGGGCTTCCTCAACCAAGAAGCCCTGGCCGAGACGCTCAAGAGTGGCCACGTCACCTTCTTCAGCCGCACCAAGGGCCGGCTGTGGACCAAGGGTGAAAGCTCAGGGCACTTCCTGAACCTCAAGGCCATCAGCACCGACTGCGACAGCGACTGCCTGCTGATCGCCGCCGAGCCCGTGGGCCCCACCTGCCACAAGGGCACGGTGAGCTGCTTCGACGGTCACCCTCGCCCGCCCCTGGCCTTCCTGGCCGAGCTGGAGCAGCTGCTGGCCGGCCGCAAGGGCGCCGATCCCGAAACCAGCTACACGGCGCGCCTGTATGCCAAGGGCACCAAGCGCATCGCTCAGAAGGTGGGGGAAGAAGGGGTGGAAGTGGCCCTGGCCGCCATGGCCAAGGATCGCGAGGAGCTGATCAACGAATCCGCCGATCTGCTCTATCACCTGACGGTGCTGCTGCAAAACGAAGGCCTGCAGCTGGCCGACGTGGTGGCTTGTCTGGCCGAGCGCCACAGAGGCAAGTAGGCTCACGCCCGCTAGCTGACAAGCGCCGCCGCACTGGCGGCGCTTTTTTATGTCTGAACCACGAGGCAGACACCGCCTCACACCCTGATCTCATTTCCTTTCATTGGCTTAGTTTGTTCTTTCTGATGTGACCACAAGCTAAGGAACCGTTTTCATAAGGCGTAGAGTCAGCGTCGTACCTCGTATTCCTGCTCTGGGTCTTACCGCCAACCAAGGAGGTCACCATGGGTTTCACCGCACAACATCAGGCCATGATGGCACGGGTCGATGATAATCTGGCCCGCATTCACACCGCCCTGCAGCAGTTGCAACGGCTGCTGTTTACCCAGCAGCCCAGGCGCTGAAACCGCCGCCGAGCGCGCAAAAGAAAGGCCCCGCAACGCGGGGCCAAAATCCACAAAGGAATACGCAGGCGCCAGCTTGCCAGAGCCGGAATTGGATTCAACTGTCACTTTTGTTTGCAAAGCGTTTCACTCACACTGACTGTCAAATCCGACAGGTGGTGGCGAGGCGTCGGTCACCCGTTTCGTCCTGCGCCACCATTGGCTATCATGGCGAGCAAGTCAGCGGTCCTGTGGGACCCAGCATTCCCGAGGAGAACAGCATGAGAGGCTGGTTGATGTTTGCCGCCCTGGCGGGCCTGAGCGCCGTCGGCATGGGGGCCTTTGCCGCCCATGGGCTCAAGGCGCGGCTCTCCCCCGAGAGCCTGGCGGTGATCCAGACTGGCGTGCAATACCAGCTGTGGCACGCCCTGGCGCTGTTATGGGTCTGTCAGCGGCAGCTGACGCATCCCGGCCGCAGCCTGCGGGTGGCCGCCGCCTGCTTTGTCGGCGGCATCCTCTGCTTTAGCGGCAGCCTCTATCTGCTGATCCTGGCCCACTGGCCCATGGGGATTATCACCCCCCTCGGCGGCCTGCTCCTGATGGTCGGCTGGGGCGCCCTCCTCTATCACGGCTACTGCGCCCGCGAGGCACGCTAAAAAAAACAGGGCCGCCCAAGGGCGGCCCATGTTTTCCGTTCTGTCATCTCGCCGGCGGCTTAGTGGTTCACCGGCACCTGGCGGATGGCGAAGGCCTGCCCATCAGGGTCGAACAGGTGACAGTCCGCCGGGTTGATGTACAGCGGCAGCTCCTCATAGAGCTTGACGTACTTGTCCCCGGGTAAATGGATCTTGACTCCGGCGGTACCCAGGCTGTTGCCAAACAGATAGGTGGCATTGCCCAGACGCTCCACCACCTCGCTCTGGAACGGGATCCTGATATAGCCCTCCACCGGCTCCAGGCTGATGTGCTCAGGTCGGATCCCCAAGGTCACCGCCGCCCCGGAAGCCAAGCCGATGTCCCGCGCCGGCAGCGCCAACCGCTGCGCATCCTCCAACGCCACTGTGGCGCGGCCACCGGCCTGGGCCACGAAGCGGGCCGGCAGGAAGTTCATCTTGGGGGAGCCGATGAAGCCCGCCACAAACAGGTTGGCCGGCGCATGGTAAAGGGTCAGGGGATCCCCCACCTGCTCGATCTGCCCCGCCCGCAGCACCACTATCTTGTCCGCCAGCGTCATGGCCTCCACCTGATCGTGGGTCACGTAGATCATGGTGTTGCCCAGCTCATGGTGCAGCTTGGCGATCTGCAGGCGCATCTCCACCCGCAGCTCGGCATCCAGGTTGGACAAGGGCTCGTCGAACAGGAACACCTTGGGATTGCGGACTATGGCCCGACCTATGGCCACCCGCTGCCGCTGACCACCGGACATGTCCTTGGGCTTGCGATCCAGCAAGGCCTCCATCTGCAGTGTCTTGGCGGCCCGCAGCACCCGCTGGGCGATCTCCTGCTTGTCCACCCCGTTCATCTTGAGGCCGAAGCCCATGTTCTGCGCCACGTTCAGGTGCGGATACAGAGCGTAAGACTGAAACACCATGGCCACGCCCCGCTCCGCCGGCGCCACCGCATTCATCAGCTGATCGTCGATATACAGCTCGCCGCCGCTGATGGACTCCAGACCGGCGATCATGCGCAGCAGGGTGCTCTTGCCGCAGCCGGAAGGGCCGACGAACACCACAAACTCGCCGTTGTCGATCTGCAGATCCACCTTGCGGATGGTCTCTGCCTTGTCGTAACGCTTCACCAGGTTCTTGATTTGAATACTGGCCATCTTGAATTCTCCTCTCAGGCCCGCGGGCCGAAATAACGCAGGGGAAGCCGGCTTATTTCACCGAGCCCAACATGCCCTGGACGAATTGTTTCTGCATGGTGAAGAACACCACTATGGTCGGTAGGGTCGCCAAGATGGTGCCCACCATCACCACGCCGAAGTCGGGGAAATAGGCCGAGGCCAGGGACGAGAGCACCAGGTTGATGGTCTTCATGTCCGAGGACTGCAGCACGATGAGCGGCCAGAGGTAGTTATTCCAGTTGGCCATGAAGGTGATAATGAAGGCCGCCGCATAGGTCGACCGCATCACAGGGAAGTAGACGAAGGCGAAGATCTTCCACTCGCTCACCCCATCTACCCGGGCCGCATCCAGCAGATCCTTCGGAAACGCCTTGGTGCACTGGCGGAAGTAGAAAATGATGTACACGGACGGAATGGCCGGCAGTATCACGGCCCAGTGGTTATCCAGCAGCCCCGCCTTGGCCATCATGGTGAACAAGGGGATCATCAGGGCGGCGAAGGGGATCATCATGGTTAGCAGCAGTAGCTGGTAGACCCGCTCACGCAGCCGCGAGCGATAGACCTCGAAGCCGTAACCCGCCAGCGAGGCCACCAGCAGGGTCAAAGCGGTGGCTATGATGGCAATCTTGGCGGTGTTCCAGAAGATCACCGGCAGATCCACCTGTTGGGTCAGCTTGGCCACGTTCTCCAGCAGCGCCGAGCCGAAGGTGAACTTGCCCTGGTTGATGTCCGCCGTGGTGTTGGTGCTACTGATCAGCATCCAGGCGAAGGGAAACAGCGACAAAATGGCCGAAAAAACCATGAAACCGTACATGGCCATCTGATGCAGGCTAACGCCTGGCCGGGTCGGTGATTTATTCATTTTCTGTCCTTAGCAAACTTAAATTGCACCAGCGCCAACAGGGCAGCGAAGATAACGATTACATAGGAGACAGTGGCGGCATAACCGAAATTCGGTACGAACTTAAATGACAGGTTGTAAATATACATAGACAGGGTCAGGGTCGAATTAGCCGGGCCGCCAGCCGTAATATTCATCGGTTCATCAAACAGTTGTAGCGTCCCTATTGTGGAGACCACTGAGGTAAACAAAATAACCGGCTTGAGCAGCGGGATCGTGATGTAGAAAAACGCCTGCCGCGGGGTGACCCCTTCCAATCTGGCCGCCTCATAGATGGACTTGTCGATATTCTGCATGGCGGCCAGATAGAAGATCATGTTGTAGCCGGTCCAGCGCCAGGTGATGGCACAGATGATGGTGACCCGGGACCAGAAGGGATCGGACAGCCAAGGGATGGGGTCATCAACGATGCCCACCAGCTGCAGCATGGAATTCACCACACCGTCATAGGCGAACATGCTCTTGAACAGGATGGAATAGGCCACCAGGGAGGTGACGCAGGGCAGAAAGATGGCGGTGCGGAAGAAGCCCTTCCAGCGCAGGTTGTCCGAGTTGAGGCAGGTGGCCGTCACCAGGGCCAGCAAGATCATCAGGGGAACCTGCACCACCAGGAAGATCAGGGTGTTAAGCAGCGCGGTCTGGAACACGGGATCGTGCAGCAGCCGCATGACGTTGCCCAGCCCCACGAATTTCACCACCAGCCCCTTGCCGGAGTGCAGCGAGAGCCACAGGGAGTTGGCGATGGGATAGAGCATGAAGAGGCCGATGAGCAACAGGGCCGTGAGCACGAAGGTCCAGCCGTTCACATCGTAGAATCTGTCGAATCCGGTCTTGCGATGAGTATTCATAAGATACAACCCAGGCTAAGGAAGAAATCGGGCCCGGTCTGGCCGGGCCCGCCAAGGTATTACTCCTGGATTTGCGCAGCCAGTTGGCTGTCGATCCCTTCCACCACCTGATCCAGCGGCATGCCCTGATACAGGGCCGGCAGCATGGCGGCCACCACAGCATCCGCCTCGTAGGTGTACTGGCCATAGGCCACTTCAGGCACCTTGGGCAGCCAGCTGGCAAAGTCGGCATAGACCTTCTGATTGCCGAAGAAGCTGTCTTCCTTCTGATAGGCTTCCCCGGCGCGGGCCGGCAGGTAGGTGCCCACGGCGCCGTTTTCCGTCAGGATGCGCTGATAGAAGTCGGCATTGTTGGCGAACACGCTGTTAAGGAAATCGATGGACTCCTTCGCCTCGGGTGAGGAGGAGAGCACGTACCAGCTGGAGCCGCCGGAGTTGGAGTAGTTGGTGCCGCCCGGGATGTTCATCCGCGGCATGGTGGTCAAGCCCCACTTGCCGGCCTGATCGCTGGCCGCCTTGATGGAGGGGATAAACCAGACCGCATTGGTCACGCTGGCCACGTCGCCCTTGTTCACCGCCGCCACGCGACCGGACCACCCCACGGAGGGGGTGGTGATGCCGGCATCTATCATGGCCTTCTGGATCCGCAGCGCCTCCTTCAAGGCCACATTGCCCTTGATGTTGGGCTTGCCATCCGGGGTGAAGTACCAGGTGCCGGCAGACTGCATCAGGATGCGGACCATGTTGGGATCGCTGGGGTCATCGCTCAGCATGGCCTTGCCGGTCTTGGCCTTGACCTGTTTGCCGATCTCGATGAAGCGATCCCAGGTGATGTCGGTGAGATCCGCCGGGGTGAAGCCGGCCTGTTCCAGCAGATCCCGGCGGAAATAGAGGCCGGTGACACCGGAGTCAAACGGCAGGCCGTAGGTATGGCCATCCATCGTCATCAACGCCGTCTTGTAGGCGGAGAAATTCTTGTAGTCCACCACCCCGTCCATGGGCGCGAAGGCCCCCGGGTAGGCGCTCAGGAACTTCTGGGCGTTGTAGTCTTCAATGAGCACGATATCCGGCAGCGACTTGGTCATGCCGGAGGCCAGCATGGTGTGCATCTTCTGCTCCAGATCCGGCTTGGCGAAGTCCTCCACCTTGATGGTCAGGTCCGGATGATCCTTGGTATAGATCTCCTTGGCCTTCTCCATGATGGATATATTAAAATTCGGGTCCCAGGCCCAAACCGTTATGTCCTTGCCAGCCGCATGGGTAATGGATGGCAGGCTGGCAAACGCCAAGGCAAATGACATGGCCAGACCAGAGAGCTTGTATTTTTTAAACATGTTTGTCCCCTTTCATACCTTTAATCGTTATCACGTAGCTGAAAGCAGCACCGGTCACAGACGTCATGGTAGGGCATGGTCGCGCCGTTAATGTAACCGATTACACAATATCTATGGTACGCCAGTGCCGCAGGCAGAACAGAGGGGGAGGCCGGCCTTTGTGATAGGCCTCACAATGGAAACGGGTGTAACGTTTTTTTTGACTAGAGAGTCACAAATTTCACGCTGTTTTAGGGAGATTGCTGTCTTGCTCGGCGATTGTGGCCTGATTAATGCCCAATCCGCTGTGAGTCAGCGGCAATGCCCCTACTCTGTGTAGTGGCAGCGCTGCCAATGGGTTGGCCCACTTTGCCGACCAGGTGCCAAACGGGCATAAAAAAGGGGCCCAAGGCCCCTATCATTTAACAGAATATTGTCGACGACGCCGTTTAGGCCAGCGCCGGATCCGCCTTGGCCTCGTCTGCGGGATGGGACAGGGTTTCGTCCACGTCCTTGACCCAGAGGGTCAACAGGGCCGCCAACAGCATGGAGCCCCCGCCCAGCGCCAGGGCCAGCATGGCATCGCCGCCGAAATAGGCCTTGGTGAAGTAGCCCAGGATCCCGGCCGCCAGCACCTGGGGCAGCACGATGAAGAAGTTGAACACCCCCATGTAGAAGCCCATGCGGCGCGCCGGCAGTGAGCCGGCCAGGATGGCGTAGGGCATACACAGGATGGAGGCCCAGGCAAAGCCCACCCCCACCATGTTCACCAGCAGGAACTGGGGATCCTTGACCCAGCTCATGCCCAGCAGGCTGATGCCCCCCAGCACCAGGCAGACGGCGTGGACGCCCTTGCGATCGATGCGGCGTGCCAGCACCGGCAGCACAAAGGCCGCCAGGGCCGAGATGCCGTTATAGGTGGCAAAGCAGATCCCCACCCAGTCCGCCCCCTGGTTGTACAGGGCAGAGCTGGAGTCCGTGGTGCCGTACAGATGGCTGGTGACCGCCGAGGTGGTGTAGATCCACATGGCAAACAGGGCAAACCAGCTGAAGAACTGCACCAGGGCCAGCTGGCGCATGGTGGCGGGCATCCGCAGCAGATCCCCCAGGGCCGCCTTGAACCCGGAAGACGACGTCGCTTCCGGCTCCCCTGCCCCCTCAAACTGGGCCAGCTGCGCCGGGCTGTACTCCCGGGTACGCAGCACGGTCCAAAGGATCGCCAGCAGGAACACCAGGCCACCGGCGTAGAAGGAGTACTTCACCGACGGCGGTATCATGCCCTCCGGGGCCGTGTTGGCGATGCCAAACACATTGGTCAGCAGGTAGGGCATGGCGGACGCGACCACAGAGCCCACGCCGATGAAGAAGGTCTGCACCGCAAAGCCCCCGGTGCGCTGCTCGGAGGGCAGGTTGTCCGCCACCAGGGCCCGGAACGGCTCCATGGAGACGTTGATGGAGGCATCCAGGATCCACAGCATGCCGGCGGCCACCCAGAGGGCCGGGCTGTTGGGCATCACAAACAGCGCCAGGGAGGAGAGAATGGCGCCGGCCAGGAAGTAGGGCCGGCGACGGCCCAGGCCGCACCAGGTGCGGTCGCTGAAGTAGCCGATGATGGGCTGGATCAGCAGGCCGGTCAGGGGTGCCGCGATCCACAGGATGGGGATCTGATCGATGCTGGCGCCCAGGGTTTCGAAGATGCGGCTGACGTTGGCATTTTGCAGGCCGAAGCCGAACTGAATGCCGAGAAAGCCAAAACTCATATTCCAGATTTGCCAAAAAGATAGACGTGGTTTCTTCATTTATTATGTCTCGCTGTGTGTCTTGGGTTGCGTATTGCCAAAAAGCGCGGCCACTGTAACGGTTTCAAGATTGCAGGGCACGTGATCAAGCTCACGGCGGCGGCAGCATCTTTGGCTGTTTTGCCCAGCCGTCAAGCTGATAACGATTTCAGCTTTGTGATGCAGTGCACTATTTCGCCATTTGCTTCGCAACTCACCCGCATCGGGCCAACCGCAGGTGCTGGGGCCCCACCCACTTGGTCGGACGCAAGCCCTGCGGGCGGCCTATCCGTATCTCAAAGCGCATGGGAAAGGCAGCATAGCGGCCCATCACAGCCTGGTGCAGGCGGGACACGCCCCGGCCGGCGATCCGGACCACGCCACGGCAAACGCCCGGCATAAACCGGGCGTTTTCATCGAAACGCACTGGGCTTACTGCTTGAAAGCGGACTTACTTCTTGATGGTGGGCTTGCACTTTTCCTTGATCTTCTTGGTCTCCACGGCGCCGCCGCTATAGACACACACCTTCATCACCCCGGACACCTTCTCGCTCTTGAGCAGCACCTGGGTCTTTTCATCCTCCCCGTAGGCAGACAGGGACAGGCTGGCACACAGCAGGCAAAGCAGCAGTTTCTTCATCGTCGGCTCTCCTCTTTATCGGACATGGACTGGCGGGGATCGGCTAGCCAGGTGTCAAATGCGGCACCCTTCGCCCTACCATAACGCAATCCGGCTAAATCCGGCTAGGATCCGTGTAAGTGCCGCACGCCGCCACCGCTGGGCACTGGCCACCACCGGCGCTATGATGGCGCCTTTGCCACGACTGCGGAGTTCTCATGGTCCCGTCTCTTTGTCCCGTTCCCCTGGAGAAGGCCTACCGCCTGCTCAATCACGGCCCCACAGTGCTGGTCTCCTGTCGCCATGACGGCGTGGATGACGTGATGGCGGCGGCCTGGGTCGGCGTGCTGGATTTCATGCCCCCCAAGCTCACCCTGGTGCTGGACAAGGACAGCCGCACCCGCGCCCTGATCGAAGCCGGCGGCCGCTTCGTGGTGCAGATCCCCACTGTGGCCCAGCGGGAGCTGACCCTGGCGGTGGGCAGCGTCAGCCTGAATGACGATGCCGACAAGCTGCGCCACGCCGGCGTGCAACTGTTGGCCGAACCTGAGGTGGATCAACCTTTGGTGGCCGGCTGCAGCGCCTACCTGGCCTGCCGGCTGATCCCCGAGCCCCACAACCAGCAGACTCATGATCTGTTTATCGCCGAGGTGACCGCCGCCTGGGCCGATCCGGCGGTGTTCCGGGACGGCCACTGGCAGTTCGAGACCGCCGATCCCGATCTGCGCACCCTGCACCATGTGGCCGGCGGCCACTTCTATGCCATCGGCGAATCGGTCGGGGATAAATCGCAAGAGTGATTGATCATTGCTGCATGAGATACAGCAGATAATTGCAGCCGGGCGACTTTATCCAGACCGCCCGGCGGCATAGGGTGGGGACTCATCCAAGGAGTCCCTATGTCACACTCAGATCCCCTGTTCTCCCCCCTGGCCCTGGGTCCGCTGACCCTGCGCAACCGCATCGTCATGCCGCCCATGACCCGCTCCCGTGCCGCCCAACCCGGCGATCTGGCCACCGCCCTGATGGCCAGCTACTACGGCCAGCGGGCCAGTGCCGGCCTCATCGTCAGCGAAGGCACCCAGATAGGCCCCCTGGCCAAGGGCTATGCCTGGACCCCGGGGATCTACACCCAGGCCCAGGTGGCCGCCTGGCGGCAGGTCACCGAGGCGGTGCATGCCCAAGGGGGCATCATCTTCGCCCAGCTGTGGCACGTGGGCCGCGTCACCCACCCGGATAACATCGGCGGCGCCCAGCCGGTCAGCGCCTCGGCCCTCCAGGCCGACGGGGTCAAGGTGTTCGTGGATAACGGCAGCCAGGCGCCGGGCTTCGTGCAGACCGCCCTGCCCCGCGCCCTGTCGGTGGCCGAGATTGCCCAGGTGGTGGAGGAATACCGCCAGGCCGCCCGCAACGCCCTGACTGCCGGCTTTGACGGCATCGAGCTGCATGGCGCCAATGGCTACCTCATCAACCAGTTTCTCGACTCCGGCTCCAATCGGCGCAGCGATGCCTACGGCGGCAGCCTGGAAAATCGGCTGCGCTTTCTCAAGGAGGTGGTGCAGGCGGTGAGCGACGAGATCGGGCCTGAGCGTGTGGGTGTGCGCCTGGCGCCCCTGACCACCTTGAACGGCACGGTCGACGCCAATCCCGAGGAGACCTACACGGCGGCGGCCCGCCTGTTGGGTGAGCTGGGGGTGGTGTACCTGCACATCGCCGAAGCCGACTGGGACGATGCCCCCGAGATGCGTCTGGCCTTCAAGCAGGCCCTGCGCCAGGCCTATCCCGGCGTGCTGATCTACGCCGGCAAGTACGATGCGCAGCGGGCGCGGGCGGCGCTGGACGCCGGTTGGGCCGACATGGTGGGCTTCGGCCGCCCCTTTATCGCCAACCCGGATCTGGTGGCCCGGATCCGGGCCGAGCTGCCCTGGGCCAGCCACGATGCCGCCACCCTGTTTGGCGGCGGCGCCAAGGGGTTCACCGACTACCCCCTGGCGGACGGTAAGCCGGCCTGATCTATGGCACCCAGGGTGATCCGTCGATCACCCTGGGCCGCTAGAGGCTGTCCGGCGACAGACTGGCCTTGAGAAAGTCCAGCCAGGCCCGCAGGCGGGGATCCCGCTGGGCATCGGCGTAGAAGACGGCGTTGATGGGCCGGCTGGCGCCGCTGTTGCACTGGCTCAGCACCTCCACCAGGGCGCCGGACTGGCGATCCTGCCCCGTCATAAAGTCCGACAGACAGACCAGCCCCTGCCCGGTCAGCGCCAGCTGCCGCAGGGTCTCACCGCTGCTGGCCCGCAGACAGGGGGTGATGGTCAGCCTATCCCCCTGACTGCTGCGCAACGGCCAGCGGTTGAGGTTCTCCGGGCTGATAAAGCCCAGCAGGCGGTGGTCTTGCAGATCCGTCGGACTCTCGGGCTCCCCGTGGCGGGCCAGGTAGGCGGGGCTGGCCAGGATCCGCAGGCGGCTGCGCCCCAGGGGCATGGCCCGCAAGGAGGAGTCCTCCAGCTCGCCGATGCGGATGGCCACATCCACCCGCCGCTCCAGCAAATTGATAAAGCCATCGGAGCTTTGCAGCTGCAGCTCGATGCCCGGATAGCGTTCACCAAATGACGCCAGGATGGGCACCAGCTGGTGCAGTATGAAGGGGGTGGCCGCATCCACCCGCAACACACCGGTGGGCTGCTCGTGGCGCAGCAGCAGGGTGCGCTCGGCCTCCGCCAGTTGCCCCAGGATCTGCACCGCCTGCTGATAAAACCAGCTGCCTTCCTGGGTCAGGCTCAACCGCCGGGTGGTGCGATTGAGCAGCACAGTGCCCAGCTTGCCCTCCAGCCGCTTGAGCCCACGGCTCACCACGGAATTATCCAGCCCCAGATTCTCCGCCGCCTGGCGGAAACTGCCTGCCTCCACCACGGCGACAAACAGGGCCAACTCATCCGAATGGGTCTTCATTGCTGCTCCTTACACTCCATGTCGCCTCGCTTATCGGCGATTTGCTGCGCTGACGTACCTGTGTCGCGATTTGTAGCCGAACCGGCAGCTCCCATACTAGTGCTATATCAACAATAGTCATTTGCCATTGTCGACATTTTTATCCATCAGCAGCGCCAAGATACTAGCGGCCTCAACCACCCAATGGAGAACACAGATGCCCCTGGCGCTACTAGCCCTCACCCTCAGTGCCTTTGCCATAGGCACCACCGAATTTGTCATCGTCGGCCTGGTGCCGACCATAGCCCAGCAATTGGCGGTCAGTCTGCCGACCGCCGGATTGCTGGTCAGCCTCTACGCCCTGGGCGTGGCGGTGGGCGCGCCCCTGCTCACCGCCCTCACCGGCCGCCTGCCGCGCAAATGGCTGCTGGTGGGCCTGATGGGCCTCTTCACCCTGGGGAACCTGCTGGCCTGGCAGGCGCCGAACTACAACACCCTGATCCTGGCGCGGGTGCTCACCGGCTTGGCCCATGGCGTCTTCTTCTCCATCGGTTCAACCCTGGCCACCAGCCTGGTGAGCAAGGAGAAGGCCGCCAGTGCCATCGCCATCATGTTCAGCGGCCTGACGGTGGCCCTGGTGACCGGTGTGCCCCTGGGCACATGGATCGGCCAGCATTTCGGCTGGCAGGCCACCTTCCTGGCGGTGAGCCTGTTGGGCCTGCTGGCCATGCTGGGCAGTCTGTTGCTGGTGCCAGCCAACCTGCCCCGGCCGCCAGTCAGCAGCCTGCAGGCCCAGCTCAAGGTGCTCACCACCCCGGCGCTGCTCAGGGTCTACGCCAAGACGGCCCTGGGCTATGGCGGCGCCTTCACCACCTTCACGTTTCTTGCTCCCCTGTTGCAGCAGGAAAGCGGCCTGTCCAGCGATCAGGTCAGCCTGGTGCTCCTGATCTATGGCCTCTCGGTTGCCGTGGGTAACCTGTGGGGCGGCCGTCTGGCCGACCGACTGGGCGCCGTGCCGGCCCTACGCCTGCTGTTTGGCGGTCTCATCCTGGTGCTGCTGGCCATCCCCTTCACGGCTCCCCACCCCGTCCTCATGGTGCTCAACGTGCTGATCTGGGGGGCCTTCGCCTTCGGCAACGTCCCCGGGCTGCAACTGCTGGTGGTACAAGAGGCCCAGCACCACACCCCGACTGCCGTGGACGTGGCCTCCGGCCTCAACATCGCCGCCTTCAACGTGGGCATCGCCTTGGGCGCCCTGATCGGCGGCCAGGTGGTGGAACGGTTAGGCCTCATCCACACCCCCTGGGTGGGCTCCCTCATAGTGCTGCTGGCGCTGTTGCTCACCTACCGGCGCCGTTCGCCCCGCCTAGCGGCCGCGCGGGGCTAAACGCCTGAGGCCTGACAACAGAGGGGATACTATAGCTGGGCCAGACTTGACGTTAGCCGACTAAGCCTCATGACCAACACCTAACAGCGAGCCATCGGGCTCGCTTTTTTCTTGCCGCCAGGCTGGCCAGCCTTTGCGTTCTTTCTTTGCGTCGTGGCCACCTGCCCGCCCAGCATTATCACCACTGCTTATATATCTAATAAAAATTGAGGATTTTTTTAATTACAGAAATCACCGCATCATTTGCCTGTCCCGTATCGGATCCCCCGATTCGCCCAAGACTCACGGAGTATTCCCATGCAAATGAACGCCATCCTCTGGCCCGAAGGTTATGTCCCCGGCTTCACTGAAAATTACGTCTCCAACGAAGTGATTGTCGCCGGTCTGAGTGCCGCCGAGATCTGGCCCCTGCTGAGCCATCCCGCCAGCTGGCCGACCTACTACACCAACTCTGCCAACGTGCGCTTCTATGACGCGAAAGGCCCGGAACTCGCCGACGGCGATCGTTTCTACTTCGAAACCTTCGGCTTCCCGGTAGAAGCCCAATGCAATGAGTTCGTGGCCCCCGCCGCCGGACAGCCCGGCCGCATCGCCTGGCACGGCTGGGCCGGTGAAGAAGGCACCGATGCCCGTCTGGATGTGCATCACGCCTGGCTTATCGAGGATCTGGAAGGCGGGCGTGTTCGCATCCTCACCCAGGAAACCCAAAAGGGCCAACCGGCTGCCGAGCTGCACGCCGCCAAGCCCAATCCCATGATCAACGGCCACCAGGATTGGCTCGACGGTCTGGTCGGCGCCGCCCGTAAAAATCGCCGGTAACAAACAGGCCGTCTGCTTGGCGGACGGCTTATTTGTTAGACCCATTGAACGACCCGTAAGGAAAACACCATGTCTGCCACCCCCATCAAGATCCTGATGATCCTCACCTCACAAGCCACCATGGGCGACGATCCACGCCCCACCGGGGTCTGGTTTGAAGAGCTGGCCACCCCCTATTACGCCTTCGTGGATGCCGGTGCCGACGTGGATATCGCCTCCATTGCCGGCGGCAAGATCCCGGTCGACCCCCATTCCCTGGCGGCGACGGGCCAGAATCCGGCCAGCGTCGAGCGCTTTATCGCCGATCAGGCCGCCATGACCAAGCTCAACGGCTCCTACAAGATCGATGACATCTCCCCGGCCAGTTACGCCGCCGTCTTCCTGCCCGGCGGCCACGGCACCATGTGGGATCTGCCCAAGAGCACCAAACTGGCGGATCTGCTCTCCAGCGCCTGGGCCGATGGCAAGGTGGTGGCAGCGGTCTGTCACGGCCCCGCCGGTCTCGTCAACGTCAAGGATACCCAAGGCCAGCCGCTGGTGGCGGGGCGTCGCGTCAGCGGCTTCACCAACAGTGAAGAAGAGGCTGCCGGTCTTACCCATACTGTGCCCTTCTTGCTGGAAACCCGTCTGCGAGAGCTGGGTGCCAAGTATGAAAAGGGGCCGGACTTCCAGTCGTTTGCGGTGCAAGACGGGAATCTCGTCACCGGCCAGAATCCGGCCTCCTCCGCGCGGGTTGCCGAATTGGTGCTTGATACCGTCAAGGCGGCACATTAAGGCGCCACCGCATCCCGTATTCATCATTGCCGTTTGCAACATTGCATCATTCTGGAGCCGCTATGACAGCACTGTTTACTCCGTTCAAACTCAAGGACATCCGCCTGCGCAACCGCATCGCCATCCCCCCCATGTGCCAATACATGGCACAGGATGGCTATGTGAATGACTGGCACCTGGCGCACTACACGAGCCTGGCCAGAGGCGGCGCAGGCCTCGTCATCGTCGAGGCCACCGGGGTCTCCCCGGAAGGCCGGATCACGCCGAACTGCGCCGGGCTGTGGGAGGATGGACAAGTCGAGGGCATGGCCCGGATCGCCCAGGCCATCAAGGCTGCCGGTGCCGTGCCCGGCATCCAGCTAGGCCATGCCGGACGCAAGGCCAGCGCCAATCGCCCCTGGGAGGGTGACGATCATATCCCGCAAGGGAATCCGCGTGGTTGGCAGACCCTAGCCCCGTCGGCCATCGCCTTTGGCGCTGGACTGCCCAACGTGCCCAAGGCCATGACATTGGCCGACATCGCCCGGGTGAAAAGTGATTTTGTAGCGGCCGCCAAGCGGGCCCGCGATGCCGGCTTTGAGTGGCTGGAGCTGCATTTCGCCCACGGCTATCTGGCCCAGAGCTTCTTTTCGACCCATAGCAACCAGCGCACCGATGCCTATGGTGGCAATGCCCAGAACCGTGGTCGCTTCTTGCTGGAAACCCTGGCGGCGGTGCGCGAGGTATGGCCGGAGAACCTGCCGCTGACCGCGCGCTTCGGTGTCATCGAGTACGATGGCCGTGATGAGCAGACCCTGACCGAGTCCATCGATCTCATCAAGCAGATGCGGACCAACGGCCTGGATCTGCTCAACGTCAGCGTCAACTTCGTCATCCCGGATACCACCATTCCCTGGGGCACCCCGGCCTTTTTGGCGCCGATTGCCGCCCGGGTCAGCCGGGAAGCCGGGCTGCCGGTGGCCTCCAGCTGGGGCATGGACGATCCACAGGTGGCGGAGCGGGTCATTGCCGATAAGCAGCTGGATCTGGTGATGATAGGCCGCGCCATGCTGGCCAACCCTCACTATCCCTATGTGCTGGCACAAGCACTCGGGGCCGACCGCCCGGACTGGGTGCTGCCAACCCCCTACGCCCACTGGCTGGAGCGGTATCGCGGCGCCGGCAAGGGCACACGCTAAGCGCGCACTCCCCGCCCTGGCTCACTTGCCGGGGCGGCATTGAGCCTGACTGCCGTCGCAGGCGCTTTTCTTAAGAGAGAAACCCGTGAATTTGCTTTATCTGCTCATGGCGCTGGCCGGCGGTGCGGGCCTGTCCATCCAGGCCGCCGTCAACAGCCGCCTCAGTGCCGGCCTGGGTGGGCAACCCCTGGTGGCCTCCTTTTTTTCTTTCGCCATCGGCACCTTGTGTCTGGGCCTGGCCGCCCTGATGCAAGGTGACTGGCACAGTGTCGCCACCCAGGTCGGCACTCAGCCCTGGTGGCGCTGGTTGGGGGGCATCATAGGCGCGACCTTTGTGTTTACCACTGTGTTCCTCGCCCCCCGGATCGGCATCACCAACGCCATGTTCCTGTTCATCATCGGCCAGCTGTCAGCCGGCTTGTGTATCGACAGCTTCGGCTTGTTGCAGATGGCGCAGCGCCCGCTCTACTGGTGGAAGTTTCTCGGTCTGGGCCTGATGTTGCTGGGGCTGGTGAGCTTCATGTTCGGTGATCGGTTGTTTATCAGACATTGACCCGTTTTCATCGGCCGCAAGGCCAATCCCACGCGAACCATCGCGTGTCGCTACTTCAGGAGATATTCCATGACAAGAGTCGCAGTACTGGGCCTGGGCGCTATGGGTTCGCGCATGGCCGCCAACCTCATCCGCGCCGGTTTTCAGGTCACGGTCTGGAACCGCAGCCCGCAGGCCACAGCACCGCTGATCGCCGCAGGAGCCCGAGCCGCCACCACCCCGCGAGACGCCGCCGACGGCGCCGATTTCGTCATGGCCATGGTGCGAGATGACGATGCCTCACGGCAGATCTGGCTGGACAGCGCCACCGGCGCCCTGGCCGGCATGGGTCCAGGCGCCGTGGCCATTGAAAGCTCCACCCTCACCCCAGGCTGGATCCGCGAGCTGGGCAGCCAGGCCGCCAGCCAGGGCGTGGCCTTGCTCGAAGCGCCGGTCTCGGGCACTACGCCTCAGGCGCAAGCCGCTCAGTTGGTCTACCTCATTGGCGGCGACGCCGACACCCTGGCGCGTGCCACCCCAGTGCTCAGCGCCATGGGATCCTCCCTCCAACATGTGGGGGATCTGGGCGCTGGCGCCCTGACCAAGCTGGCCACCAATACCCTGCTGGGTATCCAGGTGACCGTGATCGGGGAACTGATCGGCATGCTGCAGCACGCCGGCGCCGATGTGGGCCGGGTGCTGGAAGCCGTGGCGGCGACGCCGGTATGGAGTACCGTGGCAGGACGCATCGCAGGCTTGATGCAGGCGGGTGACGTCACGCCGCAGTTTCCCATCGCGCTTATCGAAAAAGACTTCGGTTACACGGTGCAGCAGGCAGGATCCGCAGACGCCGTCCCCACCATTGCCGCCGCCCGGCAGGTGTTTCGCCACGCCCTGGCCGAAGGCTTGGGCAAAGAGAACATGACCAGCGTGGTCAAGCTGTTCACCCAGAAGCCGTAGACCGACTGAGCACGGCGCTCACAGACGGTCGGCACAGGCCTCAAAGAGCAGACTGCGCACCCAGCGGCGGGCGGTATCCTGGTGGGTGCGCTCATGCCAGACCGCGGTCTTGGTAAAGCCGGGCACCGCGATGGGCGGCTCGAACACCGTCAGTCCCGGCACACCCAGCACCAGACGGCTTGGCAGGATCGCCACCATGTCGCTGGTGCGCAGCAACTCGGGCACGATGAGGAAACTCTTCACCGACAAGGAGACGTGGCGCGCCATCCCGAGTTTTTCCAGCGCTTCATCCGTCACCCCCCGGAACTGGCCGCCGCTATAGGAGACCAGCGCATGATCCAGTTGGCAGAACTGCGCCAGGGTCAAGCGATCGCCACCCTGGAGGGCGGGATGGCCTTCACGCAGCACACCGACATAGTGTTCGACGAACAGATTGCGGGCGTGCAGATCCGGCAACGCCCCCTCGGGCGTCACCAGTGCCAGATCGATCTCGCCCCGCTCAAGCTGGCTCTGCAGCTGAGTGTCGTCCACCGGCACCAGGGACACCTTGATAAAGGGGGCCTGCTGCTTGAGCGCCGTCAAAAACGGCACCGCAACGGCACGCAGGGCATAGTCCGTCGCGGCGACGGTGAAGGTGAGGCGTGCCGTGGCCGGGTCAAACTCCACCGGCTGCAGCAGGGCCCCCAACTCGCACATCACCTGGCGCAAGGGCTCCACCAGATCCAGCGCCCGCTGGGTCGGCACTATGCCACGCTGGGCCCGGACAAACAGCGGATCGCCGAAGGTCTCCCGCAGCCGCGTCAACATGCCGCTCATGGCCGGCTGCGTCACCCCCAGCCGGCTGGCCGCCCGGGTCACATTGCGCTCATCCAGCAAGGCATCCAGCGCCTTGAGCAGGTTGAGATCCACCCCTTTGATATATTTCATGCTTATCAATCCGCGATAAATAATCACGATTAATGATACATAAAGGGCAATGGCACCGGGAGGCTTATCGAGCGGCAGCGCTAATTTCGGCCCGGCGGCGGGCAATTCGTCAGGGCCACAAAAAATGGGCCCCCATGATGCGGGGGCCCGGCGTGGTACAGGATCAGGACTGGGTGTTCGCCGTTCCCTCCGTCGGCAGCTCACAGCGGTAGGAGCCCAGCTCTCCCGCGGCACCGCCCTGATAGCGGGCGACTGCCGGGTAGACGCACAAGGGCTGGCTTTGACCGGGGAAGCGCTCGCTCTTGGCCGGCAGGAAGGCCGGTGCCTTGCCCTGCTCCACCCACTGCTCGATGGCACCCAGGGGATCGAAATCGTTGAAGGCCGGACCGCCCCCGCAGTGAGTCATGCCCGGCACCATAAACAGGCGCGCCCAGGCATCGCGGCTACGCTCATCACCAGCATGAGTATCCCGGGCCAGGGAGTCGAACCAGGCCATGATGTCGTTGGCCGAGAAGACAGGATCGGATAACCCCTGAAACACCAGCAGCTTGCCACCGCGGGCAGCATAGGAGTTCAGGTAGGTGGCGGTGGCATCGTTAATGGCCCCGGTCTGCGCCAGCCGGGCAACATCCCGATCAAAATCAAAGGAGAACAGGTCAAACCCCGGCTCTGGCGGCGTCATAAAGTAGCTCGCCGTACCCGGCATGCCCAGAATGACGTTGAGGGCATCGGGCTTATCCGCCTTGGGTGAGAAACCCAGCTTCCACACCCGCCAGCCCGGCGCGGCGACACCGGCATCATAGGGCCAGGAACTGTACAGGGCCTCACCCTGGCTGTTCTTGGCACCCTCAAACACCCGCTTAAGCACGCTCACCTTGTCCGCCGCCAGGCAGTCAGCAGCGGCGCCAGCCTGACACTGCACGACAGCCGGATCGAAGTGACAGGCCCGGTAGTCGTTGATGATCCCGTCCTGGATGCCGTCAAGCTTGTCGCATTGCGCCAGCACCGCCTTGCTCAGCAGAGTCAAATCCGCATTGGTCAGGGCCTGGGACAGCACCTTGTGGCCGGCGTCATCCTTCGGGGCGATGGACATGAAGGCCTGGGAGTCCCACACCTCCGCCAGGGCGGCCCGGCTCAGGTGAAAGCCCGGGTTGCCCGCGACGATACCATCAAATTCCAGCGGGTAACGCTGGGCCGCCATCATGGCCTCACGCCCGCCGTTGGAGCAGCCCATGAAGTAGGTGTGGGCCGGCGCCGCCGCGTAATAGCGCGCCACCAGGGACTTGGCCTCTCGGATCACCTTGCCGATGGCGGCATAGGCGAAATCCAGTCGTGCCTGCTGATCCAGCCCGAAGGCGGGGCTCTTGTCCGCATGGCCCCCATCCATGGACACCACGGCGTAACCCCGCGCCAGGGCCGGGGCGGCCGACGAGTCCAGGGTTGGAATGGTGCCCAGCGCATTGGCCAGGAAGCCGTCCATGCCACCACCGCCCTGGAACATCAACCGCTGTTGCCAGACATCCGGCAACCGCACCTCAAAGCGAATGCCATAGTGGCGGCCATCGGCACCGGTGCGGGGCTCGATCTCTCCTTGCACCACACAATGGGCGGGCAACATGGCCCCGCGCCCGCTGGCGCCGGTCATCATGCGCTCGGGATCCTCCGCCGCCGGCCCGGCGCTCTGGTAGGCCACCTTGCCGATCACGGCGCCCTCCAGCTGAGCCGCAAAGAGCGCCTGGCAGGCCTCTTGCTGTGAGGCCGCCTGCGCGGGCACTGCCAGGCTGCCGGTCAGCACCAGTAATAACGCCGCTGCCGGCAGGCTGTGATGGTGTCGTTTCATATTCATCGCCAAGATGCTCCTTAATATTGCAACCCTATCCGGCCTCGTCCTGGTCACCAGTCCGTCATCCAGAGGGGCCGTTCAGTCACACAAAAAAGGGCTCATCCACCTGATGGATGAGCCCCTGAGTTAACCTATTCCGCTCACACCGACCTTACTTGAGATTCTTGGTAAAGAAGTCGGTGATCTTGGCAAACGGGATGATATCCACGCGGTCGTACAGATCGGTGTGGATTGCATCCTTGATGATCAGCAGCTCCTTGGGCTCCCCGGCCGCCTTATAGGCATCCTCAGAGAAATAGAGAGAGTGGGCCTTGTCGCCGGCGATCAGCAGGATGGGGCGCGGGGAAATCTCCTTGATATAGGTCAGCAGTGGCATGTTCATGAACGACAAGGGGGTGGTGGCGTTCCAGGCCCCGTTGGAGTTCACGGAGCGCGGATGGAAGCCCCGGGGGGTGCGGTAGTAGTCGAAATACATGCTGACCACGGGGTTGTCGATCCCCTCCTTACTCTCCGGCAGATTGCGCGGACCCGGCTGCGGAGCACCCTTCTCGGCATCCACCCAGCGTTGCTGGCTCATGGCCTCCAGGGCCTGGGTGCGCTGCGCCAGGGTCATGCTGTCGTAATAGCCCTTGGCCATCACCCGGGACATGTCGTACAAGCTGGCGGTCACCACCGCCTTGATGCGCTTGTCCACCGCAGTGGCGTTGAGTGCCATGCCACCAAAACCGCAGACACCTATGATGCCGATGCGCTGACGATCCACGTAGGGCAGCAGGCCGAGGTAATCGACGGCGGCGCTGAAGTCTTCGGTATTGATCTCGGGGGACGCCAGGTTGCGGGGCTCACCCCCGCTCTCGCCGGTATAAGAGGGGTCAAATGCCAGGGTGACAAAGCCCTGCTCCGCCATGGTTTGAGCATACAGACCGGAGGACTGCTCCTTTACCGCGCCGAAGGGACCGCTGACCGCGATGGCCGCCAGCTTCTGGTTGTCACGGTGCTTCGGCAGGTAGAGGTCTGCCGCCAAGGTGATGCCGTAACGGTTCTTGAAGGTCACCTTCTGGTGATCCACCTTGTTGCTTTGCGGGAACGTCTTATCCCACTCTTGGGTCAATGTCATGGTATCTGCTCCTGATGCGAGAGGGGCCGCCTGGGCGGGTGCCGGTTGAGTGGCAAACAGCAAGCCGGCAACGGCGAACACGGCACAATGGATTCTGGTCTTACTGGCAAAAAGCGCCTTCATCTGGGTTCCTTTACGAAGTCAGCGGCACTGTCAGCCAGTACCCGGTGGCAAGGGGCCGACACCCGCTTACCCGTTAAGGACAATGCCGTCATCACCACAAGCCTGTTAGGCCCCTCAAGCGAAGACTGCATCGTCAACCCTTGTATTTTTTTCCAATTTTGGTGGTTTCCGTTAGACGGATACTGCGGTTTTCTTGCCTGATCGTCTAAATCCGGAGCGCCCGCCCTGCCCTGCAACGCGCATGCAGTGACCCGAATTTGGCGACCGTAGAAGGACGGCAAGCGGCAGGCGTTCAACATAAAAAAGGGCATTGTCCGTCACGACAACGCCCTTGGGCTGGCTTGCTTATTTTATTAACTTGTTTGGCTCAGGCCGCCGAGCTGCCTAGGCCGGCGCGCAGCGCCTTGATATCCGTTGCCGGGGGAGCCCCGAACATGCGGCTGTACTCGCGGCTGAACTGGGAGGGGCTCTCGTAGCCCACCTTGAAGGTGGTGGCCATGGCGTCCAGGTTTTCCGTCAGCATCAGGCGGCGGGCCTCGTTGAGACGCAACTTCTTCTGAAACTGCAAGGGTGTCATGGAGGTCATGGAGCGAAAGTGGGTGTAGAACGCCGATTTGCTCATGCCGATATAGGAGGCCAGATCCCCCACGCTCAGGGGTTTGACGAAGTTGTTCTTCAGCCAGCCGATGGCCTTGGCGATCTGGTTGCTGTGACTGCCGGCAGAAACGATCTGATTGAGTCTGACACCCTGCTCCGAGGTCAGCAGGCGGTAGAAGATCTCCCGCTTCACCACAGGCGCCAACACCTTGATGCTGCACGGATCCTCCAGCAGTCCCAGCAATCGGTTGAAGGCATTCAGCAAGGGTTCGGACAGCTCGCCCACCGCAATCCCGATGGGCGCCGTCTTGTCATGGTTGAACGACAACTCGCTGTCGACGATGAGCTGGGAGATCTCCGGCAGGTCCAGCTCCATGATCACGCCAAGGTAGGGCTCGGACTCCGTGGCCTCCATGATGTTGGCGATGATCGGCAAGTCCACCGACGAGATGAGAAAATGATTGGCGTCGTAGACAAAGCTCTCCTCCCCCAGGATCACCCGCTTCTTGCCTTGGGCGATGAGGCAGATGCTGGGATTGTGCGTGTAGCTGGTCGGTGGGGTCGGCGCACACCAGCGACTGAGCCGCAGCCCGGGAATGGGCGTATCAAACTGATTCGCCTTACCCACCCATTTGCCAATCTGTTGGGCCAGCGTGGCAATGGCCACCGTCATGCTGGGGGTCTGATCCATGGGCGCTCCAACAAGCTAAAGGGACTGAATGTCAGTCATAGAGGCTGACAGTTTTATAGCAAAACTTTCCCGTTTTCAAAGAAATCAGGCAAGCCACTTGCCTTGTCTAACCGCCCTGCACCTCACTGAAACGCCCCATAAACCAAGCCGCGCCGCACGACCATCAAGAGATAATAAGTAGTAAATACATCCACTTACTTATTAACCATGATCACCATTGAGACCCTGGACACCTTGCCAGACCTACCTTATTCCCGATCAGGCAAAAAGAGATTTGGAATATCAGGCAACGATTGGCCAGTAATAGGCTAACGGTCACTCATGGCCTGGCCGTAGAGTGAACTCAGGGTTTGACGGGGTCAGCGAAGCTAACATCCCTCTGGCGCTCGTCCCAACGCTGCAATCGGAGAGCCTGTTATGCACACTGAGTTCACCCCCAAAGAATCCGCCATCGTGCCTATCGTGGCCTTCGCCGCCAAAGGCGATCTGAGTCAGCTAAGCGTCAGCCTGACCCAGGGGCTGGAGGCCGGTTTGACGATCAATGAAATCAAGGAAATTCTGGTCCAGCTCTACGCCTATGCCGGCTTTCCCCGCAGTCTGAACGCACTGGGCACCTTCATGACCCTACTGGCCGAGCGCCGCGCCCAGGGCATCGAGGATCCTGAGGGCCCCAGTGCCGGCCCCCTGCCCACGGACAAGACCAGCCTCGAATTGGGTACCGCAAACCAGACCAAGCTGATCGGTCAGCCGGTGAAGGGGCCGCTGTTCGACTTTGTGCCGACCATCGATCAGTACCTCAAGGCGCACCTGTTCGGCGACATCTTCGCCCGGGACGTGCTGAGCTGGAAGGAGCGGGAGATCGCCACCATCGCCACCCTGGCCAACATGCCCGGCGTCAACGGCCAGCTGCAGGCTCACTACGGCATCAGCCTGAACAACGGGATCACAGCCCAGCAGCTGAACCATTTTATTGCCCTGCTGCGACAGGCCTGTGGCGACGCCGTGGCCGATAACGCCGCCACCGTGCTGGCAGCAGTGCTGCAGTAAGCACACGACCGCCTGTCATCACGATCAAACATTGGAGATATCCATGAGCAACCCAGAAAACAAATTCATCCCCAACGAATTCAAAGCCGGCGTCTTTGACGGCAAGAGCCTGTTCGATTTCGGTCAGGAGAATGTCGCCTATGCCGACTATTTCACCGGCACCAGCTACCTGGCCCTGCTGAACAAGCCAGGTCTCATCGTCGCCAATGTCACCTTCGAGCCGGGCTGCCGCAACTTCTGGCACATCCACCACAAGGGAGGCCAGATCCTGCTGGCAACCGGCGGCCGTGGCTGGTACCAGGAAGCCGGCAAAGACGCCCAGGAGCTCAATCCCGGTGCTGTGGTGCACATAGCTCCGGGCGTCAAACACTGGCACGGCGCCGCCAAGGACAGCTGGTTTGCTCACGTGGCAGTGGAAATTCCGGCCGAGGGTGCCAGCAACGAGTGGCTCGACCCTGTGACCGATGAAGAATACAGCCGCCTGAAATAAATCGACGCCAGGAATATTCGCTCGGTCATGCCGGGTGAATATTCCTTACGCGACATCACCGATTTTTATTCTGCTGTTGCCTTCTGATGGTTCCACCCTGTCAAGCCACTATCCGCCCCATCACCCTGACGCCCGGTTCACTCGCAGCGATAACGACCAGATCCGGCGCCGGTTATGACATAGATCCAGGTAAAAAATGACTCATTCAATTCCGCTTCAAGATACCCTGTGCGACCGCTTCTACGAGGGAGAGCGCCCGCTGTACGCCGTGGCCAACAAATACCTGCACAAGGTGAAATTCTACCCCGGCGAGTCCGCCTTGAAGCACACCCAGCACATCACCGCCAAGCAGTGTGAATTCATGGGCAAGTATCCCTTATGGCACAGTGACAACGTCATTCTGGAGCAGTGCCTGTTCACCGTGTATGCCCGGGCGGCCATCTGGTACACCCAGCATCTGACCATGAACAACTGCGTGGTGGAAGCGCCCAATATGTTCCGTCGCGTCTCCCATCTGACCATCCGGGATTCCCGCTTCCCCAATGCCGGCGAGACCTTGTGGAGCTGTCATCACGTGACACTGAACAACGTGGAGCTGCGCGGCGCGGACTATGTCTTCATGAATGGCGAACACATCGAGATCGATGGCATGAAGCTGCAAGGTAACTACTCCTTCCAGGACGCGAAGCATGTCATCTCCGCAACGCCTATCTGGACTCAAAGGATGCGTTCTGGGGTACCGAGAACGTCACCGTCTATGACAGCGTGCTGATCGGCGAATACCTGGGCTGGCACTCCAAGAACCTGCGGCTGGTCAACTGCACCATTCGCGGCGAACAGCCCCTGTGCTATGCCCAGGATCTGGTGCTGGAGAACTGCATCATGGAAGAGACGGATCTGTGCTTTGAATACTCGTCGGTGACGGCAGACATCCGCTCCGACATCCTCAGCGTGAAAAACCCCCTGTCCGGACGGATCAAGGCCCACGCCATCGCGCAGATCATCCTCGATGAGCACTGCCCCGATCCCCATGCCTGCCGCATCGAAACGGCACACAAGGTCGGCGCCTGATGACGGCGTTCAATTTTGACCGTCTGATCGCCAGGCAGGGCACCGGCAGTGCCAAGTGGGATAGTCGCGAGGGCGCCGACCTGCTGCCCATGTGGGTGGCCGACATGGACTTTCGCACCCCCCCTGCGTCATCGACGCCCTGCGCCAGCGAGTGGAGCACGGCATCTTCGGCTATACCAAGGTGCCGGAGGCCTACTACGATGCGGTGATCCACTGGTTTGCCCGCCGCCATCGGCTGACCCTGGAACGCGACTGGATCCTCTACACCTCCGGGGTGGTACCGGCCCTGTCGGCCATCCTCAAGGCCGTGACCCAGCCCGGTGACGGCGTCATCGTCCAGACCCCGGCGGCGTACAACTGCTTCTTCAGCTCGGTCCGCAACATGCAGTGCCGTCTGGTGGAAAACCGCCTGGTCAACCGGGCCGGTTACTACCAGATGGACTTCGATGATCTGGAGCGCAAGGCCGCCGACCCGCAGGTGACGGCCCTGATCCTGTGCAACCCCCATAACCCGGTGGGCCGCACCTGGCGGGCGGAAGAACTGACCCGGTTGGGCGAGATCTGCATCAAGCATGGTGTGACCGTGATCAGTGACGAGATCCACTGTGATCTGCAGTTCCCCGGCCAGCGCCATCAGCCCTTTGCCGGGCTGGGCGAGGCCTTTTTGGCCCATAGCGTCACCACCCACTCCCCCAGCAAGTCGTTCAACATCGCCGGCCTGCAGATCGCCAACATCGTGGTGGCAGATCCCGGGCTGCGGGCCAAGATCGACCGCGCCCTCAACATCCATGAGGTGTGCGACGTCAATCCCTTCGGCGTGGCGGCCCTGATGGCTGCTTACAACGAGGGCGAACCCTGGCTCGATGCGCTGAATGACTACCTGTATCAGAACTATCTGACCGTGGCCGCCTTTGTGCAGACCCAGCTGCCGCAGCTGACCTTGATGCATCAGGAGGCCACCTACCTGGCCTGGATCGACTGCCGAGCACTGGGGCAGTCCTCCGCCGCCATCGGCGAGGCGTTGCTTAATCAGGGCCAACTGTGGATAAGCCAAGGCACCGTCTATGGCGACGCCGGGGAAGGCTATATCCGTCTCAACATGGCCTGCCCCCGGGCTCGCCTACTGGACGGCTTGCAGCGCATAAGGGCAGTCCTCCACACCATGGGTTCCAGCCAACCAGGAGGTTAACGATGCAGCAAGTATCCCATTCGACACGTCATCGCCTGGCAGGCGTCATCGCACTGCTCACGCTCCTGGTGGCGCCGCTGGGCTTTGCCAATGAACCGTCAGCCAATAACACCCTTACCAGAGAGCATTTCATGAAAATCCGCTTTGTCTTCGACGACCGCACCGTCACCGCCACCTGAAAAGACAGCCCCAGCACCCAGGACTTTATCAAGCAGCTGCCCCTGACGCTGGATCTGGAAGATTACGCCCGTACCGAAAAAATCGCATACCTGCCCAGCAAGCTGACCAGCCAGGGCGCCCCGGCAGGCACCAGCTCCAAGGCCGGTGACATCTCCTATTACGCCCCCTGGGGCAATCTGGTGGTGTTCTACAAGCCCTTCGGCTATGCCGCCGGCCTGATTAACCTGGGCAAGCTGCACGGCGGCCTCGACCGCTTCACCGCCGGTGGTTCCCTGTCCGTCACCATCGAAAAAGTCGAGTAATGTCGTGGGGCAGCCCAATGCTGCCCCCATGTTTCATCCGGCTACGCCCATTTACGCTTCATCCCCAAGAGGGCCAATCCCTTGCAAACCACCAGCGACAAGTTTTCATTTATCGGCGCCGCATTATCACTCATGGTCACCTATCTGACCGCCGCCGTGCCCATCCCCTTGTATGGCCTCTACCAGACTCAGGATCGGCTACCTGGCCCTCTCCATCAGCTCGGTGGTCTACTTTATCGGCGCCGTCACCGCGCTGCTGCTGTTTGGCCGCCTGACCAATTACCTTGGACGCAAGCCGGTCTCCCTGACCGCCCTGCTGCTGGCCGCCCTCTCCGTGCTGTTCTTTCTTAATCTGCACGATGCCTTTGCGCTGATCGCCGGGCGCCTGCTGCAAGGGCTGGCCTGTGGCCTGGCCACCACCGCCCTGGCCGCCTGGCTCATCGATCACGCCCAAGCGGTCCCGGCCTGGATACCGCCGGCCGTGATCAGCTGCGGCCCCATGACGGGTCTGACCGTCGGCGGCGTGGGGGCCGGGTGTCTCATCGAATATGGTCCCTATCTCCGCCAACTGGCGTTTGTCGTCGCCCTTATGCTCATCGTCATGGCCATACTGATGCTGATCAAGAGTCAGGAGACCATGCCCCGCCAAGCCGGTGCCCTACGCTCACTCAAACCCAACTTCACCCTGCCGGCACGTGCCAAACAGGCGTTTCCCCTGGCCGCCTGTACCTTCGTCTGTACCTGGGCGCTAGGCGGCTTCTTCCAGGCGTTTGGCCCGGCCATGACCCGGGAGCAACTGCACTCACACAGCGCCGTTGCCGCCGCCCTGGTCTTCGCCTCCATCATGGCACCCAGCTCCATCGGTGCTTCCCTCGCCGGACGGATGACCCCAAGCCGTGCCCAGTTTGCCGGCATGCTGAGCTTCACCCTGTTTGTTGGCGGCATTCTGTTCTCCTTGCACCTGGGCTTGCTCAGCAGCTTCCTGGTCGCCAGCATTTTGGCCGGGATCGCCCAGGGCCTGGTGCTGACCGGCAGCATCGGCACCCTGGTGGGGGGGCTGTTGCCGGAGGAACGGGCCAACGTCTTCTCGGTGATTTACGCCACCTCCTACGTAGGCGCCGCCGTCCCCACCCTGATCGCTGGCCATTTCTCCGAGCAGTTCAGCCTGCTGCAGGTGGCCTGTGGTTATGGCGTACTGGCCCTGGGGGGCGCCCTCACCCTGCTGACGGCCAAGGTTCGACCGAGCCGACGTCGCATTCAGGCAGCAGAGAGGCAGGAATAGGAGTGGAAGGCGTTGAGATGACGGGTGGCGATTCAATGGCCGATTAATGACAGCAGTGCACAGCGACAAGGGTCCACATTTGGTCAGGATGATTCCATTAAGGGAAATTGCCAGAGGGCAATACGTCACTCGACCGGCTGACTCGCCTGTTTGCACTCCACCGCGACTCCGCCATTCCCTGGGCTGCTTACAGAGACGGCAACATGCTTGATTGGTTCAAACCACAAGTTCGGCCAGCAGGGTTGAGTGCAGGATATGGGCTTAGGAAAAGAAGTCTAACCATTTATGGCATTAACACAGTGACAATGCTTTTACGAAAAAATATCCCAAATGACACCAGATTAAATCCGGTGTCATTTAGGCATCAAGGTTACGGCATTACTCAGTAACATCCTGCGCCGTGAAACCCTCACCAGCATTATTCAACAGCAAATGATCACCCCCATCCGCCACGTCAGACCAATTATTTAAAAATAGGTCACTGTATCCATCGGCATTGACATCGCCACTGGTTGCGCCATGGGTATATGTGCTATCTGTTCCTAAATAAGACGATGAATAATCCGTTAACTTCCCATTGGCATCGCCCAACAGGAGCAAGTTGGTATGTCCAGGATAGGGTGAGGCATCAAAGCCATGATCGGCGATAAATATGTCGTCATAGCCATCATTATTAAAGTCATCAATTAACCATTGCCGTGCGTGTTCAACCCCGGGAACATCCGTTCCAAAAACCTCAGTTGTATTATCTAAATCAAATGCTCCAGTACCATTATTCAGGAAGGCATACAGTGGAACAAGATCACTGTCATCATCTGAACCACTAACGGCCTGCGATGCAACCAGATCAAGGTAGCCGTCGTGATTGATATCGATTAAGGCGCCTTCTTTAACTTGAGTTTGCTGGTATGTATCACCAAGAGTTTCATCAATTGAGTAAACAATTTTAAACTTGAGTTCATCCGCGGTACTTTCATTGAGCAGGGTGACAATTGCCCCAGAAGCATAGCCGTTCGGAGCCACAATATCGATATCACCATCGTTATCCATATCACCAAGTAGGACATCTAACGCCACTCTGAGACTGCTGGCATAAGTTTTTTCCCCACCACCTGGCCAGACAATTTTGTCGTAGTTAGTATATGTGTGATATGAGTCGTAGGTTGTCACAGTGGCAGGAGCAAAATTACCAGCACCATCATTCAAATAGATGCGCCCACCGTAACAATCACCGTCATCTGTGGTTCCCGTTTCAGATGAGCAACCAGAAATTGCCAAAACAAAGTCAGGATAACCATCACCATTGAGGTCGGCTACTCGAGTCCACGACGGCCAATTTTCTAAATCATGATCTGTTATATTGGATGTGGCATCATTGAAGGTTCCATCACCATTGCCCGTGAATAACTGCAGCTCGGAGTCTGCATAAAATGACTCATCCTGGGCGTCTACCACTATTGCAAGAAGATCAATATTACCATCCTTATTGAAATCACCGGCTGTATAACTGACGGTAGCACCGTTCTCACCTAAATATCGGCTAGGTAGATCGGTTGTGGATTTTGTGAAGTTTGCACTACCATCATTAATTAGCAGGACATCGCTGGTTGAAGAGCTTGTCAGATTACCGCCAATAACGAGGTCGAGATCACCATCACCATCCGCATCAAACATCAAGGATGCCGTTATATGGTCTGGTATAAGAGAAGTGGTTACCACCTCATCACTCGTATCATCATCAGTGTTCGATGTAGAGCTTGAGCTTCCACCTCCGCCGCCGCATGATGAGATAAGAAATAAGAAAGAGGTACACATCATGCATACGAATATATTTTTTATGCGCATTCCATCGCTCCCAACAGCAACTTAATCTTACAATCATATCACTGAGCATATTTTCAACAAAACGATGAGTTTGTGTACTAGGCGACATTGGGATTACATATTTTTACAATTTTTGTCACCGCCCACGGGCCTGCTTAGCCGTGTGATGCCTTAGTAAAGCGCTAGTGAACACCAGGCATCCTGCTTGCTGTACTGAGTAACCGGTTCGTCCCCCACATGGAAAGGTATGGATATCGTTCTTCTGGTGCCGAGTTTCTTGCTCAGACCAGGACAGCGAACGCTCCTTGAGATACTTGTCAGTGCGCCTGGATAGCGTTGCGTGGCGGGTGCCCGTGAAGGCTGACGCTGGGCAGAACGCCGCTGGGCTTCGGACTTGTCTCTTGTTCTGAGTATCTTTTTGATTTCTTTGCGTCTACCACAGGGGAGCAAGGTGACCTTGCGGAAGAACCAGATACCGTGGGGACTGAGCCAGAGATTCATTAAGTTTGCCTCAGTTCGTCCACATAAAGTGGATGACCAAGCGTGCTAAGCTGGCTAACTTATTGATAAGGAAGGAATAATGTCGTTATAACCATAAGTTGACATAACGATCCTAGTAAAAACAACAAGTTAAAAACCGATTTTCACCCATAAGTTGACATAAAAATGAACCATAAGCTGACATAGAGTGACAAGACCACGCATGGACACAAAATCGGCGTTGTAAGTTTACAAGATCGACTTGTAGCATCCACTATAGGTAAACACACCTACGGCAGCCATCCTCTCATAAGTGCAAGTGGCACTATCGAACACAACGCTCACCATTTTTGCGTAGGGCAAAGCCAGTTCTAGCCTAACCAACTGAGTTGCTCGTTATCCATTCCGGTTCATGCGAAATGGCTGGTATCTACAGCAAGTCACACCAGACCCCATCAGATTCGATCAACCTAACAAGAGCTTGCGCACTGAATCCGTCGGCATACAGTGTCTTTTTCTCATTCCCAACCGCAGCCTCGTCCATCTGTTCAAATGAGCGCAGATAATGCGGTTCATCGCGCAAAGCGATCTCCATGACCTCGCGGGAGATGACGTGGAAGCCATCAACGGCCTCACCATCAAACTCTATCGAAGTATCGACAACCCAGGCATGTAGGACTGGCGGAGGATTGAAATCACTCAGAAGCAGATCTGAACGCAGCCCCTTGTCATTTAACAAAGCCTTAAGCACAACCGGTTGCTTGCGCTTTAACTGTCTTGCTGCCTTGCGCAAGGTATTGGTTCGATGCAGCCAGACTTCAAGGTGCGTTGAACGGATGAAGCCCGACTTGACCTCCAACAACAACACTACCCCGTCCAAGTGACAGATGAGGTCCACCTCCCCAGCATCGTGCTCATCACTCAATGGCGGTTGGTAGCCCACAACGACGCGGAACCCCCTCTGCCTTAGCGCTTCGGCGAGGGTATGTTCAATACGCTCCGTTTCGCAGCGCAAAGCAGGGCGGCGTTGTTCAACACGACGCAGGTTATTCACTGCAGCGGTCAGATTGTTCTGTTGACCGGCAACCCAGGGGAACTGAAAGCTGTAGCGTCCAATCTTGTAGAACGGCCGCTCGTACAGTCGTGGTGAGGGTATGTTAGGTGTTTGCCTCATCTGCGCTGACAGTGTCTGCAGGTCACTGGTCCAGAACTTCAGGATGGCTCTGGCCGCTTCGGTGTTGCCCTTGGGATGCTCAGGACTGACAGTCCAACCACAAATACGACGGATCTTTTCTTCCGGTTCAGACCAAGTTATGGGAAAGCGATTCTCGCCTTGTATTAGCCCTTCAAGAGCTAATTGACCAAGTGCTTTCGCTGCTACACCTGAGTCGTCTATATAGTGAAGAAAAGGCTGAAGAAACTCCTGCTCAAAAAACGCTGTAGTCAGCTCACTGGCTAATATCGCGTGGTGCAGGGCTACCTCCGTTCCGTCGTTCAGTCTGACCCGCTCACCCAGACCGAAAATCGTTTGCAGGTAAAGCTGACTGCGGATGGCTTTTATGTAAGCAAGCTGATTCGCCTCGTGGTTTTCTGGTCTCCCGATGATTTTGCCAGCCATATCCGAAGCTGCGAATTGGTCAATCGCGCGGTACATCCAGTAGTGCCAAAGCAACTTGCTTTTGCGCTCGGTACGCTGCCAGCGCTGTGAGCCCAAATCGGTTTTGTTGAAGATGACCGATTGTCCCGGTTTGAGCTGGTAATCGCAATCATGGTCAAAACAGAACCAATTGATGGAATTCTCGTAGTCGATTCGTTCGCGCATGGCGGCAATAAGCAAGGCGACCGATTCGAGATTGGCAACACTTTCTCGCCCCACCCCTGGCTGAGGGAAGAGGATTGGCGACAAATGACGCTTTAGAGAGCGGCCGAGAGTTTCCTCTGTCAGTTGAAAGTCACGCTCAAGGCAATTCGACAGCTTGCGGGCGATGAGCCGATCATAGACATCCCAATCCCTAGTTGAAGTATCGCTACCCTTCGCTTCGCCCAATTGCCCATAAGCGAGCACGCTCAAATAGGAAAGCAGCTCTAGCAACGAAAGCGACTTCAGGTGGGACTCAGCCAGTGCAATTGCTTCGTCGAATGGTTCGAGTTGCTCAAGTAAGCGATCACAGACGCCGAAAAATTCGCACCAATCCTTGCTGATGAGATTGTCCCGGAGATGCCGCCAGAGCGCTGATTCTGTGCGCGTAAAAAGCTTCGAATAACGAATTGCCCAGCGAAGAGTTTCAGGATGACAAACGGCCAGATGATCTAGCAACGCAGTACTGATCGCATCCTCCCAATGCAAAATACGCCCTAATGCCAAGCTCGCAAGCTGAGCTCCTTCCACATTGGCTGGCTCCCACCAGAAGGTCGCAGCAGCCAGTCCGGCAGCACGATTGCGCCCGGTATATTTGCCACTCGGAAGTTGATCCAAAAAGTCGTGGAGGCACTCATCAAGTGCTACGAATGGGGCAAGCTGCTCTGCATATCCAGCAAAATGAGTCTGGTAAAATTCCTGGCATTGCCGCTCCTGGCCTTGCATATCTGGTGATCCTTTTCCTGCCGTCGAACCTTGATATTCAAAGAGATTGAAATCAACCGTTCATTTGAGGCCCACAACGAGTCTGGCCTTCTGTATGGAAGGAAATATTTAACACGTTACCAAGAAGGGGGAAAACAAAACATGATGAATGGAGAAGAAGATGAAGACGTAGGGAAGCAAGGCCCTATGGGGGCCTTGCTAGGGGTCTAAAGAGTATCAGCATGTAACCCATTATTCCATCGCCTGATGCGGCTAGGCCAATGCCGTTCCTTACACATAAGTATGCGGGAGGCTGCACATTTTTCAACCAGTAAGCTCTGCCTGATTGCTATACAGCAAATATGGATATATAGTGCCTATACCGCCAGCTCAACACAACATATAGTGTTCATCAGGAGGGGTACGTCTATGAGTAAGAAAACATCTTCAGACATTGGCAGTTTGGCAGGATCTGTTCTTAACAATCCTAACTCATCCAAGATCCAAAGGACCTTGGCAGGCTCTGCACTATCCCAGACAGGAACGTCTAGCCAAACAAGCGAAAGAATGGAGGCAATAGCAGGGAGAGTACTGCAAAGTGATCACTACAGCGATGTAACACACAGCCTTGCTGCTAGTGTGCTGGCTCAAAGTAAGAAGTGAGCGAATATTGGAGTGTGGATATGGCCCTTTGGGGCCTTTGTTTTCATTGAGTGTTGAAAAAAGAATCTACACCCCCATATTGGTATGAGCCCTGAGCCCGGGGCTAGCAGATGGTTGAGGTGGCTTCCTCATATCCTAGGAGACTTCGGATATGACCAAGCCCCAACAAACTAGCGGCACACGTAACAAACATGCTTGTAGTCCTCAACGACATCAACCATGCGCCAAACCTCAAGACAGATTCCGACTGTGCTTACGATGCATTGAGTACGCATTGAAATTTGCAAAGGTCGGATATGCCTTATACAAGCTTTGGAAGGTAGTCAGCGAGCATTGGCCCTAATCTTTGGCAAGGTTAGCGGCTCTACGAGCAAGGAGGTCTTAGCGCAGAAGAAACGAAATCACACACACGAGTTGAGCCATTTTCTTCAACCAAAACAAACAGATGGAGTTCATATGATACCATCACCTGTAGTTAGCAAGATCTAAACAACCTCTGTAATTTTTGGAGGAAGCGCCAATTCCTCCGAGAGATGCTCGAACAGTCGAAGCAGCGACTCTAGAGACAGGGCAACTTTAACTGGGAAACCTAGTGCAGATACTAGATTTTGGATTTTCAGCATACAGACAATACGCTATAGAGCGGATGCTTGAGTCCGTTCATGCTGCTTTATTGGCACAGTCTGAGAGCAGAAGCTCATACAGTGTGTATCAGGGTATAAACCCTTTACATACAAGTAGAGCTTTCTTGCTTCTATCCAAGCTACTCCATGCACTTTGTATTGTGTTCGAATTTCGAAACGAGCGAACCACGTACACAACTTGCCAGAAAGAGGAACTAACCGAACTGCGGATAAGCTCGTGCAAGATTGGTATCCCTCCTCCCTCCACAAGAACGGCTGAGCCAGATAGTTCCCTGATTTAGGCAACAAGGCCATTGTAGTGGTGAAACGTCCCTAACCACCCAAATTGGTAAAAATATTTCACTCAAGGGTTTCAATCGTCACTCAACGATGAAGAATAATCCGCATTCAACCACGCCGAGGTTGTATGGTTATAGGGAGTTTATTGGAGTTATGGAAAAAAAGATAAACTCGCTAAACTCCTTATACATTCAGCATAGGTTCTACTGCAAGAGTATGCCCACAGGCACAATGGCCCCATATGAAACATTCGCAATCCGCCCAGCCGCTAATCTGGCTTGTTAAAGATGAGACACGGCCTAAATAGCTGATCCTAATTCCGCTCCAGTTGCATAAGCCCATGTCCGTTGCCAGGGAACGGCGCGGCATTATCCAGGAAGTAGCGCACTCGATGTAGCAGCTCACCGAATGTTCGGCATTGGTGGTTCCGGGTGATGGTTTCTTGGAGGGCATGCCACAGGCGCTCAATCTGGTTTACCCAGGGTGAATACACCGGCTGGAACAGCACGATGAACTTCGGATTGCTTGCCAGCCATCGCTGCGCCTTCTTGCTCTTGTGGATGATGTAGTTGTCCAAAATCAGCGTGATGCTCTTGGCGCGCCGATAGGTTCGTTTCAGCGTCTTGAGCAGTGACAAGAACAAGTCCGTGTCTTTGCTATCGCTCGCCACATAGGTCACGTTCCCTGTTCCGGCATGCAGGGCGCCCGCGATGTAATGCTTGCGATTTTGGCCCGGCGTCACCACTTTCTTCTGCTTTCCGCGAAGCATCCAGTCCGCACCCAGTTTGGGGTTGAGGTGGATATCCACCTCATCTTCATAAAACACTGGGTGGTCGATACTGCAACGAGCCAAGGCCTCGTTGATCACCGTCATCTTGGCCTCTTTGTGTGGATCGCGAATACGCAAAGTGGGCGCCGGTCGGCGCCAAACAATCCCGAGTCGAGGCAGCCAGCGCCGTATCGTCGAAGCATGCAATGACAGCTGCCAATTCCGCTTTAGTTCAAGCGCCATCAGTTCGGTACTCCAACGGGAGCGCTGATACCCCAGCTCCTGCGGCGACAACTGGACCAACAACCGCAACAGGCCAGCGATCTGCACGAAGGGCAGTACGGGCTTACGACCGCGAGGCTCACTTTCAAGGCCTTCCAGCCCGTACAGTGTGTACCAGTTCACCCAGCGATTGATCGACGAACGGGCTGCGGCAGTGAGTCGGGAAACGGCCGAAACACTGTGGCCATCGGCCAGTAGCAAGATGGCATTGAGTCGCCGGCAGTGCTCTTTATCTTTGGTCCGGTGTATCAAATTGATGATCCGGCGTCGCTCAGCTCGGTCGGGGAGTGTTAGCATCATTTCGGGCTCGGCTCGTTTGTCGTTTGGTTGGTTTGGCGATTGATCAGATCGCACAAACGACGCCGAGTTCCCTTCTTCCCCGGACAAGTGATCTACATTTCGGAACGGTTATTTAGGCCACTGAGCTGATTTTAATAGTCAAATTAAAGATTCTTTTAACTGCTGACTCTCATATTAAAGGACTCTTTAATATGTTGCTTTCATTCAAATGGATCTGACATAAATCCGAGCCAACATATCGCTCTGATTATGATCTAGATGCACCGCTCTATCGCTAACGTTGGAAGACCACAAATTTTTAGATGTTGCGATCAGTTTTACCAAGTAACCGAGCCCCCCCGGTGTCAGACTAGTTGTCGCCTAACCTGAATCATCAACAAGTGAAGACTGGGGGCGGATGAAGAGTGTCGAATGGCTCGTTATTCAAGTGAACGGAAGGCCGCCTTGCTCAAGAAGCTACTGCCGCCCATCAACATGTCCGTTGCCGAGTTGGCGCGGCAGGAAAACATCAGCGAGGTCACTCTGTATAATTGGCGCAAACAAGCCAAACAGGGAGGCGCTCCGGTGCCGGGTGACCACAAACTGACCGATGAATGGCCGCCAGAGGCCAAGTTCGCCACCGTGCTGGAAACGGCGGCCCTTTCTGAGATTGAGCTCAGCGAGTATTGCCGTCGCAAAGGGCTCTACCCTGAGCAAGTCCAGCAGTGGCGGCAAGCCTGCATCATGGGCCAGCAATCGTCACGCGCTCTACAGCAGGCCGAAAAAGCGCAGGCCAAGGCGGACAAGAAACGCATTCGGCAATTGGAGCAGGAGCTGCGGCGCAAGGACAAGGCCCTGGCCGAGGCGGCTGCCTTGCTGGTATTGCAAAAAAAGTTCGATGCCTACTGGAGCAGCGTCGACGAGGCCGATTGACCTCGTTGCCAGAACGGCCCGTGAAGTCTACTCATATGGGGCCTTTCTTTGATGCGTATAATGTCCCAATACCGGCACTTAACTCGACTTTTTCGGCTTAATGTTCCCAAAATGGGACTTAGCATGAAGTTCAACTTGCCACCCTATCTCCCCACAGATATGGCAACAGAGGGTGGCCACTCATTGATTTAGCTCTATCTCAGGCAGTGAGCCTGGCTTATTCAGCTCAAGCACAACAGCCAAAGAAAAGCCCAGCCGTTGCTGGCTGGGCTGATTTGCTGCCTCTTCGGCAGAATTAAAGTGCTCGTCTAGGATGTTATCTTCCTGACCTAATCTTGGCTGCCTATTCGGCAGTTCACTAGCCCATCCACTTGGCGGCCTCGTTGCGCTTTTTCTTGGCTGCCTATTCGGCAGTTCACAGTGCATTGAAGATGCTAACGCACTGTTTTAGTTGGGAAAACAATTAATAAATCACTTTTAACCAAAGCTCCCAACACCTCAGTAACTTATTGAGTTACCAGAACTATTATAGCATCAGCTAAAAAAGGGTATTCACAATTGCTGTCAACATCGGCACTGTGCCTCGATATTTGTCCGGGGACGCCAAGCCGAAGTGGCTAAAATCAAGATTGTTATTCTGTCTGTCGCAGTGCTGTGCCTGGATATGCAGGACATAGGTTTGCTGATTGGTGTGGCTCTGTAGCAGGGCGCTGTGAAAAAGCCCTACATCCATATTTTCTGCTGGAACGCTAGGCAGAAACTCTTCGCCGCGGGCCTCCGCACGCCGTTTGCTTCTGGCTAACCGACGTTTGCGCTCACCGACGAACAGCTTGGCCAGATTTTGATTGCGAATAAAGCGAACTTCAGAGCAGTCATCCGGTACCTCTAGCACAGGGCTCAGCCCAAACAGGCCGTCTTGATACATGCTCTGAAAATAGGCCCGCTGACGAAAAATCTCTAGATGCGCTCGGCTCTCGCTAACGAAGGCAACAGTCCGGCCCAGCGCACTATCATTCCAATTTGGAAACGCGATACCAATTTGGACATCCCTATGCCCCAACAAAAATCCATGAAGCGTCGTTATGCAGCGGCCAGCCAGTAGAGCACTATCAGCCTGGGCTGGAAGATAACGTATGGCGAAGAAGAAGCGTCTGCTCATCCGGCTTTCCCTGCTTGAAACAACCCACCTTTAACCAGCACGGCCATCGCATAGTGAATATCCCCGAAAACTTCTGGGGAAACAGACTGACCAGCCATTAACTCGACAAATTCATCGGCTCTGGCCAACAGGTGAAAGAAATCCTGCCCGGAAACAGGATGGCGCATGGAGGTCAGATGCTTGCGATCAGCGCCGTACTCATGTACCCGCAAGGCCTGATCGGCATCCACAGACCACCAGTCATCAATCTGCTGCAGTGCGGCGCCGATTTTTTGGGCGTGAAAACAAGCTGCCAGCTGTCCATCCCGACATGCTGTGGTTGCCAGCTGTTTGCTGGGTTCATCATGATTATCCGGCCGTTCAACAAAACGCTGACTGGGGAACACTTCTTGGCAAAACCCGGTTTTCAGCCTTGCTGTAATGTCGGCAAACCAGAACACGCTGGGCTCACTCAAGGCCTCCGACATTTCTTCAGCTAGTTTTTCCAGACTTAGCTGCTCAGCCTCCGGCCAATCCCCAGACCAACTTAGGTGACGTGCGTCTTCAACCGCAAAAGTTGAGCCCTGCGAGGTCGTTACCTCAATCCGGGTGCCGAGAGTGTGTTGGTTACGCCACAACCAGGTCCCCATCAGCAGGTTCTTGCAATAACGCCGAGCCAATTCGAGGTAGCCGCCACGCGCCTGATACTGATGGGCAAGCCGTGAGAGTGTTTGTGTTACTGCGGAATCGGAGCAGCTATCGGGGCGAAGAGAGTTGGCTTCAACTCGGAGGGAGAATCGACAAAACAACTCGCCGACATTAGGCGGAACGTAACAGGACTCGATGGTTTGCGGATTCCCATGAGCCAGTGCATGACGTTCGACATTCTCGGGCTCGAAGTCGGCGGCAAACCCTTCTGAATAGCCACTCTTTTGCCCAACTATTTTTGCCACCTCCACCCGCAGCGGCACAAAATCGCATTCTGCCGTTTGATAAAAAAACACGGCCTTTCCCGGCGATAAAGAACGCCTATAGCTCAGGTGCTTGCATAGCTCCATGTGTGTTCTCCATGTTGCTCGCACATTGCATCAGAATAGCTCTATTCGCCTCACGCATATGCCAAAAACCATCAGCGAAGAAATGAGCCATACCACTAAGCCGCATTTCGACGGGATTAACACACAAGGCGAGACCAATGGCTGATTCAGCATAGGCATGGTGCCCTTCCAGACTACCGGCGCGAGCTGTTGGCTCTTCCAGCAGCACATAGCCAGTCGATACTGGCCGCAACCGGCAATCAGCCTCGAGCGCAGCGAACATCCCTTTCAGATCGTTGATTTCTGAACGATAGGGATACACCCAACAGCCTGTTCTGGGCAAGCGGGACACGGCATTAAATAGCTCACCTTGGTTCGTATAACAGTTACACCATGATTTGCCTTCATAGAGGGATGGAGGATGCAGGCAGCCGCCGGCAAAACGAGAAGGAAAGGCGGCCTGCAGCAGTGTCTGCTCTTCGATCGTCGGTGCAGTTCCATCCTCTGGGAACCGCAACTCTAACACCAGATCCATACCCAGATCGCAATATCGGCTGTCAATCACGCCAGGTGTTCGAATGGCAGTGACCTCGCGGGGGCTTACTGGTTTGGATGGTTCGGGCAATAGTTTTGCAGATGACAGCTGGTAATTGCGCAGGTACCAAGCAACCCCATCTACTTGGACTTTTCGCTGCAGTAACGCAGACAACCGACGCTCATAATCGTGAGTAAATCCGACCAGCGCCGACAAGGAAGGCAGACCACACAGATAAGGGTTAGCGAGAGCAACCGCGTCGTAAACGCGCAAACCGGAAAAATGCAGGTAGCAACGCTGCTCCCTGAATTGAGCTACTGTTGCATCCCTTGGCTGAGCCAACTTAGTGAGTAACCATCGCAACTGGGTCTTAATCGGCCCCATCAGATCCGGGTGATAAGCATAACGCCGGCCTACCGGATGAGATTGCAACTCAAGATGAAACCTGGCCGCTACCTCCAGGCACAGCTCAAGCATGGCGCTCTGCTGCACCATCAGAATTTTCCGCTCCAGGCTCTCCGGCAATAACTTCTCAACCTGCGCAAGATCCTGCTGTACTTCATCGCGCCATTCGATGATGGGACCCAACCAAACCGCCAACTGCCGACGCAGATAACGCAGGGCAGACAGGCGCTGCTGTTTTCGCTGTCTGCGCGTCGGCCCTGGGGGTGAAATCAAATGATCCAGGGCATCCATGAAGATGCGATCATACAGCACTGACTGATCAAACAAGCTCTTTGCCTCCGCCAGACGCTGTGCTCTTGATTGGGAAAATCCACGATGAGTTGCATGGCTGACCGGCGGTGGATAGTGCAGCACGGCGATCTTGCCGCCAACCGCACCCACCAAACTACCCAGGCTGGCCGGATGCGCATGTTCCAGGCTGAGATGAGGACAACGCGTCTGATAGATAAGCGCCTGCAGACTGGCCAGCAACGCATGGCTAACGACAGGGGTAATAGCGCAGTAATCATGCTGATAGATAAAGCGCACCTGTTTGGAATAGGGGCTGACTGCCAGAGGAATGCACTCGGCAGCCAGCGCATGTGATAGCTGTGCTTGTAGCTCATTAATGGCGGTGCTAGACATGCCCAGCCTAACAAACGCCTCAAGCCAAACCGATACCTGTTGCCTCAGCTGCAGCGCAAGATTAGTCGTTACCCCCAGGTGGCGAAATGAGGTGCCAAACAACTTGGCCAGGTTGATGTCAGCACTGTTATGAGCCCAGCCCAACTTTGGCTCCAGCCCGGCACTGGTGACAACCCCCGGGATCTTCGGTGGCGGATCCATGATGAGCCGCTGGCCACTGACCCGACTATCGGGATATTTCAGGTTATGACTATGCTGCCAGCGCACCGTACCGACACAACGAGCTAAATGGTTGTCATCCAGTAATAACTGGTGAGCCTGATGTTCATCGCACAGATCGCCCATCTGATCTCGCTTGAGCGTCAGGTTCAGCAGCACTACCAGGGAGGTATACTCCTCCCCCGTCACATCCAGGTCAGGGCAGTATGGCGCAAACCCTCTCCGCAGCGCATTGTCACGCTCGGTCAGAACAGCATTATCCAACAACTCGCGCAGATGCATGATGGTCACCAAGCCGGTAGATAACAGTGAAAGGCGTCTTGGCCCCTCGACCCATGCGCCAGCCGGTGTTCAATGACCTGCCGCAGGTGAAAAATGGGCTCATGTGCTGTCAATCCGTCATGGCGCCGAAGCCGGTACGCCGGAGTTAGATAGCCTTCTTGTTGCAGCCGATAGACTTGTTCAACGGAGGTGGACAGCACAGCGGCAGTCTCAACGGCGGACAGCAGAATATCTGCCAGATTGCCGACCCGACGCTTAGGATTATCAAACACCAGGGACGTCAAGTAATCCAGTAACCCGCGCAAGATGAAGTTGGTCCCGATATCCCGCATCGGTAACTGACGACAATCCCCAAGCACTGAACCGAACACCTCACTAAAGGCGGTGTGATTGAGCAAGCGCGTCTGTTTTAGCAGCGCACTTTGAACTTGTTGCCGCAATTCGGCATGGAAGTTGGCAGGCCAGTCCGCGAAATAGCCAATGGCCTCGGCAACACGCAGGTCTTGGGGTTTATCATCTTGGCTGTGAAAGTGACGCAGCCAATACCAGAGCAAAGCACCAAACCGCACCGTCGGTTGCTCATTTGCCAGCAAGGGATTGTCAGATTCAAACCGTTCGCCACACAGCAATCCGGCCAGTTGAACGACGGCCCGATCAGCGGGCGCTGGTTTGGCCATGCGCAGGTCATACCCGCATAGGCAATGGGTGATCGACTCGCTCCTAGTGTAATCCAGCACAGAACCGCAGTGTGGGCAAGCATACAGCAACTCGGTAGCGTGAACATGGCACGCATGATAAGGGGCATAGTGCCAATGCTGGCGAACATAAGCCGATTCGTTAAGGCACGCCGGGCAACAGGGGATGCTACGAGTTCGAATAAAACAAAGCGGAATATCCACCCCAGCCCTATGCACAGCCTTATGCCCAGAACCAAAATGCAGACCTGAATGCAGCAAAGCCAGTTGCAACAAGCTGGAGGGAGCTAAATCTGTCAGTTGCTCGACCAGTCGTAAGGCTCGGATCCGCAAACCACTGGAGCGACTGGCATGAAAGACATTTACCCGAAAGAGATCCAGCGGGAAGGCTCCTGCTGCCTCATGATCCTGCTGCAATAGCCAATCCCGCACCGAACCGCCGAACAGGCGAAAAGACTCAAAACCGTTCTCCTGGCTCAGCCTGAGCAGATAGCTCTCCAGTGACTCATCGCAGTAGGGCTCCGGACGAACAAGCAGACGCATTGGACCTCCAAACTAAGTAATACTTAGTTTTAAGTTCTAGCATGATCTAGAGGAATGTACAGTCCCGAGTGACGCTAAGTGAAGAATCCTGCGGGCTAATGTTTAGCCTCATTGGCATATCTGACATGGTCGGTCGCCTCTATGAGCGGAGCCAACTTCTAACGACAGCAGAACCGACAACCAGATACAGCCAACTACAGTCCCAAAACATAAGCAACTCCTATCTGATGCTCCTATATCTGACTGCTGATATACTGTATGCGCATACAGACCGCTACGTACAGAGCACACCATGTTCCTACCCCCTGACCTCGACGCTCCACGCCTGGAGCTCCCCTTGTTCCTGTCCCCGGCGGCTTGTGGCTTCCCTAGCCCGGCCCAGGACTATATCGAGCAAACCCTCGACCTGAACGAGCTGTGCGTTGCCAGGCCGGCGGCCACCTACTATGTCCGGGCCCAGGGCAACAGCATGATCAACGCCGGGATCCACGACGGAGATCTGCTCATCGTTGACCGCTCCATCACCGCCCAGCACGGCGACACCATCATCGCCAGCCTGGGTGGCGAGTTCACGGTCAAGGAGCTGCAGCTGCGCCCCTACCCCGCCCTGCTCCCGGCCAACCCGGAATACCGCCCAATCCTGCTCGACCCTGAGCAAGAGCTGGAGGTCTTCGGCGTGGTCGTCTACGTCCTGCACAAGCAGTTCAAGCGATAAGCCATGCCGACCCCAATTGCCCTGGTGGACGTCAACAACTTCTACGCCAGCTGTGAACGGCTATTCCGGCCCGACCTCAAGGGCCGGCCCATTGTCGTGCTCTCCAACAACGACGGCTGCGTGGTGGCCCGCAGTGCCGAGGCCAAGGCCATGGGTATCAAGATGGGCGTCCCCTACTTCAAGATCCGCGGTGAATACGAGGCCAAGGGGGGCATCTGGTTCAGCTCCAACTACGGCCTCTATGGCGACATGTCCCACCGGGTGATGACAGTGCTGGAGAGCATGTCCCCCCGGGTTGAGACCTACAGCATCGATGAAGCCTTCCTGGAACTGGGCGAGACCTGGGCCGGCAACCTGATCGAGTACGGTCTGGCCATTCGCGCCAAAGTCCTCCAATGGACAGGGCTCACCGTGGGCGTCGGCATCGGCCCCACCCGCACCCTGGCTAAGCTCGCCAACTATGCCGCCAAGAAGTGGCCACAGACTGGCGGCGTGGTAGACCTCCGGGACGAGACCCGCCGGGCCAAGCTCATGGCCATCACGCCGGTGGATGAAGTGTGGGGCGTAGGTCGCCGGCTGGGCGCCCGGTTCAATCAGCAAGGCATCCAGACCGTGGCCGACCTGGTGAGCAGTGACACCAAGACCATGCGGGCCCGCTATGGCGTGGTGGTGGAGAGAACCATTCAAGAGCTGCGAGGCCACCCCTGTGCCGACCTCGCCATCGAGCCCGATGCCAAACAACAGATCGTCTGCAGCCGCAGCTTCGGCGAGCGCGTCACCGACAGAACCACCATGTACCAGGCCCTGGCCGACTACATGGCCCGGGCCGGCGAAAAGCTCAGGGCAGAACAGCGCTGCTGTCGCGCGGTCAGCGTCTTTATCCGAACCAGCCCATTCAACGGCAACGAGCCCTACTACGGCGACCAGGCCACCACCAAGCTGGCGGTACCCACCAACGACACCCGCGTTCTGCTCCACCAGATCGCCCACCTGCTGGATATGATCTGGCGGGATGGCTACCGGTACCAGAAAGGCGGCGTCATGCTCGGCCAGTTCACCCCCATCGAGAACCAACAAGGTGATCTCTTCGATACCGGGTCGAATGATCGGCTGATGGAGGTGCTGGACAAGATCAACAACAGCGGCCTGGGGAAAGTCCGGTTTGCCAGCCAGGGGCTGGACCAGCATGAATGGTTGATGAAGCGCGAACGCCTAAGCCCCGGATACACCACTCGATGGGAAGATCTACCTGTCGCCAAGTAGATCACCAGCTGTTTCTTTCAGAGCCTACGCTGACTCGAATGCTGCCTACCCAACCTTTGGCTGGAGTCAATAATACGCTGATGACCTAAGGCAGGGCGGCACAGATAAAGAGCAGGCACAACGCATTCTGAATCGCAAAGGCCGACTCCCGTTGGAGTACAAAAAGAAAGTCCAGGAATTCGCGAAATAGCACAGCTCCCAAGCAGACAGGCTGGCCTCAAATCGCTCGGGGCCAGCTCACCATCTGTCATTCACAACAGAGGCCCATTCAGCTCCTGTCGTGTATCATGGCATCAGTCAAATCACCGGCGCCCACATGAAGAAGCTACTGCTTATCGCCATCCTGGCCCTGGGGGCCTATTACGTCGGCCAGACGCACAAAACCCCCACCATAGCCCCAACCGCCGCAGCAGAAGCCATCCAGGATGGCTCCGCCCTGCTGCAAGCCGCCTACCAGAACCAGCAAAGCGATCTGCAGGTTCAAGGCGCCGGGCAGGTTAGCCGGATCCTACCCGATGACAACAAAGGCAGCCGCCACCAGAAGTTCCTGCTCCGGCTCGCTACCGGGCAGACCATCTTGATCGCCCACAACATCGACCTGGCCCAACGCATCGGGGGCCTGCAAGAGGGTGACACGGTGGAGTTCTTCGGCGAGTACGAGTGGAACGACAAAGGCGGCGTCGTCCACTGGACGCACCATGACCCGGGCGGCCGGCACACCGACGGCTGGCTAAAGCACAACGGCACCCTTTACCAATAGGATGAAGGCGCCCGGCCAGCACAAACCCGGGTGCAGAACTCGAGGAGTTCACCCAGTGGCAGATCAACTGACGGATAAGGATCTGTGCGAGGCGCTGTCTGACCTGTTCGTCGACAACCAGGTGGACTATGACGCCATCGCCGCCGTGGCCCGGCAATACTACCTTCTGCGCAAGTTCGCCTAAAAATAGCAGACCTTAGTCAAGCACATGGACAGGACTGCGGCCTAAGGATGGTTGCTCTGTTCAACGAACATTTTCACGAATCAGTGAAGCAGCACGCCCGCTGCTGAAAAAATCGCTTTACTTCATCCTCACCTGACACCACTATTTTGCATCATGTCAGATGATGAATATTTTTCAATGCAGCTCACCTCCCTTGCGAGCGTCTGCGAGATCCTGCCGGGTTATCCCTTTCGCGGCAAAGTGCCGGAAGCCGAGGGGTCGGATATCCGGGTGGTGCAGATCAAGGATGTCAGCGTCGAGCTCGGCATCCGCTGGGACGGTTGCCAGACGACCACCCTGACCGGCAAGAAAGATCCCGGCTGGTTGCGCCCCGGTGACGTGCTGTTTGTCGCCAAGGGTAACCGCAATTTCGCTGTTAACGTGGATCACAGCATCGAGCAGGCTGCCATCCAGGCCGTGGCGGCGCCTGTGTTTTATCTGCTGCGCTGCCACGCCCAACTGCTGCCGGAGTATCTGGCCTGGTGGCTCAATCAAGAGCCCAGTCAGCGCTACTTTGAGCAAAATGCCGAAGGCTCGCAGGTCAAAAGTATCCGCCGCAGTGTGCTGGCCGAGACGCCGCTGGCCTTGCCTGCTCTCGACCAACAGGCGGCGCTGGCCGCCCTGCAACAGAACCTGCGCCAGCAACAGCAGACGCTGCAACAGCTGATCAGCAATGGCGTGCAACTGCAACGCCGCATCGCCAACGATTTTCTGGCTGCCGCCACCGGCGACGGCCAACTAGGAGGAACGACACCATGACCGAACAAATCAATCAGGATGAGATCAACAAAGCCCTGTGGGCGGCTTGCGATACCTTTCGCGGCACCGTCAGCGCCGATACCTACAAGGACTTCATCCTGACGATGCTGTTCCTCAAATACATCTCCGATGTCTGGCAGGATCACTACGACAACTACCAGGCCCAATACGGTGACGAGCCCGAACTCATCGACGAGATGATGAAGAACGAGCGCTTTGTGCTGCCCAAAGAATCCAGCTTCTATCACCTGTATGAACACCGCCACGAGCCGGGCAACGGCACCCGCATCGATATGGCGCTGCATGCACTCGAAGAGGCCAATGGCACCAAGCTCAAGGATGCGGGCAAGAGCGTGTTTCAGGACATCTCGTTCAATACCGACAAGCTCGGTGAAGAGAAGCAAAAGAACACCATCTTGCGCCATCTGCTCGAAGACTTTGCCAAGGAGGCGCTCAACCTCAAGCCTTCGCGGGTCGGCTCGCTGGATGTGATCGGTGGCGGCTACGAATACCTGATCAAGAACTTCGCCGCCAGCGGTGGGCAGAAGGCCGGCGAGTTCTATACCCCGCCGGAAGTCTCCGATCTGATTGCCGAGCTGCTCGAACCCCAGCCGGGTGACACCATCTGCGATCCGGCCTGTGGCTCCGGCTCGCTGCTGATGAAGTGCGGGCGCAAAATCGTCGCCAACCACGGCAGCCGCCAATACGCGCTCTACGGCCAGGAGGCCATCGGCTCTACTTGGTCGCTGGCCAAGATGAACATGTTTCTGCACGGCGAGGATAACCACAAGATCGAGTGGGGCGACACCATCCGTAACCCCAAGCTGCTGGATAAGAACGGCGATCTGATGCTGTTTGATGTGGTTACCGCCAACCCGCCATTTTCGCTCGACAAGTGGGGCCATGAAGAGGCCGAGCACGACAAGTTCAGCCGCTTCCGACGAGGCATTCCGCCCAAGACCAAGGGCGACTACGCCTTTATCCTGCATATGATTGAGACGCTAAAACCTCATAGCGGGCGTATGGGCGTGGTAGTGCCCCACGGCGTGCTGTTCCGGGGCTCGAGCGAAGGGCAAATTCGCCAGAAGTTGATTGAAGAGAACCTGCTTGATGCGGTCATCGGCCTGCCGGAGAAGCTGTTCTATGGCACCGGTATTCCGGCGGCGATCCTGATCTTCAAAAAACACAAGGTCGACGATAACGTCCTGTTTATCGATGCCAGCCGCGAGTGCAAGGCGGGCAAGAACCAGAACCAGCTCTCCGACGAGAATATCGCCAAGATAGTCGCCACCTACCGTAATGGCGATAAAGTCGATAAATACGCCTATCTCGCCTCGCTACAGGAGATCCGCGATAACGACTACAACCTGAATATCCCGCGCTATGTTGATACCTTCGAGGAAGAGGAGGAGATCGATCTGCTGGCGGTACGCGCCGAGCGGGAACAACTCAAAGCCCGACTGACCGCATTAGAAACAGAGATGGCATCGTATCTCGCTGAACTAGGATATAAGGGTTATGACGATGCAAAATAATCCAATTCAATTCGGCGAAATCAAGCTGGAAGGCGATGTGCAGGACGCACAAGTGCCGCGGGCGCATGGATGCGCAGGAGCGGCCGAAATGGCCAAGTATCTGGAGGAGTTTGGCTATGGGGCATAACAACATTTTTTCTCAACTTGAATTAATGCAAGCTCGTTTAAAGTCAATTCCAGATGGTTGGTCATTCAATTATGTTGGTAAGGCATTCGCCATTAGGAATAATTTGCGCAAACCAATAAGTGAGGAGGAGAGAGCGAAGAATCCTGGGTGCTATCCTTACTATGGCCCGACTAAAATTCAAGGCTATATTGGGTCCTATGAGCAAGATGGTTGTTTCGCTTTAATCGGCGAGGATGGAGACCATTTTCTCAAGTATAACGAACAATCAATGACACAACTTGTCGATGGAAAATGTACAATCAATAATCACGCGCACATTATTGAAGGTACTAAAACTGCAACAAGAGAGTGGTTTTACTATTACTTCATGCATCGGGATATATTTAGCTTCCTGAGTCGACAAGGTGCTGGTCGTTATAAGTTAAATAAGGCATCTCTTGAAAAGATCCCGGTGCTAATTCCTCCTGTAATAGAACAAAACAAAATATTCCAGATACTGTCCACTTGGGATCAGGCTATCAGCACCACCGAGCAGCTGTTGGCCAATAGCCAGCAACAGAAAAAGGCGCTGATGCAGCAACTGCTGACCGGCAAAAAGCGCCTGCTGGATAAAAATGGCGTGAGATTTAGTGGGGCGTGGAAAAAATTTAAGTTTGGCAGTCTTTTCAGTGAACGAGTAGAGATTGGTCGGGATGATCTGCCATTACTGTCCATTACTGCGGATGATGGCGTTGTTTATCAAGAAGATACTGGACGAAAAAATACATCGAATGAAGATAAGTCTAAATACCGACGTATTTGTGTTAACGACATAGGCTACAACACTATGCGAATGTGGCAGGGGCGCTCAAGTCTATCCAATAGAGAAGGAATTGTAAGTCCTGCATACACCATTGTGACGCCGAACAGCAAGATTGAACCATTGTTTGCTGCATATCTATTTAAATTCCCCGAGTTGGTACATGTTTTCTACCGGCACTCACAAGGTCTTGTTTCAGATACGTGGAATTTAAAATTCAGTCATTTTAAAAAAATTAGCTGGATAATTCCGATCGTTGAAGAACAACAAAAAATCGCCTCTGTGCTGACCGCTGCCGATCAGGAAATTGCAATCCTGCAGCGCAAGCTAGATTATTTAAAGCAAGAGAAAAAAGCCCTGATGCAGCAGTTATTGACGGGTAAGCGCAGAGTTAAGATTTAACATTACATGGGGGTGGACATGTCTGTATCAAATATGTTTCAAGAGTTTCTTGGTAATATTCAGGTGGATAATTCGAGTAACATCAGCACTCGATATGGCGAAATAACCGCCAGTTTGAATAAAAAATTCCGAGATACTGAGTCAAAAACAGCAAATAGTCTCCAAGTCGGTTCATATGGTCGATTTACTGGCATAAAGGGAATTTCTGATCTGGACATCGCGAGATAGCTTCTGCGCAGATCGAACACTTGGAATCAATATAATCGCAGGGATAACAATGAACTTACAACCACGGATGGAAAAACTGATTAGCGTCGTTAGTGATGGCATGTATGAACGCGAAGAGATTATCGCAGTGGCGCTGTTGGGGGCGTTATGCGGCCAGAATACCTTTCTCTATGGCCCGCCCGGTACCGCCAAGAGCCTGATCTCGCGACGCATTGCCTGCGCCTTTGCTAAACCGGCGTACTTTGAATACCTGATGAACCGGTTCAGTACCCCGGAAGATGTGTTCGGGCCTGTCTCCATCAAGGCGCTCAAGGAAGATCAGTATCTGCGCAAGACCCAGAACTACTTGCCGAAGGCCGAGTTTGCGTTTCTGGATGAGATTTGGAAATCCAGCCCGGCGATCCTCAATACCTTGCTGACGCTGATTAACGAGCGGATTTTTCGCAATGGTGAATCGATTGAACCGGCGCCACTGAAGGCTTTGATTGCCGCTTCCAATGAAACGCCAGAGGCCAATCAGGGGCTGGATGCGCTCTACGACCGGTTTATTGTCCGCCTGATGGCCGGCCCCATTGAGCAGACCGCCCATTTCGATCGCCTGCTCAGCAGCCGTCCGACTGCGGCCGAGGTGGCTATTGCTGCGGATCTAGTGGTGAAGCCCGAAGAGTGGAGTCACTGGCAGGATCAATTGCATACGGTGCAGTTATCGGTCGAAACGCTAACAATTATTCACCTGATCCGCGAAGCCCTGGCTGAGCACTATGCGGAGTTGCAGGTGTATGTCTCTGATCGACGCTGGCAACGTGCCGCCATCCTGATGAAGGCCGCCGCGTTCTTCAATGGCCGTAGCGAAACCAACCACAGCGATGCCCTGTTGCTGCGCCATTGCCTATGGACCCAGGAGCAAAACCGCGAGGCGGTGAGCGCCATTGTCGAACAGGCCGTCAAAGAGACCGGCTTTGATAGCGGAATCAATCTGGCGCAAATCGATAGAGAAAAAGAGGCGCTGGATAAAGAGATCAATAAAGAGCTTTTTTGTTCTGCGGACATCTACAAGACAGAAAAAGTAAATGGTATAGAAGTTTTCACTTTTAACGGCGTTTTCGATGAGGGTGGGTACACCCCTAGAAATGTGAACTTACTTATCCCCCTTGGCAATATCAAAAAGAAAGACAAGTTTCATCCGTTGCACCTGAATGGAAATGAACTTGACAAAATCACATGTGAGTTTGATGGGCAAGGTGTTTGCAAGATCTCCCATTGCCATAGCAATGACACACTTTTCTTTAAACCAACTATTTTATTTCATAAGGGTGATAAAAAGACGGATGTCAATGAGCGATTAATCACCTCATTAGCCAAATCCGTATCAGATATCAGGGAGCAGTTGCTGACGATACTAAACAAGGTGGAGAGTCAGCATCAGGGATATGAAACCAAACTAGCCTCGTTGTTTGTTGCTGGCGAAAAAAGCGCCATCGCCATTCAGGGTATTACCGAGCAAATTGAGCGTCTGAAAATGCGGATTAAGGATTGCGAACGGCTGGAAGCCTTATGTCAATAAACACCTTTGACTCGATTGCTGACCAGACGCAGCAGCAACTCTTTGCTCAGTATGAGACTTTGCTCTCTGCTTCATCGGCACTGGCTGAGCAGATGCAGCAGCGTTTCAAGCAGTGGCTAACCGAAACGAAAGAAGTCTTGGCGCGAGATTTTCCACTGGCTGCTCAGCAACAAGAACTGGACGACTGGCGGCAGCAGAGATTGGCCGGTGCCCACAACAAGTCACATCTCGAACAAGGCATCAAGGCGTTTGGGGCGCTGTGCAAGGCGACAAAGCATCCGCCCAACCAAGCCTTTTGGCAGACACAGTTAACAAGCAGCCAGGAGCGGGATGCGGACAAAACAGCCAAAGATTTGCAAGTTACGAGTCAATTACTGGCAGCACAATGGCAACAGGTGCTGGATAAGGCGCGTCAGGAGTGGGAATTGGCGCTGATCGCTGCGCGGCGCAAGCAACTGTTGGAGCAGTTGGAGAAGATTCTGGCGGCGCTGCAGCAGGTGTGGCCGCTCTGCGAGGTGCTGGGGCTTGATCTTGGTTTGCTATTTGACCTGTCAGAAGGGCAACTATCCGAGCAGGACTGGGCACAGTTTCAGCGCTGGGCCGCTTATCTGGCCAAGGATGCCGGGGTTCGTGCCCTCTGTGACTTGCTGGGCAAAGTGCGGCAAATTGAGCTGTCGGAAAAAATTGAGCGGGTAAAGATCTCGCATTGCGTGGATATCCCGTTGCCGGATATCAATTCGCGGGAAGAGATAGTCGGTATTCGGCTGGGGCGGGATCTGGAGCATGTACTGCCCAGTGAGAAGGCACTCTTGGCGAATGCCGAGACCGCGTTGCTGTTTGACCTTAAATTTGTTGAATCCCGGTTGATGTGTTTTGACATGGCGGGCCTCCAGACCCAGCAACGCCGTATCGAGCAGGAAATCGATCGCACCGTTGAAGAGCAAGAAATGCGTGGCCCCATGGTGCTGTGCGTGGACACCAGTGCCTCTATGTCTGGTGCGCCAGAGACAATTGCCAAGGCGGTAACGCTGTTTATGGCAGCCAAGGCGCGTGAGGAAGAGCGCCCCTGCTATCTGATTAACTTTTCCACCCGCATTCAGACGCTGGATCTCTCAGGCAAGTTGGGCATGGCGGCCATCATGGATTTTCTGAAAATGTCATTTTATGGTGGTACCGATGCTACGCCAGCCCTGGATCACGCATTAAACGTTATGAAAAAGGATGCCTATCAGAAGGCGGATCTGTTGATGCTGTCGGATTTCATCATGAATGATTTACCTCAAGAAACGCTGGCACAGATCGAAACGCAACGAGGCAATGGCAACCGTTTTTACTCTTTGGTGGTGGGTTCGGCCTATATGAGCCAACGACTCAAGACGCATTTTGATCATGAGTGGGTCTATAACCCGGTGACGAGCTCAGTCCATGAGCTGATTGAGTTTCAGCAGCGGGTAAACACGAACGACGAGGACAGGATGGCATGATAGGCACCCCAAAATTCCAGGAAGAGTACAGCGCCAAGATCCCCGCGCTGGCGTTGTTAAGCAACCTGGGCTGGACCTTCCTGCCTCCGGAGCAGGCGCTAGCGGCGCGTGGTGGCAAGCTGGGCGAGGTGGTGCTGCGTGATGTATTACGCGCGCAACTGGCCAAACGCCGCTTTCCCTATGCCGGGCGTGAGCATGAGTTATCGGAGAAGAGCCTCGATAACCTGGTCGCCGAAATTTGTTCGCCAGCGCTGAACGAAGGGCTGCTGCGGGCCAACGAACGGCTCTATAACCACCTGCTGCTGGGCATTTCCGTCACCGAGTTTGTCGATGGCAAGAAGGTCAATCCGACCATTGCCCTGATTGACTGGCAACAGCCGGAAAATAACAGCTTTGTCTTTACCGAAGAGTTCAGCGTACTGCGCTCAGGCGGCGTCGATGCACGGCGACCGGACATCGTCTGCTTCGTCAACGGCATTCCGCTGGTTGTTATCGAAGCAAAACGCCCTGACGGCCACTCAGGACAGGGGGCCAAAAAAGGACCGACCATCGATGAAGGCATCTCGCAAAGCCTGCGCAATCAGCGGCACGACGAGATCCCGCAGCTTTTTGCGTACAGTCAGTTGCTGCTCTCCATCAATGGCTCGGATGGCCGCTATGGTACTTGCCTGACGCCAACCAAGTTCTGGGCCGCCTGGCGCGAGGAGGATATTGCCGCCCCCCAGATGTTGGCCCTGAAGAATCGTCACCTCTCGGCGCAGCAGATGGCTGCGCTGTTTGATCACCGTAAGGCCACGGACCGGATCTGGTATCAAGATCTGATCTCATCGGGAAAATTGGCGGTGACCGGTCAGGACAGATTGCTGATAAGCCTCCTCTCCCCTGCCCGTCTGCTGGAGCTGACCCGCTATTTCACCTTGTTTGACAAGAAGGCGGGCAAGATAGTCGCCCGCTATCAGCAGGTGTTTGGCATCAAGCGACTGATCGAGCGCATCGATACACGCAACCCACAAGGAGGGCGTGAAGGGGGCGTGATCTGGCATACCACGGGCTCCGGCAAATCCTTCACCATGGTGTTTTTGAGCAAGGCGCTGATCCTGCATGAGTCGCTGAAAGCCTGTCGGATTATCGTGGTGACCGATCGGGTCGATCTGGAAAGTCAGCTTAGCGCGACCTTTGCCTCAGGCGGTGAGCTGGCGAGCAAGAAGGATCGCGAAGCCGCCATGGCCACCTCAGGCAAACGGCTGGCCGAGCAGATAGGTCATGGCAATGAGCGGATTATTTTTTCGTTGATCCAGAAGTTCAACAGCGCGACCAAGCTGCCGGAATGTAGCAACGACAGCCCAGATCTTATTGTGTTGATCGACGAGGGGCATCGCAGCCAGGGTGGCGAAAACCATATCCGTATGAAGCAGGCCCTGCCCAAGGCGGCATTTGTGGCCTTTACCGGCACCCCCTTGCTAAAAGACGACAAGACCACCAACAAATTCGGCCCTATCGTGCATGCCTATACCATGCAACGTGCGGTAGAAGACAGAGCCGTTACCCCGCTGCTCTATGAAGAGCGCATTCCGGATCTGGATGTGAACGAGCGGGCCATCGACAGCTGGTTTGATCGGATCACCGAAGGGCTGAACGAAGAACAAAAAGCCGATCTCAAGCGCAAGTTTGCCAAGAAGGGGCAGATCTACAGTGCCGAGGATCGGATCCGGCTGATTGCGCTGGATATTGCCAACCATTTTGTCAAAAACATCGATGATGAGCTCAAAGGGCAACTGGCTTGCGACAGCAAAGCCTCGGCTATCAAGTACAAGCAGTATCTGGATGAAGCGGGATTGTTTGAAAGCGCGGTGGTGATAAGCGCGCCCGATTCCCGTGAAGGCAATACCGAGGTTGATGAAGCCGCCATGCCCGAGGTGCAAAAGTGGTGGAATGAACATGTCGGCAATCAGGATGAACAGATCTATACCAAGCAGATCATCGAGCGTTTTGACAAAGATCCGAGCCTGAAACTGCTTATCGTGGTGGATAAACTGCTGACCGGTTTCGATGAGCCGAAGAATGCAGTGCTCTATATCGACAAGCCACTCAAGGGGCATAACCTGATCCAGGCCATTGCCCGCGTGAACCGACTGCACCCGAAGAAGCAGTTTGGTCTGCTCATCGACTACCGGGGCATCCTCAGCGAACTGGATACCACGATAGCCAAGTATCAGGATCTGGCGTCCCGTACTCAGGGGGGCTATGACATCAACGATATCGCCGGCCTCTACGAGCAGATGAGTACCGAGTACAAGCGTCTGCCTCATCTCTATAAGATGCTCTGGGCCATCTTCGATGGCGTCAAAAACAAGAAAGACATCGAACAGCTGCGGCAGGTTCTGGTTCCCAAGACTGAGGATCGCAATGGTGAGCTGGTTGATGTGCACCTGAAGATCCGCGAAGACTTCTACGAGGCGCTGAGTGCTTTCGCCAGTTGCCTGAAGGTGGCGTTGCAATCGAGCACCTTCTTTGCAGACAAGAGCTTCTCGGATGCGGATCGGCAGCACTACAAAGAGACTGTCAAACAACTCTCCAGCTTGCGGCAGTTGGTGCGTCAGGATGCAGGTGAAAGCATCGACTATGACGAATATGCCGAGCAGGTGAAAAAACTGCTCAACAAGCATGTTGTCGGTGTTGAAGTGCGGGATCCAGAAGGTGTCTACGAAGTTGGCAAGATGGGACAAACACAAAAGCCGGATGAATGGAACGAAGACAAGACCCGCAACGAGACGGATATCATCAAGACCCGGGTCACCCGGATGATTGAGCAGGAGCTAGGCGACGACCCCTACGCACAGGAGGCTTTTTCCAAGCTGTTGCGTCAGGCCATTGAAGAAGCTGAAAAGCTGTTTGACCATCCGCTCAAGCAGTACCTGCTATTTCATGAGTTTGAGCAGCAGGTACAAAAGCGCCAATTGGACGAGATACCCGAAGCCTTTGCTGGACATCGACATGCGCAAGCTTACTACGGTGTGTTCAAAAAAATTCTGCCGGAAGTTTTCAGCATTGTGGATCAGCAGGTTCAGGATAAGTGGGTCAAACTTGCGTTCGAAATTGATGGCTGTGTCGAGATGTCGGTCGCCGAACACTCCATCAATCCACAAAATATCGAGGCCGATATCCGCAAGAAGCTGCTACCCAGGATGTTTACCGAGTGCAAAGCCATAGGGGGTGGCATGGATCAGGCTAAGAAGATCGTCGAGATGGTGATTCAGATCACCCGCGTCGGTCTAAATCAGCATGCGGAATGAGTGGGGAAATGCTGATGAATGCTGCGATTGATTGTTCAACACCTTATCAAGCTGCCGAGCAGGGTGAACGGCTGAGTTTTAGTTATGGGGATGAGCGGATCGACGTTGAGCGAGTCAGTCGTAACACGAACACGGGGCGAGTGCGGATCCTGGTTCATCCGGATTGTCGTATCGAGGTTCAGGCTGGGGCCAATGTGTCGCAACACGAGGTACTGGAGGCACTGAAAAAGCGCGCTCGCTGGATCTACCAGCAGTTACGCTATTTCCGTTCTCTCAATGAGCATGTTCTGGCCCCACGCTATGTCAGTGGCGAGAGTTGCTATTACCTCGGTAAGCAGTATCTGCTCAAGGTGACAGAATCGGCCACGCAAAAGCAGCAGGTGAAATTGCTGGGCGGTCAGTTACATGTCTCGGTTCGACAGTATGCGCCAGAGCTTGTTTGTTCTTTGCTGCATGAGTGGTACAAGGCGCGTGCGAAAGAGGTGTTTAGTCGCAGACTCGAGGCGTTGCTTGAACAGACGCTCTGGGTCAGCGAGCGGCCGCCAATTCGCATTCTGACGATGCGAACCCAGTGGGGAAGCTGCTCGCCAAATGGTCGTATCACGCTGAATCCTCACCTGGTGAAAGCGTCCCGTGAGTGTATCGACTATGTGATCCTGCATGAGCTTTGCCATATAGCCGAACATAACCACAGTGAACGATTCTACCGACTGATGGGGCAAATCATGCCGGGCTGGGAACAGATTAAAGAGAGACTAGATGGCATGGCAGGGGTCTATTTAAGCGGAACCTGAATCCAGCTCTGACCTTATCATTCCTTTGGTGCCGAAAGTTGCAGTAACATCTCTTGCTGCCTTTCTTTCGGCAATTTGGCCAGTGCGCAAAGAAGTTCAGCCAACAAGTCATCATCACAGTAGAAATAAGCCACCGGAAAACCCAGCTCTTGGGCGATGCGTTGCATCGTCTGGTAGTCAGGGGCGTGCTTGCCTTTTTCGTACTGGTTCATTCGGGCGCTAGCCGTGCTCTGCTCCATACCTAATCGCATCCCAAGTTGCTGTTGCGTCAGACCTGCCGCCTTGCGTGCAGCTTTGAGTCTGATGGGTAATGGGTTTGTCATGGGGTATCTGCTAGCTGAGGATCAGGTAGCTAAGATTCTCTTAGTCTTATACGGATTAAGGTACTAAGCAATGCTTAGTTTTGCTGTATTAACAAGCCGCTGGTCACGCTATCGCTTTTTGAGTAGCTGGCTAATGGGGAGCTTGTCGGTAAATTGCAGTGGGATCAGCAACTCATCCTTACCGGATGGTGAAATTTCATACCGCGAGTATTGTTGAACCTCACAGGTCTTGATGTCGCCAATGGGTTGCAAAAAAGGATTGGGTAACTCCGGATGAAAGATCGCAAACGCAACGGCGATGTGCTCATGCAGGAGCGTCTCAGCATGCACAGCCAAAGCCTGCTTTACCGACTCGTCCAGCAAGTGCTTGAGTGCCCTGGTACTGCCCTGACAGCTGGCAAACAAGGCAAAAATTGTATGTTTAGACTCCAGCTTAGGCTCTTTGGCAAATGGCATCCGCTTGGCGAGCCCCATAACAAACCGAACGAAATTCTCCGGATCCTCTGAGAGTTTGAAATATGGTAGTGATCGGCGGATCAGCAGTCGAGACGCCCATTGTGGTTCTTCGGCAATCTTGACGGCCCAGGGCATACCGACAAGAGCAATGGGAATCTGGGCGGTTTCACTGATGTACTTGAGCCGATTGGCAATCTGGTTACGCTTTTCCCGGGTCTTGTTCTCAATCAGCTCCTGAAATTCGTCAATGATGATCAGCTCGGTTTCGCAGCGTACCAGGCACTTGATCAAGGCCTCGGTCAGACTCTCTGCGGAACTCTTGTTACGACGATATTCGCTCCCCCACTGGCCAAGGTCTTTAAGCAGCTCAACCATGGTTGATTCCAGGGTTGGTTTACTCGGGATCCGACTTATAAGCAGGGGCTTACGAATAAAACCGTGGCCAACCTGTCCCGGGAACTTGGCCATGTAGTGACGGAGAAGAGACGACTTGCCAGTCCCGGCATCTCCAGTTAACAGCATGCATTGCGGCTCACCAGCAAATTGTTTGTTAAAACGCAGTCGATCAAAGTCCTGCTGGATAGACCGCAATAGCGGCGTCTCAACATAACACTCTATAAATGCGCGTAGCCTATTCGCATCCTCTCTGGAAAGATCCATTAGTAGGGCTCCAATCCAGCAGTAAAATCATTCCAGTCATCGTCGAGTTCTGGTTCCTTAGGATTATGAGGTTCTGAGGGAGCAACGGTTCTGGTTGACGAGCCTATCTCTACTATCGGCAAGGAATCACTATGGCTGCCAACATCCATATATCTGGCTATTTTATGAGCACCATTGATGGTGCGTTTTCTGAGCGATTTTGGAACAGTGGAAAACTCATCATTTATTCTTTGCCGGATGCTATCTCTGGCTTTGGATAGGCTAACAACATCAACTTGGGTGTCAGTAATCAATTTTTGTAACTTGACGTTAATCAAGTGCTCCTGCAGGCTCAACCCTTCTGTGTAACCCTCAGCATCGACACATGGAACACGGATATACCGTCCGTTCTCATCAATGGCCACATAAATATAAGAGATATCTCTCGGATTGAGTTTTACTCTGACCTGCCGTTTACCGTTTAAACTCTCAGGGTAATGCATACGATAGGCGGCCAATTCGTCAGAATCGTATCGCAGATGATAGCGTTGTATTCCACCACGTCTGTGAGTACAAGTGAGCGTAATGCTCAATATAACTTCCAACATGGTTAGATCGGCGTCAATGATCCTAGCAGGAGGGGTAAGTTGGTACCCTGCTTCCCACAACCGGATTGGAATGTATCTATGCCTCGCGTCAGCCTCGTAATGATACACATCGATGATCCAACGATGCAATATTTCTAAGAAAGCAGAGAAATGCATTACCGCGTCTTTTTGCGAATTATAATCTGCGCGTTTCAATATGTTTGAGAATGTCTTCCCAGGAATGGCATCCAGTAATTTCTTATTGATGGTGCCAAAAAACCGTTCAATCTGTGGTTTCAGCCATGGTTTTCTAACTGGGTTATATTGGATATTGATACCCAACTCCAGACAGGCCTGTTCAAGGCTGGCGCTCCAGAACTCGACACCATTATCAACGACCAAGGTCTCTGGTTTTCCATAACAAGGCCAATCATGTTCGATATCCGGATACGTTGACCGGACATAGTCCTTCGGCGAGATGGCGTTAAGAAGCGCATTGCGCACAGGTTCATAGCCAGGCTGCTTGAAACCTAGGTAGAAGCCCACAATGCAATGACTGTATGCATCAATCAACATTGTCAATGTAGGACGCCCCAATGGAATCGAGTGCTCATCATCCAGCAGGATTAGATCCAGAGGCGTATGATCAATTTCGACTCGCTCCAGAATTCGGGTTGGACGCTTGTGGCTACCGATGGCCTTAAACTCGACATTCGCACGATATGAGCCTTTCCTTCGGAACATCACTTCATAAGCTGGCAATTTCTTGATTCGATTGTAAAAGCCATTATAGGTAATGACCTTTATCGGATTATCAACAACGTCAAAATTCTCCAATTCAACAGCATCACGGTAGGCTTGATAAGCACTAGCAATGGATGGTTGCTCACCGACCAAAAAAGAGTTCACGGCCTGTTCAAAAAAAACCTCATCACTTGGTGACAACCGGCTCTTGGTGTTCCCTTTATCTTGATGCTTTGGAATAAGTGATATGAGCTTATTACCATTTTGGATAAACCGCTTGCGCCATCGGACAAGTGTCCGCCAATTTGGCACCGGAGGTGGCAACACTTCTGCTGCCTCATCAAGCAGGGGTTTTAGATTTTTCCCTGTCCAACCACCATCTAAGTGCTCATCAACCCATTTAATATAAGACAGCCTATGCATGGCCTCAGTCTTTAGCTCCTCAGAAAAACTATCGGCACTAGATGCAACCACATTACTAGCCTTATCGACAGATAAGGCTATATTGTTTGGCTCAACAGATAAAAACTCATCGGCAAATGGAGTACCCGTCGATGGGTCAACGATAGGTTTGTCGGCCATTAACGAACCCACACGACACTGGATAAATCAATTTCCCGAGAAGTCAAATCGCTATCGATAAGACCACTGGCCAAGAGCGACAAAGCCGATGCAAATACTTCCTCGGGAGGCACAGACATTGTTCCTGACACCGTGGATAAAGATACATGACCAAGATCTTCTACTAATTTAAGAAGCTGCATATGCAGAGGAGTAAAACTCTGAAATCCGGAGTAACGATGTAATAGCTTAAGATTCCCCAATATTGGATTTATCCGTATCTGTTTTTCGGTCACCAGTTTCAACGGAGAGGATAGCTCTAGAGCCCTTTGTTGCTTAAGCGGAAAGCGCAGTAAGAAATCTTGATCAGCAACCTTTTCTGCGGGTTTGACTTCGAGAAAGCTCGCAAAGCCATCCTGATCGACCACCCGAAAATCTGGGGTATATGGACACAGCCTGCCATCGCATTGGTAATAGAAACCCTCAGGTTGGGCCTCGAAATGCTTCACCAACGGGGAGTATTCAAGATGGAAGCAGGCATCGAACTCCAAGGAGGATTCCACCGTAAATACAGTGTGCATCTTGGCGCTGACGAACTTGAAGAGATTTTTGACGCGGGAGTGTTTCAGGTGTCGACGGTACATGATGCCACCAACCTGTTGTTGCTTTCCTACAGGTTTAGGCTATGTCAACTTATGAGTCAAGAATATGTCAGCTTTTGCTAAAATTATGTCAACTTATGCTTCAAACGACAAATAAAGCAGAAATGGTGGAGGCTCTGCCAGCCACATCCCGGCACTCGAAGGACTCCCCTTGGCTGCTACCTTCCGGTCCTGACCAGGTCGAAGAGATTCCGATGCGGGAGGACCAACAGAGCCCCCATAACAACGGGCTGGAGTCTACCCAGCCGATCGCTTGAATGCAATGCTTTTGCCCCGCCGACCGCACCAAGTGCGCCAAAAACGAACAATCAGCTAAAGATCAGAAACTTGCAGGCGATGCCCAGCTGCAGCAAAGCGAAGGCGCGGCGCAGCGCCAACGGCGGCAAGCGGTGAGCCAGCCAGACCCCCAGCTTGCTGGTGAAGGCGCTGGTGCTGATCACCCCCAGCAGGGCCGGCCAGTAGACAAACCCCAGGCTGTGGGCCGGCAGGCTTTCTTCCCCCCAGCCGTTGAGCATGTAGCTGGCGGCGCCGAACAGGGCGATGGGAATGCTGGTGGCGGACGAGGTGGCCACCGCCTTGGTCATCCGCAGCCCACGCCAGGCCAGATAGGGCACGGTAATGGAGCCACCACCTATGCCGAACAGGGCAGAGAGCAGGCCGATGGCACCGCCCACCAGCCCCCGCTCCACCGGTGCGCGGGCCGTCGTCTCGCCTGGCTCCTGCACCCCGCCCGGGCTCAGGTTGAACCACATCTGCACCGCGATGAGCAGGGCGAACAGGCCGATGAGCCGTTGCAGCATCCAGCCGGGGATATCGGCGGCCACCACGCCCCCTAGGAAGGCGCCCATGGCCATGCCCACGGCCATCTGCAGCACCAGGGTCCAGTCCAGCTGGGTCTTCTTGAGGTGGGCCCGCACCGAGCTTAGGGAAGTAAAAACGATAGTGGCCAGGGAGGTGCCCACCGCCAGGTGGGTGATCACCAGCTCGGGCAGGCCTTGCAGGTGGAAGGCCACCAGCAGCAGGGGCACGACGATGAGCCCGCCCCCGATGCCGAACAGGCCCGCCAGCACCCCGGAGCAGGCGCCGGCCAGCAGATACATGATGAGGGCGTTCAGCAGCATGGTTCCTCCTATGGAGGCTGCATCTTACCCGCCTGGGGCCAAGGGCGAAACCCTAGCCCGGCAGCCCCTGTGCCCAGCGCCAGGCACTCCAGGCCGCCAAACACACGAGGATCAGGCCTCCCTGTGCCTCGGCGCGCCCCCAGGTCCGGCCCTGTTGCCGGCGGGCCAGGTGCAGGATCAGCAGGCCCGGCACATAGAGCAGGGTGGCCAGCAGCAGGTACTCCACCCCGGCGGCATATACCAGCCACAGGCCATAGCCGGTGGCGAGGGCCCCCAGCAGCAGATCCTGAGCCGAGGCCTGGGATCTGGCCCTGTCCTGCCAGGCCAGCTTCAGGCCGTAGGCCGCGGAGAAGAAATAGGGCACCAGGGCGGCGGAGGTGGTGATGTTGACGAGGGCCAGATAGGTGCTCTCCTGCAGCAGTATCACCAGCAGGAACAGCTGGACCAGCAGGGTGGTGGCCCAGAGGCCGTGCTTGGGCGTGCCGTGCTGATTCAGGCGGCTGAACCAACGGGGGAACAGGCCACTTTGGGCGGCGATGAAGGGCACCTCGCTGGCCAGCAGAGTCCAGCTCAAAAAGGCCCCCAGCACGGAGATCACCATGCCGATGTTGATGAGCCAGGCGCCCCAGGGCCCGACGATCTGCGCCAGAATGGCGGCGGTGGACGGGTTCTTCAGCGCCGCCACCTCCGGCTGACTCATGACCCCCAGGGCAAACAGGCTCACCATCACATACAGGGCCAGAGCCCCCAGCAGGGCGATCAGGGTGGCCCGTCCCACGTCCTGCCGGCGGCGAGCCCGGGCGGAGACCACCACGGCCCCTTCGATACCGATAAACACCCAGAGGGTCACCTTCATGGTGGAGGTCACCTGCTCCAGCACGCCTCCCAGGGCCTGTTGCCCCCAGATATCCAGCCGGAAGGTGTCCAGATGGAAGGCCAGCAAGAGGGCGACACACAGCACCAGCAGGGGAATGAGTTTGGCCAGGGTGGCCACCAGGTTGACCAGGGCGGCGCGGCGCACGCCTTTCAAGATCAGCAGGTGCACGCCCCACACCAGCACGGAACCCAGGCCGATGGCCAGGGGGGTGTTACCCTCACCCAGTAAGGTGTGACCGGGCCGGTCGGTGAAGTAGCTCAGGGCGCTGAACAGCACCACCACATAGGAGACGTTGGCCAGCAGCTGGCAGACCCAGTAGCCCCAGGCGGCATTGAAGCCGATGAAGTCGCCGAAGCCCGCCCGGGCATAGGTGAAGATGCCGCCGTCCAGATCCGGCCGGCGCAGCGCCAGGCGCTGGTAGACACAGGCCAGGGCCAGCATGCCGACCCCGGTGATGAGCCAGCCCAGGGCGATGGCGCCCACCTCGGCCTGTTGGGCCATGTTCTGGGGCAGGCTGAAGATCCCCGCCCCCACCATGGAGCTGAACACCAGGGCGATCAGCGCCCCCAACCCCAGATCCTGTCGCATAGTGCCCACACCCACCCGCTAAAAAGAGGCGGCACTATAGTGAGTCGTTATGCTGATTTCAACGAAATTACCGGCCAATGATTCATGTATGTCGCCAGAAGGCAGCATAAAAACACAGAACCTGACCCATATGGCAGCGAGTTTAATGAACGGCGCGGTTGTCCGGCACCTCTTCCGCCGGGTTCAGCACTCCCAGCTGTTCGCACTCGCTGATCAGCTGCTGGGTGGCGGCTATGGTGCGTTGCACAAACAGGGTGAGCTGCTCCGGGGTCATGCCGGCCTCGGTATAGGCGCTGGCACAGACCATCAGACGCGGCAGGTTGTCGTCCACCACGTCGACGAAGACCTTCAGGGAGGGATAGTTCATGTTCAGCCGGCCCAGCTCGGACACCAGCAGCAAGAGGCCGGTGGGGCGCACCTCCAGCTCGGTGCTCAGCAGCAGGCCCTCGTTCTCCACAAACAGCCGGCTCTCCAGCACCCCCTCCAGGGACTGCACGTCCACCATGTGGATGCCATGGCACTGATCGCACATGTAATGGGGGATCTGTCCCTGCTGCAGCCAGCGGATGATGATGTCGAAATTGGGGATATGGAGCATAACGGGACCGTCTGATGGAGTGGATAAACAGCCGGGCATTCTAAACCAAAGGCCAGCCCAGCCCAAGGCAAATCCCACCGACGCGGGCCACTCATCCAGGCGACGGCGGTTTGCCCCCCCAGGCGGCCCTGGCCCACACTCATGGTAGTCCCACCCTGCCGGAGCCCCATCATGGATCCCGCCTTGCCCCAGCGGTTGGCCCTAAGCTGCGCCACCGTGCAGGATCAGGCCCTGTTCGAGGCGCTGACCGCGTGTCTGGCCCGCCAGCTGGCGCTGGATTATGTGGCCCTCTCCCGCCTGGCGCCGCGCAAGGATGGCCGCCTGGTGGCCCATGGCCTGGCCCTCTATCGCGGGGGCGAGCCCTGCCCGGCCGAAGACTACCTGCTGGAGAAGGGGCCGGGACAGCTGACCCTGGAGCAGGATCGCTGCCGGCTGGATGGCCCCCTGTATCGCCAGTTTCCCCGGGATCGCCGGTTGGGCCAGTACGTCGACGCCAGCTACCAGGGCTGGCTGCTGCGGGACGCCCAGCAGACCCCCATCGGCCTACTGTGCCTGATCCATGGCGGTCCCCTGCCACCGCCCCAGGCCCTCGACGATCTGCTGGCCCCCTACCTGCCGCGGCTAAGCGACGAGCTGCAGCGCCACCGCCAGCTGCAGGCCAGGGCGGCCCACGATCAGCGTCAGCAACTGCTGCTGGAGCACAGCCTGACCCTGTTGGCCCTGCTGGATGCCGACGGCCACCTGCTAAGTGTCAGCCAGGCCCTGTGCCAGGCCCTGGGCAGCCCGGAGTCCGCCCTGTTGGGCCGGCCATTGTGGAGCCTGCCGCCCCTGGTGCAGGATCCCCAGCTGGCCGGGGAGCTCAAGCAGAGCATCAAGCTGGTGCGCCGCCAGGGGCAACGGCTGCGCAGGCTGCTGAGCCTGCCCAGCCCGGGGCAGGAGGCCCGCCAGCTGGATCTGGTGATCCATCCCCTGCCGGACACCGCCGAGGGCACAGGCCGGGTGCTGCTGGAGGCCAGGGACATCAGCCACTGGCTGCGGGACTGCCAGCAACAGATGCAGGAGCGCAGCCAGCTGGCGCGGGCCCTGCAGCAGACCGGGGTGCTGGCCTGGCGCTGGGAGGTAGACGCGGATCGCTGGCACTGGCTGACGCCGGTGCCGACGGCGTTTGCCGGCGTCACCGACCTGGCCAGTCTGCTGGCCCACTGGTCCGCCGCCGAGGGGGCCCAGCTGGCGCAGCTGCTGGCGCGGTCCTGGCAACAGGGGGACGCCTGGCAATTCGAGGGGAGCTGGCAGGGGAAGGATGGCACCCCGCTGTGGGTGCGACTGCAAGGGGCGGCGGAAGGCGGCCAGCTGCCGGCCAGCCGCCTGTGGGGCCTGCTGGAAAATCGAGACCAGGCCCACCGCCTGCGGCAGCGGCAACGCCAGCGCGAAGCGCGGCTGGGCCGCGAGCTGGATCTGCTGAGCCTCTGCCAGCTGCAGAGCGGTCACCCCCTGGCGGAACGCCTGCGCCAGGTATGCCTGGCCTGTGCCCGTCTGCTGGAACTCGATCGGGTGAGCGTCTGGCGCTATCGCGGCCGTCAGCTGGAGAACCTGCACAGCTTCCACCGTCCCAGCGACCGCCACGTCCAGGAGCCCAGCGTGACGCCGGCGCAGTTTGCCGCCCTGTTCGACTACCTGCCGGCCCAGCCCTTCCTGGATGCCCACCATGCCCGGGTCGATCCCCGCACCCGGGAAGCCAACGCCAGCTTCCTGGCCCCCCGGCAGATCCAGGCCCTGCTGGCTCAGCGGATCGGCTCGACCGAGGCGCCCCTGGGGCTCTTGCTGCTGGCCCAGGAGCACCAGCCCCACGAGTGGCAGGATGACGAGATCGAGCTGGCCCACCGCCTGGCCCAGCTGCTGGCCCAGTGGCTGTGATGGGCGACTTAGGGGATCCGCACCTGATAGAGGCGAGCCAGCAGGATGCGCTGCTTGCGCAGCAGGGCGACATGGTGGCGGTGCTGCTCGTAGTAGCGGGGACGGGTGACCATGGCCGCCAGGTAGGCGGCCTGGCTGGCGGAGAGGTTGCGGGCACTGAGGCCGAAATAATGGCGCGCCGCCGCCTCAGCCCCGAAGACCCCTTCCCCCCATTCGATGACGTTGAGATAGATCTCCAGGATGCGCTGCTTGGAGAGCACCGTCTCCAGCATCAGGGTGATCAGGGTCTCGTTCAGTTTGCGCCAGGGGGTGCGGGCCGAGGAGAGAAACAGATTCTTGGCCAGCTGCTGGGAGATGGTGGAGCCGCCGGCGACGATGCGCCCCTTGGCCAGGTTCTTGCGCCAGGCGATCTGGATCCCCTCCCAGTCAAAGCCGTGGTGTTCGACAAACTTGGCATCCTCGGCCACCACCAGGGCACGCTTGAGATCCCGGTCGATCTGGCCATAGGGCAGCCACTGCTGCCGCAGCCGGGCCTTGGGCTGCTCCGCCTGCAGAAGACTCAGCTGCTCCTGCATGAAGGCCGTGGGCCCCGGGGTATGGCTGCGATACCAGCACAGCTGGACCAACACCCAGGTCAGCCACAGCAACCACAATAGCAGCAGAGTCAGCAAGACCCGCCGCACGCGGGCCGGCCAGGAGGCGCGACGCCAGCTCAGCAGGCCGGCGCGCCATCGAGAACGAAAAAAAGCCACCAGGGATCCAGGCAGAAAACACGAGGGCGCCAGTTTACTACGCCGGACCGATCACATAAACGGCTGACGGCATGGCCCCTGGCCGTCTCGCTCCCGGCGGGAGTGCCACACTCCAAGGAGACCCCTAGGAGGCGTCATGAAACGCACACTGCTTATCGGCCTGCCCCTGCTTGCCCTGCTCGCCCTGTCGCTCTGGTGGCTCAGCCGCCCCAGCCTGCCCCAAGTCAGCCTGATCACCCTAAGCCGCGGCGAGGTGATCGCCAGTGTGGTCAACAGCCGGGCGGGCAGTCTGGAGTCCTGCCAGCGGGCGGGCCTGAGCCTGCCCCAGGGCGGCGTGGTCACCGACATCTATGTCAAGGAAGGAGACAGGGTGACCAGAGGCACGCCGTTGCTGCGCCTGTGGCAGGCGGATCTGGCCCAGAGCCACCAACGGCTGACCCAGGCCCTGGCGCGGGATGCCCTGCTGGTACAGCAGCAATGCCTGCAGGCCGAACTGGCACAGCGCCAGGCCGAACGGTTGGCCAAGCTGGCCCGGGCCGATCTGGCGGCCCAGTCCCAGCTGGATGAGCTGAACACCCAGGCGCGAAGCCAACAGCTGGGTTGCCTGGTGGCCCGGCGTCAGGTGGCGGTGGATGAGGCCAGCCTGGGGGAGGTGGAGGCGCAGCAGAGCCAGCGGCAGCTGCTGGCCCCCTTTGATGGCGTGGTGGCCAAGATCAACAGCAAGCTGGGGGAATACATGACACCGTCGCCCCCCGGGATCAGCATGCCCCCTGTGGTGGATCTCATCGACGATCACTGCCTGTATGTCTCCGCCCCCATGGACGAGGTGGATGCCGCCCGTCTGCAGGTGGGACAGCGAGCCTGGATCCAGCTCGATGCCCTGCCGGGCCAGCGGTTCGCCGCCCGGGTGCGGCGCATCGCCCCCTATGTGCTGGCCGAGGAGAAGCAGGCCCGCACCGTGGCGGTGGAGGCGGACTTTACCCCCCTGCCCTCTGTGCCGCTGTTGGTGGGCTACAGTGCCGATCTGGAGGTGATCACGGATCAGCAAGACCAGGTGTTGCGCCTGCCCCTGGAGGCGCTGGATGCAGACGAGGCCGTGCTGCGTTACCGCCAGGGCCGGCTGGAGCGGCTGCAGCCGACCCTGGGGCTGCGCAACTGGAGCTGGGTGGCCGTGGTGGCGGGTCTCGACGACGGGGATCGGCTGGTGCAACAGCCCGGGCTGCTGCACTACCAGCCGGGCATGGCGGTGGAGATCCAGCATGAGTGATGCGCCGCTCGTCAGCTTGACCGGCGTGAGTCGCCGCTTCGCCCTGGGCGGCCAGACCGTCATGGGGCTCGATACGGTGGACCTGCAGATTGGCCATGGCGAATACCTGGCGGTGATGGGCCCCTCCGGCTCGGGCAAGTCCACCCTGCTCAACGTGCTGGGGCTGCTGGACAGACCCGATAGCGGTGACTACCGTCTGGCGGGCCAGCTCACCGGCCGGCTGAACGAGCGCCAGCTGGCCCGGCTGCGGGCCGAGCAGATCGGCTTCGTGTTTCAATCCTTTCATCTGATCCCGCGCTTAAGCGCCGCCGAGAACCTGGCCCTGCCCCTGGTGCTGGCCGGCTGGTCCCCCAAGGCCCGCACCGCCCGCTGCGATCTGCTGCTGGCCAAACTGGGGCTCACGGACCGGGCCCGCCACCTACCCCACCAGCTCTCCGGCGGCCAGCGCCAGCGGGTGGCCATCGGCCGGGCCCTGGCCCTGGCCCCCCCCCTACTGCTGGCCGATGAACCCACCGGCAACCTGGACAGCCAATCGGGTCAGGAGGTGATGGCGCTGCTGGAGAGCCTGCACCAGGAAGCCGGCATCACCCTCATACTGGTGACCCATGATGGCGCGCTGGGCGCCCGGGCCGGCCGCCAACTGCGCATGGCGGACGGGCGCCTGGTGAGCGATTCGCGGGCAGACAGGGCGCCGCTGCCCCAGGCGGAGGCCCCATGCGCCTAGCCGACCGCCTGGACTATGCCCAGGGCGCCCTGATCCGCCATCGGGGCCGCTCCGCCCTACAGCTGCTGGCCATCGCCGCCGCCGTCTGCTCTGTGCTGCTGCTCACCGGCCTGGGGGAAGGTGCCCGCCGCTACGTGGCCGCCGAGTTTGCCTTCCTGGGCAAGGATCTGCTGGTGATGCTGCCGGGGCGCAAGCAGACCACCGGCGGCCTGCCCCCCCTGGGCGCCAGCCTGCACGACATCACCCTGGACGACATGGCCTTCCTGGCGCGCCAGCTACCCCGGGTCCGCCTGGCGCCCCTGGTGGTGGGCAACAGCCAGATCCGCCTGGGTAGCCGCAGCCGCCACAGACCCGTGCTGGGCACCACCCCTGAATTTCTGCAGACCCACAGACTGGGCCTGCTGGCCGGCCAGCCCCTGCCCAAGCTGCCCCCCGCCCAGGCCAGCCCGGTCTGCCTGCTGGGCCAGCAGCTGGCCCGGGAGCTGTTTGGCGAGGCCTCGCCCCTGGGCCAGTGGATCCGCATCGATGATCGGCATTTTCGCGTGCTGGGCCTGTTTCATAGCGCCAGCAGCAACCTGGGCTGGCAGTTGGACGACAGCCTGCTGATCCCGGTGGGCAGTGCCCAGGCCCTTTACAACACCCAGGCGCTGTTCCGGCTGTTTATCCAGGCCCGGGATGGTCAGCCGCTCTCCCCGCTGGCCCAGCGGCTGGAGCAACTGATGCGCCAGCGCCACCAGGGCAGTCTGGACGTCACCCTGCTGCAGCCCGACGCCCTGCTGGCCACCTTCGGCGACATCATGACCACCCTGACCCTGGCGGTGGCCGGCATCGGCGCCATCAGCCTGCTGGTGGCCGGCGTCATGCTGATGAACCTGAGCCTCATCAGCGCCCGGCAGCGCACCGCCGAGGTGGGCCTGCTCAAGGCCCTGGGGGCGCCGGCGCGGCTCATACTGCAGCTGCTGCTCACCGAGGCCCTGCTGCTGGCCTGGCTGGGGGGCCTGCTGGGGCTGGCCCTGGGCTACGGGCTGGTGAGCCTGGCCGGCTGGCTCTATCCGGCCTTTCCCCTGTTCATTCCCCCCTGGGCGGCGGTCGCCGCCCTGCTGTGTGCCCTGGGCACCGGCCTGCTGTTTGCCTGGCTGCCCGCCGCCCGCGCCGCCCGCCTGCCGGCGGTGGCCAGCCTGCGGGGACGGGTCTGATGCGCCCCCGGGATCTGCTGTCCTGGGTGCTCAAGGCCCTGGCCCGCAGCGGCAGCCGCACCCTGCTGAGCGCCCTGGGGATCGCCATCGGCATCGCCGCCGTGGTCACCCTCACCGGCATCGGCGAAGGGCTGCGGGGCTACCTGCTGGAGAGCTTCTCCCAGTTTGGCAGCCGGGTCATCGCCATCACCCCCGGGGTCAGCGACAACCCCGCCAGCCCCAATGGCCTGCTGGCCAGCAGCCGCCCGCTGACCCTGGAGGACGGCGACCTGCTGCGCCACCAACCCCATGTCCAGGCGGTGATCCCCGTGCTCTCTGGCACAGGCCAGGTCAAGGCGGCCGGGCTGAGCCGGGACACCAGCATACTGGGCACCAACCATGAGGCGGCCGACGGCTGGCGCTTCACCCTGGCCCGCGGCCACTTCCTGCCCAAGGAGTCCCAGCGCCAGGCCCGGCCCCTGGCGGTGCTGGGCCATACCCTGGCCCAGGAGCTGTTCGCCGACCGGCCGGCCCTGGGGGCCCAGGTGCGGATCGGCGAGCGGCGCTTTCGGGTGGTGGGGGTCATGGCCCCCAAGGGGCAGTTTCTCGGCTTCGATCTGGACGACATGATCTTCATTCCTGCAGGCCTTGCCCAGGCGCTGTTCAACCGCGAAGGCCTGATGGAGATCGACATCATCTATGACGCCCAGATCCCCACCCAGGCCCGGCTGGCACAGATCGACCAACGCCTGAGCCAGCGCCATGGCCGCCGCGATTTCACCCTCTACTCCCAGGAGGACATGCTGGGCTCCCTGGACAAGATACTGCGCATCCTGAGTCTGGCCATCGGCAGCCTGGGCACCGTCTCCCTGCTCATCGGTGCCGTGGGCATATTCACCATCATGACCATAGCCCAGCAGGAGCGCCTCACCGAGATAGGTCTGCTGCGGGCCCTGGGCGCTCCGCCGGCCCTGATCCTGGCGCTGTTTCTGGCCGAGGCGATGCTGCTGGCCCTGTTGGGCGGCATGCTGGGCTTGTTGCTGTGGGGAATGCTGGCCCTGATCCTGCATGTGCTTTGGCCAGGGTTACCCTTGGACTGGCAAGCCCGCTATCTGCTGCTGGCCCTGGGCTTCAGCGCCCTGGTGGGACTGACCGCCGGGCTGCTGCCAGCAGGGCGTGCCATGGCGCTGGATCCGGTGGCGGCACTGCGTGATGAATAAGTCATAAAAGCGCTAGACAAGCTGGCAGAAAAGACTTAGGAATCGAGATGTTGGATTTTGCTTTGCCGGTCACTCGACTAGGCTTGATCAAGGACCTGCCGGGTCAGATCAGGCTCCGCCAGCCGAATTAGGTAGTTGTAACACGACGTTTTTGGGGGTGGTACATGGGCATTTTCGAGCATTATCAACAACGCTACGAGGCATCCCGCCAGGAGGTCTACAGCCTGCAGGAATTCCTCGACCTCTGTAAAGAGGACAAGAGCTGTTTCGCCTCGGCGGCCGAGCGCCTCTTGCTGGCCATCGGCACACCCGAGCAGGTGGACACGGCGCTGGATCCGCGCCTGAGCCGCATCTTCTCCAACCGCATCATCAACCGCTATCCGGCGTTCAAGGACTTCTACGGCATGGAAGAGGCCATCGAGCAGATCGTGGCCTACCTCAAGCATGCCGCCCAGGGGCTCGAGGAGCGCAAGCAGATCCTCTACCTGCTGGGCCCGGTGGGGGGCGGCAAGTCCTCCCTGGCCGAGAAGCTCAAGGCGCTGATGCAAAAGGTGCCCATCTACCGGCTGCAAGGCTCGCCGGTGAACGATCATCCCTTCTGCCTGTTCGACCTCAACGAGGACGGCAAGCTGCTGGAGCAGGAGTACGGCATCCCGAAGCGCTGCCTGCGCACCATAATGTCCCCCTGGGCGGCCAAGCGGTTGCATGAATTTGGCGGCGACATCAGCCAGTTCAAGGTAGAGAAGGTCTACCCCTCCATCCTGGATCAGATCGCCATCGCCAAGACGGAGCCAGGTGACGAGAACAACCAGGACATCTCCGCCCTGGTGGGCAAGGTGGATATCCGCCAGCTGGAGCACTTTGCCCAGAACGATGCCGACGCCTATGCCTATTCCGGCTCCCTGTGCCGAGCCAACCAGGGCATGATGGAGTTCGTCGAGATGTTCAAGGCCCCCATCAAGGTGCTGCACCCGCTGCTGACCGCCACCCAGGAGGGCAACTACAACGGCACCGAAGGGCTCTCAGCCCTGCCGTTTGAGGGCATCATACTGGCCCACTCCAACGAGTCTGAGTGGCAGCACTTCAAGCACAACAAGAATAACGAGGCCTTCCTTGATCGGGTCTATATCGTCAAGGTGCCCTACTGCCTGCGGGTCTCCGAGGAGATCCACATCTACGAGAAGCTGCTGCAAAACAGCGAGCTGTCCAATGCCAAGTGTGCCCCCGGCACCCTGAGCTACCTGGCCCAGTTCAGCGTGCTCTCCCGCATCAAGGATCCGGAAAACTCCAGCGTCTACTCCAAGATGCGGGTCTATGACGGCGAGAGCCTCAAGGACACGGATCCCAAGGCCAAGTCCTATCAGGAATACCGGGACTATGCCGGGGTGGACGAAGGCATGACCGGGCTCTCCACCCGCTTCGCCTTCAAGATCCTCTCCCGGGTGTTCAACTTCGACCACGCCGAGGTGGCCGCCAACCCGGTGCACCTCTTCTACGTGCTGGAACAGCAGATAGAACGGGAGCAGTTCCAGCAGGAGACCCACGACAAGTACCTGGAGTTCATCAAGGGCTACCTGGTGCCCCGCTACATCGACTTCATCGGCAAGGAGATCCAGACCGCCTATCTGGAGTCCTACTCCGAATACGGCCAGAACATCTTCGACCGCTACGTCACCTACGCGGACTTCTGGATCCAGGATCAGGAGTACCGGGATCCGGAGACCGGCCAGCTGTTTGACCGCGGGGCGCTCAACAGCGAGCTGGAGAAGATCGAGAAGCCGGCCGGCATCAGCAACCCCAAGGACTTCCGCAACGAGATCGTCAACTTCGTGCTGCGGGCCCGGGCCAACAACAGTGGTCGCAACCCCAACTGGACCAGCTACGAGAAGCTGCGCAGCGTCATCGAGAAGAAGATGTTCTCCAACACCGAAGATCTGCTGCCCGTCATCTCCTTCAATGCCAAGACCTCGGCCGACGAGATGAAGAAGCACGAGAACTTCGTCGAACGCATGATGGAGAAGGGCTACACCCGCAAGCAGGTCCGCCTGCTGTCCGAGTGGTATCTGCGGGTACGCAAGTCCGCCTAAGGTCGTATGCAGCATGAGGAGTAGCTATGGCCCATTTCATCGATCGGCGGCTTAACGGCAAAAACAAGAGTGCGGTGAACCGGCAACGGTTCATCCGCCGCTACAAGCAGCAGATCAAGAAAGCCGTCTCCGAAGCGGTGTCCCGGCGCAGCATCCAGGATATCGAGCAGGGCGAGAGCGTCAGCATCCCGGCCAAGGATATCCTGGAGCCGCAGTTTCACGTGGGCAAAGGGGGCCATAAGGACATAGTGCACCCGGGCAACGATCGCTTCGTCACCGGCGAGCAGGTGGAGCGGCCCAGTGGCGGTGGTCAGGGTTCGGGTCAGGGGGAAGCCAGCAACCAGGGGGAAGGCCAGGACGATTTTGTCTTCGAACTCTCCCGGGATGAATACCTGGATATCCTGTTCGACGATCTGGAGCTGCCCAACCTGCAGGCCTCCCAGGCCAGCAAGCTGGTGGAGCTGAAGACCTACCGGGCCGGCTACACCGCCGACGGGGTGCCCAGCAACATCAACATAGTGCGCTCGCTGCAGAATTCCCTGGCACGCCGGGTGGCCATGCAGGCGGGCAAGAAGCGCGAGCTGGTGAAGCTGGAACAGGAACGCCACGAGGCCCTGATGCGGCCGGAACCCGATGCGGTGCAACTGGCCTGGCTGGATCAGCAGATCCAGGCCTTGAAGGCCAAGATAGGCCAGGTGCCCTTCATCGACACCTTCGACCTGCGCTACAACAACTTCGTCAAACGGGAGGTGCCCACCAGCCAGGCGGTGATGTTCTGCCTGATGGACGTCTCCGGCTCCATGGACCAGGCCACCAAGGAGATGGCCAAGCGTTTCTATATCCTGCTCTACCTGTTCTTGGTGCGCAGCTACCAGAATGTGGAGGTGGTGTTTATCCGCCACCACACCCAGGCCAAGGAGGTGGATGAGCAGGAATTCTTCTACTCCCAGGAAACCGGCGGCACCATAGTCTCCAGCGCCATCAAGCTGATGCAGGAGATCATGCAGGCCCGCTACCCGGCGGATCAGTGGAACATCTATGCCGCACAGGCTTCAGATGGCGACAACTGGGCCGATGACTCCCCCCTGTGCCGCCAACTGCTGGAGGAGCAGATACTGCCGCTGGTGCGCTACTACGCCTACATAGAGATCAGCCAGCGCGCCCACCAGAGCCTCTGGTACCAGTACGAGCATCTGGCCCAGCGCTTCGGTGGCTTTGCCATGGAAAACATCCGCAAGGCAGATGACATACTGCCGGTGTTTCGTCAGCTGTTTAAGAAACAGGCCGCCTAGGAGGTGTTATGGATACCCAGCGCACGCCCCTGCCCGACGGTCCGGACTGGACCTTCGAGCTGCTTGATCGCTATCAGGCCGAGATAGAGCGGGTCGCCGACCACTATCGGCTCGCCACCTACCCCAACCAGATCGAGGTGATCACCGCCGAGCAGATGATGGATGCCTATTCCAGTGTCGGCATGCCCATCGGCTATCACCACTGGTCGTTCGGCAAACGCTTCATCAGCACGGAGCAGAATTACAAGCGCGGTCAGATGGGGCTCGCCTACGAGATCGTCATCAACTCCAATCCCTGCATCGCCTACCTGATGGAAGAGAACACGCTGCCGATGCAGGCCCTGGTGATGGCCCATGCGTGCTATGGCCACAACTCCTTCTTCAAGAACAATTACCTGTTCAAGACCTGGACCGATGCGGACTCCATCATCGACTACCTGGTCTTTGCTCGTCATTACATCAGCGAGTGTGAGGAGAAGTACGGCATCGATGAGGTGGAATCCCTGCTGGACTCCTGCCATGCCCTGATGAATCAGGGGGTGGATCGCTACAAACGGCCGCAGAAGCTCTCCCTGGCCCAGGAGAAACGGCGGCAAAAACGCCGGGAGGAGTACCTGCAGTCCCAGGTCAACGAGCTATGGCGCACCCTGCCGCAAAAACCGCAAGCCCACCAAGCCAGCGGCCGTTACCCGACGGAACCCCAGGAGAACCTGCTCTATTTCGTGGAAAAAAACGCGCCGTTGCTGGAGTCCTGGCAGCGGGAGATCATCCGCATCGTGCGCAAGATCAGCCAGTACTTCTATCCCCAACGGCAGACCCAGGTGATGAACGAGGGCTGGGCCACCTTCTGGCACTACACCATCCTCAATCATCTGTACGATGAGGGACTGGTCACCGATCGCTTCATCCTGGAGTTCCTGCACAGCCACACCAATGTGGTGGCCCAACCCGCCTACAACAGCCCTTACTACTCGGGCATCAACCCTTACGCCCTGGGCTTTGCCATGTTCCGGGATCTGCGGCGCGTCTGCGAGGCCCCCACCGAGGAGGACAGACGCTGGTTCCCCGACTATGCCGGCACCCCCTGGCTAGACACCCTGCACTTCGCCATGGAGAACTTCAAGGACGAGAGCTTCATCAGCCAATTCTTGAGCCCCAAGGTGATGCGGGACTTCCGCCTGTTTGCCATTGAGGATGATGATCAGCGCAACTATCTGAAGATAGGCGCCATCCATAACGAGGAGGGATACCGGCAGCTGCGACAAAACCTGGCGGCCCAGTACAACCTGAGCAACCAGGATCCCAACATTCAGGTGTTTGATGTGGATCTCAAGGGCGACCGCACCCTAAGACTGCGCTACGTGCCCCATCAGCGGGTCCCGCTGGATGACAGTCATGACCAGGTGCTCAAACACCTGCATCGCCTGTGGGGCTTTGCCGTGTCCCTGGAGGAAGAGAGTGCCGATGGCAGCCTGCGCCTGCTGGGCCGCTGCCCGCCCCCGCTGGATGTGGCCACCGGCTAGCCGGGAGCGTCAGACCTCGTCCAGATTGGCGGACATCTTCTGCTTTAAGCGCGCCCAGAGCACCCCGGACTGGGCGCCGTATTGCCGCACCAGATAGACCACCGCATCGGCATCCCGCTTCTGCGCCAGTTCCCCCAGCTTTTTATAGAAGCCATAGGAGAGCTCGCGCGCCTGGGCCTCGGCAAAATAGATACGCCCCACCCGGTTGTAGAGGCTTTTGAAGCCGTTGAGGATCAAGGCATAGATGGGGTTGCCGGAGGCAAAGGCCAACTGGTGGTACAGACGGTAATCAAACTCGGCAAACTCATCCGGCTGCTCCGCCAGATCCGGCGCAGCGGACACCAGGCTCAGCACCTGCTCCGGATTGTTCTTCACCGCCCCCCGCAAGAAGATGGCACTGATGTTGGTGCGGGCGGAGAGCAGCTGGTCGATCAGGGCCGGAAACTTCTCCTGATCGAGCCGACCTATGGTCTCCAGGATGTTGAGCCCAGAGGTCTCCCAAAAGTTGTTCACCCGAGTCGGCTTGCCATGTTGAATGGTCAGCCAGCCATCCCGCGCCAGGCGCTGCAGCACCTCCCGCAATGTGGTGCGGGTCACGCCGATCAACTCTGACAGTTCGCGTTCGGCAGGCAGTATGGTGCCGGGGGCGAAGCGGTTATTCCAGATAGATTCGATGATGTACTCTTCGGCAAATCCAGCCGGGCTTTGGGCTTTGATGACCATGTCATTGCTCGTTGGTGTAAAAACAGCGGCGATGATAACAAAGGCGGCATAAATGTAACAAGCACAGGTGCGACCAGTTGGTTATTGCCGGCAGTAACTGTTTGCGCCAGCTCAAATCTGTCTCATTTCGCCACTAATGTGTTAGGGCATGACGACCAAGTTGTTTACACTCCTTAGCTTGGCGCCCCACCACGCACAGCGCCAAAGGGAAATAACAACTAACGTGGCCACTTAGAGAAAATACAATGAATACAAGTTTGAGTAAGGCTTTTGCCCTCAATTTCCTTGGCAATGCGCCCAAGTGGTACAAGATGAGCATTATTGCCTTCTTGTTGATCAACCCGCTGCTGTTCAGCCTGGATCCCTTCGTGGCCGGCTGGGTGCTGGTGGCGGAATTTATTTTCACCCTGGCCATGGCCCTCAAATGCTATCCGCTGCAACCCGGTGGTCTGCTGGCATTGGAGGCCATCGCCATCGGCATGACCAGCACAGAACAGGTGAAGCACGAGGTGGCCGCCAACCTGGAGGTCATACTGCTGCTGATGTTCATGGTGGCCGGCATCTACTTCGTCCGTCAGCTGCTGCTCTACGTGTTCACCAAGCTGCTGGTCCGGGTACGTTCCAAGGTGGTACTGTCCCTGGCCTTCAGCCTGATGGCCGCCTTCCTGTCGGCCTTCCTGGATGCCCTGACGGTGCTGGCGGTGGTGATCAGCATCTCCGTCGGCTTCTATGGCATCTACCACAAGGTGGCCTCGGAACACCCGGCCGAGCATGACATAAGCAACGATGACACCGTCAAGGATCATCACAAGGGCGATCTGGAGCAGTTCCGGGCCTTCCTGCGCAGCCTGCTGATGCATGCCGGCGTCGGCACCGCCCTGGGTGGCGTCTGCACCCTGGTGGGGGAACCGCAAAACCTGATCATCGGCGAACAGGCCACCTGGCACTTTGCCGAGTTCGCCATCCGGGTGGCCCCTGTCTCGGTGCCCGTGTTTATCTGCGGCCTGCTGGTCTGCATCCTGGTGGAAAAGTTCCGCTGGTTTGGCTATGGCGCCCTGATCCCGGACTCCGTGTACCAGATCCTGAAAGAATATGATGCCCACGAAGATGCCAATCTGACCACCCGCGACAAGGTCAAGCTGGTGGTACAGGCGCTGATCTGTCTCTGGCTGGTACTGGGTCTGGCCCTGCACCTGGCAGCCGTGGGTCTCATCGGCCTGTCGGTGATCGTATTGGCCACCGCCTTCACCGGCGTCACGGAAGAACATGCCATCGGTAAGGCCTTCACCGAATCACTGCCCTTCACCGCCCTGCTGTGTGTCTTCTTCACCATAGTGGCCGTCATCGTCGACCAGCACCTGTTCGTCCCCGTGATCCACTGGGTACTCAACGCGCCGGCCGAGACTCAGCTCCCCCTGTTCTACCTGGCCAACGGTTTGCTCTCCATGGTCAGCGACAACGTGTTTGTGGGCACCGTCTACATCACAGAGGTGAAGCAGGCCTGGATGAACGGCACCATCAGCCGGGATCAGTTCGATCTGCTGGCCATCGCCATCAATACCGGCACCAACCTGCCGTCGGTGGCCACCCCCAACGGTCAGGCGGCCTTCTTGTTCCTGCTGACCTCCACCCTGGCCCCCCTGGTTCGCCTCTCCTACGGTCGCATGGTCTGGATGGCCCTGCCCTACACCATAGTGCTGACCCTGGTGGGCCTGGCCGGCATCATGTTCCTGCTGCCGGATATGACCCAGAGCTTCTACGACATGGGCTGGATCAGCCACCACGTCGCGGCGTCGGCCCCGGGAGCTGCACCAGCAGGTCATTGATCCCGCACGCCTTTAACAGATAAAGGACCCATAGGGTCCTTTATTTTTGCCTGGTTTTATTTTCTAATTCCCTCTCGCCCTCCCATCAGGAATGACCCATGATCGCCTCTCTTCAAGCCTTTAGTGCCAGACGCACCGGCTGGCTGCTGCTGGCCGCCAGCGTACTGGCCTTCGAGCTCTGTGGCCTCTATTTCGAGCACGTGCTGCACCTGCAGCCCTGCGTGCTGTGCATCGATGAACGCATTGCCTTTTTAGGCATACTGGCCGCCGCCCTCCTCGCCCTGATCAACCCCCGTTGGTTTATCCTGCGTTGGGGGGCCCTGTTGCTGTGGGGCTTTAGCGCGCTGCGTGGTCTGCAGCTGGCCCTGCACCATACCGATCTGCAGCTGCATCCCTCCCCCTTCAAGGCCTGTCCGCTGTTTCCCACGTTTCCCGGTGACTTGCCCCTGGATCGCTGGATGCCCTGGATGTTCCAGGCCACCGGCGACTGCTCGGAGCGGCAGTGGTCATTCCTCACCTGGGAAATGCCCCAGTGGCTGATCCCGATCTTCGGAGCCTACCTGCTGGTGGCCCTGGTCATCGCCCTGGTCAACCTGCGCCGCGGCAACTGCTGCAGTTGAGCCAGCCATAAAAAAAGCCCCTCGCGGGGCTTTTTTTATGGGCGACGATGACCGGTCGACTTAGGGCTTGGCCAGGGAAAACAGCCGGAAGAAGTTGGCGCTGGTGGCCTCACACAGATCGTACACCTGCATGTTCCGCAACCAGGCCACGTATTCCGCCACATCCCGCACATAGGCCGGCTCATTTTGTTGGCCGCGGTACGGTACTGGGGCCAGGTACGGCGAGTCCGTCTCCACCAGCAAGCGATCCAGCGGCAGCTTACGGGTCACCTCCCGCAAGGCATCGGCATTGCGGAAGGTGACAATCCCCGAGATGGAGATATAAAAACCCAGGTCCATGGCCGCCTGGGCCATCTCCCAGTCCTCGGTGAAACAGTGCAACACGCCCCCCACCGCAGCGGCCCCTTCTTCCTTGAGGATCTGCAGGGTGTCCGCCTTGGCATCCCGGGTGTGCACGATGAGCGGCTTGTTCAGCTGGCGAGCCACCTGAATATGTTGACGAAAAGCGGCCTGCTGCTGGGGGATCTGCTCCGGACCATAGAAATAGTCCAGCCCAGTTTCACCTATGGCCACCACCCGGGGATCATCGGCCAGACTCAGCAGTTGCGCCGGCTCCCAGGGTGTCTCCTGATCCAGCGGATGCACGCCGCAGGAGGCAAACACATTGGCATGGGGTTCGATCAGCTGACGCATGGCGGGGAAATGATCGAGGGTCACGCTGACACTGAGAAAATGGGAGACGCCTCGGGCCTTGGCCTTGTTCAGCATATCCGCCAGGTCCTGGTGTTTGCCGCCGTAATCCAGCCGATCCAGGTGGCAGTGAGAGTCGATCAGCACGTCTTGTTCTCCTCAAAAATCAGATCGTTGAGCCAGTCCAGCAGACTCAGGGATACATTGAACAGCGGATTTTGCCGCTCCTCCTGCAGGCGGGCCAAGCGGCGCAGCAAGCCTAAGAGCTGGGCGCTGGGCTTGGCGGCCAGCCAGTCCAGCAGCGGGCCGCAGTCCTGCATCACCAGATCGGTCAAGGCCAGCCCCTGCTGACGCTTCAAGGCATCCAGCAGCAACAGTTGCAACCAGCCCAGGCCCAACGGCAGTTCCAGCAGCAGCTTCTGCAGCTCACCCTGTCGCCAGGGCGTTTGGCGCAGCGCCAGCACCAGCTGACACAGATGCTGGCGCTGCGCCTCGGTACCGGCTGACAGGTATGCCAGAGTCGCAAGGGGTGCCCCCTGATTGAGCCTCAGGTGCATGGCCGTGGCCTGCTGACCATCCGCCTGCTGCCGCAGCCAGGCCAGCGCCGTCTGCTCGTCCGGCTGCAACGACAAGCGACGGCAGCGACTGACGATGGTGGGCAGCAAGGCATTGGGCTGATCGGTCAGCAAAAACAGATAGGCGGCTCCAGGCGGCTCCTCAAGGGTCTTGAGCAAGGCGTTGGCCGCCGACTCCGTCATGCGCTGGGCCTGGGGCAGGATGGCGACCTTGGCCTGTCCCAGCTGCGGGCTGACCGCCAACTGACCGATCAACTCCCGGATGGTGTCGACCCCAATGCTGCGCCCGGCCACCTCGGCCAGGTGCAGATCCGGATGATGACCCCGGGCCAGCAGGGTGCAGGCATGGCAGTGGCCACAGGGGGCCGCCTGGCTCGGTGCTTGACACAGTACCCGGCGGGCAAAGGCCTGGGCCAGTTCTCCCTTGCCCGACCCGCTGGCCCCACACAGCAGCCAGCCATGGGCCAACCGCCCCTGGGCCGCCCCCTGGGTAAATTGCTGCCAGTGGGGGATCAGCCAGGGATACACAGCTGCTGCTCCAGAATCTGCTGCACCTGGGCACACACCCGTGCCGGTTCCAGATGGGCCTGAACGGTAAAGATCCGCGGATCGGCGGCCGCCAGCTGCTGATAACGGGCCCGGGTGCGCTCGAAGAAACTCAGTTGCTCCAGCTCGATGCGATCCAGCTCGCCCCGTTGCCGCGCCCGCGCCAGACCGATGGCCGGATCTATGTCCAGGTAGAGGGTGAGATCCGGCGCAAAATCCCCCAGCACCGCCTGCTTGATCTGGCTGATGAGCGCGGCGGGGATGCCGCGCCCCCCGCCCTGATAAGCCAGGGACGAGAGATCATGCCGATCGCCGATGACCCAGTGGCCGGCCGCCAAGGCCGGCTTGATGCGATTCTCCACCAGCTGCACCCGGGCGGCATACATGAGCAGCAGCTCGGCCTGCATGGTCAAGGGCTCCTCATGCACCTCCTTGACCAGGGCACGCATCCGCTCCGCCAGCGGCGTGCCGCCGGGCTCGCGGGTCTTGTCGATGCAGGTGATGCCATGCCCGCGCAGCCAAGCCTCCACATAGGCGACGGCACTGCTCTTGCCGGCGCCTTCCAGCCCCTCGATGACGATAAATTTTCCCTGGCTCATTGGCGCCTCAAGATATAGCGACGCACCGCCGCATTGTGTTCACTCAGTGACTTGGAAAACTGATGCCAGCCCTCGCCCTTGGCGACAAAGTAGAGATAGTCGCTGTCAGCCGGATGCAGTGCCGCCTCGATGGCCTGCCGACTGGGCATGGCGATGGGGGTGGGCGGCAGACCATCGATTACATAGGTGTTGTAGGGGTTGGCATCCTGCAGATCCCGCCGCCGGATGTTGCCATCATATCGCTCGCCGATGCCGTAGATGACGGTGGGATCGGTCTGCAGCTTCATGCCGCGCCGGAGGCGATTGACAAACACGGAGGCGATCAGGGGACGCTCGCTGGCCTGGGCGGTCTCCTTCTCGATGATGGAGGCCAGGATCAGCGCCTCATAGGGCGTCTTGTACGGCAGATCGGCCGCCCGCGCCTCCCAGGCCTGCGCCAGAAAGTGCTGCATGTGCTGGTAGGCGCGCTTGACGATTTCCAGATCCGTCATCCCCACCGTGTAGGCATAGGTCTCCGGCATCAGCAGACCTTCTAGGTTGTGGCAATCGCAGCCCACCGCCTCGGCCAGGGCCGCATCATCCAGGCTGGTCAGGGTCGAGACCCCATGGGGGAGATGGGCCAATGTCTTGCGCCAATCCGCCAGCCGTTGCCCCTCCACCAGGGTCACGTTCAGCAGGTATTCCTTGCCTGCCACGATGAGGGACAGAGCCTCCTTGAGGGACATGCCGGATTGCAAGGCAAAGGTGCCGCTGCGGATGGCCGTCAGCTCAGGATGGGTCTTGAGCCAGAGGCTGACGGCCCAGCCCGGCACAGGCTCAGCCGCCAGCCGGTGTACCAGACCACCGGCCCGCTCCCCCTTGGTCACGCTAAACAGGGCCGGCACCTCACCCACGGGCATCCGCTCCAGCCGCTGCCACTGCAGATAGCCCCAGCCCAGCAGGCTGGCGACCAGCAGCAGGCCCAACAGGCACAGCAGACTAATTCTTCGTTTTAATGTCATCGTGATAACTCATCTGCAACTGCCGACACAGGATCCCCGGTGCCGGATAGTCTTTCCCGCGCCAATGGCGCACCGGCACCAGCCCCATCAAGGCATTGGTCAACCAAATCTCATCCGCCTGCGCCAATGCGTCAGGCCGCTCCCGTACCTCGTGCACGGGACAATGCCACTGTGCCAATTGCTTGAGGCACCAGGCCCGCATCACCCCGGCCACACCGGCTTGGGCCAGATCCGGCGTAAACACCTGTTCCCCCTGGCGCCAGAACAGGTTGGCCGTCACGGCCTCCACCATCTGTCCCGCCACGTCGCACACCAGCGCCTCATCCTGGCCTTGTGATTCCAACTCGGCCTTGAACAGCACCTGCTCCAGGCGGCCCAGGGTCTTGAGCCCCGCCAGCAGCGGGGACAGACCGAGACGCAGGCCGAGTTCACCCAGCGCTATGCCCTGCCGTTGCCATTGTCGGTAGTGTTCCGGATAGGGATGAAGGCTCAGGATCACCGTCGGGCTCAAACAGCCGACGGGACTGTAGCCACGCCCGCCCTGGCCGCGGGTGACGATGATCTTCATCACCCCCTCCTCCAGGCCGAGTGCCCGCGCCTGCAGGGCCGCCGACAGGGCGCAGAGATCCAGCGGCGGAAACGCCAGCCGCGTCAGGCTGGTCTGAATACGCGCCAGATGATAAGGCAGCAGACAGATCTGGCCCTGCAGCACGTGCAAGGTACTGAAGAAGCCATCACCCAGTGTCAATCCGCGATCCGCGGGGGAAAGTCCCGTCGCTTGGTTACCATCGAGCAGTTGCATTTTTTACCCATAAAAAAAGCCTGATACCAGGTACCAGGCTTTTGCCATTTCAGCCGGATCAGACGCGCTTGAAGATCAAGGATCCGTTGGTACCACCAAAGCCAAACGAGTTGGACAGAGCGTACTCGAAACTGGCGGGCTTGGCGACATTAGGCACCAAATCCACCTCGTATTCCAAGTCCGGATTCTCCAGATTGATGGTGGGCGGTGCCACCTGATCCCGCAGCGCCAACACGGTAATGATGGCCTCGATGGCCCCGGCCGCGCCCAACAGGTGACCCGTCATGGACTTGGTGGAGCTGACCATCAGGTTTTGGGTATGCTCACCAAAGGTCTTCTTCACGGCACGCAGTTCGGCCAGATCACCCAGCGGCGTGGAGGTGCCGTGGGCATTGATGTAGCCGATGACGCTGGCATCCAGCTGGGCATCATTCAGGGCATTCACCATGGCCCGTGCCGCACCGGAACCATCTTCTGGCGGTGCCGTCATGTGGTTGGCGTCACCGCTCATACCAAAGCCCACCAGTTCGGCGTAGATCTTGGCGCCACGGGCAACAGCATGTTCATAAGACTCCAGCACCACGACACCAGCGCCATCGCCCAGAACAAAACCATCCCGATCCTTGTCCCAGGGACGACTGGCCTGCTGCGGGGCATCATTACGGGTGGACAGCGCCTTGGCGGCGGCAAAGCCCCCCATCCCCATGGGCGTAGAGGCCTTCTCGGTACCACCAGCCACCATGACATCCGCATCACCATAGGCGATCATGCGGGCGGCAAAACCGATGGCATGTGTACCCGAGGTACAGGCGGTGGTGATGGCGATATTGGGACCACGCAGCCCCTTCATGATGGACAGGTGACCGGACGCCATGTTGATGATGGTGGACGGCACGAAGAAAGGGCTCAGCTTGCGGGGACCACCGGCCATCAGGCTGGTGTGGTTCTGCTCGATAAGCCCCAGGCCACCGATGCCGGAACCGATAGACACACCGCAACGGTGGGCATTGTCGTCGGTGATGGTCAGGCCGGAATCTTCCAGCGCCTGCATACCGGCCGCCACACCATACTGAATGAACAGATCCATCTTGCGCGCATCTTTCTTGCTGATGCCGAATGCCTCAGGATCGAAATCTTTAACCAGACCCGCAAACTTGGTTGGGAAGTCAGTGGTATCAAAGTGCTCGATGTTGGTGATGCCACTCTGGCCCTTGAGCAGAGCCTGCCAGGAGAGTTCAGCACTGTTACCGACCGGAGACAACATACCCAGACCGGTCACCACAACTCTGCGTTTTGACACAGGAAAGCCTCCGCGAGGAAAACAAAAAAAGAGATAAGAAAACAGGAGCGGCCTATTGGCCGCTCCTGTCTACAGGGGATTAGTCCTGATTGGAGGTGATGTAATCGACAGCAGCTTGAACAGTGGTGATCTTTTCAGCTTCTTCGTCAGGGATCTCAGTATCGAACTCTTCTTCCAGAGCCATGACCAGCTCAACGGTATCCAGAGAGTCAGCGCCCAGATCATCGACAAAAGAAGCTTCGGACTTAACGTCTTCTTCCTTAACGCCCAGCTGCTCGATGATGATTTTCTTTACGCGTTCTTCGATATTGCTCATGACCTGAATTTTCCTTTAGATATACGCGATTGCGTGTCGTTGCTGTAGTGTATTCAATTAGTCGTACTTTGCAAGATCAATGGTTGTGGTCAAACCAGGAATTTAGAGCTATATCGCCCAAATTCCCAGGGGTTTTTTCCACGAATTATCCGTCGATCACACCATGTACATGCCGCCATTCACATGCAGGGTTTCGCCATTGATATACCCGGCTTCCTCGGATGCCAAAAACAGCACGGCGGACGCAATTTCCTTCGGATCTCCCAGGCGGTTGGCCGGTACCTGGCTGAGAATGCCGGCCCGCTGCTCTTCGGTCAGCGCCTGGGTCATGTCCGTTTCAATAAAACCGGGTGCCACGGCATTGACCGTGATACCACGGGAGGCCACTTCCCGGGCCAGCGACTTGGTAAAACCAATCAGACCGGCCTTGGCGGCGGCATAGTTGGTTTGACCGGCGTTGCCCATGGTGCCCACCACTGAGCCGATGCTGACGATACGCCCCTGGCGCTTCTTCATCATGCTGCGCAACACCGGCTTGGTCAGGCGGTACAGGGAGGTGAGGTTGGTTTCGATGATGTCTTGCCACTCCTCGTCCTTCATGCGCATCAGCAGGTTGTCGCGGGTGATGCCGGCATTGTTCACCAGCACATCCACCTCACCGAACTTCTCCTTGATGGCCTGGTACAGTTGTTCGACCGACTCGGCGCTGGTGACATTCAGCACCATGCCGCAACCAGCCTGTCCCAGATAGGCACCGATAGCGTCTGCGCCGGAGGCACTGGTGGCGGTCCCCACCACGGTTGCACCACGGGCCACGAAGGCCTCGGCAATGGCTCGGCCGATACCACGACTGGCACCGGTCACCAGCACAACTTTTCCTTCAAAGCTCATGATCGCTCCTGTTACTTAAACATGTCCAGACAGGCCTGCAGAGAAGCCTGATCATTGATGGCGCCGCCCTCGACCCGCTTGTCGATGCGCTTGACCAGACCAGTCAGCACCTTGCCAGGCCCCATCTCAATTTCGTAGGTCACATCGGCATTCGCCATGGTTTCAACCACTTCGGTCCAGCGAACCGGGCTAAACAGCTGACGCACCAGGGCGTCGCGGATCCGGGCCGGGTCGGTTTCCTGAGCCACGTCCACGTTGTTGATCACCGGGATCTGCGGCGCCTTGATCTCGATGGCGGCCAGCGCCACGGCCAGCTTCTCCGCCGCCGGTTGCATCAGGGCACAGTGGGACGGCACGCTGACCGGCAGCGGCAGCGCCCGCTTGGCGCCGGAGGCCTTCATCAAGGCATTGGCGCGTTCCACCGCCTCCTTGTTACCGGCGATGACCACCTGACCGGGTGAGTTGAAGTTCACCGGTGCGACCACCTGATCCTCGGCAGCCTGCTGGCAGTTGGCGGCGATGGTCTCATTGTCCAGCCCTATGATGGCCGCCATGGCCCCTACCCCTTCGGGCACGGCATCCTGCATGGCGCGGCCACGCAGTTCCACCAGCTTGACGGCATCGGCAAAGGCCAGCGCGCCGGCACACACCAGCGCAGAGTATTCCCCCAGACTATGACCGGCCATCAGGGTCGGTTGCGGGCCACCCTGTTGCTGCCACAGGCGCCACAGCGCAACGGAGGCAGTCAGCAACGCCGGCTGGGTACGCCAGGTCTTGTTCAGATCCTCGGCCGGCCCATCAAGGACCAGGGACAGCAGATCGTAGCCCAAGGCTTCGCTGGCTTCGGCGAAGGTTTCGCTTACCACGGCATGTTGCTCCACCAGCTCGGCGAGCATGCCCACGCTCTGGGACCCCTGACCGGGGAAGGCAATTGCAAACTTAGTCATCGAATGTTTCCTTGTTATTAATAGCGGATCAGAGCTGAACCCCAGGTAAAGCCACCACCAAATGCCTCCAGCAGCAGCAACTGGCCACGCTGGATGCGCCCATCGCGCACCCCGACATCCAGGGCGAGGGGCACGGAGGCGGCCGAGGTATTGCCGTGTTGGGCCAGGGTCAGGATCACCTGATCCATGGACATGCCCAGCTTACGGGCCGTGGCACTGATGATGCGTTGGTTGGCCTGGTGCGGCACCAGCCAATCCAGCTCGGACTTATCTATGTCGTGGGCCGCCAGGGTCTCAGTGACGATCTCGCTCAGCCGGGTCACCGCCACCTTGAAGACGTCATTGCCCTTCATATACATGTAGGCATCACCGCTGGCCTCGGGCTGACCCCGCTTGGCCTGGGGCAGCTTGAGCAGCTCACCGTAACGACCGTCGGCATGCAGGTGGGTGGAGAGGATCCCCGGCGTCTCGGAGGGCCCCACCACCACGGCGCCCGCCCCATCACCAAAGATGATGATGGTGCCACGGTCCGCCGGATCGCAGGTGCGGGCCAGCACATCGGCCCCCACCACCAGGATATGACGGGCCGCCCCCGTTTTGACAAATTGATCCGCCACGCTCAGGGCATAGCTGAAGCCAGCACAGGCGGCTGACAGGTCGAAGGCGGGGATCCCCGGACAATCCAGCAAGCCTTGCAGCTCACAGGCCGCGGAAGGAAAGGCGTTGTCGGCACTGGTGGTGGCCAGGATGATCATATCCAGATCGGCGGCCTGCAGTCCGGCCGCCTCCAGGGCATGCAGGGCAGCCACGTTGGACATGGTCACCACGTTTTCATCCACCGCGGCGATGCGGCGCTCATGGATACCCGTGCGCTCTACGATCCACTCGTCACTGGTGTCCACCATCCGCTCGAGATCGGCATTGGTCCGTACCGTTTCGGGAACATAACTGCCCGTTCCAAGAATTTTTGTAAACATAGGAATTCGACTAGGCGCCTGTATAAGTGTGAGATTCAAATCGCTGCGCGATCTGGACGGGCAAACACCGGTCCACTTCGGCTATCGCTTGTTCAATTGCATTGAAAAATGCGCAAATTTCGGCCCGACCATGGCTCTTGATCACAATGCCCCGCAATCCTAGCAGACTTGCCCCATTATACTGGTCGGGGTTCAGGTGTGACAGCCGGCGCCGCATATAGCGCCGTAATAGCCATTGCAGCCAGTTGGCGTACGGGCTGCGCGTCTGGGCGCCTGACTGGCTCAGCAATCGGACCATGCCCTCGGCGGTTTTCAGCGCTATGTTGCCGACAAAGCCATCGCAGACAATCACATCCGCCTGGCCGGCAAACAACGCATCCCCCTCGATGAAGCCGGTGTAGTTCACGCGAGCATCCACCGCCAAGCGTGCGGCGGCCTCCCGCACCTCCTCATTGCCCTTGTTTTGCTCCACGCCAATGTTGAGCAAGGCCACCCTGGGGCGCGCTATGCCGTGCACCGACTCTGCCACCACACTGCCCATCAGGGCAAACTGATGCAGGTGTTCGGGCGTGCAATTCACGTTGGCCCCCAGATCCAGCAGCACAGACTTACCACCGGATACCGTGGGCAGACTGGTGGTCAAGGCGGGTCGTTCCACCCCGGGCACCAGCTTGAGCACATGGCGCGCCATGCCCATCAAGGCCCCGGTGTTGCCGGCGCTGACGCAGGCATGAGCCTCCCCGGCATGCAACAGATTGAGGGCAATCCGCATGGAGGAGTCATTCAGGTGGCGCAGGGCATAGGCAGGCTTGTCATCCATGGTCACGACCTGACTGGCATGCACCAAACGGACGCGGGGATGATTGAAGAGTTGGTACTGCTGGAGATAGGGCTTGAGCTGCAACTCATCCCCCACCAGCAAGAGATTTAACTGGGGGTAAAGCGACAGTGCCTGCGCAGAGGCAGGCACTGTAACTGAGGGGCCATGATCGCCCCCCATGACATCTAACGCAATCGTCAGCGCAGACAAGGCGGTTTCAGCTTAATCGAGATTAAGCAATAACCTTCTTGCCGCGATAGAAACCGTCAGCGGTTACATGGTGACGACGGTGAACTTCACCAGAAGTCTGATCCACGGTCAGCGCAGAGGCAGTCAGGGCATCGTGAGAACGACGCATACCACGTCTGGCACGAGTTTTACGGTTCTGTTGTACGGCCATCGACCTTACTCCTAATCAATTACTTGTTTTTCAAACCATTGAGAACTGCAAACGGATTGGGACGCTCATCAGCAGGCTCGATCTCCCCCCACGTCATGCTTCTGCCTGCCTGAGGACACACATCCAGGGGATGCATGGGCACTATGGGCAGGGCGAGGATGAACTCATCCTCCAGCACTTCGTACAGGTCGAACTCACCGTTTTCATCAAGCTCGATGGGCTCGTAAGCCTCCGGCAGCTCATCCACCACCGTATTTTTCAACAGTGGAGTATAAACAAATTCGATCTCACACCGATATTCGAACGCTTCATTGCAGCGTTGGCATTCAAGCTTGACCAGGGTATGGGCAGTACCCTGCATGATGGTCAAGCCTTGGGCATCAATACCAAACGACAATGCAGCCTCGACATCGGTGAGAACACCGACAGTCGACTCACCCAGTCTGATCAGCTTATCGGCTTCGGCAATCCCGACATAATCGAGACGCTTGGCCGCGCAACGGACCGGATCAATCTTAATGGGCAACTTCACCTTTTGCATAAGGCGCGCATCATATAGACACTCCAATACAGAGTCAAAGGAAAAACAGGCGTTTTACAAAAAACAATGGACTTGCCGGCATCCTGACCTAACATCCAAGAAAACAGTGGCTTGGGAACACAACATGCACGCACCCATCATACTCGCCTCCACCTCCTTATACCGCCGGCAACTGCTGGCCAAAACCGGTCTGATCTTCAGCTGCCAAGCGCCGGAGATCGACGAAACCCCCTTCGCCGGTGAAGATGCCGCCGCCCTGGTACAGCGCCTGGCCAGGGAGAAGGCCTGCGCGGTCGCCCAGCAACATGATCAAGGCTGGGTGATCGGCTCGGATCAGGTGTGTGTGCTGGACGGCCAGATCGTCGGCAAGCCCGGCTCTCACGAGCAGGCTTATCGCCAGCTGGCCCAGGCCAGTGGCCAGGTGGTGACCTTCTACACCGGCCTGTGCCTGCAGGACAGTACCAGCGGACGCCAGCAACTGCTGATGGAGCCCTTTGACGTGCATTTTCGCCGACTGACCCCCAGCCAGATCCAGCATTACCTGCAGCAGGAGCAGCCTTACGACTGTGCCGGCAGCTTCAAGAGCGAGGGGCTAGGCATCTGCCTGTTCGAGCGGCTATCGGGCCGGGACCCCAACACCCTGATCGGGCTGCCACTCATGGCCCTGATCGACATGTTGGCCAACTGGGGCCTGATGCTGCCGCTGCCGGTGGATCAACTAGGCGACGCCTGATCACACCAGCTCCAGCAACGCCTCCATCCGCGAGATCACGGCCAGGGGTGCAAACTGGTTCAGCACGGACTCGTCATGGACGCCCCAATCCACACCGATGCGGGCCATCCCCAGGTTGGCCGCCATCTCCATGTCGTAGCATGAGTCCCCCACCATGACGGCCTGCTCCAACGGCACATTGAGCTGAGCCAGCAACTGCTCCAACATCATGGGGTCCGGCTTGGAACGCGCCTCATCGGCACCGCGGCTGGCGTGAAACAGCTGGCTAAAACCCGTCTCAGCCAGCACCCGGTCCAGGCCGGCCCGCGCCTTGCCGGTGGCCACCGCCAGCAGATGACCCCGGGCGGCCAACTGCTGCAGGGTCTGGCTCACGCCGGCAAACAGCGGTGTGGGAGTGGGATCATCGTGTATGTATTGCTGTCGGTACGCCTGCAACAGCTGCTGATAGGCCGGCTCATCCAGTGGGCCAAACAGACGCGGCAAGGCTTCCTGCAGGCTGAGCCCGACTATGTTGCGCACGGCCTCCGCGGCGGGCACGGGACGCGCTACCTGCCGGGCCGCAGACTGCATGCTGGAGACAATCCGCCCCACCGAGTTCATCAGGGTACCGTCCCAATCGAAGATCACCAGCTCAAAGCGTCTCATGCCTTGCGCTCCAGGCGATCCAGCAGGGCCTGCAGATGGGGATCCAGCGGCGCCTCCACGCTCACCATCTCCCCGGTCACCGGGTGTTCGAAGGTCAAGCGACTGGCGTGCAGGAACAGGCGCTGCAGCCCCGCCTCCCGCATCCGCTGATCAAAACCCGCCTCGCCGTACTTGTCGTCGCAGGCAATCGGATGGCCGGCGTGGGCCGTATGCACCCGGATCTGGTGGGTCCGCCCGGTGACCGGGCTGGCTTCGATCAGGGTCGCATCGGCAAAGTTGCGCATGATCCGAAAACGCGTCTCGGAGGGCTTGCCCTCGGCATTGACCCGCACAATACGCTCGCCGGACTGCAGCACGTTTTTCAAGAGCGGTGCCGTGATCACCTTGACGTGGGCCTGCCACTGACCACGAACCAGGGCCAGATACTGCTTGCGCATGGTCTTGACCCGCAGCTGCTCATGCAGATGCTTGAGCACACTGCGTTTCTTGGCGATGAGCAGGCAGCCGGAGGTATCGCGATCCAGCCGGTGCACCAGCTCCATGAAGCGCGCATCGGGCCGCAACGCCCGCAGGCCTTCGATCACGCCGAAGCTCAGGCCGCTGCCACCGTGCACCGCCATGCCAGCCGGCTTGTTCAGCACGATCAGACCCTCGTCCTCCAGCAGGATCTGGCCTTCCAGCGCCTGGATGCTGCTGAGCTTGGCGGAGGGCAAGGCATTCTCTTCGGCCAGCCGCAGCGGCGGCACCCGCACCTCATCACCGACGCAGAGCTTGTACTCAGGTTTTATCCGCTTTTTGTTAACCCGCACCTCACCCTTACGCAAAATGCGATAAATGAGACTTTTCGGGACGCCCTTGAGCTGAGTCTTGAGAAAATTGTCGATGCGTTGCCCCTCTTGCTCAGCCTCTATGGTGAGGAGCTGCACCCGGTTGTTTACTGTGTTCATGGCGCGGATTCTACTCCAGAAGTGCATCCTTGTCGCAAAGCGAAAAAGCTGCCTTGCTATAGATTGAGGGAAAATGAAATAATGCGCTGATTTTTTTAGGCCAACTGGCTTGTTTTAAGCCAGATCCGATAGAAAAACCGGGCTCTTCGCCGTCACAAGCAACAGACCATGTGACGCACTGAGTCCAAGATTGCGTCGGAAGCCGAGGAGGAATCAAAAAAAGTCGCTGGATATCGGCGTCTGCGCCTTCATCTGGGCCGCAGAGCCTGCAGGTCGCCGTCCGCATCCCTAGCGCGCCCCACGCATGACCCAACCGGGAGGTTGCCAACCCATGCTATCGACTCGGGGCCGGTGCGTGGCAGCCGTCCAGCAGCATAACGGCGAAGCTTAAGGCTTCATTTTTATCGAGACACCCATGAAAAGAATGCTAATCAACGCAACTCAGGAAGAAGAGTTGCGCGTGGCCCTGGTAGACGGGCAACGCATTTACGACCTGGACATCGAAAGTCCCGGTCACGAACAGAAAAAAGCCAACATCTACAAAGGGAAGATCACCCGCGTCGAACCGAGTCTGGAGGCCGCCTTTGTCGACTACGGCGCCGAACGTCACGGTTTCCTGCCGCTCAAGGAGATTGCCCGCGAATATTTCCCCGCCAACTACAGCCTCCAGGGTCGCCCCAATATCAAGGAAGTGATCAAGGAAGGTCAGGAAGTCATCGTCCAGATCGACAAGGAAGAACGTGGTAACAAGGGCGCCGCCCTCACCACCTTCATCAGTCTGGCCGGTAGCTACTTGGTGCTGATGCCCAACAACCCCCGTGCCGGTGGTATCTCCCGCCGTATCGAAGGGGATGAACGCACCGAGCTCAAGGAAGCCCTCAATGGGCTGGAAGTGCCGGAAGGCATGGGCCTCATAGTGCGGACTGCCGGTGTCGGCAAGTCCCCCGAAGAGCTGGCCTGGGACCTCAATGTCCTGCTCAAACACTGGGAGACCATCAAGCAAGCCGCGCAGAACCAGGCTGCCCCCTTCCTGATCCACCAGGAAAGCAACGTGATAGTGCGGGCCATCCGTGACTACCTGCGCCGGGATATCGGCGAGATCCTGATCGACAACCCGACGGTGTTCGAGAAGGCAAAGCAGCACATCGAACTGGTGCGCCCGGACTTCGTCAATCGGGTCAAGCCGTACAACGGTGAGATCCCGATGTTCACCCATTACCAGATCGAGAGCCAGATTGAGTCGGCCTTCCAACGCGAAGTGCGCCTGCCCTCCGGCGGCTCCATCGTCATCGACCCCACCGAGGCCCTGACCTCCATCGACATCAACTCGGCGCGCGCCACCAAGGGCGGTGACATCGAGGAGACGGCCCTGCAGACCAACCTGGAAGCCGCCGACGAGATCGCCCGCCAGCTGCGTCTGCGCGACCTGGGTGGCCTCATCGTCATCGACTTCATCGACATGACGCCGGTGCGCCACCAGCGTGAAGTGGAAAACCGCCTGCGGGATGCCGTGCGCCAGGACAGGGCTCGCATCCAGCTGGGCCGCATCTCCCGCTTCGGCCTGCTGGAGCTGTCCCGTCAGCGCCTGCGCCCCTCCCTCAATGAATCCAGCACCCATGTCTGCCCGCGCTGCATGGGTCAGGGGACCATCCGGGATAACGAATCCCTGGCACTGGCCATCCTGCGCCTGCTGGAAGAAGAGGCCCTCAAGGACAACACAGAACAGGTGCTGGCCCAGGTGCCGGTGGACGTCGCCGCCTATCTGCTCAACGAGAAGCGCCCGTCCATTCAACGCCTGGAAGAGCGCCATCAGGTGCGGATCTTCATCATTCCCCACCAGGGAATGGAGACACCGCACTTCGAGGTGTCCCGGATGCGCAGCAGTGAAGTCACCGAGGCCCTCAGCTACGAGCTGAAGAGCGAGCTGCCGGTGGATGGCTACACGCCGCGCGATACCACCAAGGTGGTGCGCAGCGAGCAGCCGGCGGTGCAGATCATCGCCGCCCCCACCACCCCGGCACCGGCTCCGGCCCCCGTCGCCGCCCCTGTGGTGCTGCCCCAGGAACCTGGTCTGTTCAGCAAGCTGTTCGCCGCCATCATGGCGCTGTTCAAGCCTGCCGCCGAGCCCAGCCAACCCCAGGAAAAACCGGCGCCCAAGGCGAAGCCCGAGGCACGGCAACGTCGCCGTGAAGGTGATCGCCGGCGTCCGGCCGGTGGTGACAATCGCCGCAGCCGCCCGCAGGCCGACAAGGCCGATGAGGAAGAGGGTCAGGCCAAGAGCGAAGCACGGCCGAACAACCGTCGTCCGCGCAACGAGGCCACCGGTGACAAGACCGATCGTCCGTCTCGTGGCGAGCGTCGTCCTCGTCAACCCAAGGAAGCCGCCGCCGAAGGCAGCCCGCGTCAGGAACGCCGGCCCCGCAATCAGCCTCAGGCGACTGCCGAGCCCAGCGAACAGCAGGAGGCAGTGCCAGCCGAGCAGCCAAGCCGTGCGCCCAAAGAAGAGAAGGTAGCCGAACGCCGTCAACGCCGCAGTCAGCGCCGCAAGGTGCGGGTGGCCGCCGAGGTGAGCGATGCCCAGGTCCAGCAGGCCGCCGTGGTCGAGGTGCCGGCTCCCCAGGCTGAGCCAGCCCCGCAGGCCGAGCCCCAGCCGCCCATGCTGGAGCCCCTGGTGCCCGTGATGCCCACCGACCTGCCGCCGATGATCATGATCGAGGACGACGAAGAGACCCGTGCTCCGACCGTGAACGAGGCGCCGGTGGCTGAGGCCATCGAGTCCATCGAGGCCAACATCGACGCACCGGTGGCCATGGAGGACGCCGACGGCGAGCCGGCCAAACGGCCCCAACGTCGCAAGCGGATCAACGAAGAGTCCCGCCAGCGTCGTCGTCAGGAGACCGAGCAGCCTGCCGAAGAGAGCCCAGAGGCCCTGGCGGTGCAAGAGGTTGCGGCTGAGAGCAGCGTCGAACCCGAGGCAGCGCCTGTTGCCCCGGCCGACAGGCAGCAGCAAGCAGAAGCCCAACCGGAACGCCGCTCTCGTCGTCGCAAGCCCGATGCCGTGGTGGTGGATGACGTAGTGCTGGTAGAAGAGCCGGTTAGCGCCGAAGAGACCGAGGTGGCAGAAGCAGACGCCCCCCTGGCCCAGCTGGACGCCCCCATTGCCGTGCATGCCGAACCTGAGGTGCCGGTGAGCAAGGCAGAGGTAGAGGCCGAGCCGGCGGTGAGCCAACCGATGGCTGCGGCACCTGCCGCGACCAAGGCACCGGGTGTGGTCTCCCGCATGCAACTGGTGACCTGCCAGATGGCCCAGCCCGCCGAGGCGCCGGCCCAGCCGGCCCGCCCTGTGGTGGACTACCCGGCCTATGAGCGCAAGCCCACCCTGCATTCCGGCCGTGCCGCCGGTGTGAGTGGCATGCGCAGCCAGGCCTCTCATGGGCCAGCCAATCCTTAAGGGATTGCTCGCCAACAAAAAAGCCACCGTCAGGTGGCTTTTTTATTTGGTCTTGAGCCGGCGGCGCCCTTAGCTCTTGTCCTTGTTGCTCAAGGTGGCCAGCTTCTGGGTCAGATCCCGACGCTCCTTGGACAGCTCGGCATTCTTGATGATGTACTCATCCACCCGCTCCTCGTAATCGCTCTTCATGCTGGCGATGATGGCCTGGATCTCGTCGACCGACATGCCTGGCTTGATGTAGTCGGAGAGGTTTTCCAGCAGCAGCACCCGCTTCTGGTTATCGCGGATCTTCTTTTCGATATCGGTGATTTCGCGTTTGAGCTTGTTCTTGCGCCGTGACATCCGCACGTACTCCAACACATCGGCATATGACTTGGTAACAGTTTCCATAATGACACCACTTGTTAACGTTTTCTTGGATGGGCAAGTGTAGGCTCCGCCTACATGGAAGAAAACGGGTCGTAGGGGTGACCCGCTGCCTGTGGCATAACCCTAACCTCAGTATCGCCGCATTACAACACTAACAGCACAGGCGTCGGCGGTGACGCATAATTAATGGGCAGCCCCCCTCATGGACAATCTCAGGAGGTGTACCATGGCCATCCCTGTCCTCGAGCGCTACCTGAGCGAAGCCCAGGTTGACTATCGACTTACCCCCCATTCCGTGGCCTTTACCGCCATGGAGATCGCCCAACGGGCCCACGTGCCGGGTGACGCCTTCGCCAAGACCGTCTTGGTCAAGGTGGACGGCAAACTGGTGATGCTGGTGATGCCCGCCACCCGGGCGGTGGACTTTGCCGGTCTGACCCAGGCACTCCATTGCCAGCGCCTGGAGCTGGCCATGGAGTACGAATTCGAGTCCCTGTTTGCCGAGTGCGAACTGGGGGCCGAACCGCCCCTAGGTCAGCTGTTCGGCCTGCCGGTCTACCTGGATGCCGAACTGACACGCTATCCCAGGATCAGCTTCAATGCCGGAACCCTGCGGGAGGTGATGGAGATGGACAGCCAGGACTTCCTGCGCCTGGTGGAGCCCCATATTCTCCACCAAGGGTTTGTGCCAGGCCGGCAGGCATTGCTCCATCAACACCCCAGGAGCGGTCCCCTGCCGCACTGAGACGGTGACGTGCTCGGCGCCATAAAAAAGCCAGGGCTTAGGCCCTGGCTGGTAATCACCCCGTGACTGTGCTTAAAGTGCCAGCTGAAACTGGCTGACCGTCCTGTCCTGCGCCAGGCACAAGTCATCCAACCTCTGGGTCTGGAGCGCCATGTCGCCCATGGTCTGGCTGCTCTGTTCCACCACCTCGGACATCTCGTTGATGCTGCGGCTGATATCGCGGCTGGCCTGGGTCTGCTCCCGGGTCGCGTTGGCGATCAGCTCGGACGCATCCCGCACCTGCTGCATGTGTTGCGCAATCATGCCCATGGCACCGTTGATCTGCTCCATCATGCTCTGGCTCTCCCCCATCAGACTCAGGCTCGATTGCATGCTGGCGACGGCACTGGTGGATTTGCCCCGCAGGTTGCTGATCATGGTGTGGATCTCCTTGGTGCTCTCCCCGGTGCGGCTGGCCAGGTTGCGCACCTCGTCCGCCACCACGGCGAAACCACGGCCATGCTCACCGGCCCGGGCCGCCTCGATGGCGGCATTGAGTGCCAGCAGATTGGTCTGCTCAGAGATGGACTCAATCACCTCCAAGATGCCACCGATGCGCTCGCTCTCACCGTTGACCTCCTGGATGGTTTGCTCACTATGGCGCAGATGGTCATACAGCTTATCTACCCGCTGGGTATTGGCCTGTACCAGATGCCGCCCTTCCTGGATCTGATCGTCCACCGACAGCACCATGGCGAGGCTCGACTCCGTGTTGCTGTTCACATCACTGATGGCATGTTCCATTTGCGTGACGGTGGCCGCCAAGGTGGTCATGGTGCCGGCTTGCACCTGGACTTGGGCCGCCAGGCTGTCCGCCGACTGGCGATTGCGCTCGGCGGTTTGCCGGGTCTGCTCCGCCCCCTCCCGCACCACACGGATGGCCTGATTGAAGGCCGTGATCACCGCATTGATGTCCCGTTGCAGGGCGGCGAACTCCCCGCTGAAGCGCCCCTCAACGGCCTGGGAAAAGTTCCCCTTGGCCATCTGATCCAGCACCCGCTGGATGGCCCCCATGGGGCCCCGGATGGCCAGCGACAGACGCCAACCGACGATGCCGGCAAACAGCAGGCTCACCAGCAGACTCACCACAATGTTGATGGAGGTGGTGTGCAGCGTCCCCTTGGCGGAGCTGAAGGCCTGCTGGCTCACCCTATTGGCACCGGCCTGCAGGGCGGCTTGGCTGTCCAGCGCCGCATCGATGGCATTGGAGAGCAGCTGCACCCGTTGCTCCAACTCCCCTCGCTGCTGACTGAGCCGGATGAAGCGGCCGATGGCCCCCTCCTTGGAGTTGATGTTCTGCTTGAGGGCCGCCAGGCCCGACTGCACATCCTGATTGTCGGCGACCGCCGGCACCTCCCGCGCCAGCATGTCGTAGCCATCCAGCAACATCTTGCCGGTCGCCACCGCCTTTTGCTCGATGGCCTGCATGTCGCTGACCTTCTGGGCACTGAAGATGGCGTTGACCATGTATTCCAGGGTGCCGAGCCACTCGGTGAACTGATTGGCCAGACCGGCGATATAGGGATCCTCTGCCGCGTAGGGTTTGAACAGCTGATTGGCGCCGGTCTTGGCAAAGGCCAGCTTATTGAGCAGCTCGCTCTTCACCGAATCGATGCGCGCCACCTCGCTTAGGATCTGGCTGCGCCCGGCATAGATGGGTTGGCTTTGCGCCAGTATCACCTCGATCTGCTGCTGCAGCGGCGCCAGCTGGCTGGCCAAGGCCCCGCCATCCGGTAGACGGCTGACGCTGGCATGCAGCTGGCTCAGATCGCCGTTGAGCCCCTCCACCTGGCTGTCGAAGGCCTGGCGATGCTGATCCAGGCTGGCCTGATCGGGCGCGAACACCATGTCGGCCGCCAGTTTGTTCAGCCGCAGCAACCCAGTCCCCAGATGCCCGGCCTGCTCGTCCAGGCTCTTCATGTCTTTGACGACAAATGAAAAGGCGTTATCAATCCGGTTCATGTTGAACCAGGAGAGAGCGCCACCAAATGCCATCAGGCCGCACAGGATGGCAAACGCCACCACCACCTTGACGGTTAAATTCATCTTGTATTCCTCACCTTCGCCGTATCGAAAAAAGGGGTTGTCATTGTTGTTTCTATAATTTTTTGTTGCTGTTGTTGTGCTTGTTTTGGTTTTTGCTTTTGTCCTGCTGCGGCCTGGCGCTGTCGCACTGGGGTATTGTCAGTCAGATAAGGGGGCGGCGCGGCAGCATGGCCGACGCCGAAGCGCAGCAATGGCACCGACGCACCGGTAGGCTAATTCCCCAGCAAGCCCTTGAGGGGGTTGCTCAGCTTGGGGCGGCTACCGGAAGGCAACAGCTGCTGTTCCAGCAACGCCTTGGCCTTGGACTCAAGCAGGCGGCCCAGCTCCACGGAAAACTGCGGTTTCGACCAGCTGCCGCCGATGCGCAGGGGCACAGTCACCATCTTCAGATCCCCCAGACCCGGCAGTTCCCCCACGACGGTGGCATCCAGCTTGAAATCCAGGTTCTCCTTGACGAGGTGGGTGCGCCCCGCCCCCGTCACCTCCAGCAGCGAAGAGATCATCTTGATGTTCTCCACCTTGACGTCGCCCTGGGTCAGCACAGCCTGAGCCCCCAGGGTGGAGAAGGCGGTTTCGCCCTGACTCTGCTCCCCGCCCAGCAGCCCCTTGATCCCGGCTTTCGCCTGGCGCAGCAGGGCCGGCAGATCCACCCCACGCACCGCCCCCTGGGTGACCTGCAGGGCCAGCTTGCCGGTGAGGGTGCGCCGCAGGGCATCCGGCGTCACCCCTTGGGCGACCAGGGTGCCGTCCAGTTGTCCACGGCCCGTGAGAGGCGATTTACCCAGTAGGGCCTTGCTCAGGGCGGCGATGGCGATACCCTGCACCCTGGGTTGCAGGCTCAGGTGCGCCGGGCTTTGCCGACTGTCCAGCCGCCCCGGCGCCATGAGCTGCCCCTCGAACAGGCGAGCGCTCAATTTGCGCCATTCCAGGATGCCGTTTTGCAGCGTCAGATCCAGCGCCACCTGCTGGAAGGGCAAGTTCGCCAGCTGCAGGCGGTCCAACTCCAGGGTGCCGGCCAGATCCACCCCCTGCAATGCGCTGAGATCCGGCTCCTGGGCGGGTGCCGTTGCCTTCGTCGCAGGACTGCCTTTGCCTTCAGCCGGCTTCGCCTGGTCCTGCTGGCTCGCCAGCCAGGCGGTATCAAAGGCGGGGCTGCGCAGGGCGAAGCGCACCACGGGAATGGCCTGCTGCTGCAGGCTCAGCTCGCCCTGACAATGCCAGGGCCCGGCCGTCACATCCAGGGACTGCCACTGCAGTCGCTTGTCCGCCGGCTGATAGCGCAGCTGACCCGCCAAGCGCATCTGCTGCAGCAGCAGCGGCACCTGAGGGCCTGTCATGGCCACCTCGGCCTGCCAGTCATCCAGGCTGATGAGCGCCTGGCTCAGGGTCAGCTTGGCCTGGCTAGCGAGCCGCAAGGTGCCAGACGGTGCCTGTACCCGCCCCCCCAGCGCCACCGCGATGGGTTTTCCCAGCGCCAGGGCATCGGCCTGCAGGCTGACATCCCGCAGCAGCCACTGCTTGCCGGTCAGATGGTCCTCGATGTTGAGGGCCCCGTCGGTGAAGTCGATGCCATCCAGGGAGAAGTGATAGGCAGGGGTGTCATCGCCGGCCGTCGTTGCCGCCGGCGTGGTCGCGTCGGCCTGGGCCGGCGCAGCTGTTCCCAACACCCCATCCAGATTGGTACGGCCATCGGCCAGGGTGATCACGCTAAGACGCACCCCGGACACCTTGAGTCGGCCGGCCTCCACCCGGTGATCCAGCAAGGGCAGCAGCGCCAGATCCACGCTGGCCTCGCCAAAGGCCAGGGTATCGCCCGCGGGAAAGCCAGCAGGATTTTTCAGGGCCACCTTTTCCAGGGACAGCCCCAGGCGAGGGAACAGGGTGAAGCGGATGGGCCCCTGCATCTGCAGATCACGGCCCGTGTAGGCCTTGACCTGCTCGATGATCAGGGGTTTGAACTGTTCGGGATTGATGAGCCAGACGGCGGTCACCGCGGCCCCTCCTATCAACAGCAGCAAGCACAGCAGCAGATAGAGGAGCTTCTTCATGGTGACCTCCAGGTCAATCCTGATTGATACGGCTGGCGACGGCCCCTTGCTGACGCTTGTACTTGGCGTTGGCCCGCTTGTTGTAGGGCCGCTTGGCCGGGCCGGAGAGGGTTTCGAAGTTCAGGGCACCGATCACCATCTTGGGCCGCAGCGCCAGAGGTAGCCTACCCCCATTATAGAACTCGAGGACGATGCGACCAGACCAGCCCGGATCGATCCGATGGGCGGTCACATGCACCATGAGCCCCAGCCGCGCCAGGGAGGAGCGGCCATCCAGCCAGCCGACGATGTCATCCGGCAGGGTGACGGACTCAAGCGTCACCGCCAGGGCCAGTTCGCCGGGATGCAGGATGAAGGCCTCACCATCGGGAATGATGATCTCGTCGCTCATCACCCGGTTGATGGCCTCGGCCACCGCCTCCTTGGGGCCGCTGAGATCGATGAAGGCCGCGGTGTGGGCCTGGAACACCCGAAACTCGTTGCCCAGCAGCACATCCACACTGACCCCACTGATGCGATCCACCTCGGGACGCGGCTCTATGACGATCTTGCCCTGTTCCAGATAGCGCTCTATGTCGCTGTCGCAAAGACGCATTGCTTTCTCCTTGTCGCCCTGCCGGCTTAGCCCAGCAGCATGTGGCGAATACGCGATTTGATCATGTCGATGGCAATGCGATTGCGCCCACCACGGGGCACTATGATGTCGGCATATTGCTTCGACGGTTCGATAAACTGCAGGAACATGGGCCGCACCGTGGTTTGATACTGATTGAGTACCGACTCCATGGTCCGGCCCCGCTCCTGGACGTCCCGCACCAGACGACGGATGAGACAGATATCCAGCGGCGTGTCCATGAAGATGCTGACATCCATCAGTTCCCGCAGCTGGGGCTCGTTGAGCAGCAAAATGCCTTCGAGGATGATGATGCGCTTGGGACTGAAGGGCCGGGTCTCGCTGACCCGGGTATGCTCGCTGTAGGAATATTTGGGAATGGCCACCTGCTCGCCCTTGAGCAGGGTGGTGAGCTGCTGGCACAGCAGGGCGTGGTCGAAGGCGCTGGGATGGTCATAGTTGGTCTTGACCCGCTCCGCCATGGAAAGGTGGCTCTGATCCTTGTAGTAGCTGTCTTCCGTGATCACCCCGATCTGATCCGCCCCCAGCTCCTCAACCAGCTCGTTGAAAATAGTATGGGAAATCAGGCTTTTGCCCGAGGCGGAAGCACCCGCGATACCTATGATAACGCAGGAGCGGTGTTGATCTGACATGCGTCTGAACTCTCTAAATGTTGCGGTGGGAGGCTTAAACCCGCGCATTATAACGAAAAAGCCTCCCCCCCACTACAGAGCCGACAGCCGGGCTAGCCCCTAGCCCAGGCGATGGACTGCCAGGGACTCCGGGATCGCCTTGCCCTGGAAATAGAGCCGAGCCGCCAGGCCGCGGGCCAGGGCGCGATAGCCTTGGGCCAGCTCCCCCTCGGGCTCGGCCACCAGCGGCGGCACCCCGGCATCCATGGCCTGGCGCACCCCCAGCAACAGGGGAAACTGCGCCAGTAGCGGCAGATCCAGCTCGGCCGCCAGCCGGGCACCGCCCCCCTCGCCGAACAGCGGCTCATGGTGACCGCAGGCGCTGCACCTGTGATAGCTCATGTTCTCCACCAGCCCCACCACGGGCACCCCCACCTTGGCAAACATGGCCAGCCCCTTGCGCACATCCAGCAGGGCAACGTCCTGGGGGGTAGTGACCATCAAGACCCCGGTGGTGGGCACCTGCTGGGCCATGCTCAGCTGAATGTCGCCGGTGCCCGGCGGCAAGTCCACCACCAAATAATCCAGCGAGCCCCAGTCGGTCTCGTGCAGCAATTGGCCCAACGCCTTGCTGGCCATGGGACCGCGCCAGATCACCGCCTCGGAGTCCGGCACCAGAAAGCCAATGCTGTTGACCTTGATGCCATAGCGGGAGAGCGGCCGCATCCGCTGGCCATCGGGGGAGTCGGGGCGCTGGCCCACCAACCCCAGCATCAGGGGCACGGAGGGGCCGTAGAGATCCCCATCCAGCAGGCCGACGCTGGCCCCTTCCGCCGCCAAGGCCAGGGCCAGATTGATGGCCGTGGTGGACTTGCCCACCCCGCCCTTGCCGGAGGCCACCGCCAGTATGTTCTTGATGCCCGATTGCAGCGGCAAGCCGCCGGTGGGGGCCAGGGCGGTCACCTGGACGGCAAGCTGCCACCGCAGCCGGGTCCAGGGTCCCAGGGCCAGCAGTGGCTCACTGAGCCTGGCTTGCAGGGCCTGGAGCACGCCGTCACCGGCAAATGGCAAAGTGAGGCTCAGCTGGAGAGTATCCCCCTCCACCGCCAGCTGGGTGCGGCTGGCCAGCCAGCCATGGGGCCAGTCATCCGGCTGGCTGGTGACAAGCAGGGTTCGCACGGCTTCTAATGGGGCGGACATGTAACAACTCCTGGTGAAACAACCGTTAACGCCCGAGTCTACCCCAAGCCCCTGCTCAGGGATACGGTCACGGCGGCCATCTAGCCTAGGCAGCCCCCCTCATTTTCGGGTAAGATGCGGGCTTACTTTTTCATTGCACGACAAGACAGATCATGGCTCACGCTGCTCGGAAAATTCTCGTTACCTGCGCCCTCCCCTATGCCAATGGCTCCATCCACCTCGGCCACATGCTCGAACACATCCAGGCCGACATCTGGGTCCGTTACCAGCGGCTGCGGGGCAACCAGATCCACTTCATCTGCGCCGATGATGCCCACGGCACCCCCATCATGCTCAAGGCCCAGCAGCTGGGCATCACCCCGGAGCAGATGATCGAGGCGGTATCCAAGGAGCACCAGGCCGACTTCGCCGGCTTTGGCATCAGCTTCGACAACTACCACTCCACCCACAGCGACGAGAACCGTGAACTGGCCAACCTGATCTACACCCGGCTGCGGGACGGCGGCTATATCAAGAGCCGCAGCATCTCCCAGCTGTTCGATCCGGAAAAAGCCATGTTCCTGCCGGATCGCTTCGTCAAGGGCACCTGCCCCAAGTGCAAGGCCCCCGATCAGTACGGCGACAACTGCGACGTCTGCGGTGCCACCTACAGCCCCACCGAGCTGATTGACCCGCGCTCCGCCGTCTCCGGCGCCACCCCTGTGATGAAGGAGACCGAGCACTACTTCTTCGACCTGCCCCAGTTCGAAGGCATGCTGAAGGGCTGGATCACCTCGGGTGCCCTGCAAGAAGAGATGGCCAACAAGCTGGGCGAGTGGTTCGAGGCTGGCCTGCAGCAGTGGGACATCACCCGGGATGCCCCCTACTTCGGTTTCGAAGTGCCCGATGCCCCCGGCAAGTACTTCTACGTCTGGCTGGACGCCCCCATCGGCTACATGGGCTCCTTCAAGAACCTGTGCAACCAGCGCGGCGATCTGGACTTCGACAGCTACTGGCGCCAGGGCTCCGACGCCGAGCTGTACCACTTCATCGGCAAGGACATCCTCTACTTCCACTCCCTGTTCTGGCCGGCCATGCTCGAAGGCGCGGGCTTCCGCAAGCCCAGCAACGTGTTTGTCCACGGCTATGTGACGGTCAACGGCGCCAAGATGTCCAAGTCCAAGGGCACCTTCATCAAGGCCGGCACCTACCTGCAGCACCTGGATCCCGAGTACCTGCGCTACTACTATGCCGCCAAGCTCAACAGCCGCATCGACGATCTGGATCTGAACCTCGACGACTTCGTCGCCCGGGTGAATGCCGACGTGGTGAACAAGCTGGTCAACCTGGCCTCCCGCACCGCCGGCTTCCTTACCAAGCGCTTTGACGGCCAGCTGGCCGCACAAAACGCCGAGCCTGCCCTGTACGCCGACTTCCTGGCGGCCCGGGAACGCATCGCCGAGGCCTACGAGGCCCGGGAATTCAGCCGCGCCATCCGCGAGATCATGGCCCTGGCCGACGTGGCCAACCGCTATGTGGACGACAAGGCCCCCTGGGTGATGGCCAAGGAAGAAGGCCGCGAGGCCGAGCTGCAGGCGGTCTGCTCCGTGTGCATCAACCTGTTCCGCGTGTTGATGACCTATTTGAAGCCCGTGCTGCCCCAGCTGGCCGAGCGCAGTGAGGCCTTCCTGGGTGAGACCCTGAGCTGGGAGGCCATCGACACCCCGCTGCTGGCCCACACCCTGGCCCCCTTCAAGGCGTTGTTCAGCCGCATCGATCCCAAGAAGATCGAGGAGATGGTCAACGCCTCCAAGGAAGATCTGGTGGCCGAGGCCAGCAAGAGCCAGGGCGCCAAGGCCCAGCATCAGAGCGCGCCGGGCAAGGATCAGGCCGATATCGAGCCCATCGCCGACGAGATCGCCTACGACGACTTCGCCAAGCTGGATCTGCGCATCGCCCGCATCGTCAGTGCCGAGCTGGTGGATGGCGCCGACAAGCTGCTGAAACTGCAGCTGGACATCGGTGGCGACCAGCCCCGCCAGGTGTTTGCCGGCATCCGTGCCGCCTACGAACCCGAGACCCTGGTGGGCAAGCTCACCGTCATGGTGGCCAACCTGGCCCCGCGCAAGATGCGCTTCGGCCTCTCCGAAGGCATGGTGCTGGCGGCCGGCCCCGGCGGCAAGGATCTGTGGATCCTGGAGCCCCACGAGGGTGCCCAGCCCGGCATGCGGGTGAAATAAACGCCAAACGGCCCTAAAAAAACAGCCTCTCAACGAGGCTAATCCTCATCAGTTAAGGCGTCGTTGGCGCCTTAACTGCATCTACGACACTGTTTTTGAGGCAAAAGCCAACCCCACCCTAACCCTCCCCTTGAACAAGGGGAGGGAAAAATCGTTCCTCCCCCTTACCAAGGGGGAGGTTAGGAGGGGGATGGCTTGCCTCTGGCACCCATGCATGAGTATCCGCTGCTTAACTGACCAGCATTATCTCAATGAGGCTGTTTTTCTTGGCGCAGATCCTGACTCAGGCAGATCTGCTGCAAGGCCCGACGCTGGCCCAGCAGCCGTTCCTGGCGCGCCAGCGACTCGGCCAGCACCTGCCGCCGCAGACGCTGGCTGCCCTGGCGTTGGAGCCAAGCGGCCAGGCCGGTGAGATCGGAAATGTCCCCCAGGTCTGTCTGCCAGTGGCGCAGGGGCGCCAGCGCCTCGGCCGGCGCCCCCTGCAGCAGCTGCAGGTAACGCAGTTGCTTGATGGCCAGCCGCAGGCGGTGGTAGCGCGCCGGCTTTCCCGCCTTGAGCCGGTCGTAATCCGCCATCACCGCCTCGGCCGCCGCGGCCTCATACCAGGCCAGCCAGGCGTCCCAGGGCAAGGCGGCGGCCTGGGCCAGCCGTGGCGGTTGCGCCGCCCACTCAGCCAGCAGGCAGCGAGCCTCATTGGCCTCCGGCCGTTCCACACCGGCGGGACGCTGGGCCAGCAGCCGCTGCTGCCAGCGGGTGGCCTCGGGCCAGCGGGTCAGCCAGGCCAGGCGCACCTCCCAGTCCCGGCGGGCATTGCTGGCCCGGATCAGGGCCTTGAGCCTTGGCCGCAGGCTGGTCCCCCAGGGATCCAACAAGGCCAGCAAGGGACAGGCGCTCATCAGGATGCGGACGCACACCCGAAAATCGTGGGACTCTTCCCCCTGCCAGTCGGGCTTGGCCAGCAGGCGCGCCAGCTGACTCAGCTGCTGATCCAGCCCCCGCTGCAGGCGCTCAATGGGCAAAGAAGCCGGCATAATCCCGATCCAGCCTGTCCAGCTCTTCGACCTGCAGCCGCTCGACGCTGGCGGTGCGAGGACCGCTCTGCAGCCAGATCAGCAGGCGCGCCACCTGCTCGCTGGCCCCCGCCGCCATCACCTCCACCGAGCCGTCCGCCAGGTTGCTGGCCCGCCCCACCAGCCCCAACCGGCTAGCCTCCTGCTGGGTAAAGTAGCGAAACCCCACCCCCTGAACCCGGCCAAACACCCTGGCACAGATGTATCTTTGCGACATTTTGTGATCCCTCTATGCATTGGTTTTTCTTACAGACCGATAGAATGAAAAGGCTTTCTCTCCCCCTTCATGCGAGACACTCATAATGATAAAAAATCCTGCGTTGAAATGGCTTCATCCTCTGCTGACCCGGCTCACCATCGCCGAAAAACTCTGGCTCATCTTCTGGCTGCCCCTGCTGGTCCTCTTGCTGGTGGTGGGCATCACCCTGGCCAACAACCAAGCACAGCGGGATGCCGATGATGACGCCTATCTGGCAGCTCAGGTTCAGCTGACCGCCAGCCTCATCGGTGCCGACGCGGATCAGGCCGGCAAACTGCCAGCCCATCTCAGTCTGAGCAAGAGTGGCGTCCCCGGCAAGCAGACCGACGGCGACCTCATCCGCTACACGGCCCAGAGTGCCAACGGCCAGTATGTCACCGGCACCCTGGATCTGAGCCACTCCAGCCTGTGGGAGCATCAGAGTGCGACCCTGTGGGTGGTGCTGTTGGCCGTGGTGATCCTGGGCCCGCTGACCCTGCTGCTGGACCAATACATGCGCCGCTCCATCTACGAATTGATCCATGCCCTGCAGCGGCTGGCCGAGGGCGACATGCGGGTGCGCATGGGCCTGCCCGCCGCCCGGGATGAGTTCACTGTGGTGGCCGGCTACCTGGATCAGGTGGCCGAGCGCCAGCAACGCACCCTGCACCGGGTAAACGACAGCGCCGAGGCCCTGGAGATGTTTGCCGATGAATTCCGCGATGCCGCCGCCGAGGGCCAGGGCATAGCCCAGTCCCAGCGCCAATATCTGGACTCCCTCGCCACCGCCATGGAGCAGATGACCGCCGCCATCCGCGAGGTGGCGCGCAACGCCAACGACACCTCCAGCCAGACCCGACTCTCCAGCGAGGAGGCCACCCAGGGCGCCAGCCGGGTCAACCTGACCATAGAGTCCATCCAGACCCTGGCGGACGAGATCAGCCACGCCTCCAGTGCCGTGGAGCAGCTCACCAGCCGCGCCAACAAGATCAACGAGGTGGTCACAGTGATCAACGCCATCTCAGGCCAGACCAACCTGCTGGCCCTCAACGCCGCCATCGAAGCGGCACGGGCGGGCGAACAGGGCCGCGGCTTTGCGGTGGTGGCGGACGAGGTGCGCACCCTGGCGGGCCGCACCCAGCAAGCCACGGTGGAGATCCAGAAGATGATCGAGGAGCTGCAATCGGGCACCGGCGATCTCAACAACATCATGGAGAAAACCGTGGTCAAGGCGGCGGAGAGTCGGGAGCTGATCACCACCGTCGGCCAGGACATAGAACGCATTGCCAGCTACAGCGAGTCGGTGTTCGAGATGAGTGCCCAGATCGCCACCTCCTCCGAGGAGCAAAGCTCGGTGGCCTCAGACATAGCCCAGAACCTCGAAGAGGTGCGCAGCCAATCCATGCAGGTGGAGGAGTCCACCGCCAGCACGGTGGCCGGCACCCAGAACCTGATGGTGACGGCCCGGGAGCTGACCCAGCTGCTGCACGGCCTCAAGCTCTAAGCCAGCCCCAGCAAACAGCCCCGGCAATCCGGCAATGCTCATCAGTTAAGGCGCCATTGGCGCCTTAACTGCCTTTCTTGCAGTCCCCATCATGTTTTTCAAAGCAAAAGCCAACCCCACCCTAACCCTCCCCTTAAACAAGGGGAGGGAAATGTCTGTAGTGGTCAACTAAATCCGGACACTCTGTTAAGCCGATTTTCGGCTTCTGCTGGCGGGAGCCCATCGTTATGTTGATGGGGTCGCCGCCAGTTGTAGTAGTCCATCAGGTAGTAGCTGATGTCCCGTTTTGCTTCCTGGAGTTTCTGGTATCCCGTCTCAGGGATCCATTCTGTCTTTAAACTTCTGAATACCCGCTCCATGGGGGCGTTATCCCAGCAGTTGCCTCGTCGGCTCATGCTCTGGGTTATCCGATAACGCCACAGCCGTTGCCGAAATTTCCGACTGGCATACTGGCTACCCTGATCGCTGTGAAACAGCACTCCCGGCGGACAGCCTCGTTGCTGATAAGCCATATCCAGGGCTTTCACGGCCAAGTCGGCATCCGGCTTATCGGACAGCGCCCAACCAATCACCCGCCGAGTACAGAGATCGAGTACCACCGCCAAGTAATACCAGCGGCCACCGGCCCAGACGTAGGTGATATCACCGCACCAGGCGCGGTTTGGTTGCGCAACAGCAAACTCACGTGCCAATAAATTCGGGATGTCCGGTCGTTCACACTGCGCCGCTTTATAGGCATGAGAGCCGGGCTGCTTCGATACCAAACCCGCTTCCTTCATCAGGCTACGCACCTTGAATCGACCAATTTGGTGTCCCAACTCACGCAGCCTCAACATCAGGGTTCGGCTACCAGCAGAGCCCCGACTTTCCTTGAACAAGCGCCGCACTTCACTTCTGTGCTGCAGCCGTTCACGATTTACATGGCCCTTACGCGCCAAATACTCATAAAAAGATGAGCTTGCGATATCAAACACAGAACAGACCAGTTCGGTAGACTCATGCTCTCTTAATCGCTCGATCAGCGCGTACGTTCGAGATCGTCCGCCATCAAGAGAGCTGTAGCCTTTTTTAGGATCGCTTTTTCGCGTTCAAGTCGGTTGATCCGCGCCTCCAGCTCCTGGATTTTTTGCTGCTCTGGCGTCAGCGCCTTGCTGGCCGGTGTGGAACCATTCCGTTCGGATTGCAGCTGTTGAACCCATCGACGGAGTGCGGTTTCACCGACACCGAGTGAGCGGGAAGCATCGGGCACGGAATAGCCATGTTCGAGCACCAAGCTCGCCGCTTCGAGTTTGAACTCAGCAGTAAATGAACGACGTTGTCTTGTCATTGAACACCTCGGGTTACGGTGGCGACTTTACCACCTAAAATGGTGTCCGGGATGATTAGACCACTACAGTCGTTCCTCCCCCTTACCAAGGGGGAGGCTAGGTGGGGGATGGCTTGTCTCTGGCGCCCATGCATCAGTATCCGCTGCTTAACTGACCGGCATTACCGGACAGCCGGGGCTTTTTTTTCGTCTGCTACAGCCACTGCTGCAGGCAGAAGAAGCCCAGCAGGCTGCCCAGCACGGTCACCAGGGTGTGGCGCTGGCCCAGGGCCAGGCCGATGGCCACCAGGGCCGCCAGCAGATAGGGGTTGGTCAGCCGGGTTTCCAGCTGGCCGTCCCGCACCCACACCAGGGGGACCCAGATGGCGGTGAGCACCGCCGGCGAGGCGAAGCTTAAGAAGCGCATGGTGCGGGGACCCAGGCGCAGCGGCAGGCGCCGCACCAAAAATAGATAGCGGCTGCCGAACACCAGGGCCGCCATGGCCAGGATCAGGAGCAGGCTCATCCTCTGCTCTCCTTGGCGGCACCACGGCGACTCAGGCCATAGCCCACCGCCATGCCCCCCAGGCTCGCCACCAGCAACCCCACCTTGGGAAAGTACAGCGCCCCCAGCACGGCGAGCAGGGCCGAGCTCAGCACACAGCCCCACACAGCCCGGCTGCGGCATCCGGGCAGCACCAGGGCGATGAAGGTGGCCACCACCGCAAAGTCCAGCCCCCAGTGGGTGAGATCCGGCAGGCTGTGACCCGCCACCACCCCCGCCAGGGTGGCCAGATTCCAGCCCAGATAAAAACTCAAGCCCGCCCCCAGGGCAAACCAGGGATCGAAGGCCTTCAGCCGGTCGGCGGTGTGCAGGGCAAACAGCTCGTCGGTGAGCAGGAAGCCCAGCCCCAGCCGCCAGGGTCGGGAGAGGGACAGCAGGCTGTGGCGCCAGGCCATGCCGTAAAGCAGGTGGCGGGCCGTGATGAGGGCCGTGGTGGCCAGGATGGGCAGCCAGCCCAGGTGGGACTGCACCATGCCGATGGCCACCAGCTGGGCAGCGCCGGCAAACACCAGCACCGACAGGGCCTGGCCCTGCCAGGGTGCCAGGCCCGCGTCCATGGCCAGGGCGCCGGCCAGGATCCCCCAGGGGGTGACTGCCAGGGTCAGGGGCAGCATGCTCTGGGCCCCCCGCCAGGCAGATTGCCAGCGGGAGTAAACAGGTTGCGCCTGGGGCGCGGGATCAGAAAGCGACTGGGACATGAAAAGGACTCAATAAAGGGAAACGGCGCAAGAGGCTATGGCATCACGGGACCAGCCAGGAAAACGCCGAGCTTAGCGCACCTGAGTACCGCTGACTTGTATCTTATTGCCCTGTACCGCGGCGGCAAACTGCCCCGGGGTCAGCCCCATGGCCCGTTTGAAATGCCGGTGCAGATGGCTCTGATCGTGAAAGCCGCAGGCTGGGGCCACGTCAATGAGAGGGACCCCCTGGCGCAGCAGATCCCGGCTCAGGCGCAGGCGGGCCTGGATCTGGTAGGCGTGGGGCGGCAAGCCGTAGCGGCGGGCAAACTGGCGCAGCAGATGATAGGGGCTCATGGCCGCCAGATCCGCCAGCTGATCCAGGCTCAGATCCGCCTGTGGCGCCTCATCCAGCAGGGCCTTGACCCGGGCCAGTCGCGCCCAGGCCGGGCCGGACTCTGCCAGCGCACCGGGGCGACGGCCATGGCGGCACATCAGATCCAGCAGCAGGGGATAAAGCAGGCATTCGGCCTGTAATCGGCTGTGGGGGCCGGCCAGCAGGTCGAACAGTTGACGCAGCCGCGCGGCCAGCTCGGCATCGGCCACCACGGCGGCAGGAAAATAAGGCGCACCGGCGAGGCCTGCCTGGCGGGCCAGCGCGGCGAATTGGTTGGGGGTGGGATAGCAGGCGCGGTAGCTCCAGCCATCCGGGGTGGCGGACTGGCCGTTATGCACCTCGTCGGCGTTGACCAGAATGATGCTGTGGCGGGGCGCCACATGGTTGGCCCCGGTGCGAAAGAAGCGCTGGGCGCCTGTCTCTATCACCCCGAGTGTGTAGCCCTCGTGGGTGTGACGGGAGAAGTTCTGCCGATGATAGCTGGCGTCGAGCAGCTCCAGCCCCCCAACTCCTCCGCCCGTCGGTAACAGGCCTGCTCCTGGGATGCCGTGTCCATACTGCCCTCCTGTGTGCCGGCCCATCATAGCGCAAGGCCGGCACGGGAGGTTTGTATAAAATTGCCGGACTGATTAACGCCGCAGGTGGGCGTACTGGGGCAGGTAGGGGGCGTTGATCTCCAGCAGCTCGTCCAGCACCTGCCGGGACACGGGCCCCTTGCGCACCATGGGGTTCAGGGTCAATGCCTGCAAGGCGGTGCCGTAATCCCCGGTGACGGCGGCGTCCACCGTCAGCTCCTCGAAGGCCTTCATCAGCCGCAGCAGGCCGACAATGGCCGGGTTGGCGAAGGGCTCGACATTCAGCGGCACAGGGCCGTTGCCTGTGATGACGCAGCTCACCTCCACAGCACAGTCCGCCGGCAGCTCCTTGATGGCGCCGTTGTTGCGCACGTTGACGTGCATTATGGTGCGCTTGTCGTTATGGATGGCGCTGATGAGTTCACAGGCCGCATCCGAGTAGTAGGTCCCGCCCCGTTGGGCCAGCTCCGGCGGCTTGATATCCAGGTTGGGATCCTTGTAGCGCTCCAGCAGCTGTTCCTCCAGCCGGGCCACCACCTCTCCCCGGGTGCCTTCACGCCGCTCATGCTCCAGCTCGTGCTGCATGATGTCGTCGGGCAGGTAGTAGTAGCGGTGGTAACAGCAGGGAATGACCCCCAGGTTTTTGATCTGATCCGGATCCCACTTGAAGGGCGGTATGTTCTTGGGCCGCAAGGCGCCGGGATCCTGGGCCACCCGTTCCAGCAGCTCGGGCAGCTTATCCTGCCCCTGGTGCCAGGCATGGCGCACATAGATGAAGTGGTTGAGCCCCGCCACCTGGATCTGGCATTCCCCCGGCTTGGCCTCCAGCATCTCCTCGACCCCCTTCTCGGTGAGCACGGGCACGTTGCACAACCCCACCACCTTGATCTGGGTGTGCTTGAGCACCGCCTCGGTCACCATGCCGGAGGGATTGGTGAAGTTGATGAGCCAGGCATCCGGACACAGGCGCTCCATCTCGCGGCAGATGTCGAGGATCACAGGTATGGTACGCTGGGCCTTGGCAAAGCCCCCCACCCCATTGGTCTCCTGGCCTATCATGTCGTACTTTAGGGCGGTGCGCTCATCGTTGATCCGCGCCGGGATCAGTCCCACCCGGAACTGGGTACAGACATAATCCGCCTGGGCCAGCGCCGCCTGCCGATCCAGGGTCAGGTGCACTGTGAAGGGATTCCCCACCTTGGCGACCATGCGGCGGACCAGGGCTGCCACCACCTGGGTCTTCTCCCAGCCTGCCTCGCAATCCACCAGCCACAGCTCCTTCACCGGCAGCTCGTCCAGCCGGTTGATAAAGCCTTCGATGATCTCGGGTGTGTAGGTGGAACCGCCACCTATGATGGTGATCTTCAGTGCCGCTTTGCTCATGTTCATGCTCCTCTGCTTGGGATGAAGTGAGTCTAATACGCCAGAAAATTTCATGGCAGCGCACGTTTCTAAGTCTTAGCATGAGTAGAATTCATGACAAACGTTGCCACCGAGGCTGCCATGGCCATTACCCCAGGCTCTCCCCCCGACGCCCCCAGCAAGACAGCCCAGCTGCTGCGCCGGGCCAATCTCGCCGCCCTGCAGTGCTTCGAGTGCGCCGCCCGCCACCTGAACTTCACCCGCGCCGCCGACGAGCTGATGCTGACCCAGAGCGCCATCAGCCACCGCATCCGCGCCCTGGAGGAGCAGCTGGGCTACGCCCTGTTCCTGCGCACCCCGCGCCAGCTGAGCCTCACCGACGAGGGGCGCCGGCTGTTCGAGGTGATCCACGCCGGCCTCGGCCGTCTGTACGACGAGCTGGACAGCATCAACCAGGGTAGCGCCACCGGCCTGCTGGTGGTGGGGGTGGTGCCCACCTTCGCCCGCCACTTTCTGGTGCCGCGGCTGGCGGACTTTCACCGCCAGTACCCCCATATCCAGCTGCGGGTGCGGGTGCGGGCCAGCCTGCTGGACTTCAACCGCGATCCTGTGGATGCCGCCATCTATTACGACGAGCACCCCCAGCCCGGGGTGCAGTGCCTGCCGCTGTTTGGCGAGACCTTAAGCCCGGTCTGCTCCCGCCGCTACGCCGATGAGCACGGCCTGTGGGATAGCCCGGCGCCCCTGGCCGGCTGCCGCTTTCTGCATGACGTGGAGGCGCTGCACCCGGACGCCGTGTACGACGAATGGCAGCAGTGGCTTAGTGCCGCCGGGCTGGAGCTGGACATTCAGCAGAACTGCGACATCTTCAACCACTTCGATCTCACCTTAGCCGCCGCCATGAACCAGGTGGGGGTGGCCATGGGCCGCGGCCTGCTGGCCGCCCCGCGGCTGGGGCGTGGCGAGCTGGTGCAACCCTTCCCCCTGCAGATCCCCTCCCGCCGGCGCTACTTCTTCCTGTGCGGCAAGGAAAACGCCGAGCGGCCGCGGATCCGCGCCTTCCGCCAGTGGCTGCTGGAGCAGGTGGCCTTGATGCCAGAGGGGCCCTGGAGCCTGGCGGCGGGGAACTAGCTGCCTAGCGGCAGACAGGTCTTGAGGGTGGGGCCGCTTGGCCGTTGTGATCCGGCGGCTCAGATTGGGCTTTATCCGTTCCGCCCTGTCGGACAGACAGAGGGGAGATGGATCCCGTAAGTGGCCCTGGCGTCGAATCTTGATCAGCCTCTTTTTTATGGATGCGATGCGGCCAAACTTAAGGTGACTACGCGCTATGGTGGGCAGGTGATAGGCTGCGCCATCCGGCGACACAGGCCCGCTTATGGGCCGTTTCAGCCATGCGTTTGGCAAACACAAGAGGTGGATATGGATAATCTCTGCAAAGGCTATAACCCCGACTATTCCGAAGACGCACCAACCTTGGAGCAGGTCAGTGGGCAGCCGGGGGATCTGCTGCTGGAATTCGGCGCGCCCTGGTGCATGCACTGTCAGGCCGGTGCGCGGGCGGTGCAGGCCGCCATGGTCGACTATCCCCAACTGCCTCATCTCAAGATCTATGACGGCAAGGGCAAGCCCCTGGGCCGCGCCTTCAAGGTCAAGCTGTGGCCGACGCTGATCCTGCTAAAAGACGGCCAGGAAGTGGCACGGCGGGTGCGGCCAGTGATGGCCGAGGAAGTGAGGGAGCTGCTGGCGCAGCTGGCTGGTCAGGGGGCCTAGCCGCCGGATGCGGCATTGAACACTGGCTCCCTCCCCTGCCAAGGGGAGGGTTGGGGTGGGGTCAGCATTGGGCTGGCTCAACTTCGTTGAGGTTATTTATCCAGAAAAGCTTTGCCCGTTGCGCCCTGTCGGGCATAGCACTTTTACCGATACCGCTGGTGCGGGACTGATGTAGCGGTTGGGCCGTTCCGCCCTTATCAGCCACAACGCCTTGCCAACCTACCGCTGCACGGGGGCGTGCCAAGGGGGCTAGTGCCGCCCCCTTGGCGAACCCGGCACTCCCCGACTGTCTGGGCCTGCGGCTACCCTCGTCTCCTGCGCTGGGCTTAGGGCACGTCATCAACACGCATCCATGCGTGATGATGACTGGCGCGGCTCCCTGCCGCACCGCCCGCCCATCGCCGCCTCCTCGGCCAGACAGAGGGGAGACTGATCCTGTCAACCGGCGCCTGAGATGCAGCCAATTTATCGGATTACTCATTTCCCGTAGGGCGCAATAGCAAAGCGTATTGCGCCAGATGACGAACACCCAAGCAGCGGAGACGAAATGGCCTTAAGAAACCGCCCGGACAGATGAAGAGAGCCGACTGCAGCCGATTCGACAGATTGCCAAATGTGACCAATCCGCATGTCAAAGTTCGTAAAGGCCGGTTAGGATAGGGACTCACAAGGATGTGGTGCAAGCAGCAGTGTGAGGGCTGAGACTCAGGGGCGGTAGCGTCTGTATCGGGTCAGAAATCCAGCCCAAGCCCGCAGGGAAACCACTGTATCAATGATCAAGAAGAACACGATCAGGTCCCACGGCGGGATAGGTGGCCAATTTGCCGCCTATCCACGAACGCAAAGAAAGCGTCGAAATTTCCACTGTCAGTACAATGGGTTGCATGGCAAATAAAGCTGACTAAATGGAACTAGGCGGCTGGCTGCCCGTGGATAGGTGGCAAAATGCCGCAGAATAAATTGTTATGTGATCCTTGACTGAAAGTAAGGAAACTCAATGGATAGAAAATTAAAGCATTTAGATTTCATTCAAGGGGTCATTAATAGGCTTTCTACCAATTCTTTCCTTTTGAAAGGCTGGAGTGTGGTTTTGATCTCAGCACTATTTGCATTATCGGCCAACAACTCCAATGTGAAATTTATTTTTTTGGCCTATTTTCCAGCAATCGCCTTTTGGGCGCTAGATGGATATTTTCTTTCGCTGGAGCGCGGATATCGTAAACTCTACGAAAAAGTTCGCCGGCTTGAAGCTGATGAAATTGATTTTTCAATGGACACCAGAGAGGTCCATAGTGGAGCAAATGAGTGGGCTTCAGCATTTCTTTCAAAGACTTTAATCGTCTTTCACGGTGCTCTGATTGGTGCGGTGATAATAGTAATGTTCATCCAAATGTGAGGTAATACCATGGCAAGAAAGTGCTTCTACAGTTTTCATTATCAACCCGATTGTCAAAGGGCTGCGCAAATTCGTCAAATAGGTTCTATCGAGGGCAATAGACCTGCATCTGACAATGACTGGGAAACTGTAACAAAAGGTGGTGAGGCCGCGATTAAACGCTGGATTGCGAATCAGATGAATGGCAAATCATGCACCATATTGTTGGTTGGCAGTGACACTGCCAACAGAAAATGGATCAATCATGAAATTGTTGAGTCTTGGAATTCGGGCATGGGTATTGTTGGAATTTATATTCATGGCATTAAGAACCTAGCGGGTGAAACATCAACGCAGGGAGCTAATCCATTCGACTATATTACTCACGGCACAACCAATAAGAAGCTATCCTCCATAGTCAAGTGCTATAACCCTGGTGGTGCTACCAGCAAAGAAAAATACGCATGGATATCGCAGCATCTTGCAAATGCCGTCGAAGAGGCAATAAAAATCAGAAAGGATAATCCGTAGTGTTTCCTGATAGTCCTCACATAACAAGCGCGTCAATTAGGACGCTCGCAAGCTCGCGTCTATTACGCGGGCGTTAGGCGAACAACATCATGTCTCAAAACATGGAATTTAAGACGAAACTCGCGAATTGGTTGGCTAAAAAAGGACTTGAAGCTCAGTCATTCGAACATTGGGATGAGGTAGTAACGCGCCTATTGCTTGTTGATTCCGGGCAAGATATATATGAATTTTCTATTAGTGCCGCATCCAAAGACAATTCTATAAACAGTGGCAACTTTCAAGTAAGTGTTTCTTTAGTTAAACGTGGATCACGAAAGCATCATGCTTTTTACCGGGAGCGGGCTCGATTCACATATACCACGATCACTTCCGAGTCACACATATTCAAAGGCTTAGATGCATGTTATTTAGTGGTGACTGGCTGGATTACTGAGGCAGGGCATGAACTATTACCCCGCTCCTAACAATCTGGTCAACTTCGCTCCGCCCCGGCGGGGCTGTGCGAGACGCCAAAACCTTTGGTTTTGTCGCCCATTACCAGGGCGTTAGGCATATGGACAACGAACAGATAGTCGTAAATTGGCAGCGCAGCATCATAAACATCTGTATGACGATCCTTAGTAGACCGCTGTCGAATAACGAAACTGCATTTATTCAGGCTCATGGAGGTTTCCTGGCTCTTGAAGCCATAGAAGAACATGTCCGCAGCCTAAATGATGATCCTGTGGCTCTTATCCGCTATCTGAATGCTGAAGCTGATAATGAACATCCCTAACAAGTGACTTAAAGATGTTCATTACGCTCACTTGGACGTCCCGCTTACAGCGGGCCGCCCTTTAGCCAAATATTAGCGGTATCAAGTGACCTATTGAGATAAGCAACACTAGAGTAATAAAGTCCTCACTCGGGTGTAGTCTTTCTAAGACATCTATGAAAATAAATTAGGTGAAATAATGCAGCTTCATAAACATGTCACTTCTTATATGACTTGGTATGTGCCAATTAACAGTGCAAAGGCTAAAAAATGGTACTTCATAAAATCGAAAGGTAAGTTCTATCGCTTTCCTGTCAATGTCGATCAGTTAAAGGCATGTCATCAAGTGTCAAATAATGAAGTTGCAGAAGAATTGTCGCTCCCGAGAATGAAGTATATGGGACGTTCTAGGTTAATGACTGTAGGGTATCTGCTTACGTAGTCCTAATTGATAACAATAATATTGTTACATTGGCTATTGAAAGCTTAGCCCGTAGGTTGGGCTGAATGAAATGAAGCCCAACGTCTACCATGTGGCAGCCCGCAAAGGGCGCAATAGCCGAAGACGTATTGCGCCGTAATTTTCTCGGCCAGGATGCTTATTGTATCCCCCTCCCTTGCCGCTGGCCGAGGAGGCATGCTGAGCCAGTCATCGCCGCGTCGGGGCCAAACCGGAAAGGGACGGGATTGAATATCCCGGCCCCGGTTTGGCGCTAGGGCATGGATAGCCCGAGCGGGGTGCGAAGCCAAGGAAGGCTAATCGGCGTTGATGACGGCCCAGTGCCCAGGCCGACCAAGGGCGAAATGGCCCCTTGCGATCCAGTCACCCACGCCGCAGGCAACAGCCAATCGGGCAACCACCCAGCAAGCCATCCCCCACCCGGCCTCCCCTTAAAAGGGGGAAGATCAATACCCGCCGGCCCGGCCAGCACCAACCGCCAGGGGCCCTCCGGCCCCAAAAAGCAAACCCGGTGCCACTGGCACCGGGTTATTTCAACTCACGCAAGTAACAAAGATTACTTGGCCAGGCCGATCTGCTTCATAAACGACAGGTTGTCCCACATCAGCCACTCTTCATCCATCACGCCCGCCTTGTTCCAGTGGCCTATGGTCATCATGCCCAGCTTGAAGCTCTTGCCGGTGGCCGGGATGGTCTTCCCCTCCCCGACGGGCATGGGTTGTGAGAAGGTCCCCTCGATGGTGCCGGAGACGGCGGTCCACTCCCCGGAGGCGATGCGGATGGGGTGCTCTTTTATCTTGGTATCCGGGGCGAAGACGAACATGGGCTTAAGCTCTTCGATGTGCGCGGCTAACCCCTTGCTGGTGTGGCCGTCCGGGTAGTGCACCAGGATGTCTTTGGCATGGCTCTTACCCAGCTCGTCCCACTTCTGGCCGCTGTACACGTTAAAGTCCAGATCGTCGAAATTGGTCAGGTTGGCCTGTTCCGTCTGCCGGGTCTTCGCCACGGCGGCCACCTGTGCCTTGAGGGCGGCAATTTCGGCCTGCTCGGCGGCGGTCTGGGTGGCGGCGAACGCCACGCCGGTGGAACTGGCAATCAACAAGAGTACTGCGGCAACAGGGGTAAATTGAGTTTTCATATCCATTCTCCAACGTTATTCGTCATTTACTGTGATGTTTCCCAGACCGTCAGGCCTTGTGGATCCAGGTCGGAGCCATGTTGGTGCCCAGCCCGGCGCCATAGCCCAGATAGATATTCAACCCCGCCAAGGGCTCCAGATAGCGGGCATTCTTCAGGGCGCCGGCATCCACCACGCTAAAGCCCAAGCCTTGCGCCAGGCCGACCACCACCTGTTTGGCGGCGCCATCATCGGCGGCCACAAACACGGTGGCGGTTTGGCCGTTGCCCAGATCCGCACCGGCGCCGAGCACCTGGGCGAACAGGGTGTTGAAGGCCTTGACCACGCGGGCGCCCGGCACGGCGGCGGCGATCTGTTCGGCGGCTGAGGTGCTGTGGCCTATGGTGAGGCCCATGTAATCCGCGGTCAGGGGGTTGGTGATATCGATGACCGTCTTGCCGGTCAGATCCCCCAGCGCACTCAGGGCAGGCACGGCATCGGCAAACCCGGTGGCCAGCACCAGCAGCTCGGCCTTGGCGGCCTCGGCCGGGGTGACGACGCGGGCGCCATAGGTGGCGGCCAGTTCCTGTGCCTTGGCGGCATTACGGCTGATGATGGAAACTGTGTGGCCGGCCTGGGTCAGTTGTTTTACAAAGGCAGCACCCATGTTGCCGGAACCAATTACTGTGATGTTCATATGCACCTCGTCAAATCGCTGTAGTGAGTTGGTCATCGCCAGTGGATGACCTTGTTGCCTATACTAGCCGCAACAATTCAGATAAAAATGGCGTAAAGAGGAAGTAACTATTACTAAATTCGCAACGATCGGAGCGACAGATGATTGATGTGCTCAAGGCCATGCAAGCCCTGGTGGCCGTGGTGGACAGCGGGAGTTTCGTCGCCGCCGCCGAGATGCTGGATACCTCGACGGCCGCCATTTCGCGCCAGATCAGTGGGCTGGAGGCGCACCTGGGGGCGCGATTGCTGCATCGCACCACTCGGCGGATCTCCGTCACCAGCGCGGGGCAGGAATATTATTCACGGGCCAAGATCATCCTGGGGGATGTGGCGGAGGCAGAAGCCATCGTCGGGCAGCAGTCGCTGCAGCCCAAGGGACTGTTGCGCATCAGCGCCCCGCTCTCTTACGGAAATCATGAATTGGCCCGGCTGCTGCCGGAATTTATGGCGCGCTATCCCGAGCTGACCCTGGATATCGACCTCACCGACCGGGTGGTGGATCTGGCCTTCGAGGGGATTGATGTGGCCATCCGCATCTCCCAGTCCCTGACCTCCCAGGTGGTGGCCAGGAGGATCAAACCCATCGAGATCATCCTGTGTGCCGCTCCCGCCTATCTGGCCCGTCGGGGCTTCCCCGACAGTCCCCAGGCGCTCGCCGAGCATGACACCCTGAGCTACTCCTATCTGGCCACCGGCGAGAACTGGCATTTTTTCGATCAGGATCGGCGGGAGGTGACGGTGCGGGTGCAGTCGCGCATTCATGCCTCCAATGGTGATCTGCTCACCCGCCTGGGAGTGGCCGGTGGCGGCATCATCATTCAGCCCGCCTTTATCGTGGCGGAGCACATTGCCAACGGCAGCCTGGTGCCCCTGTTACCGGACTGGCATCTGGGGGAATATCATCTCTATGCGGTCTATCTCTCCCGCAAACACCTCTCCGCCAAGGTCAGGGCATTGATCGACTTCCTGGTGGAAAAGGCATAGGCCCGGCGGGGCGCACCAAAACAAACGGGCGCTTTCGCGCCCGTTTCACCATTTACACTGCACTGCCTAACACTTCACCGCGGCTATCGCCTGACTCACCCGCTTATCCGAGATGGGATAGGGGGTGCCCAGGGCCTGGGCGAAGAAGGAGACCCGCAGCTCCTGCAGCATCCAGGCGATGTTGCCCACCTCGTCGGGCACCGGCAGCCCCTTGGGCAGCTTGGCCAAGAGCTGCTGGTACTGCTGCTCCACGGCCTGCACCTTGAGCATGTAGACCCGGTCGCGGTTGGGATCCAGGGGTATCTTCTCCAGCCGCCGCTCGATGGCTTTGAGGTAACGCAGCAGATCCGGCAGGCGGGCCTGACCCGTCTGGCTGACGAAGCCCTTGTGGATGAGCCCCTCCAGCTGGGCCTGGATGTCCGAGTGGGCATAGGCCAGCTCCAGGGTCACCCGACCTTTGAGCAACTTCTTGATGCCATGGGCGCTGGTGAGGATCTGCTCCACCTGGGCGGCGATGGCCACCACGGCGTCGTTGAGCTCACCGCGGATCGCCTCCTTCATGGCCTCAAACTCGGCGGCGTCCCACTTGGGCGCGCCGTGCTGGCGCATCAGTTGATCGCAGCCGCAGGCGATGCAGTCATCGATGAGCTCCGCCACCTTGCCGAAGGGGTTGAAGTAGAGGCCCAGCTTGGCCTTGTTGGGCAGCTTCTCCTGCAGGTACTTGATGGGGTTGGGCACGTTCAAGAGCACCAGCCGCCGCTGGCCGGCCCACATGGCGGCCGCCTGGCCCGCCTGGGTGTCGAACAGCTGAATGCCCACCGACGCCTTGTTGTCCACCAGGGCCGGATAGGCCTTGACCTCGTAGCCGCCACGCTTCTGGCTGTACTCCTGGGGCAGTGGGCCGAAGCTCCACAGGGTCAGGCCATCCTGCTCTATGTCGCTGTCGGCCACCTTGGAGAGGGTCTCCTGCACCTTGCCCTGCAGCTCGTCCTTGAGGGTCTGCAGCTCCTTGCCCTCGGCCAGCTTCCTGCCGTGCTCGTCCACCACCCGGAAGGTGATTTTCAGGTGATCGGGCACCTGATTGAGATCCCAGCTCTCCCGGGCTATGGTCACGCCGCTCATGCGTTTTAGGTGCTTCTCGATGCAATCGAGCAGCGGGCCCATGTCGGGATTGATCGCCTGGTTCAAGGCCGAGGCGTAGTTGGGCGCCGGCACGAAGTTCTTGCGGATGGGCTTGGGCAGCGCCTTGATGAGGGCGATGAGCAGATCCTGGCGCAGGCCGGGGATCTGCCACTCGAAGCCCGCCGGCTCCACCTGGTTCAGGATGGCCAGTGGGATGTGCACCGTCACCCCGTCCGCCGCCTCGCCGGGCTCGAACTGGTAGGAGAGCTTCAACTTGATGCGGCCCTGGTGCCAGAAGTTGGGGTAATCCAGCTCGCTGATATGGCTGGCATCCCCCTTCATCAGCATCTCGCGCTCGAAGTTGAGCCGCTCGGGCTCGGCCTTGGCGGCCTGGTTCCACCAGCGGTCAAAGTGGCGGGCGCTGACCACCTCGTGGGGGATGCGCTCGTCGTAGAAGGCGAACAGGGTCTCGTCGTCCACCAGAATGTCGCGACGGCGCGACTTGTGCTCCAGCTCTTCGACTTCCAGCAGCAGTTTGAGATTCTGCTTGAAGAAGGCGTGGCGGGTGTCCCAGTCCCCCTCCACCAGGGCGCGGCGGATGAAGAGCTCGCGGCAGGCCGCCGGATCGATCTGGCTGTACTGCACCTCCCGCTCCGGCACTATGGTGAGGCCATAGAGGGTCACCTTCTCGCTGGCCAGCACGGCGCCGGCCTTCTTCGACCAGCGCGGATCCGAGTAGCTGCGTTTCATGAGGTGCCCGGCCAGGGGCTCGATCCACTCGGGCTGGATGCGCGCCGCGGTGCGGGCGAACAGCCGGGAGGTCTCTGTCAGCTCGGCGGCCATCACCCACTTGGGCGGCTTCTTCGCCAGAAACGAGCCGGGGAACAGCATGAAGCGGGCATTGCGGGCGCCGATAAACTCGTTTTTCTCGCCGTCCTTGTTGCCGATGTGACTCAAGAGACCCGAGAGCAGCGCCTGATGGATACGGGTCGGATCGGCGGCCACCTCGTTGTGCTTGAGGCCCAGCTCGCGGCTGGCCTGACGCACCTGATAGTGGATGTCCTGCCACTCCCGCACCCGCAGGTAGGAGAGAAACTCCTTCTGGCAGCGCTTGCGCAGCTGGTTCTGACTTTCCTGGTTCTGGATGTCCTTCAGGTACTGCCACAGGCTCAAGAGGGCCAGGAAGTCCGAGTCCTTGTCCTCGAAGCGGCGGTGCAGCTCGTCGGCGGCCTGCTTCTTGTCCATGGGCCGCTCCCGGGGATCCTGGATGGAGAGGGCTGCCGTGATGATGAGCACCTCTTCCAGGCAGTCGAAGTCCGGCGCCGCCAGCACCATGCGCGCCAGGCGCGGATCCAGCGGCACCCGGGCCAGCTGCTTGCCCAGGGGGGTGAGGCGCAGCCCCTCCTTGCCCTCGGGTTTGCCCTGGATGGCACCCAGCTCCTCCAGCAGGCGCACGCCGTCGCTGATCTGGCGGTTGTCCGGCGCCTCCACGAAGGGAAAGCGGCTCATCTCCCCCAGGCCCAAGGAGAGCATCTGCAGGATGACCGAGGCCAGGTTGGTGCGCAGAATTTCCGGATCGGTGAACTCGGGCCGGGAAAGGAAGTCCTGCTCGTCATACAGGCGGATGCAGATCCCCGGCGCCACCCGGCCGCAGCGGCCCTTGCGCTGGTTGGCGCTGGCCTGGGAGACGGGCTCGATGGGCAGCCGCTGCACCTTGGTGCGGGCCGAATAGCGGCTGATGCGCGCCGTGCCGGGATCGATGACGTAACGGATGCCCGGCACCGTCAAGGAGGTTTCCGCCACGTTGGTGGCCAGCACGATGCGCCGGCCCGCATGGGGGCTGAACACCCGGTTCTGCTCGGCGTTGGAGAGCCGCGAGTAGAGCGGCAAGATCTCGGTGTCCCGCAGGTTGCGTTTGCGCAGGGCGTCGGCGGTATCGCGGATCTCCCGCTCGCCGTTCAGAAAGATCAGTATGTCCCCCAGCCCCTCATGGCACAGCTCGTCCACCCCATCGAAGATGCCCTGCAGCGGGTCCTTCTCGTCGCTGCCATCCACCAATGGTCGGTAGCGGGTCTCGACGGGATAGGTGCGGCCCGACACCTCTATGATGGGCGCCTTGCCGAAGTGGCGGGAGAAGCGCTCGGGATCTATGGTGGCGGAGGTAATGATCACCTTGAGATCCGGCCGCTTGGGCAGCAGTTGCTTGAGATAGCCCAGGATGAAGTCGATGTTGAGGCTGCGCTCGTGGGCCTCGTCGATGATGAGGGTGTCGTACTGGCTCAAGAAACGATCGTGCTGGATTTCCGCCAGCAGTATGCCGTCGGTCATCAGCTTGACATAGGAGTCGGCGCTGACCTGATCGTTGAAGCGCACCTTGTAGCCCACCGCCTGGCCCAGCTCGCACTTGAGCTCCTCGGCGATGCGGCTGGCCACGCTGCGGGCCGCCAGCCGCCGGGGCTGGGTGTGACCGATCAGGCCCTGGATGCCACGGCCGGCTTCGAGACAGATCTTCGGCAGCTGAGTGGTCTTGCCCGAGCCGGTCTCCCCGGCCACGATCACCACCTGGTGGGCCGCGATGGCCGCCGCTATCTCGTCTTTCTTCTGGCTGACCGGCAGTTCTGCGGGGTAACTGATGGCCGGGATCTGCCCGGCCCGCTGCTCGGCCCGCAGTTGGGCGGCGGCGATCTCCAGAGCCAGGGTTTCCAGTATGGGCTGACGCTTCTTCTCCGGCACCCGCTCCACCCCCTTCAGGCGGCGGGACAGGGCCAGGCGATCCATGGTCAGGCAGGGCGCCAAGGCCGCCTGCAGTTGGGCAATCTCGAGTGACAAAACAGACCTCTGATGATGATGAGCCACGCCGTTGCCTTGCACCGGCGGCAGGACTGTTTGCCCCACCAGGGGGCAGAGGGGAACTGGGGCAGCATGCTACCAGAAATGGCCGGTCGTCGCAGCGCCAGTTAGAAAAGGAACTCAATAGGAACCCATTCGTACCGACGCATCGTTAGCCTGTGCAAGGGCCGCGGCTTAGGGTAGTATTGTTTGATAAAAATCAAAATCCATCTGATGTCGAGATGATCCAAGACAAGAAAAGCCCCAAAAGAGCCCCATCTGGGGCCTGCACCATTCACTGTCAGGACTGTAGCATCAGTCAGCTGTGCATTCCGTTCACCCTCAATGAACAGGAACTGGATCAGCTCGACAACATCATAGAGCGCAAAAAGCCCATCCAGAAGGGGGAAACCCTGTTCAAGGCCGGCGATGAGCTCAAATCCCTCTATGCCATCCGTTCCGGCACCATCAAGTCCTACACCATCACGGAGCAGGGCGACGAGCAGATCACCGGCTTTCACCTGGCAGGCGATCTGGTGGGCTTTGATGCCGTCTCCCGCCAGCGGCACCTCTCCTTCGCCCAGGCCCTGGAGACCTCCATGGTGTGCGAGATCCCGTTCGACATACTCGACGAGCTCGCCGGCCGCATGCCCAAGCTGCGCCAGCAGATCATGCGCCTGATGAGCAGCGAGATCATGGGGGATCAGGAGATGATCTTGCTGCTGTCCAAGAAGAATGCCGAGGAGCGGCTGGCCGCCTTCTTGCATAACCTCTCTACCCGGTTCAGCGAGCGCGGCTTCTCCGCCAAGGAGTTCCGCCTGGCCATGACCCGGGGGGACATTGGCAACTACCTGGGCCTGACGGTGGAAACCATCAGCCGACTGCTGGGCCGCTTCCAGAAGATCGAGCTGATCCGGGTCAAGGGCAAGTACGTGACCATACTGGATCCCGTGGTGCTGGCCCAACTGGCCGGTGCGGCCAGCTGCCGCATCCCCACCCCCTGAGGACGAATACCTGATTTCTTGATCCCGTCGTCCAACAGAGTGTGGCCCATGGGCTAACCTAATGATGAAGTTACCGTTCTCGATGATTTTTCAGGGGGTAGCATGATCAAATACAACAATATTCTGGTGGTAATCGATCCGGCGGTAGATGAACAGGCTTCCCTGCACCGGGCGCTGGATATCGCCCGGCTGGGCCACAACGTCAAACTCAAGCTGTTCCTGGCCATCTACGACTTTTCCTACGAGATCACCTCCATCCTCTCCGCCGAGGAACGGGAAGAGATGCGCAGCGGGGTGGTGAACTACCGGCAGGAGTGGCTGCAGGCCATGGCCGAACCCTACCTCACCCAGGGCTTCGATATCGAGGTGAAGGTGGTCTGGCACAGCCGGCCGTTCGAGCAGATCCTGCAGGAGGTGGAGGAAGCCCACCACGATCTGGTGGTCAAGGGCGCCCACCACTACAACCTGCTGCAGACCTTCATCTTCACCCCCACCGACTGGCATCTGATCCGCCGCTGCCACTGCCCCGTGCTGCTGGTCAAGGAGCACGAGTGGCCCATGCACGGCCATGTGCTGGCGGCGCTGAACTTCAGCGACGAACCGGTGCAGATGGCCTTGAACGACAAGATATTGCACGAGGCCCAGCAAGCCGCCCAGCTGCTCAAGTCCGAGCTGCATCTGGTGAACGCCTTCCCCTGCCCCACCATCAACATCGCCCTGGAGGTGCCGGGTTTCACCCCCGAGATCTACAACGACGCCATCCGCCAACACCACATACAGCAGATGGCCGACTACGCCGCCCGCTACCATGTGCCGGAGGATCACACCCATATCCGTGAAGGGTTGCCGGAGGATGTGCTGCCGGAGTTGGCCCTGGAGCTGGATGCGGAGCTGATCGTGGTAGGCAGCGTGGGCCGCACCGGCTGGTCGGCGGCGCTGATCGGCAACACCGCCGAGCAGGTGGCGGACGAGATGTCCTGCGATCTCATCGTCATCAAACCGGATGCCGACGAGGCATAACCGACCTGCCTTGCCCTCCCCCGGGACACGGCTATAATAGGCCGCCTTTTTTGTCCCGTGGGGAGTGGTCATGACGCAAGAACTCAGCGCCAAACAAATCTACAACAACAACAAGTTGCAGAAACGCCTGCGGCGCCATGTCGGCCAGGCCATTGCCGACTTCAACATGATTGAAGAGGGTGACAAGGTCATGGTCTGCCTGTCCGGCGGCAAGGACAGCTTCACCATGCTGGACATACTGCGCAACCTGCAGGCCAGCGCCCCGGTGCACTTCGAGCTGGTGGCCGTGAACCTGGATCAGAAGCAGCCCGGCTTCCCCACCGAGGTGCTGCCTGCCTACCTGGACGGTCTCGGCATCGAGTACAAGATCGTCGAGGAAGACACCTACTCCATCGTCAAGGAGAAGATAGCGCCGGGCAAGACCACCTGCTCCCTGTGCTCCCGCCTGCGCCGCGGCATCCTCTACCGCACCGCCAAGGAGCTGGGCGCCACCAAGATCGCCCTGGGCCACCACAGGGATGACATCCTCGAGACCCTGCTGCTCAACATGTTCTACGGCGGCAAGCTCAAGTCCATGCCCCCCAAGCTGGTGAGCGACGACGGCCAGAATGTGGTGATCCGCCCCCTGGCCTACTGCAAGGAGAAGGACATAGTCCGCTACGCCGACTGGCGCGCCTTCCCCATCATCCCCTGCAACCTGTGCGGCTCCCAGGAGAACCTGCAGCGCAAGGCCATCAAGCAGATGCTGCAGGAGTGGGACCGTCGCTTCCCCGGCCGGGTGGAAAGCATGTTCACCGCCCTGCAGGATGTGATCCCCAGCCACCTGCTGGATCACCAGCTGTTCGACTTCAAGTCCATCAACCGGGACAGCGGCGTCATCGATGGCGGGGATATCGCCTTCGACAAGCCGGAGATCTCCCTGGTGCCACAGGAACTGGACGACGACGGGGATGAGCGGGCGGCCGACACCCAGCGACTGGATATCGTAGAGCTCAGCTAGCTGTGACGATAAAGCCAGAAAAAAGGGCGCCGAAGGCGCCCTTTTGCATGCTCGCGCAAGCCTAGGCTTGCAGGCGACCGCCGCCGTCCTCCACCACCTGCACCCGCACCCCGCAGATCTCCCGGTAGAGCAAGCCCCGCAGGATGAGATAGAAGGGCGTCAGCAGCAGCAGCCCCAACCCCATGGGCAGCAGGGCCACCACCAGCAACACCAGCAGCAACAGATGCAGCAGCAGCAAGGACTGCCAGCAGCGGACAAACAGGCGCACCGACAGCCAGAGGGCGGTGAGGGGATTGCAGCCGCGCTCCAGCATCAAGGGCACGCAGAATAGGCTCAACATGGAAAACAGTACGGACGGTAACAGGGTGAGCCAATTGCCACCACCGTGGTGTTCGATGGCCAGGCTCAACACCGCCGAGCTGACGTTGACCAGCAGGCTCAGGCCCGCCAGGGGCAGCAGGAAGCGCCAATAGTCAAATACCCGACTGGCCCGCACCCGCAAGCCTACCGCCCGCTGCAGGCCCATCATCTCCAGCCCGCCGGTCAGCGGCGCCAGCAAGGCGGTCGACAGCAGCCCCAGCAGGGTCAGGGTGCGCGGATCCGGCGTGGCCCCCAGCCAACGGGCGACGCCCTCCCCCAACAGCAGCCAGATAGCAGTCACCGCCAACAGGGCCAACAAGACGCCGGCGCTGCCGCGATGAAAGGTCAGGCGGGCCGCCTCGCGCAACAGGGCCCACAGGGATAGCGCGGGAGGATGAGACAAGGAGGACTCGATATCTCCCCCCAGGACGACGATGCGCGACGACTCACTCATAAAAACTACTCAACAAAAAACGACGGGGCATTATAGCACCTTGGCGCCGCCAGGACGCTAAGCACGAACACGCAACAAGACAGCACGTTCAGCGCAGCTGGGCCAGAAATTGGCGCCTGGGCCTGTCTTTCGCGGCCACCAGCGCCTAGCATCCGCCGATGGCCCTACCCGGCACCACGGGCGCCGCGCGGGCATAAAAAAGCCAGGCAGTTGCCTGGCTTTGATGTCTTGTCCGAGAGATGGGCGGACTACGCGGCGCACGGTGCATGACCGATGCGCGGCGGATCACTCCTCTTCATCCGACTCGACCGGCGTGGCATGCTCCACCCGGGCCTTGAGCTTCTGCCCGGGCCGGAAGGTCACCACCCGACGGGCCGTGATGGGAATGTCCTCGCCGGTCTTCGGGTTGCGCCCGGGGCGCTCGCTCTTGGTGCGCAACTCGAAATTACCAAAGCCGGAAATCTTCACCTGTTCGCCGGCTTCCAGGGCGACACGAATCTCCTCGAAAAAGGCTTCTACCATCTCCTTGGCGTCCCGCTTGCTCATCCCAAGCTGGTCGAACAGATGTTCAGCGATATCGGCTTTGGTCAAGGCCATAGTCAATCCCTCAAGGATGCATTGAACTCAGTGCGGAGCCCCTCCACCACCCGATTGACGGTATCGGCGATCTCCTTCTCCTCCAGGGTGCGTTGCGTGTCCTGCATGGTGAGACTGATGGCCAGACTCTTCTTGCCTTCCGGAACACCCTGCCCCTGGTATATGTCGAACAAGTTTATTCCAACTATCTGATTTCCGCCAATTTTTTTGATGTGTAGCAGCAAATCATCTGCGGCAAGGGACTCATCCACGACCAGAGCCAAATCGCGCCGGTTGGCCGGGAAGCGAGAAAGCTCGCCGGCCACCGGGATCCGGGCCTGCAACAGGGCAGCCAGTTCCAGTTCGAACAGCACCACCTTGCTCTTGAGACCCAGTTTCTTCTCCAGGCTCGGGTGAATGACCCCGATCCAGCCCACCGGCACGCCGTCCTTGTCGATGCGGGCCGCCTGCCCCGGATGCAGGGCACTGTGGGTATCCTGCACGAACCGGAAGCGCTCGGCTTCACCGGTCAGGGCCAGCAGGGCTTCCAGATCCCCCTTGAGATCGAAGAAGTCCACCGGGCGGGAGGGTACGCCCCACTGCTCACCTGCCAGATCACCACAGATCACGCCGGCCAGCAAGGGCTCCTGGCGAATCCCGTTCTCCGCGTTGGCATCCTTGATGAAGCGCAGGCCGGTTTCAAACAGCCGCACCCGGGGTTGCTGACGATTCTGGTTATACACCAGGGCATCGATGAGGCCAGGCCAGATGGAGACGCGCATGGCGGACATCTCGGCAGAGATGGGATTCGGCAGCACTATGGGGTCGCAAGCCGGGAACAGCAGGCCCATGGACTTGGGATCCACGAAGCTGTAGGTGATGGCTTCCTGATAACCGCGATCCACCAGCAGATCCCGGGCACGCTTCAAGGGCAGATCCGCCTCGGGGCGCTCGATCATCTGCAGGTGCGCCACCGGCGGCTCGTTGGGGATATTGTTGTAGCCATAGATGCGGGCCACTTCCTCGATGAGATCCTCTTCGATGGCGATGTCGAAGCGCCAGCTGGGGGACAGCGCCTGCCAGCCCTCGGCGGTGGCGGTCACATCCAGCCCCAGACGGGTGAGGATTTCCATCACGTCGGCATCGTCAAACGCCATGCCCACCACGCGGGTCAGCTTGTCACGACGCAGGGTGATGGGCTGAGGTTGCGGCAGATTGGCTTGGCTTGCCACCTCGACAACGGGACCGGCTTCACCACCACAGATGTCCAGCAGCAGACGGCTGGCGCGGTCCATGGCCTGGGCCTGCAGTTGCGGATCCACGCCCCGCTCGAAGCGGTGGGAGGAGTCGGTCGCCAGACCATAGCTGCGGGCGCGGCCCTTGATGGCCAGCGGCGCGAAGAAGGCACACTCCAGCAGTATGTCCTGGGTGGTGGCGGACACCCCGGAGTGCAAGCCGCCGAACACCCCGGCCAGGGCCAGCGGGCCTCGGCTGTCGGCAATCACCAGGGTCTCAGGCTTGAGGCTGACCTCGGACTCATCCAGCAGGGTGAGCTGTTCGTCGGCCTGAGCCAGACGCACCACCAGTTCGCCGGACAGCTTGGCCAGATCGAAGGCATGCATGGGCTGCCCCAGCTCCAGCATCACGTAGTTGGTGACATCCACCACGGGATCTATGCTGCGCAGGCCACAGCGGCGCAGCCGCTCCTGCATCCACAGCGGGGTGGCGGCGGCCAGGTTCAACCCCTTGAGCACCCGCCCCTGATAGCGCGGACAGGCCTCGGCGGCCTCGACGCGGATGGGGAAGCTGGCATCACAGCTGGCGGGCACCGGCGCCCACTGGGGTGCGGTGACGGCACAGCGATTGAGTACGGCGATTTCACGTGCCAGACCGGCAATCCCCAGGCAGTCGGCCCGGTTGGCGGTAAGGTCCACCTCGATGGCCACGTCGTTGAGCTGCAGGTAGTCCCGCAGATCCGTGCCGATGGGGGCATCCAGCGGCAGCTCTATGATGCCATCGGCTTCCACCGGAATACCCAGCTCACTGTAGGAGCAGAGCATGCCGTGAGAAGGCTGACCACGCAGCTTGGCCTTCTTGATGGTGAAGTCGCCAGGCAACACGGCGCCGACGGTGGCCACCGCCACCTTGAGGCCGGCGCGGCAGTTGGGCGCGCCGCAGACGATGTCCAGCAGCTCGCTCTGCCCCACGTTCACCTTGGTGACCCGCAGCTTATCGGCATCCGGGTGCTGGGCGCACTCCACCACTTCCCCCACCAGGACGCCGTTGAAGGCCCCGGCCACCGGCTCTATGCCGTCCACTTCCAGCCCGGCCATGGTGATCTGTTCGGCCAGGGTCTCGGTAACCAGGTCGGCGGCTACCCACTCGGCGACCCAGGATTGACTGAATTTCATCTGTTTTCCCTTCCCTTACTTGAACTGCTTGAGGAAACGCAGGTCGTTCTCGAAGAACGCACGCAGGTCATTGACGCCGTAGCGCAGCATGGTCAACCGCTCTACCCCCATGCCGAAGGCAAAGCCGGAGTAGCGTTCCGGGTCGATCCCCACGGCCCGCAGCACGCTGGGGTGCACCATGCCGCAGCCCAGCACCTCGAGCCAGCGACCGTTCTTGCCCATGACGTCCACTTCGGCGCTGGGCTCGGTAAAGGGGAAATAGGAGGGACGGAAGCGGATCTGCAGATCCTCTTCGAAGAAGTGCAGCAGGAAGTCGTGCAATATGCCCTTGAGTTCGGTGAAGCTCACCTTCTCATCCACCAGCAGGCCTTCCACCTGGTGGAACATGGGGGTATGGGTCATGTCGTAGTCGTTACGATAGACCCGGCCCGGCGCTATGATGCGGACGGGCGGCTGCTGCTGCTCCATGGTGCGGATCTGCACGCCGGAGGTGTGGGTCCGCAGCATCAGGGTCGGATCGAAGAAGAAGGTATCGTGATCGGTGCGGGCCGGGTGATGGGCCGGAATGTTCAGGGCATCGAAGTTGTGGAAATCGTCTTCGATCTCCGGCCCGGTGGCGACGCTGAAGCCCAGCTCGCCGAACAGGCGCTCGATGCGCTCTATGGTGCGGGTCACCGGGTGTAGACCGCCCTGCTCCAGGCGACGGCCCGGCAGGCTGACGTCGATGGTTTCGGCGGCCAGCTTCTTGTTCAGTTCCGCGGCATGCAGGGCATCGCGCTTGGCGTTCAGGGCATCCTGCACCGCCATCTTGGCCTGGTTGATGCGGGCCCCGGCTGCCGGCTTCTCTTCATTGGGCAGGGCACCCAGGCCCTTCATCTGCTCGGTGAAGAAGCCCTTCTTCCCCAGATATTGTACCCGCAGCTCCTCCAGGGCGGCCGCCTCCGTGACACTCTCGATTTCTGCCTGTGCCTTGGCAATCACTTCTTCTAGCTGTTGCATGGTTTCCTCTTAACCCTCGCCCCGTAGGGCAAAATGGCATGTGTAGGCAAAGGGATGAATTTTAACTTAAATCCTGCTCATTTGGCCACGGCAATGGCACCCGGCAACCCCAGCAGCAGGGGGTCGGAAAGCAGGGTCGGTCGGTGGATCGCGTACCCTTGCAGGTAGTCCACCCCCATCTTGGTCAATTGCGCCTCTATGGCCGGATTGGCCACGTATTCCGCCACCGTCTTGACCCCCACGGCGCGGGCCAGCTCCGCCATGGAGCGGACGATGGCCGCATCGGTGGGATTCTGGTCCATCTTCTCCACGAACTGACCGTCGATCTTGAGCCAATCCACCGGCAGGTCCTTCAGGTGACCGTAGGAGGAGAAGCCGCTACCGAAATCGTCCAGGGCGAAGCGACAGCCTAGCGCCTTGAAGCTGGTGATAAAGGCCCGGGTAGCATCTATGTTGGCGATGGCCTGGGTCTCGGTGATCTCGAAGCAGAGCTTGTTCATGGGGAAACGGGCCGCCTCCAGGATCTGCTGCAGCTTGCGATGCATCTTGGGGGTGCCCACCGATTCACCGGACAGGTTGACCGACACCTGTTCCAGCTTGGCCAGCTCGTCGGGATGATCCTGGTACCAGGCCATCAGATTTTTCAGCACCCACAGGTCGATGGCCGGCATCAGGCCGAAGCGCTCCGCGGCCCCCAGGAAGGTCACCGGTGAAATCAGCTCCCCCTGCTCCCCCAACAGCCGCAACAGGATCTCGTATTTTTGACCACCGCCGCCACCGTGGGCCGGGATGATGAGCTGGCGCGCCAGCACGAAGCGGTTCTCTGCCAGGGCCTGGTTGATACGGGAGACCCAGGCCACCTCGTTCTGATACTGGCGCATCTCCGGGCTGAGATCCGAGTAGACGTGCAGGCGGTTACGCCCCTGCCGTTTGGCGGTGGAGCAGGCCGCGTCCGCCAGGGCCATCAGGGCCGAGGCATCGTGGCAGCCCGGCTGTATGGGCACCAGCCCCAGGCTGGCGGTGACCGAGTAGATCTTGCTGTCCCAGATGAAGCGTTGCTCCTGGATGAGCTTGCGGCACTGCTCGGCGAAACGGATGGCCTCATCCACGTAGGTGTTTTCCAGCAGGATGGCAAACTCGTCACCGCTCAGGCGAGTCAGGGCGAAACGGGAGGTCATCTTCTGCCCCAACTGCTGGGCCAGCAGCTTGAGGAACTCGTCCCCGGCCAGATGCCCGCCCCCTTCGTTGATCAGGTTGAAGTGATCGATGTCGATGAAACAGAGGTAATCGGTGCCGGGGTCCTGCGCGCGCCGCACAAACAGGGCTTCCAGCAGGCCCATGAGGTAACGGCGGTTGTGCAGCCCAGTCACCTCATCGTGGGTGGTGAGAAACTCGAGCCGGGCCTGGTACTCCTTGCCCTCGGTGATGTCCACCAGGATGCCTTCGATCAGGAAGGGGCGGTTCTTGCCCTCCCGATGGGAAATGCGCAAGGAGAGTCGCGCCCAGAAGGTGGTGCCGTCCGGGCGGCGCATCTGCACGTCCTTGCGTACCCCTTGCTGGCTGTTGGAGAACAGCTGGGCCAACAGGTCGTCGCGCTCATTGGGTTGGGCATACAGCGACTGGGTCTTGCGCCCCGCCGAGGAGGCCATGATCTGGAAATCAGCATACCCGAACAGCCGGCAGAAGGCGGGATTGGCCGCCATCAGCTGCCCCTCCAGGGTGGAGGTGAACAAGCCTTCGTTGGCGTTATGGTACAACTCAAAGTAGCGTTTGAGCCCTTCCGAAACCTGCCGCTTGGCCCGCAGGCGCCCCCGCTTCTCCTGATAGGTGCGATAGGCCAGGGCAAATACCAGCAGGGCGGCAGCCAAGGCACTGAAGGCGGAGATCAGGTAATCGGTGATCCAGCCCTGCTGCCACCAGCCCAGATGATTGGCAAACAACAACAGGCAGCTGGCCAGGAAGCCCAGCGCCGCATTGCTATAGAGCCGTTGCAACCAGCCGGCCCGGCCGATGAAGAAGAACACCAGCAGCAGCGCCAGCAGGGTCACCAGGCTATACAGGCCGAACAGGACAAACAGACCCTGCTTGAAGTCCAGCAGCCAGGGCAAGACGGCCCCAATCAGGATCAGCCCCACCACCCAATGCCCCAGCTGACGCTGGCGCTGGGTCAGCCAGACGCGATACATGTCCAGGGTGGAGAGCACCAGGGCCAGCAACAACAGTCCGACACAACTCAGCAGACTGCGGGTGCCGCTGAGCCAGGAAGGAAACAGCAGATAGCTGCCGGCATAGCCCTTCAATATCCAGGCGGAGGCCATCAGGCTGAAGCAGAACAGGGCGTAATAGAGGAAGCGGGATTCCCGGATGAAGCCGTATAACAGGAGGGCATACAAGCCCGCCAGGATGAAGACCCCCCCGGTCACCCCCATCTGCAGCTTGTCATAGGACTGCTTGAGGGCATGCTCCCGCAGATTGGTCACCGACAGCGGGAAGGTCAAGAAACCTTGATGCTCGGCGCGAAAATAGAGTTGGACCTCATCTCCCGGCTGCAACGACAGCGGGAAGGTAAACACCTTGGAGGGATAGGGCTTGGTGCCGACGCCGCGCTGTATGCCCGTCTTCCACACCCGCATCAGTCGGCCCTTGGCGATGAGGAAGGCATCCAGTTTGTCCAACAGGGGCACACCGGCGTCCACCATCAACAGCTGCTCCTCGCCGGATTGATTGGCGAGGGCGATTCGGAACCAATAAGGCCGGGAATCGAACCCCATCACGGGGCCAGCCCCCCGCACCGAACGCCAACCGGGGCGATAGGCGACTTCCCAGGGCCAGCTTTGTTGCGGCTCGCCAACCCGGTATTCGAGGACTTCGCTGGCGTCTAAATGAGTATGCCGATCCTTGATCGGCAGCACGACAGTGGCCTGGGCCGATGCCAAGCCGACCAGCCAACAAAGTACGAAGAGAAGGGTTCTACACACGACGCCATCACTGGTAATTGAAGACTCTCTTAAATATCAAAGAGCCCAGGAAATAACAATAAAAAAGGGGAGGCTTTTGCCTCCCCTCTTGCTGTCAGCCGATTAGGCCAGAGCAGCCTTGGCCTTCTCCACCAGGGCGGTGAAGGTAGCCTTGTCATGAACGGCGATATCGGACAGGATCTTACGATCGATCTCGATGGAAGCCTTCTTCAGACCGTTGATGAAACGGCTGTAGGACAGACCGTTCTGACGGGAAGCCGCGTTGATACGGGCGATCCACAGCTGACGGAACTGACGCTTCTTCTGACGACGGTCACGGTAGGCATATTGACCGGCCTTGGTTACCGCTTGCTTGGCAACGCGGTAAACACGGGAACGGGCACCATAATAACCCTTGGCGGCCTTCATCACCTTCTTGTGACGAGCGCGGGCAGTCACACCACGTTTTACTCTAGGCATTTGTCACTCTCCCCTTATGCGTACGGCAACATGCTGGTTACTTGAAGAAGGTCGCTCTTGGCAACCATGCTCATGGCACGCAGATGACGCTTACGCTTGGTGCTCTTCTTGGTCAGGATGTGACGCAGGTGAGACTGCTTACGCTTGAAGCCGTTCGCGGTCTTTTTAAAGCGCTTGTAGGCGCCCTTGTTGTTTTTCAACTTTGGCATAATAACTCCGCATTGTGTTTGCCAATGATGGCAATCAGGCGAACAAAACCCACCAGACCTAAGCCTGATGGGTCTGTTACTTGATGAGCCTGATTACCGCTTTTTCGGTGCCAGCATCATGACGGCTTGGCGACCTTCCACCCTGGGGAAGGACTCCACGACGGCCAGCTCTTCCAGATCGGCTTTGACCCGTTCCAGAACATTCAAGCCGAGGTCCTGATGCGCCATTTCACGACCGCGGAAGCGGAGCGTTACTTTGGCCTTGTCACCTTCTTCGAGGAAGCGAATCAGGTTGCGCAGTTTTACCTGATAGTCGCCCTCATCAGTCCCAGGCCGGAACTTAATTTCCTTCACCTGGATCTGCTTTTGCTTCTTCTTCTGCTCTTTCTGAGACTTGCTCTTCTCGTAGAGGAACTTGCCGTAGTCCATGATCCGGCAGACCGGGGGCTCGGCGTTAGGGCTGATCTCAACCAGATCTACCCCAGCTTTAACGGCACGATCCAGTGCCTCTTCAATTGATACGACACCGATCGCTTCACCCTCGATCCCCACCAGACGAACTTCCTTAGTACGAATTTCGCCATTCATGCGGGTACGTGGTGGCTGTTTTCCCGTCTTTTTTGCGCCTTTTATAGCTTATTCCTCCACAGTGTTCTGACCTTTGGACCGGATCTCCTGTTGCAGCTGCTGAATGAAGTCATCCAGTTTCAGCTTGCCCAGATCCGCGCCCTTCCTAGTTCGGATGGCCACTTCGCCAGTTTCGACCTCTTTATCGCCGCAAACCAGCAAATAGGGCACCCGCTTCAAGGTGTGCTCGCGGATTTTAAAGCCAATCTTCTCATTTCTCAAGTCCGCCTTTGCACGGATTCCAGCGAGATTGAGTGCACTAACCGCTTGATTGACGTAGTCCGCCTGATTGTCGGTGATATTCATGACCACCACTTGAGTCGGTGCCAGCCAAGCTGGGAAGTAACCGGCGGTCTCTTCGGTGAGGATCCCGATGAAGCGTTCAATGGAACCCAGGATGGCTCTGTGGATCATCACAGGCACATGGCGTTCGTTATCCTCGCCCACGTAAGTCGCACCCAGTCGGCCCGGCAGAGCGAAGTCCAGCTGTATGGTGCCGCACTGCCAGGCGCGGCCCAGACAGTCGTGCAGGGTGAACTCAATCTTGGGCCCGTAGAAGGCCCCTTCGCCCGGCTGGAAGTCGAATTCCAGACCGTTGGCATTGAGGGCTTCGGCCAAGGCATGTTCCGACTTGTCCCAGATCTCGTCGCTGCCGATTCGCTTATCCGGACGGGTAGACAGCTTGACGGCAATATCATTGAAACCGAAGGTGCCATAGATGTCGTAGACCATCTTGATGCAGCTGCTCACCTCATCCTGAATCTGCTCTTCGGCACAGAAGATGTGGGCATCATCTTGCGTGAAACCACGAACACGCATGAGGCCATGCAAGGAACCTGAGGGTTCGTTGCGATGACAACAGCCAAATTCAGCCATCCGCAGGGGCAGATCCCGATAGGACTTGAGGCCCTGATTGAAGATCTGCACATGGCCCGGGCAGTTCATCGGCTTGATGGCATATTCACGGTTCTCGGAACTGGTAGTGAACATGGCATCGGCATACTTATCCCAGTGTCCGGACCGCTCCCAGAGCACTCGGTCCATCATGAAGGGTCCTTTCACTTCCTGGTACTGGTACTCCCAGAGTTTTTCCCGGGTAAAACGTTCCAGTTCGCGGAAGATGGACCAACCGTCATGGTGCCAGAACACCATGCCAGGTGCTTCTTCCTGCATGTGGTACAGGTCCAGCTGCTTGCCAATCTTGCGGTGGTCGCGCTTGGCGGCCTCTTCCAACCGCTGCAGGTACGCCGCCAGCTGCTTCTTATCGGCCCAGGCGGTGCCATAGATGCGTTGCAACATCTTGTTGTTGGCATCCCCACGCCAGTAGGCGCCGGAGATCTTCTGCAACTTGAAGTGATGACAGAACCGCATGTTGGGCACGTGGGGGCCACGACACATGTCGATGTACTCTTCGTGGTGGTACAGGCCCGGCATATCGTCCTTGGCGATGTTTTCGTCCAGGATGGCCATCTTGTAAGTCTCACCACGGGACTCGAAAACGTCGCGTGCCTCTTGCCAGCTCACCCGCTTCTTGATGACGTCATAGTCCTTCTTGGCCAACGCCAGCATCCGCGCCTCCAGGGCGGCGATGTCTTCGTCGGTCAGGGGATGATCCAGATCCACGTCATAGTAGAAGCCGTTATCGATGACCGGACCTATGGCCATCTTGGTCTGGGGCCACAGTTGTTTGATGGCATGACCCAGCAGGTGGGCACAGGAGTGACGCATGATCTCCAGACCGTCGTCATCCTTCATGGTGATGATGGCCAGGCTGGCATCCTCGCTGATGACCTCGCAGGCGTCCACCAGTTGCCCGTTGATGCGACCGGCCACACAGGCCTTGGCCAGGCCGGGACCTATGTCCTTGGCCACATCCATTACGGAGACAGGGTGATCAAACTGGCGTTGGGAGCCATCAGGAAGCGTGATTACAGGCATGATTATGTCCTTACAGTGGTGACACCTACCAAGTGCCACTTGCTGAAACAATGAAATCTTTGAATGGAAGAAATCGACCGTCTGTCCGCTACTCTCGGACATGTGACGACGCAGTGTAATGAATGCCGCCGGGTGACGCAATGCCACAGGGAAATCCAACTTGTGGAGTCAACCGCATCATGTCCGGCGGGAATTCTCTCTATACTGACAGCAGATCGCTCATCTCTCCGAGGAGGACACCATGTGGCACTCCATCGCCAATCAGATAGCCGATGCCCTGCAACGCCCCTTTGTTATCCGGCGCCGTGAATCCCTGATCCAGGACGACGAGTGTCGCCGCATGCTGGTGGAGGACGACGGCCTCAGCCTGTTCATCAAACTGTTGCCCCGCCATGAGGCCGAACAACTGGCGGTGGAGATGCGCGGACTGCACTGCCTGGCCCAAAGCCGAACCCTCAAGATCCCCCACCCCTACTGCTGTGGCGTGGCCGGCGATCACGGCTTCCTGGCCATGGAATTCCTGCCCATGGAAACCGGCACCGAGCAACAGTGGTTTACCCTGGGCACAGCCCTGGCCGATCTGCACGAAAGCCAGGAACAGGCCATGTATGGCTGGGACGAGGATAACTTCTTCCTGCACACGCCGCAGCCCAACCAGTGGCAACGCAGTTGGTCCCAGTTTTTCGCCGAGCAGCGCATCGGCTGGCAGCTGCAGTTGCTGGCGGAAAAAGGCGTGCACCTGATGCCCATTGATGAGCTGGTGGACACAGTGCGTCGTCTGTTGGCCAATCATCAGCCCACCCCGGCCCTGCTGCACGGCAATCTCTGGTGCGGCAACCTGGGCTTTACTGCCGGCAGCGGCGTGCTGTTCGACCCCGCCTGCTACTTTGGCGATCGCGAAGTGGACCTGGCCATGAGCGAGCTGTTCGGTTCCCTGCCCGACCCCTTCTACCAAGGGTATGCCAGTCGCTGGCAGCCCCCGGCCGGTCATGAAATGCGCAAGCTGGCCTATAACCTCTATCCGCTGTTGGCCCACCTCAATCGCTACGGCGAGGCTTACCGACGGCCGGTAGAGCATCATCTGCATCAGTTGCTGGCGCTATAGAGGACGTGCGCCGCGCCACAGTCTGATCGCGATGCCAGCAGCTACACTCAAGCTAGGCCCGGAAGTTCGGAGGTCATCATGCGTGAATATCTGCAAAGAACCATCGTCTGCCCCCATTGTGGCCATCACACCTCTGTCGAGCTGGATGCCACCCAGGGCGATCAGGACTACCAGGATGAGTGTCTGGCCTGCGGCGCCACCATCCATCTGCGCCTGCACAGGGACGAACTCAAAGATCGCCTGCAGCTGTTTGTGGACACGGACGACGAACAGATTTTCTAGGTCCAGGATGGGCTGTTGCGCCGACTGGTGAGGCTGTGCGACCGGTAGTATACTCGCCTGCGTTTTTAACGGAGGTGACATGAAGTATTTTGAATGTGGCGAGCGCGTGCGCATGGCCTACAGCCAGATTGGCAGCGGTGATATTGGCTTCATTCCCCAGGCCATCGCCGCAGCGGTACGCGCCTTGGATGCCGTGGCCGAGGATCCCCGTGTGCCGGAGGATATCAAGGAGCAGGCCGCCCTGGCCGCGGCCAACCTGCTGATGAGCGATCATCAGGACGACTAACTCACACACGTAACCTGACACTCTCTTTTCGGGCCCGCTGGGCCCATTCATGTTGGCGGTATCCCCATGGCTCGTTCTCGTATCCTTGCCTACGCTGGCGAGGTCCGTCATCTCGTCCGTCTCGCGCTGCCCATACTGCTGGCCCAGGTAGCCCAGACCGCCATGACGTTTGTTGACACCCTGATGGCGGGGCAAGTCAGTGCCGTCGATCTGGCCGCCGTGTCCATCGCCAGCAGTTTCTGGCTGCCCATCATACTGTTCAGCCAGGGGCTGCTGATGGCCATCACCCCCATGGTGGCGCAGCTAAATGGTGCCCGCCGTGCCGACGAGATCCCCTCCTTTATCAGCCAGGGACTCTGGTTAAGCCTGCTCATCAGCCCCCCGGCCCTGCTGCTGCTCTACTTCTCCCCCGTGCTGCTGCCCTGGATGGACGTGGCACCGGCCCTGGCACACAAGACCGCCGGCTACCTGCATGCCATCGCCTGGGGACTGCCCGCCTACCTTGTTTACCAGGTGCTGCGCAACTATACCGAGGGGCTCTCCTTCACCGCCCCCACCATGTTCATCGGTTTCATCGGCCTGCTGCTGAACATTCCGGCCAACTATGTGCTGATCTACGGCAAGCTGGGGCTACCGGCGTTAGGGGCGGTGGGCTGCGGGGTCGCCTCGGCGCTGGTGTTCTGGGCCATGGCCCTTTCCATGTGGTGGTTTGTCGTTCGCTCGCCCCGCTATCGCCACTGTCGCCTGTTCCAGCAGTGCCCCTGGCCCCAGTGGTCCACCCTCAAGCGGCTGAGCCTGTTAGGGCTGCCGTTAGGCTTGGCCACCTTTTGCGAAGTCACCATGTTCACCCTGGTTGCCATACTGCTGGCCTCGTTAGGCACCGATCTGGTGGCCGGTCACCAGATCGCCCTGAACTTCTCCTCCCTGGTGTTCATGCTGCCACTCTCCTTGGGCTTTGCCACCTCCATCCGGGTCGGACATGCGTTGGGTGAAGGGGAACCCGCCCGAGCCCGCCGCGCCACCCTGGCCAGCCTGCTGCTCGGCCTCTGTCTGGCCATGCTGACCGCCACCCTGACCTGGCAGGGCCGCCACTGGATCGCCAGCCGCTACACAGAGGACACCATGGTCATCGCCCTGGCCGCGCAACTGCTGATCTTTGCCGCCATCTATCAGTTCTCCGATACGGTACAGGTCGTCTCTTCCGGTGCACTGCGGGGCTACAAGGATACCAAGATGATTTTTGCCATCACCATGGTGGCCTATTGGGGGGTCGGTTTGCCGGTAGGTGTGGTGCTGGGCCTGACGGATCTGCTGCGGCCGGCCATGGGCCCCCAGGGATTTTGGATAGGCCTGATCAGTGGTCTGACCTGCGCCGCCGGTTTATTCAGTTGGCGCCTTAAGGTTATCTTCTTTAAAAACAGGTAGTTAACTTCGCTTTCTGGTGATTGCCTACCCTTGGCACGCCAAACGCATCACAATGGGGCAATTGCGCCCCATTATAGTGAAATCAATGACTTACCCCCCCATTTGTCTGCTCACCGACACTGCATAAATATCCCATATTTTGCATAAACCCCTATTTTTGGATTTAAAAACCGCATTTTGAGTGCGAACCAGTTAATAACACCAACAATTTGCCAAATACGCACATCAATGCTGTGTTTTGTGTTTATACAGCATTAAAAGTTGTTGTGAAGGAGACAAACCAGCTTGCCAACCTAGAGCCGATGCATATTCATACAGGTGCCTGCGACAAGCCCTTTTTGCAGCATTTTGGCCACATTGCGTATGCGATTAATTCTGGATTAGAGTGGAATCACGATGAAAGGCGCTCTCCTTTCGCAACAAAAGGAATTATCCCATGAAGAACAAGGCCCATGACCCAGGTACCCCCTTATCCTTGTCGCGCAAAGCCCTGGCGCTGATCGACAAGGCAGAACTCTCCGAGCAAGAGGTAGAGTGGCTGAATCAAGAAACCATCGCTAACTTCCGCAACCACGTTAACCCAGGCTTCCTGGAATACCGCAAGTCCGTTACCGAGCAAGGTCAACACGCTGCCATCGAATGGCGCGCCACTGGTCCCAACACCCTGATTGACACCAAGGGGCGCGAATACATCGACTGCCTAGGTGGCTTTGGCATCTTCAACGTCGGCCATCGTCATCCCACCGTGGTCAAGGCGGTGGAACGCCAGTTGGCCAAGCAACCCCTGCACAGCCAGGAGATGCTGGACCCACTGCGTGCCTTGCTGGCCAAATTGCTGGCTGATATCACCCCCGGCGATCTCCAATATTGTTTCTTCGGCAACAGTGGTACTGAAGCCGTCGAGGCGGCATTGAAGCTCGCCAAGGCTTATCAGTCCCCTCGCGGACGTACTGCCTTTATCGCCACCGAAGGGGGCTTCCACGGCAAGAGCCTGGGTTCCCTCTCCGCCACCTCCAAACCCGTGTTCCGGCAACCCTTCTACCCGCTGGTTCCGGGCTTCAGCCATGTGCCGTTTGGCGATTTGGCCGCCATGGAGGCCAGCCTCAAGGCCCATGCCGAACAAGGTGACCCGGTTGCCGGCGTCATCGTCGAACCCATCCAGGGGGAAGGCGGCGTCATCATTCCGTCGGATGACTACCTGCCGGGTCTGCGTCGGCTGTGTGATGAATACGGTGCCCTGCTGATTTTCGACGAGGTACAAACCGGCATGGGCCGTACTGGCAAGCTGTTTGCCTGTCAGCACAGCAACACCACCCCGGATATCCTCTGTCTGGCCAAGGCCTTGGGCGGTGGCGTCATGCCAGTGTCCGCCACCATCGCCAGCAAGAAGGTGTTCTCCGTACTGTTTGACAACCCCTTCCTGCACACCACCACCTTTGGTGGCAACCCGCTGGCCTGCGCCGCCGCCATTGCCACCATCAACGTGATGCTGGAAGAGGATCTGGCCAGCAATAGCGCCGAGGTGGGTGAATACCTGCTGGACGGCCTCAAGACCCTGGCCCGTCAACACCCGTCCCTGGTCTCTGCGGTGCGTGGCCGCGGCATGCTGCAGGCGATGGAGTTCCACGACAACACCCTGGGTTATGCCTTCGCCAAGGGCATGTTCGACCAGGGCGTGCTGGTGGCAGGGACCCTGATCAATGCCAAGACCATTCGCGTCGAGCCGCCCCTGACCCTCACCCGTGCCCTGGTGGACAAGGTGTTGAAGCGGGCCAAGCTGGTGCTCGATCAGATGGATCGCAGCCATACCCCTGAGACGCCGGATACCTCAGAGACCCGCATGGTGGTCAACGCCTGATCCAGCGCTTGCCGACATTAAGGGCCTATCACACCAAAGTGATAGGCCCTTAATTTTTTCCTGTGCCGCGTGTCTGTTCAGTAAAAAGGCAAACGAACACAATCACTTGAAAAAGCCCCCCGTCAGGGGTTGCCAGCATCGGGCGAGATCGTTAATATTCGCCCCACTTAACGCGTGCGTCCTTAGCTCAGCTGGTTAGAGCACCACCTTGACATGGTGGGGGTCGGTGGTTCGAGTCCACTAGGACGCACCAAGTTTAAGTGTCAGGCCTTCGCAGTGCGTCCTTAGCTCAGCTGGTTAGAGCACCACCTTGACATGGTGGGGGTCGGTGGTTCGAGTCCACTAGGACGCACCAAAATGCGCGCGCTGACCGACAACAAGCGTCCTTAGCTCAGCTGGTTAGAGCACCACCTTGACATGGTGGGGGTCGGTGGTTCGAGTCCACTAGGACGCACCAGATTCGATAAAAAAGCACTCCCTCAGGAGTGCTTTTTTATTACCCGCCGCCCAAGGCAAACCCCTCGCCCGCCGCGGGTTACAATGCCAGGCAGATGGATTACACTGGCTCTTTTTAGGGAAGTTGTATGTCCCCCATTCGCATTGCCATCAACGGGTTTGGCCGCATCGGCCGCAGCGTGCTGCGGGCCCAGTTTGAAAGCGGCCGCCAGGATATCCAGATCGTCGCCATCAATGAACCCGCCGCCCCGGCAGGCATAGCCCACCTGCTGCAATACGACTCCAGCCACGGCCGTTTCCGCTGGCCCGTGAGCCTGCACACCGGCGACGATGGAAAACCACGCCTGCGGGTCGGCGACCAGAGCATGGCCCTGTGCCATGAAATGGACCCCGCCAAGCTGCCCTGGGGCGAGCTGGGAGTGGATGTGGTGCTGGAGTGTACCGGCAAGCTGCACAGCCGGCAGGACGCCGAACTGCATCTGGCCGCCGGGGCCGGCAAGGTGCTCTTCTCCCATCCGGCGGACGCCGACCTGGATGCCACCGTCATCTATGGCATCAACCAGGCCGATCTGCGGGCGCAGCACAGGATCGTCTCCAACGGCTCCTGCACCACCAACTGCATAGTGCCGGTGATCGACGAGCTGGATCGCCACTTTGGCGTGCAGTGTGGCACCATCACCACCATCCACTCGGCGATGAACGACCAGCAGGTGATCGACGCCTACTGCCCGGATCTGCGCCTGACCCGCGCCGCCAGCCAGTCCATCATCCCGGTGAACACCCGGCTGGCCAAGGGGCTGGAGCGGATACTGCCCAAGTTTGCCGGCAAGTTCGAAGCCATCGCCGTGCGGGTGCCCACCATCAATGTCACCGCCATGGACCTGAGCGTCACCGTCCGTGAACCGGTGACCGTGGCGGCCATCAATCAGGCGCTGCAGGCCGCCGCCCTGGGCCCGCTGGCGGGGATCCTGGATTATGTGGAGGCGCCCCTGGTGTCGGTGGACTTCAACCACGATCCCCACAGCAGCATCATCGACAGCAGCCAGACCCGGGTCAGCGACGGTCACCTGGTGAAGGTGCTGGTGTGGTGTGACAACGAATGGGGCTTCGCCAACCGCATGCTGGACACCGCCGCCGCCATGCAGGCCGCCCGCTAGGGGTGTAAACCCAGGAGGCACCCCTCGCCGACAAAAAAGCCCGCAGCAGCGGGCTTATTCTATCTAGCCGGCGAAACGGCTCACCCCGCCAGGCAGGCCACCAGATCGGTCTGCAACAGGGCGCCGAAGCCATGGAGCGCCACCCGCACCAGTTCGTCGCCGGCAAACTCTTCCGGCAGGGCGCCGCCCTCGATCCACAGGCCATCCAGGATGGCGTTACAGGCGATGGAGAGCTCCCTGAGCTGCTGCTCGTCCACCGCCCGCCCCTGCTCGGCAAACAGATCGGCGATCAGCGCCTTGATGTGCCGGCGCAGCAGGTTGTAGGTCTTGCGGTGGCTCTCACGCATGGCGTCGTGATGGAACAGCATCTGAAAGAAGCCGGCCCACAGGGCGATGACCTGGGGGGCTATGATGGGCGGTCGCACCGAAGCCTCCACGAAGCGCGCCAGCCGACTGCCCGCCGAGGCGAACTCGCCCTCCGCCGCCTGGGCCGCCACATCGATGAGATCCGTCATGTGCTTCTCATAGGCGGCGATGATCAGCTCCTCCTTGCTGCGGAAGTAATAGCGGATCAGCCCCTGGGTGACATTGGCCTCGTCGGCGATGGAGCGCACGGTGGCAGCCTTGACGCCGTCCCGGGCGATGAGCCGCAGGGTGGCTTCGATAAGCTCGGCCTTGCGACTCTCGGACATCTCTTTGCGTGGGGTTCTGCGTTTCTCGTTCATGGTGCTTCGCATGGTTCGATTCGCCGACTCGCCCGGTCAACCGGTCTCGAGTGAGCATGTTTTGGCCGGCGATCCTAGCATGTCTCGCCGGTCGGATCAGCGAGCCGGATCGGCCCCGCCTTATTCCCCCACCGGATAGCGCCCGGCCAGGTGACGGAAGCCCAGGGTGATGAGTCCGGCGATCACCAGGTACACGGCCGCCAGCAGCAGCAAGGGCTCGTAGACGATGAACGTCTCCTGGCGGATGCGGCCGAACACCGCATAGACATCGATAAAGGCGATGGTGGCGGCCAGCGGTGTGGCCTTCAATTGCAGGATCAGCTCGCCGTTCAGGGTCGGCAGCACCCGCTGGATGGCGCAGGGCAGCCAGATGCGCCACAGCAGGGTGAAGGGGGTCATGCCCATGGCGCGGGCCGCCTCCAGCTGGCCGCGAGGCACCCCCTTCAGGGCGCCGCGCATCACTTCCCCCTCGTAACCGGCGAACGACAATGTCAACGCCACCAGGGCATAGGGCCACACCTGGGTGAGATAGGGCCACAGCCAGCTTTGCCGTATGCCGGGAAGATAGGGAAACAGGGAGCCGATGCCGTAATAGAGCAGCCACAACTGCAACAAGATGGGCGTGCCGCGGATCAGGGTGCAGAAGCCGTGGGCTAGCCAGGCCAGCGGTGCCGGCCCCTGGACCTGCATGAGCGCCAGGGGAATGCACAGCACAAAGCCCAGCAGCACGCTGCCGATGAGCAGCAGCAGGGTATGGCCGAGACCGTCGAGGATCGCCGGCCAATAGCGCAGCAGCCAGGCCCACTGCATGCCAAACACCATGGCCAGCAGCAACGCCACGCCGATGCCCAGCAGCAACAGGCGGTGGGGCCGGGTCAGCAGGGAGTCAAGCATGGGCCCTCCCCGGCAGCAGCCGCTGCTCCAGCCACTTGAACAGCCAGTTGGACAGCAAGGAGACCAGCAGGTAGAGGACACCGGCGGCCATCAGAAACAGGAAATAGTGCTTGGTGGCGCCGGCGGCCTGGCGGGCCGCCAGGGTCAGCTCGGCAAAGCCCACCACCGCCAGCAGCGCCGTATCCTTGGTGGCGATGAGCCAGAGGTTGGAGAGCCCCGGCAAGGCGCCGGGCAGCATGGCCGGCAGCAGGATGCGGCGAAACACCTGCCAGGGCCGCATGCCAAAGCTGTGGGCCGCTTCCAGCTGACCCAGGGGCACCGCATTCATGGCGCCGCGGATCACCTCGGTGGCGTAGGCGCCCTGGACGAAGGCGATGACCAGCACCCCCGCCACCAGGCCGTTGATGGCCAGCTTGCCCAGCCCCAGCCAGGCCAGCAGGCTGTTCAGCGCCTGGGGCAGCGCAAAATAGACCAGCAGGATCAGAACGAGCTCAGGCACGGCCCGCACCAGTGTGGTGTAGAGGGTCACCAGATCCTGGCCCAGCAGGCTGCGGCTGCGGCGCAGCTGGGCGCCCCCCAAGCCAATCAACAGGCCCAGCAGGTAGCCCAGGCCCGCCACCAGCAAGGAGACCCCCAAGCCGCTGAGCAGGGTGCCGCCCCAGCCTGGCGGGGCGAGGGCCAGCAACTGGCCCAGGCTCATGGTCTGATAGTTGGTCACGCGGGTCTCCTGTCCGGCCCCGGCTTATTCGCCGTAGATGTTGAAGTTGAAGTACTGGGCGGTGATCTTGTCATAGGTGCCATCGGCACGGATAGCCTGGATCGCCTGGTTCAGGCTGGCTTTCAAGGCATCGTTGCCCTTGCGCAGGCCAAAGCCGATGCCCTTGCCCAGCAAGGCATCGTCCTGGGCCACCAGGCCGGCATCGCTGCAGCAGCCCTTGCCTTCGTCGCTCTTCAAGAAGGTCTCCAGCACCAGGGCGTCCGCCAGGGTACCGTCGATGCGGCCGGCAAACAGATCCTGATCCGCCTCATCCTGGGTCTGATACTCCTGGATGGTGGCGCCCTTGAAATACTGCAGGGCATAGGCCTGGTGGATGGAGCCGGACTGCACGCCGATCTTGTGCCCCGCCACCCCAGCCGGGGTCGGCTTGATGTCGCTGCCGGCGGCCACCGCCAGCATGGCGCCGGTCTGGTAGTACTTGTCGGAGAAGTCGATCACCTGGCTGCGCTCATCCGTGATGGACAAGGAGGCGGCGATGACGTCGATCTTGTCCGCCAGCAGGGAGGGAATGATGCCGTCCCAGGCCACCGCCACGAACTGGCAATCCAGCTTGGCCTGGGCACAGACCGCCTTGGTGATGTCGATCTCCCAACCGGAATAGTGGCCGGCGGCGTCCGCCACGGCGAAGGGTGGATAGGGTTCGGTGGCGACACCGATGCGCAGCGGCTGGGCCAGGGCGGACAGGGAAGCCAGGGTCAATCCGGTAAAGAGTACGAGCTGTTTGCGGTTCATGAGTTTCTTCCTTGAGCGTGAATGACCCTAGGGTCGCACTTGGTTAATGAGCGGCAAGCCCCGTGCAGACGGGTCGGGTGGACCTGGACTGCGCGGAATGTTGCCGATGGCTGACGCGTTGATTTATACAGTTGCATAACTTTATGCGTCCGTATAACGTGTATGTCAATGAGTTTTTGACCAGTGCAGGATCAGGAGGAACCAATGAACCAATACGGCTGCCAGAGCATGGCAAATACGATGACCCAGGTGCTGATGCGCCGCCCCGGCGCCAGCCTGCTGGCCGCCGATCCCGACAAGTGGCACTACAACAGCCTGTTCGATGCCAAGCAGGCCCTGGCGCAGTACGACGCCTTCGCCAGCCTGATCGAGGCCTCCGGTGCCCAGATCCACTGGCTGCCCGATGACAACGACGGCCTGGCCGATGCCATGTTCACCCGCGATGCCTCCCTCATCACCCGCTTTGGTGCCATCCCGTTGAAGATGGGCAAGCCCCTGCGCACCGCCGAGCCGGATCTGCATCGCCGCTTCTTCGAGGCCCAGGGCATCCCGGTGCTGGGCCAGCTGGAGGGCGAGGCCAAGGTCGAGGGTGGCGACACCATCTGGCTGGACGAACAGACCCTGCTGGTGGGCCTGGGCTTTCGCTCCAACCGCGAGGGGGTGCGACAGCTCAACGCCCTGCTCAATCCCCATGGCATCCAGGTGCTGGGCTTTGACATGCCCTACTGGGGCGGTGAGGCCGCCTGCCTGCACCTGATGTCGGTGATCTCCCCCCTCACCGAGACCAAGTACCTAGTGCACCCGCCGCTCATTCCCGCCGCCCTGTGGCAACTGCTCACGTCTCGGGGCATCGAGATGGTGGTGGCGCCGGAAGACGAGTTCACCGCCTCCTTCGGCCTCAATCTCAACGTGCTGCCCACGAGTCCCGATCACTGCATCATGATCGACGGCTTCCCCAAGACCCGGGCGGCGATGGAGGCCAGTGGCACCCGGGTGAGCGTGTTTGCCGGCGACGCCCTGTGCATGGCCTGCGAGGGCGGTCCCACCTGCCTGACCAACCCCCTGGTGCGCTAAGCTGCCGGTGATAGCGTTCTCGAGCGAAGATGGAAAAGGCACGCATGGCGTGCCTTTTTGTTGATTGAGGAGGAGCAAAACCTAGCCGGTCAACCCCAGATGGCGGGCATGAAAGCGCAGGTGATCCTCGATAAAGCTGGCGATGAAGTAGTAGCTGTGATCGTAGCCGGCATGACGCCGCAGGGTCAGGGGAAAACCGCTGTGCTGGGCCGCCAACTCCAGCTGCTCGGGCATCAGCTGCGCGGTCAGGAAGCTGTCGTCCAGCCCCTGATCCACCAGGGTCGGCAACCCCTGGCTGGCCTCGCGCATCAGCAGGCTGGCATCGTGCTCTCGCCAGTGTTGCGGCGCCTCCCCCAGGTAGGCGGTGAAGGCTTTCTGTCCCCAGGGGCAGGCCACCGGATGGCTGATGGGGCTAAAGGCCGACAGGCTGCAATAGCGCGCCGCCTCCCGGATGCCGATGGTCAGGGCGCCGTGCCCCCCCATGGAGTGCCCCGCCAGGGCCCGGCGCTGGCTCACCGGGAAGTGCGCTTCGATCAGGGCCGGCAGCTCCTGCACCACATAGTCATACATGCGGTAGTGCCGCGCCCAGGGCGCCTGGGTGGCGTTGAGGTAAAATCCCGCCCCCTGGCCCAGATCGTAGGCGGCATCATCGGCGACATCCTCCCCGCGGGGGCTGGTGTCCGGCGCCACTATGGCCATGCCCAACTCGGCGGCCAGCCGCTGGGCACCGGCCTTCTGCATGAAGTTTTCATCCGTGCAGGTGAGACCGGACAACCAGTAGAGCACGGGCACCGGCTGCTGCTCGCTGGCCTGGGTCGGCAGGAAGATGGCAAAGCGCATGGTGCAACCCAGGGTGCTGGAGTCGTGGCGGTACTGCTTGTGCCAACCGCCGAAGCTCTTGTTGCAGCTGATGTTTTCAAGCGTCATGGGGCTCTCCTTGACGACGCGGGCTTGGCCCGCGCCCTGGTACTTAGAAGTGAATGACGCTGCGGATGCTCTTGCCGGCGTGCATCAGCTCGAAGGCCTCGTTGATCTCGCTTAGCCCCATGGTGTGGGTGATGAAGTCATCCAGCTTGAACTCGCCGGCTAGGTAGCGCTCGACGATGCCCGGCAACTCGGAGCGGCCCTTGACGCCACCGAAGGCGGAGCCGCGCCAGACGCGCCCGGTCACCAGTTGGAACGGCCGGGTGGCGATCTCCTGGCCGGCGCCGGCCACCCCGATGATCACCGACTCGCCCCAGCCCTTGTGACAGCACTCCAGGGCGGAGCGCATGACGTTGACGTTGCCGATGCACTCGAAGGAGTAATCCACGCCGCCGTCGGTCAGCTCGACGATGACCTGCTGGATCGGCTTGTCATAGTCGTTGGGGTTGATGCAGTCGGTGGCACCCAGCTTGCGGGCCAGCTCGAACTTGCTCTCGTTGATGTCGATGGCGATGATGCGGCCGGCCTTGGCCATGGTGGCCCCTATGATGGCCGACAGACCTATGCCCCCCAGGCCGAAGATGGCCACGCTGGCGCCGGCTTCCACCTTGGCGGTGTTCACCACGGCGCCCATGCCGGTGGTGACGCCACAGCCCAGCAGGCAGACCTCTTCCAGCGGCGCACTGGGATTCACCTTGGCCAGGGAAATTTCCGGCAGTACCGTGTATTCGGAAAAGGTGGAGCAGCCCATGTAGTGGTAGATGGGCTGGCCATCCTTGAAGAAGCGGGTGGTGCCGTCCGGCATCAGCCCCTTGCCCTGGGTCTCGCGGATCTTCTGGCACAAGTTGGTCTTGCCGGACTTGCAGAACTTGCACTCGCCACACTCTGGGGTGTAGAGCGGGATCACGTGATCCCCCACCTGCACGCTGGTGACGCCCTCGCCCACCGACTCGACGATGCCACCGCCCTCGTGGCCCAGGATGCAGGGGAAGACCCCTTCGGGATCGTCGCCGGACAGGGTGAAGGCATCGGTATGGCAGACGCCGCTGGCCACGATGCGCACCCGCACCTCACCGGCCTTGGGCGGCAGCACGTCCACCTCTTCGATACGCAGCGGCTGGCCCGGGCCCCAGGCGATGGCCGCCCGGCATTTGATCACATCACTCATGGAAGACTCCTCTGGGGAATGGCCGGCGCAGGGGGCCGGCGGTGCCTCATTATAGGAGCCGGTTATAACTGAAATAATCCAGGCAACTTGCAAATGACTTTTGCCAGATGGTAATAATCTGCCGGTCAGCAGGAGGAGTGAGCCAATGGTGCAGTGGGATGGGGTCTGTGAATTTGTCGCCGTGGTGGAGTGCCAGAGCTTCACCGCCGCGGGACGGCGGCTCGGCGTCTCCACCGCCCAGGTCAGCCGCCGGGTGAGTGCTCTGGAGGAGCGGCTGGCGGTGCGGCTCATCAACCGCACCACCCGCAAGGTGGCCCTCACCGAGGCCGGCCAGCTCTATTACCAGCAGTGCCGCCCTGTGCTCGATGGCCTGGAGGCCGCCGAGCGTCTGGTGACCAACCTGCAGCAGCGCCCCATGGGCCGGCTGCTGATGACGGCGCCGGTCACCTACGGCGAGCGCACCCTGGCACCGCTTATCAACGACTTCGTCGCCCGCTATCCCGAGCTGGAGGTGCGGCTGGAGCTCACCAACCAGACCCTGGATCTGGTGCAGCAGGGCTATGATCTGGCCATTCGCCTGGGCCGGCTCACCGACTCGACCATGATGGCCCGCCGGCTGGCCAGCCGCCGGCTGTTTTTGTGTGCCAGCCCCGCCTACCTCGCCCGCCACGGTGCCCCTCACAGCCTGGGGGAGCTGGAGCGCCACAACTGCCTGCTGGGCACCCTGGATTACTGGCGTTTTCAGGAGGGTGGCCAGTCCCGCAACGTGCGGGTACACGGCAACCTGCGCTGCAACAGCGGCCAAGTGCTGGTGGATGCCGCCCTCAAGGGGTTGGGGCTGGTGCAACTGCCAGACTACTACGTGCAGGATCTGCTGCAACATGGCGAACTGGTGGCCCTGCTGCCCCAGTATCAGCCTGATGAGGAGGGCGTCTGGGCCCTCTACCCCCACAACCGTCACCTCTCCCCCAAGGTGCGCATGCTGCTGGACCACCTGGCCGAGGCCCTCGCCGCCCCGCCGGCCTAGCCACGCGGGCAAAAAAAAGGCGAGTCCGCAGACTCGCCAACTAGCGTAAGGAATGGATTATTCGCTGACGGTGACAAAGTCAGCGGCTGAGACGCCATCCGGCAGGGCCAGGGCCCCGGCGGTGGTGGTGCTCACCACAATCTCGTCAGCCACGGAGAAGGTTACCGCCGTGACGCTGGAGACATCCGAGGACGGGCTGATGTAGGCGTTGTAGGTGCCCGGCTCGATGATCCACTCATTCTCGTCGGCATCGAAGCTGGCCAGCACGGCAGCCGGAATGCTGAAGGTCAGGGTCTGGGAAGCCGCCGGATCCAGTTCGTCCGTCTTGCCGAAGGCCTTGAGCTCGATGGTGGGTTTCTTCAGCTTGACCTCGGGGGCATTGATGTAGACCTGGGCCACTTCCTTACCGGCCACGGCACCCGAGTTGGTGATGGTGGCGGTCAGGGTCACGACACCCTTGGCCCCATCGCTGTCCAGGGTGTTGCTGGCGACAGCGGCACCACTGTAGTCGAAGCTGGTGTAGGAGAGGCCAAAGCCGAACGGATAGGAAACCGCCTTGTTGAAGCTATCGTAGTAGCGGTAACCCACGTAGATGTCTTCGTTGTAGTAGTTGGTATCCACGGTGCCGTCGCTGTCGGTGTCTTCGCCGGTGAAGGTGGTGGCGGAGGGCACGTCGTCATAGCTTTCCGGGAAGGTCTGGGCCAGCTTGCCGCTGGGATTGGCCGCACCGGAGAGCAGGTCGGCGATGGCGTCGCCAGCTTCCTGACCCGGCATGTACGCCAGCAGAATACCGTCCACCTCATCCTTCCAGCTGGTGTCGATCACCCCGGCGATGTTGAGCACCACCACCACCTTCTTACCTTCGTTATGGAAGGCGGTCGCCACGTTGCTGATCAGGTTGGTTTCCACCTCGGTCAGCTGATAATCCCCGGCGGTGTTGGTGCGGTCGGTACCCTCCCCTGAGTTGCGGCCCAGGGTGATGACGGCGATGTCGTCGTTGGCGGCATAGGTGGCGATGTCGGTGGCGCTCACATCCGCCTCATCACAGGTCACCACGGTGGAGACACCGAAGGAGTCGGTGGTTTCAACCTTGTTGGCCTCGTAGAACGCCTCGTAATAGGAGGTCAAAGTGCTGTCCAGGGTGAACTGCTTGGCCAGCCCCTCGGCGATGGTGGTCACATAGGCGGAGTGCACGTCGCCACTGCCGGTGCCGCCCTTCAGGGTGTTGATCTGGCCAACCCCAAAGCTGGCGATGGTCTTGCTGGTGTCGATGGGCAGGGTGCTATCGCTGTTTTTCAGCAGCACCATGCCTTCTTCGGCGGCCTGCTTGGAGATCTCGGCGTGGGCGTTCAGATCCGGGTTGTTGCTGCCACCGACCCCCTGGTTGGTGGTGGTCTTGAGCATCTGGGTCAGGATGCGGGTGGCATCCGTGGTGATCACAGAGTCGGTGATCTCCCCATTGGTGTAGGCACTCTGCACCCGGGTCAGGTAATCGGTGTAATCGGAGCCGTTGGCGAAGTTGACGCCGCCGGGCTGGATCAGATCGTTACCGGCATTGAGCTGCGCCACGGGATCATCCCCGGCGAACCAGTCGCTCATCACCATGCCTTCATAGCCCCACTCGTCCCGCAGCACCGAGGTCACCAGATCGGACCGCTGGCTGGTATAGGTACCATTGACCTTGTTGTAGGAGGTCATCAGGGCCCAGGGCTGGGCGTTCTCCACCGCATACTGGAAGCCGCGCAGGTAGATCTCACGCAGGGCACGGGGAGAGATGATGTTGTCCACGTTCATGCGGTTGGTTTCGGAGTTGTTGGCCACGAAGTGCTTGATGGTGGTGGCCACCCCTTCGGATTGGGACCCCTCGGTAATGGCGGCCGCCATGGCGCCGGCTACCAGGGGATCTTCGGAATAGTATTCAAAGTTTCGCCCGTTCAACGGGTTACGCTGAATATTCATGCCCGGTGCCAACCAGAAATCGACGCCATACTCCTTGGCCTCGTTACCGGCGGCGGCGCCGACCTCCTGGGCCAGTTCCAGGTTCCAGCTGGAGGCCAACAGAGTGCCCACCGGGAAGCCGGTGGCGTAGAAGGTACCCGCTTCATCGTCGCGGGTCGGGCTGATGCGAATACCGGCAGGCCCGTCGGCCAGCACGGCGGCAGCCACATCCACCCCTTCATCCGTATTAAGCACACCGCTGATGTAGCCGGCCGCGCCATCTACCGCGCCATTGAGATTGGCCACGGCGGCGGTATTGATCGTCCAGGTGCTGGTGTCATACCCGGGGCCGATCAACATGTTCAGCTGCTCGGCGATGCTCATCTTGGCGATCAAGGATTCGGCCTGGGCCTTGTAATAGGCATTGTCCTTGACGGTACTGCTGCTGTCATCACTGTCGTTACAACCGACGATGATACCTGTGAGGGCGACGGCGACGGCCACGCTGAGCACATTAATCTTGGGCTTAAAAATCATCATGTTTTCACTTCCTTGAAACGTTATCGGTATTGTTATTGCCTCGCAGGCCCCTGGCCGGATACCCAGGATGGCAAGGGCTCCCACGGATCAGCCGGCCCCAGCACCGCAGACAAGCACAGTCGCCAAGGGATATTCGCTAACCCAGGTCAACACTAGCTGTCAGCGAACCGGGGCATTTATCCAAATGGTGCGGATTTTGTGCGGTTTGTAGCGGCGTGGCAGGAGTACGAAAGCGGTTTCAGAATTGCGATTTTTTACCGTCAGTTACATTTTGTTGGTTGCGCCCGGCTCGCCGTTGCGGCAAGGCGGCAGACGTCGCAGGCGGCGGTGAGGATCCCATGGGACAGCCCCTCGGCCAGTCCGGCCGCGGTGCGGTTTGGGTAGATTTTCCCTGCAGGGTTCAGTTAGCATTGCCGCCGCCCCGTGATGTGACTCGCGCCTTTTTCATGGCGTGCAGACGTCAACACATGCTCGGATCGGCGCGAACCCGATGCCGTCGGCTCGACAGGCTCGGCGCTTATCGCCCCACGTCCACAACAACCGACCCAGTCATTTCATATTAAATCAGATGACACATCATCAATTTACGGAATCTCGGTAGTCGCTTCATAAAGGAATATTATTCATGTTCAAGAAGACCTGTTTGTATTTGTCCCTCTGTGCCGTGGTGCCCAGCGCCTTTGCCGGCGATATCATTCAGTGGACTGACACCAGCGTGACCGGCTTGTATGGCGATGACTATAAACTTGCCCCTGCCGCTGAACAAACCACCATCACGTTGGAATCAGCCGGTGGCTGGACATATGGTGACTGGTTCTGGTTTGAAGATTTCACGCAAAACCATGGCGCCACCGCCAACAAGAACACCAACTATGGTGAATTCTCTCCGCGCTTTAGCGCCGGCAAGATTTTGGGGGCTGATCTGGCAGTGGGCCCGATCACCGATTGGTCAGCCGCCTTCACCTATGAACATGGTGAAGGCAAGGTGGAAAGCTATCTCTACGGGATAGGCACCGACTGGCAAGTCCCCCATTTCACCTACTTGCAGCTGAACCTGTATCGCCGGGATGCGGACAATAACGACAGCAGCGGCTGGCAGTTGACGCCGGTCTGGCGCATGGATCTGCCGCTTGGCAGCAGCAAGATCGTATTTGACGGTTATGTGGACTGGGTCTTTGCCTCGGATGATGACAATGGCTACCAGGAAAACGTCCACTTCAACCCGCAGATTAAATATGACCTGGGTCAGTTGCTGGCCGGAAAGTCTTTCGAAAACCATCTGCTGGTCGGGATCGAATATGACTACTGGAGTGACAAATATGGCGTGAAGGGCGTGGATCAAAACACCTACTCCGCCATCGTTAAATATCACTTCTAAGCCTGAACTCCCCGGCATAAGGTGGCAGCAAACGCTGCCACTTTTTTTTGCAGCCCCCGCCCAGTGCAACTTGAAACCGCACAGCCCCATCGGGCCCCACAACTAGCTCCGTTTGTTTCTACGCCTGGCCGGCACCGGGAGGACCAGACGCTGCGCCGCCTTACCGGCCAGGATCTGGCGCTAAATTTGCTAGAAAGGAGCACAGTACGCGGTTTAGGCGGGCCTTCTTGCAAGCAGGGCAGCCCCACTAGCTCGCCTTGGCCAGCTTAAAACCCGCGTCGGCCCACTCCTTTAGGCCGTTGCGATAGACCTTAACCGGATATTGCTTAGCCAGCAGGATGCGCACCGCGTCCAGCGCCTGAATACAGTAGTATCCCTCGCAGTACACGATCAGCAGCTTATCGGCATCGCAGCAGGTCGCACTGGCCTCCTCCAACTCGTCAATGGGCACCGAAATCGCACCGGGAATATGCCCTTCGGCATAGGACTCGCGATCCCGCACATCGATCAGGGTCACGTCATCACGCTGCAGGGCAGCCAACAGCTCATGCAGGGTCAGGCACAGGCCGTTGGCCGCATTCAGCGGCGTGATGTCTTTGCCCTCCAGGGCCACATCCAGAATATGCTGATACAGCTCCAGAATGGCGTTGTTGCGCAGGCGATAGTAGACCCGCAGCCCCTCTTTACGGGTCGTCAGGACCCCATGGGTCCGCATGACACGCAGGTGGGCCGAAACCGACTTGATGCCGATGCCCATGGAGTTGGCCAGATCTTCCACACAACGCTCCTGGCTGCTCAGCAATTCGACCAGCTGCAACCGCTTCTCATGACTCAAGGCCTTCACAAAGTCGGCAACACTTTCATAGGCGTAGTAGTCGAGCATCTTGAGGCCTCTGGTACGGTAACGACAAATCGCAAAGGCGCAGATTGTACACCGAGATCGGTGATTTGGCCTATGGGGGCAAGGGAGCGAGGCGGGATGAGCGAGGCGCGGCTAGGAACCTGTCCGGAAACAAGGTGGGCAAGGCTGCCCACCTCTGTGTGAAGCGCCGCCAGCGTTAGGCTTGCGGATAGGCCTTGTAGATGGCGTTACCAAACACATCTTCTGCGGCCTCATGCACCCCTTCTGCGATGGTGGGGTGGCCGTGAATGGTGTGGATGATGTCTTCGATGGTGGCGGCTTTCTTGATGGCCAAGGCCCCTTCGTGGATCATGTCGCTGGCTCTGGGGCCGAGGATGTGCATGCCCAGCACCCGGTTGGTGGCCGCATCCACCACGAACTTCACGGTCCCGGTTTGCTGCACTATCATGGTCTTGGCATTGCCCGCCAGGGAGGTCTGGCCGATCTTGACCTCACCACGCTGCCGCGCCGCCTGCTCGGACAGACCCACGGTGGCAAACTCCGGGCTGGTGTAGACACAGGCGGGAACCGTGGCCGGATCAAACAGCTCGTGGTTGCCCTTGACCAGGTTCTTGGCCGCCACTATGCCCTGCTCCATCGCCACGTGGGCCAGCATATAGCCCCCGGTGCAATCCCCCACGGCGTAGATGTGAGGCACGTTGGTCTGCATGTAACCGTTCACCACGATGGCGCCACGCTCGGTGGTCACGCCGGTCTTTTCCAGGCCAAAGCCGCTCAGGTTGGGCCGTCTGCCCACGGCCATCAGCACCAGATCCGCCGGCACGGTTTCGGCACCCTGCTCGGTGGCAAAACACACATCGACCCCGGTCGTCGTCTTGCTGATGGCAGACACCTTGGCGTTGACACAGACGCGGATCCCTTCGGTCCGCAGGATATCGGCCAGTTCGTTGGACAGCTCGTCATCCATGTGGGACAGGATCTTGTGGTGCGCCTCTATGATGGACACCTCGGCGCCCAGGCGATGCATCAGCTGGGCAAATTCCACGCCGATGACGCCACCACCAATCACCACCAACTTCGCCGGCACCTCGGTCAGGGACAGGGCCTCGTTGCTGGTGATGACCTGCGGCAGATCGGTCCCGGCGATGGGCAGGCTGGCCGGCACGGAGCCGGTGGCCAGCACCAGCTTGTCGAAATCGATGATCTGTTCGCTGCCATCGGCTTGGATCAGCTTGGCCTGCTTGTCAGACAACAGCTCTGCCGTGCCATACAGCACCTCGACGCCCTTGCTGGCCACCAGACCGTTCACCCCTTCGGTGATGCCGTTGATGATGGCATTCTTGCGTTCTTGCAGGCGGGTCAGATCGACGGACGCCGCCCCCACATCGATCCCCAGCACGGCCGCATGCTGGATCTCGTGCAGGACATCTGTGGTGTGCAGCAGGGTCTTGGTCGGGATGCAGCCCTGGTGCAAACAGGTCCCACCCAGCTTGTACTGTTCGATCACGATGGCGCGACCACCCAGTTCCACCGCCTTGATTGCCGCCACGTGCCCACCGGGACCACCACCAATTACCAGAATATCTGTCTTCATTTGTTGCCTCATCTAGCCATTAATCTAATGAATAATAGAATAGCGGCAGGTTAAAGGAATGCCTGGCGTCTTTTCTTGTCATTGATCAACAAATCATGGGAAGCCGCCGTCCCCTGGATGACCGACATCACACGGTCAGACATACAGCGTCTAGACCCAGTGACTGACCCACAAGGCCGCGCCGTAGAGCGCCAGGGCGTAGACCCCGTGGGCCACCAGCAGATAGACCAGCATGGCACCCTGATTAGGCAGTTTCGCCCCCATGAAACCGGCACCCAGCCCCGGCATCAGTATCATCAGGCCGGCCAGGGTGCTGACCACCACCCCTATGATAAACACCGGCAAGGCGGTGGGCGCCTGCACAAATGCCGTACCCCAGCACAAGAGGATCAGCACCGCATACCCCATGCCCACCAGATAGTGGAAGCCCCAGCCCAGGGCCCGCTCGCCGACGCTGGGGGCGGAGGGGTCATCGCCCCGCAGCACCCAATGGCCGGCCCGCAGGCCCGTCAGCCAGCGGCCCACCATGCCCCAGTTGGTGGGCGGCAATCCCGTCACCCGCTCTACCAGGATCACCCAGATATCCAATGCCACTGTGGATAACACGCCTGTTACCAGGCAAAACCAGATCACCTCTTTCATTAACTCTCCTATTAACACTTAATCGACTAACGCTTAATCGACCGTCCCCTGTGCCTCATTTGGCGACTCAGGTGTCGGCCACCATAGCTGCATCAACAGCTCGGCACTGCGATGCAGCTGCTCTGCGTCGATCCCATCACGCGCCTGCACCGCCACCCCCTTGAGAAAGGTGTCCAGCACCAGCGTCAGTGCCGCGCCATCGGTATCGGCCGGCAGCTCACCCGCCGCCTGGCCGTCCCGCACGCACTCGGCGATCGCCTCCCGGGTCAGGCGCCGGGCCTCGGCCACCTCCTTGGCCACGGCGCCGTTGCCGCCGAAGCAGTTGAGGCCCGACAGCACCGCCATGCAACCACTGGGCTTGTCCGGCGCAGTCTGCACCCGGATCGCCCGGTGCAGCAGGCTGCACATGGCGTCGCGATGACTCAGATCCGGCTGGCGCAGGCAGTCGGTCAGCTCACCGCAGGTGCGCATGTACAGGGCGAGGCACTCGCTAAACAGCGCCTCTTTGGAACCAAAGGCCGCATAGAAACTCGCGGCTGACAGATCCCCCAGGGCGGCCCGCAAATCGGCCAGGGTGGTGGGTTCAAAGCCACGGGCCCAGAACAGCTTCATCGCCTGCTCCACGGCCGCATCGCGGTCGAAAGTTCTGGGCCGTCCGGTACGCGCCATCGCCGACACTCCTGATGAGAAAAACGAATTATAGATTAACCAATCCATAATTTATTGACAACGAATCCCCTTGGGTTAACTTATAGAACGATCATTCCATAAATAACTCTGGTACCCAAACCCATGACGTCATCTCTCAACGGGCAACCCCCCAGCAAGCACATCCCCCTTGGCCTGCTGGCCCTGGCCATCGCCGCCCTGGCCATTGGCATGGCCGAATTTGTGGTGGTCGGCATACTGCCCACCATAGCCCAGGACATGCAGGTCCCCCTGCCCTCAGCCGGCCTCATCGTCAGCATCTATGCGCTGGCCGTCGCGGTGGCTGCCCCTATCTTGACCACCCTGACCGGCCGACTTGACCGCCGCCGGCTCGCCGCCGGATTGATGGCCGTGTTCGTGGTGGCCAACCTGGTGGCCTACTTCGCCCAGGACTTCACCACCCTGTTGACGTCCCGCGTGCTGGCCGGCGCGGTGCAAGGGGTCTTCTATTCCATGGCGACCATAGTGGCCGCCAGCCTGGTGCCCAAAGAGCGGGCCGGCGAAGCCATCGCCATCATGTTTTCCGGGCTCACCATCGCCCTGGTATCCGGCGTCCCCCTGGGCAGTTTCCTCAGTGAGGCCTTCGGCTGGCGCAGCGCCTTCTTGCTGGTCTCCGGCGTCGGCGGGCTGGCCGCACTGGCCATACTGCTGGGGCTGCCCAAGCACAGCGAACGACCGGCGGCGGCCCGGATCCGCGACCAGCTCAAGGTGGTCCTGGTGCCCCGCCTGCTGCTGATCTTCGCCATCACCTGTATCGGCTACGGCGGCGCCTTCATCGCCTTTACCTTTCTGTCGGAGATCCTGCAGCGGGTCACCGGCTTCAGCCTCAACCAAGTGGGTCTGGTGCTGGTGTTGTATGGCCTGGCGGTGACCGTCGGCAACATGTGGTGCGCCAAACTGGCCGACCGTAAGGGCAGCGTACCGACCCTGTTCGGGATCCTGGCCATCCTGACCGCTGTGCTGGCTGTGCTGGATCGGGTCGCGCCCCATCCCTATGCCATGGTGCCCGTCGTCATGCTGTGGGGCGCGGTCGCCTTCGGCTCCATCCCAGTGCTGCAACTCTACATAGTCCAGCAGGCCAAGCGGTTGGCCCCGGCCTCGCTGGATGCCGCATCAAGCATGAATATTTCGGCCTTTAACGCCGGGATTGCCCTCGGTGCCTGGGCCGGCGGCGAGGTGGTGCTGAGCTCCGGCGTCATGGCCACCGGGCCCGTTGCCGCCGGCGTGGTCGCCATCAGCCTGGTACTGGTGCTGGTGAGTGGCTGGCTGGACCGCCGCGATTGTGCGGCCGAACGCGCGCGCTTTGGTGGCCGCTGCGCCGATGACGCCGCAGCCCCTGTCTAATCATCCCCCGGAACCAAGGAGTTCATATGACTACCAACCTCACCGAAAGCAATATTGACAGCGCCGTGCTGCAAGCCCCCGGCACCCATGTCATCCGCTTCTGGGCCAGCTGGTGCAAGCCCTGCACCATGATACTGCCCCTCTATCTGGCGATCGCCGAGGAGCTCAAGGACCAGGCGCACTTCGCCGAAGTCGACATCGATCAGCAGGGGCCGCTGGCCGCCCGCTTCGGCATTCGCTCCATCCCGACCATAGTGATCGTCAAGGAGGGTCAGGCGGTGGACGGCAATGTCGGCCTGATGGACAAGGGCCGGTTGCGCGAACTGGTGACGAGGAATCTGGCATGAGCGCTCATCCCATCCACCATCCCCTGATCATCCTGGGCTCCGGCCCGGCAGGCAGGAGCGCGGCCATCTATGCCGCACGGGCCAATCTCAAGCCCGTGGTGATCACCGGGCTGCAACTGGGTGGCCAATTGATGACCACCACAGAGATCGACAACTGGCCCGGCGAGGAGCATGGCCTGCAGGGGCCCGGCCTGATGGCGCGCATGCAGTCCCATGCCGAGCGCTTCGCCACCCAGGTGGTGTTCGATCATATCCATCAGGTGGAACTGGCGGAGCGCCCCTTTATCCTGCGGGGCGATAGTGGCAGTTACAGCTGCGATGCCCTGATCATTGCCACCGGCGCCTCGGCCAAGTACCTTGGCCTGCCGTCCGAAGAGGCCTTCAAGGGGCGCGGCGTCTCGGCGTGCGCCACCTGTGACGGCTTCTTCTACCAGGGGCAGGATGTGGTGGTGGGTGGCGGCAACACCGCCGTGGAGGAAGCCCTCTATCTGTCCAACATAGCGCGCCACGTCTATCTGGTGCACAGGCGCGACAGCCTGCGGGCGGAAAAAATCATGCAGGATCAACTGTTTGATCGCGTGAGCCAAGGCAAGATTATCCCCGTCTGGCACCACACGGTGCAGGAGATACTGGGGGACGAGCAGGGGGTGACCGGCATCCGCCTGAGTTCGGTGCTCGACGGTAGCCAGCAGGAGATCCAGGCCCAGGGGGTCTTCATCGCCATCGGTCACCAACCCAATACATCACTGTTCGACCAGCAGTTGGCCATGAACCATGGCTACCTGACCATCCAATCCGGCCTGGCCGGTAATGTCACCGCCACCTCTGTTCCCGGTGTGTTTGCCACCGGCGATGTGGCCGACCAGCACTACCGCCAGGCCATCACCTCGGCGGGGTTTGGTTGCATGGCCGCGCTGGACGCCGAACGCTTTTTGGCTAGCCCCCGCTAAGGGGCCGTCGCCCTTGCACTATGACCAACGCATCGTCCTTATCAACAACAGGAGTAGCAACACAATGGCAACCAATAGCATCAAGCTGGATCTGACCTGGCAGCAGGGTTTCGCCGGTACAGGGGAAATCCGTGGCCACGACTTTAACGTGCCCATCAGCATCCCGGCCGAACTGGGCGGCAGTGGCCAGGGTTCGAACCCGAAGCAGCTGCTCGCCTCCTCGGCGGCCGCCTGCTTCATCGCCACCCTGACGGCCATCCTGGACAATCGCAAGCTGCCGGTGCAACAGCTGAACGTCGCCACCCAGGCCGACGAAGTGGAGAAGGTGCTGCAGATCCGCCACACCGCCAACATCGCCCTAGCCCCGACCGCCAGCACCGAACAAGTTGCCAGCCTGGCCGGCTTGGTGGCCCGCGCCGACAAGGTTTGCCTGATCGGCAATATCCTCCGCCAAGGCGGCGTCCTGATCGAAGCAAGCCTGGCCCAATAAACCCGGCGGCGCAGGCCGACTGGCAGCGAGGGCCTTTTCAGCGCCGCCTGAAAGGCGCTTCCAATTGCCGGTCTGGCTTGACGCGGCCTATCCCTGGCCCGCGCCCTGCGTACGGCCGCAGGCCCCGAACCAGGTCCACCCATCACCAGATAAAACAAAAACCCCCTGTCTTGCGACAGGGGGTTTTTGTTTTATATGGCGGTGAGGGAGGGATTCGAACCCTCGTTTTTTCACAAAAACGCCACATAAATCCTTTAAATTCAATAGCTTACAATGAAATTAAACCATTAAAACACGAAGTGATTGTTCCATTTCATTGCCAACCAATATAGGTAAATATCCAATATTGTCAATATGGTAGTGATTGATATGATTTTTTATATTTTTCGACAGAATGGCGCCCGGCAAGCGACGGCATATGAATCATTTCCAAGCTCTGGCGTCAGCACGCTACTTGTCGCCACTCCGGGTCTCGCGCATCCACTGCTCCACTTGGGTTGAGATAGCCTTACAAGCTAGACAGTATGGATCCACTCACAATGTATGGACGGTGCTGCTTCAGCTCAACATGAATCTCGTATGAACCTCCGATAAGGCCCCAGCAAGAACTGGTAAATCAGCAGGTACTGTTTTGGCACAGGACCGCACCGACTGTTCTTCTTGATCAAATCTAGGGCTGGATGTGCATAATACCTCTTTTTCTAAGCTGCCTGTTCGGCAGTCCACGATCAGACCCGCGAACAGGTGCTGGGTCTGCCTTTCTAAGCTGCCTGTTCGGCAGTCCACCGCCCTTTCTGTTGATCAGCGCGCAAAAATGACCAGGTTTCCGGGGTTTTCAGCGTCCAATTTTGACCACCCCGGAGTGTGTGCAACCATCCGGTTTTTGGACCGGAGAACCTGGGGTGTTAATCATGGAAACCGTGCTGAAAATACGGCGCATGCATCAGGTGGACGGCCAGTCCATCAATGCCATCGTCAAAGTTACAGGCCTCTCCCGCAATACCGTTCGCAAGTACCTTCGCCAACCTCCGTCCGAGCCGCCTAAGTACCGGCGGCAGCAACCTGCCAAGCCTAAGCTGGGCGAATTCGAGCCGACACTGGCCCAGTGGCTGGATCTCGATGCCCAGCGACCCAAGCGGCAACGCCGCTGCGCCAAGCAGCTCTTCGAAGACCTGCAGCGATTGGGCTACCAGGGCGCCTACGACAGCGTGCAGCGCTTCGTCCGTGACCACAAAAAGCAGCCCGTCAAGACGGCGGCCTTTGTTCCCCTGACGTTCGCAGCCGGCGAGGCCTATCAGTTTGACTGGAGCGAGGAGGAGGTGGAGATTGGCGGCGTGGTGCAACGGGTGAAGGCGGCCCACTTTCGTCTCATCCACAGCCGCCAGCCCTTCGTCATGGTGTTTCCCCGCGAGACCCAGGAGATGGTGTTTGCTGCCCACGATGCGGCGTTTCACTACTGGGGTGGTGTGCCACGTCAGGGTATTTATGACAACCTCAAGACCTGCGTCGACCAGGTGCTCGACGGCAAGGAGCGCCGTTTCAATCCCCGCTTCCTGGCCTTGATGAGCCACTATGTCATCGAGCCGGTGGCCTGCACGCCGGCATCGGGCTGGGAGAAAGGCCAAGTCGAGAAGCAGGTCCAGGACGTGCGTCGGCGCTGCTTCACCCCCAGACGCAAGGTCGACAGCCTAACCGAACTCAACCGCCGCCTCATCCAGGAGCTGGAGCAGGCGGCACAGACACGCCCGCATCCGGACGACCCGTCCCACACGGTGTGGCAGCGCTTCGAGCTGGAGCGGACCGCCCTGCGCCCCCTGGCATCCCGCTTCAATGGCTATGTGGAGCGGGAGCTGCGCGTCGACAGTACCTGTCTCATCCACTTCGACCGCAACACCTACAGTGTCGACAGCCGTTACGCACATCGGCACGTTACCGCCAGGGTCTTCGCCGACCGGCTCCAGGTGTACGCCCAGAGCGAGCTCATCGCCGACCATCCCCGTCAGTTTGGTCGGGACAAGACCCAGTATGACCCCTGGCACTACCTCGACCTGCTCGAGCACAAGCCCGGCGCTCTGCGCCACGGTGCCCCCTTCAAGGAGTGGACGCTGCCGCCAGCATTGAGCCGCTTGCAGCAGCAACTGATGGCCCGCAAGGGCGGTGCCGGGACATGGTCAAGCTGCTGTTGGCCGCCCGGCAGGACGGACTCGACCTGTTGGAGCAGGCCTGCCGGCAGGTACTCCAACTGGGCGGCAGCTCGGCCGAGCTGGTGCTCAACCAGCTGCAGCGGCTACGCCGCCCCGTCGAGGCGCCGGTGGTCCATGCCCAGGTGCTGCCACTGACTCGCCCACCAGAGGCCAACTGCCAGCGCTATGACCGCCTGTTGCCGGGAGGTCAGCATGTCAGCCGATGAGATCTACCAACGCCTGCAGGGGCTGAAACTGTTCGGCATGGCCGCCCTATGCGGACGAACTGCTGGGACATCGGGAGCGGCCCCTGCCACCACCGGAGCAGTGGCTCAGACGGATGATCGAAGCCGAAGAGTCCGAGCGTCAATGCCGCTCGATCCGCTACCAGATGGGCATTGCCAAATTCCCGCTGGCCCGGGATCTGGACAGCTTCGACGCGCGCGACACACCGGTGAGCCCCGAGCAGTTGTCTGCGCTGGATCGGGATGACTTCCTGGCACAGAAGCGTAACCTGTTGCTGATCGGCGGGACCGGCACGGGGAAAACTCACCTAGCCATCGCCTTGGGGCGCAACGCCGTGCGTCGGGGCAAGCGGGTGCGCTTCTACGGCGTGGTGGATCTGGTCAACCAGTTGGAGCAGGAGAAGGCGGCCGGCAAAGTCGGACAACTGGCCAACCGACTGGTCAATGTCGATGCCGTGATCCTGGACGAACTAGGCTATCTGCCGTTTGCCGAAAGCGGTGGCGCCCTGCTGTTTCATCTCATCAGCAAGCTGTATGAGCGTACCAGCCTGATCCTGACCACCAACCTGACCTTCAGCGAATGGGGCAAGGTGTTTACGGACGAGAAGATGACCACGGCGATGCTGGATCGGATCACCCATCATTGCGAGATCATCGAGACCGGAAACGACTCCTACCGCTTCAAACAGAGGATGAAATCAGCCAGTTAACCCGGGTCAATTTTGGACGCTGATCCCTGGTCATTTTTCGATGCTGATTGACACCCTTTCCGTTATGGCAATATCCGAGCAGATTTCTAAGCTGCCTGTTCGGCAGTCCACTCCACGATTACAGCATTACTCGTGAGTGTTGCTTTCTAAGCTGCCTGTTCGGCAGTCCACTCGGCAATCAGGGCTTGCTGGCTGGCCGGGATTTTCTAAGCTGCCTGTTCGGCAGTCCACATTACTTGTGCAAATCATCCTATGCATCATTATTTCTAAGCTGCCTGTTCGGCAGTCCACCTACAGCAACACCGTATGATTGTGGACCCTTCTTTCTAAGCTGCCTGTTCGGCAGTCCACGAAGAAAGCGAACAACTCCAACATCTCCGCAATTTCTAAGCTGCCTGTTCGGCAGTCCACAGGGCGGTGACCGCCAGCTGGCGCTGGGTGTCTTTCTAAGCTGCCTGTTCGGCAGTCCACATCGGCAGCCATCACGGCCCGGACGTTACTGCTTTCTAAGCTGCCTGTTCGGCAGTCCACGGGGCATTAATACCGCGCTTGGGATAGTTGTTTTTCTAAGCTGCCTGTTCGGCAGTCCACGTGGACAAGGTGGGGCAGGGTTTTCGCTGCCTTTTCTAAGCTGCCTGTTCGGCAGTCCACAAAACCAAGCTGACCCAGGCACTGGGCGATGCTTTCTAAGCTGCCTGTTCGGCAGTCCACATGGCCGGGCCGGGAGGCGGGTATCTCTGGTTTTTCTAAGCTGCCTGTTCGGCAGTCCACCATGATCCCGGCCCAGCTGACGTGCAGGGCTCTTTCTAAGCTGCCTGTTCGGCAGTCCACGTCATTCAGGTCAACAAGAGTGCTCACGCGAATTTCTAAGCTGCCTGTTCGGCAGTCCACGCCATATTCACACCATCAAAGGCGGCTTCATCTTTCTAAGCTGCCTGTTCGGCAGTCCACACCCTGCAAACCCTGGAGGGGGGTCGGTCCGTTTCTAAGCTGCCTGTTCGGCAGTCCACTGGTGTGCTGAGATTGCTGGTGCGACTGGAGATTTCTAAGCTGCCTGTTCGGCAGTCCACCTGCGGAGGATGTGGTCGACGAGGACGATTTTTTTCTAAGCTGCCTGTTCGGCAGTCCACATAGTGTTCCCACCCCGCCGGCACGTTCACTTTTTCTAAGCTGCCTGTTCGGCAGTCCACTTTTGATGCTTTCTCGTCTGCCTTTGCTCAGCTTTCTAAGCTGCCTGTTCGGCAGTCCACTGGATCAACATCAGTGGCATAGGCGGCGCGACTTTCTAAGCTGCCTGTTCGGCTGTCCACAGGGGGCAAGCCCCCTTTACCCCCGGCCCCAGTTTCTAAGCTGCCTGTTCGGCAGTCCACCCTACGCAATAACGCACAGCCAACAGATCTGTTTTCTAAGCTGCCTGTTCGGCAGTCCACCCCTGGAGCGGTACCGAGCCCTTACCGGTCTTTTTCTAAGCTGCCTGTTCGGCAGTCCACGGGCGTTATGCAGATGCTAACGTTGTGTCACTTTTCTAAGCTGCCTGTTCGGCAGTCCACGGGGGTTTGTGATGTGACCGGCCAATATAGCTTTTCTAAGCTGCCTGTTCGGCAGTCCACAAGGTCTCCCTGATTGCCCTGGTGGTGGAGTCTTTCTAAGCTGCCTGTTCGGCAGTCCACTGTGCCTGAGTCCATCATGGTGACCAAGGGGCTTTCTAAGCTGCCAGTTCGGCAGTCCACTGGGCGCCCAGCAGCACGGCGCGGTCGATGGTTTTCTAAGCTGCCTGTTCGGCAGTCCACATGTGGAATTTTCTTGCGTGAAAGGCACCGATTTTCTAAGCTGCCTGTTCGGCAGTCCACGTGACCGCATCAGCGGTGGCGCACATCAGCATTTTCTAAGCTGCCTGTTCGGCAGTCCACGCCCTGCAGCACCAATGCCGTTGGAGTTGATTTTTCTAAGCTGCCTGTTCGGCAGTCCACTTTCAAGCCGCTGCGGCTGACGAGGGGGGTGTTTTCTAAGCTGCCTGTTCGGCAGTCCACCGGCGCCGATTACGACCAGCAGGCCGACGCGTTTTCTAAGCTGCCTGTTCGGCAGTCCACTACGTTTGTGGTCGCGTGGCCGGGTTCACTCTTTTCTAAGCTGCCTGTTCGGCAGTCCACATTGATGTTGGCGATGTAGCACTGAGCATCAGTTTCTAAGCTGCCTGTTCGGCAGTCCACTGTTACAGATGCCAGTCACATACTTGATGCAAAAAGGGTTTTCTGCAATATCAGCCAAAAACCCTTTATTTTTCACTGATGCTAACTCATTGAATTTACACAACTGAAGTCATTGCCATAAATAAAGGGTTAGAACCAGGGCACCGTACTCCCATCCTTGCTAAGCCCATAACTGGTAAACCCACCCTCAACCGGCTCAAATCGCACTTGTTGGCGGATGAAGATCTTGATGACCTGTTGCGAACTATGGCTGCGCACCACAATGAACGGGAGATCCAACCGACGGTCATGATCTCCCGGGATACGTGAAACCACTTCCGTCTCATTAAGCCAACCCTTGCGGATTGAGCGCAAACGACGATTATGCACACTTTTGCGCTGTACTCGCTGGACGGTGCAGAATTGAACGTTTGCCGGGATGGGCCGTACCGGCTGCATCTGTATAAACATCAGCAGACTGTACCGCCAATTGCCGCCAATCACCGCCTTCAGATCAGTTTCAGTTCCGTGCAGACGTAAGCAGTCTCCAGGCGTCAGCGCCATTTTTGGGAAGCACAAACCAACCCGATTGGGCATATTTTCTGACAGCCACACATGTAGCTTGTAAAACAAGGTGCCCATCATCTGGTTCACGCCAACGTCGGCATCCGATCTGATTGTTACATCAACGTAGTGGTCCATAGTTAGTCCGCTTCTTTGGCTGATTTGGCATCACTTTTAGACTCATCCTTTTCGCCAAACACGCCGCCACGGATGAGCACCGCAAGCAAAAACAAAGCTTCAGGGATCAGGTCATCATGCGGCTCGGCCAGCTTATTGGTCAGCCCTGAAAGGGTAGATAGGCGCAGGAGATCGAATGCGCTTTTGCCGGTTTTAAAGTCGCGATAGTAGACGTTGTCTTCCAGATTGGCACCGTTGGGTTCTACAGCGATCGGCTTGATGTTTTCGCCTTCGGCATATTCGATATCAATGGTGCGAATGGCATTACCGATCTTTTGATCTCGAAGGGCGGCGATCCCCATAGGGATCATGTCGCTAAAGGTCAGAACATCCTTGTTATTAGTGATGCTGTGCAATTCCTTGAGGCCAATCGGCTCCAGCTTGTACAGAGGACGCGCAAATCCTTTGGGCTTGCCGCTAACATAAACCTGAGATGGATAAACCTCGAAAGCTCCTGGCTGACCGAAGCCAACAGTTGCCTCAACAGTGATTTTGCTTCCCGGTTGTCGTCCTTGCACCAGCTGGCCTTTTATCACCTCAGCCAATTTGATTTCGTTTTCGGTGTAGTCACTGAACCCTTTTTCAAACAGCTCGAAAGGCTCATTGCCGCTGACTTTAGCTTCAAAACTGCCACTGCGTACTTCGATGGTCAGATCTTGTGCGAGCGTCAAATTCCGCCACAGGAAAGTTCCACTGAAAATGCGGCGAGCATAACGGCGGCAGATTTCCGTCAATTCTCGACTATTCTTACCTGCTTCAATGAAGGCATTGATCTGTTTCGCAATCTCCTGGGTATCGCATGCGGATACTGCCTGAATAAGCGGACTGATCATGATTTGAAATTTCACATGGAGCCCAATGGCATCCGGTGCGGTTTTTGCCGATTCAGTGACCTGAATTTGCGCTACCTCATCCTTCTGCTTGGCTACGTTTTGAGTACCACGAATGCCATGGCGAATAACCTGGATCGGCTGCAATTTGCCGTTTTCCAATTTACTGCTCATTACACCATCGGACATGGTCATCCGGCGAGTGACTGACAATACTGCTGCCATTTCTGCCCCACTAGACTTCGCTGATTTTTTCGCCGCCATGTTACACCTCACTTCTGCTGAATTAAAAATGTTGTTTTGTCTTGTGACCAACCATAGGTCCACAGGACATCATTCGGGTCAATTACCAATTTTGCATCATCATCGAACTCTTCATCTTCAACCTCATCGAATGACTCATATTCATACTCATCGTCATCGATATATTCATCACCGGGCTCCAAGGTTGCTTCCTGGCCAAGTTCGCTCTCATTTTCAGGTGGATTATTCTTTACTCTAAACGAACTCAGGTGTCGCAACTGAATTAGCCCAACAACCGCTTCCGCAAACGCATGCCCAACAACAGTTATGCCTGATTTGCCCTGCGGCTGGGGGACCCGAATACCGCGACACGTATTGCTCTTGTCGGTTAGCAAGGAATAGCCAACAGCAACAGGGCAGAAATAACCACTATCCCGGCGATTAAACAAGGCATCTACAATGTGTAGCCCTTCCTCCAGGCTTGATTGCACTTGATGGCTCGCATCAAGCACAAAAAAACCAGGCCGAAGACGGGACAGCAAATCATCCCAGCTCTCAAAAGTTTCCACTGCCGACCAGCCTGTAATGTTTCCACCTGCCAACCGCGCATTTGCCAATACAGTTTCAATGCTCTCTTTTGTGGCGTACTTCTCGTCAAAGTAGAGAATTATGGAGAACGCACCTGATGCATTTACATTGGCTTGGTATGCCATGCCTGATGGGCCAGTCGCACTACTAGCATACCCACCGCCGTGGTCTGACCGTCCTGAGTCAACCATGAACGCACAGGCGCCGCGCTTACTGGAAAAGGAGGTGCTTATTTTGCCGTCAGCATTGAAATGTTCACATTCCACTGCGGCCTGATGCAAAACCAACCCAACGTGACTCACTGGCGCCGAGAGCTTGGCACCTATTGCATGCCCCAGCATAATTGCCGCATGCAGTGGCAATGGAGCCACAATGTCCTTTGTTTGTTGCGCATTAAAGTGCTCAACCCGCACTACTGAAATCAATGCATACATAATCTCAACCCCAGATAAGTGTCAGGCGATCGCTAATCAGCTCAGGAACCCAGCGCATAAATTGGTTCTTGTCTTTAACTGACAGACCAAGAGATACATCATTTTTTTTCTCTGCGTGGAATCGAGCCGCATCTAGCGCGCTATAACAACTCTCGGCAATAGCCTCAGGAAGTTTGAAAAAGTTAATATCACTTTCATCGCTAGAATCATCACACAACAGGAACTCTCGTATGACGGTCTTGTCGGCCTCAAGCTGAGGAAGTGATTCTGCGCCGGATTTAGATTTCCTCAATGCTGCCACACATTCCTTTTTCATTTGGCCCAGTTGATTAAGAATGCCTAGAATAATCCGCGTCAGTTCTTTTTCCTCAGCCGAAGCATTATTGCTAACCCTCGCTTCGTAAAGTGCCAGCAGGGATTGCCGAGTTATGAAAGGAGAAAAAGGCTTCATCTGCGCTCGCTTTAACGTAACAAATTCAACGTTAACAGACGGGAGATCAAACATTAGAGCTTTGTTTGGGATATCTCCAATAACCTTGTCTTGTGCAATCGCACTTTGAGTTTTTCGAATTGCGGTAAAATTACCGATGGCCGTAGCTGAATAGCCGTAACGCATGTCTTTAGCAAAAGACTTTTTAAGGTCAACACGGGCGTGAATGCGAGCTGACAACCCCATAGAGGTTAACGGCGTCACTGACAAATAATCACTTTCACCGCCCCCGACAGGAAGCAGCAACTGCTTCAGTCTCGGATCGATGCTGTATTCTTTTGGCGCAACGCCTTCGCGCAAGAGTTCATCTGTCGCAGCGCGAATAGCCTGCGCCGTCTCCGGCTCTCCGCAATCGCTACCCTCATTCAATATTTTCAATACGGGGCCGACCAGCGCACCGACGTTAGCAATCTGATCAAGTGGCAAATCGTCGCCACATACCATCAGCTGCCCGGATGTCAAATAGGGGCCAACTGCCGCATGCTCTGATGGGAGGATAACGCCGACAACGGCAGCAGCCGTGTGAGTCGGCTTGGCGGTAAAGTGTCCCAGGTTGTTCAGCGCGGCGGCAACTCGATGCTTAACGCTGTCTATTGAGGCCTCATCCTGGTTTCCACATACCTCGCTCACCACCGCATCCACTTCCCAAGGCTGTGCAGTTTTGAGGCTGTCGAGAACGTCCTTTTTGTCATCGAACAATGTCCGAAATTTCAACTGATAGGCAGGATGACTCCAAAGCAACTCGGCAAATGCTCCCACGTAGAGATCTGACAAGGCAGCGAGGAAGCTGTCGGCGCGCATGTCACCCGCCTCACGCAGGGATTTGTCCATTTTTTTTAACTGCGCTTTAGAGTCAGTCTGTGCCCATGCCGCATGAAGTTTGCCAATAGCCATAAGCAGAAACTCAACCATCATCGGCTTGAATTGCGGGTGCTCGAGGATCGCAGCACCTTCATCCTCGCTTGACGCGTCGTTCTCTATTGACGGTTCCCCAAGCCATTTGACCATGATGGCTTGTTGCTCATCACCAGTGAGCTGACAACGCTCACGCCAGACCGCCAGGACCTTTTCGAGGCTCACTTTCGTCATGCCTTACCCCTTTGAAATTGACTTGAGCACAAAATAGCCCGGTGATTAACAGGTACGCAAGATCTTAATTTCATGCTTAAATTGCTCAATCGGATATTATTTCTTATTTCGGTGTTTTGGTTTCTGTATCGGACATTATATGGGGTTTTTTTGTGACTACTAAACAAGAAAAAGACGAAAAAATTCGCGCCCAGGCCGAACGCAGAGGCCTATTCATCCTGCGTCATGCCGCGCTCTATGGTAGTGTCAAAGCAAAAGATGTAAGGGAAGCGTTTGGAGTTGGTCATTCTAGTGCGGCCACCGACCTGCGGAGCGCCGCCGAGAACTGGCCACTTTTTTTTGATGACTTGGGTCGTGCAGGCCTTAAGACAAAGATTTTTGCAGTCACACCGCCCGAGGCGAGAGGTTCTGAACTGCTTAAGCTGATCGGGCAGAGTGCTCGCCCGGAAGATGTCGGGTTTGTTGGCAACATTCCGATAAAGACGTCACTGTCACCCGGTTATGTTTTTACAGGGAACTCAGATGATGGCGTGGTTGAAGTGATCATGCAGGCTATCTTGGACGAACGCGGCATTGATATTTCTTATGTTGGCATGAAAAAGGAGGAAGTCAGGAAAGCCCGCGCCATTTACCCCGTGGGCCTCGAGCTGGCTGGCCGTCAATGGCGGGTGATAGCGCATGACATCGAGGACAAAACCTTAAAGATTTCCTCTGTGGGTAAGACATTTGCGCTCGCTCGGATCTTTGAGGCCAGAGCTAACGCTCGGTATGCGGCCAAGTCTCTGCGCGCCAAAAACGACCTGAGATCCCTACTGCGTTGGGGACTGGATGCAAGATGCAAGGTCACACTTAATCCACACATGACAGCAGATCAAATTGAGGCGGTCACAAGGGAGTTTGGCTTAAAACGGGAGGGCGCCAGCTATGTGGTTAGCCTGCCAGCCCGAGGTATCGAAGAGTTCCGGCGTGACTACTGTGCTACGGACATGAATGCGTTGAAAGACAGCGCTTTGAGTGACTACGTGTATCCCTTCTTTTTAAGTATCGAACTTTTATGACTAACGAACTCACCGCAATCGAATTCAAGGATAGTGTAACCCTGCTGGCGCAATGTGGTGGTCTGCTGCATGACATCGGCAAGCTAACGCGACACTTTCAGGCAAAGCTCACGGCTCAGCAATACATAAAGGATGTCATCAGCCATGAGTGGATTTCGGCCTGGATCATAAAGCACATGCTGGAGTTAGGAGAGGGGATTTCATGGACCTCATTTGTGCAAGCATGGCAGGCGTGGGAGACGGGGGTACAAGCATTCGGAGCGACCCTCAATGGTCTGGAATCGGACCGCTGGCATCCAATTGATGATATTGCTTCCCCTGCCAGTGCACTTTTGATGATAGTAGCAACACATCACCGGCCATTTTCAGCCGACAAGAACCTCCCTACTCAAAAGATGGATCCTCACAAGGTGGCAGGGATGATCTCGCCTTCACCGACTCAAAATCATCTCCGGCCTGAAATGCTCAGCGTCCCGCTTGTAAATGAGGATTGGCACCACTGCAACGGGCTACTAGATAAGAACATCCCCGGCGAAGATTGGAGTGATTTACTGAAGGAGGCCAATGACAACTATCGAAAATTGGAGAAGGGACCAAGCAATAGTCCAGAATACTGGCATAAGGCTGGCTTGGTTGCTCGCGCAGCGCTAATCCTCGCCGATCATCAGATATCCGCCCAAGAGTTCAAGGCAGGTTCAGGTCCCTTTGCCAATACGCGCCATGGCAAACTAAACCAACCACTGTCATGGCATTTGACGGAAGTTGGAAAGCGAGCTGCCGAGATCGCTCCGCATCTTGTCGCCGCTACAGATTTGCCCGCATTGCCTAACACAGTGCGCAATAACTTCTTTGCGATGCAAGCTGACCCTAGCAAACAACGTTTTAAATGGCAGCATACTGGGAGCAGTGGACTCAAAAAGATCGCACAGAAAAGTTGCAATGATGGATATGCACCTCAATTCTTGATCTTCAACACAGCAGGAACCGGCTCAGGGAAAACGCGAGGGAACATGAAGTTTTTGGCTGCATGCCGGGATGAAAACGAGCCGCTACGGATCACTACTGGGCTTAACCTGCGCAGCCTGACCTTACAGACAGCAGACTCCTATCGGAATGAGTTGAACCTGAAGATGGATCAATGTGCCTGCCTCATTGGTGATGCATTAACTCGCGATTTGTATTTCAATGAAAAGCAATCTGATCCTTGTGACGCCGACGCTGTGCTAGAGCATTACTACAGCAGTGTTGGTTGCGACAGTCCTGACTTCTTAGGCGATCTTCCCAAGTGGCTTAAAAACTTGAGCCCGCAGCATAAAAATACTCCGCAAATCTTGATTGCCGCACCGGTATTGGTGGCTACCATGGATTTCCTGGTCGCAGCAGGAGAACCCAATAGGCAAGCCGATCACGCTCATGCGTTATTCCGACTCGCGCATAGCGATCTCATTATCGATGAGGTGGATTCCTATGACCCTCATTCGCTGGTCGCTATATTACGACTTGTGCAACTGGCTGCCATGTTTGGCCGTAATGTGGTGGTATCGTCGGCCACGTTATCACCACTGATCGCTCAATACATTCATTTGGCCTGGCGAAGTGGCACTCAGATCAATAAGGAATCTGGATCACATACTGTCATCTGCCACACCATTCTTATCTCTGATTGCGGGAAGGTGGTTTCTCTTGATGAAACAGGGGACAGCCCGAACTGGTTTGATCGATTTGGCGAGCAGTACCGTGACACCATGAACAACATTTACGCTGAAAAAAAACAAAAACTTCGTCTTGGTCAGATCGTGGATTATGAACCAACATCGCTTACCAAGACCTTACTAACGGTCATAGAGACGGCTCATGTAAATCACTGCTGGGAGATGAAAAAATCCAATGGAAATGGTATCAAGGTTTCCATTGGTGTGGTGAGAATGGCAAACGTTGATCCGTTGATCAAACATGTTGAACTCATGAAGTCAGCATTGCAAAAACACTCCGGGATTCAAATCAGAGTGTGTGCATACCACGGTCGGGAAGTGATGATGCGTCGATACATTAAGGAGCAGGCACTTGATTCATTACTAAAGAGACATGGCGTTCAGGGGGAAACGGCCCCTGGGGCGCATGAGGCCATAAAAGGCATCATTGATCAACTTGATGATCAGATCGAAGATATCGCCTTTGTGGTGTTTGCCTCACCTGTTGAAGAGATAGGGAGAGATCATGATTTTGACTGGGGGATCATAGAACCCAGCAGTCTCCACTCCATCATTCAGCTTGCTGGTCGTATTAACCGGCACCGACTGGTTGATGTGACCAACCCAAACATCTTTATCCTCAACAAAAATATTAAAGCGGCACGCGGAGAAAAACCGAGCTTTACAATGCCTGGGTTTCAGTTCACAGATGAAGCAACCGGAAAAATTCAAACGCACCTCAAGCCAAGCATGACCTACTTGCTGACGAGCACAAAAATCGATAGCAAAAAAATGCGCCCGCTCGACAAAGGTTTCCCAATTGATGCAAGCCTTATATTTTCTGAAAATCATCGCTGTCGCTTTGCGGATGAGGATGATAAAGGAATTGAATCCACACTGGGAAAAGTTGTAGCTCACTTTTCTTCTGACAATAAATACTGGGCTTGTGACTGGCTCTATCTGCGCTATCCTTTGCGCGATAGTAATCAGAATGCCACTTGGAGAGCCTTAGTTAACGAACACAGTAATGGCTATAAGCTGGAGCTTTTTGAACCTAACAACAATAGGCATTGGACTGATAAGAGTTGCAACAAACATGAATATGAATGTGATGATATGTGCTGGCTTTCGCCCTCGTTACTTGATGCCACAAAAAAAATGAGAGCAATCCTTGAGGTAACTTATCACGATGCCCCTGAGAGGATCGATGCGGCGCTGAAGGAGACAAGTCAGTTCGGCACAGGGAAGGATAAGACTACCGAAGACATTCAGATCACTTGGGCAGGTGTAAAATCATAGATTGAATCGCGGCCATGACAAGGTGATACAACCCTACCGGTCCAAGGACAACAACTTGGCAGCTCTTCTGGTCGCCCTACTCTCTTGCTTTGCATCGTATTCTTCCGCCAGAGGCGGGCATGCTGGTCAAAATGGGCTGCGCAACCACCGATGCTCCCTATTTGTTGAATCCGTTCGCCACGGCGAACGAACGTACCCACTAGGGGGCTTGCAAATACTGGCGTTGATAAGCCACCAATAACGAGGATCGTTGTACCTGTCACCGATCTCGCCCTTAGATATGACGCCCCACTTCTGTTGGCGGTCTATCCATTGTGTTTGGCCATTATGGTGAAGTGTCAATCAGCATCGAAAAATGACCAGGGATCAGCGTCCAAAATTGACCCGGGTTAACTGGCTGATTTCATCCTCTGTTTGAAGCGGTAGGAGTCGTTTCCGGTCTCGATGATCTCGCAATGATGGGTGATCCGATCCAGCATCGCCGTGGTCATCTTCTCGTCCGTAAACACCTTGCCCCATTCGCTGAAGGTCAGGTTGGTGGTCAGGATCAGGCTGGTACGCTCATACAGCTTGCTGATGAGATGAAACAGCAGGGCGCCACCGCTTTCGGCAAACGGCAGATAGCCTAGTTCGTCCAGGATCACGGCATCGACATTGACCAGTCGGTTGGCCAGTTGTCCGACTTTGCCGGCCGCCTTCTCCTGCTCCAACTGGTTGACCAGATCCACCACGCCGTAGAAGCGCACCCGCTTGCCCCGACGCACGGCGTTGCGCCCCAAGGCGATGGCTAGGTGAGTTTTCCCCGTGCCGGTCCCGCCGATCAGCAACAGGTTACGCTTCTGTGCCAGGAAGTCATCCCGATCCAGCGCAGACAACTGCTCGGGGCTCACCGGTGTGTCGCGCGCGTCGAAGCTGTCCAGATCCCGGGCCAGCGGGAATTTGGCAATGCCCATCTGGTAGCGGATCGAGCGGCATTGACGCTCGGACTCTTCGGCTTCGATCATCCGTCTGAGCCACTGCTCCGGTGGTGGCAGGGGCCGCTCCCGATGTCCCAGCAGTTCGTCCGCATAGGGCGGCCATGCCGAACAGTTTCAGCCCCTGCAGGCGTTGGTAGATCTCATCGGCTGACATGCTGACCTCCCGGCAACAGGCGGTCATAGCGCTGGCAGTTGGCCTCTGGTGGGCGAGTCAGTGGCAGCACCTGGGCATGGACCACCGGCGCCTCGACGGGGCGGCGTAGCCGCTGCAGCTGGTTGAGCACCAGCTCGGCCGAGCTGCCGCCCAGTTGGAGTACCTGCCGGCAGGCCTGCTCCAACAGGTCGAGTCCGTCCTGCCGGGCGGCCAACAGCAGCTTGACCATGTCCCGGCACCGCCCTTGCGGGCCATCAGTTGCTGCTGCAAGCGGCTCAATGCTGGCGGCAGCGTCCACTCCTTGAAGGGGGCACCGTGGCGCAGAGCGCCGGGCTTGTGCTCGAGCAGGTCGAGGTAGTGCCAGGGGTCATACTGGGTCTTGTCCCGACCAAACTGACGGGGATGGTCGGCGATGAGCTCGCTCTGGGCGTACACCTGGAGCCGGTCGGCGAAGACCCTGGCGGTAACGTGCCGATGTGCGTAACGGCTGTCGACACTGTAGGTGTTGCGGTCGAAGTGGATGAGACAGGTACTGTCGACGCGCAGCTCCCGCTCCACATAGCCATTGAAGCGGGATGCCAGGGGGCGCAGGGCGGTCCGCTCCAGCTCGAAGCGCTGCCACACCGTGTGGGACGGGTCGTCCGGATGCGGGCGTGTCTGTGCCGCCTGCTCCAGCTCCTGGATGAGGCGGCGGTTGAGTTCGGTTAGGCTGTCTGTAGTGGTCTAATCATCCCGGACACCATTTTAGGTGGTAAAGTCGCCACCGTAACCCGAGGTGTTCAATGACAAGACAACGTCGTTCATTTACTGCTGAGTTCAAACTCGAAGCGGCGAGCTTGGTGCTCGAACATGGCTATTCCGTGCCCGATGCTTCCCGCTCACTCGGTGTCGGTGAAACCGCACTCCGTCGATGGGTTCAACAGCTGCAATCCGAACGGAATGGTTCCACACCGGCCAGCAAGGCGCTGACGCCAGAGCAGCAAAAAATCCAGGAGCTGGAGGCGCGGATCAACCGACTTGAACGCGAAAAAGCGATCCTAAAAAAGGCTACAGCTCTCTTGATGGCGGACGATCTCGAACGTACGCGCTGATCGAGCGATTAAGAGAGCATGAGTCTACCGAACTGGTCTGTTCTGTGTTTGATATCGCAAGCTCATCTTTTTATGAGTATTTGGCGCGTAAGGGCCATGTAAATCGTGAACGGCTGCAGCACAGAAGTGAAGTGCGGCGCTTGTTCAAGGAAAGTCGGGGCTCTGCTGGTAGCCGAACCCTGATGTTGAGGCTGCGTGAGTTGGGACACCAAATTGGTCGATTCAAGGTGCGTAGCCTGATGAAGGAAGCGGGTTTGGTATCGAAGCAGCCCGGCTCTCATGCCTATAAAGCGGCGCAGTGTGAACGACCGGACATCCCGAATTTATTGGCACGTGAGTTTGCTGTTGCGCAACCAAACCGCGCCTGGTGCGGTGATATCACCTACGTCTGGGCCGGTGGCCGCTGGTATTACTTGGCGGTGGTACTCGATCTCTGTACTCGGCGGGTGATTGGTTGGGCGCTGTCCGATAAGCCGGATGCCGACTTGGCCGTGAAAGCCCTGGATATGGCTTATCAGCAACGAGGCTGTCCGCCGGGAGTGCTGTTTCACAGCGATCAGGGTAGCCAGTATGCCAGTCGGAAATTTCGGCAACGGCTGTGGCGTTATCGGATAACCCAGAGCATGAGCCGACGAGGCAACTGCTGGGATAACGCCCCCATGGAGCGGGTATTCAGAAGTTTAAAGACAGAATGGATCCCTGAGACGGGATACCAGAAACTCCAGGAAGCAAAACGGGACATCAGCTACTACCTGATGGACTACTACAACTGGCGGCGACCCCATCAACATAACGATGGGCTCCCGCCAGCAGAAGCCGAAAATCGGCTTAACAGAGTGTCCGGATTTAGTTGACCACTACAGTCGACCTTGCGTCTGGGGGTGAAGCAGCGCCGACGCACGTCCTGGACCTGCTTCTCGACTTGGCCTTTCTCCCAGCCCGATGCCGGCGTGCAGGCCACCGGCTCGATGACATAGTGGCTCATCAAGGCCAGGAAGCGGGGATTGAAACGGCGCTCCTTGCCGTCGAGCACCTGGTCGACGCAGGTCTTGAGGTTGTCATAAATACCCTGACGTGGCACACCACCCCAGTAGTGAAACGCCGCATCGTGGGCAGCAAACACCATCTCCTGGGTCTCGCGGGGAAACACCATGACGAAGGGCTGGCGGCTGTGGATGAGACGAAAGTGGGCCGCCTTCACCCGTTGCACCACGCCGCCAATCTCCACCTCCTCCTCGCTCCAGTCAAACTGATAGGCCTCGCCGGCTGCGAACGTCAGGGGAACAAAGGCCGCCGTCTTGACGGGCTGCTTTTTGTGGTCACGGACGAAGCGCTGCACGCTGTCGTAGGCGCCCTGGTAGCCCAATCGCTGCAGGTCTTCGAAGAGCTGCTTGGCGCAGCGGCGTTGCCGCTTGGGTCGCTGGGCATCGAGATCCAGCCACTGGGCCAGTGTCGGCTCGAATTCGCCCAGCTTAGGCTTGGCAGGTTGCTGCCGCCGGTACTTAGGCGGCTCGGACGGAGGTTGGCGAAGGTACTTGCGAACGGTATTGCGGGAGAGGCCTGTAACTTTGACGATGGCATTGATGGACTGGCCGTCCACCTGATGCATGCGCCGTATTTTCAGCACGGTTTCCATGATTAACACCCCAGGTTCTCCGGTCCAAAAACCGGATGGTTGCACACACTCCGGGGTGGTCAAAATTGGACGCTGAAAACCCCGGAAACCTGGTCATTTTTGCGCGCTGATCAACACCCTTCCCCTTCGTTGCTGATCCGCAGACACATCACGCCCTGGACGCTCACCACATCCTGGCACCTAAGCTGGCAGATCTCCGAAGGCCGGGCACCGCTGTGCAACAACAGCAGCGGGATCCAGTAATCCTCTTGCTGACTGCCTGTGCTGGGTTGCCTGAACTTCTCTGAGGTAAACAACCGTTTCAGCTCATGGGACTGCCAGCGCGTGCGCGGCGTTGGCTTGCGGTTCTTGATGGTGATCTGTTCGAACGGATCCCGGCTCAGGTACTCCATCTTCACCGCATGACCGAACATCTGCGCACAGGCTGCCTTGTACTCCTGAACCGTCTTGTCCTTGAGGCCGTGCGCCGTAAGCGCACGAACAAACCCATCGGCTTGCTTGTATTTGATGCTGCTGACCCGACAATCGGCCCCTAATGCCGTTACCAGCGCCTCCGTGCGGGTCTTGAGCTGTTTGACGGAGCGTAGCGTGATGCCATCACTGGCCTTGCGAGCAATAAACTCTGCCTGGAGCTGGCCCAGAGTCAGTGAAGCTGTAGACGGTCTAGCTGTCGGTGATTTGTGGGAGTCAGCAGGGATAGGCGGCGTTACGGCGGCAGTGACCAGCTCGGGAACAGCAAAGCCGTTGGCCTTGTAGGTGTCGATCTGCTGCCGGATCCAGGCCAGGAAGCCTGCATGGGTCAATTCGGCAGGTGCACAGGCGATGCAATCACGCACCACGGCAGCGAGCCGCAAATTGCGATCTATGGCGATGGGACGTTGTTTGGTAGCTAGCGAAGTGCGGATGGCGAACGGCATTCCACGGTCACGCAACGCCTTGGGAAGGGGGATGCGCGTGTAGTAAGTACCTGATGAATTTTTGCTCAAATACATGTTGTCCTACCCGATTGATCCAGTAGAATTTCATGTAAGCCTCAAAAAGCAAAAAACCCTTTGAGAATCAAAGGGTTATAGATGGCGGTGAGGGAGGGATTCGAACCCTCGGGATTCATCACTCTTACCTTGTGAATCAACCAGTTATGGCTAATAACTGGTAAGATCGTGGCATGATATCGTGACACTGTCAAACACTGAAAAACAATCGTCCCCTATTATCGTTGAGCCATAATTTGGTCTGAGATAGACACATATGGGCTCCGCTGATATGCTTCTTTATGGTGCCCACCTTACTTGCACACGAGTAAAAAAAGGCTTTGCTTCATTGTCATTGAAAACTTCTCTTTGAGCCTCGTCGTTGGGGGTCTTAAACGTGTGCGCCTGCCCCTGATACGACGTTGCTATAAGGAAAGTTAACAATGAAAATCAAAGAACTCGCATACTCTGCACAACAACACCTCCAGACTCGCACTGGCACCCAGTTCAAACGCGCACATATCTACGAGTTGCTGGCCGCAGCCTTCGGCTTCAACTCCTATGCTGCACTCAGCGCAGAAGCTGTTTTCACCAAGCATTCGCCGACCAGTCGGCATGTGCCACTCTACGATGGCCATATCAAGCTCCGTTGCATCGAAATCGGATACCCACTAGATACAGCCGTAAAAGTGGCCTCTATCCTGGCTGCACAGATTGCCGAGCAAGGGATCGGTATCGTCAGGCTTGATGATTTGATTGCTCAACTGCTCTATGGCTCAGGGCTCGAGGAGTGGCCGAATGATGGAAAGCATGAAGATTGGGATGACAAAGAAGAACCGTGGGTTAATCAAGAAGAGCAGATATCCCCACTGCTGCTCGATTGTCTCAACGTCGCAGCAAGCAGAAACCACGCCGACGCTCACTACGCATTAGCTCTGATCCATGCCCCAGCATATGATGATTTTGATGGTCATGAGGTCGGCAGTGACTACTGGTATAGGCAAGCTCAGGATGGCCGAGAACTAACTGGAGTGGAAAAGGAGTGGGCCGACGCCTATGCGGCCAAGTTGGCGCAGGATGAAAAATTCATGCACCACCTCCGAGAGGCGGCGAATCAGGGTCACCCAGAGGCGCTTCTCGAACTGGCTGATCGATTTAACGATCCAACTTTCTTTGAACGGCACCCATTGTCAGTGAACGTGAATCCTTCTCGCGTAGCGGAGATCGCCGAGCGCATGGGGCGGCACCAAGATACGAGAAGGTGGCTGACAGAGGCAGCGAACTCAGGTGACACCGAGGCCATGCGCCAACTTATAGAGGAGTACGACCGAGGGGACCTGCCGCGATGCTGGACTTGGGTCTACCTCGCGAAACTACTGGGTACAGACCTTACCCAAGATGAATATATAGCCATTCATGAAGACGGAACACCATACGACGATGATATCGGTGGACCAATGTATGCGTCTGGACGAGATGGCGTCCAACTAAGCTCAATTAGTGCGCAGCAAGAAGCTAAGGCTCGACGTGGCGCCCTAGAAATCTTCGCGAAGATCCAGAACATCTAACGCTTTGTGACATCTATTTTTTATGCGACCGAAGAGTGATCCTCGGTCGCCTTCTTTACCGGAATCGACCACCCTCGCCATTAACAGCAAAATTGTCGTCAGCATCAGCGACGGTAGCCTCTAATCGCCAGCTGAATACCATCTCTTCTATACATCCAGCCATTCAGCGGGTCTGGGCGGCAGCCCAGGCAGGTCCAGGGTGGCAACCCTGGCAAGGCCTCCGGTCTGCGTCAGCAGAACACCATACAAGGAGCGTTAGCGAATGTACGGTGTAGGAGTGACCTTGCTGTTACGCTTTTGCGCAGCAAATTCCCTCCCCTGTACTGCCAGCTACATGCTATTGCCGTTTATCCAAGCCAAAACCACCATTTCCGCTTGGCTAATGACGTTTAGCCAATCCATGGATATGGTTCATCACAATGGGAAGTAACGGGATGTAGCTGCACAGTACATTTTTGCACTGGATTTAGCTGCGTCTGAGGCCCCTGGCTTATCCGCCTTACCCCGCCACTCATCGCAACGAACCCTGAATACATGCACCGCTTCTGAGCGACATTGGCGCCATTCAACACTGTTTTTCACGTAGTTATAGCAAACCGTTGGATAGACGATCTCACCTGAACGAACCTGCCACATAACGGTAGGTTTGAAGCTAGATGCGCCAACCAAGCTGGGCATCACAAGAAGGCAACCACAGATAAGGGCAGCAGTCAGATATCTTTCCATTTCACATCCTGTGAAAATTTAGCCAACGGGCAAAAAACGCTCTATCAGAGCATGATATCCAATAGAGAACAACGGCAACATTAACCTTTTTTAACAATGATCTATAAGAGCGGCGCTACCAATGTAAACAGAAAGAAACCTGCTTTAGTGGAATCCAGCCTACGGCTGAAACGGGGCCAGTTTTGGACTCGATTAGCCGATTTTTTTACTCACCACAGAGGCCAGCTCGTTGGCAAAATCCAGCAGCTCTATCGTCTCTTTAAGATGAACCAGTGGCGTAGCCTTGCCATAGTGGCCATAGGTGATGCCCTTGCGACTCTGCCCTGCCAAGTCAGCAGTGACATACTCCGGCACATTTTGCTGTTTGAGTTCGTCGATGACGGTATGGCGGAAGCTATAGGCGGTGGGGCGATTGCCAGCGGTAAAGCCAAGCTGGGTCAGTTTGCGGTCAAAGCGCCGCTCAAAGTTCTTGCTCCACTCCCCAAATTTGCCAGTCGGTTTGCAGTCAAACAGCTGTCCCCCACCCTGCCGACGGCGTTGCCGCACAAACTCCATAAAGCCCAAGTCCAGCAGCTTGCTGTGGATGGGAATATGACGAATGGCGTTGGCGGTTTTGACGGACTGGCCTTCCCCTTCGTCCGCGATGGACAGGCAGGCGATGCCATCCACTATTACTACATCCTTGGTGCGCAGCTGACAGAGTTCTGATGGTCGGGCACCGGTATGCAGCAGCAGTAACGGCAGCCAGTAGTCATCAGGATGGTGTTTGCGGTGGGGATTGATGAAGAGTTCGGTGGCGAACAGGGCCTTGAGCTGGTTACGGCTCCAGCGGGAACGGGGAGCCGCCTTGCTGTTCTTCACAGTCACCTGCTCGAAGGGGTTTCGGTCCAGGTATTCGTGCTTGACCGCCAGGGCAAACATCTGCGAACAGGCCGCCTTGTACTCGCGCAGAGTCTTCTCTTTGAGTCCGAGACCTGCAAGATGCAGCATCAAGGCATCCACTTGACGGAATCTCACCGCATTTACCGCAAAATCAGCCCCCAGCATATCAACCATGGCCTGGGTGCGTTGTTGCAGCTGGTTAATCGAGCGCAACGAGATGCCGTCTTGCTGCTTGCGGGCGATAAATTCGGCCTGCAACGCACCTAAGCAGGGTGAATCCGGTGAATTTTGGATGGTTGAGGTGGGATTATGAGTCCCAGCCTGAGGCAGTGCTGAGTTTTCGGGAGCAATACCAGCCTTAATTGGAGTGATGCCACTCCCCTGCCCAGCTACCGTCCCCAGCCATTGAGCATTCAGCTCGGCACGGGCCAATTGTTGGCGCAGTGCGGTCAGCTCGGGCAGCAGCCATGCCCTGACACAGCCTGAATCGCTGGGTTTGCTGGCCAATTTGGCCAGCAGCAGCTTGACCCTATGGGCCGCCAGCAGATTACGCATCCCCGCGATAGCGTATTCCTTGGTACGCAGCGACACTCGGACCTCGGCAGGACAGCCCAGAGCACGCAAGGCATGGGGAAAAGTGATGCGAGTGTAGTAATTTCCGTGACGGTTTTTGAGCAGATAGGTCGGCATAGTGTGACACCTTCATGTGACACCGACCGATTCGCAGGCTCCAGAAACGAAAAAACCCTATGATATTCATAGGGTTGATTCGTAATTCATCTGGCGGTGAGGGAGGGATTCGAACCCTCGATACGTTGCCGTATACACACTTTCCAGGCGTGCTCCTTCAGCCACTCGGACACCTCACCGTTTTTTGATCTCTTATTAAAGGCGTGAGATCTCACCTTTTTGATAAGGCGTCGTGTATCGCTTTATCGGCCCCGACCGGCCTGACCGCGTAGGACGGGCGGTAATGTAAGAAAAAGGACTTGGGAGGTCAAGGGCTTTTTCCCCCGCCCGCCGCAACTGCCGATTATTTCTCCAAGCCATTCCCGCCGCGGCAGTCCCGCTCAACAACGCCGGGCTCAGGCCGCCGCGCTAGCCGGTTCCGCCAACCGTTCCCAGGCGTCATCCAGGCTGGGCACAAACTCCAGCCAGCCGGGTTCGGCACTGAACTTGGCCCGGGCCAGGGTCTTGAGCGGCTGGAAGGGCACCTCGGCGATCAGCAGGCGCACCCCGTCCCGCCGCAGCTGACGGCAACAGGCCTCGAAGGCGTTGAAGCCACCGGCATCCAGGACGGAGACCCCATCCCATTGCAGCACCACCCCCTGCTGGCCCTGCGCCCGCCCTTGCAATTCGGCGAACAGCCGATCGGCGGCGGCGAAGAACAGGGGACCGGAGATCTTGTACGCCTGCCACCCCTCGGGCACCCGGCCCGCATGGCGCCGATCCAGTTGGAGATCCACGAGGCGGGTCATCTGGGCTATGTCCCGCATAAACAGCAAGGAGGCCAACACTATGCCGAAGGTGATGGCCACCACCATGTCAAACAGCACCGTCAGGCTGATACAGATCAGCATGATGGCAATGTCGTTGCGTGGCGCCTTGCGGATGAGGCCCCAGACCTTGTGAGCCTCGCTCATGTTCCAGGCCACCATCAACAGCAGCGCGGACATGGCGGCCAGCGGCAGGGCAGACAGCTGGGCCGCCAGCGCCAGCAGGGCCAGCAGCACCACCAGACCGTGTACCATGGCGGATACCGGCGAGGTGGCCCCGGCCCGCACGTTGGCGGCGGAGCGGGCGATGGCGGCGGTGGCGGTGATGCCGCCGAAGAAGGGCGCCAGCAGGTTGCCGATGCCCTGGCCAATCAACTCGGTATTGGAATGGTGCTTGCGGCCCGTCATGCCATCCAGCACCACGGCACACAAGAGGGATTCAATCGCACCGAGCAGCGCCATGGAGAAGGCGGCGGGCAGTAGGGCACGAAACAGGGTCCAGTCCCAATGCAGTGGCTGACCATCGGGTCCAGGCAGGTTCCAGGGCAGGGCGAAGGAGGGCAGGCTGGAGGGAATACCGTGGCCGATGGCACCGTCGGCCAGGGTGTAGCTGAAGCGCGTGCCTATGGTGGCCACCTCGATCCCCTGCCCCGCCAACAGGTAGGCGGTGCCCCATCCCAGCAGCACGGCCGGCAGGTGCCCCGGGAACGGCAGGCGCAGGCGCGGCCAGATCAGCAGGGTGGCCAGGGTCACGCCCCCCACCAGGGTATCGCCGCCTTGCCAGCTGGGCAGCGCCAGCCAGAGGGCCTGCAGCTTGTCCACATAGTGTTCCGGCATCTGGCTGAGGCTGAGGCCAAAGAAATCCTTGATCTGCAAGGTGGCGATGACGATGCCGATCCCCATGGTAAAGCCCAGGGTCACCGGCATGGGGATGTAGCCGATGAGGCGCCCCAGACGGCCCAAGCCCATCATGATCAGCATGGCCCCACACATCAAGCTGGCCACCAGCAGCCCGGCCACCCCGTATTGCTGCGCCACCGGATAGAGGATCACCACAAACGCGGCGGTGGGGCCAGAGACGCTAAAGCGGGAGCCGCCGAGGGCGGCGATCACCACCCCGGCGATGACGGCGGTATACAGACCATGTTGCGGCGGTACGCCACTGGCGATGGCCAGGGCCATGGACAGGGGAATGGCGATGATGCCGACGGTCAGCCCTGCCAGCACATCCTTGAATAATCGAGACAGCCCATAGGGCTCGGACAGGCAAGCCTCCCGCATGGCACTGGCCAGCCGGACACGTTGTCGTTGCGTATACATGAGATAGGAGCTCCGCACAGGAACAGGGGACAAAATGAACCGCGACACCATACGCTCAATGTGGAAATATGGCGTGATCCAAATCACACTTTACTCGGTTTTTGGCGTTTGCCAGTTTATGGCTCGCGGCGGCCATCCCCGGCTGTTAGAGTCAGTAACAGATTGATTACTATCCGATCATGGACATCTGGCAAGGAGATCGGCTTGGCGCTACGTGGCGGTATTCTGTTGGGCATGGGCCTGTTGTGTTGCACCGTCCAGGGGGCTGAGCCGTTGCGCTTCACCTCCCTGGAGTGGCCACCCTATGTGGGGGCAGGGCTTTACCAGGATGGTCTGGTAGGCCAGCGACTGCACCAGGCCTTGGACCTGCTGGGGCTGCAGGCCCGCATCGACTATTACCCCTGGCGCCGGGCCCAGCGCCTTGTCCTGACCGACTCGCCCTATGTCGGCTACCTGCCCGAATACGCCTCTCCCCGTCTGGCCGAGCACTTCTATTGCAGTGCCCCCCTGCTGCAGGCCCCCTTGGGGCTGGCCCAACGCCGCAATGACACCCCCATCCACTGGCAACGGCTGATCCAGCTGCAACCCTACCGCATCGGCGTGGTGGCCGGTTACGTCAACACCGACGAGCTCGATACCCTGGCCAATGCCGGCTTGCTGTATACCGACAGCGCCAATTCCGATCGCAACAACCTGCGCAAGCTGGCGGCGGGTCGCATCGATCTGGCGGTGGTGGATCCCCTGCTGTTTCACTACCTGCTGCGTCATGATCCCGATCTGCGTCCCCTGGCAGACCAGCTGACCATGAACCCACGCCGGCTGGAACAAAAACAGCTGGTGGTCTGTTTTCGCCGTACCGACCAAGGCCATCGGCTGCGGGATCGGCTCAACCTGGCCATCGCGCGCCTGGGGCCGGCACCTGTGCTGGAGCCCCAGAGCCCGCACGCCTTGACGCGCTGATCCCAGGCAAAAAAAAGCCCGCCAGATGGCGGGCAATAACGGTTTTCGTTGGGTTAGTTGAAGCGGGTGTAATCCGGGCTGTACTTGTCCACCACCACGGCGCACACGGCATCGCCGGTGATGTTCAGCGCGGTACGGATCATGTCGAAGATACGATCCAGGGCGAACAGCAGGGGCAGACCTTCGATGGGAATGCCGGCGGCCAGCAGCACGGCCACCACCAGGAAGGAGGGGCCCGGCACCCCGGCCTGACCCACGGCCCCCAGGGTGGCGGTCAGCACGATGGCGGCATAGGCCCCCAGGCTCAGATCCACGTTGAACACCTGGGCAAAGAACACTGCTACCAGACCGTAGTAGATGGCATTGCCGGTCATGTTGATGGTGGCGCCCAGGGGCAGGGTGAAGGCGGCGGTGGTGTTACTAACCTTCAGCTCCTCTTCACACACTTCCATGGTCACCGGCAATGTGGCCATGGAGGAGGCGGTGGAGAAGGCCACGATCTGCGCCTTCTTCATGGCGGAGATGAAGCGGCCCACCGGCATCTCGGAGAAGAGCTTGATGATGAGCGGATACACCACGAAGCCGTAGATCAGAATGGCGGCCAGGTAGACGAAGAACAGCTTCATCACCACGGTCAGCACGCCAAAGCCAAAGGTGCCCACCGCATCGGCCATCAGGCCGAATACCCCCAGGGGGGCAATGATCATCACCTTGTTGATCATCCAGACGAAGGCATCCACTACCGTGTTGATGCCATTGATCAGGGGCTTGACCCGATCCCGCGGCTGGTTGGCCAGGGCGATGCCGAAGAACAGGCAGAACACCAGGATCTGCAGGATGTTGGCTTCATTCAAGGACTGGAACACGTTGGTGGGGATCATGCCCAGCACGGTGGCCACCACGCCCGGCAGCTCGCCCTTGTCGGCATATTCGTTGGTGAACAGGTGCTGGTAATCGGAGAAGTCCACGCCAACGCCCGGTTGGAACAGATGCCCCATGCCCAAGGCCAACAGCACCGCCAGGGCGGAGGTGATGAGAAAGAACAGCAGTGTGGTGACCCCCAGCTTACCGGCCGACGGGCTCAGACCCAGGTTGGCGGCACCGGAGATGATGGCCACGGCCACGAGCGGCACCACCAGCATCTTGATGAGGTGAATAAACAAGCTACCTAAGGGGGCAAACATGGCTGCCTGCTCGCCCATCGCCACCCCCACCAGGGCGCCGATGATCATGGCGATCACCACCTGTACGCCGATATTGGCAAGACTCTTCTTTATCACGGGATACGTCCTTATCAGTTAACGGTAAATTCGGTTCCATCCTCGCCGGGGGTCCACCGCAGGCGGGCATAGGGTAATTAGGCCGCTTTTCTAAACAATCCCACTAGCATTGGCAACCGTTTATCTTGATTGACACTGCAAAATTGTCATTTCACACACATACATCACTATTGGCGGAGTCACTAGACTACCAGATCCCCGCCTTGCTGGCCGACGCCGCGCTACCCCATGGGATCCGGGGCCCTGCGATGTCATTTAACATATTAATGCCGGCGACGCATTATGAGCGCAAACGGTGCGTCTGGGGCCCCCAAGTACCCCCGTAGTTATGATTTAGGTCGTATTGCAAGCGATTTCAATAAGTTGACAGGTAATTTGAACTTGATCACAGATTGCGCAACGAGGAAAATCCGCCGCAGTTGAACTCTTAACAAGGATGTGTCATGCGCCTGTTCCCTCCCCTGCTGCTCCTGTTGGCCGCCACCGGCCCGGCCTGGGCCGCCACCGGCCCGGCTTTGGTCTATGCCGGCGGCAACACCCTAGATGAGCAGCAAAATGCCCAGATCCACCAGCAAGGCGTCACGCTGTTTACCCAGATGAGCGGTGTGCCCGTCAAGGAGGTGACCACCGTCGGTGCCGCCGACCGCCTCAACCAGCTGCGACAACTGGCCACCGAGGGTTACGCGCCCATCCTGGTGATCGGCAGCGGCCAGGTCCCCACCCTGCAACAGGTGGCGGCGGAATATCCCCAGGTGCACTTCACCCTGATCGACAGTCAGCTGGCCCTACCCAATGTGCAGTCGGTGCAATTTAACCAGCAAGAAGCCGCCTTCTTGGTGGGCGCCCTGGCCGCCATGGTGTCAGAAACGGGCCTGCTGGGCTTTGTCGGCGGCATGGACCTGCCCGTTGTCCACAAATCCGGCTGTGGCTTTGCCCAGGGTGCCCGGTACGCCAATCCCTCCGTGCAGGTGAACGAACAGTACGTCACCTCCACCCTGGATCTGGCGTTCAACGATCCCAAGAAGGGCGCCTTTACCGCCAAGCAGTTGGTGGATGAGGGCGTGGACGTGCTGTTCGCCGATGCCCGTGGCACCGGGCTGGGGGTCTATCAGGCGGCCGCCGATGCCGGCGTTCGCGCCATCGGCGCCAACATGCAGCAAGCCGACCTGCATCCCGGCACCATGCTCACCGCCATCTACCAAAACCTGCCCAAGGCCGTGCTCACCAGCCTGACCCAGGCGCAAGCCGGGCAATGGCAGGCGGGCACCCGCAAGCTGGGGCTAGCAGACGATTATGTGGGATGGGTGGATGACAAGAGCAATGCCGGTCAGATCCGCCCGGCCTACTACCACATACTGACACAGGTGCAGCAGGATATTATCAATGGCAAGCTGCAGGTGCATGACTACAGCCTCACCGGCAGCTGCCTGTTTCCCCAGGTAGCCGGCGATCTGTGCAAGGTGAACGAAAACGGCGACGCCAGCCACTGCCAGGGCTGAGCACCTGCCGCCGCCCATGCAGAAGGGCTCGCCATGGCGAGCCCTTCTGCGTTGTAGCCGAGCTGAGGATTTACTCGGCCTGGGCTTCCCGGGCCCGGGCGGCAGCTTCCTTGATGAGGGGCTGCAGCTCACCCTGCTGGAACATCTCCAGCATGATGTCGCAGCCGCCCACCAGCTCACCGGCCACCCACAGCTGGGGGAAGGTCGGCCAGTTGGCGTACTTGGGCAACTCGGCGCGGATATCCGGATTCTGCAGTATGTCCACGTAGGCGAAGGGTTCACCGCAGGCCATCAAGGCCTGGGCGGCCTGGGCGGAGAAGCCGCAACTGGGCAGCTTGGGCGAGCCCTTCATGTAAAGCAGAATGGCGTTGTCAGCGATTTGCTGTTTGATCTTGTCAATGGTTTCCATCTAGGTCTCGCTCTGGTTTGCCGTCAAGCCGGCATTCTACAAAATCGCCCTGCCGACACCAAGATTGACCCGGCGCGAACGGACGCCCAGGTCGTGGTGAAGGCGTAACGGAGGTGTTAAATTTTATGGCGATAATTGTGGTATTGAACCTGCACCTTTGATATAAATCAAGGGCTATCTGAGGGACCTTATCGATACCCTCAGCCTTAATTGACGATGGAGAGTGTACTTATGGCTTTTGAACTGCCGGCCCTGCCTTACGAAAAGAATGCTCTGGAACCCCATATCTCTCAAGAAACCCTGGAATACCACTACGGCAAGCACCACAACACCTATGTGGTGAACCTGAACAATCTGGTACCGGGCACAGAATTTGAAGGCAAGAGCCTCGAAGAGATCATCAAGACCGCCAGCGGTGGCATCTTCAATAACGCCGCCCAGGTGTGGAACCACACCTTCTACTGGCACTGCCTCACCCCCAACGGCGGTGGTGTCCCCACCGGCGCACTGGCTGCCGCCATCGATGCTGCCTTCGGCTCCTTCGACAAGTTCAAGGAAGAGTTCACCAAGTCTGCCGTGACCAACTTCGGCTCCGGCTGGACCTGGCTGGTGAAGAAGGCCGACGGCTCCCTGGCCCTGCAGAACACCTCCAACGCCGGTTGCCCGCTGACCGACGGCGTGACCCCGCTGCTGACCGTGGACGTCTGGGAACACGCCTACTACATCGACTTCCGCAACCTGCGTCCCAAGTACATGGAAGCCTTCTGGGCCCTGGTGAACTGGGACTTCGTGGCCGCCAACCTGGCCGCCTAAGCCCCAGGCTGGCCTGCCAGGCCACTGCATAGCACACAAAACGGGAGCCGAAGCTCCCGTTTTTTATTGCCGCCCCACGCTAAAAGCGGCCCTACCGCGTTAACTCTTGCCGCCGCAACCGGTTTCGGGCATGGTGCCTGACGGTAGATGGCCCCGGTCACAGCACATGGTCTAAAGGAGTCCTCCATGAAACTCGCCCTGGTGGGTGCCGGCAAGATAGTCCTGTCTTGCCTGGATGCCCTGAGTCAACTCGACGATATCACCCCGGTTGCCCTGTGTGTCCGGCCCCAGAGCCAAGCCAAGGGCGAGGCGCTGCAGCAGCGTTACGGCATTCAGCGCCTCTACACCGACTATGCCCAGCTGCTGGCCGATGACGAGGTGGAGGTGATCTACCTGGGCCTGCCCAATCACCTGCACTTCGACTACGCCCAGGCGGCCTTGCAGGCCGGTCGCCACGTGATCTGCGAAAAACCCTTCACCTCCAACCTGGCCCAGCTCCAGCGGTTGGTGGCCCTGGCCAAGGCCCGGCAGTGCTTCTTATTCGAGGCCATCACCAACCTGCACAGTCCCCAATTGATCGCCCTGCAGCAACGGCTGCCCCAGCTCGGTCCCATTCGACTGGTCCAGTGCAACTACTCCCAATACTCCAGCCGTTACGACGACTACCTGCAGGGTCAGGTGCACGCGGCCTTCGATCCCGCCAGCTCCGGCGGCGCCCTGTACGACATCAACCTGTACAACGTCTACCTGGTCTGCGGTCTGTTCGGTAAACCGCACCGGGTCCACTATCACTGCCAACGGGGCCACAACGGCATCGACACCTCTGGGGTCTTGCTGCTGGAATATGCCGGCTTTACCGCCGTGTGCTGCGGTGCCAAGGACTCTGCCAGCCCCTCCCACGCCACCATCCAGGGGGAAAAGGGTTACGGACGCATCAACGATGCCCCCAACAGCTGCCATGCGGTGGAATGGCAGATCGCCGGCGAAACCGGTGGTCTGGCAGAGAGTGCTGACCTCAATCACATGGTGCACGAGTTCCGGGACTTTGCCGACTGCCTGGGCCGCGGCGATCTGCCGCGCTGTCATGCCTGGCTGGAGACGGCGCTGATCGTCGCCGAGGTGTTGGAGCAGGCCCGCCACAGCGCCGGCATCCGCTTCGCCGCGGATCAGGCGTCCGCCTAGGCCACCGTCAGTGGTGATCCGGCCCCCTGCCGGATCACCCGGCCGACCGGCAGCGACTGCGCAAAAAAGCAGCGGCGCTTGCCTTCCCCTTTGTCGTGCATCGGGTATAATCCGCCATCTTTTTTAACATCTGACGCCTCCCTGCCATGACCGTAAACACCTTCGATCCCAACGCCCCCAGCAGCTGTGCCACCACCACCCTGGGCCAGATGCTGGAGGAACAACCGGCGGCCCCCACCCAGGCCGAAGCCGGTGCCGCCCGCATCGGCTTTGTCTCCTTGGGCTGCCCCAAGAACCTGGTGGACTCCGAGCGCATCCTCACTCAGCTGCGTACCGAAGGCTATGAGGTGGTGAACCGCTACGACAATGCCGAGCTGGTCATCGTCAACACCTGCGGCTTCATCGACAGTGCGGTGCAGGAATCTCTGGAGGCCATCGGTGAGGCATTGGCGGAGAACGGCAAGGTGATCGTCACCGGCTGTCTGGGGGCCAAGGAGGATCAGATCCGCGCCGTGCATCCCAAGGTGCTGGAGATCAGCGGCCCCCACGCCTACGAGCAGGTGCTGGATCACGTGCACCGTTACGTTCCCAAGCCCCAGCACAACCCCTTCGTCAGCCTGGTGCCGGCCCAGGGGGTCAAGCTGACCCCCCGCCACTATGCCTATCTGAAGATATCCGAGGGCTGTGACCACCGCTGCACCTTCTGCATCATCCCCTCCCTGCGGGGCGATCTGGTGAGCCGGCCCATCGGCGAGGTGCTGGCCGAGGCCAAGCGCCTCAAGGAAGCCGGGGTCAAGGAGCTGCTGGTGATCTCTCAGGACACCTCGGCCTATGGCGCGGATCTCAAGCACAGAACCGGCTTCTACGATGGTCAGCCGGTGCGAACCCACCTCACCACCCTGTGCCAGGAGCTGGCCAAGCTGGATATCTGGGTTCGCCTGCATTACGTCTACCCCTATCCCCACGTGGACGATCTGATCCCCCTGATGGCCGAAGGCAAGGTGCTGCCCTACCTGGACTTGCCGCTGCAACACGCCAGCCCGCGCATCCTCAAGCTGATGAAGCGCCCCGGCTCGGTGGAGCGCACCCTGGAGCGGATCCGCCAATGGCGGGAGATCTGCCCCGAGATCACCCTGCGCTCCACCTTCATCGTCGGCTTCCCCGGTGAAACCGAGGAGGACTTCCAGATGCTGCTGGACTTCATCGAGCAGGCGGAGCTGGACCGGGTGGGCTGCTTCCCCTACAGCCCGGTGGACGGCGCCAAGGCCAACGAGCTGCCGGATCCGGTGCCCGAGGAGGTGAAGCTGGCCCGGTTCGACCGCTTCATGGCCGCCCAGCAGGCCATCTCCACCCGCAAACTGGCCCGCAAGGTGGGCCAGAGCCTGTGGGTCATGGTGGATGAGGTGGACGAGGAAGGTGCCATCGCCCGCACCGCCGGCGATGCTCCCGAGATCGACGGAGTCGTCTATCTCAACGGCGTCACCAGCGTGCAACCGGGCGATCGACTGCGGGTCAAGGTGGAACACGCCGACGAATACGACCTCTGGGCAACGCCGATATAACAATCGGTTACAGCTTGTCACTGTATCGGGCCTGGTTAACAATAGCCTCAGAGGGTTACCCAACCAGGCCGTAGCATGAAGATACTGTTGGTAGAAGATGACAAGCTGCTCAACCATCACCTGAAGACCATATTGCAGGAGGCCGGCAATCAGGTGTATGCCGCCAACCGGGCCGACGAGGCCCTGCACTACACCGAAGATTACCCGGTGGACGTGGCCATCGTGGATCTGGGGTTACCCGACTGCGATGGCCTGTCGCTGATCCAGCAACTGCGGGAGCGGCAGATCGGCTTTCCCATCCTGGTGCTCACCGCCCGGGGCAACTGGCAAGACAAGGTGGCCGGCCTGGACGCCGGCGCCGACGACTACATGGTCAAGCCGTTCAACAAAGACGAGCTGATGGCCCGGTTGAACGCCCTAGTGCGGCGCAGTGCCGGCTTCATCTCCCCCAAGGTGACGGCGGGCAGCTATCAGCTGGATCTGACCCGCAAGGAGCTGACCATAGACGGTGAGCCCATGCCGCTGACCCACTTCGAATACACCATCCTCGAGTTTCTCATGCGCCACAGCGGCCAGGTGATCTCCAAGCAGCAGCTGATGGATCAGCTGTACGACGATGGCGAAGGGGATCCCAACACCCTGGAGGTGCTGATCAGCCGGTTGCGCAAGAAGCTGGATCCGGACGGCGACCTGCAGCCCATCAGCACCATTCGTCGGCAAGGCTACCTGTTTAACCTGCCATGCCAGTGATAGTGCGCTCCCTGCACTTCAAGCTGCTGGCGGCGGCCGTGGCCCTGATCACCCTGCTGCTGCTGCTGATCCTGATGCTGCAGTGGCAGCGCAATCACAATCAGGCCTACCAGACCACGGAACAGGAGTTGCAGGAGAACCTGGCCCGCCTGTTCTCCTCCAGCCGCACCGTGCCCACCAGGAAACCGAACCAGCCGCTGGCCTTTGAGGATCTGAAGCTGGCGGCGCTGGATGAGGACGTGGACGTGGTGATCTGCCAGAACGATGGCCACACCCTCTGGCACTACCTGCGCCAGCCCCAGTTCCAGAGCGCCGCCCAGGATTTTTGTCCCGATTTCGCCGCCCGGCGCAAGGCGATCCGCAGCGACTTTGCCTTCGAGCTCAACGACAGGGATCCGACGGCCCCCTACTTCGTCTACAACCTGCGGCTGGAACGTTTCGTCGGCAAGCCCATCACCTTCATGATAGTGCTGCTCTCCCCCGCCCAGTCCCTGCTGGACAAGCTGCAGCGGCAAAACCAGCGCTCATTGCGGGACATAGTCCTGATCTGGCTCGCTGGCATACTGCTGCTGGTGCTGGGCACCCGCTGGGGACTGGTTTCCCTACGCCGGATCCAGGGGCAGATCGAACAGATCCAGGACGGCAGCCGCCAGGAGCTGGATCTCAATGTGGAGGCGGAGCTGCGCCCCCTCACCCGCTCCCTGAATCAGCTGCTGGAAAACGAGCGCAAGCAGAAGCTGCGCTACCAAAATACCCTCAACGATCTGGCCCACAGCCTGAAGACGCGCCTCGCGCTCATCGAGGCCACCCTGGACGAAGCCAAGGTCGGCCCCAAGCTGCGGGAGCAGACCACCCAGCAGGTCAAGCAGATGGATCAGATGATCCAGTATCATCTGCGCCGGGCGGTGGCCGGCCGTCAGGCCCTCAACAAGCAGGGTATCGATCCCGTCCCTGTGTTGCAGAAACTGCAGGCCACCATGAGCAAGGTCTATCGCCACAAGCAGCTGCACATCGAGCTGGTGTTCGAGGACGGTCTGCAGTTTGCCGGGGAGGCGGACGATCTGTTCGAGCTGATGGGCAACCTGATGGACAACGCCTGCAAATTTGCCATCAGCCGGGTGGAGGTGCGGCTGCGTCGGGTGGCCAACCAGCTGATCATCCAGGTGGAGGATGATGGTCCCGGGATCGGTGAGGCCCTGCGGGCCAAGGTGATACAGCGTGGCGTGCGGGCCGACAACTCCGGCGGTCAGGGCATTGGCCTCAGCGTCTGTGCCGAAATCATCGACAGCTACGGCGGTCAGCTGCTCATCGGGGACTCCCCCCTGGGGGGCGCCAGCATTCAGTTCAACCTACCCTGTCTGGAACCCAATAAAAACGCCGTCAGATGACGGCGTTTTTATTGGATGAGATGGCTTAGGCCGCCTGCTTGTGGAGGTTGGCAATCGTCTGATTGATTTCCTGCACCGTGTGCTTGTGCAACGGGTCGGCTTGTTTGGGCAACATCAGCTTGCCCTGTTCGAACTGGTAGCCACCACGCCCCTGGATATACAGGCGGCCTTTGAAGAAGGTTTTGACATAACGGGCGATCATCAGAGGCAGGTACTTTTTGAAAATTCTCATTATTGTTCCTTGTCACTGTCACAACAGGCTCTCACCTTGTTAGTCGCACTTTATGCCAGATAGTTCCTTCCGATTATTATTAAATTCTCATGACACCCCAAAAATCCGATGAAAATCACAATCCTCAGGGGATATCGTGGGGAGCCGTCATGCTGAGCAGGCTTCCCTGCCCCTGCTGCAGGGCCAGTTGGGCCAGGCCGGAGGTGACAAACAGCGGCGGTACCAGGCCAGGGCAGAGCTCGCTGGCCACATAGCCCACCAGCGGCAGATGGCTCACCAGCAGCACATGCTCCATTCCCTGCTCGGCCAGCGTCTGCAGATAATCCGCCACCAGCCGGGCATGGCCATGGGGGACCAGCTCGGGCTCCTGCTGCAGCGCGGTGGGTGCCGGCAGACAAGAGGCCATCACTTCCCAGCTCTGTTGCGCCCGCAGGTAGGGACTCACCAGTACCAGATCCAGCGCCGGCAGCCGCGGTGCCAGCCAACGGGCCATGCGCAGGGTTTCCTCCCGGCCCTTGGCGGTCAAGGCACGTTGACTGTCCGTGTCGGCCACCAACTCGGCCTCGCCATGACGCAGGATATAAATATTCATCGGTAACCCGCCTTAACGGTTATGGATACTGGGGCGATCTTACTGACTTCCCCCTGGTCAGACAACGTTTGTCCGGCAGAGAAACGGTTTGCGCCCATGCGGGGACGGGTCAATAATACTTGTTATATCAAGACTCTGGCGATGGCCTCTCCCCATGCATCCTCACACCAGTCCAAATGATCATCGTCGATACCACTATTTTGTCCTGGCCAATCAGCTCAAAGTCCTGCTGATTGAAGATCCGCAAACCGATAAATCTGCGGCGTCCCTGGCGGTGCAGGTGGGGCACTTCAGCGACCCGGCCGACCGCCAGGGCATGGCCCATTTTCTCGAGCACATGCTGTTTCTGGGCACCGCCACCTACCCGGAGCCAGGCGAGTACCAATCCTTCATCCAGCGCCACGGTGGCAGCAACAATGCCTGGACCGGCACCGAGTTCACCAACTTTTTTTTCGACCTGCAGCATGAGTTCTTCGAATCGGGTCTGGCCCGCTTTGCCCAATTCTTCATCTGCCCTACCTTCGACGCGGCCCTGGTGGACAAAGAGCGCCAGGCGGTGGACTCGGAATACCGGCTCAAGTACAAGGACGAGGTGCGGCGTGTCTATCAGGTGCACAAGGAGACGGTGAACCCGGACCATCCCTTCGCCAAGTTTTCCGTCGGCAATCTGCAGACCCTGGATGACAGACCCGGTACAGAGCTCAGAGACGAGCTGATCGCCTTCTATCGGCGCCACTACAGCGCCGACCGCATGAGCCTGGTGCTGCAATCCCCTTACTCCTTGGCCCAACAGGCGGCCTGGGTGGAACAGTATTTCAGCGCTGTGCCCAATCAGCAGCTGGGTGTCGCCGCTCCCTGGCCGCCCTTGTACCTGCCGGCCCAGCTCGGCATCCGGGTCGAGATAAAACCCATCAAGGAGAGCCGCAAGCTCACCGTCACCTTCCCCCTGCAAGGGGTGGAACAGCACTACCGCAGCAAGCCACTGACCTTTCTCAGCCACCTGCTGGGGGACGAGGGCCCAGGCAGCCTGTATGCCTACCTCAAACGCCAGGGCTGGGTCACCACCCTCTCCGCCGGCGGCGGGTTATCCGGTCGTGACTTCAAGGACTTTTGCGTCAGTTTCGGCTTGACCCGGGACGGCCTGCATCAAGAAGGCACCATCATCGAGTGCCTGTTCGCCTGTCTGGCCCTGATCCGTCAACAGGGACTGGCCGCCTGGCGCTATGACGAGAAGAAACAGGTGCTGGATGCCATCTACCGCTATCAGGAGGGGATCCGGGCCATCGACAACGTCAGCCACCTGGCGATGAACCTGTTCCACTATCCCCCCGAGGATGTGGTGCGTGGGGATTATCTGATGGAGGGGTTTGATGCGGGGCTGGTGGCCCACTACCTGGAACAACTCACCCCGGACAATATGCGGGTGCAGCTGGTCTCCCCCCAGGCGAAGACCGATCGCCAGGCCGCCTGGTATGACACCCCCTACCGGGTGGAACCCTTGGATCCCATCTGGCTCAAGCTCTGGCGGCAGCCCCGTCTGGAGTTGCTGGGGCAAGGCCTGGCCCTGCCGCCGACCAATCCCTTCATCTGCCAGGAGTTGGAACCCCAGACGGTGCATGCCGTGTATCATCAGCCCCAGCGGCTGGTGGGGCGGCCCGGCCTGCGGTTGTGGCATCTGCACGACGCGGACTTTAGGGTCCCCAAGGGCAATCTGTTCATCGCGGTGGACAGCGAACACGCGGTGCGCTCCAATCGCCATATCGCCACCATGCGCCTCATCGTCGAGCTGTGGCTGGATCACCTCAACGAGCTGACCTATGCCGCCGGCATGGCGGGGCTCAACTACCATGCCTACGCCCACCAGGGGGGCTATACCCTGCAACTGGGAGGCTTCAGTGCTCCCCAGGCCAGGCTGCTTGAGCTGATCCTCAAGCACAGAACCTTCGGCCGGGTGGATCCCCAGCGTTTTGCGCTCATCAAGCAGCAGCTGACCCAGAGTTGGGAAAATCAGCTCAAGGGCCGCCCCATCAGCCTGCTGTTCAACCACCTCACCAGCGTGCTGCAACCCAACAACCCGCCGGTGGAGGATCTGCTGCCACAGCTGGAGGCCATCAGCCAGGAGCAGTTGCCGGAGTTTGTCCAGCAACTGTACAAGGCGGTGCACCTGGAGGTGCTGGCCCACGGTGATTGGACCGAGCAGCAGGTGCGGGAGATTGCCGGCCTGCTGGAGCGGGAGTTGACGCCCTTGAGCCTGCCCAGCCGGGAGACCCGTCGCGCCCTGGTGGATCTGCGGGGCCAGGGCTGTCTGTTGCGCCAGCGTCACTGCCCGCATCAAGACTCCGCCGTGCTCATCTATTACCAGAGCCCGGGGACCAGCCCGCAGGACATAGCCCACTTCACCCTGGCCAACCACCTGATGGGCCCAGTGTTCTTCCATCAGCTGCGCACCGAGCAGCAGCTGGGCTATGTGGTGGGCACAGGCACGCTGCCGCTCAACCGCCACCCGGGTCTGATCCTCTACGTCCAATCTCCGGTGGCCGGCCCCCAGGCCCTGCTGGATGCCATGGATACCTTTATCGATGACTTCCCCGCCAGCTTGCAGGCCATGTCGGATGACGAATGGCAGCAGAGCAAGGCTGGCCTCATCAGCCAGCTGGCGGAGAAGGATGCCAACCTGCGTAGTCGTAGCCAGCGGCTGTGGGTCTGCGTGGGCGGCCGGGACTTCTCCTTCGATCAGAAGGAGCAGGTGGCGCGCTACCTGGAGCAGATAAGCCGGGCCCAGATGCTGCGCTTCCTGCGCAAGCTGCGCGCCAGCTTTGCCGATCGTCTGGTGCTGTTTAGCCAGGGCGAAGCCCATCAGGCGGAGGACCCCATGGCCGAGGGTCGCTATATCGACGATCTGGCGACCTTCCGCCAGACCAGCCAGTACTTCTTCAATCTCTAGTGACAGCGCCGGCCCGGGGCCCTCAGGCCCCGGGCCGCAAGCCCAACCAGGCACGCAGCGCCTCATGGGGCGTAAACCGCTCGCCCACCTGTTGCGCCAATGCCGTCATCTGCGCCAGCACTGCCTCGGCCCCCAACTGCCCCATGGCCGCGAAGGGTCCGCCCAGGAAGGGCGGAAAACCTATGCCCATCACCGCCGCCAGATCCCCCTGCGCCGCGTCGGCCACCACCCCCTCGGCCAGGCACTGGGCCGCCTCCAGGTACAGGGGAAACAGACAGCGCCGCACCAGGGTGGGCTCATCCAAGGGCGCCGCCTTGGGCAAATTCAGCAAGGCGGGCAGGCGCTCATCGGTCTGGCGTTTTCCCCCACGGCCATCATAGCGATAGAACCCCAGGCCGCTCTTGCGGCCCTGGCGCCCCAGTCCTTGGAGCCGCGGCACCAGATCCGGCGGGCTCATCCGCTCGCCAAAGGCCTCGCTCAACACCGAAGCCACCTTGGCGCCCACGGCAAACCCCACCTCATCCAGCAGCGCCAGGGGGCCCACCGGAAAACCGAAGCGCCGCAGGCAGCCATCAATATGGGCCACCCCCTGCCCCTCCGCCAACAGGCGCAACGCCTCGTTCAGATAGGGGGTGAGGATGCGGTTGACGTAAAAGCCGGCACTGTCTTTCACCACCACAGGCGTCTTACCCTGGGCCAGCGCCAGGGCCAGCACGGTGGCCACCACCTGGGGATCCGTGCCGGCATGGGGGATCACCTCCACCAGCGGCATCTTCTCCACCGGGCTGAAATAGTGCAGCCCTATGATGCGCTCCGGATGGGCCGCCTTGGCGGCCAGCTGAGCAATGGGCAACGAGGAGGTATTGCTGGCAAAGATGAGCGGGGTGCCCAGTGCCTCCACCTCCGCCACCATCTGTTGCTTGAGGGCCAGATCTTCAAACACCGCCTCCACCACCAGCTGGCGCCGGGCAAAGCCGCGGTAATCCAGGCTGCCGCTGTAGCGGGCCAGCAGGCGGCGAACCTGCGGCTGGCTCAAGCGTCCCTGCCTGGCCTGGGCCAAGATGCGCTGCTTCCCATAGGCCATGGCCTGGGCCAGCCCCTCATGGCTCAACTCCTTGTAACGCACGTCCAGCCCCGCCTGCTGCACGCTGACGAGGCCAATCCCGCCCCCCATCAGCCCCCCCCCCAGCACGCCGATGGCCGCCACCGGCGACGGCGTCGCCTGCTGATATTCCGTCTTCTTGGCCTGCTGGCTGGCGTGAAACAGCCCCCGCAGAGCCCGGCTTTCGCCGCTCATCAGCAGTTGTCCAAACTGCAGGGCCTCCACCCTCAGTCCTTCGTCCATCCCCTGGGCGAGCCCCTGCTCCACCGCCTGCAAGATGGCCGACAGCGCCGGATAATGGCCCTGTCCCTGACGCTGGGCCTGACGACGGGCAAGGCTGAGCAAGAGGCCTCGCCAGGGCCAGCGCAGGCTCTGCCGCGCCAGCCAGCCGGGCTTGGGCGCCGCCTGGGTTAGCAAGGTGGCCGCCACATCGAGCAGGGCACTGGTCGGCACCACGGCCTCCACCAGCCCCATCTGCTTGGCCTGACGGGGCTTCAGGGTGCGCCCACTGAGCATCAGATCCAGCGCCGCCGGCAGCCCCACCCTGGCGGTCAGCCGCTGGGTGCCACCCGAGCCGGGCAACAGCCCCAGCTTGATCTCGGGAAGGCCTAAACGGGTCTTTTCATCCTCACTGCAGATCCGCCGGTCGCAGGCCAAGGCCAACTCCAGACCACCGCCCAGGCAGGGACCGTGGATCAGCGCCATGGTGGGACACGGCAAGGCCGCCAACCGCGCAAACAGCTGTTGCCCCTGGCGCGCCAACTCGCTGCCGGCCTCGGCGTCGGCGCAGGCGTCCAGCATCTTGATGTCGGCGCCGGCGATGAAGTTATCCGGCTTGCCGGAGCGGATCAGCAGACCTGTGGGTGACTGCTCGGCCAGCAGATCCAGCACAGTGGCGAACTCGGGCAGCAGCGCCATGTCCAGCACATTCATGCTGGCATTGGGATTGTCTATGGTCAGGATCTGCAGGCCGTTCGGGCCCTCACTTAAGGTCAATGCCTTGCTCATCATGCTCCCTCCCATACCATGGCAACCCCCAGCCCGCCGGCGGCGCAGGCGCTGGTGAGCGCCAGACCCCCGCCCCGCCGCTGCAGCTCCCGCAGGGTCTGGGTGATCATCCGGGCCCCGGTGGCGGCAAAGGGGTGCCCGTACGCGATGGAGCCGCCCAGCACATTGAACCGTGCTGGATCCACCGGCGGCAAGGGCGCCGCCAAACCCAGGGTCTGGGTGGCATAGGCCTCATCCGCCAGACACTGCAGGGTGCAGAGCACCTGGGCGGCGAAGGCCTCGTGCATGTCGATCAGGGTCAGCTCCTCCCAGCGGCACCCCGCCAGGGACAGGGCCTGGGGAATGGCCATGGCCGGAGCCAGCAGCAGATCCTGCTGCACTGGTTTGGCGGCAAAGGCCATGCTGCGCAGGTAGCCCAAGGGCGCCAGCCCCTGCTGCCTGGCCAGGCGCTCCGTCATCAGCAACAGGGCCGCCGCGCCGTCGGTGAGCGCCGAGGCGTTGCCCGGTGTGATGGTGCCCCCCAGCCGGGCAAAGGCCGGCTTGAGCCTTGCGTAATCCGCCAGGCTGGCATCGGCCCGAATGAGGTTATCCTGGGTCAGGGGCGGCCCCTCCCCCAGCAGATGACAGGGGGCCACCTCGTCGGCCAGGGCACCGGACGCCCAGGCCGCCGCCGCCTTCTGATGGGAGGCCAGGGCATAGTCGTCCTGGGCCGCGCGGCTGATGCCATAGCGCTGGGCCATCTGCTCGGCGCTTTGCCCCATGCTGAGGCCGGTGGCGTATTCGGCCACCGGTGGCGGCACCGGCTTGAAGTGGGCCGGGCGCAGCCGCTTGACCGCCTGCCAGCGCTGGCGCCAGCTGCGGGCCTTCTGCAGATCCAGCAAGGCCACGCTCAAGGGATCGCTCAAGCCGATGGGCAGCAAGGAGCTGGAGTCCGCGCCGCCAGCGATGCCAGCCTGGCACTGCCCCAGCCAGATCGCCTGGGCCACGTTGGCCACCGCCTGAAAGCTGGTGGCACAGGCGCGGCTGACGCTGTAGGCATCGGCGGTGGGCGGCAGGGGCGAGAGCAGGGCGATCTCCCGGGCTATGTTGGGGGCGGCGGGCATCTGGATCACCTGGCCGAACACCAGCAGATCCACCAGCGCGGGATCCAGATCGCTGCGCCGGATGAGCTCATTGACCAAGGCCGAGCCCAGGGCCAGGGCGGAACAGCCGCGATAGGCCGTCGCCTGCTTGGCAAAGGGGGTGCGCAGGCCCGCCACCACGGCGATGCGCTCCTTCTGTGCCATCAACGTCTGTTTCATGGTCAGACCTCCTACCGGCTAGCCGCTTATGCTAGGTGTAGCTCATATTCCTGTCAGGCAATACTAGGCACGCCTCACATTGTGCCCACCCACGCCCCCCCATCCGCGGGGAAACCCTGTAGACTGCCGCCATCAGCTAATAACTAAGATCTTGAAATGCCGAAACAAGCGATCGACGCGGTGCGCAGCTACATGCACCAGCAGGTACTGGGCCAACCGGAACTGGTGGAGGGGCTGATGATGGCCCTGCTGGCGGATGGCCACATCCTGGTGGAGGGGCCGCCGGGGCTCGCCAAGACCCGGGCGATCAAGAGCCTGGCCCGTTGCATCGAGGGCCGCTTCCATCGCATTCAGTTCACCCCGGATCTGCTGCCGGCGGATCTCACCGGCACCGATATCTATCGGCCCCAGGATGGCAGCTTTGTCTTTCAGCCCGGTCCGCTGTTTCACCATCTGTTGCTGGCGGACGAGATCAACCGCGCGCCGGCCAAGGTGCAGAGCGCACTGCTGGAGGCCATGGGCGAACACCAGATCACCATAGGGCGCAAGAGCTACCAACTGCCCGAGCTGTTCCTGGTGATGGCCACCCAGAACCCCATCGAACAGGAGGGGACCTATCCCCTGCCGGAGGCCCAGCTGGACCGCTTCATGCTGCACCTGCAGCTGGATTACCCGGATGCCGCCACCGAGCTGGCCATACTGCGCCTCAATCATGACGAGAGTCGCCAGGCCAAGGAGCCCGAGCCCCCCCGCCTCAGCCAGGTGGATCTGTTTGCCGCCCGCAAGCGGGTGCTGGAGATCACGCTCGCTCCGGCGGTGGAGAACTACCTGGTGGCCCTGGTGATGGCCACCCGCCGGCCGGCGGCCTACGACGCCGAGCTGGGACGCTGGCTGGCCTACGGCGCCAGCCCCCGCGCCACCATGGCCCTGGCCCGCTGTGCCCGGGTCCGCGCCTGGCTGGCGGGCCGGGAGTTTGTCACCCCGGATGACATCCAGCACTGCGCCTATCCGGTGCTGCGCCACCGCCTGTTGCTGAGCATGGAGGCGGAGGCCGATGGCATCGACACCAATCAGGTGATCGAGCGCCTGCTGCAGCGGGTCGTCGCCGCATGAGCGAAGACGGCATCCAGCTGAGCCTGGATCAGCTGCTGCAGTGCCACCGGCTGGGGGGCATACTGGCCGCCCGCTTCGGCGGTGGCCTGCGCCTGGGCCTGCACCGCTCCCGCGGCAAGGGCCGCGGCATGGAGTTTGCCGAGGTGCGGCCCTATCAGCAGGGGGACGATGTCCGCACCATCGACTGGCGGATCACCGCCCGCACCGGCCGCACCCATACCAAGCTGTTTCGCGAGGAGCGGGACAGGGCCGTCTACCTGCTGCTGGATCTCTCCCCCGAGATGTACTTCGGCTCCCGTGGCCAGCTCAAGGCCCGGCTGGCCTGCGAGCTGGCCGCCGCCCTGGCCTGGCAGGCCCAGAGCCACGGTGACAAGATCGGCGGCCTGCTGCTGGTGGATCAGTCGCGCATCCGCCTGGCGCCGGGGGGCAACCGCAAGGATGTGCTGATGCTGCTGGGCCAACTGCTGAATGCCTATCAGCGCGGCCTGGCCCGGCCACCACTGGCGACCCCGCTGGATCAGGGCCTCGCCCAGCTGAACCTCATCGTCCGCCCCGGCAGCCAGATCCAGGTGATCAGCGACTTCTATCGGCTGGCCAAGGAGGGCTGGCACTGGCTGCGCCGTCTACACCGCCAGCACGAGGTGCGCTGCTGGCAGGTGCGGGATCAGTTGGAGCTGCAACTGCAGGGACAGGGTCACCTGGCGGTGGACAACCTGCGCCAGCAAGGCATCATCAATGCCAACGATCCCCAGTTTGTTCGCCATTACCAGCAGGTGGGCCACTTTCGCCAGCAACAGCTTCGGCTACAGCTGCGCAGCAGTTGTCATCAGCTGTTTGAGCTGGATGCCAGTGCCCCCTTGTCCAGCCAGCTGCGGGGGTTGTGATGGGCTTTCCCCTGCAGCAACTTAGAGACATCCATGAGGCCCCCCTGCCCGCAGGGACCCTGCCTGGCGGCGAGCTCTGGCTCCTGCTGGCCAGCCTGGGACTCTGTGGTCTGCTACTGCTCTGGCTCGGCCTACGGCTCTACCGGCGCCGGGCCTGGTGGCAACACTATCTGTGCTGGCGGCGGTTGCGGCGCGACGAGCAGGCCAGCGCGCTCGCCATCAATCAGTTTCTCAAGTCGCTGCTGCTTTGCTATCAGCCCAGGGCGCAGATCGCCGGACTCAGCGCCCAGGCCTGGCTCAACCACCTGGACAGCCTGGGCCAGACGCGCTTCTGCCAGTTTGCCCCCCACTGGGAGAGCTGGTTGTACGGCGGTCAAGCCCTCAGCGCCGCCGAGCGTGACGCCCTGCTGAGCCAGTGTCATCACCTGCTGCTGGCCTTGCGGAGGCAGATCCCATGTTGATCCTCGCCTGGCCCTGGTTGTTGCTGTTGCTGCTGTTGCCCCTGCTGGTGCGTCGCAGCCTGCGGGCCGTGCCCGCCATGCAGGGGGATCCCCTGGTGATCCCCACCCTGCCCTATGTCAGTGAGCGGCCGGTCGCCGCCCAGCGCTGGCACCCCTGGCTCTTGCTGCTGGCCTGGGCGTGCCTGTGCCTGGCCCTGGCGCGCCCCCAGTGGCTGGGGGAACCCATCGCCCTGGAGCAGGCCCACCGAAATCTGATGCTGGCGGTGGATCTCTCCGACAGCATGCGCACCCAGGACATGGTGCTCAAGGGCGCGCCAGTGGATCGTCTGAGCGTGGTGAAGCAGCAGCTGACCCAGTTCGTCAACCGCCGCGAGGGGGATCGCATGGGGCTCATCCTGTTTGCCGACCATGCCTATGTGATGATGCCCCTGTCCGCCGATCACGCCACCCTGGCCCAATTCATCGATGAGCTGGACTTTGGTCTGGCAGGCCACCTCACCGCCATCGGCGAGGCCATCGGCCTCAGCCTCAAACGCCTGGAGCAACAGCAGACCCAGCAGAAGGTGCTGATCCTGCTGAGCGACGGCCGGGACACGGTGGAGACCTTGCCGCCCCTCACCGCCGCCACCCTGGCGGCCCAGGCGAAGATGCGCATCTACACCATAGGGCTGGGCGCCGAAGATCCGGCGGATCCCGACGGCAGCAACAGCGATCTCGACGAACAGACCCTGACCCGCATCGCCGCCGTCACCGGCGGCCAGTACTTTCGCGCCCGGGATCCCGACAGCCTGGCCCAGATCTACCGGGCCATCGACGAGCTGGAGCCCAGCGAGATCAGCGCCCGCTACTATCAGCCTCGTCAGGAGCTCTACCCCTGGCCCCTGGCGCTGGCCTTGGCCCTCAGCCTGCTAATGCTAGTGAGGCGCCTGCATGAGTGAGCTGGTGTTATTGCGCCCCTGGTGGCTGTTGGCCCTGCTGCCCCTGGCTCTGCTCTACTGGCAGCGCAAACGGCTGCTGGCCCGCCGCCAGGATCTGATCCGCCCCAGCCTGCTGGCCTACCTGAGCCCGGAGGCCGCCAGCCCGCGGCTGCGCCGCCGCCATCGCTGGCCCTGGTTGGCCGCCCTGCTGGCCCTGCTGGCCATGAGCGGCCCGGCCATCCAGAAGAATGACGCCCTGTATGAGCAGGAGCAGTCCTGGTACTGGCTGCTGGACGTCTCCCACTCCATGCTGGCGGACGATCTGTCCCCCTCCCGGCTGATCCGCTCCCGCTACAAGCTGCTGGATCTGCTGGAGCGGGCCCCCACCGCCAAGGTGGGTCTCATCGCCTTTGCCGGCGATGCCTTCGTCATCAGCCCGGTGACCGACGACCACGACACCCTGCGTCACATGCTGCGGGAACTGGAGCCCGGCGTCATGCCGCAAGCCGGCTCGGATCCGGTGGCCGCCGTGCGCCTGGGGCTGCACCAGCTCAGCCAGAGCCAGACCCTGCACGGGCGTCTGCTGCTGGTCACCGACAATCTGACCGCCGCCCAGCGCCAGGCCATCGGCCAGCTGATGGCCAATCAACCCTGGCCCCTGGATCTGCTGGTGGCGGGCACGCCGCCGGGGGCGGCCATCCCCTTGAGCGATGGCCGCCTGCTGCGGGACAGCCGGGGACAGCTGGTGATTGCCAAGACGGATTACATCCAGCTGCAGCAGCTGGCCGACCAGGTGGGGGGCAGCCTGTATCGTCTCGATGGCGAGGCGTCCCAGTGGGGACGGCTGCTGCGGCCGGACGCCGGCCGGCGCCAAGGCGCCCCCATGGGGCGTCAGCAGGTGGATCTGGGCTACTGGCTGCTGTTCCCCCTCCTCGGACTGGCCTTGATGTTCCGCCGCGGCCTGCTGTGGCTGACCCTGCTGACCCTGCTGGGCCCTGGGCTGCCCAAGCCGGCACAGGCCGACGACGGGATCGCCCTGTACCAGGCCCAGCGTTATGCCGCGGCGGCGCAACAGTTAGACGATCCCCTGTGGCGCGGAAATGCCTTTTACCGGGCGGGCAACTACCAGGCGGCATTGGGGGCCTATGGTCTGCTGGAGGGGGCCCAGGCACGCTACAACAGTGGCAATGCCCTGGTACAGCTGGGGCGCTATCAGGAGGCCTTGAACGCCTACGATGCGGCCCTGGCCCTGGACCCCAACCAGTTTGATGCCCGCTTCAATCGGGATCTGGTGGCCAACTGGCTGGCGAAACAGCCCAGCAACGACCGTCAGGCCCCCCAACCCGACGAGGACCCCCAGGCCCAGGACGATCCCCTCAAACTGGTGGCCGAAGCCCCGGGTAACCTGATGAAGAACCGCCTGCGCCTGCAGGCGGCCAAGCGCCCCAGTCGGCTGCAGGAGGAACCCTGGTGATCCGTTGGCGACTCCTGCTACTGCTGATGCTAAGCCTGCCGCTGCAGGCCGCTCCCCGCCTGACCCTCTCCCCCGGCCCCTACCGACAGGAGCAGAGCCTGCAGCTGACGGTGACCGCCGACGGCCAACTGCCGGCCGAAGCCCTGGATATCAAGCCGCTGTTTGCCAGCTTCGTCATCGGCCAGTTGCGCTGGCAACAGGATGCGCAGCGGCAGACCACGCAGTGGCTCATTCCCCTGATCCCGCGCCTCAGTGGCACCGTGAGCCTGCCGGCCCTGCAGGTGGCCAACAGCATGACGGTGGCGCGCAGGCTGCAGGTCGCGCCGCCTCAGGCCGCCACCGGCTTGGCGGGGCAAGCCGCCCGGCTGCAGGGACAACTGGATCGGGACCAGGCCCTGGTGGGGCAGCCCCTCATCTATGAGGCCAGGATCTGGATGCATCCCGGGGTGCAGATGGCCAGCCTGACGGCACCCAGCCTGGAAGGCGCCAACATCTCGCTGCTGGGGGAGGATGAGCAAACCAGCCAACTGCTCAAGGGTCAGCGAATACTGGGCCTGCTGCGCCGTTATCTGGTGGTGCCCGAGGTACCGGGCCAGACCCGGCTATACGGTGCCCAGGCCCAGGGGGAGGAGTTGGAGGACGCCAAGGGGCTGCAGCTGCGCCATCGCCCCCTGCTCTTGCAGGCGCCGGATCTGGATCTGCAGGTGACGGCCCTGCCGGCCGGCGCCCCGGAGCTGGTGGCCAACCAGGTACGCCTCACCCAACGCTGGGAACCCGCCCAAGGTCCCTATCGTCAGGGCGAGCCCATCATTCGCGTCTTGACCCTGGCGCTGGAGCAGGCCGACCCTCGGCGGCTGCCCACCCTCGCTCTGCCGCAACAAGCCGGGCTGCGCAGCTACGATGACGGCCAGCAGACCCATGTCACCCTGCAGGCCAACCAGTTGCAGATAAAGCAGACCCTGCGCCAGGCCCTGATCCCGGTCACCGGCGGTGAACTCACCCTGCCCGCCATCGACATTCCCTGGTGGGACGCGCAACATCAGCGGCTGGAGACCACCAGCCTGCCGGCCCAGTCGTTCAATGTTCTGGTGAGCCCGGCACAAGTCAGTCCTCAACCGGCCCGGACTGCCACCACCCATTCACTCGGCTGGTTGCTTGGCCTGCTTCCCCCCCTGCTGGGCCTCTGGTTCTGGCTGCGGTACCAGCGCCGTCCCTGGCCGCGTTGGCTGGCCCTGCCCTGGCACAGCCTGGGGCTGATCCTGGTCGGCCAGCGATCAGATGCACGGCGCCAACACGCCCAATTGCTGATCTGGGCCCGCTGGCGCTGGCCGGCTACGCCGCCGACCTGCATCGAGGCGCTGCCCTGTTACCCGGCCCTGTCCGCCCAGCTGGATCCGCTGCTGGCCGCCTGCTTTGCCGCACCGCAGGGGCAACACCCCTGGCCCGCCGGGCTGACCTGGCGGTTGCTGACCTGGCATGAGCCAGCCAGCGAGCAACACGCCGGCTTCAATCCGGGCGCCCTGGACTAAATAGAATCCCTTGGCTCCCAAACAAGTACCGCCTTCACATTTTTACCCTTACAGGGCTTGATCGGTCGTTTTTTGCGCGCTGGTCTGATTTCCCAGTGGCAGGGGCCCCCGTACAATCGCGCCTCCTGTTAATGATTATCAAGTTGTGAACCATTGATGCAAAACACCAAGCTTGCGACTGTTGCCCTGGCCGTTTCGGTCAGCCTGCTGACCGGTGGCGCCCAGGCCGCTGCGTTCAACCTTAACGAGCACTCAGCCTCTGGCTTGGGTCGTGCCTTTGCCGGCGAGGCGGCCATCGCGGACAATGCTGCCGTGCTGGCCCGCAATCCCGCCGCCATGACCCGCTTCGACCGTGCCGAATTCAGTGCCGCCGCCACCTATGTGTCCCCCAACGTGGACATGCAAGGCAACGGGGATGCCCTGGGCGGTCTGGTATCGTCCAGCAGCCTGGACGCCAATAATGTGGCGCCATCGGCCGTGATACCGGCGTTCTACTATATCCAGCCGATCAACGAACGCTGGGCAGTGGGGCTAGGCGTGTTCTCCAACTTCGGTCTCTCCACCAAATATGATGAGAACTATGCCGCCGGCGCCCTGGGTGGCAAGACGGAGCTGACCACCTACAACATCAATCCCAACGTGGCCTACAGGCTCAACGAGCAGTGGAGCCTGGGGGCCGGGATCAGCGCCATTCATGCCGATGCCAGCCTGATCCGGCGTGCCGGCGCCCTCTCCTACCTCAACTCGGCCCTGTCCAGCGACACCGCCATCGTCGATCTGGAAGGGGACACCTGGGCCTGGAACTGGAACGTCGGCGTCCTGTACGAATACAACGAGGCCAACCGCTTCGGGCTGAGCTATCGCTCCGGTTCTACCTTGAAGCTCAAGGGGGAATATTCGGGTAGCACCACCGGCTTTGCCAAGGTGCCCGGCAAGCTGGATCTGGAGCTGCCGGCCATCGCCGAATTCTCCGGTTATCATCTGGTGAACCCCCAGTGGGCCCTGCATTATTCCGTGCAATGGACCGATTGGAGCGTGCTCAAGGAGCTGCGTGCCACCAGTGATCAGTGCTCCGGCGACTGCTTCCAGAAGGATCTGGAGTTTCACGACAGCTGGCGTTATGCCATCGGTACCAGCTGGTATGTGGCGCCCCAGTGGACCCTGCGGGCCGGTCTGGCCCTGGATCGTCAGGCGGCCTACAACATCATCAGCATCCCGGATACCGAGCGCCTCTGGTACAGCCTGGGCGCCACCTATCAGATTAACGACGATCTGAGCGTCGATCTGGGGGTGGCCTACCTGCAAGGTGACGACGCCACCATAGACGAGAGCCTCACCACAGGGGTGGACGTCAGTTACGCCTCACAGGCCGATGCCTGGCTCTCCGCCCTGCAGCTGAACTACCGCTTCTAAGCCCTTCTGACCACCGGGTTTTTCGTCCCGGTGGTCCTGTTTTTCAGATTTGTGACCCCCGCAGATTATTAGGTCAGGCGCAGTTGCAGCCCTGCGCCGCCACTGCTACTTTGCCTGCTCAGTCCCTCGGATCTGCCGTCATGGGGATCGGTTTGCGCAGTGGTCGTCTATGTACTCTTTTGTTGCCCGTCAGCCCATTCTCAATCGTCAGCAACAGCCCGTTGCCTATGAACTCCTGTTCCGGCAGGGACTGGAAAATGTCTTTCCCGACATCAGCCCGGAGCAGGCCACCAACAAGCTGATCGCCGAGCAGTTCCTGGCCCAACCCATTGAGCACCTGATCGGCGACTACCCCTGCTTCATCAACTTCCCCGAGAGTCTGTTGCTACAGGGGTTGGCTGACAGCCTGCCCACCGAGAAGGTGGTGGTGGAAATCCTGGAAACCGCCATCCCGGATGCCCCCTTGCTGAGCAAGGTGAAGGAGATGAAGCAGAAGGGCTACCGCATCGCCCTGGATGACTTCACCCTGGATCCGCTCTGGCAACCTTTCCTGCCTTATATCGATATCATCAAGTTTGACTGGCGCACCAGCACCCAGGAAGACATCCGCCAGTTTATCGAGAGTCACAGCCATCTGAAGCTGCAATACCTGGCGGAGAAGGTGGAGGATAGGGCAGAGTTCGAGGCGGCCATGGCCATGGGCTGTCACTTCTTCCAGGGTTATTTCTTCAGCCGTCCCGAGGTGGTCCAGCAGAAGACCCTCAACGCCAGTCAGCTGACCCTGATGCGCCTGCTCAGAGAGGTAAATAAAGAAGAGTCGGACTTTGATCGGATCGAGTCGCTGCTCAGCAGCGATGTCAGCCTCTCCTACAAGCTGCTGCGTTACGTCAACAACATGCGCTACGGCGCCGGCAAACCCATCACCTCCTTCCGCCAGGCGGCCGTGTTCCTTGGCAACCGGGAGTTACGCCGTTTCGTCTCCCTGGTGACCACCACCAGCGTCGGCGAGGATAAGAGTCCCGAGCTGTACCACATGTGCCTGGTGCGCGCCCGTTTTTGCGAGTTGCTCTCCTTGCAGCGGCCCCAGTGGACCAATCCCTCCGAGGCCTTCTTATGCGGCCTGTTCTCCCTGCTGGAGACCCTGCTGGAACAGAGTTTCGAGCATCTGTTGCAGGATGTCCCCGTTTCCGAAGCCATAGTCCAGGCCCTGGTGCACAACCGGGGCGAGCTGGCCTTCTATCTGGCGTTTATTCGGGATTACGAAGCCGCCAACTGGCCAAGGATCGCCAAGCGGGCGGAAAAGATGGGGCTGAACGAGGCGGAGGTGGCGCGCCTCTATCTAGAGGCGAACCAGTGGGCCAACCTGCTCAGTCAGCCGGAGAAATAGCCGCAGGATAGGCCTGGCCGGCCAGGAAGTGCTTGCGGCACAAGGAGACGTACCGATCCGCATCGCCGATCTCCACCTGGGCGCCCTCCCGCACCACCTGGCCCCCTTCCCCCACCCGGGCGTTCATGTGGGCCTTGTTGCCACACCAGCAGATGCTCTTTAGCTCCTCCACCTTGTCCGCCAGGCACATCAGGTGATACGCCCCTTCAAACAGCTCGCCACGAAAATCCGTCTTGAGCCCATAGGCGATCACCGGGATACGCAGTTCATCGACGATCTGCGCCAACTGGTAGACCTGGGCGCGGGTCAGGAACTGGGCCTCATCCACGATAAACACATCGGGCTGCGGCTGCCGTTCCGCCAACAGCGCGAACAAGTCGGTCTGTTCCCCAAAGACCGCCACCTTGAGCTCCAGCCCCACCCGGGCGGTGATCACCCCCACGCCAAAGCGATCATCGATGGCCGGCGTCATGGCCAGCGGGCGCATGCCCCGCTCCAGATAGTTGAAATGTGCCTGGATCAGCTGGGTGGACTTGCCGGAATTCATGGCGGCAAATTTATAGTGCAGGGAAGCCATGTTGCTCCTTGTGGATGACGGGAGGCCCGCATGATGTCAAAAAAAAGGGCGCCCGTCAGCCGAGGGCGCCCCGATTGCCACCGCCTGGCTTAGGCCGGTTGCAACACGGACCGGCGGCCCCACCACAGCAGGCAGGGCAACAAGGCCAGCCCTGCCACCGCCAACCCCAGCAGAGTAGAACCGCTGAAGCCCAAGGCCAGGTAGCCCAGTATGGTGGCCAGGGCGATGAGCAGCGCATAGGGCAGCTGGGTCACCACATGGTCTATGTGGTGGCAGCCGGCACCGGTGGAGGAGAGTATGGTGGTGTCCGAGATGGGGGAGCAGTGATCGCCAAACACGGAACCGGCCAACACGGCGGAGAGCATGGGCAACAGCAGGCTGGGCTCACTGGCCATGGCCAGATCCCCCGCCAGGGGCAACATGATGCCGAAGGTGCCCCAGCTGGTGCCGGTGGAGAAGGCCATGATCCCCGCCAGCACAAACAGCATGGCGGGCAACAGGGCGACCGGCAGGCCGGACTGGGTGAGTGAGGCCAGGTACTTGCCGGTTTCCATATCGCGGATCACGGCGCCGATGGCCCAGGCCAGGACCAGGATGCGGATCGCCGGCCACATGGCCAGCAGCCCCTGCTTCAGGGCCAGGCCCCAATGCGCCAGGGGCAGGCGCAGCCGCAAGGCCAGGCCACAGGCCACCAACAGGGCGCTGGTGCCCCCCTTCATCAGGGAGAGACCCACATCGGTATTCTCCAAGGCCTTGAGCAAGGCGAAGGCTTGCCCATCCGCCGCCAACTTGCTGGCGCCACTGTGGATCATGAAAAATACGGTGGCCAACACTAGCGTGATGATGGGCCAGGCCAGATCCTTCACCTCTCCCCGCTCGGACTCCGGCAGCTCGGCTGAGGCGCCAGGCGGGGTCCCGCGCGAAGCGTCAAACAATTCCCCCTGGGCGGCGGCCGCTTCGTGCCGCGCCATGGTCCCCAGGTTCAGATCCCGCAGCACCACCACGGCCACCATCACCAGGGTGAAGACCGCGTACAGGTTCATGGGGACCATGGCCACAAAGGTCGCCAGGGGGCTATGGCCGGTCAGGCCATGGGCGGCCAGGATGCCGCCGATCAGGGCTATGATATAGGCTCCCCAGGAGGAGACCGGCATCAAGACGCACACGGGCGCGGCGGTGGAGTCCAGCAGATAGGCCAGCTTGGCCCGGGAGATGGCGTGGCGATCCGTCACCGGACGGCAGATGGTGCCCACCGCCAGGCTGTGGAAATAGTCGTCGATGAAAAACAAGAAGACCAGCAGCCCCGTCATCATCTTGGCCTGACGCCGGGTGCGGATGCGCCGCTCGGCCCACAAGGCGAAGGCACGTGTGCCGCCCGAAACCGCCATCAGGCTAATCAAACAGCCCAGCAGCAGCAGGAAACCTATGATATTCAGGTTCCAACTGTTCCAGTCGCCGTCACTCCAGACAATATCGGTAAACTTGCCGGCCAGGTATTGCGCCGTGGCCACAGGGCCGCCGAGATTCAGCAGCAAGGCACCGGCCAGGATCCCCACTCCCAGAGAAAGCAGGACGCGTCGGGTCGTAATGGCCAAGATAACCGCCAGCAAGGGAGGCAGCAGGGAAAGAACCGAATCGGAATATTGGGCTAAAGCCATGATCTCGTATCACCTATATCCAGGCGGAGATCTACAGAAGAGGGATGCAAAAGCAGCCTGCCAAGCAGGTGATATACAGGACCCTTTCGGTAGCGCTCCATAGTGTTCAACTATGACAGTGCCGCTCCTATTCGAAACGGCACCAGCAGGCGATGATGATGCATACACCCACTTCGGCGTCGACTCCTTTCCCGGGACCTCACAGGAATCACCCTCTGAACCGGTACTTTTAGGCAACGCGCCTCTACTAAAGGTAAATCGCAGCGATTCTATCTATGAACAGCGAGATGTCAAGTCAATCATACTGACAAAATAGAGTCTCATATGACACGATGATTTGAATTAACCTAAAATAATTTTAACGATTTAATATTTATATATTTTATTCGGGACAGAACCTTGACTAATTAATATATTGTTTATAAATTTCGCTTAAAGCTCCCACCTGCAAACAACATTAATGAGAGTGTTTGTCATGTCTGATTTTTTGAAAGTAATAATGAACATTCGTAGCCTGCGCGCTGCGGCCCGTGAAGTATCGCTGGAACAACTCGAAGAAGGGTTGGAAAAGCTCGCCGCCATCGTGGAAGAACGTCGCGAAGAAGAGGCCAGCAACCGCGAGGCCCAAGAAGAACGCAAGCGCAAAATTACCCAATACATGGACATGCTGCGCGCCGACGGCATTGATCCAACCGAACTCAAAGAGCTGATGGGTGACATTGAAAAGCCGGCCGGCAAGCGTGCGCCCCGTCCGCCCAAATATCGCTATACCGACGAAGGCGGCCAAGAAAAAACCTGGACCGGCCAAGGCCGTCAGCCGGTTACCATTCGCAAGCACATCGAAGCCGGCGGTGTCCTGGAAGATTTTCTGATCGAAAAGAATTAATTTCTTTTATACACAGGAGGCCGCGGTTGCGGCCTTATTTTTTATAGCCTGATCGCCATGGCAAGATCGTTTATGCTCCGCCACATGGCCACCTCCGGATGGCGTCGAGACAGCCTGATGCTGGCCGGTGCACTGCTGCTCCTCACCCTGCTGCAACTGATCCACAGCCAGTGGCTGGACTTGGCCTACCTGCGCCAAGCGATATTGCAAGGTGCCTGGTGGCGACTGTTCACCGGCGGACTGGTACACAGCAACGACCTGCATCTGCTGATGAACCTGTTGGGCCTGCTGCTGCTAAGCTGGATTTACCGCCCCTACTGTAACATTCCCCGCCAACTGGCCTGCCTGCTGCTGCTGGTTCCACTCATCGATCTGGCCATCTTGTGGCTGGATCCCAGTCTCCAGCGCTATGTCGGACTATCGGGCGCCTTGCATGGCCTGTTCTGCTACGGCGCCTTGCTAAGCCTGCGCGCCGGTGACCGGCAACAGATCTGGTGGTTGCTGGGGCTGCTCGTCAAATTGCTGTGGGATCATTGGCATCGGGATGGCCTGACGGCCGAGCTGATTGGTGTGCCCGTCTATGATGGCGCCCATTGGCTGGGCGCCCTGTTTGGTCTGCTGCTGGCCGGCGGCCAGTGGCTCAGGAGAGGCTCAAGCTCCCATTGATTGCCTGCAAGGTGGTCACGGGATCCGCCGCTTGGGTGATGGGGCGGCCGATCACCAGATAGTCGGCGCCAGCGGCCACCGCCTGTGCCGGGGTCAGAACCCGGCGCTGATCCCCTTGCTCGCTGCCAGCGGGACGGATACCCGGCGTCACCAGCAGGAAATCTTGCCCCAGCCGGGCCTTGAGCAAGCTGGCCTCCTGGGCCGAGCACACCACCCCATCCAGGCCGGCCGCCTGGGTCAGGCTGGCCAGCCGCACGACCTGCTCCTGCGGGGCAAGATCGAGCCCTATCTGGGCCAGATCCCCTTGTTCCATGCTGGTCAGCACCGTGACGGCAATCAGCTTGGGCGCCCGCTCACCATAGGGAGCCAAGGCCGCTTTAGCGGCTTCCATCATCCGCAGGCCACCGCTGGCATGCACATTGACCATCCACACCCCCAGCTCGGCGCTGGCCGCCACCGCCTTGGCTACCGTATTGGGGATATCGTGGAACTTGAGATCCAAAAACACCTCAAACCCTTGGGCCACCAGCTGCCGCACAAACTGCGGGCCAAACAGGGTGAACATCTCCTTGCCCACCTTCAAACGACAAAGGCTGGGATCGACCTTTGCCACAAATGCCAGGGCTGCGGCCTCATCCGCATAATCCAACGCCACAATCACCTTGGGATCTGTCATAACTGCTCCTGTTATTACTCCCCATCCAGACCGCGGATGGGCTTGATGGTGCCCCACCCCTTACAGGAGGGACATTGCCAAAAAATCACACGTGAAGAAAAACCGCAGCGTCGGCAACGGTAGAGGGGTTTAACGTTGATCTGCTCCTGCACCAGGGAGGCCAGCAAACCAAGACTCTCTCTGGCCTCCTGGCTGCGTGCCTCGGCCAGCTGATAACGGATAAGCCGATGAAAGCCCTTCATGGTGGGATGCCGCTTCAGCTCATCCAGCACCAATTGCTCGGCCGCGCCGCGCCCCAGCAGTTTTTCCTGTTCATCCGCCAACGCTAGCAACACGCTGGCGGCATGGGTCTGCTGCAGCCACTGCTGCAACAAGACATCCAAGGCTGTCTCTTCTTGTTCCTCCAGGCACTCCAACAGCAAGGGCAGGGCTTCGGGGGCAAAATCCGGATCCAGCTCCGGCAGAGGTTGCAGCGCCTCCATGGCCAGCTCGCTGTGGTGCTGCTGCAGATAGGCCCGCGCCAGCATGAGGCGGGCACGAATGCAGCGCTCATCGGTCTGCAAGGCGCGCTTGAGCTTATAGATGGCCTTCTTGTGCTCCTGAGTCTTGAGCAACTGTTCGGCCTGTTCACAATAAAAATGAGCGATGGAGGGGATCACCTTATCCCCCAGCTTACGCTTGCTGCGTTCGGCCACTGCGATGGCCTTGTCCCACTCTCGCATCTGCTGGTAGATATCGATGAGCAAGTTGGCCGCTGGCTCTTCATGTTCCGAATCTTTAACCAGCTCCGGCAGAATGCTTTCGGCCCGATCCAAGAGGCCGGCGGCAATAAAATCCCGCGCCAACTCTAACATGGCGAGATTGCGCTGTTCATAGGTGAGATGGGGACGTGCCGCCAGGTTCTGGTGAATGCGTATGGCGCGCTCCACCTCGCCCCGTTGACGAAAAAGATTACCAAGGGCGAGGTGGGTCTCGAGGGTTTCCTCATCCACCTGCAGCATCTCGATAAACAGATCCACGGCCTTGTCGGGTTGCTCGGAGAGCAAAAAGTTAATCCCGGCAACATAGTTCCGGGACAATCTATGGCCTTGACTTTCTTTGTCCAGCCTGGCGCTGCGCTGGCCCATATACCAGCCATAGGCCACGGCGACCGGCAACAACAGGAACAGCAGTTCCAGCATCTGACGTTTATTCCTTGCCTAGCTGGCCTCTGAGTTTATTGAGTTCATTGGCCTGGCGCTGCAATTGTTTCTGCAGCTTTTGCTGGCGAAATTGCTGACGGAAATAACCCCATGACCACACCAGACTGGCCAGGGCAAAACCACCCAAGAACACCAAGGCGAGCAGGGTAGAAAGATAAAATTCACCACGGGCGATCAGGAAGTTGACGCGGATGAGCTGATTATTTTCCGCTCCCAGTGTCAGGGCGACGGCACACACCACCACCAGGCATAAAAAGATAACGAGATTTCGCATGAAGACTTCCTCAGATAAACGTAATAACACGGTGCGGTGTTAGCCGCTGTTTATCAAGCAAGGTTCACACGCTCTCTGAGCTCCTTGCCGGGCTTGAAGTGCGGCACGGACTTACCCTGCAATTCCACCTTTTCTCCCGTCTTGGGATTACGGCCGACTCGCGGAGCGCGATAGTGCAGGGAGAAACTGCCAAACCCACGGATCTCGATGCGTTCACCAACCTGCAGCGTGGTCGCCATTTGTTCGAGAATTTCCCGAATGGCAGACTCCACCTCTTTCGCGGACAGGTGCAATTGCTTGCTAGCAAGGCGCTCAATCAAATCGGATTTGGTCATAGCAGGGCTCCTGTAAGAGTCGGGGCTAACAATGTATTAAAAAAGGGCGGTCAAGACCGCCCTTTTTTGTGCCAGAGGGGAAATTATTCGCCCTTGGCAGCCTTGAACGCTTCGGCCATGGCGTTGGTGAAGCCAACGTCATCTTGCTGTTGGTTCAGGGTATCGATCGCAGCCTTCTCGTCAGCTTCGTCCTTAGCACGGACAGACAGGCTAACGGTGCGGTTCTTGCGATCCACGCCCATGAACTTGGCTTCAACGTCGTCGCCTACAGACAGAACCAGAGAGGCATCTTCCACGCGGTCGCGGGAAACGTCGGAGGCACGGATGTAACCTTCTACGCCTTCTTCCAGTTCGATAGTGGCGCCCTTGGCATCAACGGCGGTTACCTTACCGGTAACGATAGCACCTTTCTTGTTATCAGACAGGTACTTATTGAAGGGATCTTCTTCGATCTGCTTCACGCCCAGGGAGATGCGCTCACGCTCCGGATCCACTTGCAGGACAACGGCTTCGATTTCGTCACCCTTCTTGAATTCGCGAACGGCGTCTTCGCCGGAAGCGTTCCAAGAGATGTCAGACAGGTGAACCAGACCGTCGATACCACCGTCCAGGCCGATGAAGATACCAAAGTCGGTGATGGACTTGATCTTACCTGCAACGCGGTCGCCCTTGGCATGGCTTTCAGCAAACTGCTGCCACGGGTTGGCCTTGCACTGCTTCAGACCCAGGGAGATACGACGACGTTCTTCGTCGATATCCAGCACCATGACATCAACCAGATCGCCCACGTTAACAACCTTGGACGGGTGGATGTTCTTGTTGGTCCAGTCCATTTCGGACACGTGAACCAGGCCTTCTACGCCTTCTTCGATTTCAACGAAGCAGCCGTAATCGGTCAGGTTAGTCACGCGGCCAGACAGACGGGCGCCTTCCGGATAACGCTTGGCGATAGCCACCCACGGATCTTCGCCCAGTTGCTTCAGGCCCAGAGAGACACGGGTACGTTCACGGTCGAACTTCAGCACCTTGACGTTGATTTCGTCGCCCACGTTCACGATCTCGGAAGGATGCTTAACGCGCTTCCAAGCCATGTCGGTGATGTGCAGCAGGCCGTCAACGCCGCCCAGGTCAACGAAGGCACCGTAGTCGGTCAGGTTCTTAACGATACCCTTGACTTCCATACCTTCTTGCAGGTTGGCCAGCAGGCTGTCGCGCTCGGTGGTGTTCTCGGTTTCGATCACGGCACGGCGAGAAACCACAACGTTGTTGCGCTTCTGGTCCAGCTTGATGACCTTGAACTCCAGCTCTTTGCCTTCCAGGTGGGTGGTGTCACGCACCGGACGCACGTCAACCAGAGAACCGGGCAGGAAGGCGCGGATGTTGTTCACTTCTACGGTGAAACCACCCTTGACCTTGCCGTTGATCAGACCGGTAACGGTAGCCTGTTCTTCGTAGGCCTTCTCCAGTTGCAGCCAGGCTTCGTGGCGCTTGGCCTTTTCGCGGGACAGCTGAGTCTCGCCGAAACCATCCTCAACGGAGTCCAGAGCCACGTCAACATAGTCACCTACGTTGATTTCCAGCTCGCCTTGGGCATTCTTGAACTGTTCAGCCGGGATGGCGGATTCAGACTTCAGACCGGCGTCAACCAGAACGATACCGTTCTCGATGGCAACAACCAGGCCCTTAACGATGGCGCCCGGACGGGTTTCGAGTTGTTTCAGAGACTCTTCAAAGAGCTGAGCAAAAGATTCAGTCATGTTAGATAAGGTTTTAAGTTATAACATCCACATGGCAATCCGGCCGATGCGGGGTTGTGTCCATGAGTCTTCCCCATCCTTAGGAAAGACGCCGAACCGGACTAACGCCCGGCGCGAAGTGTCATTTCAGCGTAAGACAAAATCCGCTCAACCACCTCATCGATGCTCATCTGGGTGGAGTCCACCACCAGGGCATCGTCGGCGGGCTTGAGCGGCGCGACGGGGCGATTCCGATCCCGGTCATCCCGTTCTTTTATCTCGGCTAAAAGGTGCCCAAAGTTAACATCAAAGCCCTTGGCCTGCAACTGTTTGCAGCGCCGGTTGGCTCGCTCTTCCGCGCTGGCGTCCAGGAAGATTTTGACCTGAGCATCGGGGAACACCACGGTTCCCATATCCCGGCCATCGGCGATCAGGCCAGGTGTGTTACGAAAGGCCCGCTGACGCCGCAGCAGGGCCTCACGGACCCGAGGATAGGCCGCCACCTTGCTGGCCGCGTTGCCGGTCTGCTCGGTTCTCAGCTGGTCGGAGACCACCTCCCCTTCCAGCACCACTCTGACCCCCTCGGGGGTCGGCGAGAACTGCACATCCAGGTGAGACGCCAGGGCCATCAGGGCCTCTTCATTACCCAAGTCCACCTCGTGGTGCAAGGCCGCCAGTGCCAGCACCCGGTAGATGGCGCCCGAGTCCAGCAGATGCCAGCCAAACTGTTGCGCCAGCCGCTGACACACTGTGCCCTTACCGGCCCCGCTGGGCCCGTCAATGGTGATGACAGGTGCCAAATCCGCCATGGCATCCCCCTTCAAATTCGATGGCTAAACATGAGATTTCTCCTGGCAGGAGAAAAGCGGCCGGCAGTATACCCCATGGCGCCCAACGGGGCACGATGATTGGCGGTAAAGACCGGCAAATGGAATCAACTATTGCCACAAACGGATAAATACGGTGACAATCCCTCATTACTCTCGGCGCACGCTGACGCCATTAGCAATTGAAGTCTTCAGAGGTTTTTCATGAGCAGTGTTACCCTCGTCGCCCAATCCAAGCTTCCCACCCCCTGGGGCATCTTTTCCCTGGTGGGCTTTGAAGAGACTGCCACCGGCAAGGATCACGCCGCCTTAGTCATGGGGGATGTCACCACTGATGAGCCGGTATTGGCCCGTATCCACTCCGAATGCCTGACCGGGGATGCCCTGTTTAGCCTGCGCTGCGACTGTGGCTTCCAGCTGCAGGCCGCATTGGAGCGCATCGCCAAACAAAAGCGCGGCGTCTTGCTGTATGTCCGCCAGGAAGGGCGCGGCATTGGTTTGCTCAACAAGATCCGCGCCTATCACCTGCAGGATCAGGGCGCCGACACAGTGGATGCCAACGTGGCCCTGGGCTTTGCCGCCGATCTGCGGGACTACACCATCTGTGCCGACATGCTAAAGACCCTGGGGGTCAATCGGGTGGATCTGATGACCAATAACCCGCGCAAGATCAAATCGTTGCAGAAGCTCGACATCCAGGTGCATGCCCGGGTGCCCCTGCAGGAGGGGCGCAATCCTTACAACAACTTCTATCTCAACACCAAGGCCGGCAAGCTGGGGCACATGCTGGAGCAGGATGATAAACAGGCCTGATCTGCCCGCTTAGAGCCTGCGCCGCGGTGGCTTGTTCGGCCAGGCGGCTCACCATGAGCAAGATAGCAACAAGGCGAGGTCTCCCTCGCCTTGTCTGTTTTCACCGCTCGTTCTCAGTGGTGCAGTATCTGGCTCAAGAACAGCTTGCTGCGCTCGGACTGGGGATTGTTGAAGAACTCCTCCGGGGTGTTCTCCTCCACTATCTGGCCGCGGTCCATGAAGATGACCCGATCGGCCACCTGCTTGGCGAAGCCCATCTCGTGAGTCACACACAGCATGGTGATCCCCTCGCCCGCCAGCTCCACCATCACATCCAGCACCTCACGCACCATCTCGGGATCCAGTGCCGAGGTCGGCTCGTCGAACAGCATCACCTGAGGATTCATGCACAGGCTGCGGGCGATGGCCACCCGCTGCTGCTGACCACCGGAGAGCTGCCCCGGGTACTTGTGGGCTTGATCCGGGATGCGCACCCGCTCCAGGTACTTCATGGCCAGGGCTTCGGCCTCCTTGCGGGGCGTCTTCTTCACCCAGATGGGGGCCAGGCAGCAGTTCTCCAGCACCGTCAGGTGCGGAAATAGATTGAAGTGCTGGAACACCATGCCCACCTCCCGGCGCACATGCTCTATGTTGCGCAGATCACCGGTGAGCTTGGTACCCATCACATTGATGTCGCCGGCCTGGTGCTCTTCCAGCCGGTTGATGCAGCGGATCATGGTGGACTTGCCAGAGCCGGAGGGACCGCAGATGACGATCTTCTCGCCGCGGCGCACCTGCAGGTTTACCTCCTTGAGCACATGGAACTCGCCATACCATTTGTTGACGTCTTTGAGCTCTACCACGATGTCATTCTTTTGCGTGTTCATGGCGCAATCCTTAATGCTTGTGACCGGTATGCAGCTTCTGTTCGAGGAACAGGGAGTAGCGGGACATACCAAAACAGAAGATCCAGTAAATCAGGCCGATGAAGACATAGGCCTCCACCGAATAGCCCAGCCAGTTGGGATCGGCGAGCCCCGCCTTGCCCACCGCCAGCAGATCGAACAGCCCTATGATGGTCACCAGGCTGGTGTCCTTGAACAGATCGATGAAGGTGTTCACCAGGGAGGGGATGGTGATCTTGAGAGCCTGGGGCAGGATGATGAGTGCCATGGACTTCCAGTAGCTCAGCGCCAGGGACTCCCCGGCCTCATATTGCCCCTTGGGAATGGCCTGCATGCCGCCACGAACCACCTCGGCAATATAGGCGGCCTCGAACAGCACTATGCCGATCACCGCCCGCAGCAGCTTGTCCAACTCCACCTCCGCCGACATAAACAGCGGCAGCATCACAGAGGCCATAAACAGCACTGTGATGAGCGGCACCGCCCGCCAGAACTCGATAAACACCACGCACAGGCTGTGGATCACCGGCATCTTGGAGCGCCGCCCCAGGGCCAGCAGTATGCCGATGGGCAGGGCGCCGCAGATGCCGACGGTGGCCAACAGCAGGGTCAGCATCAGGCCGCCCCAGTAGTGGGTGTCCACCACCGTCAAGCCAAAACCGCCGTGCAGCAGCCAGAGCACCAGCAGGGGGAAGGGCACGAAGAAGAACAGGGCGAGCCAGCCCTTGGCCGGCGTCTTGGGATAGAGCAGCGCCGCCACCAGCAAGGCGCTGGCGGCAAAGACGATGTCTACCCGCCAGCGTTCCGCCTCGGGGTAGAAGCCATAGATAAACTGGGAGAAGCGGGTGTTGATAAACACCCAGCAGGCGCCACCTGACTCGCAGGCATCGCGGCTGCTGCCCACCCAGTCGGCATGCAAAAAGCTCCACTGGAGCAGATGCCACAAGGGCGGGATCACCAGATAGAGCATCACCAGGGTCATGATGCCGTTGACCCAGCTGGAAAACAGATTACGTCTGAGCCAGCTGACCAGGCCCCCCTGGCGGCCCGGTGCCGGTTTGGCGTCGATAGTGTCGAATACGGCCATGTTAGCGCTCCACCAATGCCTTCTTGGCGTTGTACACATTCATCAGGTAGGAGATCACCAGGCTGATGAGCAGATAGACCGCCATGGTCATGGCGATGACTTCCACCGCCTGACCGGTCTGGTTCAGGGTGGTCCCCATAAACACGGACACCAGATCCGGATAACCGATGGCGGTGGCCAGGGAAGAGTTCTTGATCAGGTTCAAAAATTGGCTGGTGAGGGGCGGTATGATCACCCGCAGTGCCTGGGGCACGATCACGAGGCGCAGGGTCTGGCCATGGCTCAGCCCCAGGGATTCGGCCGCTTCGTGCTGCCCCTTGCTCACCGCCAGAATGCCAGAGCGGACTATCTCGGCGATAAAGGCTGCGGTGTAGATGGATAACGCCAGCAAGAGAGCCGCCAGCTCGGGGATAATCGTGATGCCACCCTTGAAGTTGAAGCCTTTGAGGGCCGGCAGATCCCACTGCAGCGGGGCACCCATGGCAAAAAAGTGCAGCAGAGGCAGCACGACGACGATCGCCAAGCCCACCCAGAAGGAGTGAAAGGTCTGGCCGGTCAGGCGCTGGCGCCGGCGCGCCCAGACGGACACGGCGATGGCCAGGCCGATGGCGACCGCCAGGCTTAAGCCAATCCAGCCGAAGCCGGCTTCCGGCACAGGTGACGGGATGTAGAGACCGCGGATATTGAGGAAGACCGCCTCCCCCAGGCTGATGCTCTGACGGGGCGTCGGCAGGGTGCGCAGCACCGCGAAGTACCAGAAGAAGATCTGCAGCAGCAGCGGAATGTTACGGAACAGCTCCACGTACACGGCCGCCAGCCGGCTGACCAGCCAGTTGCGGGACAGCCGCGCCACCCCCAGCACAAAGCCCAGGGCGGTGGCCAGCACTATGCCCAGCACCGAGACCAGCAGGGTATTCAGCAGCCCCACCAGGAAGGTGCGGCCATAGGTATAGGTTTCGTCGTAGGGGATCAGACTCTGGATGATGCCAAATCCCGCCTTGTTGTCGAGAAAATGGAAGCCGGTGGAAATGCCACGGGTTTCCATGTTGTGAAAGGCGTTGCTCAGAAAGTAGTAGATGAAGCCCACCACAGCGGCGATGGCCAGCACCTGGAACAGGATGGAGCGCACCCGACTGTTGTAAAACCAGCGCTCGCGGCGCGGCAGCCTGCTGATGAGGCCTGGCGTCAGTTCTATTGCCATCTTGGTTTCCTGCAGTTGCTAAAGACAGATTTGAACTGAGGCCGGCCGAGGCCGGCCTCCATAGTGCTTAGCAAACGGCGTGCTTAGCGAATGGGCGGGGCATACATGAAGCCACCCTGGTTCCACAGGGCGTTGATGCCGCGGGCGATCTTGAGCGGTGAGCCGGCGCCGACGTTGCGTTCGAACACTTCGCCGTAGTTACCCACCTGCTTGACGATCTGGTAACCCCAGTCGGCCTTGGCACCCAGCACGGTACCGGTGGGTTCTTCCAGACCCAGCAGACGACGCACGTCGGCGTTGTTGGACTTCTTCATCTCGTCCACGTTCTTGCTGGTCACACCCAACTCTTCGGCGTTCACCATGGCGAACAGAGTCCACTTCACCAGGGTTTCCCACTGATCGTCACCCTGACGTACCACGGGACCCAGGGGTTCCTTGGAGATCACCTCTGGCAGCACCAGGGCTTCCTCAGGCTGAGACAGCTTGATGCGCAGGGCATACAGTTGAGACTGGTCAGAGGTCAGTACGTCACAACGACCGGACTCGAAGCCCTTGACAGTCTGATCGGAGGTATCGAACACCACGGGGGTGTACTTCATGCCCAGCACGCGGAAGTAGTCCGCCAGGTTCAGCTCTGTGGTAGTCCCGGCCTGGATACAGACGGCGGCGCCATCCAGCTCCTTGGCACTCTTCACACCCAGCCCCTTCTTCACCAGGAAGCCTTGGCCGTCATAGTAGTTGGTGGAGGTAAAGCTCAGACCCAGGGTGGCATCGCGGCTCAGGGTCCAGGTGGTGTTGCGAGAGAGCATGTCCACTTCGCCGGATTGCAGCGCGGTGAAGCGCTCCTTGGCATTCAGGGGGATGTACTTGACCTTGGTGGCATCACCGAATACGGCAGCGGCCACGCCACGGCACATGTCCACGTCCATCCCTTCCCAGGTGCCTTTGGCGTTGGGGTTAGAGAAACCCGGCAGACCGTCGCTGACACCGCACTGCAGCTCGCCGCGCTTGAGCACCTGAGCCAGGGTATCGCCGGAGGCGGCTTGAGCACCGGTGGTCATGAGCAGGCCAGCTGCAACTGCCAGCGCCGCGAGAGTTTGCTTATTCACCATAGATTCTTCCCTGCACATAATGAGTTGTTGACCTAGGACCCCGGGTAAGGCGTCCATCGTGGCAGGCCATCAAGAAGCCGAGAAAACCGACGCTTCCACATGGCTTGTCCTGTCTATCGCAATTAGCGGGCCAACTTTTTAGGGCTTACGGGACAGGGAAAACGGGTAACGCGGCAGGTGGCGCACCAAAATAGCGCCCCACCCCGATCCCTGACTAACCAGTGTGATGAAATAGGGTATTCCCGGGGATTTATTGGTTATATATGCATCTTGATGCACCAAGTAACATCAACACAACCTATAGACTCTGGCTTTGCCAGCAGGAAATCAGGCCACCTTCCAGGCGCTGTGGCATCCGGCCCACGATGAGGATGAGCAACCGCGACGGGAGGCGGAAGCAGAAACCTGCCCGGCGCGCAACCAGGCACCGGGCAAGATAACGGAAGCGAGACGGCCGGCCGTTCACCAGCCGGTGAGGCTCAGCCCAGCGCGGGGGCGGCGGTGTGCCAGCCGGTCGGCAATTCGACAAACCCCTGGCCCGCAGCAGGCGCCACCTCGAACCGCCATGGCTCACCGCCATAGACAAGGCTAAGTCGCCAGGCGTGCAGGTAGACCCGATCCGCCGGGCTGCCGCCATACAGGGCATCCCCCAGGATCGGGGCCCCCAGGCTCTTCATGGCCACCCGCAACTGGTGGGTCTTGCCGGTGAGCGGACTCAGGAAAAACAGCCGCCGCCCCGCCCCCAGGCTCAGGGAGGTGAAGCGGGTGATGGCGGGATTCTCCTGGCTGCGGGTCAACAGCCAGGCGCCGCGCCGCCCCTTGGCCATGTCGCCTTGGATCAGACCCTGCTTCTTCTTCGGTTTGTGATCGCTGATGGCCAGATACTGCTTCTTCACCTGGCGCTGTGCGAAGGCCTGGCTCAAGGCCTGATTGGCCGCCTTGTGCCGCGCCACCAGCAGCAGGCCGGAGGTGACCTTGTCCAGCCGGTGTACGGGGTACAGTTCCAGCCCCAGCTGCTGTCGGGCCAGGTTGATGAGCCCAGGCTCGCCGGCCTCATCATGAATGCCCATGCCGGGCGCCTTGTGCAGCACCAAGAAATCCGGGTGGGTAAAACACACACTGAAGGCCGACGCCATGATTCCTGCTCCCTTTACGCCTGGCGGCGCCCATAGCAAAAGAGCGAGCCCTAAGGCTCGCTCTTCATATCTGGCGGAGGGGGTGGGATTTGAACCCACGGATGGTCGCCCATCGACGGTTTTCAAGACCGTTGCATTAAGCCGCTCTGCCACCCCTCCGGCTTGGGGCGCATACTACAAAGCCCATGGCAGCTTGTAAATAGTCCGCCTGATTTGGGTGGTCAGTTTGCCTACGCTTTAGACAACTGCCGACTGATTTGCACCGTTCCGGTTGAAATCCCATCACTTCGTCGCCACATTAGAGGGGGTACACCGCCCTTTTTGATGGAGCCCATCACGATGCAACCGAGTCAAGTGCTTACCCAGCGCCATACCCTGGCCCTGGAAACCAGCAGCGTATTGCGTAATACCTACCTGCTGCTCTCCCTCACCCTGGCCTTCTCCGCCCTGACCGCCTGGTTCAGTGCCGCCATGGGCCTGCCACGCCCCGGCCTGCTGATCTCCCTGGTGGGCTGCTATGGCCTGATGTTCCTCACCGAGCGCAACCGCAACAGCCCCCTGGGTCTGGTGTTTGCCTTCGGCTTCACCGGCTTCATGGGCTACATCCTGGGCCCCTTGCTGAACCTGGTGGTGGCCACCCAGGGCATGGAGCTGGTGATGACCGCCCTGGGCGGTACCGCGGCCACCTTCCTGGCCCTGTCCGCCTATGTACTGGTCACTCGCAAGGACATGTCCTTCCTGGGCGGCATGATGATGGCCGGTTTCGTGGTGCTGGTGGTGATGATGATCGCCGGCTTCTTCATCCACGCCCCGGCCCTGCACCTGGCCATGAGCGCCCTATTCATCCTGTTCTCCAGCGGGGCCATCCTGATGCAGACCAGCGCCATCGTCCATGGCGGCGAGCGTAACTACATCTCCGCCACCATCAGCCTGTATGTCTCCATCTACAACATCTTCGTCAGCCTGCTCAGCCTGTTGGGCATGAGCCGCGACTAAGGCCACCGGGGATGCGGCCACGAAAAGGCCGCTTCCTTATACCATTCCCCCAGGGCCGGTTCGCCGGCCCTGTCTTTTGGCGCCATCATGCCCCCCATTCCAGACCCGATTGCCGAGTTCCTGCTACAGCACCATGTGCTGAGCCTGGCCACCCAGGACGAAGACGGCCTGTGGGCCGCCAGCTGTTTCTACGCCACCGACCTGGCCCAGGGTCGCGTGCTGCTGCTCAGCAGCCTCAGCACCCGCCATGGCGCCGCCATGCTGCAAGCCCCCTCGTGGCCGGCACCATCAGCGGCCAGCCCGAGACCCTCACCGAGATCGTCGGGGTGCAGTTCACCGCCCTGGCCACCCCCTTGTATGCGGTCGACGCCAAGGCTGCCCTGGCGCTGTACTGCCGGCGCCATCCCCTGGCCCGCCTGGGCCGGCATCAGATCTGGAGCCTGAGCCTGCAAAGCCTCAAGCACACCAGCAACCGCTGGGTGTTTGGCCAGAAGACCCATTGGCAGCGCCAGACCGCCGGCGACCCGGCCCAAGCGGTTGATGACCTGGACAAAAGCCAGTAGTGTGACGCCATCTACTGTGGGGCCTTGCGCTCCTCCGCCCGGATTCTATCGTGTCTCAATCTACATCAACGCCCACTCTCGCCCATACCGGTACCGGTGCCGATGGCGTGCCCATGCCCCAGCGCATCGGCGCCATCCTGGCCATCGCCTGCGGCATCATGCTGGCGGTGCTGGATGCCAGCATAGTCAACGTGGCCCTGCCCACCATCGCCGATGAGCTGCACACCAGTGCCGGCGCCTCCATCTGGATCGTCAGCGCCTATCAGCTGACCATCACCATGGCGCTGCTCTCCCTCTCCTCCTTGGGGGACATCATCGGCTACCGCAAGGTGTATCTGGCAGGCCTCATCCTGTTCACCCTGATGTCCATCAACTGCGCCCTGTCCGACAGCCTGTTGGGCCTCACCCTGGCCCGGGTGCTGCAAGGCCTGGGGGCCGCCGCCCTGATGAGCGTCAACACAGCCCTGGTGCGCCTCATCTACCCCAAGAGCAGGCTGGGCCGTGGCATGGGGCTCAACGCCCTGGTGGTCTCGGTGGCGGCGGCCGCCGGCCCCACTGTGGCGGCCGGCGTGCTGGCGGTGGCCTCCTGGCAGTGGCTGTTTGCCATCAATGTGCCCATCGGCATCCTGGCCTTGGTGCTGGGGCTGCGTTACCTGCCTGGTAACTGTGGCGCCGAAAACCACAGGTTCGACAAGATCAGTGGCCTGCTCAACGCCCTCACCTTCGGTCTGTTCTTCATTGCCCTGAACGGCCTGGCCCATCACCAGCCCCTGTGGCTCACCGCCCTGGAGCTGGTGGGCACCCTGCTGGTCGGCCTCATCTTCGTGCGGCGCCAGCTCAGTCAGCCTTATCCCCTGCTGCCGGTGGATCTGCTGCGCATCCCGGTGTTCGCCCTGTCCATCGCCACCTCCATCGCCTCCTTTACCGCCCAGATGCTGGCCATGGTGTCCGTGCCCTTCTACCTGCAGCGCACCATGGGACTGAGCGAGATCGAAACCGGCCTGCTGCTGACCCCCTGGCCCATCGCCACCATGTTGCTGGCCCCCATCGCCGGCCGGCTCATCGAGCGCTTTCATGCCGGACTCCTGGGAGCCATCGGCCTAGGGGTGTTTGCCCTCGGGCTGTTCGGCCTGGCATCCCTCCCCGCCCAGCCCAGTTATCTGGCCATCTGCCTGTGCATGTTCATCAGCGGCGCAGGCTTTGGCCTGTTCCAGTCGCCGAACAACCACACCATCATCAGCTCGGCCCCCCGCCATCGCAGCGGCGGTGCCAGCGGCATGCTAGGCACAGCCCGCCTGGTGGGACAGACCACGGGGGCGGCCCTGGTGGCCCTGTCCTTCAACTTCCTGCCCACCGGCGGCACCCACGCCTGTCTCATTACCGCCGGTTGCTTTGCCAGCCTGGCCGCCCTGGTGAGCAGCCTGCGGATCCGCCAGCCCCGGCCGCTCTGACCCCCCGCCTCTGCCCCAGTACACAGGGGCAGAGTTGTGATCCACCGCATGCTATACTGCCGCCCATTCATTTCCCGATAGGATATTCCCGTGTTAGTCACCAGCAACATCACCATGCAGTTCGGCAGCAAGCCGCTGTTCGAAAACATCTCCGTCAAGTTCGGCGAAGGCAACCGTTACGGCCTCATCGGCGCCAACGGCTGCGGTAAGTCCACCTTCATGAAGATACTGGGCGGTGATCTGGAACCCTCCGGCGGCAACGTCTCCATGGACCCTAACGAGCGCATCGGTAAGTTGAAGCAGGACCAGTTTGCGTATGAGTCCATGCGGGTGCTGGACGTGGTGATGATGGGCCATACCGAGCTGTGGGCGGCCATCGCCGAGCGCGATGCCATCTACGCCAATATGGAAGCCAGCGACGAAGACTACATGCGGGCCGCCGAACTCGAAGGCAAGGTGGCCGAATACGACGGCTACACCGCCGAGGCCCGGGCCGGCGAGCTGCTGCTGGGGGTCGGGATCCCGCTGGAGCAGCACAACGGCCCCATGAGCGAGGTGGCCCCCGGCTGGAAGCTGCGGGTCTTGCTGGCCCAGGCGCTGTTCTCCAACCCGGATATCCTGCTGCTGGACGAACCCACCAACAACCTGGACATCCACACCATCAGCTGGCTGGAGCAGATGCTCAACAGCCGCAACAGCACCATGATCATCATCTCCCACGACCGTCACTTCCTGAACATGGTGTGCACCCACATGGCGGATCTGGACTACGGTGAGCTGCGGGTCTATCCGGGCAACTATGACGACTACATGACCGCCGCCACCCAGGCCCGGGAGCGTCTGCTGGCCGACAACGCCAAGAAGAAGGCCCAGATCGCCGATCTGCAATCCTTCGTCAGCCGCTTCAGTGCCAACGCCTCCAAGTCCCGTCAGGCCACCTCGCGGTTGAAGCAGATCGACAAGATCCAGCTCGAAGAGGTGAAGGCCTCCAGCCGGCAGAACCCCTTCATCCGCTTCGAGCAGGAGAAGAAGCTCTACCGCAACATCCTGGAGATCGAAAAGCTGGCCAAGGGCTACGACGACGGTCCCCTGTTCAAGGACTTCCGCATGATGATGGAAGTGGGCGAGAAGATCGCCGTGATCGGCACCAACGGCGTGGGTAAGACCACCTTCATCAAGACCCTGGTGGGCGAGCTGACCCCGGATGCCGGCAGCATCAAGTGGTCCGAAAATGCTCAGATCGGTTACTACGCCCAGGATCATGCCGAAGAGTTCGACTGCGATCTCACGGTGTTTGACTGGATGAGCCAATGGCGGCAGGAAGGCGACGACGAACAGGCGGTGCGCAGCGTGCTGGGCCGCCTGCTGTTCGGCCAGGATGACATCAAGAAGAAGGTCAAGGTGCTCTCCGGCGGCGAAAAGGGTCGCATGCTGTTCGGCAAACTGATGATGGAAAAGCCCAACGTGCTCATCATGGACGAACCCACCAACCACCTGGACATGGAATCCATCGAATCCTTGAACCTGGCCCTGGAGATGTACCAGGGGACGCTGATCTTCGTCTCCCACGACCGGGAGTTCGTCAGCTCCCTGGCCACCCGGGTGCTGGAAATCACCCCCGATAAGGTGGTGGACTTCGGCGGCAACTACGACGACTACCTGCGCAGCCAGGGCATCGAGGGCTAAGCCGTCGATGGCTTAGCAGCAACACAGTGCGGGCGCCTCGGCGCCCGTTTTTATTGCGCCGAAAGTCCCTCCGCCAGCCCGCCCCCTTTAGCGAAATTATGTGCGGGTCACTCAGAAAAAATACTGTGCTTATCTATACTTGTGCCTATATACAGATGACGCAGCCAAGCCGTCTGCCCTGAGAATGCCCCTACATAGCAAGGATGTCCCCACATGCAGATCACCTCGCTTAAAACCAAAATCCTCCTGGCCATGACCACAGCCCTGTTTTTGGTGGTGGCCCTGATGAGCTGGAACAGTTACCGCACCCTCAAAGGCCAGTTGATGCAGCAGAGCTACCTGGCGGTGAAGGGCATAGGTGAACAGAGCGCCATCACCTTGGACACCTGGCTGGAAGGCAAGAAATCCGCCGTGCAGACCCTGGCGAAGTTTTATGACCAGGGGGATATCACCCAGAATCTGCAACAGGCCAAGGAGGCCGCCAATCTGGCCCTGGCCTTCTATGGGGACGACAGCGGCAAGATGTTCGACGCCGATCCCAGCATAGATCGCACCGGCTATGACCCGCGGCAGCGGGATTGGTACATGGATGCCAAGAAGACCAGCGGCATGCTGCTGACCAAACCCTATGTGAGCGCCTCCTTGAAGGAGCTCATCGTCAGCTACGCCCAGGCGGTGGATAAGGGGGTGGTGGCCGGGGTGGTGACCCTGTCGCGGCTGCTCAACACCCTGGAGAAAACCCCGCTCCCGGCCAACGGCCAGACCCTGGTCCTGCACAAGGACGGCACCGTCATTGCCTTTGCCGACAAGCAGTGGGTACTGAAACCGGTGAGTGAACTGGACTCGCAGCTCTCCGCCACCCGCATCCAGCAGATCGCCCAGCAGCCGGCGCTGACCCCCATCGAATTCATGGGCCAGGACAAGCTGGTCTGGGCCATTGAGGAACCGTCCAGCCAGTGGGTGCTGGTGTTCCTGCTGGATGCCGACACCCTGCTGGCGCCGCTGAAGACCCAGCTGCTGATCCAGCTTGGGGTTGCCCTGGCGGTACTGGTGGGCAGCATCTTGCTGACCAGCCTGATGCTGACAGTGCTGTTTCGTCCCCTGGCCCAGGTCTCCCAGGCCCTGCGCAATATCGCCAGCGGCGCCGGGGATCTGACCCAGCGCATCAGCATCAAGATCAACGACGAGATTGGCGCCCTGGCCCACAACTTCAACCAGTTTGTGGAGAGCCAGCACCAGCTCATCAGCCATATCCGCCAGCAGGCCGGCGAGATAGGTGACAGTGCCAGCCTGGGGCTGACGCGCAGCGAGCACTCCGCCGAGGAGGTCCGCCGGCAGCAGCACGAGATCGGCATGGTGGCCACGGCGGTCACCGAGATGGCGGCCGCCACTCAGGAGATCGCCAGCAATGCCGAGAACACCGCCGCCATGGCGTTGGAGGCCTCCCAGCACAGCGAACATGGTCGCGGCACCGTGGTGCAAACCAGTGAGTCCATCGGTCGCCTGAGCGATGAGGTGAGCCGGGCCACCGAGGTGATCGAGCTGCTCAACCGCCACGCCCTGGAGATCTCCGGCGTGGTAACCACCATCCAGGGGGTGGCCGAGCAGACCAACCTGCTGGCCCTCAACGCCGCCATCGAAGCCGCCCGGGCCGGTGAACAGGGCCGGGGTTTTGCCGTGGTGGCCGACGAGGTGCGGGTGCTGTCCAAGCGTACCGCCACCGCCACCAGTGAAATCCAGAACACCATCAACACGCTGCAGAGCACCACTCAGGATGCGGTTGACTCCATGACCACCAGCCGCAAGCTGGCTGAGCTGTCGGTGGAGGATGCCCGTCAGGCTCGCGACGCCCTGGAGCAGATCACCCTGGCGGTCACCCAGATCACCGACATGTCCGCCCAGATCGCCACCGCCGCCGAAGAGCAAACCAAGGTGTCGGACGAGATCTCCAGCAACCTCACCGCCATCTCGGATGCCGCCGATCAGGTGGCCGTGATCGCCACCCAGAGCGAACAGACCTCCCACGAACTGCAACAGATGGCCTCCGCCCTCAACGGCAAGGTCGCCCACTTCACCCTGTAAGATCCATGGGCCGGGAAACCGGCCCATTTGGGACTTTTCCTGTCGATAAATAAAAAAGGTATCCTGCTCTCATCCGTCGGCGGGCCGCCCAGATACACTCATCAGTAGGCGCCTTCATGCTAGCCGCCTGGATCACCATAACAAGCATTTATCTTGCAGTGACAAGGAGTCGACACCATGGATGTCGAACCAATGAAGGCCTGGGAGGCCGCCACACCCCAGTCCCCTGAGCACGACGCGACACAGCGGCATGAGCCGGCACCGCCCCCCAAACGGCCCGCGAGGCGACGGGTGCGCCTGCTGTTTATCCTGCCCGTCAGCCTGATGTTATTGCTGATCCTGGCCATCGCCGGCGAGATGCTGACCGGCTGGGGCGAGGCCCACTGGCTGCATCAGTACGCCCAACGCCTCACCTGGCAGCTGGGCCCGGGGCCCAGCCCGCGGATCCAATTTCCCAGCGAAGGGCCCTATGACGAGCGCCTGGGCTACACCCGCCTACCGGACTTCCAGCGCCGGCTGACCCGCAACGGCCTTCTGCTCACCGAGCAGGCGCGCCATAGCCCGCCACTCTTTGACTATCTTCGGCATGGGCTGACCCCGCCCTATGCCGAGAAGGGCCAGGCCGGCCTGACCCTGTTGGATGACCGGCAGCAGATCTTCTATCAGGCCAGGTTCCCCCTGCATCAACTGGATGCCCAGGCCCCGGTGCCGCCGCTATTGGCCACCAGCCTGCTGTTTATCGAGCAAAAGGATCTGCTGGACAACCAGTATCCCCTGCGCAACCCGGCGGTGGACTGGCCTCGCTTCGGCAATGCCCTGCTGGCCCAGGGGGCCAAGCTGCTGGGCCAGACGGCACACGGCTCCGGCGGCAGCACGCTGGCCACCCAGATGGAGAAGTTCCGTCATTCGCCGGAGGGCCGCACAGTCTCCGCCCGTGAGAAGCTGCGCCAGATGGCCGCCGCCTCGGTCAAGGCCTATCACAACGGCGTCCTGACCCTGGCCTACCGCCAACAGCTGCTGCGGGATTACCTCAACGCCGTGCCCCTGGCGGCCGCCCCCGGCTACGGCGAGGTCCATGGCATCGCCGACGGTCTCTGGGTCTGGTATGCCGCCGAGCCGCAGCAGACCCTGGCCCTGCTGGCCGGCCCCGCCGACGACGAGGTCCAGCTGCAGGCCAAGGCCCTGGCCTTGCGCCAGGTGCTCAGCCTGCTCATCGCCCATCGCCGCCCTTCGTTTTATCTGTTGTCCGGGCGCCAGGAGCTGGCGCAGCTGACCGACAGCTACCTGCGCCTGCTGGGGCAGGATGGCCAACTCTCGCCGGATCTGCAGGCTGCCGCCCTCGCGAGCCAAGTGACCTTCCGCCAGTTTGCCCAGGCGCCGGCCTATCAGGAGGTGGCGGGCAACAAGGCGCTGTTTGTCACCCGTGGTCGGTTGAGCGGCCTGCTGGGGGTCTCCCTGTATGAGCTGGACCGGTTGGATCTCACGGTCCGCAGCTACCTGGACGTCCCCCTGCAGCATCAGATCACCGCCTACCTACACTCCCTGGCGGATCCGGCGGTGGCCGAGCAGCTGGGGCTGTACGGCGAGCGATTGCTGTCGCCGGAGAAGACCGACCAGGTGCGCTATAGCTTCACCCTGTATGAGCGCACCCCGGACGGCTTCCTGGTGCGGGTGCAGACCGACAACACGGATCAGCCGTTTGATATCAACGAGTCCAGCAAGCTGGAGCTGGGCTCCACCGCCAAGCTGCGGGTGCTGACCACCTACCTGCAGATCATCAGCGAGCAGTACCAGAGCATGCGCACCATGAGCGGCACCCAGCTGCGTCAGTTGCAACTGGAGCCACTGGATTTCATCAGCCGCTGGTGCCGCGACTACCTGCTGATGCACCCCCACGACAGCCTGGAGCAGACGCTGGAGGCCGCCCTGGAGCGGCGCTATTCCGCCAGTCCCTATGAAAGCTTCTTCACCGGCGGCGGTCTGCACACCTTCAGCAACTTCCGCAAGGAGGACAACAACCGGCGGCCCACCCTGCGTCAGGCCTTGCGCGAGTCCATTAACCTGCCCTTTATCCGCCTGTTGCGGGATCTGGTGCGCTACACCCTGGCCCAGGATCCCACCCGCCGCGCCCTATTGGAGAACGACAAGGATCCCCGCCGGGAGCAGTACCTGCATCGCTTCGCCGACAAGGAGGGTACCGTCTATCTACAGCGTTTCTGGCGCAAATACCGGGGACAGGATGAGGTCACCCGCTTAACCACCTTGCTGCAGGGCACGCACCTGAGCGCCACCAAGCTGGCGGTGATCTACCGCTATCTCTATCCCAGGGCCGATGAGGCCGCCCTTGGCGCCTTCATCCAGCAGTGGCTGCCCGGAAAGGTGACCCCCAAGCAGCTGGACGGCCTGTTCCGCCGCTATGGCCCGGATGCCTTCTCCTTGCCGGATCAGGGCTACCTGGCCCGGATCCACCCCCTGGAGCTGTGGCTACTGGGTTATCTGAGACAAAACCCGGACGCCGCCTTCAGCCAGGTGGTGGCCGACAGCAGCGAGCAACGGCTGGAGGTATACGGCTGGCTGTTCCGCTCCCGCCACAAGGGGGCACGGGATAGGCGCATTCGCATCCTGCTGGAGAACGAGGCCTTCTCGGATATCCATCAGCGCTGGCAGCAGCTGGGCTATCCCTTCGGCCACCTGGTACCGTCCCTGGCCACCGCCATCGGCAGCTCAGGGGACAGACCCGCCGCCCTGGCGCAGCTCGTCGGCATCATACTCAACGACGGGGTCCGGCTGCCGGTACACCGGCTGGCCAGCCTGGACTTTGCCGCAGACACCCCCTACGAGAGCCACTTCGCCAATCCCAGTGCCCAGCCCCAGCGGGTATTGCCCGCGGCGGTGGCCCGGGCGCTGCGTGGCGCCCTGACCCAGGTGGTGGAAGCCGGCACCGCCCGGCGCATCGCCGGCACCTTCACCCAGGCCGACGGCACGCCGCTGCAGATGGGCGGCAAGACAGGCACAGGGGACAACCGCATCGAGACGGTGGGGCGCTACGGACAGGTGCTCACCTCCAAGGCCATCAATCGCACCGCCACCTTCGTCTTCTACCTGGGAGAACGGCACTTCGGCACCCTCACCGCCTTCGTCGAGGGCAGCAAGGCGGACAACTTCCGCTTCACCTCCGCCCTGCCGGTGCAGGTGCTCAAGGGCATGGCTCCCCTGCTCAAGCCTTACCTCAGCGCCGAGCCGCCCGGGGCCCCGCCACGGGAGGAGACGGCGCCATAAAACACAGACAAAAAAGCCGCGGCAGACCGCGGCTTTTCATTACCCGAGTACCGGCTTAGCTGGCCTGCAGGCTGCGCAGGCGCAGCTCCTCTTCCTGCACGGCGGCGCTGGGATCACCGTAGACGGACAGGTCCATCTCACCCTCAGACTTGGCCACCACACAGGTCACCATGCAGTCACCCGTGATGTTGACCGCGGTACGGGTCATGTCCAGCAGGCGATCCACCCCCATGATGAGGGCGATGCCATCCACCGGCAGCCCCACCTGTTGCAGCACCATGGCCAAGGTGATGAGCCCCACGCCAGGCACCCCTGCGGTGCCGATAGAGGCCAGGGTGGCGGTGGCGATCACCGTCATGAACTGACCCAGGCTCAAGTCGATGCCGTAGACGTTGGCGATAAACACGGTGGCCACCCCTTGCATGATGGCGGTGCCGTCCATGTTGATGGTAGCCCCCAGGGGGATGGTGAAGGAGCTGACGGTATTGCTCACCCCCATCTTCTGGTTCACCGTCTCCATGGTCACCGGGATGGTGGCGTTGGAGGAGGAGGTGGAGAAACCAAACAGCACCACATCCCGCATCTTGCGCAGGAACAGCATGGGGTTGAGGCCCGCCAGCAGCTTGAGCAGCACCGGATAGCAGATGAGCCCGTGGATCAGCAGCACCCCCAGCACCACCAGGAAGTAACTGGCCAGGCTGCTGATGGCCTCAAAGCCCTGGGTGGCAAACAGCTTGGCCAGCAGACAGAACACACCGTATGGCGCTATGTTCATCAAGATGGTCACCAGCTTCATGATCACCACGTTGAGATCGCTGAACAGGCCGGCGACCCGCTCCCCCGCCTGGCCCGAGATGGCGATGGCCACCCCCACCAGCAAGGCAAAGACGATGATCTGCAGCATCTTGCCTTCGGCCATGGCCTGGATGGGATTGCTGGGGAACAGGTCCACCAGCACCTCGGCCAGGCTGGGTGCCTGCTTGGCATCGAAGCTCACCGCCGCAGACAGATGCATGCCCGCCCCCGGATTGAACAGCTGAGCGACGGCAATGGCCAGGGCCACCGCCAGGGCCGTGGTGGCCAGGTAGAGCAACAGCGTCTTGATGCCGAGTCGCCCCAGCCGGCTGGTGTCCTTCAGGGAGCCACTGCCGCAGACCAGGGAGACAAACACCAGGGGCACCACCAGCATCTTGAGGCTGGTGACAAAGATCTGGCCAACGATGCTGAACAGCCCGTTGATCAGGTAATCGTTGGCGAAGGCGCTGTCGGCAAACAGTTGCCGCAGCAGGACCCCCACCAAAATGCCGGCAATCATGCCCAGCACGATCCGGATAGTTAACTTGGTTTTATGGGCTTTCTTGACCATATCATCTCCATATCTTGCATTTTTCCAGGCGCACAGACTATGGATTTAAATTCAGATAGCAAGGAATCCTTATGCAATCGGCGAAGATGTGCGCGTTTTAGGGAGTTAATAACGCCAATAGCGGGGTGAGATCACGATGAGGATGGGCAGGATCTCCAGACGACCGAACAGCATGGCCAGGTTCATCAGCCATTTTGCCGTGTCGCTCAAGGGGTCAAAACCGGCCCCCGTGACCCCGTAGCCGATGCCCATGTTGTTGATGCAGGCGGCTGTGGTGCCGATGGCGCTGAGCAGATCCAGGCCGGTGAGGCTCAGGCCCCAGATAAACAGCAGGGTGCAGGCCAGGTAGACGAAGACGAAGGCGGAGACCGACTGCAGTATGTCGCCGGCGGCCTTCTTGTCCCCCACCTTCAGGGGCGCCACCGCATAGGGGTGAATGGCCTCCAGGATCTGCTGGCGCAGCTGACGATACAGGATCAACAGCCGCATGATCTTGAGCCCGCCACAGGTGGAGCCGACACAGCCGCCAAAGAAGCTGGCCAGCACCAGCACCAGCACGGTGGGCATAGGCCAGTCCGGGTAGCCCGCCGCCCCCAGGCCGTTGTCGGTCATCATGGATGCGGCCTGGAAGAAGCCATGCACCAGGGCCTCCTGCCAGCCAAATTGGCCGGCTTGCCACAGCCAGAAACAGGTGAACAGGATGACGCAGCCTACCAGTCCCACGAAGCCCCGCAGCTCGGCGTTGCGCCACAACAGGCCCAGGCTGCGGCGGCGCAGCGCCAGAAAATAGAGGGCAAAGTTGACGGCCGCCAGCAAGGAGAAGCCCCCCGCCACCAGCTCGATGGCCAGGGAGTGAAAGTGCGCCAGGCTGTCGCCATAGGTGGAGAAGCCGCCCAAGGAGACGGTGGCGATGCCGTGGCACAGGGCATCGAACCAGTTCATGCCCGCCAGCCAGTAGGCCAGGCAGCACAAGAGCCCCAGGCCGGCATAGACGGTCCAGAGGCTGCGGGCGGTATCCGCCAGCCGGGGGGTGATCTTCTCGTCCTTGGCGGCGCCGGGAGCCTCGGTCTGATACAGCTTGGCGCCCCCGGTGCCTATGATGGGCAGCAGGGCCACCGCCAGTATGATGATCCCCAGACCGCCGCAAAAATTGAGCTGGGCCCGGTAATAGAGGAACGCTTTGGGCGCCGCATCCACGTCCTTGAGTGCCGAGGCGCCTGTGGTGGTGATGCCGGAGATGGCCTCAAAGAATGCCGATGCCACATTCAGATGCAGCTCGTGACTGAGCAGGAACGGCAGGGCGCTGACCGCGGAGAACAGGCACCAGAACAGCACCAACACCCAGAAGCCATCGCGATGCTTGAGCCCCACCCTGTGTTGACGGGTGGCCTGGCTGCCAATCCCCCCCACCAGGGCCACGGCGGCAAAGGTCTGCAGAAAGGGCCAGATGGCTTGCTCGTGAAAGAAGAGCCCGATGAACACGGGCGGCAGCATGGAGAAGCTGTAGAAGAACATCAGGGTGAGGCTAAGATGCAGCCCCAGCATCAGCTGGCGAGTTCGCAGCACGGAGATCTCCCTGGCAGGCTAGGTCAGGCACTGATGGCCCGAGAGGAATCGCTTCCTTATACCCGATCTGGGGTCGATTGAACCAGATTTTCCAACACGTAAATGTCGGGTCGCAGCAGGCGCTGGCGGATCTGGCCTTCACAGGGTCCCACCAGGCTATCCAGGGTATGCCGGCTCAGAGCCCCAGCGAAGGCTTCCATCGCCTCCGCCAACACCCCCTTCAGGCGGCAGACCGGCAGCAGTGCGCAGCTGGGCTGCTGGCAATCGATCAGCGGCCCCTGCCCCTCCAGCGCCAGTATCACCTCCCCCAGGTTGATGGCCTCCGGCGGCAGGGCCAGACAGATGCCGCCGCCCTTGCCGCGCCGGGTCAGCACCCAGCCCAGGCGCCCCATCAGGTGCACTATCTTGTTGATGTGGTTTCGCGGCAGGGTAAATGCCTGACACACCTCCTCAATGCTGGCCAGTCGCCCCGCCGGCTGCACCGCCAGGTAGATGAGGATCCGCAGGCCATAATCGGTAAAGCGCGTCAGTTGCATCTGTCATTCCAGGACGAGGTGGGCTCGTTTGTCAGGTCATTAAAAGGTGTCTTGTCCTTGCATCTTACCCGTCCGGCGCCCGTTTCAACAGCCTGATAACAAAACACCCCGCACCAGGCGGGGTGTTTGGCCAGATGCGGGCTCACTTGGGCAGGCTGGCCACCCCGTACTGAGCGCCGTAATGGGCCACCACGAAGTCGATGTCCTTATCACCGCGACCTGAGAGATTCACCAGCAGGCTGCCGGTCTCCCCCTGGCGGGCCAGCTTCAGCGCATAGGCCAGGGCATGGGCCGATTCGATGGCCGGAATGATGCCCTCCATGCGTGACAGGGTGAAGAAGGCGTCGATGGCCTCCTTATCGTCCACTACCCCGTAGCTGACCCGGCCGGCATCCTTGAGGTAGCTGTGCTGGGGCCCCACCGCCGGGTAATCCAGACCGCTGGCCACCGAGTAGACCTCCTGGGGCTCGCCGTTGGCGTCCTTCAGCATGTAGGACTTGAAGCCGTGCATGATGCCGGGCTCGCCCTTGGTGAGGCTGGCGGCGTGTTCACCGTCCTGCTCCAGGCCATGGCCGGCCGGCTCGACCCCGTGCATCTTGACCTCGGCATCCTCCAGGAAGGCGCTGAACAGCCCCATGGCATTGGAGCCGCCCCCCACGCAGGCCACCAGATTATCCGGCAGCTTGCCCGTCATCTGCTGGAACTGCTCTCTGGCCTCCATGCCGATGATGGACTGGAAGTCGCGCACCATCATGGGGAAGGGATGGGGCCCCACCACGGAGCCGATGGCATACAGCTGGGTCACGGGATCCTTGAGGTAGGCGTCAAATGCGGCATCCACCGCCTCCTTCAGGGTCTTGCGACCATGGGTGGCGGGTATCACGTTGGCGCCCAGTATGCCCATGCGCACCACGTTGGGGTGTTCCTTCTTGATGTCCACCTCCCCCATGTAGATGTCGCACTCCAGCCCCACCAGGGCGGCGGCGGTGGCCAGGGCCACGCCGTGCTGACCGGCGCCGGTCTCGGCGATCACCTTCTTCTTGCCCATCTTCTTGGCCAGCAGCGCCTCCCCCAGGCAGTGGTTGATCTTGTGGGCGCCGGTATGGTTCAAGTCTTCGCGCTTGAGGTAGATGGGGGCGCCATAGGCCGCCGACAGGTTACGGGCATGGAAGATGGGGCTGGGACGGCCAACATAGTGCTGATAGAGGTGGGTCAACTCGGCCAGGAAGGCCGGATCCTGGCGGATCGCCAGATAGGCCTGGGTGATCTCGTCGATGATGGTCTGCAGCTGGGGCGGGACAAAACTGCCGCCATACTGACCAAAATAACCTTGGGCGTCGGGTTGGGGAAAATCGAAACGGTTGTGCATGCTACCTCCTGTCTGCGTGGCACCGATAAAGGGAAACAGCATAAAACAACCATCAAATCAATTTGTTACGGATGACACACTTTTGCATCGTCAAACCATCAAACACAAAAAAGCCCCCATGATGGGGGCTTGATTTCACCGGTTGCGGACTCAGGCCGCGTCGCTGGCCTGGGTCAGGGGCAGCGCCTTGGCATCGGCACGCCGCTTGGCCTGGTAGCCTACCCAGATGATCAGTAACCAGCAGGGCATCAGATAGACGGAGATGGTCTCGCCCAGCAGGTAGAGGATCACCAGCATGCCGGCCAGAAAAGCCAGGCACAGGTAGTTGGCAAACGGGAACCAGAAGGCCTTGAAGCCCGGTTCGACGCCCTCGGTCTGCTTGGCACGGCGGAACTTGATATGGGTCATGCTGATCATGGCCCAGTTGATGACCAAGGCCGACACCACCAGGGACATCAGCAGCTTGAACGCCTCACCAGGGATCACGTAGTTGATCACCACGCAGATGAGGGTGGTCAGAGCCGACAGCCCGATGGCCACCACGGGCACGCCACGCTTGTCGGTCTTGGCCAGCACCTTGGGGGCGTTGCCCTGCTGGGCCAGGCCGTGGAGCATGCGGCTGTTGCAGTAGACGCAGCTGTTGTACACCGACAGGGCAGCGGTGAGCACCACCACGTTCAGCACGTTCGCCACCGGCACCGCGCCGATGGAGTTGAAGATCATCACAAAGGGGCTGCTGTCGGCGGTGATCTGCTGCCAAGGATAGAGGGAGAGCAGCACCGCCAGGGCCCCCACGTAGAAGATCAGGATGCGGTAGATCACCTGATTCACCGCCTTGGGGATGGTGCGCTTGGGGTCCGAGGTCTCGGCGGCTGTGATGCCCACGAGTTCCAGACCACCGAAGGAGAACATGATGATGGCCAGGGACATGATGAGGCCGTGCCAGCCATTGGGCATGAAGCCGCCGTTGTTCCACAGGTTGCTGACCATGGCCTGCTCACCACCCTTGCCAGTCACCAGCAGCCAGCAGCCGAAGCCGATCATGCCGAGGATGGCCACCACCTTGATGATGGAGAACCAGAATTCCATCTCACCGAACAGCTTGACGTTGGCCAGGTTGATGCCATTGATCACCACGAAGAAGACGGCCGCCGACACCCAGGTGGGGATATCCGGGAACCAGAACTGCACATACTTACCCACCACGGTCAGTTCGGCCATGCTGACCAGCACATACAGCACCCAGTAGTTCCAGCCGGACAGGAAGCCGGCAAAGCCGTTCCAGTAGCGATAGGCAAAGTGACTGAAGGAGCCGGACACCGGCTCTTCGGCCACCATCTCGCCCAGCTGGCGCATGATGAGAAAGGCGATGAAACCCGCCACGGCATATCCCAGCAGGACGGCCGGGCCGGCCATGGCGATGGTGGAACCTATGGCATAGAACAGGCCGGTACCTATGGCACCGCCCAGGGCGATCAGCTGGACATGACGATTGCTCAACCCGCGGTGGAGTTCGTCAGTCTGGTGTTGTGCGTCCATCAAACTTCTTTCCTCAATGGCTACCGATGGGCGGGACGGACTGTCCGGCACCACCTTGGGCGATGGCGATCTCCTCCCCCTGCCCTCGCCGATCGGGACAAGTGAAAATCGTATCCAACCCGGGTTCTCCTTTATCTGGCTAAACCGCCGGCTAGAATACCCGCCCCCAAGGGACTTTTCAGCATCCTTTTTGGGACTAAGGCCAGATTTCCAGTGGATAAAATCAGAACACGGCGTCATTGCGGGCCATTCCTGTTGGTAAATCCTGGCAGCACAACACAAAAAAGGGCAGCCCGCAGGCTGCCCTCAGATGGCAGACGGCTAGGCTCAGAGGCGCACCTTGAGACAGGCCACGGCATGAGCCTCACCGCCGGCCAGTTGCGGCCGCTGCCGGGCGCACTCGCCATCCGCCAATGGGCAGCGGGTGCGGAACACGCAGCCGGACGGCGGATGGATGGGCGACGGCAGCTCCCCCTCCAGCAGCTGGATGGTCTTGCTGCGCTCAAGCCTGGGATCCGGGATGGGTACCGCGGACATCAGCGCCTGGGTATAGGGGTGAGACGGCTTGGCATACACGGCCGCGCTTGAGCCCAGCTCCACCGCATTGCCCAGGTACATCACCAGCACCCGATCCGAGATGTGCTTCACCACCGACAGGTCGTGGGCGATGAACACCAAGGACAAGCCCATCTCCTGTCGCAGAGACTTGAGCAGGTTCACCACCTGGGCCTGGATGGAGACATCCAGCGCCGAGACCGGCTCATCGCAGATGATGAGCTTGGGCTCCAGGATCAGGGCCCGGGCGATGCCAATTCGCTGGCACTGGCCGCCGGAGAACTCGTGGGGATAGCGGTTGATGAGATTCGGCAGCAGACCCACCTTCAGCATGATGGCCTGCACCCTGTCCATCACTGCCTGCCTGGTCAGCCTGGGATAGAAGGTCTGCAGGGGCTCGGCGATGATGTCGCCTATGGTCATCCGCGGATCCAAGGACGCCAGGGGGTCCTGGAAGATCATCTGGATTTCCTTGCGCTTCTCCCGCCGCTCACCCGCCGGCAACCGGGTCAGATCCTGCCCTAGCCAGACCACCTGCCCCTCGGTGGCCGCCACCAGGCCTATGATGGCCCGGGCCAAGGTGGACTTGCCGCAACCGGACTCCCCCACCACCCCCAGGGTCTCCCCTTCATAGAGCTTGATGCTGACCCCGTCCAGCGCCTTCAGGGAGACGGGTTTGGCCCAGGGCCAGCCCTGGTCGCCCTTGATCTTGAAATGCACCTTGAGGTTGCTGACATCCAGCAACAGTGTCTTCTCGCTCATCCGCCTTACGCCTCCCAATCCCAGTGACAGGCACGACGACGGCCATCGCCGAAGTCCTGCAATGCCGGCGCCACCTGGGCGCATCGCTCATGCACCCGCTGGCAGCGCGCCTGGAAGGGGCAGCCTACCGGCAACTTGAGCAGGTTAGGCGGATTGCCGGGAATGGTGGCCAGCAGCTCTCCGCCGGTATCCAGCCGGGGAATGGCCTTCAGCAACCCTTGGGTGTAAGGGTGGGACGGCTGATAGAAGATGTCGTCCACCTTGCCGTACTCCATGGTGCGGCCGGCGTACATCACCAGCACCTTGTCACACAGGCCGGCGATCACCCCCAGGTCGTGGGTGATCATGATGATGGCGGTGTTGAAGTCGCGCTTGAGTTCGTTCAGCAGCACCATGATCTGGGCCTGTACCGTCACATCCAGCGCCGTGGTGGGCTCATCGGCGATGAGCAGCTTGGGATTGCACAGCAGGGCCATGGCAATCATCACCCGCTGCCGCATGCCGCCGGAAAACTCATGGGGATACATGCCCATGCGCTGGCGCGCCTCGGGGATCTTCACCGCATCCAGCATGCGCACAGCGGCCTCGAAGGCCTCGGTCTTGCCCATGCCCTGATGCAGCATCAGCACCTCCGTCAGCTGGGGCCCCACCTTCATGTAGGGGTTGAGGGAGGTCATGGGGTCCTGGAAGATCATGGCGATCTCCCGGGCCCGGATGCGGTTGAGCTCCGACTGCGGCAGGTTGAGGATCTCCCGGCCGTTGAACCTGGCGGAGCCGGTGATGACCCCGTTCTTGGCCAAGAGGCCCATCAGGGCGAAGGCGGTCTGGCTCTTGCCCGAGCCGGACTCCCCCACTATGCCCAGGGTCTCGCCGGCCGCCAGGGCAAAGTTGAGATCGTTGACCGCCACCACCTTGCCGTCCGGGGTGGTAAACGCCACGCGGAGATCCTGTACCTCGAGCAAATTCATCCGTCGCTCCTCAGCGGTCCTTGGGATCCAGGGCATCGCGCAGGCCGTCACCCAGGAAGTTGAAACAGAACAGGGTCAGCACCATGAAGCCCGCCGGGAACAGCAGTTGCCACAGGGCCACCTCCATGGACTTGGACCCCGCATCCAGCAGGGCACCCCAGCTGGTCATGGGCTCCTGTACCCCCAGCCCCAGGAAGCTGAGAAAGGACTCAAACAAGATCATGCCGGGCACCAGCAGGGTGGCGTATACCACCACTATGCCCAGCACGTTGGGCACTATGTGGCGGCTGATGATCTTCCACTGGGAGACACCGCAGACCTGGGCCGCCTCGATGAACGCCTTGCTCTTGAGGCTCAGGGTCTGGCCCCGGACGATCCGCGCCATGTCCAGCCAGCTCACCGCCCCGATGGCGATGAAGATGAGCCAGATGTTCCGGCCAAAGAAGGTCACCAGCATGATGACGAAGAACATGAAGGGAAAGGCGTAGAGGATCTCCAACGCCCGCATCATGAGGCGATCCAGACTGCCGCCGACAAACCCGGCGGTGGCCCCATACAGGGTGCCGATGACCACGGCCACCAGGGCGCCCAGGACGCCAACCATCAGGGAGATACGGCCGCCCATCAGGGTGCGGACAAACAGATCCCGCCCCAGGCTGTCGGTACCAAAATAGTGGCCGGAGACCCAATCCGGCGCGCTTTGCATGGCCCCCCAATCCGGATCATCGAAGGTGAAACGCGCCAGCATGGGCCCCAGTATCACCAGCAGGGCGATCACCGCCAGCACCAGCAGAGCGCTCACCGCGGCCCGGTTCTGCAGGAAGCGGCGCCGGGCATCCTGCCACAGGGAACGGCCTTCCACCGCCAGGCTATCGGCAAACTGACCCACCGCCTGGTGCTTTGTTTTACTCACTACCATGGCAACCTCCGTCAGTAACGGATCTTGGGATCGATGAAGGCGTAGAGGATATCCACCACCGCATTGAAGGTGATGGTCAGGGCGCCCACCAGTATGGTCAGCCCCAGCACCATGGAGTAGTCACGGTTCAAGGCGCCGTTGACAAACAGCTGGCCGATCCCCGGCAGGCCGAAGATGGTTTCTATGACCACGGAGCCGGTGATGATGCCGACGAACGCCGGCCCCAGATAGGAGACCACCGGCAGCATGGCCGGCCGCAGGGCATGGCGCAGTACGATGTGGCGCAGCGGCAGCCCCTTGGCCCTGGCGGTGCGGATGAAGTTGGCATTCATGATTTCAATCATGCTACCGCGCATGATGCGGGCGATGGCGGAGACGTAATACACCGTCATGCCGATGACCGGCAGCACCATGAACTGCAGCTGGCCATGCTGCCAGCCCCCCGCCGGCAACCAGCGCAGGCCGATGGCAAAGATCAGCACCAGGATGGGCGCCAGCACGAAGGATGGCACCACCACCCCGAACATGGCGCTGGCCATCAGGCCATAGTCCAGCCAGGAGTTCTGCCTTAAGGCCGCCAGGGTGCCGAAGCTGACCCCCACCAACACCGCCAAGCAAAAGGCCGCCAGCCCGATCGTGGCGGAGACCGGCAAAGCCTGACGCACCAGATGGTTGACCGAGAAATCCTTGTATTTGAACGAGGGGCCCAGATCGCCTTTGGCCAGGTTCCCCAGATAGCTCAGGTACTGCTGATAGACCGGCTTGTCGAGGCCATATTTGGCTTCGATATTGGCCTTCACCTCCGGCGGCAGGGCCCGCTCGCTGGAGAAGGGATTGCCGGGGGCAAACCGCATCATGAAGAAGGAGACGGTGATCAGCACCAACAGGGTGGGGATCGCCTCAAGGATTCGTTTGAATATAAACTTAACCATTGTGTGTTCCATCCGGGTCAAGAAATGGCCGGCAGTCCGTGGGCAAGACAAGCCCGCCAGCCGGCGGGCTTGCTCGTCCAGACAGGTGCCGACCCTCAGTGGGCCAGGATGTACATGTCCTTGGTGTAGAGGTTATCCAAGGGATTGTTGGGGTAACCGCCCACATAGGGCTTCACCAGTCGGGCCGTCACGTACTGATAGATGGGCGCGATGGGCATGTCCTCGGCCAGCAGGGCCTCGGCCTCGCCATACAGCTTGTTGCGGGCCTCGGTATCCAGCACGGTGCGGCTCTGGGCCATCAGCTCGTCGTACTTGGGATTGGCGTACTTGCCGTCGTTGTTGCCATGGGTGGTCTGCTTGAGATCCAGCATGGAAGAGGCTTCGTCGTAGTCGGCAATCCAGCCGGCACGGGCCACGTCAAACTGACCGCTGGACTTGGTTTCCAGATAGGTCTTCCATTCCTGATTCACCAGGGCGACATCCACCCCCAGGGTCTTCTTCCACATGGCCGCCACCGCCACCGCCACCTTCTTGTGGTTCTCGCTGGTGTTGTACAGCAGCTCGAACCTCAGCGGATGCTGGGCATCGAAACCGGCGGCCTTGAGCAGCGCCTTGGCCTGGGTGTCACGCTCGGCCTGAGTCAGCTTGCCCCAGGCCGGCTCACTGGCCACGAAGCCGTCCACGTATTCCGGCACCAGGGTATAGGCTGGCTTCTGACCCTGCCCCATGACGGCATCGGCGATGATGTTCCGATCGATGGCAAAGGAGAGCGCCTTGCGCACCCGCACATCATCAAACGGCGGCTTCTTGCAGTTGAACTCGTAGTAGTAGGTGCCCACATAACCGGTCACCCGCACATCCTGCGGACGTTCACGCTGCAGGCGCTTGAACTGCTCGATGGGGATTTCGTAGGTCATGTCCACCTCGCCGGCCAGATAGCGGTTCATGTCCGCGTTCTGGGACTGGATCGGCAGGTAGGTCACCTTGTTGATCTGGGTGTGGGCATGGTCCCAGTAGGTCTTGCTGCGCGCCAGCACGATGCGCTCGTTCACCACCCACTCCTGCAGTGTGTAGGCCCCGTTGGTGACCATGTTGCCCGGGCGGGTCCACTGATCGCCGTACTGCTCGATCACCTTCTGGGGTTCCGGATAGGTGGTGGTGTGGGCCAGCATGCTGATGAAGTAGGGTACCGGCTTCTCGAGGGAGATCTGCAGGGTGTGATCATCGATGGCCTTGATCCCCAGCTCGGCAGGCGCCTTCTTGCCGGCGATGATGTCGGAGGCGTTGACTATGGTGGGGATTTCCAGGTACCAGGAATAGGGCGAGGCGGTCTTGGGATCCACCACGCGGCGGAAGGCATAGACAAAATCGCCGGCGGTGACGGGATCGCCATTGGACCACTTGGCATCCTGACGCAGGTGGAAGGTATACACCTTGTTATCCGGCGTCTCCCAGGACTGGGCCACGGCGGGGCGCACCTCGCCGTTGGGGCCCGAGGTCACCAGGCCCTCGAACAGATCACGCTGAATATTGGACTCAGGCGCTCCCTCGGTCTTCGCCGGATCCAGGGTGGCCGGCTCACTCCCGTTACCCTTCACCAGCTCCTGCACTGCGGCCAGAGCAGGCGTGGTATCACCCTTGGCTTGCGGCGCGGCACTCTCCTGTTTGGCCGGTGCGGCGGGAGTCTCGCTGGTTGGCTGGGGTTTGTCGCAGCCAAACAGGGCGAAGGCTGAGGCCACCGTCACGGCTAGCAGGTTTTTATTATGGGTCATGTCCTTACTCCGAATGAGACGATTCCGTCGTTCGCCGACTGTACAGGTCAGACCTGATCAGGCTTAGGTCAAACGTCTGAATAATTCCCTGCCCGTGGTAAGAATTCAACATGGTTCATCGATAAAACCAGCACTGGCACGTTATTTACGAATGAAGGCTGGGGTTTTGCAGAAGATGTGAAACTTGGGTGCGCCGGGCACCATTTTGATACCACAATGGCACCAAAATGATGCCCGGCAAGGGGCGTCTGGGGATCAGACCAGGGCGGGAAACATATGCTTGAGGCCGGCGACGATGATCTCTATGCCCAGGGACATCATGATGAGCCCCATGATCCGGGTCACCACGTTCACCCCGGTCTTGCCCATGATGCGGAACAATAACGAGGCGGAGCGAAATATCCCCCAGGAACAGAGGGCAAAGATCACCACCACCAAGGCCAGTCCCAACAACTCCGTGGGGGTGCGGTGCTGGCTGGCGTAGACAATGGTGGAGCTGATGGCGCCGGGACCGGCCATCAGCGGCAACGCCAGGGGCACCACGGCGATGGACTCCTTGGCTTCGAACTCGCCCTTCTCTTCCTTGTTATGGCGCACCTCCCCCAGCTTGCCCTGCAGCATGGACCAGGCGATCAGGGTGATCAGCGCGCCACCGGCGATGCGAAACGAGGCGATGGAGATGCCGAAAATATCCAGAATCACCTGACCAAACAGCATGGAGACCCACAGGATCACCATCACCGCCAGATTGGCGGTGGTGTTGGTCTTCATTCGCTCCTGGGGGGTCTGCTGACTGGTCAGGCTGACGAACACCGGCAGCAGACCCAGGGGGTTGATGATGGCCATCAAACCGATAAAAAATTTCAGATAGACGGGCAATACATCCAACATGGAGCCAATGTCCTCAAATATGAAGAAAGATGACGACAGAATAGTCAATTAATGACGGCAAAAGATACGCGTTCTGCCACAGGTTGACGAACAAGATTTAGTAATGTCTCGCCCGTTTTTTATTAGTTATTTTTATCCATCCCAAGGCGACAAAGGCCAGCTGGCCTGCGGTCAACCCGCCCTCGTCGCGGAGGATCCCCCGGTTAATGCTCGCTAAGCCAGCGCTTTCAACGGTGGCAAAGCCCCCGTTCAAGCAGTGGTTGACGCCCATCTGGCGTCATCTTTCCCACACCTTAATAAAGGGCTTTATGGCATGAAGCTGGCAAGAAAAAAACCACGTAGAAACCGTGGTTTACCACCACTGACCAGCCGGAAAAACCCTGCCTTTTTTGCAGGATTTACGACATGAAAATATTTTTCTTTTGTCATTTTACAACAATTGATTTAAATCAAATTTCTCCGCTCTGCCAGCTCCTATAATCGCCGTGAAAGTTGTTTCCTAAGCCCAAGAGAACATAAGGAAAGCGCGAAGAGGCTCATTGGACTATACTGCGCTGACCCAGTTGCTACGCCTTGTTTTCTTGCAACACCTTAGTAAACAGTTTTCAAAACTCAGTAGGAGAAAGATATGGCAGTTACAAATCTTGCCGAATTGGATGAACTGGTTGCGCGCGTCAAGGCCGCACAGCGTGTGTTTGCTACTTACTCACAAGAGCAAGTAGACAAGATCTTCCGCGCTGCTGCCCTGGCCGCCAACAATGCCCGTATTCCCCTGGCCCAGATGGCCGTTGCGGAATCCGGCATGGGTATCATCGAAGATAAGGTGATCAAGAACCACTTCGCTTCCGAGTACATCTACAACAAGTACAAGGACGAGAAGACCTGCGGCATCCTGAGCGAAGACGACGAGTTCGGTACCGTCACCATCGCTGAACCCGTGGGCATCATCTGTGGTATCGTTCCGACCACCAACCCCACCTCCACCGCTATCTTCAAGTCTCTGATTGCCCTGAAGACTCGCAACGCGATCATCTTCTCCCCGCACCCCCGTGCAAAGAACTCCACCAACGATGCTGCCAAGCTGGTTCTGGATGCCGCCATTGCTGCCGGCGCCCCGGCTGACATCATCGGCTGGATCGATCAACCCTCCGTTGAGCTGTCCAACGCCCTGATGAAGCACGCTGACATCAACCTGATCCTGGCCACCGGTGGTCCTGGCATGGTGAAGGCGGCTTACTCTTCTGGTAAGCCCGCCATCGGTGTTGGCGCCGGTAACGTACCGGTTGTCATCGACGAAACCGCCGATGTGAAGCGTGCCGTCGCCTCCATCCTGATGTCCAAGACCTTCGACAACGGTGTGGTGTGTGCCTCCGAACAGGCCGTCATCGTGGTTGATGCCATCTATGACCAGGTCAAGGAACGCTTCGCCAGCCACAAGGGCTATGTCCTGTCCAAGGACGAAGCCGACAAGGTGCGTAAGGTTATCCTGATCAACGGCGCCATGAACGCCGCCATCGTGGGTCAACCGGCCACCAAGATCGCCGAAATGTCCGGCGTCAAGGTGCCTGCCGACACCAAGATCCTGATCGGTGAAGGCCTGAAGATCTGCGAAGAAGAAGAGTTCGCTCACGAGAAGCTCTCTCCGACCCTGGGCATGTTCCGCGCCAAGAACTTCGAAGAAGCCGTGGACATGGCCTGCGCCATGGTCAACCTGGGTGGTATCGGCCACACCTCCGGTCTGTACACCGACCAGGATCTGAACGCCGATCGCGTGAAGTACTTCGGCGACAAGATGAAGACGGCACGTATCCTGATCAACACCCCCACCACCCACGGTGGTATCGGTGACCTGTACAACTTCGCCATGGCACCGTCCCTGACGCTGGGCTGTGGTTCCTGGGGTGGTAACTCCATTTCCGAAAACGTTGGTCCGAAGCACCTGATCAACAAGAAGACTGTCGCTAAACGGGCTGAAAATATGCTGTGGCACAAACTTCCGAAATCTATCTATTTCCGTCGTGGTTCTCTGCCGATCGCCCTGGGCGACCTGGAAGGCAAGAAGCGCGCTCTGCTGGTCACCGACCGTTTCCTGTTCAACAATGGCTACGCTGACGAAGTCGTCGCTCTGCTGAAGAAGATGAACATGGAAGTGGAAGTCTTCTACGAAGTTGAAGCCGACCCGACCCTGACCATAGTGCGCAAGGGTGCCGAAGTGGCCAACTCCTTCAAGCCGGACGTGATCCTGGCCCTGGGTGGTGGTTCACCCATGGACGCCGCCAAGATCATGTGGGTCATGTACGAACATCCGGAAACTTCCTTCGAAGATCTGGCCATGCGCTTCATGGACATCCGCAAGCGTATCTACAAGTTCCCGAAGATGGGTGTGAAGGCCGAGCTGGTCTGTATCACCACCACTTCCGGTACCGGCTCCGAAGTTACTCCGTTCGCCGTTGTGACCGACGATGCCACTGGCGTTAAGTACCCGCTGGCTGACTACGAGCTGACCCCGAACATGGCCATCGTTGACGCCAACCTGGTAGCCAACATGCCTAAGTCCCTGTGTGCCTTCGGTGGTGTTGACGCCGTGACTCACGCCATGGAAGCCTATGTTTCCGTACTGGCAAACGAGTACTCCGACGGTCAAGCCCTGCAAGCCCTGAAGCTGCTGAAGGAATACCTGCCGGCCAGCTACCACCAAGGCAAGGCTGACATGGTTGCCCGCGAGAAGGTACACAACGCCGCCACCATCGCCGGTGTCGCCTTCGCCAACGCCTTCCTGGGTGTATGTCACTCCATGGCCCACAAGCTGGGTGCCGAGTTCCACATCCCCCACGGTCTGGCCAACGCCCTGCTGATCAGCAACGTGATCCGCTACAACGCCAACGACAACCCGACCAAGCAGACTGCGTTCTCTCAATACGACCGTCCGCAAGCCCGTCGTCGTTATGCCGAAGTCGCTGACCACCTGGGTCTGACCGCTGCCGGTGACCGCACCGCTGCCAAGATCGAGAAGCTGCTGACCTGGCTGGACGGCCTGAAGAAGGAACTGGACATCCCTGCCTCCATCCGTGAAGCCGGTGTGTCCGAAGAGAAGTTCCTGGCTGCCGTTGACCACCTGGCCGTTGAAGCCTTCGATGACCAGTGCACCGGCGCCAACCCGCGCTACCCGCTGATCACCGAGCTGAAGCAGGTTCTGCTCGATTCCTACTACGGTCGTCCCTACGTGGAAGGTGCCGCCGTGGTTGCCAAGGAAGAGAAGAAAGAAGAAGGCAAGAAGAAGAAGTAAGCTTCTGTCTTAGCAAATAAGAAGGTCCGCACAGGTTGCGGACCTTTTTTTTGCTGTTCTGCCAAGGGTTTGCTAGCTTTGCATGACGATCAGGAGAGTTTGAATGCCAGATATCAGCATTGCCGTAGCCGACCTGCGCATTGGTCATTTCGTCAAATTGCCAGGCAGCTGGAAGGATCACCCTTTTCTATTTAGCTCCTTCCGCATCAAGGACGAAGAACAGCTACAAATCATCCGCAACTTGGGGCTGGCCCAGGTTGTCATAGACCCCTACCGCAGCACGGGCACGATTCCCGAGCCCGCGCCTCTGGAGGTGGTCCCACCCACGCCAATCGAAGAGGTTGCGCCCGCCCCTGCCGCCCCCGAGGATCCAATCCGTCAGCAGCAGCAGGATCTGCGCCGTTCCATGCGCTTCGCCGACCGGCAGTTCAGCAATGCCCTGAGCCCGCTGCGGGAATCCTTGGGGCAGCTGAACCTCAAGCCCGATGAAGGGCTGGCCACAGTCGCCCAACTGATCCGCACCGCCGCCGCCCACCTCACCCAGACCGAAGAGCCCATCGGCCTGCAGCTGGTGCGCTCGGTACAGCAGGGGGATGTCCTGCTGCTGCACAGTCTCAATACCGCCTACATCGCCATGTTGATGGCCCGCGAGGCGGGTTGGTCACCGCTGGAGATTGAAAATGCCGGGCTGGCGGCCCTGGTGCATGACATAGGCGAGCTGAAGATCCCCCCCCAGATCAGCCGCAAGCGGGTGGAGTTGACCAAATCCGAGATCAACTTCATGCGCATGCATGTGCAATACGGTTTCGACCAACTGACTCAGCTCAAGGCCTTCAGCCCCGAGATCCGCCAGGCTGTGCTGCAGCACCAGGAGCGGCTGGATGGTTCCGGCTATCCCAATGGTCTCAAGGGTGAACAGATCGGTCCCCTGGCCCGCCTGATCTCGGTGGCGGACTACTACGAAGAGCAGTTGCACCCCAGATCCGCCACCCGCCCAGGCCAACCCAATCAGGTGGTGGCCGCCCTGTTCAAGAAGGCCGACATCTGGTTCGACGGCGGCTTCATCAAGCTGCTCATCAAGGTGCTGGGCATCTATCCCCCCGGCAGCCTGGTGCGCCTGAGCGATGAGACCCTGGCTCTGGTCATGGCCAGCGTGCCGGAAACCCCCCTCAAACCCATAGTGCTGCCCTATGAGAAGGGCCGGGTCAGTGAAGGGGTCGCCCTCATTCCGTTGCAGCAGGACGAACGCCAGATCAGTGGCCTGTGCAAGCAGGAGGAGCTGACCCAGTCCCAGGTGGACTTCTTTAGCCTGGGCAAGCATTTTTGCTACTACTTCACCAGTTAGGCTGGTCAACGCCGCCATTAAAAAAGGGCTCTTTCGAGCCCTTTTTTAATGGCGTGTCAGTAATGGAAGCGTCCGATCAGCTCCCGCAGGCGATGCCCAGAGGCCGCCAGGGACTGGGTGGTCTGCTCGGTAGACTCGGCCGCCGAGGAGAGTTGCTCCACGATCTGACTGATGGCCACCAGGTTGCGGTTGATCTCCTCAGAGACCGCATTCTGCTCCTCCGCCGCCGAGGCGATCTGCAGGTTCATGTCATTGATGGTCCCCACCGAGGCGCCCATCCCCGCCAGGGAGTCGCTGATGCGAGCCGCTTCGGTGACCGTCTGTTCGCTGCGCAGCTGACCGGCCTGCATGGCCTCCACCGCGTCCTTCACCCCGGCCTGTAGCCGCTGCAGCATGTCGTTGATCTCATGGGTGCTCTGCTGGGTCCGCCCCGCCAGGGAGCGCACCTCGTCCGCCACCACGGCAAAACCACGACCCTGCTCACCGGCTCGGGCAGCCTCGATGGCAGCATTGAGGGCCAGCAGGTTGGTCTGTTCGGCGATGCTGCGGATCACCTCCACCACGGACCCTATGTTGGCGGTCTGCTGGGAGAGATCGCTGATCACCTCAGAGGCGGCATTCACCTCCGCCACCAAGCCGTGAATGCTGGCGATGGCATCACCCACCACGGCGCTGGCACTGTCCGACGCCTGGGCCGCGGCGCTGGTGGCCTCGGCGGCCTGGGCCGCACTGTTGGCCACTTCCTGGGCCGTGCTGCTCATCTCGGTCACCGCCGTGACCACCTGTTCCGTCTCCCTGCGGTGCGCCTGCATCTGACCGTTATAGCGCTCCGCCAGGCCGCTGAGCTGGTCGGAAGCCTGGGCCAGCTCTTCTCCCGTGCTGCCCACCTCCCGCACCAAGGCCTGGATCTGCTCGACAAAGTGGTTGAAGGCCTGGGCGACCTGACCGATTTCGTCCTGGCTGCGCACCGGCAGACGCTGGGTGAGATCGCCATCACCGGAGGCGATGGCCCTCAGGGCCGCCGCCACCCCGGCCAAGGGGCGAGAGATGCGATTCGCTACCCACAGGGTCAACAGTACAGTCAGCAGCAGCAGGGCCAGGGAAACCCACAGACTTCTGAACAGCTGTTGTTGCAGCTCAGCGTCCCGCGCCAGGTGGATATTGGCCAGCTGCTGGTCGATATCATCTATGTAGAAACCTGTGCCCAGCACCCAGCCGTAGCGCTCCAGCGGCAGACTGTAACTCAGCTTGGCCACCGTCTGCTTGGTGGAGGGCTTTGGCCAGAGGTATTGCACGAAGCCATCCCCCTGCCGGGCGGCCGCTATGATGTCGCGGATAAAGTACTTACCGGTCTCATCCTGCAGCCCGGACAGGTCCTTGCCCTCCAGCTCCGGCTTGGGCCCCAACACCTGGTTGATACCCTGGTAGTCATAGACGAAGAAATAGCCATCTGACTCATAGCGCAGGGCTCGCAGTATGCCCTTGACCTTCTCCCGTTGGGCCTGGGTGTCCTCGGCCTCATAGTCGGCGGCGATGGCGGAGCGGGCCAGGGCCAGGTACTTGCTCAGTTGGTCCCGCCGCTCCGCCAGCAACTTGCCGCGGGTCACCTGCAGCTCTGCTTGCAGCGCCCCTTGGCTGATCCAGTAACTGCTGAGGTTGATGACGCAGACGGCCAGCACCAGCGGCAAACTGGCCAATAACATGATCTTTTGTTTTATGGTCATACGTGTTCCTTGTTAACGACGAAAACGTCTCTCCAGACGCCGTTGGCCGCAGTATGCCCGATAGGTCAGGGCGGGGGTGTTACGCGGATCCCTGAATCGACCATTTCCGCCTCAACCGCCCCTCGCCTATAATCACTCTTTTTCGGAGGGCCGAGATGAGCACCTGTCCTTGCGGGGATCCCCGCCCCTTTGCTGCCTGCTGCGGCCCCTTTATCCTCGGCCAACAATGGCCAAGCCGGCCGGTGGAGCTGATGCGCTCGCGCTTTAGCGCCTTCGTGCTGGGCCACTGGGACTATATCCTGGCCACATGGCATCCCGATTACCGACCCGCCATGACGGCCGAGGCCCTGGGGGCCGAGCAGGATGGCCACTGGGTCCGCCTGCAGGTACTAAGCGACCAAGGCGGGCCAGAAGATGAACAGGGTGTGGTGGAATTTATCGCCTGGTATCGGCAGGAAGGCCGCCTCTACCCGCATCATGAGCGCTCCCGCTTCGTCCGCTTGGACGGCCACTGGGTCTACACCGACGGGGATCTGCTGCCCCTGGTGAAGGCCAAGCCCAATGCCCCCTGCCCCTGTGGCAGCGGCATCAAGTTCAAAAAATGTTGCGGCAGGTAAAAACCTTGTAAATTCCGATAATTAGCTCACATCTGTCATGCTGCCGTCATCTGCCACACCTAGAGTGCTGATCCATCTGCATTGCCACCTGGGGACCCCTCATGCAGGTCGAACTCGCGCGAATTCTTGCCGGATGTCAGATCCAGACCCTGCTGCAACCCATCCTCGACTGCCAGCAACAGGCGGCCCTGGGCTATGAGGCCTTGAGCCGCGGCCCCTCGGACAGCCCGCTGCACTCCCCCCTGGAGCTGTTCTTTCATGCCGAGCAGCAGGGGCGACTCAAGGAGATGGAGCTATTGTGCCTGCGCCAGGCCCTGGCCAGCTTCGCCCGCCAGCGGCTGCCGGGCCGGCTGTTCGTCAACCTCTCGCCGCGGGTGCTGCTGGCCTGTCAGGTAGCTGAGCTGGTGGCCCTGGCCCGGGAGGCCGGCCTGCAATGCCAGGATCTGGTGATCGAGCTGACCGAGCATCACCCGGTCAACTGCTGGGAGGACATTCAAAGCCAGGTGGCCCTGCTCAAGCAGGCGGGGTTCGGCGTGGCCATCGACGATCTGGGGGCCGGCAATTCCGGCCTGCGCCTCTGGTCCAGCCTCAAGCCCGACTTCGTCAAGTTGGATATCTACTTCACCGCCGATCTGGACCGGGATCTCACCAAGCGCCAGTTCGTGGCCAGCCTGCGGGATCTGGCCGGCAACCTGGGCTGCGCCATGATCCTCGAAGGTGTGGAGCGGGAAGAGGAGTACCAGTGTCTGCGCCAGCTGGGCATCCGCTACTGCCAGGGCTACCTGTTGGGCAAGCCCGCCAGCCGGCCCGGCACCCTGTTTGATACCCGGCTCGATCCCCAACCTGGCGAACAGGAGCTGGTGCATCGGGTGGGGCAACTGGCCCAGGACGCCCCCGTGCTGAGCCCGGAGCTGTTGTGCGAGCAGGCGCTGCAGCTGTTCAAGCAACAGACGGAATACGGCTGTCTGCCGGTGCTGGGCAGGGATGACAGACCCATAGGCCTGCTGCGCCGCCAGAGCCTGTTAGCCCATCTGGCGGAGCGCTTCGGCTATTCCCTCTACGCCAAGGCCCCGGTGAGCCGGCTGATGGACTCGGCCCCCATACTGGTGGAGGCCGAACAGAGCCTGATCCAGGTGAGCCAGCAACTGGTGGCCAGGAACAGCGACGAGATGGATGCCTGGTTTGTCATCTGCCAGCAGGGGCGCTATCTGGGCATGGGGCGGATCCGGGAACTGATGCGCCGGCTGACCGACTACAAGCTGCAGATGGCCCGCCATGCCAACCCCCTCACCCTGCTGCCGGGCAATGTGCCCATCCAGCAGGCCCTGACCCGCGCCATCCACCGAGGCCGCCCCTTCTGGCTAGCCTATTGCGATCTCAACCACTTCAAGCCGTTCAACGACGTCTGTGGCTACGATCGTGGGGATCAGATGATCAAGCTGCTGGCCCGCCTGCTGCGCAAGCACTTTGCCCAGGCCGGCACCTTCATCGGCCACCTGGGGGGCGATGACTTCATCCTGCTGGGGGATAGCCCAGGCTGGCAGGCGGATCTGGCCCGCCTGCAGGCGGAATTTCACCAGCTGCGCATCTGCTGCTATCGCCAGGAGGATGTGCGACGCGGCGGCATCGTCGGCCAGGATAGAGATGGCCAGGAGCGGCAGTTTCCCCTGGTGGCCCTGGCCATCGGGGCCGTCTGCTGGCACCCCGGGCTGCCCCTGACCCAGGGACAGCTCAGCGAATGCTTGAGTCGGGCCAAGAAACAGGCCAAACAGCAGCCCGACCATCTCTGGCTCGACACCCAGTCCCAGGCCGCCATCTGCGCCTGAGGGTCAGTGGCTGGCGGTCGTCCCGGGCGCGGCAGACACAGCCGCCGAGACAGGCTGGCTCAGCTGAGTAGCACTCGCCCCGCTGACCGCACCGGCACCGCTGGCCGGTAGGCTCAGCCCCCCCGGGCTGCTGTCACCGGCCTTGGCCTTGGCCACCTGCAGCATCAGCGCCAGGCGCGGCAGGCCCGCCTGGATCAGGCCCTGCCCCACCGCCAGCGTCTCCTCCCGGAGCAGGGGCGCATACTTGACGTATTTCTTGCCGGTCGGCGTGGCAAAGAAGGCATTCATCTGGGCCATCTCATCCCGGGTGAAATGCTGGCTGTAGCGCAGCGCCAACCCCTGACGCAGCTCGGGCCAGCTCAGGGTCTCCTTGCTCCAGCGCTGCACCAGCCCCTGATAGCGGGCCAGCTCAGGTTGCTGACGGATCAGATCCTGCAGCACCTGCTGGCTGAACTGGTTGAACTGGCCGGGATTGATGAGATTATCCGCCAGGCTCAAGGCCTCGGCGGGCAACTCGGCATGGCACAGAGTGGCCCACAGCAGCACTCCTCCCCCCAACAGCCGGCGTAGCATATCCCTCATGCGGGTTCCTTTTATCTGGCGGGCCCAGTGACCCTTGGTCTTGCGGATCGGGTGACCCTTATCACAAGTTGGCGCCAAGGCGCCGCCATGCGTGTCCGCCGTGGCCGGATTGGCATACCATGACGCCATCCCGCCGGCACAGGAGCGGATCATGCCCCTCGTCTTCTCGTTGTTTCAACAGCTCAGCGTGTTTTTGGTGATCGCCTACCTGCTCTCTAAGACGCCCCTGTTCCACCCCTTGGCCAACTATTCGGTACGCCTCCCCCACAAGGTGGTGATCTACCTGCTGTTCTCCAGCTTCTGCATCCTGGGCACCTACTTCGGCCTGGAGATCCAGGGGGCCATCGCCAACACCCGGGCGGTGGGCGCCGTGCTGGGCGGCCTGCTGGGCGGCCCGGTCACCGGCTTCTTCGTCGGCCTCACCGGCGGCCTGCACCGCTGGAGCCTGGGCGGCTTCACCGATGTGGCCTGCGCCGTCTCCACCACGGCCGAAGGGCTGCTGGGCGGCCTGGTACACTGGCAGCTGCTGCGTCGTGGTCGGCTGGACAGCCTGTTCAGCCCCTATTTGGCCTTTGCCGTCACCCTGCTGGCCGAGCTGCTGCAGATGCTGATCATACTGCTGCTGGCCCACCCCTTCACCCAGGCCTGGGCGCTGGTGCAACTCATAGCCCCGCCCATGCTGCTGGCCAACGCCACCGGCGCCGCCCTGTTTATCAGCATGATCCGCGATCAGAAGCGCATGTTCGAGGAACTCTCCGGCACCTTCTCCGCCAAGGCGTTGCGCATCGCCCAGCGCACCGTCGGCCTGCTGGATCAGGGTCTCACCCCCGAGGCCGCCCAGGCGGTGGCCCACATCCTCTATCAGGAAACCGGGGTCGGCGCCGTGGCCATCACCGACTGTCACCGCATTCTGGCCTTCGTCGGCACCGGTGACGATCACCACAAACCGGGGCGGCCCATCTCCTCCCCCCTGACCCTGGCCGCCATTGCTCATAACCGCTTGATGTTTGCCGACGGCCAGACCGAACCCTACCGCTGCAGCATCCAGGCCCACTGTCCCCTGGGCTCTGTGCTGGTGATCCCCTTGCAGGGGGAGAGGGGCGTCCTGGGCACCATCAAGCTGTATGAACCCCGGCAGCGCCTGTTCCTCAAGATCAATCGCACCCTGGGGGAAGGCATCGCCAGCCTGCTGTCGCGGCAGCTGCTCAGCAGCCGGCTGGCCCAGCAGGAGAGCCTCTTGACCCAGGCGGAACTCAAGCTGCTGCGGGCCCAGATCAACCCCCATTTCCTGTTCAACACCCTCAACACCATCAGTGCCATCACCCGCACGGATCCCGAGCGGGCCCGCGCCCTGCTGCTGCACCTGTCCCATTTTTTCCGCAAGAACCTCAAGCGCCAGGTGGGGCTCACCACCCTGGCCGAGGAGCTGGAACACTGCCAGTCTTACCTGGAGATAGAGCAGGCCCGCTTCGGCGAGCGGCTGCAGGTGGATTACCAGATCCCCGAGGCGCTGCTCACCACCCGGCTGCCGGCCTTTACCCTGCAGCCCCTGATCGAAAACGCCATCAAGCACGGCATCGCCAACCTGCTGGAGCCGGGGCGGCTGCAGATCCGCGCTTGCGCCCAGGACGGCAGCGTGCGGCTGGAGATAGAAGACAATGCCGGCGCCTATGCACAGTCCGGCACCAGCGATGGCCTGGGGCTGACCATAGTGCAGCGCCGCCTGCACAACGCCTTTGGCGAGGCGGCGCAGCTTAGCATCCACAACCAGGCCGACTGCTACTGCCGGGTCAGCCTGACCCTGCCCAAGGAGGCCCCATGATCCGCGTGTTGGTGGTGGATGACGAACCCTTCGCCCGTCAGGAGCTGATAAGTCAGCTGGCCGACGCGGCAGACATCCAGATCCTGGGGCAGGCAGCCAATGCCATCGAGGCCCTGCAACAGATCAACGAACGCAAGCCCGATGTGGTGTTTCTGGATATCCAGATGCCCAAGGTGAGCGGCATGGAGCTCATCGGCCTGCTGGCGGATCCCCTGCCCCGCATCGTGTTTGTCACCGCTTTCGACGACTACGCCATCCAGGCCTTCGAGGAGCAGGCCTTCGACTACCTGCTCAAGCCCGTGGCGCCGGATCGCCTGGCCAAGACCCTCGACCGCCTGCGCCAGAGCCTGGCGCCGCAACCGGTGCGCCAGCTGGCCACGCCGCCCACCCGGCTGCCGGTATTCGTCCACAACCGGGTCAAGCTGCTGCCCCTTGAGGAGATCGACTTTGCCTATTCGGATCTGGGGGGCGTGCACCTGGTGAGCGGCAGTGACCACTATCATACCCAGCTCACCCTGAAGGCCCTGGAGGAGCAGACCCCCCTCATCCGCTGTCACCGTCAGTATCTGGTGGCCCCCCAGGCCCTGGCGGAGCTGCGCCTGCTGGAACATCAGCTGGCGGAGATCCTTACCCCGGCGGGGCAAGCGGTGCCGGTGAGCCGGCGCTTTCTGCCCGACATCAAGGCCCGCCTGGGGCTGAGCTGATGTGACGCAACTCACAGCCCCTCGCCGCTGGCGCCGCCAACGCGCCGCTTAACCGGCCAGGGCAGCCAGGACGCGGGGCGCCGCCTACACTCCTCTTCGATTGATAACCGTTCCAAGGAGTGAAGGTATGAGCTGGTTCCTACTCGCTGTCGGCCTGTTGCTGGCAGGCTATTTCTTCTACGGCAAGTTCGTGGAAAAGGTGTTCGGGCCCCGGCCGGAACAGGCTACCCCGGCGGTCACCATGGCGGATGGGGTGGACTATGTGCCCATGTCCGACAAGAAGATCTACCTGGTTCAGCTGCTGAACATCGCCGGCGTGGGTCCCATCTTCGGCCCCATCCTGGGCGCCCTGTATGGCCCGGTGGCCATGTTGTGGATCGTGTTTGGCTGTATCTTCGCCGGCGCAGTCCACGACTACTTCTCCGGCATGCTGTCGGTGCGCGCCAAGGGCGCCTCCGTGCCTGTGGTGGTGGGTGAACACCTGGGCACCGCCGCCAAGCACTTCATGAACCTGTTTGCCGTCCTGCTGCTGATGCTGGTGGGGGTGGTGTTCGTGCTGAGCCCCGCCGGCCTGCTGGCCAGCCTCACCAGCAGCAGCGTCGTTTACTGGATCCTGGCCATCTTCGCCTACTACATACTGGCGACCATAGTGCCCATCGACAAGATCATCGGTCGCCTCTACCCCCTGTTTGGCGCCCTGCTGCTGTTCATGTCCGTGGGACTGGTGGCCGCCATGCTGCTGTCCGACAAGCCGCTGTACAGTGCCGGCATCAGCCTGGCCAACCTGCATCCCAGCGAGCTGCCCCTGTGGCCCCTGCTGTTTATCACCATCGCCTGCGGCGCCGTGTCCGGCTTCCACGCCACCCAGTCACCGCTGATGGCGCGCTGCATGCAGAATGAAAAGTCCGGCCGCTTCATCTTCTACGGCGCCATGATAGGTGAAGGGGTGATCGCCCTCATCTGGTGTACCCTGGGTCTCTCCTTCTACGACAGCCCCGCCGCCCTCAACGCCACCCTGGCCAATGGCGGTCCGGCCGCCGTGGTACACGAGGTCTCCATCGGCCTGCTGGGTCAGGTGGGGGGCATACTGGCCATCCTGGGGGTCGTGATACTGCCCATCACCTCCGGCGACACCGCCTTCCGCAGTGCCCGCCTCATCATCGCCGAGTTCTTGAAGATGCCGCAGAAGCCCATCGCCAAGCGACTGCTCATCGCCATCCCCATGTTTGTGGTGGGCTACCTCATCTCCAAGGCCGACTTCGGGGTGATCTGGCGCTACTTCGGCTGGGCCAACCAGACCACCGCCGTGATCATGCTGTGGGCCGCGGCAGCCTACCTGGCCAAGGAGGACAAGCTGCACTGGATCTGCACCATCCCCGCCGTCTTCATGACTGCCGTGTGCATCACCTACCTGGCCAATGCCCCCATCGGCTTCGGCCTGGACATGCTGCCCGCCACCCTGATTGGCGTGGCCGCCACCCTGGTGATCACTGTGCTGTTCCTGCTGAAGTACCGCGGCGGCACCCTGGCCGCCAAGGCGCCGGTTCGCTAAGCTTGGCCCCTAGCAACACAAAACCCCGCCGAGGCGGGGTTTTGTCTTTGTACCTTACCTGTCTACGCCTCAGTACTAGGCCTCAGTACTACTCCTCTGTACTAGGCCTCAGTAGTTAAAGCCCAGGCTCAGGTAATGGCGCCACTCCAGATCGTCGTCGTCACGGATCTTCTGGCCATCGACCTTCAGCCACATGTCATTCCAGTCCACCTCGGAGCGCCAGGAGAGCCGCAGGTGCTTGCTCAGGGCATACCGCAGGCCAAACTCCCCCTCCACCTGCTGGTTCAGCACCACCCAGTCCGATTGCTGCTGGAGAAATTTGGTGTACTTGCCCTGGCTGAACAGGGTGAAGCGGCTGTCCCCCAGGGGTTGCTGGTAATCCCAGCCCCAGCTCAGCAGCGGATAGGCCACCTGCTGGCCGGGGAACAGGAAGGAGAGCGCCTCATTGTCGCCCCGCCAGCGCACCGCGCTCCAGCCCGCCTGCAGGTTCATCTCCAGCCAGCTCTCCTTGCGCTTCCAGAAGCGATAGCCCGGGCCGGTGGCATAGTCCACCTCCAAGTAGGTGGAGCCCAGCATGTCGTAGCGGTAATCCACAGAGCCACGCCAGTACCAGTTGGGATGGAAGAAGTAGTCCAACTTGGGCACCAGCTGATACTTGTGGGTCAGGGTCTCCCCTTCGGAGGTGTCGTACTCATAATCCCCGGTCAGCCCCCAGCGCCATTGGCCGGCGGTCAACTGGGTATCCAGCTTTAGATCGATGTCGTTGCGGCTGCTCTCACCGCGCTTGAGCTTGGCACTGGCATCGGCGGCGAGCTTGTACTCCCAATCCGCCTGCGGCTTGGCCGGCGGCGTGGCGGCCACCAGCGCCTCGGGCGCCTTGAATTGTCCCGCCTCATCCTGCCAGCGGGTGACATTGGCCCGCGGCAGCCGCAGCTGGCCGCCATAGACGGTCTCCAGCACCAGCTCGCTGCCGCTGATCTTCTTGATCTGGCCGCTCAGCCGATCGCCGTTGTCCATCCACAACACGACCTGGGCCGCCCCCAGCAGCCCCAGCAACAGACTCATGACGACTGGACTCCGTCTCAGCTGCTCCTATGCACCAGGGCCAGCACGGACGCCGCCCCCACGAACAGGCTGGCAAAGCTGCGGTTGAGCAACCGCTGCTGCCGCGGGGTACGCAGCAGCTGCAGCACCTTGGCGGCCAGGCAGGTATAGCCCGTCATCACCACCACATCCACGCTGATCATGGTGAGCAGCATCAGGCCGTACTGGGGCACCAGGGGCGCGCTGGGATCGATGAACTGGGGCAGCACCGCCAGCATGAAGACGATGGCCTTGGGATTGCTGATGTTGACCAGAAAGCCCTTGACCAGCAGGGCGCGACCGCGGATCTGCACCGGATCCGACTGGGCCTTGATGGTCTGGGGTGCCTGGCGCCACTGGCGGTAGGCCAAATAGATGAGATAGAGGACGCCGAACCACTTGATGAGGTTGAACGCCAGCTCCGAGGCCACCAGCACGGCCCCTACCCCGGCGGCCACGATCAGGATCTGTACCGCCAGGGCCAGCTGCAGCCCGACGATATTCCAGTAACCGCGCCATACCCCCACCTGCAGCCCGCTGGACATGGAGGAAATGGCCCCCGCGCCAGGGGATAAGCTGATGACCCAACAGGCGGCAAAAAACGCCAGCCACATATCCAGTGCCATGTCGCACCTCCTTGTTAAAGCCGCATTAAACGCCAGCGGACGACACCGGGCAAGGGGCAAGTGTCACTGGCGTTCAGCGCGCCATGGCTCCCGGCGTCCGGGACAGGGGCAGACACATCAACAGGCTGCTGCCGTGACGCACGGCGGCGAAGCCATGCCGTGCGAACAGGGCCACTGAGCCATGGAATTTGCCGGCCGCCGAGCGGGCGCGGGGATTGGGGTAGGCCTCCGCCCACCACCAGTCTTGCCCCCGGGCATCCTCCAGCACCTGGGTCAGCAGCCCATCGGCAATGCCCTGGCCGCGCCAGGCGGGATCCACCATAAAACAGGTGATGGCCAGCACAGGATCTGCCGACGAACCGGCGGCCAGCGCGGTAAAGGCGGACTTGCGATTGGCATTGCACCAACCCACCACCTGGTCCTCATGCCAAGCCAGATACCCTTGCAGCCGCCCGCTGTCCATGAGCCAGCGGGCGTAGTCCCGCCGCCGTCGCCCGGCCCCGACGGCCTCCTTTGGGCGAGGCCGAAAAAAATAGGTGCAGTAGCAACCGGCCCAGCCCGGATTATCGCTAAACGCCCGGGTATCAAAAAACGCCAACCAGGCGTCAACGCCAGTCACACTCAAGGGTGTAATGCGGATCCCCATGGTCCCTCCCAACTCGCGCTAACCGGCCCTTTTCTGTCGCCCTTTCCAGCTCTAGGGCATTCTCGCCGCCCCGTCAAGGATCCCCCGCGGTTCACCTGGCATTGCCGGATGATGTGCCCGCTGGCAACAGTCGACACCGAGGGAGTAAAATGGAACTGATGCTGGCCAGCCGGACGAGCCAACTGCCCTCGGAGCGATATGCGCGCGACCCCGTCGACGCCCGGCTCACCGGCCGCCACGGTGCCGTGCTCACCCAACAAGGAGAGACACATGGCCCCATTACGCTCACTGGCCCTCATCGGCCTCCTACTGCCCTGCTACTGTCCCGCCGCCGGCCTCTACCTGTATGAGCTGGGGACCGACGATGTGGGGCTCGCCAGCGCGGGCAGTGCCGCCCGCGCCCAGGATGCTGCCACCATCGCCACCAACCCGGCGGGCATGACCCGGCTAGCCGGCGATGTCACTACCCTGGGATTACAGGGCCTGTACGGTGACACCCACTACCAGATGGCCAATGGCAATCTCGACAGCCCCAGCGATAGCATCATCGGCTGGTTTCCCGGCGGCAGCGCCTTTTACAGTCACAGCCTGGATGACCGCTGGAACGTCGGCCTGGGCCTGTACGGCAACTTCGGCCTCTCCCTGGACTTCGGCGACTGGAGCGGCAGCGACATCTTGAAAGACTGCACCCTGATGGCCATGAGCCTGCAGCCCAGCGTGGCCTACCGTCTCAATGACGCCTGGTCCGTGGGGCTGGGACTCACCGCCAATTACGGTATCTTCGCCCTCAAGGGCGCCAAGGACAGTGGACTGGACATCAGCGATACCGACTGGGCGCCGGGCTACAAGCTGGGGCTGCTCTATCAGCCTAGGGCGGATCTACGCCTGGGGCTGGCCTACAGCAGTCACGTCACCTATCGCTTCGCCGACACCGGGCTCAGTGAGGCGATACAGGATCTGCCCCTGTCCGGCAAGGTAGTCGCCCCGCAACAGCTGATGCTCAGCGGCGTCTACAGCGTCTCCCCCCGGGTGGATCTGCTGGCCAATCTCGGCTGGCAGGACTGGTCCGTGTATAACAAGAACCAGGTCTGGATCGGCGAATACAGCAAGCCCAGCACGGATCTGCTGCATGACACCTGGCACCTGGCCCTGGGACTGCAGAACCACATCGAACCCCGCTGGACCCTCAACATGGGCGTGGCCTTCGACAGCAGCATCTACAAGGATCAGGACAATGCCCTGCTGGCCATGCCCTCCGGCGATACCGTGCGCCTGGGCGTCGGCGGGCGCTATACATTCGACGACCACAACTCCCTGGGCATAGCGCTGGAGCTGGCCCAGGTGGATGGTTCCACCGTGCAGGGCAATCTGCTGGGCGGCCATTACAACCCCTCCACCCTGTACTTTATCGCCATCAGCTACGGCCATAAGTCCTAGCGTTCAGCCCGGTGCCGCGCCGACCACCGACAAAAAAGCCCTAGGACATCCCTAGGGCTTTTTCTATGCAGCGGGCAGCAGCGCCGGGCTTACTTCATCACCTCCAGGGACGGGAAGGTGTATTTGCCTTCGCGGATGGCCTGGTCCGGTCCATACATGCGCAAGATGATGTAGGCATCCTTCTCCGGGATCGGCAGCCAGTTGGGATCATTGGCATCGCCCTTGGCGCTCAATTCGATGGTGTACATGCCATCGGCCCCGGGTTTGAGGGTTCTATCACCCCGGCTGTGCCGGTTGATCTCGTTGTGCGCCATCAGCTTGTTATCCGACCCATACACGGTGAAGGACCAGAATTGACTCACGTTGGGCGCCTTGAAGTGCATGCGGTACTGCTTGCCGTTGGCGCCATTGATGTTCTTGCCATCGGCTCCCGTCACCGCCTGCAGGTAGACGGACTCTTCCGGCGGCAGGCCCCACTGGCCAAGGAAGGTGCCCTCGGCAAACAGATCCCGCTGGCCGTTCTGTAACTGCTCCCGGGTGCCAAGCAACTTCTCAGAATTCGTCATCTTGGGCGCCAGCTCGGCCAGATACGCCATGCCGAGCTGCTCCCCGGTCTTGGCGGCGGCCAGCTGGGCGCTGGTAAATTTCTCGGCACAGGGGGCCAGCCCAATCGCCAGGTACTTAGCCAGCCACTGCTTGTCCGCCGTGCCCATGTCGCCTTCACACAGCACAAAGTTCACCCGTTGCAGCCAGTTGGTCTTGGCCGGATCCGGCCAGTGATGGACCTTGGGCTTGGGCCCCGGCCCCCCCAGGTAGGCGGATAGGGTACGGATGTTCCACTGATCCATGTAATTGAGGGCAACCTGCTCATCCTCTTTCCCGGTGGCCATGATGCGGCCCATCAGCTTGAGAAAGTTTGAATCCACCCGGATCACCTCGTTGACGCTGGCCGGCACCTCCCCCTGCCAGCTGTCCAAGGCAAACATGAAGCGTCCACCCTGCTCGCCCCGCAGGCGGGAACCTATCATGGAGGTGGTGTAATGCCCCATGTCCATGGTGTGCAGTATCCAGTAGCGCCCCTTATCCATGTCCGGCACGCTGACGATCACGGGCTCGGCGCTCACATCCAGCCAGCCCTGCAGGTGCAGGGTGTCGTTGTTGATGGTCGGATGGGAGGTGTAGGTGTCGTCGGCGATGTGCCGGATATTTTGGAAGCGGTTTAACGGCACCTCTTTCTTGTTGGCGGTTTCGTAGAAAAACTTGTAAGCCTCGTCCATGGAATAGGCATAGATGAAGGCCTCCTTGGCCAGCTCATCGGATATTTTTGCAGACGCGGGCAGCACAACGGCACATAACGACACTGCCAAAATAAATTTTTTTCATAGCTCTCTCCAACAGGGGAAGTTCAGCCAATCAATCGGCAATTCGAAGGAACTGGGTGTGACACCGTGAGGCCCTAATGCACCTCAACTCAAGAAGTCTGTCACCGACGCGGGCCTGCGTCACATGACTTTTTTGATGGTGCCGACGCCTGCAAGGCTGAGGTGGTCCGGCTCACGGGGTAGCCTGTCGGGTAGGCCTTGGAGGGTTGCTTTAGCCGGTAGCCAAAGGGGGGCTTAAGTCGGCGGTGAGCACTTCACCGCCGTTTCGTCGATATTGTTGCCAAAGCGCTACCCCTGCATGGCCTCCAAGGCGCTGAGCGATTCCGGCAGGATCTGACCTCCATCAATCACCAGATTCTGGCCGGTCATGTACCGCGCCTCGTCGGTGGCGAAAAACAGAGCACCGTTGGCGATGTCCACCGGCTCCCCGAGGTAGCCCAGCGGCACGCTGGCGGCCATCTGACGAATATACTCATCACCCATCCCATCGAGCCCCTCTGTCATGATGTTCCCAGGTGAGACGGCATTCACGGTGATCTTCCAGGGCGCCAACTCGATGGCGGCCGTACGCATGAAACCCAGTTGTGCCGCCTTGCTGGCGCCATAGTGAGACCAGCCGGGAAAGCCGGTTATGGGTCCGGTGATGGACGAGGTCAGTATGATGCGCCCCTGCATCTGCTGCTTCATATAGGGCAGACAGGCGGTCACCGCCATGAACATCCCCTTGACGTTGGTATCCATCACCAGGTCGTAATCCTCCTCGGTCATGTCCGCCAGGGCGGCGGAAGGAAAGATGCCGGCATTGGCACAGAGAATATCGATCCGCCCAAAGGCGGCCATGGCCTGCTGTGCGACGGCATCCATGTCGCTGCGACGACGCACATCCGCTGCCACACCAATGGCCTGGGTACCCTGCTCCGCCACCAGGGCTGCCGTGGCCTGGGCCTCCTCCAGATTGCGTGACACCACCACCAGGTTGCAGCCCACCTGACCAAAGCGCAGCGCTATCCCCTTGCCAATCCCCTTGCTTCCCCCGGTGACGATCACCGTCTTGCCCTTTAACGAATTGAACATCGCCTAGCCCTCGTTAGTGTCTGTCGCTGATAGATAGGTACCGGACAGGAACTGCCGGCACAGAGATACGGTATCGAAGGTGAACTGCTCCCCCATCTCCATGGCGAAGGGGATCTCAGCATGGGACGCAAGCCAGGCCGTGAGCAGAATGCGGCGCAGAATGGAAAGCACCGGCAAGATGGCCAAATCCAGCTCACTCAGGGGTTCAATGGCGCCGTAGCCGCGGATCCAGGCCTGCAGCAGTGCCGGCGCCTCAGGCAGATGTTCGATGAAACTTAAGGAGGCGGCAAAGTCGTACAGATACCAGCTAAAACCACAGTCATCAAAGTCGATCAATTGCAGGCGGTCATCGTCCAGCAGCAGGTTGGCCAAACGCAGATCGGCATGGACCAAGCCAAACACCTGTGCTCCCTCGCCATAGTCGGCGAGTTGCTGTGTCACTTGCAACAGGGTCTGGGTGATGATCGCCGCCCCCTCGGGCGTCAGCCCCATGCTGGCCTGCCAGGGTCCCCAGTGGGGTTGCTCGCCCACCATGGTGGCCACATTCCACAGCTTGCGGGTAAACCAATCAGGCCGACGCCAGCCACGGGCATGCCGATGCATCCGGGCCGTGATCCCGCCAATCACCTCGAACCAATGGGGCAACGCCTCGCCAGGCGCTGGCTCTTGACCAGGCAGGCGGGTAAAGGCCACCGCATAACGGGCCTGCGGCGTTCCCGCTCCCAACTGCACCACCATGTCACCCGAGACCGACGACACCGGCCGGGCGGTCTGAATGATCCCTTCCTCCACTAGCGCTTGGATCCAGGCCAACTCGGACCGAATTTCGCTTAAGGATGAGTAGCCCTGCCGCTGTACCCGGATGATCAGATCCGCCACCCCGAAGGTGGCATTTTCCGACAGGTTTAACAGCCTGATCTCTGCCGCTGGTTGCACACCCCAGCTCGGCAGGGCCTCCCCCAGCATGCGAGTCAATCCGGCCACAACCTCGGGTGAGTATTCCTGTGCCATGTCGCCTCCCTTACCAGCCACGAAATGTGGCACAACATGCATCCAGTGTTGATTCGCCATCATCCTAAGACCATTTATGTTTAAGGTCACTCCTTTTTCAACGCAACACTGGCTGCTTTATTAAGCTGCCACTCTTAAAAATCAGCGTAAAACCGCAACAAACAAAATTAAATACCATTTAATATCATGCTATTGCACATAATTTGATGCTACTCAAGGCAACGCCCCGCGACGCAACACCAACGTTGCATGTCACAGATTCAATGTTGTATCTCACACACCCGTGTAGTAAGTTGGCAATGACGTGAGCCACATCGCCACCTGCGGTCGTCAGTGTGCTGTTCACCCAGCGCCGGCTGGGACGGGCTATCACACTAGCGAACAGCGAGCGAAGGGGAATCACCGTTGACAGGGCATTCCTGAGACCCTGTCTGTCATGCCGTTTGGAAACAAGGATGGGTGTATGTCTGCACTACCTGGCTGGGTAGTTGCCCCACATACCGTCACGTCATCATGTCCTGGAGGAATACAATGAACCCAATGAGTCGCCGCTCGATGATGAAGCTGCTGGGTGCTGGTGCCCTGGCCGCCGCCACCCCCTTCGGCCTGTCCAGACAGGCCCTGGCCGCCGGTCGGGAGAAAAATCTCAACATACTGTGCTGGGAAGGCTACAACTCGGCCGATGTGCTGGATCCTTACCGCAAGCTGCGCGGAGCCGATGTGAAGGCCGAATCGGCCACCAATGACCCCACCATGATTAACCGATTACGGGCCGGCGAAAATAAGATCTGGGATCTCATCAACGTCAACAACCCCTGGGCGCGCAAGATCCTCTGGCCTGAGCACCTGATCAAACCCCTGGATCGCGCCAAGTTTGAGCCCTATTTCGACAAGATGTTGCCCATCTTCAAGCCCCCCTATTCTTGGGCCATGAGCGATGACGGTCAGGATCTGCTGGGCATGGTGCAGCGTTTCGGTCCCTTCAACTTCGTCGTCAACACCGACAAGATCAGCCGCAAGATGGCCGAGCAGGAAGGCTGGGATCTGTGGAATGACAAGGCCATGAATGGTCGTTACGGCATTCAGGAGTCCGACGACTGGAACGTATTCGACATTTTCCTCATCGCCGGCATCGATCCCTTCAAGATGCACACCGATGCCGAGCTGCAGACCTTTAGTGAAACGGCCGTCAAGGTCTTCAAGGGAGCCAAACTGGTGGGGGATGTGGCGGCCATGAACCAGGCCCTGGTGACCGGCGAAATCGACTGTTATCTCTCCGGTGGAACCTACACGGCCTCTCTGGCCCGCGCCGAAGGCTACGACAATATTCGCGCCATCTCGCCCCTCAAGGGGGCTGTCATGTGGGTGGAGGTCACCTCTTTGGTGAACAACCCCACCCCCAGCCCGCTGGCCGAGGACTTCCTGGCCTACGTTCAACAACCTCAGGTAGCCCGTCAGGTGGCCTTCGCCGAAGGCACCTACAACCCGGTGGCCCAGATGGGCAATCCCGAGTGCCTCAAGCTGTTCTCCAAGGACGATCTGAACGCCATTCAGTGGGACTCCCTTGAAGAAGAAATGAGCCGATCAATGGCCTACGACATAGTCCCCGACTATGAGAAGGCCCATGACCTGATGACGGAAGCCAAGCGCCAACGCTAATCCCGACGGGGCAGAGCCGCCTCTGCCCCCTATTGCCGCCATGAAATGTGAAGATGGAACCCAAAGAGATGGACACCAGAGGTAGTGGATACAAAAGCATTCTTGACCTGGTCAACGTCGAGCGCTCATTCGAGGGTTTTCAGGCGGTCAAATCCGTCAACCTGAGGATCAAGCAGAACGAGTTTTTTACCATTGTTGGCCCATCAGGATCAGGCAAGACCACCATGCTCAAAATGTTGGCGGGCATGGATCAACCAACCCGTGGTGACATTGTACTCAACGGGCAAAGCATCAACAGCTTGGCAGCGGATCAGCGCCCCACCTGCATGGTGTTCCAGTTCCTGGCCCTGTTTCCCCACATGACGGTGGGCCAGAACATCGAATTTCCAATGAAAATGCGTGGTGAATCGCCGGAACAGCGCCAAGAGACGGCCCACCGGCTGATGGCCATGGTGCGTCTGCCAGAAGACTACTACGGCAAGAGCGTGATGAAGTGCTCCGGCGGCGAACGCCAGCGGGTAGCCATAGCCCGCGCCTTCGCCTATGACCCCGAGATACTCTTATTCGACGAACCCCTGTCGGCCATCGATGCCAAGCTGCGCAAGACATTGCAGAAGGAGCTCAAGGAACTGCATCGGCAGTCCGGCAAGACCTTCATCTACATCACCCACTCTCTAGAAGAAGCCATGTTCATGTCCGATCGCATCGGCGTCATGTGCCGGGGTGAGCTGGTGCAGGTGGGCACCCCGGAAGACATCTACATGCGACCACGCAATCGGTTTGTCGCCGAGTTCATGGGGGATACCAACATCTTTGACGTGCGAGCCCTGCCCGGCGGGGGCTGGGAGTCCAAGGCCTTACCTGGAGTTTCCCTGACCCTGGTGCCCAAGGATAAGGAGCTGGAAGGCTTTGTCATGGTCCGGCCGGAGAGGATGCAGGTGGTCCTGCCCGACGGCCCCATGCCGGATAACGTGATTGACTGCCAGGTGCAGGACAAATTCGAGATGGGTGCCCGTGACCAATACGAGCTGGTGTTCCAGCACCACCCCATCTCCCTGGAGTTGCCCCATGGCAGCCTGTCTGAGGTGACGATCGGATCGACCCTTCGCTTGGGCTGGAATGCGGCCGACGCCGTGTTTGTCACGGAGTAACATCATGAAGATCTGTTCACCTGTACGACGTGCGCTGTGCAGCCTCGGCGGCCGCTGCGCCTTGCCGGTCTATTTGCTGCTGCTTCTGGGCTTTGCCGCCCCATTGATTGCGGTGCTGGGCTTCTCGTTTGCCACGCCGCGCTCCTTCGACCTGTTTACCAGCTTCAGCTGGGACAACTATCTCGAGATGCTGCAAGGCAGCGTGTGGAAGTCCTACGCCTGGTCACTCTGCCTGGCCGCCCTCGCCACGGCCAGCCTGGCGGTGATCTGCTATCCGGTGGCGGTAGGCATGGTGCGGGTATTCGGGCCCCGCCTCTCCTCACTCATCAGCGTGTTGTTTGTCTTCCCGCTGTTTGTCTCAGAGAACGTCCGCCTGTACGGCTGGGTGCTGTTCTTCATGAAGCACGGCGTGCTGGACGGCCTGGCCAAGTTGATGGGTGGCCAGGGACCCGAGGTACTGTTCACCGGCCAGATCACCCTGTTCGGCCTGATCTACACCTTCCTGCCCTACATGCTGTTTCCCCTGGTACTGGGTATCGCCCTGCTGCCCCAAGATCTGCTCACTGCGGCCCGTGATCTGGGCGCCAGCCGGTGGCAGACATGGCGTGAGGTGGAACTGCCCCTGGCCATGCCCGGCATGCTCATCGGCATGCTGCTGACCTTCGTACTGGCCACCGGCTCCCTGTCAGAGGCCAAGATACTGGGTGGACAATCCATCATCGTCATCACCCACGACATTGACACGGCCTTCACCTACTCCCAGAACTGGCCCTTCGGTTCCGCCCTGGCCGTGGTATTGACCCTGGTGATCGGGGTGCTGACGTTGCTGGCCTTCACCCGCCTGGACCTGGATAAGGTTCTGGGCCGCAAGTAAAGGATTGCCCTCATGGATGCTGCAAGACATCAACGCTTAAACCGGTGGTTTATCTATGGCTGGACCCTGTTCATCCTGCTGTTCACCTACCTGCCGGTGCTGTGTGACGCCCTCTCCTCCCTGGCCAAATCACGCTACTTCATGTTTCCGGTGAGAGCCTGGTCCACCCTCTGGTGGGAAAAAACCGCCGACTCCATGGAGATCGGTGTGATCACCAACAACTCCCTGAAGATTGCCCTGCTGGTGACCCTGCTCAGCACCCTGATCGCCTTCTTCGGGGCCTTGGCCTTCGCCCGCTACGACTGGACAGGGCGCAAGGGCTTCCAGAAGCTGGTGCTGCTACCAATCTTCTTCCCCCAGCCGGTGTTGGGCCTGGCACTGCTGCTGTGGTTCAACGCCCTGGGTATCCAGCTCTCCTGGCTCACCGCGGTATTTGCCCACCTAGTGTGGATCACTCCTGTGGTGACCCTGGTGATTGCCATTCAGGTTTACGGCTTCGATCCCACCCTGGAGCTGGCGGCGCGAGATCTGGGGGCCAATCGCTGGCAGATCTGCACCCAGATCACCCTGCCCCTGTTGTGGCCCGGGATCTGGTCCGGCATGCTGTTCGCCTTCCTACTCTCCTGGGGGAACTTCCCCTTGTCTCTCTACACCTCCGGCGTGGATAACACTATCCCCAAATGGCTCTACAGCAAGATGGGCGCGGGCTATTCCCCCATGGTTCCCACCCTGGGCACCATGAGCACCCTGGGTGCCGCCGCCGTCATGGCCCTCGGCGCCGGCCTCATCTGGCTGGTAAACCGACGCCGCCGACAACAATAACGCCCCACCCTAGGGGCACATTTGGAGATCCAGGGCCCCCATGCCATAATTTTCCGAATTTTTTGGCTCCTTATCGGCCCCTGGATTGCCGCCCTGTGTCGGCCAATCCCGGCAGCAGGCTCAATTAACTGGATCCTGCCCAGCTCGATGAGGACAGCAGGTCGAGCAGCAGGAAACAGAGCGTGAAACTATCCAAGGCAGAACGACAAAAACAAATCATCGCCGAATTGCAGGCCCAGCCCACCATCCGCGCCTCTGAGCTGGCGGTGAAGTTTAGTGTCTCGACTGAAACCATACGACGGGATCTGGACGAGATGGAGCCCCAGGGTCTCATCAGCCGTACCTATGGCGGGGCCGCCCGTCCCCTGGGGCCGGAACCGGAGATCCGCGAGCGGGATCGTCTGTTCTCTCGACAACGGGAACTCATCGCCAAACGCATGGCCGGCTATATCAAGCATGGTGACGTGCTGATCCTGGGCAGCGGCTCCACCACCAACCACCTGGCTCGCCGGCTGGCGGCGGAGAAACACGATCTGACGCTGTTCACCGACTCGCTGACCATCGCCAGTCTGGTCTCCCCCAATCCCACCATCTCGGTAAACCTGCTGCCCGGGCGTTACAACGACAAGGAGTGCTGTGTTTACGGGCCGGAAACCGTGCTCTACCTGCAGAAGATCTATGCCAATCACACCATAGTGGGGGCTTCCGGTCTGGCCGGCGAAGGGCTCAGCAATGCCGACCTAGAAATTGCCTGTACCTACCAAGCCATGGTCACCCGGGCTCGGGAAGTCAGTGTGGTGGCGGACCACTCCAAGTTTGCCCATGTGGCCATCAGCGTCTACAGCGGCTGGCATGGCATCACCCGGCTGGTTACCGATCAACATCCCGCCGACGAGGAGCTGCTCAGTGCCATCAAGCTTGCTGGCACTGAGGTCGTGGTAGCACGAGACGAATGGGGAACCAGCCTGCAGTCCTAGCTGCCCGTCACAAGATCAGACATACAGTAAAAAGCCACCAGGATCCCTGGTGGCTTTTTACTTTGAGCCATGGCCCTCCCACGCTCGGTGCTATCAGCGCCCCAGACGTTGCAGCGACTTGGCCAAGGCCTGGACAAAGAAATCCGCCTCTACTGTGCCAAAGCACAGGGGGGGGCGAACCTTGAGGACATTGGCATGGGGCCCAGCGGCACCGATCAGCACCTTCTCGTCGCGCAGCCCGTTGATGACGGCGGTGGCGAGGGACTCATCGGGTTGACCGGCCTCATCCAGCAGCTCGACCCCGGTGAATAGCCCGACGCCGCGCACCGCACCTATGCCCCCGTGGCTGGCTTGCAGACGGGTGATGGCCACCCTCAGATAGTCACCACTTTGCTGGGCACGTTGGATCAACTGCTCCTGCTCGAGCGCATCCAGTACTGCCATGCCTGCTGCCGCCGCCGCAGGTGATCCACCGAAGGTGTTGAAGTAGCCGACCTCCTGACAGAATCGCTCCAGAATCGCCGGGCGGGTCACCACGCCGGCCAGAGGAAAGCCATTGCCCATGGGTTTACCCAGGGTGACCAGATCCGGAATGACACCATGCCGTTCGAAGCCCCACATCCGCCCGGTACGACCAAAACCAGGCTGCACCTCATCACAGATGAACAGGCCGCCGTGCCGCCGCACCCGCTCCACGGCCGGCGCGATAAAGCCCGCCGGATCCGCATAGACACCATCGCTGGAGAAGATACTGTCAAACAGCAGGGCAGCCACACCGAAGCCCTCCTGCTCCAATGCCTGGATGGCCGCCGCCACCGCACTGTCGAACACCTCGGCCTGCTGCGTGGCAGGGACATGCAGGGGATCCGGAGCCGGAATGGTCTTCACCCAGCGGGGTGGCTGACCACGCCGAAACGAGCTGGGAGAGACCGCAGTCACCAGATCTGAATTGCCATGGTACGCCCCTTCGGTGACGATCACCCCGCGCCGGCCGGTGAAACTGAACGCCTGGCGCAGCGCCAGATCGTTGCTCTCACTGCCAGTGCAGGTGAAAGTGATATTGCTCAGGGAGGCGGGAAAGGTCGCCAACAGCCGCTCGGCATAATCGTTGACCAGCGAATGCAGATAACGCGTGTGGGTATTGACCCGCTTAAGCTGCTGGTAAACGGCCTCAGCCACTCGAGGATGTCCATGGCCGACGCTGGGCACATTGTTGTAACAATCCAGATAGCGCTCTCCACGAACATCCATCAACCAGCAGCCCTCTCCCCGGGCAATCTCCAGTGGTTCCCGATAAAACAGCACCGAGGCGGCACCAAACAGCCGCTGACGCCGCAGGGCCTCCCCCTTGATATGGGGATCCAGCGCATCGGTCTGCTGGGGGTCAAATGCGTTAAGCGACAAGATCGGCTTCATTCATGTCTCCAATGTGTTTCTTGCCAACTGACATGTTGCAATTACAACACTCAACCCGGGCTACTGCAACATATTCGTGTTGCCATCACCACATCTGTCTGTCCGGGTTCAAAAAAGGAGGGCTCTAGCCCTCCTGCTCCATCCAGCCTCAGATTTACCGTGGCTCCGGCTCTGCCAACACCCGCCGTGGCATCAGCAGCCGAGCCAACCCCAGCCCCAGCTCATAAAGCACAATGATGGGTAACGCCAGCATGAACTGCGACACCACATCCGGTGGCGTGACGATCGCGGCCAGCACAAAAGCCAGCGCGATGACATAGCGTCGCAGGCTAACCAATCGGTCCAAGGAGACCAAACCTGTCAGATGGACAAACAGCACAACCGCCGGCACCTCGAAGGTCAGACCAAAGGCCAAGAACATACGCAGTATGAAACCGATATAGGCATCAATGTCCGGCGCAAACTGCACCGACTCAGGGGCATAACCGGCAATAAACGAGAAGATCAGACCAAAGACGATGAAATAGCAGTACGCCACGCCCAGCAAAAACAGCAAGAAACTAAACGTGATGGCCGGCAGCAATAATCGCTTCTCCCGCCGATAGAGACCCGGAGCAACAAAGGACCAGATCTGGTAGAAAATAAACGGCAAGGCCAGGATCAGCGCCACGAACAGCGTCAACTTCAAGGGCACCATCACCGGCGATATCACCCCGATGGCCAGCATCTTGCCGTCACCCGGCAATATCGCCAGCAAGGGGCGGGAGAAGAATTCAAAGATTGGCTCCATGAAGGGCAACAAGCAGACCGTGACCGCCACCAGCGCTAGCACTGCCCGGATCACTCGGCGACGCAGCTCCAGCAGATGTTCCAGCAAGCCTAACCGCGCATCCCCTTCCGGCATCCGTGTTTCACTCATATTCATGCTCTAGCCCTGTCTTTTTGGCCGCCGAATACCACGCCGACCTGCGCTGGGACGAGCCGCCACCCGGCGCTTCAGTTGCGCTAACTCAGCACGCAAGACCGCCAGCTGATCTTGGGGCGATGGGGGCAACGGAACCGTCCACATGGGCCCGACGTGGGAAGCCTGACGCACCGCCTCTGGCGAGGCTGGCGCTGATTGCACGGAGGGCTCCCGCACAAGCTGGTGCCCTGTCATCAGCTCCCCCTCCAACTGTTGGCTGATTTGCCGAAAGGCGGTCCGTGCTTGCCCAAGCCACCGACCGACGGTTTGCATGGAGTTGACCATCTGACGCGGCCCCAGCACCAGCAAGGCCACGGTGGCCATCACCACCAGCTCTCCCAGACCAAAATCAGGCATAGCCGACCCGCCTTACTCTGGGCGATCCGACTTCACCACCGGTAACGCCTCGCCATCAGGCTCCTTGATCCCCTCCTTAAAACCACGGATAGCCGACCCCAGGTCCTTGCCCAGCTCTTTGACGCGACCGGTACCAAACACCAGCGCCACAACCAGCAATACGATGATCCAGTGCCAAATCGACATAGTGCCCATGGATGTCTCCTCACAGTAGATGGAAAAGTTGCTGCGGCAATGCAGACACTTGCAACCTATCACATGCAATGTGGAACTCACAACACCGATGAGCGATCACCCCTGCGCCAGCGCAATCGTGACTGCCGGAAACATTCAACTCTTCAGATTGAATCGCGGGTTTGCTTGCCAGTTTGGCCAGCAGCAGCTTGACCCTTTGAGCAGCCAAGCGGTTGCGCATCCCCGCTGCCGCGTATTCCTTGGTGCGCCGCGATACTCACACCTCGGTAGGGCAGCCCAGAGCACGCAAGGCATGGGGAAGGGGATGCGGGTGTAATCGTTCCGGAGGCGGTGTTTGAGCAGATAAGACGACATAGTGTGACAGCAACATGCACCACCGACCGATTTTTCGGCTACAGAAAAGAAAAAACCATATGATACTCATATGGTTGATTCGTAATTTATCCGGCGATAAGGGAGAGATTATGCGTTAACGCGCCTCCCTTCGGGGCCGTTGCGCCGCGACCTTGCCTTGCTGCGCTCGGCTCGATCTCACGAGGAATATCCCCCTCTCGCGAACACTTGCAGGAATTTCAGATACAAAAAAAGCCGCATTGCTGCAGCTCTCTTTAAAAATGGCGGTGAGGGAGGGATTCGAACCCTCGATACGTTGCCGTATACACACTTTCCAGGCGTGCTCCTTCAGCCACTCGGACACCTCACCGTTTTTTGATCTCTTGTTTAAGGCGTGAGATCTCACCTTGTTCCAGTTCAGTGTGTTTGTGGCTGCGTCGCACGCCTTGCGTGCTCTCCTCAATGCCAGCTTTGCTGGATTGGGCAGCCACTCGGACACCTCACCGTTTTTTGATCCCTTGTTTAAGGCGTGGGATCTCACCTTGCCCATCAGGCTCGCTGACGACGGGGCGCATGATAGACAAGGCCTAGGGCAAACACAACAAAAAATCTTAAAAAACCATGCGTTTGCCTAGATTTGCAGCAGGACCGCCGGCCTGGTACGCCGCCGGCGGGTGACGGTCACTCCACCTCGTGAATGGCCACCGGCTGCAACTTGGCGCGCCAGTGGGCCGGGCCCAGTTCATGGATGTTGTTGCCCCGGGCGTCCACCGCCACCGTCACCGGCATGTCCACCACCTCAAACTCGTAGATGGCCTCCATCCCCAGCTCCTCGAAGGCGACCTTGCGGGCCTGCTTGATGGCCTTAGAGACGAGATAGGCAGCTCCCCCTACCGCCATCAGATAGGCGGCGCCGTGGGCATGGATGGCCTCCACCGCCTGGGGGCCACGCTCAGATTTGCCAATCATGCCGAACAGGCCGCACTGCCCCAGCATCATCTCGCTGAACTTGTCCATCCGGGTGGAGGTGGTGGGACCCGCGGGGCCCACCACTTCGTCGCGCACCGGATCCACCGGGCCCACGTAGTAGATGAAGCGACCGTTGAAGTCCACGCCATCCGGCAAGGGCTCGCCGCTGGCCAGCAGATCGCTGATGCGCTTGTGGGCCGCATCGCGCCCTGTGAGTATCTTGCCGGAGAGCAGCAGGGTCTCCCCCACCTGCCAGGTGGCGATCTCCTCCTTGCTGATGCCATCGAGCTGCACCCGGCGCGCCTGCTTGGCGCCCTCCCAGGCGATCTCCGGCCAGGCGGACAGGGGCGGCGGCGTGAGCTGGGCCGACCCCGAGCCATCCAGGGTGAAATGGATGTGCCGGGTGGCGGCACAGTTGGGGATCATGGCGATGGGCTTGGCCACCGCGTGGGTCGGGGCGGATTTGATCTTCACATCCAGCACAGTGGTAAGGCCCCCCAGGCCCTGGGCGCCGATCCCCAAGCGGTTGATCTTGTCGAACAGCTCCAGGCGCAGGGCCTCTTCGCCATTAGCGGGGCCGCGGGCCTTGAGATCCTGAATGTCGATGCTCTCCATCAGGGCTTCTTTCGCCATCAGGGCCGCCTTTTCGGCGGTGCCGCCGATGCCGATCCCCAGCATGCCGGGGGGGCACCAACCCGCTCCCATGGTGGGCACCGTCTTGAGCACCCAATCCACCACCGAATCGGATGGATCCAGCATGGCGAGCTTGGACTTGTTCTCCGAGCCACCGCCCTTGGCGGCGATATGCACCGCCACCTGATCCCCCTTGACCATCTCCACGTGCACCACCGCCGGAGTGTTGTCCCGGGTGTTCTTGCGACTGCCGGCCGGGTCGGCCAGGATGGAGAGGCGCAACGGGTTATCCGGGTTCAGGTAGGCACGCCGGGTGCCCTCGTCCACCATCTCCTGCACCGTCATCTCCGCCTGCCACTGCACCTGCATGCCGATCTTCACAAAGCAGGTGACGATGCCGGTATCCTGGCACAGGGGCCTGTGGCCCTCGGCAGACATGCGGGAGTTGATCAGGATCTGGGCCATGGCGTCCTTGGCGGCGGGGCTCTCCTCGCGCTCATAGGCCTGGGTCAGGGCCTGGACGAAATCCAGCGGGTGATAATAGGAGATGAATTGCAGGGCGTCGGCGATGGAATCGATGAAATCCTGTTGTTTTATCACTGCCATAACATTTCTCCCGTGGCCGTCCGGCCAGTGCTCGGGCGACAAAGTTCATGAATTTAGCGGTGTTATGATACGCTCTACCCGCCTGCCTCACCAATCCCGAGGCCAATTCTGTTGTCCAGGTTACAAATGAGTTACCCACTGCAATCGCTGAGTCTGCCCTTCAACGGCGACCTGTTTGCCTTCTTCGGCCCCCTGTCCCATCAGCCCTGGGCCATGCTGCTGGAGTCCGGCGGCACCGAGCATGTCGACAGCCGCTATCACCTGATCTGCGCCGACCCGCTGGCCACCCTGACCACCCAGGGGGAGATCACCCACATTGACCGGCGGGGTGAGATCACGACGTCGACCGAAGATCCCCTGGCACTGGTGGCCAAGTGGCAGGCGCAGCTGTTGGGTGAGCTGGATGACGCACCGACCGGCTGGCCCTTTAGTGGCGGCGCCATGGGACTCTTTGGTTACGATCTGGGCCGGCGGTTTGAACGCCTGCCTGCACTCGCTGCGGCCGATCTGCAGCTGCCCCAGCTGGCGGTGGGCATCTATGACTGGGCCTGGGTGCTGGACCCACACGCAGGGCTGGCCCATCTGCTGGTGCGCGGCTCTCAGGCGGATCTGTGGCGCCGCCTGGCCTGGTGGCAGGCCCAGCAGGCGCAGCCACAAGCCGCCTTTAGTCTCACCGGCCCCTGGCAGGCCAACCTGAGCCAAAGTGAATATGCCGAGCGCTTCGCCCGGGTGCAGGCCTACCTGCAGGCCGGCGATTGCTACCAGATCAACCTGACCCAACGCTTCGATGCCCCCTATGCGGGCGATGAGTGGCAGGCCTATCAGGCATTGAGTCGGGTGAACCGTGCGCCCTTCAGTGCCTTCATCCGCCTGAGCGATGCGGCCGTGCTCAGCCTCTCCCCCGAGCGCTTCCTGCGCCTGGAAGGCGACAACGTACAGACCAAGCCCATCAAGGGCACCCTGCCCCGGCATGCCGATCCTGTGTTGGATGCCCAGGCCGCCGAGGCGTTGCGCCACAGCCCCAAGGATAGGGCCGAGAACCTGATGATCGTGGATCTGCTGCGCAACGACATAGGCCGTGTCTGCGTGCCCGGCTCGGTGGCGGTGCCCAGCCTGTTTGCCATCGAATCCTTCCCGGCGGTGCATCACCTAGTTTCCACCGTCACCGGCACCCTGATGACGGGCTTGAGCGGCCTGGATCTGCTGCGGGCCTGCTTCCCCGGCGGCTCCATCACAGGCGCCCCCAAGATCCGCGCCATGGAAATCATCGAGGAGCTGGAGCCCCAGCGGCGCAACCTCTACTGCGGCAGCATCGGCTATCACAGCCAGGATGGCCGCCTGGACTCCAGCATATGCATCCGCACCCTGTTGGCCGAAGCCGGCCAACTGCATGTCTGGGCCGGCGGCGGCATAGTGGCGGATTCGGAAGTCGAGGCCGAATACGCCGAGCTGTTTCATAAGCTGGGCAAGATACTGCCGGTGCTGGCGCCATGACAGACCACTGGCTGGCCCGCTACCTGCTGCGTCCCCAGACCCATCTGGGGGTGATCCCCAGGCCGGAAGACCAGGCCGCCGCCGTGCTGCTGCCCCTGCTGGCGCGGGAGGGTCAGCTGCAGCTGTTGCTGACCCGCCGCAGCCTGAGCTTGCGCCACCATCCGGGGCAGATCAGTTTTCCCGGGGGCCGCTTCGACCCGACCGATGGTGATCTGCGCACCACGGCGCTGCGGGAAACCCACGAGGAGCTGGGCATCCCCCCCGAGGCGGTGCGCCTGCTGGGCCGCCTGCCGGGCTACCATACGGTGACCGGGTTTCATATTACCCCCTACCTGGGACTGCTGGCCCCCGGCGCCCGCTGGCAGGCCGCCAGCGGCGAGGTGGCCGAGGCCTTCACCCTGCCCCTCAAAGACCTGCTGGATCCCGCCCGCTACGGCCGCTGGCGCTTCGTGCGCCACGGCAAGCTCACCAGTGCCTGGGGCATCAGCCTGCAGGGCTATCTCATCTGGGGCGCCACCGCCCGGATCTTGCAAGAGCTGGCCCGGCTTTCCTCAGAATGAATGGCTAGGCTTTTAAATAAAGCTGGCCCATAACTCGATAAAAACTCCAACTTGCAGAATAATTACGGATGCCGGATCCTGGCACGCCATCTTTCGTCCCTCTCGAGGTCTTATGCTCAGCCTGTTTGATATCTTCAAGATCGGTATCGGCCCCTCCTCCTCCCATACCGTGGGGCCCATGAAGGCCGCCCAGGCGTTTATCGACCAGCTGCAGCAGCAGGGACAGCTGGGCCGGATCACCCGCATCCAGGCCCACCTGCACGGCTCCCTAGCCCTCACCGGCCGGGGGCACCACACGGATCAGGCCATCCTGATGGGGCTGGCCGGTTACCTGCCGGAGACGGTGGATACGGACAGCCTGCCGGCCTTTCTGGCCCGGGTGAAGGAGGAGGGCGCCCTGCCCCTGGCCCTGGGGGCCCACAAGATCCCCTTTGCCCCCAGCGATCTGCAGTTTCATGCACAGCCCCTGCCCCGCCACGAAAATGGCCTGTGCCTGCAGGCCTTTGCCGGCGAGCAGCTGCTCATGGAGCAGATCTACTACTCGGTGGGCGGCGGCTTCATCGTCACCGAACAAGAATTTGACCAGCCGCCGGCCCAGGGCCGGGCCGTGCCCTACCCCTTCGACAGCGCCCAGGCCCTGCTGGATCACTGCCAGGCTCTGGGGGTGAGCATCGCCCACCTGATGCGGCAGAACGAGACCAGTTTCCGGCCCGACGCAGACACCCAGGCCGGCTGTGAGCAGCTGTGGCAGGTGATGGAATCCTGCATCCGCCGGGGCTGCCACACCGAAGGCCTGCTGCCCGGCCCCTTGAAGGTGGTGCGTCGCGCCGCCCCCCTCTATCGCCACCTGCGCAGCGACACGGCCCTGACCCGGGATCCCATGGCGGTGGTGGACTGGGTGAACTGCTTTGCCTTGGCGGTGAGTGAGGAAAATGCCGCCGGTGGCCGCATGGTCACCGCCCCCACCAACGGTGCCGCCGGCATCATCCCGGCGGTGCTGGCCTATTACGACAAGTTCGTCCACCCCATGGAGCCGGAGCTGGCCTGCCGCTTCCTGCTCACCGCGGCGGCCATCGGTCTGCTGTACAAGATGAACGCCTCCCTGTCGGGGGCGGAGGTGGGCTGTCAGGGGGAAGTGGGGGTGGCCTGCTCCATGGCGGCGGCAGGGCTCACCGAGATCATGGGCGGCAACCCCGAGCAGGTCTGCCAGGCGGCGGAGATCGCCATGGAGCACAACCTGGGGCTGACCTGCGACCCGGTCGGTGGCCAGGTGCAGGTACCCTGCATCGAGCGCAATGCCATCGCGGCGGTGAAGGCCATCAACGCCAGCCGCATGGCGGTACGCCGGACCAGCGCCGCCCGGGTGAGCCTGGACAAGGTGATCGCCACCATGTATGACACCGGCAAGGACATGGATGCCAAGTACCGGGAGACCTCCCAGGGCGGCCTGGCGGCCAAGCTGGCGGACTGCGACTAGCGGATGGGCAGCTGGATGTTCTCGAACAGCTGATCCACTTCGTAATTGCTCTTCATGGCCAGGGCCTTGTCCACCAGATCCCGGGTCAGGTGGGGCGCGAAGCGCTCCATGAAGTCATACATGTAGCTGCGCAGAAAGATGCCGCGGCGAAAGCAGATCTTGGTGGTGCTGTGGGCGAACAGGTGACTGGCATCCAGCAGCACCAGATCCGTGTCCTTGTCCGGCTCCACCGCCATGGTGGCGATGACCCCCACCCCCAGCCCCAGCTTGACGTAAGTCTTGATCACGTCCGCATCGGTGGCGGTGAAGACGATATGGGGCTCGAACCCCTCCCGGTTGAAGGCGGTGTCCAGCTCGGAGCGGCCGGTGAAGCCAAAGGTGTAGGTCACCAGGGGGTAGCGTGCCAGGTGCGCCACCGTCAGCCGCTCCACCTTGGCCAGGGGATGCCCCTTGGGCACTATGACGCAGCGGTTCCAGTGGTAGCAGGGCAGCATCACCAGATCCTCGTACAGGTGCAGCGCCTCGGTGGCGATGGCGAAGTCCGAGGTGCCCTTGGCCACCGCATCGCTGATCTGGGACGGCGAGCCCTGGTGCATGTGCAAGGAGACCTTGGGGTAGCGCTTCATGAAGTCCTGGATCACCCGCGGCAAGGCATAGCGTGCCTGGGTGTGGGTGGTGGCGATGTTGAGGTTGCCCTGATCCGGGTTGGTGTATTGCCCGGCCACCGACTTGATGCTCTCCACCTTGGCCAGGATCTCCTGGGCAATCTTCAAGATGTCCCGCCCGGCCGGGGTCACCTGGGTCAGGTGCTTGCCGCTGCGCTCGAAGATCTGCACCCCCAGCTCATCCTCCAGCATGCGCACCTGCTTGCTGATGCCGGGCTGGGAGGTATAGAGACTCTCGGCGGTAGCGGAAACGTTGAGACTGTGATTAGCCACCTCGACAATGTAGCGTAGCTGTTGAAGTTTCATGATTTTCCAGAATAAGGACGCATGGCCTAATACTAACAAATAATGAGAAACGCGCCTCAGCTAACATGCAAGCCTCGTTTGATGGCGATGGCCAGTGACCCAGAACACACTTCCCCCTAAAGTTAAGCCAAGATGCCACCCGGCCCACCGGCCCAGCTACCGCCCTTGACAGGGATAAGGTAGTATCGACGCAGTTCGTTTTCATTCAGGGAAGCTATTGAGGCGATTATGGTTTTAACACTGGTACTCTTATCCATAGGCGCGCTGCTGTTTCTGATCATCGGCTACAACATAGTCCAGCAGTACAAGCAGAAACTCGAAGCGGACCGTCGCGCCCTGATGGCCAAGCAGAAGATGATCATCGAGGAGGCCGAGGAGATCTTGCTCAACGCCAACCGGCTGCCCTTCAGCAAGACCCTGGTGCTCCTGATGCAGACCCGCATCCACGATGCCCTGAAATCCATCTTGCAGGCCGCCCCCGGCATGGACAGCGTGCGCCAGCGGCTGCAGGACGTGCAGGCCCAGATCAAGTACGTGCAGGAGCACTACCAAAACAGCGACGAGAGCAGCTTCCGGGCACCGGACTCGGATCAGCAGGCCCTGCAGATGCTACAACTGGTCAAAAAGATCCGCGCCGTGGTGCGGGTGGAGCACAACAAGGGCAAGATAGACCCCCAGGCCTTCGTCACTGAAGACCGTCGCCTGGAGCTGATGCTGCTGAAGATCAACATCGCCAACCTGACCCAGCGGGCGTTTGAGAGCCGCATGCAGCGCCAGTTCGGTACCGCCAAGCAGCTGCTCACCAAGGGCATCAGCGCCCTGGCCGCCATTCATGACAAAGACCCCTGGCTCATCGCCCGGGAAGACGAGATGCGCAATGCCCTGCGGGACATGAACCAGCAGATCGAAGAGGCCAGCCAGAAAGAACGCGACGAGATGAAAGAGAAGAAGGACGATCTGGACGTCCTGTTCCAGCCCAAGAAGAAGTGGTAAACCGGCTGACAGCCCATTGCACAACGCCTCCCCTCGGAGGCGTTGTTGTTTAGGCGGTGACCATGGGTTTCAGTCGCAGGGCAAACACCGGCAGCAGCAGGGCAGCCATCAGCACAAACACCAGGCTGCCCAGGCTGGGATAGCACCAGCCCACCAGGGCGGTCAGTACCGCGGTGAACATGCCCTGGGACAAGGCCGCATACAGGGTCTGGCCGGCGATGAGCTGCTCCCGGGGCAGCTGCTGGGTCAGGTAGCGGATGGCCGCCAGGTGGCTGACACAGAAGGTGAGGCTGTGGAGCAACTGGGCCCCGGCCAGCAGCGGCAGGCTGGTGGTAAGGCCCAGGGTTATCCAACGCACCAGGCCGCCCCCGGCGCCGATCAACATCATCTGTCGCGGCGTCAGGCGGCGCAGCAGCCGCTTGTCCAGGGCGAACATGCCGATCTCCGCCAACACCCCCAACCCCCACAGATACCCTATGGTGCCGGCACTGTAACCATTAGCCTTCCAGTAGATGGCGCTAAAGCCATAGTAGGCGGCATGACTGCCTTGCAGCAGGCACATGATGAGCAGGAAGCGGCGAAAGGCCGCCTGTTTGAGCAGGCCAAGCAGGCTGCCCCGGCGTGGCTGGCCCGGGCTCTCCTCCGGCATGGGCGACAAGGGCAGCCAGCTGAGCAGACACAGGAATACCAGCCCCAGCAGCATGACGTGCAGCACCCACTGAACGCCCCCCCAGCCGATGATCTTACCCACCAGGCTGGAGCCGACGATGAAGGCCGCCGAGCCCCACAGCCGCACCTTACCGTAATCCAGGTTGACCTGAACTATCATGCGTGACGCCAGGGCATCGCTCATGGGCAGCAGGGTCGGGTAGATGAAGTTGGCCAGCAGCATCAGCAGCAACAGACTCCAGAAGCTGTGGCTGAGATGGAACAGGGCAAAACTCACCAGGCTCAGAATGGCCAGGATCCGGCCCAGGGGCAGCAATTGTCGGGCATGGCGCACCTGTCCCATGATGGCCAGGTTGCCGGGAAAACGCACGGCCAGCCCCAGGCCGATGAGCAGGCCTATCTGCTCCGGGCTGATGCCCACCGAGGCCAGCCAGAGGGACCAGAAGGGCACGTAGGCGCCATAGACGAAATAGAGGGCGAAGAAGAACAGCGAGAGCCAGGCAAAGGGACGCATAAAAACCGCCGTCGAAGGGAAGGCCGCCAAGGGTAACAGAAGCCCTTGGCGCTGTCAGCGCAGCCCTTATTTCAGGGCAAAGCCGCGCCCCTTGAGGTAGTCGAACATGAAGGGTCGGGCCTCCTTGCCGAGGATCTTCTCCAGCTGATCGGTCCAGCCGCGCACCTGCCCCGTCTCTCCCCGGCCGCGATAGTAGTGGGCCAGCAGGGCATCATAGGCGGCAAACTGGCTGGGATCCGGGGCCTGATAGTGTTCCTCATGCAGCACCAGCTGCAGTGGCAAGCGGGGCTTCAGATCCGGGCTCTGGGCCGGATACCCCAAGCAGAGGCCAAACAGGGGCGCCACCAGCTCCGGCAGATCCAGCAACTGGCTGACCCCTTCGGGATCGTTGCGGATGGCGCCGATAAACACCCCCCCCAGCCCCATCGACTCGGCGGCCAGCAGGGCATTCTGCCCCATCAGACCGGCATCGATGGCGCCGATCAGCAGCTGCTCTATGTAGCCGGTCTTGGCCCCCGGCACCAGGCTGCGATGACGGTGGAAGTCGATACAGAACACCAGAAACTCCGCCGCGCTGGCCACGTAAGGCTGCTCGCCACACAGGCTGACCAGTTGCTGGCGCTTGACCATATCCTTGACCCGAATGACACTGACTGCCTGCAGGAAGCTGGAGCTGGAGGCGGACTGGGCCGCCAACAAGATCTGTTCCAACTGCCCTGGGCTGATGGGCTGCTGGGCAAATTGGCGAATGGATCTATGGGCGCACATCAGCTCCACCACGGTTTTCATAGCTGCTCTCCAGTTTTAAGGGCCGGACTGGCCTAGAATGCAGTTCCAATAATGGATGGGGGATCCATGTTTTACAATGGCGATCCCGCCACTGCCATGGTCGCTTTCCTATACTGGGGAGCATCGCCCACAGGAGGAGAAAGGCCGGTGAATGTACTGATTTGTGATGACTCTGCCTTCGCCCGCAAGCAGATGGCCCGGGCCCTGCCGACCGACTGGCCCATCAAGCTGCATCAGGCCGGCAACGGCCAGGAGGGGCTGGAGCAGATCCTGAGCGGGCATGGGGATCTGGTGTTTTTGGATCTCACCATGCCCATCATGGACGGCTATGCGGTGCTGGCGGCCCTCAAGGAACAGGAGATCCGCAGCCGGGTCATCGTCGTCTCCGGCGATATCCAGCCCGCCGCCTACCAGGAGGTCATGTCCCTGGGCGCCCTGGCCTTCATCCAGAAACCCTGTTCCGCGGATAAGCTGCAGAGCCTGCTGCTGGAGCTGGGGGTCTATCAAAGCGGCGGCGGTATCCCGGATCAGGCCTCCCCCTTCGGGCTGACCATAGAGCTGCGGGACGTCTACCAGGAGCTGGCCAACGTGGCCATGGGCCAGGCGGCCGATCTGCTGGCCCGGCTGCTGGGGCAGTTCGTCATCCTGCCCATCCCCAACGTCAACGTGCTGGAGGTGAGCGAGCTGCACATGGCCCTGAGTGCCGCCGCCGGGGAAGACACCCTCTCGGCGGTCTGTCAGGGCTTTATCGGCGCCGGCATCGCCGGCGAGGCCCTGGTGCTGTTTCACGACTCCAGCTTCGCCGATCTGGCCAAGCTGATGCGCCACCAGGGCCCCATCGACAAGGCGGTGGAACTGGAGCTGCTGATGGACATGGCCAACGTGCTGATCGGTGCCTTCCTGCGGGGCTTTGGCACCCAGCTGGACACCCCCTTCCACCAGGGGCAGCCGGTGGTGCTGGGCCAGCACAGCGCCATCGACGATCTCATCCGCACCAACCGCACCCGCTGGCGGCGGACCCTGGCCATCGAGATCAACTACCGGATCCGTGACCACCAGGTACAGTGCGATCTGCTGCTGCTGTTTACCGAGGAGTCCATCCGCTTCATGAACCACAAGATCGAGCACCTGCTCTGAGGAGGCCCCCATGGACATTCGGGAATTTCATTGGCTGATGAGCATCATCCAGACCCTGGACGTGGGACTGGTGGTGCTGGATCAGGAGGACAGGGTGCAGGTGTGGAATGGCTTCATGGAGAGCCACAGTGGCCGCCTGAGTCATGAGGTGAAGGATCAGGTGCTGTTTGATGCCTTTCCCGATCTCGACAGCGCCTGGCTCGGCCGCAAGCTGGCCATGGTGCGCACCCTCAACAATCGCGCCTTCATCAGCTGGGAACAGCGCCCCTACCTGTTTCGCTTCGCCAACGGCCGCCCCATCACGGGTCAGGCGGATCAGATGTACCAGAACGTCACCATCATGCCCCTGCCCGACTTTACCGGCCAGATCAGCCATCTGGCCCTGCTGATCTACGACGTGACGGATCTGGCCCTGGGGCAGCTGCAGGCGGCCGAGCCCAGATAAGACAAAGGGCCGCGATTGCGGCCCTCTTAGGGTCAGTCTGGCAATGGCCTCATCAGGCCAGCTGCGACTCCGCCTGTTGCAACAGGCGCTGCCACATCTGCGTCACCAGCTTCTGATCCGTATCCGAGAGCTCGCCGCTGATGCAGGCATCCTGCAACCCAGCCAGCACCCTGTGTTTCACATCCCTGAGGTGATTGCGCCCGTCGATTTCACAGTGGGCCACCGCCAACGAGATGTGGCCGCGGAGGTACCCGCTGGCAAACAGCTCATCGGCCGAGCCCGTGCTGACCATGGCATCAATCAGGTCCAGCAGCACGCGTTCAAATTCAAATATGGTTTTCATAGACACCAGATGGCAGGGGGCTGGATAAGCCCCGCGAGGTCTTTGCTACGCCTTGTCGGCAACCGGCCCCGGATAGGGGAGCGCAGATCCTGCCTTAAGCGACCGCCTTTGGCTAGTGTTCTTCGTCTCATACAGATTAATTTTTGCGCCCCCTTTCCGACGCCAAACAAGGGGCTAAGATAGCCAGCCATCACCCCTCTGACTGGATACTCGCTCTCATGCTATTGGACTGGATACAAGATCCCTCGGCCTGGATGGCCCTGGCCACCCTGACCCTGCTGGAGATAGTACTGGGCATCGACAACATCATCTTCATCAGCATACTGGTGGGCCGTCTGCCCGCCGCGCAGCGCCAGCGGGCGCGACTGCTAGGGTTGGCTGGCGCCATGCTCACCCGGATCGCCTTGCTGCTCTCCCTGGCCTGGGTGATGCGGCTGACCAGCCCCCTATTTACTCTGGCCGGTGAGGCCATCTCCGGGCGGGATCTTATCTTATTGTTGGGAGGGCTCTTCCTGCTGGCCAAGAGCACTCACGAGATCCACCACAGCCTGGAGGAGCCTCATGATGAGGCCGCCCAATCCGTGAAGCCACACAGTGGCTTTTTGGTCACCCTGGTACAGATTGCCCTCTTGGATATCGTCTTTAGCCTGGACTCGGTGATCACAGCCGTTGGGATGGCCGACCATGTGCCCGTGATGGTACTGGCCATCGTCATCGCCGTGGGGATCATGATGTTTGCCGCCCGACCGATTGGTGATTTTGTCGAGCACCATCCCACCATCAAGATGCTGGCCCTGGCCTTCCTGATCCTCATCGGCGTGGCCCTGATGGCCGAAGGGCTCGACCTGCATATTCCCAAGGGCTACATCTACTTTGCCATGGCCTTCTCCTTGGGGGTGGAGATGCTCAATCTTCGCCTGCGCAAGGCCAAAGTGAGCTAGCCCGATAAAAAGAAGGCCGTGCAATGCACGGCCTTCTTGTCGGATCACCCATTAGCGCAGCTGCGGCGTCTGGGTCTGTACTCCCAGGTTCTGCGCCCGGTGACGCAGCAGGTGGTCCATCAACACCAGGGCCAGCATGGCCTCGGCGATGGGCACGGCGCGGATCCCCACGCAGGGGTCATGACGGCCTCGGGTCACCATCTCCTGGGCATGACCCTCCTTGTCGATGGTGCGCCCCGGCACCATGATGCTGGAGGTGGGCTTGAGCGCCAGGCTGGCACTGATGGTCTGGCCGGTGGAGATACCCCCCAGGATGCCGCCGGCATGGTTGCTAAGGAAGCCGTCGGGGGTCATCTCGTCCCTGTGCTGGGAACCCCGTTGCTCCACCACGGCGAAGCCATCGCCGATCTCCACCGCCTTGACGGCATTGATGCCCATCAGGGCATGGGCGATGTCCGCATCCAGCCGATCGAACACGGGTTCCCCCAGCCCTACCGGCACGTGCTCCGCCACCACCTTGACCTTGGCACCGATGGAGTCGCCCTCTTTCTTCAGATCCCGCATGAAGGCATCCAGCGCCGCCAGCTTGCTGGCATCGGCGAAGAAGAAGTCGTTCTGGTTGATGATGGCCTTGTCCACCTGCTCACCCTTGATGGGGCCCAGCTGCTCCAGATAGCCGTAGATCTCGATGCCATGCACCTGCTTGAGATACTTCTTGGCAATGGCGCCGGCCGCCACCCGCATGGCGGTCTCCCGGGCGGAGGAGCGGCCGCCCCCCCGATAGTCGCGGATGCCGTACTTCTGGTGATAGGTGTAATCGGCGTGTCCGGGGCGGAACAGGTCCTTGATGTCACCGTAATCCTTGGAGCGCTGATCGGTGTTTTCGATGAGCAGACCGATGGAGGTGCCTGTGGTCTGGCCCTCGAACACCCCGGAGAGGATCTTCACCTTGTCCTCTTCCCGGCGCTGGGTGGTGAAACGGGAGGTGCCCGGCTTGCGCCGATCCAGATCCCCCTGCAGATCCTCCTCGCTCAGTGCCAGTCCAGGCGGGCAGCCATCCACCACGGCGCCCAGGGCCAGACCATGACTCTCACCAAAGGTGGTGATACGAAAGAGGTGTCCGAAGCTGTTCCCTGCCATAAATTCCTCAAGAAGGTTCGGTTACAAAAAGATCCCGGTGGGCCAGCAGCTGTGCCTTGGTCAGCACGAAGACGCCGTGGCCACCCTGTTCAAATTCGACCCAGGTGAAGGGCACCTGGGGATATTGGGCGCTCAGGTGCACCTGGCTGTTGCCCACTTCCACCACCAGCAGCCCCTCGTCGGTGAGAAAATCCGCCGCCTTGGCCAGGATCTGACGGGTCAAGTCCAGACCGTCGAAGCCGGAGGCCAGTGCCAGCTCCGGCTCGTGGTGGAACTCGTCCGGCAGATCCGCCATGTCTTCCTCATCCACGTAAGGCGGGTTGGAGACGATAAGATCGTACTGATCCCCTTCCGGCAAGGCCTGCCAGAGGTCCGACAAAATGGGGATGACCCGCTCTTCCAGACCGTGGTGCTGGATGTTGATCTCCGCCACGTTCAAGGCATCCACCGAGATGTCCAGGGCGTCCACCTCCGCCTCGGGGAAAGCATAGGCCAGGGCGATGGCGATGCAGCCAGAGCCGGTGCACAGGTCCATGATGCGGCGCGGTTCCCCCTGCAGCCAGGGTGCGAAGCGCTGGGCGATGAGCTCGGCGATGGGTGAGCGCGGCACTATGACCCGCTCGTCCACGTAAAATTCCAGGCCGGCAAACCAGGCCTTGTTGGTGAGATACGGCGCCGGCAACCGCTCCTCCACCCGGCGCGCCACCAGCTCGGCCAGCAACTGCCGCTCGCTACGGGTCAGGCGGGCCGCCTTGATGTCATCGGAGATAAAGGGCGGCAGGTGCAAGGAGGGCAACATCAGCTGGACCGCTTCGTCCCAGCCATTGTCGGTGCCGTGACCATAAAACAGGTCGGCCTCGTTGAAGCAGCTCACCGCCCAGCGCATCATGTCGTTGACGGTGCTCAGCTCGCTGACTGCCTCGTCGATGAATAACTTGTCCAAAACCGCCTCCGGGTCGAGTAAACTTGCCGGCATATGCCGAGCCAATAACAGCCAGATACCTGATTAATGAAGAAAAAAGACGAACTCGATGAACAGGACAAGGCGCTGTTTCGCGAGGCCGCCCAGGGTACCCGCCGAATAAAGCAGGATACCATAAGTCCCACCTATCGCTCGGTCAAGCAGAAAGCGTTGGCCCGCCAGGTGCGTGAAGATCTGGGGCTCTCCCATCCCTTCTCCGACAGTTTCGAGCCCTACCTCAGCGACGAGGGCCCCATGCGCTATGTGCGCACGGATGTTTCCAGCTTCGAGGCCAAGCGGCTGCGGCGAGGCGACTATGTGCCGGACATGCTGCTGGATCTCCACGGCCTCACTCAGCAGCAGGCCAAGCTGGAGCTGGCCGCCCTGCTGGAGGCCTGCCGCAGGCAGCACATCCGCTGTGCCTGCGTCATGCACGGTCACGGCAAGCATATCCTCAAGCAGCGGGTGCCCATGTGGCTGGCCCAGCACCCGGATGTCATGGCCTTTCACCAGGCGCCCAAGGAGTGGGGTGGCGACTCCGCCCTGCTGGTGCTGATCGAGCTAGCCCCTTAGCCGCCCTCGGCAGACGCGAGCTTGTGCGCCTGCAGCAGGATATTGCGGGGCGTCAGCGGACGTTCGCAGAACTCCGCCAGGCTCACCCCATAGCCCTGCTCCTGCAGGTAGAGGGCGTAATCACAGAGCAGCCACAGCTCCAGGGGGCGTCGGAACAGCCCCAGCACCAGCTCCATGCGCAGCACTTGGGCCAGCCTGGCCTGGGCCTGTTGCAGATAAGGGGTCACATCCAGCTGGGCGGGCAAGGTCAGCCCCTTGGTGTCGGCCGCCCAGCGGATAAAGGCCAGCAACTCGCCGGCCAGCCGCTCCTTGGCAAAGGAGGGCAAGGGCAGATAGGTCTCCTCGCCGCGCAGGTCGCGCTGCAGAGCATCGAAGGTGAGCCGCCAGCTGAGCTCCTGCCAGCGCAGCCGCCGCACCCGGGCGCCCCCCGTCACCGTTTCCTGCAGGGGCAATTGCAGCTGCCGCCGGGTCAGACCCAGGGCGCTGGCCTGCGCCGCCCGACTTAAGGGCTGGTACTGCTCATGGGCATGCTTGTGATAGCAGCAGGGTGCCAGGCTCAGGCTGGCCACCCCCTGGGCGACACCTTGCTGCAACAGGTGACGGTGCAGATCGCCGCAGGCATGCAGCGCCACCGCCTGCCGCGCCCCGGCCAGCCATGGCCCGCTGCCGGACGCCAACACATCCTGCTGCACTATCTGCTGCGGTAACCCCGCCGACAGCTGACGGGCCGCCTGGCACAGGTCAGCGTCCCACTCCAGGCTCACCACGGGCTGCCCCTGGCGGGCCAGCAGCCGTCCCAGATGACCCTTGCCTGCACACCATTCCAATATATGCCCCTGCCGGTCAGCCGCATCCAACTGCTGGGCGAAGGCCCAGATCTGCGCCCACTTGCGGCCGGGGACATGGGCCGGCGCCGCCATCGGTGCCGAACAAGGCAGGTGAGGCAGCCGGCACAGCGTGGCCAACTCGGCGGCCTGGGGCACCAGGGGCCACAGCAGCGCCTGTCTTCCCAGCGCATCCTGCTCCAGCCCCTGCAGAGCCGGCAGATCCAAGGCAGAGAGGGCCTCACACAGCGCCGGATGAGTGTGTTGCCAGGGCAGGTCGAGATGGTGAAAAGGCTGCACCCGCCACAGTGGCTGGGTTGGCAACAACAGGCGATCGAGGGCAAGAAAACGCGACAGCACGGCCGACTCCCGAAAGTGAGGAAGCCGAGTCTAGGGGCTGACGCGGGCCGGCGCCAGAGGGCAACCCGGCGGCGGCAAAAATAAATAAGGCCAGTCCTGGGGACTGGCCTTAAGGTCCGCGATAAACGCCTTACAGACGGATGCCCAGGGACTGGCGCAGGTAGGCACCGGCTCCCAGCAGACCCGGGTTGGCATGGGTGATGAGGTAGACGGGGATATCCTTGAGATAGGCCTGGAAGCGCCCCTTGTCTTCGAAGGCCACCCGGAAGCCGGAGGACTTAAAGAAGTCGAGGAAGCGCGGCACTATGCCACCGGCGATGTAGACGCCCCCGAAGGTGCCCAGATTCAGCGCCAGGTTGCCGCCGAAGCGCCCCATCAGCACGCAGAACAGGCTCAGGGCCCGACGGCAGTCGGTGCATTCGTCGGCCAGGGCTCGCTCGGTCACATCCTTGGGCAGCAGATCCTCAGGCTCACGGCCATCGGCCTTCACCAGGGCACGGTACAGATTCACCAGGCCAGGCCCGGAGAGCAGACGCTCGGCAGAGACGTGACCCAGATCCTGGCGCATCACCTGCAATACCGCATCTTCTTCCTCACAGTTGGAGGCGAAGTCCACGTGACCGCCCTCGCCGGGCAGGCTCAGCCATTGGCTGCCGGTATGCACCAGGTGCGCCACCCCCAGGCCGGTGCCAGCACCATAGACGGCGATGGGCTTGCCCGCCTGGGCATGGCTACCACCAAACTGCAGCTTGTCCTCGTCCCCCAGCACAGGGATGGCCATGGACACGGCGGTGAAGTCGTTGATGATTTCCAGGTGCTGCAGCCCCAGGTTGGCCTTCATCTCCGCGATGGAGAACTCCCAGGTATGGTTGGTCATGGCCACCCAATCCCCTTGGATGGGACAGGCGATGGCGATGCAGGCATCGTCCACCTGGGTGTTATGTTCTTCCAGATACAGGCGGACCACCGCCTCCAGACTGGGATGATCAAGACCGGAATAGGTCTTTGCTTGTGAAATGTCGCCAGTGGTCATGTCACACAATGCCAGACGGGCATTGGTACCGCCGACGTCCCCTACCAGGGCAAAACTCGCCATAAACAACTCCTTACTGACCAAAACTTACTGACCAAAACAAAATGCCGGATATTCTCGTTATTGTGGGAGCGGATTTTACCCGCTGTCGCCTCGCAGAAATACAACCGTGATCACAGCCAGATCAATAAATGCCGCGATTGTAGTAGTTTTATTACAAAACCCTGCCGCAGCCGGCGATAATCTGCTAGATTTAGCCTGTTGTAAGTAATTTTAAGACAGGCCGCACACTTTACCGTCAGGCCTGTGCTGTTGGCCTCATTTTGGGTATAGGCTGCTAACTCAATAGGTTAGCCACTGTTGGCAGGCCGCTTCCCTCGGGGGCAACCCAAACCTGTATCTGAGCATTTCGCATGAATACGTTGGAAAAAATCAGCAAATATCTTGACAGTTTCAGTAAATCCGAACGCAAGGTAGCCGAGGTGATCATGGCCTCGCCCCAGACGGCTATTCACTCCAGCATCGCGGCCCTGGCCAAGATGGCGGACGTGAGCGAGCCCACTGTCAACCGCTTCTGCCGCCGCCTGGATACCAAGGGATTCCCGGACTTCAAGCTGCATCTGGCCCAAAGCCTGGCCAATGGCACACCTTACGTGAACCTGCACGTGGAAGAGGACGATACGCCCGAGGCCTACACCGCCAAGATCTTCGAGTCCACCATCGCCTGCCTGGATGTGGCGAAGAACAGCCTGGATACCCAGACCCTCAACCGCTGTGTGGATCTGCTGACCCAGTCCAAGAAGATCTCCTTCTTCGGCCTGGGCGCCTCCTCCTCGGTGGCCCACGACGCCCTGAACAAGTTCTTCCGCTTCAACATCCCGGTGGCCTGCTTCGACGACATCATCATGATGCGCATGGCCTGCATCAACTGCACCGAAGGGGATGTGGTGGTGGTGATCTCCCACACGGGCCGCACCAAGGCCCTGGTGGAAATCGCCGCCCTGGCGCGGCACAACGACGCCACCGTCATCGGTATCACCGCCAAGGACTCGCCCCTGGCGCGGGAATGTAGCCTGGTGCTGTCCATGGATGTACCGGAAGATACCGATGTCTACCTGCCCATGGCCTCCCGCATCGCCCAGCTGACGCTGATCGATGTGCTTGCCACAGGATTTACTCTGCGACGAGGTCTTAAGTTCCGAGAAAATCTAAAAAAAGTGAAAGAAGGCATCAAAGATTCCCGGTTTGAAAGCTTTCACCAATGATTCGAAAAAACGCCTCCCTCGGGAGGCGTTTTTTCTGCCCGCCTCACGGTATCGCACGCCCCCCCCTTCGTGTAGAATCCGGCTATTCGTTACGGTTTTTAACACTGTGCAGTAATGGTGTAACCCAGGGTAATACCCGCACCTGTTGCGCATGCCGTCGCTGATTTTCATGCTCATACAAACTTTACTCTGGAGAGAAAGATGTTAAGACGCACTAAGATCGTGACCACATTGGGTCCGGCTACCGACCGTGAAGGGGTTCTGGAGAATATCATCCAGGCCGGCGCCAACATGGTTCGAATGAACTTCTCCCACGGCTCCGCCGAAGATCATATCGCCCGCGCCAACCTGGTGCGGGAGTTGGCAGCCAAGCTGGGTCGTCATGTGGCCATCCTGGGGGATCTGCAAGGCCCCAAGATCCGCGTCTCTACCTTCAAGGACGGCAAGATTTATCTGACTCTGGGTGACAAATTCATCCTGGATGCCACCCTGGGTAAGGGCGAAGGGGATCAACAGCAGGTAGGCATCGACTACAAGCAACTGCCGGAGGATGTGGTGCCCGGTGATGTGCTGCTGCTGGACGATGGCCGCGTGCAACTGCAAGTGGAACGGGTGGAAGGCAGCCGCATCTTCACCTGTGTCACCGTCGCCGGTCCCCTGTCCAACAACAAGGGCATCAACAAGAAGGGTGGCGGCCTGTCCGCCCCGGCCCTGACCGACAAGGACAAGGAAGACATCAAGACGGCCGCCGCCATGGCCGTGGACTACCTGGCCGTCTCCTTCCCCCGCTCCGGTGCCGACCTCAACTATGCTCGCGAGCTGGCACGCGAAGCCGGCTGCAACGCCAAGATCGTCGCCAAGGTGGAACGGGCGGAAACCGTGGCCACTGACGAAGCCATGGAAGACGTGATCCTGGCCTCCGATGTGGTGATGGTGGCCCGTGGCGATCTGGGGGTGGAAATCGGTGACTCCGAGCTGATGGGGGTACAGAAGAAGCTGATCCGCACCGCCCGTCGCCTGAACCGCGTGGTGATCACCGCCACTCAGATGATGGAGTCCATGATCAAGGCCCCTCTGCCCACCCGGGCCGAAGTGATGGACGTGGCCAACGCCGTGCTGGACGGTACCGATGCGGTGATGCTCTCCGCCGAAACCGCCGCCGGCGACTTCCCGGTGGAAACCGTCAACGCCATGGCCAGCGTCTGCCTGGGTGCCGAAAAGCACCCCAGCGTGAACGTCTCCAACCACCGGATGAACTACACCTTCAACTCCATCGAAGAGTGTGTGGCCATGGGCGCCATGTATGCCGCCAACCACATGGCCGGCATCAAGGGCATAGTCACCATGACGGAGTCCGGCACCACCCCGCTGCTGATGTCTCGCCTGAGTTCCGGCCTGCCCATCTTCGCCATGTCCCGCCATCAGCAGACCCTCAACTGGGCCACCCTGTTCCGCGGCGTGACCCCGGTGTACTTCGATGGCGACGAGAACCTGCCCGTGCTGCAGTTCTGCCTGGACGCCTTGAACGTGCTCAAGGAGCAGGGCTATGTGAAGGCGGGCGATCTGGTGATCGTCACCCACGGCGATAAGCTGGAAACCACCGGCAGCACCAACACCTGCAAGCTGATCACGGTAGAGTAATCCGCCACCTCGGCATCAAGACGCCCACCCTAGGTGGGCGTTTTTTATCCTCCCGGCCACTGAGCGTCCGCCAGCTCAGCCGCGGCAAAGCTGTCCACCTGCAAGGCCAGGGAACGCAGCCGCTCGGCCTCCTGCAACGCGGCCGCCTCGCTAGCCGACAGCAACCCCGTCTCTTGCGCCGCAGCAACCAGCTCCGTCATGCCGATCTTGTTGGGCAGTTCACCCCGCTTCTGGGCCTGTAGCAGGCGATCATGCAAGGGCGCTACCGCCTGCAGCCGGACGAAGGCCAGCTCCACCCGCCCCACCGGATCCTGCTCCGTCAACGGACATTGATGCAGCGTCATTAATCCCTGCCGCAGCCCATCCACCACCAGCATGGCCTCCGCCAACTGGCCAATCAGCCGATCCGAGGGGCCGGCATATCCGTTGCCGAAGGGAAAGATCCAGCGCTTGAGCAGCCAACCCAACCAGCGCCAGGGCAGATTGGCGCAGACCCCCACCACGGCGAGCCCGATCTGCTGCAGACTGTGCTGCAGGGCATAATCCAACAGCAGGCGATCTTGGGTCTGGGCGCCATCGTCCTCGAAGCGCTTGAGGGTGGCCGACGCCAGGTAGAGTTGGCTTAACCAGTCCCCCAACCGGGCGGTCAGCAGCTCCCGCCGTTTGAGCCGCCCCCCCAGCAACAGCATCACCAGATCGCTGGTCAAGGCCAGCGCCCGGCTCATACGGCTCAGCTGACGGTAATAGCCGGCCTGATAGCCAGGCACAGGCGCGCGCTCCAGCCGGCCCAGGGTCAAGCCCGAAGCCAGGGTCCGCAGCAGATGGCTAACAAAGCGTCTGGCGTGCTGACGCAGCAGGCGATCGAAGCCCGCCAGGCCATCCGGCGCATGGAGACAGGCCATCTCCTGGCGCAGGAAGGGATGGCAGCGCACCGCCCCCTGGCCATAGATCATCAGACTGCGGGTGAGGATGTTGGCCCCCTCCACCGTGATGGCGATGGGAATGCCCATGTAGTGATAAGCCAAATAGTTGCTTCGGCCCAACATGATGGCCCGGCCGGCGTGAACATCCATGGCATCCAGCAGACAGCGGCGGGCCAATTCGGTGATGTGGTACTTGGCGATGGCAGTGGCCACCCCAGGCCTGGCCCCCAGATCCAGGGCCGTGGTGGTCAGCTGGCGGGTGGCATCCATCTGATAGCTGAGGCCGGCGATGCGCGCCAGGGCCTCTTGCACCCCTTCAAAGCGGCCGATGGACTGACCGAACTGCCGGCGCACGAACGCATAGGCCGAACTGCTGCGACAGGCCAGCTGACCGCAAGCTGTGCCCAGCGCCGGCAGCGAGATACCCCGTCCCGCGCTCAGGCATTCCACCAGCATGCGCCAGCCCTTGCCGGCCCAGGGCACACCGCCGATCAGGCTGTCCAGCGGAATGAAGACCCCCTCGCCGCGAATGGGACCGTTCAAGAAGCGCTGGCCCATGGGAAGATGCCGCGCCCCTATCTGGATCCCCGGCAAATTAGCCGGGATCAGGGCACAGCTGATCCCATACTCCGTCTGCGACCCCAGCAGGTGATCCGGGTCGACCAACTTGAACGCGAGACCGATGACAGTCGCCCGTGGGGCTAGGGTGATATAGCGCTTGTTCCAGTCCAGCCGGATCCCCAGCACCTCCTGTCCCTGCCACATCCCGCGGGTCACCACCCCCAGATCCGGGATGGCCCCCGCATCCGAGCCCGCCTCGGGCCCCGTCAGGGCAAAGCAGGGTATATCCTCCCCGCGGGCCAGCCGCGGCAGCCAATAGTCCTGCTGCTCCTGAGTCCCATAGTGCAGCAACAGCTCCGCCGGGCCCAGGGAGTTGGGCACCATGACGGTGACTGCGGCGCTTAGATTGGCCGCCGCGATGCGCGCCACTATCTGTGAGTTGGCATAGTGGGAAAATTCACGGCCACCGTAGGCCTTGGGGATGATGAGGGCAAAAAAACCCTCCTGGGCAAGAAAGGTCCACAGCGAGTCGGGCAGATCCTGCTGCTGCGGATTCCCAGGCAGGGCCGCCAGGCGCTCTAGCAGCTCGGCCACCTGATGCGCCATGAAGGCCTGCTCCGCCGCACTCAGGCTGGGCCGAGGCAGCTCACGCAGGTGCCGCCAGTTTGGCCGCCCGGCGAACAGCTCGCCCTCCCACCAGACTGAGCCGGCCTCGATGGCTTCCTGCTCGGTGGCCGACAGGGGGGGCATGGCGTGGGCCAGATAGGCCATGAGCGGACGGCTGATGAGGTGCTGCCGCCAAGGCGTGTGCAACCAGATGGCTAGCGGGATCCCCAGGATCACCAACAGCAGAAGAATGGACAACATGCTGCCTCCCTCCCCTTCCCGGGAACGGCGACCGGCACAGGCACGTCGGCCGGCCACCGCATGGAACGGTGGTTAGACCAGTAGCGATGTGATAAGTAAGGCACAGGATGCAGACGCAGGGACTTTTTTGTCTTTTTTTCTGCCCGAGGTGAACTTTTTGCGACAAGCCGCACTCTATATAAGTGCCACTGCAATTAAGCATTAAGTCTTTGCCCAGCTAGCTTCCCTGTTATCTGGGCTTTTTTTTGTCTGTCGAAGATGGAAGGAACAGCGATGTCGTTGGCAACGGCGCCTATCGAGATCAAATTGGCCGTGGATATCATCCAGTGGCTGGAGGAAAACCAGATCCCGGCTGCCCAGGTGCTGAGCGCCCTGGCCCTGGTCAAGCGTGATTATGAGCGCAAGCTGCTGGCCGAGCAGACCAGCGACCAGACGCACGGATGCCCCAAACCCGGGGACAAGCCGCCATCACAAACAAAAGGGGCCTAAAAGGCCCCTTCAATGTATGCCGATGCGAGCGCTTACTCGTCATCCTCCAGATAGGCATAACCCTGCAGGCCCGCTTCCAGATCTGCCAGCAGATCGGTGCGGATCTGCTCATCCACCGACAGATCGGCGGCCAGCCGCCGGTAGTTTTGGCGGATGCGATCCGGGTTGATGTTCACATAGCGCAGCAGGTTATCCACCGTATCCCCCTTGGTGATATGGCTGATCACCGGCTTGCCATCGGCATCCAGGCTGATATCGGCACTGTGGGTATCGCCAAACAGGTTGTGCAGATCCCCCAGGGTCTCCTGATAGGCCCCCACAAGGAAGAAGCCCAGATAGCAGGTTTCGTCCGGGCCAAACTCCGGCATGGGCAGCGTGGTCTCCACCCCGACCCCGTCCACATAGTGGTCGATCATGCCATCCGAGTCGCAGGTGATATCCAGCACCACACCACGGTGTACCGGTGGCCGATCCAGCCCGGTCAGCGGCATGACGGGGAAGATCTGATCGATACCCCAGGCATCCGGCAGGGACTGGAACAAGGAGAAGTTGACGAAGCACTTGTCCGCCAGCTTCTCATTGAGCTCATCCAGCATGGCCCTGTGCTGACGGTTCACCGGGTTGAGCAGCGCTTTGACCCGCAGGCACAGGTTGATGTGCAACTCTTCGGCCCAGGCCCGTTCGGACAGGTTCATGAAGCCCATGGTGTACTGGGCATGGACATCCGCCAGGTCTGAGACGGAGTCGTGGAAAATTTCCAGCAGCCCCGGATCCTCATCGTTGAGCTCTTCCCAGCTGCGCCACATGTTCTGCAGCAACAGGGGCGCCGTCTCTTCCGGGGGATCCAGCTCGCGCTGCTGTACCGACTCGGTACCTATGATGTTGGAGACCAACACCGCATGGTGAGCGGTGAGGGCGCGGCCCGACTCACTGATGATGGTGGGATGGGGCAGCTCGAACTCACGGCAGATGTCACCTATGCCCCAGACCACGTTGTTGGCATATTCGCGCAGGCTGTAGTTGGCGGAACAGTGGCTCTGGGAACGGGAACCTTCGTAATCGACCCCCAGACCGCCGCCGACATCCACCACCTGGATGTCCGCCCCCAGGCGACGCAGCTCGGCATAGAAGCGGCCACACTCGCGGATCCCGCCTTGAATGTCCCGGATGTTGGCGATCTGGGAGCCCAGGTGGAAGTGCACCAGCTGCAGACAACCCAGCTTGTCCTCCTGACGCAGCCGCTCCACCATGCGCAGGATCTGGGCGGCGCTGAGGCCAAACTTCGACTTCTCGCCACCGCTGGCCTGCCACTTGCCAGAGCCTTGAGAGGCCAGACGTGCCCGCACCCCGATGCAGGGTTCGACCCCCAGCTGAGCGGCCTCAGAGAGTACCAGCTCCAGCTCGGAGGTCTTCTCCACCACTATGTAGACCTTGTGGCCCATCATGTTGCCAAGCAGGGCATGGCGGACGTATTCCCGATCCTTGTAGCCGTTGCAGACGATGACGGAGCCACGGGCGTGACGGTGCGACAACACGGCCAACAGCTCGGGTTTGGAGCCAGCTTCAAGACCCAGGCGGGGCTTGTCCTGGTAGGCGCGAGTGATGGACTCCAGCACCTGATTTTGCTGGTTCACCTTGATGGGATAGACACACTGATACTGGCCTTCGTAGCCATAGCCTTCGATGGCCTGCTGGAAGGCACCAAACAGCGCATCGACCCGGCTCTTGATGATGTCGGGGAAACGCAGCAGCACGGGGGCCGCATAGCCCTGGCTGCGAAGTTGCTCAATCACGTCCTTGAGCACGATACGACAGTCGGGGCGGCTCTTATCCGGCGCCACCACCACCTGTCCTTGTTCATCCAAATGAAAAAACCCCCCACCCCAGTAGGGCAGGTTGTACACCTTCAGGGCGTCCGAAGCGGACCAATTCGTCATGGACTATGCCTCACAATAAGACAGCGGATCCGGCTGTCATTACTGCCAATCTCATCCAACCTCCCCGGGCAGAACGCCACGGGCGCGTTGGTACAAAGCACCGCTGCCACCAGGGCAGTCGGTCTAAGGCCGGTCTTGCGACCTATCGCCATCCCCCGACAGGACGATGAACGAATGCATTGAGCATATCGCATCTGATCCCCCACAGCGCCCTGTCAGCCCCGCAAAGGCAGAGCCCCAAGGTAATCCTTAGGGCTCTGATGCAACCATGCACTTTTCGCGGAGTGTACACAGTCTGCCGGCACGACGCCAAGGGAAAAAGCCGTCAGATCCGCCACGAAAATGAGGCTTAACGGAATAAATGATTAGCGTGTCGCAAGGAGTGCATATAATTGCATTGGACTGGGGACGGCGCAGCAGACGGAATGCAGTTTGAACGCCATCCCTCCAGCACAATTGCCCACGCCAGACGGCAAGTTCAGCAAGATGCGGCGCGAGAGACTCCTCGACTGGTCAGTTAACCAGTGCCGGACAAAAAGTGCCTATGCAGAGGTGGCAAGCAACGCGCCCCCGATCAGAAGGCGCATCAGACGAACGATTAACGCTCGGCGGCGGTGAGGAACTCATGCCGGGTGGCGGCGTTGGTCTTGAAGGAACCCCCCAGGGCCGTGGTAGTGGTGACGCTGGTGGCATCCTGAACCCCCCGCGCCTTGACGCAGTAGTGGGTCGCCGTGATGCTAATGGCCACATCATCGCTGCCCAGCAACGTCTGCAAGGCCACCAACACCTGCTGGGTCAATCGCTCCTGTACCTGGGGGCGCTTGGCAAAGAACTGCACGATACGATTGATCTTGGACAGGCCAATGACCTTCTTGCGCGGGAAGTAGGCCACGGTGGCATAGCCATCAATGGTGACGAAATGGTGTTCACAGGTGCTGGTCAGGCTGATGCGGCTGACCTTGATCATCTCATCCATCCCCATCTTGTTCTCGATCACTGTGATCTTGGGGAAGGCACTGTAATCCAGGCCAGAGAAGATTTCGTCCACATACATCTTGGCGATGCGCTGGGGGGTCTCAGCCAGGCTGTCGTCGGTCAAGTCCAGCCCCAACACCTGCATGATCTGCTCCATGCTAAGCGCGATTTGCTGGCGTTTCTCCTCGGCAGATAACCCGTTTTCCAGACGAGGGGTTTCCAGGCCGCGGGCCTCCAGGGCAGAACGGACCTGCAGGGCTTCTTGACTCAGCGCGCTCATTACTTCTCTCCTGCACCAAACGGCATGCATTGCAACCCCAGCAGCTCAGCACAGAGGGCTGGCAGGGCCGGTTCGGGCGGGCATTATACCCCTGGTGGTAGCCCCGCCCGTTACATATTTTTCCTGTGTCACGCCTTTGCAATCTGCAACGACGCAAATGACACCCTGTTTGCAAAATGCAAATCCAAATGACTCTGCTCTAGCAAAATGACCCACAGGAACGGCAAATCAAGCAATTAGCGGGAAAAATCGCCCCAGAAAAAGTTGGCACACATTTTTCATATATAACGATGTAAACCAGTTTTATCCCGTGCTCTCTTCGGCTTATTGCTGAAGTTTGGTCAACTCACTACTAGGGTTGGCCATTTTTTTTGACCGCAAAAAATAATGGGCTCACATGGACCCATTTTGTCGCCGTTACTAGCCATGCAGGGCCCGGGGTTCACTGACCAGATCCTGGATCGCCATCAGACTGTGGGGCAAGCTGGTCTTGAGCTGATTGACCCATTGCTGAATGATATGCCAATCGTGGCGACGGCAAGCCTGCTCCAGATGCTGGGCATGGTCATGACAAACCAAGGCCCCATAGGTGGCACAGACCGATTTGAGGGTATGAGCCAACAGACAGAGCTCTTCTGCATCATGACTGGCGAAGGCATTGTCGATGGCCAGCAGATTTTGCTGGCCATCTTCCACAAAGATCTGAACCAGCGCCGGCAGCAGCTCTTCACCTGTGTCTTGCCCAAGACGGGCGAAGACCTCCCGTGAGATCCACTCCATTGATTTACTCCCGTGCTTATATATCCCACCAGGGTGGGGCTGATTGCATCAGCGTTATCGTTGAGAAATGAGTGCCGGACCGTGGGGACAAAACCAGCCTCATTTGCATATAGGATAAAGTATCCCGTAGCCGGTCGCCAAGCTGGTCCGCCGTGTTCCAGGCAAAAGCCGGCAGCGGCATAACAGCTTGGGGCGCCAAGGACTGCAGGATCCCAGCCAGGGCAACCTGGGGCGTGCGGCGGGACGTTACGCCGCCAGCGCAGCAAGCCGGGCCCGGCCCGCGGGCAATGCGGACCTCAGCCGACGACGATGGCACGCCAAGCTAGCCAGTCGAGCGAGCGCGCCCTCCAGGGGCAGGTAGCAGGCTCGCGGCCTCACGGGGACAGGTCACGCCCACTAGGCCGGATTGGGAATATCCAAGAAGCGCACTTCCAGGCCGTGGTGGGCGGCCAGCCACTCCCCCAGCGCCCAAACGCCGTAGCGCTCGGTGGCATGGTGGCCGGCGGCAAAGAAGTGAATGCCCAGCTCCCGGGCCACGTGGATGGTCTGCTCCGACACTTCCCCCGTGATGAAGGCATCCATACCGGCTTCCGCCGCCTGCTGGATGAAGCCTTGTCCACCACCGGTACACCAGGCCAGCCGTTCTATGGGCCGGCCACAGGGGGAGGCTTCATACAACACCTCTCTGCCCAGCACCCCGGCCAGATGCGCCTGCCACTGCTCGCCGGTCACGGGCATCGGCAGCTCACCTTTGAAAATCAGGCAGTTGGGATCCTCCGGCTGCAGGGTGGACACGGCCCCTATGCCCAGGCGAAGGGCCAGCTGAGCGTTATTGCCCAGCTCAGGGTGACCGTCCAACGGCAGATGATAGGCAAACAGATTGATGTCATGGGCCAGCAGGGTTTGCAGGCGATGCTTCTTCATACCCCGGATAGCTGCCGGTTCATTGCCCCAAAAATAGCCGTGATGGACCAGGACGGCATCCGCCTGCCAGGCCACCGCCTCGTCCAGCAGCGCCTGACAGGCGGTCACCCCGGTCAACAGGCGACGAATGGGACGACGCCCCTCCACCTGCAGGCCATTGGGGGCATAATCCTTGTAACGCCGCGCCGCCAGCAGCTCATCCAGTTCGGCTTCCAGTGCAAGATTGGTGAGCATCGCAACCTCCTAACCGGCCGGGCTATAGACAATGATCTTGCCGGCGGTACCGCCCACCTGATTGACCTTGGGCAGCATGGCCTCCAACCGGGAACGGGACACATCCGGCCCCACCACCACCCGGTGCAGCAAGCCTTGGGGATGATTGACCAACTGAATGCCGGCGGGATAGCCGGCGGCCCGCAGGCGGCCCACCAGGGCACGGGCATTGTCGCCGTTTTGGAACACCCCCAATTGGATGATCCAACTGCCGCCGGAAGCCGCCGCACTGGCCGTCACCGTCGTCGGGCGGCTGGTGACACTGGTGACCGCAGGCTTGCTTAAGGTAGGCTGCGCCTCCACCACCTCGACCCCACCGCTGCTTCGGCTGCTGCTGGCGACGCTCGCCGTGGCAGAGGGGACGGCGGTTGCCGGTTTGCTCGCTACGGCCGGCTTGCTATCGGGCACAAAGGGCTTGATCTCATAGGCCGGCTTGGCCTGGGCCACCGGTTTAGCCGGCTCGGCAACCGGCTTGGGCGTTGGCGCCACCGGCTGAGGCTTGGACACGGGTTGCGCCTTGGCGGTGAGGGGCTGGCTTTCCACCGGTTTGCTGGCCACCGGTTTGGCAGCCACCGGCTGCGGGGCGACCGGTTTGATCTCGGCAGGTTTAACCGGTTCAGGCTGAGGCTGGGTGTGGGGCCGGGCCTGAGCCACCACCTCGGCACCGGCGGGGACGACCTGATTGGCCGCCGGCTCGCCACCGCCGTTGAGTGTCACGGGTGCTGCGACTTCGTCCATCTGCCAGGACTCGGTTTGCTCGGCGGAAGACGTTTGGGCCGTCGCCAGGCTCTGCGCCTCACTGGCCGCCTGGGGTCTGGGTAAGGGCGCCGCCTCCGGTTGCAGGGGAATGGCGGCCACCGGCACCGTGGGGGTCTTGGGCTTGCCGGTGAGGATGTCTGGCAAGAAGATCACCCCCAGGGAAACCAGAATCACGCTGCCAATCAGGCGATTTTGAAATTGTGAAGCCAAGACCACTCCCTATTTCGCTCAAAGTTGCTCGCGGGCCAAGACATCGGCGACCGTGTAAAAGGAACCAAATACCAGGATCATATCCAGTGGCTGGGCCGCCGCCAAGGCCGCACCGTAGGCACTGTCCACATCCGCATGACAGCTAAGCTGAGTTGCCGCCGGCAGACTCGCCGCCAGTTGGGCAGCCTTGGCCGCCCGGGGGCCATGCAGATCCGCCAGAAACCAGGCATCAAACAGCTCCGCCACTTCCGCCAGGGTACCGGCGATATCCTTATCCTGCAGCATACCCACCACCGCCAGGCGGCGCCCGGCTGCCGGCATACGCCGTAACGCCGAGGCCAGATAGGCGGCCGCATGGGGATTGTGCGCCACATCGACCCAGACGGACGGCGTCTGCCGCACCTGTTGCAGACGACCGCTCAGGCGTGCCGATTGCAGACCCTGGCAGACCGCCTCACGGTCCACCGGCAAGCCCAGGCTGATGAGGGCCGCCACCGCAGTGCCGGCATTGGCCAAGGGCAGCACCGGCAGGGGTAACCCGGACCAGCTGACGCCCAGCCCATCGAAACACCAGCGGCCATCCTCTTGGCGAATCACATAATCCCGCCCCACCTGCTTGAGATCAGCCTGGCACTGCTGAGCCTGCTCGGCCAGGGTCGCCGGCGGTTGCGGTTCGCCGGAGATGGCCGGCCGGCCGGCACGGAAGATCCCCGCCTTCTCCCTGGCTATGCTCTGGCGATCCGGTCCCAGCCAGTCACAGTGATCCAGGGCTATGCTGGTGATCACAGAGACATCGGCATCCACCAGGTTGGTGGCATCCAGCCGTCCGCCGAGCCCCACCTCCAGCAGGGTGACATCCGGCGCGGCCTGACGAAACAGCCAGAGGGCGGCCAGGGTACCAAACTCGAAAAAGGTGAGGGACAGAGCCTCCCTGGCTTGCTCCACCTGGGCAAAGGCCTGGCAGAGAGCCTCGTCTGAGACGAACTCCCCGTCGAGGCGCACCCGCTCGTTGTACCGCAACAGGTGGGGGGAGGAATAGACACCCACCCGATAGCCCGCCGCCGTCAGCATGGCCTCCAGCATGGCACAGGTGGTGCCCTTGCCGTTGGTGCCACCGACGGTGATCACCTTGCCGGGCAGACGGTCCACCCCCATGCGCCGGGCGACTAGGCCCACCCGCTCCAGCCCCAGATCGATGGTCTTGGGGTGGATCTGCTCCAAATAAGAAAGCCAGTCGGCCAACGACTGGCTTTGAAACAGCGATGTCTGGCTCACAGCATCAATCCTGGATCACCTGGGTATGCATAAACTTGGCAACCAGCTGGGCCAACCGGTCCCGCATCTGCCGGCGATCTATGATGAGGTCCACGGCGCCCTTCTCCAGCAGGAACTCGGAGCGCTGGAAGCCTTCCGGCAGCTTCTCCCGCACCGTCTGCTCGATGACCCGCGGACCGGCGAAACCGATCAGCGCCTTGGGCTCCGCCACGTTGATGTCCCCCAGCATGGCCAGACTGGCCGACACGCCCCCCATGGTGGGGTCGGTCAGCACTGAGACATAGGGCAGGCCGGCGGCGGACAGGCGGTTGAGGGCGGCACTGGTCTTGGCCATCTGCATCAGGGAGAACAGCGCCTCCTGCATGCGGGCCCCGCCGGAGGCGGAGAAGCAGATCAGGGCGCGTCGCTCCTTGAGACACTCCTCGACGGCACGGACAAAGCGCGCGCCCACCACGGAGGCCATGGAGCCGCCCATGAAGGAAAACTCGAAGGCACAGGCCACCACGGGGACCCCCTTGAGCAGACCCTTCATCACCACCAGGGCATCCTTCTCGCCCGTCTCCTTCTGCGCCGCCTGCAGGCGCTCCTTGTAACGCTTGGAGTCCTTGAACTTCAGGGCGTCCTGCGGCTCCAGTTCGGCCCCCAGTTCGCTGCGGTGCTCGGCATCCAGCAACCGCTCCAGGCGAGCCCGGGCGCCGATGCGCATATGATGATCACACTTGGGACAGACGCACAGATTGCGCTCCACCTCGGCCCGGTACAGCACCTGCTCACAGGCGGTGCACTTGGTCCAGACGCCTTCGGGAATGTTGTGCCGACGGGAGCTATCGCTCTGGGGAAGAATTTTCTCAAGCCAGCTCATGAAATACCTTCATGTAGTTGTTGGAATAGCGCCTCGGGGTAGTGAAATGAAGTTTTCATCTACGCCTGAGCGCCTAGCTAACGGACGATTTAACCATAAATGCCTGACATTGTTTACTGAAAACTGGTCATACCCGGCTCATTGTCCGGTAGCCACAGGGGCCCCAGGCTGGGCCGCGGCAAGGCAAAGGTTTCCGGATAGGTGACGTCCACCAGATACAGGCCGCCCGCCTTGGCGGTAGCGCCGGCCTGCTCCCGGTCGCGCAGCGCCAGCAGCTCGGCAATCCAGGCCACAGGCCGCTCCCCGCGCCCCACCAGCAAGAGGCTACCCACTATGTTGCGCACCATGTGATGCAAGAAGGCGTTGGCACGAATATCCACCACCACGTAAGGCCCATAACGGAACACCGCCAGGTGAGTCAGGTTGCGAAACGGGGTGCGGGACTGGCACTGCACGGCGCGAAAGGAGCTGAAGTCATGCTCCCCCAACAGCTGTTGGGCGGCCAGATGCATGGCCGGCACATCCAAGTCGCCATGGTAATGGCTGATCCCCGCGCCGAGGATCCCGGGCCTCAGGTTGTCGTTGTAGATGACATAGCGATAGCGGCGAGCCGTGGCGGAGAAGCGGGCATGAAACGCCTCCGGCACCTCCTGGGCCCAGCGCACGGCGATATCCGCCGGCAGATTGGCATTGGCCCCCAGGGTCCAGGCGGCCAGCTTGCGCGGGGTTGGGCAATCAAAATGGATCACCTGACCGGTGGCATGCACACCGGCATCGGTACGCCCGGCACACTGTACCTCCACCGGATGCGCGGCGATGCGGGAGAGTACCCGCTCCAGCTCAGCTTGGACGCTGATCACCTCACGCTGCCGTTGCCAGCCATAGTAGCGGCTGCCGTCATATTCGATGCCCAGAGCGATTCGCATCTCTTCCCCCTAAAAAGAAACAGGGCGCGATTATACGAAATCGCGCCCCGGAGTGAAGTCACCGCCCGATCAGCTTAGCCGTTTGAGCAGCTTGTCGGCTTCCGCCTGTTGTTGTGGATTGCCCTGGGCCAGCGCCTCTTGCAACAGCTCGCGGGCGCTCTCCTTGTCGTCGATCTCCAGGTAGGCCCGGGCCAGATCCAGCTTGGCCCCCACCCCGCCATCGTCGGCATCCACGTCCACGTCGTTAGCCTGGGAGAGCATGTCCGGGAAGTCGTCCAGCCCGGTATCCAGATCGAAGGAGGGATCCTTGCCGGACTCGTCAGCACCCTGCGCCTCGGCCTGGGCCAACAGCTCGTCAATCTCAAGGAACGGCTCCCGGCTCGGCGCCACGGGTGCCGGCTGGGGTGCCGCGTCCACCTCGGCGGTTGCTTCGTGGTGATCGAGCTCTATCTCATCGGCGGCACTATACCAATCGGCCGTCTGCTCGGCGGCGGGAGCCGTGCCAAATTGCTCGGCCAACTGACGCAGGGACTCCTCCTCTATGCTGGTGGTCCGGCCGGCTGCCGCCTCGCTCTCCAGCGGTGCCGGCTCGACCTGGGTCTCGTCGGCCTGCTCGAGGGAGGACACCGTCTCGGCGACCTCTGTCACCTCCGGCTCGGGGGACAGGGTAGCCGATTCAAATTCCAACGCCTCGGCCTGGGCCGCCGCCTCCGGCATATCCAGCTCGTCCAGCCCCTTGAGATCCAGCCCCTCAAAGTTGCTCTCCACCATCAGGGCATCATCTTCGGCCTCCGGCGCCAGGTCGGTACCGAGTGCGTCCAGTGTCTCATCGGCCAGCGGCGCCTCCTCCGCCAAGGCACTCTCGAAGGCGGACAGATCCAATTCCCCCTCCTCTTCGAGGGCCGGCAGCTCCAATTCCGGCTCGGAAACCTGTTCGGTCACCCCCAGCTGGGCCAGCAGATCATCGGCATCCTCGAGACTCTGCTCGCTGTCGGTCAGCTCGACCACCTCGTCAACCTGGGTGTCGGCAGCGGCCTCGTCCTCCCGCCAGCTCAGATCCGGCAGCTCCATCTCCTCCAGATCATCCCCATCATCCGGGACGGACAAATCCAGGCTGCTGGGCGCCAGATCCTCCTCGTCCTCCACCGCAAACTGAGGGGCATCGTCCAACGGCAGCAGATCTTCGTCTTCCTCCTCGGACTCAGGGAAGGGGGCGACCGTCTCGCCAAGGTCCAGTTCACTCAAGGCAAAATCCGCCTCATCCAGACCGGCATCCAGCTGGGGCGCCGGACTCAGGGTCTCATCTGCCTCATCCAGATCCGGCAGCTCCTCATCGGCGGCGACGTCAGCCGTCAGCAACTGGTCATACTGGCTGGCATCCTGCTCCATCTGCAGCGCGGTGGACTCGGCCAGCTCGGCCTCACGGGCCTGCAGCTCGCGCATGGCCCGCGCCCGTAGCCAGAGGCTGCCCAGGGCCAGCAGCAACAGGATCGGCAGCAGTATGACCAGCACCAGGTTTAGCGGCGACGACAGCAGCTGACCGAAGAAGCCCTTGTCAGACTCACCGGCCGGCTGATTAGCTTGCAGCTCGCTCAACTGACTCTGCAGCTGGACAACCTGTGCCTGTAGCTCTGTCTGTTGCGCCAACTTGCCGTTGAGGTCCGCCAGTTGGGCATCCTGTTCCTGCACCCGCAGCTTGAGGCGGTTGTTGTTCTCGGACAGCTGGGCAATCTCGGTTTCATACTCGCCCAGCTGGGACTGCACACCCTCTTGGCCCTGAGGCGTCGGCTCGGCGGCTGCCATGGGGGGCGTCTGGCTTGCGGTATCCGGCGAGACCACCGCCTTGACCGCCGCATCCACTTGAGTCGGCTCGCCTTGGGAGGCAATTTCAATCTTGCTGCCCTCCATCGCTTGGCTGGCGGCTTGTGCCGGTTCGGCTGCCTGCGCCGGCTCGCTGGGCGTAACAGGCTGGGCGGCTAACTTGCTGTCATCCGGGGTCAGCTTGACCTCGGGCTTCACCTCGATGGGGGCCTGTTTGGTCGGTGAGATCTGAGGTGTCGGCTTGGCCGCCACGGTAGCAACGGGCTGAGCGACGGCGGCCGGGGTGGCTGAGCGAGCCAGCAGGGCCGAGCTGACTCGTCCGCTCCGTACCGCTTCACGGGCCGCGACATCGTCCTCTGCCTGGGCCTCCGCCAGGGTCGGCAGCTGCAGCATGGCCCCCTTGTAGATGGAGTTGAGCCGGCCGTTGGCAAAGGCCTGGGGGTTCTTGCGATAGATGGCCATCAGGGTCTGATACAGGGTGACACCGTTGCCGGGAATGCTGCGCTGGGAGATGGACCAGAGGGTGTCATCGGCCCGCACCGGACCATAGGTGCCGGCCGCAGAGCGTGGGCTCGACAGGAAGCTGGTGGCGGCCGTCGTCTGACGCGTCGCCGGCTGCGCACTGGCCGGTTGAACGTTGGCAGGCTGGGCCACGGGCTTGGGGATCAGGCTGGGGGCCGGTGCGGCCGAATCCGGGCCTTTGATCTCGACATAGAATTCATCGAACTGCTGGGCCGCCTGTGCGGTGGCCGTGAGTTCCAGGCAAAGCGCCACAGCCAGCGCCAGACGGGAGACAGATAATCCCATAATCGTTCCTTCGTGATGTAGCCCCATTTGACATCAAATGAGCCTTGTCTGCATGGCAGCAATATAAACCACTCACCCTGGGCATTCTAGAGGTCAGGGCGCCAACATGGTCTGGAAGGATTCTAGGAAAATTTTGATTTGGCTGATATTTATCGATGAAAACAGGGCCGCTAGTTGCGGCCCGTGTCACATCAGTGCTGCGGCTGGATCCAGGCCTCTGCCAGTTGCAGACAGTTGAGTGCGCCGCCCTTGCGCACATTGTCGGTCACCAGCCAGAAATCCAGCCCCTGAGGGTGGGTGGGATCCTGCCGTAGGCGGGACAGATAGACCTGGGTGTCGTTGACCCCATGGGTCACGGGCGTCACCGTCTCGTCGTCCACCAGGGTCAATCCCGGCATCTGCGCCAGGCATTGACGCACCTCCTCCAGACTCACGGCATAACGGGTCTCAAGATGCACCACCTGGCTGTGGCCAAAGAACACAGGCACCCGCACGCAGGTGGCATTCACGCCTATGCCATCGTCCCCCAGGATGCGGCAGGTCTCCTGGGCCAGGCGCCACTCTTCCAGGGTGAAACCATCCTCCTGGGTGGCATCTATGCTGGGCAGCAGGTTGAAGGCAATCTGGCCATCATAGGTGCTGGGCTCCACCGGCCGGCCATTGAGCAGCTGCGCCGTCTGGCGGGCCAGTTCGTCCACCCCGGCCTGGCCGGAGCCGGAAACCGACTGCAGGCTCACCAGGTTGACCCGGGCGATGCCCGCCTCGTCGTGCAGCGGCTTCAAGGCCATCAGCAGCTCGGTGACGATACAGGTGGGGCTGGCCACTATGTTACGCACCCGCGCCTCCGCCAGCAGTTCGCCATTGACCTCGGGGATCACCAGGGGCACAGACGGATCGGTGCGATAGTGCAGGCTGTTGTCGATCACCAGGCAGCCGGCCTCGGCGGCCTGCTCGGCCCAACGGGCGGTGGCGGCACTGCCGGCCATGAAGAAGGCCAGCTGGACCTGGCTCCAGTCAAACGTCGCCGCCTCTGCCACCGCCAGGGTCTTACCGGCGAAGCGCACGCTCTCCAGCTCACCGGCTTCGCTGACCAGGGGGAACAGGCGGGCGCAGGGGAAATCCCGCTCCTCCAGCAGTTCCAGCAAGGTCTGGCCCACCAGGGTGTCCACGCCCAACAGGGCGATATCAAACTGCTGACTCATGTCAGTCTCCTTATTTCCGGTTCTTGTCGTTCAGAGGGTTAGGGATGCGCCGCCAGGGTAAACCCCAGGGCCGCCAGTTGTTCGCAGCCCGCCTGGGCTGTCAGGCGCAGGGAGGACCACTCCCGTCGCTCGGGATAATGTTTGCGCAAGCGATCGAAGTCCGCCGGCTCGGCAAAGCCGTGGCGAAACAGGGCATCGTCGCGCCGCACGTCATACACCAGATGGATCAGCCGCTTGAGCAGATCCTGATCCGGCGCCTGCTGCACCGCCAGTTGGCCAAACGCCGGCGGCGGCAACAGGGGGGTAAACGCCTGGCTCACCGCCAGGCCCTGCCAGGCACAGAAGGCCTCATAGACCTGATAGGTCCCCCGCACCTTGCCTTCCAGGCTGTAGCCGGCGATGTGCGGGGTGGCCAGCTCGGTATGGGGCACCAGCTCGGTCAGCAGCGCCGGCTCATGCTCCCAGACATCCATCACCAGGCGCAACGGATCCGGGCTCAGCTGACGGGCCAGCAGCGCCCGGTTGTCCCAGACGTCGCCACGGCAGGCGTTGATCAGGATCTGCTCGCCATCCAGCACCGCCAGGGCCGCCTCGTCCAGCAGATGCCAGGTGGCGTAGGGCCCCTCGTGGGTCAAGGGAACGTGAAAGCTCACCACGTCCGAACACAGGGCCACCTCGTAGGGCACAAACTCCCGCGGGTCGCCGGCGTCGGCCAGGGGAGGATCGCACAGACAGACCTGCATCCCCAGGGCGCGGGCCCGTTCGGCCACCGCCGTACCGGTATTGCCCGCCCCGATCACCCCCAGGGTCATGCCGGCCAGGTGCAGTTGATGCCGCTCCGCCAGCACCAGCAGGGCGCTGATGACATACTCCCCCACCGAGATCTTGTTGCAGCCAGGCGCATTGGCGAAGGCGATGCCGCGCTGGGCCAGCAGCGCCTGATCCACATGATCCGTGCCTATGGTGGCGGAGCCGACAAATTTTAGCCGCGGCGCCTGACTGAGCAGCCGCTCATCCACCCGGGTAACCGAGCGCACCAGCAGGGCATCCGCCTCCGCCAGCTGGTCGGCCTGGATCTGCCGCCCGGGCAGGCGGGTGAGGTGCCCGAAGGGGGAGAACAGGCACTCGGCCACCGGCATGTTTTCGTCGATGATGATGTTCATCTGGCATCCTTGACTGCAAACAGGGGAGCTATTGTAGACGGTTTGTCGGCGCTGAGCAGCCCTGGCGATCCACCGCGGCCGGCGCCGAACACTAACAGATCCTGGGCAGGGCCTCGCCCTCCCCCATGGCCAGGGCGCGCACCACCCCCAGGGCGCTGTGTAGCAGCACCGGGCTGGCCTCGGCCTCGCCCACCGCCCCGACCCTGGCGGCGCCCTCGCCGCCGGGCCAGTGGGCCATCACCGCCAGAGCCTGCTCTGCCTGCGCCGGCGCCACGCAAGCCAGCAGTCGCCCCTCGCAGGCCAGCTGCAGAGGATCCAGCCCCAGCAACTCGCAGAGGCTGGCCACGGCGGGACGAATGGGCAGGGCGTCCTCCTCCAGCCAGAGGCTGAGCCCACTGGCGGCGGCAAACTCATGGGCCACCGCATTGAGGCCGCCACGGGTCAGATCCCGGGCGCAGTGCAGCCCGGGCACCCTGGCCAGCAGCGCCTGCATCAGACCATGCAGCGGCTGGGTATCGCTCTGCACCTGGCAGCTCAGCCCCAGCTCCTGGCGGGCCGCCAGTATGGTGGCGCCATGATCCCCCAAGGGACCGCTGACCAGCAGGGCATCCCCTGCCGCTATCCGGTGCATGCCCAGATCCACCCCGGCGGGGATCTCCCCCACGCCGCTGGTGGTGATGAACAACTTATCCGCCTGGCCCCTGGGCACCACCTTGGTGTCTCCGGTGACGATACTCACCCCCGCCTCCCTGGCCGCCTGGGCCAGGCTCTGACAGATCTGGCGCAGCAGCGCCATGGGCAACCCCTCCTCTATGATGAAGGCGCAGCTCAGATAGCGGGGCACGGCGCCCCCCACCGCCAGATCGTTCACCGTACCGTTCACCGCCAGGCAGCCGATGTCGCCGCCGGGAAAGCACAACGGGCTCACCACGTAGCCGTCCGTGCTCATGGCCAGGCGACAGCCCGGCTGCGTCGGCAGTGGCAGCCGGGCCTGATCCTCCAGTGCCGCCAGGGCCGGGTTGTCAAACAGCGGCAGCAACAGCTCCTGGATGAGCGCCTGCATGGGCCGCCCCCCCGCCCCGTGCCCCAGGGTGATACACGCCTCATCCATCCTGCCTCTCCTCGTGACGATAGTGATACCAGGCGGCGCAGGCCCCCTCCGCCGACACCATGAGGGCCCCCACCGGCGACGCGGGCCGGCAGGCGCGACCAAACAGCGGGCAGTCGGCCGGCTTGATCTGCCCCTTGAGCACGGCGTCGCAACCGCAGCCGGCGGGGGGGGGTGCAGCCGGCCCGGCCCCGCCGCCGAGCAGGGCTCTGGCATCGAAGGCGGCATACGCGGGGTTCAGCTGCCAACCGGAGCCCGGCAGTTCCCCCAGCCCGCGCCAGGCGGTGCTGGGGGCCGGCTCGAACACCCGCTGGATCAGGGCCTGGGCCGCCCGGTTGCCCGCCTCGGTGGCAGCGCGCCGATACTGGATACTCACCTCGGCCCGCCCCTGGGCCAGTTGCCGCAGCAGCATCAGCACAGAGGCCAGCAGATCCGTGGGTTCGAAGCCGCTGATCACCACCGGCAGGCCGAACTCCCGCGGGATAAAGTCGAAGGGGGCCTGGCCCGTCACCAGGCTGACATGACCGGGGCCGATAAAGCCGTCCACTCGGCAGCCGCCGTCGGCCAGCAGGGCCCGCAGCGGGGGCCCCATCATCAGGTGGTGAACCAGCACCCGCAGGTTGTCGATACCCTGGGCGCGGGCCACCTCCAGCAAGGCCGCGGTGGCCGGCGTGGTGGTCTCAAAGCCGATGGCCAGCAACACCACCTTGGCGTTGGGGTGGCGGCGGGCCAACGCCAGCAGATCCAGGGGAGCATAGATGACCCGCACGTCCGCCCCGGCGGCCCGGGCCGCCAGCAGGCTCCCCTGGCTGCCGGGCACCCGCAGGGCATCGCCATAGCTGCAGAGGATGACGTCGGGCCGCCGCGCCAGGCTCACCGCCTGATCGATGATCTCCACCGGCAAGACGCACACAGGGCAGCCGGGGCCGTGCAGAAATTCGATGCAATCGGGCAGCAGCCGGTCGAGGCCATGGCGGAAGATGGCATGGGTGTGACCGCCGCAGATCTCCATCAGTTGCCAGGGACGGGACGGCGTGGGCATGGCCGCCAGCTGCCGCTCGATGGCGCTCAGCAAGGCCCGGATCCCCGCCGGGCGACGAAAGTCCTGGCGATAGTCAATCATGGGACGGTCCCGAGAGCAGATCCGGCAGTTGGGCCTGCAGTTGCGCCAGCACGGCCAAGGAGGCCTGGGCCTCCTCCTCGCGCAAGCGCGCCAGGGCAAAGCCCACGTGCACCACCACCCAGCGGTCGATGAGCGCCTCGGGCGGTTCGCCCTCCAGCACACAGCTGATGTCCACCTGCCGCTGCACGCCGCCGCAATCGGCCAGAGCCTGGCCCGGGCAGCCCGGCACCAGCGACAGGATGCGGGCGGGAATACCTAGACACATAGACGCTGCTCCAGCCAGGCATACCAGGTGTCCATCCCCTGCCCCTGTTTGGCAGAGAGGCAGATGACCGGCAAGCCGGGATTGTTTTGCCGGGCGGCGGCCACACAGGCAGCCACATCGAAGTCCACCGCCGGCAGCAGATCCAGCTTGCTGATCACCAGCAGATCCGCCCGGCGAAACACCTGGGGATACTTGAGGGGCTTGTCCTCCCCTTCGGTGACCGACAGCACCACCACCCGGCAGGCCTCCCCCAGATCGAAATCCGCCGGGCAGATGAGGTTGCCCACGTTCTCGATCAGCAGCAGCCGAGGCGCCGCCGAAGGGGACGGCGCCAGTTGCGCCAGACCGCGGGCCACCTGCTGGGCATCCAGATGACAGGCAGCCCCCGTCTGGATCTGCACCGCCGGCACGCCGCTGGCGCGGATGCGGGCCGCATCCAGCTCGGTCTGCTGATCCCCCTCGATCACCCCCGCCACCCGCTCCCCCAGGCTGGGCAGGCTGGCCACCAGCAGGCTGGTCTTGCCCGCCCCCGGGCTCGACAGCAGGTTGATGCCAACGAGCCGGTTCGCCGCCAGCCAGGCGCGGTTCTGCGCCGCCAACTGGTCGTTGTGCGCCAGCAGATCCTGCTCCGGGCGCAACAGGCGATAGGTCCCCGGCACGTCCCCCGCCCCACCACATCCACACGTCTGACACATCAGCTCACCTCCACCGCCTTGATGATGATGGCATCGCCCCCCGCCAGGTGCCGCCAACGCTGACCGCACCTAGGACAGACGCTCAGCCAGTCCGTCACCTCGTACCGACAGCCACAGGCCTCACACTCGGCCTGGGCCAGCGCCCGCCCCACCCGCAAGCGGGTCGCCGCCAGAGGACCGGACTTCGCCATGGCCTCGAAACAGAACCGCAGCGCCTCCGGCTCCACACAACAGAGCACCCCGATCTCCAGCTCCACCTCATGCACACAATGGGCGCCCTCCTGGCGAGCCAGCGCCAATAGCTGATCGCACAGTTGCTGACACAGGCTCAGCTCATGCATACGCGCCGCCACCCTCGGCCTGGCGCAGGATCTCCGCCAACCGCGCGCAGGCGGCCGGCAGGGCCGCGGCCAGGGCGGGGCTCAATCCCTCTCCGTTACGCCTGGGATTGTCCCCCAGCTCCACCCCCAGCAAGGAGAGGCGCCCCACCGGCGGCCCCAGCCGCTGACGCAGCAGCAACCAGGGCAGGACCCCCAGCTGATGGCTGCCGCCGGCCAGCCAGCGGGTCAGCGCCAGATCCGACGGCTGCAGCGGATCCCGCCAGCACAGCTGACCGGCGGCCAGTCCGGCCTGCACCCCATCCAGCAGGATGAACCAATCCGCCTGCAGATCCTCAGGCAGGGCCGCCGTCGGCGCCGATCCCACCGCCAAGGGGGTGACGCGCGACGGCAACTCGCCCCGGCAGACTTGGCCGAGCAGGGCCAGCCCCACCCCATCGTCCCCCGCCCAGGGATTGCCCAGCCCCAGCAGCCAGATGCGCCGAAAAGGCCCGCCTTTGATTGAGGCACCGCCGTTCATAGCCCCTCTCCCAGCCGCCCGTCGGCCTGCTGGCGCGCCCAGCCGATCACCGCCTGGCCCAAGGCCAGGCCACCGTCGTTCACCGGCACGAGGCTCGGCACAAAGGGCCTAGCCCCCAGGCACCGCAGGGCCGCCACCAGCCGCCGGGCAAACAGGCCGTTCTGCAGGCAGCCGCCGGTGAGCAGCACCCTGGCCCCCGGCGTCAGCCAGGGTGCCGTCTGATGGGCCAGGTAAGCCGCCAGGTCATGGTGAAACTGCCAGGCCAGCTCGCCAGCCGGGCGGCCCGCCGCCTGCCCGGCCAGCAGGGCCGCCCACAGCGCCTTCGCCTCAGTCGGTGCGGGGCGACGCCGCCACTGCCGGCGACGCATTGGCGACGCCTGCTGCCAGGCCCGTTCGGCCGCCGCCTGCAGCCCCATGGCCGCCTCGGCCTCGTAGTCCAACTGCGCCGGCGCCAGTCCCAGCAGGGCGGCGGCGGCATCAAACCAGCGGCCGGCACCGCTGCTTTCCGGCACATTAACCCCGGCCGCCAGCTGCCGGCGCCAGGGACGCCAGGCCTCCGGCTGGGGAGTGTCCGGCAGCCAGCGGCTCAGGACGGCGCAGGCCAATCGACCCGGTTCGCGCAGGGCCAACTCGCCGCCGATAAGGGGCATGGGCGGCAGCCCCCACAGCCGGCGGGCCTGGCGATAATCCCCCAGCAGCAGCTCGCCACCCCACAACTTGTGGCTGACCGGCGTCTGACTGGGCAGCAGCGTCTCGTCGCCATAGCCGCTGCCATCCAGCACCCAGCCCAGTTGCGGCGCCGCCGTCAGCGGCTGCCCCTGATCCACCAGGGCCGCCGCCAGATGGGCATGGTGATGGGCCACCGCCAACCGCGGCAGCTGCGGCCAGTGGCGAGCCAGCTGACGGCTGAAATAACCCGGGTGGGCGTCGTGCACCAGATACGTTGGCGTCAGGGCCAGCAGCGCCCCCATGTCGTCGATCAACTGATGCCAGCGGCGCTGTGTCTCGAGGGACGCCAGATCCCCCTGATGGGGGGCCAGATAGGCGGCGCCCCCCCGCAACCAGCAGGGCGCCGACTTGATGTCGCCCCCCAATGCCAGCACCCCTGCCGCGGTGGCAAACCCCGCCGGCAGGGCAATGGGGGCCGGCGCCAGACCCCGTGCCCGACGCAGCCACTGCACCCCGCCGGGTCGCCACTGGGCCACGGAGTCGTCCAGCCGGCGGACTATGGCCCGCCCATGCCAAAGCAGGGAGCAGCCCCGCCCCAGCTGGCTGAAGGCGCTGGCCTCATCCAGGCTGGGGGGCTCGCCGGCCAGGTTGCCGGAGGTCACCACCAGGGGACGGGCCAGCCCGTCCAGCAGCAGCTGATGCAAGGGGGTGGGCGGCAACATGGCACCGATGCGGGAAAGGCCCGGCGCCAGGATCTCGGGCAGCACCCGTTCCCCGGCGGGCAGCAGCAAGATGGGCGCCGTGGCCCCGGCCAACAGGGCCAGCTGGCGAGGAGTGACCCGGCAGTAAGGGGCCAGCATAGCCTCATCGGCAAACATCACCGCCAGGGGCTTGCGTGGCCGGCGCTTGATCCGACGCAGCTGGGCCACCGCCTCGGCATCGCTGGCGTCGCAGCACAGCTGATAGCCTCCCAGCCCCTTGACGGCCAGGGTCTGACCGTCGGCCAGCCAGGCGATGGCTGCTTGCAGGGCCGCCTCGGCCTGACGCTGCGGCCCCACGCCCTGATACAGGCGCAGCACGGGGCCGCAATCCGGGCAGGCGATGGGCTGGGCGTGGAACCGCCGGTCGGCGGGGGCGCCATACTGGGCCAAACAGGTCGGACAGAGGGGAAAGTCGGCCATGCTGGTGGCCGCCCGGTCGTAGGGCAGGCGCCGCAGGATGGAGAAGCGCGGTCCGCAGTGGGTACAGTTGGTGAAGGGATAGCGGTAGCGGGGCTGGGCCGGATCGCGGATCTCCGCCCGGCAGGCGGGACAGAGGGCCGCATCCGGCGCTATCTGGGTGGCGACCCGGCCAGCGCCCGAGGGCGCTATGGTGAAGGCCGTCGGCGCCTCGCCCCCCGCCTCAAGCTGGCTCGTGACAGATTCTATGTGGGCCAGTGGCGGCAGCGCCTGGGTGAGTGCCGCCACGAAGCCCTCGGCGGCGGCGGCAGGATAGAGCAGTATGCTCACCCCCTGCCCGTCGTTGTGCACCTCGCCGGTCAGCCCCAGGCGCTCGGCCAGGCGCCAGACGGTGGGCCGAAACCCCACCCCCTGCACTATGCCTGTCACCCGGATCCGCGCCCTCGCCGCCACGTCTGCCTCGCATCCTCGTTCCACCTGGCCCTAAGTGTAAACAAGGCTGGCACCTGGGGGCCGCGTCGCCTCACGCTTTGGCGTTTTGCCTCCGGCGGCCCCCCCTGCACTATGCTTAGGGCTAGTGTGACCGTCAGGGGAAAGCCCATGACCCAGCCCGCCTTCCTGCCCGTCGAAGAACTGCCCCGCCTGCTGAGCCTGCTCAGCGACCAGGGCTATGGGCTGCAGGGCCCCATACTGGCACAGGGCGCCGTCAGCTTCGGGCCCGTCAGCCAGGTGACCGAGTTGGCCCGTGGCTATCAGGATGACACCCAGCCGGGGCGCTACCGCTTGGTGGAATCGCCCTCGCCCCGCTATTTTGACGTCTGCTGCACCGCCCAGGGCCTCAAACCCTGGCTGTTCCAGGCCGAGGAGCTCCTCTGGCAGGCAGATGCCGACGATGAGGGTCTGCACTTTCACCCTGTCACCCCCAGCGCCCAACCCACGGCCTTCATCGGGGTGCGGGCCTGTGATCTGGCCGCCCTGGCCCGCCACGATCAGCACTTCTTAGGTGGCAAATACCCGGATCCCCAATACCGGGCCCGCCGGGAGGCCCTGTTGCTTATCGCGGTCAACTGTCATCGCAGCAGCCAGAGCTGTTTTTGCCAGGCCATGGGCACGGGGCCGGCGATCCGCCAAGGCTACGATCTGCTGCTGGACGAGCTGGCGTCGGGCTTTGTCATCCAGGCCGGCAGCGCCCGTGGCGCCAAGCTGCTGCAGGCCCTCGCCCTGGCTCCCGCCACCGCGGAGCAGAAGACGGCCGCCCAGCACGGCCAGGAGCAGGCCCGCCGCCAGCAGACCCGGGACATGCCGGCCGGCGATCTGCAGGAGATCCTCTACCAGGCCCAGGGCCAGGAGTCCCAATGGCTGCCGGTGGGGAAACGCTGCCTGGCCTGTGGCAACTGCACCGCCGTCTGCCCCACCTGCTTCTGCTTTCGGGTGGAGCCGCACAGTGAGCTGGACGGCAGCCGGCACCGGGCCGTGCGCCTCTGGGACTCCTGCTTCAGCAATCAGCACAGCTACATAGTGGGTAAGATCATCCGCAAGGCACCGGAGCACAAATATCGCCAGTGGCTGACCCACAAGCTGGCCACCTGGCATCAGCAGTACGGCCATAGCGGCTGTGTGGGCTGTGGTCGCTGCCTGGTGTGGTGTCCGGCCGGCATCGATCTCACCGAGGAGGCCTGGCGCATCGCCCAGGCGTGTCGACATGACTGATCCCTATCTGCCCAGACTGGCCGAGGTGGTGGAAAACCGGGTGGAAATCCCCGAGATCCACACCCTGGCCCTGCGCCTGCTGGATGGCGCGGCCCAGCCCTATCACTTCGCCTGTGGCCAGTTCAACATGCTCTGCCTGCCCGGGGTGGGCGAGATCCCCATCTCGGTGATGGACAAGGAGGGCGAGCTGATACTGCACACCGTCAAGGGGGTGGGCCGGGTCAGCCGGGCCCTGATCGCCCAGCCTCCCGGCAGCCGGATCGGCTTGCGCGGCCCCTTCGGCAGCAGTTGGCCGCTGGAGCTGGCCAAGGGGCGGGATCTGCTGTTTATCACCGCCGGCTTGGGCTGCGCCCCCGTGGTGGGCGCCATCCGCCAGGTGATCGCCCGCCGGGCCGACTACGGCCGGCTGGTGATCCTACAGGGGGTCAAACACAGCAACGATCTGCTCTGGGAGCCCCAGTACCAGGCGTGGCGCCAGCTGCCCGACACCCAGGTGCTGCTGGCGGCCAGCGAGGAGCAGCCGCCGGGACCGGACTGGACCTTCGGCATGGTGACCGTCCTGCTGGAGAAGGCGCACTTCGACAAGCAGCGCTGCCTGGCCATGCTCTGCGGCCCCGAGGCCATGCTGATCGCCGCCATGCGGGCCCTGCAGTGTCGCGGCATAGCCCCGGAGCACTGCTTCCTCAGCTTGGAGCGCAACATGCAGTGTGGCCTGGGGCTGTGTGGCCATTGCCAGATGGGGCCGCACTTCCTGTGCAAGGAGGGGCCCATCTTCCCCTATCCCAAGCTCACCGGCTGGCTGGAAAACCGAGGCTACTGACATGAACAAGCCCATCCCTGACAGGAAGAAACCGACGCTGGCGGTTCACAAGCTCACCTCCTGCTCCGGCTGTCAGGCGGTGATCCTGAACCTGGCCGACGATCTGCTGGCCCTCAGCCGCCTGGTGCAGATAGTTCACTTTGTCGAGGCCGGGCTGGTGGCCCCGGAGGCGCAGGTGGATATTGCCCTGGTGGAGGGCAGCATCAGCACCCCGGCGGACGAGCAGCGCATCCGCCAGATCCGGGCCCGCAGTCGCCAGCTGATCAGCATCGGCGCCTGTGCCTGCTCCGGCGGGGTCCAGGCGCTGCGCAACGTGCGCGACAGCGGCAACTGGCCGGGCGCCGTCTACGCCGATGCCGCCCGGATCGACAGCCTGGCCCAGAGCCGACCGGTACAAGACCTGGTGCCGGTGGAGCTGGAGTTGTGGGGTTGTCCCATCGAAGGGCGCCAACTGGTGGCGGCCCTGGCAGCCCTGCTGCGCGGCATACCGCCCTTGAGCCACAGCGAGAAGCTGTGCCAGCAGTGCAAGCGGCTGGGGAACATCTGTGTGCTGGTGAGCCGGGGTGAACCCTGCATGGGACCCGTGACCCGTACCGGCTGCGGCGCCCTGTGCCCCGCCTTCGGCGCCCCCTGCTACACCTGCTTCGGCCCGGCGGAACAACCCAACACCGAGGCCATGGGCCTGTGCCTGCTGGGGCTGGGGCTGCCCCGGCGGCAGGTGGCGGAGCGCTTTGCCTCCATCAGCGTGGGGGCTCCGGACTTTACCCAGGCCTACCGCCGCTGGCGCATCCCCGTCAGGGAGGAGAAATCATGAAGGAGTCACGGCGAACCATAGCCCTGGATGTGCCCATGATCAGCCGGCTGGAGGGAGAAGGCGCCCTGACCCTGCGGGCCAGCCAGGGACGCCTGCAGGCGGTGCACCTGAAGATCTACGAGCCGCCGCGCTTCTTCGAGAAGTTTCTCGAAGGCAAGCACTTCAGCGAGCAGCCGCACCTGGCGGCCCGCATCTGCGGCATCTGCCCCATCGCCTATCAGCTGACCGGCATCCGCGCCATCGAGCAGGCCATGGGGGTGACCCCCTCCCCCTGGGTGCAGGACATGCGCCGGGTGGTGCAGTGCGGCGAGTGGCTGCAAAGCCACAGCCTGCACATCCACTTTCTCGCCGCCCCCGACTACCTGGGTTTCGACCATGTGCTGGCCCTGGCGGATAAATTCCCCATCGAGGTGGGGCGGGCCCTGCGCTTGCAAGGGCTGGGCAATGCCCTGCTCAGCCTGTTTGGCGCCCGCTCCGTCCACCCCATCGGCCTGACGGTGGGCGGCTTCTTCCAGGCGCCCAGCCCGGCAACCGTGGCGGCGCTGCAGCCCAAGTTGGAGGAAGGGCTGGCCGATGCCGAGGCCCTGGTGCGCTGGTGCGCCAGCCTGCCGCTGCCCGAGGATCATCAGCCGTTTGTCAGCGTGGCCCTGCAGCATGGCGACGACTACCCCATGAACGAGGGGCAGGTGGTGAGCAGCCAGGGCCTGCAGATCCCCGCCAGCGACTACCGGCAGCACTTTATCGAGCATCAGGAACCCCACTCCACCGCCCTGTATTCGCTGCACCAGGGCCAACCCTATCTGGTGGGCCCGCTCGCCCGCATGAACCTGAACCATGCGCGGCTGCCGGCCCCCATCCAGCACCTGGCCCAGACGCTAGGGCTGCGCTTTCCCTCCGATAACCTCTATCACAGCCTGCTGGCCCGGGCACTGGAGTGCTACCTGGCGGTGTGGGAGGCCCACCGCCTGCTGGACCACTACCAGCCCCAGACACCGCGCTGCACCATCACCCCCCGCGCCGGCTGGGGCGCCCACTGCACCGAGGCCCCCCGGGGTCTCATCTATCATCACTACCGGCTGGACGAGGAGGGTCACCTGACCCGGGTGTGCATCATACCGCCCACCAGTCAGAACCAGGCGCGCATCGAGGCGGATCTGCAAGATGCCCTGCCCCGCTTTGGCCTGGAGCATGACGACGCCGAACTGCAACGCTTCTGCGAGAGGCTGATCCGCAACTACGACCCCTGCATCAGCTGCTCGGTGCACTTTCTGCGTTTAAAGGTGGAGCGGCACTAGCGCCGCCGGCCGACAGGCTCAGCGGCAAGGGCAGGGAAAATGGCAGGCAAGCCGCAACGGGGCATCGGCAAGGGGCCAAGCGGCGCAGGGTTACTGGGGCTGTACCGGCTGGGGCTATTCCGCCTGGCTTGCTACCGGCTCGGTTGGCTGAACCGCGGCGGCGGTGAGTTGAAAGTCCCGGCGCAGCACCAGCTTGGCGCTCCCGTTGGCATCCCACAGCTCGGCGGCCAGATGGTATTCCCCCAGGGGATCGTCGGAGGCAAAGGTCAGCCGCAGCGTGCCCTGCCCCAGCTGGACCGCCTCTGGGCTGGCAGGGGCCGGCCCCTGCCAGATGGCGAAGGGGGGCGGCGCCACATAGACGGAGTCATCGGGCCGGGTGAGCAGCAGTCGGCCGCGCACGTCACAATGGCCCTGGCTATCCGCCACACAGCCCCCCAGCACAAACATGACGGCCAGGGGCTGACCGATGGCGATGCTGTCGGTAACCGGCGCCAACACGGGCTCCTGTGGTGCCGCCCAGTTCGCCAGCACGGTCGCTTCGGCGTCGGTGAGCAGCAGGGCGGCAAACAGCGGCGGCTGCGAGACCAGAAAATCGGACTCCGCCAGCCAGGCCCGGTTCAAGTGCCAGGGCTCGGCCGCCGACAGCGACGCCGACAGCAGGGCGCTCAGCCCCAGCCCACCCAGTCCCATCAGCCCGTTTCGCCACCCACGGTTTCCCATCCAGCCCCCTTGTCGACCGGCACATAAAACGCGACGGCTAGACACCGTCAAGGCAACAGAGCCCTGAGCTTACCCTCGGGCACCGCCGGTGAGAAGAGAAAGCCCTGCATTCGGTTCACCCCCAAGGCCAGCAGCAGCTCCCGCTGACCCTGGGTTTCCACCCCCTCCGCCACCAGCGTCATCCCCAGCTTCTGGCTGAGTTCCGCCAGCGTCTGCACCAGCAGACGTGCCTTGGGGGCCGTTTCCAGCTCCTGGATGAAGACGCGATCCAGCTTGATGATATCCAGCGGGTAGCCGATGAGGCTGTGCAACGCCGCAAAACCAGTACCGAAATCATCCAGGGCCAGCCAGACCCCCAAGCGCTTGAGCCGCGCCATCTGGGCGCGAGCCGCGACGGGATCCGCCATCAGCTGACTCTCGGTGATCTCCAGCACCAGTCGACTGGCAGAAATTTGATACTGCGCCAGCAGGTCGGCCAACGTGGGCACCAGCTCACGGCAATAGAGTTGCCGCACCGACAGGTTGACATGGAGCTTGAGGCGCTCCCCGGGCTGGCGGGCCAACATGGCCAGGCTCTGCCGCAGCATGGTTTCCCCCAACTGCGCGATGAGGTCGCTCTCCTCCGCCAGCGGAATGAACTCCGCCGGCGCGACGGCTCCCAGCACGGGATGCGGCCAACGGGCCAGGCTCTCCACCGCCAACAGCTGGCCACTGAGCCCATCCAGCACGGGTTGGTAATGAGCCTGCAGCTGGCCATCGTCAATGGCCTGGGGCAATTCCCGGCGGATCACCAGCTGGCGCGCCGCCTGCGCGGCCTGCCGGCGGCCAAACAGCTGGCGCCCGGCAGGCCGCGACTTGGCGCCGGCCAGAGCGTAATCGGCACAGCGCAGCAGATCCGTCAGGTTCAGGGGCGCCGCCCCCCCCACCACCAGCCCCACCAGCACCCTGGGGGTCAGATGGCCGCCCGCCATGACGACGGGTTGCTGCAGCTGCCGCTGCAACCGTCTGGCCAGCCCGGCCACGCCCGAGACCTTGGCCAGCTGCGGCACAAACAGGCCAAACTCATCGGCGCTCAGCTGGGCCAACCAACCGAGTTGACCCTGGGCCACCGACAACCGCTGCCCCAGCTCCCGTTGCAGGACATCGGCGGCACCGTGCCCATACAGGCCATTGATCTGGCGAAAACCGGCCATGTTGAATTGCAAAAACGCGAAACGCTGCTCCGGCCGCCGCGGGGCCGTCAGGAAATGGGCCATCCGCGCCAGCAGTTGATGACGTTCGAGGGGATGAGGACAGCTGGCGGTGGGGGAACCGCCCTGGGGGTTCTGCACTCCGAAGACTCCTTTGTCTAGACAAACGGATCTTCAGATACGCACAGGATGAGGTTGGCGCCATGCGCCAACCTTGCCTTGATGGCCCCGCTATCGTTCCCCACCCGGGGAGTAGACCGGAAGCTTTGCGTCCTGACCTTTCGGATCAGTTTGCCATTTCATGCAGTCATAAATGTTGCAGACTGTAAATGAGAAGAATGAGAATTACAATGAAGCTATTGATATTTTCGTGTTTTTCAAAATCTTACATGGCGGGTTCCTGCCAAATTCAGGCTTTCCGCCCCATGTTGGGCAACGGGTTTGAGGCATTTTTTGGATAAGTATGTGTGATAGCCGGCCGACATCAGGTTCCAGACGGCGCAAATTAAGGCGCCAACATGGTGCGTTCGCCTGATGACGGGGCCTGCCAGGGGCGGTTTACCGCCACCGGTGGCCGGCAGCCGGGCTTTTTCGCCCTGGCACGCCCCTTGAATAATTCAGAGTGCCACTGGGCGATTGGGCTACCGGCGATGGTAGTCACTCAAGTGTCTTGATTGAGTCACTTTTTTGTCATCCATCGCCGGTAGTTTGGTCACCATTACGGAACACGGGATAAAACTATCAAGGAGTGCACGCTATGGACATGGATGCCATCAATGCAAAACTGGGTCTGGGGGGTGTCTGGATTATCGGCCTGGCCATCGGCGGCGCTATCCAGTTGATGTTGCAATGGTTCAGCCTCTCCCTGGCGCAGCTGCTGTAAGCTCAGGGATCGTTTCAACCCAGGTTGTTTCTTACACTGTTCTTTGTCGTCACTTTTTCGCCGAGATCAGCCATGGGCTGATCTTTTTTTTTATCCGCTAGCCATGCAAGGCTCCGCACGATAGCATTCTATATCCTGTTGTTCAGTATGGTTTTCTCTGAACGAGCCCCCTTATCGAGAGCCGCCCATGCCCATGCTTCAACCACGCCGCCTGCTCACCGACTCCCATCTGTTTTTTGCCCTCAAGATCGCCGTCACCATGGTGGGAGTCCTGTTGCCGGGCTGGTTGCTGGGGATGACCCACGAATCGGTCATCCTCTCCCTGGGGGTGGTGGCCGGCGCCATCGCCGAACCCGATGACTCCCTGAGCGGCCGCATCAAGAACCTGTTGATGACCCTGGGCTGTTTCTTGATTGCCACCTTCTCGGTGCAGTACCTCTACCCTTACCCACCGGCCTTTGCCCTGGGGCTGTTCACCTCCACCGTGGGCTTCATCATGCTGGGGGCCCTGGGGCCACGTTATGCCGCCATCAGTTTTGGCTCCCTGCTGGTGGCCATCTACGCCATGCTGGGGGCCTCCCAGGCCCCCACCCCCTGGTACCTGCCCCTGTGGCTGTGCCTGGGCGCGCTCTGGTACGGCCTAGTGTCGGTGATCTGGCTGCACTTCCACCCCTACAAGTCGCTGCATGAGCAGCTCTCCCAGGTCTACTTCGCCCTGGGCCGCTATTTCGAGACCAAGTCCGGCCTGTTCAGCCGGCCGACCAACGATTACCCCCAGCTGCGCCATCAGCTGTCGGTGGTCAACATCGGCTCGGTCACCAGCCTCAATCAGGTGAAGATCATGCTGCAGCGCAGGTTGGGCTCTAAGGTCCCTCCCCATCTGAGCCGGCTGTTGCAGCTCTACCTGCTGGCCCAGGAGATCCACGAGAAGATCACCTCCAGCCACTACCTGTACGAGCGGCTGGAGCAGGAGATGGCCAATGACGCCATCCTGGACGGCTTTGCCGAGACCCTGGAGCAGCTGGGCCAGGCCTGCCGCCAGCTGGGCTTTGCCATCTTGATGCACAGATCCTTTCAACTCACCCGCTCGCCACGCTGGGCCCTGCAGGCCCTGGCGGATCAGCTGCAACTGCATCAGCAGCAACATCAGCACCAAGACCCGCTGCACAACTCCCTGAGCTTCCTGCACCAGAACCTCAACAGCATAGGGGAGCTGCTGATGGAGGCCGGGCGCATCAGCGGCCAGATGGATGCCCCCTTCACCGAGCCCCTGCCTCCCCAACTGCCCCGGGAAAGTCAGCCGGATCTGCGGGGGCTGCCGGGTCAGTTCACCCCCTACTCGCCGCTGTTCCGCCACGCCATCCGCATGGGCGTCTGTCTAGTGAGCGGCTATGGCCTGCTGCAGCTGTTCCCCATCCACCAGGGCTTCTGGGTGCTGCTGACCTGTCTGTTCGTCTGCCAGTCCAGCTACACGGCCACCCGCACCCGGCTGGTGGAGCGGATCATCGGCACCCTGGTGGGGCTGCTGCTGGGGCTGGGGCTCCTCTGGCTGGCACCAGCCATCCACGGCCAGCTGCTGATCATGGGCGTGGCCGCCATCCTGTTCTTTGCCCAGCTGCGCAGCAACTACAGTGCCGCCGTCACCTTCATCACCCTGTACGCCGTCACCGCCTTTGGCCTCTTGGGGGTGGAGGGCAGCACCATACTCCTGCCCCGCCTGGTCGACACCCTGCTGGGGGGCCTGCTCTCCTACCTGGCGGTCACCTTCATCTGGCCGGATTGGAGCTTCCGCCGGCTGCCGGCCTTGCTGGCGGGGGCCCTGGGCAGCACCGCCAACTACTTTACCCAGGTCCGCCATACCCTGGCCGGCGAACATGACGCCCTGGCCTATCGCATTGCCCGGCGGCGGGCCCACCAGGCCGATTGCGCCCTGGCCCAGGCCTGGCAGCAGATCTTGGCGGAGCCCAAACCGGGTCGCCGCCTGCTGCGGCTGAGTGTGGCCCTGACCCAGCGCAGCCACGCCCTCATCTCCTATGTCTCCACCCTGGGCGCCCATCGCCAACGGCTGCAACTGCCACCGGACAATCCCTGGCTACAGCTGGGTGACGAAATCGAGCGGGTGCTGCACTGTGCCGTCCAGGGCCAGCAGGGGGAGCTGATCCACCTGCCCGCCCCCCAGGATGACAGCCAGCTGAGCCCGGCGGAGCGCCTGTTGGCCCAGGAGATGGGCCTCATCGCCGAGGTGGCCAACGAGCTGCTGCGCCTGAGCTGGCTGATGGCCCATCAGAAGGAGACGCCCTAGGCGTGGAGCCGACCCGTGGCGGGTGATACACTCGCCGCCTTGGCAAGATGAGGTACCCGATGCTGATGATTGACGGGCGAGAGATCGCCACCGACCACCATGGCTATCTGAGCCAGCTGGATGACTGGAGTGAGGCGGTGGCCTACGCCCTGGCCGAGCAGGAGGGCATAGTGCTCACCGAGGCCCATTGGGAGGTGATACGCTTCGTGCGGGAGTTCTACCAGGAGTACAAGACCTCCCCAGCGGTGCGGGCCCTGGTGAAGGCCATGGAGCTGAAATTCGGTCCCGAGAAGGGCAATAGTCGTTATCTGTTCAAGCTGTTCCCCAAGGGGCCCGCCAAGCAGGCCACCCTGCTGGCCGGGCTACCCAAGCCGGCCAAGTGCCTGTAACCCGCCAAAAAATAGCAAGGCGCCAGACGGCGCCTTGTCACAAACCACGTTCTTCCATGTGCCGATTGCGCATCAGCCACACGGGTTCGTCGCTGGTCTTCAGCCACAGACGATGCAGATAGCTGTAGCTGCGCCGCCGCCAACCGGGCACCCAGACCACCAGCGGAAACAGCAAGAGGCCTAACAGCAGGGCGCTGGCCCGCCGGCGAAACAATCTGATGCGCGTGTATCCACCCATGGCGCCCTCCGGCAACCCAATCCTGCTCACTTTGTATACCATGCCCTTGCCAGATTCAACGCCTGTCCCTCAGCGCCGCCGCCCGAGCCGGCACGGCGGCAGAAAATAGCCGGTCCCGGTCCGGTAGTCCCGGTAGCCCGGAAAATGGGCCAGCAGCAGCTGCTCCTCCCGCCGGGCCTTGGCCCAGAGCACGGCCCACAGCAGCAGGCCTGACAACAGGCTCGGCAGCGTCTGATAACCCGCCACGCAACCGGCGGCGAACAGCAGCAGGGAGGCGTACATGGGATGCCGCACGTGGCGATAGGGGCCCGCGCTTATCAGCCGGCCGGCGGGGTGAGGGATGGGACGCACCCGGAAATTTCCGGGCCGGTTGCACCACAGGCTCCAGAGTGCCAACCCCAGGCTCGGCAACCAGCCCAGCATGCCCAGTGCCGACGGCCACTGACCAGACCAGGGCCAGGCCACCAAGGCCAAGGCAACAAACTGGGCGATAACGTAGACCATGCACGGCTCCGGCAACAGACAGAGGTGACTGTAGCAGCGTAAGCGGCGTTGGGATAGATGAGATGTAACGAGAGGAAAAATGGAGGCGCGTTCCGGAGTCGAACCGGACTAGACGGATTTGCAATCCGCTACATAACCGCTTTGTTAACGCGCCTATGAGAACTTGGAGCGGGAAACGAGACTCGAACTCGCGACCCCGACCTTGGCAAGGTCGTGCTCTACCAACTGAGCTATTCCCGCCCTGTGTCCTCTGCTCGAGGACGGGCGCATTATACGTAGTTGCCGGCAGGGCACAAACTCTTTTTTTATCCGGTAGGCCTGTTTGCTTAGCAAATCAACAATCTAGCGCCAATTTGCCACCGGCTTGCCGTTAGGGTCCCTCCGGCACTGTCACTTCTTCCTCGGGCTCCGCGGGCCAGGCCTCACCGGTCTGCCGCAGCAAGAATTGCTCCCTCAGGGGATCAAACAGCAGCTGATCCGGCGCCCAGACCATGCCCGCCACCATGGGATTATCCAGCCGAAACAGCTGCCGCTGCTGCGGCTTAACAAAGCGGATGCTGGGCAGATAATAGTGGCGCCACAGGGCCATCAGGGAACCGTCGGTCGCCGCCTGCTGCAGGCCGGCATCGACACGCGCCAGTCCCTCGGCATCCCTGGGATGGGCGTAGAAGAAACGCGGCAAATCGTAATAGAACATCATGCCGGGCTCCAGCACCAAGCCAGGCTGGGCACTGGCCTCCGGCCATTCGTCGCGAATTTCGTTGATGCCGCGGCAAAACAGATCGAAGCGCCCCTTGGCCACCATGGGAAACAGGTTGCGGTACTGCGCCACCGCCAGCACCCGAAAACCGTTGTGCTGCAGTATGGGCACATCCATCCAGCCCGAGCCCTGGCCATAGAGATAGCCCTGCCAGTCGGCCAGACTGTGGTGCTGGGCCAAGGCCGGCAGCAGGCTGGCCCGGGTGTAGCAGACCCGGTAGCCGACGATGCCCAGATCCACCTCATACTGACCGCGGCGCATGCCTCGCCGCTCATATTCGGGATTGTAACTCTGCTTGATGATGAAGTTGGGGAAGCTGCCCTTCTCCAGCTCCTGCTCGGCGCGAATGGTATTCATGGGCGGACTGGCTTGCAGCCGATAATCGCCGTATTGTTCCCGGGTCTTGTCCAGCGCCAGGCGCAGCAGCGCCAGATCATACTGGTTGCGCACGTCTTGGGGGGACTCCGCAGCCCGGTAGGTGAACAGGGTCGGCGCCGCCTGCGCCCCCAGCACGCACCCCCACCAGATCCCCAACCAGACCCACAGTCGCATAACGCCCTCCCCTCCCTTGAGACAGGCAGGGTGCCACATTGATGAATTAAAGGTTGTTGCCAGCCCCTAATATTTCAACTTCCCCTCGCCGGCCTGAGGGAACAAAAAAGGCGGCCCGAGGGCCGCCTGCAGCGAGAGGGTTGTGGGGCTTATTTGCCCTTGCCTTGGGCTTGCACCCAACGGCCATCCTGATAGTGGGCGGTCCAGCCAGTGGCCTTGCCGTTCACCTCGGTCATCACGTACTGCTCCTTGCTCTTGCGGCTAAAGCGCACCACCGCCGGATTGCCCTCCGGATCCTGGGCCGGCGCATCGGCCAGGTAGCGGTGCTTGGGCGAAAGCCGCTCGGCGAAGCGTTGCAGCTCGGCCACCAGGGGGGCGCGGGTCTCCCGGGATTTGGGGAAGGTGCTGGCGGCCAGAAACAGGCCGGCGGCGCCATCCCGCAGCACGAAGTGGGCGTCGGACTGGCTGCACTTGAGCTCAGGCAGCGGCACGGGATCTTCCTTGGGCGGCGCCACCTCGCCGTTTTTCAGGATCTTGCGGGTGTTCTTGCACGCCTCGTTGGTACAGGCCATGTACTTGCCGAAGCGGCCGGTACGCAGCTGCATCTGGGCACCACAGCGGTCGCAATCGATCACCGGGCCCTCATAGCCCTTCAGACGGAACTGGCCCAGCTCCAGCTCATAGCCGTCACAGTCCGGGTTGTTGCCGCAGACGTGCAGCTTGCGGGTCTCGTCCACCACATAGGAGTCCATGGCGGTGCCGCACTTGGGGCAGCGGCGCATGGCCCGCAGGGCATTCACCTCGCCCTCTTCGCTGTCGGCGGCGATAAATTCATCACCGGGCACCAGGTTGATGGTCTTCTTGCAGCGCTCCTTGGGAGGCAAGGCATAGCCGGAACAGCCGAGGAACACCCCTGTGGTGGCGGTGCGAATGCCCATCTTGCGGCCGCAGTCGGGGCAATCGATGTCGGTGAGTATCATCTGGTTGCTGCGCATGCCGCCGGCCTGGGCGTCCTGCTCGGCCTGCTGCAGGGTGCCGCGGAATTCGGCGTAGAAGCTATCCAGCTGGGCCTTCCAGTCACGCTGTCCCTGAGCGATGGCATCCAGGCTGGTCTCCATCTGGGCGGTGAAGTCGTAGCTCATCAGCTCCTCGAAGCTCTCCACCAGCCGCTCGGTGACGATTTCCCCCATCTTCTCGGCGTAGAAGCGACGGTTCTCCACCTTGACGTAACCCCGGTCCTGGATGGTGGAGATGATGGCGGCGTAGGTGGAGGGGCGGCCGATGCCGCGCTTCTCCAGCTCCTTCACCAGGGCCGCTTCGGTGAAGCGGGCGGGCGGCTTGGTGAAGTGTTGCCGCGGATCGAGCTGCTGCAGCTTCAGCACATCCCCCTGGGCCACCTGGGGCAACTGGATGTCCTCCCCCTTGCGGCCCATGGGCGGCAGCACCTTGGTCCAACCGGCAAAGCGCAGGATGCGGCCCTTGGCCTTCAGCTGGTAACCGGCGGCCTCCACCGTCAGCACGGTGGCGTCATACTGAGCCGGGGTCATCTGACAGGCGACAAACTGGCGCCAGATGAGGTCATACAGGCGGACCGCATCGGCCTCCATGCCATCGAGCTGCTCGGCCTGCAGACGCACGGACGAGGGACGAATGGCCTCGTGCGCCTCCTGGGCATTGGCCTTGGCGCCATAGCGGATGGCCTCGGCCGGCAGGTAGTCGGCACCAAACTGTTCACCGATATAGTCCCGCACCGCCTCCAGGGCTTCCTGGCTCAGGTTGGTAGAGTCGGTACGCATGTAGGTGATGTAGCCCGCCTCGTAGAGGCGCTGGGCCAGCATCATGGTCTTCTTCACCCCAAAGCCCATGCGGGTGCTGGCCGCCTGCTGCAGGGTGGAGGTGATAAAGGGGGCCGACGGCTTGCTACCGGTGGGCTTGTCCTCCCGGCTCAGCACCTGATAGCGGGCGCCTTGCAGGGCATCACAGGCGACCTGCGCCTGCTGCTGGGTCTTGGGAGCGAAGGCGCTGCCGTTGTAGCCGGTCACCTCCATGCGCAGGGGATCCTGGCGCGGGGTCAGCAGGTCGGCGTTGATGTCCCAGTACTCCTCGGGAACGAAGGCCTTGATCTCCCGCTCCTTCTCCACGATGAGGCGCACCGCCACCGACTGCACCCGGCCGGCGGAGAGGCCACGGGCGATCTTCTTCCACAGCAGGGGCGACACCATGTAGCCCACCACCCGGTCGAGGAAGCGGCGAGACTGCTGGGCGTTGACCCGATCCAGGTTCAGCTCGCCCGGATGGGAGAAGGCCTCCTGGATGGCACTCTTGGTGATTTCGTTGAACACCACCCGCTTGAAGCGGGCATCATCGCCGCCGATCAGTTCCCGCAGGTGCCAGGCGATGGCTTCCCCTTCGCGGTCCAAGTCGGTCGCCAGATAGATGGTGTCGGCCTTGTCTGCCAGGCTCTTGAGCTCGCTGACCACCTTCTCCTTGCCCGGCAGCACCTGATAGCGGGCCTGCCAGCCATGCTCTGGGTCTATGCCCATGCGGTTGACGAGCGCCAGGTACTCCTTGCGCTGCTTGTCCGTCTCGGTCGTCTTGCCACGACGCGTTGCGGGCTTGCTGCCCTCCTTGTCGGCGGCCGTGCCGCCACTGGTGGGCAGGTCTCGCACATGCCCAACGCTGGACTTCACCACGAAGTCCTTGCCCAGATACTTGTTAATGGTCTTGGCCTTGGCCGGCGACTCAACAATCACCAGAGATTTGCCCATACGAATGCTGGAATCCTTGTAGAACACACAGGCCCCGCTACGGGGCCGAACAACCGGGATGCCCCCATCGGAGGCACCTGCTTATTATTAAGATGTAAGGCGACTTGGCCAGAATCAACCGATTTTTTTCACGGCGCGCTACCAGCCTTTCCAGGGTGACCCCTGCCACCAGCGCAGCAGGGTGCGCTCGACGGCCAGGCTGGCCCCCTGGCCAAACCGCTCGCCCAGGCCCTTTTTCTGCCGATAACGCACCGCCACCACCTGGCGTTGTTCAACCTGCTCCAGCAGGTAATCGTCACTGGTGCGCAGCTCATCCACCAGGCCCATGCCCAGGGCCTCATTGGCCAGCCAATGCTCGCCGGTGGCGGTCTTGCTCAGATCCAGCATGGGGCGATAACGGGCGATGTGCTGCTTGAACTGCTGGTGAATGGACTCCAGCTCGGCCCGGAATTTCTCCCGGCCCTCGTCGTTGTTCTCGCCAAACAGGGTCAGGGTGCGCTTGAACTGGCCGGCGGTATGCAGCTCCACATCGATGTCGTGTTTCTGCAGCAGACGATGGAAGTTGGGTAGCTGGGCCACCACGCCGATGGAGCCGACGATGGCAAAGGGTGCCGCCAGTATCTTCTGGGCCACCACCGCCATCATGTAACCGCCGCTGGCCGCCACCTTGTCGATGGCCACGGTGAGGCGCAGGCCGCGCTCCCGCAGCCGCTGCAGCTGGGAGGCGCACAGGCCATAGCCGTGCACCACACCACCACCGGACTCAAGACGCAGCAGCACCTCGTCCTCGGGTTTGGCGATGCCCAGGATGGCGGTGATCTCTTCCCGCAAGCTGGCGGCCTCGTGAGCATCCATGCTGCCCTTGAAATCCACCACAAACAGCCGGGGCCGCGTGCCCTCGGCCCGCGCCTTCTCCCGCCGCTTGTGCGCCTGCTTGAGCTCCTTGCGATACCGCTTGAGGGCCGCGCCCTCCAGCAGGCTGGCCTGCAGGGCTTCCCTGTGCTCGGTGAGGCTCTGGCTCAGATCCGTCACCTCCAGGGATCCCTTTTGCCCCTTGTGCTTGGCCAGGGCCACGGCGACCAGCAGGCAGGGCAGCACAAAGATCAGCAGCAGGGTCAACAACTTGGCTAGAAACAGCCCGTATTCGAACAGGAAGCTCACGTCTGACTCCATGGCAAAACAAAAGCGCCATTCTACGACCAGTTGCGCAGGCTGGCAAAACCTCTGCCACACAGGCACTTATGCGGGATTTCCCCCCATGGGGCCTATTCAGCCCCGCCGGCTTGTGAGTACACTTGCGCCTTGGCGCCGCCGGGACGGCCCCACAGGAGACGTGCCATGTTGGATTATCAGGCACCGCCGGCGCTGCTGGCGGACAAGACCATCGCCATCACGGGGGCCACCGCAGGCATAGGCCGCGCCGCGGCCTTGAGCTATGCCGCCCACGGTGCGCACCTGGTGCTGCTAGGGCGCGATCCGGTCAAGCTACAGGCCCTGTGTGACGAAATTGCCGCCGGCGGCGGCGGGGCGCGGCCGTGCTGCGGCGTGCTGGATCTGGCCCTGGCAGATCAGGCCAGCACCCGGGCCTGTGTCGCTGCCTTGGGGCTGACGCGGCTCGACGGCCTGCTGCTGAACGCCGGGGTGCTGGGAACCCTGGGCCCCCTGGCCGACATCGACGAGGGGGAATGGCTCCGGGTGCAACAGATCAATGTCAGCGCCAACCTCTGGCTGCTGCAGGCCTGCCTGCCCCTGCTGCGTCGGGCCCCGGCGGCCAGCATACTGCTCACCTCCTCCGGGGTCGGCAAGCGCGGTCGGGCCGGCTGGGGCAGCTATGCCGTCTCCAAGTTCGCCACCGAAGGCATGATGCAGGTGCTGGCCGACGAGCTGGCCCAGACGCACATCCGGGTCAACTGCATCAATCCGGGAGCCACCCGCACCGCCATGCGGGCGGCGGCCAAGCCGGATGAAGATCCCATGACACTGCGCACCCCGGCCGACCTCATGCCCCTGTATCTCTACCTGATGGGCGCCGACAGCGAGCCCCAGACGGGACGCAGCTGGGATGCCCAACCCAAATAGCCAGAGCTGGACGGCGGGCACTGTCGGCCGGGCCCATATCGTGTAGTCTTAGGCAAAGGCGAGCTGTCGGCCGGTGACGAAGAAGAAGGATCCTCAACCCCCATGTTCAGACCCAAGAGTACGTTGGAGCAATGGCGCATCTTCCAGGCCGTGGTGGATTACGGCGGCTATGCCCAGGCCGCCGAGCAGCTCAACAAGAGCCAGTCCGCCCTGAACCATGCGGTGGCCAAGCTGCAGCAGACCCTGGGGGTGGCCCTGTTGGAGGTGCGGGGACGCAAGGCGTTTCTCACCGACGAGGGGCAGGTGTTCTTGCGGCGCGCCAAGCTGCTGACCCAGCAGATGGAAGAGCTGGAGCTGCTGGCCCACAACATCCATCAGGGCTGGGAGGCCCAGCTCACCCTGGCGGTGGAGCTGGTGCACCCGCGCCCCCTGCTCAACCGCGCCTTGCAGCTCTACTACCCCCAGTCCCGTGCCACCCAGCTGCAGCTGGTGGATACCGTGCTCACCGGCAGCCTGGAGGCCATCGCCGAGGGGACGGCAGATCTGGTGATCACCGGCACTGTGCCCCGGGGTCATATCGGTGAACCCCTGACCGAGATCACCCTGCTGCCGGTCTGCCATCCCCAGCATCCCCTGGCCAGCGAACCCGAGCTGAACCTGGATCTGCTGAGTCACCACCTGCAGATCGTCATCCGCGACACCGGCAAGCAGCCCAAGGAGCTGGGCGGCTGGCTCAAATCCGATCAGCGCTGGACGGTAAACAACTTCCACGAGGCCATCGGCATCATGCTCTCTGGCCTCGGCTTTGCCTGGGTGCCCTTGCACCTGGTGGAACAGCTGCTGGCCCAGGGCCGACTGCACCGGCTCAACCTGCTGGAGCACGCCACCCGCAAGTTTTACACCTATCTGGTACAGCCCAACCCGGGCCAGCTGGGCCCCAGCGGCCAGAAGCTGCTGGAAGCCCTGCGGGAAAGCCATCGCGCCGACGGCTCAGCAGTTTGCCACCCGGCGAAAGCAGACGCAGGCGACGCCGGCTAACAGGATCGCCAGCCAGAACACCCCCTGATACCCCCAGGCCTCGGCAATCCCCCCCGCCAGGGCCCCGGCGGCGATGGAGCCGGTGCGCACGGCATTGGTAAACAGGGTGGTGGCCACCCCGGGGCGCCCCGGCATCAGATCCTGAAAGTAGGACATCCCCAGCCCGGCAACGATGCCGATGAGAATGGCATTGAACAACTGCACGCCGATGAGTGACGCCGGATGGGTGAGCCAGGGCAGCAGGCCATAAAACACCACCCCGGCCACCGCCGCCACCGTCATCATGGGCCGCTTGCCCCAGCGTCCCGACCAGTGTCCCGCCATCAACATCAGGGGGATCTCCAGCCCGGCCGCCGTGCCCATCATCCAGCCCACCAGGGACTGGTCGTAGCCCAGCTGGCGCGTCAGATACAAGGGCATGCTGATGAGGTACATGCTATTGCAGGTCCACACCAGCAGGCAGCCCACAAACAGCCAGCGCACATCCGCCTTGGCGCTGCTCAGCTCGCCGGTCCCGGGGGCGGCGGCACTGGCTGGCCCCAGATCCGGCAACCGCCGATGGACGGTCCAGGCGCACAACAGATAGGTGAGACCGGCGCCGACAAACAGCCAGACGAAGCCCCAGTGGGCCACCACGGCAAAGGCCAGGGGCGGCCCCACCACCCAGGCCAGGGAGAACTGGGCCCGCATCAGGGTGCTGAACATCACGGAGCGATTGCCCAGCTGGTCGCAATAGACCCGGGCCAGGGCAAACAGCTGGGGGGAGGCGGTGGAGGCCAGGTTCAGCAGCAGCACCCCCAGGGTGATCAGCAGCCAGTACTGGCGCAGTCCGGCAAACAGCAGGCCGCCGGCCAAGCCGGCCAGGCAGCAGTAAAAGATGAGTCGCTTGCGGCTACCCTTGCGATCCGAGCGCTTGGCCAGCCACTGGCTGATGAGGATACCGGCCACGGCGTTGACGGTGTAAAACAGGCCCACCAGCAGGGGGCGCACACCGATCTCGTTGGCCAGGAACAGGCTGAGCACCGGCACCATCAGGGCCACGGCGGCGCCCGTGATGAAGGTCACCAACATGAAGGAAAGCAACACGGGATCCCGGTTGCGCCAGATCGTCTGCCAGGCCATACCACTTCTCCAAAGGGACGCCTGGGCATTTTCCGCCCCAGCCAGGTGCAACTCAAGCCCGGCCTTGCCCGGTGCCCCGTTTATTCATAAAGTGGCCTCTTCACAGCCAACATGAGACGGATGCATGTTTGATTTTGACACCCCCATCGATCGTCGCGGTACCCAGAGCCTGAAGTGGGATAAGTTCAAGGAGCGCGACGTGCTGCCCCTGTGGGTCGCCGATACCGATTTTACCGCGCCCCAGGCCGTCATCGACGCCCTGCAGGCGCGGGTCGCCCACGGCGTCTTCGGCTACAGTCGCCCCTCGCCGCGCCTGATCCAGCTCATCGTGGATCGCATGGCCGAACGCTACGGCTGGACCATCTCCCCCGAGTGGCTCCTCTTCATGCCCGGCGTGGTGCCCGGTCTTAACTTCGCCTGTCGGGCCTGGTGCCGTCCCCAGCAACAGATCATCACCCCCAGCCCTGTGTATTACCCCTTCCTCCACGCCCCGGAATACAACCAGCGCGGGGTGAGCCACCTGCCGATGCAGCTGGTGAATGACCGCTGGCTGCCGGATTTTGCAGCCCTGGAGGCCCTGGCGCCCCAGGCCGATCTGCTGCTGCTGTGCAGCCCCCACAACCCCGGCGGCACAGTGTTCACCCGGGACGAGCTGCTGCGCATCAATGACATCGCCCGCCGCCATGATCTGGTGGTCTGCTCCGACGAGATCCACTGCGATCTGCTGCTGGATGACGTCGAGCACATCCCGTTTGCCAGCCTGAACGAGGATGCCGCCAGCCGCAGCGCCGTGCTGATGGCCCCCAGCAAGACCTTCAACATCGCCGGGCTGTGCTGCTCCTTCGCCATCATCCCCAACCCCAAGCTGCGCCTGTCGCTGCAGCAGGCCATGCGTGGCCTGATGGCGGACAACAACCTGCTGGGTTTTGTGGCCGCCGAAGCCGCCTATGCCGAGGGACAGCCCTGGCTGGATGCCCAGCTCGGCTACCTGCGGGAAAACCGGGATCTCATCATGGCCAAGCTGGGCAAGGTGCCGGGGATCAAGATCGCCCGCATTGAAGCCACCTACCTGGCCTGGATCGATGTCTCCGGCCTGGGGCTCGACAACCCCATCCAGGCCTTCGAGGCCGGCGGTGTGGGCCTCTCCCCCGGCGCCCAGTTTGGTGACGCCGAGTTTGTGCGGCTGAACTTTGGTTGCCCGCGGGCCTTGCTGGAGGAGGCGCTTAATCGCATGCTCAAGGTGATTGACCAACATCGTCAGCCCTGATGATGGGAGGTGGCCATGCGCGCATTGCTCTGCTTGCTCAGCCTGTTGCTGCTGGGGGCGGTCGGCCCGGCCAGGGCCGCCTCGGAACTGCTCATCGGCTCCGGTAGCCTGACCGGCGTCTACTATCCGGCCGGCGGCGCCCTGTGCCGCCTGCTGGCCCGGGCCCCGGCCCGCCTGCCCTGCCAGGTGGTGGCCACCGGCGGCTCGGCGGATAACCTCACGGCCCTGAGCCGTGGGGATCTGAGCCTGGCGCTGGTGCAATCGGATGTGCAGCTCACCACCACGCCGCCCCCCGCCCTCTACCGACTGTTCAACCTGCATCAGGAGGCCCTGACCCTGGTGACCCGCCAGGACAGCGGCATCCGCTCCCTGGCGGATCTCAGTGGCAAGCGGCTGGATATCGGCAACCCGGGCTCCGGCGACAACCGCACCATGCGGCTGTTACTGCAGGCCCTGGGCTGGCCGGAAGAGACGGTGGACAGCCTGTCCCACCTCAATGTCAGCGAGCGGGCCCAGGCCCTGTGTGACGAGCAGATCGACGCCTACGCCTATGTGGTGGGACATCCCAGCAGCGCCATCAGCGAGGCGGCCGCCCTCTGCCCCATCCGGTTCATCCCTGTGGAGGGTGACGCCGTCGACAGGCTGTTGCAGAGCCACTCCTACTACCAGCGCACCCAGATCCCGGCGGATCTTTACTCCGGCGTGGATGATGCCATCGCGACCATCGGCATGCCGGCTGGGCTCATCGCCGGCCCCCAGATCGACGAGGCCCTGGCCTATCGCATCACGCAGCAGGTGTTCAGCCGCCTGCCGCAGCTAAGACGCCTGCATCCCGCCCTAAGCCAGCTGGTTCGCCAGCAGATGATAGGCGAGGCCAGCGGCCTGCCGCTGCACCCGGGGGCCCGCCGCTTCTTTGTCGAGCAGGGCTGGCTACCGCCGTTGCCCGCCGCCACTCAGCCCGCTCTCATCAGCCCTTGAACAGGGCGATGGCCGCCAGCCTGGCCTGGGCATGATCCACCCGCGGTAAGGGATAGATTCCCGCCAAACCATGGGCGTCGAGCCAGGCATGAGGCCGATGGATATGCGCGCCAGGCACCCGCGCCAGCTCCGGCAGCCAGCGGCGGATAAAGTCGCCATCTGGATCGAAACGCTGCCCCTGGGTGGTGGGATTGAACACCCGAAAATAGGGCGCCGCATCGGCCCCCGTGCTGGCCGCCCACTGCCAGCCGCCGTTGTTGGCCGCCAGATCCCCGTCGATGAGTTGCGACATGAAGTAATCCTCCCCCCAACGCCAGGAGATCAGCAGATCCTTGGTGAGGAAGCTGGCCACCACCATGCGCAGCCGATTGTGCAGCCAGCCGGTCTGCTTGAGACAACGCATGGCCGCATCGACGATGGGAAAGCCGGTCTGCCCCTGGCACCAGGCGGCGAAGTCCGCCGCATCCTGGCGCCAGGCCAGCTGGCGGGTGGCCAGGTTGAAGGGCTGATCCCGTGACAACCGCGGCAACAGCACCAGCAGATGGCGGTAAAATTCCCGCCAGATGAGCTCGTTGAGCCAGGCAAAACCGGGGGCCCCCTGCGCCAATGGCAGCTGACCCAACTGCGCCAGCAGCGCCGCCAGGCATTGATTGGGACTCAGGATCCCCGCCGCCAGGTAGGCCGACAGGCGTGCCGTGCCGGGCACCGCCGGCAAATCCCGGCACTGGGGATAGGCCAGCAGATCCTCGGCGACAAAGGCCTGCAGTCGCGCCTCCGCCGCCCCCTCATCCACCGGCCAGGGGGCCAGCATAGCGGCCAACCCTGGGGATGGTGCCGGCAACGCCAGGGGCTGCCAAGGCAAGGGCGCCCCCACCGCCTGGGGGATGGGCAGCAGGCTAAAGCCCTCCTGCGCCAGTGTCTTCAGCCAGGCCCGGCTAAAGGGGGTGAAGACGCGATAGGCCTCCCCCTTGCCGGTCAACAGGGTACCGGGGGCAAACACGCAGTCCCCGGCATAAAAATTACAGGGTATCTGTAGCGCCCGCTGCACGTCCGCATCCCGTCCCCGCTCATCGTGCTCGCTGGCCGTCAGGGCATGCAAGGCAGTGGCCCCCCGCGCCTGCACCAGCTGTTGCAAGGCGGTGGGGATCTCGACAAACCAGTCCACCCGCAGACAATGCAGCCGAATCCCCAGCCGGGCCAGCTCGGCCCCCAGCACATCGAGCCTAGCCAGCAGGAATGCCTGGCGCACCGGCGCCATATGGTGGCGTGCCCACTGGGCCGGGCTGATGACAAACACCGCCTCCACCGCCTCGCCGCGCTGGCGCGCCAGCCGGCACGCCCGGCTCAAGGCGGGGTGATCCACCAGGCGCAGATCCTGCCTAAACCAGACCAGTTGCATCCGACCCCTCCTGCCCAGACAAGCCCTCTGCCGCCAGCCAGTCCGCCAAGCAGTTAAATTGCGGCGCTGACCATGAATTAGCGGGATACAGGCTCAGCAGGTCCCCCAGCAAGGCCGTCCCCTCAGGCCAGGCCTCGCCACGCTGGGCCATGGATAGGCCGGTGCCCACCCACACCAGCCAGGGAGCGGCCAGACGCGGTTGCAGCAGGCGCGCCTGGGCCGGCGTCACCTCTGGCAACAGGGTCGGCGCAAAGCCGTACTGCTGCAGCTCCAGGCCGGCAAAGATCAGGCTCAAGGGCGGCAAGGTCCCCCAGCCCGCCAACGCCAGGGGCCGCCCCTTGGCCGGCTCCACCAGGCGGCGCCCCAGATAGAGGCTCAGCCACTGCAGGGCGAACGCCTGCAGGGCGGCGGCATCGGGCCGCGTCCACTGGGCCATGGCGGTGAGCCAAGGCTCCAGCACCTGCCGCCGACACAACGCGAAGGGATAACTGGCGAGCAGCTCCCCCAGGGCCGCCGCCAACCGCGTCGGCGCCAACCCCTGCAGGGCCTGATCCAGCCTGGTCTGCCAATCCTGCCAGTGATCGCCGCCAGTCGCCGGCGCCGTCGCCGGCTGGCCCAGCAAGCCCTTGACCTGGCCTATGCTCACCCCCAGCTCCAGCCACAGCAAGATCTGCCTGATGCGGGCCACATCGGCGTCGCCGTATAGGCGGTGGCCCTTGGGGGTGCGCTGAGGTTGCAGCAGGCCGTAGCGGCGCTGCCAGGCCCGCAGGGTCACAGGGTTGATGCCGGTCAGCTCGGCCACCTCGCCTATGGTATACAGGGATTCGGTCATAGAAAGGTTCTCAGCTTGAGGGTGTCGGGATAGGGGTTGAGGTAGATCTGCTGGGCCAGGTAGGCGTTGGGATACTCCCGCAGGTAGTGGCGGAGCAGGGTCAGGGGCGCCAGCAGGGGCAAGAGGCCCAGCCGGTATTGTTCTATCAGGCTCGCCAGTTCCTGTTTCTGTGGCGCACTGAGCACCCGCTTGAAATAGCCTTGCAGGTGCTGCAGCACATTGCTGTGCCCCGCCCGGCTGGCCAGTTGCCGCAGGGCCGGCATCAGCTGCTGGATATACTCAGCCGCCACCGCCTCCAGGGGCCGACCCTGCATCTGGCCTAACAGGCGACCCAGGCGGGCATAGGCGTCGGGCGAATGGCTCATCAGCAGGTACTTATAGCGGGCATGGAAGGCGATGAGCCGCGCCGGCGACGGTCCGTCCCCCATCAGCTGCTGCCAGCTGTGATAGGCAAACAGCCGCAGGATGAAGTTCTCGCGCAACGCAGGATCCTGCAGGCGCCCCTCCTCTTCCACCGGCAACAGGGGATAGGTGGTCAATAGGGTCTGGGCAAACAGGCCGACGCCTTCCTTGATGCCGCCCCGCGGGCCATAGACCCGCACCCGCTCCATGCCGCAGCTGGGAGACTTGGCACACAGGATATAGCCCGACAGATCCGCCATCCCCGGCATGGCCTGCTGGCTGACCGCCAGCAGGGGCGCGGTGAGATCCTCGCCCCCCTGGCTGGTGACGGCGGCGATCCCCTCGCCCTGGCGCACCAGGCGGATGGCCGGTCTGGGACTGCCCAGCCCCAGGCCCATTTCAGGACACAGGGGGACAAACTCCACATGCTGAGCCAGCTCCTGGGTACAGAAGGCCGAGCGCTTGTGGCCCCCATCGAAGCGAACCTGGGCGCCCAGCAGGCAGGCGCTGATCCCCACACGCAACTTGTACATATCACCACCTCTTGTACAACTTAATGAGATAGTTATAGCAGTTGTACAAAAAAATGGGAGTTGTACAAGTCGGCAGGCGGAGACAAAAAAGCCCGGGCAGGAGCCCAGGCTAGCAAACTGGCGGAGGGGGTGGGATTTGAACCCACGGATGGTCGCCCATCGACGGTTTTCAAGACCGTTGCATTAAGCCGCTCTGCCACCCCTCCGCGACGACCGGCATGTTACCAAGCCAGGCGCCAAAGTAAATCACTATGTCGCTGAATGTACGGGTAAATCATATTTTTGCGCTGCCACGCGCAACCACAGGCCCCGGGCGCGGATTTGCTTGACTTGTCCCGGCCGCCACCCACTATATAACGGTGCATTTTTCATGGGACCCATTGTTATGACCATCAAGACCCGTCTGCTTGCCACCGCCCTGGCCGGCCTCTTGCCCCTGAGCCTGACCGCTGCGCCGGCCAACCAGGCCGAGATTGAGCAGATCGTGCATCAATACCTGGTGAGCCACCCGGAGATCCTCATCGAGATGTCCGATGCCCTGCGTGCCAAACAGCAAGCCGCCCAGGAAGCCGATGACACCCGCCTGCTGCAGCAATACGCCAAGACCCTCTACCACAACCCGGCCGACCCCAGCGGTGGCCCGGCCGATGCGACCCTGACCCTGGTGGAGTTCATCGACTACAACTGCGGCTACTGCAAACGCGCCTGGCCCAGCCTCAATGCCGTGATTGACGAAAATCCCAAGCTGCGTCACGTCTACAAGGAATTCCCGATTCTGAGCGAAGGCTCTGTGCTGGCGGCCAAGGCCGCCCTGGCGGTCCACAAGGTGGCCCCCAAGCAGTACCTGGCCTTCCACAATGCCCTGATGGCTTATCAGGGCAGCATCAAGAGTGAGGATCAGCTGGCCGGGGTGGCCAAGTCCCTGAAGCTGGACTGGGCGGCCATCAAGACCGCCATGGCCGATCCCGCCGTGGAGAAAACCATTCAGGCCAACCACCAGCTGGCCCAACAGCTGGGCGTCACCGGCACCCCCGCCTTCTTCGTCGGTGATAAGGCGCTGCGTGGCGCGCCCCGCTCACCGGACGATCTGCAGGCCGTGATCCAAAGCGCCAAACCGCTATAATCCCTGCGCAGACGGCGGCGGCCGTCTGTGCTTCTCTCCCCTTTTGTTGAACGCTCAGGCCCCTGGCCTAGGTGAGGCAGTCATGTACCAGCTCAACCTCAACTGGCAGGAATTCCTGCCGCAATACTGGCAGAAACGCCCGCTGGTGATCCGCGGCGCCTTTGACGACTTTAGCGATCCCATCAGCCCGGAAGAGCTGGCCGGTCTGGCCATGGAGCCCGAACTCGACAGCCGGATCGTCGCCCGGCAGGCGGATAAGTGGCAGGTCGCCCACGGTCCCTTCGAGTCCTTTGATGCCTGGGGCGACACCGACTGGTCGCTGCTGGTGCAGGCGGTAGATCACTGGTTCGAACCGGTCAATGCCCTGGTGGCGCCGTTTCGGGGGCTGCCCAACTGGCGGTTGGACGATCTGATGATCTCCTACTCCCTGCCCGGCGGCGGCGTCGGCCCCCATCTGGATCAATACGATGTGTTCATCATTCAGGGCATGGGGCGGCGGCGCTGGCGGGTGGGTGAACCGGGTCAACATCGCCAGCATACCCCCCACCCGGATCTGCTGCAGGTCGACGCCTTCGAGCCCATCATAGACGTGGAGCTGATGCCCGGAGACATGCTGTACATCCCCCCCGGCTTTCCCCACGATGGCTACGCGCTGGAACCCGCGCTGAACTATTCGGTGGGCTTTCGCGCCCCCAGCGGACGGGAGCTGTTGAGCAGCTTTGCCGATCACCTGCTGGATAAGGAGCTGGGCGGACGCCGCTACTCGGATCCGACCCTGCAGACCCGCCCTCACCCAGGCCAGATCCAGCAGGACGAGCGGGAGGGTCTGCGGCAACTGATGCTGGCACAGCTAGCGGACGAGCAGGGATTCCACCACTGGCTGGCCGGCTTTTTGAGCCAGGCGCGACATGAGCTGGACGAGCAAGCGGTGGAGCCGCCCTTCACAGTGGCGGAGTTACGTGAGGCCCTGGCCGAGCAGGCGCTCTGTCGCCAGGGCGGCGTGCGCTGCCTCTATCTGGACGAGACACCGCAGCAGCTGTTTATCCTGGGCGAGGAGATCGAGGTGCCCGCCGCTGGTGCCGCACTGGCCCGCCTGCTGGCCGATGATCCAGCCCCCGCCCAAGCGGCCCTGCTGGCGGCCTGCGCCCAGCCCGAGCTGGGTGAATGGCTGCTCCAACTGGTCAACCGCGGCTGGTGGTATTTCCCGTCCCAGGACGAAGAAGAGTAGGGCCAAGCAGACACAAAAAAGGCGTCGCAAGACGCCTTTTTCTTTGCCGTCATCTCATGCCGGATGGCGCTGAGTCCAGGCCAGTTGCAGGTTGGTGTCGCCACAACTGAACCAGACATCGCCATCCGTGATGGTCACCTGACACTCCATGGCCCGCGCCGCCGCGGCCGCCAGCTGCTGGGTGGCGTCGCTGGCCAGCTCTATGATGGTGAGGTTGTCATAGCGCTGCAGGGCCTGACCGTTTTGCTGCCACCAGACCGATACCGCCCGGCCGCCATAGGCATAGAGGGTCACCTGCTTGGCGCGATGACAGGCCTTCTTCAGCCGACGCTCATCCGGCAGCCCCACCTCGATCCAGTGGTCAATCTCCCCGGCATAGGACTTCAGCCACAGCTCAGGCTCATCGTCGGCACAGAGTCCCTTGGTGAACTCCAGCCGCTCATCGGCATTGAGGGCCCAGGCCAACAGCCGCACCATCATACGCTCATCTGTCTCCGACGGATGGCGGGCCAGGGTCAAGGGGCACTGCAGATAGACGCCGCGATCCGTGTCCGCCACATTGAGATTGACTTTGAAGATGGTGGCCTTAAGCGCCATGTATGTGATCCGGTTGATGAAAAAGGAGGCACATCATCGGCTTTTTTGCGACATGAATGCAAATCCAATTGCCTGACGCTTCGCATCCGGAGGGGCATGCATATACTGTTAACAGGCACGGGGTTCGCCCGGCCAGGCCAGATATCAGGCAACTTGCTCGCCATCACGGCACGGGATCACACACTATTACAAAGCAAGCGCCGCAGCAGAAGGCCATACACTGGGGTTGTCGTCATAGGGGGTTGTCATGCAAGAACAAAATACCGAACACACCGAGGGTCAATACAAGATGGTGTGGGTGCTCAGCGGTATCGCCAAGCGCCAGATCACCATGGAAACCGCCATGGTGGATGAAGCGGCCCTCAAACGGGGACGGCAGGTGAGCTGGCGTCTGTTGCGCCCGATACAGCACTTCCCCTGGGTCGTCGCCAAGGCAGCCGCGGATGCCATCCGGCAAACCGTCGCCGCCCTGCAGCAGGCCAAGGAGGAACCGGCGGCCCAGCGCCACGTGACATGGCGCAACACGGCGCCACAGATCAAGGTCTCCTGGCTGAGCCGCAACTACAAGGCCAACACCCCCCAGGAGGAGATGCCACAATACCTGACCCTGCTGCTGCCCAAGCACGTCAGCTGGGAGGGTGGCAAAAACCCCATCAAGGTCTCCTGGGTTTAACTGAAAGTCACACCGTCGAGACGGGGCGCCACGGCGCCCCGTTGTCGTTAGTTCAGCAGGTAACGCACCGCCGTCTTGAGGCTGCTGGCCCGCCCCCGCTCCTTGCCCAGACAGTTGCAGGCCAGGAACTCACCCAGATCGGCGCCCTTGATCTCCCCGACCCGGCAAGGCCAACCACACTCGTTTTCCTTGCGGATCATCCAGCTGGGGCCGGTGCGCTCTTCGGCATACACACCAGGATAGATCTCATGGCCCACATACATACCGTTGACAAAGACACCCATAGCCACCTCCGTTTCATCCTGAATTGGTTACAGCGATACTGTATGTGCAAACAGTACTGTACTCATAAACAGTGGTCAACTATTTTTTGTACAGCGGTTTTTTTAGCCGCCGGCACCCCGAGAGTGAAATTAAATTACAATTTAGCTGATTGCCGTTCGATCAAGGACCACAATGAGCACCATCTCCCCCCTGCCTGACACTTTAGGCTGGACTTTTTAACGCAAAGTTGTAATTTAATTACAGGTTATCAATGAGGTCAGCCCTATGAAAATCGCTCTGTTCAGTTGCAAAGCCTACGATCGTGACTATTTCCATCAAGCCAATCGGGACTACCAATTCCACATCGACTATTTTGACGTCCGCCTGGAGCCCAAGACCGCCCGACTGGCCCATGGCTACGATGCCGTCTGTGCCTTCGTGAACGACGATCTGGATGCCGAGGTGCTTGAGGATCTCGCCGCCAATGGCACCCGCATCATCGCCATGCGCTGCGCCGGCTACAACAATGTGGATCTGGTGACGGCACAACGACTGGGGCTGGAGGTGGTACGGGTACCGGCCTACTCCCCCGAGGCGGTGGCCGAACACGCCATCGGGCTGATGATGACCCTGAACCGCCGCATCCATAAGGCCTATCAGCGCACCCGGGATGCCAATTTCGCCCTGGACGGCCTGGTGGGCTTCAACATGCACGGTAAGACCGCCGGCGTCATAGGCACCGGCAAGATCGGCATTGCCACCCTGCGGATCCTCAAGGGCTTCGGCATGAAGTTGCTGGTGAGCGACCCTTACACCAATCCCGCCGCCATCGAGCTGGGGGCCGAATACGTGGACGTCGATACCCTGCTGCGCCAAGCCGATGTCATCAGCCTGCACTGCCCCCTGTTCAAGGAAAACTATCACCTGCTCAACGCCGAGGCGTTCGCCAAGATGAAGCCCGGGGTGATGATCATCAACACCAGCCGGGGCGGCTTGCTGGACTCAGTCGCAGCCATTGACGCCCTCAAGCAAGGCAAGATAGGCGCCCTGGGGCTGGATGTGTATGAAGAAGAGGAAGAGCTGTTCTTCGAGGACAAGTCCAACGAGGTGATCACCGACGATACCTTCCGCCGCCTGTCCGCCTGCCACAACGTCTTGTTCACCGGTCACCAGGCCTTCCTGACCCGTGAGGCCCTGCTGGCCATCGCCCATACCACCCTCAGTAACCTGGACAGTTTTGCCAAGGGGCAGACCAGCGGTAACGAGGTCAAATAACCGCAGAAAAGGCAGGCCGAGCCTGCCTTTTCCCGCTTAACGACTCTTTTTTTCACCCCCTCTTGCGTGCCCTGCCGGCCCTCTCTAGAATCGCCGCCGAATTACCCCAATCATGACAGGCCTTGGCCTGTCTTCTTTGTATCTGGAGAACATATCGTGAACGGAAACCTGGCCAACCCGGCGCCCCTGGGCCTGATGGGCTTCGGCATGACCACAGTGCTGCTCAACATCCATAACGCCGGCTTCATCAGCCTGAGCGCCATGATACTGGCCATGGGGCTGGCCTACGGCGGTGCCGCCCAGGTCATCGCCGGTATTCTGGAATTCAAGAAGGGCAACACCTTCGGCCTGACCGCCTTTACCTCCTACGGCTTCTTCTGGCTGAGCCTGGTGGCCCTGCTGGTGCTGCCCAAGCTGGGTTGGGCCGAGGCGGCCGATGCCGCGGCCATGGGTTGCTACCTGCTGATGTGGGGCATCTTCACCCTGTTCATGTTCTTCGGCACCCTGAAGGGTCCCAAGGCGCTGCAGTTCGTGTTCGGCTCCCTGGTGGTGCTCTTCTTCCTGCTGGCCCTCAAGGACTTCACCGGTAACGAGGCCCTGGGCACCCTGGCCGGCTTCGAGGGCATCCTCTGTGGCGCCTCCGCCATCTATCTGGCCATGGGCGACGTGCTGAACGAAAAATTCGGCCGCAGCGTGCTGCCCATCGGTGAGCCCAAGTAACCCTCTGAAAAAAACCGACGCAATGGCGTCGGTTTTTTTTTGCCGAGGCGCCCATAAAAAAACAGGCTTGCCAGCACGGCAAGCCTGTTGATGAGGGCTAACGGGACGAACTCAGTTCTCGCCGTTATACAGCTCCAGATCGGCCACCCCTTCCCCCCAGGCGCGCACCGCCTTGGCATCGTCGCTGCGCAGGTTGTTGAGGAAGTCCAGGTAGTTCTGATCCACGTCCTGGGTCACGTACTGACCGTTAAACACCGAGGTTTCAAACTGGCTGATGGCCGGATTGCCTTCGCGCACCGCCTCTTCCAGATCCTTGAGGTCCTGGAAGATCAGACCGTCGGCGCCGATGAGCTTGCAGATCTCCTCCACATCCCGGCCATGGGCGATCAGCTCGTTGGCGGTGGGCATGTCGATGCCATAGACGTTGGGGAAGCGAATTTCCGGGGCCGCAGAGGCGAAGTACACCTTGGCGGCGCCGGCTTCCCGGGCCATGTCGATGATCTGGCCTGAGGTGGTACCCCGCACTATGCTGTCATCCACCAGCAGCACCTTCTTGCCCTTGAACTCGGAGCTGATGGCATTGAGCTTGCTGCGCACCGACTTCTTGCGCTGCTTCTGCCCTGGCATGATGAAGGTCCGACCTATGTAGCGGTTCTTCACGAAGCCCTGGCGATAGGGCAGGCCCAGACGCTGAGCGATCTCCAGCGCTATGTCGTTGGAGGTCTCAGGGATGGGGATCACCACATCGATGTCCAGATCTTCCCACTCGCGCTTGATCTTCTCACCCAGCTTCTGCCCCATGTGCACCCGGGCGGCATACACGGAGACCTGGTTGATGAAGGAGTCAGGCCGGGCGAAGTAGACGTATTCGAAGATGCAGGGACACAGCTTGGCATCCTGAGCGCACTGCTGAGTGAACAGCTGGCCGGCTTCGGTGATGTAGACAGCTTCACCGGGTTCCACATCCCGCATCAGATCGAACCCCAGCACGTTCAGGGCCACGCTCTCGGAGGCCACCATGTACTCGATGCCGCCCTCCTCACTCAGGCGACGGCCGATCACCAGGGGACGGATGCCATTGGGATCGCGGAAGGCCACCAGGCCATGCTCAATGATCACGGACACCACCGCATAGGCGCCACGGATCTGCTTATGCACCTGCTGGATGGCGGCGAAGATCTCAGCCGGCTGCAGATGAGACTGATCGTGCAGCAACAGATCCAGCTCGTGAGCGAAAACGTTTAACAACACCTCAGAATCAGAGGTGGTGTTGATGTGCCGGCGCGCCACCTTGCACTGCTGTTCCCGCAGGTCCTTGGCGTTGGTAAGGTTACCGTTGTGGGCCAAGGCAATGCCGAAGGGAGAATTGACATAGAAGGGCTGGGCCTCGGCGGCGCTGGAGCTGCCGGCGGTGGGATAGCGCACATGGCCGATGCCGATGTTGCCCTTGAGCCGCTGCATGTGGCGGGTTTCAAACACGTCCTTAACCAAACCATTGGCCTTGCGCTGCTTGAACGTACCATCTGCGATGGTCACGATGCCAGCCGCATCTTGGCCACGGTGCTGCAACACGGTCAGGGCGTCATACAACGCCTGATTGACCGAAGTGGTGCCAACAATACCGACGATACCACACATGTCTTGATGTTCCTTTAGGCTCTAACGTTACTTGATGAAACTCGACGACGACTTCATGAACTCGAAAAACCAGCTCACCACGACGCCAAATTCCGGGATTAATGTTGACTGTTGCCACCAGACGCTCTGACTGGCAGAGGTGAAGGTGTCCATGAAAAAGAGTAGGGCGCTGACGATCAGCACGCCACGGATGGCCCCAAAACAGATGCCCAGCAGGCGATCCGTACCGGACAGGCCCGTCTTGTCCACCAGGGTGGAGATGAGGTAGTTGACGATCCCGCCCAGGATCAGGGTGGCCACAAACAGGGCTATGATGGCCACACCGTTGCGCAGCAGCTCTTCTTGCAGCGAGGTGAAGTAAACCGCCAGATCGGCATAGAAATGACTGGCGATGAAGAAGGCCACAAACCAGGTCGCCAGGGACAAGGCTTCCTTGACAAAGCCGCGGATCAGACTGATGAGAGAAGACAGAGCTATCACTGCCAAGATGGCGTAATCAACCCAGACCACAAGCGCTCCGCTGGAGTAGGAAAAGTGCGGCGCATTCTAGCAAAAACGATTTCCGATTGCTTGCAAAAGTTACCCGGCGGCCGGCCAGCAAAAAGGGGCCGGACACGACTGTGTCCGGCCCCTTCGCCAACCGTCTCGACCTTAGCCGATGTGGGTCAGGCCGCCCAGGTAGGGCTGCAGCACGGCGGGCACGGCGATGCGGCCATCCGCCTGCTGATGGTTCTCCAGCACGGCCACCAGGGTCCGGCCCACCGCCAGGCCGGAGCCGTTCAGGGTGTGCAGCAACATGGGCTTGCCATCGGCGCCCCGCACCCGTGCCTGCATGCGGCGGGCCTGGAAGTCGGTGCAGTTGGAGCAGGAGGAGATCTCCCGATAGGTGTTCTGCGCCGGCAACCAAACCTCCAGATCGTAGGTCTTGGCGGCGCTAAAGCCCATGTCGCCGGTGCACAGGGCCACCACGCGATAAGGCAGCTCCAGACGCTGCAGCACCTTCTCGGCGTGACCGACCATCTCCTCCAGGGCATCCCAGCTCTGCTCCGGGTGGGCCAGCTGGACCATCTCCACCTTGTCGAACTGGTGCATGCGGATGAGGCCGCGGGTGTCCCGGCCGTAGGAGCCGGCTTCGGAGCGGAAACAGGGGCTGTGGGCGGTCATCTTCACCGGCAGGGCCTTCTCGTCGAAGATCACGTCGCGACCCAGGTTGGTCAGCGGCACCTCGGCGGTGGGGATCAGGGAGAAGCGGCGCACCTTGCCCTCCTCATCGCCTTCCCCATTGATGGCGGTGTGGAACAGATCCTCGGCGAACTTGGGCAGCTGGCCGGTGCCTTGCAGGCTGGTGGCATTCACCAGGTAGGGCACGTAGCACTCGGTGTAGCCGTGTTCCTGGGTGTGCAGGTCCAGCATGAACTGCGCCAGGGCGCGGTGCAGCCGGGCGATCTGCCCCTGCATCACCACGAAGCGGGCGCCGGAGAGCTTGGTGGCGGCCTCGAAATCCAGCCCCTTGAGCCCCTCGCCCAGGGCCACGTGATCCTTCACCTCGAAGTCGAAGCTGCGGGGGGTGCCCCAACGGCGGACTTCCAGGTTTTCGCTTTCGTCCCGGCCCACCGGCACGCTCTCGTGGGGCAGGTTGGGGATGGTCAGCGCCAGGGCTTCGATCTCCGCCAGCACCGCATCCTGCTGCTGCTTGCAGCTATCCAGTTCGGCCCCCAGGGATCCCACCTGGGCCATCAGAGGGGCGGCATCCTCGCCGCGCCGCTTGGCCTCGCCGATGGCCTTGGAGCGGGCGTTGCGCTCAGCCTGCAGCTCCTGGGTCCGGGTTTGCAGCGCCTTGCGCTGCTCTTCCAGGGCGTTGAACTTGGCCACATCCAGGGGATAGCCGCGCTGGGCCAGTCGTTGGGCGGCCTCGTCGATATCGGCACGCAAATATTTGGGATCTAGCATGATAACCTGCTCGTCTTAGACAAAAGGACTTCTATGGGGTGAGCCAAGGGCCCGGGCGGTCAAGCCGCCCATAAATGGGGCACAGTCTAGCAAAGCCACCCCGGCTTGTAATGAGAAAAACCGCTATTTTCCACCGGGATAGCGCTGGAGGCCGCTCTGTGCGTCCAACTGGGCCAGGTAGTCCAGCTTCTGGCGGATCTGCTTCTCCAGCCCGCGCTCGGAGGGTTCATAGTAGCGCCGCTCGGCCAACGCCGGCGGCAGATAACACTCGCCGGCGGCATAGGCACCGGGCTCGTCGTGGGCATAGCGGTACTCGGCGCCATAACCCAACTCCGCCAGCAGCTTGGTGGGGGCATTGCGCAGGTGCGGCGGCACCTCGAAATCCGGCAACTCCCTGGCATCCTTGAGCGCCGCCTTCCAGGCTAGATACAGGGCATTGCTCTTGGGGGCGCAGGCCAGATAGACCACCGCCTGGGCGATGGCCCGCTCCCCTTCGGCCGGCCCCACCCGCTCGAAGCAGTCCCAGGCCGCCAGGGCCACCTGCATGGCCTTGGGATCGGCGTTGCCCACATCCTCGGAGGCGATGGCCAGCAGGCGCCGCGCCACATACAGGGGATCACCGCCGGCGGCGACGATGCGGGCATACCAGTAGAGGCCCGCCTGGGGATCCGAGCCACGGATGGACTTGTGCAGGGCCGAGATCAGATCGTAATAGAGATCGCCCCCCTTATCGAAGCGCGCCACCCGCTCACCGCTCACCGCCGCCAGCAGATCTGGGTCTATGAGCTTCTTGCCACCCTGCTCCACCGCCAGATCGGCCAGCAGCTCCAGGTAGTTGAGGGCCCGGCGGGCATCGCCGTCCACCAGCCTCACCAGCCCTTCCAGGGCGCCGGGGGCAAAGTCGAGCCCCTGCCCCGCCAAGCCGCGCTCATCGGTGAGGGCCTGCTGGATCACGGCACCTATCTCCTCGTCGGTCAGCCGCTTGAGCAGATAGACCCGGGCCCGGGAGAGCAGTGCATTGTTCAGTTCGAAAGAGGGATTTTCGGTGGTGGCACCGACAAACAGTATGGTGCCGTCCTCGATGTGGGGCAGGAAGGCATCCTGCTGGCTCTTGTTGAAGCGGTGCACCTCATCCACAAACAGCAGGGTGCGGCGGCCCCGGTACTGGTTGTCCTTGGCCCGTTCGATGGCGGCACGGATCTCCTTGACCCCGGAGGTCACAGCCGAGATCCGTTCCACCTCAGCCTGACAGCACAGGGCCATCAGCTCCGCCAGCGTGGTCTTACCCGTGCCAGGCGGCCCCCACAGGATCATGGAGTGACACTGGCCGGCCTCCAGGGCGCGGCGCAGTGGCTTGTCCGGTCCCAGCAGGTGGGACTGGCCTATGTATTGCTCCAGCCGTTGGGGCCGCATCCGGGCCGCCAAAGGCCGAAAATCCGGGGCGAAATCCAGGCTGAGATTGCCCATCAGCGTTGGTCGTCCACCGTGACGCCCTTGGGCACCTCAAAGCGGAAACTGCTGGCCGGCACCGCCGGCTGGGCGTTGTACTGGCTCAGTTCGAATTCGCTGCGCTGGCCCTGGGTCTCATTGACTTCGAAGCGACTCAGCTGACCGTTCTGGCCAAAGATGAGGCGCAACGACTCGATGCGCTGGCCCTTCTGCTTACTGGTCACGGTAAAGGCGTTCTCCTCCTTCAGCACATCGTAGCGGGCCCACAGGCTGGGATCCGTGCTGGAGATGAGCAGGAAAGGGGTATTGACCACCGCATCGGCCAACTTGGTGATGGAGACCTGCTCCACGAAGGGATCGTAAAACCAGACCGACTTGCCATCGGAGAGGATCAGACTCTCGTCCGGGCTCTTGGTCTCCCAACGGAAGCGATCCGGGCGGGACACCAGCAGCTCGCCACTGGCTTGCTGCAAGGGTTGCCCCTCCACGTCGAACACCTGCTGTTGGAAGTGTGCCGAGAACTGCTTCACCTGCCCCAGCAAGGCCTTGAGCGCCTGGGCATCATCGGCCCAGGCGGGCAGCAGATAGGCGGCAAGCAGCGTAGCGGTCAACCAGCGAACTGTCTTCTTCATGCTTAATCTCTCATGGGCGCCGGAGCCAGCACTTCCCGCTGGCCGTTGGAGCCGGGTGGACTCACGATTCCCTGGGCTTCCATCTGGTCCACCAGACGGGCCGCACGGTTATAGCCTATCTTGAAACGCCGTTGCACGCTGGAGGTGGAGCCGCGGCGAGACTCCACCACGAAGGCCACCGCCTCGTCAAACAGGGGGTCCAGATCCTCGCCGTTGAGATCCGGTTGCTCACCGGGCAGCAGATTTTCTGCCGTCACCTCACCGTTCAGGATCTCGTCGATGTAGTTGGGCTCGCCTCTGAGCTTCCAGTCGGCCACCACCTTGTGCACCTCGTGATCCTCCACGAAGGCCCCGTGCACCCGGGTCGGCGTGCTGTCACCGGCCGGCAGGTAGAGCATGTCCCCCATCCCCAGCAGGGATTCGGCCCCTGGTTGGTCGAGGATGGTCCGTGAGTCGATCTTGGAAGAGACCTGGAACGACACCCGGGTGGGGATGTTGGCCTTGATGAGGCCGGTGATCACGTCCACCGACGGCCGCTGGGTCGCCAGTATCAGGTGAATGCCGGCCGCCCGCGCCTTCTGGGCGATGCGGGCGATGAGCTCCTCCACCTTCTTGCCGACGATCATCATCATGTCGGCGAATTCGTCGATGATCACCACTATGCTCGGCAGGGTTTCCAGGTCCGGCGCCTCCTCGTCAAAGGAGTCACCGGGCCGCCAGAAGGGATCCTTGATGGGATTGCCGCTGGCCTGGGCCGCCGCCACCTTGGCGTTGAAGCCCTTGAGGTTACGCACCCCCATGGCCGACATCAGCTTGTAGCGCCGCTCCATCTCCCCGACACACCAGCGCAGGGCGTTGGCGGCGTCCTTCATGTCGGTCACCACCTCGGTCAACAGGTGCGGAATGCCCTCATAGACCGACAGCTCCAGCATCTTGGGGTCGATCATGATGAAGCGCACCTGCTCCGGCGTGGCCTTGTAGAGCATGGAGAGGATCATGACGTTGACCCCCACGGACTTGCCGGAGCCTGTGGTACCGGCCACCAGCACGTGGGGCATCTTGGCCAGGTTCACCACCACGGACTCCCCGGCGATGTCCTGTCCCAGCACCATGGTCAGGGGGTTGTCGGACTGCCGGAAGCGCTCGGAGTCGAACACCTCCTTGAGGTAGACGGTCTGACGATGGCGGTTGGGCAGCTCCAGCCCCACATAGGGCTTGCCGGGGATCACCTCCACCACCCGCACGCTCACCGCCGACAGGGAACGGGCCAGATCCCGGGACAGGCCGGTGATCTTGCTGGCCTTCATGCCCGGCGCCAGCTCCAGCTCGAACCGGGTGATCACGGGCCCGGGATAGACACCCACCACCTTGGCCTGCACGTTGTAATCCGCCAGCTTGGCTTCCACCAGGCGGGCGATGCGATCCAGCTCATCCGGGCTCATCATGCTCTGGCGCACCGGCGGGGTGTCCAGCAGATTGACCGAGGGTAAGGTACCCACCGGCTTGGGTCTGGGTTTGGGTATGGTCGGCACCGGAGTGGGGCTAACCGCACTGGCCGGCTGGCTGGCAGCGACCGATTCGTCACCGTCCGTCCCCCAGGGCAGACTCAACTCATCGTCATCCTCGTCGCTGACCGACAGGCCCACAACAGGGGTGAAGTCCATCTCGGCCGCCTTGGCTTGTGGCCGTGCCGGGGCCGGTGTGGGCCGAGGCGTCTCCTGCAAGGCGCCCAGATCGATAGCCGGCTCCCAGTCATCGTCATCGTCGTCATCGCTCAGTTCGACGGTGGGCTCGGGCACGGCGGCCCGCTTGGGCGGCGCAAAACGGGGACTGGGCTTCGCCGGTACCTCGGCACGACGAGGGGCCGAGGTCAGTGCCTCCTCATCTTCCTCATCCTCGTCAAAATAGTGCTCAGGCCCGTCAACCGGAACCGGGCGGCGGAACAGTCGACGCAGCACCTCCCCCGGCTGGGTGAAGAGTTGCAGGCTGCCGGTGACCGCCAAGCCCAGGTACTCGGCGATCATCAGCCAGGACCAGCCGGTAAACAGGGTGATGCCGGTGGCCGAGGCACACAAGAGCACCAGCGTCGTGCCCAAATCGCCGAACAGAGGATGCAATTGGGTGCTGAGCATATCCCCCACCAGCCCGCCACAGCTGAAACTGTGGATGTCCGGGAAATGCATGCTGCCCAGGCCGGCCAACCCCAGATAGAGCACCAGGAACCCCACCAGGCGCAACCCCAGGGTGAAGTAGTTGACACTGGTCAGCCGATAGGGGCGCCAGAAGATGCTCCAGCCGATGAACACCAGCAGGGCCGGCAACAGGTAGGCAAAGATCCCGAAGACGAAGAAGCAGAGATCGGCCGCCCAGGCACCGGCGGCGCCGGCGGAATTGTGGATCTTGCCCCCCCAGGCGGTTTGCGACCAGCCCGGATCGGATGGGTGATAGGTCAGCAGGGCCAGCAGCAGGAACAATGCCCCCAGGCTCAGGACTATGAGTCCGGTTTCAAAAATGCGCTGTAAACCTGAAATGGGAGTGAACTTCCTCTCGGTCAAACCCGACTCCTTGATGCACGACTTACGGAAACGGCAGGCCGGGGCCTGCAAAATTGGGCGCCATTATACCCGGAGGGACTTGCTGGTGTACAAATAGGAAATGAGCGGCAAAGCCGCTCATTTGACTCCAACCTGTGACATTAGCCAAACAATGCAGCTCAACGGTTGTTGATCACCAACCGATTGGTCTGCTTGACCTCTTCCATCACCACGTAGGTACGGGTGTCGTTTACCCCCGGCAGGCGCAGCAGGGTTTCCCCCAGCAGACGACGATAGGCGGACATGTCGGAAACCCGGGTCTTGAGCAGATAATCGAAGTCACCTGAAACCAGATGGCACTCCTGGATCTCCTCCAGGGTCTGCACCGCCTTGTTAAATTGCTCGAACACGTCCGGCGCACCACGGTTCAGGGTGATCTCAACAAACACCAGCAGGGAAGCATCCAGGTAGTGGGGATTGAGGATGGCGGTGTAGCCTTCGATAAAGCCCTGGCGCTCCAGGCGACGAACCCGCTCCAAGCAGGGTGTAGGGCTGAGTCCTACCCGTTTTGACAGTTCAACATTCGAGATGCGGCCATCCTTTTGCAGCTCGTTAAGAATGTTGCGATCTATCCTGTCCAGCTCCCTCAGTCTACTGTTCTCTTCCAGCATGTTATTCCATCCTTTGACTTACTTTTAGAGTTTATCTCCGCATTGTTATAAGTTCAGTCGCCCAAACTGTCAACCAGCGACAGAGATCAAATTTTTGTACTCCGACCAGCTGAAAAAACCAGCAAACCGCCAAAGACAAGTCGGAAACAGCCAAATAAAAATACAGATTGGTCGCATAGCTATTGCATCAGGCAGTCTACGTGATCCCAAAGCGGGAGACCATAGGCAAACGGTCACTTTCTCGACAAATATATTGCCATAAAGCCCCTTGATGGTGCATTTAGCCAGCATTCTCACCTCATGCTCGCCAATAGCCGCACACCCTGTGGTTTAGCAAGGCTGAAAACACCTGTGACCATAACGACATCAATGCATATGGATGCATAAAAATAGCATTTTAATAACGTTTCTACAGCCATATAACATTTCGATTACCTTTATCTCTTCTCTATTCTTTACCGGTCAGGACCATTTCCCTACAATCAGGTCTCTTCGTTGAAAAGGAAAATGTCATGAGCCACATCAAGCACGCCAAGCTTCTGATCCTGGGGTCTGGTCCGGCCGGTTATACCGCCGCCGTCTATGCTGCCCGCGCCAATCTCAATCCGGTGCTGATCACCGGCATGCAACAAGGCGGCCAGCTGACCACCACCACCGAGATCGAAAACTGGCCGGGCGATGCCGAGGGTCTGACCGGTCCGGGCCTGATGGACAAGATGAAGGCCCATGCCGAACATTTCGACACCGAGATCCTCTTCGACCACATCACAGAAGCGCGGCTGGACCAAAAGCCCTTCTATCTCAAGGGCGACAGCGGCGAGTACAGCTGCGATGCCTTGATCATCGCTACCGGTGCCTCCGCCCGTTATCTGGGGCTGCCCTCCGAAACTGACTTCATGGGGCGCGGTGTCTCCGCTTGTGCCACCTGTGACGGCTTCTTCTACCGCAACCAGAAGGTGGCGGTGGTCGGTGGCGGTAACACGGCGGTGGAAGAGGCCCTCTATCTGGCCAACATCGCCTCCGAGGTGCACCTGATCCACCGCCGCGATGGCTTCCGTGCCGAGAAGATCCTGCTCAAGCGTCTGGAGGACAAGGTGGCGCAAGGTGTCATCAAGCTGCATGTGCACCGCACCCTGGAGGAGGTACAGGGGGACGAGATGGGCGTCACCTCGCTGCAGCTCAAGAGCACGCAAGATGGCAGCCTGGAGCAGTTGGAGGTCATGGGGGTGTTCATTGCCATCGGCCACAGCCCCAATACTGCCCTGTTCGACGGCCAGCTAGAGATGAACCACGGCTATCTCAAGGTCAAGGGCGGCAGTGAAGGCTTCGCGACCCAGACCAGCATCCCTGGGGTATTTGCCGCGGGGGATGTGGCGGACCACATCTATCGTCAGGCCATCACCTCCGCCGGCACCGGCTGCATGGCGGCCCTGGATGCCGAACGCTACCTGGACGGCCAAGGCTAAAAAACGTTCTTTTGAACATCAGGGTGTGGACTGGCTTCACACCCTTTTTGTTTCTGGTTTACCTTAGCTTACACCTCGGTTAGTGTGCTTTACGCAGTCGTCTACTTATGGAGTTCGCCGTGGACCTGGTGCAACTAGACGAGTCCGAGCTGGCCTTTCCCCCGGTGGAGCAGGCCATGAACCAGCCCAATGGCTTGCTGGCTATCGGCGGTGATCTGAGTCCGCAACGGATCTTGCTAGCTTACCGCCAGGGGATCTTTCCCTGGTTTGGCCCCCATCAGCCCCTCCTCTGGTGGTCTCCCGATCCCCGTGGCGTACTGGAGCCAACGGCCATGCACTGCTCACGTTCGCTGCTCAAACAACTCAAACGTGGCGACGTAAGCTGCTGGCTCGATCGCGACTTTGCTCAGGTGATCCAGGCCTGTGCCGCCCCAAGAAGAGACTCGGAAGACACCTGGATTAGTCCGGAGATGCAACAGGCCTACCTGCAACTGCATCGGTTGGGGCTGGCCCACTCGGTGGAGATCTGGCGGGATGAGCAGCTGATCGGGGGTCTCTACGGCTTGGCCATCGGCAGCCTGTTCTGTGGCGAGTCCATGTTCTCCCGAGAGGCCAATGCCTCCAAGCTGGCGCTCTATTATCTGTGTCGTCACTGGCATACCTGGGGCGGGCGCCTGATAGACTGCCAGATGCAAAATAGTCATTTGGAAACCCTCGGCGTGGTAGAGTGGCCCAGAGAGCGCTTCGTGCAGCAGTTGGCCCGCTGCCGGGATGACGTCATAGACCCCGCCTGTTGGCGGCATCAAGAGGTAAAAGTGTGACAGAAATGGCCCTGAAGGTAGGGTTGACCCCGGAGCAGCGCTGCAGCTATCTCGAGGCTGAGCGTGAACGCCTCATGGTATTGCTGGATCCCAGCCTGCTCTCCCCCGGTAGCTATGAGAACCTGCTGCAGGCGGGATTTCGCCGCAGCGGCGACGATCTCTATCGTCCCCACTGCCAAGGCTGCCAGGCCTGCCGCTCCCTGCGGATCCCGGTGAATGAGTTTGAACCCGATCGACGGCAGCGGCGTATCCTGCGGCGGAATCAGGATCTCTCCTTTACCCTGAGTCATCAGGATAAACCGGAATATTATGATCTGTTTTGCCGTTACATCAGCCTGCGGCACAAGGATGGCACCATGTATCCCCCCAGCCGGAAACAGTACGATGGTTTCTTGCTGTGCAGCTGGATGCCGCCACTGTTCATGGAGTTCCACGCCGGCCACCGACTCATCGCGGTGGCCATCACGGATGCCATGCCCAACAGCCTAAGCGCCATGTACACACTCTTCGAGCCAGATGAAGACGCCCGCTCACTGGGTACCTATGCCATTCTCAGCCAGATAGCCCTGGCCCGGCGCATGCACAAGCAGTGGCTCTACCTGGGGTATCAGATAGAGGCGTGCCGCAAGATGAATTACAAAACGCAATACCACCCCCATGAACAACTCATTGAGCAGGAGTGGAAAAAATCACCCAGTCCTGCTGAGTGAACTTTACACTCACCACTAAATCCGGCATGATCCGCACGTTTTTTATAGAGGCTATCTCGAGGATTAAATGGCGAAAGAAGACAGTATTGAGATGCAAGGTACCATTCTGGAAACCCTGCCAAACACCATGTTCCGCGTTGAACTGGAAAATGGCCATGTGGTGACCGCTCACATCTCAGGCAAGATGCGCAAGAATTACATTCGTATCCTGACCGGCGACAAGGTCACCGTTCAGCTCACCCCGTACGATCTCTCCAAGGGCCGCATCGTTTTCCGCTCTCGCTGATCTCGCCAGACGCAAAGCCCGGCATCTGCCGGGCTTTGTCTATTGGGCGTCAGTGACACAAGGCCGCCTGATGGGGCGTGCACTCCAGGTGCAATTCATCCCCCCGCAGCTCTACGCGCACCGTCCCCCCTGACACCAACTCGCCAAACAGCAGCTCGTTGGCAAGCGGTCTCTTGAGCTTCTCCTGGATGACCCGCGCCATGGGCCGTGCCCCCATGCTGCGATCGTAGCCTTTCTCTGCCAGCCAGACTCGGGCCCCTTCTGTCACCTCCAGGGAGACACCCTTGGCATCCAGTTGCGCCTGCAGCTCGACGATGAACTTGTCCACCACCTGGTGGATCACCGGCATATCCAGCTGGTTGAACCAGATGATCTGATCCAGGCGATTGCGGAACTCTGGGCTGAAGGTGCGGTTGATTTCCGACAAGGCATCGAAGCTGTGATCCTGCTGCTTGAAGCCGATGGACTGCCGCTGGGTCTCCGTCACGCCGGCGTTGGTGGTCATCACCAGGATGACGTTACGGAAATCGGCCTTGCGCCCGTTGTTATCGGTCAGGGTGCCGTTGTCCATCACCTGCAGCAGCAGGTTGAACACATCGGAGTGCGCCTTCTCGATCTCATCCAGCAGCACCACAGAGTGAGGGTGCTTGAGGACGGCATCGGTCAAGAGCCCCCCCTGCTCATAGCCCACATAGCCGGGAGGGGCGCCGATCAAGCGGGAAACCGTGTGGCGCTCCATGTATTCGGACATGTCGAAGCGCAGCAGCTCCACCCCCAGCAGTCGGGCCAACTGCTGGGTGACCTCCGTCTTGCCCACCCCTGTGGGGCCGGCAAACAGGAAGGAGCCCACTGGCTTGTGCTCGTTGCCGAGGCCGGAACGGCTCAGGCGGATGGCATCGGTCAGCACCCCTATGGCCTTGTCCTGGCCAAACACCACCATCTTCAGATTGCGCTCCAGGTTCTTCAGCACCTCCTTGTCGGAGGAGGAGACGGATTTTTCCGGGATGCGGGCAATCTTGGCCACGATGGCTTCGATCTCACCCACATTGATCACCTTCTTGCGCTTGCTGACCGGCAACATGCGCTGGCTGGCACCGGCCTCGTCGATCACATCGATGGCCTTATCCGGCAGGTGCCGCTCGTTGATGTACTTGGCCGCCAGCTCGGCCGCCGCACGCAGCGCCTTGCTGGTATAGCGCACGCTGTGATGCTCCTCATAGCGACTCTTGAGCCCCATCAGGATGCGGGCCGTATCGTCCACAGACGGCTCCGTGATATCCACCTTCTGGAAGCGCCGTGCCAGGGCATGATCCTTTTCGAAGATCTGTGCATATTCCTGATAGGTGGTGGAACCGATGCAACGCAGCTGACCGGATGACAAGATGGGCTTGATCAGGTTGGCCGCATCCAGCTGGCCACCGGAGGCGGCACCGGCCCCTATGATGGTGTGGATTTCGTCGATAAACAGCACGGCCCCTTCTTGCTTCTCCAACTGCTTGAGCAGCACCTTGAAGCGCTTTTCGAAGTCACCGCGATACTTGGTTCCCGCCAGCAGGGCGCCCATGTCGAGGGAATAGATGACATTGTTCAACATCACCTCCGGCACTTCCTGCCGCACGATACGATAGGCCAAGCCTTCTGCTATCGCCGTCTTGCCAACCCCGGCCTCCCCCACCAGCAGAGGATTATTCTTCCGGCGGCGGCACAGGATCTGGATGGTACGGTTGAGCTCATCTTCCCGGCCGATTAGGGGATCGATGCGCCCTTCCACCACCTTCTGGTTCAGATTAACCACGAAGTTCTCAATGGAACCGGCCGCCTCATCGGGCATGCTCTCGGACTCGCTACTGCTGCTCATGCCGGCATGGCCCTCACCGCTGCTGGCATCCTTGCGGACGCCATGGGAGAGGTAGTTGACCACATCCAGCCGACTGATATCCGTCTTCTTCAGGAAGTAGACCGCCTGAGACTCCTGCTCGCCGAAGATGGCCACCAGCACATTGGCACCGGAAACCTCGGCCTGGCCGGAAGACTGCACATGGAACACAGCCCGCTGCAACACCCGCTGAAAGCCCAGGGTGGGCTGAGTCTCACGCTCGTGATCATCGTGGGGGATGAGGGGCGTGGTCTGGTTGATGAATCCGACGATCTCCTGACGCAGCTGCTCCACATCCGCCCCGCAAGCCAGCAAGGCTTCCTTGGCAGACTGGTTGTCCAGCAGGGCCAGCAGCAGGTGCTCGACCGTCATGAACTCATGGTGGGCGTCACGCGCTTCTTTGAAGGCGTAGTTGAGGGTTTGTTCCAGTTCCTTACTCAGCATGGGCACCTCCCCAAAAACAGATATGGCTCTGACCCGGCACTAGGCCTTTTCCATGGTACAGAGCAGTGGATGCTCATTTTCTCGGGCGTACTGATTGACCTGCGCCACCTTGGTTTCGGCTATCTCGGCGGTGAAGATCCCGCAGATCCCCTTACCGTGATAGTGAACCGTTAACATAATTTGGGTTGCCTTATCCAACTCCATGCGAAAAAACTTCTGCAACACTTCAATCACAAAATCCATGGGGGTGTAGTCATCGTTGTTCAGCACTACCCGGTACATGGACGGAGGCTGCAACGCCAAATCAGTCTGCGCTTGGGCCGGCTGATAAGTCGATGACTCCTGCATCTTGCTCATGACTCCCTACCCCTTGTCTTTAATTACTACCCGCACGGTTTGACTTGTCAACATCACTGAGAGCTGGTTCCACAACCCGGAGATCAACTGCTTGACTCGGTGATTATTTATACTAGATTGGTTAACTGGTAACCATTGACACCCTCTGTCTAACCTCTTGAGACAGTTATAAATGGCAATGGAAACCGACTCAACGGCTTTAAGTGGAATTTGACTAAGGACGTAGAAGTATGGCTACCGGAACGGTGAAGTGGTTCAACAACGCAAAGGGATTTGGGTTTATCTGTCCGGACGGGGGGGGAGATGACATCTTTGCTCACTACTCCACCATCGACATGGATGGCTACAAGACCCTTAAAGCAGGGCAACCCGTAATGTTTGAAATGCAGTCTGGTCCCAAGGGAAACCATGCCGTGAGCATAGTGCCCACTGGCGCGCAGGAGTCTTAGTCACCTCTAAGAAGAGCGCACGGGATAATATAAGACAGCAAGAAGAAAAGCGGGCCTTAGCCCGCTTTTCTCATTTCAGAAGGCCGGCGAACCGGCCTGCCATTACATGTTGGCGATCATGTCGTCGGCGAACTCGGAGCACTTGCGCAGGGTGGCCCCCTCCATCAGACGCTCGAAATCGTAGGTCACCGTCTTGTTGCGAATGGCCGCTTCCATGCCCTTGACGATGAGATCCGCCGCTTCCACCCAGCCCAGGTGACGCAGCATCATCTCGGCGGAGAGAATGAGCGAGCCCGGGTTGACCTTATCCTGACCGGCATACTTGGGTGCGGTGCCATGGGTCGCTTCGAACAGTGCCACGCCATCGCCGATGTTGGCACCGGGGGCGATGCCGATACCACCCACCTGGGCCGCCAGGGCGTCGGAGATGTAGTCGCCGTTGAGGTTCATACAGGCGATGACATCATACTCGGCCGGACGCAGCAGTATCTGTTGCAAGAAGGCGTCGGCAATCACGTCCTTGACGATGATCTGCTTGCCGGTCTTGGGGTTCTTGAACTGGCACCAGGGACCACCGTCGATCAGCTCGGCACCAAACTCCTGACGGGCCAGCTCGTAACCCCAATCCTTGAAGGCACCTTCGGTGAACTTCATGATGTTGCCCTTGTGCACCAGGGTCACGGAATCACGATCGTTGTCGATGGCATATTCCATGGCGGCGCGCACCAGACGCTTGGTGCCGGCCTCGGACATGGGCTTGATGCCGATGCCGCAATGGTCGGGGAAACGGATCTTCTTCACGCCCATCTCGCCTTGCAGGAAAGCGATAACCTTCTTGGCCTCGGCGGAATCGGCCTTCCACTCGATACCGGCATAGATGTCTTCGGCATTCTCACGGAAGATCACCATGTCGGTCAGCTCGGGACGCTTGACCGGGCTGGGGGTGCCTTCGTAGTAGCGCACCGGGCGCAGGCACACATACAGATCCAACTCCTGACGCAGGGCCACGTTCAGAGAACGGATACCGCCACCCACCGGCGTGGTCAGCGGCCCCTTGATGGCCACGTGATATTCACGGATGAAATCCAAAGTTTCGGCGGGCAACCAGACGTCGTCACCATAGATCTTGGTGGATTTTTCCCCGGTGTAGATTTCCATCCAGGCAATCTGACGCTGGCCGGCATAGGCCTTGGCCACCGCCGCATCCACGACTTTGAGCATGGCGGGGGTCACATCCACACCGATGCCATCCCCTTCGATAAAGGGAATGATGGGATGATTGGGTACGGCCAACTTGCCATTGGCATCGAGCGTAATCTTTTCGCCGGTGGCGGGCACGACTACTTTAGTTTCCATCGGTGTCTCCTAACTTCCGGTTGTTATCAGAGTGTCACCAGGCCGTGGATTGGACAGCAGCAAGAGCAAGAAAAACGGCCTGATTGCAGATGTGAAGCGGGCAAGCCCTTAAAAACGCGAGCCATCTTAGCCCATTGGCTGACGGATGCAAAATCACAACCCCCATGCCGACTTCAACCATATCGCAGTGCCGGACATTTTGTTAACACTCCGCCTGCGTTTGCGCCGATTTTTATCCCAGGCCCCTATTGGTCGCCATGGCCCAGGTCCATCCCTGTCGCCACCGCCACACTGTCGGTGGCGCAGCGACTCGCCCTCAAGGCCCGCCCCCGCCCCCCTTGCCTCCCCAAGCCGGGGTTTATGCCGCCGGACGCCGGGATCGTGACAGCGAAGGCCTTTTGCGATTCCACAACAATGGTAAGCTGCAGGCCGCACTGGCCCAGCCCAGCAGGCAAATCGGCTGGGTCAAGTGGAAGGCATTCCGGATGCCTCGCGCCAGGGTGTTCTCCTGAAGGATGCTCCGGCCCTGGTCAGCCTGATGGCACCCGCCGACGTCTGGCCTCACGCACCACCCATCCGTGAACGCAAGCCAATCGCCACCCGTTGGCTGGAGATCCGCCTGCAGGAGGGCGCAACCATCAGGTTCATCGGCGCAGTCCCATGGCGACGCGCCCACCTTGCGCCTCATCCGTTATCGAAAATCGGCACTTATTGCCTGGACGCTCTGGTTACCTGGACCACCTGGCGCCAGGCTAATGGAAAACACTGACATGAGTTTTAGGCCCAACGTCACCGTCGCCGCCATCATCCGCTGGCAGGATCGCTATCTGCTGGTGGAAGAACAAGAGCGCAACGGGCGCCATGTATTTAATCAACCAGCCGGCCACCTGGAGCACGGTGAGAACCTGGTGGAGGCAGTCATGCGGGAAGTACTGGAAGAAACCGGTTTGCGCCTGACCCCGGATGGCTGGGTGGGGGTCTACCTGTTCTCCACCCCCTACCGCAAGCTGACCTATCTGCGCTTTTGCTTCTATTGCGAGCTGACCCAGGCACCGGGCGAGCACAGCCCGCAGGATCCGGACAACGACATCCTGGCCTGCCACTGGCTGACCATGGAGGAGATCCGCGCCCTGGGACGCCGACTGCGCAGCCCCCTGGTGATGGAGTGTTTTAACGATTATTTGGACGGGGTGCGTCTGCCGCTGACCAGCCTGAAAGACCGCCGTACGGGTGTCTGAGCTGGTTCTGGGTCTTGCCAGCGGTTTCTGCTAGAATGCGCACAGTTTTTTTCACAGCACGCTTCCTATGACAGACAACAGCCACATCAAGGTCATCGTCGGCATGTCCGGCGGGGTCGATTCCTCCGTGTCCGCCTACCTGCTGCAACAGCAGGGTTATCAGGTAGAGGGCCTGTTCATGAAGAACTGGGAGGAGGATGACGGCGAGGATTACTGCACGGCGGCAGCCGATCTGGCCGATGCCCAGGCGGTCTGCGACAAGCTGGGCATTCCCCTGCACACCATCAACTTTGCTGCCGAGTACTGGGATCAGGTATTCGAACACTTCCTGGCCGAATATCAGGCCGGGCGCACCCCGAACCCGGACATCCTGTGCAACAAGGAGATCAAGTTCAAGGCCTTCTTGGAGTTTGCCGCCGAGGAGCTGGGCGCCCATTACATCGCCACCGGCCACTATGTGCGGCGGGATGACAGCACCGGCACCCCGCGCCTGCTGCGCGGCCTGGATGGCAACAAGGACCAGAGCTACTTCCTCTATACCCTGAGCCACCAGCAGGTGGGCCAGAGCCTGTTCCCGGTGGGTGAGCTGGAAAAACCCGCCGTGCGCCAGATTGCCGAACGGCTGGAACTGGTCACCGCCAAGAAGAAGGACAGCACGGGGATCTGCTTCATCGGCGAGCGCAAGTTTCGCGAGTTCCTGGCCCGCTACCTGCCGGCGCAGCCCGGCCCCATCGAGACGGTGGATGGGCAGATCATCGGCGAGCACCAGGGACTCATGTACCATACACTGGGCCAGCGCAAGGGGCTGGGTATCGGCGGGCGCAAGGATTCTGACGACAATCCCTGGTACGTGGTGGACAAGGACATGGCGCGCAACACCCTGATCGTGGCGCAAGGCCATGACCATCCGCGGCTGTACTCCGATGGCCTGCTGGCCAGCCAGCTGCACTGGGTCGATCGCCAGCCCATCACGGCCCCCTTCGACTGTACCGTGAAGACCCGCTACCGCCAGCAGGACATCCCCTGCCGGGTGGAGCCCCTGGATCAGGACCGCATCCGCGTCACCTTCGCCAGCCCGCAAGCCGCCGTCACCCCCGGCCAGTCGGCCGTGTTCTACCAAAGCGAGGTCTGCCTGGGCGGTGGCGTTATCGAGCAAAGCTTCAAGTTGCAGGAGTCATGATGAGCAACGTGCAAACCCAACGCGCCATGGCCTTCGCCGGCATCTGCCAGGTGGCCTATCTGGTACAACAGGTCGCCCGTCAGGGCCAGTGTGACGACGACGGCCTGCGCCAGGCGCTGGCCAGCATACTGGTGACCGATCCGGATCGCCCCGAGGCGGTGTTCGGCGACCATCCCGATCTGAAGGACGGCTACCAGACGCTGATCGGTCAGCTGGGCAGCGGCGAGCGCAAGGATCCCGAACTGACCCGCTACATGGTGAGCCTGGTGGCCCTGGAGCGAAAGCTCTCCGCCCGCAAGGAGATGCTCTCCATGCTGGGTGAGCGCATCACCCAGGTCAAACGCCAATGCCACCACTTCGAGCTGCTGGACGAGCCGGTGCTGGCCAACCTGGCCAGCATCTACAGCGAGATCATCAGCCCCCTGGGGCCGCGGATCCAGGTGGCCGGCACCCCCATGTTCCTGCAACAGCCTGTGGTGCAGCACAAGGTGCGCGCCCTGCTGCTGGCAGGCATCCGGGCCTGCGTGCTGTGGCGCCAGCTCGGTGGCCGTCGCCGCCACATCCTCTTTGCCCGTCGCGGCCTGGTGGAAACCGCCCGCAACGCGCTCAATCGACACTAACCCCTTACTTTCAGGAGTCTATCCATGGAATTGTCAGCCCTGACTGCAGTTTCTCCCATCGATGGTCGTTACGGCGACAAATGCACCGCCCTGCGGCCCATTTTCTCCGAATTCGGCCTGCTGCGCTTTCGCGTCGAGGTAGAGGTTCGCTGGCTGCAACACCTGGCCCGTCATGCCGGCATTCCGGAAGTGCCAGCCTTCTCGGCCGAGGCCGATGCACAGCTGGATGCCATCGTCGCCAACTTCAGCGAGGCCGATGCCGCCCGCATCAAGGCCATTGAGCGCACCACCAACCACGACGTCAAGGCGGTGGAGTACTTCCTCAAAGAAAAGGTGGCCGACAGTGCCGAGCTCCAGGCGGTGAGTGAGTTCATCCACTTCGCCTGTACCTCAGAGGACATCAATAACAACTCCCACGGCCTGATGCTCAAGACAGCCCGGGAAGAGGTGATCCTGCCGGTCTGCCAAAAACTGGTGGCCGAAGTAAAACGTTTGGCTCACCAGTACCGTGACATTCCCATGCTCTCCCGCACCCACGGCCAGCCCGCCTCCCCCACCACCCTGGGCAAGGAGATGGCCAACGTGGCCTATCGGCTGGAGCGGCAGGTCAAGCAGATCGCCGCCGTGGAGATCCTCGGCAAGATCAACGGTGCCGTGGGCAACTACAATGCCCACATCAGCGCCTACCCGAACGTGGACTGGCATGCCTTCTCCGAGCAGTTTGTCACCAGCCTGGGGCTGACCTGGAACCCCTACACCACCCAGATCGAACCCCACGACTACATCGCCGAGCTGTTTGACGCCATCGCCCGCTTCAACACCATCCTCATCGACTTCGATCGGGACATCTGGGGTTACATCTGCCTGGGTCACTTCAAGCAGCGCACCGTGGCAGGGGAAATCGGCTCCTCCACCATGCCCCACAAGGTCAACCCCATCGACTTCGAAAACTCCGAAGGCAACCTGGGCCTGGCCAACGCCCTGTTTGACCACCTGGCCGCCAAGCTGCCTATCAGCCGCTGGCAGCGGGATCTCACCGACAGTACCGTGCTGCGCAACCTGGGGGTCGCCGTGGGTTACTCCCTGATCGCCTACCAGGCCAGCCTGAAGGGCATCTCCAAGCTGGAGGCCAACGAAGCCAACATGGCCGCGGATCTGAACAGCAACTGGGAAGTGCTGGCCGAGCCCATCCAGACGGTGATGCGCCGCTATGGCATTGAAAAGCCTTACGAGAAGTTGAAGGAGCTGACCCGCGGCCGCCGGGTGGATGCCGATGGCATGCGCCAGTTCATCGACACCCTGGCCCTGCCGGACGAGGTGAAGGCCGAACTGAAGCAGCTGACCCCGGCCAACTATATCGGCCGCGCAGTTGGCCTGGTGGACGATCTGAAATAAGCTCAGCCCCTCTCGGCAAGATGCAAAAAGCGAGGCCCAAGGGCCTCGCTTTTTTATGCAAACGGCTGCGCGCGTCAATGCAGTATATGGGGCGCCTCCCGGCACAGCTCGGGATTGAAGATCTCCAGCCAGTGCTCCGGATGGGCCGGGGCATTGAAGCCATGGCGCCGGTACAGCTCATGCACCTGGGGATCCGAGAGCAGCACCCGCTGCAGCCCCTGCAGATCCGGGTGTGACAGCACGGTGGCGATCAACCACTCACCCAGGGCGGGCTCCTCCAACTCGGGATCCAGCCATACCTCGGCGAGATAGGCAAAGGTTGCCTTGTCCGTCACCACCCGGGCGAAGCCCAGCTGGGCGTCGTCCCGATAGAGGCCGAAGCACAGGCTGCCGGCGATGGCCTTATCCACCAGGGCCGACGAGACATCCTTGCTCCAATAGTGCTGTCGTAACAGCTCATGGATCAGCTCCCGCTGCAGGCGAGAAGGCTCCGTGCTGATCCGATAGTCATAGCGTTGCCATTCCATCTTGCTGCCTCCGCCATCAGTGTCGCTCCCTGAGTGTAGAGCCTGGCCAGGCAGCCTGCGACTAGGGTGCCAGCCGGTCGATATGCCAGGCCTCGGTGCCTTCACCCAACCGGGTATAGAGGAAGCGATCGTGCAGACGATGGGCCCCGCCCTGCCAGAACTCCACCGAATCGAAACGCACCCGGTAACCGCCCCAGAAGCTGGGCAGCGGCACCTCGCCGTTGGCGAATTTCTGCTTCATCTCCATGAACTTGGCCTCCAGCAGACCACGGGCGGAGATCCGGCTGGACTGACGGCTGACCCAGGCGGCGATCTGGCTGTCCTTGGGGCGGGAGTGGAAGTACTTCACCACCTCCAGGCTGGTGAGGGGCTCGGCCACCCCGGTGACATGCACCTGCCGCTCCAGGGTATGCCAGGGGAACAGCAAACTGACCTTGGCATTGCCGGCGATCTGCTGGGCCTTGCGGCTGCCCAGGTTGGTGTAAAACACGAAACCCTGCTTGTCATAGTGCTTGAGCAGCACGATGCGCTGAAAGGGTTGGCCGCTGGCATCCACGGTGGCCACGCTCATGGCGGTGGGGTCTGACAGCTGCGCCTCACAGGCCTGCTTGAGCCAACGCTCGAACAGGGCGATGGGTTCCACCGGCAACTCCTCCCGGTGCAGACCGCCCTTGATATACTCCCGGCGCAAGTCGGCAATATCCAACATCCTTTCGTCCTCCCTAGCCAATATCAGCTGGGCAGTGTGCGCCAAGGCCGCAGCCCTGACAAGGCCAGGGGCAAGAAAGCCGGCATCACAAGTTGCCAGTCCCCTTGCCAACGCCTATCATCACGCGGTTTTTCTGACCGGGTAACCAGCATGATCAAGATCTCACTCACTCCCTGGCAGGCCGAGCGGGCCGTCACCATCATCGACGACGTTCTGACCCAGGGCGCCACCCTGGATCGGGCCTACGCCCGGGAATTCTCCAGTTTCAAGATGGGGCCCGGCGAGCAGGCTCGCATCGCCACCCTGGTGGGGGATCTGCTGCGCCGCCTGAGCCTCTATTGCCATCTGGCGGACGTGCCGCTGTCTGAGGCCGCCACCGCCGGCTGGGGCCTGATCTGCGTCTGGCATCAGTTCCACGATCTGCCGCTGCCCAGCCACCCCACCGCCGATCGCTTCAATCTCAAGGCCTTCGAGACCCGCCGCGCCCAGGCCAAGGGCGACCCCATGCTCTGGGACGGCTGCCCGGAGTGGCTCGAGGCCCTGGGCCAGGCGCAGCTGGGCAGACGGTGGCCCGCCGAGCGCCATGCCCTGACGCTGGCCCCCAAGCGTTACCTGCGGGTCAACCGCCTCAAATGCGAGCCGCAGCAGCTGATGGACAAGCTGGCCCGGGAACATATCCAGACCCGTCCGCTGGCCGACCGGCCCGACACCCTGGAGGTACTCTCCGATGGCGCCCTGTTCCGCACCGAGAGCTTCAAGGAGGGCTGGTTCGAGCAGCAGGATGCCGGCTCCCAACAGATAGCGCCCTTCCTGGGGGTCGCGCCCGGCATGCGGGTGATCGATGCCTGTGCCGGCGCCGGCGGCAAGACCCTGCACCTGGCCGCCCTGATGGCCGGCAAGGGCCGGCTGCTGGCCATGGATGTGGAGGAGTGGAAGCTGGAAAACCTGCGCCAGCGGGCCCGCCGTGCCGGTGCCCACAACGTGGAAGCCCGCCTCATCAGCTCCAGCAAGACCATCAAGCGCCTCAAGGAGAGCGCCGATCGCCTGCTGCTGGACGTGCCCTGCTCGGGCCTGGGGGTATTGAAGCGCAATCCGGATGCCAAGTGGCGGGACACCGCCGAGCGGCTGCCCATCCTGATGGCACTGCAGGCGGACATCCTCAGCCGTTACAGCCGCATGGTCAAACCCGGTGGCGAGCTGGTGTACGCCACCTGCAGCCTGCTGCCCTGCGAAAACCAGGAACAGGTGGCCCGCTTCCTGGCCGCCGACAGCGGCTTTAGCCTGCTGGCCGAGCAGACGGTCAGCCCGGCGGCCAGCGGCTATGACGGCTTCTACATGGCCCGGCTGCGCCGGGAGGGCTGATCCCCCGGCACACACATGCAGCGCTCGGCAACTGGGCGGAGCGCTGCGTCACCTGGCCCAGCCGCAACAGACCGGCCTAGCCAGCCCCCTCCCCGCTGGCGCGGGCATTAACGTCCCCTCGCCCTCCGCCCCCGGCACACGCCTGCCACGTCGATAGATAGGGGCCAGCCTGGGCTGGAAGCCTAATTCCGCGGCCCTGCCCCTGCCCATCGCCCCGCCGTTCGCCCGCCGGCCGGTGTCATAGTCTGTTAGCCAGACCCGGCTTGCCACCTCTGGCCCTTTTACATCCGCGCCGTTCCCGCTATCATCAAGCCCACTTTTTTAGCCGAGCATACAGAAGCATTCTATGGGCAAATCCACCCTGGCCTGTGCGGCCCTTCTCTCCAGCCTGCTGCTCAACAGCGGCTGTGTGTACAAGATTGATATCCCTCAGGGCAATTATGTCGAGCAAAAGCAGGTGGATCAGCTGCGCGCCGGCATGACCCAGGAACAGGTGGAATACGTGCTGGGCGCCCCCCTGATGGTGGACAGCTTCGATCCCCAGGTGTGGAACTATCTCTACTATCTGCGTCAGGGCAACGGCGATCTGGATCGCAAGCTGCTGAGCCTGCACTTCACCCAGGGCAAGCTGGACAAGCTCTCCGGCGACTTCAAGGCCCCGCAGTTCAACCAGCCGCTCTGACCCCACGCCTGTGCGCAGGCACGACAAAGCAAGAAGCCCTCGTAATGAGGGCTTCTTCGTCTGCGCTTACCGCCGGTTGGATAATTATTTGCCGGGCTTGGCGGCCTGCTCGGCCCGCAGGCGGCGCAGCTCCTTGGGATCGGCCAGCAGCGGCCGATAGATCTCGATGCGCTCGCCACCCTGCAGTGACTCATCCAGCGGAATGACCCGGCTATAGCTGCCAATCTTGCAGTGCGCCAGGTCAATCTCGGGGTAACGGGCCAGGATGCCGGATGCGTCTATGGCCTGGCGGGCCGTCATGCCAGCGGTAAACGGCACTCGCAGCAGGGTCTGCTTCTGCGGCAGGGCGTACACCACCTCCACCTGGGTCTTATCGGACACCGTACACCTCCTTGGCGCGCTGACAGAAGGCCTTGACCATGGCCCCGGCCAGCTCGCGGAAAATGGCCCCAAAGGCCGTCTCAATCAGCCGGGAGCTGAACTCAAACTCCAGACTCAACGCCACCTTGCAGGCCGCCTCATCCAGCGGTGTGAAGTGCCAAACGCCGTGCAGCCGGCGAAACGGTCCCTCCACCAGCTCCATCAGGATTTCCCGCCCCGGCACCAGGGTATTTTTCGTGGTGAACTGCTTGTTGATGCCCGCCTTGGCCACGGACACCTCGGCCACCATGGTCAGCTCAGACTGGCTGATGACCCGGCTGGCCACGCAACCGGGCAAAAACTGCGGGTAGGCCACCACGTCGTTGACCAGCGCATACATCTCCTCGGCGCTGTACATCACGAGTGCGCTACGGTGTAACTGAGCCATGGCTCCTCCTGTAATGACAGGGGGCCGATTCTAGCACTTGGCCCGGCAAAATCTCACCCCCAGCCCCACCCTTTCGCCAAACGGGTACAGCCCGTATAATGGCCCGCTTGACAAAACGGGAGACAAGAACCGCATGGTGAAGAAGAACGGCAAGGGCGGCAGCACATCCAGCACCATAGCCCTGAACAAGAAAGCCCGTCACGAATACTTTATCGAAGACAAGTACGAATGCGGCCTGGAGCTGCAGGGCTGGGAAGTCAAATCCCTGCGGGCCGGCAAGGCCAACCTCGGCGACAGCTATGTGCTGGTGCAAAACGGTCAGGTCTACCTGTTCGGCACCAACATCACGCCGCTGCACCTGGCCTCCAGCCATGTGGTGTGCGACCCCACCCGCATCCGCAAGCTGCTGATGCACAAGAGTCAGATCGAACGGCTGATCGGCCTGGTGGAACGCCAGGGCTACACCCTGATCCCCCTGGCCCTGTACTGGAAGGGCCCCTGGGTCAAGGCCGAGATCGGCCTGGCCAAGGGCAAGAAGGAACACGACAAGCGCCAGGATCTCAAGGAGCGGGAGTGGCAGCGGGACAAGGACCGCATGATGAAGAACAAGGCCCGCTAGGCTGGACAACGCAAAAAACTGTAGTAATATACAGGTAACACCATGGGGCTGATTCAGGATTCGACGGGACACTCGAAACCCAAGGTGCATGCCGAGGTGCGGTAGGCCTCGTTAACAAACCGCAAAAAAATAGTCGCAAACGACGAAAACTACGCACTGGCAGCTTAATAACCTGCGCAGAGCCCTTCTCCCCTAGCTTGCCTATGTGCTAGGGAATTGGAAGGTCACCCTTCATAGGATCGCGTGGAAGCCTTGCCTGGGGTGGAAGCGTTAAAACCAATCAGGCTAGTCTGTCGATGGCGTGTCGCTCCGCAGTCGGCCGGCGAATGTAAAGAGTGACTAAGCATGTAGTACTGAGGATGTAGGTTTTTCGGACGGGGGTTCAACTCCCCCCAGCTCCACCACCTTCTAAGGCCCTGAGCAATCAGGGCCTTTTTTTTATGTGCCACAAATTAGGGCGCGAACACCTGTTTCCAGTCCCGCTGCATATCCACCACCACCCAACCCTGCTTGGGCGCGGCGGCCAGGGCGGTCACCAGGGTGCCGCTGGCGGGTGGTTTGGTATCGTAGGCATATTCCCGTGCCGCATCCGTATGGTGGACGATGAGCCCAAATGCCGGGTGTGGATTGCCCTGGGTGCTGTACTCCAGCATGGCCTGATCACCGTCGCTGTTACCGAAGCAGGCGATGGGACGCCGGCCGATAAACTGATGAATGGCCACGGGCTTGCCCTCCTTGTCATCCACGTAGAGCTGCTCCAGGGTCTTCACCAGCACGGGGCCAGCGGGACGCCGCTCGAAGCGCGTTAGGCTATTGGAGCCGATCACCTGCTCCGGCACTATGCCGTAGACAGATTCGGCAAAGACCCGCATAAAATCGGCCCCGCCGCCGGAGACGATATAGGTCTTGAAGCCCTGCTCCCGCAGGTACTGCAACAACTCCAGCATGGGTTGATAAGCCAGCTGCACATAAGGCCGATTGAAGCGCGGATGCTTGGCCGTGGCCAGCCAGGTACGCACCCGGGCGGCAAATTCGTCGGTGGTCATGCCCGCATGGGTCAAGGCCAGCAAATGCAGCAAGCCCTCATGATGGGGGCCGGCCATCAGGCTGGCCAGATCGCCGGAGAGCGCCGCCTGCACCATGGGATCCTGCTTCAATTCCGGCTTCTGCTGCACCTGAACTTTTAGCTCATCCAGGGCAAAGGTCAGCTGGAAGGGCACAGGCACCTCGGGCCACAGGGTGCCGTCGTTGTCGAACACGGCGATCCGCTCCGGCACAGGCACAAAATCCGGTGAACCCGCCTGAGTCACCTTGGCCACATAGGCCAGGATCGCCTGCTTGGGGGTCGTATCCTGCCAGGATGGCAGGGCGTCCGCCGCCCAGGCCAGGCTCTGGCCCAGCAATAGCAGGCCCGTCAGCCAACGAATCATCTTGATCTCTTTCATCCTGATGCTCTCCGTTTGAGTTTTATCACTGAACACCGGCGATACCGCCTGTCATCCGCCGGACATGCAACTGGGTTAGCCATAGACGATGGCTGACGCTTGTCAGCCAAGTCCATGAAAATACGTGACGCATCACTAGCCAAATCTGGGTGCCAAGGTGTATTTTCAATCAGATTCGAATGCTTCTCACAATACGAATCTGCACATCCAAACGCGCAAAGTAAAGAGCACCGCCGGGTTGTTGGTTGTCCGTCGATGCGTTTTTTTCCAGACCCTTTTTTACGTCGTAGCAGTAACAGAAGACGGCGGTGCCCACACCGCCTACAGCGATTGCCAGACAAGGAGAGAATCATGGGGAAAAAAACCGGCTTAGGCCCAATCACGACACTGACCCTCAACGCCTGCACCCTGGCGTTGGCCGCCGCGTCCATGACGGCGCAGGCGGCCGAGCAAAAACCCAATATCGTGGTGATTTTTGGCGATGATGTGGGTTACTGGAACCTCAGCACCTACAACCAGGGGATGATGCAATATCAGACTCCGAACATCGACAGCATCGCCGCCGAAGGGGCTAAGTTTACCGACTACTACGCCCAGCAAAGTTCCACCGCCGGGCGCTCCGCCTTTATCACGGGGCAGATGCCGGTGCGTACCGGCCTCTCCAAGGTGGGACTGCCCGGCGCAGCTGTGGGGATTAGCGACAAGGATCCCACCATCGCCACCATGCTGAAGGCCCTGGGCTACGCCACCGGCCAGTTCGGTAAGAACCACCTGGGCGATCGGGATGAATACCTGCCCACCGCCCACGGCTTTGACGAGTTCTTCGGTAACCTGTATCACCTGAACGCCGAAGAAGAGCCGGAAAACGAGGACTACCCGACGGATCCTGAGTTCCTCAAGCAATTCGGCCCTCGTGGCGTACTCAAGTCCTATGCCGATGGCAAGGTGGAGAACACCGGCGCCCTCACCCGCAAGCGCATGGAAACCGTCGATAACGAATTCCTGGCCGCCGCCGATGATTTCATGACGCGCCAGGTCAAGGCCAAGAAGCCCTTCTTCGCCTGGGTCAACACCACCCGCATGCATAACCACACCCATGTGGGCCCCGACTATCGCGGCAAGAGCGGCCAGGGTGAGTACGCCGACGGCATGCTGGAACACGACAACCAGGTGGCCCATGTTCTTAAGAAAATCAAGGAGTTGGGAATCGAAGAGAACACCATCGTGATCTACACCACCGACAATGGCCCCATGACGACGACATGGCCTGATGCCGGCATAACCCCCTTCCGCAGTGAGAAGAACACCGGCTGGGAAGGCGGCTTCCGGGTACCGGCCATGATCAAGTGGCCTGGCCACATCAAGCCAGGGACCGTCATCAACGACATGTTCGCCGGCGAGGACTGGTTCCCCACCCTGGTGGGCTGGGCCGGCAATCCCAAGGCCAAGGATGAGCTGCTCAAAGGCACCACGGTGCAGGGCAAGTCCTACAAGGTGCATCTGGATGGCTATGATCAGAGCGATCTGCTGACCGGCAAGGGCCCGGGCAAGCGTGAGAACTTCTTCTACTGGAGCGACGATGGCGATCTGCTGGCCATGCGCCATGGCCGCTGGAAGTTCCATTTCATGATCCAGGAACATGAAACAGGTTTCGACATCTGGCAAAAACCCTTCACCCCACTGCGGGTTCCATTGCTGGTGGACCTGTACAACGACCCCTTTGAACGTGGTGTTAACTCCATGAGTTACAACGACTGGATGTACGATCGCATCTTCCTGGTCTCAGGCATAGCTCAGCCCGAGACCGCCAAGATGCTGGCCACCTTCAAGGAGTTTCCGCCGCGCTTCAAGCCGGCCAGCTTCACGGTGGACGCCAGCACCCTGGGTCAATAAGCCAACATCGTAGTTTGGGAGCCGGCGTAAGCCGGCTCCCGTGTTGCCAACAGGAGGGCCGATGAAAAAAACCTTCGCCAACGACACCACCCAGATGCCACTCATCCCCCTGGCTACCGCCCAGAAGGATACCCGAGCCCAACCGAGCTACCAGCGCCGCTTCCACGTGATGGCCAAACCCGGTGGCTCCCAGTGCAACATCGACTGTCAATATTGCTTTTATCTGCACAAGGAACAGCTGCTGCACCAGCCCAAGCAGCCTCGCATGGACGAGGCCACCCTGGCGCAGTTCATCAAGAGCTATATCGAGAGTCAGGATGGTCCCGAGGTGGTCTTCTCCTGGCAGGGAGGCGAGCCCACCCTGCTGGGGCTGGACTATTACCGCCAGGTGGTGGCCCTGCAGCGACAATACTGTCCTCCGGGCGTCACCATCCAAAATGATCTGCAGACCAACGGCCTGCTGCTGAACGACGACTGGTGCCGCTTCTTGAAAGAAGAAAACTTCCTGGTAGGCCTGTCCATCGACGGCCCCCGGGAGCTGCACGATCACTACCGGGTCACCCGCAGCGGCAAACCGACCTTCGATCGGGTCATGGCCGCCGCCGACTGCCTCAAGCGGCACGGCGTGCCCTTCAACGCCCTGACGGTGGTCAACCGGCTCAACGCCCAGCAACCCCTGGCCGTCTACCGCTTTCTGACCCGGGAGCTGGGGGCCACCTACATCCAATTCACCCCCTGCGTGGAGCCCAAGGTCTATCAAAGCACGGCGCCGCAGTTCTGGACGCCCCAGCAGATGCCGGCGCTGGGCTCGCCGCAAAGCAAGCCGGGCCACCCCATGTCGGTGGTCACCGACTGGTCGGTGGATCCCGATGACTGGGGACACTTCCTCACCGTCGTGTTCGAGGAGTGGGTTAACAACGACCTGGGCCGGGTGCTGGTGAACCTGTTTGAAACTGCGGTGGCCCAGACCCTGGGCCAGCCATCCCAGCTGTGCGTCACCGCCGAATTCTGCGGCAAGGGACTGGCCATCGAGCACGACGGCGCCGTCTATTCCTGCGATCACTATGTCTACCCCGAATATCGGGTCGGCCGGATCCAGGACCACCCCCTCAACGAGATGGTGTTCTCCACCCGCCAGCTGGCCTTTGGCATGGCCAAGCGCGACAGCCTGCCGGCCTATTGCCGCGCCTGTCCGCACCTCAAGCTGTGTTGGGGCGAATGTCCGAAGAACCGGCTGCTCACCACCCCGGACGGTGAGCCTGGGCTCAACTACCTGTGCAGCGGACTGCGGCACTTCTTCGACGAGGTGGCGCCCATGCTGACGGGCATCGCCGTGTTATTGCGCCAGGGCCAACCGCGTTAATCACCTCAAAGGCACGCCAACATGAATCCATCCCATCAGGCCATGCAACAGCTGCTTTCCCACCTCAAAGGAAGCGTCATAGGTCAAACCCAGGTGGCACAGGGTATCGTCATCGGCCTGCTGGCCGGCGGTCATGTGCTGCTGGAGGGGCTGCCCGGCACCGCCAAGACCCGGGCGGTCAAGGCCCTGGCCCAGGGGCTGGGCGCCAGCTTCGGCCGGGTGCAGTTCACCCCGGATCTGCTGCCCTCGGACGTCACCGGCACCGATCTCTACCAGGAGAGCCCCGACGGCAAGCCGCAGCTGACCTTCCAGCCCGGCCCAGTGTTCAACCAGATACTGCTGGCGGACGAGATCAACCGGGCGCCGGCCAAGGTCCAGGCCGCCCTGCTGGAGGCCATGGCCGAGGGGGCCGTCACCGTGGGCGGCATCAGCCGTCCCCTGCCCCAACCCTTCATCGTGCTGGCCACCCAGAACCCCATCGAGCAGGAGGGCACCTATCCGCTGCCCGAGGCCCAGATCGACCGCTTCATGCTGAAGATCACCATCGACTATCCCCAGGAGGCCGACGAGCTGGCGGTGGTGCGGCTGGTGCGCGGCGAAGAGGCCGGCGCCCAGGCCCAGCAAGCGGGCGCGGCCCCCTTGCCACAGCTGGATCCCGCCCTGGTGCTGGAGGCCCGGGCCCAGATCGCCCAGGTGCAGGTCTCCGAGCTGGTGGATCGCTACCTGGTGAACCTGGTGATGGCCACCCGGGATCCCGCCCGCTATCCCCAGACGCCCCTGGCTCAGTGGCTGGAGGTGGGGGTCAGCCCGCGGGCCACCATAGCCCTGGATCGTTGCGCCCGGACAGCGGCCTGGCTGGCCGGCCGGGATCATGTCACCCCGGATGACGTGCGGGCCGTGGTGCGCCCTGTGCTGGAGCATCGCCTGACCCTGGGCTACGGCGCCGCCGCCGATGGTGTCTCCCGGGCCCAGGTGATCCAGACCCTGCTGGATCAGGTGTTGATTGGGTGACGCCATGGGACAGACACAGGACCCTCGCCTCTACTGCAGCTACCGACAACTGGTCGCCCTGCGGGCCCAGGAGCCGCTTTACCAGCTGCCGCCGGTGGCCCGGCTGCGGGAGCTGATCAGCGGCCGTCACGTCTCCCACCTGCGGGGACGCGGCCTCAACTTCGAGGAGCTGCGCCACTATCGGCCCGGGGATGACATCCGTCAGCTGGACTGGCGGGTCACCCTGCGCACCGGCAAGCCCCACGTCCGCGTCTATACCGAGGAGAAGGACCACCACGTGCTGATCTGCGTGGACCAGCGCGCCAACATGTTTTTCGCCTCGGTGGACACCATGAAGTCGGTGGTGGCCGCCCAGGTGGCGGCCCTGCTGGGCTGGGCCGTGATCCGGCACAGCGACCGACTGGCCCTGTGCCCCTACAACGATGCCGAGGTGTTCATCAACACCCCGGTACGCAGCGCCGGCGGCTACCTGCGCCAATTACAGCAACTGGCCGAGGTCAACCAGGCCCTCAGCGTACATTCCCAGCCGGGCAGCCACTCCCAGCTCGGCCTGCTGCTGGATCGCCTGCTGCAGCGGCGAGAGCGGGATGCCCTCATCGTCCTCGTCAGCGACTTTCACCAATGCGACGAGGCCGAAATCGCCAAGCTGCAGCAGCTGCAGCGCCACTGCCGCCTGCTCTGCCTCTGGGTGGCCGATCCGCTGGAATGGGAGGTGCAGCAGGCCGACTGGATCATCTCCGACGGTACCCGCCAGCTGCAGCTGGCCGGCGGCCAGACCCTGGCGGCGGCCAATGCCCGGCTGGCGGAGCAGACCCAGGCACGTCGCCAGCAGTTGCAACGCCTGATGCAGCAGAGCCAGCTGCCCCTGCTGGAGCTGGATACCGGCGGCCAGCACCTGGCCCAACTGCGCCGCGCCCTGGGAGCCGGCCTATGAAGCCCTCCCCCCCAGACTGGTCCCTGCTCAAGGAGATGGTCGACGTGGCGCCCCTGCCGGCCGTCGGCTGGTGGCCCCAGACCCTGGGCTGGCAACTGCTGGCCGCCCTGCTGCTGTTGGGGGGGCTGGCCCTGGCCATCCAGGCCCTGCGCCGTCACCGCTTCTATCGCTACCGGCGCCAGGCCCTGGCTCAGCTGGCCAGGCTGGAGCCCAGGCAGGCCAACTTCGCCTCCCAGCTGTTTTTGCTGCTGAAGCATACCGCCAGTCGGGTGCAGCCGGCCCTGGCCCCCCGGCTGGATGCGGGTCTGTTGGCCGAGCTGGACTCCCTGGCGGGACAGCAGGGCCAGTTCGACTCACGGCTGGGCCGCCGCTGGCTGCAGAGCCTGATCGATCCCGGCTGCACCTTGAGCCGGGCCCAGTGCCTGCAGCTACAGGGCCTCACCCAGCTCTGGTTGCAACAACATCAGCATCCCCAAGCCCCCCGGCTCCTGCCAGGAGGCCGGCGATGAACCTGACCCTGCAAGCCCCCTACTGGCTGTTGCTGCTACCCCTGCCCTGGCTCATCTACCGCCTGGTACCGGCCTTCAGCACCCGGCAAAGCGCCATCAAGGTGCCCTTCTTCGACAGCCTGCTGTCGGCCCTGGACATCCAGCCCACCCAGGGGGCCACCGTCTTGCAGCCGGCCCGCTGGCAACGGTTCAACCTGCTGCTGGCCTGGCTGCTCACCTGCCTGGCCTTGAGCGATCCCCTCTACCTGGCGCCGCCCCAGCTGCGGGAGCAGGCGGGACGGGATCTGATGGTGGTGGTGGATCTGTCCGGTTCCATGGAAACCCCCGACTTCACCACGGCGACGGGGCAACACCTGAGCCGGCTGGCCGCCGTCAAGGCGGTGCTGCATGATTTCGCGGCCAAGCGAGCCGGCGACCGGCTCGGGCTCATCCTGTTTGCCGATGCCGCCTTCGTCCAGTCCCCCTTCACCGCCGACCACGCGGCCTGGCTCGCCCTGCTGGACGAGGCCCAGGTGCCCATGGCGGGGCAGAATACCCATCTGGGGGATGCCATGGGGCTGGCGGTCAAGCTGCTGAGCGAGCCGGATCAGGCCGAGCGCCGGGACAAGCTGGCCATCATACTGACCGATGGCAATGACACCGACAGCCTGGTGCCCCCCAAGGAGGCGGCCCGGCTGGCCAAGGCCCGCGGGGTGCGGTTTCACCTGGTGGCCATGGGGGACCCCCACACCACGGGCGAGCAGGCGCTGGATCTGAACACACTGCAGGCGGTGGCCGAAACCACGGGTGGGCAGCTGTTTGTCGCCATGGATCAGCAGGCCCTGGCCCAGGCCTATGACAGCATCAACGCCCTGGAGCCCAAGGTCTACCAGAGCGAGCGCTACCAGCCCAAGTATCCCCTGTTCCCCTACCTGATGATGGCGGTGCTGCTCATGCACCTGCTGGCCTTCAGCCTGGCCCGCTGGCAGCGCCAGCGCAGGAGGTCCCATGCTGGATGAGTCCCTGGCCCTGCTGGCCCGCTTTCACTTCCTGCGCCCCTGGTGGCTGCTGGCCCTGCTGCCCCTGGGAGCCCTGCTGTACGGCCAATGGCGGGATCTGCAGCAACAGGCCCAGTGGCAGCGCCGACTGCCGCCCCATCTGCGCACCGCCCTGACGGTGGGACAGCACAGCTGGCAACGCTATGCCCCCCTACTGGCCCTGACCCTGATCGGCCTGCTCACCACCCTGGTGGTCGCCGGCCCCACCTGGCGGCGGGCCCCCTCGCCCTTCAGCGCCGATCAGGCGGCCCTCATGGTGCTGCTGGACACCAGCGATGCCATGCAGGAGAAGGACGTGCCGCCGGATCGCCTGCAACGGGCCAAGCAGAAGATCCAGGATCTGCTGGCCCTGCGGGCCGGTGGCCAGACGGGACTCATCGCCTACGCCGGCAGCGCCCACCTCACCATGCCCCTGACCCGGGACACGGCAGTGTTCGCCCCCCTGCTCAATGCCCTGGGGCCGAGTGTCATGCCCAGGCCCGGCCAAGACAGCAGCCAGGTGCTGCCCCTGCTGCCGCCCCTGCTGCCCCAGTCCGGCCCGCCCCTGAGCCTGCTGCTGCTGACCAACGACGTGGATCCGGCCCAGCTGGATGCCTGGCAATCGTTCTGCGAGGCGCACCCGGTCGGCCTGCTGATCCTGCCCATGGGGGATAGCCGGCGGCCCAGCGATCTGCCCCTGCAACGGGCCCATCTGCAGGCCCTGGCCGACCGCTGCCGGGGCCGCCTGCACGATCTGACCCTGGATGAGAGTGACATGCGTTGGGTCAAGGCCCAGGTGGAGTCCATGGCGGAGCTGGATCCCAACAATCGGCAACCCTGGCAGGAGATGGGCCATGGCCTGTTGCTGCCTATCATGCTGCTGATGCTGTTGTGGTTCCGCCGTGGCTGGCTGGTGCAGTGGGCCCTGCTGGGTCTGCTGTTGCCCGGCCTGCTGCTAAGCCCTCCCGCCCAGGCCGAGCCCCAGCGGCACCTGGCGGCCGGCGTCACCACAGACACCCCCACGGCCATCGACTGGCCCACCCGGCTGAAAAACGGCTGGCTGGATCTGTGGCTCACCGCCGATCAGCAGGGTCAGTGGTACTGGCGGCAGGGCGACTATCTGACGGCGGCCGAGCATTACCGGGATCCCAGACGCAAGGCCATCGCCTACTACTACGCCGGCCAATACGCCAGCGCCCAGCGGCTGTTTGCCCGCTTCGACGATCCGCTGATGCGCCTGTATCACGCCAATGCCCAGGCCCGCCAGCGCCAGTATGTGGCAGCCCGGGCCAGCCTGCAGGCCCTGCTCAAGGCGCAGCCGGACTATGCCCCGGCGCGGCACAACCTCCAGCAGATCCAGGCCCTCATCGAGGAGATAAACCGACAGACCGAAAGCCAGGCCGGCGGGGAGAACGCCATGGAGCGCTCCAGCGAGCTGGGCGAGGCGCCCCAGACCAGCGACGGGGTGCAAGAGCAGGTGGCCCGGGAGAGCCTGATCCAAGAGACGCTGGATGCCGACAGCCTGCTGACGGATCCCGCCCTGGTGGACAAGTGGCTCAAGCGGGTACAGCAGCGCCCGGAGAGCTTCCTGCGGGCCAAGTTCGCCATCCAGCTGCGCCAACAGGAGGACGCTCATGTCTCGCCCTAGGCGCATCCTGAGTCCGACCGGCGTCGTCTATGCCCTGCTGGGGCTGTGGCTGGGTCTGTGGACGGCACTGGCGTCGGCCGCCCAGGCGGCGCCCCAGGTCAGCCTGCAAAGCTGGCTGAGTCGCGGTGACGAGAAGAGCCCGGCCCTGGTGACGGTCAACGAGCCCCTGATGCTGCATATCGACGTGGCCACCGACCGCTGGTTTGCCGCCGCCACCCAGGTGGACGAGCTGGCGGTGACCCACCTGCTGAGTCCACGGCAGAAGCTGTCGGCCTACAACTATGCCAAGGCCCGGCAGGGTCAGAGCTGGTCCCATCAGCGCTGGGATCTGCCGCTGTTTGCCACCAAGGCCGGCCACTATCGCCTGCCGGCCCTGGCGGTGCAGGTTCAGGTGGCCTCGGACCAGGGCCCCAAGCGGGTGACGCTGCACACCGAGCCCCTGGCCTTTGATGCCCAGCTGCCCCCCCTCGACGACAGCCAGCCCTGGCTGGTGGCACCGGCCGCCCAGCTGAGCCAGGCATGGCAACTGAGCCAGGAGAGTCTCCAGGTAGGTGACAGCATACGCCGGCAGATCAGCCTGCAGGCCGATGACACCCTGGCCCTGCTGCTGCCCCCGCTGCTCACCGCGCCGCCGGATGCCCAATACAGCGCCTACCCCGACCCCAGCCAGTTTGACGATAGCAACGACCGCGGCACCCTCAAGGCCCGACGGCAGGAGCAGATCACCTATGTGTTGCAGCAAGGCGGCCCCTTGCGGCTGCCCCCCATCCGGCTGCAGTGGTGGAACAGTCAGACCGGTCAGCTGGAGACCCTGACCCTGCCGGGGAGGACGCTGCAGGTACGCCACACCCTGCGCAGCTGGCTCAAGGCCTGGGGACCCGGGTTGCTGGCGATGGCGCTGGTGTTGGTGGGACTCTGGTGGCTGCGGACGCCGCTAAGACGCTGGGGGCGCACTCAGCTGGCCCGGCCCGGCTGCGCCTTGCTCGGCGCCTGCTGGCAGCGCGCGTGGCCCCGCTGCCGCCAGCTCATCTATCAACGCCTGTGGCAGCGGCAGGGCCTCAACAGCCTGCAGGCCTGGGATCCCTCGCCGGCCTGGCGGGCCAGGGTGGCCCGCCTGCACAGCGAGGCGGTGGACGTGCGCACCGTGCTGGCCTGCTGGCGCGCCCTGGGCCGGCCCAGGTGTGGTCAGCAGCCTGAGGCCGCCCCACCGCTGTTTGACCCCCATCCCGGGGACGAGGTGAGCCAGCCCGCGCGCCAGTCGAAGGGCACCGGCGCCTAACGGCAGGCCGGCGAGCCGTCCGCCTGCTGGGCCAGGGCCGCCTGCAGCTCTGGGTTGTTCTCTCGGGGAATGGCACGCGGGCGCCCGTCTGGATCCACCGCCACATAAGTCAGCACCGCCTCGGTCACCCGGTAGCGGTCGCCGATGGGCTCCCGCGCCACCAGCTTGACCCACACCTCCAGATGCACCTTGAGGGAGCTGCGGCCCACGTGGGTGCAGCGACCGTAGCAACAGACCACATCCCCCACCGCCACCGGCCGGTGAAAAGTCATGCCGTCCACGGCGATGGTGACCACACGGCCACGGGCCAACTCCTTGGCCAGGATGGCACCGCCCATGTCCATCTGGGACATGAGCCAGCCGCCGAAGATGTCGCCGCTGGGATTGGTATCGGCGGGCATGGCCAGGGTGCGCAGCAAGAGGGCGCCCTCGGGGCGTTCTGCAGACATGGGGACTCCAAACAACTGTTATGGAAAAGTGAAATGCTACCACGGCGGCCAGGGCCCAGGACAAGGGGAAGCAGGCGGCGGCCGCCTAACCGGCCCCGGGAAACGACTCAAACAGGTAGTCGATGAGCACCCGGATCCGGGGCGCCAGCTCAGGGTTGCGCAGGTAGACCAGGCTGATGGGCGCGTCCATCACCGCCTGGGCCGGCAACAACTGCACCAGGCGGCCGGCGGCCAGATCCGCCGCCACATCCCAGTAGGACTTGAGCACTATGCCCAAGCCCTGCAGCGCCAGGGCATGGCTGGCCTCGCCATCGTTGCACACCCATTGGCCACTGACGTGGACCCGGCCACTGTCGAAACGCCACTCGGTCTCGGCATGCTGGCCGATGAGGATGCAGCTGTGCTGGGCCAGCTCCGCCAGGCTGGCCGGCGTGCCGTGACGCGCCAGGTAGCCGGGGGCGGCACAGAGGATCCGCTGGTTGTCCAGCAGACGGCGGGCCACCAGGCGGGAGTCAGGCAGCACCCCGTAGCGAATGGCCAGATCCAGGCCGTCGGTGATGAGATCCTTCACCTCGTCGCTGAAATTCAACTGCAGGCGAATACCGGGATAGCGGCGGGAGAAGTCCGCCAGCAAGGGCAGCAGCTGACGCTGACCAAAGCTGTTGGGGGCCGTGATGCGCAGCAGGCCGCCGATCTGGGACTGCTGGGTGCGCAACGCCTCCTCCGCCCGGCCGAGTTCCGCCAGGATCCGCTGGGCATGCAGGTAAATCAGCTTGCCCTCCTGGGTCACCGACAGCTTGCGGGTGCTGCGCTGCACCAGCTGCACCCCGCTGCGGCGCTCCAGCGCCGCCAGCCGCTTGGAGGTGGCGGCCAGGGAGAGCCCCAGCTCCTGAGCCGCCGCCGTCAGGCTGCCCAGGCTCACCACCCGCTCCAGCACCCTGAGTCCCGCCAGATCATCCAGTCCGCCCATTATCAACCACCAGGAAAGAGTTAGTTACCATTCTGTCCATTTAATCAAGTAAGCCCCCTTCCTACAATGATCCCTGGCCGAGCCGTTTCCCGGCCATCACCTCTTCGATTGGGGCCAGGCCCCAGCCCGCGGCCGACTGGCCGGGCATACGGCCGCTGCGCCTCCTGCGGTCGGGCTCGGCCAGGGCGCGCCGCCTTTCTCAGGAGCTTCATATGGAACAACGCGCTCTGGGCCGCAGCGGCCTGCAAATCGTCCCCCTGGTGTTCGGCGGCAATGTGCTGGGCTGGACCCTGGATCAGGCGGCCAGCTTCACCGTGCTGGATGCCTTCGTGGCCGCCGGCTTCGACGCCATCGACACCGCCGATGTCTACTCCGCCTGGGCCCCCGGCAACCGGGGGGGCGAGTCGGAGACCATACTGGGCAACTGGTTCAAGGCCCGTCCCGGCCAGCGGGACAAGGTGAAACTCTTCACCAAGGTGGGCTCGGATCTGGGGGAACCCGGCAAGAAGGGCCTCTCCCGGGCCTGGATCACCCGGGCGGTGGAAGACTCCCTGCGCCGCCTGCAGACCGACTACCTGGATCTCTACTTCTCCCACTGGCCGGATCCCGACACCGGTTATGACGAGACGCTGCGGGCCTACGAGGCGCTGCTGCAGGCCGGCAAGGTGCGGGCCATCGGCGCCTCCAACCTCAACGCCAGCCAGCTGGCCGACGCCTTGGCGGTGGCCAAGCAGCAGGGACTGCCCGCCTATCAGGTGTTGCAACCCGAGTACAACCTCTACGACCGGGCCCAGTTCGAGGGTGCCTTACAGCAGCTGTGCCAGAAGGAGTCCATCGGTGTGGTGACCTACTACAGCCTGGCGTCCGGCTTCTTGTCGGGCAAATACCGCAGCCCGGCGGATCTGCAGCAGAGCGTGCGGGGTGCGGGGATCGGCAAGTACCTGGACGCCAAGGGCATGGCCATACTGGCGGCCCTGGATGCGGTGGCCGAAACCCATGGCGCCAAACCCGCCGAGGTGGCCCTGGCCTGGTTGCTGGCCGCCCCCGGGATCACAGCCCCCATCGCCAGCGCCACCAGCCCGGCCCAGGTGGCCAGCTTCTCCCGGGCCATGAGCCTCCGGCTCAGCGCCGCCGAGCTGGCACAACTCACCGCCGCGGGCAACCCGGCACCATGAGCAAGCCGTTCGACCGGCGCACCGCCACCGCCTTGCTGGTGGCGGGCACCACCTTCATGGAGATCCTGGATGCCACTGTGATCACCACGGCCCTGCCTACCATGGCCCGGGACTTCGGCACCGCCGCCGCCCACCTCTCCCTGGGGGTCTCCGCCTACCTGGTGGCCCTGACGGTCTGCATCCCCATCGGCGGCTGGGCCGCCGAGCGCTTCGGGGCCCGGCGCCTCTTCTGCGGCGCCATCGCCCTCTTCTGCTTGGCCTCCTTGCTGTGCGCCGCCAGCCAGAACCTGCTGCACTTCACCCTGGCGCGGCTGCTGCAGGGCTTGGGCGGTGCCATGATGGTGCCCATAGGTCGCACAGTGGTGCTGCGGCAGACGCCCAAAGCGGACATGGTGCGCACCATGGCCATCCTCACCTGGCCGGCACTGATGGCGCCTCTATTGGGACCCGTGCTGGGGGGCTGGCTCGCCAGCCACTGGAGCTGGCACTGGATATTTTTACTGAACCTGCCCCTGGGGCTGGTGGCGGGACTGGCCGCCTGGCGGCTGTTTCCGCTGGGCGGGCGGCACGACCTGCCCTTCGATGGCAAGGGCTTTGTCTACAGCGCCCTGGGCTTTGGCCTCTTCATGGCCGGCATTGAAGCCGCCAGCCGGCCGGACATCAGCCTGGTGCTGACCATGAGCCTGCTGTTTGCCGGCATCGCCCTGCTCTACAAGACGGTCTACCACCTGCAGGAAACCCCCGCCCCCCTGTTCAACCTGGCCCCCGTGGCCATCCCCACCTTCCGTCTCATCCTGGTGGGGGGTTCCCTGTTTCGCATCGCCATCGCCACCGCCCCCTTCCTGCTGCCGCTGCTGTTTCAGCTGGGCCTGGGTATGAGTCCGCTGCAATCCGGTGGCCTGCTCCTCTGGCTGTTTGCCGGCAACCTGTGCATGAAGCCGGGCACCACCTGGATGATGAATCGGTTCGGGTTTCGGCGGGTACTGGTGGTGAACGGCCTGCTGGTGGCCGCCGGCTTTGCCGCCATGGCGGGCTTCGGCCCGGCGACCCCACAGTGGCTGATGGGCCTGGTGCTGTTTGTCAGCGGCATGAACCGCTCCATGCACTTCACCGCCATCAACACCCTGGGCTATGCCGACGTCCCCCGCCGGCAGATGCGCGACGCCACCACCTTGCAGGCGGTATTCCAGCAGATGAACCTCGGCTGCGGCATCGCCCTGGGGGCCCTGACCCTGGCCCTGGCCTGCCTGCTGCACGGTCACGACAGTGCCCAGGCTCAGGTGGCGGACTTTCAGCTGGCGTTTTGGCTGGTGGCCGGCCTGGCGCTGCTGGCGGTGCTGGACTGCCTGCGCCTGCCCGCCGATGCCGGGGCGGCCCTGCTCAGACCCCGGCCCCAGCACGCCTGACGCCTAAGGCGCCGGGGCCGCCAGCCCTTGCCAGTGGCCCCCCAGGGCGACGATGAGCTTGACGCTGGCCACCTGCAGGTTGGCCTGCAGGGACAATAGGCTCTGCTGCTGGCTCAGGCTGGTGTTTTGGGTGGTGGCCACGTCCAGATAATCGATCATGCCGGCCTTGTACTGATTCAAGGTCACCCGGGCCGACTCCTTGGCCGCGTCGCTGGCCCGCTGCTGCACCGCCAGCTCCCGCTGCAAGGTGGCCAGCTCCACCAGGGCATCCTCCACCTCGGCGAAGGCATCCAGCACCGTCTGCCGATAGCTGGCCACGCTGGCGTCGTAGGCGGCCTCCGCCTGCTTGACCTGGGCGCCGGTGGCGCCGAAGTCCAGCAGGGTGCCGCTCAGGGCGGGTCCCAAGGACCAGGTGCGGCTGGGCAGGCTGATGAGATCCCCCAGCACGCTGCTCTCGAAGCCGGCGCTGGCGCTCAAGGTCAGATCCGGATAATAGGCCGCCTGGGCCACGCCGATGGCGGCATTGGCCGAGGCCATGTTGCGCTCGGCATAGGCGATGTCCGGCCGGCGCTCCAGCAGTTGGGACGGCAGGGTGGCCGGCGGCGTGGGAATATGCAGCGCCAGCTGCGGCTGAGCCGGCAGCGAGAAGCTGGCCGGCGGCTGTCCCGTCAGCACGGCGATGGCATGCTCCAGCTGGGCCCGCTGCCACTGCAGATCCAGGCTGGCGGCCCGGGTACTCTCAAGTAAAGTCTGGGCCTGGGCCAGGCTGGCGCGGGACTCGGTGCCCGCCCGGTAGCGGTTGCCCATCACGGTGACGTAGCGCTCATAGGCCTGCACGCTCTGGCCGTACAGGGCGATGCGCGCATCCAGCACCCGCAGCTGGAAATAGTCCTGGGCCAGGGAGGACTGGGCGCTCAAGGTGATGTTGGCCAACTCCGCCTCGCTGGCCTGGGCACTGGCCTGATACTCCTCCAGCCCGCGGCGTATCTTGCCCCACAGATCCAGCTCCCAGCTGCTGGTGGCCACGCCCGCCGTATAGGTGTTGCCGGTACTCTCGGCCGTGCCCTTGCGCGTCAGGCCCGCATTGCCGCTGATGCTGGGAAACAGGCTGGCGTGAGCCTGCTGCACCAGGGCCTGGGCCTGACGGTAGTTGGCCTCGTACTGGGCCACGTTCTGATTGGAGACGGCCACCTGACTCAGCAGCTTATCCAGTGCCGAGTCCTGGTACAGGGACCACCAGGGGCCCTTGCTCAGGTCGTCCTGAGGCCTGGCCTGGCTCCAGCCCTCGGCCTCCTTGAAGGCCGGCGGCGTGGCGACGCTGGGCTGGTGATAATCCGGCCCCACGCTGCAGCCGGTCAGGCCCATGCCCAACGCGAGTACCAGAGCCAGTGTCGAAATCTTGTCTGTCGAATACATAACCGTCCTGCCGATTAACGGGTGGCGAAGCGGCGCCAGAAGGCCCGCCCCCCTTGACTGAGTCTATCCAGATACAGATACACCACAGGGGTGGTAAACAGGGTCAGCAGCTGGCTCAGGGCCAGGCCGCCCGTGATGGCGATCCCCAGGGGACTGCGCAGGTCCGCATCGCCGCTGCTGCTGATGGCCAGGGGCAAGGCACCGAAAAAGGCCGCCAGGGTCGTCATCATGATGGGGCGAAAACGCATCAGGCAGGCCTTGAGAATGGCCTCATCCGGCGAGAGCCCCTGCTGCCGCTCCGCCATCAGGGCGAAGTCGATCATCATGATGGCGTTCTTCTTGACGATGCCGATGAGCAGCAGGATGCCGATGAGGGCGATCACCGTCAGCTGCTGGCCGGTGAGGATCAGCAGCAGCAGGGCCCCCACCCCTGCCGAGGGCAGGGTGGAGAGTATGGTCAGCGGATGAATGAAGCTCTCATACAGCATGCCCAGCACGATATACACCGCCAGCAGGGCCGCCAGGATGAGCCAGGGCATGGTTCGAGTCAGCTCGGTGAACTGCTTGGCGGTGCCGGCAAACTCCCGCTGTACGCTGTCCGGCAGGCCGATCTGCACCATGGTGGTCTGGATGGCGGCCTGGGCCTGCTGCAGGGAGACCCCATCGGCCAGGTTGAAGGCGATGGTGCTGGCCGCCGACTGCCCCTGGTGGTTGACCGACAGGGGCGCGGTGCCGCCACCGATCTGGGCGAAGGCGCTCAAGGGGATTGCCTCCCCGTCGTCGTTCACCAGGTGCAGCTGGTTCAGCACAGCCGGCTCCTGGCTGAATGCCGGGGTCAGGCCCAGCACCACATGGTACTGGTTCCAGGTCTGATACAGGGTCACCACCTGGCGCTGACTGAAGGCGTTGGTGAGGAAGGTGTCCAGCTGCTTGACCGTGATGCCCAGCCGAGTGGCCTTGTCTCTGTCTATGGTCAACATCACCGACTGGCCGCCGTCCTCGGCGTCGGCATCCACGCTGGTCAGCTCGGGCAACTTGGCCAGCGCCGCCTTGGCCTTGGGGGTCCAGCTGCGCAGGGTGGCCAGATCGTCCGCCATCAGGGTGTACTGATAGGAGGAGTTGGCGCTGCGGCCGCCGACCCGCAGATCCTGGGCCGGCATCAGGAACATCTGCACCCCGGGCACCCGCCCCTGGGCCTTGGCCATCAGGCGGTTGGCGATCGCCGAGGCGTTGGCCTGGCGGCTGTCGGCGGGTTTGAGGGTGATGAAGAGGTTGGCCGTGTTGCGGGAGCCGAAGGCGCCGCTGCCGGTGGCGCTGGCCACCATGGCCACGTCGGGATCCGCCTCCACCAGCTGGGTAAAGACCTGCACCTTGGGGCCCATGGACTGGAACGACACGTTCTGATCCGCCCGCAGGGCGCCGATGAGCAGGCCAGTATCCTGGTTGGGGAAGAAGCCCTTCTGGATGGCCGAATAGAGGAAGACGTTGAGGGCTATGGTGAGCAGCAAGCTCAATAGGGTCCAGCGCGGATGGCGCAGCACCCAGTGCAGCCCCTGCTCGTACCAGGCCAGCAGGTGGTCGAGGCCCGCCTCGATGGTGCGGTACAGGCGGTTGGGCACCCGGGTTAGGTTCTGCCGCCGCAACAGGCGGGCGCAGAGCATGGGGGTCAGGGTCACCGACACCAGCATGGAGATCACCAGGGCCACCGTCAGGGTGACGGCAAACTCCCGGAACAGCCGCCCCACTATGCTGCCCATCAGCAGTATGGGGATGAACACCGCCACCAAGGAGAGGGTCATGGAGAGCACGGTGAAGCCCACCTCCTTGGCCCCCTTCAAGGCCGCCCGCAGGGGGGAGTAGCCCTTCTCGATGTAGCGCATGATGTTTTCCAGCACCACTATGGCGTCGTCCACCACGAAGCCGGTGGCGATGATGAGGGCCATCAGGGAGAGGATGTCCAGGCTGTAGCCGAACAGGTACATGAAGGCGAAGGTGCCCACCAGGGAGACCGGCAGCGCCAGGGCCGGGATCAGCATGGCGTGAAAGTTGCGCAGGAAGACGAACACCACGCCGATCACCAACGCCACGGCGATGAGCAGGGTCTCCTGGGTGTCATTGAGTGAGGAGCGGATGGAGCCGGAGCGGTCGATCACCAGCTGCAGCGAGATGTCCGCCGGGATGGAGGCCCGCAGCTGCGGCAGCAGGGCCTTCACCGCCTCCGTGGTCTCCAGCATGTTGGAGCCTGCCTGGCGGGTGATCATCATCATCACCGCCGGCTGCTGGTTGTAGTAGCCCTGGTTGAACTGATCCTCCACCGAATCGTAGACGTTGGCTACGTCCCCCAGGTGGATGGCCTGGCCGTCCTGATAGCTCACCACCAGGCTGCGGTAGTCGGCGGCCTTGAGCAGCTGGCCGTTGCTGGTGATCATCCAGGAGTGGTCCTGCCCCTGCAAGTAGCCCTTGGGCAGCGCCGTGCTGCTGTTGGCCACCGCGGCCCGCACCGTGTCCAGGGCCAGGCCGTAATGGCTCAGCTGCTGGGGGTTTAGCTCGATGCGCACCGCCGGCAGGGCGCTGCCGCTGACGTTGACGCTGCCCACGCCGTTCACCTGGGCGATCTTCTGCTGCAGCTTGCTGTAGGCCAGATCGTACAGCTCGCCGCTGCTGCGCAGATCCGAGGTGAGTACCAGCCCCAGGATGGGGGCGTCCGACGGGTTGGCCTTACGGTAGGTGGGCAGGGAGGGCATGCTGGTGGGCAGCAGGCCCCGGGCGGCGTTGATGGCCGCCTGCACGTCCCGCGCCGCGCCGTCGATGTTGCGATCCAGATCGAACTGGATGATGAGCCGGGTGGACCCCTGGGAGCTCATGGAGGTCAGTTCCGTGATGCCGGCGATCTGCCCCAGGGAGCGCTCCAGCGGGCTGGCCACAGTGGCGGCCATGGTCTCCGGGCTGGCCCCCGGCAGGCTGGCGCTCACCATCACGGTGGGAAAGTCCACCTGGGGCAGCGAGGCCACCGGCAGCAGGCGATAGCCCAGCGCCCCCAGCAGCACCAGGGCCAGGGTCAGCAGCAGTGTGGTCACCGGCCGCAGGATGAAGAGGCGTGAGATGTTCATGGGCGGCGGCCACCACCCAGGTTCAGCCAGAGCCGGCGGCTGCGCAGGGCCAGGCGATCAAACCACAGATAGATGACCGGGGTGGAGAAGAGGGTCAGCACCTGGCTGAACACCAGGCCACCGACGATGACGAGGCCCAGGGGGCGACGCAGCTCGGCGCCGGAGCCCTGGGCCAGCATCAGGGGCAGGGCCCCCAGCAGGGCGGCCATTGTGGTCATCAGTATGGGGCGAAACCGCAGCAGGCAGGCCTGATGGATGGCGTCCCGCGGGCTCATCTTCAGCTTGTGCTCCGCCTCCAGGGCGAAGTCGATCATCATGATGGCGTTCTTCTTGACGATGCCGATGAGCAGGATCACGCCGATGAGGGCGATCAGGCTGAACTCGGTGCGCGCCAGCATCAGGGTCAACAGGGCCCCCACCGCCGCCGACGGCAGGGTAGAGAGGATGGTGACCGGGTGGATGAAGCTCTCGTAGAGGATGCCCAGCACCACGTACATGGTCAGCAGGGCCGCCAAAATCAGCCACAGGGTGTTGCCGGTGGCGGCGGTGAAGGCCGACGCCTCCCCCTGATAGCGCAAGGTGATGGTGGACGGCATGGCCAGCGTCTGGGTCAGTTCCTGGATCCTGGCCTGGGCGTCGCTCAACGAGTAGCCGTCGTTGAGGTTGAACGACAGGGTCACCGCCGGCAGCTGGTTGAGCCGCACATGGGCCAGGGAGCCGGTGCGCTGGTGGATGGTGGCGATGGAGGTCAGCTTGACCATGGGGGTGCTGCCGTCGCTGCTGGTGCCGGCCAGGTAGATGTCATCCAGGGAGGCCGGGGAGTGCTGGTAGCTGGGCGCCACCTCCAGCACCACCCGGTACTGGTTGGCCTGGGTGAAGATGGTGGAGATGAGCCGCTGGCCGAAGGCGTTGTACAGCGCCGTGTCCACGTCCGCGGCCGTGATGCCGTAGCGGGCCGCCGCGGCACGGTTGAGTTCCACATAGGCCACCTGCCCCTGATCCTGCAGGTTGCTCACCACGTGGTTGAACTCGGCCGAGGCGTTCATGGCGTCCACCAGCTTGGGGCTGAAGCTCACCAGGTGCTCGCTGTCGATGTCATCCAGGGTCAGCTGGTACTGGCTGGGGGTCACCTGGGCGTTGACCGACAGATCCTGGCTCGCCTGCAGGTAGAGCTGGATGCCCGGCACCTGGGCGCTGGCCTGCTGCAGCTCGGCGATGATCTCGTCCGCCCGCTCACTGCGCTCCTCGATGGGCTTCAAGGCGATCTGCAGCCGGCCGTTGTTCAGGCTGGCGTTGCTGCCGTCCACGCCTATGGTGGAGGCCACCTGATCCACGTTGGGATTGGCCTGGATGAGCTTGACCAACTGCTGCTGCCGCTGGGCCATCTGGGTGAAGGAGACGTTCTGGGAGGCCACCGAGATCCCCTGGATCATGCCGGTGTCCTCGCTGGGGAAGAAGCCCTTGGGACTCAGCACATACAGTAGCCCAGTCACCACCACCAGGCCGCAGGCCACCAGCAGAGTCAGCCGCTGATGGTTGAGCACCCAGCCCAGGGCCTTGTCGTAGGCCGCCACCAGGCGATCGAACAGCTCCCCGCCCTTGCGGTAGAAGCGGCTCTGCCGCTCCTCGGGGATGTGGCGCAGCAGATAGGCGCACAGCATGGGCGTCAGGCTCAGGGAGACCAGCATGGAGACGAAGATGGAGACCGCCAGCGTGATGGCGAACTCGCGAAACAGCCGGCCCACCACATCCCCCATGAACAGCAAGGGGATGAGCACGGCGATGAGGGAGAAGGTCAAGGAGATGATGGTGAAACCTATCTGCCGCGAGCCTTTCAGTGCCGCGTTGAAGGGGGTCTCCCCCTCCTCCATGTGGCGGTTGATGTTCTCCACCATGACGATGGCGTCGTCGATGACAAAGCCGGTGGCGATGGTCAGGGCCATCAGGGTCAGGTTGTTGAGGCTAAACCCCGCCAGGTACATGACGCCGAAGGTGCCCAAGAGCGACAAGGGCACCGCCACGCTGGGGATGAAGGTGGCAGGCAGGTTACGCAGGAACAAAAACGTCACCATGATGACCAGGGCGATGGACAGGCACAGCTCGAACTGCACGTCGGCGATGGAAGCCCGTATGGTCTGGGTACGATCCGCCAGCACCGCCAGGCTCACCCCCTCGGGCAGGGACTGCTGCAGCGCCGGCAGCTGGGCCTTGATGCTGTCCACCACCTCGATGACGTTGGCGCCGGGCTGACGCTGCACATTGATGACGATGGCCGGGCTGTGATTGGCCCAGGCGGACTGGAAGCTGTTCTCCGGCGCCTCTTCGATGCTGGCCACCTGTTTCAAGCGCAGGGCCGCGCCGTTCTCGTAGGCCAGGATCAGCTCGCCGTATTCGTCGGCGTTACGCAGCTGATCGTTGGCGTCGATGGTGATGGAGTGGAACTGGCCGTCAAAGCCCCCCTTGGAGCCATTGACGTTGCTGTTGTTCACCAGGGTGTAGATGTCCTGCAGGGTCAGGCCATGGGCCGCCAGCGCCTGGGGATTGGCGCGGATGCGGATGGCGGGCTGGTGCCCGCCGGCCAGGGTGACCATGCCCACGCCGTTGATCTGGGAGAGCTTCAACGCGATGCGGGTGTTCACCAGATCCTGCACCCGAGTCAGGGGCAAGCTGTCGGAGGTGGCCGCCAGTATGATGACGGCACTGTCCGCCGGATTGACCTTTTTATACGTGGGCGGATTGGGCAGATCGTCGGGCAACAGGCTGTTGGCGGCGTTGATGGCGGCCTGCACCTCCTGCTCCGCCACGTCCAAGGAGAGTGCGAGACTGAAGGTCAGGGTGATGACGGAAGCCCCGCCTGAGCTGGTGGAGACCATCTGGCTCAAGCCCGACATCTGGCCTAATTGCCGCTCCAGCGGCGCCGTGACCGAGGCGGCCATGATGTCGGGGCTGGCCCCCGGGTACAGGGTGGTCACCTGGATGGTGGGATAGTCCACCTGGGGCAGCGCCGAGGTACCCAGCAGCCGGTAGGCGAACACCCCGGAGAGCAGCACGGCCAGCATCAGCAGCAGGGTGGCTACCGGCCGCCGGATAAACAGCTCGGAGGGATTCATCGGCTTGACTCGCTCCCGCTGGCGGCCTGGGCCAGCTGCACCTGCACGCCGTCTTTTAAGCTATCGATGCCGGCGGTCACCAGCCGCTCACCGCCCTTGAGACCCGCCAGCACCGCCTGCTGCTCGCTGCCAAACAGCGGCCCCGGGGTGATGGTCTGGCGGCGGACCTTGTCATCGTCGCCGATCACATAGACATAGTTGCCGCTGCTGGCCAGCTGGATGGCGGCCCGGCTCACCACAGGCACCTGGGGATAGTCGCGGATCTGCAGCCGGACATTGACGAACTGGTTGGGGTACAGGGCTTCATCCTGATTGGCGAACATGGCCTTCAGGGCCACCGAGCCCGTGCTGGCGTCGATGCTGTTGCTCATGAAGTTCAGCTCGCCCTGGGCCAGCTGGGTCTGGTTGTCCTGATCCAGGGCGATGACGGTGAGCCGCTTGCCCGCCTGCAGCGCCTGACGCAGGGTCGGCACATAGGACTGGGGCACGCTGAAGGTCACGGCGATGGGGGTCACCTGGGTGATGGTGACCAGGCCCGTGGTGTCTGATGAGTGCACCATGTTGCCCGGATCCACCAGCCGCAGCCCCACCCGGCCGCCGATGGGCGCCGTGATGCGGCTGTATTCCACATCCAGCTTGGCGGTGGCGATCTGCGCCTTGTCAGAGGCCACCGCTCCCTGATACTGGGCCACGGTGGCGATCTGGCTCTCCAGATCCTGCTTGGCCAGGGAGTCCTGGGCATACAGGGTGCGGTAGCGGGCCAGGGTCAGCTGGGCGTTTTTCAGCTGGGCCGCATCCTGGGCCAGGGCCCCCTGATACTGGGCCAGGGTGGCCTCGAAGCCGCGGGAGTCCAGAGTCGCCAGCAGCTGGCCCCGCTTGACCGTCTGCCCCTCGGTGAAGTGCACCGCCATCAGCTGACCGTCCACCCGGCTGGTGACTGTGACAGAGGCGTTGGGCACGACCGTGCCCAGGGCGCTGACATATTCGGCCACATCGGCCAGGGTGACGGTATCCGCCTGCACCGGCACCGCGCCGCCGCCGAAGCCCCCGCCCTGGCGCATGGCCCGGTGCAGCCCACCGGACTGGGCCCCCGAGGCGGTGGCACCGGCCTCGGGCCAGTAATGAACGATCAGCCCCCCTGCGGTGAGGAGAAGAACAAGCAGAAGGGTCAACGAAAGGGTGCGCTTAGCCGTCATGGTCATGGTTCTGTCTGGCATAAAGTGGAAGTCGAAGAGGAGGGCTTCGCCGGCCTTCCCTGAGTCCGGGACAGGCTGCGATTGCCGGGGCCTATCCTACCACCCGCGGGGGGCCAAGCCTAAGTCAGCGGACGGCCACAGGGTGAAAATTCAGATAAATAAGCGTGTTAAAGTTTGTCAGAGTGTGACAGCTGGCGGTGAAGATTTGTGCACCTCCAGGCCAGGCAAGCGCCCTGGCCGGCCGGCACAACAAAAAAAACCGCCGGCAGAACCGGCGGTTTGAGCGAACGAGCGGGCGTTTCAGGCCAAGTGAAACAGGGGCGTCAAGGCCTGGCTAACGGGACTGTTGTCGGGGTTGGAGGGCATGATCGCCTGCATGAAGGCCCACCATTTTTGGCAGACCTCGGTGGCGGCCACCGCCTCCCACCGCGCCTCGTCCTCGATCTCCACATAACCGAACAGCTGCAGTGTGGCCGGGTGCAGGAAGATGCTGTAGTTGCTGGCGCCGTGGTCCTTCAAGGTCTGGGCCAGTTCGGGCCAGAGGGCATCGTGGCGCCGGCGGTACTCGGCCTCCTGACCCGGGTGCACCGCCATGACAAAGGCTTTACGGATCATGCTTGCCTCCTTAGGCCATGCCCATGCCGACCAGGTTGGCCGCGCCGACGATCACCAGCATGCCGATGCACAGGATGCGGACCGGGCGGGCACCCACGCCGCGCCATTCGGCCAGCAGCAGGCCGACGATGCCGCCGCACAGAACATAGCCGCTCATGTGCAGCATCCAGTTCACGAAGGAGAGGTGCTCGGGAATGCTGGCCTCGCCCCAGGCGTAGAAGAAGAACTGCAGGTACCACATGATGCCGCCGGTAGCCGCCAGAGCGCCGTTGATCAGTAGGCCGCGGGCCGGTTGCGCCAGGTCGTTGCGCAGGGAGAGCTCAGGCAGTACCGCCAACCGGACGAAGCAGTAGGCCATGTTCACCAGGGCGCCGCCGCCCATGATGATGCCGTAGCTGGGCAGCATGGCATACAGGGGGTTGATGCCCAGATCCAGCGAGGCCTGCTTGATGGGGGCCGCCGCCTCCAGACCGAAGGCAAAGCCGGAGGAGAAGATGCCGCACATCACCGCCAAAAAGAGCCCCTTCTTCAGGTTGAACTCCTTGGTGGTGGTGCCCAGGGCTTTCTCCTTCTGGTGCCCGGCATAGGTGACGATGCCGATGCCCACCAGAGCCACCGCCACCCCCAGCAGGGTGATCTGGCCGCTGCTGGTGGTCAGCAGATGGCCGAACTCACCCCGCAGTATAGGCGGCATCAGGGTGCCCACCACCAGGGTGACGCCGATGGCGATGCCGATCCCCAGGGACATGCCCAGGTAACGCATGGTGAGACCGTAGTTGACGTTCCCCACCCCCCACATGGCGCCGAACAGGAACATGCCCCAGAAGGCCTTGCTGTCCACCACGCTGTAAAACGACCCGAAATCATCAATCAACAGGGAGGTGATGATCCAGGGCAACAGTATCCAGGAGAAGAGGCCGGCGAAGGCCCAGGTGGTCTCCCAGGACCATTGGCGTACCTTGCTGATCGGGGCGTAGAAGGAGGCGGCGGAGGCGGCCCCCACCAGGTGCCAACCGATACCGGATGCGATTGCTGACATATGCTGTTCCTTGTCTGAAGGGTTATTGTGTTGTGGCCTTCCCGCCCGGGAAAGCCTTTTCATCACCGCGGCTGCGGCGCGCCGCCGAACTTATGACGGCCCGCACAGTCACGGGCCGTCGGGCCGCTTAACGCCGGCTCAGCACCTCGGCCTCATACTCCTTGACCTTGGCCAACCAGGTAGCGCCAACCGGCACCCCTTCCCGGGCACAGGCGTAATCCCATACCGCCTGCCACGGCAGGCTGCGACTCTCCTCCATCAGCGCCAGACGGCTGGCGTAGTCCCCCTGCTGCTCGGCCTGACGCAGGGCGTCAATGGGTTCCAGCAGGGCCTTGAGCAGGGCCTTCTTCATGTTACGGGTGCCGATCACCCAGGCGGCGATGCGGTTGATGGAGGCATCGAAGAAGTCCAGGCCGATATGCACCCGCTCCAGCAGACCGTTGCGGATGATTTCGTTGGCGATGGCCTGGGTCTCGTCATCCAGCAGCACCACGTGGTCGGAGTCCCAGCGCACCGGGCGGCTGACGTGCAGCAGCAGGTGGCGGACATAGAGGGAGGCGGCGCTGATCTTGTCGCTGATGACCTCGGTGGGGTGGAAGTGGCCGGCATCCAGGCACAGGGCCACGTCACGGGTGGCGGCATAGCCCAGGTAAAATTCGTTCGAGCCCACGGTGTAGGACTCGGCGCCGATGCCGAACAGCTTGCTCTCCACCGCATCGATGTGATGGGCCTCGTCGAACGGCTCGCTGATGATCTCGTCCAGGGCGGCCACCAGGCGCTGCCGAGGGCCCAGCCGGTCGGCGGGCAGATCCTTCATGCCATCGGGGATCCAGATGTTCATCACCGACGGCGTGCCCAGGGACTCGCCGAAGTAGGCGGAGATGCGGCGACAGGCCTTGCAGTGGTCGATCCAGAAGCGGCGAATAGACTCGTCCGGATGTGCGAGTGTCATGCCGTCACCGCTGTTGGGGTGAGAGAAGCAGGTGGGGTTGAAGTCCAGGCCGATCTGCTGGCGCTTGGCCCAGTCGACCCAACCGGCAAAGTGCTTGGGCTCAATCTTGTCCCGGGCCACCGGCTCGGCGGACTCCAGATAGATGGCGTGCAGGTTGAGGCGCTTGGCGCCGGGGATCAGGGCCATGGCCTGCTCCAGATCCTGGCGCAGCTGGGCCGGGGTGCTGGCCTTGCCCGGATAGTTGCCGGTGGCCTGAATGCCGCCGGTCAGGTCGCCGGCATCGGCCTCGAAGCCCTGCACATCATCCCCCTGCCAGCAGTGCATGGAGACGGGGATCTTGGCCAGTTGCTCCAGGGCGGCATCCACATCCACCCCCAGGGCGGCGTACTGTTCGCGGGCCAGGCCAAATGCGGTTTCAATCATGGGATTCATACAACGTCCTCGGTTTCAGGTTGAGATTGGGTGCACAGCTGCGCAAAGCGTTGGCGCTGGGCATCGAGTGTGGGTACCGGCTGGGGGTACCAGGTCTGTGAAGGGGTATTGCGCCGTACCAGCTCCCGCACCGCGGCCAGATCCGGCAGCAGGCCCAGGCCGAACAGCTGCCAGGTCACGTTGCCCAGGGCCGAAGCCTCGATGGGGCCGGTGACCACGGGGCGCTGGCACAGGTCGGCGCACAGGCGGTTGAGCAGCTGGTTTTGCGAGCCGCCCCCCACCAGGTGCACGACGTCGATGGGGCGGCCGGTGATCTGCTCCAGCTCCCCCAGGGTCTGGTCGTAACACAGGGCTAGGCTGTCCAGCACGCAGCGCACCAGGGCGCCGGGGGTGCGGGGCACGGGTTGGCCGCTGGCGGCGCAGTATTCCTGGATGGCGGTCACCATGTCGGTCGGGTTGAGAAAACAGGCCGCGTTGGGCTGGATCAGGCTGACAAAGGCCGGCGCGGCCTCGGCCTGCCAAGTCAGCTCGGCGAAGCTGTATTGGGGGAAGGCCTTTTGCAGCCCCTGCACCAACCACAGCCCCATGACGTTTTTCAGGATGCGGTAGCGGCCGGCGACGCCGCCTTCGTTGGTGACGTTGGCCGCCAGGGCCGCCCCGTGGGTCACGGGGGTCATGGCTTCCACCCCCACCAGGGACCAGGTGCCCGAGCTGATGTAGGCCTCCCCCTCCCCCGCCAAAGGCGTGGCGACGACGGCGGAGCCGGTATCGTGGGTGGCGGGCAGGATCACCGGCACATGACGGCCGCTGGGGCTGGTCCAGTGGCCCAAGCGGCTGCCGGCCTCGTTCAGGGGCAGCAGCCAGTTGGCCGCCGGGCCCAGCAGGGCCAGCAGATCCGGATCCCAGTCCCGGCTGTGGGCGTTGATGAGCTGGGTGGTGGAGGCGTTGGTGAACTCGCAGCTCATCGCGCCGGTGAGCCGGTAATGTAGGTAGTCAGGCACCAGCAGCAGATGGGCGACCTTGTCCAGCCAGGCCGGCTGCTCGTCCAGGATGGCCTGCAGCTGATAGAGGCTGTTGAACTGCAGAAACTGGATGCCGGTGCGCTGGTAGATCCCCTGGCGGGACAACTTGGCGAACACCCGCTCCGGCATGCCCTCGGTGCGGGCATCCCGGTAGGCGACCGTGTCCCCCAGGCGCTGGCCCTGGGCGTCCAGCAGGACAAAGTCCACCCCCCAGCCGTCGATGCCGATAGCATCCAGCGCTATGCCGCGGCCATCGATCTGCCCCAGTCCCGTCAGGATATGCTCATACAGGGCATCCAGGTCCCAGCAGTCATGGCCGTTGCGCCGCACCATGCCGTTGGCAAACCGATGCATTTCTTCGAGGGTTAATTTACCGCTGTCCTGGTCATAGCAGGCCCATATTACCCTGCCACTGGAGGCCCCCAAATCCACTGCTGCAATATTGACTTGCATCGAACCGACTCCGTTATTTCCGATGCAGTCACTTTAGGTTTGCAAAATAATGACGACCTTTTCATTCCTGCCAGGAAATATCTACACCTGGCATAAAAACCAAGAAACCAACTCCCGCATAAAAATACGTGAAGCAGCTCAAATTTAGAGCAGCACTCTCAGCCAGGCTGGCAATTGAAAGCGATTTCTTTCAGGCGATGGCAAAGGGTGAATGGCCTCACATAACAGATGGCTATTCGTTGACCAAGGGGTCGGCATAGGGTTAAAGGCAGGTACGTCAACCATGGGAGAACAGCCATGTTTCGCCTACAACAGACCGATTTTTTTGACCAGAACAAGCTGGTGAGCGTGCTGCCCCGTCTGCCCCAGGAGCCCTTCCCCGAGCACTGTCACACCTTTCATGAGCTGGTGCTGGTGAAGTCCGGCTGTGCCCTGCACATCGCCGATGGCTGCGCGGTGCACATCAGCCGCGGCAGCGTCATCTACCTGAAAGAGGACGATGCCCACTTCTTCGATCAGATGAAAAATCTTTGTCTAACCAATGTGTTATTTCAAGCAGATGAGTTTCAGGCTGCTCAGCGCCTGCAACGCATGCTGCAGGAGACCTGTCACCTTGGCCGAGGGGGCTTCCTGCTCCCCCCCGCCCTGCAGAGTCGCAGCGAACAGCTGATGGCCCAGATCACCGAAGAAAACTGCAAGCAGGATCTGTACTCCGAGGTGATGGTGGAGGCGCTCTTCTCCCAGCTGGCGGTGCTCCTGTGGCGCTGTCACCAGCGGGGAGGCTGCCAGGATCCCGAGGTGGGTGAAGATCAGGGCCGCCTGATGGCCCTCATCAGCTACATCAATGAAAACTATCAAGAAGAGATCGACTGGAGCGAGCTGTCCGCCCGCTTCACCATTCCCCTGCGCACCCTCAACCGTCGCATTCAGGAACACACAGGACTCACGCCGAACAATTATCTGGGCCGCGTCCGTCTGTGTAATGCCTCCTGGTTATTAAGCCACACCCAACAGTCGGTGACCGATATTGCCTTTGAATGCGGATTTAACGATGGTAATTATTTTTCCAGTAAATTTCATAACGCTTTTAATATGACACCGCTGCAATATAGAAAGCGGCATAACTAATCTTTGTTTTTTTGCCAGCACCCCCGACTTGGCTGGCAAAAGAATGAAGGATTCAACCAACCACAGGCATAACATAACCCTGTACTCAACATGGATAAGAGGAATTCCCCATGGCCTTTGCATTGTGTCTGCCCCAAATCAGCCTGTCCGGCGAAGGGGCGATTGAAGAACTGGTGCGTCAGATGGCTAACAAGCCGGCTCGCCGCCCCCTGATCGTCACCGAACAAGCCCTGATGGGGCTCGGTTTGCTGGATGGCCTCATCGGTCAGTTGCGAGATCAGGGCTTCAGCCCTGTGGTATTTGATGGCGTGCTGGCCAACCCTACCGACAAGGTGGCCAACGCCGCCATGGCCGCCTGGCAGGCCGGTGACTGTGATGCGCTGGTAGGCTTTGGCGGCGGCAGCGCCATGGACACCGCCAAGGCGGTACGCGCCCTGGTGGCCAACCCGGACAAGACGATCTATGACTTCGAGGGCATCGGCAAGGTGGCCAAGGTCGGTCCCTTCATGGCCTGCATCAGCACCACCTCCGGCACCGCCGCCGAGGTCACCAGCAATGCCGTCATCACCGACACCCGCCGCAAGGTCAAGATGGTCATCATAGATCCGGCCCTGATCCCGGATATCGCCGTCAACGACCCCAGCCTGATGACCGGCCTGCCGGCCTCCGTCACCGCCGCCACTGGCATGGATGCCCTGACCCATGCCATCGAAGCCTATGTCTCCATCGGTGCCCATCCCCTCACGGATCACTCGGCCCTGGCCGCCATCAAGGTGATCGCCCAGTACCTGCCCCAGGCCGTGGATCAGGGCAAGGATCTGGTGGCCCGGGAGATGATGGCCCATGGCCAGTTCCTGGCCGGCATGGCCTTCAACAGCGCCGGCCTGGGCTATGTCCACTCCCTGGCCCACCAGCCGGGTGCCACCCACAACCTGCCCCACGGGGTGTGCAACGCCATCCTGCTGCCGGTGGTCTGCGAGTTCAATCTGCCGGTGAAGGAGGCCCGCTTTGCCGACATCGCCGTCGCCATGGGCGTCGACACCCAGTCCATGAGCCAGGCCGCCGCCGCCAAGGCCGCCATCCAGGCCATCCGGGATCTCTCTGCCCGGGTGGGGATCCCCGCCGGCCTCAGCGCCCTGGGGGTGGTACAGGAGGATCTGCCGGGCTGGGTTCCCGCCGCCGAGGCCGACCCTTGCTCCGGCTGCGCCCCCCGGGTGGCCAGCCAGGCCGAGCTGCTGGCCCTCTACCAGGCCGCCTTCTGAGTCAGACACCTCGCCATCACAACACCGCCCTCGGGCGGTGTTTTTTTCATCTTTAAAATCCTGCCAGATCGCCTCCCCCGCTGGCTGGCGGTTTGAGGTGCGCCCGCGCCAGGCCAGATAGAGTCATCTCAAATGAGCAAACGGCCTGAAAGGGGCAACTGAGGTTAAGATGCAGACAATCAAACTCAATGAGGCCGTGCTGGCCGAGATCGACAAGGTGGTGGAAGTGGCCGCCTACCTGTGGCAGCGGGAGTGGGCCGAGCGCAACGGCGGCAACATCTCGGTGGACATCACCGATATCTTCGGCCCCGTCCCCGATGATCTCAGCTGCTTCCCCCACAAGGAGCTCTCCATGGTGGGCGGCAGCAGCGCCTTTCCTGCCGACAGCGCCGGTCATCTGTTCTTCGTCAAGGGCACAGGTGAGCGGATCCGTGAGCTGCGGGATCCGTCCCTGGCCGGCTGCGTGCTGCGCATCGACGATGCGGCCCGGGGCTATCACCTGCTGTGGGGCGGTCGCGGCCTGCCGGATTTTCGCCCCACCAGCGAGTTCATCTCCCACGTGGAGATCATCATGGACAAGCAGCGCAGTGGCCGGGCGGATCGCTGCGTGGTGCACACCCACCCCATAGAGCTGATCGCCCTGTCCCACCACCCGCGCTACGCCCATGACAGCAGCGCCTACACCAACGCCTGCTGGCAGATGCTGCCTGAGGTGCGCGCCTTCGTGCCCCGCGGCATAGGCGTGGTGCCCTACTGCATGCCCGGCAGCCAGACCATGGCCGACGGCACCACGGCGGCCCTGCGCCAGCACGATGTGGCCATCTGGGAGAAGCATGGCGCCGTCTCCACCGGACCGGACGCCTTGGTGGCCTTCGACTTCATCGACGTGGCCAACAAGGGGGCCAAGCTGCACCTGATGTGCCTGGCCAGCGGCTTCGAACCCGAAGGGGTCAGCGCCAGGGACATGCAGTCCCTCAAGGAGACCTTCGGGCTGTAGGCCCCCCGTCACCGCAAAAAAGGCGCCATTAGGCGCTAATGCTGGTCAGTTAAGAAACAGAGCTACTCATGAATGGCTGCCAGAGGCAAGCCATCCCCCACCTAACCTCCCCAAGGGGGAGGAACGATGTTTCCCTCCCCTTGTTCAAGGGGAGGGTTAGGGTGGGGTTTGGCTTTTGCCTCAAAAAACCGTGTTGTGATGCAGTTAAGGCGCCAACGGCGCCTTAACTGATGAGCATTAGCCATCAGGCGCCTTTTTTTGTTCAGCCCTGGCTGGTGCGCCAGCGGGCCTGCAGCTCGGCCCACTGGGCACAGGCGTCGTAGCAGCGCTGGGCACAGGCCAGCAGCTCGCCATAGGCCTCCGGCAGGCCATCCTCCACCAGATCGTGTAATTCGCCGGCCTTCTCCGCGGCGATGCGCTTGGCCCGCTTCACCTCTTTGTTCAGTTGTTCCAGCTCCTCTGGCGCCATGGCGTCCTCCTGACTGATTGGAATAGGTCAGGCAAGGCCTATCAAGGGCCATGCCAGGATCAGCCGCCTTATCTTTCAAGCAGATAGAAAAAAGGGCGGGCCGCTTGTCACACAAGCGCCCGCCCCTTGGGGCATAACCGACAGGGCTAGCTGCTGCCCAGCACCAGCTCGACGCTGAGCTGAGGTGCACAGTCGGCGGCGGCGGCATGGACCCGTTGACACAGGGCCTGGGCCTGGGCCGGACTGAATTCCGCCAGCTCCGCGGCCCCCCGCAGATGCAGCTGGATGCGCACCCGCCGGCCCTGCTTGATGCAACGGGACTCCAGCCACAGACGCTCATCCGCCGTCAGGGCCGCCCCTATCTTGCGTTGCAGCTGCTGCTGCCAGTGCCGGTCGGTGGGCAGGCACAAGAGCTCACAACCACCGCGGTAGGTCACCTGCAGCGCCGAGGGCAGGGTCACCGCCACCATCAGCAGGCTCAACAGGGGATCCACATAGCAGGCCCAGGGCTGCAGCGCCGTGCCATGCATCAGCCAGGAGAGGCCGAAGGCCAGCATGACGCCGATGCTCAGCAGGGCATCGAAGCGGTAGTAGTGCTGCTCGGTGGCCAGAATGGGCGAACCCAACTGCCTGGCCTTGCGTCCGAGCCACAGGGCGATGCCACCGCAGATGATGACACCCGTCATACCGTAACCGATGAGCGGGCCGTCCTGGGTCTCGTAGCCGCCGCTGAGCAGACTCTGGGCCGATTTGCCCAGGGTCAGCAGGCAGATCAGGGTCAGCACCAGGCCCTTCAGGGTCACCAGCAGGGGTTCACAGGCGGCCCAACCATTGGGCAACCGGGCGCTGGCGGGTTCACGCAGCCTATCCACCAGCACGGACTCGGTGGCGATCATCAGGGCACACAAGAGGGAAAACAGCGCGTCGAGCCATACCGCCTGGGAGTCTGCCCGCAAGGCAATCAGGATCCCCAGCAGGGCGAAGCTGCCGTCAACCAGCACGAGACAGCGCAATATGCCTGCCTCTCGAGAGAGTGAAAACATGCTGCCCCCTTAACCGCGACGGTTAATGGGACCTTGGACATGCAAAGAGGGAGGGAGCCAGCCGACCGGGACGGGGATGATGAAGTGGGCATCGAAGGCGGCCGACAGTCGGGCAGCCAGGAGGGTGGACAGGGGCGTTAGGGGTGCCAGTAACAGACGCAGGTACTTCTCGTACAGCGTCAGGTAAAGCAAACGAACCGTTTGCATGGTGCCTCCTCAGGCAGGGTCAGATTAACAAAGTGAACGGGTGGGCCGGACGGCACACAGGGGAAAGTCTAACAAGTGACCAGGGGCGCAACAAGGGGCAAACCGACCGACGGACAGTTGGCCCTGCTTTTGCAGCAGCCTTGGCAACAGAAGATGCCATGGCACACCGCCCTACTCGTTTGACCAAAGGAGTCCCCAGCATGTTTGTGATCACCCAGGAGTGCGATGGCTGCGGCCAGTGCCTCGATGTCTGTCCCGTGGAGGGCGCCATCGTCCCCGGCGAGGCCCCCGGCCTGCCCCATCTCATCACCAGCCTGTGCGCCGAATGCGGTGCCTGCCAGAACGACTGTCCGGCCCGGGCCATCGTCGAGCAGTAGCCATACCCAGCGTCTGCCCGATAAGAGCACGCCGGTGGCATTGGTCACATTTGTGTGCCCTTCCCGACACAGCCAAGACAGGCCAGCAGGCCGGGGAGTTTAAAAATGGACAGAAAATCAGTCAGATAAAAAAGCCGCCCCGGCGGACAGACTGGCGCCGATATTGCTTTTATGGCAGTAGACCCCTGTCAACGAGGCCGCCATGAGCCCAACCATACGCGCCATCCGCAAGACCGCCCTGGGTACCGACATCTGGCAACCCGGTGCGCTGAACCTGCATGTCTCCGTGCCCTGCCCCCTCAAGGTGCGCCTCAAGCAGGCCCTGGAACCCTGGATCGCCGACTTCAACCATCGCCACCCCAAGCCGCTGTACTGCCCCTCCATCCTGGACGGCATTCCCCACGGCCTGGAGGAGCTGATGCAGCAGACCACGGATCCTGCCGAGCTGCCGGATGTCTGGGTCAGCATAGGCCTGCACACCGCCTTCGCCCAGCCCTTCAAGCAGAACTTCATCGACTCGGGCGTCTATCGGGGGGTGACCAAGCCGGAGTGGCTGCCCCTGCTGCCACCAGCGCTGGCCACCATGGCCACCAAGCATAACCTGGGGCTGCTGGCCTTCGGCTTCTGGCAACTGGTGTGCGATCTCAGCCTGCTGCCCGCAGGGCCTTACCCGGCCCGTTGGGCGGACCTGGCCAGCCCCGCCTACCACAAGCAGCTGGCGATTCACGGCTGTGACGGCCACGTGGGCGGCCTGACCCTGCTGCAGATGGTAAAAGACACCCAGGGGGCCGATGCGGTGACCGCCCTGGCCAAGAATGTCAGCGCGGTGCGCCACTTCTCCCAGCTCATCAAGGGACTGGACAGCGCCGACCCTAACCGGGTGCCCTTCAACCTGATGCCCGGTGCCGCAGCCAACCAGATCCCCAGCAAGAAACGGGTGGCGGAGGTGCAGCTGGCGGACGGCCCCTTGATGTCGCCGCTGTTTCTGTTCGTCAAGGCCGAGGGGCAGCAGAGCCCGGCGGTGGCCGAGCTGCTGGACTTCTTCTGGGGTGAGACCTTCCGCGCCGTGCTGCAAGCCGGCGACTATCACATGCCCGATACCATGGACTGGTCCCAGCCCTACAGCTTCCCGGACTGGGATCAACTGGCCAGCGCCGACTATCAGACCCAGTCCGAGGCCCTGAACCAGGCCTTCATGGACGCCCTGGATCCAGGCACCATGACGGTCTAGGGCCATGAACCACCACAAGGAGCACCCATGCAACTGGTGACCGTTTCCGGCCCGCCCTCGTCGGGCAAGACAGCCCTGCTCAGCCACCTGATCCCGGTGCTGCAGAGCACCGAGCGTCCCCTGGGGGTGGTGAAGTTCGACTGCCTGAGTACCGACGACGACCAGCGCTACCGCGCCATGGGGGTGCCGGTGCAGGTGGGCCTGTCGGGCAACCTCTGCCCGGACCACTACTTCGTCAGCAACATTGAGGCCTGTGTGCGCTGGGGCCAGCAGCAGGGGCTGCACTGGCTGCTTTCCGAAAGCGCCGGCCTGTGCAACCGCTGCTCGCCCCACATCAAGGGGGTGCTGGCGGTGTGTGTCATCGACAACCTGATGGGCCTCAACACCCCCAAGAAGGTGGGCCCCATGTTGAAGCTCGCCGACATAGTGGTGATCACCAAGGGGGACATAGTCTCCCAGGCGGAGCGGGAGGTGTTCGCCTTCAAGGTGCGCCAGGCCAATCCCAAGGCCCGCATCCTGCACGTCAACGGCATCACGGGTCAGGGGGCCTTCGAGCTGGCCAGCCTGATCCAGGCGGCGCCGGACATAGCCGCCCTGGACGGCGGCAGCCTGCGCTTCTCCATGCCGGCGGCCCTGTGCTCCTACTGCCTGGGCGAGACCCGCATCGGCGAGGACTTCCAGACCGGCAACCTCAAGAAGATCAAGGTATCGGCATGAGTACAGACACACTGTGGCACCAGGACCCTGCCCCCCTGCTGGCCGGTGCGCCGGCCCTGGCGGAGTTTGTCCACCGCCATCAGCTCACAGGCCCAGGCAGCCTGGCCCAGCGGCTGGCGGCCTTGAGCGAGGATCAGCTGGCGGACATCGGCTGCGACCGCGCCAGCCTGGGCCAGCAGCTCGATGCCCTGCTGGCCCAGGCCCAGCAGGCCAGCCCGGCCACCGGCTTTGTCATCGACTCCCTGACCCTCATCGGCGGCCAGGACAAGCAGGGCCGGGCCGAGGATCTGCAGCTGACCCTGGTGCCCGGCTCCATCACCTGCATCGTCGGCCCCACGGGCTCTGGCAAGAGCCGGCTGCTGGCGGACATAGAATGGATGGCCCAGGGGGACACCCCCACCCGGCGGCGCATCCTGATCAACGGCGCCGTGCCGCCCGCCGAGCTGCGCTTCAGCCTGGAGCACAAGCTGGTGGCCCAGCTCTCCCAGAACATGAACTTCGTGATGGACGCCAGCGCCGGGGACTTCATCGCCATGCATGCCGAGAGCCGCGGCCTGGATCCCACCCAAGTGACCAGCCAGATCATCGATCAGGCCAACCGGCTGGCCGGCGAGCCCTTCGCCATCAGCACCCCGGTGACGGCCCTCTCCGGCGGTCAATCCCGCGCCCTGATGATCGCCGACACGGCGTTTTTGAGCGCCTCCCCCGTGGTGCTGATCGACGAGGTGGAGAACGCCGGCATCGACCGCAAGCAGGCGCTGCAGCTGCTGGTACGGCAGGAGAAGATCGTGCTGATGGCCACCCACGATCCCCTGCTGGCGCTGATGGGCCAGCAGCGCCTCATCATACGTCACGGCGGCATACAGCAGATCCGTCAGACCTCGGAGGCGGAGCGGGCCAACCTGCAGACCCTGGAGCAGATGGACGCCTGCCTGCAGGGGCTGCGCCACCGCCTGCGCCAGGGCGAGGCGCTGGATCGCCTCTAGCCAGCAGCGTCACCCGGGAGACAGAGCGCGCCGCGCTTGAGGAGCCCAACCGACTTGGCGCGCCGCCACCGGCGCAGTAAGCTGACCCCCTTTGCATGTGCGCCGGAGGCCGCAATGCTGGCCAGCTTTACGCATCAAGGGGTCGAACTGCGTTATTACGATAATCAGGCCGACGGCCCAGTGCTCGTCTTCCAGCATGGGCTGGCGGGGGATCACCGCCAGATACTGGAGATTTTCCCGCCCGATGAGACCGGCGCCCCCGGCTTTCGCCTGATCTGCCTGGAATGCCGCGGCCATGGCGGTTCGGCCCTGGGGCCCGGATCGGCGCTGTGTATCCCCCAGTTTGCCGCCGATCTGCTGGCACTGCTCACCTGGCTCAGGCTGCCCAGGGTGCACCTGGCCGGCATCTCCTTCGGCGCCGCCCTGGTGGCGGCGCTGGCAACAAAAATGCCCCACAAGGTGACCTCCTTGAGCCTGATCCGGCCGGCCTGGCTCGCCGAGCGCAACCCGCCCAATTTGATGATCTTCAACGTGGCGCTGGCGTTTTTGCAGACCCATGGCCCCCTGGCCGGCCAGCGACTCTTTTGCCAAAGCGGCGCCTACCAGGCCCTGGCGGCCCGCTCGGCGGACAATGCCCGTTCCGTGCTGGCCCTGTTCGCCCATCCGCACCCCCAGGCCCTCGACCTGTTTAACCGCCTGACCCTGGGGGATCCCGGCCTGGATCTGGCCGCCCTCGGCGCCGCTCCCTGGCCCATCCAGGTGCTGGGAACACCCCAGGATGAGATACACCCCTTGCCGCTGGCCGAGACGCTGGCCCAACGGCTGGGGCTCACCGGCATCGTCTGCCTGCCCGCCAAGTCCGCGGATGTCCAGGGCCATTACGCCCGGCTGCGGGACAGTCTGCTGGCCCAGCTGTTTGCCTGACGGGCTGACTCCGTTGCCAAGGAGATGCGGGCAAACAAAAGGCGGCCCAGGCCCGTAATGCCAGTCAGTTAAGCCTGACTGGCATTGTTTTTACTAGGTTTTCTCGTCGCATACTTCTGTGGTTTGGCTTTGACACACCTGGGATAACTTCGTTCTCGGCGGGCAGGTAACTTGAACTGCTCCGCCTGTTTGTCCATGTCGGCGACGCGGGCTGGAATATTCCCCGGTGATACGAACGGCAGGCAACTGAGCTCATGCAGCAGATACACCGATGCCATGTGAAAGCTCAGCTGGCTGGCCGTATAGCCTTTTAAGCTCGCCGCCATTCTAACCATCTGATATCTCAGCAGGTTATAGGCCAATACCAAGCCCCATAGCTCCTGCCTTACTCCATCGGGTTTCTTGCTGCGCAGCGTCAGCCTGTGCTGTTGCAGGCTCTGTTTCATCTCCCGATAGCCCAGCTCGATTTCCCAGCGATTCTGGTATAGCTCCATCAACTCGCTGGCAGGGAAGCGCATCGGGTCGGTGAGCGAGGTCAGCACCTGGCGCTCCTTGCCATTCATCGTCCGGGTCAGCAGCCGGGCTTCGAGCTGCTCCGGTAACTCGCTCCACTTCTTCTTGGCCTGCGGACTGGAGGTGAGACATACCAGCGCATCCTGCCGCCCCAGCTTGCGGATGACCTCGTATTGCGTGCCCTTCTTCAGCGGAATAAGCCAGTGACGGGCGATGCCCTGGCTTTGCCAAGCGTGTAGTAATCCCAGTGAGTAGAAGCCCTTATCGAACAGGGTCAGGCTGTTATCGGGTGTTTTTTCAATGAGTTGCTCTGCCAGCACCATCTCGTTCACCGCACAGGAGTCCATCACGGTCTGGGTCAGCAGGTGGCTGGTCAGCTCCATCTGACACAGCATGCGTACTTGCGGATACTGCGTCTCGCCCTGGCCGGTTTTCGACTTGGCAAAGGCGCTGGCATTGTCCTGGGTATCGGGCGTGCGCCAGACCACCCCATCGACGGCCAGCAGCTGCAAGCCGGCCCAGGTGGGGTGCTGACACTGCTGATGCCAGAGCGTAGCGGTCTGCTGGAACACCTGTTGAACGGCTCGGTCAGCCAGTTTTTGGCGCGCTTGGATGAAGGCACTGGGAACGACGAATGGCCGGTCGCCAGGTAACAGGATATCTAGCTGGTTGGCCAATTGGGTCATGGGGACATGACGAAACAGGGACATACCGATAATGGCCCACAGCACCCGCTCCATAGGCATGCGCCGTCGGCGCAGGGTGACAGACCCGGTCTCGGCCAGGCAAGCCTGCACCAGTTCAGGTGACAGCAGGTCAGACAGGGACTCAAATTTTCCGGGAGGACAGGCGTGAATGAAGTCGAGAGCTTGGTCGATGCGCATAAAAAATCCGAAACCCAACAAGGAGTTTCGGATTCTTACACAGCCTGAGGATCGGTCAATGGATCCTTAACTGATCGGCATTACAGCCTAACCGCGCCTTTTACGATGCGGGTCCGACTCACCAGCCGGTCACCTCGGCCAGAGCTTGGCCGATATCCGCCAGGGAACGCACCGTCTTGACGCCGGCGGACTCCAAGGCCGCATACTTCTCCGCCGCCGTGCCCTTGCCACCGGCGATGATGGCGCCGGCATGGCCCATCCGCTTGCCGGAGGGCGCCGTGACCCCAGCGATGTAGGACACCACCGGCTTGGTGACATGGGCCTTGATGTAGGCGGCGGCCTCTTCCTCAGCGGTCCCGCCGATCTCGCCGATCATGACGATGGCCTCGGTCTTGGGATCCTCCTGGAACAGCTTGAGGATGTCGACGAAGTTGGCCCCCGGGATGGGATCGCCACCGATGCCGACACAGGAGGACTGGCCAAAGCCGGTGTCGGTGGTCTGCTTGACCGCCTCGTAGGTCAGGGTGCCCGAGCGGGAGACGATGCCCACCTTGCCCGGCAGGTGGATGTGACCGGGCATGATGCCGATCTTGCACTCACCCGGGGTGATCACGCCGGGGCAGTTGGGGCCAATCATCCGCACGCCTGTCTCTTCCAGCTTGCATTTGACCTGCAGCATGTCGAGGGTGGGAATGCCTTCCGTGATGCAGACGATGAGCTCAATGCCGGCATCGATGGCTTCCAGGATGGCATCCTTGCAGAAGGGCGCCGGTACATAGATGACGGTGGCAGTGGCGCCCGTGGTCTCCACCGCCTCGCGCACGGTATTGAACACCGGCAGACCCAGGTGAGTGGTGCCGCCCTTGCCGGGGGAGACGCCACCGACCATCTGGGTCCCATAGGCGATGGCCTGTTCGGAGTGGAAGGTGCCCTGGGCACCGGTGAAACCCTGGCAAATTACCTTGGTGTGCTTGTCGATCAGAATGCTCATGCCTGGCTCCCCGCTGCCTTGACTACCTGAACCGCCGCATCCGTCAGACTGGTGGCGGCAATGATGTTGAGGCCGCTGGCGGCCAGCCGCTCCCGGCCCAGTTCGGCGTTATTGCCTTCCAGACGCACCACCACGGGCACCTTGACCCCCACCTCGGACACGGCACCGATGACCCCCTCGGCGATGAGGTCGCAGCGCACTATGCCGCCGAAGATGTTGACCAGCACGGCCTTGACCTTGTCGTCAGACAGAATGATCTTGAACGCCTCGGTCACCCGCTCCTTGGTGGCACCGCCCCCCACATCCAGGAAGTTGGCCGGCTCGCCACCGTGCAGCTTAATGATGTCCATGGTACCCATGGCCAGACCCGCACCGTTGACCATGCAGCCGATGTTGCCATCCAGTGCCACGTAGTTGAGCTCCCACTGGGCCGCATGGGCCTCCCGGGCATCCTCCTGACTCATGTCCTGCAACTCCCGCAGCTTGGGCTGACGGAACAGGGCATTGGAGTCGATGTTGATCTTGCCATCCAGGCACAGCAGCTTGCCGTCACCGGTGATCACCAGCGGGTTGATCTCCAGCAGGGACAGGTCGTAATCCACGAACATCTTGCCCAGGCCGGTGAAGATCTTGGTGAATTGCTTAATTTGGTCTCCATTGAGTCCCAGCTTGAAGCCCAGCTCCCGGGCCTGGTAGGCCTGGGGTCCGGTGAGGGGATCCAGCACCGCCTTGTGGATCAGCTCCGGCGTCTCGTGGGCCACCTTCTCGATCTCCATGCCCCCTTCGGTGGAGGCCATGAACACCACCCTGCGGCTGCTGCGATCCACTACGGCGCCCAGATACAGCTCCTTGGCGATGGGAGAACAGGCTTCCAGCAACAGCTTGTTTACCGGCTGGCCTTGGGCGTCTGTCTGGTAGGTGACCAGGTTCTTGCCCAGCCACTGCTCGGCAAAGGCGCGGATCTCTTCCTTACTGCTGACGACCTTGACGCCGCCGGCCTTGCCGCGGCCACCGGCGTGGACCTGGCATTTGATGACCCATTTATCGCCCCCCAGACTGGAGGCAGCTTCGACGGCTTCTTGGGGGGAACTACAGGCGACGCCCTGGGGAATGGGCAATCCGTATTCGGCAAACAGTTGTTTTGCCTGATATTCATGCAAGTTCATGACACTCTATCCATGTTGTGTTGCCGCCCCGGGACCGGGGCGGCGGCTAAATTAGATGTCCAGCAGCAGGCGGGCGGGATCTTCCAAAAATTCCTTGATGGTGACCAGAAAACCCACCGATTCCCGACCGTCGATCAGCCTGTGGTCATAGGAAACGGCCAGGTACATCATGGGCAGGATTACCACTTGCCCGTCCACCGCCATGGGTCGATCCTGGATCTTGTGCATGCCCAGAATGGCACTCTGAGGGGGGTTGATGATGGGTGTCGACATCAGGGAACCGAAAACGCCACCGTTGGTGATGGTGAAGTTGCCGCCGTTGAGATCATCGAGCGTCAACTTACCATCTCGCGCCTTGTCCGCCAATGACTTGATGGCTTTCTCGATTTCCGCCAGGCTCAGTTGCTCGCAATCCCGCAGCACCGGCGTCACCAGGCCGCGCTCGGTGGACACGGCGATGCTGATGTCGAAATAGTTGTGATAGACGATGTCGTCACCGTCCAGGCTGGCATTGACCTCGGGATAGCGCTTGAGGGCCTCGGTGACCGCCTTGACAAAGAAGGACATGAAACCCAGCTTGATGCCGTGGCGCTTCTCGAACCGCTCCTGGTACTGCTTGCGCAGCGTCATGATGGGCTGCATGTTCACCTCGTTGAAGGTGGTCAGCATGGCGGTGGCGTTCTTGGCCTCCAGCAGCCGTTCGGCGATCCGCTGGCGCAGCCGGGTCATGGGCACTCGCCGCTCTTCCCGTGCCCCGGGCGCCACCGACAGGGCCTCGGTGTCCGTCGAGGTCGACGCAACAGGCGCTGCCGCCGGCTCGGGCTGGCCTGCCAGATGGTGCTGGATATCCTCACGGGTGAGGCGACCGCCGGGTCCCGTGCCCTGAATGGCGTCGGCGCTGACCCCTTCTTCGGCCAGCAGGCGGCGTACCGAGGGCGTCAGCACATCGGACTTGTCATGCACCGCCTCCTCGGCCGGCGCGGCCACATGGGGGGTCAGCTCACCGGCCTGGGGCAGCGGCGTCAACCGGGCCAGCAAGGCCTTGGCCTGGACGGTCGTGCCCCGCTCCACCAGTATCTCCGCCACCACGCCATCTTCCGGGGCCGGCACTTCCAGCACTATCTTGTCGGTTTCGATGTCCACCAGCAGCTCACCCGCCTTGATGGTTTCCCCCACCGCCTTGTGCCAGTCACCGACGGTGGCATCCGCGACGGATTCGGGTAAGTCAGGCACCTTGATCTCTACAGTCATCATCATGTCCTTTGTTCAATCATTCGAGGGTCAAGGCGTCTTCCACCAACGCCTTCTGCTGCTTCAAGTGCAGGGAGATATAGCCCACCGCCGGCGAGGCCGAGGCGGGACGACCCACATAGCGTAGTCTGGCGCCGCTGGGGATGGCCTCCCAAAAATGGTGCTGGCTGCAATACCAGGCGCCCTGATTCTGCGGCTCCTCCTGGCACCAAACAAACTCACCTACATGCTGATACTCCTTCAGCACCTCCGCCAGTTCGGCGTGGGGGAAGGGATACAGCTGCTCGATGCGAATGAGCGCCACCTGTTTCTGCTCGGCCTTGCGCCTGGCCTCCAGCAGATCGTAATACACCTTGCCGGAGCAGAGCACCACGCGGCGCACCTGCGCCGGATCCAGCTTCTCCTGCTCGCCGATGACATTCTGGAAGCGCCCATCGGCCAGCTCCTCCAGCGAGGAGATGGCCAAGGGATGGCGCAGCAGCGACTTGGGGGTGAAGACGATGAGGGGCCGCCGCATGGGCCTGATCATCTGGCGCCGCAGCATGTGATAGACCTGGGCCGGGGTGGTGGGCATGCAGATCTGCATGTTGTGCTGGGCGCACAGCTGCAGATAGCGCTCGGGCCGGGCGGAGGAGTGCTCGGGCCCCTGTCCCTCGTAGCCATGGGGCAGGAACAGGGTCAAGCCACACAGCCGGCCCCATTTCTGCTCGCCGGAGGAGACAAACTGATCGATCACCACCTGGGCGCCGTTGGCAAAATCACCAAATTGCGCCTCCCAGATGGTGAAACCCGCCGGGGCGGCGGTGGAATAGCCGTACTCAAAGGCCAGCACCGCCTCCTCGGAGAGCACGGAATCATACACCTCAAAAGGCGCCTGCTTCTCGTCCACATGCCGCAGCGGAATGTACAGGCTGGCATCCTCCTGGTTGTGCAGCACGGCATGCCGGTGGAAGAAGGTGCCGCGCCCCGAATCCTGGCCGGTCAGGCGCACCCGGAAACCCTGCTTCACCAGGGTGGCGTAGGCCAGGGTCTCGGCAAAGCCCCAGTCCACCGGCCGCTCTCCCCGACTCATGGCCAGACGATCGTCGTAAATCTTGCCCACCTGGCGCTGCAGCGGGAAGTTGGCGGGATAGCGGGTCAGGGCTTCCCCCAGCTGCTGCAAGGCGTCCAGCGGATAGCTGGAGTCATACTGAATGTCCCAGTCGTGTCCCAGAAAGGGGGTCCAGTTCATCTGGTACTGCTGGGACATGGGCTGCCACTCCTTGACCACGCAGGCCCCCTTCTCCAGGGCGTTGCGGTAGCTCTGCACCAGCTGATCCGGTTCATCCTCCCCCAGCAGGCCGCGGGCCACCAGGCGTTCGCCATAGCGTTGGCGGGCGGTGGGATGCACCTTGATCTTCTGATACATGAGGGGCTGGGTGGCGGTGGGTTCATCGGCCTCGTTGTGGCCGTTGCGCCGGTAGCACACCAGATCGATGAACACGTCCCGATGGAAGGTGTTGCGAAAATCCAGCGCCAGCCGGGTCACCCGGATCACCGCATCGGGATCGTCGCCATTGACGTGAAATATCGGCGCCTGGACCATCTTGGCCACGTCGGTGCAGTAGGCGCTGGAGCGGGTGTCCTTGGGATTGGAGGTGGTAAAGCCAATCTGGTTGTTGATGACGATGCGCACCGCCCCGCCCACGCCGAAGGCCCGGGTCTGAGACATGTTGAGGCTCTCCGCCACCACCCCCTGGCCGGCGATGGCCGAATCACCGTGAATGGTGATGGGCAGCACCAGCTTGCCGCTCTTGTCCCCCAGGCGATCCATCCGCGCCCGCACCGAGCCGATGACCACGGGATTGACGATCTCCAGGTGGGAGGGGTTGAAGGCCAGCGCCAGGTGCACGTTGCCGCCGGCGGTGGCGAAATCGGCGGAGAAGCCCTGGTGGTACTTCACGTCGCCGGTGCCCCAGGACTCGCCGTGCTTGCCGGCAAACTCGTCGAACAGCTCCTGGGACTTCTTGCCCAGCACGTTGATCAGCATGTTGAGCCGGCCACGGTGGGCCATGCCGATCACCACCTCCTTGCAACCCTCCTCGCCGGCGTGGCGGATCAGCTCCTTGACCATGGGGATCAGCATGTCGCCGCCTTCCAGGGAGAAGCGCTTGGCGCCGGGGAACTTGGCTCCCAGGAAGCGCTCCAGGCCCTCGGCGCCGGTCAAGTCGTCCAGGATCAGCCGCTGGCAGTCGGCGGAGAGCTCGATCTGCCCCTCGGTGGGCTCCAGGCGCTGCTGGATCCAGCGCTTCTCCTCCAGGGAGGTCATGTGCATGTATTCGGCGCCGATGGAGCCGCAATAGGTCCGCTGCAGGGAGGCCAGCAGCTGGCGCAGCGGCACCATCTCCGGGCAGCCCAGATAGGTGCCCACATGAAAGCGGCAATCCAGATCCGCCGCGGTGAGCTGGTAGTAGTCCAGCCCCAGTTCCGGCCTGGGGCTGCGCTGCCACAGGCCCAAGGGATCGAGATCCGCCAGCTCATGGCCGGCGACCCGGTAGGAGTTGATCAGCTGCAGCACCTGGATCTGGCGGGCATCCGTCTTCACCTCCACTGTGCCACGGCGGGCGTGACCGGCCAGCGCCAGTTGGCGAAACCGCGCCTTGACCGGCGCATGGGGTTCATCGGGGTGACCGTTGGAAGGCAAGTCGGCGAAGTAGTCGCGCCAGACGGGATCCACGGCAGCGGGATCCTTGAGGAAGGTCTCGTAGAGCTGCTCTACGTAGCCAGCATTGGCACCGGCCAGCGGGGTGGATGCCAGCCAGTCTTTCAGGACGCTTTCATGCATGATGATGCCTTATGGTTCATACTGCCCTGCCACTTTGTCGCAAGCCGGCCGGCCAGCCGGCCCCGAGAAAGCATCGAGTGGGGTGTTCAACCCATGCTTGCGGGTGCCAGACGAACATAGATCTTGCGCGATAGGCATCCGGGGATCAATAGGCGACCACCTCGGGTCAGGAGCCGAGCCCAACCGGTGCCAGTCGCTGCCCAGGCAGCCTGACTCACCGGCGGCGTATTCCAATCAGCCCACAGCCGCGCCACAATAGGGCGAATAATGTGAGCCAGTCGAAATTTTTAATGAAAATCAGCGGACTAACTGACCTAGATTGCAGTATATGCGGCAGAAGATCCTGATTACAAACCCATAACATTCTAAATACATCAATTATTCAATCAAGATCTCAGTCTGTGCGACGCTATGCAGCTTGCCCCCGGGGTTAAATTGACAAGCCAGGTGCCAACCGCTGAAATAGGCAGAGATTTGGCCGCGCTCCGACCCCGGTTGACACCCAACCAGCAAGAGCGAAGCGGACACGACCAATTATTGAGCAAAGGAGACTTGCCATGGCTGATAAGATAGCCACCCTGCACATCCCAGGCCAAGAGCCCATCGAGTTGCCCATTTTGTCCGGTACTCTTGGACACGAGGTCATCGACGTGCGAGCGTTGGGCGCTCACGGCTATTTCACCTACGACCCGGGTTTTCTTTCCACTGCCTCCTGTGAGTCGAAAATTACCTTTATCGATGGCGATGCCGGCATTCTGCTGCACCGCGGCTACCCCATCGACGAGCTGGCCCAGAATGCCAACTACCTGCAGGTCTGCTACCTGCTGCTGACCGGCGAACTGCCCAATCAGGAGCAGTACGATGCCTTCCGCAAGCGGGTGACCCGGCATACCATGGTGCACGAACAGATCACCTCCTTGTTCCGCGCCTTCCGCCGCGACTCCCACCCCATGGCGGTCATGTGCGGGGTGGCCGGCGCCCTGTCGGCCTTCTACCACGACTCCCTGGATATCAACGATCCCCGCCACCGGGAAATCGCCGCCTATCGCCTCATCTCCAAGATGCCCACCCTGGCGGCCATGTCCTACAAGTACTCCATCGGCCAGCCGTTCATCTATCCGCGCAACGATCTGAGCTACGCCGGCAACTTCCTGCACATGATGTTTGCAATCCCCTGCGAGGAGTACAAGGTGAACCCCATTGTGGAAAAGGCGATGGATCGCATCTTCATCCTGCATGCCGACCACGAGCAGAATGCCTCCACCTCCAGCGTGCGGCTGGCCGGCTCCTCCGGCGCCAACCCCTTCGCCTGTATCGCCGCCGGTATCGCCTCCCTGTGGGGACCGGCCCACGGTGGGGCCAACGAGGCCTGCCTGAAGATGCTGGAGGAGATCGGCTCGGTGGAGCGCATCCCCCATTACATAGTTCGGGCCAAGGACAAGGATGACCCCTTCCGTCTGATGGGCTTCGGCCACCGGGTGTACAAGAACTACGACCCCAGAGCCACCGTCATGCGCAACACCTGTCACCAGGTGCTGCAGGAGCTGAACATCAAGGATCCCCTGCTGGAAGTGGCCATGGAGCTGGAGCGCATCGCCCTCTCCGACCCCTACTTCGTCGACAAGAAGCTCTACCCCAATGTGGACTTCTACTCGGGCATCATCCTCAAGGCCATCGGCATTCCCACCTCCATGTTCACCGTGATCTTCGCCCTGGCGCGCACCATCGGCTGGATCACCCACTGGCTGGAGATGCAGGCCGATCCGGCCAGCCGGATTGGTCGTCCGCGCCAGCTGTACATAGGTGCCCCCACCCGCACCGTGCTGCCGCTGGAGCAGCGCAAGTAAGTGACATGGTTCAACCCTTCCTAAGCAAAATGGCGGCCCTCTGGCCTGTCTCTTGATCACAACTATTGATGCTCAAGAGACAGCGCCAGTTCATAGCCTTCCAGGAGGGTCTGGAGTCGAAACCAGCCCTCCCATAATCCCGTTATCGAGGCTCGCCCCGTTCGTTTAGTGTTCTTCCAGCCTTCCAGTGTGGCTAGGCTCTTGTACGCCCACCCCCTATCCGGCGCCTGGCCCGGCAACGGCTTTTTCTCCAACTTGTGCCAAAGCAGTGTCCACCCCGTCGTGCCCAGGACGGCTTCGCAGGCTTGCGCCTGCGCCTATGGCTCCTCGTTGATAAACCTCAATTGCAACAGACGCACCGCGATAAACGACAAGATGACGCACATCCGCTTCAAGTTATCCAGGCTCTGCATCCTTAAGGTTTCTACCCGGGAGCCGGCACGCTTCCAGACCTTGTGATAATCCTCGATAAGCCAGCGCCGCTCGTAATAGCCGATAACCTCGCGGGCCTGCGCATCGGTGGTCACGGCTTCACTGGTCAGCAGGTGCCACGCCAGCCGATCAGCCGTCTCGCCCTGCTCAATGCACCCCACGTCTACGCTTGTTGGCCGGCGCCTTCAGGGTGACCTTGGCAAACTTGATGTCGAGCACAGCCGCTGCGACTTTTCTGCCGCCCCGCTGCGGTATTTTCACGACCTTGGTACCGGCAGATTGGCTCTGCCGGAACGGTTATTTAGAGCCGTGATAAGGGATGACAAAGAGTCAGATCACGGAGAAAACGTTCAAATAAAAACCCAAGCGATGCTTGGGTTTTTATGTATTAGAGACAGGCCTGGGCCGCCTTGCGCAGTGAGCCGCGGCTCAGGTGAGATAGAAGCGCCAGGCCCGCACCGGCTCCGAATAGCCCACCCGGATGCAGAAAGGCGCCAGCTCATGGTTGGCCTCCTCCAGGCTCGGCATGGGCAGGTGCTCCTGCTGACACCAGCGGACGAACTCGGCGCTGTTGAAGCTGTAATGGTCGCCGTGTAAGGCGCCATGGGCCTGGATCAGGCGGATGGATGTTTGGCTGTCCATGGTTACCTCCAGATGGCAGGGCGCTGCCCTTCAAGTATAGAAGCCAGCCATCGGCCCCTCGTGGTCTGACCGTCCCCTTGCTAGGCTTTAGGCTATAATCCGGCGCCCGCCCCTGGGCCCACCATGAGAGCGTCCGTCCATGACACGCCTTGCCACCCTATTGTTGCGTCTGTGCCCCAGCCTGCTGGCGGCCCTCCTGCTGGCCAGCCCCCTGACGGCGGCACCGCTGGAGCTGGCCTTCATCTATGCCAACCCGCAACACAGAGAAAATCTCACCCAGGTGATGCAGCGCTACACGACCCTCACCGGCCAGGCCGTCAACCTGCAGGTACTGCCCGACGCCCTGTTCAAGCAGCGTCTGCCCCACTGGCTGGATGGTGAACGCACCCCGGATATCCTCATATGGCAAGGCGGCGAGCGCCTGCTGAGCTATGCTCGGCGGGGGTTGCTGCTGCCCCTGACCGACCTGTGGCAAAGCGAGGACTGGTATGGCGCCTTTGGACCGGCCATGGCCTCATCGGTGAGCCTGAACGGCCAACCCTATGCCTTGCCCTACAGCTACTACCCCTGGGGGCTGTTCTACTCTCAGCCCCTGTTTGCCGCGGCCGGGCTCCCGCCCCCCACCCACTGGCAGCAACTGCTCCACAGCTGCGCCGTGCTGCGGCAACGGGGCATCATCCCCATCATGCTGGGCACCAAGGAAAGCTGGCCGGCACTGGCCTGGTTTGACTATCTGGACTTACGGCTGAATGGCCTGGCGTTTCACCAGCAGTTGACCCGCGGCGAGATCCCCTACACGGATCCCAGGGTCACGGCCATCTTCACCCATTGGCGCGCCCTGGTGGAGGCGAAGTGCTTCAACGACAACCAGACGGAGCTGGACTGGAAAAAGACCCTGCCCTACCTCTACCACGGCAAGGCCGCCATGGTGCTGATGGCCAGCTTTATCGTGCCCAGAGCCAGGTTGGGTGACATAGGGCTGTTGCCCTTCCCCCGCCTACGGCCTGACATGCCGCGCTATGAGGATGCCCCCCTGGACCTGTTCGTCATCCCGGCCCGCGCCACCCGGCAACCGGATCAGGCCAAGCAGCTGTTACGCTATCTGGGCCAGGCCGAGGTGCAGCGGCAGCTGCGCCAGGGGCTGAGCAGCTTCAGTCCCTACAGGGCCGCCGACACTGAGGCCTTTCCCACGGCCCAAGCCATACTGCGGCAGGCCGCCGGCTATGCCCAGTATTTTGACCGGGACGTGCCGCCGGCCTTTGACCAGGCCGCCAGCCCACTGTTGTCCACCTTTCCCCAACGGCCGGACATCGCCGCCATCCAGCAGCAACTGGAGCAACTGCGCCAACGGCACTACCCGGCGGTCAGCGCCGCCGCCACACCGTAACCTGGGACAGGGTGTGCTGGTACTTGCGGGCCGTCTCACGGATGACAAACGGCAGATCCTGGGGCGGCGCCAGCTCGTCACAGCTGGCGGCCAGCAGCCGCTGCAGCGCCTGGTAGGTGCCCAGGGCCTCGCCGTTCTCCCGCACCCCGCCCAGCCACTGACCCTTGGGGGTGTACTCCTGGCTCCAGCTGTAGGGTGAGGCCAGGATCAGCACGCCGCCGGGGTTCAACCGCTGCACTATCTCCAGCAAGAATCGCTTGGGCTCCCGCAGGCGATCCAGCAGGTTGGCCGCCAGCACCAGATCGTAGCCCTGGTAGCCGGGCTTGAGGTTGCAGGCATCCCCCTGGCTAAAGTGCACCCGCCGGATCTGCGCCTGACTGATGCCATGCTGCGAGAGCCTGGCCTCGGCATAGTCGGGGAGCTCTCCCTCCTGCACCAGGGCGTAACGGAACCGGTCGTGGGCCGCCAGGTTGAGGGCCACATCGATGAAGCGCGCCGAATAGTCCACCCCGTCCACCTGGCTAAAATGGCGTGCCAGCTCGAAGCTGGCCCGGCCCACGGCGCAGCCCATGTCCAGGGCCTTGCCGCCCTTGGGCTGATAGTGGGCCGCCAGGGCCGCCAGAGCGGCACTGAAGTTGGGCACCCCGAAGGGGTTGTCACCGTAGTGGCAGTGCAGGTATTGCGCCACCCCGGCATCCGTCTCATAGGGGTTGATCTGGCTCCGCTCCTGGTGATGGGAGGCCAGATAGCGAAACCCAGCATGCTGGAAGAAGTGGCGGCGGAAGGCGTAGCGGCTGTGGCGGATGGCCAGGTTGCCAGAAGACACCCAACTGCCCCCCTTGATCAGGTTGTGGCGGCCGTCGAAGGTGGGGGTGGAGAAGTCGTCGTACAGGGGATGGACCTTAAAGCCGTCGTAGCCGTCGATGGGGGTGCTGGTCCACTGCCAGACGTTGCCCGCCAGATCATAAAAATCCCCCTGGGCCATGCGATCCACCGGGCAGGAGGAGGCCCAGTGGGCCAGGTTGAGGTTGGCCGGTGCGGCCGGCCAGTGACCGTCACCGTCCTCGAGCTGGGCGCCGAGCAGCGCCCACTCCGCCTCGCTGGGCAGCTGGATGGGCAACCCGGTCTGGGCCGCCTTCCAGCGGCAGAAGGCCTCGGCCTCCAGCTGGTTGACCTCCACCGGCCAGTCCCAGGGCAGTCTGACTTCCTCACACATCAAACGCAGCTTGAGATCTGCCTCCTGCGCCGGCGATCCCACCCAGAAGGTGGGCATCTGCGCCTGGGCATATTCCCGCCAGCGCCAGCCCTCCTCGCTCCACCAGGCTGGCTCCTCATAGCCCCCGGCGGCGACAAACGCGAAGAACTCGGCGTTGCTCACCAGCATGCGGCTGGCGGCAAAGGGCGCCAACGCCTGCTCCCTGTGCCCGTATTCATTGTCCCAGCCATAGGTGGCATCGTTATCGGGCTTGCCCAGGGAAACAGTACCGCCTGGCACCTGGACGAGGCTGTTGCTGGGGACCGCTGCCCGCGACCACCGGGCCTGGGGGCAGACGGGCCAAGCGGGGCTGGGCCGCACCCAGGCCAGGGGCAGCTGGCGGATCAGCACCGAAGAGGTCTCCAGGTGGATGCGCTCGTGCTCTATGCCCATCAGGATGGCCCAGGCGGGGCTCTCCCAATCCAGGGGCAGGCTAAGGGGCATCTGGTCGATAAAGGCCAGCACCTTGGCCCTGACCTGCTGGCGATAGGCCTGCAGTGCCGTCACCGCGGGCCAGGGGTAGTGGCTCTCGTCCAGATCGTCCCAGCTCATCTCGTCCACGCCGATGGCCACCATGGCCTCGATCTGGGGATCGAGCCGCGCCTCAATAAGGCGGCCGGCCAGAAGCTTGTTGATGAAGAACGCCGCCGTATGGCCGTAATAGAAGATCAGGGGATGGCGCAGGGGGATGGCCTTCTGGTACCAGGCCTCGGGACAGGCCAGGCAGCTGAACAGCGACTCGTAGCGATCGAAGGTTTCCAGGAAGTAATCCCGGATCTGTTGGCGTTTGGCGCTGACATCCTGGCCGGTCAGGGACAGGGTGGCGGTCAGGGGCATGGATTGAGGGGGCGAAGCAAGACTCACGACAGGACTCCTTGGTTGGGGGACACCCGGAAGCGTCTGTGCTCAAGCTAACAGTTTGTTAACAAGCGGGCAATCAAGGGACTGGCGGCGGGCCGATACTCCCGCGACGACGGCGAACGCAATAAAGGGGCCGGCGGCCCCTGATTCTCAGCTCACATCCCGCCAGGGATGGTGTTCCACCGCCAGGTGCAGCTGGTTGCAGCCACCGGGACGCACCACCAGCATCGCCAGGCTGCCCCCGTCGCTGCCGGCGTCCAGCTCGCTGCCGGTGCGGATCAGCAGCTGGCCCGGGTGGTTGGGATGGGCCTGCAGCACCAGTTCCAACTCCTTGCCGGGCTCCAGTTCAATCACCAGACCGTGAACCGCCAGGGGCTGACGTTGTCCCTCACTGTCGACGGCATAAACCCGATAATCCTGCGTCACCTGGGTCATGGGTCATCTCCTTCAGGGTGGAGGCCTTACCAAAGATGTAGCAGGTTGCGGCCGGCCATGCCGAGCCAGAGCACCAGATTGAGGGCCAGGGCAAGAAACACCGCCGCCGACCCCAGATCCTTGGCGCGGCCAGAGAGTTCATGCAGCTCGGCGCCGATGCGATCCACCACGGCCTCGATGGCGGAGTTGAGCACCTCGACGATCACCACCAGCCAGCCCACCATGATGAGCAGCAGCTGCTGGGTCAGCCCCTGCCCCACCACGAAGGCCAAGGGGGTGAGCACCAACATCAGGATCAGCTCCTGGCGAAACGCCGCCTCGTGCCGCCAGGCCGAACGCAGCCCCTGGATGCTGTAGAAGGTGGCCCGGATGATGCGCCCGAGGCCGGTATTGCCAGGCTTAGCCAAGACAGACTCCTTGAAAGGGGGAAAGCGCAGATCCTAGCAAAGGCGGTCGGGATGCCAAGCATTTCCTTGCACGGCAAATTGCATTAAGGTGTTGGCCCATCGCGGCACACGCCGCTCCCTTACGGATAGAGGCTGTCATGTCCATTTTCACCGACGAATTACGCACCCAACGCCTGTGCGCCCTGATCACCCCCAAGGAGCTGGCCGAAGTCACTCCCCTGACCCCGGAGCTGGCCCAGCAGATCCTCGTTGCCCGGGAGGAGATAGAGGCGATCCTGGCCGGCCAGGATCAGCGGTTGCTGGTGATCGTCGGCCCCTGCTCGCTGCACGATCCCCAGGCCGCCGTGGATTATGCCCGCCGCCTCGCCGCGCTGCGGACCCAATACCGGGACGACCTGTGCATCGTCATGCGGGCCTACTTCGAGAAGCCCCGCACCATAGTCGGCTGGAAGGGGCTCATCAACGACCCGCACCTGGACGGCAGCTACAACGTCAATGAAGGCCTGCAGCTGGCCCGCAAGCTGCTCATCGCGATCAACCACCTGGGGCTGCCCACCGCCACCGAATTCCTGGATATGGTGACCGGTCAGTACATCGCCGATCTCATCAGCTGGGGCGCCATCGGTGCCCGCACCACAGAATCCCAGGTGCACCGCGAGATGGCCTCCGCCCTCTCCTGCCCGGTGGGCTTCAAGAACGGCACCGACGGCAACACCCGCATCGCCATCGATGCGGTGCGGGCCGCCCGCCACAGCCACATCTTCACCTCGCCGGACAAGGAGGGGCGCATGACCATCTACCGCACATCCGGCAACCCCTATGGCCATGTGATACTGCGGGGCGGCCGACGCCCCAACTACGACAGCGTCAGCATCGACGAGGCCTGTCAGGCATTGGCCAAGGCCGAGCTGCCCCAGCGCCTGGTGGTGGATTTCAGCCACGGCAACAGCCAGAAGGACCACCGCCGTCAGCTGGACGTGGCCAAGGATATCTGTGATCAGTTGAAGCGCGGTCGCACCGGCATCGCCGGGGTGATGATCGAAAGCTTTATCGAGGAAGGTCGCCAGGACGTGGTGGCCGGTTGCCCGCTCACCTACGGCCAGAGCATCACGGATGCCTGCCTGGGCTGGGAGCAGACCCAGAGCGCCCTGGCCATGCTGCAGCAGGCCGCCCGGGCCCGCCGGGAACAGTTGGCCTAACGACTGACAAACAGGGGGCGGCCGCCATGCAGCAGCCGCTCCGTCCTCACGCCATACAGGGCCTGGATAAGATCCTCGTCCACCGTCGCCACCCCGCCTTGGGCCATCAGTCGCCCGCCTTGCAAACACAGTACCCGCTCGGCATGACGCACCGCCAGATTCACATCGTGCAGAGATAGCCAGATGGTCAGGCCCTCGGCGGCCAGCTCGTCCAGCAAGGCCAGCAGCTGCAGCTGATGATGCCAGTCCAGGCCGGTCAGGGGCTCATCCAGCAGCAGCCAGCGCGCCGCCGGGTTGGTGGCAGGCCAGATCTGCAGCAGGGTTTTCACCAGCAGCACCCGCTGCTGCTCCCCCCCGGAGAGCTGGCCGAAGCTGCGGCCCAACAGGCCCGTCACCTCCAGGCGCTCGCTGAGCTCCCCGGCGGCGCGAATGAGGGCCGGACTCATGCCCCCCAGGGGCGCCGCCCCCAGGGCGATCACCTGATGACAGGCCAGGGCCAGGGGCGCCTCAACCCGCTGGGGCAGCAGGGTGCGCTGACAGGCCGCCGCGGCCATGGACCAGCGGCGCAGATCCTGACCGGCGAAGCGGGCCTCACCGCTGAAGGGCAGCAGGTTGGCCAGCCCCAGCAGCAGGCTGGACTTGCCACTGCCGTTGGGGCCCAGCAGGGCCGTGATACCCTCGGTGGGCAGGGCCAGGCTCATGGGCTGTAAGCGGCCCGGGATGGCGAACTCAGACAGGCTCAGCATGACGGCGTACCAGCAGGTAGATGAAGAGCGGTGCCCCCAGGGAGGCGGTCACCACCCCCACCGGCAGCTCGCCGCTGGCCAGCAGGCTGCGGCTCAGCAGATCCGCCAGCAGCAGCAGGCCACCGCCCCCCAGGGCCGAGGCCGGCAACAAGAAGGCCGGCTCACCGCGCCCCAGCAGGCGCAGCAGGTGGGGCACCACCAGGCCGATGAAGCCGATGAGGCCCGCCAGGGCCACCGTCATGCCGGACAAGAGCGCCACCGCCAGGATGAAACGCCGGCGCACCGGCGCCAGCTCCAGGCCCAACAGCTGGGCCTGCAACTCCCCCAGCTGCAGCAGGGCCAACTGGCGGTGCTGACTCAAGAGCCAACCCAGGCACAGCAAGTAGGGCAGCCACCAGTAGACGGGCTGGGCCTGGCCATAGGCCAGGGAGCCCATCATCCAGAACATGATGGCCCGCAGGGATTGATCGTCGGAAAAATAGAGCAGCCAGGTGGTCAGGGCGCCGGAGAGGATCCCCACCGCCACCCCCAGCAGCAGCAGACGGGCGCCGATGAGGCCGGCCCGGCGGCTCAGCCACAACAGGCCCGCGGTCACCAGCAGGGCGCCACAAAACGCCGCCAAGGAGGTGCCCCAGGGCGGCAGCGGCAGGCCCCACTGCATGGCGACAAAGATGGCCGCCACCGCCAGCAGGCTGGCGCCGCCCGAGATGCCGACGAGACCCGGTTCCGCCACCGGATTGTGAAACAGGATCTGCAGCACCACGCCGCACACCGCCAGCCCCGCCCCCACCTGCAGGGCCAGCAGGGCCCGGGGCAGTCGCAACGACCAGATCACCTGGGACTGCAAGGGGTTGAGCCCGTGCCACCAGTCCGTCAGGGGGATGGGCAGGCTGCCCAGGGAGAGGTTCAGCAGCAGGGCCGCCAGGGCCGCCAGGCCCAGCAGGGCCAACAGCCAACGCTGACGACGTTGCTGGGCCCGCATCAGCAGCGGCAGATCGGCTGGCGTGGCAGTGGACCTCATGGACGAAATTCTCCCGCCCGGATCCCTGCCCCGCGTCCGGTATTTCTGCTATAACGGCGCCGCCCCATCCTCGTTGGAGTCATCATGTCCCCGGTGTTTATCAGTGCCTCGCTGCTGGTGTGCAGCAATGTGTTCATGACTTTTGCCTGGTATGCCCATCTCAAGGAGATGAGCCACAAGCCCTGGCTGCTGGCCGCCCTGCTCTCCTGGGGCGTCGCCCTGTTCGAGTACCTGCTGCAGGTGCCGGCCAACCGCATCGGCCACCAGAGCCTGAGCGTCGGCCAGCTGAAAATCCTGCAGGAGGTCATCGCCCTCACCGTCTTCGTGCCCTTCTCGGTGTTCTACCTCAAGGAGCAGGTGAAGCTCGATTACCTCTGGGCCGGCCTGTGCCTGCTGGGGGCCCTGTTCTTCGTATTTCGCGAGAAGCTGATGGGTGGCAGTTAGGCCAGCTGCTGACTGACCAGCAGTACGCTATAACCGACAAAGCTCAGCAATAGCAGGCTGCCGGCGGTGCGTCCCAGGGTCCGTCTCGGCATCAGCCCCAGACCGATGAGCAGCAGGGTCACCGCCAGCATGATGGCCCAATCCCGACTCAGCACCTCCCCCGGTACCGCAATGGGATTGATGACCCCGGCGATACCCACCACCGCCAGGGTATTGAACAGGTTGGAACCCAGCACATTGCCCAGGGCCATGTCGTGCTCGCCCTTGCGCAGGGCGGCAATGGAGGACGCCAGCTCCGGCAATGAGGTCCCCACCGCCACTATGGTGAGACCTATGATGAGATCGCTTACCCCCAGGCTGCTGGCGATGGAGACCGCCCCCCACACCAACAGGCGGGAGCTGGCGATCAATACCACCAGGCCCAACACCAGCCAGAAGATGGCCTTACCCAGAGGAACCTGCTCGGCCTCGCTGCTGAGTTTGGCGTCCACCTCATCCCCCAGGGCATCCCGCTCCTTGAGGCCGGCGCGTATGCTCCAGATCATGATGAGGGCAAATCCGACCAGCAGCAGCCAGGACTCAGGACGGCTCACCACCCCATCCAGCAAGGGCCAGCCCACCAGCAGGGTGATAAACAGCAGGATGGGAAACTCACGGCGGATCACGTTGGAGGCAATGGTCAGGGTACCCAGCAGCGCGGTCATCCCTAGGATCAGGCCTATGTTGGCGATGTTGGAGCCAAAGGCGTTACCCAGGGCCAGGCCAGGGTTGCCCTGCCAGGCGGCCAGGGCCGACACCGTCATCTCGGGGGCCGAGGTGCCAAAGCCGATGATCACCATGCCGATGAGCAGGGGCGGCATGCCGGCATAACGGGCGGTCAAGGCCGCCCCTTCCACAAACTTGTCCGAGCTCCAGATCAGCAAGATCAAGCCGGCCAGCATGGCGGCGCTAGCAAGCAACATAGGTCGAGTCCTCTTTACGATGGCACCAAGCCAATCATTACAATTGCCGCGCAGTATACCCAGAACGGAACACCGGATCCCCCCCTTTGGCCCGCGGGCTAGGATTATGGTCAGGGAGCGAGCAAAGCAAGATGCAGCGCCAATTATTGCGTCCCGCCAAGGGCTCATACTTGAGCTGAGATCCCGATGCATGGACAATCCAACTGCCCGGTCTGCCGCGGCCACGAGAGACTAACCCTATGAATGATGAGAGCAATGCCATGGATCTGCCCCAGATGTTGAAAATCCTGGCCACCCAGGACGGTTCCGATCTCTATCTTTCCACCGGCGCGCCCCCCTGCGCCAAGTTTCAAGGGGTGCTCAAGACCCTCAGTGATCAGCCCATGGCACCGGGGGACGTGGCCGCCATCGCCGACGCCATCATGGACAGCGAACAGCGCATCGCCTTCGAAAAAGATCTGGAGATGAACCTGGCCCTCTCCCTGCCCCAGGTGGGCCGCTTTCGGGTCAACATCTTCAAGCAGCGCAACGAGGTCTCCCTCGTGGCGCGTAACATCAAGCTGGACATCCCCCGCTTCGAGGATCTCAAGCTGCCGCCGATCCTGCTGGACGTGGTGATGGAGAAGCGGGGCCTGGTGCTGTTTGTCGGCGGCACCGGCTCGGGCAAGTCCACCTCACTGGCGGCCCTCATCGACCACCGCAACCGCAACACCAGCGGCCACATCATCACCATCGAGGATCCGGTGGAATATGTGCACCGCCACAAGAAGAGCATCATCAACCAGCGGGAGGTGGGGGTGGATACCCGCAGCTTCCACGCCGCCTTGAAGAACACCCTGCGCCAGGCGCCGGACGTCATCCTCATCGGCGAAATCCGCGACCGGGAGACCATGGAACACGCCCTGGCCTTCTCCGAAACCGGTCACCTGGCCATCTCCACCCTGCACGCCAACAATGCCAACCAGGCGCTGGACCGCATCATCAACTTCTTCCCAGAGGAGCGGCGGCCCCAGCTGCTCAACGACCTGGGCAACAACCTGCGGGCCTTCGTCTCCCAGCGGCTGGTGAAGACCCTGGACGGCAAGCGCCGCGCCGCCATCGAGATCATGCTGGGCACCCACACCATCCGGGACCTCATCAAGCGCGGCGAGTTCGGCCCCTTGAAGGAGATCATGGAAAAATCCACCGCCCTGGGGATGCAGACCTTCGACAGCTCCTTGTTCAAGCTGGTGGTGGAGGAAGAGGTGATCAGCGAGGAGGAGGCCCTGAAGAACGCCGACTCCCCCAACAACCTCAAGCTCAAGATCAAGCTGCACCGGGAGGAGGGTCAGTTGAAGAACACCGGCGACTCCGCCAGCTGGAGCCTGGATCCCATCGCCAGCGACGAAGAGGATCCCTTCGCCTGAGGCTGGCCATTGCGCCAGGCGCTGAGTAGCTTGCCTTTGTGCCAGGTGCTGAGTATGGTGCGACACATTCGGGCCCTGCGGGGCCCGTTGTCATGGAGCCCCCGTGCATTACGAACTCTTCGCCCTGGCCGCCGCCCTGCTCTGGGCCATCGCCAGCCTGCTCTCCGTCCTGCCCGCCGCCCATCTGGGCGCCTTCGCCTTCAGCCGTTATCGCATGGTCTGCGTCACCACCATGCTGGGGCTGGCGAGCCTCGCCACCGGCGGCTTTGCCGCCTTCAGCCTGCCGCAGCTGGGCTGGATGGCCCTGTCGGGCCTCATCGGCATCTTCGTGGGGGACACGGCGCTCTACGCCTGTCTCAACCGCCTGGGACCGCGCCGCTCCGGGCTGCTGTTCGCCTGCAATGCCCTGTTCACCGCCCTGTTGGGGCTCTGGCTGTTCGATGAGCGGCTGGGGGGCTGGCGTCTGCTGGGGGGAGCACTCATCTTCGTCGGCGTGCTGCTGGCCATCGCCTTCGGCCGGCGCCACGACAACCGGTTCGAGCCGGTCCGTGGCGCCCTCTGGCTGGGGGTGGCCCTGGGGCTGCTGGCGGCCCTGTGCCAATCCCTGGGCAGTCTCATCGCCAAGCCGGTGATGAGCGCCGGCGTCGATCCGGTGGCCGCCTCCTGCACCCGCATGGCTGCCGCCCTGCTGGCCCACCTGCTGCTGCGGGCCAGCGGCGTCCCCTTCGCCCGGGCCCGGCAGACCATCAACCTCAAGGTGCTGGGGGTGGTGGCGCTAAACGGCTTTTTGGCCATGGCCCTGGGCATGACCCTGATACTGTTGGCCTTGAAACATGGCGAGGTGAGCCTGGTGGCCATCCTCTCCGCCACCACCCCCGTGATGCTGCTGCCCCTGCTGTGGGGCTACCACCGCCACAGACCCGCCGCCTCGGCCTGGGCCGGCGCCGCCCTGGTGGTGGCCGGCACCGCCCTGATCCTGGGGATGAAGGCCTGAGCCCCAGCGGGCTGGCCAGTAAAAGCGGCGTTAGAGAAACGCCGCCACTTCCGCCTCGCTCAAGGGCCGGTACTCGCCAGGCGCCAAGTCCGCATCCAGCGCCAAGGGACCGATCTGCTCCCGGTGCAGCTTCACCACCTTGTTGCCGATGGCGGCGAACATACGCTTGACCTGATGGTACTTGCCCTCGTGGATGGTGAGCAGCGCCTCGGTGTCGGAGATGAGCTCCAGCTCGGCGGGTCGGGTCAGCTCCCGCTCGCTGCGCAGCTGGATGCCTTCGGCAAATTCGGCGATGGCGGACTCGGGCACCGGATCCGCCAGCCAGACCCGATAGCGCTTGGCGCACTCGTGGCGGGGGGAGGTGATGCGATGGGACCATTGGCCATCGTCCGTGAGCAGCACCAGGCCCGTGGTATCCAGATCCAGCCGGCCGACACAGTGCAGCTTGCCCACGGCCGGCTCCTCCAGCAGGAAGAAGACATTGGGATGATCGGGATCCTCATTGGAGCAGACATAGCCCTCGGGCTTGTGCAGCATGAAGTAGCGGGGGCCGGTCAGCCGCAGACTCTGGCCGGCATACACCACCTCGTCGGCCTCCCCCAGCGTGGTGGCCCCTTGCTTGACCGGCTCGCCGTTGAGCAGCACCTCGCCGCCACGCAGCAGCCGACTGGCCTGGGAGCGGGTGATCCCCAGGCTCTGGGAAAGAAATTTATCCAAACGCATCGCTATCACTCCTGGTGCGGCGCAAAAGGCCCGCATTGTACTGCCACCACAGGCACAAGGCATCTGTTATGCGTCACGCACCAGGTCGTCGGCACCGCCGAGTAAAAAAGCAGCATCCGAACCGCATCTTTTTATCGGCCCGGATGACAGCCTTTCCCCCGGCAGGCAAAATGGGCTCGGAATCACAAGTGTGAGACTCATATGGCAACAACTCGGACAACCCTTCGCCGCCTGCCTCTGGCCGAACTACGGCCCGGCATGTTTGTCACCCGGATCCTGCAACAGCAGGGGGAAACCCAGTTGAGTCAGAGCGGTCTGGTGGGCAGCCGCGAGCAAGTCCAACAGATGGCCCGCTTGGGCGTGCTGGCGGTGGAGGTGGATCTGGCGCGCGGGCGGCAAGCCGTTCAAGAGGCCAACGCATCCCCCGAAACGCCCCCCAAAACACCCAATAAGCCCAAGCTCACCAAGGCCCAGCACAAGGAGCGGATCCGCCGCCTGTATCAAGAGGCAAAGGGGGTGCAAGGCAAGCTGTTTGACCAGCTCAAGGCCGGCGAACCCGTTGCCATCGCCCCCTTGGAAGCCCTCGCCGACGAGTTGGTGGATAGCATCTTCGAACACACAGATGCCCTCTTGTGCCTGAGCCGCATCCGGGAGAAAGACAGCTACCTGATGGAGCACTCCCTGAACGTGGGCATCCATCTGGCCAACTTCGGTCGACATCTGGGCCTGCCGCGCCAGGTGCTGAAGGAGCTGGCCATCGGTGGCATGCTGCACGACACCGGCAAGATCATGATCCCCGACGCCGTGCTGCATAAACCCGGCCGCCTGACCGAAGAAGAATTCGCCATCATGAAGACCCACGTCCACCTGGGTCAACAGATCCTTGACGCCTCCCTCGGCTTCAGCCCCATCATGCGTTCGGTGCTCAGCGGCCATCACGAGCGACTCGATGGCAAGGGTTATCCGGCAGGCCTGACCGGTGATGAGTTGGATCAGTTCGCCCGCATGGCCAGCGTGGTGGACGTGTACGACGCCCTCACCGCCGACCGCTGTTACAAGCCCGGCATGCCCGCCTCCCACGCCCTGCGGATCCTGTTGCAAGGCGCCGGCCATCAGTTTGACGGCCCCTTGGTGGCGCAGTTTATCAAGTGTCTTGGGATCTATCCGGTGGGCAGCCTGGTCAAACTCGACAGCGGTCGCCTGGCCCTGGTGATGGAACGCAATGACAAGGCCCCCCTGCAGCCCCTGGTGAAGATCCTCTACAGCACCAAGTCCAGCGCCTACCTGGAGGTCCGCCTGCTGGATCTGGCCCGCAGCGGCGAAACCGACCGCATCGAAACCGCCGCCGATCCCCGGCAGTACGGCATCGATCTTACCCCCTTCCTGTAGCGTTCACCGAATACTCACTAATAAAAATAAGGCCGAGCATCCTGCCCGGCCTCGTTGTCGTAACCTCACGCCTGTTCGGCGGTGCCTGGATCCAGCTCGCCGTTGGCGGCCATGGTCAGTTCCATGCGGCGGAAGCCCTGGGTCACGGTGACCGAGGGGGCCTTGTCCAGCAGGCTCACCAGCCAGATGGTCAGGGTGGCCAGGCCAAAGCCAGGCACCATCTCATACAGACCAAACCAGCCGCCGTTGCGCCAGATGATGACCGTCAGGGCACCCACCAGCATGCCGGCCAAGGCGCCGTTGCGGGTCATGCGGGGCCACAGCACCGACAGGAGCACCACAGGGCCGAAGGCGGAGCCGAAACCGGCCCAGGCATACCCCACCAGACCCAGCACCTGGCTGGTGGGATCCGAGGCGATGGCCAGGGCCACCAGGGCCACCAGCAGCACCATCAGGCGACCACACCACACCAGCTCCTTGTCCGAGGCGTTAGGCCGCAGAAAGGCCTTGTAGAAGTCCTCGGTCAGGGCGGAGGAGGAGACCAGCAGCTGACAGGACAGGGTGCTCATCACCGCCGCCAGGATGGCGGAGAGCAGGATGCCGGCGATCCAGGGGTTGAACAGGATCTGGGACAGGGCGATAAACACCGTCTCGCTGTTGGCCTTGACGCCCGCGGCCTGACCCGGATTGGCGGCATAGTAAGCGATGCCGAAGAAACCGACGCCGATGGCCCCCGCCAGAGTCAGCACCATCCAGGTCATGGCGATGCGCCGGGCCTTGGGTATGGTCTGCAAGGAGCTGGCGGCCATGAAGCGGGCCAGAATATGGGGCTGCCCCATGTAGCCCAGGCCCCAGGCCATCAGGGAGATGATGCCGATGGTGGTGGTGCCGTTAAACAGATCCGTCATGGCCGGATTGATCTGCTCCACCGTGCTCACCGCCTCGCCGAAGCTGCCCACATGGAGCATGACGATGACCGGGGTCAGCAGCAGGGCGAAGATCATCAGGGTGGCCTGCACCGTATCGGTCCAGCTCACCGCCAGGAAGCCACCGATAAACACGTAGGCCAGGGTCGCCAACGCGCCCAGCCACAGGGCGGTGCCGTAGTCAAAGCCGAAGGTCTGCTCGAACAGGCGGGCACCGGCCACCATGCCGGAGGCACAGTAGATGGTGAAGAACAGCAGTATGATGATGGCGGATAACACCCGCAGCAGCCGGCTGCGATCCTCGAAGCGGTGGGTGAAGTAATCCGGCAGGGTCAGGGCGTTGCGGGAGAGCTCGGTGTAGACCCGCAGGCGACCGGCCACCAGCAGCCAGTTGAACCAGGCCCCGATCACGAGGCCAATGGCGATCCAGCTTTCACTGATGCCGGAGACGAAGATGGCACCCGGCAAGCCCAGCAGCAGCCAGCCGCTCATGTCGGAGGCACCGGCGCTCATGGCGGTGACGAAGCTGCCCAGCCGGCGACCGCCCAGAATGTAGTCGGACAGATTGCGGGTATAACGCCAAGCCATGAAGCCGATGGCGATCATAGCCAGCATGTAGATCACAAAGGTGATCGTGGTTGGGTTGGTTGTGCTCATGGGCGTCCTGCCATTTGACGTGGAAAAACGCACATTGTGCGGGGAAAAGCGCGGCAGAGCAAGCCGACGGATGAGTCCCTCCCCCATGCCTTGCCAAGCGCGGGATCGCCTGTCACAGTGGCCGCCAACCTGTCGCCCCACTGTCGGAGAAGAATCTTGTCCCGTCTACTCGTGCTGTGCTGTCTGCTGCTGTCCGCCTGCGCCAGCCTCAACCCCGTCCAGGCCCCCAAGGTGCTGGTCAATTCCGTGGCGCTGCAGCCCCAGGCCAGCGGCCTGCCCCAGCTGGCCATCTCCTTGCACCTGAGCAATCCCAACGATCGGGAACTCTCCTTGCGTGGCGCCAGTTACGATCTGTCGGTGGAGGGGCATGCCCTGCTCTCCGGCGTCGCCAACCAGCTGCCTGTACTGCCGGCCTACGGCGAGGCCGATGTCACCCTGCTGGCCCGCCCCGATATGCTCGGTGCCCTGGCCCTGGCCCAGCAGCTGCTCAGTGCCCCGCCCAAGGAGGGACTGGGCTACCAGCTGCACCTGGTGCTGGATGCCGGCGCCCTGCTGCCCAATATCACCCTGGAAAAAGCGGGGCGGCTTGGCAGCCCAACCAGCCGGCAATAAGCCCCTCACGTCGGGGATAAAAAAAGCCTCCCAATCGGGAGGCTTTTTTGTCAGCAGAGCGGCTTAGCGGCCGGCCTTGACCCGGGCGTGCAGCTCCTGCACCGAGCTGACCGTTTCGGTCTCGTCCACCGGCATGGCCATGCAGCAGGCAAAGGCCGCGTTCAGGGTGGTGGTGTAGGACACCTTGTGCTGCAGGGCGCCGCGGCGCAGCTGCTTGGAGTCCTCGATGGCCTGACGCCCCTCGGCGGTGTTGACTATGTAGGTGTACTCGCCACTCTTGATCCGGTCGAGGATGTGGGGGCGGCCTTCGTGCACCTTGTTCACCAGACGCGGGTTGATGCTGGCTTCACCCAGGATCACGGCGGTGCCGTGGGTGGCATCCAGCTCGAAACCGGCCTCGATGAGCTTGGAGGCCAGATCCACCACCCGCTGCTTGTCACCGTTGCGCACGGACAAGAGCACGCGACCGGTACGGGGGATGGCGCTGTTGGCGCCCAGCTGGGCCTTGGCATAGGCCTCGGCGAAGGTATCGCCCACCCCCATCACCTCACCGGTACTGCGCATCTCAGGGCCGAGCAGGGGGTCGACGCCGGGGAACTTGTTGAACGGCAGCACCACTTCCTTCACCGAGTAGAAGGGCGGGATGATCTCCTGGGTGAAGCCTTGGGCGGCCAGGGACTGACCAGCCATCACCCGGGCGGCGATCTTGGCCAGGGGCGCACCGGTGGCCTTGGAGACAAACGGCACGGTGCGGGCGGCACGGGGGTTCACCTCGATGAGGTAGATCTCGTCATCCTTCACGGCGAACTGCACGTTCATCAGACCGATGACCCCCAGCTCCATGGCCAGCTTGCGCACCTGGTCGCGGATGCGATCCTGCACGTTGGCGGACAGGGTGTAGGGCGGCAAGGAGCAGCCGGAGTCACCGGAGTGGATACCACACTGCTCGATGTGCTCCATGATGCCGCCGATCACCACCTGCTCGCCGTCACACACGGCGTCCACGTCCACCTCGGTGGCGTCGTCCAGGAAACGATCCAGCAGCACGGGTGACTCGTTGGAGACGCTCACCGCCTCGTTGAAGTAACGGCGCAGATCCTGTTCGTCGTAGACGATTTCCATCGCCCGGCCACCCAGCACGTAGGAGGGGCGGACCACCAGCGGGTAGGTGATGCGGGCCGCGGTCTGAACCGCCATTTCGATGGTGGTGACGGTGCCGTTTTCCGGTTGCTTCAGCCCCAGGCGTTCCACGGCCTGCTGGAAGCGCTCACGGTCTTCGGCCCGGTCGATGGCATCCGGGCTGGTGCCGATGACGGGCACGCCGGCGGCTTCCAGGGCGCGGGAGAGCTTGAGCGGGGTCTGGCCGCCGTACTGGACGATGACGCCCTTGGGCTGCTCGACCCGCACGATTTCCAGCACGTCTTCCAGAGTCACCGGCTCGAAGTAGAGGCGGTCCGAGGTGTCGTAATCGGTGGAGACGGTCTCGGGGTTACAGTTGACCATGATGGTCTCGTAACCATCCTCCCGCAGGGCCAGGGCCGCGTGCACGCAGCAGTAGTCGAACTCGATACCCTGACCGATCCGGTTCGGGCCGCCGCCCAGCACCATGATCTTGTCTTTGTTGGTGGGCGCCGCCTCGCACTCCTCGTCATAGGTGGAGTACATGTAGGCGGTGTTGGTGGCGAACTCGGCGGCACAGGTGTCCACCCGCTTGTAGACGGGCAGGATCTCGTGCTTGTAGCGCAGCTTGCGCACCTCGCCTTCCGCCACCCCCAGCAGCTTGCCCAGGCGGGCATCGGAGAAGCCCTTGCGCTTGAGCTGACGCAGCAGCTCCGGGGTCAGGCCGATCATGCCGCCTTCCTTGACCTGCTCCTCCAGCTTGACGATCTCCTCGATCTGCACCAGGAACCAGGGGTCAATCTTGGTCAGCTTGAACACACCCTCGACGGACAGGCCGGCACGGAAGGCATCGGCGATGTACCAAATCCGCTCGGCGCCAGCGTTTTGCAACTCCTGGCTGATGCGGGCGAAGCTGTCGGGATCCTTGGCATCCACCATGGGGTCGAAGCCGGTCTTGCCGGTCTCCAGACCGCGCAGGGCCTTGTGCAGGGACTCCTGGAAGTTGCGGCCGATGGCCATCACCTCGCCCACCGACTTCATCTGGGTGGTGAGGCGGTCGTTGGAGCCGGCAAACTTCTCGAAGTTGAAGCGCGGCACCTTGGTGACCACGTAGTCGATGGAGGGCTCGAAGGACGCCGGGGTCTTGCCGCCGGTGATGTCGTTCATCAGCTCGTCCAGGCTGTAACCTACCGCCAGCTTGGCCGCCACCTTGGCGATGGGGAAGCCGGTGGCCTTGGAGGCCAGGGCGGAGGAACGGGACACCCGGGGGTTCATCTCTATGATGACCATGCGGCCGTCTTTCGGGTTGATGCCGAACTGGACGTTGGAGCCGCCGGTTTCCACGCCGATCTCGCGCAGCACCGCCATGGAGGCGTTGCGCATCAGCTGGTATTCCTTGTCGGTCAGGGTCTGGGCCGGGGCCACCGTGATGGAGTCACCGGTGTGGATGCCCATGGGGTCGAAGTTTTCGATGGCGCAGACGATGATGCAGTTATCGTGACGATCCCGCACCACTTCCATCTCGTACTCTTTCCAGCCGATCAGCGACTCGTCGATCAGCAGTTCCTTGGTGGGGGACAAGTCCAGGCCGCGTTCGCAGATCTCCACGAACTCTTCCGGGTTGTAGGCGATACCGCCACCGGAGCCACCCATGGTAAAGGAGGGACGAATGATACAGGGGAAGCCCACCTTCTTCTGCACGTCCCAGGCTTCGTCCATGTTATGGGCGATGCCGGCACGGGGGCATTCCAGGCCTATGCTGCGCATGGCCAGGTCGAAACGGTGGCGGTCTTCGGCCTTGTCGATGGCGTCGGCGGTGGCACCGATCATCTCCACCCCGAACTCGGCCAGCACCCCTTGGCGCTCCAGCTCCAGGGCACAGTTGAGGGCGGTCTGGCCACCCATGGTGGGCAGCACGGCGTCCGGCCGCTCCTTCTTGATGATCTCCCGCACCACTTCCCAGGTGATGGGCTCGATGTAGGTGGCATCGGCCATCTCGGGGTCGGTCATGATGGTGGCCGGATTGGAGTTCACCAGGATGACGCGGTACCCCTCTTCCCGCAGGGCCTTACAGGCCTGGGCGCCGGAGTAATCGAACTCACAGGCCTGGCCGATGACGATGGGGCCCGCGCCCAGGATCAGGATGCTTTGAATGTCTGTACGTTTTGGCATGACTCTCTACCCTACTCTTTATGCGCGGTACGTCTTGATAAGCTCGATGAAATGGTCAAACAGCGGCGCGGCATCGTGCGGCCCCGGGCTTGCTTCCGGGTGACCCTGGAAGCTGAACGCCGGCTTGTCGGTTCTGTGGATCCCCTGCAAGGAGCCATCGAACAGGGACACATGGGTGGCCCGCAGGTTGCTCGGCAGGGTTGCCTCGTCCACCGCGAAGCCGTGGTTTTGGCTGGTGATCATCACCACGTCCCGATCCAGGTCCTTCACCGGGTGGTTAGCACCGTGGTGACCGAACTTCATCTTGACCGTCTTGGCACCGGAGGCCAGACCCAGCAGCTGGTGACCCAGGCAGATGCCGAACACCGGGATCTCGGTGTCGAGGAATGCCTTGATGGCGGCGATGGCGTAGTCGCAGGGCTCAGGGTCGCCGGGGCCGTTGGACAGGAAGATACCGTCCGGGTTCATGGCCAGCACCTCGGCGGCCGGGGTCTTGGCCGGCACGACTGTCAGGCGGCAGCCCCGATCCACCAGCATGCGCAGTATGTTGCGCTTGGCGCCAAAGTCGTAGGCCACCACGTGGAGCGGCAGCTCGGCCGGGCTCACGTGCCCCTCGCCCAGTTGCCAACTGCCCTCTGTCCAGGGATAGGCTGCCTTGACGGTCACTTCCTTCGCCAGATCCATGCCCTTCAAGCCCGGGAAGCCCTTGGCCAGCTCCAGCGCCTTGGCCTCGTCCAGGTTGCGGCCGGTCATGATGCAGCCGGCCTGGGCACCGGTTTCCCGCAGCCGACGGGTCAGCTTGCGAGTGTCGATGTCGGCGATGCCCACCACCTTGTGGCGCTTGAGGTATTCGGAGAGGGTTTCTTGACTGCGGAAGTTGGAGGCGATGAGGGGAAGGTCGCGAATGATGAGGCCCTGGGCGTGGATGCCGGTGGATTCTTCGTCTTCGCTGTTGGTGCCTGTGTTGCCGATGTGGGGGTAAGTGAGGGTGACGATCTGGCGGGAATAGGAAGGATCTGTGAGGATTTCCTGGTATCCCGTCATCGAGGTATTAAACACCACCTCCCCGACGGAACAGCCTTCTGCGCCAATCGAAATGCCCTTGAATACCGTGCCATCTTCCAACACGAGTAAGGCTGAATGAGTCAAGACGACCTCCGAGTCACTATCTGGTTCAGGTTCTGCTGCCGACGCCCACCGGTGACAGCCGACCTTTTCAGGTCACTGCGCCACCCTGCGGGCAAATTCCGCGTATTTTACACCAAATTCTCGGACTGACAAGCGACAGGATCCGAGCAAGTGAAATAATATTCCATTTTTTTGCATAGAATGTCAATCGAGAAAGATGGCGCCTGTTTTTTGACAGGTTTGACATCAAAAATGGCAGCCATGGTTATAATTGACAAAAATAACTTATAAAATCATATTTCAATGATCAACTTATTGTTTTTATTTATATAAATACAAATGTGCGCGCAAATAAAACCATAACAATCCCCACGACAAGGCAAGAAAGATTATAAAAACAAGATTTTCACCAAATCTTACCAGCGATATTCATTCATCTATCAACAATCAGCCATCCCGAGTCGAGACACAGTAAATCCTGACCAATTGGACAACGTTTTTCCGGCTTAGGCTGGCCTGTGTCGCTAAGAAGAAGCCAAAAAAAACCGCCTTTCGGCGGTTTTTTCACTTCAGACCCAGAACATCCTGCATGTCATACAGATTGGCCGGCTGGCTGGCCAGCCAGGCAGCGGCTCGAACGGCACCATTGGCGAAGGTCAGACGACTGGAGGCCTTGTGGGTGATCTCCACCCGCTCGCCGATATCGGCAAACATGGCGGTGTGCTCCCCCACCAGATCCCCGGCGCGTATGGTGGCAAAGCCGATGGTCTTGCGATCCCGCTCACCCGTGATGCCTTCACGGCCATAGACGGCACACTCCTTGAGATCCCGGCCTAGCGTCTTGGCGATGACCTCCCCCATGGACAGGGCGGTACCGGACGGGGCATCCACCTTGAATCTGTGGTGCCCCTCGATGATCTCGATGTCGCTGTACTCCCCCATCACCTTGGCGGCCTGCTCCAGCAGCTTGAACACCAGGTTGACCCCCACGCTGTAGTTGGAGGCAAACACCACCCCCACCCGGGTGGCGGCATCCTGGATCTGCTGTTTGCCAGCCTCATCCAAGCCGGTGGTGCCGATGACCACGGGTTTGCCATGGGCCACGGCAAACGCCAGGGTGGCCAGGGTGGCCTCGGGACGGGTGAAGTCGATGATGATGTCAAAATCGTCCGCCACCTGGCTCAGGTTGTCGGCGATCTTGACGCCGTTGGCCCCCAGACCGTTGAGTTCCCCCACGTCCAGGCCGATGACGGCGGCGCCTGGCCGTTCCAGGGCGGCGCCCAGGGTCACGCCCTCGGCATGGCTAATGGCTTCCAGCAGGGCCTTGCCCATGCGGCCCTGACACCCCATCAGGGCGATACGGATTGGCATATCCATCTTGCTCTTTGCTCCTTGAAAACTGGCCTAATAGTGTAGCCAGCCTGGGTGGCGATAAAAAGGCAAAAAAAAGCCGACCACCCGGTCGGCTTCTTGGCTGGGGCTTAGCCCAGGATATCCAGCAGTTCCACCTCGAACACCAGGGCGGAATAGGGCGGGATGGAGCCGGCACCCCGGGCGCCATAGGCCAGCTCGTGGGGGATGTAGAGCTTCCAGCGGGAGCCTTGGGGCATCATCTGCAGGGCTTCCACCCAGCCGGCGATCACGCCGCCCACCGGGAACTCGGCGGGTTGACCACGATCCATGGAGCTGTCGAACACCCGGCCATCGGTGAAGGTGCCGTGGTAGTGGACCCGCACCTTGTCATCCCGCGCCGGCTTGTTGCCCTCGCCGGCCACCAGCACTTCATACTGCAGACCGGAGTCGGTGATCTGCACCTCGGGACGCTCGGCATTGGCCTTCAGGAAGGCTTCGCCGGCGGCCACCAGATCCTTGGAACGCTCGGCCTCGGCGGTTTCGAGCTTCTCAGTCAGCTGGCGGAAGGCCTCGCCCAGCTCTTCACGGCTCACGGCGTATGCACGATTTTCGATGGAGTCCTCGATCCCCTGAGCCAGGGCAGCCAGATCCAGGCCGTCGAAGGATTGTTGTGCCAGCTGATCACCGATCTGACGACCGATGCCATAACTGGCCTTCTGTTCAATGGAAGTAAATTGGGACATGGGGCCTCCTGATAAAGGGCCACATCATAACAGAGGTGAGGCGGAACCGTTACCCTTGGCGGGCAGCAGGCGATACATGTGGCGCTGCACCACCTCTATCTCCTCCATGCGGCGCTGCTGACGCTGACCGTCATACTGGAAACCCTGCTTGAGGTAGAAGCGCTCCGCCGGGCGGTTGTTGGCCAGCACCCACAGCTCGCAGCGGCGCAGCCCCAGAACCTGCATGTCGCCCAGCGCCTGGCGCAGCAGCGCCGAGCCTAGGCCCTGCTGCCAATAGAAGGGATGCAGGTAGAAGGACTTGAGCTGGGCCACCCGCTTGTTCTCTGGAAACCAGTAGAGAAACCCGGCCACCGCATCCTGCACCTGGGCCAGCAGCGTCATGCAGGGATGGGCCTTGAGACGCTGCTGCCAGATGAGGCCGCGCTCCTGGGGCGGCCGCAGGGTCAAGGCCATCTCCGGCAGCAGCCCCTGATAGGCCTGTTGCCAGCTCTCCTGCTGGATCTGGACAATGTCGTCCAGATCCGCCAGGGTGGCGGGCCGCACAGACAGGCTTACTGGCATGTTGGGGTCCGTCCGGCCTGGCGCGCCGCCTGATACAGGGGCATCACCTTGGGCAAGAGTTGCTGGATGGCCCGGATGCGGGTGCCGTCGGAGGGGTGGGTGGAGAGCAGTTCGGGTTGCTGCTTGCCCTTGTGGGACTGGGCCATGTTCTGCCACAGGGTCACCGCCTGCCGCGGATCGAAACCGGCGTTGGCCATCAGGCTCAGGCCCAGCAGATCCGCCTCCGTCTCCTGCTCCCGGCCATAGGGCAACAGCACCCCCACCTGCACCCCCACGCCCAACGCAGCCATGGCTGGCTGGCGATAGCCGGAGGAGCCCAGGGCCATGTCTGCCGCCACCATGCCCAGGTTAGCCACCTGGCTCTGGGAGAGTCGCTCGTTGGAGTGCTTGGCCAGCACGTGGGACACCTCGTGGCCGATGACGGCCGCCAGCTGATCCGGCCCCTTGGCGGTGCCCAGCAGGCCGCGGTAGACCCCGATGCGGCCACCGGGCAGGGCGAAGGCGTTGATCTGGGGATCGTCGAACAGCACCACCTCCCACTTGGCCGGACGGTTGCTGTACTGGGCCGGGATCTGATCGGTCACCGCCTTGGCCACACACTGGACAAATTTTGTCTGCTTGGCGTTTTTCGACACCTTGGTCTCCTTCTTGATCTGATCGAAGGAGGTCAACCCCAGTTGGGCCACATCGTTGTCGGAATAGAGCAGCAGCTGACGGCGCCCCGTGGGTGAGGTGGAACAGGCCACCACGCTCAAGAGCAGAAATCCCAGGCCAAGTCGACATCCCTTGTTCTTCATAACTGTCCTCGCGATTGTGTCGACGACAGCGTAAAGCACAAGCTCATGGTCTGCAAAGCATTGTAAAGAAAAGAAAGCGGCGCCAACCCCCGCCGCGCCGCCCGTTATTGCAGGCAAAAAAAGGCGCCCACCTGGGGCGCCTCGGGTCGCACCGCCCACTCAATAGCGGGCGGTGACCATCTGATAGGTCTTGAAGCCGCCGGTGAGGTTCTTCACCTTGAAGCCCTCGTTGGCCAGCAGGCGGTAGGCCACGTGACCCCGCAGCCCCACCTGGCAGCTCACCAGTATCTCCTTGTCCCTGGGCAGGCTGGCCAGCTGGCCGCGCAGCTCGTCCAGGGGTATGTTGATGGCCCCCTCTATGGTGCCGTTGGTCGTCAACTCACCGGGATTGCGCACATCCAGCACCAGCTGATCGGCCCGGCGGTTGAGGATCGCCTCGGTATGGCAGATGGCCAGATCGCCCTTGAGCACGTTGGATGCCACAAAGCCCGCCATGTTCACCACGTCCTTGGCCGAGCCGAAGGGCGGCGCATAGGTCAGCTCCAGCTCCTGCAGATCGTAGACGGTCAGCCCGGCCCGCTGGGCCACCGCCAGCACGTCGATGCGCTTGTCCACCCCATCCTTGCCCACCGCCTGGGCCCCCAGGATCTTGCCGTCCGTGGGGCTGAACAGCAGCTTGAGGCTCACCGGGAAGGCGCCGGGATAGTAGCCGGCGTGGCTGCCCGGGTGCACGTAAATCTTCTCGTAGGGCAGCCCCTGGCGCTGCAGGCTCTTCTCGTTGAGGCCCGTGCTAGCCACCGCCAGATCAAACAGCTTGCAGATGGCGGTGCCCTGGGTTCGGCCGTAGCGCTCGTTGCGCCCCAGCATGTTGTCGGCGGCGATGCGGCCCTGGCGGTTGGCCGGGCCGGCCAGGGGAATGAGCGCCGGCTCGCCGGTGACAAACTCCCGCTCCTCCACCGCATCCCCCACGGCGAAGATATCCGGATCCGAGGTGCGCATCCCCTCGTCCACCTTGATGCCGCCCCGGGCCCCCAGCTCCAGGCCGGCCTGGCTGGCCAGCAGGGTCTCGGGTTTGACGCCGATGGCCAGGATCAGCATGCCGGTATCCAAGCTCTGCCCTGTGCTCAGGGCCAGACGCAGGCCGCCGCCGTGGACGGATACCCGGCTGAACTCCCCGGTGGCCTCCGGCTCGGCCGGCGCCGCATCCAGCAGGGCGACGCCGGTGAGGGCGGTGTTGAGCTTCAGATCCACACCGTGCTGTACCAGGGACTGGTGCAGCATGTTGGCCATCTCCCGGTCCACCGGTGCCATCACCTGCTCGGAGAGTTCCAGCAGGGTCACCTTGATGTTGCGCTGATGCAGCGCCTCCACCATCTCAAGACCGATGAAGCCGCCCCCCACCACGGTGGCGTGGCTGGGCTGATCCCGGTCCAAGGCCGCCAGGATGCGGTCCATGTCCGGAATGTTGCGCAGGCTGAAGGTGTGGGGGTTTTCCAAGCCGGGGATGGGCGGCCGGATGGGCGCCGCCCCCGGGCTCAGCAGCAGCTTGTCATAGCTTTCTTGGTACTGCTCACCGCTGAGCAGGTTGCGCACCGTCACCTGCTTGGCGGCCTTGTCTATGCTCACCACCTCGTTGAAGGTACGCACCTCCACGTTGAAGCGGCGCTTGAAGCTTTGCGGGGTCTGCAGCAGCAGGGACTCCCGCTGGGGGATATCGCCGCCGATATGATAAGGCAGGCCACAGTTGGCGAAGGAGATGTGCTCGCCACGCTCGAAAATGATGATCTCAGCCTGCTCGTCCAGTCGGCGAACCCGGGCTGCCGCGGAGGCGCCACCGGCGACACCGCCGATAATCAAGATCTTGGTCATGCTCTGGTCCTCGTCTCATGAAGAAAAAAATCGGGTCTCCTCGAGACCCTGCATGGGTATTAATTTAGCAATTTCTAATTTAGCGTGCAATGCCTAACTGTCTGATCCCCCAGGGGCACCGCAGCCCGTCGCCAGATTGTCGGCAGTCTTGTCTGCAAAGTGTAGGCTGCCTCACCCTCCCCAGACTGTCACCCAGGCCACGCTTTGGTATGCTTGAGACTCGATCTCACCCAGGGACCCAGCCCCATGTTGTTACCCTCTCCGGTCACGGCCAGCCCGCGTGCTGTCAGCCGTCTCCTGCTATGGGACCACCAGCAAGCCAGCCTCGCCTCCCTCATGCCGGGTCACCCCGTACCGGCGGCCCTGTTACCCAATCCGGAGAGCCCCTGGCCGGCGCAGCTGGGGGCGCCCTGGGCCGAACGGTTGCAGCACCTGCGGCACGGCGGCGAGGCCACGCGGCTGCAGCTGGACCTGCCCGCCGGTAGCTGGCAACTGCAGCTTGCCCCCGGCGAGGCGCCCCACTGGTTTATCTGGGCCGAACCCCTGGCGTCCGAGGTGCCGACCATGGCCAACCTGGCCCTGCTGGAGCTGGACAAGCTGGGGCAGCACCTAGCCCGCGGCCAAGCCCACAGCCAGCAGCTGCTACAGGCCCTGCACCAGCTGAGTCGTTGTGACCGCCTGCTGCTGTGGCGGCTGGCAGACGAGACCATGACGCCCCTCGTCTGCCTGGGTGAGGGCGCCATGCCGCCGCCCCAGAAGCTGGAGCCCAGATACCTCAAGGTCCTGCGCCAACGCCGCCTGCTGGGCTATTCGGACCTGCAACATCAGCCCAACCTGGGTGCCCAGCGCTACCTGCAACAGGACGGCATACTGGCACGCCTCGACGGTCTGGTGCAGCTGGACGAGGCGCCCCTGGCGCTCATCACCCTGGAATACCGCCTGTTGCAGCCCAGCTTCGATGCCTTGAGCTTCAGCCTGTTGGGCCGCACCTGCGAGCTGCTGGCCGCCAATCCGCCGCTGCCCCAGGCCGACGACGCCACGCCGGTTGCCGTCCTGTCCTCCCCCCAGGGGCTCAGCGGCCAGCCCTGGCTGGAGGCCGTGGCACAGGAGCTGGCTGAAACCTGCCATGCCAGCTGGGTGCTGATCTGCGAACTGTTGCCGGCCCGGCCTCCGCTCCCGGCCAGCGAGGCCGTCAGCCTGGCCTACTATGCCCAAGGCAGGTTACAGCCCACCATCCATTATCCCCTGGCGGGCCACCCCTGCGAACGGTTGCTGACCCAGGGTCCCCTCTGGCTGGAAGGGGAGGAGCTGCAAGCCTATGGTGACTGTCAGCCGGCGGGCCAGGCCCCCCTGCAGGCCTACTATGGTTACCCGCTGCACGATGAGGCGGGCATCCCCATGGGCCATGTCTGCCTGGGCTTTGCCCAACTGCCCGCGGCCCGCTACCAGGCGCCCGCCCGGCTGGCACGACTGCGACCCCGGCTGCAAGACAGCCTGCGCCTGCACCAGCTGACCCAGAGCCTGCACCTGATGGGTTCTGTCTTCGAACAGGCCCAGGGCATGTTGCTGGTCAATCGCCTGGGCCGCATCGAGCGGGTCAACCGCGCCTTCGTCCGCCTCACCGGCTTTGCCGAGGCTGCGGTGCTGGGGCTGCACATCCAGCAGTTGGAGGCCGAGGGCCAGTCGGAGCAACTATTCGATGCCATCAGCCGGGGGCTGCAGCAGGAGGGACACTGGCAGGGCCACAGCCGGGCCCGACGGCAGGATGGCGGCAGCTTCGCCATCCGGTTGCGGATCACCGGCATCTATCGCGCGGGACGGCTGAGCCACTACCTGTGTGCCTTCGACGACATAGAGGAGAAGCTGGCCGCCCAGCGCCAGATCGAGTGGCTGGCCTTCCGGGATGAGCTGACCGGCCTGCTTAACCGCCGCGGTCTGCTGCAGCAGATGATGGCACCGGCAGTCGAGACGCCCCAGTGGGGGGCCCTGCTGATCCTGGATGTGGATCAGTTCGGCAGCATCAACGACTCCCTGGGACCGGCGGTGGGGGATGCCCTGCTGCAGGCCCTGGTGGCCCGCCTGCAACAGCTGGCCCCCACCCGTGCCGCCTGGGCACGCCTGTCGGCGGATCAGCTGGCCCTGCTGCTGCCGGATGCCGGCGGGACCGAGGACCAGGCCCATGGCCAGGCCGAACAGCTGGCCCGAGCACTGCTGGAGGCCTGTCAGGCCCCCTTCCCCCTCAATGAGATGCTGCTGCACATCAGTTGCAGCCTGGGGGCCACCCTGATCCCCGCTCACGCCGCGCCAGCCCCGCTGGATCTGCTGCAGCAGGCCGAGGCCGCCAACCACGCCGCCAAGCAGCTGGCCCGTGGCAGCCTGGCTTTCTACGATCAGGCCATGGCCGAGGCCGTGCGCCGAAGGCTGGCCCTGAGCAGCCTGCTGCGCCAGGCGCTGCAGAGCGAGGCGTTCGAACTCTATTACCAGCCGCAATATCGGGTGGCCGATGGCCAACTGGTGGGGGCCGAGGCGCTGCTGCGCTGGCAGCACGAGGGGCAGTTTATCCCGCCGGCGGAGTTCATTCCGGTGGCCGAGGAGAGCAGTCTCATCTACGAGCTGGGTTTCTGGGTGCTGCGTCATGCCTGTGATCAGGCGGTGCAGTGGCTGGCCCAGGGCCTGCCCCTGCACTCCCTGTCGGTGAACGTCAGCGCCCGCCAGTTCCACCATCCGGACTTCATGGAGCGGCTGGCCAGCATACTGGCCCAGAGTGCGCTGGCGCCCCATCGGCTGATGCTGGAGATCACCGAGTCCGTGGTGCTGGAAAACCTGCCGGAGACCCTGGCGCGCATGGCACAGCTCAAGCAGATGGGGCTACGCCTGTCCATCGACGACTTTGGTACCGGCTACTCCTCCCTGGCCTACCTCAAGGATCTGCCGGTGGACGAGGTGAAGCTGGATCGCAGCTTCATCACCCGGCTGGCCTTCGATCACAAGGACAGGGTCATGGTATCGGGCATCATCACCCTGGCTCAGGTGATGGGCTTCAAGGTCACCGCCGAAGGGGTGGAAGAGGCGGGGCAGCTGGCGGTGCTGCATGCCCTGGGCTGCCACCAGTTCCAGGGCTATCTGCGCAGCCGGCCGTTACCGGCGGACGAGTTTGTCCGCCGGCTGGCCCAGACGGACTAGAACTCGAACTTGTAGAAGAGATCCAGCGCCTGGCTGATGCCGTTCAGGGCCTGAATGTAGAGCTTGGGCATCAGCTCGTACTTGACCTTCACCTCGCTGATGGAGGTGAAGACCCCGACGCCATACTGCACCTGCAGGCCCGGCATGACGTAACCGCTGATGTTCACCTGGGTGTCATCCCCGCTGCCGGCGGTGTCCAGGGCCACGTCCGAGAAGCCCAGGCTCTCCGCCAGGCCGGTGACCACGCCGCCGGCCTGGCCTATGCCCGCCCCCAACAGCATGGCGGTCATCATGTCGTCCCCCGAGCCGCCCGAGGCATTGGAGCTGCGCCCCCGCAGCAGGTAGGAGAGCTTGTCGGCCTGGGACATCTCGGGATCGGAGAACAGGGTCACCTTGGGTGCCGTAGCCAGGCCGCTGACCCGCACCCCTACTGTGACATCCTCGTCTTCCATGGCGTCCTCGGAGCGTACCGCCTCCACCGCCAGCAGGGGCTGATCCGGGTTGCCGGAGAACATCAGCTTGCCGGAGCGGATCTCCAGGTTCTGGCCATAGGCCCGGTACCGCCCCTCCACTAGATTGATCTCACCGTTGAGCTGCAGGCTGTTTCCCGGCCGCTGGCTGGCCTTGAGCCTCCCCTCCAGCTGGGTTTGCAGCCCCATGGCATTGAGCTTCACATCCGGCCCTATGGTGGTGGTGACATCCAGATAGAAAGGCACGGCGGCGGCGGGCTCGGACGTCTGCGCCTTGCCCCGCACCACCTCCACGTCCGACGACACAGACACCACAGAATCCGGCAACGACTTGACCTTGATCCGTGCCCAGGGCAGCGCCACCTGGCCGGTCAGACGCACCTCATCGGCAAAATCCACGCGGATGGCATGATCCAGCCGGCCATGACCGTAACCGGCCAGCCCCAGCTCCAGCTGCTTGCCATCCAGGGTCAGCCAGCCCCGCGGCACCGGGGTCTGCCAGTCCAGCTGGCCCTGCAGCTGCATCTTGCCCTTACCCAGGTTGAGGCTGCCGGTCAGATCCGCCCGCGCCCCCTGGATGTCCATCTTGGCCTGCAGATCCCGCACGGTGGCGATATCCAGGTTGGTATCCAGCTCCCCTTCACTCAGACTCAGTTGGCCATAGAACAGCGGTGCCGTCAGGCTGCCAGCCAGGCGCCCCTGACCGTCGATCCGTCCACGGCTGCGGTGCAGGGCATCCACCAGGGGCGCCAGCCCATACAGCCGCAGGTTATCCAGCGACAGGGTGCCGGACAGCTGCTGCTTGCCTTGGGGATCCTGCACCTGCAGATCCACCAGCGCCTTACCCAGGGCCTCGGAGAGGAAATCCAGCGTGAGCTTGGCCTGCTTGGCATCCAGCCCGGCGGTCAGCCGCAGGGTCTGGTAGGACGACGGCACCCCATCGTTGATGATCTCCCCCGCCCCGGTCTGCACAGTGGCGGTCAAGTTGGGCACCCCGTTGCGCCAGGCCAGCTGTGCCTCGGCCCCCAGCTCACTATGCCACCCCAGCCGCTCGGGCATCAGCACCGCCAGCCGCTCGGTGGCGAACTGGTTCAGTCGCAACCCCAGCTTGCCCTGGCTGGCGGCCAGATCGGCGGCGCTGATACACAGGCTCGCCGGCTCGCTGCGCCAGCACTGTTCCCCCAACTGTACCTTCTGCCAGGGGGCACGACTGGCAATGGCCAACGGCGAAGCCAACTGCCATGGGCCCAATAGGGTGTCGAATCTGGCCGTTTGTAGTGAACCCTGCCAACCCTTGGCATTGAGTCCCCCACGTAGTTGCACTGCACCAGCCAGTTTCTTGCCATCGAAATCCAGTGTCAGCTCATGAGACTTGGCATCGCCGCCGGCATTCAGTCGGATATTTTTCAGTCCCAGCCCGGCGACATGCAGCCGACCCAGGCCCAGGGTCAACTGACCGGCGTACTGACGGGCCGGCTCCAGTTGCCCCTTGAGCGCCAGCTCCCGCAGGCTGCCATCCGGCCAACGCAGCCGGTCCGCCTGCAGATCAAGCGCCACCTTGGGCGCCTTGGCACTGCCGGTCAAGGCCAGCTGCCCGGCCAGGGCCCCCTCGAAGCCGCTGCCCAGGCTGCCCAGCTCGGGGGCCTGGATGTCGCCGTGGAGTGACCACTGCTTGTCCAGCTGACCATTGACCCGCAACCGGTTGGCCCCGCTGGACAGCCGCAACTCCTGGATCAGCCATTCCAGGCGGTCGTTGCCCGACAGATCGCCGCTCAGGGCCAGGGGGTAACCGTTGATCTTGCCCCGACCATCGAGCTTGTGGACCCCCAACTGCCAGTGGGCGCCGGTCATCTTGAACTGACTCTGCAGCCCCAGGGCCAGCTGCCCCTCGATCTGCGGCACCCACGCCTGCAACCGGCTGCTGTTGAGACTCAGCTCGCCCTGCCAGTTGATCCCTTTCTGCCAGGCCAAGTTGCCGCTGAGGCTGGCCTGGGTATGCTCGCTCTCCCAGGCCAGTCGGGTCAGCTCCAGCCCCGCCAGGTTGCCCTGCAACAAGGTGGTGAGGCGCCCCTCGGGATAGCTCAGCGCCTTGATGGTGCTGCTGAGGCTGGCCTCATAGTGCTTGAGAGATCCCTTGGCCTTCAGCTGACCGTCCCGGGCGGCATAATCCGGCTCGCCGGTCAGCGGCCAGCCCAGCCGCGCCCACTTGAGGCTGAGATCGAAGGGCAACTGGGGATCCAAAGCATCCAGCTGGGCATTGAGCTGGATGCCCTCGTCCCCCGCCACGCCGGCCTGGAGCGCCAAGGCACCAAGCGAACCCTTGGCGGTCAGCTCCAGCGTCCGAGCCGGCATGCCCTCCGGCAGGCCGTAGGCGGTGCTCAGCCCCAGCTCCAAGGCCAGGGGATAATCGTCGGCAAAGCGCAGGGCCCCCTTGAGATCCACCGAACCCTGGGGATGCTGCAGGCTCAGCCGCTGCAGGGTCAGCTGATCGCCGATAAACTGGGCGGCCAGCTGGCCGCTCAGCCAGTCGGTATCGAGTCCGGGCTGCCGGAAGCGCACCCGCTCCAGGCGCAGGCCGGCCAGTGAGATATCCAGCGGCAGAGCGACAGGGGGCAGCACCAGCCGCCCGTCCCCGGCCGGCTTGGCGGTCTCCTTGTTGGCAGTCGCAGCAGCCGGCTGACGATCGCTGGCCGCGCTGACCGCAGCCGTAACTGTCGCCGATTGAGCCCCACTTGCTGCAGCCAGCGGCCCGGCGGCCTGGCCAGCCCCAGCGGCGGCGGCCGATGCAGGCTTGGCCGGGGTGACGGCGGCAAGCTGGGCCGCTGGGGCAGCCGTACCCTGGGCGGCTGAGACGGCCGTACCCTGAGCGGCGGAGGCAGCTGTATCCTGAGGCGCAGAGGCAGCGGTGCCCTGAGCCGCAGAGGCGGCCGGCAGATCCCAATCCACCGCCAGCCCCTGCAGCTGGCTGTCACCTATGTACAGGTGGGATCCCAGCCAGTTGGCGGAGCTGGCAAAGTGGTCCAGCTCCACCGCCAGTTGGGGCATGGCAAAATGCACCCTATCCAGCGCCAGCTGATTTAGATGCAGGCTAAAGGGCAGCACCAGGGGCGCTGTGCTGGCAGGCTCCTGTGGCGCATCGGCGGCCGACGTCGTCGGTCCCAGGGTTAGGCTCACCCCCTCGCCGCTCAAGGCATCCACCTGCAGGTTACCAAACAGCAGGGCACCGGGACGCCAGCGCAGGTTCAGTCGCTCGGCGCTAAACTGCACCGTCTCGTCCTGCCAGCTGAGATCGGCCAGTTGCCATCCCTCGGCCAGTTGCCCCGACACCAGTTGCCCCTTGAGCTGCGGCAGCTGATCGGTGGCCAGACGCCAGATCAGGCGGTTGCCCACGTTGGTGAACAACAGCAGGCTGATCGAGAGCACGCTCAGGCAGATGAGCGCCAGGCCCGCCAGAATAACTTTGCGCAAGGTACTCATAGCTCAGGCCCCAGTCCGAAGTGCAGGTGAAAGGGGATGTGGGTCTCGGAGACCCCAAAGCCCAGATCCAGCCGGATGGGGCCCACCGGGCTTATCCAGCGCATGCCGAGCCCGGTGCCGATCTTCCAGGCCTCGGAGTAATCATTGGTGGCGGTACCGGCATCCACGAAGCTGGCCAGGCGCCACTTCTCCGCCACCGGGTAGGCGTACTCCAGACTGAGGGCCGTGGTGTAGCGCGCCCCGGTCAACAACCCCTCGTCATCCACCGGCGAGATGCTCTCGTAACTGAAGCCCCGCACCGTCTGATCCCCCCCGGTGAAGAAACGCAGGGAGGCCGGCACCGAGTCTATGTTGTCCCCCAGGATGGCCCCCTGCTCCGCCCGCCAGATGAGGCGATGGCCAGGCCAGGGAGTGCGCAGCCACTTGGTCCGCCCCCACAGCCAGGTGAAGTCCCCACCCGAGCCCCAGTAATGGCTGGAGTACTGGTTCTTGAAGATGAGCCTGTCTCCCCAGTCGGGATCCATGCCCCCGGTCATGCGCAAGCGGGAGAGGGTGAACCCCGGCATCAGCAGCAGGCTGGAGCCTGTGGTGGAGCCCTGGGTGTAGTCTTCGTACTGGGTCTCGAAGAAATAATCCCGCTCCCAGGAGCCATGGGTCTTGGTCTGATAGTGGGCCCCCACGGTGAGGTTGTGGGAGTTGGTATCCTGCTGATCCGTGGCCTCGTAGCTGGTCTGCAGGCTGTAATAGTCGTTGAGGGGATCCTGACCCGGGATGCGATAGCTGAAGTTGATGTTCTGCTGGGGGGCGGAGATCTTCATCTCGGTATACAGGCTGTGGCCGTATTTATTGATCCAGGGTTTCTCCCAGGTGAGCTGCACCCTGGGCCCCTCGTCCGTGGAGACGCCGACCCCCACCTCCACCACGTTATCGCTGCGCGGGGTGAGCTGCACCAGGATGGGCACCTGATAATCCTGGACCTTGTCCATCTCGGGGTGCACGTCGATCTGCTTGAAATAACGGGTCTGGGACAGGGTCTGGCTCAGCTCCGCCAGCTGCACCGCCCGGTAGGGTTCCCCCTGCTTGAAGGCCAGCAGAGGCTGCACCAATTGCTGACTGCCCTCGATACCCTCGATGCGGATGGGCCCGTAGTGGTAACGGACGCCAGAGTCAAAATGCAGGCTGACATCCGCCACATTCTCCTTCGGGTAGACCTTGACCTTGGCCTCGGTCAGCTTGGCATCTAGGTAGCCCCGGGTCAGTGCCCGACCCTTGAGTTGCGCCTTGATGCTCTCGTACTGACCATGATGAAACACGGCCCCCGGCTTCAATGGAAACTGACGGGTCAGCTCGGCAAAGCTCTCATCCTGGGTGGCGTCCCCGCTGAGCTGCAGATCCCAGGTGCGAATGGTCACCGGCTTGCCGGGGGTCACCTTGACCCTGAGCAGGGCGGGATCCTGTTCGTCCATCACCAGCTCCATCTTCGCCTGGTAATACCCCAGGGCCTGCAGGGCCTCGTCCACCGTCTGGCGGATGGCCTCCAGCCGGTAGCTGACCCGATCCGGCTCTATGGTGGGCAGACTCTCCAGGTAGTTGACCACATTCTCCTTGGCCGCCCCTTTGAGACCCGATACCTGGTAATGCAGTGACTGGGCCAGCGCCGGCAGACACCACAGGATGGAACAGAGCAGACAAGCGGTTCGAAACATGCAGACTCCATGGTTCCCCCCGATATTTCGCTGGGGTAAATCGTCAGCCTGACGCCGACGAGGGACCTAAATGGTATTGATAATAAGAGCAAACGGCCGGGGAGGGAACCACGAGTCGCCCCGGCAATTCAGGCAAGTGGCATTGCGATAGCCGGTAGCTTGGCCGACAATGCGCGTCCCAACCAGGAGAATAAACTGATGAAAGCCGCCGCCCTGCACATACTGGTGAAGACCCGCGCCGAGTGCGATGCCCTCAAACAGAAGTTGGCGAAGGGCGCCTCCTTCGCCGAGCTGGCCCGCCGCCACTCCCTGTGTCCCTCCGGCAAGCGCGGTGGGGACCTGGGGGAGTTTCGTCGGGGCCAGATGGTGGCCGCCTTCGACAAGGCGGTGTTTAGCGGGGAACTGCTCACAGTGCTGGGCCCCATCAAGACCCAGTTCGGCTATCACCTGATCAAGGTGCTCTACCGGGGCTAGCCCTTGCCGGGAACGAAGCAGCTGCGCAGGTTGGCCTGGATGGCCCGCAGCACGTCCCGGCGGCTGATGGTGCCGACAAGCCGGCCCCCTTCGTCGATCACCGGGTAGATCTTCGGTTTTTGCTGCATCATCTGCTGGGCCAGCTCTATGATACTGGTCTCCGGCCGCACGGTCAGGACCTCGGGCCGCATCAGCTCGCTGACCAGGGCCATCTGCTCGCAGTGGTAGCTGGCCGACAGTCCCTGGGCCAGGCAATCCTGCTCCGACAAAAAGCCCACCAGCTTGCCCTGGCCATCCACCACGGGACCGCCGGTCAGGCCGCTCTCCAGCAGGCGGCTGATGGCCTGCTCGATCCCCATCTCGGGCCCGAAGGTCACCGGGCGCGGATTCATGTAATCTTTGACGCTAATGGACTCCATATGCCCTCCAGTTGGCCATATTCCCCGTAGCACAAGCATAGTGGAGTCGGTCCGGATGACAAAAAGCCGCCCGATGGGGCGGCTTTGGCCTGCGCCTTGATTTACAGCTGACGCAGGGCGGCGATGCGTTGCTCCAACGGCGGGTGGCTCATGAACAGCTCGCTCATGCCGCGCTTACCGTTGATGCCAAAGGCCATCATGCTGCCTTCGAGCTGAGGTTCGGCGCCGTGACGCAACCGTTCCAGGGCGGCGATCATCTTGTCGCGCCCCACCAGCTTGGCGGAGCCGGCGTCGGCGCGGAACTCCCGCTGGCGAGAGAACCACATGACGATCAGGGAGGCGAGGATGCCGAACACCATCTCCAGCACAAACACCACCCCCATGTAGGCGAACGGTCCCAGACCACCCCCCTCCTCGTCGTTGGAACGGAAGAAGTTGGAGATGATGGAGGCCACGATCCGGGCGAAGAAGATGACGAAGGTGTTCACCACCCCCTGGATCAGGGTCAGGGTCACCATGTCACCGTTGGCCACGTGGCTGATCTCATGGGCCAGCACGGCTTCTGCCTCATCCCGGCCCATGCTGTACAGCAGGCCGGAACTCACGGCCACCAGGGCTTCATTCCGTTTGGCGCCGGTGGCAAAGGCGTTCATGTCCGGCGCATCATAGATGCCCACCTCGGGCATGCCGATGCCGGCCTGTTGCGCCTGACGCTGCACCGTGCTGACCAGCCAGTGCTCCATCTCGTTGCGGGGCTGCTCGATCACCTGTACCCCATAGGCCCGCTTGGCCATCCATTTGGACATCAGCAGAGAGATAAAGGATCCGCCAAACCCAAATACGGCGGCAAACAGCAGCAGGCCGCCTTGTCCTTGTACATTGATCCCGAGCAGGCCAGACAGCAGGTTCAGCACTATGCTGAGCACCAGGATCACCGCCAGGTTGGTCGCGAGGAACAACAGTACACGCTTCATGGAAACTCCTTAAGGTTTCTCGATAGTCAGACTGATCATATGGGCGCGGCACCGAATATCAAGCTAATCCCATGACAATAATCTGTAAGAAAAACGGCGCCTTTGGGCGCCGTTTTCCCGAGGTATCAAGCATCAGTCCAGCAGCGGGCTGATATCCAGATACTGGCCCAGGTCCGACTCATGGGGTCGGGCCAGGTAGGGGATCTCCCCCAGGAAGGGCGCGGGCAGCATGGCCTGCAGGGTGTCCAGGTTCTCCTGATAATGACTCATGCCCTGGTGGACCTGGTTGAAGCACCAGCCGGCCAGGTTCAGGTGGTCATGACGGATAGCCTCATAGGTGAGCATGGCGTGGTTCAGGCAGCCAATCCGGGCGCCGATCACCAGGATCACCGGCAAGTCCTCGAACTTGACCCAGTCCGACAGAAAGTGACCGTGGCCCACCGGCAGGCGCCAACCGCCGGCCCCCTCGACGAACAGGATATCGGCATCGGTCTGTTTCAGCTGACGCAAGCCATTGGAGAGCACATCGAAGCGGATCGGCACCCCGGAAGCCTCGGCGGCGATATGGGGGGCCACCGCCGGTTCGAAGGCGTAACCCACCACCTGATCGTAGGGCAGCTTGATGTTGGCGGCATGCTGCAGCATCACCACATCCCGGTTGCATAACCCCTCCTCCATCAGCTCACAGCCTGACGCCACCGGCTTGTAACCGGCGGTACGCAAGCCTCGCTGCACCGCCGCCTGAAGCAGCGCCATGCAGCTGATGGTCTTGCCCACATCGGTATCAGTACCGGTGACAAAGAAGGTTTTGGTCATCGACGCAATACTCCATAACAAACTTCATAGGTAAGAGGCAGCAGGCCGAGGGCCGTGCGCATCCTCTCATACGACCGTTCCAGGCGCCGCAGTCGATCACGGCCACCCAGGCCGGCGCTGCGCGCCCCATTGACCTGACTGGCACCAATTCCCTTGAGACTTTGCAGCAGGGCGGGCAGGCTGGCAAACTCCATCCGGTGTCGCTGGCTCTGCCAGTGCAGCGGAGCAAACCCCACCTGCTGGGCGGCCGTCTGCCAGACGTGGGCATCGGGATAGACGTTGACGTGGACCGCCCCGTCCACCGCCGCCCAGGCCGTCGCCAGTTCCGACAGGCTGCCGGCCAACAGGGTGGTAAACACCAGATGACCGCCGGGGCGCAACACCCGGTGCAGCTGGGCCAGCACCTTGGCCGGCGAGCTGGCCCACTGCATGGCCAGGCTGGAAAACACCAGATCCACCGACGCCGCCTGTAAGGGCAGCGCCTCGGCATCGCCACACAGACACTGTACCCGACCGCGCTGCCGCGCCTGCTGCAACATGGCCTCCGAGAGATCCAGTGCCAGTAGATGTTGGGCCAACTGTTGCAGGTTTGGCAAAAAAAAACCCGTGCCGCATCCCAAATCCAGGGCCGTCCCCACAGACTGTGCGGGGATCAGGGTCAGCAGCTGGCGTCCCACCGCTTGTTGCAGGCTGGCATAGCGGTCGTACTGCCCGGCCGCCCGGCCAAAGCGCCGTGCCAGGGCCGGCTTGTCCACCCCGGCGCTAGCGTCCATGCCACCCCTCCTCCAACGCGGCCAGCAGGTGCACTATGTCCTCCCGCCGATGGGCCGCAGTCAGGGTCAGCCGCAGCCTGGCCTGCCCGGCCGGCACCGTCGGAGGGCGGATGGCGGTGACCCAGAGGCCTCGCTGCCGCAGGCGCTGGGCCAACGCCAGAGCCTGCTCACTCTCCCCCACCAGCAGGGGCTGGATGGCGGTCTGTGAGTCCCCCAGGGTCAGGCCCAGCCGGGCGGCGCCTTGGCGGAACAGGGCAATGTGCGCCTGCAGCTGCTCCCGCGCCCCATCGGCCTGCTGCACCCAGGCGATGGCCGCAGAAATGGCCTCGGCCTGGGCCGGCGGCAGATGGGTGCTGTAGACGTATTCCCGGGCGAAGTTGGCCAGGTAGTCCACCAGATCCCGCGAGCCCGCCACGAAGGCCCCGGCGCAGCCCAGCGCCTTGCCGAAGGTGCCCATCAGGATCTGCACCTGGCCGGCCGCCACGCCCTGCTGGGCCAGGCTGCCCCGTCCGGCCGCCCCCAACACCCCCAGGCCGTGGGCATCGTCGATCATCAGCCAGTTGCCGCTGGCCTGGCTCAGGGCCACCAGCTCGGCCAGCGGCGCCTGATCCCCGTCCATGCTGAAGACCCCCTCGCTGATGATGAGCCCCCGCTTGGGCTCCAGAAGTTGGCGAAGCTGCGTCATGTCGTTGTGGGCGAAGCGCTTCATGCGGGCCGGGCTGGCGGCCCCCGCCTCCTGCAAGGAGGCATGGTTGAGCCTGTCCTGCCACTGTAGATGATCCTTGCCCAACAGAGCCTTAATCACCGCCTGGTTGGCGGCAAAGCCGGTGGAGAACAGCAGTGCCGCCTCCACCCCCAGCCAGTCGCACAGCTGGGCCTCCAGCCGGGCATGGGGCAGGCTGTAGCCGGTCACCAGGGGCGAGGCGCCGGACCCCGCGCCCCAAAGCGCCAGGCCGGCTTGCCAGGCCTGGACTAGCTCGGGCCGCCCCGCGGCCCCCAGGTAATCGTTACCCGAGAAATTCAGATACGACCGATCCGCCACCCGGATCTGGCGCCCCTGTCCCGAGTCCAGACAAATCCGCTGTCGCTTGAGGCCCGCCGCCTCCCTGGCGGCCAGGGCGGACGACAGATCAAAGGGCATGGTGGGGCTTTTTCTTCGGCTGGGTCGCGTCGTAGAACAGGGTCTCTTCCACCTCGTCCACTAGGGCCTCGCGCAGGGCCTGCTCCTGCATCAGATCCGGCTGTTGCTTGCCACGGGCCGCCTCGGGTCGGATCCCCAGCCGGCGGAACAGCTGCTTGTCGCCATGCTCATCGGCGTTGGGGGTGGTGAGCAGCTTGCAACCGTAGAAGATGGAGTTGGCGCCGGCCAGGAAGCACAGGGCCTGCATCTCATCGTTCATCTTTTCCCGGCCGGCGGACAGGCGCACGTGGGAGACCGGCATCATGATGCGGGCCACGGCGATGATGCGGATAAAATCGAAGGGATCCACCTCGTCCGCCGTCTCCAATGGCGTGCCCTTGACCTTCACCAGCATGTTGATGGGCACGCTCTCGGGCTGCGGCGTCAGGTTGGCCAGGGCCACCAGCAGACCGGCCCTGTCCTCGGTACTCTCCCCCAGGCCTATGATGCCGCCGGAGCAGACCTTCATGCCCGCCTCACGGACATGGCTCAGGGTATCCAGCCGATCCTGGTAGGTGCGGGTGGTGATGATGTCGCCGTAGAACTCCGGCGAGGTGTCCAGGTTGTGGTTGTAATAGTCCAAACCGGCCTGGGCCAGCCGCTGGGCCTGGTCGGCGGTGAGCATGCCTAAGGTCATGCAGGTCTCCATGCCCATGGCCTTGACCTCCTCCACCATGCGCAGCAGGTAGGGCATGTCTCTGTCTTTGGGGTTGCGCCAGGCGGCGCCCATGCAGAAGCGTGACGAACCGGCGGCCTTGGCCTCCCGGGCCCGCGCCAGCACCTTCTCCACCTCCAGCAGCTGCTCCGCCGCCAGGCCGGTCTGATAGCGGGCGCTCTGCGGGCAGTACTTGCAGTCCTCCGGGCAGGCCCCGGTCTTGATGGACAGCAGGGTGCTCACCTGCACCTCGTTGGCATCGAAGTGCTGACGATGTACCTGTTGGGCGGTGAACAGCAGATCGTTGAACGGCAGATCAAACAGGGCCTGGACTTCCTCCCGGCGCCAGTTGTGACGAATGACAGATGACATGATCGGGACTCTTGTGATGTGAGACTTGGCCAGTCTAAGGGCAGCCGGTATCCTGTCAACCATTCAGCCAATAAGATGATTTACATTCGATTATTTTATGTTCGATTATTCTTTTGACCGTCAGCACATCTGGCACCCCTACACCTCCCTGACCCAGCCCCTGCCCACCTACGGCATCACCCGGGCCGATGGCGTCCATCTGTACCTGGAGGATGGCCGCCCCCTGGTGGACGGCATGTCCTCCTGGTGGGCCTGCCTGCACGGTTACAACGTGCCGGAGCTCAACGCCGCCGCCACCGCCCAGCTGGGCAAGATGGCCCACGTGATGTTCGGCGGCATCACCCACGAGCCCGCCATCGAACTGTGCCGCAAGCTGGTGGCGCTGACTCCGGATGGCCTGGATCGGGTGTTTCTGGCGGACTCGGGTTCGGTGGCGGTGGAGGTGGCCCTCAAGATGGCGCTGCAGTACTGGCAGAGCCGCGGCACCCCGCGCCGGCGCTTCGTGGCCCTGCGCCAGGGCTACCATGGCGACACCTTTGGTGCCATGAGCGTGACGGATCCCGAAGGCAGCATGCACCGCCTCTACCGGGGCTTCGTGGCCGAGCACTGGTTTGTCCCCGCCCCGCCGGTGGCCTTCGACGCCCCCTGGGACCAGGCCGCCATGACCCCGCTGGCCCAACTGCTGGCCGAACAACACAGCGAGATCGCCGCCCTGATCCTGGAGCCCATCGTCCAGGGGGCCGGCGGCATGCGCTTTTATCATCCCGAGTACCTGCGCCAGGCCCGCGCCCTGTGCGATGAGTACGGCATACTGCTCATCGCCGACGAGATCGCCACCGGCTTTGGCCGCACCGGCAAGCTGTTCGCCTGCGAGTGGGCCGGCATCCGGCCGGACATCCTCTGTCTGGGCAAGGCGCTGACCGGCGGCTACCTGACCCTCTCCGCCACCCTGACCACCCAGGCGGTGATGCAGCAGATCTGTGCCGGCGAAGCCGGGGTGCTGATGCACGGCCCCACCTTCATGGCCAACCCCCTGGCCTGCGCCGTGGCCAATGCCTCGCTGGATCTGCTGCTGTCCTCCCCCTGGCAGGCACGGGTGCACGCCATCGAGGCCCAGCTGAAACGGGAGCTGGCCCCCTACGCCGACCATCCCCAGGTGGCCGCCGTGCGGGTGCTGGGGGCCATCGGCGTGGTGGAAACCAGGACGGCGCAGGATCAGGCCCGCCTGCAGGCCTGCTTTGTGGCGCAGGGGGTCTGGATCCGCCCCTTCGGCCGGCTCATCTACCTGATGCCGCCCTTTATCATCAGCCCCGCGGAACTGAGCCAGCTGACCCGGGCCATCGGGGTGGCCCTGGACAGGGCATAGTCCGCCCAGGCGGGCGATGACGCACCGGACGCCGGCGATCGCGTCCGACCTGGCACAAGCTGTGCCGGTCTTGACCTAGACAGTGGTCTTGGGAGCGCATCGCGCATAAAATACCCGCTCACCCCCCAGAAGTTGGATTCAAATGCACATCTCTATCACCGGCAAGATCTGCTTTGTTCTGCTGCTGATATTCTCCTCCGTCCTGCTGGGCACCACCACGCTGCAGTCCTGGCGGGAGCGCAGCCTGTTGCTGGAGCTGAGTCAAATCCAGATGGGCTACCAGCTGGACCACTACCTGAGCGGCCTGGATCCGGCCCTGCTCACCGGCAACCCGGCACTGCGCGCCTTGCTGCAGCGCCGCCTGCCCACGCCCCCCCAGGTGGAAGCCCTGCGGGTGCTGCGCGCCCAGACCCTGCCGGGGGATGCCCTGCCCCAGGAGCGGGCCACAGACAGCCAGGACAAGGCGGCCCTGGCCGGTGAGGCCCGCAGTCGGCTGGTGCGGCGCGACGGCAAGAGTCTGCTCATTCTCACCCGCCCCATACTGGCGGGACCCAGCCTGTGCGGCAATATCTGCCCCCTGCCGGAGGGTCAGGTGCTGGGCGCTCTGCGGCTGGAGTACTCGCTGGATCCGCAGCTGGACAAGATGGAGCAGCACGTGCTGACCCAGGCACTGATGCTGAGCCTGCTGTTTGGTGCCGGCCTGCTGCTGGCCATCTACATACTGCGGCGACAGATAGTCACGCCCCTGGTGAGGATTCGCCAGACCTTGGACCGCGCCGCAGATCTGGGGATCTGGCAGGAGGTGCACATTCGGCAAGACGACGAAATAGGGCGTCTGGGTGAGAGCGTGGATCACCTGATGCGGCGGCTGGCGGCCGATCAGGACCACCAGAACAAGGCGCCGTAGGACAAGAGCCCCACCAGGCTGATGCTCAGCAAGAGCACGTCATACCAGAGCACCACATCCTCCTGCCGGCGGGCGCGCCGTCGCCCCAGCCCCAGGGTCAACAGGCTCAGGGCGACGCAGCCGGCCAGGCCCCAGGGCAAGACCCCCAGCCAAGGCTCCAGCCAGTCATGCCGGATGGGCAGTCGCCAGTAGCGCCACAGGCCAAAGTTGGTCTGGGGGCGCCCCAGGTGGTAGAGCAGCAACACCAGCAACAGCACCAACCAACCCAGGCCGCTGCACCACCACAACAGGCGCAGCCAGCCATCCGCCCGCCGCCGTCGCTCGTGATAACGGGGCTCGTCCATCGTTCTCTCCCCTGCCAACGCCCTCTTTGCAAGTCTCGTCCCGACTCGGGCTCACCGGCAAGGCGACGGCCCATCTTTTGCTTGAGTCCTGCCTGCACCCGGGTAAGATGTTGCGATCCGAAGGCCGGGAAGGCCCCTGGCCAAGATGACAATGTTAAAGAGAGTGTTCAGATGACCCAAGCTTCCGTAGCCGACGTACTCAAAGGTAAGTACGCCGTCGGCACCAGCCTGACCGTTCAGGGCTGGATCCGCACCCGTCGAGACTCCAAGGCCGGTATCTCCTTCCTGGCTGTGCACGACGGTTCCTGTTTCGATCCCATCCAGGCCGTGGTGCCCAATAGCCTGGACAATTACGAACAGGATGTGCTGCGGTTGACCACCGGCTGCTCCGTGGCCGTCACCGGCGTGGTGGCGGAGTCCCAGGGCAAGGGTCAGTCCTTCGAACTGCAGGCGACCCAGGTCAGCGTGATCGGCTGGGTGGATGATCCTGACACCTACCCCATGGCCGCCAAGCGCCACACCATCGAATTTTTGCGGGAACAGGCTCACCTGCGGGCGCGCACCAACCTGATGGGCGCCGTCACCCGGGTGCGCAACTGCCTGGCCCAGGCCATCCACCGCTTCTTCCACGAGCAGGGCTTCTGCTGGGTGGCCACCCCCCTCATCACCGCCTCCGACTGTGAAGGCGCCGGCGAGATGTTCCGCGTCTCCACCCTGGATCTGGAAAACCTGCCCCGCACCGACGCCGGCAAGGTGGACTACAGCCAGGACTTCTTCGGCAAGGAGGCCTTCCTCACCGTCTCCGGTCAGCTGAACGCCGAGACCTATGCCTGCGCCCTGTCCAAGGTCTACACCTTCGGCCCCACCTTCCGCGCCGAAAACTCCAACACCAGCCGCCACCTGGCGGAATTCTGGATGGTGGAGCCGGAAGTGGCCTTCGCCGATCTGGCCGCCAACGCCAAGCTGGCCGAAGACATGCTCAAGTACGTCTTCAATGCCGTGCTGGCCGAGCGCCGGGACGATCTGCAGTTCTTCGCCGAGCGGGTGGACAAGGATGCCCTCACCCGGCTGGAGAAATTTGTCAGCTCCGACTTTGCCCAGGTGGATTACACCGACGCCATCGAGATCCTGAAGGCCTGCGGTCGCGAGTTCGAGTTCCCGGTGGAATGGGGCATCGATCTCTCCTCCGAGCATGAGCGCTACCTGGCCGAGGAGCACTTCCAGGCGCCCGTGGTGGTGAAGAACTATCCCAAGGACATCAAGGCCTTCTACATGCGCCTGAACGATGACGGCAAGACGGTGGCCGCCATGGACGTGCTGGCCCCCGGCATCGGCGAGATCATCGGCGGCTCCCAGCGTGAGGAGCGGCTGGAGGTGCTGGATGCCCGGCTGGCCGAGATGGATCTCAACAAGGAAGACTACTGGTGGTACCGGGATCTGCGCCGCTACGGCACAGTCCCCCACTCAGGGTTCGGCCTGGGCTTTGAGCGCCTGGTGGTCTACGTCACCGGCATGGGCAACGTGCGAGACGTGATCCCCTTCCCCCGTACCCCCCGTACCGCCGAGTTCTAAGCCAGCCGGCCCCAACAACAACGCCGCCCGCGGGCGGCGTTGTTGTTGGGGCCTGGCAAGCTCGCATCACAGATAACGCACAAATTTGGCGCTGTCGAGCCGGCGCCGGGGGCCCACCACCGGCGTCTCCGGGGTGCCCAGGTAGACGAAGCCCACTATCTGCTCGCCGTCCGCCAACCCCAAGGCCTGATGCACGCCTGGATCGAACATCACCCAGCCGGAGCGCCAGATGCCGCCAAAGCCCTGGGCCTGGGCCGCCATCTGCATGGCCATGGCCGCGCAGCCCGCGGAGAGCTGCTGCTCCAGCACCGGCACCTTGGGATGGTCGATGGCCCGACTCACCACCACCGCCACCAGGGGGGCCCGCAGCGGCGCCTGCCGCAGCTTGTCCACCGCCTCCGGCCCCTCACCACGTCCCTCGGCCGCCGCGGCCAGCAGGGCGCCCAACCGCTCCCTGCCATCTCCCTCACAGAGGATGAAATGCCAGGGGTGCAGACCACCGTGATCCGGCGCGGCCAGCGCCGCCTGCAAAATAGTTTCCAAGGCGGCGCCCTGGGGGGCGGGGGCCACCAGGCGGCCACAGGAGTGACGTTCCAACAACAGGCTCAGGCCATCCATTCAAACACCTCTATACTCGACTCATTGCCTCGATAAGCCTTCTACCTTAGACGGACGGGCCCGTTTTGACTACAGGTGCACCATGAAATCCACCCCACCCTCAACCCCCGCCGCCAGGCGCCTGGAAGCCCAGCGCTGGCAACGGGAGCTGCACCGGCTATGGCAGCAACAACCGGGCCGTCTGCTGGCCCTGCTGCGCAACTGGCTCAAGGCCGATGCGCACAAACCCTGAGCCGTCCGCAAGCATGGTAATTCCCTCCCCCAACGATCATAATGGCGGGCCAAGGCTCGTCTTGTGAAGGAAGCTGCTGATGTCATTACTGTTTCGCCCGATAAAATGGCTGCTGCGCACCGCCTGGCGCCTGCTCAACTTCACCCGAATTCTGCTGGTCAACCTTGCCTTTGTGCTGGTGCTGGTGGTGGTCATACTGGCATTGCAACAAGAAAAGCCCGCCACCCCAGCGCCGGAAGGGGCCCTGGTGCTGGATCTGGCCGGCCAACTGGTCGAGCAGGCCAGCACGCCCTTGTCCGGCAATCAGTGGCTGAGCGATCTGCTGAGCAGCGACAGCCGACCCCGGGAGCTGGTGCTGGGGGATATCCGCTACGCCCTGGCCAAGGCCAAACAGGATGCGGCCATCAAGGGGGTGGTGCTGGAGCTGTCCGAGCTGCAGCCCAGCTCATTGGAGAAGCTGCAGCAACTCACCGCCGCCCTGGATGACTTCCGCCAAGGGGGCAAGCCGGTGGTGGCCATGGGGGATTTTTACAGCCAGGGTCAGTACCTGCTGGCGGCCCATGCCGATACCGTGCTGCTGAACCCCGCCGGCGCCGTGCTCATCCAGGGCATGGAGCGCTACCAGCTCTACTTCAAGGAAGCCCTGGCCAAATTCGACATCACCCCCTACATCTTCCGCACCGGCCGCTACAAGTCCTTCGTCGAACCCTATACCCGGGATGACATGTCGCCGGAGGCCCGCGAGGCCAACGGCCGCTGGCTGGGCCAGCTGTGGCAGCAATACGTGACCGACGTGGCCAAGGCGCGCAAGATACGCCCGGACGCCATCTCGCCGGACAAGGGCCAACTGCTGGCCCGCTTCCAGGCCGCCCAGGGCAATGCCGCCCAGTACGCCCTGGACCAGGGGCTGGTGGATCAGCTGGCCAGCCATACCGAGATGGTGCAACAGGTGGCCCAGTGGGCCGGCGCCAGCCAGGATGAGTCCGGCTTCAAGCACACCAGCCTGCGGGATTATCTGCGCACCCTGCCGCCACGCTTTGCCGACCAGGGCAAGCCGAAGATCGGCCTCATCGTCGCCAGCGGCACCATACTGAACGGTGAGCAGCCGGCGGGCAGCATAGGTGGCGAGAGTCTCTCCCGCCTGATCCGCCAGGCCACCAACGACAAGGAGATCAAGGCGTTGGTGCTGCGCATCGACAGCCCGGGCGGCAGCGCCTTCGCCGCCGAGCAGATCCGCACCGAGTTGCTGGCCCTCAAGCAAGCCGGCAAACCCTTGGTGGTCTCCATGGGCAGCACCGCCGCCTCCGGCGGTTACTGGATGGCGGCCAACGCCGACAAGATCTACGCCGAACCCAGCACACTGACCGGCTCCATCGGCGTGTTTGGCATGTTCGCCACCGTCGATCAGGCCCTGGCCAAGCTGGGGGTCCACAGCGATGGCCTGGGCACCACGGATCAGAGCGGACTCTCCCCCCTGCGGCCCCTGCCGGACCATATCCAGCAGCTGGTGCAGATGAATGTGGACAACACCTATCAGCGCTTCATCGGCTTGGTGGCCGAAGGCCGGGGCATGACCCCGGACGAGGTGGACCAGATAGCCCAAGGCCGGGTGTGGAGCGGCGCCGATGCCAAGGCCAACGGCCTGGTGGATGAGCTGGGGGATCTGCCGGCCGCGGTGGCCAGCGCCGCCGAGCTGGCTGAGCTGCCAAACTATGAACTGCAGCCCATACGGGCACCGCTCACCTCCAAGGAACGGCTGCTACGCCAGCTGTTTGACGAGGCTGCCCAGTCTCTGGTGCCCCAGAGCCTGACGCCGTTACTGAGTCAATGGCAGCACAGCCTGGCACCCCTGGCCCAGTTCAACGACCCCATGGGGCAATACGCCCTGTGTGAATTTTGTAGCGATCACTAACAGGCAACGATGACACCCATGGCCAACAAGAAGCAGATTTACATTGCCTACACCGGCGGCACCATAGGGATGCAGCATTCCGATCACGGCTACATCCCCCAGCCGGGGTTCATGGAAGATTGTCTGGCACGGATGCCGGAATTCCACCGCCCGGAGATGCCGGCCTACCATGTTCACGAATACCAGCCGCTCATCGACTCCTCGGACATGACGCCGGCGGACTGGCAGCGGATCGCCGAAGACATTCGGGATCACTACGACGACTATGACGGCTTCGTGGTGCTGCACGGCACGGACACCATGTCCTACACCGCCTCGGCCCTCTCCTTCATGCTGGAGGACCTGAGCAAGCCCGTGATCATCACAGGCTCCCAGATCCCCCTGGCCCAGCTGAGATCCGACGGTCAGCAGAACCTGCTCAACGCCCTCTATCTGGCGGCCAATCACCCCATTCACGAGGTGAGCCTGTTTTTCAACAACCAGCTGTTTCGCGGCAATCGCAGCACCAAGGTGCACGCCGACGGCTTCCAGGCGTTCGACTCGCCTGACTACCCGCCCCTGCTCACCGCCGGGATCCACATCAAGCTGGGGTCGGGCAAGCCAGGCCAGCCCCATACGCGCCCGTTGATCCTGCACCCCATTGAGCCGCAACCCATAGGCGTCATAACCCTGTATCCTGGGATCTCGGCCCAGGTGATCGCCAACGTGTTGCAGCAGCCGGTCAAGGCACTGATCCTGCTGACCTTCGGGGTGGGCAATGCACCCCAGCAGCCGGCCATGCTGCAGTTGCTCAAGGATGCGGCCAGCCGCGGCATCATCATAGTCAACCTGAGCCAGTGCCTGCGCGGTCGGGTCAACATGGAGGGCTATGCCACCGGCAATGCCCTGGCCGAGGCCGGCGTCATCTCCGGCTTTGACATGACCCTGGAGGCGGCCTTGGCCAAGCTGCACTTCCTGCTGAGTCAGGCCTTGAGCCCGGCCCAGATCCGGGCGGCCATGCAACAGGATCTGCGCGGCGAATTGACCCCATGAGTCAGGCTTTTGCCCTGGCGCATGGTGCGCCGAAGCGCGACCGGCAATAATCAACCGACAACAGGTTTTCGCAGGAGAAAAAGTTTGCGACAGATATGGATAGCCATGGGCTGTATGGTCGGTCTGCTGGGCGGCTGCAACGAAGACAGGATCGCCAGCATCTGCGAGAAGAACCCGGAGCTGTGTGCCGATCTCAATGATGACGGCTATTGCCGTCTGGAACGCAGTAACGTCATCCGCAACCGCTACTACCACCAACAAGAGGCCTCCGATATCGGGGCCTATCATCTGATGAAGTCCCTCGAGTCCTATCTGCAGTGTATCGAGAAGACCACCCTCATCGAATACTCGGAGCGCAAGGAGCGCAAGAACAACCGGGTCGAGGGCATGGTGGCGGCGCGTCGTCAATTGGAAACGCTGGATGTGCAGACCCGCAACAGTCTCGAGCCGCACCTGCTGCTGTGGCACTGGACCAACAACGGCAACCAGGCGGCCAAGGAGGCCTTCTTGAAGCGCGAGGGCAGCCCGCTGCTGGAGGAGCCCGAGCTGCAGCTGGCCCTGGCCAATCACTACCGCGCCACGGACACCGCCAAGGCCATCCAGATCTTGCAGCATGCCTTAAGCCTGTACAAAGAAGAAGAGGAGGTGGACATCATGATCCCCACGGCCCTCTCCGGTCTCTACATGAAGCAGCAGGCGTATCCCCAGGCCTATCTGTGGGCGCTGGTCACCAACCAGCTGCAGGGCAACAAGGGCGGTGGCAAAAGCCCCTACATCCAGCTCAGCGAACAGCAAAAAGAGGCGCTGGCAGACCAGGCCGAACAGATCGTTGACCAGCTGCATGAAGGCCAATACCGCCCTGGGGGTTGACCGACCCATCGCACGTCATAAAAAAGGCTCCTTACGGAGCCTTTTTTATGACGGCAACAGACGAAGCTCAAGCGCCACTGGACTCGTTGACCTCGGCCTCAAAGCTCATGGCCACGCTGTTGACGCAATAGCGCAGGCCGCTCGGGGTCGGACCATCATCGAACAGATGGCCCAGATGGGCGCCGCAGTGGGCACAGAGGATCTCGGTGCGCACCATGCCGTGGGAGCGATCCAGCTGGCGAACGATGGCCCCGGGCCGCGCCTCGTCGAAGCTGGGCCAGCCACAGCCGGCATCGAACTTGGCATCCGAATCGAACAAGGCCGCCCCACAGCAGGCGCATTGGTAGATCCCCTTGGCACGGTTGTGCAGCAGGGCCCCGCTAAAGGGGCGCTCCGTGCCCTTTTCCCAGCAGACATGGTACTGCTCCGGCGTCAACCGCCCCTGCCATGCTGCCTTTGACTGCTCTTTCATCCTGGCTCCTTGTAACACATGTGTAACAAGCCTAATGAAAGATGGCGGAAAATAAAACCCGCAATTACTGAGGTTTTGCGGCGCCCGCCGCTGGCTCGGCCGGACTCTCCACCACCTGGCGCAGCAGCTTAATGGAGTGGGCACGCCCCAGGGCCACCTGCCGCCGGATATCATCCGGCAGGAAGGGCAGGCCATCGCTGGCGGCGGTATCCACCACCTGTTCCCACTGTCGGCCATCACTAGGCGCCGGCAGACGGAAGTGGATGTCATAATCGCTGGCATTGAACAAGACCGCCCAGCGCTCCCCCTCCCCCGAGAGATCGCCGATGTCCATGACAAACACCTGGGACACGGGGGTGTTCCAGTCTGCATCGGTCAGCAGGCGGCCATCCGGGTGATACCAGTCCACATGGTGGGACTCCCGCTGGGGCCCCAGGTAGTGGTCGTCCACCAGCTTGAGGCCGGAGAACACAGAGGAACTCCGCCGCAGGCTGATCATCTGGCGCACGAACTCCAGCAGGCGTTCGTCCTCCTCCCGCAGCTCCCAGCTGAGCCAACTGATCCGGTTGTCCTGACAGTAGGCATTGTTGTTACCCATCTGGGTGCGGCCCAGCTCGTCCCCGGCCAGCAGATGCGGCGTGCCCTGGGAGAGCAGCAGGGTCGCCAGCAGGTTGCGCTTTTGCTGCTGCCGCTTGTGGCTGATGCGCCGCTCCGCCGTGGGCCCCTCCACGCCATTGTTGGCCGACAGGTTGTGACCATGACCATCCCGGTTGTCTTCGGCATTGGCGTGGTTGTGCCGCTGCTCGTAGGAGACCAGATCCTCCAGGGTGAAGCCATCATGGTAGGTGATGAAGTTGACGCTGGAGTGGATGGAGCGATAGGACTTGGGGAAGATGTCCCGCGAGCCCAGCAGCCGGGTGGCAAAGTCCGCCATCCGGCCGGTATCCCCGCGCCAGAAGGAGCGCACCGTATCCCGGTAGCGGTCGTTGGTCTCCTTCCAGTTACTGGGAAACTGCCCCAGGCGATAACCGAACGGCCCTATGTCCCAGGGTTCGGCCACCAGCTTGACCTGGCTCAGCACCGGATCCTGCAACACCGCCTTGAAGAAGGCCCCCCAGGGGTCGAATTCGTTGCCTTCCCGGGCCACCGTCACCGCCAGATCGAAGCGGAACCCATCCACCTGCATCTGCTCGACCCAGTAACGCAGGCTGTCCATCACCAGGCGCAGGACGTTGGGGTGGTCCACGTTGAAGCTATTGCCGCAACCGGTGACATTGACGTAGCGCCCGTAATCCGGACCGTGGGCGCCGTTCTCAAACATGTAGTAGTTGCGGTTGTCGAAGCCCTTGTAGCACAAGAGCGGCCCGCCCTGGCCCCCTTCGGCGGTATGGTTGTACACCACATCCAGGATCACCTCGATGCCGGCCTTGTGCAACTCCCGCACCAGGGTCTTGAACTCCTGCACCGCATCGGCCACCCCATAGCGGGGATCCGGCGCCATGAAGCAGACCGGGTTATAGCCCCAGTAGTTGGCCAGCCCCAGATCCTCCAAGCGCGGCTCGCTCATGAAGCTGGCCACCGGCAGCAGTTGCACCGCCGTGATGCCCAGGCTCTGCAGATGGCCGATCACCGCCGGGTGGCAAAACCCCAGGTATTTGCCGCGCCAGGCTTCCGGCACCTCGGGATGCAATTGGGTGAAGCCCTTGATGTGGGCCTCATAGAAGATGCTCTGACAGTCGTTATGCCCAGGTCTGCGGCTGTCCTGCCAGTCGAAGGCGGTTTCGTCCACCACCAGCGACTTGCTCATCATGGCGGCGCTGTCCCCGGCGTAGGCCTTGGCATCCCACTCCAGAGGACGGGAGAGCGCCTTGGCGTAGGGATCCAGCAGCAGCTTGTGCTCGTCGAACAGGCCGCCGGGCAAGGTGGGCCCCTGCAGACGATAGCCGTAGGCTTGCCCGGCCTTGACCCCCGCCACGTAACCAAACCAGTACTGCCCCTTGCGCTCCTTGAGGCTGAAGCGGGCCAGCTCCTGCTCCGCCCCATCATAGAGGCAGAGGATCACGGCGGTAGCCTCCGGCGCCCAGACGGCGAAGTTGCATCCCTTAGAATCAAGAGAGGCCCCTAGTGGGGCCTCAGATCCTGGTTTCAGCGTGAACGGCTCGTTCATGCATCAATCCCCAATCCGTTTGATAAACACAGTGGCCAACGGAGGTAGATTAAGCACTATGCTGCAGGGTTGTCCATGCATGGCTTCCTCACGGGCGGTAAATTGCAGCCCACCCAGGTCCACGTTGCTGCCCCAGTAGTACTCGCTGTCGGTGTTAAGCACCACCTGGTACTGCCCGGTTTGGGGTACCCCCAGCTGGTAGTCCGCCCGCGGAACCGGCGTCATGTTGCACACCGCCAGGATGAAGTCATCCCCGGCCTTGTTGCGACGCAGCATGGGGAAGATGCTGTTGGCACTGTCACCGTGATCAAGCCAGGCGAAGCCACCGCGCTGATAGTCTGCCTCATACAGGGCCGGCTCCTGGCGATAGAGGTGGTTCAGGTCCCGGATCAGGGCTCGCTGACCGGCATGCTTGCCAAACTCCAGCAACCACCAGTTGAGCTGGGCATCGTGGTTCCACTCGGACGACTGGGCGAATTCGGTGCCCATGAAGTTGAGCTTCTTGCCCGGATGGGCATACATGAAACCCATGTAGGCCCGCAGGTTGGCGGCCTGCTGCCATTCGTCCCCCGGCATCTTGTACAGCATGGAGTGCTTACCGTGCACCACCTCGTCATGGGACAGGGAGAGGATGAAGTTCTCGTCATAGTGATACACCATTGAGAAGGTCATCTCGTTGTGGTGGTACTGACGGTGGATGGGGTCTTCCTTCATGTACTGCAGGGTGTCGTGCATCCAACCCATGTTCCATTTGAAGCCAAAGCCAAGCCCGCCGGTAAAGGTGGGACGGGAGACTCCGGCAAAGGCGGTGGACTCCTCGGCGATGGTCATGGCGTGGGGGTAATGCTTGTACACCTCCTCGTTGAACCAGCGCAGCAGGCTGATGGCCTCCAGATTGTGATTGCCACCGTAGATGTTGGGCACCCACTCGCCGTCCTTGCGGGAGTAATCCCAGTAGAGCATGGAGGCCACCGCATCCACCCGCAGGCCATCGATGTGGAAGTGATCCAGCCAGTACAGGGCACTGGCCACCAGGAACTGGCGCACGTTGTCCCGACCAAAGTCGTAAATGTAGGAGTTCCAGTCCGGATGCCAGCCACGGCGCGGATCCTCGTATTCGTAAAGCGGCGTGCCGTCGAAGCGGGCCAGGCCGTGGGAGTCGGAGGGGAAGTGCGCCGGCACCCAGTCCAGGATCACGCCGATGCCGGCCAGGTGGCACTGATCGACGAAATACTTGAAGTCGTCCGGTGAGCCAAACCGGCTGGTGGCGGCAAACATGCCCACCGGCTGGTAGCCCCAGGAGCCGGAGAAGGGGTGCTCGGAGACCGGCATCAGCTCGATGTGGGTGTAGCCCATGTCCTTGACGTAGGGGATCAGGCTCTCGGCCATCTCGCGGTAGCTCAGATGGGTGCCGTCATCGTGGCGTTTCCAGGAGCCGAAGTGCAGCTCATAGATGGTGATGGGCTGTTCCAGCTTGTCGTTGAGCTGGCTGGCCTGCCAGGCCGCATCCTGCCACCCATACTGGCCATGGTCGAACACCACGGAGGCAAACGACGGGTATTGTTCGGCATAGAAACCGACGGGATCCGCCTTGTGAGGCAGGGTATTGCCCTGGGGATCCTTGAGTTCGTATTTGTACTTGTCCCCCGGCTGCAAGCCCGGGACAAACAGCACCCAGTGACCGCAGAGGCTACGCTGCATGGGATGCCGCCGGCCGTCCCAGCGGTTGAAGTCACCGATCAGGCTGACCGCCTTGGCGCTGGGGGCATAGACGGCGAAGCGCACACCGCTGACGGTGACACCGTCAACCTGGCAGGACACCAGCTGTGCCCCCAGGGTGCGATAGAGGTTGGCGGCCTGGTGGGTCATCTCGGCCAGCCCCGCATAGGCCTCATCGCGGAACTGATAGGGATCGATCAACGTCTGTTCGGCCTTGGCGTATTGCACCGCCAGCCGATAATGAAAGGGGGTACTTTGCTGAGGAAAGCTCACCTCGAACAGGCCAGCCTTGTCCGTGCAGGTCATGGGCACGGAGGGGAGCGCAGGGTTGAAGGGTTGCACCTCCACGGCCACCGCATCCGGCAGCCAGACCCGCAGCAGCAATTCGCCTGCGGCCCCCGCCACCCATCCCAGATGCTCAAACGGCCGTCCACAACTGGCCCCGGTCAATTCTTTAACAAGCATGCCATTACCCTTGTAAAAGACGAGACCGGCCCGACTCACGCCGGGCCGGTCTCGTGGTTAGTTATTATTTATCAATAACACAAATCACTGACTGGCTTTGTTACGGGCTTCACTCATCCGATGGGCCAGGTGAGCCAGCGCCGGATCGCTGAAGATATCCTCCAGATCCCGGGTCAGCTTACGCCGCCAGTTGGGGTACTCGCTGCTGGTGCCCGGCACGTTCACCGGCTTGTCCATCTCCAGCCAGTCTTCCAGCTGGGTGCTGAAAAGGGCGCAGTTGCCCAGGCACATGTGCACCTGCATGCCATGGTTCAGCTCGGTATTCATGCCAACCCAATCCACATGATGGCCGACAGAGTCCGGGATCACCCCATGACCATGCAGGCTGTCGAGGATGCGCTGCTTGGCGGCGTGGCGATCGGCATACAGGCCTTGCAGCACCTGCTCATCCGGGTACAGACCCAGATCCCGGCCCAGGGCCAGGTCGTCACAGTGCCAGAAGCCCTTCAGGGTCGGCATATCGTGGGTGGTGAGCGCCGCCATGGCCTGCTCGGGATAGTGCGCCGGCGAGATGAAACCGCCATCGGCCTTGGAGCGCTCGAAGAAGAAGATACGGTAGGAGTGCACACCGTTTTCCTTCAGCAGCACATCCATGCCATCGGGCACGGTACCCAGATCTTCGCCGATGATCAGGCATTGGTTGCGCACGGACTCCAGAGCCAGGATGCCCAGCAGGTCGTTCACGTTGTAGTAGATGTAGGCGCCCTTGGCCGCAGAGGCTCCTGGCGGTACCCACCACAGGCGCAACAAGGCCATGGCGTGGTCTATCCGCAGTGACCCACAGGAGCGCATGTTGGAGCGGAACAGATCGATCATGGGCTGATACTGAGCTTCCAGCAGCTTGCTCGGATCCATGGGGGGCAGGCCCCAGTTTTGCCCCAGGGGCCCCAGCACATCCGGCGGCGCGCCGACGCTGGCCTTGGGACAATACAGCTCGCTGTTGGCCCAAATCTCGGTGGAGCCTTCTGAGACACCTACCGCCAGGTCGCGGTAGATCCCCAGCACCATGCCGGCGTTCTTGGCCCGCTGATCCGCCGCGGCCAGCTGCTCGTCGGCCAGGAACTGCAGGAACATGTAGAAACGGACATCCTGCTCATGCTCAGCGGCCCAGTTGGCCACGGCCGGCTTGTGGTATTCCTTGTACTCTTCCGGCCAGGCAGGCCAGCCCCAGGCGTTTTGCCCTTGGCCGTAGAGGTAGGCTTGCAGGGCATCGTAGATGGCCTGTTGCTTCAGGCTATCGCCACCCTTGTCGATGAAGGCGGCAAAGGCCTTACCACGGTTGGTGTTCTTGGCCAACTTGGCGCCATCGAACAGCTTGCGCAGCACCTCCAGCTTCAGCTGGGTGACACCGGCGTAATCCACCCACTCCTTGGCGCGCACGTCTTGCAGCTTGGCCTGGAAGGCGGCAGAGACCACATCGCTACGCACTGCTTCGTTTTGCGCAAACTCAGGGGTGGCTTCCACATCGATGTAGATGACATTCAGCCAACGACGGGACGAGGGGCTGTAAGGGCTGGCGCTTTCCGGGTTGGCCGGATACAGGGCATGGATGGGGTTCAGACCGACAAAATGGCCGCCCCACTGGGCAACCTTCTCCACCAGCAGCCCCAAGTCGCTGAAATCGCCCACGCCCCAGTTACGGCGGCTGCGCAGGCAGTACAGCTGGACGCTCGGCCCCCAAATCTTCTGCCCATTGGCAATGGCAGACTGCTTATAACAGGCCTGGGGCGCAACGATAACACGCATCTGACCGGCAACGGTGCGCGCGCCTTTCTTCTTAAACACCAGCGCGTGATAGCCCAGGGGGAATTCGGCATCCAGCTTGACGCGGTAAGCCTGATATTCCTTCTCATCCAGGTGAGCCACCCCCACCATCTCGCCATTCACCGGAATGACGCTGCCCTTGAACTCCACGCCCTCCTCGGTTTTGACGACCCAGGTAAACTCGTCGTTAGCCTGTTCAATCGGCAGACGAATCTCCACACTGAGCACCTCGTGGCTGCGAATGACGCAAACCGGATCCAAGGGTTGTTGCCAGTGAGCCTGCTGCTCTGCCTGCAACTGAGCGGCCAGGGCCGTTTCGTCGTCGACCCGATACCCCATGGCACCCAGCATGGCAGCCTTGCTATCCAAAGATACCTGGGCAGGATTGCCCCAGGCATCCACATATTCGTTGGCAATACCCTTCGCACTGGCCAACTGCTCGATCAAAGTTGTCATAGTTGTCATTCCCGCTGTACTAAGCAATCTCTAGGTTTTAGGGCAGAGCTATGTTGTTCTATTTCTTCAAACCAAGGGCCCACCCCTTATGAGCAGGATGTAGCCGCTAGAGGATACGCCTCGGCGCGGGATTATCCCATAGAGAGGGCCGACTGAATGTGACGGTCAAGACACTCATGACAAGGGAAAACGGCTAACTGGTCAATAAATAACCCGCACCTGATAGAAAGTTGCTATTTCGTGACAGTGCCATTCCCACCGCCAAGCCTGTAATTTGTTATAGAAATAGAAAAAAACTTTCAGCCTATTTTATGACATATCGCAATAATGATCGGGAAGAAGGTTGACTCCCCCCTCGGTTCTAGTAAATTTACGGACGGAATTTTTCTGTTGAACAACAAACGTTGGGTACAACTATGACTATCAAAGTAGGTATTAACGGTTTTGGCCGTATCGGTCGTTTCGTATTCCGCGCCTCTTTCGAGCGCGCTGATCTGGGCATCGAAGTTGTGGGCATCAACGATCTGATCGACGTTGAGTACATGGCTTACATGCTGAAGTACGATTCAACCCACGGCCGCTTCAAGGGCACCGTTGAAGTTAAGGACGGCAACCTGGTTGTAAACGGCAAGACTGTACGCGTTACCGCTGAACGTGACCCGGCCAACCTGAAGTGGGATGCCATCGGTGTTGACGTTGTTGCCGAAGGTACCGGTCTGTTCCTGGATGACGCTACCGCTCGCAAGCACATCACTGCTGGCGCCAAGAAGGTTGTCATGACTGGCCCGTCCAAGGACGCTACCCCCATGTTCGTAATGGGTGTTAACCACACCGAATACGCTGGCCAAGACATCGTTTCCAACGCTTCTTGCACCACCAACTGTCTGGCCCCCATCGCCAAGGTTCTGAACGACACTTGGGGTATCGAGTCTGGCCTGATGACCACCGTTCACGCTACCACCGCTACCCAGAAGACCGTTGACGGTCCGTCCGGCAAGGACTGGCGCGGCGGCCGTGGCGCTGGCCAAAACATCATCCCCTCCTCTACCGGTGCTGCCAAGGCTGTTGGCGTGGTTATCCCGGAACTGAAGGGCAAGCTGACCGGTATGGCCTTCCGCGTGCCGACTCCGGACGTATCCGTAGTTGACCTGACCGTTAACCTGAAGAAGCCGGCTACCTACGCTGAAATCTGTGCCGCCATGAAGGCTGCCTCCGAAGGCGTCATGAAGGGTGTTCTGGGCTACACCGAAGACCAAGTTGTTTCCAACGACTTCGTCGGTGAAACCTGCACCTCCGTGTTTGATGCCAAGGCTGGTATCCAGCTGACCGACAACTTCGTTAAGGTTGTATCCTGGTACGACAACGAAATCGGCTACTCCAACAAGGTTCTGGAGCTGATCGCTCACATCTCCAAGTAATTGGAGCGCGAATAGCGATGCACAAAAGGCGGCCCCTGTGGCCGCCTTTTTCTTTTCATCCATGGAATATAAGAAATGATAGATATCGCATCCCTTACCCTACAGCGTCAACTCACCGGCACCGTACGGCAGGTACAACACGCCCAAGGCCTCCCCTGCCTGCTGATCCAACGCCCTGAATGCGAAGCCGTCGTCAGCCTGTATGGCGGCCACCTACTGCACTTTACCCCCAGGGGGCAGGCTCCCTGGCTCTGGTTGAGCCAAGATGCGCTGCTGGATGGCCAGCACGCCATCCGCGGTGGCATTCCGGTCTGCTGGCCCTGGTTTGGCCCGTCCCCAGAGCGAGTCGGAGCCGGTAAGCCGCAACATGGCTTCGCGCGGAATAAGACCTGGCAGCTGGATGGTATCAGTGAAGATGCCGACAGCACCCTGATCCATCTTAGTCTTTCCGATGATGCCGAGACCCTCGCCCTGTGGCCGTTCGCCTTTGAGCTGCAACTGGACATCAAGGTCGGTCGGGAGCTGACGCTGCAGCTGACCTGCTGCAACACGGGTGACCAACCCTTTACCTATTCTGGCGCCCTGCACACCTACTTCAATATCGCCGAGGTCAGCCAGGTCAGTCTGGCGGGACTGCCCCACAACTATCTGGACAAACTGGCCAACTTTGCCCCCGTCAATAGCGACCACTTTGCCCTGGACCGCGCCATGGACCGCGTCTATCTGCAAGAAGATGCACGTCTGTCACTGAGCACCGGCCATCAAACCCTGCAACTGGAACACAGACACAGCAATGCCAGCGTGGTCTGGAATCCCTGGCAGGAAGGGGCCGCCAAGATGGGCGACTTCGACGATGCCGGATGGCAGCACATGCTGTGTGTGGAGCCAGCCATCACGGAAGACGCCCCCATCACGGTACTCCCGGATGAAGAACACAGCCTAAGCGTCACCATGCGGGCCTAAAGCCGGCCGTAAACCAGCGGTTGGGAATGGACAGCAAAAAGCCGGCGATTGCCGGCTTTTTAGTTGAGTCCCCATGGCCACACCATTTAGCGCAGTGAGGCGGCAAACTCCAACATGCGGTTAAGGGGAATGAGCGCCTTCTGCCGCAACGCTTCCTCCACCAGGATCTCATGCCCTTCCCCCTCTTCCAACGCCGAGGTGATGGCCACCAGACCATTCATGGCCATCCAGGGGCAGTGGGCACAGCTACGGCAGGTGGCGCCGTCTCCCCCGGTGGGGGCCTCCACCATCACCTTGTCCGGACAGGCCTGCTGCATCTTGTAGAAGATGCCCCGATCCGTGGCCACGATCAGCCGTTGCTGCGGCAGGGACTGGGCCGCCTTGATCAGCTGGCTGGTGGAACCGACGGCATCGGCCATCTCGATGACGGCAGCCGGTGACTCAGGATGCACCAGCACGGCGGCGTCCGGGTATTGTGCCTTGAGCTGCTTGAGGGCCTTGGCCTTGAATTCGTCATGCACGATACAGGCCGCCTGCCAGCGCAGCATGTCCGCCCCCGTCTTGTTGGCAATGTAGGCCCCCAGATGCCGATCCGGCGCCCAGATGATAGGCTTGCCCAGGCCGTCCAGATATTCGATCAGCTCAACCGCGATGCTAGAGGTCACGATCCAATCCGCCCGCGCCTTGACCGCCACCGAGGTGTTGGCATAGACCACCACGGTATGCTCTGGATGGGCATCACAGAAGGCCGCAAACTCGTCGGCCGGACAACCCAGATCCAGGGAGCACTCGGCCTTCAGGGTTGGCATCAGCACCCGCTTCTCCGGGCTGAGGATCTTGGCCGTCTCCCCCATGAAGCGCACCCCCGCCACGATCAGCGTCTTGGCTGGGTGCTGCTTGCCAAACTTGGCCATCTCCAGCGAGTCCCCCACAAAGCCCCCCGTCGCCTCAGCCAGCGCTTGAATTTCCGGGTCTGTGTAGTAATGGGCGATCAGCACCGCATCACGCGCCTTAAGCAGCGCCTTGATCCTGGCCCGATAGTCGGCCTGTTGCTGCTCCGTCAAGGGTGCCGGTTTAGGCGGGAAGGGGTACTCCAGCTCGGCTACCGAAATTTGGCTCATCCGTTTGTTACCTCTCGCTCATCCAAGGTCGCGGGATTATACCCCCATCGACCAGCAAGCCCAAGAAGTCAGCCCGACAAGAGCAGTTCACTGGGGATACCACGCAAAGGAGATGACGGGGGCAAGAAGACCCCCTTGCCCGGTTACAGGGTTACCGACAAGGGAACGCGCGGTACTTGATACAAAAATGCCCGCAGCAGCGGGCAAATCTGGTGGGTCGTGCAGGATTCGAACCTGCGACCAATTGATTAAAAGTCAACTGCTCTACCAACTGAGCTAACGACCCTAGGGAGATGGTGGACGCTACAGGGATCGAACCTGTGACCCCCTCCTTGTAAGGGAGGTGCTCTCCCAGCTGAGCTAAGCGTCCGGGAAGATGGTGGGCTGTGAAGGGCTCGAACCTTCGACCAATTGATTAAGAGTCAACTGCTCTACCAACTGAGCTAACAGCCCAAAGAAAACTTTGGTGGACGCTACAGGGATCGAACCTGTGACCCCCTCCTTGTAAGGGAGGTGCTCTCCCAGCTGAGCTAAGCGTCCTGGGCATTTGGTGGGTCGTGAAGGGCTCGAACCTTCGACCAATTGATTAAGAGTCAACTGCTCTACCAACTGAGCTAACGACCCAAAGTAAAACTTTGGTGGACGCTACAGGGATCGAACCTGTGACCCCCTCCTTGTAAGGGAGGTGCTCTCCCAGCTGAGCTAAGCGTCCTGGGTATTTGGTGGGCTGTGAAGGGCTCGAACCTTCGACCAATTGATTAAGAGTCAACTGCTCTACCAACTGAGCTAACAGCCCAAAGTAAAACTTTGGTGGACGCTACAGGGATCGAACCTGTGACCCCCTCCTTGTAAGGGAGGTGCTCTCCCAGCTGAGCTAAGCGTCCTGGGCATTTGGTGGGTCGTGAAGGGCTCGAACCTTCGACCAATTGATTAAGAGTCAACTGCTCTACCAACTGAGCTAACGACCCAAAGTAAAACTTTGGTGGACGCTACAGGGATCGAACCTGTGACCCCCTCCTTGTAAGGGAGGTGCTCTCCCAGCTGAGCTAAGCGTCCTGGGCTGGTGGGTCGTGCAGGATTCGAACCTGCGACCAATTGATTAAAAGTCAACTGCTCTACCAACTGAGCTAACGACCCAACCCTCGTCTTCGGCGTCATCGCCTCCCGACGGCGGCCTATATTACGGATTTAGATACCTGACGCAACATATAATTTGTGTTTTTTTTCTGTTTGCTCAGGCTTCGAACAAAGGGCGTCACTTTCTTAATCAGTGACGCCAAACCGGTTATTTTCCGGACACTTCCTTCTGTGCCATCTGGGCAGCCGTACTGTCAGGGTACTGCTTGATCACCAGTTGGAAGAACTTGCCAGCCTTGGCCGAATCCCCTTCAGCCTTGCTGATCATCCCCAGTTTCAAGATGGCATCCGCACGCTTGCTGGAGTCCTTGTCTTTGGCCACCTGCAAGAAATGCGTGCGCGCCTGACCATTGTCCCCCTGCTTCATCAGCACCTGCCCAAGCCAATAGTGGGCATTGCTCTGGTAGCTGGAATTGGGGTACTGGGTGAGGAACTGATTGAGGGCTAGATTGCCCTTCTTGAAGTCCTGATCCTTGAGCACCAGGTTCACCGCACTCTCGTAGGCCTTCGCCTCATCGGCAGAGGGGGGCGCGGCTTTCTGAGCACTGGCTGCCGGCTCACTTGACGGACCGGAGACGGCCGTGCCGCCGCTATCGGTGGAGGGGGCATCGGCGGTCGATTTTGCCTTGTCGAGCTCCTCATACAAGGACTTTTGCCGTTCGACGGCTTGCTGCAGCTTGTAATTCGCTTCTTCAAGGTCACCACGCAGTTGGCGCACCTCATTACTCAGCGAATCCAGCTGCTGCTGCATCTCCACCTGAACCAGGTTACGGGAGTTGAGGGCGCGCTCAAGCCGGGCGACCCGCTCCTCGACAGAGCCATCGTCCGCCCACAGCGGATGCGACAGCCCCATAGAAAAAAGAGCGGCCATATAAATGGCCGCTTTTGTTCTGACGGTGTTCATCAACCGTTAGACCTTAGTATACCAGAACAGCGCGACGGTTCTTGGCGTAGGCGTCTTCGGAGTGACCGGCGTCAGCAGGCTTTTCTTCGCCGTAGCTAACAACGGACAGCTGGTATACGTCTACACCCAGGTTTTGCATGTACTTGGCAACAGCCTTAGCACGACGCTCGCCCAGGGAGATGTTGTATTCCGGAGTACCGCGTTCGTCGGTGTGACCTTCGATCAGAACCTTGATGGCGTTATGCTCTTTCAGGAACTCAGCGTGAGCTTGCAGCAGCTGTGCGTATTGGCCCTTGATTTCGTCCTTGTCGAAATCAAAGTAGACAGTGTTGTCTTGACGCAGGGCTTCGTACTTCTGACGCATCAGTTCGCTGTCGGACAGACCTTGGTCAGCCGGAGCAGTTTCAGCAGCAGTTTCAGTCTGAGCAGCGTTGTCGCTGGAGCTACAAGCAGCCAGAGTCAGCATGGGCATAGCTACCAGCAGGCTTTTCAGCAGGTCGTTGATTTGCATGTTTTTTCCTTGGTTTATTACTTTGGGGTTAATTCAAGAACGGTGACCAGGCTGGTGCACGCACCTCGCCTTGCGCTGAAGGAAGGTTCGCCTTGAAGCGGCCATCAGCAGAAACGAGCGCGAGTCCTTTCCGACCTTGGTAAACCGTGCTGTATATTATCATACTCCCATTAGGAGCAACACTGGGCGATTCATCCAGCGAGGTCTGAGTCAGCACATAGGTTGCGCCGGTTTCCAGATCCTGCCGAGCAATGCGATATTGCCCTTGAACACGGCTGACCACGATGAGATTTTTCCCATCAGGAGCAGGCGCCGCACTCAGATTCATATCGCCTTCCCAAGTCACTCGTTGGGTGTCGCCAGTGGACAAATTTACTCTATATATCTGGGGTTTGCCACCCCTCTCAGAACTAAAATAAAGTGATTGACCATCGGGACTCCAGCTGGGTTCTGTGTCGATGGCGTTGTTGTTTGTCACCCGGGTCAAGGCTCGGCTGGCAACGTCAATCAGATAGATCTCAGACTGGCCATCCTTAGACAAAACGACAGCCAAACGACGCCCATCTGGCGACCATTCCGGCGCCCCGTTGATCCCGGGATAAGACGAGATCAGGGTGCGAGCCTGAGTCATGATGTCCTGCACGAAAATAGAAGCCCGCTGCTTCTCGAAGCTGACATATGCCAGTTTACGGCCATCCGGTGACCAAGAGGGGGACATCAGGGGCTCTTTGGAGCGCAACAGCACCTTCTCGTTGTAGCCGTCGTAGTCGGCCACCATCAGTTGATAGGGATACGCTTGGCCTCGTTTGACACTAACGTAAGCAATCCGCGTCAGGAAGGCACCCCGATCACCGGTCAACTGTTCATAGACGATGTCGGAGATAAGGTGGGCATATTGCCGCAACTGCTTGGCCGGAACGACCTTGGCATCGGCCACCAGCACACCGCTGTTGCCCCCATTCCCCTTGAGGACATCCAGCAGCTCAAAACTGACCTTGTACTGACCGTCGCCAGCCGGCTCGATACTGCCGACCACCAAGGCCTCGACCCCCATGGAGGCCCACAGGGAATAGTTCACCTCGGCGCTCTGATTGGGTTGTTGCGGCATTTCATTCCGGTTCAGAGGGCTGAACTTACCACTACGCATCAGATCGGAACTGATCACGTTGGCGACATCTTCTGGCAGCGCCTGACCACCGTTCCACTTAAATTGCGGTACCGCCACAGGGCGCCCGCTATCAATACCCCCGGTCACCAGAATTTCCAGCTCCGCCAGTGCAGAGTGCGCCATCAGACACCAGGCGGCTAACACCCAAAATAGTTTCTTCATCATGGCCTGCTTCAAGGTTCTAACGTCAGATTAATCGATTGGATCTGTTCGGAAAGCTCTGCCGGCGGCAGAGGCAACTTTTTCATCTTTTTGAATCCGTTCAAGGAGGCGACACAGAGGCTGTTGTCACCGGCCGTTTGCGCCGCCGCCACCACCAAACCGTCCGGTTCCAGCCTGAGTTGCAACTCGCAGTGTTGGCCGGCCAGGCTGGCATCGGCCTGGAAATGTTTCTCCAAGGCCTTGCTCACCTTGCTGACATACTGCTGCATCAGCTGCTCGTCACGCTTGGCAGAATCGGTTGCTGCCAGTGCACCACTGCTCAGTAACAAAATCGCCATCCAACCGGTCGTGTTTTTCATCCTTGCTTGCTCCTACCGTCCTGGTCTAAGGGTCAAGGACATCTCCTTGGCCTGGTCATACAGGTTCTTCGGCGGTGCCGGGAACTTTTGCAGCTTGTTGATCGCAGCAATGGAGGCACGACACACGGCCGCATCGCCACTCCCGCTGGAGGTACTGATCACCAAGCCATCCGGCGCCATCTTCACCTTGAGTACGCACTCCTTGCCAAACATGGTCTGATCCACCAGCCAATAACGCTGAATGGTGGCAACGATCAGCCCAGTGTACTCGTCGAGCGGACCGCCGGCGCCCGCCGGGCCAGGCTTGTTCCCCGGGCCATCCAGCTCGTCGAAGAGTTCATCTTCCAGCTGTTTGGACTCCGAGGCACGTCGCTTGCGCTCGGCTTCGGCTTTCTTGGCCGCTTCTTCTTTTTTCTTGCGCTCGGCGTCGGCCTTCTTCTGCTGCTCCTGCTTCCGCTTGAGCTCCTCGGCCTTCTTCTGCGCGTCTTCTTGTTTCTTCTTCTCGGCAGCCTGCTTCTTCAGCTCTTCTTGCTTCTTCAGCTCTTCTTGCTTCTTCAGCTCTTGCTGCTTTTTGAGCTCTTCTTGCTTCTTCAGCTCTTCTTGCTTCTTCTGCTCTTCCTGCTTCTTCAGCTCTGCCTGCTTTTTAAGCTCTTCTTGTTTCTTGAGCTCCTCGGCTTTCTTGCGCTCTTCTTCCTTCTTCTTCTCCAAGGCTACCTTTTTCTCGGCCTCGACTCGTTGCCGCTCTGCTTCTTTTTTGCGCTCGGCCTCAAGTTTGACCTTTTTCGCCTCGGCCTCCTGCCGCAGATGTAAGGTTTCCGCCTCTTTTTGCTGACGTTGCGCCTCTTGAGCGGTTCGCTCGGCCTCTTGCTTCTGCTGCTCGGCCTGCTTGGCCTCTTCCTTCTGCTGTTTGACGAACTCTGTGTGCTGCTTAAATTCCAACTGGTCAATGACCACGGCATGCACAACGCCACCGCCGCCACCTGCCGGACGCTTGGGTTTATCCAGATTCCATTTCAAGATGAAGGCCAAAATCAGCAAACAGTGCAGCAGCAAAGAAATGAACAGCGGGCCCTTCATGCCTCGTTTCACGGCACTTTCTCCCGGTTATTTCTTGTTGGCCGGCGGTTCTGTCATCAGCCCGACCGACGGCACCCCGGCTTCTTTTAGCGCGGCCATCAACTGGACTACTGACTCATACGGGACCTTGGCATCCCCCTGCACCACCACGGGGGCATCGGGATGGATCCGCAGGTACTGAGCAACCTGCCCGGCCAAGTCCACCAGATCCATGGCTTCCTTGTGGCTATCGCCGATATCGAGGAAATAGCGACCAGTAGAGTCGACCGAGGCCACCACAGGCGTCGTCATATCTTCAGACAGCGGCTGGGAATCGGCCTGGGGTAGATCCACCGTCACCCCCTGCATGATCACCGGCGCCGTAGCCATAAAGATGATGAGCAACACCAGCATGACGTCGATATAAGGCACCACGTTGATTTCGGCCACCGCCCGCTTCTTCGAGCGTTGATGAACTTGCATCAGTGATCACCTTGCTTGCCGGCGATCTGCCGATTGAGGATGGTAGAAAACTCGTCCATGAAGTTGATATAGCTGCTTTCGAGCTTCTCAACCTTGGTGCTGAAACGGTTAAAAGCCACCACTGCCGGGATGGCGGCAAACAGACCCATGGCGGTGGCGATCAACGCCTCGGCGATAGGCGGAGCCACCATGGACAGGGTGGCATTCTTCACCGCCGCCAAGGCGACGAAGGCATGCATGATGCCCCAAACGGTACCGAACAGACCCACATAGGGACTGATGGAACCTATGGTCGCCAAGGTCGGCAGGTGGGCTTCCAGATCCTCCACCTCGCGGGACAGGGATACCCGCATGGACCGATAGGTACCGTCCATCACCATCTCCTGGCTGCGGATACCGCTGTTGTGCAGGCGGGCGAACTCCTTGAAACCGGAATAAAACACCAGTTCCACGCCCAGCAGATCGTCGCGGCGTGCGGAGCACTCCTGATACAGACGATTGAGATCGATGCCAGACCAGAAACGCTCCTCAAACTGTTCTGCCACGAACCGCGCCTCGCGCAGGGCCCGGGTGCGCTGCACTATGATGGTCCAGGATGCAATCGACATCCCGAGCAAGATCAGCATGACGATTTGGACCAGCGGGCTGGCGTCGAGGATCAGCCGGGTAAACGACAAGTCAGCGGGTTGCACTGCGTAAGACTCCGTAAATGGGTTCAGGAATGGGCGTGGGTTTCATTTGTTGCAGGTTGACACAGGCGATGGTGACTTGGCCACTGATCAGGGGGCGCCCCTCCACATCCAGGATCTGTTGGTGGAAAACGAGGGAGGCTCGCTTAAGCGTCGCCAGTCGGCAAGCGACTCGGATCTGGTCGTTGAAACGGGCCGGGGCATGGTAATCCACCGTGACGGCGCGCACGACAAAGGCGATGCCCTCGGCCAGCCAGCCATCTTGTTCAACCCCCAGTGACCGAAGCCACTCCGTTCGGCATCTTTCCATAAATTTCAGATAGTTGGCGTAATAAACCACGCCACCCGCATCCGTGTCTTCGTAATAGATGCGCACCGGAATTTCAAACTCAGCCGTCACCGTTTTGCCTGTTGTCCCTGCATGAATAACGGTCGCTACTATACCCCAGCTAACAGGGGGAAAGAAGCTGTGACCCTGCGCATTTTATTATGGTCAACCCCTTGCTTTTGCCGAAAAAAAAAGCCATCGCAATCGGATGGCTTTTTGATGATTAAAGACTTAATCGAGTCTTCTGTCCATGTTCTCAGTGTGTTCTAACCACAAGGCATTAATGATGCCAAAAGAACAGGCCAGCAAGAGCCCCAGGATCCAGGTGAAATACCACATCTCATCTCTCCTCTTAGTAGACTGAGTGCTTGTTGGCTTCAACAAACTCGCCACTGACCCGACCAAACATCTTGTAGTAGGTCCAGATGGTGTAGCTCAGCACGATGGGCACAAAAATCACGGCGGCGTAGAACATGACACTCAAGGTGCGGTGTGACGAGGTCGCATCCCAGACGGTCAGGCTATGGGCCGGCTGCAGACTGGACGGCATGATGAAGGGGAACATGGAGAACCCAGCCGTCAGTATGATACCGGCGATGGCCAGGGAGGAGGTCAGGAACGCCAGCCCCCCCTTCTCCAGCTTGGCCAGCACAGCCGTCAGCAACGCCATGACGATACCCAGGATCGGCGCCGCCATCATCCAAGGGTAGAGGTCATAGTTGCGCATCCAGGCACCCGCCTCCACCGCCACTTCCTTATGCAGCGGGTTGGACAGGCCTGCCGTACCGGCGAACTTCACCAGGCTGTAGCCATCGATCCCCTTGGCGACCCAGACACCGGCCAGCACAAACAGCACGGCAGTCAGCAGGGCAAACAGACTGGCCGCGCGGCTGGTGCGACGGTGCAGCGCCCCTTCGGTTTTCATCATCAGCCAGACCGCACCCTGGGTCAGGATCATGAACAGGCTGACAAAGCCGGCCAGCAGACCAAACGGATTGAGCAGGCCGAAGAAGTTGCCTTCATAGGTGGAACGCATGAAGGCGTCCATGGTGAAGGGCACCCCTTGCAACAGGTTGCCAAAGGCCACGCCAAACACCACGGGGGGCACGAAACCACCGATGAACAGACACCAGTCCCAGGTGTTGCGCCAGCGTGGGCTCTCCAACTTGGAGCGGTAATCAAACCCCACAGGCCGGAAAAACAAGGCCATCAGGGTCAATACCATGGCCACATAGAAGCCGGAGAAGGCGGTGGCATAGACCATGGGCCAGGCGGCGAAGATGGCACCACCGGCGGTGATCAACCACACCTGGTTGCCGTCCCAGTGGGGCGCTATGGTGTTGATCATCACCCGCCGTTCTGTGTCGTTCTTACCCAGGATGGGGAGCAAGGCCCCCACCCCCATGTCAAAGCCATCGGTCACGGCAAAGCCGATCAGCAGGACCCCGACCAGGACCCACCAGATGACACGCAAAACTTCGTAATCCAACATGCTGCGTCTCCCTTAAGCGCTCAGTTGCTCAAAGTGGTACTTGCCGGTCTTCAGGCTGCTGGGGCCACGGCGCGCAAACTTGAACATCAGGTACATTTCCACCACCAGCAGTACCGTATAGAAGGCACAGATACCTATGAGGGAGAACCACAGGTTCCCCGCACTCAGGGTGGAGGTGGACATGAAGGTGGGCAACACCTCGGCGATGGTCCAGGGTTGACGACCGAATTCGGCCACCATCCAGCCACATTCGATGGCGATCCAGGGCAAGGGAATGCCCCACAAGAGCGCCTTGTGCAGCCACTTGCGGTCACCGATCCGGTGACGGGTACTGTCATAGAAGGCCACCGCGATCAGCAGCAGCATCAACATGCCGGCTCCCACCATGGCGCGGAAGGTCCAGAACAGAGGCGCCACCGGTGGAATGCTGTCTTTCACCGCCTGCTGGATCTGCGCCTCGTCGGCGTCCACCACATTGGGTGCATAACGCTTGAGCAGCAGACCATAGCCCAGATCGGACTTCACCTGCTCGAACTGGCTACGCAGTTCATCGGACTTGTCGCCGGCTTGCAGCTGCTGCAGCAGCGCATAGGCCTGCATACCGTTGCGGATACGCCCCTCGTGCTCCTTCATCAGATCCTTGAGACCGGTGACCTCTCCATCCAGGGAGCGAGTGGCGACGATACCCATCATATAGGGGATCTCTACCGCAAACTTGGTCTCCTGGGCCTCCTGGCTGGGCAGACCAAACAGGGTGAACGGCGCCGGCGCCGGATGGGTTTCCCATTGCGATTCAATGGCGGCCAGCTTGGCCTTCTGCACATCCCCCAGCTCATAGCCAGACTCATCCCCCAGCACGATGACGGAGAGGATGGACGCCATACCAAAGGCGGCGGCAATGGCGAAGGAACGGCGGGCAAAGGGTACATCCCGCTTCATCAGCAGATAGTAGGAGGAGATCCCCAGCACAAACATGGCACCACAGGTGTAACCCGCCGCCACAGTGTGCACGAACTTCACCTGTGCCACGGGGCTGAAGATCAGATCCGCGAAGCTGACCATCTCCATGCGCATGGTTTCATAGTTGAACTCAGAACCGGTGGGGAACTGCATCCAGCCGTTGGCCACCAGGATCCACAGGGCAGAGAGGTTGGTACCTATGGCCATCAGCCAGGTGGAGGCCAGGTGCTGTACCTTGCTCATCCGATCCCAGCCGAAGAAGAACATGCCGACGAAGGTGGACTCCAGGAAGAAGGCCATCAGGCCTTCTATGGCCAAGGGCGCGCCGAAGATGTCGCCCACATAGTGGGAGTAGTAGGACCAGTTAGTACCGAACTGGAACTCCATGGTCAGCCCTGTGGTTACCCCCAAGGCGAAGTTGATGCCGAACAGCTTACCCCAGAACTTGGTCATGTCCTTGTAGATAGGGTTGTTGGTCATCACATAGACGGATTCCATGATCGCCAGGATGAAGGTCATCCCGATCGTCAAGGGTACGAACAAAAAGTGATAGAGGGCTGTCGCGGCAAACTGGATCCGCGACAGATCGACCACAAGTTCATTAATCATGATGTTTCCTCACCGATTTCGACGATTCGGCGCCACCCAGCCGGGCCGAGCCAATCCTTAGCAGAAGACCATGCGATAAATGCTTAAAAGGCTGCCTTTGGGCAACCTCCTAACATAGCGCGATCAAATGCAACAAAATTACAACAGTTGAAGCAGAAACCTGTATTAAACATGAATGTTTATACCACTTCAGGCACCAAACTGGCAACAAGCCTGAACCTAAGCTAAACCATTGGCGCACCCCTGAATTTTGCGTCCCTTCAACAGCATATGCCAGCTGTAGCGGCCATTTTTATCTATCTTGTGTGACAGTCGGATGTTTTTTGCGCAGAGCTCTGTTATCGACACCCCGACCAGCGGCCAAGAAAGTCGGCAACATGCCCATATAAAAAGAAAGCTTATCTGAAAAAATAAAACAGAATTGTTCGCAATTGTGATCTGGCGCAGCCGACGGCAGGCTCACGCCTCGCCGTCACGCTGCAGACCGAAATGCTGGTAGGCACGGGCGGTGGCAATCCGGCCGCGGGGGGTACGTTGCAAGAAGCCCTGCTGGATAAGAAACGGCTCCAGCACATCTTCGATGGTCTCTTTTTCTTCGCCGATGGCCGCCGCCAAGTTGTCCAGCCCCACGGGTCCGCCCATAAACTTGTCGATAATGGCCAGCAACAGCTTGCGATCCATGAAGTCGAAGCCCTGGTGATCCACATCCAGCATATCCAACGCCTGGGAGGCAACCAAATCACCGATGTGCCCATCGGCCTTGATCTCGGCGTAGTCCCGCACCCGGCGCAGCAGGCGGTTGGCGATCCGTGGCGTACCACGGGCGCGCCGGGCGATCTCGAATGCCCCCGCCTCATCCATGGACAGCCCAAGGCAACGGGCGCTGCGCAACACTATGTCAGCCAAATCCGCAACCTGATAAAACTCAAGCCGCTGGACGATGCCGAACCGATCCCGCAGCGGCGAGGTCAGGGAGCCGGCCCGGGTGGTGGCACCGATCAGGGTGAAGGGCGGCAGCTCCAGCTTGATGGAGCGGGCCGCCGGCCCCTCACCTATCATGATGTCCAGCTGATAATCCTCCATCGCGGGATAGAGCACCTCCTCCACCACCGGGCTCAGGCGATGGATCTCATCGATGAACAGCACATCGTTGGCTTCCAGGTTGGTGAGCATGGCCGCCAGATCACCCGCCTTCTCCAGCACTGGGCCCGAGGTGGTCTTGATGTTGACCCCCATCTCGTTGGCCACGATATTGGCCAGGGTGGTCTTGCCGAGACCGGGCGGGCCGAAGATCAGCAGGTGGTCCAGGGCTTCGCCGCGCCGCTTGGCGGCCGCGATGAAGAGCTCCATCTGATCACGGACCGGATCCTGACCGCGGTAATCCGCCAGCAGCTTGGGACGAATGGCCCTATCCAGCCACTCCTCTTCCTGTTTGGCCGCCGGGGCCAGCAGACGATCGGCTTCGATCATGAGAACTCCTTAGACCAGGCTGCGCAGGGCATCGCGGATGAGGTTTTCCACCGACATCTCGGGTTTGGCCACCTTGCTCACCACCTGAGACGCCTGGGCAGGTTTGTAGCCCAGGGCGATGAGGGCTGCCACCGCCTCATCTTCGTTGTTGCTGCCAGCAGGCGTATCCAGCGGGGCCGCATCGGTATAGGGGGTGAACAGGGCACCCTCCCCCCAGCCCTTCAAGCGATCCCGCATCTCGATGACCAGGCGCTCAGCGGTCTTCTTGCCCACCCCGGGCAGCTTGATGAGACTGCCGATCTCTTCCCGCTCCACCGCCTGGACAAACTGCTTGGCGGACATGCCGGAGAGAATGGCCAGCGCCAGCTTGGGACCGACACCGTTGGCCTTGAGCAGCTCACGGAACAGGCTGCGCTCCTGCTTATGGTTGAAGCCGTAGAGCAGCTGGGCATCCTCTCGCACCACGAAGTGGGTAAACAGGGTCACCGGTTGGCCCACCGCCGGCAGTTCGTAGAAACAGGTCATGGGCAGCTGCAGCTCATAGCCCACGCCCCCGACATCCAGCAGGATCTCCGGTGGTTGCTTCTCTACTATGATGCCGCTCAGACGCCCTATCATGCGTTGTCTCTCCCCGGGATTAGTTGCCGGCTAGCATAATAAATAACTGTATCTATATCCAGATCTTCAACGCCAGCGGCCACCCCGGCTGCCGGTGACCTGGTTGCCCCGCCCCGCGGCGCTGATCAGGCTCTGCAGGGTATGGGCATGGCAGAGGGCCACCGCCAGGGCGTCCGCCGCATCCGCCTGAGGCGTGCCGGGCAATTTCAGCAGCTGGGTCACCATGTGCTGCACCTGGGTCTTCTCGGCACCGCCGCCCCCCACCACCGCCAGCTTCACCTGGCGGGCACTGTATTCGGCCACCTCCAGCCCCTGATTGACCGCCGCGACGATGGCGCTGCCGCGGGCCTGGCCCAGCTTGAGGGCCGAGTCCGGATTGCGGGCCAGAAACACCTGCTCGATGGCAAAGCGCTCCGGGCGAAACTGGGTGATGATCTCGCTCACCCCGTCATAGATCTGCTTGAGTTTGGGGGCCAGGCTCTCGCCGCTGGTGCGGATACAGCCTGAGCCCAGATACTCCACCCGGCTACCCTGGGCACGGATCACTCCGTAGCCGGTGATCCGGGAGCCCGGATCTATGCCCAAAATAATGCTCATCTCACCACCTCGATTGGCATCACCTTATCACCCTACCCAACGGCACGATAAAAAAGGGAGCCGCAGCTCCCTCTTTATTGCTCATTGCCTAGCTGGCGGCCAAGCCGACAAGATCTGCGGCAGGCCACCGCCTGGCATTACAGACCGGCGGCCACTTCGTCGGAGATGGCACCGTTGTGGTACACCTCCTGGACGTCGTCCAGGTCTTCCAGCATGTCGATGAGACGCAGCAGCTTGGGCGCAGTCTCGGCATCCAGATCGGCCTCGGTGGAGGCAATCATGGTGACGGAGGCGCTCTCGGGCTTGAGGCCGGCCGCTTCCAGGGCATCCAGCACGGTACCGAAATCGTTGGGGGTGGTGTACACCTCGATGGAACCATCGGTGTCGGCCACCACGTCATCGGCACCGGCTTCAATCGCCAGCTCCATGAGCTGATCCTCATCCCCTTCGGCGAAGGCGATCAGGCCCTTCTTGGTGAACAGGTAGGAGACGGAGCCATCGGTCCCCAGGTTGCCACCGCACTTGCTGAAGGCGTGACGCACTTCGGACACGGTACGGTTACGGTTGTCGGTCATGCACTCCACCATGACGGCGGTACCGGCCGGACCGTAGCCTTCGTAGATGATGGTTTCCAGTTCGGCCCCATCACCACCGCCGGCGCCACGCTGGATGGCGCGGTTGATGGTGTCGCGGGTCATGTTGTTGGACAGCGCCTCGGCCACCGCGGCCCGCAGGCGCGGGTTGGCGGATGGATCCGGATCGCCGATACGGGCTGAGGTGGTGATCTCACGGATCAGCTTGGTGAAAATCTTGCCCCGCTTGGCGTCCTGTGCCGCCTTGCGGTGTTTGATGTTGGCCCACTTACTATGACCTGCCATGACTCTGTTCTCCGTAGTTTTGTCTCTGGCGCGCTCGTGCGCGCCGTAAAATTGGGTCGGCCGAGATCTGGCCGCTTCTGCCTTATTCCGCCGGGGCTTTTTCCACCGGCACGGTGCGGATCGCCAGCTCCTGCAGCGCCGCCTCGTTGGCCAGGCTGGGGGCATCCGTCATCAGACAGGCCGCCGCCGTGGTCTTGGGGAAGGCGATGACATCGCGAATGTTGTCGGTGCCGGTCAACAGCATGGTCAGACGGTCCAGGCCGAAGGCCAGGCCGGCATGGGGCGGCGTACCGAACTTGAGGGCATCCAGCAAGAAGCCGAACTTCTCCTGCTGCTGGGCTTCATCGATCCCCAGGATGGTGAAGACAGCCTGCTGCATGGGGTTCTGGTGAATACGCACGGAACCGCCGCCCACCTCGTAGCCGTTGATCACCATGTCATAGGCATTGGCATAAGCCGCCAGGGGATCGGCCTTGAGCTGCTCGGCGCTCAGGTTGCTGGGGGCGGTGAAGGGGTGGTGCATGGCGGTCAGGCCGCCTTCGCCATCCTCTTCGAACATGGGGAAGTCGATGACCCACAGGGGCTTCCAGCACTTCTGCACCAGGTCCAGATCCCGGGCCACCTTGAGGCGCAGGGCGCCCATGGCGTCCGCCACCACCTTGGCCTTGTCGGCACCGAAGAACAGGATATCGCCGTCGGCGGCGCCGGTGCGGCGCAGGATCTCGGTGATGATGTCGTCATTCAAGAACTTAGCCACCGGGGATTGCACCCCGTCGGCCCCCTTGGCGGCCTCGTTGACCTTCATCCAGGCCAGCCCCTTGGCGCCATAGATGGAGACAAACTTGGTGTATTCGTCGATCTGCTTGCGGGAGAGCTGGGCACCACCGGGCACCTTGAGGGCGGCCACCCGGCCCTTGGCATCGTTGGCGGGACCGGCGAACACGGCAAACTCCACCTGCTTGAGCAGATCCGCCACGTCGACGAGTTCCATGGGTACCCGCAGATCCGGCTTGTCGGAGCCGTAGCGGCGCATGGCCTCGTCGAAGGTCATCACAGGGAAATCCCCCAGATCCACCCCGGCCACCTCCTGCCACAGACCGCGGATCAGGGTTTCCATCTTCTCCCGCACCTGCTCGGCGCTCATGAAGGAGGTCTCCACGTCGATCTGGGTGAATTCCGGCTGACGGTCGGCCCGCAGGTCTTCGTCACGGAAGCACTTGACGATCTGGTAGTAACGATCGAAGCCAGACATCATCAGCAGCTGCTTGAACAGCTGGGGGGATTGCGGCAGGGCGTAGAACTTGCCCTTGTGCACCCGGCTGGGCACCAGGTAGTCCCGCGCCCCTTCCGGCGTGGCCTTGGTGAGCATGGGGGTTTCGATGTCTAGGAAGCCTTCGGAATCCATGAAGCGGCGCACGAAGCTGGTGATGCGGGCACGGGTCTTGAGTACCTGGGCCATCTCGGGGCGGCGCAAGTCCAAGTAACGGTACTTCAGACGCTGCTCTTCGCTGTTGTTCTGGTTGAAGTCCAGCGGCAACGGCTCGGCGCGGTTGATGATGGTCAGCTCATGGCCGAACACCTCCACCGCCCCGGTGGCCATATCGGCATTGACCTGGGAGGCGGGACGGGCCCGCACCACCCCGGTAACCTGGATGCAGAACTCGTTGCGCAGCTCGTAGGCCAGGTCGAAGGCGGCCTGCTTGTCCGGATCGAAGAACACCTGGACTATGCCTTCGCGATCCCGCATGTCGATGAAGATCAGGCCCCCCAGATCCCGGCGGCGATGAACCCAGCCGCACAGGATGACGGTTTGCTCGACGTGACTGGCATTGACCTGCCCGCAATAGATGGTGCGCATGGTGTATTCCTTAAAATGCTTCGATTAGTCGCCGACCGGACAGCCAGCGCATCCCCCCTGACCACCGCACTCGGGGGCAGCCAGGTTTTTCTTGGGGCCTGATTTAAAATCGGTCTCGTACCAGCCGCTGCCCTTGAGGCGAAAACCCGGTACGGAGATCAGCTTGCTCAGTGCCTCGGCCGCACAGGACGGGCAGGTGCGCAACGGGGCATCGGAAAGTTTCTGCAACTTGGCAACCTGATGGCCGCACTGCTGACATTGGTATTCGAAGATCGGCATGGTGGCGAAATGAAAATCCGGAAAACAGGTTGAACGTCAAAAAGGCCCGCATTATAGGCTAAAAGCGGCGCTTTGATAACACCCGCCCCATCGGCCTTGGCAAGGCCCAGCGGCCATCACATTTTTCGCCCACCGGCGGGCAATTCTGCTACCATGCCGCCAGTTTCTGACGGCTTGTTCAACCCGTCTCGTTTCGGCTTCGAGTTTTATCCAGCATGCAGCATAAAGACCAGCTTTTTGCCGCCCCCTTGGCACAACTGGGCGACTTCTGTTTTGACGACAGGGTAGCCGCAGTGTTCCCCGACATGATCCAGCGCTCGGTGCCGGGTTACAGCAACATCCTCTCCGCCATCGGCATGATGACGGAGCGCTTCGCCCAACCTAACAGCCGGCTCTACGATCTCGGCTGCTCCCTGGGGGCCGCCACCTTGATGATGCGCCGTCACCTGACGGCGCCGGGTTGCCGGATCATCGGCGTCGATAACTCCGCCGCCATGGTGAGCCGTTGCCGGGATCAGCTGGCCGCCTTTCGCTCCGAGGTGCCGGTGGAGATCCTGCAGGCCGACATCTGCCAGGTGCCCATTGAAGATGCCTCCGTGGTGGTGCTCAACTTCACCCTGCAGTTCGTCGCCCCCGAGGAGCGCCTGGCGCTGCTGAGCCGCATCCATGCCGGCATGCGCCCCGGTGGCGTGCTGATCCTGAGCGAGAAATTCCGCTTCGAAGACGCACCGGTCAACGACCTGCTCATCGATCTGCACCTGGACTTCAAGCGGGCCAATGGCTACAGCGAGCTGGAGATCAGCCAGAAACGCACCCTGCTGGAGAACGTGCTGCGCGCCGACAGCGTGGCCCAGCACAAGGCGCGGCTGGCCGAGGCCGGCTTCGCCCACGGCGAGCTGTGGTTCCAGTGCTTCAACTTTGGCTCTCTGGTAGCCATCAAGGCAGCCAAAGATGATTGATTTTGCCAGCTTCTACCAACTGATCGCCAAGGGCCCGCTGAGCCACTGGCTCAACACCCTGCCCGCCCAGCTGCACGCCTGGCAACACGAACAGGCCCACGGCGATCTGCCTCGCTGGCAACGGGTGCTGGCCAAGCTGGCCGGCTACCAGGCGAAGCACATCAACCTTGGCGATCGGGTCGAGCTGGGGCTGGCGGAGGAGCTGAGCGCCGGCGAACGGGCCAAGCTCGAAAATCTGCTGCAGCACCTTCATCCCTGGCGCAAAGGCCCCTATCAGCTGTTCGGCATCCATGTGGATACCGAGTGGCGCTCCGACTGGAAGTGGGAACGGGTCAAGCCCCATCTCTCCCCCCTGGCCGGTCGGCGCATCCTGGATGTGGGCTGCGGCAACGGCTATCACCTGTGGCGCATGCTGGGGGAAGGGGCCGAGCTGGCGGTGGGCATAGATCCGGCGGCGCTGTTCCTGTGCCAGTTTGCCGCCATCAAGCAGCTGGCCGGCCAGGATCCCCGCATCCATCTATTGCCCCTGGGAATAGAGGCCCTGCCGGCCCTCAATGCCTTCGACACCGTCTTCTCCATGGGGGTGCTCTACCACAGACGCTCCCCCATCGATCACCTGCTGCAGCTGAAGGATCAACTGCGCGACGGCGGCGAGCTGGTGCTGGAGACCCTGGTGGTGGACGGCGGTCCCAACGAGGTGCTGGTGCCATCGGATCGCTATGCCCAGATGCGTAACGTCTGGTTCCTCCCCAGCAGCGCGGCCCTGTGCCTCTGGCTGGAAAAATGTGGATTCGAAGAAGTCCGAGTGGTGGATGAATGTGTCACCACGCTGGAGGAGCAACGCAGCACCCCCTGGATGCGCAATGACTCCCTCGTGGATTTCCTTGACCCCAATAATCGAAGCCTTACACTTGAGGGGTATCCGGCCCCTAAACGGGCCGTCATCTTGGCGACCAAGCGAACGGACTCCCAAGGCCTTTAGCCCCCCTCGGCTGAGTTCTTATTTGTTGTAAACCTGAAATGGTAATATTGACGAACTCTATGAACAGCGCACTCTTGACTGCCTCAACCCTGCTCGTGACTCTTTCTCTTACCGGCTGTGCCAACCTCACCAATCAGGCAGTAACTGAGGTCAAGGCCGACATCAAGCGCAGCGAACAGCAGCTGGGCAGCCAGATGACCCAAGGACAACAGCAACAGCAGCAACAGCAGGCCAACACCCAGGCCCAGCTGGATCGTCTGCTGGCACAGCAAAAAGACAACGAGGTGCTGATCGGCAGCCTGCTGAGCCAGCAGCAGTCCCTCAACCAGATGGTAAAAGCCATGTCCCGTCCCGCCACCAGTCAGCAAAGCCCCGTCAAATTCAGCGACCCCGGCCTCACCACGCCGGATGGCAAGCTGATCCTGGGTGAGTCCGAATGGGTCTATGTGGCGGAAGCCCATGGCACCTTCCAAAGCCGGGTGGATACCGGGGCGGCCACCTCCTCCATCAGCGCCACCGACATCCAGGTGTTCGAGCGCGATGGCCACCGCTGGGTCAAGTTCAAGATGCCGCTGGATGAAGGGGGCACGCTGGACATGGAAGCGCCCTTCGTGCGCTACGTGCGCATCCGTCAGTCTTCGTCAGACCATTATGATCGCCGCCCGTCCGTGCGTCTCTCCATCCAGTTGGGCAGCCTCAAGGAGCAGGCCGAGTTCAACCTGAAGGATCGCTCCCAGATGGACTTCTCCTTGCTGCTGGGCCGTGAGCTGATCAAGGACGTGGCCGTGGTGGACGTGGCGCGGGAGTTTGTACAGCCCAAGCCCGAGGCCGATGGCGCCACCGAGGTGACCGCCAAGTCACGCAAGACAGAAGCGCCCCAGCCGACCCCGGCCACCAAGGTGAGTGACCCCGTGTCCGCTGCCGCGCCGGTAGTCAAGGCCCCAGCCAAGAGCGAGGCGCAGCCTGCTGAACCCAAACCAGAGAGCAAGCCGGCCTCCGCCGCTAGCCAATCCTAACTCAGACCAGGAACAGGCCCTCACTCATGGTTTCTCGCCGCCCCTTTTATATCGCCGTCATCGTCCTGTATGTGCTCGGCATCGCCCTCATGCTCTATCGGCACATCGCCTTCGAGGTGCCCTGGCTGCCCGGTGAACTCAGAAGCGTCTGGTCCCTGGAGGCCAAGGTAGAATTTGACGCCGATGGTGGCCCGGCCACCGTCTCGCTGGCCATTCCCGGCACCCAGAACGGCTACACCCTGATCGATCAGGCGGCCGCCAGCCCGGGCTACGGCCTGACCTTTGGCACCAAGGACAACGCCAATCGCGCCATCTGGACCATACGGGAAGCCCGCGGCCACCAGGAACTCTATTACCGCGCGGACATGTTGAGCGACCCCTACGCCAAGGTGCTGCTGACCCCGCCCGAGGTGGTCAAGCCCCTGTTCAAGGAAGCGGTCGAGACCGCCATGCGCCAGCTGCTGGATGAGGCCAAGGCCGAGTCCGCCGATCCCTTCAGCCTGACTCAGGCCATCCTGCGCCAGCTGCAGGACAAGCAACTGAACGTGGAGCTGCTCAAGGAACACAAGACCCCGGCCGAGCTGGTGGTGGATCTGCTGGGCATGAGCAATGTGCCGGCCCGGGTGGTGCGCGCCCTGACGCTGGAAGACGGTCGCCGTCGCCAGAGCCTGACCAACTATGTGCAGGTGTTCTCAGCCAACGGCAACCAGTATCGCCTGTTTAGCGTCGAGCCCAAGCCCAGCAGTGCCAACCCGCTGCTGCTGTGGGAATACCAGTCCGTGCCCCTGCTGGATGTCACGGGCGGCAGCAACTCCCGGGTCACCTTCTCCATCATCAAGAAGCAGGTCTCCGTGGCCCGCGCCCTGTCGGACAAGTTCCAGAACACCGAGCTGCTGAACCTGTCGGTGGACGCCCTGCCCCTGGAAGAACAGGCCCTGTTCAAGGGCATACTGCTGCTGCCCATCGGCGTATTGGTGGTGGTCTTCCTGCGGGTCATCGTCGGCCTCAAGACCTCGGGCACCTTCATGCCGGTGCTGATCGCCGTGGCCTTTATCCAGACCAATCTGACCGTCGGCTTGCTGGGCTTCCTGTCCATCGTCGGGGTCGGCCTCGTCATCCGTTCCTATCTATCGCGACTCAACCTCTTGCTGGTGGCGCGGATCTCGGCGGTGATCATCACGGTGATCGGTATCATCGGCATCCTCTCCTTCATCACCTACAAGCTGGGGCTGACCCAGGGCATGAAGATCACCTTCTTCCCCATGATCATCCTCTCCTGGACCATAGAGCGAATGTCCATCCTGTGGGAGGAAGAGGGTCCCAAGGAGGTGGTCAAGCAAGGGGGTGGCTCCCTGCTGGTGGCCGTGCTGGCTTACTTGGCCATGGACAACGGCATCATCCAGCACCTGACCTTCAACTTCCTCGGCTTGCAACTCATGCTGATGGCGACCGTGCTGCTGATGGGTAACTACACGGGTTATCGGCTCTCCGAGCTGAAGCGTTTCAAACCCCTGGTGGATGAGCTGAAGAAATAAGATGGCATTCTGGAACCGTTATACCTCGCCATTCAAGCTGGCCAGCCTCGGCATCATGGGGATGAACCAGCGCAATATCGGCTACATAGGGCGCTACAACCCCAGATCCCTCTATCCGCTGGTGGATAACAAGCTCAAGACCAAACGCATCGCCATCGATGCCGGGGTGACTGTGCCTAAGCTTATCGGCACCATCAGCTTCCAGTACGAGGTGGGACGCATCACCAAGATGGTCCAGGATTGGCCGGGCTTCTGCATCAAGCCGGCCCGGGGCTCTGGTGGCAAGGGGATACTGGTGATCCTGCGCCATGAGGACGGCCTCTACTACAAGCCCAACGGCCAGGCCTGCAACCAGGCGGATCTGGAGCGCCACGTCTCCAACATACTGGCGGGACTCTTCTCCCTGGGGGGCAAACCGGATCTGGTGATGGTCGAGGATCTCATCAACTTCGATGATGTGTTCGACGGCTACTCCTTCGAAGGGGTGCCAGACACCCGGGTGATCGTGTTCAAGGGCTTCCCCGTGATGGCCATGATGCGCCTGTCCACCTCCTCCTCCGATGGCAAGGCCAACCTGCACCAGGGCGCCGTGGGGGTGGGGATCTGCCTGCGCACCGGGCGCGCGGTGCGCGCTGTGCAGTACAACGAGCCGCTGCGTTACCACCCGGACACCCAGAAGGATCTGTTCGAGCTACAGGTGCCCCACTGGCACAAGCTGCTGACCCTGGCCTCCAGCTGCTACGAGATGTCTGGGTTGGGCTATCTGGGCACCGACATGGTGCTGGACAAGAAGCGTGGCCCCATGCTGCTGGAACTCAATGCCCGCCCGGGTCTGTCCATTCAGATCGCCAATGCCTCCGGCCTGCTGCCCAGGGTGCGCGCGGTCAGCAAGCTGGGTAAGGTGCAGCTGAGCGTGGAGGAGCGCATCGGCTTTGCCATGGAGAAGTTCGGTGTGTTCGAAGGCCCCAGCCTAAGCTAGACCCGCGATTTAAATCGCACGTCTCCAGACCATTACGGCGCCCCAGGGCGCCGTAATTTATTCATCAAGATCCACTCTCACGCCGCCGGAACAGCCCAGGCTGCACCTCGTCATAGGTCGTGACTATGTAGGCCAGCAGGGCTTGCTGGGAGGTCGAATAGGCATGGGGATCGGCGCGAAAGCGCGCCAGCTTCTTGCCGCGCACCAGGATAAAGGCCGGCGGCTTGGCCTGCAGCGCCGCCAGCACCTTGGCCTTCACGTCATAGCCCGGGGTAACGTTGTCAAAGAACAGGTAGGGCGTCGCCGCCGCGCGCTCGCTCCAGACATAAAACTGCGGCATTGTCCCCTCCACCCAGAGGGTATCGCTTGGACTCGACTCGGCGCGGATCTGCTGCACCTGTTGCCAGGTCGTGGCATTGAAAGGGCGCCCCGCGGTAGCGGCCAGGTAGGCGGAGTAGCCGGTCAGGCAGATCGGCAGGACGCAGGCCATGACCACCATCAACCGTTGGGCCCCGTGGGCACCCACGGGCAGCCAGCGCCAGCCGGCCAGGATCAGCAGGAGTGCCCCGCCTAGGGCAACCCCCATCTGCAGCGCAACCTTATCCAGTGGCCACTCGAAGCGGGTCCAATCGAACAGGGTGTGGGGAATGAGCAAGAACAGCCCCCAGCCCCCCAACACAGGCCAGGCCCAGCGCCAACCTTGACCGGCCCAGTGCAGCAGCAGGGCCAGGCTCAAGGGCAGCAGCGGCAGGATCAGCTCATCGTAGTGGTCATACACATGACCGGACACCGAATTGGCCACCAGTCCCGCCAGCGCGCTCCACAACAGTACCCACAAAAGGCCCGCGCGCAGCCTCAGCAGCTCGCCGCGCGCCTGGCTAAACAGCCCCCACACCGCCCAGGGCAGCAGCAGCAACCAACCGGTACGCAGCAGACCAACCAGCCCCACCGCCAAGGAGAAACCCGAGCCATAGCTGTGACCGAAGAAGACGCCATAGGCATAGAAGAGGAAGTTATCCCAGACCCCCTGTTGCCAAAAATAGGCCAGCAAGGGCAAGGCCACCAGCAACAGGCCTGCCAGGGCGCTCAGCGCCAGCCAGCACACCTGGCGCCAGGCCCCCTGCCCCAGCCACAAGCAACCCAGACCCGCATACCAGGCGGCCCAGAGCACGGCGTTGTTGGGACGCATCATGAACACCAGCCCCAGGGTCAGGGCCGGCAACCAGGCCTGGGCCAGCACAAAGCGCCCGGCCTGCAACTGACCGGCAAAGCCGCCGAAGGCCAGCAGGGCCAGGGCCAGGCTCCACTCCTCGGTCATGTTGCCGTAGTAGTAGCGAAAGCCGCACAGGGCCAGGGTGGCCAGCAACGCCAGCCAGCTGGCCGCCAGGCTGCAGCCCAGACGCCGCAATCCACGGTAAGCGCTGGAGAGTCCCAGTGCCAGCAGCAGGGTTTCCAGCGCCGCCATGCCGGCAAAGCCCCCCAGGCGATAGCCCAGGGCATCCAGGGCGAAGATCATGGGGCCCTTGATATCCAGCATGTCACGATAGAGCACGGATCCATCGGCCCACATCTTGCCCATCACGGCAAACAAGGAGGCATCGAAGGCCGGCGCCATGCCGTACCACAGGGGATTTTGCAGCGTCAGCAGCGCCGCCAGCAGCAGACACAGCCAGCCCCGTAACCCGCCCTGCTGATCGGCCTGCGACAACAGCCCCGTGAGCCGGCTCCCCCTTTGCATTTGCTTCATGACCACTCCTACCCGCAGCCACACACAACAAGGCCCCGCACGCGGGGCCACTCGATTCCTTCGTCTGCTAGCTATCTTGCCGCCGCAACCAGAGGGTTTCAATCCGGTGGGCGTTCAGCTGCAACACATTGATCTGCCAGCCATCCAACAACAGCTCTTCCCCCTGCCTGGGCAGACGCTGCAACCGCTCCAGCAGCCAGCCCGCCAGGGTGTGATAATGGCTGGTGGGTGGCGCCGGAAAGCCGATCTGCCGTTGCAGCTCCTGCAGCAGGTAATCGCCACTCACCCGATAGCTGCCCGGACCCAGGCAGACCAGATCCTGATCCTCTTCCCCCGGCTCCGGCAGCTTGCCGGCGATCTCCTCCAGCACGTCCCGGATGGTGATGAGCCCCTCGAAGTTGCCGAACTCATCCAGCACGAAGGCCATGTGAGTGCGGGCCTGACGGAACTGATCCAAGGCGCCCAGCACGCTTAAGGTCTCCGGCAGGCAGAGGGGATGGGGGTTGACCAGGGCCTCCAGGGCCAGGGGTTCACCTTGCAGCAGCCGCGCCAGCACATCGCGCTTGCGCAAGATCCCCAGGGGCGCGTCCTTGTTGCCCTCCCGGATCACCACCAGACGGGAGTGGGGGGTGCGGGCCAGCTGGGCATGGACCGCCGCCAGCGGCTCGCTCAGGTCCAGCATCTCCACATCGTGGCGCACCGACATGATGGCCCGGATCGGCAGATCCGACAGCTGGCTGACCCGTGCCAGCATGGACTGGGCCTCCTGCTCCAGGGGCGGCAGGGGCGTCTCGTCCGCGCTCGCCTCGGCCGAGGGCAATCCGGCCGAGTCGTCGGCATAGCGAAAGCGCCACAGCAGCCAGGCTGCCAGCATCACCAGGGTCAACAGCCAGTAGAGGATAAACAACGGCAACGGGGTGCCCAGCCCTTCGGCCAGCAGGGTCACCCCCACCAGCAGCAACAGGGCCTGGGCCAGGCGCAGCAGACGGTGATCCTCCAGCCAGCGCCAAGGATCCGTGGGCAGCCGCCACAGCAGCAAGGGTACCAGCGCCCAGATCAGCAAGATGGGCCAGGGGGAACGCAGCAAGCCGATGGCCAGGGCCGCGCTCTGGGCGGCAAACAGCAGGCTGCACAAGGCCGCCTGCCAGAGGCCACGGCGAAAATCCAGGCTGGCCGGCTCGGCCTGCCCGACGGAGCCATCCAGGCGCAGCAGGCCATTGACGCCGCGCAGCAGCAGATAGCCCCCCGCCAACCAGGCCAGCCAGGGCCGCACCGCCAGGGTCTGGGCCTCCCCTGCCACCAGCAGCCAGGGTGCCAGGGACAGCAGGAACAAGAGGCGCCAGAGGCCCCCCAATCCCAGCCCCAGCGCCACATAGCGCCGCCGCTGAAAGCCAGGCCAGACCTGAGCCCCCAGTTGCAGCTGGCGGCGGGAAGCCAACCAGGTACGTCCCTCCAGCAGCAGCAGACAGAGCATGCCCCAGTAGAGCAGCGGATCCAGCGTCATCATCCCTGACATGGCGATCATCTCATCCTTGGGCCACGGGCTCCGTCTGGGCCAGCTTGGCCTCCAGGCTGGCCATCACCTCGGCGGGGTTCGCCAGGTAGTTGGCCAATCCCCTGGCCCGCAGCTGACACGCCGGGCAGTCGCCACACCCCTCGCCCACCACGCCGTTGTAACAGGTCAGGGTCTGGTGGCGCACGTACTCCAGGCGGCCATAGCGGTCCGCCAGGGCCCAGGTCTGGGCCTTGTCCAGCCACATCAGGGGGGTGAGTATGGTCAAGGGCCGCTCCATCCCCAGCACCAGGGCCCGGTTGAGGGCCTGGACGAAGTCATGGCGGCAGTCCGGGTAACCGGAGAAGTCGGTCTCGCAGACCCCGGTGATGATCACCTCGGCCCCCACCTGGTAGGCGTAGATCCCTGCCAGGGTGAGAAAGACGATGTTGCGCCCCGGCACGAAGGTGTTGGGCAGGCCGTTATCCTGCAGCTGGGTGCTCACCGGGATCGACGCCCGGGTCAGGGCCGAGGCGGCCAATTCACCCAGCAGGGAGACATCCATCACCTTGTGGGCCGTCACCCCCAGCTCCTGGGCGATCTGCCGGGCCACCTCGATCTCTTTGACGTGCCGCTGGCCATAATCGAAGGTCAGGGCATGCACCTCGTCGTACCGGCTCAGCGCCTGGATAAGACAGGTGGTGCTGTCCTGCCCCCCGCTGAACACCACCACGGCCTTGGATAGCTTGCTCATCGGACGCTCCTTACCGACCACGACCACCGGCCTTGCCGCCGCGCAAGGGCGCCTTGGGCGCCACCGGGCTGCCGACCCGCGGCTTGGCGGGGCGCGCCTTGGCCGGCTGCTGGGGCCGCTCGCTGGGGGCGCGGCGCTCCACATGGGCCTGACGATTGTCCCCCTGCTGCTCCTGGTGCTTGCGCACCGCGCGGCGGATCTGGGCCTTCTGCTTGAACTGCGCCTTGCGATCGTCCACCGCCACCTTGGTCTCGGTCTCGGCCAACAGGCCCACCAGCTTGCGCAGGTAGTTCACCTCTTCGAGGCCCAGCTCCTTCCAGCCACCACGGGGCACGTTCTTATCCAGCTGGATATCGCCGTAGCGGATCCGCATCAGCCGGCTCACCTGCACCTCCTGGCTCTCCCACAGGCGGCGCACCTCCCGGTTACGCCCCTCGCACAGGGTGACGTTGAACCACTGGTTCATGCCTTCGCCGCCGGCCCGACCTATCTTGTCGAACTTGCCTTCCCCATCCTCGAGCTGCACCCCGCGGCGCAGCCGCTGCAGCATGGCCTCGTTGACCTCGCCGAACACCCGCACCGCGTATTCCCGCTCCACCTCGTGGCGCGGGTGCATCAGGCGGTTGGCCAGCTCACCATCTGTGGTGAACAGCAGCAAGCCGGAGGTGTTGACGTCCAGGCGACCCACGGCAATCCAGCGGCCCTCCTTGAGGATGGGCAGGCGGTCAAACACGGTGGGACGCCCTTCCGGGTCGTGCCGGGTACACATCTCGCCTTCGGGCTTGTGGTAGGCCAGCACCCGGCAGATCTGCTCCTCGGCGGCCTTGGTGTTTACCGTGTGGCCATCCACCCGGATCAAGGCACCCGGGCCCACTCTGTCCCCCAGCACCGCCACCTTGCCGTCGACACTCACCCGGCCGGCACTGATGATGGTCTCCATCTCGCGACGGGAACCCACGCCGGCCCGTGCCAGCACTTTTTGCAATTTTTCACTCATGGTCATATTTCCAAAGGGGGGCACAGGCCCCCGGTCAGATGCGGCCTCGGGCCAGGATTATTCGAAACGGCTGGGATCACCGGCACCCCGGCGCACCACCACAGGCGTCTCGTCGGAGAAGTCCACGACCGTGGTGGGCTGCTCGCCCAGGTTGCCGCCGTCGATGATGAGATCCACCAGCTTGCCCAGGTGGTCCCGGATCGCCTCAGGGTCGGATTCGGTCACCTCGGCCCCCGGCAGTATCAGGGAGGTGGACATCATGGGTTCCCCCAAGGCCTCCAGCAGGGCCAGGGTGATCCTGTCCCCCGGCACCCGCAGGCCTATGGTCTTCTTCTTCTCGTTGAGCACCCGACGGGGCACTTCCTTGGTGGCCTTGAAGATGAAGGTGTAAGGCCCGGGGGTATTGTTCTTGATCAGGCGAAAGGCCTGGTTGTCCACCCGTGCGAAGTGGGAGATCTCGGCAAGATCCTTGCAGAGCAAGGTGAAGTTGTGGTCCTGCCCCAGCTGGCGGATGCGGCAGATCCGCTCCATGGCGGACTTGTCACCCACCTGGCAGCCCAGGGCATAGCCGGAGTCCGTGGGGTAGATCAGCACGCCGCCATCACGCAGCAGGGCCACCGCCTGGTTGATGAGACGCGGCTGGGGGTTTTCAGGGTGAAGGGTAAAATATTGACTCATGATTCCTCCCGGAATGCATTGGACGCGTCGGCGTCGAGAAAGCGCTCCCACACCGGGGTCGCTTCCTTGGGTAACCAGAGCTGTTTGCCCAGCTCCAGCCAATGAGAAGGGAAGTGAAAGTCCGAACCGACCGAGGCCAGCAGGCCAAACTCCCGGCTCCATTGACCCAGGTTAGCCCGCACCTGGGGGCTTTGCTGGGCCATGCTCACTTCCATGGCGTCCCCGCCGGCCGTCACGAAGTCGGCCAGCAGACGCTTGATCCATTTGGCGGTGAGATTATACCCCGTGGGATGGGCAAGTACAGCTTGCCCGCCAGCCTGGTGGATGACCTGGCAGGCCTCGGCCAGGCTGACCCACTGGGGGCGCACGTAGGCCTTGCCCCGCCGCCCAAGGTAGACATCAAACGCCTTCTGCATCGTCTTGCTCACCCCTAGGGCCACCAGATGGCGAGCAAAGTGGGCCCGGGTCAGGCTGCCGCTGCCGGCCAGGGCCCGTGCCGCCTCGTAGGTGCCCTCGATATGCAGCTTGGCCAGCTTGCGATCCAGCTCCCGCGCCCGCCACTCCCGGGACTCGGCCTGCCGCTGGCATAAGGCCAGGAGTGCCGGATGATGGCGGTCCACCGCCAGCCCCACCACGTGGATTTCGTGATTCTCCCAGCTGCAGGAGATTTCGATGCCATCGATCAGGGTCAGGGCCAGGCCGTGACGGGCGATGGCCCCATGGGCCTCGTCGAGACCGGCCACCGTATCGTGATCCGTCAAGGCCAGCACATCCACCTGCTGGTCCACCGCCCGCAGCATCAGGGCTTCTGGGCTGAGGTGGCCGTCGGAGGCGGTGGAGTGACTGTGAAGATCGAGGCGCATGGCGTTTCCTGCTCAAAAAGAGGCTTGACAATATCAGGCCGTTATCGTTTAACTGTTACCACTTTAACGCATCAGGATGGTTATCTCATGGCAAGCAAGCTGACCCGTCGTACCGGTTGGTGGTGGCACACTCCCAGTTAAGCGGGCGTGGGGCTCTTGCTGCGTAAGCATCCAAAGTTAAGCAAACAGACTACCCAAAGAAAGCCCGCTGCAAGCAGCGGGCTTTTTTATTATCTGCACAAACAGGGACGAGATGATAGCACAACACCACAAGCAGACCTGGCGATGGCGGCATGCCGCTCCCAATCGGTCACCTGCGTGACCCCCAGGCGCCGCCCAAGGCGGCCCATCATCGTCAGAGAAAGGAACCCCATCATGTCTGTGTATGCCCAACCCGGCCAAGACGCCAAACAGGAGGCGCTATCATGAACCGCCTCGTCCGTCAGCTGGAAGTCCGTCAGGCGGCCCATGTGGCCGACCCCCTGGCCCTGTTCAGCCACTTGACCCAACCCTTCGACAACAGCCTGCTGCTGGAGTCCGCCGAGATCGACTCCAAGGCCGGCACCCAGAGCCTGCTGCTCATCGACGCCTGTGTGCGCCTCACCTGCTATGGCAACCGGGTGCAGGCCCAGGCCGCCAATGCCAACGGCCAGGCCGTGCTGGCCTTCCTGGCCCAGGCCCTGCCGGCCGAGGTCCACTGTCAGCAACAGGATGGCCGCCTGGAGATGGCCTTTCCCGCCATCGATGCCAATCAGGATGAAGACAGCCGGCTGAAGGCCATGTCGGTGCTGGACAGCCTGCGCCTGCTGCTGGCCCAGGACGAGGCGCTGTTTCTCGGTGGCCTGTTCGCCTATGACCTCATCGCCAACTACGAGCAGTTGCCCCAGGTCAGCCTGTCGGACAATGACTGTCCGGACTTCTGCTTCTACCTGGCCGAGACCCTGATCCACATCGATCACCTGCAGGGCCGTACCGATCTGCACGCCCTGGTGTTTGGCGACGCCGCCGAGGCCGCCCGCCTCACCACGCGCCTCGACCGCCTCAAGACCGAGTGCGATCACTTCCAGGCCCCCGCCCTGCCCCAGGCGCCGCAACTGACCGGCGGCCTGACGGTGGACCGCAGCGACAAGCAGTACTGCGCCGACGTGGAACGGCTCAAGGGCCATATCCGCAAGGGGGATATCTTCCAGGTGGTGCCGTCCCGCTGCTTCAGCCTGCCCTGCCCGGCACCGCTGCTGGCCTACCGTCAGCTCAAGCGCACCAATCCCAGCCCTTACATGTTCTACATGAACGATGAGGCCTTCACCCTGTTTGGCGCCTCCCCCGAGAGTTCGGTGAAGTTCGACCATGCCAACCGTCAGGTGGAGATGTACCCCATCGCCGGTACCCGCCGCCGCGGCCTCAACCCCGACGGCAGCATCAACCTGGACTTGGACGGCCGGCTGGAGCTGGATCTGCGCCAGGATGCCAAGGAGACCGCCGAACACCTGATGCTGGTGGACCTGGCCCGCAACGACATCGCCCGCATCAGCGAGCCCGGCACCCGTCACGTCAAGGATCTGCTCAATGTCGACCGCTACAGCCATGTGATGCACCTGGTCTCCCGGGTGGTGGGCACGCTGCGCGCCGACCTCGACGCCCTGCACGCCTACCAGGCCTGCATGAACATGGGCACCCTGACCGGCGCCCCCAAGATCCGCGCCTCCGAGCTCATCCGTGAGGTGGAAGGCAAGCGGCGGGGCAGCTATGGCGGCGCCGTGGGCTACCTCAACGGCCAGGGCGACATGGACACCTGCATCGTGATCCGCTCCGCCTTCGTCAAGGACGGCCGCGCCTATGTGCAGGCCGGTGCCGGCGTGGTGTTTGATTCCAAGCCCCAGGCCGAAGCGGATGAGACTCGCAACAAGGCGGCGGCCGTCCTGAACGCCATCGCCTTGACCCACGGCCAGACCCTGAAGTCCCTGCTGGAAAGCCTGGAGGCGAACCATGGCTAATACACTGTTTTTACTGGATAACTTTGACTCATTCACCTACAACCTGGTGGATCAGTTCCGCGCCCTGGGCCACCCGGTGCGCATCTACCGCAACAGCCTGTCCGCCCAGGCGATCTTCGAGCAGATCAGCGCCTGTGACGATGCCGTGCTGGTGCTCTCCCCCGGCCCCGGCGCCCCCCACGAGGCGGGCTGCATGATCGAACTCATCGGCCTGTGCCGGGGCAAGGTGCCCATTCTGGGGATCTGCCTGGGTCACCAGGCCATCTGCGAATACTACGGCGGCACAGTGGGCTCCGCCGGCGAGATCATCCACGGCAAGAGCTCCCTCATCGACCATATCGGCGAGCTGATGTTCACCGGTCTAAGCCAGCCCCTGCCGGTGGCCCGCTACCACTCCCTGGTGGCCACCTATGTGCCGGCGGAGCTGGAGGTGATCGCCCACTATCGCGACATGCCCATGGCGGTGCTGCACCGTGCCGACAAGGTGCTGGGCTACCAGTTCCATCCCGAGTCCATCATGACCATCGAAGGGGCCCGGCTGCTGACCCAGAGCCTGGCCTATCTCACCACTCAAGAGGCCTGAACATGGATACCCATGCCTTACTCGACACCCTGTACCGCGGCCAGGACTTAAGCCGCGACGAGAGCCGCTTTCTGTTTGAACAGCTGCTGGCGGGCCAGATGGATCCCCTGGTGCTCGCCTCCCTGCTCACCGCCCTCAAGATAAAGGGCGAGTGCCCGGCGGAGATCGCCGGGGCCGCCAGTGCCCTGATCGCCGCGGCCCGCCCCTTCCCGCGGCCCGATTACGACTTCTGCGACATCGTCGGCACCGGCGGTGACGGCCAGCACACCATCAACGTCTCCACCCTGGCGGCCCTGGTGGGCGCCAGCTGTGGTCTCAAGGTGGCCAAGCACGGCAACCGCAGCGTCTCCTCCAAGACCGGCTCTTCGGATCTGCTGGACAAACTGGGCATCAAGCTGGATGTGAGCCCGGAGCTGGCCCGCCGCTGCCTGGACGAGGTGAACGTCTGCTTCATCTTCGCCCCCCACTATCACAGCGCCATGCGCTACGCGGTGCCGGTGCGTCAGGCCCTGAAGACCCGCACCATCTTCAACGTGCTGGGCCCCCTCATCAACCCGGCCCGCCCCAGCTACCAGTTGATGGGGGTCTACCGCCCGGAACTGGTCACCCCCATAGCCCAGACCCTGCAGCAGCTGGGGCTGACCCGTGGCATGGTGGTGTACGGCGACGGCCTGGACGAGATCGCCATCCACGGCCAGACCCGCTATGCCCGCATCGAGGGTGAACAGATCCGCGAAGGCGTGCTGACCCCGGCGGACTTCGGCCTCAACACCTTCAGCCTGGACACCATCCGTGGCGGCGAGCCCGAAGAGAATCGCCAGATCAGCGAAACCATCCTCTCTGGCCGCGGCAGCGATGGCCAAAATGCCGCCATCGCCATCAACCTGGCGCCGTTGCTGCAGATGGCCGGCAAGGTCGACACCCTGACGCAAGGCGCCGAGCTGGCCATCGCCACCCTGAAGAGCGGCATGGCCCTGGCCAAGGTCGCTGAGCTGGCCGCCCTGACCCACAGCGAGACCGCAGCATGATCAACTACGACTCCATCAACCAGACGGTGCTGGGCAAGATAGTGGCCGACAAGCTCGAATGGGTGGCCGCCCGCAAGGCCAGCCAGCCGCTGGCCAGCTTCGAGGCCAGCCTGACCCCCAGCGATCGCAGCTTCTACGGTGCCCTGAGCCAGTCCAGGACCGTGTTTATCCTCGAATGCAAGAAGGCCTCCCCCTCCAAGGGGCTCATCCGTGAGGAGTTCGATCCGGCGGCCATCGCCCGGGTCTACGGCGACTATGCCTCGGCCATCTCGGTACTCACCGATGAGAAGTACTTTCAGGGCAACTTCGACTTTCTGCCCCAGGTGCGGGCCCAGGTGCAGGTGCCGGTGTTGTGCAAGGACTTCGTCGTCGACCCCTACCAAATCCAGCTGGCCCGGCACTATCAGGCCGACGCCGTGCTGCTGATGCTCTCGGTGCTGACCGACGAGGCCTACCGCCAGCTGGCCGCCGTGGCCCACGGCCTCAACATGGGGGTGCTCACCGAGGTGAGCAACGAGGAGGAGCTGGGCCGCGCCATCGCCCTGGAGGCCAAGGTGGTGGGGATCAACAACCGTAACCTGCGGGATCTCACCATCAATCTGGACCGCACCCGCCAGCTGGCGCCCCAACTGCCGTCCGATCGCATCGTCATCTGCGAGTCCGGCATCTACCACCACCATCAGGTCAAAGCATTGAGCCACTACGCCAACGGCTTCCTGGTGGGCTCGTCCCTGATGAGCCAGCCGGACGTGGCCGCCGCCTGCCGCGCCCTGATCCTGGGGCAGAACAAGGTCTGCGGCCTGACCCGGCCCCAGGATGCCGCCGCCGCCTGCCAGGCCGGCGCCCTGTTCGGCGGCCTCATCTTAGTGCCAAAGAGCCCTCGGTATGTGACCACAGAGCAGGCCCGGCTGGTGATGGCCGGCGCGCCGCTGCAGTACGTCGGGGTGTTCCAGAATGCCTCTGTGCAGGCGGTGGCCGACACCGCCCGCGAGTTGAATCTGGCTGCCGTGCAACTGCACGGTCAGGAGGACGCCGACTACCTGCAGGCCCTGCGGCCCTTGCTGCCCGACGGTTGTCAGATCTGGAAGGCCCTGGCGGTGAGCGATCACTTCCCTCATGAGCAATACCAGACCTTGAGTCCGCTGGCGGATCGCCTGCTGCTGGACAGCAAGGTGGCCGGCCAGTGTGGCGGCACCGGCCAGGCGTTTGACTGGCAACTGCTGGATAACCTGGACAAGAGCCAGCTGATGCTGGCCGGCGGCCTCACCCCGGAGAACGCCGCCCAGGCCGCCGCCCTGGGCTGTCAGGGACTGGATTTTAATTCCGGTGTAGAATCGGCGCCCGGTCTCAAGGATGCCGACAAGCTGCAGCGGGCCTTCGCCGCGCTGCGTGCCTACTGATCCTGGGCACCTATTGAAAAGGAATGATCATGACACTGCTTAATCCGTTTTTTGGTGAATTTGGCGGCATGTACGTGCCGCAGATCCTGGTGCCGGCGCTGTTGCAGCTGGAAAAGGCCTTCATCGAGGCCCAGGATGATCCGGCCTTCCACGCCGAATTCCGCAGCCTGCTAACCGAATACGCTGGTCGCCCCACCCCCTTGACCCTGTGCCGCAACCTGACCCGTGGCACCAAGACCCGCTTGTATCTCAAGCGTGAGGATCTGCTGCACGGTGGCGCCCACAAGACCAACCAGGTTCTGGGCCAGGCCCTGCTGGCCAAGCGCATGGGCAAGACCCGCATCATCGCCGAGACCGGCGCCGGGCAGCACGGGGTGGCTACCGCCCTGGCCTGCGCCCTGATGGATCTGCCCTGCCGGATCTACATGGGTGCGGTGGACATGGAGCGGCAGAAGCCCAACGTGTTCCGCATGCGCCTGATGGGCGCCGAGGTGGTGGCGGTGCACGCCGGCGCTTCCACCCTCAAGGACGCCTGTAACGAGGCGCTGCGGGATTGGACCGCCAACTACGAAGACACCCACTACATGCTGGGCACCGCCGCCGGCCCCCACCCCTTCCCCACCATAGTGCGGGAATTCCAGCGCATGATCGGCGAAGAGGCCCGTGAGCAGCTCGACCAGGTGGAACACCGCCTGCCGGATGCGGTGATCGCCTGCGTGGGCGGTGGCTCCAACGCCATCGGCCTGTTTGCCGACTTCATCGACAAGCCCGAGGTCCGCCTCATCGGCGTCGAGCCCGGTGGTCACGGCATCGAGACCGGCGAGCACGGCGCCCCTCTGGGCCACGGCACCAAGGGCGTGTTCTTTGGCGCCCACTCCTACCTGATGCAGGACCAGCATGGTCAGATCGAGGAGTCCTACTCCATCTCCGCCGGTCTGGACTTCCCCTCCGTGGGCCCGCAGCACGCCCACCTGGCCGCCACCGGCCGGGCCGAGTATGTCTCCATCACCGACCAGGAGGCGCTGGATGCCTTCCAGGAGCTGGCCCGTCACGAGGGGATCATTCCCGCGCTGGAGTCCTCCCACGCCCTGGCCCACGGCCTGAAGATGGCACGGGAGAATCCCGAGCTGGAGCAGGTGCTGATCGTCAATCTCTCCGGCCGGGGGGACAAGGACATCTTCACCGTCGCCGACATTCTGGAAAAGCAAGGAGCCCTGTAATGAGCCGTTATGAAGCCCTGTTTGCCAAACTGGCCCAACGCAACGAGGGGGCCTTCGTGCCCTTCGTGACCCTGGGGGATCCCACCCCTGAGTTCTCCTTGCAGATCATCGACGCCCTGGTGGCCGGCGGTGCCGATGCCCTGGAGCTGGGCATCCCCTTCTCCGACCCGGTAGCCGATGGCCCCACCATCCAGGACGCCACCACCCGGGCCCTGCAGGCGGGCACCACGCCGGATACCTGCTTCGACATCCTAGCCAAGGTGCGCGCCAAGTACCCGGAGCTGCCCATGGGCCTGCTGCTGTACGCCAACCTGGTGTATGCCAAGGGCATCGATGGCTTCTATGAGCGGGCCGCCGCCGCCGGGGTAGATTCCGTGCTGGTGGCGGACGTGCCGGTGGAGATGTGCGAGCCCTACAAGCAGGCCGCCGACCGCGCCGGTGTGGCCGCCATCTTCATCGCCCCCCCCAACGCCGACGAGGCCACCTTGCAGAAGGTGTCCGAGCTGGGTAGCGGCTACACCTACCTGCTGAGCCGCGCCGGGGTCACCGGCGCCGAGACCCGCGCCGGCAAGCCGGTGGGGCCCTTGCTGGAGAGCCTCAAGCGCCATGCCGCGCCCCCCGCCCTGCTGGGCTTTGGCATCAGCGAGCCGGCCCAGGTGAAGGAGGCCATCGCCGCCGGTGCCGCCGGTGCCATCTCCGGCTCCGCCGTGGTGAAGATCATCGAGCGCAACCTGGCTAACCCCGCCACCTTGCTGGCGGAGCTGCAAGGCTTTGTCGCCAGCATGAAGGCCGCCACCGCCCGCTAAACGGCCCTGGCGCCCCCCGAGCCCGCCCTCCGTAGGCGGGCTTTTTCTTTTGTCTTCCCCCGCCACTGCCGTTAGACTGACCGCCAGTTCCTCCATCGAGATTGAGCATGAAACAGCTGTTCGAATTTATTCCCCTGCTGGTGTTCTTCGCCCTCTACAAGCTCTATGACATCTATGTGGCCACCGCCGCCCTCATGGTGGTCACCCTGCTGCAGATGGCGTTTATCTGGTTTCGCCACGGCAAGCTGGAGAAGATGCACTGGGTGACCCTGGTGCTGATCCTGGTGTTCGGCGGTTTCACCCTGCTGTTTCATGATGATGCCTTCATCAAGTGGAAGGTCACCGTCATCAACCTGCTGTTTGCCGGCGCCCTGCTCATCAGCCAATGGGGCTTCAACAAACCGCTGATCAAGCAGATGCTGGGCAAGGAGTTGCAGCTGCCGGATGCGATCTGGCGGCGGGTCAACCTGGCCTGGGCCGGTTTCTTCGCCCTGTGCGCGGCCCTCAACACCTACATCGCCTTCCACCTGCCCCAGGATGTCTGGGTCAACTTCAAGGTGTTCGGCCTCTTGGGCATGACCCTGGTGTTCACCCTGCTCACCGTCTTCTACCTCTACCGGCACCTGCCGGAAGAGAAGGAATAACCCGACAAGGGGCGCCGCAAGCGCCCCTTCGTTTTACGACCGATTGCCGCCAAGGAGTGCATATGTGGTATCTCATCTATTCCCAAGACAATCCCAACAGCCTGCCGCTGCGTAAGGCAGCCCGTCCGGCCCACCTGGCCCGTCTGCAGGCCCTGCGAGACGAAGGCCGCCTGCTCACCGCCGGCCCCAACCCCGCCATCGACGCCGGCGATGCCGGTGAGGCCGGCTTTACCGGCAGCACCGTCATCGCCGAGTTCGACTCGTTGGCGCAGGCCCAGACCTGGGCCGATGCCGACCCTTACGTGGCCGCCGGTGTCTATGCCCAGGTGACGGTCAAACCCTACAAGCAAGTGTTTTAACCCCTGCCCCAGGCAAGTGCAGCCAGCCTCATCCTGAGGCAAGACAGGCTGCACTTTGTCTATCCTGCGGTCATATGTCAGGCATTTATGCCACTGATTTTAACGTTGGCCTGTTTATTGCCTTGTTTATCGTCTATAGCTAGGCGAAATCGTGACATCATCCATAAGGATTACCACATGAAAGTTGCCGTGATCGGCGCCGGAGCCGTCGGGGTGAGCGTGTGTCAGTTTCTGCTGGATAACGGCGCCTGTGACACCCTGGTTCTGGTGGATCTGAATCAGGAGAAGGCCCTGGGGGAGATACTGGACTTTGGCCACACCACCTCGCTGAACTTCACCCGTAACGTCAAAATGGTGGCCGGCGGCTACGCCGACTGTCAGGACGCCGGCATCGTCATCATCACCGCCGGGGCCCAGATCAAGCAGGGGCAGCAGCGGGATGAGCTGGCACAGATCAACGTGGAAATCACCCTGCAGATCGCCCGGGAGCTGGAACGGGTCGCCCCCGAGGCCATCCTGGTGCTGGCCACCAATCCGGTGGATCTGGTGAGCCGCTTCATCATCGCCAACACCCGCTACACGGCGGGGCGGGTGATCAGCGCCGGCTGCCTGCTGGACACGGCCCGCTTCATGAAGATAGTGGCGGATCACGTGGGGCTGGATCCCAAGAACGTGCAGGGCTACGTGCTGGGGGAGCACGGCGCCACCAGCTTCATTCCCTGGAGCCTGTGCAGCATAGGGGGCCTGACATTCGATGATTATTGCGACATGGTGGACAAGCCGAGATTGGCGCGCAAGGCGCTGCTGCAACAGGTCAAGCAGGCGGGCTTTGAGATCTTCAACCGCAAGGGCAACACCAACCACGGCATCGCCGCCAGCGTGTATCGAATCGTCCAGGCCATCTTGTTTGACGAAGGCTCCATCCTGCCGGTGGGCGCCTACCTGGAGGGTCAGTTTGGCATCGAGGACTGTGTGCTGAGCGTGCCCTGCCTGGTCAACCGCCATGGCATCGCCAAGCGGTTACCCTATCCCCTCACCAGCCACGAGCTGGCCCAATTACATGGCTCGGCCCGCCACCTCAAGGCCTTGACCGAGCAGGTAAGAAAACAGCAGCATCTGGCCTGATCAGCCCTTGGGCCGGGCGATAAACCAGGGGTTGAGCAGCTCGGCCTTGCTGTAACGCAGCGGCGCCCCCTCCAGGGTCACCACCTCGCCACCGGCCCCCTCCAGCACCGCCTGGGCGGCGGCCGTGTCCCACTCGCAGGTGGGCCCCAGACGCGGATACAGGTGGGCCTCGCCTTCCGCCACCCGGCAGAACTTGAGGGAGCTGCCGGCGGCAATCAGCGTGTGTTCGCCGATGCCAGCCAGATACGCCTGGGTCTCGACGGAGAGATGCGACCGGCTACCTATGACCCTGAGCGCCTCACCCGGCAGCGGGGCTTGCACCCGGATCGGCATCTCGCCGGCATGGGACCGCTTGAAGGCGCCATAGGCCTGCCCCCCCCAGTAGCTCAGATGCTGCACCGGCAGATGCACGACCCCGAAGGTCGTCAGCCCCTGCTCAATGAGGGCGATGTTGACGGTGAACTCACCATTGCGGCGGATAAACTCCTTGGTGCCATCCAGCGGATCCACCAGCCAGTAGCGAGACCAAGCCAGCCGGGCGGCTTTTTGCGCCTCATCCGACTCCTCAGACAACACCGGCAGCTCGGGGGTCAGCTGGGCGAGGGCCTCGACGATCACCCGGTGGGCCGCCCGATCGGCCTGGGTCAAGGGCGAGTCATCCTGTTTGACTGTCACATCTATCGGGCCATCGTAGACCGCCAAAATGGCGCGGCCGGCCTCTTCTGCCAGCCGGATCACGGATTCAATCAATGCCTTATTTAATTGCATACGGTTTCACTCCTTCTCCATCTTGCCATCTTAACCGCCAAGCCGCGCCGAGCCTTAGACCAATAATCAATGAGTTATAAACAATTTCCTGGCTCGCCCCGCCGATGGGCTGCCGCAAGCGCTACCGAATGTATAGCTGTCATTGCCCACAGTCCCAGGCCCGCCACCAACATCTACGTTTTCCTGGTAACTCAACCACATGGAGCAAACGATGAAAAAAGGAAATCTGTTGACCGCCCTGCTGCTGGCCGGCAGCCTGTTCCAGGCCAATATGGCCCTGGCCGCCGAACAAACCACGGCAGCAGCGCAAAACATGGAGACCGCCGCCCTGAAGATCAACATCAACCAGGCCGACGAGGCGCAGCTGATGAGCATCAAGGGCATAGGCCCCAAGCGGGCGGAGGCCATCATCGCCTACCGCTCCGAACATGGCCCCTTCACCACGGTGGACCAGTTGGCGGAGATCAAGGGGATCAGCCCAGAGTTCGTGCAAAGCCACAGCGGTGAATTGACGCTGGAATGATGAGCAGACAGGGGCCTGTGGACACCCAGGCCCCTGAATTTCATTGGCCTCGACTGACGACTTCGCTAAGATGGTGCGCGCCACTTCACATTCTTGCCTCTACCCCTATAGGAATTAATCAAGATGAAGAAAGGGAACGCCCTCATTCGCAAGGCCATCATCCCGGTTGCGGGCCTGGGCACGCGCATGCTGCCCGCCACCAAAGCCATCCCCAAGGAAATGCTGCCGGTCGTCGACCGTCCGCTCATCGAGTATGTGGTGCGTGAGGCCATTGCCGCCGGCATCAAGGAGATAGTGCTGGTGACCCACTCCAGTAAGAACTCCATCGAGAACCACTTCGACAAGAGCTTCGAGCTGGAAGCCACCCTGGAGAAGCGGGTCAAACGGCAGCTGTTGGCGGAAGTACAAAATATCTGCCCCAAGGATGTGACCATAATGCACATCCGCCAGGGCGAGGCCAAGGGCTTGGGCCATGCCATCCGCTGTGCCCACCCCCTGGTGGGCGACGCCCCCTTCGTGGTGCTGCTGCCGGACGTCCTCATCGACGAGGCCAGCTGCGATCTCAAAGAGGACAACCTGGCGGACATGGTGCGCCTGTTTGCCGAGGACGGCATCAGCCAGATCATGGTGGAAGAGGTGCCCCATGAAGAGGTCGATCAGTACGGCATCGCCAACATCAACGGCGAAGCCTTGACCGAAGGCCACAGCGCGGCCATGACGGCCATAGTAGAAAAGCCGTCTGTGGATGAATCACCCTCCAACCTGGCGGTGGTGGGGCGCTACGTGCTCTCCGCCAACATCTGGCCCCTGCTGGAAAAAACCCTGCCGGGCGCCGGCGACGAAATCCAGCTCACCGATGCCATCGCCATGCTGATGCAGCAAGAGCAGGTGAACGCCTACTTCATGAAGGGCCGGAGCCACGATTGCGGCAGCAAGCTGGGTTACATGATGGCCAACGTGGAATACGGCCTGCGCCACAACGCGATCAAGGACGACTTCCGTCGCTTCATCAAGGAACTGGCCGCCAGCCTATGAGCCCCTCTGGACCACCGGCTCCGGCCGGTGGTCTACTCCCACCGCAAACGAATGGTGAGCGTAGCGCCACCGTCCCCCTTGATCGCCATCTCCCAGGGTAACCTCCAGCCCCGCTGATGGGTGCTGTAGTCGCTCTGTTTGACCAGCCCCAACGGCAGCCCCTCGGCCTGCTGCAGCCAATGGGGAGAGCCCAGCCCGGCATTGGCATAGAGCAGAGATTGTTCCTTGACGTTAAACAGCAGGACGGCGGCATTGAGGGTGCCCTGCAGACCCGACTCGCACAGGTGCCAGTTCAGGTATTCCAGCACCCGACCGGGTGCGCCCAACAGCTGACTCTCTCCCTGCTGGAACTGGCGATAGGGGCCACTGAGCAGACACTTCATCATGGCGCCCATGAAGGTGGCGTCGGCATCCAGCACCGACAGTTCACTGACCACCAGCAGCAAGCGCTCGCCGATCAAGAAAAATTCCGGAATGAGCAAGGGACTGTCGCTGTCATAACTGGCCTGCCAGGCGCCCAGACTCTGCTGGCGCGGTGGCGACATGGCGGTCAGCAGATGGCTGGCGGCCATGTCATCCTGGGCAAAGAATTGCAGATGCCGATCCAGCTCACGCCGGGCAGCCGCCTCCTCCTCGCCCGCCAGCGACTCCTGCAGCACCCGATGAAACTCACTCCAGTTGCGAATGGGTTTGATGACGTAGTCACAGGCGCCGCCACGCAGGGCGCGGCTGACATCCTGCATGTTGTCCTGGCCGGAGACCACCATGATGGGAATGTGGGGATAACGGCGGTTGATACAGGCGATGACCTGATGGCCATCCATCATGGGCATCTGCAGATCGCACAGCACCAGATCCGGCTGATACATGGCGACGGCAGCCAAGCCCTCCACGCCGTTGGCCGCTTCGTACACCAGATTACCGCCCTGGCGCAGCTGGGCTACCAGGGTAGTGCGGAAAACTGGTTCATCTTCAATAACCAGTATTTTCAACTGCTGCTGTGCCACCGCGCCAGACCACCTGAGAGAATGAATACCTTTACCATCAGGTTAGCCAAGCCCTGGCGGGAACAACAGGATAAAACCCCGCCCTTACATAAATTAATGCAGCTCCCGGTAGAGGGTGGCCTGATCCAGGGCGGCGGCATAGGATTCATAGTCCAACCGCTGGGCCAGCACGTACTCGGTCAGCAGGCGACGGCTGACGGTGAGCAGTTCATATGGATCCCATGGCTTTTCAAAGTAATGGTCGATGCGGGCGGCGTTCACCGCTTCTATGGTATCTCTGTGGGTCGCCTGACCGGTAAGCAACACCTTGCGCGTCGCCACAAAGCGTCGATCCCCGGCCAATTGGGTCAACAGCTCGACACCGCTGCGTCCAGGCATGATGTGATCCGAGATAACTAGCGCCACATGAGCCCCAATACTGTCCAACTCCTCCAGCAGGTCTTCACACTCCTCTGCAGATTCACACTCTTCTAGCAGAAAATCCTGCCCTAGTGGGGCCAGATCTTTCATCACGGCACCCAGGACTTCCCGCTGATCGTCGACACAGATGATATAGAGCTTATCCATGATGTTTGGGTATCCTTATGGTGAATTCGGTGCCGGCAGGTTGGCTGGTCACGGCCAGCTTGCCCCCATAACTTTCGACCAGCCCCTTGACGATAGCCAGTCCCAACCCCAGGCCAAACCGCCTGCCCTGGCGCTTGGTGGTAAAATGCGGCTCGAAGATCCGCAGCAGCAGCCCCTCGGGGATCGGCGGGCCATTGTTGCCGATCACCACCCAGAGCGACGCCTCATCCTGACCACTGCGGATCCAGATGGTGGGTGCCTGCGTCTGAGCCAGAGCATCACAGCCGTTTTTGATGAGGTTAACCCAGATCTGCACCCACTCCGTCTCATTGGCCGACAGCGGTGGCAAGGGCTGCAGCGCCAGTTGCAGATTGATCCGGCGCAACGGGCTCTGCAGCAAGGTCAAGGCCTGCTCTATGGTCTCCAGCAGTTGGACGTCGAGACGGCGTTCACCCTCAGCCCCACCCAACTGCCGGACGGAGCGGACTATGTTGGCCACATGCTTCACCGCCAGCGCCATGTCATGGCAATCACGCCCCACTTCCCAGTAGTCGGCCCCCTTCGCCAGGGCCGGCAGCTGCGCCGCCGTCGGCACTTCACCGGCCAACATGCGGGCAAATTGCCGCGCCTGGGCGGCCGGCAGCCCAAAGGCCTGCTCCAGTAGCTGACCGGCCTGTCTGACCTGGCTGCTGGAGAGCAGCTGCCCTGCCGCCATGCCCTGGCAGAAGAAGTGATACTCGCTGGCATGATCCTGGCGCAGCCGCCGTGCCACAAACTCGCTCAGGGAGCGACTGCTGCGATCGATCACGGCGATGGCATTGTTCAACTCATGGGCCACCCCCGCCGCCAGCTGGCCCAGGGTGCTCATCTTCTCCGCCTGCATCAGCTGCCGCTCGGTACGCATCTGCTGTAGATACGCCTGGTTGAGGGTCAACTGCCGCTGCTTGAACTCCTCCATGATCACCGGCATAAATTGCTCGGTGAGGGACAGGCCGCCCGGCTCAACCACATTGAGCGCCTCGGCCTCGAGCCAGGCCACCCGGCATGGCTCCACGGCTTCCAAACGACAATAGCTGACGAAGCTGCGGGAAAAGAAGCTGTGCACCCCCATGAAGCGGCCGGCCGCGACCTGCAATATGTCCACCCACTCCCCTTCCGCGTCATCCAGGTAGCGCCCTCGCACCTGCCCCGCCAGCAGGAGATAGAGGCGACGGTTCGGCGCCCCCTGCTCCAACAGGATCTCCCCCGGCGCCAGCACACGCTGACGCTCCGGGGCATGGAAATAACACAGCTGCAGCTCAGTCAGATTCATAGATAACCGGTCAGGCCCATGGTCAGCAACATCAGGTAACACAACAACAGCCCCAGCAGGCCACACAGCACGCCAATCTTGGCCATCTGCCGGGTTGCCACATTGCCGGTAGCATGGGCCAGGGCGTTGGGCGGCGTGCTGATGGGCAGCGACATCCCCAGGCTTGAGGCGAAGGTGACCGCCAGCAGCAGCGCCACCACGCCGCCGACCTCCGCCAGGCCCGGCAAGGTGCTCCCCAGCGCCGCCGCCAGGGGCAACAGCAGGTTGGCAGTGGCGGTATGGGACATGAAATTGGCCATCAGCAGGCTCAGCAGGCTGGCCAGCAACAGCAGCAGCAGGGGCGAAAAATCGGCAAACGGGATGGCGTCTACCATGTGTTTGGCCAGGCCAGTACTCTCCATGGCCAGGCCCAGGGCAATCCCGCCGGAAACCAGCCAGAGCACATCCCAGGAGAGGGTCTTGAGATCCTCCTTGGTGACGACCCGGGTGACGGTGAAGATGGCCACCGGCACCAGGCCAACCACATAGGAGTTCATCCCCAGCGGCTCACCGAACAACCAAAGACCGACGGTCAGCACGAAGGTGGCATACACCAGCCAGGCCTTGGGGGTCTGGAGAAACTTGCCGCGGATATCCAGCTTGATGGCCTGTTGCTGCGGCGGAAACAGCCAGCACAACAGCCCCCAGGCCACCGCCATCAGCACCAGCACGAAGGGCACGCCGAAGGCCATCCACTCGGCGAAGCCGATGGCGTTTTCCCCGGTGAGATAACGCAAGGCGATGGCATTGGGTGGCGTGCCGATCGGGGTGCCAATCCCGCCGATGTTGGCCGCCAGCGGGATGGCCAGGGTGAAGGCCACCCGCCCCGGATCCTGGGGAGCAAACACCCCCAGCACAGGCGCCAGAATGGCAAGCATCATGGCGGTGGTGGCGGTATTGCTCATAAACATGGAGAACAGCGCCGTGATGCCCATCAGCCCCAGCAGCAGGTTGCGCGGCTTGCTACCGAAGGGGCGCAACAAGACCCGCGCCAGGTTCATGTCCAACCGGTACTTGCTGGCCGCCATGGCCAGGAAGAAGCCCCCCAAAAACAGCATTATGATGGGCGAGGCAAAGGTCGCCATGATCTGCTTGTAGCTCATCAGCTGGCCCAGCTGCCCCGCGGGATAGCCGCTGGTCAACGGCTTGAAGCCGCCGTCGGAGAGCAGCAGCAGCTCCAGCACTATGATGAGCACGGAGGTGGCATAGATGGGAATGGGCTCCAACACCCAGCACAGGGCCGCCAGCAGGAAGATGGCGATCACCCGCTGCTCCAGCAGGGTCAGATGGGGAATGGGCAGGGCACCGGCGGGCAACAGCAGGACAAGCAGAGGGCAGATCAGGGGTAACCAATATTTCAGGGTGCTCTTCATCGCTGGGCTCCTGGGACTAGGTGGGTTTTCCAGCCACGGTGACGACAGCAAACACACGCAAGTAGCTTTAATTCAACAGGTTCTGAGTCAACTCCCATCAAGGGTGGTTCATTTGGCGAACCTTTTCCGTGAAGGGGATCATGGGGTGTGGCCGGCACGGGGCGCCGGCCACAGAGAAACGGTGGGCAGCCTCGCCGGTTTGCGACATAATGCGCCGGTTGTTTCTTCCAGCCACCGATGCCATGACACCAGCCGAATATGCCCTGCTAAGCCAGCCCAAACTCAGCCATCCGGCCCGTACCCTGTACTGGCTGCTGCTGCGTCCGGCCTGCCTGCGCCAGGCAGACTTTCAGGTGAATTACCCCGAATTGGGCCGGGCACTGGCGGTGGAAGATCCCAGTGTCCCCGGGGGCTTTGCCTACCAAGTCACAGCGCGCCAGCTCACCGAGCTGTTTGATGAGCTGATCCAGGCCGGTCTGGTGACCCTGCCGCCCTCCTGGCAGGGCGAGCACTATCACCTGTGCCCCATTCAGCTGCCCCTGTTGCCCGGCGAGAACGCCCTCCCCTTGCCCCAGGCGGCCTTTGCCATGCATGCCGACTGGCGGCCGGATGCCCAGTTCACCAACCTGGCCCGGCTGTGCGGTCTGCTGGACAGCCAGTATGCCGAAGAGGAATTGGGTGAGTTTATCGCCTACTGGCTGGGCCGCCCGGAGCAGTTTGCCAACCAGCATCAGTGGCAACTGAAATTTATCAAGGCCCTCAAGGCCCGCCGCTATCCACGGCGCCCCGCAGGCGAGGCCCAGCGGGACACCCAGGGCTACCAGCGGGTGAAGGTGGATGAACGCCAAGGTCCCAGCACCCGGGCCCTGGAGATGATGGCCCAGGCTAAACAACTGCAAGACAAAGGAACGCCAGATGAGTGACAAACGCCAGATGGATGACAAGCCGTGGAGCGAACAGGGTCAGGGGGTGGATCTGGGCAAGTCCCCGGATCCCCAGCTAAAACGCCAGATGGACAGTCTGCTGCAGCGCATCCGGCACCTGCAGCACTCGGGCCAGTACCAGAGCTATGACTATGAGCAGCTGCGCCAGCAATACGAGACCCAGGCCAATGCCGATGTGCGCCAGCTGCAGCAGCAGAGCCGTCAGCTGCGCATCGAACGCTTGATCGCCCAGGCGGATCTCAACCCGGAATGGCGCTTTGCCCGCATGGATCAGGAGGATCCGGCCCTGGCCCACGCCATCCAGACCGCCCAATACTTCATCCGGGGGTTCGAACACTGGGCCCAGCAGGGCGGCAGCTGCGTGCTCATCTTCGGCCATTACGGCACCGGCAAATCCACCCTGGCCGGCGCCATCGCCCATGAACTGATAGAACAGCACCAGAAGTCGGTGATCTTCCAACAGTGGGCCTCCATCGTCGACCGGCTGTTTTTTGGGGTACTGGACGCTCAGGAGGAGCGCAATCACTACCGCCGCGCCTTGGAAGAGGTGGATCTGCTGATCATCGATGAGCTCTGTGCCAACCGGGCCAAGCTGGCGGAGAGCCAAAGCAGCTTCCTGGGTCATCTGCTGCGCCGGCGCCGCAACCTCTCCAAGAGTGTCATCCTGATCACCAACCACAATCCCGGCTCCCTGCATCAGGCGGTGGGGGACTTCTGCTTCGAAGCCATCAAGGCCTTCAACCCGGTGGACATCCAGCTCGCCGGCCCCAGCCGTCGCCCTCATGTGGGCAACTATCCCGGCTGACCAGACCACCCCAAAGAAAAACCCGGATCAAAGATCCGGGTCAAAAAGGTGCTACGGAATCGCGATAGGATATCGCGGGTTCAAGAAGAGACATGCCCTCATTGAAGGATCCAAACAGTAGCATATCGGACGCGACACGCAAACGTTTTACAGGTGGTCGGTGCACTTTTTTATCGCAGTCCATGGGGCCAAGATCAAGGAAGCTCTAAAATGGTGCAATTACTCGAGCTTAATTGAGGCAAGGTCAGAAGCCTGGGTCCCATTGCGGCTGGCCACCCAGTCGATGGTCGAGGGATCCGCCACCACCACCCGATTGCCCCCCTGGGATTTGGCCTGATACATGGCCACATCGGCGCACTGATTGATGAGTTTGGGGCTGAGATCCCCCTGGGGAAACAGGCACAAGCCGATGCTGGCCCCCAGGTAGAGGGTCTCCCCCTCGTAGACCATGGGCACGCTGATGCAGTCGATGAGCTTCTGGGCCACCGCCTTGCCCCGCTCCATGGACAAGCAGCTGGGCAACAGGATCAGAAATTCGTCGCCCCCCATGCGCGATACGGTATCGCTACGCCGCAACGTCGTCACCATCCGCTCGGCCACGCTCTTGAGCACCAGATCCCCCACGTTGTGTCCCAGTCGATCGTTGATGGGTTTGAAGTTGTCCAGATCCAGCAGCAAGATGGCGCCCTGTTGGGCATAGCGTCGGTTGGTCAGCAGGGCCTGCTGGAAGCGCTCAAACAGCAGGCGGCGATTGGGTAGCCCGGTGAGGGTGTCGTGGCGGGCCAGGGTTGCCACCTTGCGGTAGTTCTCCAACGCCAGATAGATCATCAGCCCCATCAGCAGGCACAACAGGTAACCACAGCCTACCCACCAAGGGTTGAGGCGCGCCGCCAGCTGCCAACCCTCGGCGGGATGGGCCGCCAGTTGCCAGCTGCCGCTAGGCAGCTCCACCTTCTGCAGTATGGGCTGCCGGGCAAAGGCGGTCGATGGACCAAAAAACACGGCCCCCCTGGCCCCCTGGCCATCTCGGCCGCGGATGGCCAGCACCAGCCCCGGCTTGGGATGAGCCAGCCCCGCCCGCTCCAGCAACCAACCGTAGTCCAGCACTATGCTCACCAATCCCCAGTAGCGCGGCTTGCCCCCCTCATCCAGATAGAGGGGACGCCGGCTGATGATGCCCAACCCGCCCTGCACCAGTTCCAGCGGCCCCGCCACCGTCACGGTCCGGGTACGAATGGCCTCCAGCACGCTCTGCCGCTGATCGGAATGGGCCATATAGTCGAAGCCCAACACGGACTCATTGCCGCTCACGGGGTACACCTGACGCACCACGTTATCCGGTGCCAGCCCGATGTTGAGAATGCCCTGGTGATCCTTCACCAGATAGCGGGCGATCCGGGTGAACTCCTCGGCCGACAGGGAATGATTCATGGACAAGGCGATGTCAAACCCCTGGGTGAGATTGACCGCATCATTGATGGCCAGCTCCAACCGCGCCCGAATGGACGCCAGCTGCAAGGAGATCTGCTCCCGCAGGCTGCTCTCCCGCCCCGCCTCCAGCAGACGCACCGCCTCCCGGTGCACCATCGCCAGCAACAAGACACTCACCACCCCCAGCACCAGGGGCAGACGGCGATGCATCATAGGCTGACCTCGGGTGTCAGTTGCCCCAAGCCCTGCCAGCTATCGGCCAGGGGTCTGTGGGTAAAGAGATTGGGCACCACACTCCCCCAGGCTTCCAGGGGTTGGGGATGGCCACAATAGTAGCCCTGCACATAGTCACAGCCCATCTCCCGCAGCAGTTGCAACTGCTCCTGGGTCTCCACCCCTTCCGCCACCACCGTCATGTTCAGGCTGTGAACCAGCTCTATGATGGCGCGCACCAATGCCTGATCCCCCTGACTGTTCACCATGCCGACCACGAAGCTGCGATCGATCTTGACCCGGTCCGGAGCAAAGCGCTTGAGATAGATGAGACTGGAGTAGCCGGTGCCAAAGTCGTCCACCGCCAGATCCACCGACAGGCGCTTGAGCTCGTCGCAGACCAGGCCCGCCTTGTCCGGATCCCGGATGAAGGCGGTTTCCGTCACCTCCAGCTCCAGCGCCTGCCCCTCCAGCCGATAGCGCTGCAGCGCCAGCTCCACACTCTGCACCAGATGCCGATCCTGCATGCTGATGGCCGAGATGTTGACCGCCAGGCGGAAGTCCGGCCAGCTCTGCCGCCAGGTTCGCAGGTGGGACAGGGCGCGCCCCAGCAGCCAGTCGGTCACCGCCACTATCTGGCCGGACTCCTCCAGCAAGGGGATAAAATCGGCCGGCGAGATCCACTCCCCCGCCTGATTACGCCAACGCAGCAAGGCCTCAGCGCCGGACAAGCGCCCGGTCCGCAGGGCGTAAACCGGCTGGTAAAATACGGTGAGTTGCGCCTGCTGCACCGCCAGGCGCAGCTCCTTGGCCAGGCGCACCTTGGCCAGGGTCTGCTCACTCAACATGGGGGTATAGATCTGCAGCCTATCCCGTCCCTGACGCTTGGCGGCATACATGGCCATGTCGGCATGAGCCAGCAGCTCGTCCGCATCCATGGCATCCTTGGGATAGTGCACCAGACCGATACTCAGGGTGATGTGGACCAGCTCACGACTGAGCATGAAGGGGCTGCGCATGCTCTCCATCAGCTGGTTGGCCACGGTGTCGGCCTGCCAGCCGGTGGGTACGATCACGGCAAACTCATCTCCCCCCATGCGGGCGATGAAACAGGCCGGCGGCAAGGTGTAGCGCATGCGCATGGCCAACTGGCGCAGTAGATCATCCCCCACCACGTGACCGGCGGTATCGTTGATGTTCTTGAAGCGATCCAGATCGACAAACAGCAAGGCAAAGGGGGCATCGGGCGATTCGGTCAACAGATCCACCAGCCGCTCATGCAGAAAGCGGCGGTTGGGCAGGCCGGTGAGGGGGTCATGACGGATCTGGTGCAGCAAGGCCTGCTCCTGCTGCTTGCTGCGGGTGATGTCTTCGGCCAGCACCACGATACGGGCCAGCTCATTGCAGCCGCATCCCGGCCGGGGACAGACGGGGTACAGCTGCACCCGGATCCAGCGCAGCACATCATCGCCCTGCCCCTGGAGTGAAAATTCCGCGGTTTGCTCCCGATCCGGGCTGAGATGGCGCAGGTTGTCCAACAGCACCCGGCGTTCACCCGGAGAGACCCAGCGCAACCAGGAGAGGGGCGAGCCCAGCAACTCGTCGACCGGTCGTCCCCACAGCTCGCTATAGCCGGGTGCCACATAACTAAAACGGCCCTGTCGTACATCGAAGACCGCAAACACCTCATGGATCCGCTCGGCCATCTCCTTGAAATGACCCTGACTGGCCAGCAGGGCCAGCACCCGCTTGTGCTGGCTGGAAAAATAGGCGAGACACAGGAGAAGTAAGGAAAGCCCCATCACCAGGATGGGGGCCACCGCCATCCAGGTGGGCGACAGGGGTAAACTGGCCAGCTGGCCTTGTCCCCAGTGCAACCACACCATGGCCACCACCAGGTAAAACAGCGCGACGAACATGGCCGGCCACCAGCCATGACGCCACGCCAACGGATCCTTGGCACTGCTTAGCCATAGTGGGTTTTGCAACTGCATCATGGAGGCATTCCTTCCCTGGCCATCCTGCGGCCTCTGTTATAACTGACAGGGAATCATGATACTCACAGAAGGTGAAAGATTAAGCGAGCAAGCGTAAAAACAGCGATGGTCTCATGCTTTGGCCCGATTTGGCCCAAGCTCGCCTCAGATGGGCGCCTCGTTGCGCTGTAGCAGGGTATGGTAGGCCTCAGCCCCCATCAAGGCATCCAGCTCGGCAGGATCCTGCAACTGCAGACGGAACAACCAGCCATTGCCATAGGGATCTTCGTTGATGAGTTCGGGGTTGGCCTCCAGCTCCTCGTTGATGGCCACCACCAGGCCGCCGACCGGCGCAAAAATATCCGCCGCCGCCTTCACCGACTCCACCACGGCACAATCGTCCCCCACCGCGACGGTAATGCCCGGGCGTGGCAGCTCGACGAAGATCATGTCCCCCAGCGCCGACTGGGCGAAGGCGGTGATCCCCACCACCACCTGGTGATCCTCCTCGACCCGGATCCACTCGTGAGAGGCGGTATAGCGAAGTTCGCTGGGAAACTGGCTGTTCATGCTGACTCCTGGTCCAAGATCCGCCGGCCGTTTTGAGCAGTGTAGACACAAAAAACGGCCCGCCGATCCCGCCACCGCCGCCAAGGTGTCAGGCTGTGAACAAGCCCACAGACTGTGGCCTGGCACTGTCCAGCAGCCAGGAAGCCCAGGCTGCTCTATGTTTAATGGGAAAGCACGGGGACAACGGGTCCTCCGACGGTGCGACTTTCATCTCCAGGAGCCTCTATGCGCGGCAGGCGACGCTTTATCAGCCTACGTAATCAGCTGTTATTACTGCTTCTCATCGTATTGGGGTTGCTCTGGCTGGCGCTGGATGCCCTGGCCCGCTACGAGGTGAGTCAAAGCAACAACCGGCGCATGGAGCAAACGGCCCAGGGGATGGTCCGTCAATTGGAGCAGGCACTGGGGCAACAGGCGCAACATAACCGGCACAGCCTGCTGACGTGGTTGGCCCAGCAGGCACAGCCACCCCAGCCTGGCTGGCACCTCCTACGCCAGACACAGACCCATTTGCAGCTTTACCCGCAGCAAGCCAACCGGCTTCCGGAGGCGATGCCCTTTCCCACCGATGACCGCAGCCGCACCTTCTTGACCCAGCCGCAGGCCGACGGCAATGGCTGGCAACTGCACTGTCCCCGCCGCTGCCTGCTGTTGCAGCGGGTTACCACGCCACCGCAGGCGGCCAAGGGCGATGCCTGGCTGCTGGTCCAACCCGTGGGCCCCCTGCTGCAGCAACTGAGCCAGCAGCTGGGCATCCGCTTTTCCACCCTGGATGAAGCGGGCCAGCCCATCCCTGGTTGGCTCACCGAGCCGGGTGCCAGGCTGCCGGATGCCTGGCTGGCCGAACTGGCCCATGAGCCCTTGCCGGTACCGGGTCACTCCCGTCAGCAGCGGCTGGACGGTACCCCCCTGTATCTGAGTTACCAGGCCGAGACGGCACAACTGCCCCCCCTGCTGCTAACCCTGCCCATGGGGAGCCTGCTGCAGGAGCAGGCGGTGCGGCTGCGCCATTTTCGCATCTGGTTGGCCCTGGGACTGCTGCTGGGCCTGGGGCTCATCTACCTGCTGGCCGACTATCCACTGCGCCGCCTGCGGCAACTGGCCAACCAGTTGCCGGAGCTGCCCGAGACCGGCTATCCGGGGCTCAAGGCCAGGCTGGGCCAGCCCGCCGGCACGCTGGAGGATGAGATTGACCGCCTGCATCAGGCGGCCCTCTCCCTGGCCGGGCGATTGGAGGCACTGGACAGTGCGGTCAACGCCCAGCATGCCGAACTCAAGGCCCACCAGCTCTATGATCCCCTCACAGGTCTGCTCAATCGCGGCTGTTTTTTATTCGAATTCAACCGCCAGCTCACCGCCCTGCGGCGGCAGCCGGATCGACTGGCCCTGGTGCTGATCGACCTGGACCAGTTCAAGGACATCAATGACAGCCTGGGGCATGAGGCCGGCGATGAGTTGCTCAAGACCCTGGCCCGCCGGCTGCAGCAACAGGTACGGGAAACCGATCTGGTGGCGCGCCTGACCAGCGATGAGTTTGCCCTCTTGCTGTGTCACCTCAAACAGGTGGATGACATTCATCCGATCCTGGAGAAGCTGCTGGCGCAACTGCACGAACCCATGCTGATAGGTCAACAAGCCTTGCAGATCGGAGCCAGCGCCGGCGTGGCCTTCGCCCAGGATGGCGAGCACACCGCCAGTGAACTGCTGCGACGGGCGGATCTGGCCATGCATGAGGCCAAGCGGCTGGGGCGGCAACGCTATGAGCTGTTCAGTGCCGGTCTGCTGGAACAGAGCAGTCGCCGCTTCTTCATCGAAACACAGTTGGATGCCGCACTACGGGATGGGCAGCTGTACCTCAATTACCAACCCTGGGTACAGCTGCCCGGGGGCCAAGTCATGGGTCTGGAGGCACTGGTGCGCTGGCGCCACCCGCTGGAGGGCTGCATTGCCCCGCTGGAGTTTATCCCCGTGCTGGAGGCCTCCAGCCAGATAGTCCGCCTGGGGCACTGGGTGATGGAGCAGGCCTTCAGTCAGCTGCAACAGCTGGACCGCGCCGGTCACAGTGGCTTGCAGATGGCCATCAACCTCAGTCCCCACCAACTGTTTGACCCCCAGCTGCTGGACGTACTGACCCATTTAAGCCAGAGCTATCACATCATTCCCGGCCGTATCGTGCTGGAGCTGACCGAGGGCGTCATCATCCCGGACTATCACCAGGCCTGCGAACAGATGCTGCGCCTGCAGCAGGCCGGCTACCAGTTGGCCATCGATGATTTTGGTACCGGCTACTCGTCTTTGGCCTACCTCAGCAAGTTACCGGTGAACAGAATCAAGCTGGACCGCTCCTTCGTCCTGAAGATGACCGAGAGCCAGCTGGACCGTCAGCTGGTGCAGTCCGTCATCGACATGCTCCATGCCATGGGAAAACAGGTCATCGCCGAGGGCGTCGAGTCCAGCCTGCAGCTGGAACTGCTGCGCCAACTGGCCGCCGATGGGGTGCAGGGCTACTTTCTGGCCCACCCGGTCAGCGAGTGCAACCTGCCCAGCCAGCTGCAACTGCTGGCCAGGCGGCGGGATCTCTCCTGTATGCCGCCGGATGACGAGGCGAATCGTCACCCTCAATGAGGCTCCCGCCTCACTGCCGCGCAGACAGCCCCAGCGCCTGGCGCAGCAAGGGCGCCTGCCAGCCCGGCAGGCGGCTCAACCAGCCCATGCCCAGACCTCGCAACTGCCGCGCCGGCTCGCCCGGGATGGCAAACAACTGCTTGATCCCCGCCATCGCCGCCAGGTAGTGGCAAGCTTGCCATTTACGCTGTCGCTCAAAGGCGCGCAGCGAGGCGCGCAGACCCCAGTCCTGCCCCCGCGCCTTGAGGTCGGTCAGGGTCTGCAACAGGGCCGCCACGTCCAACAGCCCCAGATTCACCCCCTGCCCCGCCAGCGGATGTATGGTGTGGGCAGCATCACCGACCAACACCAGCCGCTCCTGCACAAAGTCCCGCGCCAACCTGGCCTGCAATGGAATACAGCGCCGTTCACTGGCCAGTTGGCACAACCCCAGCTGCCCATCGAAGGCGGTATACAGTTGATGTAAAAAGGTCGTCGCATCCCCCTCGCACAGGGCCTTGGCCCGCTCGGGCGGCAACGACCAGACGATGGAGCACAGATCCGACTCATGCAGTGGCAAGAAGGCCAAGGGGCCGTCGGGGGTGAAACATTGGCGGGCACAGGCGCCGTGAGGCAACTGGGTGCGCACATTGGCCACCAGGGCCCAGTGCCCATAGTCACGGCGGAACATGGGCACCCTGGCCTGCTGACGCAGCCAGGACTCGGCGCCATCGGCCGCCACCGCCAGGGGAGTCTGCCAGGGCTCACCCTCCAGCGGCCACAGCATCAGACAATCTCCTTGGCGCTGCAGCCGCTGTAGCCGCACCTCGGCCTGCAGGGACACCCCCAGGGTCTCGGCGCGCTGCCACAAGGCCAATCGCAACGGATGATTCTCCACGATATGGCCCAGATCCGGCTCCATGATGGTGGCGCAATCCAGCTGCAAGGCCGCCGGGCCATCCTGCTCCCACACCCGCATCTGCCGATAGGCGGTCTTGCGCCCAAGGCGCGACCAGACGCCCAACTGTTGCAGCAGCTGTTCGCTGGCGCGGGAGAGGGCGCTGACGCGACAATCTATGCCCTCCTCGGGCAAGGGCGCCGGCCCCGCCTCCAGCACGGCGACGGCAAAGCCCGCCTCCGCCAGACCACAGGCCAGGCTTAGCCCCACCATGCCGCCACCGACGATCACGACCTCTGCCTGTCTCATGCTTCCTCCTTACCCAGGGCCCGCCGCGCCAACGCCAGCTTGAAACCCTCACACCGGTTCATGGTTGCCAGCAACAGGTTGCGGCCCGCCACCAGGGGCCCGGCATCGCTAGCAAAGAGCTGCGCCAAGCTGCCGGTGAGCCACCCCAGCTGCTGCTGATCGGCCTGTCGACGTTGCCAGTAACGCCGCAACACCCCGTAGTCCCCCAGGGGCTCGCCAGCAACCAGGGCCCGGGCCAATTCCTCCTGCAGCACTCCAATGTCTCGCATCCCCAGATTGAAGCCCTGTCCGGCCACCGGGTGCAGCAGGTGGGCCGCGTTGCCCAGCACCAGCGCCTGGGGTCCAATCGGCCAGGTCACCTGGCGCCAGGCCAGGGGATAGGCATGACGCTGGCCGATGCGGATGAAGCGCCCGGCTCGATAGCCGAAGACTGCCTGCAGCTGTGCCAAGAAGGCCGCCTCGGGCAACGCCATACGCGCCTGGGCCTGGTCATGGGCCATGCACCACACCACCGAATAACGGGATTGGGACAGGGGTAGCAGCGCCACTGGGCCCTGCTCGGTGAAGCGCTCCCAGGCCCGACCGGCCGGCGGCGTCGCGGTTTGCAGTGTGGTGATGATGGCCGTCTGGCCATAATCATGCTGCTCGCAAGGCAGGCGCAGCTGCTGCCGTAGCAGGGAGGCCGCGCCATCCGTCCCTAAGGCCAGCTGGGTCTGCCAGTGGGTGCCATCCATCAGTTGCAGCACCATGCCCTCGGCCGTGGGCGTCGCACTGGCCAAACGCGCCGGGCAGGCAACCTGCACGTTGCTTCGCTGAGCCAGGGCCTGATAGAGCACCTGGCCCGCGGCCTCCAGTTCCAACACCTGGCCCAGCCAAGGCAGGCGATACTCGCCGGCGGTCAGGAGCACACGGCCAACGTGGCCTCGGTCGCTGACGTGGATCTGTGTGATGGGACAGGCATGGGGCGCAAGCGACGCCCACAGTCCCCAGCGGCGATACAGCTCGCAGCTGCCATGGGACAGGGCGATGGCCCGGGCATCGAATCCGGGATGCGCCGCCTGGCGAGGCGATGCCGCCTCCAGCAGCAGGATCTGCAGGGGATCACCATCGGGGCGCCGCAGATCGGCCAATGCCAGGGCCAGGGTGGCACCAACCATGCCCCCCCCCACGATGGCGATGTCACAAGCCGGCATCCCGCACCTCCTGTGTTGGCTGCGGCTGGCTGGCAAGCTGCTGCAGACGCGCGTTGATCTGGGCCATCTGCTGGGCGCTGAAGCGCCGCTTGGCGAAGGCCCAGCTCACCGCCATCGGCGGCAAGTTAATCAGGCGCAACAGGGGTTTGAGTCTGGGCTCCTGCTCAAGCAGAGCCTTATCCAGCAAGAGACCGTTCAGTCGACCGAGCCACAACAGGCGGATCAGCTGATCCAGATCCCGCAGCGAGTGCACCAGAATACCACTGCCCAACAGCCGATCCGTCTCCTGCTGCAGGCGGCTGTCCTGCAGCACGCCGAGCGCCATGCCCTGCCGAGCCGCATCGGCCAGCTGGCTGACCTCCTGATAGCGGCCCAGCTGCAGGGGATCTATGACCAGCACATACTGTGCCTGACGCACCGGGACACTCAACCAGGCCGTCGCGTCGTCGACCCGCGTCAGGCTCAAGGCGATATCGAGCTCCCCGTCGGCCAGTCCGCGCCGCTGCCGAACCACGGGCCATTGCTCAAACTGCAACCGGGGCGAGCCGGGCAGTACCGCCTGCAGGCGCTGGGCATCCGCCCCCTGCGGGGCCAGCGCCTCCGCCGTCAGATAAGGGGGATCCGGCAGCCAGCCGACCTTGTAGGACACATCCATGGCATCGACACAACCGGCCCACAACAGCCCCATCAGCAGATGAGGTCCTATCCGCTTCATCCTGATCCTCTAGCTCAAATTAGTGCAGGGTTGGCGCCTCATTGGCCTGGGGACGTTGACCACACTCTTCAAAGGCCATCATCACCGCCAGTTTCAGATGCTCATAGAGCACTAGGTAGGAGGACTCATCTTCGTCGGCCGCCTCGCCGTCGGTATCCAACTGGGTGATGCTGGTGAGATCCTCAACCATCTCCTGCAACTCCTCGGAGATGCCGCTCAGCTCCCGTTGCATCACAGCGAACCCGGCCAGGAAGGCCTGGGTCCAATCGGCCAGCGACTCCAGCCGCACCACCATGGGCAAGGCGTCGTCCGGCAGCAGCAGCTCCAAGCCAGACTGACTGAGCAAGGCCTGCAGGGTCTGCTGAAACAGGCTGTCCAACCACTGGCGAATGGGCGCCGCAAAGGCATGGCCGTCGTTGACCAAGCCGTTGAACTCGCCTTGCCAGCTATCCGTATCCAGCGCAACGCCCCCACACAACAGGCCACACAACACCCCGTGCATCTCGGCCGGCGTCGCCATGACTTCGTGCTCGTCCAGCAAGCTGGCGGCCTGTTCAAAATTCATCATCTTCATCGTCCCCAGAGGCAAATTACGCAAACCGAACAAGAAAACAGCAAAAAAAACCGTTATCGTGCAAGATCCTAACACCCTGCTCCCAGGCCCACCAGCCGCCCCTTGAAACTTGGGGATCCCCGCTATATAGTCGCCCCGTATCTGGCAGACCACTTCACTCATAACGAGGAAAGCATGACCGTAGCTACCGAGTCCATAGAGATCACTATCCTTGGCCGGGTCTATAAAATTTCCTGCTTATCCGGGCAGAGTGATGCTCTGATTGCGGCCGCCGACACGCTGAACCAGCATCTGACCGAGATGCGCCAGCGCTCCCGTGGCAGCAACAATGAGCAACTGGCCGTCATGGCCGCGTTGCATTTTTGCTATGAACTGAGCCTTGAAAAAGCCAGTAACCAGAAATACTCTGAGACTATGGATGAGCGCATCAAGATGCTGCAAAAAACCATAGAAACCGCCCTGCTGGAGCAGGGACGCCAGTTACGTTCCTAAGACTGGCAACCGATTTAAAAATAGCCCTGGGGTGTGCGTCAGCGGGTAAAGTCCCTGAGCCGATGTTTTACACCAAGGAAGCCGCTTTTCGACTACTGAGCAGGCTCGGCCCGTCCGAGAAGCCTACGGTTGGAACCAGGTTTCCGCCTTGAACCTCAGGGTTCAAGGGCCTACACCTGCAACGGCACCACCGGGGTTCCTCATCATGTTAGACAGACAAAGCCTGCGCGAGATGGCCCGCCGTCATCGCCAGTCCCTCTCCCCTCATCAGCAACAGCAAGCAGCCACCCAGCTTAAGGCGCGGTTCATTCAGCATCCGAAGGTGCAGGCCGCCGACACCCTGGCCCTGTATCTGGCCATGGACGGAGAACTCAGCACCCAGGCCTGCATCCAATGGTGCTGGGAAGCCGGTAAGCGGGTCTGTCTCCCTGTGCTACACCCGGTGCATGCCGGCCACCTGCTGTTTTTGGCCTACGAGGCCGACACCCCCATGCAACACAACCGTTTCGGTATCCCCGAGCCGCGGCTGGACAGCCGTACCGTGGTGCCACTGGAGCAACTGTCGCTGATCTTCACCCCCCTGGTGGCCTTCGACAGCCAGGGCAATCGCCTGGGAATGGGGGGGGGATTCTACGACCGCACCCTGGCACAGTGGCACCAGCACAGACAGGGGCCCTACCCCATCGGCCTGGCACACGATTGCCAACGGGTTGAACAGATCCCATCGGAGGCATGGGACGTGCCGCTGCCAGAGATACTGACGCCGGGCCATCACTGGATATGGTGAGCCGGTGGCGAACAAACCTGCCCCAGGCAAACGATTTAGCTATAATCCCAGCCAACGAGATCTGAAGGAGAACAAGCGTGACACAGGATGAACTGAAGCAAGCGGTCGGTCAGGCAGCCCTCAAGTACATCACCCCGGGCAGCATTGTCGGCGTGGGTACCGGCTCCACCGTCAATCATTTCATCACCGCCCTGGGCAGCATGAAGGACGATATTGAAGCCGCCGTGTCCAGCTCAGAGGCCTCCACCACCCGGTTGCGTGAATTGGGGATCCAGGTGCTGGATCTCAATGACGTGGATGAGCTGGATGTCTACGTGGATGGGGCCGACGAAATCAATGAGCAGATGGAGATGATCAAAGGCGGCGGTGCGGCGCTCACCCGCGAGAAGATTGTCGCCGCCGTGGCCAAGCGCTTCATCTGCATCGTGGATGAGAGCAAGCTGGTACCCGTGCTGGGCAAGTTCCCCCTGCCGGTGGAGGTGATCCCCATGGCCCGCAACTATGTGGCCCGAGAGCTGGCCAAGCTGGGCGGTCGCCCCATCTGGCGTGGTGGCGTGGTCACCGACAACGGCAACCACATTCTGGATGTGCACGACCTCACCATCGACCAGGCCAAGCGGCTGGAAAGCCAGATCAACGGCATCGTCGGTGTCGTCACCTCAGGCCTGTTCGCCCATCGTGGCGCCGATGTGGCCCTGATTGGTACCGCCAACGGGGTCATCACCCGGGAAACCGAGTGAGCCAAGGGTAAAACATCAGCATAAAAAAGGCCGCATCTGCGGTAATGCTCATCAGTTAAGGCGCCGTTGGCGCCTTAACTGCATCAACGACACGGTTTTTTGAGGCAAAAGCCAACTGTAGTGGTCTAATCATCCCGGACACCATTTTAGGTGGTAAAGTCGCCACCGTAACCCGAGGTGTTCAATGACAAGACAACGTCGTTCATTTACTGCTGAGTTCAAACTCGAAGCGGCGAGCTTGGTGCTCGAACATGGCTATTCCGTGCCCGATGCTTCCCGCTCACTCGGTGTCGGTGAAACCGCACTCCGTCGATGGGTTCAACAGCTGCAATCCGAACGGAATGGTTCCACACCGGCCAGCAAGGCGCTGACGCCAGAGCAGCAAAAAATCCAGGAGCTGGAGGCGCGGATCAACCGACTTGAACGCGAAAAAGCGATCCTAAAAAAGGCTACAGCTCTCTTGATGGCGGACGATCTCGAACGTACGCGCTGATCGAGCGATTAAGAGAGCATGAGTCTACCGAACTGGTCTGTTCTGTGTTTGATATCGCAAGCTCATCTTTTTATGAGTATTTGGCGCGTAAGGGCCATGTAAATCGTGAACGGCTGCAGCACAGAAGTGAAGTGCGGCGCTTGTTCAAGGAAAGTCGGGGCTCTGCTGGTAGCCGAACCCTGATGTTGAGGCTGCGTGAGTTGGGACACCAAATTGGTCGATTCAAGGTGCGTAGCCTGATGAAGGAAGCGGGTTTGGTATCGAAGCAGCCCGGCTCTCATGCCTATAAAGCGGCGCAGTGTGAACGACCGGACATCCCGAATTTATTGGCACGTGAGTTTGCTGTTGCGCAACCAAACCGCGCCTGGTGCGGTGATATCACCTACGTCTGGGCCGGTGGCCGCTGGTATTACTTGGCGGTGGTACTCGATCTCTGTACTCGGCGGGTGATTGGTTGGGCGCTGTCCGATAAGCCGGATGCCGACTTGGCCGTGAAAGCCCTGGATATGGCTTATCAGCAACGAGGCTGTCCGCCGGGAGTGCTGTTTCACAGCGATCAGGGTAGCCAGTATGCCAGTCGGAAATTTCGGCAACGGCTGTGGCGTTATCGGATAACCCAGAGCATGAGCCGACGAGGCAACTGCTGGGATAACGCCCCCATGGAGCGGGTATTCAGAAGTTTAAAGACAGAATGGATCCCTGAGACGGGATACCAGAAACTCCAGGAAGCAAAACGGGACATCAGCTACTACCTGATGGACTACTACAACTGGCGGCGACCCCATCAACATAACGATGGGCTCCCGCCAGCAGAAGCCGAAAATCGGCTTAACAGAGTGTCCGGATTTAGTTGACCACTACAGAACAAGGGGAGGGAAAAATCGTTCCTCCCCCTTACCAAGGGGGAGGTTAGGAGGGGGATGGCTTGCCTCTGGCGACCATTCATGAGTATCTCTGTTTCTTAACTGACCAGCATTACCGCATCTGTGGCCTTTTTTCTTCAAGATGAACCGGTCAATCCTCGTCCCCGTCCACGGACGCTCTGGGCTGCCCCGCCCCCAGATAGGCACAGCCCCCCAGCAGGGGTAGCATGGCCAGCAGCAGGATCAGCAGACCGTACTCCTCGTATTGCATGGCCAGGTAGGCCAACGGCATCAGCCAGAAGCTGGCGATGGCCCAGAGCAGGACACAGACCCAGAAATGGCTGTCCCAACGCCGGGCCAGGATCTGATAGGCATGCATGCGGTGGGAGCGGTGCCAATCCAGTGACTTGAAATAACGCACCACCAGAGACCAGGCGCCGTCGACGATGAAGCAGCTCATCAGAATGAGCCAACTCCACAGATTGAGGGAGGTCTCCGCCGCCAGATGCATGCCGGTGATGGACACCAGCAACGCCAAAGCACCGGCGCCTACCTCGCCCATGAAGATCTTGGCTGGAGGCCAGTTCCACGCCAGGAAACCCAAGATGGGCGCACACAGCAGCAGCAGGGTGGTAGTCCAAGCCGGCTCTCCCGCCAGGGCCAGCAGACAGGCACTGCCAAAGATCATGATGAAGGCCTGGGAGCCGACAAAGCCATCGATACCGTCCATGAAATTGAACAGGTTGATGAACCAGATCAGGGCCAGCCAAGGCAAGACCATCCAGACCCCGGAAAGGTAGAAGCTGTAATCAAACACCAGCAGGATCAGATCCGGGCGATACCAGTTCAAGGCAGCGAAAGCAGCCAGGGCCTGTAGTGCCAGACGGGTTCGAACGCTGATATGGATAACCTGTCGCAGCAGACCGGTCACCAACACCACAAAACTCGACCACTCCAGACCACGGGTCGTGTCCAGTTCCAGTAAGCCCTTGGCAAACAGCTCGAAGTACAGGGCGATGAGGATCAGCATCATGGCCAAGCCGCCATCGCGCGGGGTTGGCTCCAGGGGACCATGCCGGAATTCGGGCATGGCCAGGGAATGTCGCCAGAGGGAATAGCGACGAACCCCGCCTGTCAGCACAAAGCAGGCGAGGAACACCATCAGAAAGATTGTCAGCATCTTGTATTAGCCACTGTATCGTTGTTATGCAGCCCTAGGGCTGGAGTCACAGTATGCGGGATCTGACGGGCAAGATCACCGGTGATTTTGCCGTCAGCCCCGCATGGTAAACACCCCAGGCGGCAGTGGCCGAGACGTCGCTTAATCGCTGCCGAACAGATCCCGGGTGTAGACCTTGTCCGCCACATCGGCCAGCTCGTCGGCCATGCGGTTGGAGACAATCACATCACTGATGCGCTTGAACTCCTCCAGATCCCGGATCACCCGAGAATGGAAGAAATGGCTCTCGGTGAGTACTGGCTCGAACACCACCACCTCGATCCCCTTGGCCTTGATCCGCTTCATCACCCCCTGGATGGAGGAGGCACGGAAGTTGTCGGAATTGGCCTTCATGATCAGCCGATACACCCCCACCACCTTGGGCTGGCGGCGGAGGATGGAGTCGGCGACAAAGTCCTTGCGGGTGGTGTTGGAGTCCACGATGGCCCGGATCAGGGTGTTGGGCACCTCATGGTAGTTGGCCAGCAGCTGCTTGGTGTCCTTGGGCAGGCAATAGCCACCGTAACCAAAGGAGGGATTGTTGTAGTGGCTGCCGATGCGCGGATCCAGCCCCACCCCTTCGATGATCTGCCGACTGTTGAGACCATGGGTCTCGGCGTAGGTATCCAGCTCGTTGAAGTAGGCCACCCGCATGGCCAGATAGGTGTTGGCAAACAGCTTGATGGCCTCCGCCTCGTTGGCATCGGTCAGCAACACGGGAATGTCCTGCTTGATGGCCCCTTCCCGCAGCAGGTCGGCAAACGCCTGGCCCCGGGCGGATCGCTCCCCCACTATGATGCGCGACGGATGCAGGTTGTCATACAAGGCACGCCCCTCGCGCAAAAATTCGGGGGAGAACATCAGGTTGTCACAGCCCAACTCGGCCCGCAGCCGGGCGGTATACCCCACAGGAATGGTGGACTTGATCACCATGACCGCCTGGGGGTTGATGGCCATGACATCGCGGATCACCGCCTCCACGGTCCGGGTATTGAAGTAGTGGGTCTCGGGATCGTAATCCGTCGGGGTGGCGATAATTACCCAATCGGCACCTTCGTAGGCTTCCTGCTTGTCCAGCGTGGCCTTGAGCTGCAGGGGACGATCCTTGAGATAGGCCTCGATCTCCACATCGACGATGGGGGACTCGCCACGGTTGATCATGGCCACCTTGTCGGCGTTGATATCCAGCGCCACCACCTGATGATGCTGGGCCAGCAAGATGGCATTGGATAAACCCACATAACCGGTACCGGCAACGGCAATCTTCACAACAGACTCCTTAATTAAACGAACAGCCCTAAGGCCAAATCAATCAATATCGGCGCGAGCGCTCGCCATCGGCAGCACTCCAGCACCCTTCATGGCAAACGGCATCACTGCGCCACCGCGCCAGATTGAGCGGGCGGGGACATGGCGGGTTTGGTCACAGACACGGCCGCCGAAGGCTTAACCTGGAACAGCGGATCGGCCGGAAATAACCGTTGGCCCTCGGCCCGCCACTGCAGGGCCTCGTCCGGCCGGTTAAGGCGGTGTAACGCCATGGCCAGGTTGTTGTACACATTGGCCCGCGGCATCAGGCTGACAAAATCCTTAGCCCAATCAACATAAGCCTTGAGCTCATCAGGATGATTGCTTTGCAAGCCATACATGAGGCGTACCGTCATCACGTCATACATGAAACGGCTATACCAGGGCAACGGATTGATCACCTGCTCCAACAGAGCCGGCTCCTTGAGACCGCCTCGTTCGAACTTGGTCACCAGATACGCAGTCTGCAGCCCGGTGAGCATGTAGGGCACGGTCAGCAGGGGGATAAGCAGCGCCAAGGCCCGCAGCAGCAGCCAGTTGCGCAGCGGCAGCACCTTGCTCTGGGCACGTTCGGCATCGGTAAACCAGAGCAACCAGATCAGGGCAAACCAGTGGGCCACCGAGTGATAGAAGGGGTACTCCACCATGGCGTGAAACAACAGCGGCAAGGGCAAGGCCAATAGCGCCAGCGCCCGGCATTTATCCTGCGACCAAAGCATGCGCAACCAGCCCAGCGCGGCCAGCCCCAGCCCCAGCAGGGCCACCAGTCCCCCTTCGACCAACCAATAGAGCAGCTCATTATGGGGATGATCCAGATTCTGCTCGATCAGTGTCTTCCCCGTGTCACCTGAGGGGCTGGCATAGTAGGACGTCACGAAGGCCGATTCAAACTTGCCATAGCCCACCCCCAACCAGGGCTGTTGCCAAAACAAGTCCAGGCAGTGACGCCAGTACAGCAGACGATAATCCATGGTGCCCACATAGCTGGCGAGCCCGCGTCCCGTACTCAAAATGGCAAAGCTGATAGCCCCGGCCAGCAGCCCCAGCAGCAAGGCGGCCAAGGCCCACAGGGCCCGACGCTTATCGAAAACAAACAGCAAGGGGAACAAGATAAGCGCCGACAACAGCAACCCGCCCTGGCCGGAACGGGATTGGATCACCACCAGCAGCAGGCCGGCGGCAAATAACACTCCATGACAGAGCCAGCGGCGCCAACCACTACCGGCCTGCGGGTCCCATAAGGACAAAAACAGGGCCAGAGTTGCTCCCAGCGCCACAAAGCTAGACAGCACACTGTCCTTTTGAAAAATGCCGTAGGGCCTGTTGGTAAGCGTGTTGTAGCCAATCCAGTTGCCCGGGGTCAGCCAAAAATATTGCACCAGCCCAAACAGCGCCTCGACGGCCACGGCGCCAAGCAGCAGGTAAAACATCAGCAGCCGCTGGGAGGCGGTCAAACGCAGCTGAGTCAAGGCAAACAACAGCAGCAAGCCGCCAGCTATCCCCAGCAGGCGCGGCATCCCGGCGTCCAGGGGGACGTCTGGGTGAGTAAACAAGGGAATGCACAGCACCAGAAAGCCGGCCCACAACCAGCCTTGATTGGCAGATAGCACCAGCTTGTGACTCAGGGTGACATGCCAGAGACCCACCCCAATCAGCAAGGCGGCAAACAACCAGCCCACCATATTAAACGGCAGGTAAAAGCCAGAACCGCCCGGGTTATGCATGAAAAAATGCATGCCCCCGAGCCAATAGAGGGCGGCAATCAACATAAACAACCGCCCAGAGCGGCTCCATCCCTGTTGCATAGGGTGTCCTGCGGTTAGCTGTATCAAAAATTAGCGCCTACTTTACTGATTAGGGGTCACAAAGAGAACCTGACACCACGAAAAGCCCACCGCCCAACGGGGTTACCTAGTCCGCGGCGCAATCCACAGGTAGCGAGGGAAACGCTTGGCGCAAGGCCACCGCCAGAGCCTGTTGGGCCGCCGGCTCGCCATGCACCAGCCGGATGGCCTTGGGGCGTGAGGCCATATTGGCCACAAACGCCAACAATCCCGCCTGATCGGCATGGGCAGAATAACCGCTCAGCTGATGGATCTGGGCCACCACAGGCACAGCTTCCCCATCCAGCCATACAGCGCCGGCGCCCGCCTGCAACTGGGCACCCGGCGTGCCCTTGGCCTGAAAGCCACACAGCAACACATCGGTCCTGGCATCCGGCAACAAGGCTCGCAGATAATCGACAATGCGGCCCCCCTGACACATGCCCCCGCCCGCCACTATGATGACCGGCTCACCGGTGGCCTGCAGGCGGGCGATGAGATCCAGATGCGCGCCATGCTCGGCCAGCGTCACCGCCTGGGAAAAATCCAGCGGGTGCCGTCCCTGCGCCAGTTTCTGCTGTGCCTCCTGGCGCCAATGGCGTCGAAACTGGCGATACAGGCGGGTGACCCTAGCCCCCAGGGGCGAGTCCAGCACCACCGGCAGATCCTGCCAAATCGTCTTGCGCCCGGCGGCCTGCACCTGGGCCAGGATCTGCTCCAGATCGCTCAGCAGCTCCTGGGTCCGCCCTATGCTAAATGCCGGTATCAAGATGGCGCCCCCATCCTGCAGTGAGCGCTCCACCACCCGGCGCAGCACCTGATGCCGCTGCCGGATATCCGGGTGCAGGCGATCGCCATAGGTACTCTCCAGCACCAACAGATCCGCCGCTGGCGGTGAAACCGGCGGACGCAACAAGGCGGAATGGCCGGTCCCGAGATCGCCGGAAAACACCAGACGCTGACCATCGGCCAGGCGTAGCGTGATACTGGCCGACCCCAGGATATGGCCGGCGGGCTGCAACTGCAGGTAGACCGACTGCTCCGATGGCAGGGCCAACCGCTGCCAGGCACCATAGGCCAACGGGCGGATCTGACGCTGCAAGCTGGCCAAAAAAGAGGACACCCAACCGCGGGAGCGGCCCTGCTGCTGCAGACCATCAGCCAGCATCAAGGGCAACAGGGCTGCCGTGGCCTCAGAGCAATAGACAGGCCCGCGCCAGCCGGCCTCACACAGCTCGGGCAGCCGACCGATATGATCCAGATGGGCATGGGTCAGCAACAGAGCCCGGATGCGCCGCCAGGGCAAGGGACTTGCCTTGACCGGTTCCTCCCCCTGAAACAAACCACAATCCACCAGCAGACTATCTCGAAAAACGCCGTCCGCCCCCAGCCGCAGCTCGTGACAGGACCCAGTCACCCCGCAGGCGGCACCATGGTGGACAAGTTGATAGGCCATAACATCCTCCTTGATAAACAGGCTGTTATGTTGCCAATCAACCCCAGAGGAGACGACTGCTAAAGCAGACAGTCGACGATAGGAAGTCTGCCGCAAAAAAATACCAGAAGGTCCCAATTTGGGCCGATTGCTGCTCAGTTAAGGCGCCAATGGCGCCATAACTGCCTTTTTTGCGGCGTCAATGCCATGTTTTTAAAGCAAAAGCCAACCCCACCCTCCCCTTAAACAAGGGGAGGGAAGCGTATCGCCGCACCCTGATTAAGGGGTGGAAAATCGTTCCTCCCCCTTACCAAGGGGGAGGTTAGGTGGGGGATGGCTGCCACTGGCGCCCCTTCATGAGTCTCCGCTGCTTAACTGACCAGCATTGAGCGCTAGGCTCCGGTTTTTTTATCGCGGCAGGCAAACATCAGCCCTGCTGCAGCGGGCGCCACCAGGCCTCGTTGGCCAGATACCACTTGATGGTCTTGGCGATACCGGACTCGAAAGTCTCCTGAGGCACATAGCCCAGCTCGGCGCGGATCTTGTCGGTGCCCACCGCGTAGCGGCGGTCGTGGCCGGCCCGGTCGGTGACATAGGTGATGAGGCTATGGGCGCTCTCCCCCCGGGCACAGGGTGACGCCGGGAAGCGCTCGGCCAGGGTCGGATCCGCGGCAAACTCACCGTCCACCAGCTCGCACAAGAGGTTGACGATGTCGATGTTCTGCCACTCGTTGACGCCGCCTATGTTGTAGGTCTCCCCCACCACCCCCTTGTCCAGCACCAGCTCGATGCCCCGGCAGTGATCCTCCACAAACAACCAGTCGCGGATCTGCTTGCCGTCGCCGTAGATGGGCAGCGGCTTGGCATCCAGTATGTTGGTCAGGCACAGGGGGATCAGCTTCTCGGGGAAGTGGTAATAGCCGTAGTTGTTGGAGCAGTTGCTGGTGGTTACCTGCAGGCCATAGGTGTGCAGATAGGCACGCACCAGATGGTCGGACGCCGCCTTGGAGGCCGAATAGGGCGAGTTGGGGGCGTAGGCCGTCTCCTCGGTGAAGGCCGGGTCGTTCAGCGACAGGGTACCGTACACCTCGTCGGTGGAGACATGGTGGAAGCGGTGCGGCAGCGGATTGGCCGGATCGGCCAACCAGACCGCCCGTGCGGCTTTGAGCAGGCTGTGGGTGCCGATGATGTTGGTCTCGATAAAGGCATCGGGCCCGCTGATGGAGCGGTCCACGTGGGACTCGGCGGCAAAGTGCACCAGGGTGTCGATACCCTCCTCCCGCAGCAGCAGCTCCACCAGCTCGGTGTTGCAGATGTTCCCCTTCACGAAGCGGAAATTGGGCTTGCCCATCAGGGGCTTGAGCGTCTCTATGTTGCCGGCATAGGTCAGGGCATCCAGCACCACCACCCGGTCCTGCGGATGCTGACGCAGCCAGTAGTGGGCGAAGTTGGCGCCGATAAAGCCGGCGGCGCCGGTCACCAGTAATTTTCTCATTCTCGTTCCCTCAAATAGCGTCGTCAGAAGGTGACCGCGTCTTTAAACCAGACCCCGTTGGCATCCTTGGCGGACAGGGACGGCTCAGTGCCCGCCACCAGGGGCCAGGCGATGGCCAGGTCCGGATCATCCCAACGCACCGAGTGCTCGGCGGCCGGGTTGTAATAGTTGGTGCAGCGGTAGACGAACTCGGCCGTCTCGCTGGTCACATAGAAGCCATGGGCGAAGCCTTCCGGCACCCACAGTTGGCGCTTGTTGTCCGCCGACAGCATCACGCCGAACCATTGGCCGAAGGTGGGCGAGTCCTTGCGCAGGTCCACCGCCACGTCGAACACCTCGCCGGAGACCACCCGTACCAGCTTGCCCTGGGTGTTCTCGGTCTGGTAGTGCAGTCCCCGCAAGATGCCCTGGCGGGACTTGGAGTGGTTGTCTTGGACGAAGCGGCGCTCGCAGACGTTGGCATTGAACCAATCTTCACGCCAGGTCTCCATGAAGAAGCCACGCTCGTCGCCGAAGACCTGGGGTTCGAGGATCTTCACCTCGGGGATGCTTGTCTCGATGATGTTCATAATCACGTCACTCTTGTTCTTGTTGTTCCGCCAGCACCTGCATCAGGTAGGCGCCATAGCCACTCTTCATCAAGGGCTTGGCCAGCGCCTCGAGCTGCGCGGCATCGATAAAGCCCATGCGATAGGCGGTCTCCTCGGGGGATGCCACCTTCTGACCCTGGCGCTTTTCCAGCACGCGAATGAAGATGGCGGCATCCAGCAGGGAGTCATGGGTGCCGGTATCCAGCCAGGCGGCACCGCGGCTCATGCGCTCCACCCGCAACTGGCCACGCTGCAGATAGACGTTGTTAACATCGGTGATCTCCAGCTCACCCCGTGGTGAGGGCTTGATCTGCTTGGCGATCGCCACCACGTCGTTGTCGTAGAAATAGAGGCCGGTGACGGCATAGTTGGACTTGGGTTTGGCCGGCTTCTCTTCGATGGACACCGCCTGCCCCTGCTTGTCGAACGCCACCACGCCGTAGCGTTCCGGATCCTGTACGTAATAGCCGAACACGGTGGCGCCACTGTCCTGGCCTGCCGCCTTCTGCAACATCTGACTCAAGCCGTGACCGTGAAAGATGTTGTCTCCCAGGATCAGGCAGACGGGATCGCCGCCGATGAATTCCTCACCGATGAGGAAGGCCTGGGCCAAACCGTCCGGGCTGGGCTGGATGGCGTACTGGATGCTAAGACCCCATTGGCTGCCATCCCCCAAGATCCGCTGGTAGGTGGCCTGATCGTTCGGCGTGCTGATGATCAGGATCTCGCGGATACCGGCCAGCATCAGGGTGGTCAACGGGTAGTAGATCATCGGCTTGTCATACACGGGCAGCAGCTGCTTGTTGACACCAATGGTGGCCGGGTGCAGCCGGGAGCCACTGCCGCCGGCTAAAATAATACCTTTCATGCTCTGTTCTCGTCGTTATTGCTATCTGGGTATATATGTCAGCCTCAGGCTGGCATGTAGGGAGATAAATCCGTGAGGGCCGCCGGCCAGGCGCTGGGGGCAATGCCAAACACGGACCGGATACGGGTGCAATCCAGTCGGGAGTTGGCCGGACGCTTGGCGGGTGTAGGGTAATCGGTGGTGGCGATGGCATTGACGCGCGGCGCTTGAGTCAACAACTGTTGACTGACCGCGGCCGCAAAAATGGCACAGGCAAAACCATGCCAACTGACGTGGGGTTCCCCCGAGAAGTGGTAAATGCCCCAATCCTTGAAATCCGGCTGCAACGCCCGTTGCGCCATGGTCAACAAGGCAGACGCAATGTCGCCGGCATAGGTGGGACCGCCAACCTGATCCGCCACCACCCCCAGGCTGTCACGCTGGCTAGCCAGTCGCAGCATGGTCTTGACGAAGTTGTTGCCCTGCTCACCGAATACCCAGGCAGTCCGCAGAATCAGATGCCGCTCGCAGAACTCGGCCACTGCCTGTTCGCCCGCCAGCTTGGAGGCACCATAGACACCTTGGGGATCTACTGGATCGCTCTCCACATACAGGCCATCCTTGTCACCGGCAAACACATAGTCGGTGGAGATATGCAGCAAGAGGGCGCCGACCTGTTGCGCGCCCTGCGCCAGATAAGCCGGTCCATCGCGATTGATGGCATAAGAGGCATCGATATCCGTTTCTGCCTTATCTACCGCCGTATGGGCAGCGGCATTGATGATGATATCTGGCTTGAATTCAGTGACCGCCAGAGACACCGCCGCCTTATCCGTAATGTCCAGCTCATCGCGATCAACGGCCAAGACGTACCAGCCCAAGGCGCTCGCCTGTTGCAACAGGCAGCAGCCCACCTGCCCTTTAGCCCCCGTCAGCAGTAGTTTCCGAGTCATTTTTATCCCTTTTTAGTCAGAAAAAAGCTACCCATCACGATCAATGCAGGTCAGTTAAGCAGCAGATACTCATGAATGGGCGCCAGAGGCAAGCCATCCCCCACCTAACCTCCCCCATGCTAAGGGGGAGGAACGATTTTTCTCTCCCCTTGTTTAAGGGAAGAGGCTGTGGTTGGCTTTTGCTTTGAAAAACAGGATGTTGACACTGAAAGAAAGGCAGTTAAGGCGCCATTGGCGCCTTAACTGATAAGCATTGACCATCACGCTAGCCTCTTCAAACACATTACTGTACTGCTGCGCGGAGGTTCAGTAAGCACCGTCCCGATGCAGCACAACGCCGATGGTCTTGAACATGATGGCGATGTCATACCAGAGGGACCAGTTTTTCACGTACCAGCCGTCCAGGTAGACCCGGGTGGCATAATCCACATCGTTCCGGCCGCTGACCTGCCACAGTCCCGTCATTCCGGGCTTGGCCATCAGGTAGTACTCCCCATCGTCGCCATAACGCTCCAGCTCCGCCTCCACGATAGGTCTTGGTCCCACCAGGCTCATCTGCCCCTTCAACACATTCCACAATTGCGGCAACTCATCCAGGCTGGTCTTGCGGATGAAATGGCCGATGGGGGTGATGCGCGGATCATTCTTCAGCTTGAAATCCTTGTCCCATTCGGCACGGGCCAGGGGATCAGAGGCCAGCAGTTGCTCCAGCACCTCTTGCGAGTTGATGATCATGGATCTGAATTTGAGGCACTTGAACTTTCGCCCATACTGCCCGACCCGCTCGTGCCCATAGATGGAGGAACCACCATCGCGGGACACCTTGAAGGCGATATACGCCAATACGGGAGACAGCAGCAGCAGCAGACAGGAGGAAACCAAGATATCGAACAGACGCTTCACCACCCGGGAGGAGGCTCTGGCCAGGTTGTTGTGGACCCGCAGCAACAAGAGTTCCTGACTGAAGAAATGCGAAACATCGGTACCATGAAGGGGAACACCGCGCAGGGTCGGAATAATAGAAACATTTCGCAAGCCCCTGGCCGTCAGGTAGCGCAGCCAATTATCGCGCAGCTCGGATTGCTCGTACTCCACCGCCAGGAACAGCTTGGCATTGTGATAATCGCGGGTGATGGTATTCATATCACCCGGCAGCACAGCAATCCCATCGACAGGAGAGTCCACACTGTGGCCGTCCGGCGAGACAAAACCCACCACCTCGAAGCCCATCAGTGATTCGCCACGCAGGGCCATATAGGCATCCCGCGCATTACTGCCACAACCGATGATCAACGAAGGCCATTGCCACCAGCCCGCCTTGGCCAATCCCTTCTTTACCAGAAAACGAAATACCGGCAACAACAGCAAAGAGAGCGTCCAGAGCAGAGCCCACTGACCACGGGAGAAGTCCCACTTGGACAGAGCAACCATCGCCAAGTCGGCCACCGCCAGTGTCAACACCAGAGTCAGACACTCCTTAAGCTCGCTCCAGAAGGGCTTACGGTGGGTATAATGGCGCAGTTGGGCCCCAAACCAGGTGATACCACACAGCACTATGATGGCAAAGCTGAGCAGACGGGCGTAACCATCCCCATTGTTTAGGGAACCCAGCACGTCCAGACTCTCCCCACCTATGCCCCCCATCACCCAGTAGGTGATGGCAAAGGCGCAGCAAAAAGCCAGAACATCCGACATCAACAGCCCTATCTTGTTGATCATCGGTGAAAAATCCCTGGGAGGTGCAAACATAGCGGTATCGGTCTGAGAAATATCCATGTATCACCCGTGTCTGTGAAATGGAGAATTGGTATATAAGAAACCTCATGTAGGGCTTCTTTTTGTTATTTGGCAGGGGAAGTATAGACATACTAAGTCGCCATGTAACCTTCAAAAGGTAACAGATCCCTCTGCTTAAAGGCGAAACAGCAAGATAAGGAAATACGCCTCTCCCGGGCTAACAGGGAGAGGCCGCATTCTTACACCAGCGCGACTATGTTTCCCAACGCCTGAGTCACACACTGCTGGGCCACCGCCATGCTATCGGCCTCGGCGTAACAACGCAGCTCAGGGGCGTTGCCGGACGGACGCAGATGCAGGATGCGCGCATCGTCCAGGGTAATTCGCAGGCCATCTGTGGTATCCACCTTGGCCACAACCACGCCGGCAAAGCCCAACTTGGCCAGCAGCGCCTGGGGATCGGCCTGCCCGGCGGCCAGGATCGCCTGGCTCCGCGCCGTGGGAAACGCCTTGATACGATCCGAATGGCTAAACCGCTGCGGCAATGCTGCCACCAGGGGTGAGATGGCCCCCTGGCCTGCCGCCGCCAGCAGCATCAAAAACGGCAACACGGCATCCCGGGTCGGCAAGGCCGCCAGGGGCTTGCTGGCGAGTTCGATATCGCTGCCCAGCAAGAAGCCGCCATTGGCTTCGAAACCGGCAATCCGCTGATAGCCCTTGGCCAGTTCGGCAAACTCGGCAATCACATAGGGCGAACCGATTTTTGTCAGTGCCACCTTGGCAAAGCGGCCGCAACTGGCCACCGCCGTGTTGCAGCTGACCGGGATGGCCAGGGCCTGGATCTGCAAGGCATCGGCACACAGCAAGCCCAAGATATCACCCCGCAGCCATTCGCCCTGCTCGTCGGCAACCAGAGGACGATCCCCATCCCCATCGGTGGAGAAGATGGCATCCAGCTGATAATCGGCCGACCAGCGACGCGCCTTGGCCTTGTCCTCCTCCCCCACCGCCTCGGTATCGATGGGCACGAATTCGTCACTGCGCTCCAGGGACACCACCTCGGCCCCCAACTGACGCAGTAAAGGAGCATAAAGATCCCGACCCGCGCTGGAGTGCTCGTAGACACCGATTCGCTTGCCAGCCAACAGATCGGTGGAGAACAGCGAACTATAACGGTGGCAATAGGCGTTAGCCGCCTCGGGACGCGCCTGCAACAACGGCAAGGCGGGCAAAGCGGCAAAGTCGACGTTGGCCGACAGGATTGCCTGCTCATCAACCTTGGTGATCTCGCCATCCGGCCGGTAGAACTTGAGGCCGTTGCGATCGAAGGGAATATGACTACCGGTCACCATGATGCATGGCATCTTGTCCTGCATCGCCTGGTAAGCCAGCGCCGGGGTTGGTACCACGCCGTAATAAATCGGCTCAATCCCTGCCTGGAGCATGGCGGCGGCACAGGCCTGGGCCATGGCCGGACTACTGGGACGGTTATCGATGGCCAGAGCCATCTGAGTGACCGGACCTTCACGCTGCATCACAGACACGAAGGCATGGGTGAAGGCGGCACACACCTCGGGAGTAAAATCCACCACTAGGCCACGGGCACCGCTGGTGCCAAAGGCCACGCCACTCTGGGCAATAAGGGTTGAACTGTTGAATACACTGGACATTAGACGGGCTCCTCCATGCGGCCATAGTGATCTTGCACACGCACGATATCATCCTCCGCCAAATAGGAGCCAGATTGGACCTCGATCAACTCCAGTGGCACCTTGCCAGGATTTTCCAGACTGTGCAGTTCACCCAATGGGATATAAGTGGACTGGTTTTCGGCCAGCAGGAACTGTCGCTCACCCAGCGTCACCTTGGCGGTACCGGACACCACGATCCAGTGCTCGGCCCTGTGATGATGCATCTGGAGGGACAGCTTCTCACCCGACTTGACCGTGATGCGCTTGACCTGATAGCGGACGCCATTGTCGATGGAGTCGTACTTGCCCCAGGGCCGATAGACCTCGCGATGCACCTGATGCTCAGAGCGCCCGCTGGCCTTCAGCCCTTCGACGATCTTCTTTACATCCTGCACCTGGCGCTGATCCACCACCAATACGGCATCCTTGGTCTGCACCACCACCAGATTGTCGACCCCCACCAGACTCACCAGCGCGCTCTCGGCAAACACATAGTTATTCTGGCTGGCATGCTGCATCACATCGCCACGGCACACGTTGCCCGCCGCATCCTTGGTCGAGATCTCCCACAGCGATGACCAGGAGCCGACGTCTGACCAACCGGCATCCATCGGCACCACCACCGCATCGGCCGTCTTCTCCATCACCGCGTAGTCAATGGAATCACTCGGGCAGGCGAGGAAGGCGGCCTTATCCACACGCACAAAATCCAGATCCGGGTTGATGGTGCCCACCGCCTTGACACAGGCGGCATAAATATCGGAGCGAAACGCCTGCAGTTCGGCGAGGAAACGGCTAGCCCTGAACAGGAACATGCCGCTATTCCAGTAGTACTCTCCGCTGGCCAGATAGCCCTCGGCCGTGGCGGCATCAGGCTTCTCGACAAACTGGGACACGACATATGCAGACTCGTGTGATGAAGCGACCGAGGTGAGATCCTCGCAACCTGTCACCACCTCATCACCACGGCGTATATAGCCGTACCCCGTCTCGGCATGGGTCGGCACAATGCCAAAGGTGACCAGCTTGCCTGCCTCGGCAAGAGGAATCGCCCGCTGCACCGAGGCGGTAAACGCGGCTTCGTCGCGGATCACATGATCGGCGGCCAGCACCAACAGCAAGGGATCCTCACCGGCGGCGGAGGTCTGCAACGCCGTCAATGCCGCTAGGGCTATGGCGGGCGCCGTGTTGCGCCCCGCCGGCTCAAGGATGATGTTATGGGCCAACTTGCCCAGATGCCGCAGCTGTTCTGCCACCAAGAAGCGGTGGTCCTCATTACAGATCACCAGCGGTTGCTCGCAAGCCAGCTGTTGCAGACGATTCACCGTCGCCTGCAACATGGTGTCTTCACCATCGAGCTTGAGGAACTGCTTGGGATAACGCTCACGAGAAAGCGGCCACAGGCGGCTGCCTGAGCCACCGGCCATGATGACGGGTATAACACTAGACATAACGCACTCTCATCAACTTAATACTGTATTTTTTTATCCGCTTGGAACGCCTGCCACTTCGCTTCGACAAATGCGGAGAACTCCTGGCAAAAGCGCTCTTCCGAAAAGCGTTCGGCATTTTTACGGCAGTTGGCCGCGCAGAAGGATGCCGGTTCCGCCTCAAACTGCAAAATAGCCTGGCACAGAGACTCAGGCGTTTGCTCCGAGAAAAACAGCCCAGTGGGCTCAGCAACCCCCAGTGGACGAACCGTCTCCAAGGCGCCGCCCTTACCGAACGCAATCACGGGCGTTCCACAGGCCTGCGCCTCAACCGGAGTAATGCCAAAATCTTCTTCCGCAGCAAACACAAAGGCCTTGGCACGCTGCATATGCGACTTCAACACCTCGAAAGGCTGATAGCCAAGCAGCGTGATGTTGTCATGCTTGCTGGCCAGGGAGGCAATCTTCTTGTATTCGCCACCATCCCCTATCACGACCAGTCGCTTATCAGGCATATTGGTAAATGCCTCAACGATCAAATCCATTTTCTTGTAGGGCACCATCCGCGAGGCGGTGAAATAAAACGCTTCCTTCTGTTCAACGCAGGGGAAGTCCTCCACTGCAACAGGAGGGTAGATAACGGTAGCATCGCGGCCGTAGATCTTCTTAATGCGGCGTGCAATGAACTGTGAGTTGGCGACGAAGTGATCTACCCCATTTGCCGTGCGGTAATCCCAGAGCCGCAACTTATGCAACAACCACTTTGTAATCCATCCTTTGATGCCTTTGTTCAAACCGGATTCCCGCAGATATTGATGTTGCAAGTCCCAGGCATAGCGCATGGGTGAATGCACATAACTGATATGCAATTGATCTGGCCCGGTCAGCACACCCTTGGCAACAGCATGGGCACTGGAAATCACGATATCGGCATCAGACACATCCAGTTGCTCAATGGCGAGCGGCATTAATGGCAGCAACTTTTGATAGTGTTTTTTAGCTCCTGGGAAGCGTTGCAGAAACGAGGTGTTTGCAATTTTACCATAGAGCTTATTCCTATCTTTTTCAGGCAAGAAATCAATAATTGAAAACAAATTAGCCTGAGGAAACATCTTTAAAATCTTAGACGTAACTTGCTCGGAGCCAGCATATGAGACAAACCACTCGTGTATGACATTAATCTTCATAAAAAACCGTTCAGATATTGGCTAGCACATTGTACGTAGCAGAAGCACATTTTCCCCATGAAAACTTTTTTGCTTGCTTTAATCCAGCCGTAGACAACCTATGAGCGAGCATTGAATCGTTAAGCAAGTTAGACATTGCCGAAGAAATATCGTTTATATCAGTTGGTTCAACCATCAAGGCAGCATCCCCGACAACTTCAGGAAGAGATGTTGTATTGCTGGTAATCACTGGAACACCACATGACATTGCCTCTAATGGCGGAAGACCAAATCCTTCATAGAGCGGGGCATAAACAAACCCAGCTGAACTCTGATAAAGTTTAACAATGTCAGCGTCATCAATATAGCCCGTGAAATGAACATTTTCAGGCACTCTATCTATACCTATATCTGAAAAGATTTTATCATTGCGCACACCAGCAATAACAAAGGTAACGTCAGAAAAGCCTGAGGATATCTGTTCCCAAGCCGCAAGCAATCTGCCAATATTCTTTCTTGGCTCGATCGAGCTCAAAGTTAAAATAAATTTATCTGTGGATATGCCATACTTTTGCCGTAACAATGAACGTTCTGCGGCATCGCAGGAAGAATATTTAAATCTCTCATCCACGCCATTGTGAATGACATGAACTTTATCATCGTTCAAGCCGTACAAATCCATGAGACGCTGCTTAGTATACTCAGAAACAGCGATCACAGCATCGCAATTACTGATCAACCTAGGGGTAATATGCCGATATAAAAGGCCAAATCCTTTCGTTACCCACTCAGGGTGCTCAATTGCTGCAACATCATGGATTGTAACAACATGCTTGCATTTTAGTTTTGTGATAGGACCAGTATTAGATGGACTCCACAAGACATCTTCATTTAAGTTATGAGACAACATGCGAGGCAGTATTACTTGCTCCCAGAAATGCCCTTTCGCACCCGCACTAAAAAACTGAGGATGAATGGTAGAAAAGCTACCAGATGGAAACTCAGCCATAATTGAGTGGAGATAACGATGAACACCGGTCAACTTTCCACTTTGAATGATTCGATCATTAATAAATATACTCACTGAAACCTCAAAATTTACAATGATAGTTCAAGTGAAACACATCAGTTGGACAAGAGTTGCATCCAACTTTCAGAAACTGTTTCTATAGAATATTTTTCAGAGGCCTGAGTTGCACTATTAGATAATCCACTAAACAGTTTTTTATCAGAGCGCAGCTTGTTAATAATTCTGAAATAATGACAAGCCTCAACTTGATCTGAAACCAAGAATCCCGTCACACCGTCATCGAGAATTTCATTAGGACCAACATGATTAGATGCAATGACCACAGACCCACTACTTAAACCTTCGATGACAACAATCCCGAATAACTCTTCCCAGCGTTTGTTCCGTACGGATGGAACAAGCAGAACATCAGCGTCCGCATAAACAGAAGCTAGGTCATTTTTGTTTCTGATAGGACCAGTGATATGAACGTTGGTTGCGGCCTCATATTTCTCTTTTAGAAAAGACAGCATGGGACCATCACCAACAACAGTAAAACAAAATAAGTCTGGCGGGGCCAAGCTTATCAATTCGACAATTAATGGAATGCCCTTTGACTTAACAAGCCGCCCCACAAAAAGAATATTAAACTTTCCATTGACGCGAAATTCACCACCCCATTTCCTCCCGGGTTTAAAAACAGCCGTGTTAATGCAGTGTGGGATAATAGACACTTTCTTACAAGCGGCAGGAGAAAGTTGAGAACATAAAGTATCATACGCAGCCCGTGAAACACATACCACTTTGAAGGGTCTATTTTCTATGCAGTATTTGATCGCATTTTTGGCAAATGATGTGAAGAACCAGTAACGCCGAGGCACATTATTAGACCACCAATATGGCCAAGACGTCTGATAGATAAGCGTATTCTTATAGGCGAGCAGAGAATAAAAAAAGAATCGAAAATCGTACGGCCCCATGCCCATGATAATTGTCTTGTTTTTTACAAAAGGTAGACTGACCCTAAAAACAAGATTGTTAATAACTCTCCGTAGATTTTTAATGTTGAAGTTTTTCTTAACAATAAATCTGGCAAGCAAGAAAAAGACGCTGGACTCTAAATAAACCAGAGAAGAAATGTCACCTTTTTTCTTCAAATGCTCAATTGCTTCATAGTATGGTTGACCGCCAGTATCATGCAGAATTATTACGTCACCACATAACATATTCATTTATTTCCTCTAGGGTGTTTTCCGGACACAGCCACACGGAAAAAATCGAGAAGTAAGCTTGGCTTCTTGTGCAGTAACACAACCTTTAACAGCTCACGTGGAACAAGATAAATCATGGAAAGTCTTGGGTAATATCTCAGCTGTAAGGCCAAGTCATACAAGCGTTCGCAACTACGAAAAAGTTTAACCGAGTCTGCTTCAACTTCATGAGATGATAATGAGTGCAATAACTCGCCATCGCAAACAATTTTGATCGAATAAATTTTCATCAGATGACGTAAACGCAAAAAGAACGACGAATCCACACCATAAAGAACAAAATTTTCGTCAAATACAGAACTATATGTTTGTTTGAATTTCTCTATTAACTTTCTGCCAATCATCAAACCACTACTGATAGAAGTCAGACGAGCATGCATTGTCTGGTATTCACCACTAGCAATAACACCACTTTTATCTCTTGGATAGTGTTGTTTGCCTTTTGCCATTATTTTAGGAATAAGTAAATCGACATCATTCCGTTCCATATTATTGAGGATAGATTGAATATACTCTGCAGAAATGTGGGTGTCTTGATCAAAAATCAGGACAAAGTCGTTTTCACGATAGTTAATCGCATCATTATAAATTGATGCGAGTGAAACATTTCCAACGGACTGTGTATATACAAATGGGTGTGTTGTGCTTGGTTCGAAATCCAAGTCGTAATATATTGGTCCATTATTTCTAACATAGATCAATAGATCATGATCATTAAAAGCACCTAGCTGTCCTGCCAATGAAGAATATGTTTCACATAGAAATGGGTTTTGACCATATGAAACAACAACCACACATATTCTTCGGGATGACTTCATATTAAAACCCTACCCTAATTCCACGACACAACAAGATACTATTGAACCTTATATTATTATGCTAATGACTCAGTCTCTATCTTCTTAATCTCATAACTCTGAAAAAAAACTGACTGGCTGGCCGATAAAGGAAAGAAAAAACGATCCAGTAGAGACATGCGGCAAATAATAAGGTAAATTTTGAATAGTTGAATGCACAGGAAAGAAATATACTAATAATGAACAGCACAAGGCTACCAATAAGATATGTTAAAACATCGCCCTTAATTTCGCACCACAAATCTAATGCTCTGACGCACAGAAAAAATAACACAATTGCATATATGCTGTTTGCTAAGCCAAGTGTGATAGCACCAAAATGTTTATAGAAAATCAAATTGAAAATTGAATTTATTACTAAGGAAACCGCCATGACCATCAATACAACATTGTTTTTAAATGTGGCACTCAAACCCTTTATCAAAACATACCCGATTGCCTGAGCCCAAATACCAAAAGACATACCGACCAATATTGAGGTTGTGACACTAGCAGACGCAGCGTCAAACTGTCCACGAGAAAACATAACATCGACTATAAGTGAAGCGTTCTGTCCAACAATGGAAGATAATGGAACTGCAATGAATAGCATTGCCTTAGCGGTATTGGCAATCCTTTCTTTGACTTGCGCATTATCCAAACCACTCCAGGATGAAAGACCAACAAAGGCTACCGGCATCGAGATCAGAAAGAAAATTGTTTCAGTGGTAAATTTTGCATAATCTAAAGCAGATACGGCGACCAGGCCAACTAGACTTGCTACGGCTCGCTCGACTGCTATATTCCCTTGTGATAACACAGGTAACAATAATAATGGTTTTATTGTGCACCAAAAACTATTCACTATTAGTTTAACATCCAAGCGACACCATTTTTTTGGCCACTCAATGAATCTCCTGTTTAATAACCTGAATGTTATGTATAGGAAAAAGAAACCATAACTAATTGTAAAGCCCCATGCCAACCAAGCGGGATCACCAAACAGCAAAAAAAGTAAAGCACCTGCCAATAGACCAACATTTTGAATTGAAGGCCTTAATGCCATTGGCACAAAATCATCATTGGCAATACAAATAAAGACGCCCAGCACACTCACTATATAAGCAGGAATACCATAGCCCATGATGTCAAGCATGGTTGATGCAAGTTCTTTAACCTTATCATCAAGACCTGGCGCTAAAATTGACACCCAGAAGTAAGAACCCAAAAGAACAATAAGTGTCAGCAATATAGAGAAAGCGGAAAATAAAGCCAACATCACCCATGTATATAAAGATACAACATGCTCACCATCAGGACCATTTCTAAACTTTATATAGAGAGGAATGAATGCCGAATTAAGACTATCACTTGTCAGAAAGTTTATAGGCACCAAGGTACCTGTCTGGGCAACTCTATATGCACCAATTTCAGCCCCAGTTCCTAATGTCCCTGCAAAAATGACTTCTCGAGCAAAACCCAATATTTTAGAAATAAAATTACCACTAAACAGTTTGATAATGTTACTACGCATTTTTTTCTTCTTGTATTGTATCGAGTAAAGCTAGATATTTTTTGGCTATTATTTCCCAAGAATATTTTTCTGCAGTCGCACGTGCATTTCTTGACATGCTATCCATTAAGTCTCGATTGTTACGCATCATCGATATTTTCTTAGAAATATCATCTGCAGAACGTTCTATAGTGAAGCCATTTACGCCATCACTTAAATAATCCGAAATACCACCAGTTGGTTTCATAAGGACCGGGATTCCACAAGCCATCGCTTCCAATCCCACTAAAGCCCATGTTTCATAGCGAGATGGCAAAATGAAAACATCACTCGCGTTCAGCAAATCCGGAACATCCGTTCGTACGCCAAGAAAAAATACTCGATTGCTTAAGTTTGAGTCAGTCGCAACTTTTTTATATTTCTCTATACTATTGAAGTCCCCACCACCAACAACTAGTAACTTAACATCGTCAGTAGTTTTATTAAGTGCGTTGATGATGTATTTTAAACCTTTCCTGTCAAACTCATGCCCAACAAAAATCATTACGAAGTCATCATTATTAAGCGATAACTCACTACGAACAGAAACTCTTTTAGTAATATCTGGAGCATATTTTTTAAGATTGATACCATTAGGGATGATATGAATTTTATCTCTAGAAGAAGGATAGAATTTTGCTAATCTTTCGGCATCACTGGCGCAGAAACAGACGATGGCTTTATGTACTGAAAATTTATGTCTTAACCACTCTCTGACAATAAGAAATGGGTGAATTGGGTTTCTTAAAAGCATTTTTAAGGGTGATGCTGATGACATCAACATGTCAATATGTAGACCATGATTGATATAAATATCTCCATACATAATATCATTATGTGCGATTGTCGCTGTTCCCTTATCCCCCTTGAGGCGCCACTTAGCTACTAGCCCGCCCCATATACTGAATATTACAACATCAAAGAGCAACTTCAATTTTTTAACTATCAAGTTTCTTTCAGCAAGCGTCACTTTATCTTGATGGAAGCAGGATACGTCAGCAAGGGTAAAACGTTCTGCTTTGACACCCAAAGAACTAAACGACCGTTCAAGCTCTTGTGCTACAACAGAAACCCCACCGCCGCCACCATGACCAATTTCTCTAGCCAACTGAATTATTTTTTTCATACAAACCACCAAATTTTTATATCGGATTGATTTTCATGCATTCAATTCTGTGCCACTACAAATTTGGCATATTTTAGATTTAGATTGTGAGGATTTACCTTCATTCTTATGCAAAAAAATTGTCATAAATAGCAACCAGAATAGTGAGCCAATTATGCTCATAAATAAAAATGGCTGAACCATGTTTTGAATGAAGACTAGAAGCATGGAAAATTTAAAGCCAAACAATTCATCTCTGAAACCAACGGGGATCGATCTAATAATAATGAAAATGAAACATAAAACACCGACCACTCCATAATTAAGGAGAATATCGATAACACCACTTTCAACATTATCGACTTTGAGTATATCCCGATACTGCCCTGGCCCTACACCAAAGACCCAATGTTCTCTATACAGTTCCAGAGCTGCTCGCCATAGGTCAAATCGTTGTAAGGTTGAACCATCGAGTTCACCAGAGATCAGAAATGAAAACCTTTTTATAAAAATATCGGTTGTTGCTAAGTATGATATAGCCATGAAACCAATAATAGACAATGTGAGAAATAGTGTAACCTTTCCATGCTTTAGCAAGTAAATGTAGACCGAAAAGAGAGCACAAGCCAAACCAATTCTTGAACCAGAGCAAAGCAATGCAATAAAAATGATTACTGATACAGCAACCTTCTTTTTTTCAAGAGACATGACAAATGGAGGGCACAATATGATTGCCAACTGATTATAGTGCAATGTCAATCCGGCAATTCTTATATAGTTCTCAATCCAACTGCTTTTACCACCCCATGTGGAAATATAAGAAAAAATATTAATATCATAAAAAAAATAGACATACCACTGTACTAAAACAAGCAACGAACTTACTAAGCCAAATTTCACATATGCTGTTTCAATCTCACTTAGCTCAAGTCTTTTTAGATAGTAAGACATGACCATGCCGGCACTGAATACATACAAAAATAATTGAAGTAGGCTTTTCAGAAATTCAATCTCATTAGTTGCATTTACTCCTAATGAAAGAGTTGGCATTATCAATGTAAAAAAAATCAAGAACCAGAGTAGTTTTCTGCTCACCTCAAAATTATTTTTACAAACAGTAAAGCCTGCAACCAGCAGCATTGTCATATCGGATGTTGTTATTACACCAAATATTTTGTACCCACAAGAAACGAGTAACAAAAAAACAACAAGAGAATTATTTCTTTTATTCATTATCACTTATTTCATACATGGAATAATGCCTACTCAGCATTTGCCCACCATCTCTAGTTAGTGGAGTCCAACCGATAGTACCCACCCCAGTTGTCGGCCTAACCAGCAACAGATCGAAAGGAATGGTGATATAGAAGCCCTTGGTAAAGCTGCCTTCCCCATATTCTTCGGCCGTTACATCGGTGAAGGTGGCATAGGCGCCGGCCACGATACCGCTGTCAAACCGGCGGGAGAGATCTATGGTAACCCCCTTGTCCTTGGCCAGATACTGACCCACGCTGATCTTGGCCAAGCTTTGATCCAGATAGGGCAGTTGCCAATACAGGGTGGCATGGCCGGTGAATGTCTTATAGTCGGCCAGCCGCATGGTGTTATTCCAGTCACGCTGGCGTACATAGTTACCATTGGCGCCCAGCGCCCAGCTCTTGCCATAGGGGCGATAGAGCACTTCGCTGCCGACGCCGGCATACATCATCTCAAGGTAACCCGCATAGACCTGGGCATACCAATCAGGCGCCAGACGGCCCATGGCGGTCAGTTGCAGATTGGTGAGCAGCAGATCGGAAGAACTGACATATTCACGGATCCAGGTCCTCACCCGGGGCAAGGCATCCGTATTGGACGGCGGCGTGGTGTAATTAAACTTGTCCAGGTTATCGAACCAGTTCCAGTAGAGGGTTCCCCCCAGACTCAGGTTGTCGGTGAACTTGAAATCCCCATTGCCATTGATGCCGAATTGATAGAGGTAGAAGGATTCGGGACCACCGAAGGACTGCTGCAGTTGCGGCTTCCAGCTGTAGGTAAGCCGCTGGGTGTTATCGGCCAGCAGATTTCCTTGTGGCGAACCGGCATTCGCTCTTTGGGTTGTCTCTGCCTTGGGCTGTCCCAATACCTCGCCGGCCTGTTGCGCCTGCCACTGCTTGGCATCGATGACCGCCTCGTCCACCGGCAGCCCATTCTTGGTGTAGACGATACGATACTGTTCGGCAGGTACCGGCAGCTGATTGGCCAGCAGAGTGACCGCTCTTTGCTCCCCTTCGACCTTGTCCCGGTATTTCCCCTGCTCCCCTTCCAGGATTAACCGGCTATCGCCATCCTGATACAGGCGCGCCTGTTTGAAGCCGGCATTGTGCTGCAGTGATGTCATCAAGGCCTGGGAGTCAGCCCCATTCGTGTTGCCAGGGGCAGACTTAGGGCGCGGCTCGTCCAGATGATTTTGGGTCAAGTCGTTAAAGTTAGTCCGCAGGGTAACGCCCCACATCCAGGTATTGCCACGCTGATAGCTGAGGTGGGTATCCACCGACTCGAACAACCGATAGACAGCACCAACATTGATGGGCGAATCCTGCTTGATGGTACCGGCGGTTTCGTTGCTATAGTCGTTACCATCGTATTCCAGCTTCAGGCGCAACGGCTGCCAGGGCGTCTGATACTCGATACCGCCGAACAGGGCGGCGGGGCCGTGAAACAGATTGCCAAACTCGAAATCACCGGGAATGCCGTCAAAGCCACTGCGTTGACAGAATTTGTCAGCCGCTGAGCAGAAGGCATTCTTGATATTGCCGCTTTCGGCCATATTGCCCCAGCCCATACCCAGGGTAAAATCCAACGGTCCCCAGGCCTTGCTGGCCACCAGAAACTCACTGTCAAACAGCCCAGTGCCAGCAAAATCCCGCACCCCTAATGCGACCTGAGGCAACCAGTGACTCTCCTGCCACAGCCGTAGCTTGAAGTCGATGCCCTTGTCCTTATAGGTCTGATCGCCGCTGAAATCTGGATGGCTACTATAGAGCCGGGTGCGAACATCGGTGTAGCGCAGCGTGGTCTCCAGCCAGTCGAAGACCTGGATCGAAGTCGACCAACGGCGATACTGCTCGTTGTCCATATAGTTGACACTGAATTCCCCGGTACGGGCCATGCGGGCCGTGGGCATCTGCAGCAGACCAACCCCGCCAAAATCCCCCTGCGAAGGGCCAATGCCATCCAAGCGAGGATTGTAGTCGTCAGCTTGTGCCGTAAAAGCAGTACAGCAGGCCAAGGCGACCAGGCTCATTCTAAACATCATGGTTGAGTTCCCATCCCTTGCTGCAATGCGGTAACGATCGCCTGATTAATATCACCATATCCGTCCGGCAGAACATCTTCATCGAATCCCACGAACAGCACGGCCCCTGCGGCCGCCTCTCTGTGCTTGCTGTTCCAGTAGTCCGTACCGATTTGTTTGGCCTCATGCCGGCCATCCAGGTACCAGGCCCAGCTTGCGTCAGCCCAGGGCTGGAGCACATCATGCTTGAGGTAATCCGCCAGGCGTTGCCCAGCCACCAGGGGTTGAGGACCGGGCGAGTGCACCGCTCCCAGCAACATCAGCTCCGGCTTGCAGCTCGGCAGATAGAGGCGGTATTCACCGGAAAGAAGCAGATTTTCCGCCTGCCGGATGCGTAGACGATCCGGATCCAAGGAAACTCGGATCGCCCCATGTTGCAGCTGTTTGTCCAATTGCTGCTTGAGCTGTTTCACCGCCATGGCCATCTCGCTTTGAGAGTCGGCAACCAATTGGTAGTAGAGCGTATCTAACCGCGCCAACAAGGCCTGCTTAGCCGTCTGCAGCTGATCATCGAGTGCCGGAGTGCTGATACTGCCGCAGGGGTTGTAGCCAGGGGCTTGTACGTCCGGCAACAGCAGCGCGTCAGCCAAACGAGACCCATCAGGCAGACTGACACGCCGGTCCCCCCCGGGGCCCATGATGCGCAGTTCCACCGATGCCTGAGCAAAATTCGTGACAACCAGCAGGGCAATGGCAGAATATCTGATAAAGCCAGCCATCATAAGGACTCCTTCGGACTGAATGGCTTCAGCAAGACAAATTCCAATTCTGGCAACTTGGGTCCCATTCGCTGGCGACTCTTGATCACGGCGCCGGAATTGGGATCCAGCCAATAGTGATTGCGGTAGCTAAACTCCCCCTGCACCTCGGAGACCTGTTCTTCGACCGCCAGCAGTTGTCGTTTGTCTGGCCCCACAGCCACCGATTCCATGCCCAGAACCTTAAAGCGGGAGATCAAGTCACGCCCGCTGGTATAGTCTTGGTCCCAATCGGCGTGCCAGTGCCAGGTGGCCCCATCCAGATGCAGACCATCCGCCAAGGGATCCAGATGACTTGATTCAATATGTGACAGGTTGACCTCAAGCCCTATGGTCTTCACCCAGCGGCCCTGCTGCATCACAAACAGGTTGTGATCGGCTGAAATCCATTTGAGCTGCCCATGCTCGGCATAGTTAAGCACCACGAAGGCGCGGGGGAGTTTCCCCACCGTCAGATAGGCATTCGGATAGGGGACATTCGCGATCTGCTCGGCACTTAACTCGACATCCGGCATACCCAGCAAGGCGACAGTGACGCTATCAAGATAGGCATCACCGGTATGCTGGCTGCAGCCGATTAGCCAGGAGGCGCACAGCAGCACGAAGGCAGGGAAGATTTTGGCCATAAGGCTTGGGTCACTCTGTCAGGAATGAAAATAACAAAACCGCCCCTAGGGGGCGGTTTTAGAGATCACTGTGACTTAGTTGGTAGACGTAACAGTGCTGGTGCTGGTAGCTGTGTTGTCGGAACCATCGGAAGCGGCGACCGCAACGGCAATGGCAGCAGCGCCGACACCGACACCGGCACCGGTAGCACCCAAGGCCGCATCGGCAGGATCTTCAGCAAAGGCAACACCGCTGGTCAGGACCAGGGCAGCGGCCAGAGTAGCAACAATCTTATTCATGGAGTCATCCTCGTTTGACTTGTTATTACATCGGAGAGCAACGCCAATCAGCAACTGACTGACCCTCCCCCAAAGTTGAAGCCCCACAAGTATAACGTGATGTACCTCGTGGTCGCCTCAATTCTGTACCGACAAGACTCATTAGTAAACAATTTGAGCCCTATCTGATTATTTGTAGTTACCTGTACGTGACTTGAGCAATTAACTGACCGTCAGCCCGGCGTTGTCTTGACCGTTCCGCCTTAGGGCATGGCGCACCAGTACCAACATCACCCCCAACATGCCCCCTAGCAAGGTACCCAACACGGCGATCAAGGCCCGCTTTGGCTTGGCCTTCTCCTCGGGGACCACCGCCGGATCCAGGGTCTTGAAAACATAATCCGGGTTCACCTCGGCCAGCATCAGTGTCTTGGTCTGCTCTTCGATAAGCTTGTAAAACACCGTCTGCATATCGGCCACCGAGGTCTTGGCCAGCTGATCCTTGAGATAGGCGATGTTGCGCTGGGTGTCGGTAAGATCCCGCTGTTTCATCACGGCATTGAGATCCGCCACCAGCCAATCCACCCACTGCTTGGCCAGTTCAGGAGAGAAATAGTCAACGCCGATGGTGACCAGGCCGGTTTTCTTGTCCTGCTCCACGCTGATCAGTTTGGAGAAAACTCTAAACAGCTCCCAGTCGCTGGGCTCTACGCTCCGCCCGGGTTTAGCCTCACGCACCCATTTCTTCTGGGTAACATCATAGAGTTCGGGATCAATGGTGAGCTCACCTGTGCCTTTATCCATGCCGGTAGCAGCCATGATGGCCACCTCCAACCGATGGCGGCGGACGAAGCCGGTCAGGAAGTGACGAGACTGCGCCACCGCCACCGCCAACCCCGTCTTGTCAGTTCTACCTGTGCCACCCAAATTAACCCCCGCCAGACTGGCCAAGCCACCAAACTGACCAGCCAACGAGCTAAGACCACCTCCTTGTTGTTCTTCTGAAGGAGCTAGGGTGGCTTCGGCGTGGTAGATATTTGGTAACAAGAGGGCCACCGCTACAGCCAGGCCAGCGCCTAAAATTGCACTAGCTAGGATCCAGTACTTGCCTCGCCATAAGGCGGCCAGCAGCTCCCTTAAATCGATCTCATCGTCACCGTCGTGAGCCGTCCAGGGCGTCGGCGACATCATCATCTCATCTTTTTTCATGCAGTCCGCTTCTTGATTGCTTACATTCGCCAAACCCGGCGGCACGCCAAGGCGTGCCGCACTGATGCTTAGTTGATCGCCGACCAGGCCACGCCCAGCTGATACAGCATCTGGGTGGCGGAGGTCCAGGTGCTCAAGGTATCCAGGTAATCCGAATCGATGGGCGCCACTATGGTGTCACCCGGTTCCAGTGCGCCACTGCGGCGGCTAAACCAGTAGCTGGAGTCGGGCAGCATCACTGAGCCATCGGCCTTGATCACATAGATGCGATCCGTATCCGCCTGCTTCTTGGTGCCACCGGCCTTGTCCAGGTAATCCTGTACACTCATACCCGGCTCGAAGATATGGGAGGAAGGCAGCTGTACCTGGCCCACCACAGAGATGACATTCTGGAAGGTGGGCACATACAGCTTGTCGCCGTTCTCCAGGATCAGATCCATGTTTTTCTGCCCCGCCAGTATGGCCGGCAAATTGATGGTCATACGTCCAATGGCCTGGGTGTTCTCCAATTGATCCACCAGTCCCACCGCCTCCGTGGGGGAGGTGCGGTAGGTAGCCGAGCTCGTCTGCCGACGCAGCGCCAGTGTGGAGATCTCCTGGCGCAACTGCCCCTTGATGAACTGGAGACGGTCCGCCTCCTGCTTGCGCAGGGACTCCCGGGCGAAGATCACCCCCTTGGCATTGGCGTAATCGGTCAAACCGCCAGCCCGTTGCAGCAGGCTGCCAATGGTTTCCCCCCGCCGCACCGTGTAGGTGCCAGGGTACTTCACCTCGCCAAACAGCTGTACTGTAGCCTCCTCCCGCCAGTCCGGATTCGCCAATATGCTCAGGCTGTCTTTGGACTTGGCGCGGGGCGCGCCGTTGAGCTTGGCAATGTCGCTCAAAGCATAACGCTGGTGCACTATGCTGAGCCCACCGTCGGCCTGCTCCTGAATGCGTGACAGTTCGGCCACATAGGCCGGCTCACTGAGCCCCCCCGCCGCAGCAACCAGATCGGCAAGCGAGCTATTACTGCCAATCGGATAGACGCCCGGGAATTTCACCTCACCGCGCACCTCGGCGATCTGTACCGGATGTTGACGACTGGCCTGGGCCTTCAACTTGTCAAGCACCGACTGCAGCAACGCCTCACGGCTATCCGCCGCCAGGCTGATCATGCCCACCGACTTCGCCACCTGGGTCAGGGTCACATTGCCCTTATCCGTCAAGTCACTGACAGAAACCAGGGCACCGGTCTGTGGATCCAGCACCATCTGATCCTGAGCCTGAGCCCGTGCCGTCGCGCTGGCCAGCTGGGCACTTTGCTGCTGAGCCTGAGTCAGCTGGGTACCGCTGGCGGCCAACTGCTGCTGATTGCCGGTCCCCGCATAGGCCTGCTGGCCGTTTCCTTGAGCAAACGCCGCTTGGGCAACACCTGCCTGATTGGCCATCATCCCTTGATTAGCCATCATCCCTTGGCCGGCATAGGGCTGGTTGGCCAAGCGTTGTTGGCGCTTTTGAGCATCCTCGGCCAGCTTGGTGGCGGAGGGATCCGCGAAGTCGTTATTGCCGGCACGGCTGAAGATCAGCACCTGATCCCGCGCCTGCAGCAGCAGATCATCCGCGCTGCCGGGGACACTGATGGCACGGCCAAGGTTGAACTGGTGGACTTCAATTTCATGCTGCGGGTTGATCTCCCGCACCACCAGGGCGTAATCCAGATCCGCCGTGGCCTTCAGATCACGACGGGAGTCCTTGATCAGCTGGCTGATCCGCATCCCAGATTGGTAGCTGTACGCCCCTTCCCGGACCACAGCCCCCTTGAGGGCAATGGCCGTGCTGTATTCGGTGGTGGTGGGCAGCAGCTCAATCTTGTCACCATCCCGGATGGTAAAACCTCGATCGGCGCTTTTGGCCAGATCCAGGGTGAACATCTTGAGACCGCTTTCGGTGCGTCGCGTCACGCTCACCGCCTTGAGTGCCTCCGCCTTGAGTCCCCCCGCCAGGCCAAGCACGTTGCTCAGAGCCGCCGGACCGGACAACTCATAGATAGCCGGACGCTTCACCAGCCCTGCGATGCTGACCTCAACCCCTTTGGCAGGAATAAACACCGTATCGCCAGGGCGCAACCGAATGTCATCCTCACTGTTGCCCCAGATCAGCAGCTTGTACAGATCCACCTGCTGGACCATCTGGCCACCACGTTTGACCTGCACCTTGCGCAGGGAGCCGACTGTGTCGATCCCGCCGGCAATCTGCAGCGCCTGGGTGACCGTGGTCAGGGCATTGACGTTGTAAGCTCCCGGTTGATACGCATCCCCCATGACAAAGATTTGCATGGTGCGCAGCGTGCCGAAGCTGATGGCCGCCTCCACCCCGATAAACTGCTCAGCCACCCGGGATTGCAGAGTGTCGCTGACCTGGCGAAAGGTCAGGCCTGCCACACTGATGGGGCCCAACTTGGGAAAGTCGACGCTCCCCTCACGATTGACCGTCAAGCGGTAGTTGGCATTTTCCTTGCCAAACAGCTGGATGCGCAGCTCATCTCCCGGCCCTACCACATAATCATCCGGTACGGGAATATCGGCCAGCGGGGTTTGCGAGGTGGGCTGCGCAGCAAACACGTTATAGCCGAAGGGTTGCAACGGCGCATCCAGCCCATCCTGATTAGCCTGCTGCAATTGGGGCCGCTGGCTAGCCATCCCGGGCTGCAGCTGACGCGCGCTCAGGCTGGGATTGATGGGCTGTTCCTGAACCGTGGTATCTTGGCCACGGAGATCATTGACATCCAGACCATATTGAGCGGCAACCGCCTCCTGTTGGGCAGAAGATAGCTGGCTAAACTGGGCCATCGTGTTGGCGGGTATGGCGGCATGAGCCGGCATCAGCGCAAGATTGAATGCCGCGGCAAACAGGGCGGCCTTCATGCTCCTCAGTCTCATTGTCACTGCAATCCTATGATTCATTTTATGGGTCGATTAATGGAAGCGATATTCGTAGACCAGGCCAGCGCTGATCCTGTCCTCATCGACCGTCTGATGCTCAAAACCACTGAGGTTGAACGTCAGCCGGCCAGCCAAGGCGGGCAATACATATTGCGCCGTCCAACTGTCGCCAGGCAGGGTATCGCTGTCGCGAACCGTCTGCCAGAACAGGGAAACCTGGTGATCATTGGGCAACTGAACATAGGTTCCCAGATGCCAACGCTTGCCGTCGGGACAATCGGCGATGGCATACTCCTTATGCTGGAGTCGCTCCTGCTGTTCTGCGGTAGGGGGGTCGCCATCGGCCTGGCTGTATTCCAGGACGAAACGGACCATTGTGTCATCCAACAGCCACTGGCCATCCGCGCCCCACAGCTGATAATCCGGCCCGGCGGCCAAACTCTTGGCCTGCTGGGTATAGAGACCGCCGGAGCCGCCACCGGGTAGTCCATGGGCCAGCCGCAGATCCCAACTCCAGCGCCCCAGCTGATTATCATCGGTCACCGCATCGGCAAACTGACTCAGCTGGGAACCGTCACCGCCACCGAACCAGTTCTGATAACTCAGCCCCAGTTGCACCAGGCTACTGGGTCGGGCCACCAGCCGATTGGCCCATAGCAGGTCATTGTCAGCCGCATTATCCTGCTTGGCCACCAGGCTCTCACCCCAGAGACTGCCCAACAAGGGCACGTCAGGAGCCAGGTAATTCACCGCCACCGCCGGCAGTGGGGCCGCCTGTTCTGACAGGCTCAAGGCCGTTTGCCACCCAGGTCCCCACCAGCGATCCAGCCAGCCCACCACCAAATTGAGATCCCCCGACCCCAGGGCCAGGTAGCTGCCTTGATAATCCCAACGATCATCATGATCATCCGCCTGCTGATAGCCGGCGGCCAATCGGATGGCATAATGCTCGGTCAACACCTCGTGGCTGGCCTGGATGCCATATTCGGTACGGGGATGCCAACCAAACCCCTGCCGTCCGGCGTCAGCATGACTCGCACCACTCAACCGCAGATGACTGCTGCCCCGGCCCAAGCGGTCACTATCGAGCCGGTACTGCACATGCCGGTAGGCCAGGGCCTCGGCGGGTGACAGGCTCGTCACATCGATGGCCGTGAGCGCGTTAGCCAGCAGACGCCAGCGAATAGGAAAGGCATTGGTGGGCATCACCAAGAGTCCACGATCGGCCAGAAACTGCACGTCGCTGCGCAGGTAGGGATCATCAGCTTCGAGCCAGGGAGACGCCTGAGCGGCCGCCACCCCGGTCAGCACCAGCCATACAGCCAGCAGTTTGCGTGAAACCAAGATCGGCAATCCTTGCAAAACAAAGAGTTAAAATATGATGCGTTGGGCTCGGCCCAGGCTACCGCCCCTGGCTTGCCGCTGCCACACCGCGGATGAAAGGTGCTCGTTATCATGGCGCCGGCGATCAACCAACGCAAACGCCGATGGGCCAAGGCATCATCGGCACCCGATTCATTGGCAGGGAACAAACAGAAAGGTTAATGGCAGGCATTAATGCAGCGCCACATCACAATCGAACCAGTCTAGTGCCCGTGCCAGCGTAGATATCGAGGTTTTGTGTAATTTCAGGTAAAGATTATACCCGGCCAGCCCCATGAAACCAGCGTAACTTTCGCTTAGATTTCATGGGGCTAGCCAAGCCCAATATCACTCATAACCCATGGGGTTTTGCTGCTGCCAGCGCCAGGTATCCCGCATCATCTGGTCGAGACCCCGCTGGGCCTGCCAGCCCAACTCGGTCGCCGCCAGCGCCGGTTCCGCCCAGCATTCGGCGATGTCACCGGGCCGCCGGGCCACGATACGATAAGGAACCGGTTTGCCGGAAGCCGCCTCAAACGCCTGGATCATCTGCAGGACCGAATACCCTTGGCCGGTCCCCAGGTTATAGGTGTGGACACCACGCGCCTGTCGCAGCCGGGTAAGGGCCTTGAGATGGCCATCCGCCAGATCCACCACATGGATATAATCCCGGACCCCGGTACCGTCCGCCGTCGGATAGTCGTCGCCAAATACCGACAATTGGGTCAGCCGCCCCACCGCCACCTGGCTGATATAGGGCAACAGGTTATTGGGGATACCATTGGGATCTTCACCAATCAGGCCAGACTCATGAGCACCGACTGGGTTGAAGTAGCGCAGCAGCACCACGCCCCAGCGGGGATCGGCCTTGACCATATCCTGCAGTATCTCTTCCACCATCAACTTGGAGCGACCATAGGGATTGGTGGCAGAAAGGGGGAAATCCTCGCGAATAGGCACTGAGGCGGGATCGCCATACACGGTAGCGGACGAGCTGAACACCAGGTCAAACACCTGGTTTTGTGCCATCACCTCGCACAGGGTCAGGGTAGCGGCGATGTTGTTCTGGTAATAGGTCAGGGGAATGCGGCTGGACTCGCCCACCGCCTTGAGTCCGGCGAAGTGGATCACCGAGTCGATAGAATGGGACGCGAATACCTGTTGCAGGGCCACGGGGTCCCGCACATCGGCCTGGTAGAAGATCGGCTTCTGCCCGGTGATCTGCTCGATGCGTTGCAGCACCTGCGGCTTGGCATTGCAGAGATTATCGACGATAACCGGCTCCATGCCGGCCTGTAACAAGGCCACCACGGTATGGCTGCCGATATAGCCGGCGCCTCCTGTGACCAAGACTGTCCGTTTTTTATCCATCGTGCTGATTAATATAATTATAAAAAGTCGGGGCCAGTGTACCGGCCCCGACTCAATATGGCCAGTTTTTGCTACTGGCCTGGATTATCAAAATTGTCTTGACCTTAGCCGGCGAAGGCCGCGGCACTGCGGGCGATGACCAGCTCTTCGTTGGTGGGGATCACGAAGGCTTTGACGCTGCCCTCTTCTGTGATGAGACCCGCCTGGCCAAAGCGCGCGGCGGCGTTGCCCTGGGCGTCTTCCTTGAAACCGAAGCCCTCCAGCAGGCTCAGAACCTTGCTGCGCATCACCAGGGAGTTCTCCCCGATACCGCCGGTAAACACCAGGGCATCCACGCGGCCCAAGGGCACGTAGTAGGAGGCAATGAACTTGGCCAGTCGATAGCAGTACATCTCAAAGGCCAGCACACAGCTCTCATCACCCTGCTCCAGCCCTTCGGTGATACCGCGGAAGTCGCTGGTCTTGCCGGAAACCCCCAGCAGGCCGGACTGCTTGTTCAGCACGTCCTTGACCTGATCCAGGCTGTAGCCCAGCTCATCCACCATGAAGAACACCAGGGAGGGATCGACACTACCGCAGCGGGTGCCCATCATCAGCCCTTCCAGTGGCGTGATGCCCATGCTGGTGTCGATGCTCTTGCCACCCTTGACCGCACACAGGGAGCCACCGTTGCCCAGGTGGGCTGTGATGACATTCACCTGTTCCACCGGCTTGCCCAGCAGTTTGGCGGCTTCGCCTGCCACATAGTAGTGACTGGTACCGTGGGCACCATAGCGCCGCATGCCATGTTCCTTGTACAGCTTGTTGGGAATGGCATACATGAACGCAGAGGCCGGCATGCTTTGGTGGAAGGCGGTGTCGAAGATGGCGACGTGGGGCAGTTGGGCGAAGAGACGACGGGCGGCACGGATACCCAGCAGGTGCGCGGGGTTATGCAGCGGTGCGAAGGGGATGCACTTTTCGATACCGGCTTCCACCTCGTCGGTGATCAGCTCAGGTTGGCTGAACAGCTCCCCCCCATGGACGACACGGTGACCGACCGCCACCAGGGCATTGGTCATGGCATCCTGACCCTTGAACACCACCTCTTCGAGGAATTGCAGGGCTTGAGTGTGATCGGCACCGGCAGTCAGAGGGGATTTTTGCTTATCCGCACTGCCGAAGCGCCAGCTGATCTCGGCTTCTGGCAGTCCCAGGGCTTCCGCCAAACCAGTCAGATGTTGCTCACCGGTTGCCGGATCCACCACGGCAAATTTCAGGGAAGAACTACCACAGTTAAGTACCAGTACGGCCTGTTCAAACGTTTTTTCCATTCTCTCCTCACAATGCTTTTGACGCCGGGCGCCACAGCCGATTTAGGTCAGGGTGAACCGTGACGCGCGCACGGCTCAGCGATGGCCCACCAAAATCGCCCCTCGGGTACAGGTGAGGACAGATCCTCTCGCTCCACCGGGTGCTGCTAGAGATGTTGAGCAGATGAAGGCACACTCCATCGGCCAACACCACAGGAACCATGCCAACGTTGAGCGTTGAGGACGCAAAAACGCCATGTAAACGGCCCAGACAGGATCCAGATCACGCTTAAACTACCATCTTGCTGGCCGAGCGAAAACCTTAATGGCCTACCGTAGCCGGGCTTTTTTGCCACAAAATGCAGGGGAATTGATCCAACCGCTTACTTTTCCCTGTCGGATAAGACACCTAGTACCGGACTTAACCGGCTATCCCATCGGCCAGCCCATCAAGCAGAAGGGCACGCCTTCTGCTTGATGGGTGAACACGGGTATTACGGGTGCACGCGTTATCGCACCCCGCCCTCCGTCGTCGGGCAACGGATACGGACTAGTCGAGTCGGTTCAGATCCAGCTCATCCGCCTCGGGGGACTTAGGCTTGTCATCAACCGGTGCAAAGAGATCCGGTTCGGCTTGTAGCAATGCCCGGCGCAGGGCCCGCTGCTTAAGCCAGAACAGCAGCCCGGCTCCCGCCCCCAACAAGGCAATGCCCCCCAGGGTGAGCCACAGCCATAGCAGACTGCGCTTGGGTTCAGCTACCGGCTCGGGTACAACCGCCATGCTGGCCGCGCTGACTGCCACCGGCTTGACCACGGGATAGATGTTGAACTCTTCGGGGGGCAGCTTGATCATCACCTCCCGATGACCGTTCTTGGTGGTGCCAAACAGGGTCATATTGATGGTGTAACGCCCTTCCAGCGCCGGCCGCTTGAGCTGTATCGCCAGGTGGGGGTCCGCCGCCCCTTGCACGGCAAACTGCTCGCCTTCATCGAATTCCCCCACCACGCTGCCACGAATGGCCACGCTGGCAGGCAGCAGCTCCTCTTCATCGAGATAGAAATTAAGCCGGGGACCGTACTCATTGGTGGCCGGTGACTGTTCCACCCGCACCGGCAAGGGGTACACCAGCAGGGTCTGGAACTGGCTGCGCACAAAGATCTCGTTACCGGTACTGATCACAGCCCGATACTTGCCCCCCTCGATGCCGGTCATATCCATCCGGGCGGTGACCACCCCATCTTCGGGCTTCTCATCCAGATCCCGGCCGTTGTCCTTGAAGCGACCGACCAGTTTGGGCTCCCCGCTGGGATCCACCTCGTTGCCGGCGAAGGACAACAGCTTCATGGTCATGCCCACATCCGACAGGTAAAAGGGATCCGTGGGTATCTTGCCATGCTCCAGCAGGCGCCCCGTGACCTTGAGCTGTTCACCGCTGTAAACCCGCAGCGGCAGCTTGTCCAATGCCATGGCAAGATCCGTCACCAGGCGGATGCGGTTGCGGGGATCCACCTTGGCGATGGTCTGCCAGGGGCCCGGCATGGGATGTTCTATGGTGATGAGATCCTTGTCCGGCAGGCTCAGCCAGCGCACCGACTCGGGGGCGCGGAAATGATAGAGCTTGCTGCCATCGGGTTGCACTAGGATCGCCGGCGCCGTCCCCGCCTCCCGGTAGATGAAGAAGGTGATCTCGTCCACCTTGGGGTCGATGCGGAAGCGATTATCGAGCAGCGGAATGTCGGAGGGGGCATACACCTCGTTGGCCCAGCCCGTCACCGCCGTCAACAGCAGCCAGAGACCGCAGATTAGTCTCGCCACAGGCAGTGCCCTCCCTTCTTGGCCACCAGATCCAGCCGCTGCTCATGGGCGGCCAGCTCCTCGGCCGAGGCCGTCAGCACCTTGAGATTGAGGCCGGTCCGGGTCAGGGGCCGCGGCGCTTCGACCTGGCCACCGCTGCTGACCTCGCTGCCGGCCGTCACCAGATTGAGTCGGGTCTGTCCCCCGGTCATCAGCAGATAGACGTCGGCGAGGATCTCGGCATCCAGCAAGGCGCCGTGCAGGGTACGGTGGGAGTTGTCTATGCCATAGCGGCTGCACAAGGCATCCAAGGAGTTGCGTTTGCCGGGAAACAGACTCCGCGCCATGGTCAGGGTATCGGTGACCTGGCAGAACTCCCGGGTCTTGAGGCCCAGCCCCAGCTTGTCGAACTCGTAATCCATGAAGCCCACGTCGAAGGGCGCGTTGTGGATGACAAGTTCGGCACCGCGGATAAACTCGATAAACTCCTGGGCGACGGCAGCAAAGGGGGGCTTGTCGGCCAGGAAATCGTCCGTGATGCCGTGCACCCGGATCGCCTCTTCATCCACCAGCCGATCCGGCTTCAGGTAGACATGGTAGTGATTGCCGGTCAGTCGGCGATTGATCACCTCGACACAGCCGATTTCAATGATGCGGTGCCCCAGATAATGGGGGCCACCCGCCTGGTTCATCCCTGTGGTTTCGGTATCCAGTACTATCTGGCGATTTGCCTGCATTGGGTTCCAGAGCCTTTTATGTCAAACTCGCGATTTGTCCATTTTACAACAGCCAAGATGCTAAAACAGGTCGCACTCTACACGGATGGATCTTGCCTGGGCAATCCGGGCCCCGGTGGCTATGCCGCCGTACTGGTCTATCAACAGCACCGCAAGGAGCTATCCCAGGGCTATGCCCTCACCACCAACAACCGCATGGAGATGATGGCGGTCATCGCCGGGCTCAAGAGTCTCAACGCCCGTTGTCACGTGATCCTCACCACCGACAGCCAGTACGTCAAACAGGGCGTCACCCAGTGGATGGCCAACTGGAAGCGCCGTGGCTGGCTCACCGCCAGCAAGGAACCGGTGAAAAATCAGGATCTGTGGCAGGCGCTGGATGAACAGGCCAATCGCCATCAGATTGACTGGCACTGGGTCAAGGGTCACTCGGGACACCCAGAGAACGAACGCTGCGACGAACTGGCCCGTCAGGCCGCCAGCGGCGCGGAATTGCTGCCCGATAGCGGTTATCGCCCCTGAGGGCTAAACCCGCGCCATGCCGGGAATGGCCACCGGCTTGCGCAGACGCTCGAGCCGGGTGATGGGGGTCATGGGAAACCGCCGCTTGCGCGCCGCCAGCACGTAGACGGAGGCCAGGTAACCGGCGTAGTCCCGCCCCAGATTTTCCTTCCACCACTGGATACGGCTGCGGCGCGACAGGGCCGAGAAACCAAATCGCTCCTGGCGCAGCACCTCGAAGCCCAGCAGGTGCAGCCAGTCCTCCACCCGTTCCGGCGAAAACATGCGCGCACACCAGGGTTGCACCCGCCTGGCCGGTGGCCACAGCCGCCCTAAGCCCACCAAGCCATGGGGGTTGAAGCCACTGATGATGACCCAGCCATCGTCGGTCAACACCCGCTCCACCTCCCGCAGCACCTGGTGCGGATCCGGACTGTAATCCAGGGTATGGGCCAGCAGGCAGGCATCGACGCTGCCAGTCTGGATCGGCAGCGCGTCCTCCCGGCCCAGCAGGCTGAGCCCCTGCCCCTGGCACCCCAGGGCGCATTGATGACGGATGGCGGAACAGTCGCAGGAGAGTTGGCCACTGAGGGCCCCCACCTTCAGCAGGTGATAGCCAAATAGCAGGGGACACCAGGCGTTGAGCCGCTCCTGGATCTCGGCGGCCAGCCACTCCCCATGGGGAATATCCGTCCAGCGCTCGGGATAATGCAGGGGCCGATCGGTTCTGGCTGGTTTCACGGATACCTCGGTCTGGCATTGCCTCGGGCAGTCAATCCCGATATAAGGATGCAAACAAAGTATGGAGATGCCGTTGGATGGCTCAAATCATCACCATATCGTCTAGGCAGGATAACTATATCTGGCTGCTGATGAAAGATGGATACGCCGTCGTTGTCGACCCTGGTGAAGCGCGTCCGGTGGAGCGGGTCCTCAAGGAACAAGGGCTGCGACTGACCGCCATCTTGCTTACCCATCACCACGATGATCATGTCGCCGGCGTGACCGAGCTGCTGGCCGCCCATCCCGACTGCCGCCTGTATGGCCCCAACGAGCCTCAGCTGAACCATCTGCGCGCCCTCCAAATCCTCACCGATGGCGACCGCCTGCCGTTGCCGGAGCTGGAGACGGAATTCCAGGTGTTGGCGCTGCCGGGCCATACCCAGAGCCACATCGGCTTTTATGGCTCCCTGGGACTGTTTTGCGGTGATGTGCTGTTCGGTGGCGGCTGCGGACGCCTGCTGGGGGGCACCGCCGAGCAGATGCTGGCATCCTTACAGCGCCTCAAGGCCCTGCCCGCCGAGACCTGGGTGTACTGTGCCCACGAGTACACCTGGGATAACCTGCGCTTCTGTCTCACGGTGGAGCCGGACAACCAGCCGCTGCTTGAAAGGGTGCGCCGTTGCGCCAAATTGCGGCGTCAGGGGGTGCCGACCGTGCCCTTTCCCCTGGCCGAAGAGCTGACCACCAACTGTTTTTTGCGTACCGAGCAGCCCAGCGTGCGCGCCGCGGCTCAGATGATGGCCATGTCCGAGTGCAATAACGAGATCGAGATCTTTGTTTTGCTGCGGCAAAAAAAGAATAATTTTTAGCCGAAAAACTGGCGTATATGTTGCTAAATACTGCCAAAGGTTGATCCGTTCGAGGATCCTCCCTACCATCTGTCGACACTTTGACGAGCTGAGCAAGCATGAAGCTACGAGTAACCCTGCTGGGTGCCCTGCTGCTGACTGGCTGCCAGACCTTGCAAACCACAGAACAATCGGATCGCCCGGATGAGTCCATGCCGGAGATCATGGTGGTGCAGCACCATAGCGTGCGGGCAAGGTCGGCCCACGACCGATCGGAACCGTCCGAGCAGCAACACACCGACATCTGGGCCCACATGGCCAGTCAGATGACCCTGGAAGTGCCGGACGAACCACAAGTCCAGCGTTTCCGTGACTGGTACCTGAAACACCCCAAGACCTTGGTCGATGTTGCCGAACGCGCAGCCCCCTTCCTCTACCTGGTGGTGGATGAAATAGAACAGAACCAGATGCCAATGGAGCTGGCATTGCTACCGATTGTGGAGAGTGCCTACAATCCGAATGCTCGCTCCCATGGCAATGCTGTTGGTTTGTGGCAATTCCTGGCACCCACAGGTCGGCGCTTCGGTCTCAAGCGGGACGCCTGGTATGACGGTCGCCGTGATGTGGCCGCCTCCACCGAAGCCGCCATGGCCTATTTCACCTACCTGAACGAGTTCTTCGATGGGGACTGGTACAACACCATCGCCGCCTACAATGCCGGCGAAGGGCGTATCCAGCAGGCCATCCGCAAGCAGCAAAAAGCCGGTAAGTCCACCGACTTCTGGTCGTTGCAGTTGCCGCGGGAGACCCGTGCCTACGTGCCGCGGCTGCTGGCCCTGGCCGACATCATCAAGAAGGCCGATCACTATGGCGTGAGCTTGCCCCCCGTGCCCAACCGTCCCAAGGTCAGACGCATCGACACCGGCGGCCAGGTGGACCTGAACCAGGTGGCGGAGATGGCGGGGATCAGCCTGAGCCAGCTCAAGGCGCTGAACCCCGGCTATAGCCGCAACGTCAGCTCGCCCAACGGTCCCTTCCACCTGCTGGTGCCGGTGAGCAAGGCGGAGCCCCTGGAACTGGCGCTGGCCGAGTTGTCACCGCGGCAAAAGGCCAACTGGGGCACCTATGTGGTGCAGAGGGGGGATACCCTGGGTGAGATCGCCCTGAACCACGGGGTCACGGTAGCGCAGCTCAAGCGCAGCAACCAGTTGACCAGCGCCCGGGCCCTGCGGGTCGGCCAGAACCTGGTGATCCCCAACGATCAGGCACTGCAACTGCAGCGGGAGCTGGACCGTCTCACCGCCGGCACCAGCCGACGGCTGCATACGGTCAAGGCGGGAGAGAGCCTATGGAGCATCAGCCGCACCTATCAGGTGTCCGAGCGGGAGCTGCGGCGCTGGAACCAGCTGGAGGAGCAGGCGACCGTCAAGCCGGGCCAACAGCTGACCGTGCGCAATCCCAACAAGGGCGACAGCAAGGATGTGATCCGCTATCAGATCCGCCAAGGGGACTCCCTCTCCTCCATCGCCGAGCAGTTTAACGTCTCCGTGATGGATCTGGTGCGCTGGAATCAGCTGACCGACACCAGCCATCTGAAGACCGGCGACACCCTGCGGATCCGCAGCCTGACCGGCGCCTGAAACAGTCACAGCCCACGAAAAAGCCCGCCATTCGGCGGGCTTTTTTCATGTCGCGGCAGACAGGCTAAGCGGCTGGATGGGCCGTCAACCACTGCTCCAGCCCGGGGGAGGTACCCAGGGCCTGGAACAGGGTCATCTGGTTGAGCAGCCGGTTGTAGCGGTTTTCCAGCAGGCTCTGCTGCGCCTCCCGCCGGGACTTGCGCTGCTCCAGCCAGGTGGAGAGATCCTCCTCCCCCAGCCGGTAGCGCTGCTCCGCCAACTGCTCGCCCGCCTGGGCCAGGGTGAGGGCCTGCTGCAACCGCTCGCCCTGCCCGGCATAGTGCTGCTGGGCGGCTAGGGCGTTTTCCACCTCCCCCAGGGCGCTGAACAGATCCTGCCGAAAACCCACCACCGCCTCGGCGTAATCCTGCCGGGCCAGCTCGATATTCACCTGCCCCTGCTGCCAATTGACAAACGGCAGGCTCAGTCCCGCCCCCAGGGTCCCGACAGGATCCTGACTGAAGCGCCACAGGGCCGCGCTGGCGGTGCCCAGGGCACCGGTCAGGGTGAAGCTGGGGTAGAGGCTCAACCGCTGGTTGTCGATGGCCGCCAGGCTTTCGCGCAAGCGATATTCCGAGGCCCGCAGATCCGGGCGGCGCGCCAACAGGCTGGAGGGCAGATCCGCCGGCAGCGTCGGGATGCGCTTGTCGCTCAGCTGGGCCGGCTCGGCCTGCCATTGCTCCGGCGGCCTATCCAGCAACAGCGCTAGGGCATTGCGCGCCACCACCCGCTGCTGCCGGTAGGTATAGAGGCTCGCCTCCTGGCTGGCCACACTCTGGGCCGCCGTCACCCGATCCAGGCCGCTGACGGCGCCGGCCAGGTACTGGTGTTCCACCAACTGCTGGACCCGCAGGCTGTCTTCCACGTTGGCCTGCGCCAGGCGGATCAGCTCGTTGAGGTAGCCCAGCTGCCAATAAGCCTCCGCCGCACTGCCCACCAGGGAGAGCGCGGTGGCGGCCCTGTCCTCTGCGGTGGCCTCCAGCTCCCACTGGGCCTCATCCCGGGCCGCATCCAGCTTGCCCCACAGATCCAGCTCATAGCTGAGCCCCAGGCTGGCGCTGCTGCTGTCGCTCATCCCCTGACCGGACAGGGCATGGCTGCGTTCGGTGGCCAGATCAGCACTCCAGTTGAGCCCCTGTTCGTGACGGATGAGCTGCAACTGCAGCTGGGCCTTGCGCAGCTTGATGCCGGCGGTGGTGAGATCGGCGTTATGGGCCAGCACCTGCGCGATCAATTGATCGAGCGCCGGATCGGCAAACGCCGTCCAATCGGCCTGGCCCTCAAGCCCCTGCACCGATTGCTGCCAATGGGAGGGCAGCGGCATCAGCGGCCGTTGGTAATCGCTGCGCAGCGGACTCTGGCAGGCGGCCAGCCCCAGGGCCAGACAGAGGCCGAGGGCGGTGCGGGTTAGGGGATATCGCTTCAGACTCGTCACGGTCAACGCCTCTTTATCACTCACGCGCCAATGCCTCTATCGGGTCCAGCCGGGCAGCATTGCGCGCCGGCAGGAAGCCAAACAGGACACCAATCAGGGTCGAACAGGTCACGGCCATCAGGATGGAGCCGACCGAAAACAGCATGCTGATGCTGGAGACAAACAGCGAGAACAGCAGCCCCACGCCGAAGGAGCAGAGGATGCCTATGGTGCCGCCCAGCAGGCAGACCAGCACCGCCTCGATGAGAAACTGCTGCAAGATGTCCGACTGCCTGGCGCCGACCGCCATGCGGATGCCGATCTCCCGGGTCCGCTCGGTCACCGACACCAGCATGATGTTCATCACGCCTATGCCCCCGACGATGAGGGAGATGACGGCGATGGCGGAGATCAGCAGCGCCAGGGTCCCCGTGGTCTTCTGCACCGTCTTCATGATGCTGTCACTGCTGTTGGTAAACACATCCTTGGTGCCGTGGCGCAGGGTCAGCAACTGGACGATCTGCTGATTGGCCACCGCATTGGACATGCCGTCCTTCACCCGGATCAGGATGGAGCTGAAGAAGCGCTGCCCCTCCAGGCGCGCCATGGAGGCGGTGTAGGGGATCCAGACATTCAGCGAGTCGGTGTTGCCGAAGCCACTGTCCTGGGGCGCCAGCACGCCTATGATGCGGCAGGGCAGGCTGCCCAGGAGCAGCACCTTGCCCATGGGGTTTTCATTGGAAAACAGCCGCTTGCGGGTGTTGTCATCGATGACCGCCACCTGGGCGATATGCTGGATGTGGTCCTGATCGAAGCTGCGCCCTTGTGCAAAGTCATAACCCTTGACGCGAAAAAACTGCTCGCCGACCCCGCTCACCGAGGCATTGGCGGTCAGGTTGCCGTAACGCAGCAACTGGGTGCTGCTGATGGATGGGGTGGCGCTGTCCACATAGATCTGCCCCTGCAAGGCCCGCAGATCCGCCGGCGACAGGGTCTCGACCCGGGCGGCCCGAATGTCCCCCCAGTCCTTGCCGGGATAGATGCCGATGGTGTTGGTGCCCATGCGGCTGATGTTGTCGATCACCGACTGGCTGGCACCGCGCCCCAGGGCCACCACGCTGACCACCGCCATGATGCCGATGATGATCCCCAACATGGTCAGCAGGGTGCGCAGACGATGGGTCGCCATGGCAATCCCCGCCATCTTGGCCGCCTCAAGGAAGCGGCCCCACCAGCTGCGCCAGCCCTCCTGGCCGGTGGTGGTATTGGGCGCCGGCTGGCGGTCGCCCTGGGACTGCGTCTGGGGCTGCCACTGCGCATTGGCGCGGTCTGCCGTGATGCGACCATCGCTGATCTCTATGATGCGGCGGGCATAGGCCGCCACCGCCGCATCGTGAGTCACCAGTATGATGGTGTGGCCCAGGGCATTGAGCTCCTGCAGTATGGCCATCACCTCCTGACCACTGCGGCTGTCCAGGGCGCCGGTGGGCTCGTCCGCCAAGATCACGTTGCCGCCGTTCATCAGCGCCCGGGCGATACTCACCCGCTGCTGCTGGCCGCCCGAGAGCTGGCTGGGCTGATGGCCGATGCGATCCGCCAGCCCAAGACGCCCCAGCAGCTCGGCCGCCCGCGCCTCACGCTCCGCCTTGGACTTGCCGGCATAGACGGCGGGAATGGCCACGTTCTCCAGGGCGCTCAGGTGCGGCAAGAGGTGGTAGCGCTGAAAGATGAAGCCAAAGTGGTCCCGCCGCAGCGCCGCCAGCTGATCCGGCGCCAGGCTGCCGGTTTCCACCCCGGCGATCCGGTACTGGCCCTCGCTGGGGCGGTCGAGACAGCCCAGCAGGTTCATCAGGGTGGACTTGCCCGAGCCCGACGCCCCCATGATGGCCACCATCTCACCCTGCTCGATGCACAAGTCCACATCCCGCAGCACCTGAACCTGGGCCTCCGGCGCGCCGAAGCACCGCCCTACCCCGGCCAGGGCAATCAAAGGTTCACTCATGGCTTACATTCCCGGTGGCGGGCCACGGTGCTGGGACTCGGCCGCCATGGCTGCCTGCTCGGTGGCGGCAATATCATCCCCCAGGATCACCCGATCGCCCTCCTTGAGGCCGTCGGTGATCTCCACATTGATGTCATCCTTGCGCCCCAACGTGACCGGCTGCGGCTGGGGCTTACCGTCAGGCCCCGCCAGCCACACCTGGCTGCGGCCACCCAGGCTGGGTCCCCGCAGGGCGGACAGCGGCACCGTCAGCACCTGCTTGCTCTCCCCCAGCACCACAGTCACCTCGGCGGTCATGGAGACCCGCAGCTTGTGGCCGGGATTGGGCACGTCAAACAGGGCGTTGTAATAGATGGCAGAATCCGAACTGGAGCTGGAGCTGGAACTGCTGTCGTCTTCTGACTCCGACTCTGGCGCGGGCTCGATGGCCCGTAATGTGCTGGTGTGGCGGGTTTGCGGATCCCCCAGCACGGTAAACCAGCAGGCTTGGCCGGGTTGCACCCGAATCACGTCCGCCTCGGAGATCTGGGCCTTGACCGTCATGGTATCCAGATCCGCCAGCTTGAGGATGGTGGGGGCCGACTGGGTGGAGACCACCGTCTGGCCTTCGTCGGTGACGATGGCGATCACCACCCCATCGATGGGCGCCACGATACGGGTATAGGCTAGGTTGGCCTTGGCGGTATCCACTTGAATGCGAGATTGTTGCAGCTGGGCGGCCAGGCTCTCCAGCTCGGCCTGGGTCTGGGCCACATCCGCCTCGGCGCTTTCCAGATCCGCAGTGGCATTGGCATCGTTGCTGCGCAGCTGGCGCTGGCGGGTCAACACCAACTGCTGCTTGCGCAACAGGGCCCGTTGGGCCTTTTGCTGGGCCCGGATATCATCCAGCCCGGCCTGGGCGGTACGCAGATCATTTTGCTGCAAGACGGGATCTATCTCGGCCAGCAGTTCGCCCTTCTTGACCGACTGCCCCAGGCTCACCGCCAGGTGCTTGAGCTGGCCGGATACCTGGGCCCCCACGCTCACCTGCTTGAAGCCGGCCAGGGTGCCGGTTGCCAGCACCTCTTCCCGCACATCCTGGCGCCCCACCGCCACCGTCATATACGACTTGGGCGGCGGTGCCAACAGGCCACGGGCCACAACCACGATGGCTATCACCAGCACCAGGCCAGCCAACCACCACCCCTTACGACGGCTCATGTTCACCTATCCAACTCCTTGACGTTTCAGCACCGGCATTTTAGGGAGGCGCCTAGCCGCCCCCTAGCCTGCTTACTTGCTTTTACCTGGAGATGTGGTGTGGTCCGCCAAACGAAAACGCAGGCGCAGCGGGTTGTGATCCGAGGCCGCGCTGGGCTCGGCACTGGCCTGCTCCAGGATGAGGCCGCGATAGAACACCTGATCCAGGGGCCACTCCCCGATCCGCCGGCGCTGATCCGGACTGAAGTGGGCTGACAAGAATTGTTGACGGGCCATGCGGGACTGCAGCAAGCGGCTACGCCGCTCGCTCCAGCTGTTGAAATCGCCGGCAAACAGCACGGGGCCTGGATAGCGACGGGACAACTTGAGCAAGGGCGCCAGCTGCTCCTCATAAGAAGCGGTACCCAGATCGAAGTTCACCCCGTGCAGGTTGATCACCAGCAGGGGATAGCGGCTGCCCTCCAGGGCATAGAGGCTGACCAGGGCCGTCTTGGGCAGCCGGAACACAGGCTCCGGGTAGGCCAGCGGACAGCTGAACAGCTCAGGTGTATGGGCCGCCGTCATGACCCCGGCGGTACGCCCCTCATAGGTGAAGGCCGCCACCTGCTGCCAGGCGTAGCCCTGCTCCCCCAGCAACTGGGTGAAGGGCGGTGCATCCACCGCCTCCTGCAACAGCATGAGATCCGCCGGCGCGCTGACCAGGGCATCCTGCCAGCCGGGGCGCTGCAGCTTGTACAGGTTCCACACCAGCAGATCGAACTGACGCGGCAGCCCAGCTTGCTGCACCGGCAGCACAGGCAGAAGAGTACAGGGGGTCAGCAGCCGCTCCCCCTGGGGCGTCAACAGCACGGGCGGGCTGGTGACGCTGAGCTCATCACAGCCCATCAGCAGGCACAGTCCCAACAAAAGACCCAACGACAAAGCTTTCATGACACTCCTAGCGGCGGTTAGCGCAGCGGCGCTCGGCCGCGGGCAGATGAGTGAGCCAGGCCAGCCAGTCCTGCACCTGGTAGCGATAGCCCAACCGTGCACAGACCGCCTGGCCCAGCACCCGTTTGTCGGGGCGCTCGCTCAGGGTGCACTGGGGCAACGGCAGGCCAGCCAATTGACAGGCCAGGGTATAGAAGGCCTGGCGGCTGGGGTGATCCGGCGCCACCCCATGGAAGATCGGCTCCCAGGCCTGCTGCTGGACGATGGCGCTGATGATGCCGATGGCATCGTCTTGATGCAGCAGGTTGACCCCCTGCTGGCCGTGCTCCATCCGCTTGCCCGCCAAGAAACAGCCGGGATAACGTCCCGGCCCCACCAGGCCCCCGAGGCGCAGCACCGTCTTGCGGGGAATGTCGCAGCACGCCACCACCTGTTCCGCCGCCAGCATGCGCAAGGCCCGCGGCTCATGGCCATCCGGCACCGTCTGCTCATCCTTTTCGCCCTGATGGGCAAACACCGAGGTGGAGCTCAGGTACAGCAGTTGTTGCACTCCCGCCGCCGCCGCTTGCTGACACAGGGCCGCGATCTTGACGGGGTAGTCATCCTGCCGCCCTGGCGCTATGGCCAGGATCAGGGTCTGAGCCTTCAGCTCCTCCGGCCAGGGCGCCGCCTGCCCGGTGGCCTGCCAAGGCCAGGCATTCACCCCCGCCTGGCGCAACTGCTGGCACTTGGCCTCTTGGGTGACGGTACCCGCCACGCTAAGCCCCAAGGCCGTGAGCCTGTGGTACAGGGGCAGGCCCAACCAACCGAGGCCCACCAGGGTCACATCCTGCATCTGCCTCTCCTCCATAAAAAAACGGCCATCGTATGATGGCCGTTAAAAGTAACGAAGGAAATATCTGGATTGGTTGCGCCAGCTACTTCCCACAGCGGGAATAGTGAAGAAAACCAGATTCCGGAGCTGATACTACTGTAGCCCCCCCCCCGGATCTTTGAAGCGGATCACGCTTGAAAAGGATTTCTGAAAACGCTGTCAGATCTAACCCAAAAAGTCGGGGCCTAAGCCCCGAGGTTTAGCGGCTCTTGACGGAGTTGCGTTCGATCAGCTCAGGCTCGAACTTAAGGCGCAACCCCTCCACCGGCTTGTTGTCCAGCAGACGCACCGCCAGCTCCGCCGCCTGTTCCCCCATCTTCTCGATGGGATAACGGATGGTGCTGAGCTTGGGGTGGATGAAGCGCACATAGGGGATGTCGTCGAAGCCGACGGCAGAGACCTGATCGGGCACCTGGATGCCATTTTCCAGCAGGAAGGAGATGGCACCCGCCGCCATGGCGTCGTTATAGCCCACGAAGGCGGTGAACTGGGCCTGGCGATCCATCAGATCCTTCATGGCCACATGGCCACCGATCTCATCCGGATAAGCCTTCACCACCAGCGCCTCCTCAAACGGCAGGCCGGCATCCTCCAGCCCCTGACGATACCCGGCATAGCGCTGCTGGGCATCCACGAAGCTCTGATCATCGGAGGTGATGAAGGCGATGCGGCTGTGTCCCTGCTCCACCAGATGACGCACCGCCACCCGGCTGCCTTCGGCATTGTCAAACCAGATGGATCTGTCTTCGGCACCCTTCACCAGGCGGTTGACGAACACCACTGGGGTATCGCGCTTGACCAGCTCGGCCAGCTCCTCATCCGGCAAGGCCATGGAGTGAAGGATCAAGGCATCACACTGGCGCTGCAGCAGGGTGTCGATGGCGTGCCGCTCCCTGTGCTCATCGTGATTGCCGGTGATGACGATGGAGAACTTGTTCACCCGATCCACCACCTGTTCGATCCCCAGCATCATCTGGGCGAAGAAGGGACCGCCACACAGATCCCCCACCAGCACGCCAATGCAGTTGGAGCGCTTGCTCACCAGCGCCTGGGCAAAGCTGTTGGGCCGGAAGTTCAACTCCTTCATGGCGCTGAGCACGGCTTCCCGCTTCTCAGGCGCCACCTGGGCCGTGTTGTTGATCACCCGAGAGACGGTGGAAATCGACACATTTGCAAGCCTGGACACATCTTTGATTGTTGCCACGCCTCTACCCCCTTCGCTAATAACGCACACTGGGCCGAGTGTACCACAGCCCACCGGGCAGAGTTCAATCAAAAGCCTTTGAATTTCATTGCCATAGCTCAATATTGCAACATCAGCTCACCCTGGGTGAGAAAACGCAGTGGCCGATTGAGCCGTTGCTGGTAAATGACGTTATACACCAGCACGTTCTGCACATAGTTGCGGGTCTCACGAAACGGAATGCTCTCCACCCAGGCATCCATGGACATGCCCTCCTCGGTGCGCCACTGGCGCACCCGGCCGGGGCCGGCATTGTAGGCGGCCGTCGCCAACACCCGGTTGCCCTGGTACTTGTCCAGCAGCTCACGCAGATAGGCGCTGCCCAGGCGAATGTTCAGTGCCGGCTCCACCAGCTGCTGGGGTCTGGGTTGCGGGTAACCCCACTTCTTGGCGGTGTGCTTGGCGGTGGCCGGCATCAGCTGCATCAGGCCGGAGGCCCCCACCGGCGACTTGGCCTTGGGGTAGAGGGCACTCTCCTGGCGCGCCAGAGCATACAGCAGGCTGGGCTCCACGGCCCGGGCCTGGGCAAACTGGCTGAAGGTCTTGCTCATGGGGGTGGGGAAGCGCAGCTCCAGCACGTCCCAGGCCTCGGCCCGGATGCTGGCCTGTACCGCCAGATCATGCCAGCCCTTGGCCAACGCCAAGCCACCCAGCTGCAACTTCTCTTCGTAACTGACCTGCTCCATCAGGTAATACCATTCGGCGCGGGCCAGATCCGTCTCGTCCAGCTGCAGCAAGGCGTCGATGCGCGGCAGCGCCGCCCAACGGCGGCTGGCCGAGGCCCAGTCCAGGCCCCGCTTCAGCGGCACCTGCTGCAATGAAAATGGCTTGCCCAATTGTTGAGCACTCAGGAAGCCATAGTAACTGCGCTCCTGGCGCCCCAACTCGAACTGATGCCGTGCCGGCGCCGTGTGGCCGGCCTGCTGCTCGGCCCGGCCCCGCCAGTAACGCCAGCGGGACTGGCCCTGCTGCTCGGCCGTCATCAGGGTGATGGTGCGATTTACCGCCGGCCAATCCGCCTCGTAGATGGCGACCCGCGCCCGCAGCTCCAGCAACTCAGGGGGCCACTGCTTGTCCATGCGGCTGTCGAGCCAATGGCGCTGGGCCGTGCTGCGATCCAGCAACAGGCGGCGGGCAATGGCCTGCTCGACGCTCGCCACCGCCGGGGGGCGCAGCCCGTAGCGCTGCTTGGCCTGGGTCAGCTGGCGCAAGGCGGCGAGCGCATCCTGGTTGGCCCAGCGTTGCAGGGTCAGTTCGGCCAGGCGACGGTCGCGGATCTCATGGCCCGCCGGCAACAGGACAAACAACTTGTCCGGCTTGGCCATCAGCTGATTGACCCGGTTGCCCAGGTGCTGCCAGCCGCTCCCCTGATACAGGCCGCTCAAGTACTTCACCAGGGCCCCATTGCCCTGGGCGTAGGCCAGCTGCTGTCGCTCCCACACCCGGCTGTCGCTCATGCGACCGGCCTCCCGCCAGGCCGCAAACAGGCGATCGCACTCGCCGGGCCGGGAATCACCGTGCTGCCACAGCTCGGCGGCGCCATCGAAGGCGAGATCCCGTTGGCCCATGGCCAGCTTGGCGCGGTAGTAGTAGCACTGCAGATCCACCGAGTTGGGCTTGCTGGCGCGCAGATCCAAGAAGGCGTGCCAATTCTGCTCCTGAGCCAGCAGGTGCAGGTAGCGCCGCTCCAGCCGGCTGGACAGATAGCTGCCAGGATGGCGCAGCATGAACTGTTTGACCTCCGCCAGCCGGGCAGTCTGGGGCTGCCAATAGAGATCGTAATAATCGATATAGGGCACCAGGGGATAATCCCCCAGCCGCGCCTGCAGGGCATAGGCCTCACCGCTGCGCTGTTGACGCAACGCCTCCAGGGCGGAGCGATAGAGACTTTGTTCCAGGGAAAGGGCCCGCGCTGGGGGTGAAACCAGTCCACCGGCGAGCATAAAAATAGAAAAACCGAACAGCAACCGCAGGTTACGCCACCACATCCAGACTACTCCAATAGGCCATGGCAAGTGCCCGGGAGCAGTATAATCGTTGGCTGACCAAGTTACATCAGGCGGACACTAGAGGGTCCCCTCTAAGGCGTCCTCCGGCGGCAGGTAACGCAGGGCATAGCGTTGCATCAACTCCGCCGACAAGGGCTTGCTGGCCAGGAAGCCCTGGAAGAAGCTGCAGTTTTGCTTACGCAGAAATTCCAGCTGCTGGCGGGTCTCCACCCCTTCGGCTGTGACATTGAATCCCAGGTGGCGCGCCATGGCCATCACCGCCTCGACGATGGCCATGTTGCTCAGATCGTGGGGTATGTCCTGAATGAAGGAGCGATCGATCTTCAGTTCATCCACCGGCAGACGCTTGAGGTAACCCAGGGAGGAGTAGCCGGTACCAAAGTCGTCGATGGAGAAGTTGATCCCCAGTTGCTTGAGCTCGCTCATCTTGTGAATGGCGTCTTCTGTGTTGCCCAGCACCACGGACTCGGTGATCTCCAGGTTGAGGGCGGAGGGCTCCATGCCGGTGGCACTCAGCACCTCATGGATGTGCTCCACGAAACGCTGGTGGTGGAACTGCTTGGCGCTGACGTTCACCGACAGCTGGGGCAGACGGACCCCCTCCTCCTCCCAGCGCACAAACTGGTGACAGGCCTCGAGCAGTACCCACTGACCGATATCGATGATGAGATCCGTCTCCTCGGCGATGGGGATGAACTCCGCCGGCGAAATCATGGAGTGACCGGCCGGCTGCCAACGCAACAGGGCCTCCACGCCGATGAGATCGCCGCTATCCACCATGTGCTGGGGTTGGTAATGCAACAGCAGCTCGTTGTTGCCCAGGGCGTGGCGTAACTGGTTGTGGATCAGCAGACGCCGGTCCGCCTGGCGCTGCATGCCGGCGTCAAACAGCCGGATGGTACGGCGCCCGGCTGCCTTGGCCTGGTACATGGCGGTATCCGCCTGCTTGAGCAGGTCCTCGGGTTGCTGATCCCTGCTGGGGAACAGAGTGGCGCCTATGCTGGCGGCGATGTGCAGATCCAGCCCCTGATACTGGTAGGGCATGGAGAGGACCTCGATGAGCCGCTCCGCCAGGCCGCTGGCCTGCATCTCCGCCAGGGGTGGGCTCTCGCTCAGGGCCGGCAGCAACAACACGAACTCGTCGCCACCGAGACGGGCCAACACGTCGCCCTGGCCCAGCTCCCCCTGCAACCGCTTGGAAACCTGTTGCAGCAGCCAATCCCCGGCGGCATGGCCCAGGGAGTCGTTGATGGTCTTGAAATGATCCAGGTCGATAAACAGCAGGGCACCGATCCATTCGGACTCCCGGGCGCAGACAAACGCCCGCTCCACCTGCTCCAGCAGCAGGCGGCGATTGGGCAGGCCGGTCAGATCGTCGTAATAGGCCAGGCTCCGGATCTGCCGGGCACTGGCCTGGCGTTCGGAGAGATCCTCAAAACAGATGACATAGTGGCTGATCTGCTGCTCCTCATCCCGCACCGGCGTCCAAGTCTCCCACTGGGGATAGGCCACCCCCTCGCGACGCCAACGCTCCACCTCTCCTTCCCAGCGACCTTGCTCATCAAACTGGGGCGCAAGATCCGTGGGCCAGGGCCACAGCTCAACCCCCAGCCGCTTGCCCACCACCTCCCGGGCCGACAGGCCGGTGATCTGGCTAAAGGCGTGATTCACCCGCAGGATCACCAGCTCGGGATCCGTGATGATCAGCCCTTCGTTGGTTTCAAAGGCCACCGCGGAGAGCCGCAGCTGGGCCTCGGCATGCTGCCGCTCCAGCTCGCCCCCCGCCCGCTGACAGATGGGGTTGAGCACCCCCTGCAACAGCTGTTCATCCGGCAGGCGTTCGAAGGTCATGGCCAGGTGGCCGATGACCTTGCGCTTGTTATCCCGCAGCGCCACCCCGCAGTAGTGCGCGGCACCACAGTAACGCCGCGGCAGGTTCAGCGACTCGCTGACCACCAGATAGGGCCGCTCGGCCTCCTCATACACCCGGCTGCAGGCGGCATCCCGCAAGGCATAGCGATAGCTGCTGCCGTCATTGAGCCCGTCACTCTCGGCGATCATGCGGGCGAAGGAACCGGCCGGGGTCAGCTCGGCCTCACAGACCCAGACCTGCTGGGCCTGCAACACCAAGCGCAGCTGGGTCACCAGCTCATCGAAGAAGGCCCGCCCCGTCTTGGCCGACAAGGCGTGGTGGATATGCTCCAGCTGCTGCTGCCGCTGATAGGTCAGCAATCGGTTGCCGGAGCTGTCCAGGTTTTCCAGCCCCCGCCCGGCCATCAGGGAGAAGGTCCGCAAGATGGCATGACAGTGCTCGGGCCAGGGCACAAACAGACTGGGCCGCCGACAGACCAGGGCACCAACCTGCTGACCATGGTTCTTGATGGCGGCCAGCAACAGATCCGTCGGCTCATCATCCAAGAAATGGAGGTGGCAACGGCTGTCCTGCTGGACGTTGACGAGGTTAAGGATCTCTTGCGCCGCCAGCTCATCCCACATGGCCCGAATGTCTGCCAGGGGATGAATTCGGCCGACCCGGGTCTTGGGGCCCAGGGCATGGGAACAGACCAGCTGCTCTTTGCCGGCGTCATACAGCCAGAGACTGATGGCGGGATAAGGCAGGATTTGCTGGGCCAACAGGCACAGCTGTTGGAAGTACTCGCCGATCTCATCCGGCTGGGTGGCACAATGCAACTCGGCGGTCGCGGCGGGCGTTGTCTGGCTGGCGGCATCGGCGGGACAGAGAGAACCAGGGGTCAGATAACTGGGCCGCGCGAAGGCCGGCACATCGTTACAGACGGAGTCGAGCAGGCGACTTATGGCATATCCGGACAACTGGCTCACAGGCTACCTTCAATGATGTCGGTTCTCCAGGCTCCATCCCCCACAGGAAAGTGATCTATGCCAGGTTATAGCGAGCAGCTGGCACATTTGGAACAACCGCTAGATTTATCAGTATTAAAACCGCAAAAATAATGCATTTCCCCCAGTAGATACTCAAGTGATTTTTCCTGCATCCCTAGGAACAATCACAGTTCCGCACACAAATCCTGCGTCGCCAAAAATAAGTGATCTAGATCACATAACTTAAGGGCTGGCAGGTTAATCTGAAGGTGAAAGAGCAACAAGAACCAAAGGGGGTTCGCCTATGTTAATCGATATCACCAGCAAAGTTCTCGACGTTACCCCAGCCATCGAAGCCCGTATTGCCAGCCGGTTTGAGAAGCTTGAGCGGCTACAGGTGCCCTTGATCACCCCCCATGTCATCATCCATAAAGAGGGACTCGTTTTCACGGTGGAAGCCACCTGCGGTATCCCGAACGATACCTTGTTTGCCCAAGCCGAGCATGAAGACCTGCATGCGGCCATAAATGCCCTGGGACAAAAACTGGAGCGCCAGCTCATCAAGTATGGCGCACGACCCCAGGCCCACAGAGCCCAGCGTTCCGGCAAGGAGCAGTGCCGTATGGGCACAGTGCTCCCCGCTTTCTAATCTTCACTGATCTTTGCCAAGGCGCCCCTTTTGAGGCGCCTTTTTCGTCACTTGGCAAGGAATTGGCGCTAATTTCCCCTCGAAGCTTGCATAACATAGTCTTTTAACGTATTGGTATGGTTCCTTGATGCCAAGGTTGAATTGCATGTTATTTTGGTCTCTGTTTTTCTATAGTGTCTCTTTTGCTGCGCCCTCCCGGGGATGCGCCTCTTCGCAATCGAGAATCTGAAGACGAACAGTGCGAGGCCTCCCCCAGTGGGAGGCCTTTTTTTTGCTGTATGCCGGGAGAGGGAGGAGCCGTAATGGCGACACTGGATGAAATTCGTAACGAGATAACCCAACTGGACGCCGATCTGTTGGCCCTGCTGGCGCGCCGCCGGCAGCTGAGCCTGGAAGTCGCCCGTAGCAAACAGGCCGATCAACGCCCCATCCGCGATACCCGCCGCGAGCAGGATCTGCTGGTCCGCCTCATTCAGCAGGGGCGTGCCTTGGGGCTGAATGCCCAGTATGTCACCCAGCTCTATCACCTGGTGATCGAAGACTCGGTGCTGACCCAGCAAGACTATTTGCAGCGGCTGGTGAATCCGGCCCAAGCAGAAGACGAGACCAGCGTGGCCTACCTTGGCCCGCTTGGCACCTATTCCAGCCTGGCGGCCCGCAAATACCTGGGCCGCTATGCCGAGATCAGCGAACATAGCTGCAATAACTTCACCCAGGTGATCGAGGCGGTGGAAAAGGGCCACTGCCAGTTTGGCGTCTTGCCCATCGAAAACACCAGTTCCGGCTCCATCAACGAGGTCTACGACCTGATGCAGCAGACCAGCCTGTCCATCGTCGGCGAGTTGACCTACCCCATAGAGCACTGCCTGCTGGTGGCCGTGCCCACGGAGCTGACGGCCATCGATACCCTGTACGGCCACCCGCAGCCCCTGCAGCAGTGTTCGCGCTACCTGGCACAGCATCCCCAGATCCACCACGAGTTCTGTGACTCCTCCGCCACCGCCATGGCCAAGGTCCAGGCGCTGGCTGCACCGAACGTGGCGGCCATCGGCAGTGCCGACGGTGGCAAGCTGTTTGGCTTGACCTCCATCGCCAGCGGGCTCGCCAATCAGCAAGAAAACATGACCCGCTTCATCGTGGTGGCCAGAGAGCCGATCGAGGTGGTGCCGCAGGTACCGGCCAAGACCACCCTCATCATGTCCACCAACCAGTACGCCGGGGCCCTGGTGGAGGTATTGCTGGTGCTGCGCAATCACCAGATCAACATGACCAAGCTGGAATCCCGGCCGATCCAGGGCAATCCCTGGGAAGAGATGTTCTACATGGACGTCGCCGTCAACCTGCACAGCGAGACCATGCAGAAGGCCCTGCAGGAGCTCTATCCGCTGACCCGCAGCCTGAAGGTACTGGGCTGCTATCCCAGCGAGGACGTCGCCCCCACCGAGATAGCCCCGGCGCTGATGCCCTGATGGGCGAGAAAAAAAACGCCAGGCGATGCCTTAATGCCAGTCAGTTAAGCCTGACTGGCATTGTTTTTACTAGGTTTTCTCGTCGCATACTTCTGTGGTTTGGCTTTGACACACCTGGGATAACTTCGTTCTCGGCGGGCAGGTAACTTGAACTGCTCCGCCTGTTTGTCCATGTCGGCGACGCGGGCTGGAATATTCCCCGGTGATACGAACGGCAGGCAACTGAGCTCATGCAGCAGATACACCGATGCCATGTGAAAGCTCAGCTGGCTGGCCGTATAGCCTTTTAAGCTCGCCGCCATTCTAACCATCTGATATCTCAGCAGGTTATAGGCCAATACCAAGCCCCATAGCTCCTGCCTTACTCCATCGGGTTTCTTGCTGCGCAGCGTCAGCCTGTGCTGTTGCAGGCTCTGTTTCATCTCCCGATAGCCCAGCTCGATTTCCCAGCGATTCTGGTATAGCTCCATCAACTCGCTGGCCGGGAAGCGCATCGGGTCGGTTAGCGACGTCAGCACCTGGCGCTCCTTGCCATTCACCGTCCGGGTCAGCAGCCGGGCTTCGAGCTGCTCCGGTAACTCGCTCCACTTCTTCTTAGCCTGCGGACTGGCGGTGAGCCGTACCAGCGCATCCTGCCGCCCCAGCTTGCGGATGACCTCGTATTGCGTGCCCTTTTTCAGCGGAATAAGCCAGTGACGCGCCACGCCCTGGCATTGCCAGGCGTGTAGCAATCCCAGTGAGTAGAAGCCCTTATCGAACAGGGTCAGGCTGTTATCGGGTGTTTTTTCAATGAGTTGCTCTGCCAGCACCATCTCGTTCACCGCACAGGAGTCCATCACGGTCTGAGTCAGCAGGTGACTGGTCAGCTCCATCTGACACAGCATGCGTACCTGGGGATACTGCGTCTCGCCCTGGCCGGTTTTCGACTTGGCAAAGGCACCGGCATTGTCCTGGGTATCGGGGGTGCGCCAGACCACCCCATCGACGGCCAGCAGCTGCAAGCCGGCCCAGGTTGGGTGCTGACACTGCTGATGCCAGAGCGTAGCGGTCTGCTGGAACACCTGTTGAACGGCTCGGTCAGCCAGTTTTTGGCGCGCCTGGATGAAGGCACTGGGAACGACGAATGGCCGGTCGCCGGGTAACAGGATATCGAGCTGGTTGGCCAATTGGGTCATGGGGACGTGACGAAACAAGGACATACCGATAATGGCCCACAGCACCCGCTCCATGGGCATGCGCCGTCGACGCAGGGAGACCGAGCCTGTCTTGGCCAGGCAGGCCTGCACCAGTTCAGGTGACAGCAGGTCAGACAGGGACTCAAATTTTCCGGGAGGACAGGCGTGAATGAAGTCGAGAGCTTGGTCGATGCGCATAAAAAATCCGAAACCCAACAAGGAGTTTCGGATTTTTACACAGCCTGAGGATCGGTCAATGGATCCTTAACTGATCGGCATTACAGGCGATGCCTGGCGTTTTTATCTGCGCGATACAGACCGCTAAATTGACTCGTGATGCCGGGCATCATGGGCCTGTGCCAGCAGCAGCTTGCTCTCTCGCAGGAACTGGCCGGCATAGTCACCAAAGTACTCGGCCACCTTGTGGAAGGTGTCGATGAAGCTCTGCCGATCGCCACTCTCCAGGTAGCTGATGGCCTGACCCATGCGCTGATGGTAACGCCGGATCATCTGCACGTTGAGGGGCGAGGACAGTATGATGTCGGCATACAGCGCCGGATCCTGGGCAAACAGCCGCCCCACCATGGCCAGCTCTAACCGGTAGATGGGGGAACTCAGGGCCAGCAGGCGCTTGAGATCGGCCTGTTCATCACACAGGTGCACGCCGTAGACGAAACTGGTGAAGTGACGCAGCGCCTGGATGAGGCTCATGGCGTTGTCGTGATCCGCGGCCGCCACGCTGTGCAGGCGGACGCCCCAGATGCGCATCTGATCCAGCAACCACTGATAGGCCGGTTCATCCCGGCCATGGCAGCAGACCACCACCTGCTTGGCCAGGCTGGAGACATCCGGGCCGAACATGGGGTGCAGACCCAGCACGGGACCGGCGTGCGCCGCCAGCATGTGGCTCAGCGGCCGCTGCTTGATGCTGGTGAGATCCACCAGCACGCAGTCGGCGGGCAGGCGGGTCAGGCGATCAATCACATCGCAGGTGTTCTCGATGGGCACGGCGACCACCACCATGCCCGCCTGGCTCAACAAGTCGTCGGCCTTGTGCCAATCATCCCGCTCCAGCACCGCCACCTGGTAGCCGGACAGGCGGAACATGTTGACGAACAGACGGCCCAACTGACCGGCCCCGCCCACCACCACGATCTGACGCAACGCCGGGTTAACACATTTGAAGCCAGAGTCATGCTCGCTGCTGTAGGATTCCCGCATCACGCGCCGCAGCACATCCTCAATCAGATCCGGCGGTACGCCCTGTTGGGCGGCTTCATCGCGACGCCGCGCCAGCATGGCCGCCTCCCGGTCCGGCGCATAGATGGGCAAGCCATGGCGGCTCTTCACCTCCCCCACCTCGGCCACCAACGCCAGCCGGCGGGCCAGCAAGGCAACCAGCTGCTGATCCACCCCATCGATCTGATCCCTCAGGGCATTCAATTCTTCATTCATGCAAACTCATCCAAAAATAAGGGGGCCGACCTCACGGCCGCCCCCCATTATGCGGGGTCATCAGGCGGACAGTCGAGCCTTGAGCACCTCGCCCAGTTGACGGTGGCAATGGGCCAGCAGGGTCGCGGTGGTTTCCCAGTCGATGCAGGCATCGGTAATGGAGACGCCATACTGCATGTCGCACTTGGGCTGTTCGCTGGACTGGTTCCCCTCACCGATATTGGACTCGAGCATGACCCCTATGATGGAACGGTTGCCATCCTGGATCTGATGCAACACGTTGGCCGCTACCAGCGGCTGCAGACGGTGGTTCTTGCTGGAGTTGCCATGGCTGCAATCCACCACCAGCCGTGCCGGCAAGTCCGCCTTGGCCAGGGCCTGTTCGGCCAGGGCCACGTTGACGGAGTCGTAGTTCGGGTGCTTGCCACCACGCAGTATCACATGGCCGTCCGGGTTGCCATGGGTATGCAACAGGGCCACCTGCCCCTGCTGGTTGATACCCATGAAGGAGTGGCTGGAGGACGCGGCCTTAAGGGCATTGATGGCGGTATCCAGGTTGCCGTCGGTGCCATTCTTGAAGCCCACCGGCATGGACAGGCCAGAGGCCATCTCTCTGTGGGTCTGGGACTCAGTGGTACGGGCGCCGATGGCAGACCAGGAGAAGAGATCCGCCAGGTATTGCGGGCTGATGGGATCCAGGGCCTCGGTGGCCAGCGGCAGTTGCAGCTCGGCCAACCACACCAGCAGCTCACGGGCCTTCTTCAGCCCCAGCTCCACGTCGAAGGTACCGTCCAGGTTAGGATCATTGATGAAGCCCTTCCAGCCCACAGTGGTGCGGGGCTTCTCAAAGTACACCCGCATGACGATGTACAGGGTGTCGGCATATTGATCGTGCAGTTTCTTCAGACGGCTGGCGTAATCCTTGGCGGCTTCCAGATCGTGGATGGAGCAGGGACCACAGATCACCAGCAGGCGATGATCCTGCTGCTGAACGATATTGGCGATGGTGGTCCGAGCCTGGCTGATGAAGGCGCGGGCCGCATCTGAAACCGGATAGAAATCCTTCAGCTCGGCCGGGGTCATCAGTACATTTTCGGATTGGATATTTACGTCATTGAGCACATCTTTCTGCATGGGAATCACCAAGTAAACTTTTCTTTACGGCTATGCTGGCTACAAAATCTCTATCTGTATTGACTTGGATGTTTTTTATAGCTAACGGACGCCTCACCATACCAAGCCTGTGTAGATTTGCAAGCGTGCCATGACGGTGACGCTCTGCGGGTGCTGCAAAACGCACGAGGCCGGTCATAGACCGGCCTCGTGGCGCTGGGACTGGGCTCACTCATCTATCTCATCCAGATAGTCATCCAGCCCAGGATCCGCCGACTCGGCAGGCGTCAGGCTCTGGGGACCGGCCTGCCCCTCCACCTTGGCCTCTTCATACTGCAGGTAGAAATCGCGAATGTTGGCGTAGGGATCCAGGGAGTTGTCCAGCATGGGCTCCTGCGGGATCATCTGACTGCGCACAGAGAGGCCGTCCAGCCCCCAACGCGCCGCCTTCATCAGGAAGGTCATCTCGCTGAACGGGAAATATAAGCCGTCCACCACGTCCCCAACCGTGCTGCGCACTGTGCTGGGACCATAGACGGGATACATGATGTAGGGCCCCTGATCGAACGACCACTTACCCAGCACTGTGGTCATCTCCATGGTGTTCCGTTCCACCCCCAGGCGGGTTGCCACGTCGATGAAGCCCCCCAGCCCCACGGTCGTATTCACCATGAAGCGAAAGACGCTGCCAAACGAGCCACGCAAGTTCCACACCAGCAGGTTGTTGACGAAGTTATTGGGCTCTTCAAAGTTGTTGGCAAAATTGGCGACGCCATCGCGCAAGGGCGCCGGTACCGAATCGGCATACCAGTGCACCACGGGACGCACGGCCTTGCGATCCATGATGTCGTAGTTAAACCACCAGAAGCCGCGATTGATCGACTCGAAATGATCGCTGGAGCCGCCGGGTCCCCGGTAAAGCCGAGTGCCGGTAGGCGCTACCGGCGAACTGTCTGAGAGCGCCAACTCCTGTTGATTGGTCGTCTCCGCCCACAGGGCTGGCGCCAGGACGAAGGACAACACAAACATTAAGGCACGATAAGAAAACTGCATTTCTTTCCCCACGCGGTCAGCGGTTACCGCTGCACTAACTTAAGCGGTCGATTATAAGGGATTATTGTCCAAAAGTGTGATTGCGTGCGGCTTTCTTTACTGCCTCGCCGATCGGCATTCGGCCAGCGCCCCGCCCGTGCCACAGCAAGATCCTGGCCCTCATCAAGAGATGACGGCCTTTGCCGATAAGAAGATGAGTGGCAAGAGGCCCTTCATCCACGAAGGTGGGCACTGTAAAACCAGGATGACAACGTGGGTCAGCATCAAGCTCGCAAGACTACCCTGGTCACCTTGGTCGCGTTACAGTCATAAGGCCAGCACAGCATGAATGTGCGCGGTTGGTATAGCCCCCAGTAACACAACCCAAGAGGACTCGCGTGTCATCGATCCATTGGCAGCCGGAGCGCGTCACCCCCGCCTCCGCCGAGGAAACCGAAACACCTGTTGCCAACGGGCCGCAGGCCGCCAAGCTGACGCCCCTCGCCCGGCCCTTGCTCGAACAGTTCCTGCAGCAGGTCTCCCCAACCCAGGGACAGCTCCCGCCAGCCCTGACGCAGAGCCTGCAAACCCTGCTGCGCCAGCTACCTTTGGTGCTGCTGCAACACGATGGCACAACCACAGTGCCGCAGGCCGCCAAACCCAGTCAGGATAGCGGACCCGCCATGCAGTGGCTGAACCGTCTGCTGCCCCAGCTGCTCAAGCTGGAGCCCAGCCTGCGTCAGGGGCTATCCGTGCCGGTTGAACAGAGCCCCCCGCCCGTCCCCGATGCCAACCAGCCGACGCCCGCATCCTCCCCGCTCGGAGCGGGTCAGCCGACCAGCACACTTCAACAATTGCTCCAGCTGCAACCACCCCTGGGACGAGCCCTGTTGCAGTGGGCCCTGCAGCTGTTGTCCCAGCACCCCAGACTGATGGCACAGCTCAGCACGCAAGAGCAGCAACAGTTTCGCCAACAGGCCAAGGTGACCCTGCCCAGCCAAGCGGACGCATCGCCACCAGACAAGTCCGCATCGTCGCCCCTCAGCCCACGGCAACTCCCTGGGCTGCTAAAAGCCACGCTGCCCTTGCTACAACCCCAGGCCACCACCTCGGGCAACGCCGCCAGGCAACAGACTCAGTCTGACATCGCGCCCCAGGCCAAGGCGGAAGCGGTGGCCAGCCAGTCGCCCAAGGCGCCAGCCGGCGCGGCCTTGTCCTCCACGACTGACCAGGCCGGTGACGCTCCCCCACCGCTGAGCCGCGCGCTGCTGCAGGGTGTCAAGATACTGTTACAGTCACAGCGGCCGGCTCCCGCTGCCCTAATGACCCCGACGGCGGCAGCCTCCGCCCGGTCGCCCCTGGGCGACAAACTCAGTTGGGCGCACCTGTTGCAGCTGGCTGGCCTGCCAGACGACACGGCACCCGACACCAGGCTCAGCGGCGCCGGCGATATCCGTCCCCTTGAGTCTGCCCTGCCGCAGCTGATGCGACTACTGGGTGGCAGCAACACCCTGGCCCTGCCCAGCCAGCTAAGGCCCCACCTAATGCAATTGGCCGCCGACCTGCAACCATCACTGGACAGCCCCCAGCAGGTGGAGCAATGGCTGAGGTTTATGAGTGCACCTCTCGCCAACGACACGGCCCTCGGACAGGGCTTGCAACGCTGGCTGACACAGCTACTGAGTCAACGCCTGGCCCAGGCCACCTCCAGCCAAACGGCCACGCCCACACCGCCGGCCCCGCAAGATGAGCTCCAGCTGGGCCACCGCTTACTCAGCCGGTTAGGTGAGGCGAGCCTGCAGTTGGTAGAGCAGCGCCAAACGGCTCATCAAGATGTCACCGCCCCCAATCAAGCCTGGCTGTGCCCGCTCCCCACCACACCACAACAGCCACATGAGCCCTCCCTCACCCTGCAACGCGGGGGCAAGAACGAGCAGGAGTATCATTGGCTACTGAGCTTCTATCTGGAGCCCGAGGGGGTGGGCCCCTTGCAGATCAAGGTGCGCCTCCAGATCCCCGACATAGGTATCATGGTGATCGCTGAGCAGGCCAAAGGCGCCGAGCGGGTCAGGCAGACCCTGCCCCAGCTCGAGTCACGCTTCGCCACGCTGGGACTGCAATCCACCGGCTTCCACTGTCGTCAGGGCAAGGTGAAGCCCCCCCAACCCGCCACGCCGCCGGCCACCGATGGACTCTCTATTCATATATGAACGACAAGCAGGACAAACAGGCGATAGGCCTACGGTATGACGGCCAGCAGGCCCCCCACGTCAGTGGTCGGGGGAGTGGCGAAATGGCGGAGCAAATACTGGCGATGGCCAGAGAGGAAGGGCTCTATATCCACGAAGACCCCCAACTGCTGGAGCGTCTGCTGGGCCTTCAGGACGGCGAGCAGATACCGCCCGCGCTCTATGTGGTGATCGCCGAGATCCTGGCCTACTCCTTCTTGCTGCAAGGCCGCTTCCCGGACCATTGGCGGCGGCCGGATGGTGCTAGCGGCTTGGACACCCAGGCCTGAGCAAGACAATAGCCTCGTCACGGGCACAAAAGAAAAAAGGAAGGGATTACCTTAATGCCGATCAGTTAAGGATCCATTGACCGATCCTCAGGCTGTGTAAAAATCCGAAACTCCTTGTTGGGTTTCGGATTTTTTTATGCGCATCGACCAAGCTCTCGACTTCATTCACGCCTGTCCTCCCGGAAAATTTGAGTCCCTGTCTGACCTGCTGTCACCTGAACTGGTGCAGGCCTGCCTGGCCGAGACCGGGTCTGTCACCCTGCGCCGACGGCGCATGCCTATGGAGCGGGTGCTGTGGGCCATTATCGGTATGTCCCTGTTTCGTCGTCCCCATGACCCAATTGGCCAACCAGCTCGATATCCTGTTACCCGGCGACCGGCCATTCGTCGTTCCCAGTGCCTTCATCCAGGCGCGCCAAAAACTGGCTGACCGAGCCGTTCAACAGGTGTTCCAGCAGACCGCTACGCTCTGGCATCAGCAGTGTCAGCACCCCACCTGGGCCGGCTTGCAGCTGCTGGCCGTCGATGGGGTGGTCTGGCGCACCCCCGATACCCAGGACAATGCCGGTGCCTTTGCCAAGTCGAAAACCGGCCAGGGCGAGACGCAGTATCCCCAGGTACGCATGTTGTGTCAGATGGAGCTGACCAGCCACCTGCTGACCCAGACGGTGATGGACTCCTGTGCGGTGAACGAGATGGTGCTGGCAGAGCAACTCATTGAAAAAACACCCGATAACAGCCTGACCCTGTTCGATAAGGGCTTCTACTCACTGGGATTACTACACGCCTGGCAAAGCCAGGGCATCGCCCGTCACTGGCTTATTCCGCTGAAGAAGGGCACGCAATACGAGGTCATCCGCAAGCTGGGGCGGCAGGATGAGCTGGTACGTCTCACCGCCAGTCCGCAGGCCAAGAAGAAGTGGAGCGAGTTACCGGAGCAATTCGAAGCCCGGCTGCTGACCCGGACGGTGAATGGCAAGGAGCGCCAGGTGCTGACGTCGCTAACCGACCCGATGCGCTTCCCGGCCAGCGAGTTGATGGAGCTATACCAGAATCGCTGGGAAATCGAGCTGGGCTATCGGGAGATGAAACAGAGCCTGCAACAGCACAGGCTGACGCTGCGCAGCAAGAAGGCAGACGGAGTAAGACAAGAGCTATGGGGCTTGGTATTGGCCTATAACCTGCTGAGATATCAGATGGTTAGAATGGCGGCGAGCTTAAAAGGCTATACGGCCAGCCAGTTGAGCTTTCACATGGCATCGGTGTATCTGCTGCATGAGCTCAGTTGCCTGCCGTTCGTATCACCGGGGAATATTCCAGCCCGCGTCGCCGACATGGACAAACAGGCGGAGCAGTTCAAGTTACCTGCCCGCCGAGAACGAAGTTATCCCAGGTGTGTCAAAGCCAAACCACAGAAGTATGCGACGAGAAAACCTAGTAAAAACAATGCCAGTCAGGCTTAACTGACTGGCATTAAGGGATTACCTTCCTTTTGCACGCATAGAAATAAGCAGTTCGGCCTCGGCCTTGGGGATTTCGCATTCGGCCATGATTTCATCGATGCCAGCCCCCAACTCCACCATCTTGGCCGCCCGACTGTAGAGCTTTCGTTCCGGGTCTTGGTGGCTGAGCTCCTGCTGACGCTCCGCCACCGCCAGGATGGCCTTTTCCACCTCACCCACTTTCAGCCCCACCCCCAATGCATTGGCATGCAATTCGGTCAGTTGCTTGCGCGTACTCTCCTTGACCCGACTCAACTCCTTGATCAGCAACTCCATGGCGGAAAGCTTGCGTTGCAAACGGGTGATCTGGCGCCACAAAAAAAGGATGCCGGCGCAGGCTATCGCCAGCGCCAGCGTGACTAATAGGAACAACAGGATCAGGCTATCCATCGATTACAGCTGGCTCAACTCATCCCACTCTTCGTCGCTAAGCAACTTGTTGAGATCCACCAGGATCAGCAGCTCGCCATCCCGGTTGCTCACGCCCTGAATAAACTTGGAGCTCTCCTCGGTTCCCACGCTGGGCGCCACATCGATCTCGGAGGAACGCAGATAAACCACTTCGGCCACGCTATCCACCAGAATACCGATCACCTGCTTGTCTGCCTCTATGATGACGATACGGGAATTGTCACTGATCTCCGCCGGCGGCAGACCGAAGCGCGAGCGAGTATCGATAACGGTAACCACATTGCCGCGCAGGTTGATGATACCGATGACGTAATCCGGTGCACCGGGAACCGGCGCAATCTCGGTGTAACGCAGCACTTCTTGCACTTGCATTACATTGATACCGTACGTCTCCTTGTCCAGCTGAAAGGTCACCCACTGCAGCACTTCATCTTCGGCAATGTTCTGCGCAACATTTCGTTTCTGATTCATTTTGCCTTCCTTTAATTCCTGTACTGGGCGTTTTAAACCAACACTAGCAATGATTAATGTGACGAGCGATATCAGACGCCATCGATATTGACGCCTTGTTTCAATAGTGTGAGCAACTCCCGCACGTGGAGCAAGGCGCACATCTTATCTTTCACCATCCCCGCCAGCCAGGGACGCTTACCTGCCTTGTCGCGCCATTTTATCTGGTCTCGACTGAGCCATTCGGTTCCCATCAACTCATGGCAGGCCAAGCCCCAGGCACTGTCACCCAGCATGATCAGGTACTGATAATCCGGGGTGGCGTCCTGTTCCGGCATGATCCAGCGCCCGGTGTCGACCACGTTTAACTGCTGTTCCCGCTGGGTCATGACCCCGGCAAACCAGGCTGGCTTGCCAAACAGGGTATTGAGTTTCCCGAGCTGGTGGATCCCCCCCAGCTCGGTCAACGGCACCCCAAAGGTGATGCCGGCCACGCTGAAAAACAACGCCTGAAATTCCCGTTCCGTCTGGATGTTCTGCCACACCACAGGCGGGGGCGCGGCTGGCGTCCTGGGCACCGCGGGCTTGGCGGCTTGCACGGGCGCCGCCACCGTCGGCTTGGTTACCGGCACCTTGGCCAGCAACTGTTCCAACTCGGCCTGCCGAGGTTTTTCCAGGGTCGGCTTCGCCACGACCGCAGGCACAGGGACTTGCGGTGCAGGCTCCGCCCGGCTTGGCTCAGGCGCCCCCTCATTGAGCAAGGACTGGAAGTAATCTTCCATCGCCTTAAATTGCGACGATTGACTCATGCAGGCTCCTTGCCGGCTTCAAGCTCCAGCTGCAGCAAATAATTAAGCAAGGTGCCGTAGGCGTGGCTGCCTCGGGACTCTGGGGCATAGATAGACGGCGGTACATGCTGCAGGCTGGCATCCCGGAACTTGGTGTCGATGGGGATCACCGAACTCCACACCACATCACCGTACTCCCCCTTGATGGCCTGCAGCGTCTGCAGCGACGCCTTGGTGCGCTTATCAAACATGGTTGGGACTATGGTGTAACGAAACGGTGTCGAGCGGGATTTTTGCATGATATCAAAGGTTTTCACCATGCGCTCAAGCCCCTTGAGCGCCAGAAACTCCGTCTGTACCGGTACCAAGATTCGGTCACTGGCCGCCAGGGCATTGACCATCATGACCCCCAGCACCGGCGGACAGTCGATCAATACCGCATCAAAGTCTTGCTCGACGCACGCTAATGCTCGTTTGATCACCAGCCCCATGCCATCCCGGTTACCCAAGGAGCGATCCAGGGTAGCCAGGGTGATGGAGGCCGGCAGCAGGGCGATGCGCTCAAAGGCCGTGTTGAGGGTCAAGCGGAGAACCTGATCACGGCTGGGCTGAGCAGACTGGAACAGCTCGTACAGAGTGCCATCCAGCAGGTCGGAGTCAAAATTGAGATAACTGGTCAGCGAGCCGTGAGGGTCCATATCCAGCAGCAACACCCGCTTGCCTTGCTTGGCCAGCAAGCCCGCCAGTGTCACTACCGTCGTGGTTTTGCCAACACCACCCTTCTGATTCGCAATCGTCCATACCAGCATGTTTCATTCCTTTCGTCACAGGCTGAGGGTGGCCTGTCGGCGCAGAGGTACCACTTGAAAAAGTAAGACAGAGGAAATCGGCGTCAGCCTTTGATCTCGACCATGATGCGTTGTGCAATCTTGTCCAGCGGCAGCACCTCCGCGGCCAGACCCGCCTTCACCACGGCCTGGGGCATGCCGTAAACCACGCAACTGGCTTCGTCCTGTGCCCAAATCACAGATCCATGGCCATGCAGCAGACGCGCCCCATCCCGGCCGTCAGCCCCCATGCCCGTCAGCACGATAGCCAGCACCTTGTCGCCATAGATTTTGGCGGTAGAGGCAAAGGTGATGTCGACGCAAGGCTTGTAGTTGACCTTATCATTGCCATCCATGATGCGGATGCGGGCCCCGCCAGGCCGCCCGTCCACCAGCATCTGCCGCCCCCCGGGTGCCAGATAGGCGGTACCGGGCCGCAGCACATCGCCATCTTCGGCCTCCTTCACGGCGATCTTACACAGGCCATTGAGACGAGAGGCAAACGCCGCGGTAAAGGTCGCCGGCATATGCTGGATCAGCAAAATAGGATGCGGGAAATCTGCCGGCAATTGGGTCAACACGGTCTGCAGCGCCACCGGACCACCGGTAGAGGTCCCGATGGCCATCAGCTGATACTGTTTGCCAGAGCGTTTAAAATTGGCGGGCGCTGAGGGTGCCGTGCCACTGCTGCGTTCTGGGGTGGATGTAGACAGCGGTGTTCTCAGGGGCGCACGCAATGAGGAGGTCGCGCCTCCCGCCGGGCTCGGGGTGGCAGAGCTGCCACCGACAGGAACATGCCGTGCGGGACTGGCAAACACACGGCGACGGGCGATGGCCTTTACCCGCTGTTGCAGCAGGCTAATCGCCTCTTCCTTGTCCCGGGCAATGTCCTCAAACTTCTTTGGCAAGAAATCCAAGGCCCCGGCATCCAACGCATCCAGCGTCGCCTTGGCCCCATCATGGGTCAGGGAGGAGAACATCAGGATAGGCGTCGGCGTTTTCGCCATGATTTCACGCACGGCCGAGATGCCATCCATCACCGGCATCTCAATGTCCATGGTGATGACATCCGGGCGCAAAGACGCCGCCTTTTCCACGGCTTCTTTGCCATTTTTGGCCGTGTCGATGACCTCCATCATGGGGTCCTGATTGATAATTTCAGATACCCTGCGACGGAAGAAACTTGAGTCATCAACAACTAATACTTTTACTGCCATCTCGTTGCAATTCTCGTCTGGAGCTCATCATCGACGACGAGCATAGGCCTTCAGCAGGCTCGGAATATCCAGGATCAGGGCAATCCCACCATCGCTCGTGATGGTGGCGCCGGCCATACCGGGCGTGCCGTGCAACAACTTGTCCAACGGCTTGATAACCACCTCTTCCTGGCCGATCAGGTTGTCCACCACAAAACCCACCTGCTTGGCACCGATCTGCACAATGACCACGTGCCCCTTGTCGCGTCGGGTGGGTTTACGGTCCCGGGCCCGCACCAGCCAATCCTGCAGATAGAACAGGGGGATCGCCTTATCCCGCACTATGATGGTCAACTGGCCATCCACCATCTTGGAGTTCCCCAGGTCCAGATGGAATATCTCGTTGACGTTGGTCAGGGGCAGGGCAAAGGTCTGCTCACCCACCTCAATCATCAGGGTCGGCAGAATGGCCAGGGTCAGCGGCACCTTGATCTCAAGACGCGTGCCCACCCCCAGCTCGGAATGAATATATACGGAACCATTGAGCTGGCTGATGCTGGTCTTGACCACATCCATCCCCACGCCACGCCCTGAAATATCGGAAATCTCCTGCTTGGTGGAGAACCCTGGGGCGAAGATGAGGTTGTAGGCTTCGTTGTCGCTCATGCGGGTGGCAGCATCCTGATCCAGGATCCCGCGCTTGATGGCGATCTGCTTGAGCTTCTCAGGATCCATACCCGCGCCATCATCTTCGATGCACAGCAGGATATGATCCCCTTCTTGGGAGGCGCTGAGGGTGATGGTCCCCACCTTGGGTTTACCCGCCTTGGCGCGGATCTCCGGCAACTCGACCCCGTGATCGCAGGAATTACGTACCAGGTGCACCAAGGGATCGGCCAGGGCCTCAACCAGATTCTTGTCGAGATCGGTCTCCTCCCCTTCCATCACCAGGTTGATCTCTTTTTTCAGGCTGCGCGCCAGATCGCGCACCACCCGGGGAAAACGGCCAAACACCTTCTTGATGGGCTGCATGCGGGTCTTCATCACGGCACCCTGCAGGTCCGCCGTGACCACATCCAGATTGGAGACCGCCTTGCTCATCTCTTCATCGTTGCTGGCGATCCCCAGACTCACCAAGCGGTTACGCACCAGCACCAGCTCGCCCACCATGTTCATGATGACATCCAGGGTGCGGGTATCCACCCGCACCGTGGTTTCGGCCTGGCTGGCCGCCACCGGCTGAGCGGCAGGCGCCGACTTAGGCGCCGCGACGTGAGCCGCCTCAGCATGCACCGGCTTCTCTTCCTCGGGTGCCGCATGGGCGGCGCCCTCCTCGAGCTGGGTCCCAGGGGCTTTGCCCTTGCCATGCAATTCGTCCAGCAGCCGCTCGAACTCGTCGTCGTCGATCAGTCCGTCGGCTTCTTGTTGCGCCTGCGCCGCCGGGTTGACCGGCATGCCCCCGTGGGCGCCCTTGCCGTGCAGCTGGTCCAGCAAGGCCTCGAATTCATCATCCGTGATGTCCCCCTCTTCGCTGACCACCTCAGCCTGACTCCCAGGGGCCTTACCCGAGCCGTGCAACTCATCCAGCAACCGCTCAAATTCATCCTCGGTGATGTCGTCGATGCTGCCCCCCGTGTTGGCCTCACTTGCCGGCAGGCTGATTTCGGGCTCTGGTGCAGGAGCGGGCTTGGCCTGCTTGGCAGCCAGTTCTGCGGCCGAGGCGGGTTGACTGAGATCATGCAGGGCATGGAGCAATCCAGCATCCGCCGGATCCAAGGGCTCACGATTCTGGACCTGGGCAAACATGGCATTGATGGTGTCGAGCGCCTGCAGTATCACATCCATCAGCTCGGCATCCACGGGACGCTGGCCATTGCGCAGAATATCGAAGACGTTTTCGGCGCCGTGACAAATGTCCACCAGCTCGGTCAGCGAGAGGAACCCGGCCCCCCCCTTGACGGTGTGGAATCCCCGGAAGATGGCATTGAGCAAATCCCGATCATCTGGACGTTTCTCCAGATCCACCAACTGTTCGGAGAGTTGTTCCAGGATCTCGGAGGCCTCTACCAGAAAGTCCTGCAGGATATCCTCATCAACATCAAAGCCCATTCTTTAACTCCCTCAGAATCCTAAGCTTGACAGCAAATCATCTACATCGTCCTGGCTGGCTACCACGTCAGGTCGTTCGTCTTTGTTATGGATAGGCCCTTCCGCCTCAATACCACTGCGCGGCGGCGGGGTCGGAGCCTCACTTGCCGCCTCAAACTGATCCCCGAACATGGTCAGTATCTCTACCAGCTGGCTCTCTACCTCATGGACTAACGAGATGACCTTGCGGATCATTTGGCCAGTCAAATCCTGAAAATCCTGCGCCATCAGAATTTCGGTGAGCAGTTCCCGTAACCGATTGGCGTCATGCTCCGACTGCTTGATATGGTCGTCCAGCTGATGACAAAGCTGCTTGAACTGCAGCAGATCGAGGCGCCGGGTCATCAGATGGTCCCATCCCGGCCGAACGGCCAGAATGCGCTCACTGAGTTGATCCGCCAAGGGAAGACAGGCGTCCACCGCATCCATGGTGCGGTTGGCAGCCTTATCCGTCATCTCGATCACATAATTGAGGCGCGCGCGGGCGTCGGGAATGTCTTGGTTGGCGAGGTCGGTCAGCCTGGGATCCAGTCTGAACTCTTGCAGTGATGTGTGCAGTTGACGCGTCAGCTGGCCGACCTTCGCGAACAGCGTATTCACGTTAGGAACACAGATGTCGGCTAGCAGGGCTTCGGCCTCTTGCTGCTGGCCGGCTTCGAGAAACATGACCAGCTGTCTGGCTTGCTCGAGGTTGATGAGTGGCGCTTTGACCGTCATGCCCACCCCGTTAGCCAATTCGCTCGAAGATCTTGTCGAGCTTTTCCTTGAGGGTGGCGGCTGTAAAGGGTTTCACAATATAACCGTTCACACCAGCCTGAGCGGCTTCGATGATCTGCTCGCGCTTGGCTTCGGCAGTGACCATCAGCACAGGAAGATGCTTGAGTTTTTCGTCGGCACGAATGGCCTTAAGCAAGTCGATCCCTTGCATGCCAGGCATGTTCCAATCGGTCACAACGAATTCGAAATCACCGTTTTTCAACATTGGCAGGGCCGTATTGCCATCATCGGCCTCATGGGTGTTGTTCAGACCCAAATCGCGGAGCAAGTTCTTGATAATCCGGCGCATCGTTGAGAAATCATCAACGATTAGGATCTTCATGTTCTTATCCAATGTATCCTCCTGATTGGTCGCCAATTAACGACCAAGAAAAGCTTGAAACAACCTGAATTAATTATGCCTGACACTTACGATTGATTGTAGCGGAGCAACTGTGCGTTCAGTACCAATCTTTCATTCTGGCCCGGACACGGTGCATAGCCTGGGAGTGGATCTGACTGACTCGGGACTCACTAACGCTCAAGATTTGCCCAATTTCCTTGAGATTAAGCTCCTCATCGTAATACAGAGAGAGTACCAGCGCCTCCCGCTCTGGCAAACCATCAATGCATTGTGCCAGTGCGGATTGAAAACGCTCGCCAGCCAGACCGGCATAGGACTCCCCCTCTTCGGTGTCATCTGGAGCATCACCCAGCACATCCAGGCTGACCCCCAGATCCTCGATACCTATGATACGGCCACAGGCCGCATCATTGAGCATCCCATGGTATTCATCCAAAGAGAGACTCAGATGGTCGGCCACCTCCTTGTCTCGGGCATCACGCCCCAAGGATTGTTCCACCGCATCGATGGCCTCGGAAATCATGCGACTGTTGCGATGGACGGAGCGCGGTACCCAATCACCCCGTCGGATCTCATCGATCATGGCACCCCGGATCCGGATGCCGGCATAGGTTTCAAAACTGGCCCCCTTGCTCCCATCGAAGTTGCGGGAGGCCTCCAGCAGACCGATCATGCCTGCCTGGATAAGATCATCCAGCTGAACACTGCTGGGCAAGCGCGCCAGCAGATGTTGCCCAATCCGTTTGACCAGTGGCGCGTGGCGTTCGATCAGGGCAGCAGCATCCTGCTGCCTGACATAGGCTTGCGCTTTATTCACGTATCTCTTCCTGCATCACCGGCTGTTTTTGCAGCAATGTCTCGATGAAGAATTCCAGATGTCCCCCCGGCTGGTTGGGTGTCGGCCAACTGGCCACCTTATTGGCCAGGGCGCGAAATGCCAAGGCGGCGGGGGATTTGGGAAACGCATCAACGATGACTTTTTGCTTTCTCACCGCCTGGCGAACGTTATTGTCATAGGGAATACAGGCCACCAGCTCCAAGGAAGCGTCCAGGAAGCGGTCCGTCACCCGGGTCAACTTGCTAAACAGCTCCTGCCCCTCCCGCAGGCTGCGAACCATGTTGGCCACCACCTTGAAGCGAAACACCCCGTATTCACGCGTCAGCAGCTTCATCAACGCATAGGCATCCGTGATGGAGGTCGGCTCATCACACACCACCACCATGATGTCCTGCGCCGCCCTGGCGAAACTGAGCACCATGTCGGAGATACCGGCCGCCGTATCCACCAGCAGCACATCCACCGGGGTCTTGAGCTCGCTAAAGGCACGAATGAGGCCGGCGTGCTCGGCGGCGGAGAGTTCCACCATGGACTGGGTCCCCGAGGTGGCGGGAATGATCATCAGACCGTGGGGACCTTCGACGATCACCTCATCCAGGGTACATTCCCCGGACAGCACATGAGACAGGTTGCGCCGCACCCGCAGCCCCAACATGACGTCTATGTTGGCCAGGCCCAAGTCAGCATCCAGTACCAGTACCCGCTTGCCCTGGGCCGCCATGGCCACGGCCACATTCAGGGTGACGTTGGACTTGCCGACACCGCCCTTGCCGCCGGTAACGGCCACCACCTTGACTCTGTTGTTTTGACGCATTCTGCGCAGACCGCTGGCTTGATCCATCTGTTGATTCATATTACTCATAAAACTCCGCGTGATCGCCTTCATCGGCCTCACTTCCCCAAAAATAGGGACGGGCGCCTTCGTCATCCATTTGCTGCAATGCGGCCGCGACCAACCGGGGCGCATTGGCCAGCTCAAGATCCTCCGGGACACGCTGGCCGTTGGTGACATAGCTGATGGGCAGGGCATTTTGAATGCAGACGCTGAGCACCTCCCCCAGGTTCAGACTCTCATCCAGCTTGGTCAGAATGCAGCCGTTGATGGGAACCCGGCGAAAATGCTCCACCGCTTCTTGCAGCACCCGCCGCTGGGACGTGGCCGGCAAGACCAGGTAACTCTTGATCCGGACCCTGGCATTCTTGACCAGGGTATCGAGCTGCTCACACAGCCGCACGTCACGCTGCCCCATGCCGGCGGTATCGATCAATACCAGACGACGATTACGTAACTGATACAGGGCCGCGGACAACTCTTCCTCATCGCTGACGGAGCGCACCTGACAGCCCATGATGCGACCATAGGTCTGCAACTGCTCATGGGCACCGATACGATAGTGGTCCGTGGTGATAAGAGCGACCTGATCGGCCCCATACTTGAGGGCAAAGCGCGCCGCCAGCTTGGCGATGGTGGTGGTCTTACCCACCCCGGTGGGGCCGAGCAGCGCCACGGCACCGCCCTGGGCCAGGATATCGTCCTTGCCGGTGCGCAGCTGTTCTTCCAACTGCTGTTGCAGCAGCTGCCAGGCCTCGTGCACCGGCATCTCTTCGGGCACCACGGCGGCCAGCTGATCGGCAAAGGACTCGGGGAAGCCACCCTTCACCAACTGCTTGATCAGCAAGGCGCGCACCGGCTCGCGGCGTTCCACCTCCTGCCACATAAGACCGGAGAGTTGGTGCTGCAACAGCTTGCGGATGGAGGCCATCTCTTCACGCATGGCCTCCATCTCCTTGTCGCGGGGAGCCGGCGTGGCCGCTTGACGCTGAGCGGGACGGCGAACCGGCTCCGGCTCTGGAAACTGGGATTGCTCCGCCAGGGTACGCGGGCCCCCGACGGGGCGAGATTGGCTTTGCTGGCGGGCCAGCAAGGCACTCAATGACTCGGCGAAGCTCTCCTTCCCGTCAGGATTTTGACTATTCAAGCCGGAGTGCTCGGAATAAGCCTCCATTTTTTTGGCTTTTGACGAGAGTTTGACGCTGTCATCTGCCATGGCGGGAAGTCCAGCCGGCTGGGGCGGCGTAGCGGGTGGCGCCGTTTGGTAATCCACTGCCGCCACGATTTCGATACCGCCGGAGACTTTCTTGTTGGACATGATGACGGCATCTGGCCCCAAGGTCTCCTTGACCTCGGCCAGAGCCGTGCGCATATCCTTGGCAAAAAACCGTTTAATCTTCACCTAAACCTCCAGGGGTTACTGCTGCCCCACGGCACAGACGATGCGGATCTGTTTGTCATCCGGCACCTCCTGATAAGAGAGGACTCGCAAACCCGGAATGGCATTCTTGACGAATCGCGCCAGGGTAGTCCGCAGCACGCCGGAGGTCAGCAGAATGGCGGCCTGGCCTTCCAGCTCCTGCTTCTGCGTGGCTTCGGTCAAGGAGCGCTGCATGCGTTCCGCCAACCCTGGCTCGATGCCGGCGCCTTCTGGGCCACCGGCTTGCAGGGACTGATGCAAAATACGTTCCAAATCTGGCGCCAGCGTGATGACCGGGATGACGGACTCGCCGCCGGCCACCTCCTGCACGATCAGGCGGCGCAAGGCGATGCGGCAGGCGGCGGTCAGCACATCGGTATCCTGACTGCGGGGCGCATACTCGATCAGGGTCTGCAGTATGGTCCGCATGTCCCGGATGGGCACCCCTTCCCCCAGCAGGTTCTGCAGCACCTTGGTCAGGTTGCCCAGGGAGAGGGTCCCCGGGATCAGCCCTTCCACCAGCTTGGGCTGGGCACGCCCCACCATGTCCAGCAGGTTCTGCACCTCTTCATGCCCCAGCAGCTCGGCGGCATGGTTGGCCAACAGCTGGCTCATGTGGGTGGCGATGACGGTCGCCGCATCTACCACCGTATAGCCCAGGCTGTGGGCCTGATCCACCTGGTCCCGGCCGATCCAGATGGCGTCCAGGCCAAAGGCCGGGTCCTTGGTCTCGATGCCCTGCAGACTACCGAACACCTGACCCGGATTGATGGCCATCTCACGGTCGTGATAGACCTCCGCCTCCCCACTGCTGACCCCCATCAGTATGATGCGGTACTGGTTGGGCGCCAGATCCAGGTTGTCACGGATATGCACAGGTGGGATCAGGAAGCCCAGTTCCTGGGAAAGCTTCTTCCGCACCCCCTTCACCCGGTTGAGCAGCTCGCCACCTTGGGCGCGATCCACCATGGGAATGAGCCGGTAGCCCACCTCCAGACCTATGATGTCCACCGGGGTCACATCGTCCCAGCTCAGCTCCTTGAGCTCCGGCACGCCCTTGCTCTCCACCGGCGCCAGGGCCTGGGCCCGGCTGGCCTCCTGGGCCAGGCGGCGTTTGCGCAGTAACCACCAGGCCGCGAAGCCGGCCAGGGCCGCCAAGGAGAGGAAGGAGAAATGGGGCATGCCCGGCACCAGACCCATGATGCACAGCACACCGGCGGCGATGATGAGCGACTTGGGCTCATCAAACATCTGGGTGAGCACCACCTCCCCCATGTCCTGCTCGGCGTTTTGCCGGGTGACTATGATGGCGGCGGCGATGGAGAGCAGCAGGGACGGGATCTGGGCCACCAGGCCGTCACCTATGGTCAGCAGGGTATAGATCTCCGTCGCCTCGCCAAAGCTCAGGCCATGCTGAACCATACCTATGATGAAACCGCCGATGATGTTGATAAACAGGATCATGATGCCGGCAATGGCATCGCCCTTGACGAACTTGGAGGCACCGTCCATGGAGCCGTAAAAATCCGCCTCCATGGTGACATCCAACCGCCGCCGCTTGGCCTCATCCTGATTGATGAGACCCGCATTCAGATCGGCGTCGATGGCCATCTGCTTACCGGGCATGGCATCCAGGGTGAAGCGTGCACTCACCTCTGAGATACGCCCGGCCCCCTTGGTGACCACCACAAAGTTGATGATCATCAGGATGATGAAGACGATAAGCCCCACGGCGTAGTTGCCGCCAATCACCACGTTACCGAAGGCTTCGATCACGTGACCGGCGGCCGCGCCGCCGTTATGCCCCTCCAGCAGCACCACCCGGGTGGACGCCACGTTCAGCGCCAGACGCAGCAGGGTCGCCACCAGCAGCACGGTGGGAAACGCCGCGAAGTCCAGGGGACGGCGACTGTAGACCGCCACCAGCAGCACCACCAGCGCCAGGGCGATATTGAAGGTAAACAGGATATCCAGCAGGAAGGCGGGCATGGGCAGCACCACCATCCCCAGGCTGGCCAACACCAGCAGGGGGGTCCCCACCCCCTTGTTGAGCAGGCCGCGGAACTGACCGGCATTGGTGAACAGGGCTCGTATATCCATCAGGCTTCAATCATTAGATCCAGGTGCCCTTATTATGCAATTAATAAGCCACCAGATAAGTGATTGAATTATGGTTTTTTCTTTTCGACGCTCAGCTTGGCGTCAAAAAAACATCAGTGCCTGAGTTCGTTTGGGATGGGAAACTCCTCCGGGAGAGGAGTCGGACGATTCCCTTTGCCCGCCTGGAAGGCTTGCAGCTGATAGACATAGGCCAGGATCTGGGCCACCGCCATGAAGAGGCCATCCGGGATCTCCTGCTCCAGCTTGGTGGTGTGATAGATGGCCCGCGCCAAGGCTGGCGAGGCCACCTGGGCTATCTTGTGCTCCCGGGCAATCTCCCGGATCTTCATGGCCACCTCGTCCACCCCCTTGGCCACCACCACAGGCGCCCCCTTGGGCTTGGTGCGATCGTACTTGAGCGCCACCGCGAAGTGGGTCGGGTTGGTCACCACCACGTCCGCCTTGGGCACCTCGGCCATCATGCGACGGTTGGCCATCTCGTATTGCATGCGCCGAAGCCGCCCCTTGACCTCGGGCTTACCCTCGACATCCTTGTATTCGTCTTTAACTTCCTGCTTGGTCATCTTCAGCTGGCGGGTATGGTTCCACAGCTGGAAGGGCACATCGATGGCGACGATGGGCAACAGGGAACAACAGATCCCCAACCCCACCCACAACAAGAGATCCAGGGCATCCTTCAAGCCGGAGGAGAGCTGCTCGGTGGACAGGTTGAGGAGATGATGCAGGTTGCTGCGGATCAGCAAGGTCGCCATGGTGCCGATGAAAACCACCTTGGCGATGGACTTCAGCAATTCCACCAATGACTGGACCCCGAACATCCGCTTGATGCCATTCATGGGATTGAGCTTGCTGAATTTGGGCATCATGGCCTGGCTGCTGAAGTTGATGCCCCCCAGCAGGGTGTTGCCCAGGATGGCGGCCAGCAACACCACGGCAAACCAGCTCAACATGGGCCACAGCACCTGAGCCATATGGGTGGCCAGGGCATCAATCATCAGCTGGGGATCGAACACCCCCTCGCGCTCCAGGCTGAAACTGCTGTGGAACACCTCCAGCAAGGCGAGCCCCAGGGAACGCCCGGTCAGCATCAAGCCCACTATGCCGGCCACCAGCACGGCGGCCGTCCCCGCCTCCTTGGAACGGGCGATCTGCCCCTTCTCCCGGGCCTGGGTTAATCGTCGGCCTGTGGGGGCTTCTGTACGTTCCTGACCATCTGACTCTGCCATCTGCGCCCCCTAGCAGTTCAGCTTGACCATGGAACACATCAGGCTCTGCACCCGGTTCCAGTGGCTCAGGTAGTGATCGAGGAAATTGCCCAGGGAGAGCCACAGGATCAGCAGGCCGCACACCATGCTGATGGCAAAGCCCAGGCTGAAGATATTCAGCTGCGGTGCCGCCCGGGTCATCACCCCGAAGGAGAAGTTGATGATCAGCATGGCGATGATGGCCGCCAGGGAGACCGCCAGGGCGGCCTGGAACATCACGGCGCCAAAATTTACCAGCTCCTGCAAGGCCCCCACCGAGAGCCCCGAGAGGGCCACCGGCAGGCTGTGAAAGCTCAAGGTTACCAGCCGTATCATGGTCAGATGGCCATCGATGGCGAAAAACACCAGGGTACCCAGCATCAGATAAAACTGGCCGATCACCGGGGTGGAGCCCCCGTTGATGGGATCCACCATGGAGGCAAACCCCAGCCCCGTCTGCATGGCGATCACCTGGCCGGCGAGGATGAAGGTCTGGATCAGAAACTGGGAGGTCAGCCCCAGGGCGATGCCGATCAGCAGTTGGCTGATGGTGACCAAGAAGCCGTTGAGGCTGAACAGCTCGATGGCCGGCATGGCGGGCAACAGGGGGGCGATGGCGACGGTGATCAGGACACCCAGCTTGACCCGCACTATGGGGGAGACGGTTTCGGAGCCCAGGATGATCATGGTCATCAACATGGCCGAAATCCGGCAAAACGGCCACAGGTAGGCCGCCAGCCACTCCATGATGAGCGGCGCCGGGTAGTTCATCCCAAGACCTCGGGGATCTGGTGCACTATGGTCTGGAAGAACTCCATCAGGGTTCTTAGGCCCCAATGGGCCCCCAGCGCCAGCGCCGCCAGGGTCACCAGCAGACGCGGCAGGAAGCTTAGGGTCTGTTCGTTGATGGAGGTGGCCGCCTGGAAGATGGAGACCACCAGGCCCACCAGCAGACTGGGCAGAATGGAGGCCGCCACCAGCAGGCTCACCAGCCCCAGGGCCTCACGAAAGACATCGATAAAGGCTTCCGGCTCCATGTTAGCCGCTCCCCATGCCAAAACTGGTGGCCAGAGAGCCCATGATGAGGGTCCAGCCATCCACCAGCACGAACAGCATCAGCTTGAACGGCAACGAGATCAGCATGGGCGAGAGCATCATCATCCCCATGGCCATCAGGATACTGGCCACCACCAGGTCGATGACCAGGAAGGGCAGAAACAGCATGAAGCCCATCTGGAAAGCCGTCTTGAGCTCGCTGGTCATGAAGGCGGGGATCAACACCCGCATGGGCACGTCGGCCGGCTTGTCTACCTCCACCCCGGCGATATCCACGAAGGTGTTGAGATCCTTGATGCGGGTCTGCCCCAACATGAACTGCCGCAACGGCTGCTCCGCCCGGGTCAAGGCCTCCTGGGCCGTGATGGATTCCGCCAGATAGGGCTGCAGCGCCTCGTCGTTAATCCGATCCAGCACCGGCGTCATGATAAACAACGACAGGAACAGGGCGATGCCGATGAGGATCTGGTTGGGCGGACTCTGTTGCAGGCCCATAGCCTGCCGGAGGATGGACAACACCACTATGATGCGGGTGAAGGAGGTCATCATGATGACGATGGAGGGCAGGAAGGTCAGGGCCGTCATCAGCGCCAGCACCTGCAGGGTCAAGGAGTACTCCTGCGAGCCGTCCGGCGAGGTGGTGACGGTGACCGCCGAGAGCCCGGTCTGGGCCCAGATCCCTGGCGCCACCAGTGCCAGGAGCAGCCAGCACCAGTTAATCCGTTTCATCTTGCTTAAGTACCTTACGCAGCTGCTGGGCAAAGGGCGCGCCCGGCTCCAGCGGTTCATCCAGTTGGCAGAGCAAGGAGATCTGTTGCGGTGTGGCACCGATCAGCAGCTGCTGCTGACCCACCTGCACCACCAGCAGCCGCTCCTTGTAACCCAGGGCCAGGCTGGTGACCACCTTGAGGCCGGAGCCGTTGAGCCGGGTGTTGAGACGGGTCTTCTTCAATAGCCAGCCAAGGGCCAGGATGAGCCCGATGACCAGGGCGCAGCTCAGCAGCCAGCTGGTGAGGCCGCTGGCCCCCAGGCTGGCCGGCGAGGCGGCCAGGGCCCCACTGGCTGCGGCGCCGAGAGAATCCATGCTACTCATTTAAGCTTCTTGATCCGTTCGTTCTGGCTGATGACGTCCGTCAGGCGGATACCGAACTTGTCGTTGACCACCACCACCTCTCCGTGGGCGATCAGGGTGCCGTTGACCAGCACATCCAGCGGTTCACCGGCGATGCGATCCAGTTCCACCACCGAGCCCTGGTTCAGTTGCAACAGGTTGCGGATGCTGATCTGGCTGCGGCCCACCTCCATGGTGATGGTGACCGGGATGTCGAGTATGGTATCCAGCTTGCGCCGCTCCTCCTGGCTCAGCGGATTCTCCTCCTTGAGCTCCTCGAGTTCGGCCCGCTTGGCCTCCCCGTCGCTCTGCTCGCCCAGGGCCGCGGCCCAGGCATCGGCCATCAAATCTTGATCATCCATCTATTATTCGTCCTCAATACTGCGTTCCAGGGCTTCCAGCTCGGCCATGCCGTCCAGGCGAATGCCGTTGCGGGTCACCAGGGTCATTTCACTCTTCACCGACTCGGGCCGCTTGATCTTCTCGCTGATCTTGATGGCCACATTCTCCTTGGTGCGCCCCAGCTTGGCCCGGTAGGTGGGCAAATCTTCCACAAATACCAGCAAGGACTCCGGCATCTCCACCGGAATGATGTCGCCGGCCTGCAGCTCCATCAGCCGGCGCAGGCTGACGTCCGTCTCCAGCAGCTTGACCCGCATGTTCACCGGCACGTCCATGATCTCGTCCCGCAACGCCTTGCTCCAGCGCAGATCCGTATCGCCCTTGTCGCTCTGCACCCCGGCATCCAGCAATTCCCGGATGGGCTCCAGCATGGAATAGGGCATGGCGACGTGAAAGTCCCCGCCGCCACCGTCCAGCTCGATGTGGAAGGAGCTGACGACGATGACCTCGGTGGGGCTGACGATGTTCGCCATGGCCGGGTTCACTTCCGAGTCCAGGTACTCGAACTCCACATCCATCACCGGGGCCCAGGCTTCCTTGTAGTCCTCGAACACCAGCTTGAGCAGCATCTGGATGATACGCCGCTCCGTGGGGGTGAATTCACGCCCTTCGATCTTGGCATGGTAGCGGCCGTCACCGCCAAAAAAGTTTTCCACCAGGATGAAGACCAGCCGCGCCTCCATGGTGATGAGCGCCGTGCCCTTCAAGGGTCTGAAGCGCACCATGTTCAGACTGGTGGGCACGAACAGGGTATGCACGTATTCGCCGAACTTGAGCATCTGCACCCCGTTGATGGAGACCTCGGCGGTGCGCCGCATCATGTTGAACAGGCTGATGCGCATGTGGCGGGCGAAACGTTCGTTCACCAGCTCCAGGGTCGGCATGCGACCCCGGACGATACGATCCTGGGAGGAGAAGTCAAACGCCACGGCGCCGGTCTGCTCGCCGCCGAGTATCTCCTCCTCTTCGACCTCATCGACCCCGTGGAGCAGGGCATCGATTTCGTCCTGGGTTAACAGATCGCTCACGCTTGTCCCTCAGTTATTGCATCACAAAGCCGGTGAACAGTATCTGTTCCACCACCGGCTTGCCGGTCAATTCGGTCAGCACCCGGCGCACCTCTTCGACAGAGTCCTGGCGCAACTTATCCTTGCCTTCCACCGTGCTGAGCTGTTGTACCGTGGCGGCGCTGAAGACCCGCAACAGGGTGCCCTCGATGAGGGGCGTGTGCTGTTTGGCCAGGGCTTCGGCATCGCCGCCGCGCACCATCAGCTGCACCTTGATCTGCACCAGGCGATCCCGCGGCTTGCCGGCGACGTTGAACACAAAGGCCCGCGGCATGCCCACATACAGCGCGGAGTCCGCCGCCTGGGTCTGGGCCTGCCCGTCCCCCCCGGCCGCCTGCTCGGTAGCGGCCGGCGCGGCCTCATCGCCGCCGGAGAGAAACAGCCAGGCCCCCACGCCCCCACCGGCCAGCACCAGCACGGCCACTATGATGAGGATCAGGGTCTTCTTGCTACGCGCCGGCTTGAGTTCCAGTTGCGATTCTTTTTCGTCAGCCATCTTGCATCCTTTAAGGCGTCATCAAACTGGCCACTATCATAAGCGTGGCCAAGGCCGCATCAAGCATAGAAATCAATTCCTGAGCTGCCTGTCGAATGAATCGCCAGGCTCTGGGTCACCGGCTCTTCGCTCGCCGAGGCATTCTGCCCCTGGCCGCGACCACGCTCGGCCCCCTGCCCCTCATTTCCCCACTGGCCACCTTGTGCCCCGGCGCCCTGCTGACCACCGCTGTGCTGTTGCACCTGGGCCTGGCTCATCTGGATGCCCTGGCCCGCCAGCATGTCCCGCAACCGCGGCAAGGCCTGATCCACCAGCTCCTTGGTCTGGGGGTGCTGCACCATGATGTGTACCTGAGCCTGCTGATCCTGATCCATCTTCAGCTGGATGCGCATCTTGCCCAGCCCTTCGGGTTCCAGCTGCAATTCAGCCTCATGCCACTTCTGCCCCAGCATCAACGTGAGGCGCTGCCCCAGCTGATCGGCGTTGTCGCTCAGGTTGGTGGTCATGGGCATGGGGGTCAGGGACGGTAAATTGGTCGGCAGGCGATCGGATTTTTCCGCCAGCTGCGGCGCCTGGGCCAAGGCCGCCAGATGGGCTGCGCTGCCGTGGGCGGCAGTCGCCGGACTGAGGGCCGAGGATGATGTCTCGCCACCGCTGGCCGACTGAGCGGCCTGACTCCCCAGCGCGGCCAGCCCCTGGCTGGTGCTCAGCTGCTCCAGCGTCCGTTCGCTGCCGTCGGCCGCCAATTGCTGCTGTGGATCCGTGCCGCTGGCGAGATCCGTGCCCTCTTGACCGACCAGGGCACCGGCGGACTGCCCCGCCTTATGGGTCGCCGCGTTCACCACCTTACCCAGCCCAGCTGCTTTGGCCTGGTTACCTCCTGCGGCCGCGACACCCCCACTGGCCAAGCCACTCAAATAGGCGCCCTTCAGCTCCCCCTGTTGCGAGTCTGCGGCGCCGGTGGTGCTCTGGGTGGCGGCCAGCAGCTGAGCCATGCCGTCGCTTTGGTTCTGCGTGTTCTGGGCTCGGGCCGTTTTATGCTTGCCGGTGGCGTGTTCCGCCCCAGGCTGAGTTTTCGCGACCGCCTCCTGGGTCGACGCGACAAACTCCGCCGACAGCGCCTCGCCAGCCTCACCGGCTGGCTTGGCGGTGGCCGAGCCCGGTTTCGCGGCCAACTCGCCCGCCGCAAGCAGCTCGGCCTGATCATCACCTGACGTGGAGGCATGCCCCTTGCCCTGGCCATGCGGCGCCTTGGCCTGCGCCGGATCCGCGCCGGGCAGCGCGCCCACCGCCTCACCCTGACCATCCGCCGTCGGCCGCGACGGTTTGCCACTGAGCTCGGCAGGCTGCTCACGGCTGGCCTGCAGATGAGACAGCCAGGCCTCGCCATCGCCCTCCCAGTTGGCGGCCTCTTGGGCGCCCGTGGCGGTCGAAGTCGACTCGGTTGCGGCATCGACCATCTTGTGGGCGTCGGCGCCGGCCTCGGCTTGGCCCAAAAGCGGCGTATGACCCACCCCACCGGCTTGCGCCTCGGCGACCGTCTCGGACGAGGGCTCATCCTGCGGCAACTTCTTGCCACCCTTATCCTGCAGCTTCCCCTGCGACTTCGCCTGAGCCTTGGTCGACGCCGTGCCAACCCCCTCCTCCCGCGCAACCCGGCTGGGCTGCCCGTTAGCACGGGCCGCAGTCTGCGCCTCACCGGTCTGTGCGGCGGAGGCGTCCTTCGACCGCGATGCCGTGCGGCGCGTCGGGCTGGCCGCCCCGCCGCTGCGCTCGTTGGCCTGCCCCATCAGGCGGGCAAAGTCGTCCTGACGGGCCGGGCCAGCACTGCTGGTCTGGCTCGCGGCTGGGGCGGAAGGGCTGGGGCTGGAAGGAGTGATAACGGGCATGGATCCCACCTCTGGCGAATGGCTAGCCCTCGAGGGGCGTGGCGTGCATCGTCAAACCGACGACGACAGACCTGACTTATGCTGAATAGCTAGCAAGGCGCGGGCCAGCTTTTTAGATCTCCCGCTGCTGGCGGTGAAAGTGCTGGATGGTGGCGAATTCGTCCAGCAGCTTCTGCTCCTGGCGCGCCTGACGCAGGGCTTCCCGCGTGGCCTGACGCTCAAGCAGGGTCTCCATGGCCTTGCGTTTTTGCTGTAGCTGCTGCCACTCCTGCTGGCGTTGCTGGGCCACGGCACGCACCTGGCGGACCCCTTGCTGCTGCTGTTGGGCGGCGTTGTCCAGCTTGTTGATGAAGGCCTGGTAGTGGCTGAGCTGATCCCGCCCCATCCCTTCACGTGCCTTGTCCCCCAGCTGCTGGGAGTAGATCTGGCGATATTCGTTCAGGGCACCCAGCTGCTGCTCGTAGCGCTGCTGGTCCTGACGGGCCAGGGCCAGCACCCGCGCGGCTCTGTCTTCGGCTTCCTTGATACGTTCGGCAAGCAGAGTGAGGGCCTTGCTCATGGGATCTCCTTACGGCTAGACGGCGCGTCGGTCAAACTGCCGGCCTAACAGGCTGTCGGTCAACTGCTGCAGGCCCGTCAGACAATCGTCGTAGGGCACCACTTCCTTCATCCGCTGGTGCAAGAACTGATCCAATGCGGGCCGCAGGGCGATGGCCTGGTCCAGGCGCGGATCGGCCCCCTGACTGTAGGCACCTATGGTGATGAGATCCCGATTCTGCTGGTAGAGGGAGTAATACTGTTTCACGGTGCGCGCCCGCAGCATGTGCTCTTCCGAAGTCACCATGGGCATGACGCGGCTGATGGACTTTTCGATGTCGATGGCCGGATAGTGACCACTGTCGGCCAGCTCCCGCGACAACACTATGTGACCATCCAGAATGGCCCGGGCCGCGTCGGCGATGGGGTCCTGCAGGTCATCCCCTTCGGTGAGCACGGTGAAGAAGGCGGTGATGGAGCCCTGGCCTTCGGCCCCATTGCCGGCCCGCTCCACCAGCGCCGGCAGCTTGGCAAACACCGAGGGTGGATACCCCTTGGTGGCCGGCGGCTCCCCCACCGCCAGGGCGATTTCCCGCTGGGCCTGGGCGTAACGGGTCAGGGAGTCCATCAGCAGCAGCACATTGAGCCCCTGATCGCGGAAATACTCCGCCAGGGTCAGGGCCGTCTCGCAGCCCTTCAGCCGCATCAGCGGCGAGGCGTCCGCCGGCGCCGCCACCACCACGGAGCGCGCCCGCCCCTCGGCCCCCAAGATGTCTTCGATGAATTCTTTGACTTCCCGGCCCCGCTCACCGATGAGCCCCACCACCACCACATCGGCGGTGGTACCCCGGGTCATCATGCCCAGCAGCACCGACTTACCCACGCCGGAGCCGGCAAACAGCCCCATGCGCTGGCCCTGGCCCACGGTGAGGATGGCGTTGATGGCCTTGACCCCCACGTCCATGGGTTCGCTGATGGGTTTGCGGGCCAGGGGATTGAGGCGCTGACTGACGAACTGGGCGTTATCTGCGGTGAGGATGGGGCCGAGATCGTCCAGCGGCAGTCCCACCCCATCGATGACCCGGCCCAGCAGCTCCATGCCCACCGGTACCCCATGCTCTTCGCCGATGGGAGTCACCTTGGCGCCGGGGATCACCCCCTTGAGCTGCTCGCTGGGCATCAGGAACAGCTTGTCGCCGGCAAAGCCCACCACCTCGGCCTCCATGTGGCCGCTCAGGGTTTCGATGCGGCACAGGGAACCCACGGCGGCGCGGCAGCCGATGGCTTCCAGGGTCAGGCCCACCACCCGCGTCAATTTCCCGGCGACGGCCGGACGGACCGCCAGCTCGCCGACCTGCCAGGCTTGCAGGCGGTCCAGCAGGCTCATGCGCCGCGCTCCAGATTGCTACGCAGAAACTGGCGCAGCAGCTGATCGATGCGCTGCTCCAGCAGCATATCGATGCTGGAGGTCTGGCTGCTGACCTGCAGATCCCCGCGATCCAGCGTGGGGTCGGCTTCCAGCTGCCAGCCGCGTTTGGCACAGGTCTCTTCGCCGTAAGCCGCCTGCACCAGAGTCAGATCCTCGGGGTGCAGTGCGATGCGCACCCCCTCCTCGGCGGCCGGCAACAGACCTATGGCCTCCTTGAGGGCCCCCAACAGCAGATCCGGCGAGGTATGGGCCTCCTGCCGGATCAGGGCACGGGCCAGCCGCATGGCCAGCCACACCAGCTGATTCTCCACCTGGCCGTCCAGCTCATGCAGCGGTTGGGCCAGGCGATCCAGCAGGCTCTGCCACTGGGTGGCCTGACTTTCGATGAGCTCACGCCCCAGGGCCAGGCCTTCCTCCTTGCCCTGTTCGAAGCCAGCCTCGTGGCCCTGCTGCAGGCCCAGCAGCTTGCCCTCTTCGAGCCCCTTGGCCAGCCCTGCCTCGCGGCCTTCGGCAAAGCCATCCTCGTAGGCGGCCTGACGCACCGCCTCTATCTCCTCGAGGGTCAGGGGTTGCTGAGGTTCTTCCTCCGGCTCCTCCACTTCGGGCTCGGGCTTGTGATACCAATCGGGCGGGTAGCCCAGGGCGTTGCTCTCGGCGTCCCCCTGGGGGGCCTCCATCTCCGGCCATTCCCAGGTCTGGGCGGGCTGTTCCGCTGACCCCTCGTCAGGCTGCTTGGGCACCATGGCTTATCCTCACACGAAATCGTCGCCGCCGCCGCCACCCAGCATGATCTCGCCGGCATCGGACAGCCGGCGGGCAATGCTGAGAATTTCTTTCTGGGCCGCCTCCACATCGCTGATGCGGATGGGCCCCATGGCCGCCAGGTCGTCCGCCAACATCTCGGCGGCCCGTTTGGACATGTTCTTGAACACCTTGTCCTTGAGCTGATCGTCCGCCCCCTTGAGTGCCTTTTGCAGCAGCTCGCCGGGCACTTCCCGCAGCAGGGTCTGGATGCCTCTGTCGTCCACGTCGATAAGGTTTTCGAACACGAACATCAGATCCTGGATCTGCTGGCTCATCTCCTCGTCGGAGTCGCGGATGGCGTCCATCAGCTGGCCTTCGACGTTGGTATCCAGGTAGTTCATGATACTGGCCGCCGCCTTCAGGCCGCCCATCTTGGCCGCCTGAGCACCGGCGGAACCGGCAAACTGTTTCTCCATGATGTCGTTGAGCTCTTGCAGCGCCGCCGGTTGCACCTCTTCGAGGTTGGCGATACGCATGATGAGGTCGAGCCGCACCTGCTCGGGGAACTGGCTCAAGATCTCGGCGGACTGCTCAGGATCCAGATACGACAGCACTATGGTCTGGATCTGGGGGTGTTCGTTCTGGATGATGCTGGCCACCTGGCGCGGATCCATCCACTTCAAGGAGTCCAGACCCCGGGCGCCGGAGCCCATGATGATCTGATCCACCAGGTTGCCGGCCTTGTCTTCCCCCAGGGCCGCCACCAGAGCCTTGCGCACGAAGTCCTCGCTGCCGATGCCGATGTTGGAAAACTTCTGGATGTCTTCGATAAACAGGCGGTGCACCGCCGTCACCTTGTCATGGCTGAAGTCCTTCATGGAGGCCATGGCCATCCCCAGGCGCTGCACCTGCTTGGGTTCCAGGTGGCGGAAGATCTGCGCCGCGTCCTCTTCGCTCAGGCTCAGCATCAGCACCGCCGCCTTCTCGATGCCGTTCATGGCATCCAGCAGTTGCTGCTGCTCGTTGCTGATGTGGCTTACCTTGTTGGCTTCACTCATTTTTCAAGCTCCCGCACCACCCACTCCTTGACCACCTGGGCGGCCAGATCCGGTTCGTTGGCCACCAGCGCCCGTACCGCCTTGAGCAGATCCTCGTCCTTGTGCAGATCCGGCAGGATCAGCTGGCCTTGCCGCATGCCGAAGATGGGCTCCTGCATCTCGGCCTGGTTGGCCAGCAGGTTCAGCTCATCATCCCCCTCCAGGGCGATGGAGCTGTCCAGATCCACTTCCTTGCCCTCGCCCTTGGCATCCGGGTAGAGCAGGCGCTTGAGCATGGGCCGCACCACGGTGACGATGAGGACTATGATGACCAGCACCGAGGCCACGATCCGCATGGCGCGCCAGAACCAGGACTGCTCATACATGGGCGCCTCGGCCACCGCCTCCAGATCAGGCCGGTTGAAGGGCACGCTCACCACTTCAATATGATCGCCCCGGCTGACATCAAACCCCAGCCCGCCCTTGAGCAGACGCCGCAGGGTTTCCAGCTCCTCCTGGGAGCGCGGCTGGCGGGTGACGGTGCCGTCCTCGCCCTTGACCGCAGTGTAATCCACCGCCAGGGAGACGGTCAGACGGCGGATGTTGCCGGCCGAACGCTTGATATGGCTGACGGTGGTGTCCAGCTCGAAGTTGCGGGTCGCCTCCTTGCGGCTGCTGCCGGAGCTCTGGCTCTGGTGGTTGCTGCCGGTGGCCTGCTCGGGAATGTTGCTGTCCATGGGGGGCTGGTTGGACAGGGCCCCGGGGATGCCCACGGCGCCATTGCCCATCTTGGTGTCTTCCACCGTCATCTCGGAGCGCACCGCCGGCAGATCCGGGTTGAAGCTCTTGCTGGTCTGCTCCTCCTGGGTGAAGTCCAGGCTGACGTCCACCTCGGCGGTGTAGTTGTCGATGCCCAGCACCGGCGCCAGGATGGCGTCAATCTTCTGCTTGTACTCCAGCTCCTGCTTCTGCTGCAGCTCGAACTCCTTGCGGGAGCGGCTGGCGGCGGGATCCTGGGAACCTGAGTTGAGCAGGCGGCCGTTCTGATCGGTCACCGTCACCCGGGTCGGCTCCAGGCCGTGTACGGCGGAGGCCACGGTATCGACGATGGCATCCACCTCTTCCTGCTTGAGGCTGCCGCCCCCCAGGGTCAACACGACTGTGGCGCTGGGCTTGCGTTCGTTACGGGCGAAGACGTTGTCCTTGGGAATGGCCAGCAGCACCATGGCCTTGGAGACGTTGTTGTACTGCTCGATGGCCCGGGCCAGCTGCTGCTCGCGGCTGAACTTCAGCCGCTCACCTTCCAGGCGCTGGCTGACCCCGAAGCCCGGATCCTTGAGCAGCAGGCTGTCGCCGTTGTTGCTACCGGCCTCGGGGGCGGACAGCCCGGCGCGCTTGAGCTGCAACCGGATGTTGGAGTAGTCGTCGGCATTGACGAAGATGCTGTTGCCGTTGACCTTGTAGGGGATCTGTTCCTGGTCCAGGTAATCCAGGGTCTTGACCAGCTCCTCGGTGCTGAACTGGCCCAAGGGGCGCTGCTCGGGCTCCTTGCCCCACAACAGGATAAAGACGGCGATGGCCAGACAGATGGCCAGCCCCAGGATCAGGGTCACCTGACGCAACACATCCGAGTTGGACAAGAAGCCAAAGGGCGAGGCTTTGGGCATGGGCACAGCGTCGTCTATGCTGCCCAACGACGCCTGATTATCGCTGACCACCAGGTCGTTACGCTTTTCCTCGGCCACGATAGCCCCCTTACACCGGCATGTTCATGATGGTTTTATAGGCTTCCAGCACCTTGTTGCGCACCTGTACCGTGGCTTCGAAGGCGATGGAGGATTTCTGCCCGGCGATCATCACGTCCGACAGGCTGATGCTGCGGTCCCCCATGTCGAAGCGGGTGCGCAGATCGTTGGTGTTCTGCTGCAGCTCGTTGACGTTATTGAGGGCATCCTTGAGCATCTGACCGAAGCTGGAGTGCACATCGCTCACTCCGACGTCGTTGCTCGGCGCCTGGGTCGGCAGGCCGCGGGCCTCGACGCGCATGGCCTCGAGCTCAGAGAAGAGAGAGGATCCGGGTACGTTCATAACCACTCCTTGCGGGATGTCGTGTTTTTGACATCGGGGATAGATACCCGGTCAATGCAAAGAGAGTGCCATGAAAAACGTAAGGCGCACCTTAGCAAAAAGGGGCGCCTAATGACATGAAAAAACGTGAAAAATGGGTGGGTTAACCGGGAACGTCTATTCCCTGCTCACGCATGCGGGCCAACTTGTAGCGCAGGGTGCGCGGGCTGATCCCCAACTGCTCCGCCACCGCCTTGCGGCTGCCCTGGCAGGCACTGAGGGTCTCCAGGATGATTTGCTGCTCCTGTTGCCGCAGCTCGCCCCCCAGACCGCTTGGCTCCTCCACCACAAACTCCGGCGACACAGGTGCCGGCCAATCCAGCTCCTGGCTGTCAAAGATCAGGGCGTCCCCCTCCAGCACATCCCCCTGCAACAGGATCAGCGCCCGCTGGATGACGTTGTCCAGCTCCCGCACATTGCCCGGCCAGCCATGGGCCTGTAACCGTGAGGCCGCGGTGGCGGAGAGCTCAGGCACCGCCTGGCCCTGGGTCTTGGCATGGCGGGCCAGCAGGTGACGGGCGATGGGCAGGATATCCCCGGGCCGCTGGGCCAGTGGGCGCCAACGCAGCGGGAAGACGTTGAGCCGGTAGAAGAGATCCTCGCGAAAGCCCCCCTCGCTCACCGCCTGACGCAGCTCCCGGTTGCTGGTGGCGATGACCCGCACATCCAGGGGTATGGTCTTGCGACTGCCCAGCCGCTCCACCTCTTTCTCCTGCAGTACCCGCAGCAGCTTGGCCTGCAGCCCCAAGTCCATCTCGGTGATTTCATCCAGCAACAGGGTGCCGCCCTGGGCCTGCTCGAACTTGCCCGGACAGCCCTGCACCGCGCCGGTAAAGGCGCCCTTTTCATAGCCGAACAGGGTGGCCTCCAGCATGTTCTCCGGAATGGCGGCGCAATTGATGGCCACGAAGGGTCCGTCGCAACGACCGGACTGATCGTGGATATAGCGTGCCAACACCTCCTTGCCCGCCCCGCTGGGGCCGGAGATCATCACTGTGGCCTCGCTGCGGGCCACCCGGGCCGCCAGCTGCAGCAGCTCGCCCGTGCTGGCATCGCCAAACACTGGGGTGTGCCGCTCCACCTTGTGGGGCGGCACATAGCGGCTCACCTGGTTGAGCAACACCTCGGGGGAGAACGGCTTGGCCAGGTAGTCGATGGCCCCCTCGCGCATGGCTCGCACGGCGCCGTCGATATTGGCGTAGGCGGTCATCAGCAGCACCGGCAGCTGGGGCCACTTCTGCTTGAGGTTGGCCAACAGGGTGTGGCCGTCCATGCCCCCCATCTGGATATCTGAGATCACCATGTCGACGCCCTGCTGCCCCAGGCAGACGAGGGCCGCCTCACCGCTGTCCGCCGCCAGGCAGTCGTAACCGGCCAGCAGCAGGGTGTCCACGATGGCCTCCTGCAGGCCGGCGTCGTCTTCCACCACCAGAATGCGTGATTGGCTCATGCCACTCCTCCTGCCACCGTGGCGGCTTGTTGGCGCTGCAAGGGCAGCAACAGGGTAAAACAGCTGCCCTCGCCGGGTACGGAGGCTACCGCCACCGTGCCCTGGTGGGCTTGAATGACCGACTGCACCACCGCCAGGCCCAGCCCGGTGCCTTGGGAACGGGTGGTGAAGAAGGGTTCGAAGATCTGCTGCACCAGCTCGGGGGCCATGCCCTTGCCATTGTCCACCACCCGGATGGCCACCTGCTCCGCCTGCCGCTCGGCACTGACCAGCAGGGCGCGGGCACCGGCCTGCAGGGCGTTGGCCAGCAGGTTGTTGATGGCACTGGACAGGGCGTTGCCATTGGCCAGCAGCAGGAGATCCGGCTCCGGCAGGCTGACATCCAGGCGGGCACCCGCCTGATTCATCATGGCGTCGGCACCGGCCTGGACCTGCTGCAGCAGCCCCTGCACCGACAGCTCGCTCACCGCCAGATGTTCCTCGCTCTTGGCAAACAGCAGCACATCGCTCACCTGCTGCTCCAGATCCCGCAGCCGGTCCATCAGCTTGCGCTGGAAGTTGCCGCGGGCCTCGAGGCTCAGGGTACGGTTGGCCAGGTTGGCACCATAGAGCATGGCGGCCGACAGGGGAGTGCGGATCTGGTGGGCCAGGCTGGCGGCCATGCGGCCCAAGGCTGACAGGCGCTGCATATGGGCCACCCTGGCCTGCAGCTGACGAGTGGGAGTGAGGTCGGTGATCACCACCAGCTGGCCCGGTTCATCCCGCAACGGCGAGGTGGTCAGCTGCACCAGGCGGCCATCCCGCAGGGAGACTTCGTGACCATCATCCTGCCGCGGGCTGAAGGCCCGCTGGATCACCGCCAGCCAGCTTTCCCCCTGCAGCGGGATGCCCAGCAGCCCCTCTGCCGCCTGGTTGGCCTCGGCGATGCGCCCCTGGCCATCGAGGATCAGCAGGCCGGAGGGCAGCGCCTCAAACACGGAACGCAGACGGCCGGCATCACGCCGGCCACGGGCAGCCACATCCAGTTCGATAAGGGGTGACGAGGAGGACATGATCCACTCCTGAATTTGACAGTTGCCAGGAGTAAATCAAGAATTGTGCCAGAATGAAATTTTGTTTATTTACAGCCATTTATAATGGAAAGTCAAAATATTGGCTCAGAGCTCCTTGCTCATGCCGTACTTCTTCATCTTCTCCACCAGGGTGGTTCTGCGCATGCCCAGCATGTCGGCGGCCCGCGCCACCACACCATCCTGGGCATCCAGCGCCTGGCGGATCATCTCCATCTCCAGCTCCGCCAGCATCTCTTTGAGATTGACCCCATCCTCGGGCAACACCTGGACAAAGGGATCCGCCATGGGTTCCTGGCTGGCCGGCTCGGGTTCATCCAGGAAGATCTGCGCCAGGGCATCCCGCTCCTCCCACTCACCGGCCGGGGTCGCCAGGCTGTCGCCGGTATCGCCGTAGCGATACTTGGCCGGCAACTCCTGAATATCCACGATCCGGTTGGGATGCAGGATCAGCAACCGCTCCACCAGGTTGGACAGCTCACGGACGTTGCCGGACCAGTGGTGTTGCATCAGGGATTCGATGGCCCGCTGGGTGAAGCGGATCCAGGCGTGATGCTCGGCGCTGTGGCGGTTGAGCAACTCCTGCAGCAGCAGCGGGATATCATCGGCCCGCTCTCGCAGCGGCGGTGTCTCGATGGGGAAGACGTTCAGACGGTAGTAGAGATCCTCGCGGAAGCTCTGCTGCTGGATCATCTGTTCCAGATCCCGGTGGGTGGCGGCGATGATGCGCACATCGGCGACGATGGGCTTGCCGCCGCCGACCCGCTCGAATACCCGCTCCTGCAGCACCCGCAGCAACTTCACCTGCATGGGCATGGGCATGTCACCGATCTCGTCCAGGAACAAGGTGCCGCCCTGGGCCAGCTCGAAACGGCCTCGGCGGGACGAGATGGCACCGGTGAAGGCCCCCTTCTCGTGACCGAACAGTTCGCTCTCCAGCAGCTCCCCCGGGATGGCGCCGCAGTTGACCGGCACGAAGGGGCCCGACACACGGGGAGACAGCTCGTGGATGGCCCGGGCCACCACTTCCTTACCGGTCCCGGACTCCCCCAGGATCAAGACGTTGGCATCCTTGTCCGCCACCTGGCCGATCAAGCGCCGCACGCTCTGGATGGCGGAGCCCTTGCCCACCAGCAACTTCAGCAGGGTCTGGCTGTGCTCGTTGCCCTTCAGGGCAGGATGCAGGGACAGGTAAGACTGACAGTAGTGCAACTGCTGGGTCAGGCTCTCGTACTGCACCGGTTGCTGCAGGCAGGCGATCAGGTTGCGGGGCCCCAGCTCCCGGGACTCGGCGGACAGGAAGGGCAACTGGGGATAGGTTTCCAGCAGAGTATCCAGGCTGGTGCCGTTCAGGCTGCCCACCACTACCGCCATCAGATCGTCGGCACTGGCCAGATAGGCCAGACAATCCTCCTCCGCCCCGCTCTGCCAGGGCACCCCCATGAAGGAAAGCACCGTCTCCAATTGCTGACGGCGGCTGTCGTCGTTGTCGATAAGCAGCAGGTTGCCCGTTACTTCCATTGCAGAACCCTATGTTCGGTAAAACTCACCCGCGGTACTATAAGCAATGGAATGGCTTTCGCCCAGCCTTGACGCCAAAAAGTCGACGTCAAGTCAAAATCACGCCAATCTCACTGGGCCTTATGGGTAAGGAGTGACCAATCCAGCGGTGTGCCGGCTTCCAAATCGTACCGGGCACACATGCTCAGCACCTCCGGCAGATGTTTGGGCGCCAGCCCATCAGACGGTCGCACCGAGCGAACATTCTCCAGCGTCATGGGCTCCCCAGCCTTTACCGCCTGACTGACGAACAAAGAGCGACCAAACTTGCGGTTACTCAGCACCTTGTCGGACAGGGTATAACTCACCTGGCCCAACGCCAGCTCCGCCTGGCGGATCCCCTTCACCATGGCTCCGAACTCATCGGGCGTCATGGAAAAGGCCGCATCCGGCCCGCCGACCGCCCGATCCAAGATAAAGTGTTTCTCCACCACCTGGGCGCCCAGGGCCACCGCGGCAATTGCGACCCCCATGCCCATGGTGTGATCCGATAACCCCACCTTGACCCCAAAGGTCTGAGCCATATGGGGAATCGTCAACAAATTGGCCTCCTCCACCGGTGCCGGATAGGAAGAGGTGCACTTGAGCAGGGTGACGTCCTGGTTGCCCATGCGATGACAGGCGGCCACCGCCTCTTCGATATCGGCCAGGGTGGCGATGCCGGTGGAAATGATCATGGGCTTGCCTTGGGCCGCCACATACTCGATGAGCGGAATGTCGGCGATTTCAAATGAGGCAATCTTGTACAGGGGAACATTTAAGGTTTCGAGAAAATCCACTGATGTCTTGTCAAAGGGGGTGGAGAAGAAGATCAGCCCCGCTTTTTGAGCCTCCGCCTGGATCGCTCCATGCCACTCCCAAGGGGTGTAGGCCTCCTGATAGAGCCGATAGAGGGTGGTGCCATCCCACAGCGTACCCTGCTTGATCTGGAAGTAGTCGTTATCGCAATCCAGGGTAATCGTATCGGCGGTATAGGTCTGGATCTTGATGGCATCAGCCCCCGCCGCCTTGGCCGCCCGCACCGTGGCCAGGGCCGTCTCCAGGGAATGGCCGTGATTGGCGGACAACTCGGCAATGATGAAGGTACGGTGACTCATGATGTACAGCCTCTTTGGAAAGACAATGACGACAGGTTAATCAGCATTCACTGCATTCATACTAAGCTGCATCCGAAGTAGCGGTGCCGTCTGCGGTCCGATTATGGTGAAACCCTGCTTTTGATAAAACGCTCTGGCCCGCAAATTATCCGCTTTGACCCCGAGCGAGAGGGAAGCCAGCTGCAACTGTTGGAAAGCCAGATGACGCAAGGCAGACATGAGACGCCCGCCGAGCCCGGCCACCGCAAGATCAACATTCTTATATATCCCGAGACTGGCTTGCCGCGCACACCAGTCAATACCTTGCAAGGCCACCATGCCTAACGGCTGGTCCTGCTCGTCCATCAGGGCATAGTTGACGTTATACAGATCCGATTTCTGCCGTTCGACGAATGCCAAGTGTTCTTCTTCGGTGATGATCCGCGTCTGCATCATCTGTTCGGCGATGCGCGGATCATTACGCAACGCCAGCATCCTCAGGGATTGTTGACGGCTCAAACAGGCAAAGGGCACCAAGGTGCCATGGGGGGTATGCACGGCCTGCGTCAGATAACGCCGACCCAACACCAAACCCACCAAACCCGGAGCCCCCTTGCCACAGGAAAGATGCGTCATGGCATCCAGGCACACCTGCCGGGCCGGTTTATCCGCTAATGTCGACAGAGCGGCGAAAACGGCCGCCTGTAGCGCGGGCGCATCCCAAGCCCCCGCCGAGATAAACACCCCCAGTTGATGCCAGGCGGCCATCTGACTGGCCTGATTATCGGCCACTTGCACCAACACCGCCGGCAGGCGTGCAGCCAATAATTCAAAGGTTGTCTGTCCCGCCGCGCTGATGGCCAAATCGCACTTCGTCATCAGGGCCGCCATCTGCCGGTCATCCAGATGATGATGACAAATCACCTCTGGTGGTAAGTCCTGCCCCCCCGCCGCCACGATGGCGTGTAATGTCGCGGCAGGAAAACATTGTTGTGCCCATGAGACCATCACCGGCAGCAACCGACGGACATCCGTGCCGCCCATGATGATCAGGATCTGCTGGACTGACTCCCGTGGCTCACGTGACGCAGGTAGCGCCCAAAATGCTGGCCTGAGCGGCTGCCACATGGGACCACACAACCATGAGGCCCCCGTAGCATTCGCTGGCGTCTCACCAGGCGCACCATGGACCACAAAGCCCTGCGGGTAGTTCAGGCGGTATTCGTCATCGAGGCAGATGATGTTCCCATAGCCGCTTGCGAGTCGCTCAACCATCCACTGGGCGGCCCGGTAACTGTCCAGCAACGCATAAGCGTCCGGGTATGACACCGCCTGGGACATCTGGGTCTGCCATGGTCCCCAATGAACCTGTTCGACCCTCAGATACGATTTTGCCAAGGCATCACCGTCGACCCACCAGATCACCTGCCCCCCCCGAGCCCGCCAGGCTTCGGCATAGGCCATGCAACGGATGATATGGCCCAAGCCGCAGGAGTGATCCCCTTCGGTGTAGATATGCAGCTGCATCAATCGATTCCGTGCAATAGCTGGTACTTGAGTTCGCACAAAGCCCAGTCGGTCTCATTGTCGATATCCTGAGCCGCCAACTCCGATATTTCGATGCCTCCGGAATGATCGGTAAACAGGCGACCGGCGGCCAGGCAGGGCGCCGGTCTTAGCCAGTAGAACTGCCCCGCATCGTGAAAAGCCGGCGGCAGATCCTGGGAGCGAGAGGAATAGAATTCAGGCTGCAACATGCTCACCCCCCCCGATGAAGACAGACCCAACGCGCGCTGAATGGGATAGCCAAAGCGCACCATGGGAAAGACACAGTCGTAACCCTCGCGCTGAAACAGCCCATGGGCCTGTTGCAGGCAGGCTGCTGTCACCAGGGGAGCGGTAGGCAATAAACAGCACACCTCGGCATAGCTCTCCCCCTCAGTCTGCAATTGTTCGACCACTTCCCGGATCACGCTAAGCAGATCGGCATGATCATCGGCATTGTGCGCGCTGCGCAAGAAAGGCACCTCAGCGCCGTATTGCCTGGCCACCTCAGCAATGTCGTCAGAATCGGTCGACACCAGGATGCGGTCGAACAGGCCACTGTCCTGGGCCGTCTGGATGGAGTAGGCCAGAATGGGCTTGCCACAGAAGGGGCGGATGTTTTTACCGGGGATGCGCTTGCTGCCCCCCCGCGCGGGGATCAGCGCCAGTCTCATACCAGCTCCCGTATGGCCTGGATAACCCGCTGCTGTTGGGCGTCACTGAGGGCCGCAAACAGGGGCAAGGAGAGACAGCGCCGGTAATAGGCCTGCATCTGGGGATAGTCCTCGCCTCGGGTATGCAGATGCTGGCGATACCAGGGTTGCTCCGGCACCGGGATATAGTGCACCTGGCTGCCGATGCCCGCCGCTTTGAGTCTGGCCATGACCTCGGCACGAGAAAGGCCTATGGCATCAAAATCCAGTTGCACCACATACAGGTGAAAACAGGAGTCGAGCCCGGGAGCCTCATAGGGACAGGTGAGCCACGCCAGCTCGGCAAACGCCTGGTTGTAACGGTTGACCAGCTCACGCCGCCGGGCCTTGAACTGACCAAGTTTTTGCAGCTGACTGAGTCCAAGTGCCGCCTGCATATCGGTCATGCGATAGTGCCAGCCTAGCGCCTGCATCTCGTAGTACCAGGAGCCAGGCTGCGCAGAAAGCATGGCGGGATCGCGGGTGATCCCGTGAGAGCGCAACAGGCACATACGCGCATAGAGGGTGGGATCATTGGTCATGATGGCGCCGCCCTCCCCTGTGGTCAGGGTTTTGACCGGATGAAATGAGAAGATGGTTGCATCACTGTAGCGGCAGTTTCCCACCGGGGAGCCGTCGGCATAGCAGGAGCCGATGGCATGGGCCGCATCTTCGATCACCTTGAGGTGATGCCGCTGAGCCAAGGCCGCCAGCGTCGGCATGTCTGCCGGCTGACCGGCGAAATGCACCGGGATCAGCAGCCGGGTCTTTTCACCGATGTGTGCAGCGACACCATCGGGATCCAGGTTGTAGGTGTCAGAGTCGATATCGGCAAACACGGGAGTGAGCCCGCAATAGAGCATGCTGTTGGCCGTCGCCACAAAGGTATTGGGCGTGGTTATCCCCTCGCTCCCTGACGGCAATTCCATGGCGGCCACCGCCAAATGCAATGCCGCCGTACCACTGGCCACCGCGACACAATAACGGGCCCCCGTCTGCTGGCACAACGCCTGCTCAAAGGCACTTATCTGCGGGCCCTGGGTCAGATAGTCAGATCTCAACGTCGCCAGTACAGCCTGCTCATCCTCTGCGTCAAGCCATTGACGCCCATAAGGAATGAACTCCATCAGATGGCACCCACCTTATGCTGATTCTGCTGGATCCAGGCTTGCAGGGTTTCGATGTCCATCCACTCCTGATTACTATCACTGGAATAGATAAAGCCCTCAGGCACCTTGACGCCATCCTTGATCCGATTGATATCGCGATCCCAGTTATGAATGCTGGGCAGGATCTTGAAATGCTCCGGATACTCGTAGGTGTAATACGAGTCTTCAATGCCGATCATCTGTTCGTGGAGTTTTTCACCGGGACGGATCCCGACAATCTCCTGCACGGCATCGGGTGCCGCACCCGAAGCGATATCGGTCAGCTTCATGGAGGGGATTTTCTTGACGTATATTTCGCCCCCCACCATGTCATTAAACGCGTGCCAGACCAGCTCCACCCCTTGTTCCAGGGTGATCATAAAGCGGGTCATCCGCGGATCGGTGATCGGCAGCTTGCCGCTGTCTTTAATCGACAGAAAGAAAGGAATCACAGAGCCCCGTGAACCCATGACATTGCCATAGCGCACCACCGAAAAACGACAGTAGTTGGCACCGGAATAGGAGTTACCCGCCACAAACAACTTATCCGATGCCAGCTTGGTGGCACCATACAAGTTGGCCGGACTGCTGGCCTTGTCGGTGGAGAGTGCAACCACCCGCTTGACCCCCGCATCGATACAGGCATCGATCAGGTTCATGGCGCCATTGATATTGGTCTTGATGCACTCAAACGGATTATATTCAGCCGTGGGCACTATCTTGGTGGCGGCGGCATGCACCACATAATCCACCCCATCCAGCGCACGATGTAATCTATCTTTATCCCGCACATCACCAATAAAGAAACGAACCCGGGAGTCACCTTGAAACCTCTTGGCCATCTCCCATTGTTTCATCTCGTCGCGAGAATAGATGATGATCTTTTTCGGATTATATTTTTCCAGAGTCATGGGCACGAAGGCATTACCAAATGAACCTGTACCACCCGTCACCAGAATAGTTGAATTATTCAGCATCGCTGCCACCTCGCAGGGCCTAGCAATTTCATACAATCACAAAGGCACATCTCATTCATGCGCCTAGCCTATCCATTAGCATTAATTCTTGCGCATATGCTTCAACGGCTCAAAATCCGTTTTATCCTTCATCGCCAATGCCTTGGCATAGAGAACCTTGGTCTCCTGCAAGAACTCAATGAATATTGCAATACATTTGCGCAGAAGATGGAATGTTTCTTCCTTGTCAGAAAATGCGTACAAGATACTGGTAATCACCGAGAGATAATAATTCATTGAACCGACCAGCACACGATACACATGATGGTAAGGTGACACAGCCAGTGAAGTAACCAGCTCAAAACTGACTAGGGTTCTTTCATTAACGTCCTCGTAGGTCAGACAATCTGGCTGCCAGACCTCGATTATTTTGTCGACCAGCTTATTAAACAGCTCTATCGCCAGGTAGTCCTGAAGTTTGTCGGCACTCACTGAGATAGGAACAAACAACTTCTCATAGATCTCATCCACCAAGCGATCTTTGTCCAGCGCAACCTCATCCAGTCGAAACTCATCAAGAGGCAAAGGAATCGCATTTTTAACCTGAGCACCATCACTGCAGTTATGGCAGATGACATCCGAATACAATCTAAGCAGAGTCCCCATATGGCGAGCGGATAAACCTAACAGCTGATTGGTCACCACTTCACCCCCAAAGTTGCCGGGTACCATAAACTCGGCTCGCCCTGTCATCAGCTTCTTAAGGGCCTCGATGGGTTTACCATCTTTATCGTAGTAGGAGCTGTTTTTGGCATGATGGTGCTCCTTGCTCTTGTAGCCATTATCCATGCCAAACAGATAGATATTCTTGAACCCCAAGGTGACAGCATAGCTTAGCCCGGTGTTACCTACCAATGGATTCACATTCAGCAGACCAGTATATTGCTCCATCAATTTATTCTGATTCGCCTTTAGCATGGCATACATGGGCTCATTGGGTTTAAATCCCATTGCTGAGCGGTCAAAATAAGCGAGACAATCAGGATGAATCACATCAACCGAGAGGAACAGAATATCTTGCAAATAGTCAGGGTCATTCAATGTGGCAAGAAAATCAGCAGAACTTTTGGTTCTCTCCACGGCCACATAGATATCAGGCTTGATACCCTCTTTATGCAAGGCATAGACACTACTACCACAGCAAATAATCAAGGCATTTTGTTGATATTCTTTGATATAAGGAAGCGCTGCATCCAGCGAAGGGCCATTACCCACCACAAACACCGGACACTGTGACTGCTCATTCTGTACCTTCTTACCCTTAAGCAAGAACGGGGCACCTTTGATGATGTTTTCGGCAGAGTGAGAGATGGCAAAGAGGTTATCATCAAAAAATCCCCAGCCAGTTCTCAGGGTATAAAATTCCTGACTAACCCGCTCGATCAGACTGAAAATAGTCGGGGATGGGTAATGCCAATAGGCAAACATGCTAGCAACCAAAAATGCACCGCGTTTATGAATCGCAGGCATCAGGTCATTCATCATGCTCTCTTCATCCTGCCCCAGCAGGATATGCAGACTCATTTTTTCTGAATCAAGATAGTCCAGCAAGGGAGCCCAATCAAAACAGAATAGCGAGGCATAAAACAAATCAAGATCCGGCTCGATAACAAACAGGTTTTTGACGCTACAGCGCTCATAAAGGTAACCCAGGTGGTAGCCTAAGCCAACACCGAAAACCAAAGCCATGGGAACTGTTTCGGGCAGGGAGGTGAGCTTATTCAGCGTTTTTTTGGCAGTCTGGTACTCTTCCGCCAACATGTTCAAATATTTGACGTGGATCTGACCGAAGAAATTCTTTTCCACCCCAAACTCGAGACGCGACAAGCTCGCGCGCCCCATCACTTGTTCGATTTGAGCCTTAGATTGTGCCAGTGGCTCGTCGCCGTAGAGCGAGACATTATCATCCAACCACAAGAGATTGGGCTCACCATTCGCGTTGCAGTAGAGTCTGAACGCCCTGGTTGGCTGATAAGCACGAAACTGCTCATAAATGGCCGGCATTAGACGCTCAAAAGCTGCCATGTTCTGAGCAAAGCGCAACGGTAGCACCTCGGCCATGGCCTTTTCCTGTTCCGATTGCAACCGAAGCTTATCCGCCTGCTGCTCTGTCTCCAGGATCAGCTTGTTGATGTCCATTGTCGTCGCTCCTGAGCATCTTATTGTCTGTTTTTCTTATACAGGGCATTGGCTCTGGCCCCCGTGACCATCTTAGCAATATTGGTGCCAACCTGTTCCTTTTCAGCCAATAACCGGGCTTCCAGCGGCCCCTCAACTCTGAGCAACTGACGTGCGAGCTTGACCAAGGCATCGGGGAAAGGATTTTCTGGACCTTGCTGTTTTACCAGCACAGACAACAAGGCTAAGCGCTCGTCGCCAAGCTGCTTAGCCTTATCAAATTCGTCTTGTTTGATCGCCGTCTGTATCTGACGGCTGAGTTCATCGAGGCGCGCTATCTGCGATGGCCAGTCCGTATCCCGTCCCTGGCTGGGACTGTCGGTCATAGATCACCTTCTTGCGTTTGCTGCTGAGACAAGGCCTGCTCCCGCTCGCTGGGCGGAATGGCGTCCCAGGCAGATTTGATGGTGATGAACAATTTGGCGACTTCGTCCACCGGCTCCTGACTCATCTCCCGACTGGCGTCCATCAGCCGTTGCTTCATGTAATCATAGAGAGCAAACAGATCTTGTGGGATCTTGCCAAAAGAAAGGTCCAGAGCCCCCTGCAGACCGTCCAGCAAACCAATGGCCTTGGAGATGGCAACCGATTTAGCCTCGAAATCGCGCCGCTCGATGGCCCCTTTGGCTTGAGCCAGGCGTTCCATCACTCCCTGCATCATCAATTGGATGATGCGGTAGGGATCTGCAACCGACATCTCGGCTTGCAGATTGTTTGAGGTGTAAGCCTTAAGGTTCTTACGGTACATGCTGACTCCCTAAGGATAAAAACAAGAAGATTTAGCTACTGCTACTGCTGGTGGAATTAGAGATGAGATTCAAATAAGAAAGCGACTGGCTCATCTGCACTAAGAGGCTGTCAAGACTACCATATTTAGCCCGCAGATTTTCCTCGTATTTGGTCATCTGTTCGGTGATGGTCGCCGTTTTATTTGCCAAGTCTCTGAGATCGGAGTTCAAGTTATCCTGCCGTTGGGCCAGCAAGCCCCCGGTACGGGAATAGACCTCCAGGGCACTGGAGAGTTGCCCTGCCACCCCATCATCACCACCAAATAGCGCAACGACCTGCTCGAAATTGTTGTCCAACGACTCGTTGAACTTGTCCTCATCCAAGGACAAGACCCCGTCATTGTCCATCTCAATCCCCAACTGGAAAATGGAGTTGTAGACGGTAGACTTATCGGATTTGCTGGTCAGGATCCCCGTCATCACGTTGACCACACTGCGCGTCACCGAATCGCCGGCCAGCGCCCCCCCATCGTCCTGGCTCTCACCTGCCACTATGGTGTTGCGTTTGCCCAGGGCGTTGGCTGAACTCACCAGCGAGTTGTAACCATCGATAAAACCCTGCACCAGCTCCTGGATACCGCTGTGGTCCGTGGTGATGGAGAGTTGGTTGGACTTCAGGGTAGCCCCCGTCGCATCTGAGGTGTCGGTATCAGAAACACGCAAGGCGGTCAGGCTGATCCCGACGATGGAATCATCGAAGTCATTGGTATCACTGGTCAGCGTATTACCATCCACAGTGATGATGGCATCCTGCGCCGTTTGGGTCTGAGTCAGACTGGATGAAAAAGTCGACAACTCACCAGTTCCGGTAATGGTCATATCATTACCGCTGCCCGTCACGCCAGAGTCGAGCACCAGCTTGGCCTCACCACTCGCCGTATTGATGATGTTGGCCGTCACCCCGAAATTGTCACCATTGTTATTGATGCGTTTGCGGATACTTTCCAGGGTATCCCCCGCCTTGACATTGACGGTGAAGGACTCGTCACCGGCGCCAAAAGTCAGGGTCGCATCCGCCGTCACCAAGGCGTCGGTCGAACTACTGAAGGTGCCTGTGAACTTACTGGTGGCCGCCAGCTGATTGACTGTGATGTCATATTGGCCATTGGATGCCCCCGTCTTGGTTTCAACGCTGTAGACAGGGTCGTCCTCATCTTGCTTGATCTCCACGGTGCGTTTGTTAAACGCCCCCGTCTTGGTCATGTCCTTCAAGGTGGACACATAGGATGAGATAGCCGATTTGAGTTTACCCAGCCCGGAGAGGGTAATCTGGGTATTGGTCTTCTTGGTGGTGACCGGGGTCTGCAACTGGGAGCGTTTGGCTTCCACACTGGCTGAAATGATGCTTTCCAGATCAAGCCCAGAACCGGCACCGGCTGACGTCACTGTGGCCATCGCTCTCTCCTCACCCGTGGTACTTAAACCACAGTTTAAATCTGACTATCCAGCAGCAAACCGGACAACCCCTGGTTGCCAGATTCGCCATGTTGCATGGACTGCACCCGGCGACTAATGTTCAGCAGTTCCTCGCTGGGGATCTGCCGTATCGTCTGCTGGGTTTCTGAGTCCACTACGGTAATGACGGTCTTATCCAGATCGTTATCAATCCGGAAATTCACCGCCCATCCCTTGATTTGACTCATTTCTTGCAATTCTTGGGCCTGCTCAATGATGTCTTGCATCATATCCGCCGGCGACTTGGCATCATCCTTGGGCTCCACCTTGGGCAACGCCGTAGACGAGCCTGCCAAATTATTGACACTTTCCGACTGATCTGTAAGGACATGAGCGGCCTTGCGGCCGCTCTGGTCTGTTACAGATAGGGAAGAGACGCTGGCAGGCGTAAGTGGAATTGACTCGTTTGCCATAATCTCCCCCTTATCTCACTTTGAGGTCTAACCCAAATTAGCCCAGCAGAGACAAGGCGGCCTGAGGACGTTGGTTTGCCTGTGCCAGTATGGTGGAGGCAGCCTGCTGCAGAATATTCTGCTTGGTCATGTTGGCGGTTTCGGTGGCGAAGTCCGCATCCCGGATCCGGGAGCGAGCGGCGCTAACGTTCTCAGACACGTTGGACTGGTTACGGATGGTGGAGTCGAAGCGGTTCTGTACTGCACCCAGCTCGGCACGCTTGGAGTCCACCGCCTTGATCATATAGTCCAGGTTGGCCATGGCCAGTTCAGCGGTACTGGCAGAGGTGATGCTCTGCACGTTAGAAACGCTGACCGCCGTCGTCGCAGTAGATACCTCATAGGGCTCGCTGGACGTGGTATCCGTCATCGTCACCACGGAAGCACTGGCCTTGGTGGCGCTGGCAATCCCAGACAGATCGAAGGACAGGGTCATCTTGAAGCTGATGGTCTGAGCCGCATCCGCGCCCACCTGGAAAGTACCTTCATAGGAACCGTCCAGCAGTTTCTGGCCACCGAAGGTGGTGTCGTTGGAGATACGGTTGATTTCCGTGGTCAGCTGGTCGTATTCCTGTTGCAGCGCTTCACGGTCATCGTCGTTGTTAGAGCCGTTGGAAGACTGCTGGGCCAGGGTACGCATGCGCTGCAGCATGGTGGTCACTTCATCCATGGCGCCTTCAGCGGTTTGGGCCACTGAGATGCCGTCGTTGGCGTTGCGGTTACCCTGATCCAAGCCGTTGATCTGAGAGGTCAAGCGGTTGGAGATCTGCAGGCCGGCGGCATCGTCCTTGGCGCTGTTGATCCGCAGACCGGAGGCCAAGCGGGTGTAGGAAGTGTCCAGAGACTTGCTGGTATTCGTCAAGTTACGCTGGGCATTCAAAGATGATGTATTGGTGTTGATATACAGAGCCATAATAATTCTCCCGATGAGAAGTTAACTGCGAGCCTCGCCTCACTCATAAGAGCCGGTGAGTCCCACCGTTCAAGCCAACCGGGTTGAACCGGCCCGGTTGACCTGAGCGCGGGTCGTCACGTTTGAACCGAACGCGAGACCCGCAGCACCGCAAATAGCTGGATTTCCGAACACCCCTCAATTTGCTTCATCTTGGTTAACGGCCATCGGCAGAAAAGCTTTAGGATTTTTTTGCCGCTATAAACAAAAAGCGGCAATCACTTGCCGCCACCCTGTGAAAACCGGACAAAAGGATAGATTAGTGGACCTCACTGACCAGCCACAGAGCACGGGCCTCGGCCGACTGACGTAAAAAACGAGGGCGACACCCAATAGTTGGCATAGCTAATGCTAGATTGTGAAGGTGTGCCAAGACGTTGGCGCCACAAAAAAAGGCCAGCATTAAGCTGGCCAATGAGCAAGTGCTCAGGAGATAGGCTGAATTTCACTCTACACTTGGTAAAAACCATGGCAGACTGTTTCAGCGTGTAACCAGAGAGTCAACTCTCTCCCGATAGATTAGAGACCGCATATCCGAACACCCCTCTAATCCATCCTCAACAGGGCGGCCTGAACCACCGCCCTGTTTCTTTTTTTACTAGCCTTGCAGCAGTTGCAGGGCGGCCTGCGGGCGCTGGTTGGCCTGAGACAGTATGGTAGAGGCCGCCTGCTGCAGAATATTCTGCTTGGTCATGTTGGCGGTTTCGGTGGCGAAGTCGGCATCCCGGATCCGAGAGCGAGCGGCACTGACGTTTTCAGACACGTTAGACTGGTTGCGAATGGTGGAGTCGAACCGGTTCTGTACCGCACCCAACTCGGCCCGCTTGGAGTCCACCGCCTTGATCATATAGTCCAAGTTAGCCATGGACAGCTCGGCGGTACTGGCAGAAGTGATGCTCTGTACAGAGGTCACGCTGGCCAAAGCGGTAGTGGCAGAAGAGACCAAGTACGGCTCGGTTGATGATGTATCAGTCTGAGACACTACGGTCGCACTTCCCTTAGCGGCACTAGCGATACCAGACAGGTCGAAGGACAAGGTCATCTTGAAGCTGATGGTCTGGGTGGCATCCGCCCCCACTTGGAAGGTCCCATCGTAGGTACCATCCAGCAGCTTCTGACCACCGAAGGTGGTATCACCCGCGATACGGTTGATTTCCGTCATCATCTGCTCGTATTCCTGCTGCAGCGCCTCACGGTCATCGTCGTTATTGGAGCCGTTGGAGGACTGCTGAGCCAGGGTGCGCATGCGCTGCAGCATGGTAGTGATTTCATCCATGGCGCCTTCTGCGGTTTGCGCCACAGAGATACCATCGTTGGCGTTACGGTTACCCTGATCCAGACCGTTGATCTGGGAAGTCAGTCGGTTGGAGATCTGCAAGCCGGCGGCGTCGTCCTTGGCGCTGTTGATGCGCAGACCGGAAGCCAAACGGGTGTAAGAGGTATCCAGGGACTTGCTGCTGTTCGTCAGGTTGCGCTGGGCGTTCAGTGATGAAACGTTGGTGTTGACATACATAGCCATGATCAATTTCTCCTAAGCATTTATTTTTGAAAATAACCAGGCTTATTAGTGTGTTATGTCTGCCTGCTTGACTTATTTATCGGACCTGCTGGCGTTTCCTTTAGCATTTTTTTCAACTTTTTTTGCTTCGGGATGCCGCAACTGCCTTACACCTTATTTATCGGTGCTATTGTCGATTCCTTTAGTCTTTTTGTGCCCCCAGCTTGCAAAGAACGGCCAGGCCACCCGAAGGTGGCCTGGCCGTTTTGTCATGGCTTGCCGAGGTTCGCTTAGAGATAGTCAAACAGGCTCTGCTGCTGCAGCCTACTGAAGGTCTGTTGCGCCACACTGAGGGCATTCTGCTCCTTGTAGAGATCCGTGATGGCCTGATACATGTCGATCTCGGAAACCGCCGCGCGGGCCTCGGTATTGCTTTGCTCCAGGCTGCCATTGGACGTCAGAACCGAGTCGAGGGTGTTCATCCTCGCACCTGTCTGCCACAGCGCCGTGCCCACCTGATCCCGAGTTGAACTCATATGTGTCAACGCATCCGCCACCACACTCTGCAGGTCATCGGCGCTTAGCGCCGAGGGGTCCTTCAGTGCCGAGATGATGTCGGTCATGGTATTGAGAATGTTGTCGTTGACCGGCGGATCCATCTGGAAGCTCTGACTGCCACCCGCGGTCACATCCACGGTCAGAGACAGGCCAATAAAATCCAATGCCTCCCCAGACACATACTCACCACTTTTAAGCACAGTGCCACTGCTATCGGTAATTTCGTAGGTATCCGGGCTAGCGGCCGTGGTACTAAAGGTGAAGCTGTTGGTGGCGGTGCTGCTGGTATCGTAATTGCTCTTGTAATAGGTGTCGTAGGCCCCTTGATCGGTGACGGAGATGCTGATGTTGTTGCTGCCGCTCAGGGCACTGGCCGTCCGTCGGGTGGCGGCCGTCTCAAAGAGGGTGTGGCCACTGTCGCTGGCCTGGATAGCGACCGAGGGCGAGACCTGCACGCTGCGCACCCCAGCATCCCCCTGAAACACGTAACTGCCATTGGCATCCTTGGCCCAGGGTTGAATCTGGGTCTGGTTACCCGAGAACAGATACTCCCCTTGGGGATCCTTGCTGTTCATCAGGTCATACAACTCCGTCTGGCGCATCGCCAGCTCACTGCCCAGATCCTGCAGATCCCCATCGCTCATGGCGCCGTTTTGGATCTTCTGCAACAGGGTGGTGGTACTGAGCAGGTTATCGTTGATGGAGGTGAGGACCGTCTCTTCATGGCTCAAGGTACTCTGCAGCAGATTGCCATTGGTGGTGTACTGCTGATATAGCTCGATATTGGTGGTCAGCCCCAGCTTCTGACTCATGCCAAAGGGGTCTTCCCCCGCCGTATCGAACTTGTTGCCGGAGAGCACCTTGCTATTGGCCTGATCCAGGCGCCCGGAGGTATTCATCAGGGCCTGCAGATGGCGGTCAAACTGCATGTTGGTGGAAATACGCATGGAATCTCTCCTCTGGCCCTATCAACTCACCGCGCTAAGCAGGGTGTCGAAGGTACTCTTGGCCACGTTAACGATCTGTGCCGCCGCCGAATAGGCCTGCTGATACTTGATGAGGTTAGACGCCTCCTCATCCAGGTTGACGCCGCTGACACTGTCGTACCAATTCTGGCTCTGGGTCAGCTTGGCCTCGGATGCCGTCATCTCGGTACTGGCTTGACTCACCTTGCTGCCCACCCCGGTCACCAAGGCGGTAAACGACTCGTTGAGGGTGATGGTATTGTCGGCAGAAGTACTATCGGCACGGCGCACCAGATCTTGATTCTGCAGGTTGGCCATGGCCAGACCGTTGTAATTGTCAGAGAAGCCGTCGGTGTTGAACGCCAGGGTAAAACTGTCCCCCGGCGAGACGCTGCCGTCGATGGAGAACTCAAAGCCGGGGTAGGTCTCGGCCGCCGTGGAGCCATAGATGGCCGCCATCAGGTTTTGGCCGCCGGCACTGGCGGCAACGGTGCCAATCGCAGTGCCCGAGCCGTCATACACCACATAGTTGCCGCTATCGTCGATGACCACGCTCTGGGGAGCCGCGCTGTCCAAGGTGCCGCTGCTGAAGGCCGAGCTGCTATCGGTATTGGTCACCGACTCCAGGCTGATGGCCCCGCTGCCATAGTTGCCACTGTCCGCCGTCAGCTTCAGTGGGGAGGCCAGGGCCAGATCATCGGCCACCCTCAGCTCACGGCTCAGGCCCCCGGCGGCATTCAGGGTCGGCTGTAACAGGAACTTGTCACCGGCAGCCGGGCTGCCGGTCAGGCTCAGGCTGATCCCCTCATCGTCCAGATCTATGGTGGCCGGCGGGGTGGTGGTCCCCGTCAGCACGCTGGTCTTGTTGCCCTCATCATCCAGCCGATAGATCTCGTAATCGTTGGCGGTGGTGAAGCTCACCAGGTAATCCATGCCGGTGACATTGCTGCCCTCCCCGGCGATGAAGTCCACTGCGATGGCGCCGGTGCCCGCATTGTCGGCATAAGGCAGGCCGTCGCTGCTGGGCAGGGTGAAGATATCCCCCCCCAACTCGTTGTTCAGGGTCATGCCCAGACGGTTTTGCTGATTCATGGCGTCCGCCATGGCCACCGCCAGCTGGCCCAACTGGCGCTTAGCGGGCGCCAACTCATCCCGGGCGGCAAACATGCCCCCCAGGGAGCCGCCCAGTGATGCCTGCTTGAGGCTGGTGGAGGCCTTGTCCAGCGACAGCTTAATACCGGTCTCACGGGCATCCGGATCCCCGCTGACCACCGACATGCTCGCCGCCACCCCGCGGGCCACCAGGGATTGTCCGGTCGACATGTTCACCAACAGGCTGCCATCGTCCTGCGGCACGGTGCGGATATCCATCATCTCGGAAAGCTGGCGCACCTGTTCATCCCGCTGATCCATCAGGTGCAGGGAGGTGCCGTCATCCCCGCTGCCCTGCCGCTTGATCAGCTGGGTATTGAGGTCGTTGATGTTACTGAGCAGGGAGTTGATCTTGTTGACCGCATTGCCAATCTTGGCATTGGCCGTATCGTATTGCTGGCTCAGCTGGCTGTTAAGCGAACTGTAGCGATTGAGCATGCTGTCGATGTTGCTGATGACGCCTTCACGGCCGGACTGGCTGTTGGGGGTTTCGTTAGCCGAATGCAGCCCCTTGAAGAAATTATCGATCCCCACACCGGCACTGGTGGCGGAGTCACTCAACAGCTTATCCGTGTAGGCAACATCGTTGTAATAGCTGGTGTTGTAGGCGTGGGTCGAGGTATCACGCCACACTTCACCCTGGGCGAACTGGTTAAGTACCCGGGTCGTGTTGCTGCTACCTACCCCCAGGTTGACCGCATTGGTATACAGGGTGGTCTGTTGCCGGCTGTAGCCTTCAGTGTTGATGTTGGAAATATTATTACCGGCAGTCCACAACAGTCGCTGCTGGCCCAACAAGCCAGAAGTGCCAATTCCCAACAGATCGGTAGACATACCTTACCCCTTCTTAGGTTTCCATCTCTTGCCGCGCCTGATCGAAGGCCTCGCTGCGCAGAACCTGCTTCAACTTGCGGGCGTAATGCGGATCCGTGGCATAACCGGCGTCTTGCAACGCCTCAAAATACGCCTCGGGATCCTGGGCGACCGCCCGCGCTTTTTCATAGCGAGGATGGCGACCGATCAACTCCACATAGTCTTTCATGCTCTGAGCATAGGAGTTGTAGCTACGAAACTGTGACATCCGCATCACCGGTTTGCCGTCTTCATATTCAAGACTGCGCACCTGGGTCTGCAGTCCCTGCCAGCGACTGCCGGCCTTGATACCAAACAGGTTGCGGCTGGACTCACCATCCGCACCCGGCATCACGTGCTTGCCCCAACCGGTTTCCAGGGCAGCCTGGGCCACCAGGGCCTCCGGTGACAGGCCAACCTTGGCCGCCACCTGCCGGGCTACCGGCAACAATTGCCGGACAAATTCCTGTGGTGAATCAAATTGCTGGCCCCGCTGCCGGCTCGTCCCCTGGCTATCCAGCCGCTGTACGAAGCGCTCTGCCCGGGTAATACCGGCATGGTGACGAAAACGGGTGCGCCGGCTCTCCAGACCCTGGGCCACCACGGCCCCGCTGGCCGTACTGAGTTCAGCACTATCCGTGCCAACATTTTGACTGTCTGAGGACGCCGTCGTATCGATACGCCGCATGACCGGCAGACGTCCCTCCGGCATCTTCAGCTGGCGCGCCGCATCGGGAGTGCTGGCCTGGCTCTGATTGCCGGATAGCTGACGAACCAGCATGGCCGCCAAGCCCGTCTTGCCGTCGGCCGGACTCAGGCTGGCGGACATCTGCTGATCCAGCATGCCTTGGTAGAATTCTGTGTAGCGGCTGTTGAGGGGGCTGTCTTTGGTCAGCACCGAGTTGGCCTGGCGCATGCCCTTCATCCACATCTGGGTGAACAGGGACTCAAATTGCCGGGCTGCCGCCTCCAGCGCCTGCTGTTGGCTGGCCTTGCCCTGGGTGCTGAGCTGCCGCAGCCGATCCAAGGAGCGGATGTCATCGACGACGCCGGTCTGGGTAAATTTATCCATGCGGCCTCCGCAACCTTAGATGATCACCAGCTGGCCCTGAATGGCACCAGCCTGTTGCAGTGCCTCCAGGATGGCCATCAGATCGCCAGGGGCCACCCCGACCTGATTGACGGCCCGCACCAGATCGTCCAGGGTGTTGCCGGTGTCCAGCTTGAACATACGGCTATTTTGCTGCTGGATGTTGATGTTGGAGTTGGTGGTCACGGCGGTATTCCCGCCGGCCAGGGCATTGGGCTGGGACACCTGCGGCTGTTCGCTGATGGTCACCGTCAGCCCGCCATGGGTAATGGCGGCTGGCCGCAGGCGCACCTGATTCCCAATGACTATGGTGCCGGTGCGGGAGTTGACGATGATCTTGGCCCCCTCATCCGCCGGATCGACGTCCAGATTCTCCAGGGTGGCCAGGTAGGAAACCCGCTGTGCCGGGTCCCGCGGGGCATACACCTCCACGGAGGTGGCATCCAGCGCCCGGGCCGTGTCCGGCCCCACCAGGCCGTTGATCACATCCGTCATCCGCTTGGCGGTGGTGAAGTCGGAACGGTTCAGGTTGAAGGTGATGGTATCCCCCTGGCTGAAGGCATTGGGCACCTCCCGTTCCACTGTGGCCCCGTTGGCGATGCGTCCCACCGTCGGGGTGTTCACCACCACCTTGGAACCGTCCGCGCCTTCCGCCCCCAGCCCCCCCACCACCAGAGAGCCTTGCGCCAGGGCATATACCCGGCCGTCCACCCCCTTCAAGAAGGTTTGCAACAGGGTGCCACCCCGCAGGCTCTTGGCCTCGCCAATGGCCGAGACGGTCACATCCACGGTCTGCCCCGGCTTGGCAAAGGGCGGCAGCTCGGCGTGCACCGCCACCGGCGCCACATCCTTGATCTTAGGTTTGAGATCATCCGACACCTTGATACCGAAGTTGTTGAGCATGGTGCGGAAGGTCTGCTCGGAGAAGGCGTTGTTCTTCTCCCCGGTGCCGGGCAGACCCACCACCAGGCCATAACCAATCAATTGGTTGGTACGAACCCCCTGCACAGAGGCCAGATCCTTGATACGGGCCGCCTGGGCCTGAGGCAACAACAGGCTCAGCCCCAGGGCCATGGCAGTCAGGTGTCGGAATTTTGTCATTTCGGTTACTCCTAGAACGGACTCCAGGGACTATTAAAAAACTGTGCCAACCATCCCCGTTCCTGGGTATTGGCAAAGTCCCCCGTCCCTCCGTAATAGATGCGAGCATCGGCCACACGCTGGGATTCCACCGTGTTGTCCGCCTGCACATCCTCCGCCCGGACTATGCCCGTGATACGGATGTATTCGTTGCCGGTGTTCAGCATGATCCACTTCTCGCCTCGCACCATCAGGTTGCCGTTCGGCAAGACCCGGATCACGGTGACGGAAATGTTGCCTTGCAGGCTGTTGCTCTGATCCGCCTTGGACTGGCCCTTGAAGCTGTTGTTGGCTCCCATGCCAACGCTGGTGTCATAACCACCGACGGTCACCGGCTTGCCCCCCAGCTCGAGGGCATCCAGTCCCAGGCTGGAATCCTTGCCCAACTGATTGTTGGCATTCTTCTTGGCGGAGGTGGACTCCACCAATTCCACCGTGATGATGTCGCCCACCTGACGCGCCTTGATGTCAGAGTAGAGGCTGGTGGTCTGCTTCTGGCTGAAGATGGATCCATTGGATTCCATATTCACCACGCTCTCCTCCGGCATCACGGGTGAAAACTCGGGATCATCGGGTTTGGGCATGTTAGGGGTCGAGGAGCAGGCGGCCAGCAGCAGCCCGCATCCTGCCATACAGAGTGCCAACTTCATGGCGACCTCCTTCAATTCATTACAACCGTTGCGTCACATAGGACATCATCTCATCCACGCTGGAGATGACTTTGGAGTTCATCTCGTAGACGCGTTGTGCCTGAATGAGGTTCACCAGCTCCTCGGTCACGTTGACGTTGGAGGTTTCCAGCATCCCTTGCTTGATCACCCCCAGGCCATCGGAACCGGCTACCCCTTGCAACGGAGTGCCACTGGCCTGGGTTTCCAGATAGAGGTTTTCCCCCATGGGCTGCAGACCCGAGGGATTGACGAAATCGGTCACCGTCAGCTGCCCCACCACCTGGGAGTCGGCCTGCCCCATCAATTGGACCGAAACCTCACCATCCGAACTCACGGTGACGCTCTGGGCATCCTCGGGGATCTGGATCTCCGGCTGAATGGGATAGCCCATGCCGGAGGTCACCAGGGTGCCCTCATCGTTCAGGGAGAACTGACCGTTACGGGTATAGGCTGTGGTGCCGTCCGGCAGCAGCACCTCGAAGAAGCCGCGGCCTTCGAGCATCACATCCAGGGAGTTGTCCGTGGTCTGCACGTTGCCCTGGCTGAAGTTTTTCTGGGTGGCCACCACCTTAGCCCCCGCCCCCAGCATCAGGCCGTTAGGCAGTGTGGTATCCGCCGAGGAGCGCCCGCCGGGCTGATTGATATTCTGATAGAGCAGGTCTTCGAAGATGGCCCGCCCCTTCTTGTAACCAACGGTGGAGGCGTTGGCCAGGTTGTTGGAGGTGACCGAAATGTTGGTCTGCTGGGCGTCGAGCCCCGTCTTACTGATCCACAATGCCGGGTTCATAATCTTCTCCTCGTCGCTTAGCTCAGACGCAACAGTTGGGTGTGGGCTTCGTCATTCTTTTCGGCGGTCTGCATCATCTTCACCTGGGTCTCAAACTGGCGCTGCAGCCGGATCAGGTTGGTCATCTCGTCCACCACGTTGACGTTGCTGGCCTCCAGGGCGCCCGAGACCAGTTTGACATCGGCCGAGGCCGGTTCATCCTGGCCATCCTTGCGGCGAAACAGGCCATCATTGCCCTTGTCTACGGTTTTGATGTCAGGGTTGACCAGCTTGATACGCTGGAACTCCTCCATGGCATTGGGTGCAGCCCCTTCGGGTCGTCCCGCTATGGTGCCGTCCTTGTTGATGGAGATCTTCTCCAGCGGCAACGGCAGCACTATGGGTTTGCCGGCATCATCCAGCACGTTGAGTCCCGAGCTGGTCTGCAAGACGCCATAGGGCGAGAGCTGCAGATTGCCCATGCGGGTATAGGCCTGGCCACCCTGGGCATCCTGAACCGTCAACCAACCGTCGCCTTCCACCGCCACGTCCAGATCCCGGCCCGTGGTCATCAGGCCACCCGGGGCAAAGCTCTGTCCAGGCCGCTCCGTCATGGAAAACACCCGGGACGGCAAGCCATCGCCAAAGGCCTGCATGGCCCGCGCCTGCTCGAGATCCGCCTTGAAGCCAACGGTATTGGCGTTGGCCAGGTTGTTGCTGCGCAACGTCAGGCTGTTCATGTTTTCCTTGGCGCCTGACATGGCCAGGTACAACAGATGATCCATAACCCACTCCAGTCAAAATGGTGACTTAAGCAACGTGAAGCAAAGATGATGCCAACTAGCCATTTGGCGGAACGCAAGGAGGAGAGGGCAGATGGCCGGCGAGTACGGCGGGCGACGGGGGAGCAAAACAAAAGGAAGAGGGCAGCCCATGGCTGCCCTCCTGGTGAACGCCTCGATCAGCGGATCTGCAGTATGGTCTGCTGCAGGGTGCTGTTGACTTCCAGGGCCCGGGAGTTGGCCTGATAGTTACGCTGGGCGGTGATGAGCTCCACCAACTCGGAGGTCAGGTTGGAGTTGGAGGCTTCCAGCGCGGAAGACTGGATCTTGCCAAAGGTCCCGGTGTTGGCCTGCCCCGGTACCGCATCCCCCGACAGCAAGGATGCCTTCCATGAGGTATCCCCCACCTGCGTCAGCCCCTGTGGGTTCGCAAAGTTGGCCATGGCGATGGCGCCCAGATAGGTCGTGGTGCCGTTGCTGTAGGTGGCGGCCACCACGCCATCGGAGCCGATGTCCACCTTGGTCAAGCGACCGACGGTGGAGCCGTCCTGCGACAGGGAGCTCACCTCAAACGAAGAGGAGTACTGGGTGATGCTGTCAAAGTCGATGGTGATGGTCTGGGTGCCGTCAGCCCCATTGGTGATGACCCCAGCGCCGCTGGAACCCAGCTCCTCGGTGACGATGGGATCCGGATCCGGGTTGGTCGCTACCGTCGTATCCAATTGGCCGGTGGAGTCGAACACCAGGGTCGCACAGGTCGGCGCCGTAGTACTCACGGTAGAGCCCCCGGTGATATCGACCGGCAGATCATCCATGTAGTTGAACATGCGCCAGGTATTGGTGGCCGTCGAATCTTTGACGAAATAGTGCGTCATGGTGTGAGACTCACCCAAGGAGTCATACACCACCACAGAGGTGGAGGAGGTATAGGTATCTGAGTCCGTCGGGTCGAAATTGGCCGGATCCACTGCCGTTGCCCCCGCCGGCAAGTTAAGACTCATGGTTTCCGTCGAGGTTGCTTCCGGACTACCGGCCGTATCCGGCACCTGCAGCGGCACGGTAGAGTCCAGGCTGACGGTCTTGGGCGTACCGTCATCGTTGACCTCATAGACCTGCAGGTAGTCGCCCTGGGCGGTAGTGACATAACCACTTGAATCCAACTGAAAGGCCCCGGCCCGGGTATAGGTACGGTCCAGATCCCCGATATTCGCGGCAGTTACGAAGAAGCCATTGCCCTGAATGGCCAAATCCAGCGAGTTATCGGTGAAGTTCAGCGCACCCTGGTGAAATTGCTGAGAAACGGTGGCGGTGGTCACGCCACTGCCCACCGTTGTCTTGGCATTGGAGAAGATGGAGGAGGAGTAGACATCGGCAAACTCCGCCCGGGAGCTCTTAAAGCCAATGGTATTCACGTTAGCGATGTTGTTGGCCGTGACGTCCAGGTGTTTCTGGGCGGCGTACAAACCACTCAGGGCAATATTAAATGACATGGGTATTACCTCTCACTTAGCGCCTATGGCTAGTTGGAAATTTCCAAGATCTGCGACAGCGGCAAGCTGCCAACCCCTTGAACCTTCACTACGGTGGCAACCTGGCTGTTGCCGAGCGTGACGCTCTCAACCTGCCCGTAGGTCAACACCCCTAAATCCTGTCGTTCATTCCCCACCAGGCCATTGGCCTTGAAGGTATAGGTTCCAGTGGGAGCTTGATTGCCATTCTTGTCCAGACCGTCCCATTCGAACATGTAGTTGCCCGTCTGGCTGCCATCAACGGGGATCTCGCGCACCACATTGCCATCCGCATCCGTGATGCTGATCTTCAGATTGCTGGCGCCATCGCCCGTGGTGATCACGCCTTTGACCGTGTCCCCCTCGGTCAAGTAGCCGTTGCTGGTGGGAGACAGGACTTTCTGCCCCACCAGGCTGGAGGCCATCAACGCCTGACTGGAGGTCATGTTGTCGTTGAGCGTGGTCATCTGGGTATTGAGCTGGTTGATGCCGTCAGCCGTGGTGAACGACGCCATCTGGGAAATCATCTGGGAGTTGTCCGTCGGCTTGAACGGATCCTGATAGGACAACTGCTGGGTCAACAGCTTGAAAAAATCTGCCTGCCCCAGAGCACCATTACTACTGCTGCTACTACTCGTGGTGCTACTGGCCTGAGCAGCAGAGGAGGTTGTAATACCCGTCAGGGAGCTGTAGTCGGCCATGGTCTACTCCTTAACCCTTGCCCAGCCGCAGCGTCTGCAACAGCATCTGCTTGGCGGTATCGGCGACTTGTACATTGGTCTGGTATGAGCGGGAGGCGCTGATCATGTCCGCCATCTCCTCAACGGGATTGACGTTGGGCTTGTAGATGAAGCCGTCCTGATCCGCCATGGGATGGTTGGGGTTGTACTCCTTGAGCAAGGGCGCGTCGCTCTCCACTATGCCCTGCACCTGAACCCCGACCGATTCGCCGCCCGGCTGGCCACTGCCGGCCTCTTGCAGCATGGCGGCAAAAACCGGCCGCCGTGCCCGGTAGGTCTCCTCCACGCTGGAGCTGACACTGTCGGCATTGGCCAGGTTGCTGGCGGTGGTATTCAGACGCACAGACTGGGCACTCATGGCCGAGCCGGCGACGTCAAAAATCCGAAAGAGACTCATGCTTGATCTCCTTTAAGCGCCTTGAGCAAGCCATTGATCTTGCTGTTAAGAAATTCAAGCGAGGTTTGATACTCCAAGCCATTTTCCAAGTAGTCATTGCGCTCTTGCTGCAGATCCACCGTATTGCCATCGCCGGTATCCGGCTGCAGCGGCACGCGATACTGGAGGGTACCTGTCATGGCGCTCCCACCTGCCAGGTGCTGGCTGTTGGTGCGGGTCAGCTCGGTCGCCCCACCCTGCAAACCCTGGGCCTGGCTCAAGGCACTGGAGAAATCCAGATCCTGCGCCTTGTAGCCAGGGGTATCTGCGTTGGCTATGTTGCCAGCCAGGACCTCAGCCCGCTGGGAACGCACCCCTATGGTGTACTGGTGGATCCCGAATGCTTTATCGAATGAAATGGTCATGGCGCACCTCCTGCCATAAAACGAAGCAAGAGGTGTGCCAGATAAAAAGATGGGATTATTTGAGCTTGTAGACGATGCCGGGATTACAGCGGATCATCTCAAACCGGTCGGTCAGGCCGGTGAGCGACTCTGACGCTCCCAGCATCAAATAACCGCCCTGATTCAGGCTGCCAGCGAACTGGTTGAGGATTTTTGACTTGATCTCGGGAGAGAAGTAGATCAGCACGTTGCGGCAAAAAATGATGTCAAACTTGCCCAGCAGGCTGTAGCTGTCCAACAGATTGAAGGGGCGGAACGACACCAATTTTTTGACTCTGTCACTGACCCGCATCTTGTTGCCGTCACATGCCTCGAAAAATTGACGCTTGCGCTCCACGGACAAACCTCTGGCCAGCGCCAGGTTGTCGTAGATGCCTTCCTTGCATTGATTGAGCATGGAGGCGGAGATATCGGTCCCCACGATCTGCACGCCCCCCGGCAGCGTACCAGGACGCTTCATCTGCTGCTCCAGAGCCGTGATGGCAATGGAATAGGGCTCCTGACCAGAGGAACTGGCGGCAGACCAGATCCGCAAGGGTTTGCCCGCCTTTCCCAGTTCGGGAAAGATGCGGTCGGTCAACAGTTGGAAGGGATAGGTGTCACGAAACCAGAGGGTTTCGTTGGTGGTCATGGCATCGACCACCGTCATCTTCAGATCCCGCTCACGAGGGTCCATGGCCCGCTTGATCAGGTCGGCCAAGGTATTGGCGCCATATTGTCCAACCAATGGCGCCAGTCGGCTCTTAACCAGATACTGCTTATTGGCGCCCAGCACGATTCCGCTCTGGGCCTCCAAAAAGGCACTGAACTGTTTATAAAGCTCGTCGGACAGTGTCTTCATTAATCTTCTTCGACTCGTTGGATTACAGGGCGTCTTGAACGGCCTTGGCCAGTTCGTCCGGATGGAACTTGGCGATAAAGTTGTTGGCCCCCACCTTCTGCACCATCGCCTGGTTGAAGACCCCACTCAAGGAGGTATGCAAAATGACATGTAGATCCTTGAGCCCGGGATGGTTGCGGATCTCCGCCGTCAGGGTGTAACCATCCATTTCCGGCATTTCGATGTCCGAGATGACCAAACCGATCTGCTCCTCGATGGGCCCCTTCTCCAGCATGTCCAGCAACATGGTCAAGGCGTCTTTACCATCCTTGGCCAGCAGACACTTGACGCCGATGGCATTGAGCGCCCGCTCTACCTGCTTGCGCGCCACCGACGAATCATCCGCCACCAACACCATGCGGCCACGGGTATGGTGCGCCTCACTCGAGGCCACCACATCCTCGCTCACATGGGTGTTCACCGGCGAAATTTCGTCGAGGATCTTCTCCACATCCAGGATTTCCACCAGTTCGCCATCTACCTCGGTGACCGCCGTCATATAGTTTAAGCGGCCGGCGCCCTTGGGTGGCGGCAAAATGGCTTCCCAATTCATATTGATGATGCGCTCTACCGAGCTGACCAAGAACCCCTGCACCGACCGGTTATATTCGGCAATGATGATGAAGCACTGAGTTAGATCCTGGATCGGCTTGCCGCCGGTGGCCAGGCTGAGATCGATGACGGAAATCGTCTGTCCGCGGATATGCGCCACCCCCCGCACAAACGGGTGCAGCTTGGGCATGATGGTCAATGCCGGACACTGCAGGACTTCACGTACCTTGAATACATTGATGCCAAAACGTTGACGCCCCACCAACTTGAACAACAGCAATTCCAACCGATTCTGCCCGACCAGCTGGGTCAGTTGGTTTACGGAATCCAAGATACTCGCCATAATTTACTCCATTTTTGGCTAAAGGCAGTAGCCGTCTGACGAAACCCTGTGCTTGCAGGTATGACTTTTGCATACTCTTATGACACAAGACCTTGCGAGGTCATTTTTTGAGCTGAGGCCCTGTTGTCGACTTAGACCAGCCTCGGATTGCAGGATTAGTATAAGTCTATATGAGCCTATTGTGCTTTATCGGCAAGAAGATGGAAACGATTAGTGGGCGTTACTTGATAACGCTCGCATTGCTGTTGACCGCCCCTTGTCGAGCCGCTGACACCCAACAGGTGCGTCAGTTTGCCGAACAGTTTGTGCTGGATCAGATGACCGTCGATCCCACCAGCCGGGTGGAGGTTAGTTCGGGTCCCATTGACGATCGCCTGGGCATTCATGCCTGTAGCGGCCACTTGACCGCCCGTCTAGCCGGCAGCGAGGAGGTCAGGCGAACCAACAGCGTTTACCTTAAATGCGAGGCGGAGCCGATCTGGGATCTCTACCTTCCCGTTCGAGTCAAGGTATTGCGTCCCTTCGTGTCGGTGGCCGACGCCGCACCCCGCGGTACCGTGTTGGATGAAGGGCTGATGACCATCGAATTTATGGATGAGATACTGCTGCGTGGCGATACCTTCAGCGACACGGCCCCCCTGGTGGGCAGCCGTCTCAAACGGGATCTGCGTGCCGGCCAGCCTGTGCGGCAAAATCAGATTTGTGTAGTATGCCGAGGTGACAAGGTGGAAATACAGGCCCTCACCGGAGGGATGCAGATCAAGACCCAGGGTACCGCCCTGCAGGATGGCAGCTTCGGAGAGGCCATTCGCGTGGAAAACAACCGCTCCAAGCGGGTGATACAGGCCGTGGTTGCGCACGCTGGCAAGGTAAGAGTGGATCTGTAACTTGGCGCAAATTTATTTCTAAAGTTCGTCAGCACAGTGCCGATAAACAGGCATGACGCGAGATTGGCGACCAACAGGTAACTATCATGGCCATACACAACATCAACAATCTGCTGAGTAATCAGTCCACCAAGGTGGCTGGTGGCAACACCAGCGGTCAAGCGGCCAGCGGTGCTGCCGAGCAAGCTCAGCAGGCCAAGGGCAGTGTACGCCAGGATGCTGTGGTGCTGACGGATCAAGCCCAGCAACTTGGTCGGGTTCAGCAGCGGCTGAGCAACACCCCCACCACCAACCAGGCCAAGGTCGAGGCACTTAAAGCCGCCATCGATAAGGGCGAATACAAGGTGGACAGTCAGCGGGTGGCCAAGAAGATGGTGAGCATGGAATCCGATCTGGAAAAACTCTATCAATGAGTCCACTACTCGACCTGCTCCAGCAGCAGGAAGATACGCTTAACCAGATGCTTGCGCTGCTTGAGGAGGAGTTCAACCTGCTCAAGCAGCGCAAGGCGTTGGCGCTGCCGGAATTGACCGAAAAAAAACAGCAGTTGCTCGCCACCCTCGCCCAGAATGATCAAGCCATAGCCAGCACCCTGCCTGACCACCAGCTGCAGCCGGAACTCGAACCGTTCCGCCAGCGAATCCTCACCAATCTGCAATCCTGCCAGGAACGTAACGAGGTCAACGGCAAACTCATTGAGCTCAATCTGCTCTCCAATCGCAAGCTGGCCGCCGAGCTATGCCAGCTGCGGGACAAGAACAAACTCACCTACGACAATCGCGGCAATACCCAGCCGGGGAAAAACGGTTCCCTGAACATCAAGGCGTAAAAAAACCACCGTAAGGTGGTAATGCCAGTCAGTTAAGCCTGACTGGCATTGTTTTTATTAGGTTTTCTCGTCGCATACTTATGTGGCTTGGCTTTGACACACCTGGGATAACTTCGTTCTCGGCGGGCAGGTAACTTGAACTGCTCCGCCTGTTTGTCCATGTCGGCGACGCGGGCTGGAATATTCCCCGGTGATACGAACGGCAGGCAACTGAGCTCATGCAGCAGATACACCGATGCCATGTGAAAGCTCAACTGGCTGGCCGTATAGCCTTTTAAGCTCGCCGCCATTCTAACCATCTGATATCTCAGCAGGTTATAGGCCAATACCAAGCCCCATAGCTCCTGCTTTACTCCATCGGGTTTCTTGCTGCGCAGCGTCAGCCTGTGCTGTTGCAGGCTCTGTTTCATCTCCCGATAGCCCAGCTCGATTTCCCAGCGATTCTGGTATAGCTCCATCAACTCGCTGGCAGGGAAGCGCATCGGGTCGGTGAGCGAGGTCAGCACCTGGCGCTCCTTGCCATTCATCGTCCGGGTCAGCAGCCGGGCTTCGAGCTGCTCCGGTAACTCGCTCCACTTCTTCTTGGCCTGCGGACTGGAGGTGAGACATACCAGCGCATCCTGCCGCCCCAGCTTGCGGATGACCTCGTATTGCGTGCCCTTCTTCAGCGGAATAAGCCAGTGACGGGCGATGCCCTGGCTTTGCCAAGCGTGTAGTAATCCCAGTGAGTAGAAGCCCTTATCGAACAGGGTCAGGCTGTTATCGGGTGTTTTTTCAATGAGTTGCTCTGCCAGCACCATCTCGTTCACCGCACAGGAGTCCATCACGGTCTGGGTCAGCAGGTGGCTGGTCAGCTCCATCTGACACAGCATGCGTACTTGCGGATACTGCGTCTCGCCCTGGCCGGTTTTCGACTTGGCAAAGGCGCTGGCATTGTCCTGGGTATCGGGCGTGCGCCAGACCACCCCATCGACGGCCAGCAGCTGCAAGCCGGCCCAGGTGGGGTGCTGACACTGCTGATGCCAGAGCGTAGCGGTCTGCTGGAACACCTGTTGAACGGCTCGGTCAGCCAGTTTTTGGCGCGCTTGGATGAAGGCACTGGGAACGACGAATGGCCGGTCGCCAGGTAACAGGATATCTAGCTGGTTGGCCAATTGGGCCATGGGGACATGACGAAACAGGGACATACCGATAATGGCCCACAGCACTCGCTCCATGGGTATGCGCCGTCGGCGCAGGGAGACCGAGCCTGTCTCGGCCAGGCAAGCCTGCACCAGTTCAGGTGACAGCAAGTCAGACAGGGACTCAAATTTTCCGGGAGGACAGGCGTGAATGAAGTCGAGAGCTTGGTCGATACGCATAAAAAAATCCGAAACCCAACAAGGAGTTTCGGATTTTTACACAGCCTGAGGATCGGTCAATGGATCCTTAACTGATCGGCATTACCGTAAGGTGGTTTTTTTATCTCGTCGACTTTTATTGGGCGCCGCCCAAACGATACAGGTCGTACAGCACCTGAGTATCCAACTCCAGCTCGGTGGCATACATGTTATCCAACGGGTAGCTTTGGACCACACGGGCACCGCGCACCATGCCCTCCACCGACGCCTCCAGCCCGTTGCTGGTCTGAACCGCATCCCGTAGGGTCGTGGCCCCCTGGATCTGCTGGCCATAGACCTGCTCGGTTAGCTCGCGATAGGCATCCAGCTTGGAGGCACGGATCGCCTGCAACACCTTCTCCGAACGGCTCGGGCCAGGCTGCACATCGATGACCGCATATCCCACGGCGTGCAGCACGGGAAACCGTGTCGGTGTCGCCTGCTGATAACGGACATAATGGGTACTGGAACAGGCCGACAGCAACAAGGCCGCCGACATCCAGAGCACAAGACGTTTCATAACCGCCCCTTAGTGCGTCAGTTGAACCGAATTGCCATAACGGCCCTCCGGGTAATCCCCACGGACCAACATGCCCTTGGTGATCGTCACCGCCCGGCCGGAATCCAAGCCACCATTGAGCTGGCTACGGGGCACAAAGCCCTGGGCCGTCGCCTCGACCATGTGGGTCTTCAGGTTGACGATGCGGGCATTGATCACGATGCCGCTGCTGTTGGGCGCCATGGTCCCCGTCAGCACCCGGGACAAGGGCACCCGCTTGGCCAGCTCCATCCAGTCACGGCTGAAGACAAAATCCCCTTCCGGCGTCACCTTGATGCTACCGGTGAGCTTGTAATCCAACACCAGCTCGCCGCGGCGATGCAGTTCGTGGATGAAATCCTCCGCCAGCTGCTGCCCTAACCAGTTGCTGCTGTCCAGGTTGCTCAGGTTGACGAAGGATGCGACCGCGATGGGTTTCATCCTGGTATCCCCCGCCAACTTGGTCTGAAACAGACTATCCGCCAAATGAGAGACAGTACTGCTCAACTCCATGCCCTGAGGTTGGCTGGCTACCTTGGGGGTGCGGCTAGAGCAGGCTCCCAATGGGACCAGAAGAGCCAACACTAATGCCAATTTGTTCATGAGTCACTCCACACTCACTGCGCTGTTACCGTTTATCGGCAAATATCTGCATTCCTTAAGCCAGCCACGACGATTAAATAAACATAAATTTATAAATTAACCGCCTTATCACCACAAAACGGGCATAAAATTTGCTTTTACTCCAACAGTGACACAGGTTCGACAGGTTGAACGATGAAAATACGCTGGCTCGCCCCCCTGCTCCTGTTGCTGGGACTCCCCATGACCCTGCAGGCCAAATGGTATCAAGTCACCGGCAGTGCCCCCTTTGTCCGGGGAGAGCTGGAGTATACCCGGCAGCAAGCCCTGGAGGATGCACTTCGGCAAGCCTTGCTGCAAGCCGGCGCCAACGTTTCCAGCCTGCAAACACTCAAAAACGGCACCCTAAGCCAAGATATTTTCCTCATCCGTTCCAACGGCGACATCCGCCAGTACCAGATCTTGCAGGAAGAAGAGCGCAGCCAGCGTCTCTACCTGACGGTGCGCGCCAACATCCGCAGCCAACTGCACGCCTGTGAAGGCCAGCAATACGCCAAGGGCATCTCCCTCATCCGCTTCAGCTTGGTGGATCCACAGCAGGCCCGCTACGGCCAGCTGTTTGACATCAACAAGGCTGTCACCCAGGCCCTCTATCAGCGCTTGCAAAACCAACGCCAAACCTTTGTCACCCAACGCTGGCTGGATGCCAACCTGGGATTGACCCCGCAGTTCTTCGCCCAGGGCGACGTGCGTATCACGCCCCAGATCCAACAGCTGGCCCGGGATACCGAAAGCCAATACCTGCTGTTTGGCACCCTGGACGATCTGTCACTGCAACAGACAGATGATGGCCTGGTCAGCCAATGGTTTTCCCATCCCCAGCGGGTGTTTGCCCTGCACCTGTATCTGTTCGACGGCCTCAGCGGCAAGCTGCAACACACCTTCGAATACCAGGGCCAGGCGCCCTGGACCTTTGACAAGCAGGCCAAGCTCAACGTGTTTGAGCAGACCTTCTGGCAATCCCCCTACGGCGCGGAAATCGGGCAATTGCTGGATCGGGCCAGCCAGGATCTAAGCCTGCAGCTGCGCTGCGACAAACCCGCCGGCCGGGTGGTGAAGGTGGATGGCGACGAGTTTCATATCAACCTGGGCAGCAAGAATGGCATTCGTCTGGGCGAGCGGCTGCTGTTGCAACACAAGGCCGACTACCGGGACGACAGCGGCATGCTGCGCAGCGATCGCCGACCGGCCGCCGGCATCATGGAGGTCAAGCGCCTGTATGAGGACAGCGCCGTGCTGCGCTCCCTCAACCAGTATGCGCCGGGCAACGTACAGATAGGCGATCTGGCCGTCATGGAATAAGCGCTTAAATAACAACCAGTTGAGCCATGTTGTGGATCTTGGACGCCCCTTTGGTATAATGCCGGCGCCTTAGATGGCCAGTCCCCATAGTTAAACAGGATATAACTAGCCCCTCCTAAGGGCTGATTCCAGGTTCGAGCCCTGGTGGGGACGCCAAATCACAGTTTCTTGCCGTAGCAAGACACGCATCAAACCCGCACTGCCACTGGCTTTGCGGTTTTTTTGTTAGCCAAGCCAGACCAGACACCAAGCCCCCTGCCCCACCGTACAGGGGGGAGATTTTGGGGTATCCGCTATCCCGGCACCAGGACCCAGCGCAGCAAGCCGCAGCGACAGGGCGGCAAGAAGGCGCCGCTTGCGGCGATCCGCTGCCGCGGCACGGCTTTTCTTTGACCGCGGCTATCAAGGCGCCAGCCGGATCTGGCATCATGACCCCAGGCTGCCGGCGCCGTCGCAGGCGGCCGCCCTCCCCTCACAGAACGGAGAGCATGGATGAACTTGACGCTGTATTGGGTTCTGGCCCTGCTGTTGGCCGCCATCTATTGCTTTATCAGCAACCGTGTCCGTGCGGATGTGGTGGCCCTGCTGGTCATCGTCGCCTTCGTGCTCAGCGGTACCCTCAGCCTGGAGGAGGCCCTCGCCGGGTTTAGCGATCCCAACATCATCCTCATCGGTGCCCTGTTCGTGGTGGGCCAGGGTCTGGTGCGTACCGGCATCGCCTACCAGTTGGGGGATCTGTTGGTGAAGCTGGCCGGCAACAGCGAGACCCGCATGCTGATCTTCCTGATGCTGGCGGTGGCGGCCCTGGGTGCCGTGATGAGCTCCACCGGCGTGGTGGCCATCTTCATCCCGGTGGCCTTGAGCGTGGCCCATCGCATGGCCATTCCCGCCAGTCGCCTCATGATGCCCCTGGGCTTTGCCGGCCTCATCAGCGGCATGCTGACCCTGGTGGCAACCGCCCCCAACATGGTGATCAACAGCGAGCTGATGCGCCATCACATCCCCGGGTTTCGCTTCTTCAGCTTCACCCCCTTTGGCCTGCTGATCCTGCTGGCCGGCATCGGCTACATGCTGCTGGCACGGCGATTCCTGCCGTCCCGCCGGCCGCAATCCGCCGGCCAGGGGCGCCATTCCATGCGGGATCTGGTGCGAACCTACCACCTCACCGGCCGGGCCCGGCGCATGGCGGTTCAGCCCGACTCCCCCCTCATCGGCCGCACCCTGGATCACCTGCAGCTGCGGGTGCGCTACGGTGCCAACGTCATCGGGGTGGAACGCTGGCGCCGTTACCGTCGGGTGATGGTCAGCGTGTCGGGCATCTCGGAGTTTCAGGCCGGCGATGTGCTGCTCATCGACATGGACGATCACAACGAGGTGCGCCGCTTCTGCAGCGAGGCCAAGCTGGAGCCCATGATACTGCGCGGCGAGTATTTCTCCTCCCGCGCCCGGGAGGTGGGGCTGGCGGAGGTCGCCCTCATCGCCGACTCCAGCCTGCTGGGCAAAAGCGTGCGGGAGGCCGGTTTTCGCTCGGTCTACGGCGTCAGCGTGGTGGGGATCCGGCGAGACGGCCAGGTGCTGGCCGGCAAGCTGGTGAACGAGCCGCTGCGCCTGGGGGATACCCTGCTGGTGGTGGGGAACTGGAGCCTCATCAGTCAGCTGCACACCTACAATCACGACTTCTTGCTGCTGGCCCTGCCGGCGGAGGTGGACGAGATGGCCCCCGCCCGCAGCCAGGCGCTGCACGCCCTGCTGGCCCTGGGGCTCATGATCCTCATGATGGTGACGGATCCCGTGCCCAACGTGATCGCCGCCCTCATCGCCTGCCTGCTGATGGGCTGGTTTCGCTGCGTGGATCTGGAGAGCGCCTACCGCGCCATCCACTGGCCCACCCTGATCCTCATCGTCGGCATGCTGCCCTTCGCGCTGGCGCTGCAGAAGACCGGCGGCATCGATCTCATCGTCCACGGCCTGCTCTCCCTCATCGGCGATCACGGTCCCAGAGTCATGCTGGTGGGGCTGTTTGTCCTCACTGCGGTGATCGGTCTGTTCATCTCCAACACCGCCACCGCCGTGCTGATGGGCCCCATCGCCATCGGCGCCGCCCAGCAGATGGGGGTCTCGCCCTACCCCATGGCCATGACGGTGGCCCTGGCCGCCTCGGCTGCCTTCATGACCCCCGTATCCTCACCGGTCAATACCTTGGTGCTGGGGCCGGGGGAATACACCTTCATGGACTTTATCCGCATCGGCGTGCCCTTTACCCTGCTGGTGCTGCTCATCTGCGTGTTTGCCGTGCCCTGGCTCCTGCCGTTCTAGCTCGGCTATTGCAATCCGGCGCGCCGAAGAATACTGTTTATTTTTACAGTCAACCCAAAGACAGGAACCCGATCCCATGGCAGTGGAAATCAAATACGTGGTGGTACGTAACGGCGAGGAGAAGATGACGTTCGCAAGCAAGAAAGAGGCGGATGCCTACGACAAGATGCTGGACATGGCCGACCAACTGACCCTGCTGCTGGCCGAGGCCCCCGTCACCCTGCCCGAAGAGACCCAGGAGGCCCTGGCCCTCTACCTGGCCGGCCAGAAAGAGGCCCTGCAGCAGATCCTCAAGGGCGGCAGCCTGAGCGTCGGCGAACCCGCCCTGAGCGAAGTCCCCAGTCCCGACAGCAAGCCGGCCCGCAAGCCGCGCAAGGCCGACGTCGACGCAGCCTAAGGGATAACGCGGACCATGACTCAGACAGTGCTGATCACCGGCTGCTCCAGCGGCATTGGCCGCGCCGCCGCCCACGGCCTGCGCCAGGCGGGCTTCCAGGTGCTGGCCACCGCCCGCCAGACCGACGACGTGGCCGCCCTGGCGGACGAGGGCTTTGCCGCCCACCGGCTGGATCTCACCGATGAGGTCAGCATAGAGGAGGCCGCCCGCTGGGCCTTGGCCCAATGCCAGGGGCGGCTGTGGGGTCTCGTCAATAACGGTGCCTACGGCCAGCCCGGTGCCCTGGAGGATCTGCCCACCGAGGCCTTGCGGCGGCAATTTGACAGCAACTTCTTCGGCTGGCATCACCTCATCCGGCAACTGTTGCCGGCCATGCTGGCCCAGGGCCAGGGGCGCATCGTGCAGGTGGGCTCGGTGCTGGGGCTGGTGGCCATGCGCTTTCGCGGCGCCTACAACAGCAGCAAGTTTGCGTTAGAAGGCTACACCGACACCCTGCGGCTGGAGCTGCGGGGCAGCGGCGTGCAGATCAGCCTGATTGAACCGGGCCCTATCGAGACCCGCTTTCGGGTGCATGCCCTGGCGGCCTTCCGTCAGGCCATCGATGTGGAGCACAGCCGCCATGCCGAGGAATATCGGCAGACCATAAAGCGGCTCGGCCGAGCCGAAGGCAGCCCTGCTGGCCCCTTCACCCTGCCGGCGGAGGCCTGCCTGCCGCCGCTGCTGCACGCCCTGCAGGCCAAGCGCGCCCGCCGGCGCTATCGGGTGACCCGCCCGGCCAAGTGGTTCTATTACCTCAGACGCCTGCTGCCCACCGCCTGGCTGGACGCCCTGCTGGCCCGCTCGGCATAGGCTCAGCCGTAATGCTGGCCGTTGTCGTAGTAGGCGGTACGGGTTAACGGCAACACTATGACCGCCACGTCGGTCTGAGCGCCCAGCTCGGCCTGCACCGCGGTTGTGATGAGCTTGGCCGCCGCATCCTGCACCGCCTGGCCACGGTCGAACCACAACAGCTCGACGAAGGGATAGCCGGTGCCCGGCACGGGGGCAATTATGAATTCGGTCTGCACCCGCTCCAGGGTAAAATGCGCCACAGGCGCGCCGGTCAGCTCGCTGAGCCGCTGCACCAGAGACGGGGCCAGCTGAGCCAAGGGTTCCGGCGCTAAGCCGCGAAAACGAAGATGAGGCATGAGGATCTCCATATGCAAAAAAACCGGCCACATCATAGCCGCCCCATCCGCTGGATGACAGCCTGCCTGCTTTGTCTGGGTCTGTTGCCCCTGTGGGCCCAGGCCATGCCCGGCCTCTGGCAGGCGCAAAAAGATGGACAGCGGCTGTGGCTGCTGGGCTCCATCCATGTGGGCACCGCCGACCTCTATCCGCTGGACGCCGCCATCATGCAGGCCTGGCAACAGGCCGATGAGCTGATCCTGGAAACCGACCTGCGGCAGCTGGATGGCGCCACGCAACAGGAGCTATTGCAGCTGGGCCGTCTGCCAGCTGGCCAGCGTCTGGCAGACAAATTGCCTGCCCCGCTGTATCGCCAGACCGTGGCGGCGGCCCAGCGCCAACATCTGCCGGCCGAGGCCTTGCTGCCCCTGCAGCCCTGGTTTGCCGCCCTGACCCTGACCCAGGTGGCCATGCAGCAGGCTGGCTACCAAGCCCAATACGGCGTGGATGAATATTTCGTCCACCAGGCGGAAACCAGCCATAAGCCGATTGTTGGCCTGGAGCAGCCCATAGCCCAGTTCCGCTATCTGGCCGGCCTCAAGGATCACGAAGTCGAATTCTTGCAAAACACCCTGGAGCAGTTACCCAGCCTGAGTGAGCTGCTGCCGGAGCTGATCCAGGCCTGGCAGGCCGGGAACACCCAGAGCCTGGTGGCCCTGCTCAACGAAGAGCAGGGCCCGCCGGCGCTGCGGGACTATCTGGAGGCCCAGTTGCTGGCACGCCGTAATCAAGCCTGGCTGCCACAGCTGATGGACGGCCAGCGCCACCCCAATGCCTTCGTGGTGGTGGGGGCCTTGCACCTGCACGGTCCCAAGGGGCTCTTGGCGCTGCTGGAACAGGCGGGCTATGCCGTGACGCCGCTTGCGGCGGAGGCCACCCCATGACGCCGCCGGAACCCAGCCTGTTTGCCCAGCAGATGCAGGACGTCAAACCCCTGGCGCCCGATGCCAGGGTGCGCCTGCAGGGCCAGAGCCTGGATGAGACGGCCCGTCAGGCCCGCCAGCAGGCGGCGCAACGGGCCGATACTCGGCTCCCGCATCCCTTTGGCTTTGAGGCCGTGCCCCTGCTGGATCCCCACGAGGTGGTCAGCTTCAAACGGGATGGCGTGCAGGAGGGGGGGTGTTCCGCAAGCTGCGTCTGGGGCAGTACCAGATTGAAACCAGCCTGGATCTGCAGGGCATGGGGCTGGAGCCGGCCCGCCATCGCCTGCTGGAGGTGCTCGGCCAGTGCCAGCAGCTGGAGATCCGCAGCCTGCTGATCCGCCATGGTCGCGGCCTGCAGAGTCAGCCGCCGGCCCAGCTCAAGAGCCATGTCTGCCACTGGCTGGGGCTCTGGCCCCAGGTGCTGGCCTATCACAGCGCCCCGCGTCCGCTCGGCGGCAGCGGCACCACCCTGGTGCTGCTGCGCAAGGGCCAGCAGGATAAACAACACACCCGGGAGCGCATCCAAAAGCGCCTGCCGGAGTAGCCAACCGGGATAGATCGGAGGACACGCCATGAGTTATGCCCTGTTAAGCCGCCGCTTCCACCAGTTGCATCATTTCGCCCACCTCAGCGCCATCTGCGGCTGGGATCAGGCCACCATGATGCCCGAGGGCGGCAACGACGCCCGGGGCGCGGCTCTGGCCGAGCTCTCCTTGCTGATGCATGAACGCCTCACCGCCCCCGAACTGGCCGACTGGTTTGCCGCCGCCGAGACGGAAAACCTGGACCCGGCGCAGCGGGCCAGCCTCAAGGAGATGCAGCGCCGCTACCGCCAGGCCAGCGTGCTGCCCGGCGATCTGGTGCAGGCCAAGTCCCTGGCCGGTTCCCGCTGCGAGCACGCCTGGCGGCGCCAACGTCAGGAGAATGACTGGAGCGGCTTTCTGGCCAACTTCCAGGAGGTGGTCGCCCTGAGCCGCGAGGAGGCCGCCATCCGTGCCGAGGCCACTGGCGGCCGCCCCTACGACAGCCTGCTGGACTTGTACGAGCCGGGCATGGACTGCGCACAGCTCGACGGCCTGTTCGCCGAGCTGCAGCAGTGGCTGCCGGATCTCATTCGCCAGGTGGGTGAACGCCAGGCGACCGAATCTGTGCTCCAGCCCCAGGGGCCCTTTGCCACCGCGGCTCAGCAGGATCTCGGCCGTCAGATCATGGGGCTGCTGGGCTTTGACTTTAGCCGTGGTCGTCAGGATGTCAGCGCCCACCCGTTTTGCGGCGGCGTGCCCAGCGACGTGCGCATCACCACCCGCTTCGATGAGGCGGACTTCACCCAGAGCCTGATGGGCATCATCCACGAGACCGGCCATGCCCGCTACGAACAGGGGCTGCCGGCCCAGTGGCAGGGGCTGCCGGTGGGCGAGGCCCGCTCCATGGGCATCCACGAGAGCCAGAGCCTGTTCTTCGAGATGCAGCTGGCTCGCGATCCCGCCTTCATCGCCCTGCTGCCGCCGTTGCTGGAGGCCAGCTTCGGCCCCCAGCCGGCCTTTGCCCCGGCCAACCTGGCCCGCCTCTACACCCGGGTGGCCCCGGGCTATATCCGGGTGGATGCCGACGAGGTGACCTATCCGGCCCACATCATGCTGCGCTACGAAATAGAGAAGCGGCTGATCGAGGGCGACATCCAGGCCCGCGACATCCCCGAGCTGTGGGATCTGCGCATGCAGCAGTATCTGGGGCTCTCCACCGCCGGCAACTACAGGGATGGCTGCCTGCAGGACATCCACTGGACCGACGGCAGCTTTGGCTACTTCCCCAGCTACACCCTGGGCGCCCTGTATGCCGCCCAACAGGCCGAGGCCCTGCAACAGCAGCTGGGCAGCTTTGCCAGCCTGCTGAGCCAGCCCGAGGGCCTGGGCAACCTCTTCGCCTGGCTGCGGCAGCACATCTGGCAACAGGCCAGCCTGCTGGAGACAGATGCCCTGATCCGGCAGGCCACCGGCGCCCCCTTGAGCGTGGCGCCGTTTCGCCGTCACCTGCAGACCCGTTATCTGGAGCGCCAGGCATGAAGACCAGACTCGCCCAGGCCCTGCTGCTGAGCCCCTGGCTCTGTGCCCCACTCCACGCGACCCCCTGGCTGCTGCCCGAGCAGGGCGATTATCAGCTGGAGAGCGGCTCGCCCCAGTATTGCCCCGAGGGGCACCTGGTCTACCTGAGCGAGGCCCGGGTGCTGATGCTGGATGCCCGCAGTCATTTCATCCTGCCGCCGCCGGGCCAGGCCAGTGCCCGCTGGCAGGAAAGCGGAGAGAGCGGTTGTCGGTACGACACCGAATTTATCTGGCTGGGGCCCCAGCGCTTCGAGGTGCATCACAGGGTCAGCGGCTGCCCTGACATCATGCCCGATGGCGAGATGATAGAGCGGCTGGATTACAGCCAGGCCGGTCGCCTGTCCTACGAGCAGCTGGGCGGCAATGAACAGGGGGCGCTGTCCTGCGAATACCGCTGGGTCCAGCCCTTCACCAGCCCGGCGCCCAGCCCGACCCACAAGGCCAACTGACTCAAGGCCAACTGACTCAAGGCCAGACGACTCAAGGCCAATCAACCCAAGGAGAGCATGATGCTGCGTTATGATGAGCTGGCCAGTCCCTGCGGCCTATTGCGGCTGGCACTGGATGAGGTGGGCTTGGCCCAGGTGAACTTTATCGAGTCTGACGCGGCGCTGCCGCCCGCCGGCTGGGTGCGGGCCCCGGCCGCCCTGGCCCCCGTCGTGGCGCAGTTGGCCGCCTACTTTGCCGGCGAGTTGCGGGCGTTTGATCTTCCGCTCTCCCTGCACGGCACCGACTTCCAGTGTCAGGCCTGGCGGGCGCTGGCCCAGATCCCCTACGGCCAGACCCGCAGCTACGGCCAGCAGGCCGCCGGGCTGGGCCGCCCCACGGCGGTTCGGGCGGTGGGCGCCGCCAACGGCCGCAATCCCTTGCCCATCGTCCTGCCCTGCCACCGGGTGATCGGCGCCAACGGCCAGCTCACCGGCTATGCCGGCGGCCTGGAACGCAAGCGCTGGCTGCTGGCCCATGAGGCCAGGGTGCTGCAGGCGCAGGGCTGACCGATGGCCGTCTAGCCCTTGCCGGATTTGAGCCGCCCCAGTACCTGCATCTCGCAGCGCACACAGTCAAAGCGCAGGCGAAACTGATCCTGGCCTATGGTCAGGGTCAGGGGGTCGGGCTTGAAGCCGGCCTCGCGCTCCTTGGGGCATTGGCCGAAGCTGTAGCGCAGGCAGTGGCGGGTGATCATGAGCGGCACCTCACGGGTCTCCTCCCCGGCCTCAAACGCCGGCGCCGTCTTGCCCGCCCCCAGCTGTTGATAGAAGGCTGCCGCCGCCGCGTTGTAGATGTTGGCGAGGTAACTCAGCCGCTGGCCCCCCAGCATGGGGAGCGGCAAGGTGACGGGCTTGGCTTCAGGGCGCTGATAGGCGGCCAGTCGCGCCGCCATCAGCGCCTCAATGCCGTCCCGGCGCAGGGCATTGAGTCGCCCGCTGGGCACGAAGGGCAAGGTGGGCAGATCCAGCGCCACCGCCTGGGCGTAGAAGTCGGTGTTGCCCAGCTTCTGCAGCTGTTCGGTGAGCTGAAAGCGCGCCTTGGCCGCATCCTTGGCCGCCGGATGGGGCCCGGGGAGCCGCACCTGGGCCCGACAGCCCGACTCATCCAGCAGATCCAGACAGAGATCGTCGCCGGCCTGCCCCAGGGTCAGGGTCACGCCTATCCGGCGCTGGGCCGAGGGCTTGGCCAGCAGGGCATTGAAGGCCTGATCCTGATTGCGATACAGGTCCGTCCCCACCTTGAGACCCGCCACCGATTCGGCGGGAAATAGCCGTTGCCCCTCGGCGCGGTTGACCCGCACCCCCATGAGTTCCTTGCCGCGAAAATAGGTCAGACCGTCGCCGTTGTGAAATTCAAGCCCGGCCGGCACCGCCACCTCGAACCACAAGGGCCCCTTGCCGGGCGGGCTCATCCGGCTCACCTTCCCTGCCGGCTCACCGGCGTACTTGGGGGTGGCAAAGTTGCTGATCTCGGGGCTGCGCCCCAGCAGGAAGTAGTCGGTGTGACCGCGGTGAAAACTCTTGGCCGGGTTGGGCATGAAACTGTAGCTGCAGCGCCCGGCGGAGGCCGGCGCCAGCTCGGGGCGTTGGGCGAGCAAGGCGTCGAGCTGCTGACGGTACCAGGCGGTGACATTCTTGACGTACTCGGGCCCCTTGAGGCGCCCCTCGATCTTCAAGGAGCGCACCCCGGCATCCACCAGCTCCAGCAGGTGCGCACTCTGATTGAGATCCTTTAGCGACAATAGGTGCTGGTCCGCCGCCAGCACACGGCCATCCTTACCGGTCAGAGTGCAGGGCAGGCGGCAGATCTGGGCGCACTCGCCGCGGTTGGCGCTGCGGCCTGTCATGGCGTGGCTGATGTAGCACTGGCCGCTGTAGCTGACACACAAGGCGCCGTGGATGAAGGCCTCCAGGGTCACCTGGCTGCCTTGGGCTATGGTCTGGATCTGGGCCAGCGACAGCTCCCGGGCCAGCACCACCTGGCTGAAACCCAGCTGTTCCAGCAGACTCACCTTGGCCAGATCCCGGTTGTCGGTCTGGGTGCTGGCATGCAGGGCGATGGGCGGCAGATCCAGCTGCAGCAGTCCCATGTCCTGCACTATCAGGGCATCGGCCCCGGCCTCATACAGCGCGTGGGCCAGCCGGCGCGCCGGCTCCAGCTCGGCATCGGTCAGCAGGGTGTTGAAGGCCACGTAGACATGGGCATGGAAGCGGTGGGCAAACTGACACAGCGCGGCTATGTCCCCCAGGCTGTTGCCGGCGGCGGCCCGGGCCCCAAAACCGGGACCGCCGATGTAAACGGCATCGGCACCGTGCAGTATGGCCTCCCGGCCCTGGGCCAGGTTCTTGGCCGGTGCCAGCAGTTCCAGGGGTTGATGGGCCCGTGTCATGGCGCTCTCCAGGGTCAAAAATCAGGCGGCGAGTATAGCAGGCCGCCTGACGCGAACCTTGATCCCACGCCGGATCAGCGGGTGGCCTGACCCTTGCGGCGCATGATCTGGATGATCTCCTCGTCGGTCTGGCGCATCCCCTCCCGGCTGAGCCGCCCCAGGTTGGCGATGGTCTGCTCGGCATCCGCCTCGACGATCCCCTCCCGCGCCGGCACCCCCAGGCCGTTGGCCGCCAGCAGGGCCGCCTTCACCGCCGCCGAGGCGGAGGTGGAGACCTTCATGGAGCAGGCACTGCCGGCGCCGTCGCAGATGATGCCGGCCACGTCGCCGATCATGTTGTTGATACACAGGCGGATACGCGCCAGATCGCCCCCCAGCAGCCAGGTGATGGCCGCCCCCGCCCCCATGGCGGCGGTGCTGGCGGCGCACAGGGCGGAGAGCTTGTTCTGGTAGGTCTTGATGTGAATGGCCAACAGGTGGCTCATGGCCAGGGCCCGCAACAGCTGTTCATCAGAGACCTGCAGGAAGCGGGCGGCGGCCACCACCGGCATGGTGGCGGCGATGCCCTGGTTGCCGGAGCCGGAGTTGGACATGGCCGGCAGCATGGCGCCGTCCATGCGGGCATCCGAGGCGGCGGAGGTGAGCCGCATGGCCAGGGTCATGAGATCGTCCGACAACAGGCGCCGCTCGATCTGCTCGGTGAGGATGCGGCCAATCTGCAGGCCATAGCCCCGTAGCCCCTCGTCGGCCAGCGCCTGGTTGAGCTGCGCCGCCTCGGCCAAGAAAGCGATCTGATCCAGCGGCACCTGCAGGGCGAAGTTCACTATGCCGGCCAGATCCAGGGCCGGCTTGTTGATCAGGCTGAGCCCCGGATCACTGCTTTGGCTGTGGATGAGCTCGCCGTTTTTCTCCAGCAGCACCACCCGGGTGTGATCGGTACAGATGACGGCCCTGACCTGTTCCTGCCCCGCCTCCGCCAACACCTCGGCATACAGGGCATCGGGCACGTCCTTGACGTCCAGGGTCACCGCCGGCAGCAGCGCCTTGGCCCGCTCGACCTGCGGCTGCGTCAGGCCTTTTAGCACCTCCAGCCCCGCCTCGGCATTACCAGCCAGGGCGCCGGCTGCAGCGGCGATGGGCAGGCCCGTCATGCCGGTGCCCGGCACCCCCACTCCCATGCCGTTCTTGTACAGGTTGCCGCTGACCCACACCTGCAGCCGGTCGGGATCCTGGCCCAGCAGGCGCCGGCAATGGGCGGCCGCCAGGGCCACGGCGATGGGTTCGGTGCAGCCCAGGGCCGGCACGACCTCGCGGCGCAGCAGTTGCACCAGCTCACCCCAGTGGGCGGTAACGGCGGGGGACTCACTCATGGACAGACTCCGGAACATCGGCCAGACGGGCCTTGTGGTTGCGAATATGCAGATAGACGGTATGGCGGCTGACCCCCAGCCGCTCGGCCACCAGGTTGATGGCCTCCTTGATGGTGAAGATGCCCTTGTCGTACAGGGCCGAGATGATCTGGCGATTGCGCCGGGCGGGACTGAGATCCGGCTCGGCGGCCACCTGGCTCATCACCTGGGCCACCAGCTCGTCGAGGGACGGCGCGAAGCTCTCCTGAAACAAAGGGGCGGCCCCGGACTCGGAGACCGGCAGGCTAAGGGCCCCCAGCAGGCTGCTCAGGGGGGCATCGAGATTGAGGTTGATGCACAGCATGCCCACGGGCCGGCGGGCGGCGTTGTGCAGCGTGATGGAGGCACACTTCATCAGCTTGCCGTCCGGGCTGCGGGCGAAATAGCTGCTCCAGCAGCTGCCGGCCTGCTGCTGCAAGCGGCTCAAGGCAAAGTCGGTGGCCGGCGCCCCCACCTGACGCCCTGTGATATGGCCGTTGGCGATGTGCACCACAGAGCGGGCTGGGCTGTCGAAGCCGTGCAGCACCACCTCGCAGCCCTCGCCGAACAGGGCCGCCAGGGCATCCACCACGGGACGAAAACTGTCGATCAGGTGCCAATCCGCCGCACCAAAGGCCTTCTCTACCGCCACTAGCTCACGCCTCACCAACTCACGGGGCGACCAGTGTAGCCATAACTCAACTTTTGTTAACTAAAAAAAGCCAATGGCGGCAAGATATCCCGTTCTTCGGTGTCAATTGGCCACCGATGATAAACAGTTGTTGATGGTACAGGGCGGCAATGGGAACCGCGAGCGGCGAGCAACGAGAGAAAAGAGGTGAGAGAAATAGGCGGACAGCAGAGGACGCCGCCCCCCTCCACCATTGGCCGGGCGAGGCGCCGGCAAACAGGCAAAGGGATCCGGTCAAGCCCTAGCTGGGCAACCAGCTCTGGCGGGTCAGGGTGTCGGCATCGTGAATGGCATCGAGCATGGCGCTGGGCGGCGCCTGCAGCGGCACATGCGCCAGCAGTTCGCCACGACGGGCCAGCCCATGTTTGTGGCGACTCAGGGGCGTCAGGTTGTCCCAGACCCCATGGCCCAGGGCAAACTGGCCGGGCACCAGGGCCTCCGGGCAGAGGGCGTCATACAGCCGCACCGCCGCGGCGCCGCCCTCGGCCAGTTGTTCGGCCATGGCCAGGGCGTGGGCCGCACTGCCGTCGTGGGCCGCCAATGGACGCTGCGCCGGCAGGCCAAAATGGTCGCGCCAATGGTCATCGGCCGCCTCCGGCAGGGGGGGATCCGCCACCCAGGCCTGATCCTGCACGTCCGATGAGAGCATGGCCAGCAAGAGGGCAAAATCCGCCTGACGCTGGCCTTGCAGCGCCTGGTTGAGGTCTTGCCCCAATTGCAACTCATCCACCAGACAATGGCGGCGTATGGTCTCGGTCAGCATGGAAAAATCGCCTATTAACTAAGCATCTGCTTGTTTATCGGCGTTTTTTGCTAAAAGTTGAGGAAAAGTTTTGCCGCCCAGGGGTTCACAACGGCCAAAGATCTGATAATATGCGCCCCGCACTTGTGGAGGGGTTCCCGAGTGGCCAAAGGGATCAGACTGTAAATCTGACGGCTCCGCCTTCGAAGGTTCGAATCCTTCCCCCTCCACCATCCAATTTATTCAAAGGTTACCCCGTGGAGGGGTTCCCGAGTGGCCAAAGGGATCAGACTGTAAATCTGACGGCTCCGCCTTCGAAGGTTCGAATCCTTCCCCCTCCACCATCTAATTTATCCAAAGGTTACCCCGTGGAGGGGTTCCCGAGTGGCCAAAGGGATCAGACTGTAAATCTGACGGCTCCGCCTTCGAAGGTTCGAATCCTTCCCCCTCCACCATCTTTCCTGCTGTGCATCCTTTTCCCCGTGGAGGGGTTCCCGAGTGGCCAAAGGGATCAGACTGTAAATCTGACGGCTCCGCCTTCGAAGGTTCGAATCCTTCCCCCTCCACCATCCTTCCTTCAGCACCCTTCGCCCCAAGATTGTCCTTGGTTTGCGCGCTCTTGCGCGACAATTTGGGTATAGTAAGTCCAAGTAGACAGCCATAGGCCCCCAATCACCCATGAACGAGACGACCCAGACAGCCCCAGATCGTCCCTTCAAGAACAAGCGGGTGCTGCTCATTGACGACCAGCGCAGCTTTCAGGTGATGATGAAAGCCATGCTGCAGAACGTCGGTCTCAACAAGGTCACCATACTGGCCACCGCCGAAGAGGCCCGCCGGCGCTGCAGCAAGGAAAGCTTCGACATCTACCTCATCGACTACAACCTGGGCAGTGGCGAGAACGGTCGCCAGCTGCTGGAACACCTGCGCGAGTCTAAGTTGCTGCCGCCCCTGGCGGTGGTGTTTATCGTCAGCGGTGACAACTCCCGCTCCATGGTGCTGAGCGCCCTGGAGAGCGAGCCAGACGACTACATGATGAAGCCCTTCTCCCAGGATCAGCTGCGGGTCCGTCTGCTGCGCGCCCTGCAACGCAAGCAGAGCCTGGCCGGGGTATTCAAGGCCTTGGCGCAACAGGAGCCCCAGGCGGTGATCCAGGCCTGCGGCGAGGCCCTGAAGGATGACAGCAACCGTTACGCCAATTACTGCCGCTGCCTGATGGCGGAGATGCTGCTGCGGGAGCACCAGCCCCAGGGCGCCCACGATCTGCTGATCGAGGCGCTGAACGATGCCGAGTCCAGCTGGATGCGCATGAGCCTGGGCAAGGCCTGTTATCTGCTGGGGCAACACGAGGCAGCGGTGGAACACCTGAAGAAGGCGGTGCAGCACAGACCTCTGATGGTGGAGGCCTACCGCTGGATGGCCTCGGCCCAGCTGGCCGCCAACCAGAATGACGCTGCGGTGGAGACCCTGGAGCGGGCCATCCAGATCTCGCCGCAATCCGGCATGCTGCATCAGCAGATGGCGGAGGTCAGCCTGGCGCGGGAGGATTACCTCAAGGCCCGCGACTCCCTCTCCACCTTGATGGAGCTCAACCGCTTCTCGGTGCAGCGCACCCCCCAGGCCCTGGGCAATTACATCCACTGCCTGATCCTCTACGCCCTGCACAGCGAGGACCCCTACCACATCGCCAACCTGCAGAAGCAGGTCAACTCCGCCCTCTATCGCTGCCGCGATGCCTTGATGACCACGGAGTTCGACTACGCGGCCTTCGAGCAGATCTGCCAGGCCAGGGTGCAGATGGCCCGGGGCGATCTGGTGCGGGGCAAGAAGATGCTCTACAAGGCGCACCAGAACTACATGGCGGAGCCGGCGCGCATGCCCGAGGCCCTGCTGAGCGAGACGGTGCTGGGCCTGCTGCAGCTGGGCGAATTTGAATATGCCGATCAGCTGCAGGCCTGCCTGAGCGAATCGGCCCTGGCCGACCCCATGGTCAGTCAGTGTTTAAACTCGGCCCGCCATGATAGCCTGCTGGCCGAGCGCAATCAGAAGTATCAAGAGCTTAACGAGCAGGGGATCCTGGCCTACAAGAATGGCCACCTGGACGAGGCCCTGCTGTTCTTCCGCGATGCCCTGCGCCGGGCGCCGGCCAACACCAGTGCCGCCCTCAACAAGATACAGGTGCTGATCCAGCTCCTGGGCCAATACAAGAAGGATCGGGGTGCCGAACTCTACGAGGAGTGCCGCGCCACCCTGGCGGCCCTGGATGCCGTGATCCTCAATCAGACCCAACGGGCCCGCCTGGACGAGCTGCACAACGAGTTTGCCCAGCTGCGTCGCCCCTGACGACTTTTACGCGAGACCGCCATGAAGATAGTGTCATTCAACATCAACGGCCTGCGGGCCCGCCTTCCTCAACTGGCCGCCCTGATCGACAAACACCAGCCGGACATCATAGGCCTGCAGGAAACCAAGGTGCACGATGAGGCCTTTCCCCTGGCCGACGTCGAGGCCCTGGGTTACCAGGTGTTCTTCCACGGCCAGAAGGCCCACTACGGCGTGGCCCTGCTGTGCAAGCAGGCGCCCACCGAGGTGATCCGGGGGTTTCCCTGGGATGAAGAGGACGCCCAGCGCCGCATGATCATGGGCCGCTTCGCCTTGGCCGATGGCCGCCGGCTGACCGTGCTGAACGGTTACTTTCCCCAGGGGGAAAGTCAGGACCACCCCACCAAGTACCCGGCCAAGCGGCGCTTCTACGCCGATCTGCTGCGCTACCTCGACGAGCAGCACAGCCCGGAGGATGAGGTGGTGGTGATGGGGGATCTGAACATCTCCCCCACGGATCTGGACATCGGCATAGGTGAAACCAATCGCAAGCGCTGGTTGCGGGACGGCAAGTGTTCCTTCCTGCCGGAGGAGCGGGAGTGGCTGGGCAAGCTGCAGGCTTGGGGGCTGGTGGACACCTATCGCCATCAACATCCCCAGGTGGACGATCAATACTCCTGGTTCGACTACCGCAGCCGGGGCTTTGACGAGAACCGCGGCCTGCGCATCGATCTTATCCTGGCCACGGCGCCCCTGCTGCCGCGGCTAGTGGAAAGCGGCATCGATTATCCCCTGCGCGCCGTCGAGAAACCCTCCGATCACGCCCCTATCTGGGCCACCTTTGACTAGATTGCCCTTGGCCGCCTTCGCGGGCGGCCCCAGGGTCAGGCTCAGCTCATCCCGGGCCGCCAGCACCCGCCGCCGATAATCCGCCAGCTGCGCCACCGGCACCCGGTCGGTAAAGTTCTCGTACTCATAACGCACCTGCAGCCGCCGGGCCGACGGCTGGCTCACCTGCACCGAGAAGTGAAACAGCGCGTTGCCCTGCTCGGCCTGGTAGGCGGCTATCTTCCAGTCCTGTGGAAACGTATATTCCAGCAGTTGGATCACCTTGCGGGGCGCCCCCAGATCCAGGGGTTGCTGCCGCTCGGGTGACACCCGCACCAGGTACTCATCCAGCAGGTCGCCATAGATGGCCAAGCCCTCCTGCTGGATCTGGGCAAAGCCCTGGGGCAACTCATAATGCTCCTGCACCCGCAGCCGGTTCTGCCCGGCATCGTCCTGCAGCTGGGGCAACCCCAGGCTCTTGAGGCCGGGGAACTGCCGCCGGTAATAATCGCCGAAGCGGCGCGCCAGCTTCTGGGGCGTGCTGCGCTGCCACTTGCCCCGCTGGCTTTCCGCTAGGGCGCCGCTGTAGTGGGTGTCGATGTCCAGCACCGTCTGGTCCGCGGTCAAGCGGCTTACCTGCTGCAGTTCTATCTGCGGCAGGCGGTACTCGCCGTCCATGCTGGTGAGGGTTTGGGTCTCGGGGGCGAGCACCAGGGCATAGCGGTAATAGGGCATGCCCAGGCTGACCAGGGCGCTGCCCTGGTTGAGATCCGTGCCGTCCAGCCAGTAGCGCTGCCCCGCCAGCTGCAATACCACTATGACATGATCGAAGGCATAGGGGCTGGGCAGCTGAGCCGGCAGGCCGGCGCCATCGTCCAGGCTGACCAGGGCCGCCTTGGCATCCAGCCCCTGGGCCCGCAACAGGGCCAGCAAGAGCACCGCCTTGTCCTTGCAGTCCCCATAGCGTCGATAGAGGGTATCCGCCGCCCGCCGCGGCCGGTGGGAACCGATACCGTCCTCCATCCCCAGGTAGCGGATCTCATGCTGGACAAAGTGCAGGGCCGCCATCACCTGCTCATCCTGACCCTGGCGCCCTTTGCTCAGCTGGGCACTCAGCGCCTGGATTTCTGGGCTTATCACGGCGGCCTGCTCATACAGGGGCAACGCCCAGGTCACCACCGACTGCCAGCTGGTGAATTCGCTCAGGGCCACCTCGGCATAGGGGCTATAGCCACCGGGCAGATCCTCTTCTTCTTCCACCGCCGGCACCGCCGTCTGTTGCCAGCGCCACTCCTGCCAATCCCCCTTGGCATGTACCTGCCATTGGGCACCGGCGGGGGTGAAGGCAGCGTCGAGCCGGCGGCCGTCCCCCAGCAGCAGACGCAGCTGTTGACGCGCCACGGGGGCACTCCACTGCAGATCGATCCGGTCGCTGAACAGGCCGTTCATCACCGGGTTGTAGCCGCTCAGGGAGAAGCTGTAATCCAGCACATCCCCCACCCGGATGTCCGGCAAGATCAGGTAGGCGGTCTTGCGACCCGAGTAGAGGTATTGCCCCAGATCCGGCTCCCGCTGGAACAGCCGCAACTCCTCGGGCTCCAGGCGATCCAGCCAGTGACCATCCCGCCAGACCCCCACCTTGTGGATGGTCAGGGTCTCGTAGCTGGGGTCGAAGTCAAACGCCAGCTGGGAGCCCTGCTCCAGTCCCTCGGTGCTGGTGATGGCGGTGGCGTAATGAAAGAACTGCTGGGTCTGGGCCCCCAGCCGCCACTGCCGGTCCACCAGCAGATACGCCTGGCCCTCCGGCGCCTGCAGCTGAGCCGGCGCCGCCGGGACGGCCACCGCCTCCACCCAGGCCGGCACCGGGGCAAACGCCACCCGTTCAGCCGCCTGAGCCACCGAGCCCAGGCCCACCAGCAAGAAGAGCAGGCAGAAGGCGCGCATGATGGTCAGGCCTGCACCCTGGGCCGCAGGTGCGCGTACCAGCGCCGCTCCAGCCGCCGGAACAGGCCGATGAGGCACAGGCTCAGGCACAGGTAGAGGGCACCGGCGGTGATGAAGGCTTCGAAGGGGCTGTAGTAGCGGGAGTTGATGATGCGGGCGGCGCCGGTGAGATCCACCACAGTGATGATGCCCGCCACCGCCGAGCCGTGCAGCATGAAGATCACCTCGTTGCTGTAGGCCGGCAGGGCGCGGCGCGCCGCGCTGGGCAGCAGTATGTTCTTGAAGGTCTGCCAGCGGGTCATGCCGAAGGCCAGGGCCGCCTCCTTCTCCCCGCGGGGAATGGTATTGAGCGCCCCCCGGATGATCTCCGCCGTGTAGGCTGCGGTATTGAGGGCGAAGGCCAGCAGGGCACAGAACCAGGCCTCTTCCAACCACTGCCACAGCCAGGTTTCGCGCAGCGCCTGCCACTGACCGGCGCCGTAGTAGATGATGAACAGCTGCACCAGCAAGGGGGTGCCGCGGAAGAAATAGATATAGGCCCAGGCCGGCAGCCGCAGCAGGGGATGGCTGCTGTTACGTGCCAAGGCCATGGGCAGGGCGATGCTCAGCCCCAGCACCAGGGAGGCGGCCACCAGCCAGGTGGTATTGATCAGGCCTTCGAGGTAGGTGGGCCACTCATCGGCCAGGATAGAAAAATCGAACATGCTTACCTCGAGACGATGGCGTAATGACGTTCCACCCACTTGAGCAACAGGGTGGAGAGGGCGGTGAACACCAAGAAGATCAGCGCCACGGCCATGTAGAAGGTAAAGGGCAGCTGGGTCGTGCCGGCCGCCAGCCCCGCCTTACGCACCATATCATCCAGACCTATGATGGACACCAGGGCCGTGGTCTTGAGCAGCACCAGCCAGTTATTGCCGAAGCCCGGCAGGGCATGGCGCACCATCTGGGGGAACAGCACCCGACGAAACACCTGCAGCGCCCGCATGCCATAGGCATAGGCGGCTTCCAATTGGCCCTTGTCTACCGCCAGTATGGCGCCACGGAAGGTTTCCGCCATGTAGGCGCCGAAGATGAAGCCTATGGTCAGCACCCCGGCGATGAAGGGGCTGACATCCACGTACTCCGGCAGATAGGCGACCCATTCGTGCTGAGGATCCCCACCCCCCAGCCAGCCATTCAACCAGTCATTGCCCCAGGAGCAAAGATTGTTCACCAGCACCTGGCCACCGAAGAACAGCAGCATCATGAGTACCAGATCCGGCACCCCCCGCACCAGCGTGGTGTACAGGGTGGCCACCTGGCGGGCCAGGCGAAAGGAGGAAAGCTTGGCCAGGGCCCCCAGCATGCCCAGCATCATGGCCAGCACTAACGACAGCAGCGCCACCTCCAGGGTCATCCATGCCCCTTCCAGCAGGGAGGTTTCGTAGCCTTTAAGATCCAACATGTCCTGATCCCAGTTAAAACGGGCCCATGCGGGCCCGTTGTCACCCAGCCACCTGGGTCTTATTCGCCGTAGGCGTCAAAGTCGAAGTACTTGTCGTTCACCGCCTTGTACTTGCCGTTGGCGCGGATATCCAGAATGGCCTTGTCGAACATGGCCTTCAGATCGGTATCCTGTTTGCGGATGGCGACACCGGCACCCTCACCAAACCAGCGGGCATCGGTCAGGCCCGGTCCCACCAGCTCGTAGTTGGCACCGTCTTCCTTCTTGATCAGTCCGTCCACCAGGGAGGCATAGTCCGCCAGCACATAGTCGATGCGGCCAGACTTCAGATCCAGGTAAGCCTCTTCGGCCGTACCATAGCGCTTGATGTCGGCGGAGGGGAAGTTATCCGTGATATAGGTGTCCATGGAGGTGGCACGCTGTACCCCGACTTTCTTGCCGGCCATGAAGGTATCGGTCAGCTCCAGGGGAGTACCCTTCTTGGTGGCGAAACGCGCCGGCACATGCTGATACTTGGCGGAGAAGTCGACGCGCTTCTTGCGCTCCGGGGTGATGTCCATGGTGGAGATGATGGCGTCATACTTCTTGGCCAGCAGACCCGGGATGATGCCGTCCCAATCCTGCTTCACGATGGTGCATTTGACCTGCATCTGCTCACACAGGGCGTTGGCGATATCCACGTCAAACCCTTTCACCTCACCACTGGGCTCGGTCCAGGAGAAGGGGGGGTAGGCGCCTTCGATCCCGATGCGCACACTCTTCCACTCCTTGGCCTGAACCTGCAGCGAGCCCATCAGGCAGGCTGCCATCACACCCACTAGCACCTTGTTCTTCATCCTTTCACTCCTTGATTATGCGCCCCTCAACGGGCATTCATGAGCCGACTAGTAAGCCGACGAAATAAACTGCCGAAACCGCTCGGAACGGGGATTGGCGAACAGCTCTTTCGGATCCCCCTCCTCTTCAACCAGGCCCTGATGCAAGAATAAGACCCGATTTGACACATCCCGGGCAAATGACATCTCGTGAGTCACCACCAGCATGGTGCGGCCCTCTTCGGCCAGGCTGCGCATCACCCCCAGCACCTCCCCCACCAGCTCGGGATCGAGGGCGGAAGTGGGCTCGTCAAACAGCATGACCTCGGGGTCCACCGCCAGGGCGCGGGCGATGGCGGCCCGCTGCTGCTGACCGCCGGACAGATGGCCCGGATAATAGTCGCGCCGCTCATACAGCCCCACCCGGTGCAGCAGGGTCTCGGCCCGCTCTATGGCCTCGGCACGGGGCACCTTGAGCACCTGGATCGGCACTTCGATGATGTTTTGCATCACGGTCATGTGGGACCAGAGGTTGAAGCTCTGGAACACCATGGCCAGCCGAGAGCGGATGCGCTCCACCTGACGCATGTCTTCGGGCAGGCGTTCCCCCAGGCGATTGGTTTTCATGCGGATCAGCTCACCATGCACCCGTACCTCACCGGACGAGGGGATTTCCAGCAGGTTGATGCAACGGAGGAAGGTGGACTTACCGGAGCCGGAGGAGCCGATGATGGAGATGACGTCGCCCTTGTTGGCGGTGAGGTTGATCCCTTTGAGGACCTGGTGGGAGCCGAAATACTTATGCAAGTCATTGACTTGCAGGGTGGCCACTTCGTTCATGCAAACAACCTTGTTCTTATTGGACTCATTGAGACCACCTCAGGCGGCTCATCCATAACACCTGTATGGAAAATACCAGTCTGATCACAAATTACAAGATGCATGGTGAACGAAACCTGGCCAGCGGCGAATTTTAATTCACGTTTAGAGCTTCATTCGCGATAAATAGCCATTCCCAACGCATAGTTCACGCACTGACAGCTAATTCTGCCAAGGGCAGCCGCTGCAGCTGGGCCAGCGCCTGAATATAGATGTGGCAGGCGGTCAGCAGACCCTCCACCGAGATGAACTCGTTGGGCATGTGTTCCACCCGGGGATGCCCGGGCAACAGGGCACCAAAGGCCACACAGTTGGGGATGGCGCGGGCATAGGTGACGGCCCCGGAGGATCTGGGCCTGGCCCGTTCGCCGGTGACGGCCTCGTAACCCCGGCTCAGCGCCTGGACGAAGGGGGCATGGGCCGGCACAAACATGGGCTCCAGGTGATCGAACTCCTCATAACGCCAGCCCAGGCGGTCCACCGCCGCCCGCATCATCCTGTGGTACTCCTGACGACTGAAACTCACGGGCACCCGCACATCGATGCCAAGCTGGCAGCCATGGCTGTCGAGCTTGAGTGTGGCCAGATTCACCGTCAACTCACCACTAAGATCATCCCGTACCGTACCCAGCAGGGCCCGCATGGAGGTATCCTCGCCGATCACCAAGGAGCAAAGCCCCAAGGCTGGGTGCCGATAACCTATCTGCTGCAAGGCCCGGCACAGCCGGACGATGGCGTTGACTCCAGCCTGATGGCACACGGAGGCATGGGCCCCCTGCCCCAGCACCAGGGTGCCCTTGTCCTGCTGCCGCCAGGGATAGCCCAGCAGATCCAATTGCCGTTGTAACTTGCGTTGCTGCGGCCCGCCGTACAGGGCGCGATCCGGTACCGCATTGAAGATGTCGCCACAGTCGAGCACCAGATCCTCGCTGGGCGGGCCATACAGGTAGGCCTGGATCAGCCGCTTCTCGGCATTCACCAGCGGGAAGGCTGAATCCGGGCAGAAGCTGGCGTCCGGCAATCGCTCCCACTGCTTGTAGCGCTGGATACAACGCCCCAGCAGTTCCTGATCGGTGCCAAACACGATGCGGATCTTGTGCCGCAGCCCAGGGCCATAACGTTGCAGCAGGTGCAGTGCATACAGGCAGGCCAGGGTTGGGCCCTTGTTGTCCTGGCTGCCACGACCATACAGGCGGCCATTGCGCAGCACGCCGGTGAAGGGATCGGAAAACCAGCCGCTGAGCTCGCCGGCCCCCACCACATCCAGATGACAGAAGATACCGATCAGCCCCTCCCCTTGCCCCACATCGGCGTAGCCGTAGTAACCGTCAGGATCCTTGTAGGTGGCAAAGCCGAAGCGGCGGCAGATGGCCAGGGTGGCATTGAGGCAATCGTCGATGGGCTGGCCGAAGGGCGCCCCCGAGTGATCGAACTGGAAGTGGCTGGCAAAGCCGATGAGCTGACACAGATCGGCCAGCATGGCCTCGGCCTGCGCTTGCACCAATTCGGGCCAGCAAACGGCCTCTGGCGCAGATAGCGTGCTCGATACCTCAGGATCCCACATGAAACACCCTTATTCGAATCGGTTTGTTTTCGATTTGACTAAGCCTAGGCGGCCACGCGAGGGTCCTCACCTGTGAACAATGACAGGCCGGCCAAACGCCGTCTTGTCATAAAAGAACAGGCCGCCCTGTGGCGGCCTGTCAGATGCGAAGCGGTGCGGCTTACGCCTTATGCAGCAGGATATTGAGCATGCGGCGCAGCGGCTCGGCAGCCCCCCACAACAGCTGATCGCCTACGGAAAAGGCTGACAGGAAGTCCGGCCCCATGTTCATCTTGCGCAGACGGCCCACGGGCACCTTGAGGGTGCCGGTCACCGCGGCCGGGGTCAGCTCCTTGACGGTCAGGGCCTTGTCGTTGTCGATGACCCGCACCCAGTCGTTGTGGCTGGCCAACATCTGGTGAATATCGGTGAGGGGCACATCTTTCTTCAGCTTGATGGTGAAAGACTGGCTGTGGCAGCGCAGGGCGCCGATGCGGACGCAGTTGCCATCCACCGGGATGGACTGGCTGCGGCCCAGGATCTTGTTGGTTTCCGCCATGCCCTTCCACTCTTCCTTGCTCTGACCGTTGGGGAGGGCCACGTCGATCCAGGGGATCAGGCTGCCTGCCAGAGGCGCGCCAAACTGGCTGGTGGGGAAGCTCTCCTCACGCATGGCGGCGGTCACCTTGCGCTCGATATCCAGGATGGCGGAAGCCGGATCCGCCAGCTCGGTGGCCACCACGTCCCGCAGAGCCCCCATCTGGGAGAGCAGCTCCCGCATGTGACGGGCACCGGCACCGGAGGCGGCCTGATAGGTGGACGAGGAAACCCACTCCACCAGATCGTTGGCGAACAGGCCGCCCAGGCCCATCAGCATCAGGCTGACGGTGCAGTTCCCGCCCACATAGGTCTTGATCCCCTGGTTTAGGGCATCGTCGATGACCTTGCCGTTCACCGGATCCAGGATGATGACGGCATCCTCGGCCATCCGCAGGGTGGACGCGGCATCGATCCAGTAACCCGGCCAGCCGGCCGCCATCAGCTTGGGATAGACTTCCTTGGTGTAGTCTCCGCCCTGGCAGGTGATGATGATGTCCATGGCCTTGAGCGCCTCCAGATCGAAGGCATTCTGCAGCTGACCGGCCGCCTTGCCGAAGTTCGGCGCCGCCTGCCCGGCCTGGGAGGTGGTGAAGAAGACGGGGTCGATACGCGCGAAGTCGTTTTCCTCTACCATGCGCTGCATCAGCACGGAACCCACCATGCCCCGCCAACCAATCAAACCTACTTTTTTCATCTTTTTGTCCTGCCATGGAAGCAATAAAAACCTAAGGAGATCACATTACGGATTGGCGGCCAGGGTGCAAGTCGATTTCCGCAATATTGTGTGCCGGAGGCTGCAACGCCCCACCGGCGAGGCCCTGGCACTGGCTGGCGTTTGCCCGTAAGATAGCGCCGCCTAGCCCTGTGCAACATGTCATTTACATCCAGCCCTTGGAATCATCCCATGCAGACATTTATTCCCGGCAAAGACGCCGCCCTGGAAGAGAGCATCAGCCGCTTCCACACCAAGCTCCGCCAACTGGGTTTTGACATAGAGGAAGCCTCCTGGCTCAACCCTGTGCCCCACGTCTGGTCGGTCCATATCCGGGATAAGGAATGCCCGCTGTGCTTCACCAACGGCAAGGGTGCCAGCAAGAAGGCCGCCTTGGCCTCGGCCCTGGGAGAGTATTTCGAACGCCTCTCCACCAACTACTTCTTCGCCGACTTCTATCTGGGGCAGGAAATCGCCGACGCCCCCTTCGTCCATTACCCGGACGAGCAGTGGTTCCCCGTCCCGGAGGATGGCGAGCTGCCTGACGGCCTGCTGGATGACTACACCCGCGACTTCTACGACCCTGAGGGTGAGCTCTCTGCCGACATGCTGGTGGATCTGCAATCGGGCAATGCCGAGCGCGGCATCTGCGCCCTGCCATTTGTCCGGCAGGACAACGGCCAGCAGGTGTTCATCCCCATGAATATCGTCGGCAACCTGTATGTCTCCAACGGCATGAGCGCCGGTAACACCCCCACCGAGGCCCGCACCCAGGGGCTCTCCGAGGTGTTTGAGCGCCACGTGAAGAACCGCATCATCGCCGAGGCGCTCTCCCTGCCGGAGATCCCGGCCGGGGTGGTGGCCCGCTACCCCGGCATTCAGGAGGCCATCGCCACCCTGGAGCACGAGGGTTTCCCCATCTATTGCTACGATGCCTCCCTGGGTGGCCGCTATCCGGTGATCTGCGTGGTCTTGCTCAACCCGGCCAACGGCACCTGTTTCGCCTCCTTCGGCGCCCATCCGCGCTTCGAGGTGGCCTTCGAGCGCACCGTCACCGAGCTGCTTCAGGGACGCGGCCTCAAGGATCTGGACGTGTTCGCCCCGCCGGCCTTCGACAATGACGAGGTGGCGGATCAGCACAACCTGGAGACCCACTTCATCGACTCCTCCGGGCTCATCAGCTGGGATCTGTTCAAGACCGAGCCGGACTTCGAATTTGCCGACTGGAACTTTGCCGGCAGCACAGAGCAGGAGTTCAACCACCTGCTGGGCATCTTCCATGAGCTGGAGCAGCCGGTGTACATCGCCGATTACCAGCATCTGGGGGTCTACGCCTGCCGCATCCTGGTCCCCGGCATGTCCGACATCTATCCCGCCGAAGATCTGGTGCTGGCCAACAACAATATGGGCGCCGGCTGGCGCGAGGCCGTGCTGGCGTTGCCCGCCAGTGAGGGCAGTCCGGCCGATTACGCCGAGTTCTTGCAAAGCCTGGAAGACGAAGGGTTTGATGATCAGACCCGGGTGCGGGAGCTGCTGGGCATCGCCGCCGACAAGGGGACCGGCTGGCATACCCTGCGGGTGGGAGAGCTCAAGTGCCTGCTGGCCCTGGCCGCCGGGCAGTTGGACGAAGCCACCCACTGGTGTCAGTGGACCCAGGACTTCAACGCCAGCGTGTTCAGCACAGAACGCAGTACCTTCTACCGCTGCCTGGGCCAGAGCCTAAGCCTGTTTGCAGACGAGTCCCGTGATCCCACAACCTATCGCCCGGCCTTTGAGCGCTTGTATGGCGCCAGCACGGTGGCGGCCGCCTGGGCTCACATCGAGGGCAGTCAGCGCTTCTACGGCCTGGTGGCGGACGATGGTAGCTTGAGCCAATTCAAGTCCCACCAGCAGCTGCTGGCCACCTATGCAAAGTTGCAACGGGCCAAGCAGGCCCACTGGGGCGTCTAAACCCGATACAGGACAGGGCGGCAGTAGCCGCCCTTTTTATTGCCGGCTTTTCATGCAGAGGGTGTACACTGAGGCGGCAGCAAAGCCCTGTCGTGGGGGGAACCAAATCCGTGGGACTCTGTCGAATATAAGGTTCGCCCCTTGGATGAAATTTGATGCATACTATTTACAGCTTTGTAAGCCAGTGACAGCTCAAAAGCGATCGATGTAGTAAAATTACATAATCAACCCGGCGAAATTGATCTAAGGCAATTTTGAACAATTTCTTTGTTGATATGATTACTACAGGATAATTACCACAGCGGAAGCCCCCACAGTGAAAGCAGAATCGCCCTTTGACTGTCTAAAGCCAGAAGCCATCGCCGCCCTGGCCGAAGACATCACCTACGGTAAGGCCACCAAGCCTGCCGCCAAAACCTTCCAACTGGCTATCTTCGCCGGTGCCTTTATCGCCATCGCCTTCATCTTCTACATCACGGTCGTCTCCCAAGGCGGTAGCAAGTTGGCCGGTGGCCTCTGCTTCTCCCTGGGCCTGATCCTGTGTGTGATCTTGGGCGGTGAGCTGTTCACCTCGAGTACCCTTACCCTGGTGGCCAAGGCCGCCAAGCGCATCACCTGGACCCAGATGCTGCGGAACTGGGCACTGGTATACTCCGGCAACCTGGTGGGTGGCCTCATCATGGTGACCCTCATAGTGCTGTCCAGCCAGTACACCGCCGGCGACGGCCAATGGGGCCTGGCTGCCCTGAACACGGCACAGCACAAGCTGCACCATACCTTTATCGAAGCGGTCGCCCTGGGCACCATGTGTAACATCATGGTCTGCCTGGCAGTTTGGATGGCCTTTGGTGGCCGTACCATGACCGACAAGGCCCTCATCATGGTGCTGCCGGTTGGTATGTTCGTCGCGTCAGGCTTCGAGCACAGCATCGCCAACATGTTTATGATCCCGGTAGGCATCGCCATTCATGCCCTGGCCGGCCCCGAGTTCTGGACTGCAATCGGTGCAGATCCGGCCAAGTACGCTGACTTGACCGTAAGCCACTTTATCTTCAAAAACCTGATACCGGTTACCATCGGCAACATCATCGGCGGTGGCGTCATGATCGGCCTGACTAACTGGTTTATTTTCCGTCGCCATCACTGATGGCGCGGGATGCTTAGACAATCAATACCGAAGAGGTAATGAAACATGGCAGAGCTTAACGAAAAGTGTCTGAACGCTTGGGAAGGCTTCCAATCCGGAGCCTGGCAGACTGAAGTCAACACCCGCGACTTCATTCAGAAAAACTACACCCCGTACGAAGGCGATGAATCCTTCCTGGCCGGTGCCACCGCCGCCACCACTAAGCTGTGGGACAAGGTGATGGAAGGCATCAAGGAAGAGAACCGCACTCACGCGCCCATCGACTTTGATACCGATCTTCCGTCCACCATCACTTCCCACGATGCCGGTTATATCGACCAAGGTCTGGAGAAGATCGTTGGTCTGCAGACTGACAAGCCTCTGAAGCGTGCCATTATCGCCTTCGGCGGTATCAACATGGTGAAGAACTCTTGCGAAGTGTACGGTCGTCATCTGGATCCTCAAGTTGAGAAGATCTTTACCGAATACCGCAAGACCCACAACCAGGGTGTATTCGACGTCTATACCAAGGACATCCGTAACTGCCGTAAGTCCGGTGTCATCACCGGTCTGCCGGATGCCTACGGTCGTGGCCGCATCATCGGTGACTACCGCCGTATCGCCCTGTACGGTGTGGACTTCCTGATGAAGGACAAGTTCGCCCAGTTCAACTCTCTGCAAGCCAAGATGGAAGCCGGTGAAGATCTGGAAGCCACCATCCGCCTGCGTGAAGAGATCAACGATCAGTACAAGGCTCTGGGTCAACTGAAGGAAATGGCTGCCAAGTACGGTTGCGACATCTCCGGCCCGGCCACTACCGCTCAGGAAGCCGTACAGGCCACCTACTTCGGTTACCTGGCTGCCGTTAAGTCTCAAAACGGCGCCGCTATGTCCTTCGGCCGTACCGCCACCTTCCTGGACATCTACTTCGAACGCGATCTGAAGAAGGGTCTGATCACCGAGCAAGACGCTCAGGAAATCATCGACCACCTGATCATGAAGCTGCGTATGGTGCGCTTCCTGCGTACCCCCGAATACGACACCCTGTTCTCCGGCGACCCGATTTGGGCCACCGAATCCCTGGGTGGTATGGGCGTTGACGGTCGCACCCTGGTTACCAAGAACAGCTTCCGTTACCTGAACACCCTGTACACCATGGGCCCGTCTCCCGAGCCGAACATGACCATCCTGTGGTCTGAACAGCTGCCCCTGGGCTTCAAGAAGTTCTGTGCCAAGGTATCCATCGATACCTCTTCAGTGCAGTACGAAAACGACGACCTGATGCGTAACGACTTCAACAACGATGACTATGCCATCGCCTGTTGTGTGTCCCCGATGATCGTCGGCAAGATGATGCAATTCTTCGGCGCCCGCGCCAACCTGGCCAAGACCATGCTGTACGCCATCAACGGCGGTGTGGACGAGAAGCTGAAGATGCAAGTCGGTCCCAAGACCGCCCCCATCCAGGGCGAGTATCTGGAATTCGACGAAGTCATGGATCGCCTGGATCACTTCATGGATTGGCTGGCTACCCAGTACGTCACCGCCCTGAACATCATCCACTACATGCACGACAAGTACAGCTACGAAGCCATCCAGATGGCGCTGCACGATCGTGACGTGATCCGCACCATGGCCTGTGGTATCGCCGGTCTGTCCGTGACCGCCGACTCCCTGTCCGCCATCAAGTACGCCAAGGTTAAGCCGGTGCGTGATGAAGACGGTCTGGCCATCGACTTCGAAATCGAAGGCGAATACCCGCAGTTCGGTAACAACGACGAGCGCGTCGATGCCATCGCCTGTGACCTGGTTGAACGCTTCATGAAGAAGATCCAGAGCCACAAGACCTACCGCAACGCCGTGCCGACCCAGTCCATCCTGACCATCACCTCCAACGTGGTGTACGGTAAGAAGACAGGTAACACTCCGGATGGTCGTCGCGCCGGTGCACCGTTCGGCCCGGGTGCCAACCCGATGCACGGTCGTGATCAGAAGGGCGCCGTCGCCTCTCTGACCTCCGTGGCCAAGCTGCCGTTTGCCTACGCGAAGGATGGTATCTCCTACACCTTCTCCATCGTGCCGAACGCCCTGGGCAAGCAAGAAGATGCCCAGAAGCTGAACCTGGTCGGTCTGATGGATGGTTACTTCCACCACGAAGCCAACATCGAAGGCGGTCAGCACCTGAACGTCAACGTGATGAACCGTGAGATGCTGCTGGATGCCATGGAAAACCCCGAAAAGTATCCCCAGCTGACCATCCGCGTTTCCGGCTACGCCGTTCGCTTCAACTCCTTGACCAAGGAGCAACAGCAGGACGTCATCACCCGGACCTTCACCCAATCCATGTAAGATTGGTTGCAGGCACATCAAACCCCCGGCTCGCCGGGGGTTTTTTTATGCCTGCGACACCCGGGTTCCTCGGGTGCCTTACTGGCCCATCTGTAATACACTATGGCCATTTACAGACCCTTTCGGAGCAAACCATGACAGTCAAGGGACGCATCCACTCCGTCGAGACCTGCGGTACCGTCGACGGCCCCGGGATCCGGTTCATCGCCTTCATGCAAGGCTGCCTGATGCGCTGCAAGTACTGCCACAACCGCGACACCTGGGATACCGAGGATGGCCGCGAGGTGACGGTAGACGAGCTGATGAAGGATCTGATGACCTATCGTCACTTCATGAATGCCTCGGGCGGTGGTGTCACCGCCTCCGGCGGCGAAGCCACCTTGCAAAAAGAGTTCGTCACCGAGTGGTTCAAGGCCTGCAAGGCCCAGGGGATCCATACCTGCCTGGATACCAATGGCTTTGTCCGCCACTACGATACCGCCCTGGATGAGTTGCTGGACAACGCCGATCTGGTGTTGTTGGACATCAAGCACATGAACGACGAGGTACATATTCCCCTCACCCACGTCAGCAACAAGTACTGCCTGGATTTTGCCCGCTACCTGGCCAAACGCGGCAAGAAGATGTGGATCCGCTACGTGGTGGTACCGGGCTGGAGCGACGATGAAGCCGGCGCCCAGGCCCTGGGCCAGTTTATCCACGACGAGCTGGGTGACTGTGTCGAGCGGGTCGAGCTGCTGCCCTACCACGAGTTGGGCAAGCACAAGTGGATCGCCATGGGCGAGAAGTATGAGCTGGAAGGCGTGCGCCCGCCCAGCAAGGAGACCATGGAGAAGATCAAGAGCATCCTCGCTCAGTACCACGATAACGTCTGTTACTAAGGCGGGATGCACAGACAAAAAAACCACGGCATGCCGTGGTTTTTTTATGGCCGCACCTCACAGATCGAGGAAGGCGCGATCCAGCTTGTCAAAGGCCTGGCGCAGGGTGCGGGCCAGATCCAGATAACGGGGGGACGACGGCAAGGCCGGTTGCCCCAGCTTGGCATTCACCTCGAAATACCAGCGGGTCAAGGCGGCGGGCAGCGGCGAACGGGCCCGCTGCCCCAGCCAGTAAAGGCCCTGCAGCGGCAGGCTCAGCATGAACAGCACAGAGGTGATCACAGATGGCCACCACTGGGTCAGGCCGTATTGCCACTGCAGCAGCAGGCTGACTCCCGCCAGACCGGGTAACACCTTGAGTGCCAGTGTCACGGCGGCAATCACCCGCGGCTCGGGAAACATGGCCCCTAATACTTTTTCTTGCGGCCAAGTGCGCATGTAATCAAGCCCCGCGTGAGGCCAATTGCTAAAAACAGCCATATCTACTTCCTCTTGCCGCAAACCGCACAAAACATAGGGCTTTGTCCGCCAAAAAAAGAATATTTTGTGATTTTAAACTTTCCTTGTATTCTGTGCCGCGCTCGAAATTTGACCCGGTCACCGGGCCCTTTCAAGCCTGCCAGACGGGCCCAGCCGACGCTCAATGCCGGCCATCCGTTTCCTGGCTCTGTGTCACCTTAATGTAAGAATACGTGATATTCCCGGAAAAGCCTGCTTTTCCGGTCAGTAAACCCCCCTTTGACAAGATAGGATTTACGACGAATGAGCAGCAAGCTGGTTCTTGTACTTAACTGCGGCAGTTCTTCTTTGAAGTTTGCCGTTATCGACGCCGCCAGTGGAGAGGAACAGCTCTCCGGCCTCGCCGAATGTCTCCAGCTGGACGACGCTCGTATCAAGTGGAAACTGGACGGTAACAAGGGTTCCGCCGAGTTGGGCGCCGGTGCCGCGCACCAGGCCGCACTGGATTTTATCGTACGGGAAATCCTGGCCAATAAACCGGAGCTGAATGGCAATTTATTTGCCGTTGGCCACCGGGTGGTCCACGGCGGCGAGAAGTTCACCCGCTCCGTCATCATCAACGACGAAGTGATCCGTGGGATCGAAGACTGCGCCACCCTGGCCCCGCTGCACAACCCAGCTCACCTGGTGGGCATCCGTGCCGCCCAGCAGGCCTTCCCGGGTCTGCCCAATGTGGCCGTGTTTGATACCGCTTTCCACCAGACCATGCCCGAGCAGGCTTACCTCTATGCCCTGCCCTACAAGCTGTACAAGAAAAATGGCATTCGCCGCTACGGCATGCACGGCACCAGCCACTACTACATCAGCCTGCAGGCCGCCGAGATCCTCGGCAAGCCGGTGAACGAACTGAACATCATCAACTGCCATCTGGGCAATGGCGGCTCCGTCTGTGCCATCAAGAACGGCCTGTCGGTAGATACCTCCATGGGCATGACCCCGTTGGAGGGCCTGGTGATGGGCACCCGCTGTGGCGATATCGATCCCGCCATCATCTTCCACCTGCACGATGCCCTGGGTTACAGCGTGGAGCAGATCAACAACCTGCTCACCAAGGAGTCCGGCCTGCTGGGCCTGACCGAGGTGACCAGCGACTGCCGCTACGCCGAAGACAACTACGACAGCGAAGTGGCCGCCAAGCGCGCCATGGATCTGTACTGCTACCGTCTGGCCAAGACCATCGGCGGCTATGTGGCTGCCCTGGATGGCCGCCTGGATGCCGTGGTGTTCACCGGCGGTATCGGCGAGAACTCCGCCCCCATCCGTGAACTGACCCTCAACCGCCTGGGCCTGCTGGGCTTCAAGGTGAACCCGGAGGCCAACCTGACGGCACGGTTCGGCAAGCAGGGCATCATCTCTGAAGAGGGCAGTACCCTGGCCCTGGTGATCCCCACCAACGAGGAGTGGGTAATTGCCCAGGACGCGCTGGAATTGGTGGAAGCGAGTCACTAAGGGAGTACAATGTCGAGGCTGCCCAAGGGCAGCCTTTTTTCATTAGCCGTCCAACGACAAGAGACACGCACTCAAGGGGATATATCAGTGGCACGCACTATTATGCTTATCCCGATTGGCTCAGGTGTTGGCGTCACCTCCGTCAGCCTCGGTATGATCCGAGCGATGGAGCGCCATGGCGTTAACGTCAGCTTCTTCAAGCCTGTTGCCCAACCGAGACCCGGACACTCTGGCCCAGAAACATCGACCGCCGTCATCCGTGCCGGCTCCAACATTACCCCTCCGGAACCGCTCTCCCTGGCTTATGCCGAGAACATGATCACCTCCAGCAACACCGCTATCCTGCTGGAAGAGATCGTGGCCCTGTATGAGAGCCATGTGAAAGAGAGCGGCGCCGAAGTGGTGGTGGTCGAGGGCCTGGTACCGGTGGACAAACAACCGTTCGCCAACAAGCTCAACTACGACGTCGCCACCGCCTTGGATGCCGACATGGTGTTCGTCACCCACCCGGGCAACGACTCCAGCCAGAAGCTCAAGGAGCGCATCGAACTGGCCTGTTCCAACTTCGGTGGCATCAACAACAAGCGCATCGTCGGCTGCATCATCAACAAGGTGGGTGCTCCGGTAGACGAGCACGGTGTCACCCGTCCGGATCTCACCGAGATGTTTGAAGCCCACCACAGCGGTGGCGAGCTGGCCAGCAATCTCGAAGTGCTGCAATTCTTCGGCAAGAGCCCCCTGCGCATCCTCGGCTGCATCCCCTGGAACACCCAGCTGATCGCCCCCCGCGCCAAGGATCTGGCCAAGCACCTCAATGCCAGCACCATCCATGAAGGGGAACTGGGTCTGCGCCGCCTCAACCAGGTGACCTTCTGCGCCCGCTCCATTCACAACATGGTGGAACACTTCCGCCCCGGCAGCCTGCTGGTGACCTCCGGCGATCGCTCCGACGTCATCGTCTCCGCCTGTCTGGCCGCCATGAACGGCGTCAAGCTGGGCGCCCTGCTGCTCACCGGTGGCTACCACCCCGAGCCCCAGGTGATGGCCCTGTGCCAACAGGCCATGGCCACCGGCCTGCCCATCCTGATGACCGGCACCAACACCTGGCAGACCGCCGTCAGCCTGCAGAACTTCAATGTCGAGATCCCGTCCGATGACGTGACCCGCATCGAGCTGGTGCAGGACTATGTGGCAGGCCACATCGACAAGCACTGGATCGAGTCCCTGACCGCCGTCTCCACCCGCTCCCGTCTGCTGAGCCCGCCCGCCTTCCGCTACCAGCTCACCGAGCTGGCCCGCAAGGCCAACAAGCGCATCGTGCTGCCGGAAGGGGACGAGCCGCGTACCGTCAAGGCCGCCGCCATCTGTGCCGAGCGGGGCATCGCCCGTCCTGTGCTGCTGGGTAACCCGGACGAAATCCGTCGGGTGGCCGAACAGCAGGGTGTGGTGCTCAACGATCGCGTCGAGATCATCGACCCGGCCGTCGCCCGCGAGCGCTATGTGCCCCGTCTGGTGGAACTGCGCAAGGCCAAGGGCATCACCGAAGTGGTGGCCCGCGAACAGCTGGAAGACAACGTGGTGCTGGGCACCATGATGCTGGAGCGCAACGAGGTGGATGGTCTGGTGTCCGGTGCCGTACACACCACCGCCAACACCATTCGTCCGCCGCTGCAGATCATCAAGACGGCCCCGGGCTCCTCCCTGGTCTCCTCCATCTTCTTCATGCTGCTGCCGGATCAGGTGCTGGTGTATGGCGACTGCGCCATCAACCCGGATCCCAACGCAGAACAGCTGGCCGAGATCGCCATCCAGTCCGCTGATTCTGCCGCAGCCTTCGGCATCGAGCCCCGCGTGGCCATGATCTCCTACTCCACCGGCACCTCAGGCGCCGGCGCGGACGTGGACAAGGTGCGCGAAGCCACCCGCCTCGCCAAGGAGAAGCGTCCGGATCTGATCGTGGACGGTCCGCTGCAGTACGACGCCGCCATCATGGCCGACGTCGCCCTGTCCAAGGCGCCGAACTCCCCGGTGGCTGGTAAGGCTACCGTGTTCGTGTTCCCGGATCTGAACACCGGCAACACCACCTACAAGGCGGTACAACGCTCCGCAGATCTGGTCTCCATCGGCCCCATGCTGCAAGGCATGCGCAAGCCGGTGAACGATCTGTCCCGTGGCGCCCTGGTGGATGACATCGTCTACACCATAGCCCTGACCGCGATCCAGGCCGAACAGGCCGAGCACGCCAACTAAGGCCTGCCGCTGGAAACCAAAAGGCCCCATCAGGGGCCTTTTTTATTGGCGGCTCGTCAGCCAGTGGCCAACCGAGCAACAACTCAAGTTAAATTCCTTATTAAACAAATAGTAAATGGAGTAATTCCCGGTTTCCCGCCAGTAATCTACACAGTTACCCACAGGATCTGGGGATAACCTAGGACCTGGGCAGCCCCTCGCCATTGGACAGCAGGGCCGACAGCCAACCCAGCCCCTGGCTGGACTCCAGGCCGATCTTCACCACCATGGTCAGCGGCACCGACAGCAGCATGCCCACCGGCCCCAGCAGCCAGCCCCAGAAGATCAAGGAGAGGAAGACCACCAGATCCGAGATCCCCAGGCCCCGCCCCATGACCCGCGGCTCGATAAGGTTCCCCGCCACGAAGTTGATAAAGAGATAGACGGCCGCCACCCCGGACGCCCCCACGGGGCCCAGCTGCAGCAGGGCCAGCAGCACAGGCGGCACGGCGGCTATGATGGAGCCGATGTTGGGAATGTAATTGAGCAAGAAGGCCAGCAGCCCCCACAGGGGGGCGTAATCCACCCCGATGAGCCAGACCGCCACACCGGCAAACAGGCCGGTGCCCAGGCTGATCAGGGTCTTGATGGCCATGTAGCGGTTCACCGAGTCCAGAAACCGATCCAGCTGGGACATGCGCATCTGGGGATCCGCCAGCGCCAGGTGCAGACGGCGGGGCAGGCTCTGGGCCTCCATCAGCATGAAGATGACGGTGAGCAGCAACAGGAAGAGGTTGGACATCAGGCTGGAGAAGCCCTTCAACATGTTGCTGGCCAGGTTCATGGCCATGGCAGGATCCAGGTACTCCATCAGCAGATCCGGCGTCAGGCTGATGTTGAAGCGGGCCAGCAGGTCGGTCAGCCAGTGGAAGCTGGCCCCCAGCTCGCTGCGATAACGGGGCACCTCCCGGGCGAAGCTGTTCACCGAGCTGCCCACCATGCCGGTCATGCCCAACAAGAGGAGGACTATGCCCGCCACCACCAGCAAAATGGCCAAGCCCCGGGGTAGCCGCCAGCGCACCAGGGTGTTGACCAGGGGATGGCAGATCAGGGCGATGAAACAGGCCAGCACGAACGGCACCACCACCAGGGAGGCCGCCTTGATCCCCGCCAGCACCACCACCACGCAGGCGCATCCCAGCAGACCGCGCAACAAGGGGGAGAAGGACGATTCGACATTCATGACGCAGGCTCCTAGTCAGTCTGGAGCACCACTGTAAATCAGCGCCAGCCGAATACCAACCGGGGCCGCCGACCACTTTTGGTCTAAGCTGGCAACAGGCCTATGGCAAGGAGCCTCCATGCATCTACTCATCACAGGCGCCAGCGGCTTTATCGGCCAGGCGCTATGCCAACACTGGCAGGGCCAGCACCAGCTGACCCTGGTCAGTCGCGAGCCAGCCGCCCATCGCCGCCCGGGCAAGGGCCGCCAGCCCCACTTTGTCAAACTCAGCCAGCTGCAGGATCTCACCCCCTTCGACGGCATCGTCAATCTGGCGGGCGAGCCCATCCTGGGTCGCCGCTGGAGTCAGGCACAGAAGCAGCGCATCGGCCAGAGCCGCTGGCAGATCACCGCCCGCCTGGTGGATCTGTTGAGCCGCAGTCAGCCCAAGCCGCGGGTCTGGCTCAATGCCTCGGCGGTGGGCTACTACGGCTGGCACGGCGGCGAGGCGCTGGATGAAACCCGGGGCACCATAGCCCCCGGCTTTACCCACGACATCTGTGCCCGCTGGGAGGAACTGGCCCAGGAGGCCAGTCAGTGGGGGGCCAGAGTCTGTCTGTTGCGGCTGGGCATGGTGCTGGGCAGACAAGGCGGGGCCCTCGCCGGCATGCTGCCCGCCTACCGGTTGGGGCTGGGCGCCACTCTGGGGGCGGGCCAGCAGATCTATTCCTGGATTGCCCTGCCAGATCTGCTGCGCGCCTTGGATTTTCTCCTCAAGCATGACGAGTGCCAGGGGGCCTATAACCTGACCAGCCCCCAGCCCATCAGCCAGGCCGACTTCTCCCGCCAGTTGGCCCAGGCGCTAGGGCGGCCCCACTGGCTGCACCTGCCCGCCGGTCTGCTGAGCCTGCTGCTGGGCGAGCGAGCCTCGCTGCTGCTCAAGGGGCAGAGGGTGCTGCCCAGTCGCCTGCAGGCGGCGGGCTTTGCCTTCGATTACCCCAGCCTGGACCAGGCCCTGCCGGCCCTGCTGCGCTAAGGCAGACGGCTCAGAAAGCCCGCAGGCGCGCCCCCAGGGCCTGGCGCAACTGCCGCGCCACCACGGGCGCCGTACTCAGCCACACCAGCAGGGCGCCGGTCAGCGGCAACCCCAGCCACAAGGCCGGCATGCCCCGCCAGGGCAACGGACTCCACAGGCTATGGCTCGACCACAGGGCCAGTTCGGCGCCGGCCGCCGCCGCCAGCCCGGCCAAGGCCCCCTGGGTCAGCAGCTCCCAGCGCAACGCCCCCTTGAGCTGCCGGGCGCTGGCCCCCAGGGTCCGCATCAAGATCAGCGCCGGCTGACGACGGGCCAGTTCCGCCTGCAGCTGAACCAGCAACACCAGCAGACCCGCCAGGGTGATCAGGGCCGCCATCAACCCCAGAGCCTTGCCGATCCGCCGGCTCATGGCCTGCAGCTTGGCCATCAGCTCATCCACATTGATCAGGGTAAGGGCCGGAAACTGCCGCACCACAGCGAGCTCCAGTCCGCTGTCCGGCGGCAGGTGCAGACCGGCCATGGCGGTACTGGGCTGATGGGCAAACAGATCCGGCGAGAAAATCATGAAGAAGTTGGGTTGCAGATCCTGCCAGTTGACCTGCCGCAGGCTGCTGACCTGAGCTCGCACCGCTTGCCCCGCCAGATCGAAGCTAAGCCAATCCCCCAGCCGGATCCCCAGCCGCTCGGCGACACCCGCTTCCACCGAGACCTGTTGCCCCTGCCCTGGCCCCCACCAAGACCCCGCCAACAGGCGATTGTGAGCCGGCAAGTCAGTCAGCCAGGTGACGGTCAGCTCGCGGTGGATGCCCTCACGTCCCGACTCGCCCTCCTGCTGGGTCACCGGCTCGTCATTGACGGCGGTGAGGCGGCCCCGCAACACGGGGTAATAGGTGGGCTCGGCCACACCGTGTGCCGCCAGCAGCCGAGTCAGGGGCGCCCTGTCCTGGGGCGCTATGTTCAGCACGAAGCGGTTGGGGGCGTCTGCCGGCAACTGGGTCCACAGATCCGATAACAAGGCCTGCCTAACCCCCAGCAGCAGACCCAGCAGCATCAGCGGCAAGGCCAGCACCTGAGCCTGTAGCGCGCTGCGCCAACCCTGGCGCCGCAACTGACGCACCGCCAGTGCACGACCCGAGCCAGGGCGCCCCGCGGGCAACAGCCACAACAGCAGCCGCAGCAGCAGGGTCAACACCAGGCCCACCAGCAAGAGGCCGGCCAGCAGCGCCAGGGTGAGGGGACCGTCACCTGTGACCAACCAGCACAACAGCAGGGCCCCCAGCAGCAGCAGGGGCTGACCCAGCCAGTCCGGCAGCCCTGTGGTCAACCCCTGGCGCAAGACCCGCAACGGTGGCACCTTGAGCAGTTGCAGGAAGGGCCACAGGCTCAACAGGACGGTCGCCAGCAGGGCCAACAGGCCCCCCAGCACAAAGGGCCAATGCCCCGGTGGCGGCAAGTCCCGAGGCAGCAGATCCCCCAGCAGCTGGATAAAGCCCAGTTGCAGCAGTACCCCGGCCAGCGCCCCCAGCAGTCCGCCGACCAGTGCCACCGCCAGCAACAGACCGCTCATCAGCCACCACAGGGCGCGCCGCCGGGCACCCAGCACCTTGAGCAGGGCCATCATGTCCTGCTGACGCCGGGCAAAACGGCCCATGGCCAGGCTGATGGCCAGACAGCCCAAGAGCAGGCCGATCAGCGCCGCCAGGCGAAAGAAGCGCTCGCTACGGGCCAGAGACTGGCTCATCATCCCCTCCCCCTCCCCCTGCCCCGGTCCCACCAACTGCTGACCTGGGCCGAGCTGCGGCGTCACCTGGGATTGCCAGCGGGCCAGGGTCTGCGCCGGCCCCTTGAACTGATAGCGATAGCTCAGCCGGCTACCGGGCAGCAGCAGGCCGCTGCCCTCGGCATCCGCCAGGGCAATCAGGGCCCGGGGGGCCAGCAACAGGGGGGAGAAGCCCTCATCCGGAGTCTGCAGCACACGGCCGGCCACCTGCAGATCCAGATCCCCCAGCTCCACCCATTGGCCCACCTCGATCTGCAGCAGCCGCATCAGTTCGGGGGAGAGCCAGATCCGGCCGGTGGAGACGGCAGCAGGTGGTTCCAACTGCAGCTGACCATAGAAGGGATAGCCGGGCCCCACCGCCTTGATGCTGGCCAGCTGCAGCGCCTGGTCGTGAAACAGCATGGAATTGAACACCAGGGTCTGGCTCCAGCTCAGCCCCTGGGCCTGGGCGGCATCCAGCCAGGCCTGGGGCGCCGGCTCGGCGCTGCGCAGCTGCAGGTCTCCGGCCAGAAACTCGCGTCCCCCCTGGGTAAGAGTCTGTTGCAGACGATCCGCCACCAGGGCGACGCTCAGCACACAAGCCACACTCAGAGCCAGGGCCAGCACCACGGCCCGCAGCTCGCCGCGCCACAGCTCGCGGCCGATGAGTCGCAGCAGCAGGCGGTTCATAGCGCCGGCGCCTGCAAGCGGCCACCCGCCAGCCGCAGCTGACGGCCACAGCGAGCCGCCAGGGCCGCGTCGTGGGTCACGATCACCAGGCTGGTACCATGGCGGCGATTCAGCTCAAACAGGAGATCCGTGATGTGCTGCCCGGTCTGCCGGTCCAGGTTGCCGGTGGGCTCATCCGCCAGCAGCAGCGCCGGCTGCCCCATGAAGGCGCGGGCGATGGCCACCCGCTGCTGTTCGCCACCGGACAGCTGACTGGGCAGGTGATCGAGACGCTGAGCCAGCCCCACCTCCGCCAGCAGGGCTCGGGCGGCACCCTCCGGGTCGGCCAGGCCCGCCAACTCGCCCGGCAACATGACGTTCTCCAGGGCGGTGAAGCTGGGCAGCAGCAAGAAAGATTGAAAGATGAAGCCCAGCTGGCGGGCCCGCAGCGCGGCGCGAGCTTCCTCGTCCAACGTGGTGATCTCCTGCCCCGCCAGGCGAATGCTGCCGCTGCTGGGCAGATCCAGTCCGGCCAGCAGCCCCAGCAGAGTGGACTTGCCTGAGCCCGAGGCCCCCAGCAGGGCCAGGCTCTCCCCTGCCTTGACATCCAGCCGGATCCCTTCAAGGATGATCAGGGTCTGGGTCCCCCACTGCAACCTGTGGGTCAGATCCCGTACTTCTATCATCAAGGGTGATGTCATGCGCATGCTTCTCGTCTGTCTATGGGGTGTCCTAAGCATACCTGCCTGGGGGCAGGGATTCAGCCTGCTGGTGCTGGGGGATAGCCTGAGTGCCGGTTACCGCATGACGGCAGAGCAGAGCTGGCCCAGGTTGCTCAACGCCCAGCCGCCCCTGGCCGCAGCTCCCCTCACGGTGATCAATGCCAGTGTCAGCGGCGAAACCACCCAGGGTGGGCTGACCCGTCTGCCTGGCCTGCTGCAGTCACATAAGCCGGATTGGGTGCTGGTGGAGCTGGGTGCCAACGACGGTCTGCGCGGCTTGCCCGTCAACCAGACCCAGGACAATCTGGCGGCCATCATAGCTCAGAGCCAGGCTGCCGGCGCCCAGGTGGTGCTGATGCAGATCCGCCTGCCACGCAACTACGGCCGGCGCTTCATCGACCGGTTCGAGGGGATCTACCCGGCGTTGGCGCAGCAATATTCGATCCCCCTTATGCCCTTCTTGCTGGAACCCCTCTATGATAAGCCCGCGCTGCTGTTTGAAGATGGTCTGCACCCCCGCGCCGAAGCCCAGCCGCTGATCGCCACCCAGGTGGCCAGCTTTTTGGCCCCCCTGCTGACCCAGGCCCAGGTCAACCGGGCCAGCTAATGCCAAACGAAACAGCCTGGATGTAAAAACAGGTAAAAGAAAGCGCTAAGAGATCCAGCCCCTTGTCCGGGCTAGGCCAACTCGTATGATGGACCCTCCCTGAGCCGTAGGATGAGTAGGAATGACCCGGGTATTGCTAGTAGATGACGATCTGGACCTGTGTGCGATGCAGGCCGAGTACTTGACCATAGAGGGCTATGAAGTGGTGCAGGCCCACGATGGTGAATCCGCCGTCCACCACGCCCTGTCCGAATCGTTCGACATCATGCTGCTGGACGTGATGCTGCCCAAGCTCAATGGCGCCGAGGTGCTACGCCGGGTGCGCGGCAACAGCCAGGTGCCCATTCTGATGCTCACCGCCAAGGGCGATGACATCGACCGCATACTGGGTCTGGAGCTGGGGGCCGACGATTATGTGGCCAAGCCCTGCACCCCGCGGGAGCTGGTGGCCCGCATCCGCGCCATCCTGCGCCGCAGTCAGCCACAACAACAGGGCCTGGCGGATCACCAGATCGGTGCCCTGCGCCTGGCCCCCAGCCGCCGCCTGGCCTACTGGGATGAGCAGGTGCTGGATCTCACCAGTACCGAATTCAACCTGCTGGAAGTGCTGGCCCGCCATGCCGGTCGTGCCGTGAGCAAGGAGGAGCTGTCCAGCCAGGTGCTGGGCCGCAGCCTGACCCGCTACGACCGCAGCATTGACGTCCACATCAGCAACCTGCGGCAAAAGCTGGGCATGCTGTCTGACGGCCGCTCCCCCATCCAGACCATTCGAGGGCTGGGCTACCAGCTGTTAGCCGCCTGACATGACCAGCATCTTCTGGCGCATCCTGCTGACCTTCTGGTTGACGCTGGTGTTGCTGCTGGGGGGCATCAAGGTGGGCACTGTGCTCTACGAGGAGTACAAGAGCAAACTGGATGACCCGCTGGATGTCTCCCCCATGAGCCGCCAGCTCATGGAGACCTTTGGCAATACCATACGCCAGGGGGGGGTGCAGCTGCTCAACACCTTCTACCGTCTGCGACCCGTACCGCCGCCGGACATGTTCGGCCCGCCGAATGGAAACAACGGCCTGCTGGAGAACGATCTCAAACCTGAGCGGATGCCGCCGCCGGAGCAACAGATCCGGGTGACCGATGCCCAGGGGCGGGAACAGCTGGGCATGCCCATGTCCCCTGAGATATGGGCCCGGGTGCAGCCGCTGATCCAGCAGCAGGATCCCCGGATCCTCTCGGTGACCGCCCCCAATGGGATGACCTACTACCTGTTCCGCCTGCGGGATAATAACTCCCCTTCCGGCTTCTTCTTCCTGTTGCACCATCCCCTGACCATGCCGCTGCTGATGATGCTGGCCAGCCTGCTGTGCAGCGCCCTGCTGGCGGCGCATCTGGCCAAGCCCATCCGCCTGCTGCGGGACGGCCTGCGCCAGGTGGCGGATGGTCGCTTCGATCTGCAGATCGGCCGGCAGATGGGCAACCGCCACGACGAGCTGGGCCAGCTGGGACGGGATGCAGATCTGATGGCCCAGCGGCTCAATAGCCTGATCGGCGCCCAGCAGCGGTTGCTGCACGACGTCTCCCACGATCTGCGTTCGCCGCTGGCCCGGGTGCAGGTGGCCCTGGGCCTGGCGCGCCAGAGTCCGGATCGCTTCGACGACGCCCTGTCGCGCATCGAGCATGAGACCCACAGACTCAACCAGATGATTGAAGAGGTGTTGACCCTGGCCAAGCTGGAGGCCAAGGTGCCCATCACGGGAGATGACTATCTGGATCTGGTGTCCCTGCTACAAAGCCTGGTGGATGACGCCCGCTTCGAATATGCCGCCGAGGGACGCCACTTCGACCTGCTGCTGGATGCCGAGGACGACATACTGCTCCATGGCCGGGCCGAGCTGTTGCTGCGGGCGTTCGACAACCTCATCCGCAACGCGGCGCAGCACAGCCCCCGCGGGACACCGGTGCACCTGACGGTGAGCGTCAACGCGCCGGCAGGCCAGGTGGTGGTGAGTTGCTGCGACCAGGGCCCCGGGGTGCCGGAGTGCGATCTGGAGACCATCTTCACCCCTTTCTATCACCACGATCAGAGCCAGGGCAAAGGCCTAGGGCTGGCCATCGCCAAGCGGGCCATCGAGGCCCATGGCGGCACCATACTGGCCCGCAACCGGTCCGAAGGCGGCCTGGCCATCATCGCCACCCTGCCCATCGCCCAAGCCAGCATGGAAGAGCCCGTCGCCCACGCCTGACACTATCCCAGCGCTGCGGCCGGCTAGAAGCGGGTCGCAGCTCCTTTTAGTTTTGTCGCTGAATGCGCTTTCGCTAACAAAGTCAAACGAAACCCACCTCTGATTTCACACTTCTCACACAAGCTCATATGAGTCGTCTTTATGGTCTGCTGCCATCGCCACTCCGACTCCCCGGACCCACGATGCACAACATTAAGGATGATCTATGCACCTCCAGTCCCCGATCCGGCTCTGCCTGCTGATCCCCCTGCTACTCACCGCCTGTGGCAGCGATACCCAGGTGGTGCAACCACCGAAAAGTCAAACCCCTTACAGCGCCAGCCTGGATCTGAGTCAGGTCAGCATCAGCCAGCCGGAGAGTGCCCTGCCCGACAACTGGTATCAGGGGGCCGTCTTCATGGAGATCTATGTCCGGGGTTATAAAGACTCGGATGGAGATGGCATAGGCGATCTACAGGGCCTGATGCAGCAACTGGATTATCTGCAACAGCTGGGGGTCCAAGGTCTCTGGCTGATGCCCATCAATGCCAGCTACGACCATGATCACGGTTACGCCGTCAGTGATTACCGCTCACTGGAGACACAGTACGGCAGCCAGGCTGACCTGGCAGCCCTGCTGGAGGCGGCCCACGCCCGCGGCATGGGCATCATCATGGACTATGTGATCAACCACAGCGCCATCGATAACCCCCTGTTTTTAGACTCAGATCAGCAGTTGGGAGACAAGCGCGACTGGTACATCTGGCGCGACAGCAACCCGGGCTGGACCAATTGGGACGGCAACCCCAGCTGGCATCCCGGCCGGCAGGGATATTTTTACGGGGTTTTTTGGGAAAACATGCCCGACTTCAATCTGAAGAATGAGACCGTGCTGGCCTACCACCATGACAGCCTGCGCTACTGGCTGAATCAGGGGCTGGATGGCTTCCGCTTCGACGCCGTGGGCCAGCTCGTCGAGAACGGCCAGTACAGCTACGAATCCCAGCCGGAAAACCACGCCATCATGTATGACATCCAGCAACTGGTGACCAATGACTACCAACATCGCTACATGGTGTGTGAAGAGCCCACGGACGCCATAGGTGCGGCCCAGAGCGATGCCTGCGGATCTGCGTTTGCCTTTGGTTTCAATGATGCGGTACGGGCCTCGGTGAAGGCCGGGCGCGTCAGCAGTGATCTGGCCGACACCTTGCAGCAGCTACCACTGGCCCGCATGGGGGTCATGCTGGGCAACCACGACGCCTTTGCCGGTGTACGCCTGATTGAGGACTTTGACGGCGATCTGGCCCGCTATCGTCTGGCGGCAGCCACCCAGCTGACCCTGCCGGGTCAGCCATTTATCTACTACGGCGAGGAGATCGGCATGGGCCACAGCGCCGGCAATTCCGGCGACTGGGCACTGCGCGCCCCCATGAGCTGGACCGCCAGCGGTGGCTTTACCACCGGCAGCCCCTTTCGGGCCTACGCCAGCAACAAGGGGCAATACAATGTGCAAGATCAGCAGGCCGCCGCCGACTCGCTGTGGCATTTTTATCAGCGGCTGATCGCCGCCCGCAAGGCCAACCCCGCCCTGCGTCTTGGCACACTGCAGCTGCTGCAAAGCGACCGCGTACTGGCCTACACCCGGCAATACGAGGATGACACCCTGCTTGTTCTGCTGAATTATGCGGAAGAAGCCAGCCCGCTGACACTGGATCTGGATCTGCCCAATAGCAGCCTGAGCCCCTTGGATGACTGGGCCTCGGACAGCCCCACCACAGATGCTGACGGCAGCCTGAGCCTCACCCTGCCGGCGCAGGCCATCCGTATCTATCGGCTGCCTGCCGGAGTCTGATACTGACGCGTGAAAAAGCAAAAGGCCCGTCAGAGACGGGCCTTTTGTGATTTGGTGGAGCTACGCGGGATCGAACCGCGGACCTCTTGCATGCCATGCAAGCGCTCTCCCAGCTGAGCTATAACCCCAAATCAAGGTTGGTGGAGCTAGACGGGATCGAACCGTCGACCTCTTGCATGCCATGCAAGCGCTCTCCCAGCTGAGCTATAGCCCCACAAATCTGTGGTTTCGAACGCCTGAGCATTCGACTGAGAATTTTTGGTGGAGCTACGCGGGATCGAACCGCGGACCTCTTGCATGCCATGCAAGCGCTCTCCCAGCTGAGCTATAACCCCACTACAGGTGCGAATACGTATCGCGACGTTTTCTGGAAGTTGGTGGAGCTACGCGGGATCGAACCGCGGACCTCTTGCATGCCATGCAAGCGCTCTCCCAGCTGAGCTATAACCCCACAATCGCAGGCTTCCAGAGTGCTGGACTCACCGCGTTAGCCGGCGAGCGAGGCGCATATTAGGCAGCTGGCCCCTGTGTGTCAACAAAAAAATCGCCCCGCCCGCCCGGTCGTCCAAATCCTCGCCAGCCTGACCAAAAAGCCTGCAAGGCGCCGCCGCCGGCCCAAAAAAACCCCGGCGTGACCGGGGTTTAGCGAGCGAGTCGGCCTCAGGCGGCTTGACTGGCCAGCTGGGCGATCACCTTGTCCAGACGCGCCAGCACCCGCGGCTGGCCCACCAGGGCCATGACGGCATCGATGGAGGGGGACTGACCCAGACCGGTGACGGCAACCCGCAGGGGCATGCCTACCTTGCCCATGCCCAGCGCCAGCTCTTCGGCGGTGGACTGGATGACGTGGTGCAGGGGCTCCACCTCCCAGCTGGTCAGGGCGGCCAGCTTGTCCCGCAGCAGCTGCAGCGGCGCCAGGGCGCCAGCCTTGAGGTGCTTCTTGGCGGCCGCCTCGTCGATGGCCTCGTACTCTTCGAAGAAGTAACGGCTCTGGGCCGCCATCTCCACCAGGGTCTGGCAACGCTCACCCAGCAGGGTCACCACCTCGGTCAGGGCCGGGCCCTGGCTGAAGTCGATGCCCTGGTCGTGCATGTGCCACTCCAGGTGCTTAGCCACGTAGGCGGGATCCAGGCTGCGGATGTAGTGGTTGTTCAGCCAGTTGAGCTTGTCGGTGTTGAAGGCGGAGGCGGACTTGTTGATGGCATCCAGGCTGAAGTACTGGATCATCTCTGCCATGGAGAAGATCTCCTGATCGCCGTGGGACCAGCCCAGGCGCACCAGATAGTTGAGCAGGGCTTCCGGCAGGTAGCCTTCGTCCCGGTACTGCATCACGCTCACGGCGCCGTGGCGCTTGGACAGCTTGGCGCCGTCGTCCCCCAGTATCATGGAAACATGGGCGAACTCGGGCACCGGCGCCCCCAGGGCCTTATAGATGTTGATCTGGCGCGGGGTGTTGTTCACATGATCCTCGCCGCGCACCACGTGGGTGATCTCCATGTCCCAATCGTCGATCACCACACAGAAATTATAGGTGGGCGCGCCATCGGTGCGGCGGATGATGAGATCATCCAGCTCGCTGTTGGCAAACTCGATGTGACCCCGCACATGGTCGTCGAAGGTCACCACGCCGTCCTGGGGATTGCAGAAGCGGATCACATGGGGTTCGTCGGCGCTGTGATTATGCTGACCGTCGCGGCAGCAGCCGTCGTAGCGCGGCTTCTCACCGGCCGCCATCTGCTGCTCCCGCAGGGTCTCCAGACGCTCCTTGGAGCAGAAGCAGCGGTACGCCTTGCCTTCGGCCAGCAGCTGATCGATGACCTGGTTGTAACGGTCAAACCGCTTGGTCTGGTAGAAGGGACCCTCTTCCCAGTTCAGCCCCAGCCAGTTCATCCCCTCCATGATGGCGTCGATGGCCGCCTGGGTGGAACGTTCCAGATCCGTGTCCTCGATACGCAGCACGAAGGTACCCTGGTTATGACGGGCAAACAGCCAGGAGTAGAGTGCGGTGCGGGCACCACCGACATGCAGGAAACCGGTGGGACTGGGGGCAAAACGGGTTTTGACTTTCATGCTTAAACGCCTTGTAAGAAGTGCGCCCGAGGGGGCCGACGAGAAATGGCGGCTATTCTAGCACTCAGGCCAGATCAGGCCAACGACTGGGACAACAGGCGAAACGTGGAGCGGGCAGCGGGAATCGAACCCGCATCATCAGCTTGGAAGGCTGAGGTAATAGCCATTATACGATGCCCGCCTGGGCAAGAAGGGGGAGAAAGTGGAGCGGGTGATGGGAATCGAACCCACGCTATTGGCTTGGGAAGCCAAAGTTCTACCATTGAACTACACCCGCTGCGGTGGCCATTACTATAGGGATTTTTTTGGGCAACGCAATGGGCAGCCACCGCTTTGTCCTCCCCAGGTGCACCGATTGCTCAGGCTTTAGGCAAACTGTCGTCGATTTCTCCAGGGGGTGGCAGCGGCGGCAGGGGTTTGCCTCGGGCACAGTTGCGACCGGCGCCCTTGGCCTGATACAGCGACTCGTCCGCCACCATGTGCCAGCGGCGGCCATTGTCCTTGCCCTGGGGAATCCCTGCGGTATAGCCACAGCTGATGGTGACCCGGTTGGCACAGCGGCTGCTGGCGTGGGGAATATTCAGCTGGGCCACGTTATGGCAGATCCGCTCCGCCACCTGGCGGGCCACCGCCAGATCGCTGTTCTCCAGCAGCACCACAAACTCCTCCCCCCCATAGCGGGCCACCAGATCCGACACCTTGTTCACCGAGCGGGCGATGGCCATGGCCACCTGCTGCAACACCTTGTCCCCCTCCGGGTGACCGTAGTGATCGTTGAACGGCTTGAAGTAGTCCACATCGATCATCAGCAGGGCCAACGAGCTGCCGGCCTGCTTGGCCCGCAGGAAGGACTGGGTGAAGGACTCCTCGAAGCGCCGCCGATTGGCAATGCCGGTGAGGCTGTCCTCGTAGGAGTAACGCGCCAGGATCTGTTGCTTGATGGTCAGCTCGTCCAACAGGCCGACGAAGCTGTTGCTCAGGCGGCCAATCTCGTCGTTGCGTTGCGGTGGCGCCGGGATCACCTGCAGGTCGTTGCGCCACACCAGCCCCACGTACTGCTCCAGCTGACGCAAGGGTTTGAGTACCAGCCGATGAATGAGGTAGATGAACACCAGGGTCAAGCCCCCCAGGGCCACGGCGGTGAAGAACCAGGCATACTCCAGGGTCTCGCCCACCAGCAGGCCCAGCTCGCTACTCACCTGCACCGTCAGCAGCAGGGTGGGCATACCGGGCTCCTGCCAGGGCTCGCTCACATGGGTCACCCTATGATCCTCGATACGATAACGAGAAAAGTCCTGTCGATCCGAGACCTGACTCAGGGAGAATAGCACCCCAGCTATCTGTGCCAGACGCTCCAGATAGTCAGGGGTCAGCAAGCGTCCCATCAGCAGGGCACCATTGACCGGCCCCTGCTTGTCTGAGTGCAACACGGGCTGCAGGCTGATGGCCATCAGCCCGGCAGGCGTCGGCACTATGCCCTCGAAACTGTCCAGCTTCTCTCCCGCCAGGCTGGCAAACAGGGCGCGAAACAGCGGCAGCTGCTGCAGATCCGGCGGGATCAGCTGCGTGAGCAACCTGGGCTGCCCGGCAGCATTCCGGGATGTCAGGGAACTGATCTGGCGCCCCTCCTTGTCATAGAGCAAGAAGAGATCCAGTTCCAGCCCTTCCATGGTCTCCGGGATCAGGTTTTCGCTGGCAAAGGCCGGATTGGGCGCACCGACATACTCGTAGAGACTGTCCCAGGAGGACCAGTCCTGGCTGATGCGCCGCAGATCGTGCAGATCCCGTTGCAGCACTAGGGTGACCCTGTGCTGCTGGCTGTCGGCAAACTGCTTCTCCATGGAGAGCACCAGGGGACGCAAAAACAACCGCACATCCCCCATCAGCAACAGCTGCAGCAGCACCAGGAACAGCAGGCAAAGCAGTAAAAACTTGTGCCCAATGGAAAACTGTCGCGTCGGCAACCCAACCACCCCCTTGATGAATAAGGCAAAAACATCATCGTGCCCCGGAAAGGCCATTCAATCATAGCCCAAGGCCATCAATGTGGCCGAGGCCGAGCACACAGGCCGCCAGGGTAGCCGCCAAAACAAGTATAAAAAAGGCTTTAATTGCCAAGGTAACAGGGGCGGGGTAGGCTTGGGCAGCTGTTTTCTCGAGTGAACCCCCCGGCCCCATGGATAAATTGCGTCAACGCACCCTGACCCGCTGGCTGCGTCAGAGCAGCCACCAGGCTCGCCCCTGGCTCGGCATCACCCTGCTGCTAGGCACACTGTCGACCCTGGTCATCCTCGGCCAAGCCTACCTGCTGGCGCGCCTGTTGCACTGCATCATCATCGACCATCAGGATAAGCACAGCCTGCTCATGGGCATCATGGGGCTGCTGCTGCTGGCCCTGCTGCGTGGCCTGCTGGCCTGGGGCAAGGAGCAGACCGCCTTCCTCGGTGCCGCCCGGGTGCGCCAGGGGGTGCGTCGCCAGGTGCTGGACGCCCTGCAGGCCAGGGGGCCGGCCTACCTGCAGCAGAAGCCCGCCGGCAGCTGGGCCAGCCTGCTGCTGGAACAGGTGGAAGATCTCCATGACTTCTACGCCCGCTATCAGCCCCAGGCCATGCTGGCGGTGATCCAGCCGCTGCTGATCCTGCTGGTGGTGTTTCCGGTGAACTGGGCCGCCGGCCTGATCCTGCTGGCCACCGCCCCCCTGATCCCCTTCTTCATGATACTCACCGGCATAGGTGCGGCCGATGCCAACCGGCGCAACTTCCAGGCCCTGTCCCGCCTGTCGGCTCACTTCCTCGATCGCCTCAAGGGCCTGGCCACCCTGCGCCGCTACCACAGGGCCGAAGCCGAAGGGGCCGCCATCGCCGCCGCCTCGGAGGATTTTCGCGCGCGCACCATGGAGGTGTTGCGCATGGCCTTCCTGAGTTCGGCGGTGCTGGAGTTTTTCGCCTCCGTCTCCATCGCCGTGGTGGCGGTCTACTTCGGCTTCTCGTATCTCGATCACCTGAACTTCGGCGACTACGGCCGCGGCATCTCCCTGTTTGCCGGCCTGTTCGTGCTGCTGCTGGCACCGGACTTCTTCCTGCCGCTGCGGGAGCTGGGCACCCACTACCACGCCAAGGCCCAGGCAATCGGCGGCGCCGACCAGATTGAGGCCTTCCTGAATCAACCTCTGCTGCAACCGCAACAAGGCGCGCTCCCCTTCCCGGCCAGCGGGGCCGTCAGCATAGAAGCTCGGGAGCTGGAGGTGCTGAGCGCCGACGGCCAGCGCCTGCTGGGCCCCTTGAGTTTCAGCCTGCCCGCCGGCTGCCGCACCGCCCTCATCGGCCGCACCGGCGCCGGCAAGAGCAGCCTGATCCAGGCCCTGCTGGGCTTTGCCCCCTATCGCGGCAGCCTGAGGGTCAACGGCCAGGAGCTGGCCGGGCTGGAGATGGCCAGCTGGCGCCGCCAGTTGGCCTGGCTAGGACAGAACCCGCGACTCATTCACGGCACCCTGCGGGACAACCTCTGCCTGGGGCTGGGCGCGGTCGACGAGGCGGCAATGCTTGACGCCCTGAGCCAGGCCGGTGCCCTGGCCCTGCAACAGGACAAGGGCTGGGACTATGCCATCGGCGAGCAGGCCGCCGGATTATCGGTGGGCCAGGCCCAGCGGCTGGCCCTGGCCCGCACCCTGCTGCACTCGGAGCGACAGACCGCCGGGCTCTGGCTGCTGGATGAACCCACCGCCAGCCTGGATCGCCTCACCGAACAGCAGATCATGGACGCCCTGGCCCCAAGGCTCGCCGGCCCCACCAGCCTGATGGTCAGCCACAGGCCCGAGCAGCTGCAGCAGGCCGAACGCTGGCTGCTGATCGAGGCCGGCCAGCTGGTGGCCGACGGCACCCCGGCGGAACTCGCCACCCATCCGGCCTATCGAAGGCTGCAGGCCAACGACCAGGAGACTCGCCCATGATCGCCGCCCTCCGCGAACTCTGGCCCTACCTGCGCCTGTATCGTCAGCACGCTCTGCCCCTGCTGCTGGGGCTGCTGCTGGGCCTGTTCACCCTGGCCGCCGGCATCGGTCTGCTCTCCCTGTCCGGCTGGTTCCTAAGCGCCTGCGCCGTTGCGGGGCTGACCCTGGCCACCCGGCAGAGCTTCAACTACATGTTCCCCGCCGGCGGGGTGCGCTTCTTGTCCATCATGCGCACCGCCGGGCGCTGGGCCGAGCGGGTGGTGAGCCACGACGCCACCTTCCGCCTGCTCACCAGCCTGCGCAGCCGCTTCTGGCAACAGCTGCTGCCCCTGCCGGCGGCACGGCTGCAGGGCTTCCGTCAGGCGGATCTGCTCAACCGCCTGGTCTCGGACATAGATGCCCTGGATCACCTCTACCTGCGGCTCATCACCCCCCTGCTCAGCGCCCTGCTGATGCTGCTGGCGCTGTTCGGCTTCCTCTGCCTGTTCGATGCCGGCCAGGGCGCCGTGCTCACCGGGGTCCTGAGTCTGCTGGTGGTACTGCTGCCCCTGGGCTTCTATCGCCTGGGCAAGACGCCAGGTCGCGCCCTGGCCCTGAGCCGGGCCCGGTTGCGCACCCAGTTGGTGGACTATGTGGACAACCAGGCGGAGCTGCTGCTGAGCGGTGCCGAACCCAGCCGGCGGGCCCGCCTGCTGGCGGACGAGTCCGACCTGCTGACCCAGCAGCGTAAGTTGGCCGGCCTGGGGGGCCTGGCCACCGGCCTGTTCCAGTCGCTGCTGGGCCTGGTCACGGTATTGATGCTGTGGCTGGCCGCCGATGGCGTGGGGGACGCGCCCCCCGGGCCCCTCACCGCCCTGATGGTGTTTGTCAGCCTGGCGGCCTTCGAGCTGGTGCTGCCGTTGGCGGGGGCCTTCACCCACCTCTCCACCACATTGACCGCCGCCCGGCGCTTGAACGAGATCACGGCGCCCGGTGAGCGGCTAAGCTACGGCGAGCACCCCACGCCGGCCCGCGACGGCGGGCTGCAGATCCGCGAACTGGCCTTTGCCTACGGCACCGGCCCCCGGGTACTGACGGACCTGTCCCTGGATCTGGCGCCGGGGCAGAAGCTGGCGATTTTGGGTCCCACCGGCTGCGGCAAGTCCACCCTGCTGGGGCTGCTCACCCGGGAGCTGGCCCCCGCCGGCGGCACCCTCACCCTGGACGGCCGGCCTCTGGCGGACTATTCGGAGGCCGCCCTGCGGGCCTCCATGGCGGTGGTTGGCCAGCGGGTCCATCTGTTCAGCGCCACCCTGGCGGACAACCTGCGCCTGGCCAAGCCCGCGGCCACGGACGATGAACTGCTGGCAGTGCTGACGGCGGTGGAGCTGGATCGCCTGCTGCCGGAGGCCGAGCCCCGCAAGGCCCTGGCCCTGTGGCTGGGGGAAGGGGGCCGGCAACTCTCCGGCGGTGAGCTGCGCCGGCTGGAGCTGGCCCGCGCCTTGCTGCACGATGCGCCCCTGCTGCTCTTGGACGAGGCCACCGAGGGGCTGGATCCCGGCACCGAGCAGACGATCCTGGATCTCATCCTGCGCCACGCCCAGGGCAAGAGCCTGCTGATGATCACCCACAGACTCACCGGCCTGGCCCAGATGGACCAGATCGGCCTGCTGGAGGACGGGGGCCTGCGCCGCCTGGCCACCCATGGCGAGCTGCTGGCCCAGGACGACCACTACCGTCGCCTGCATCACCAGTTGGCCTAGCCGACTGGAGCCCAAGGGGAGGCTGGCCCTATAATGGTCGCCTCCCTCACGCTCAGGATGCCCCATGCGCAGATTACCCCTTGCCCTGCCCCTCTCGCTCTCCCTGGTCCTGCTGACCGGTTGCAGCATGTTCAGCTTTCACACCAACATAGACAAAGAAAACTTCACCGAATACTTCAAGCCGGGCACGGTCGCCCTGGTGGAGAAGGCCCAGCTGGAGGATCTCAACTACGAGGTGCTGGGGACGGTGGAGGCCGAGTCCTGCCAGGCCGATGCCGACCAGCCGGTGCCGAATCTGGGGGATGCCAGAACCCAAGCCCGGCGCAAGGTGGCGGACATGGGGGGGAACGGTTTGCTGATGGGCAAGTGTGTCACGCTGGAGCAGACCGCCGACTGCCTCAGCAGCCTGCTGTGTTACGGCCAGGCCCTCAAGGTGGCGGAGCCGGCGCAGTGAGTCAGACGGCCCTGCACCAGCTGCAGGCGGTGGGACGCATCCACTCCCCCTACAAGGAGAAGTTCTCCGTGCCCCGCCAGCCTGGGCTGGTCACCGCAGGCGAGGCCCGGCTGCAACTGCTGCCCCCCTTCGACGATCCCCTGACCCTGGAGGGCATCACCCAGTTCTCCCACCTCTGGCTCCTCTTCGTGTTCCATGAGTGCCTGGAACAAGGCTGGCAGCCGCGGGTGCGGCCGCCGCGCCTGGGCGGCAATCAGAAGGTAGGGGTGTTCGCCACCCGCAGCCCCTTCCGCCCCAACGGCCTGGGACTGTCGGTGGTGCGGTTGCTGGGCGTCACCCAGGCTGCCGATGGCCTCTGGTTGGAGCTCGAAGGGGTGGATCTGGTGGACGGCACGCCCATAGTGGACATCAAGCCCTACGTGCCCTTCGCCGACAGCCTGCCGGCGGCCGATGGCGGCTTTGCCCCGGCACCGCCGGCCACCCGGGAGGTGAGCTTCACCCCGGAAGCCCAGGCGCAGCTGGCCCAGGCCAGGGCGCAACATCCCACGCTTGAGACCTTTCTCGTCCAGGTGCTGGGCCAGGATCCCCGCCCCGCCTACAAGCAGCAGGCCGAGGATGCCCGGGAGTACGGGGTGCACCTGTATGATTACAATGTGCGCTGGCAGGTACAGGCTGGCCGCATCCAGGTGCTGGCCATCGATCCCTGGCAACAGAGCCCGGACAAGACCATTGAGGTGACCGAATGAAACGACTATTCCTGCTGCTGCCCCTGGTACTGGCCGCCTGTGGCCCCGCCCAACCCGATAAGGCGACCAAGCCCAGGCCGCTGGAGAGCCAGCATCAGGCCCTGGAACAGGCAAAGGGGCTGGAGCAGCAACTGCAGCAGCAGGCGGACGCCCAAAAACAGGCCATCCAGCAACAGATCGACGGCCCCCAGAAATAACCAAACCATCTTAATGGTTGTGATCCGCCGGCCAGCTCGTTAGCATGGCCGGCTTTTTTATGACCAGCTGAAACCCTAGGGATGGCACCATGTTTCAATTTCCCCACTTTGCCGGGGCCAACACCCGGCAGGATCTGCTCTCCGGCCTGACGGTGGCCCTGGCCCTGGTGCCGGAGGCGGTGGCCTTCGCCTTCGTGGCCGGCGTCTCCCCCATGATAGGTCTGCACGCCGCCTTCATGATGGGGCTGATCGCCGCCCTGCTGGGGGGCCGTCCGGGCATGATCTCCGGCGCCACCGGCGCCATGGCGGTGGTAGCCGTCTCCCTGGTGGCGGAGCACGGGGTGGAATATCTGTTCCTGGCGGTGCTGCTGGCCGGTCTGCTGCAGCTCACCGCCGGCCTGTTCAAGCTGGGCAAGTTCATCCGCCTGGTGCCTTATCCCGTGATGATCGGCTTCGTCAACGGCCTGGCCCTGGTGATCTTTCTGGCCCAGCTGGGGCAGTTCAAGGTGCCGGATGCCAGCGGCCAGCTGCACTGGCTCGCCGGCCCGGATCTCTACCTGATGCTGGGGCTGGTGGCCCTCACCATGCTGATCATCTGGGGCCTGCCCAAGCTCACCACCGCCGTGCCCGCCTCCCTGGTGGCCATCCTCACCATTACCCTGCTGGTGCAGGGGCTGGGGCTGGAGACCCGCACGGTCGTCGATTTTGTCCGTGGCATGACCGGGGATGCCGGCGCCAGCCTGGCCGGCAGCCTGCCGGCCTTCCACCTGCCTGAGGTACCCTGGAACCTGGCGACGTTGCAGATAGTGCTGCCCTATGCGGTGATCCTGGCGTCGGTGGGCCTCATCGAGAGCCTGCTGACCCTGAACCTCATCGACGAGATGACCCAGACCCGGGGCAACGGCAACCGGGAGTGCCTGGGCCAGGGGCTGGCCAACGTCACCAACGGCCTGTTTGGCGGCATGGGGGGCTGCGCCATGATAGGCCAGTCCATGATCAACATAGAGTCCGGCGGGCGCGGCCGCCTCTCCGGCATCAGTGCCGCCGTGCTGCTGATGGCCTTGGTACTGTTCGGCGCGCCCCTCATCGAGCAGATCCCCCTGGCGGCCCTGGTGGGGGTCATGTTCATGGTGGTGCTGGGCACCTTCGAGTGGGCCAGCTTCAAGATGATGGGCAAGGTGCCCAAGCAGGACGCCTTCGTCATCCTGCTGGTGACCCTGGTGACCCTGCTCACCGATCTGGCCCTGGCGGTGTTCACCGGCGTCATCGTCTCGGCCCTGGTGTTTGCCTGGCAGAACGCCCGCCAGATCCGCGCCCAGCGCTGCCAGGAGGGCGAGATCCTGGTCTACCGGCTGAGCGGCCCCCTGTTCTTCGCCTCCAGCCGCCGCTTCGGTGAGCTGTTCAGCCCCCAGCAGGATCCCCAGCAGGTGATCCTGGACTTTGCCGACTCCCGGGTGTGTGACCACTCGGCCATCGAGGCCATCGACAGCCTGGCGGAGCGCTATCAGCAGGCGGGCAAGCGGCTGCAGCTGCGCCACCTGAGCCCGGACTGCCGCCGTCTGCTGCGCCGGGCCGGGGATCTGGTGGAGGTGGATTTGACCGAAGATCCCCTGTATGCGGTGATCAGCGAGCTGCAGGACTAGGCGCCCGCATTAACGACAAGGGGACCCTCGGGTCCCCTTGTGGTTTTTGACGGCCTTACAGGCTCGCCAGCTCGGCGATGGGCGGCCTGCCGCGGGATTCGAGAAAGTCCAGCAGGGCGCGAGGGGAACGGTTCAGCAGGCGCTCCACCGGGAAGCCCACCTCCGCCAGCAGGGCCTCCCCCTGAACATGGTTGCCCAGGTCGAAGGCGATGTGGGCGTCGGAGCCCAGCACCAGGGTGGCCCCCAGATCCCGCGCCAGCTCGGCGATGCGCCGGCAGTTGCTTTCGCTGCCCACCCGGGAGTGCAGGAAGGAGGAGTTGTTGATCTCCAGCGCCACGTTGAACTTGACCGCCGCCGCCACCACCGCCTCCATGTCGATGGGAAAGCTGGGGTTGCCCGGGTGGCTGATGATGTCCACCATGCCGCCGCGCATGGTGTTGATCATGGCCCGGGTGTGCTCCTCCTGGCTGCTGGGGGGGAACACCGGCTGGTGAAAGCCCGCCAGTACGATATCCAGGCAGCCCCGCAGCCGCTCGTCACAGTCGGTCTCGCCGAACAGGTTCTTGATGTTGGCTTCCATGCCGCGGAGGATGCCGATGCCGTCCACCAGCCGTGGCACCACCTTCAAGTTGATGAAGTGCCAGGGATGGGGGGCATCGGCCATGGCCGGGCCGTGATCCGTGGTGGCAAACAGGCGGATGCCCTTGTGCCTAGCCTCGGCCAGGTAGTCGTGCAGTGTGCTGTAGGCGTGGGTGCTGGCCACGGTGTGGCTGTGGACATCGACGAGAAACGGCATGGAAAAACCCTCTTAAACAACCGGCCACAGGATAGCACAGGCCGACCGCCGGGCGGCACAGCCCCCGCGCGTGAGTGAAGACTGACGATCCGCACGCCCACGCCGGCAATTTCCCCTTTATGCCCAAGGCCCTGGCCTGCTAGAATTTCCGGCCATTCTGTTCTTAAGTCTATCGCCCGTGGCGGCGCCCAAAGGTCCAAGGATATGCGTACCAGTCAATATCTGCTCTCCACCCTCAAGGAAACTCCCTCCGACGCCGAAGTGGTCAGCCACCAGCTGATGCTGCGAGCCGGCATGATCCGCAAGCTGGCCTCCGGCCTGTACAACTGGCTGCCCAGCGGCCTGCGGGTGCTGAAGAAGATTGAAAACATCGTGCGGGAAGAGATGAACAAGGCCGGCGCGGTGGAAGTTTCCATGCCGGTGGTACAACCGGCCGAGCTGTGGCAGGAGTCCGGCCGCTGGGAGCAGTACGGTCCCGAGCTGTGCCGCCTCACCGACCGTCACAACCGTCCCTTCGTGCTGGGCCCGACCCATGAGGAAGTGATCACCAACCTGGTCCGCTACGAGGTGAACAGCTACAAGCAGCTGCCCCTGAACCTCTACCAGATCCAGACCAAGTTCCGCGACGAGGTGCGCCCCCGCTTCGGCGTCATGCGCGGCCGGGAATTCCTGATGAAGGACGCCTATTCCTTCCACATGGACAAGGCCAGCCTGGTGGAAACCTACGAGAAAATGCACGCCGCCTACTGCGCCGCCTTCAGCCGCATGGGACTGGATTTTCGTCCGGTACAGGCCGACACCGGCTCCATCGGTGGCACCGGCTCCCATGAGTTCCAGGTGCTGGCGGACAGCGGCGAGGATCTGATCGCCTTCTCCACCGGCTCAGATTACGCCGCCAACATCGAGATGGCCGAGGCCCTGGCCCCGGCCGGTGAGCGCCCTGCCCCCGCCGCCGCCCTGACCCAGATTGCCACCCCCAACGTGCACACCATCGACGAGGTGTGTGCCTTCCTCAAGGTGGACGCCAAGCAGGTGGCCAAGACCCTGCTGGTGCTGGGTGAACCCGACGAAGCCGGTGAGCAGCCGGTGATCGCCCTGGTGCTGCGGGGTGATCACGAACTCAACGAGGTGAAGGCCGAGAAGCAACCCGGCGTCGCCAAGCCGCTGACCTTCGCCAACGAGGCCCAGATCCAGGCCGCCGCCGGCTGCGACGCCGGCTCCATCGGTCCCAAGGGGCTGAGCTGCCGGGTGATCGTGGACCGCAGCGCCGCCCATCTGGCGGACTTCGTCTGTGGCGCCAACCTCAACGGCCATCACCTGACAGGTGCCAACTGGGAGCGTGACATCCAGGGCTTCGAGGTCGCCGATCTGCGCAACGTGGTGGAAGGCGATCCCAGCCCCTGCGGCCAGGGCACCCTGCTGCTCAAGCGCGGCATCGAGGTGGGCCACATCTTCCAGCTGGGCACCAAGTACTCCGAAGCCATGAAGGCCACCGTGCTGAACGAAGAAGGCAAGGCCACCGTCATGGAGATGGGCTGCTACGGCATCGGCGTCTCCCGCCTGGTGGCCGCCGCCATCGAACAGAACAATGACACCGCCGGTATCATCTGGCCGGATGCCATCGCCCCCTTCGAGGTGGCCATCATCCCCATGAACATGCACAAGTCCCACCGGGTCGCCGAACTGGCCGAGCGTTACTACGCCGAGCTGAAGGCCGCCGGGGTGGACGTGCTGTTTGATGACCGCAAGGAGCGTCCCGGCGTCATGTTCGCCGACATGGAACTCATCGGGATTCCCCACGCCATCGTCATCGGCGAGCGGGGCATCGACAACGGCGTGGTGGAATACAAGTCCCGCCGTGACGGCAGCAAGCAGGAGGTGGCCATCGACGCCATCGTCGCCCAGCTGACCGCCCGCCTGGGCCGCTAACCCCGTCCAAGCCGAGAGAGAAGGCCCCATCGGGGCCTTTTTTTATGGCCGCACGGCAAGAGTCAGCATCGCGCTCGCCCCCGCCTCACCATAGGCCAGAGGAAAGACCTGGCCACAGGTCGGCGGTCGCTATCCTGTAGTTCCTCCCCGCTGGTCTTCCCGCCTAAAATCCCGAGGAATAAACAAATTGGCACGGCTTTTGCCATATAGAGTCATAACGTCAAAAAATCGTGGAGATGTCGGATGGAAAGCCTTCAACTGGTTGCCGCCTATGGCCGTGGCCCCGAGCTGCCGATCGGCCATTTTACCGGCTTTAGCGCCATCTCCAGCCTGGAACGGCTTGAACTGATGGAAAGCCTGATGGGACAGGATGACCCAATCCGCCTGCTGCAAACTTTTGCCGGCTGGGTCGTCAACTTCTTGCCGGTTTGCCGCCTGGAATACAACCACCGCGGGCAAACCCAGCTGCTGGTAGAGGGTCCTCAGGGGGAGAGCCAACTGTTGATCCCCTTGCAGGATCGGCTCAATCACAACATGGGGGAGCTGAGCTACGGCCTGGTGGCCCCCCTGCAACAGCATCACCACCGCCTGCTGCAACAGCTGCATCAGATCCTGATCTACCCCCTGCGCCTGCTGCTGCGCATCGCGGAGATGGATCTGCTGAGCCGGCAGGATCACCTCACCGGCATCGGCAACCGGGCCAGCTTCGACGAATCCCTCTCCCGGGCCATAGAGCTGAGCCAGCGGCAGGATAATGGCCTGCTGCTGTTGCTGCTGGATCTGGATCACTTCAAGCAGATCAACGACACCCACGGCCACCCAGTGGGGGATCGGGTGCTGGTGCGCTTCGCCGAGCTGGCCAATCAGGCCATCCGCAGTACCGACCTGGCGTTCCGCTTAGGGGGGGATGAGTTTGCCCTGCTGCTGCAACCGGCGGATCCCTTCGCCGCCAATCGCGTGGCCAGTCGTCTGCACCAGCTGCTGGCCCAGGACAGGGAACTCCAGGCCTGGCAGGTGGACTTCAGCTTCGGCCACGCCGCCTGGCAAGCGGGCATGGACAGCCTGGGGCTGTACCAGCTGGCCGATCAGCAACTGTATCTTAACAAGGCCCGTCCGCGCTAAGCCGAAGCCGATCGCCAGATGAGTGTCGCCCGCGCCTCGCCTTGCCGAGGCGCGCCCGCCTCACAGACCAGCTTGCCGGCAATCGCCACCGGCACCTCGCCGTAATAGAGCACAGGCCAGCGGGCTCGCAACCAGGGCGCCACCCCCAACTCCTGCCATAGCTTCTTCAGCGGCCGCGAGCCGCCGCGGCCCACCGGGCGCAGCCGGCTGCCCCCCGGCAGGCACCAGCGCAGGCTGACCGGCTCATCCACATCGGGTAGCCGCAATTCCCCCGCCTCCCATACCCTGAGCCCAGCCCAGCCCAGCTCCGCCGGCAGCCGGCACAGGCCATTCACCGTCAGGGATACCTGGCCCGGCGACAAGAACCCTTGTTTGGCCACCTGATGCAAGGCATCGGCATAGCGATACAGGGTGCCGCCGGCCCAGTGCAACGCCGGGGTGGCATCGGCCTGGGCCTGGACCAGCTGGGGCCAGATGCTGAGCAATTGGGTCTCGCTGGGCACGGTGCCGGTTTGTTGACGCAACCAATGGCGCAACAGATTGTGCCGTCGGGGCACGGAGAGGGTCGCCAGCGGCATCAGCGCCAGGCTGGCACCCGCCCCCTGGCATGACGCCAGATCGGCCTGGGCCAGCTCGTCGGCCAACGCCGCCTGCTCGGCACACAGCCGGGCCGTGCGGCTGGCCGCCTGGGCAAAGCCCGGCCAGCGTTCCTGCAAGGACGGCACTATGGCATGGCGCAGAAAGTTGCGATCAAAGTCCAGATCGGCATTGCTCTCATCCTCGATCCAGCTCAAGCCCGCCGCCTCGGCCCAGGCCGCCAGCTCGGCGCGGCTGTGACCCAGCAGAGGCCGGATCAGCGCACCGCCGGCAAAGGCTTGCCGCCGCCCCATGGCCGCCAGTCCCCGGGGGCCGGCACCGCGCTTCACCGCCAGCAGCAGGGTCTCCAGCTGATCATCCTGGTGGTGCGCGGTCAGTAAGCGCTCACCGGGGGACAGCCGGGCCGCCAGGGCCCCATAGCGCGCCTCTCGCGCCACCGCCTCCAGACTCTGCCGCGGACCGCACGCCAGCCGCAACCGCACCACCGTCAGCGGCACATCACAGGCATCGCAAATTTGCTGGCAGTGGGTCGCCCACCCATCGGCGTTAGGGCTCAGCCCATGGTGTACATGTACGGCCCTGAGCGAATAGCCAGGCTGGCTGTCCCGCAGGGCCACCAGCCAGGCCAAGAGCACCCGGGAGTCCAGGCCACCGCTGTAGGCCAGCAGCAAGGGGCCCGGCGGCAACAGCTGGCGCAGTTCTGTGAGGGGCACGGCGGGTAACATGGCGACTCCTTAGGCAAAGACCCAGACAAAAAGGCCGCCCCGAGGGACGGCCATCTGCTGCTGGGCGGGCTTAGCAGTAGCCATAGCCCATCAGGCGCTGATAGCGCTGGGCGATCAGCTCCTCAGCGGTGAGCAGGCGCAGCTCGGACAAGTCCGCCAGCAGGCGGGTCTTGAGGTGGGCCACCATCTCATCCAGGTTGCGGTGGGCACCGCCCAGGGGCTCGGGGATGATGTTGTCGATGAGCCCCAATTCTTTCAAGCGCTGGGCCGTGATGCCCATGGCCTCGGCGGCCATGGCGGCCTTGTCGGCGCTCTTCCACAGAATGCTGGCACAGCCTTCGGGGGAGATCACCGAGTAGGTGGAGTACTGCAGCATGTTGACCCGATCCCCCACGCCGATGGCCAGGGCACCGCCTGAACCGCCCTCGCCGATCACGGTGCAGATCACCGGCACCTTGAGGCCGGACATCACCTTGAGGTTGCGGGCGATGGCTTCGGACTGACCGCGCTCCTCGGCCCCCACACCCGGATAGGCCCCCGGGGTGTCGATGAAGGTGATGATGGGCATCTTGAAGCGCTCGGCCATCTCCATCAGCCGCAGGGCTTTGCGGTAGCCCTCGGGCCGCGGCATGCCGAAGTTGCGCTTGATCTTCTCCTGGGTATCCCGGCCCTTCTGCTGGCCAATCACCATCACAGGCTCATCGTCGAAACGGGCCACCCCGCCGACGATGGCCTTGTCATCGGCATAGGCGCGGTCACCGGCCAGTTCGTCGAACTCGGTGAACAGGCGGGCTATGTAGTCCTGGGTGTAGGGACGCAGGGGATGACGGGCCAGCTGGGAGATCTGCCAGGCACCCAGATCGCCGAACAGCTTGCGCGTCAGCTCCTCGTTCTTCTTCTCCAGCCGCGCTATCTCTTCGGAGAGATCCACGTTGTTGCCCACGCCGCTGCTCACATGCTTGAGCTCATCGATCTGCGCCACCAGCTCGGCGATAGGCTGTTCAAACTCGAGGTAATTCAGATTCATAGTCAATTCCGAAATCGCTACTTAAAACATGAGCTCGACCGCGGACTTGCCCAGCAAGCCCCGCAGGTCGTCCAGTAGTTGATCGGTCGGCGTCACCCGCCACTGGGTGCCCAGGGCCAATTGCGCCTGGACGCCCGGTTTGCGATAGCATACCTGAACCGGGCAGACCCCGGCACGGTGTGGCTCCATTATTTCCATAAAACGTTGGAAAAAACGGCCGTCGATCTGATTGTTATCCAGTTGCAGCCGCAGTTGCCGGGCATGTCTGGCCCGGGCCTCGGCGATATCCATGACATCACGGGCCGACATTTTAAGGCCACCGGAGAAGTCGTCAAAGCCGACCTGTCCGCTGACCACCAGGATGCGGTCCTTTTCCAGTAAGGGTTCGAAGCGCTCCAGCGCCTCGGAGAACAGGGTCACGTCCAGCCGACCGGAGCGATCGTCCAGGGTCATTATCCCCATGCGGGTACCACGCTTGGTGACCATGACCCGAGTGGCGATCACCAGACCCGCCGCCGTGGTGATCTTGTCCCGGTCCGTGGGATGCAGATCGCACAGCCGCGCCGAGGTGTAGTGCCTGAGCTCCGCCTGGTATTGGTTGATCGGGTGACCCGTGAGGTAAAGCCCCAAGGTCTCCCGCTCCCCATCCAGCCAGACCTTGTCCGGCCACTCGGGCACCTGGGCGAACACCGGCGGCGGCACCACGGCGTCGTCGGCGAACAGATCGCCGAACAGATCGTTCTGCCCCAGGGCCTGATCCTTGGCCTTCTGCTCGGCGGCCTTCATGGCTTCCGGCAAGGAGGCCATCAGGGCGGCTCTGTGGGGCCCCAGGCGGTCCAGAGCACCGGCCAGCACCAGCTTCTCCATCACCCGCTTGTTGAGGCGCTTGATGTCCACCCGGTTGCAGAAATCGAACAGATCCCGGAAGCCACCGCCGGCATCCCTTGCTTCGAGAATCGCCTCGATGGGGCCTTCCCCCACCCCCTTGACTGCACCTATGCCGTAGACGATGTGGCCCTGTTCATTGACGGTGAAACGGTAGCGCCCGGTGTTGACATCCGGGGGTATGATGGTGAGCCCCATGCGCTGACACTCGTCCACCAGGGTCACTATCTTGTCGGTGTTGTCCATGTCCGCCGTCATCACCGCCGCCATAAACTCGGCGGGGAAATGGGTCTTGAGCCACAGGGTCTGATAGGAGACCAGGGCATAGGCGGCGGAGTGGGACTTGTTGAAGCCGTAGCCGGCGAACTTCTCCACGAGGTCGAAGATCTTCATCGCCAGCTCGCCGTCGACGCCGTTCTTCACCGCCCCTTCCTCGAAGCCGGCCCGCTGCTTGGCCATCTCCTCGGGCTTCTTCTTCCCCATGGCGCGGCGCAGCATGTCGGCGCCCCCTAGCGTATACCCCGCCAGCACCTGGGCGATCTGCATCACCTGTTCCTGGTAGAGGATGATGCCGTAGGTGGGATCCAGGATGGGCTTCAGGCTCTCGTGCTGCCAGGTGGCATCCGGATAGGAGATGGCTTCGTTGCCGTGCTTACGGTCGATGAAGTTGTCCACCATGCCGGACTGCAGGGGCCCCGGACGGAACAGGGCCACCAGGGCGATCATGTCTTCGAAGCAGTCGGGCTTGAGGCGCTTGATCAGATCCTTCATGCCGCGGGATTCCAGCTGGAACACCGCCGTGGTCTCACAGCCCAACAGGGTCTTGAAGGAGGCCGGGTCATCCAGCGGGATGGCGGCGATATTCACCGGCTCCCTACCCTCCTGTGCCAGCCTGGGGTTGATCATCCCCAGGGCCCACTCGATGATGGTGAGGGTCCGCAGCCCCAAAAAGTCGAACTTCACCAGGCCCGCGTATTCCACGTCGTTCTTGTCGAACTGGGTCACCGGGTTCTTGCCTTCGCCGTCGCAGTACAGGGGGGCGAAGTCGGTGATCTTGGTGGGGGCTATGACCACGCCACCGGCGTGCTTGCCGGCGTTGCGGGTCACCCCCTCGAGCCGGCGGGCCATGTCGATGAGGGCCTTGACCTCCTCGTCCTGGTTATACAGCTCCGGCAGCTTGGGCTCGGCCTCGAAGGCCTTGTCCAGGGTCATGCCCGGATCCGGCGGCACCAGCTTGGAGATGCGATCCACGAAGCCGTAGGGGTGGCCCAGCACCCGACCCACGTCGCGAATGGCCGCCTTGGCCGCCATGGAGCCAAAGGTGATGATCTGGGACACCGCCTCCCGGCCGTACATGTCCGCCACATGCTCGATCACCTTGTCCCGGCGATCCATGCAGAAGTCCACGTCGAAGTCGGGCATGGAGACCCGCTCGGGGTTCAGGAAGCGTTCGAACAGCAGGTCGAATTCAAGCGGATCCAGATCGGTGATCTTGAGGGAGTAGGCCACCAGGGAGCCCGCCCCCGAGCCCCGGCCAGGTCCCACCGGGATGCCGTTATCCTTGGACCACTGGATAAACTCCATCACGATGAGGAAGTAACCGGGGAAGCCCATCTGGTTGATCACCTTGAGCTCCACCTCGAGGCGCTCATCGTATTCGGGACGTTTCTCAGTCCGCACCGCCGGATCCGGGAACAGGAATGCCAGACGCTCCTCCAGCCCCTCCCTGGACTTCATCACCAGGAAGTCTTCGGTGGACATGTCGCCGGTGGGGAAGTTGGGCAGGAAGTATTCACCCAGGCGCACAGTGACGTTGCAGCGCTTGGCGATCTCCACCGTGTTGGCCAGGGCCTCCGGCAAGTCGGCAAACAGCGCCACCATCTCGTCGACACTGCGCAGATACTGCTGGCGGCTGTAGCGCTTGGGGCGACGGGCGTCATCCAGGGTGTAGCCATCGTGGATGGCCACCCGGATCTCGTGGGCCTCGAAGTCTGACTCGTCGCGGAACACCACCTCGTTGGTGGCCACCACGGGCACCCCCTGCTCGCCGGCCAGCTTCACCGCCATGTGCAGGTAGCTCTCCTCGTCGGTGCGCCCGGTGCGGATCAGCTCCAGATAGTAGCGATTGGCAAAATGCTGCTGATAGAAGGCCAGGGTCTGGGCCACCATGGCCTGGTTGCCCTTGAGCAGGAAGCGGCCCACGTCCCCCTCCCGCCCGCCGGAGAGCAGGATGAGGCCGGCGGAGAGCTCCGCCAGCCAGGCCTTGTCCACCACGGCCCGGCCCTGGACATGGCCGCGCAGGTAGGCGCGGGAAATGAGCTGCACCAGGTTCTGCTGACCGTCGTTGTCCATGGCCAGGGCGGTGAGGCGGTAGAGTTCGTCCCCCAGCTCGGGGCTCTGCAGCCAGAGATCGGCGCCGACGATGGGCTTCATGCCCTTGCCGTGGGCCTCGCCGTAGAAGCGAACCAGGCCGCACTGGTTCATCTGATCCGTCAGGGCCATGGCCGGCATGCCAAACTCGGCGGCGCGGGCCACCAGGGGTTTGACCTTCTGCAGGCCATCGATCATGGAAAAGTCGGAATGCACCCGCAGGTGAATGAAACGTGGCTCCGCCATGGTTGGGCTCCCTCGAGTGATCAGGCCAGGCCTAGGGCCAGGCGCACGGGTCTGAAGCTGCGACGGTGGTATTCGGTCACCCCGTATTGGGCGATGCGCTCCAGGTGCAGGGCGGTGGGGTAGCCCTTGTGCTGGGCAAACCCGTATTGGGGGAAGCGGGCATCCAGCGCCACCATCTCGGCGTCCCGGGTCACCTTGGCCAGGATGGAGGCGGCGCTGATCTCCGCCACCAGGCCATCACCCTTGACCACCGCCAACGAGGGCACGCCAAAATCCGGGCTGCGATTGCCGTCCACCAGCACCGCCTGGGCGGCGAGGGGCAGGGCCGCCACCGCCCGCTGCATGGCCAGCATAGTGGCCTTGAGAATGTTGAGTTCGTCGATCTCCGCCGGCGAGCAGCGACCGATGGCAAAGGCCAGGGCCTTGTCCTGGATCTCGTCATACAGCGCCAGCCGCTTCTTCTCCGAGAGCTTCTTGGAGTCGGCCAGGCCGGTAATGGGCCGGGTCGCATCAAGGATGACGGCGGCAGTCACCACGTCCCCCACCAGGGGGCCGCGGCCCACTTCGTCCACACCGGCCACCCGCAACAAGGCCGGATCCCAGGGATAGCTAAAGCTCATGCCACCTCCAGCAGTTCCAGCACCGCCTGGGCGGCCTGGCTGTCGGCATCACAGCGGATGAGCTGATGCAGCCGGGTGAATTCATCCAGCAGGGCCTGGTTGTCGCCATTCAGGCGCTCGCCGAGCGCGGCGGCGATGGCCGCCGGGGTGCAGTCGTCCTGGATGAGTTCCGGCACTATATGCCGCCCGGCCAGCAGGTTGGGCAGGGAGAAGGTGCGGATCTTGACGAGCTTCTCCGCCAGCCAATAGGTCAAGGGCTTCACCTTGTAACCCACCACCATGGGACGTTTCACCAGCATGGCTTCCAGGGTCGCGGTGCCCGAAGCCAGCAAGATGGCCTCGGCGGCGGTCATCACCTCACGGGCCTGACCGTCGAACAGCTGCACCGGCAGATCAGGATAAGCCTGCAGCATGGTCTCGAACTGGGCGCGGCGCCGCGCGTTGACCAGGGGCACGATAAAGGTCAGCTCGGGGAAGCGCCCATGGAGCAAGGCACAGGCTTCCAGGAACACCTGGCCCAGCATGCCCACCTCCGCCTGCCGGCTGCCCGGCAGCACGGCCAGATAGCGCCCCTCGGGCGACAAGCCCAGAGTAGCGCAGGCGGCGGCCCGGTCGCTCACTAGGGGAATGGCATCCGCCAGGGTATGGCCGACGAAGCGGCAGGGTGCCTGATGCTGGTCGTAGAAGGCCTTCTCAAACGGCAGGAAGGCCAGCACTAGGTTGGTGGCCGCCTTGATCTTATGAATGCGGGATTGCCGCCAGGCCCACACCGAGGGGCTGACGTAATGCACCGTCTTGATGCCGGCGTCTTTCAAGACCCGTTCCACCCCCAGGTTGAAGTCGGGGGCATCCACGCCGATGTAGAGATCCGGCGGGTTGGCCTTCAGCGCCCGGATCAGCTGCCGCCGCACCTGCAACAGCCGCGGCAGCCGACCCAGCACCTCGACCAGGCCCATCACCGCCAGCTCTTCCATGTCGAACAGGCTGTCGATGCCCAGGGCCTGCATGCGCGGGCCGGCGATGCCGACAAATTCAATCTGGGAGTAACGGCTACGCAAGGCCTGCATCAGACCGGCAGCAAGAATATCGCCGGAGACTTCTCCGGCGACAATGGCGATACGCAGGGGACGAGGCTCGGCCATGATCAGCGGACGATGCCGCGCTCGTTCTGCTTGAGGAAGTCCACCAGGGGTTGCACCGCGGCCTCTTCTGCGGCCAGCGTCGTCAGCTCGGCCATGGCCTCTTCCACCGTCAGTCCCTGACGGTAGAGCACCTTGTAGGCCTTCTTCACCGCGGAGATGGCCTCGGGGGTGAAACCGCGCCGCTTCAGGCCTTCGCTGTTGACGCCAAAGGGCTTGGCATAGTGACCGGCGGCCATCACGTAGGGCGGCACGTCCTTGTTCAGGGCGGCCATGCCGGCGACGAAGGCATGGGAGCCGACGCGACCGAACTGGTGAATGGCGGACAGGCCGCCGAAGATCACCCAATCGCCCACGGTGACATGGCCGGCCAGGGTGGCGTTGTTGGCGAAGATACAGTCATCGCCGATCACGCAATCGTGTGCCACGTGCACGTTCACCATGAAGAGGTTGCGGCTGCCCACCTTGGTGAGGGCCTGATCCTGCACGGTACCACGGTGGAAGGTGCAGTGTTCGCGGATGACGTTGTCATCGCCCACTTCCAGGAAGGTGCGTTCACCCTTGTACTTCTTGTCCTGGCAATCCTCGCCGATGGAGCAGAATTGATAGATCTTGTTGCGCCGACCCAGCTTGGTCGGGCCCTTGATCACCACATGGGAACCTATCCAGGTCCCCTCCCCGATCTCCACCTCGGCCCCGATCTGGCTCCAGGGGCCGACCTCCACCCCCGGACCAATCTTGGCACCCGGGTGGACGATGGCGGTTTCATGAATCACGGCACTGGCATCGATCACGTATCAGCTCTCGCGTTTGGCACACATCAGTTCGGCGGTACAGACAATCTCGCCATCCACGGTAGCAACGCCGGTAAACTTGGCGATGCCGCGACGTTCCTTCAAGAACTCCACATCCAACACCAGCTGATCCCCCGGTACCACGGGACGGCGGAAACGGGCATTGTCGATGGAGGCAAAATAGTACAGCTCGTTGGGACCCGGCTTACCAACCATGCGGAAGGCCAGGATACCCGTGGCCTGCGCCATGGCCTCCAGGATCAGGACCCCGGGCAGCACGGGTTTCTGGGGAAAGTGGCCCTGAAAAAACGGCTCGTTAAAAGAGACATTCTTGATGCCGCGCAACACCTTGCGCTCATCGGAAATCTCGTAGCTGACCACACGGTCTACCAACAGAAAAGGATAGCGGTGGGGCAGCAGTTCCAGGATCTGTTGAATGTCCAGCTGATTAAGTTCGTTGCTCAAACCAGGTTCCTTTTTACTTTTGTTCTGGGTCCACCAGCTGTTTTTCCAGCCGGCTCAGGCGGGTGTGGAGTTCCTCCACATGCAGGAGCCGAGCGGCCATCTTGCGCCACTGCTTGTTGGGCTGGGCGGGCACGCCGGAGGAGTAGATCCCTGGCTCGCTGATGGAACGCATGACCATGGCCATCCCGGTGACGGTGGCCTGATCACAGATGCTAATGTGACCGTTGAGGACGGAAGCGCCGCCAATAATACAGTATTTGCCGATCTCCACGCTACCCGCGATGGTGGTACAGCCAGCAATCGCCGTGCCATAGCCGATCTCCACGTTGTGGGCAATCTGGCACAGGTTGTCGATGATGACGTTGTCGGCGATGCAGGTATGGTCGATGGCCCCCCGGTCGATACAGGTGTTGGCACCTATTTCCACCCGGTTGCCGATCCGCACGCCACCCAGCTGCGGTATCTTGATCCACTCACCCCGCTCATTGGCATAACCGAAGCCATCGGCGCCGATCACGGTACCGGACTGCACCAGGCAGTCCGCCCCCAGCCAGACATCATGGTAGAGGGTGACGTTGGCCCACAGGCGTGTGCCCTTGCCCAGACGGCTGGCCCGGCCGATGAAACAGCCGGGTCCCACAACAACCCCCGCCTCCAAGATGGCGCCGGACTCCACCACCACATTGGCCCCCAGCACCACATCGTCCGCCAGCTGGGCATCCGGCGCCACCTGGGCAGAGGCATGGATGCCACCGCTGGCCTGGGGCGGCGTGGTGTCCAGCAACTGGGCCACCCGGGCAAAGCCCACGTAGGGATCCGCCAGCACCAGGGCATTGGTCTGGCAGGCTGGCAGATCGGCGGCCTTGAGCAACACGGCCGACGCCTTGGTCTGCTGCAGGAAGTCCCGGTACTTGGCCGAGGTCAGAAAGGAAATGCTCCCCTCCTGGGCGGTTTCCAGGTTGGCGATCCGGCTGATGACAACCTGCGGATCACCGTGCAGCTCGGCACCCAGCTGCTGTGCCAATTCTCCAAGGGTCATGCTCATGAATTACTTGCCTTTACTCACTTGATCGATCACCTGCTGGGAAATATCTGCCTGGGAGCTGGCAAACACCACGGCCTGGCCGTTCAGCACCAGATCGTAGCCCTGGGCTTTGGCTATACCGTCCACGGCGGTCCGCACCTTGGCCAGCACCTGCTGCTGCTCTTCGCCGTAGCGACGCTGCTGGTCTTCCTGCAGGGCCTGGCCCTTCAGGTTGTAGTCGGATTGCATCTCGGCCAACTTGCGCTGCATCTTGGTGCGCTCATCGGCGCTCATGAAGGACTCGTCCTTCTTCAGCTTGGCGGCCATGGCCTGACCATCGCTTTCCAGACGCTGCAGCTCGCGCACCCGACCGTCAAACTCCTTCTTGAGCTTGGCTTCGATGGCCTTCATCTGCGGCAGCTCAGACATCACACGGGGTACGTTCACCACGGCAATCTTCTCGGCCATGGCGGCAGAAGAGAAACCCAGGCCCATCAGCGCCAGCCCCAGGCCGGCAACACGAAACATCTTATTCACTTACGACTCCTTGCTTAAATCGCATCAGAAGGTGCGGCCAATGTTGAAGCTAAACACTTCGGTCTTGTCTCCCGGTTGCTTCTTCAGAGGATAAGCAAACGAGAAGACCAACGGCCCCATGGGAGAGAGCCACTGTAACGCTACGCCGGTCGACGCCCGGTAGAGGCTTGGATCGGAGTAATCGTAAAACTTGTCACAACCCGCAACGCACTGGGCATAGGTGTCGGGATCGAAGGTGGTATCCCATACCGAGCCGATGTCGAAGAACACCGAGGTTCTCAGCTGATTGCGGTAGGACTCGGAGGCAAAGGGCGTGGGCACGATGAACTCCAGGGATGCCACCGCCTGGGCGTTCCCCCCCACCGCGGTATTGGTGCCTACGGTACCGGCCTGGCCCTGATCGTTGGTCAGGTAGATGGCCTTGGGACCCACGGTATTGCTCTGGAAGCCACGCAGCCACTCGCTGCCACCGGCATAGTAGTTTTCGAAGAAGGGCAGCACCTGATCGAAGCCGTCAACCGAGCCGTAGCCATTGCCGTAGGCCATGCGGAAGCGACCGGCGATGACCCACTGATGGTCCTGATCCAGCGGCAGGTAGTTGCTGTTATCGAAGCTGAGCTTGTAGAACTGCAGATCCGAGCCCGGCACAGTGATCTTGCCGGTCAGTTGCTGACGGTTACCGGCGGTGGGGAACATCCCCTTGTTCAGGTAGTTGCGGGTCCAGCTGCTGGTGAAGTTGATGTTGTTAAACACCACCCGGCCCTGGGAATCGGTAGAGCCCGCATACAGGCTCCAGAACTTGCGGATCTGGGCATAGGACTTGAGCTGGGAGAGTTTGTTGTTCTCGAAGCCCAGGCCGTATTCCAGCCGGTTGTTCTCATTGATGGGGTAACCGAAGGTGGCACTCACCCCCAGGGTCTCGTTGTTGTAGTCCACCAGGTTGGCGTTACCGGCCTCAAACTTGGTGTAGTAAGCACGGCCCCCCAGACTGACCCCATCCATGGTGAAATAGGGGTCTGTGTAGCTGACGTCGTAGGTCTTGCTGTAGTCGTTCATGTTGAAGGTGAACGCCACCTTGTTGCCGGTACCCAGGAAGTTGTCCTGTTGCAGACCGAACTGCAGGCTGACCCCGGATTCGGTGCCGTAGCCGATACCGCCGGAGATGGAGCCCACCGGCTGTTCCTTGACCTTGACGTCCAGGTCCACCTGATCCTGGTGACCGGGAATGCGCTGTGGCTGGACATCCACCGTCTCGAAGAAGCCAAGGCGATTCAGGCGGCTCTTGGAACTTTCCACCTTCTCGTTGGAGAACCAGGCCCCTTCCATCTGGCGCATCTCGCGACGCACCACCTCGTCCCGGGTGATCTGGTTGCCGCTGATGTTGATGCGGCGCACGTGGATGCGGGCACCGGGCTCGACATTGATGTTGAGCTCCACCTCGTGGGTCTCATCGTTGATCACGGGATAAGTATGCACCTGGGGATAGGCGTAACCGAAACGGCCGAGGAACTTGGACAGACTCTCCTCGGTGTGGGTCACATCGGCGGCGGAGTAGAGGGCCCCCACCTCCAGCGGCACCAGGGCCTTGAGCTCGGACTCACGACCGATGAGATCGCCGCGCAGCTTGACCGCGCTGATCTTGTACTGTTCCCCTTCCTTGAGGTTGACCGTGATGTAGATGCCCTTCTTGTCCGGGGTCATGGCCACCTGGGTGCTGTCCACCCGAAAACGCAGATAGCCGCGGTCCATGTAGTAGGAACGCAGGGCTTCCAAGTCACCGGCCAGCTTCTGTTTCTGATACTTCTGATCGGCGATGAAGTTCCACCAGGGCTTGGAGTCCCGCAGGGACATCTGGGCCAGCAGCCGCTCCTCGCTGAACACCTTGTTACCGACGAAGTTGATCTGCTGGATCTTGGCCGACACCCCTTCGATGAAATTGAACTTCAAGGCCACCCGGTTGCGGGGCAAGGGCGTCACCACCGCCTGGATCTTGGCGGAGTACTTGCCCACGCCGTAGTAGAAGTCTTCCAGCCCCTGCTCCAGGCTGCGCAACACGGTGCGATCCAGCGCCTCGCCGACCCGGATGCCGGAAGAGTCCAGCGACTGTTTCAGCTGGTCTTCCTTGATGTCCTTGTTGCCGGCGAATTCGATGCTGCTGATGGTGGGGCGTTCCCGCACCTGCACCACCAGGGCATCCCCGTCCCGCTGCAGCTGGATATCTTCGAAGTTCCCGGTGGCATAGAGCTTCTTGATGGCACTGGCCATGGCCGCCTCATCAAGGGCGTCGCCGACCCGGATGGGCAAGTTGAGCAGGGCCGCCCCCAGGGTGACCCGTTGCAGACCTTCAACGCGAATATCTTTCACGACAAAGGAGGAGGAAGCCGCATGGGCACAGGGTGCCATCAGACTGACGCCCAGCAGGCAAGAGGCGGCCAGCGCTTTTCTTACAGCCATGTTGTTCTCTTTTGTCCTTATTCTGAGCCTATTAGAGGCGAGCGAAATCATTAAACAGGGCAATCGCCATCAGACAGACCAGGATGGCAGCGCCGAACTTGAATGCATACTCCTGAAATTTTTCAGGAACGGGGCGACCGGTCACGGCCTCCACCAGATAGAACAGCAGGTGGCCACCATCCAGGATGGGTAGCGGGAACAGATTGATAATCCCCAGATTAACACTGACCAGAGCCAAAAAGCCGAGGAAGTATACCAGACCGAATTCGGCACTGCTCCCCGCACCTTTGGCAATCGAGATCGGACCGCTGAGATTATCCAGGGAGAGGATGCCGGTTAGCAATTTACCCAGCATCGTCACTGTGAGGCCGATCATGTTCGCCGTCTTATCCAGGGCCTCCCCCACCGCCTTGATGGGACCATAGCGCAGCTCGAAACGGTATTGCTCCGGCAAGGGCTCCACGCTGGGGGCCAGGCCGGCAAAGCCAAACACCCGCTGGCCCTGCTCCTTGAGCACAGGCGTCAGCACCGTCTGCCGCTCCTGGCCATCCCGACGAAAGGTCAGGGTCAAGGGCGTATCCGGCGAGTCTTGCACCCGGTTCACCAGATAGGACCAGTCGGTGATGGGCTGACCATCCAGGGTCAACAGGGTATCCCCCGCCTGCAACCCCGCCTGCTCGCCAGGGCTGCCCGGGACCACCTGGGCCAGGGTCAGGGTCAGGGTCGGCCCCAGGGGCTCGATGCCCAGGCTCAGGATGGGCGATTCCTGCTCCGGATCAAAGTGCCAGCTATCCAGCGGCAGGGTGACCGTCTGTTCATCCCCCTGGGCGGTGCGCACCGTCAGGGCGGTGTCCCGTTCACCGATCCGGCGCACCAAGCCATAGGCCACCGACTCCCAATCCTGGGTGTCCCGGCCATCCACCTGCAATATTTCCATCTGGGGCTGCACCCCCGCCTGGGCGGCGATGGATTGGGGCGTGACCGTGGCCACCACGGGCCGCACCGCCGGCACGCCGATGAGGAACATCAGCCAGAAGGCAAACAGGGCGAAGACAAAGTTGGCCAAGGGGCCGGCGGCCACGATGGCAAAGCGCTTGGCCACCCGTTTGTGATCAAACGCCTCCGCCTCTTCGCCGGGCGCCAGCGGCTCCACCCGACCATCCAGCATCTTGACGTAGCCCCCCAAGGGGATGAGGGAGAGGGAGAATTCGGTACCGTACCTGTCTTTGCGGCTCCACAGTACCTTGCCAAAGCCCAACGAGAAGCGCAGGACTCGGACACCACACAGACGCGCCACATAGAAGTGACCCCATTCGTGGACGGCAATCAGGATGGCCAGGGCCACCACGAAGGAGGCCAGATTCCACAACACAGCAGTCATACACGCTCCTGGATCAGTTGCAGGGCCAGTCGCCGGGCCTCGTCATCCAACCCGAGGATGGCCGTGAGATCCGCGGCCGGCGCTCCAGCCAGCCGCTCCACCACACCGGCATTGATGGCGTGGATAGTGGTAAAACCGATCTGGCCGGCCAGGAAGGAGGCCACCGCCATCTCATTGGCCGCATTCAAGGCCGTGGTGGCCCCCTGCCCCGCCCAGCAGGCCTCCATGGCCAGCTTGAGGCCAGGATAGCGCTGATAATCCGGCGCCAGGAAGGTCAATTCCCCCAGGGCGCAGAAATCCAGCGGTGCCACCCCGGAAGCGATGCGGTCCGGGTAGCTCATGGCATGGGCGATGGGGGTACGCATGTCGGGCTGCCCCAGCTGGGCCAGCACGGAACCATCCTTGTACTGCACCATGGAGTGGATCACCGATTGGGGGTGGATCACCACCTGCATCTGCTCGGGCGCGGCATTGAACAGCCAGCGGGCCTCTATGTATTCGAGCCCCTTGTTCATCATGGTGGCGGAGTCCACCGAAATCTTGCGCCCCATGGACCAGTTGGGATGGGCCACCGCCTGCGCCGGCGTCACCGCCGCCAGCTGCTCTACCGGGGTATAGCGGAAGGGGCCGCCGGAGCCGGTCAACAGTATCTTGTGTACCCCGGCCGCCGCCAGATCGCAGAAGCCCAACTGCTGCTGCACGTCCCGCGGCAGGCACTGGAAGATGGCATTGTGCTCGCTATCCACCGGCAGTATCTTGGCACCCGACGCCCGGGACGCCTCCATAAACAAGGCCCCGGACATCACCAGGGCCTCCTTGTTGGCCAGCAGCACCGTTTTGCCCGCCTTGACCGCGGCCAACGCCGGCAACAGGCCGGCGGCACCGACGATGGCCGCCATCACCAGATCCACCTCAGCCAGCCGCGCCACCTCGCACAGCGCCTCGGCACCGCTCAGGACCTCGGTCAGGCTCTGCTGAGCGGCCAGTGCTTCCCGCAGCTGGCACGCCGCCGTCTCATCGGCCATCACCGCATAGCGGGGGGCGAACTCCAGACAGTCCGCCAACATGGCGGCCACATCACGGTTCGCCGCCAGGGCGGTAATGGCAAACGCCTGACGATGACGGCGGATGATATCCAGGGTGCTGCGACCGATGGAGCCAGTGGAGCCAAGCACGGTAACGCGTTGCATGCAACAGACCTTAATTAATCAGCAGATAACACAAAACAAAGATCGGCAAGGCGGCGGTCAGGCTGTCGATCCGATCCAGGACGCCACCATGGCCAGGCAACAGGGTGCCGGAGTCCTTGATGCCCACCTCACGCTTGAACAGGCTCTCGCTGAGATCCCCCAGCACAGAAGCCAGCATGGCCAGCAGGGAGCACAGCAGTATGCCCAGGGCCTGCGTCAGCGGGAAACCAGCCCACAGGGGTACAACCACTGCCAGGGCGCCGGCGATGACCAGCCCCCCCAGCAGGCCCTCGAGGGTCTTGTTGGGGCTCACCCGAGGCAGCATCTTGTGGCGCCCACACGTGCGACCGACGAAATAGGCGCCGCTGTCGGCACACCACACCAGGGCCATGACAAACAGCAGTATGAGCCCCCCCTGCCAGCCGGGGGCGGCACCGCGCAGCAGCACCAGGGCCCAGAAGAAAGGCAACAGGGTCAGGGCACCGAACAGCCCCTTCACCCCGTTGCGGCCGCGCCACCAGCGGGTGGCGGCGGGATAGCGCAACACCATGAACAGGGCCAGCAGCCACCACAGGCCGCCCAGGCTCAGGATCAGCAGCAACCAGGGGCTGGCCTGGCGCTCGGCCTGGCTCAAGGGGGCCAGCAGCGTCAGGGAACCGGCCAGCAGCAGGCCATAGATCAGTGGGATCAACCAACGGGGATACCCCGGGGTGAAGCGGGCCCACTCCCGGCAGGCCATCAGGTAAATCAGCACGGCGCCGCCCAGAAAATAGGGTTCCGGCAGGCAGAAGATCCAGCCCAACACCAGGATGACCAGAACCAGGGCGGTGATAATGCGTTGTCTCAAACAGGCGTCCTCACGAGGCAGGGTCAGGAGGCCGATTCGGCCAGCAGGGTGCGGATCTGCTCGCCGGTACAGCCAAAACGTCGTTCACGACCGGCGAAGGAGGCCACGGCCTCGGTGAAGGCCGCCTCGTCAAAATCAGGCCAGAGGGTAGGAGTAAAATAGAGTTCGGCATAGGCACACTGCCACAGCAGAAAATTGCTGATGCGGTGGTCACCACCGGTACGGATCAGCAGATCCACCGGTGCCTGATCCGCCAGACACAGCGCCTGACCGAGCCGGTGTTCATCCACATCCGCCACCGCCAGCTGACCGTCCGCCACCTGCTGCGCCAGCCGCTGGGCCGCCTGGGCGATATCCCAGCGCCCGCCATAGTTGGCCGCCACATTGAGAATGAGGCCGGAGTTGTCGGCAGTCAGGGCTTCGGCCTCGGCAATCTTCTTCTGCAACCGGGCACTGAAGCGGGCGCGATCGCCGATCACCCGCAGGCGGATGTTGTTGTTGTGCAACTTGCGCACCTCGCGCCCCAGCACATGGATGAAGAGCTCCATCAGGGCACTCACCTCATCCGCCGGGCGACGCCAGTTCTCGCTGGAGAAGGCAAACAGGGTCAGGGACTGCAGACCCAGTCGGTTGGCGATGGAGACACTCTGGCGTACCGCCAGCACCCCCGCCTTGTGGCCCGCCACCCGCAACTTGCCCCGTTGCTGCGCCCAACGGCCGTTCCCGTCCATGATGATGGCCACATGCTTGGGGAAGCAGGCCTGGGCCAGTTCATGCAAGGAGGTGGGTAACGACATGCTCTCTCTCCAATCGACAACGGGCCAATAAACAAACGGGCGCCCTGGGATAATCCACAGGGCGCCCGTACTATACCTGATGTAACAATCAGATTTCCATCAGCTCTTTTTCCTTGGCCGCCAGCACATCATCGATGCTCTTGATGAAGCCGTCGGTCAATTTCTGGATCTCTTCCTGGGCACGACGGTCGTCGTCTTCGGTGATTTCCTTGTCCTTGAGCAGGGCCTTGAGATCGCTGTTGGAGTCGCGACGCACGTTGCGCACGGCCACCCGGCCCTGCTCGGCTTCGCCACGCACCAGCTTGATCAGATCCTTGCGGCGCTCTTCGGTCAGGGGCGGCAGGGGCACGCGGATGGTGGTGCCGGCTGAGCTGGGATTCAACCCCAGATCGGAGGTCATGATGGCCTTTTCCACCGCCTGGATCAGGCTGCGGTCAAACACTGTGACGGCCAGGGTACGGGCATCTTCGGCGGTGACGTTGGCCACCTGACGCAGTGGCGTGGCAGAGCCGTAGTATTCCACCTGAATGCCATCCAGCAGCGCCGGCTGGGCGCGACCGGTCCGGATCTTGGACAGTTGGGACTTGAGCGCTTCCACGCTCTTGTTCATGCGATCTTTGGCATCGCGCTTAATTTCATTGATCACGGTCGTTATCCTTTTTCTCTGGCTGGGCCAATCGGGCCTATTCTAGCCCGACCAGCCACCTCGACGACAGCCGGGTTAGCTATTTTTGTGGTGGATCAGGGTACCTTCCGGTTCACCCATGATGACCCGCCGCAGGGCGCCGGGCTTGTTCATGTTGAACACGCGGATAGGCAGGTTGTGATCCCGGGCCAGGGTGAAGGCGGCCAGATCCATCACCTTGAGTTCCTTCTCCAGCACGTCGCTGTAATCCAGCTCGCTGAACAGCTGGGCATCGGGATGCTTCACCGGATCGTCGGAGTAGACCCCGTCCACCTTGGTGGCCTTCAGCACGCAATCGGCCTCGATTTCGATGCCCCGCAGGCAGGCGGCCGAGTCGGTGGTAAAGAAGGGGTTGCCGGTCCCGGCGGCGAAGATCACCACCTTGCCGGCCCGCAGTTGGCTGATGCCTTCGGCCCAGTTGTAGGAGCTGCAGATACCCTGCAGGCTGATGGCCGACATCAAACGGGCGTTCACATAAGCACGTTGCAGGGCGTCCCGCATGGCCAGACCGTTCATCACGGTGGCCAGCATGCCCATGTGGTCACCCACTACTCGGTTCATGCCCGCCTTCGCCAGGCCGGCACCACGGAACAGGTTGCCCCCGCCAATCACCAGGCCTACTTCCACGCCCAGTTCTACCAGCTCCTTGATCTCCTGCGCCATGCGGTCGAGGACTGCCGGATCGATACCGAAGCCTTCATCGCCCTGCAGGGCTTCACCACTGAGCTTCAACAGAATGCGTCTATAAGCAGCTTTTGGATTGGTACTCATCTTCTTCTTCCTGGTCATAGAAAGACCGCGACAGGTGTCGCGGTCTGAAACTGGCTTGGCGGTCCGGGCGATTAGCCCTTCATGGCAGCGATTTGAGCCTGAACTTCGGCGGCGAAGTCGGTCTCTTCCTTCTCGATGCCTTCACCCACTTCGAAGCGGACGAAGGTCACCACATCGGCGCCTTCCTTCTTCAGCAGGTCAGCCACCAGAATGGAAGGATCCTTAACGAAAGGCTGACCGGTCAAGGAGATTTCACCGGTGAACTTCTTCATGCGGCCTTCAACCATCTTCTCGGCGATCTCCTTGGGCTTGCCGGAGTTGATGGCGATTTCCACTTGGATTTCGCGCTCCTTGGCAACCACTTCGGCAGACACGTCTTCGGGCTTGACGAATTGCGGGCTGTTGGCAGCCACGTGCATGGCCAGATCCTTGGCCAGCTCTTCGTTGCCCGCCTTCAGGCTGGTGACAACGCCGATACGACCGCCGTGGATGTAGGTGCCCAGGGTCTCGCCTTCCACCAGGGTGACGCGACGCAGGTTCATGTTTTCACCGATCTTGGCGATCAGGTTGTTCAGGGTGACCTGCACGGATTCGCCGGCACCGAAGTCAGTTTCCTTCAGCACTTCTACGTCGGCAATCTTGCCGGCCAGGGCGATGTCAGCCACCTTGTCGCCAAAGGCGCGGAAGCTGGCGTCCTTGGCCACGAAGTCGGTTTCGCAGTTCAGTTCGATCAGGACGGCGACGTTGCCAGCGGAACGGGCGACGATCACGCCTTCGGCGGCGATACGACCAGCCTTCTTGGCAGCCTTGGCCTGACCGGACTTACGCATGTTCTCAATGGCCAGTTCGATATCGCCATCGGCTTCGGTCAGCGCCTTCTTGCAATCCATCATGCCCGCGCCGGTACGTTCGCGCAGTTCCTTAACCAGAGCGGCGGTAATGTTTGCCATGTCCTCTATCCTCGGTCTGAGTGAATTTGTTTAAAAAACAGGGGCCTTTAAGGGCCCCTGCCAACCATTACGACTGTGGTTAATAAGGGCAACACCCGAGGGTGTTGGGGGTCCTTATTAGTTGCTTTCTACGAAGCCGTCTTGTTCGGCTTGAGCAACGATGTCCAGTTCGCGAGCTGAGTTGACGGCATCGGCAGCAGCAGCCAGGTACAGCTGAACGGCACGGATGGCGTCATCGTTACCCGGGATGATGTAGTCAACGCCATCCGGGTTGGAGTTGGTATCAACGATGGACACAACCGGGATACCCAGGTTGTTGGCTTCCTTGATGGCGATGTGCTCGTGGTCGGCATCGATCACGAACAGCACGTCCGGCAGGCCGCCCATGTCCTTGATACCGCCCAGGCTCTTCTCCAGCTTTGCCATTTCACGGCCGCGCATCAGCGCTTCCTTCTTGGTCAGCTTTTCGAAGGTACCGTCCTGGGTCTGAGTTTCCAGATCCTTCAGACGCTTGATAGACTGACGAACGGTCTTCCAGTTGGTCAGCATACCGCCCAGCCAGCGGTGGTTAACGTAGAACTGATCGCAGGAAGCGGCGGCTTCCTTGACAGCTTCAGAGGCGGCGCGCTTGGTGCCCACGAACAGGATCTTGCCCTTCTTGGCAGCGGTGCTGCTCAGGAAGTTCAGGGCATCATCAAACATGGGAACGGTCTTTTCCAGGTTGATGATGTGAACGTTGTTGCGAGCGCCAAAGATGAAGGGCTTCATCTTCGGGTTCCAGAAACGGGTCTGGTGACCAAAGTGAACACCGGCTTGCAGCATGTCGCGCATAGAAACTTTTGCCATTTTAAACCTCTGTATTGGGGTTAGGCCTCCACACATCCCGTCACTCCGACCCTAAAACAGGCACCCCGGAGCAGGTCTCGATGTGTGTGTGTTGTTGATAAAAGATGGTTTAAGTCGTGACATTGACGACTCGGCGCGCTTTATACCATAAAAACCATGTCAGATGCCACCATCCCACGCAGGTGGCGGTCCGCTGCGTCGAATCTGGAACTTGCGTCGCTTAAACGATAGACTCTCTCATTTAGAGACATCCTTTGCGCTGGCCGCTGGCCATCGCCGGTTCGGAGCTGTTGCCACCCATGTCAGTGATATTGAAAACCCCGGAAGAGATAGAAAAAATGCGTGTAGCCGGCCGCCTGGCGGCCGAGGTGCTGGAGATGATCGCGCCCCACATCCAGCCTGGCGTCACCACGGCCGAACTCGACCGCCTGTGTCACGAGCATATCGTCAATGTCCAGCAGGCGATCCCCGCGCCCCTGAACTATCACGGTTTCCCCAAGTCCATCTGCACCTCCATCAATGAGGTGGTCTGCCATGGCATCCCCAACCACAAGAAGCTGCGGGAAGGGGACATCATCAACCTGGATATCACCGTCATCAAGGATGGCTACCATGGCGATACCTCCGCCATGTACATCGTCGGCCAGACCAGTCCGCGCAACCGCAAGCTGTGTGAGATCGCCCAACAGAGTCTGTACGCCGCCATTGGCAAGGTGAAGGCCGGGGCCTGCCTCACCGACATAGGTGCCGTCATCCAGCCCATGGCCGAAGCCGCCGGCTTCTCCGTGGTGCGGGACTACTGTGGCCACGGCATCGGCAAGGGCTTCCACGAGGAGCCCCAGGTGTTGCATTACCGCAACGGCCACAAGCTGACGTTGCAGGCCGGCATGTGCTTCACCATAGAGCCCATGATCAACGCCGGTGGCTACCGTTGTAAGGTGGATCGCAAGGACGGCTGGACCGTCACCACCGCCGACCGTCAGCCTTCTGCCCAGTACGAGCACACCCTGCTGGTCACCGACACCGGCTGCGAGGTGCTGACTCTGCGGGCCGACGAGCAGCTCGAACGCCACATCATTGCCGGATAACCTCAAGGCGCCTTCGGGCGCCTTTTGTCTTGAGAGGGACCTCATGCTACCCAGTCAGCTGGCTCCGAGCCTGTTACCGGACGACCAACTCACCCTGCCCCTGTGTAAACAATATCTGCAGCAGTTCCAGACCTGGCTGGCCGACCGGTTTGCCGCCGGCGACGATGTGATGGAGCTGGTCAGCGCCCGCACCCTGTTCACCGACCAGCTATTGTGCCGCCTGTGGGAACGCTTTGGCCTACACCAGCATCCCCAGCTAGCCCTGGTGGCCGTGGGCGGCTACGGCCGTGGTGAGCTGCATCCCCACTCCGACATCGACATCCTGATCCTGAGCAAGAAGAGTCTGGCTCCCACCACAGGCGAGACGGTGAGCCAGTTCCTCACCCTGCTCTGGGATCTGCGGCTCGAGGTGGGCCACGCGGTGCGCAGCGTCAAGGAGTGTGTCCGCCAGGGCAAGGACGACATCACCATCGCCACCAACCTGCTGGAGGCCCGTCTGCTCACCGGCAGCCAGGCCACCTTCAAGGATCTGCAGACCGCCACCCTCCCGCGCAAGTTCTGGCCCAGCGATGCCTTCTTCCGTGCCAAGCGTGAGGAGCAGGCTCTGCGCTACCAGCAGTTCAAGGACACCGCCTACCTGCTGGAGCCGGATATCAAGCAAAACCCCGGCGGTCTGCGGGATATTCAGACCCTGGCCTGGGTGGCCCGCCGCCAGCTGGGCGCCACCACCTTGTATGAGATGACCAGCTTCGGTTTCCTCAATCAGGCGGAATACCTGGAACTCAAAGACTGTCAGGCGTTTTTGTGGCGCATCCGCTTCGCCCTGCATCTGGTCATCGGCAAGAACGATAACCGTCTGCTGTTTGACCGCCAGCGCCTGGTGGCCAAGGAGCTGGGCTATCCCGGCGAAGGCAATGCGCCGGTAGAGCAGATGATGAAGCGCTTCTACCAGACGGTACGCCGGGTGGCGGAGCTGAACGACATGCTGCTGCAGCTGTTCGATCAGGCCATCCTGGGCAACGAGGAACCCCAGGTCTGTGCCCTGAATGAGAAGTTCCTGCTGCGCGGCAGGCTCATCGATATACGGGATCCCAGCCTGTTTGCCCGGGATCCGGCCAGCATCCTCGAGCTGTTCTACCAGGTGGCGGAACACCCCCAGGTCACCGGCATCTACGCCGGGTGTCTGCGGCACCTGCGGGATGCCCGGCGCAGCCAGGTCATCGCCCTGCAGGAGTTGCCGGAGTGCCGGCGACTGTTCATGGCCATACTACGTCACCCCAACGGGGTCGGCATCCCCCTGACCCTGATGCACCGCCACGGGGTGCTGGCCGCCTACCTGCCCCAGTGGGGACAGATAGTGGGCCAGATGCAGTTCGACATGTTCCACGCCTACACGGTGGACGAGCACACCCACCGCCTGCTGGTGAACATCAATCGCTTCACCCGGCCGGACAATCCCAAGGAGCAGCCCCTGTTCCGCGAGGTACACAGCCGGTTGGCCAAGCCGGAGCTGCTCTGCCTGGCCGCCCTGTTCCACGACATCGCCAAGGGGCGTGGCGGCGATCACTCCGAACTGGGGGCCAGCGATGCCCTCTACTTCTGCCAACTGCACGGCCTGGATCGCTCCGACAGCCGCCTGGTGGCCTGGCTGGTACGCCATCACCTGCTGCTCTCCGTCACCGCCCAGCGCCGGGACATCTACGATCCGGATGTGGTCACCGAGTTTGCCCAGAAGGTGCGGGACGAGCAGCACCTGGCCTACCTCTACTGCCTGACGGTGGCGGATATCTGCGCCACCAATGACAGCCTGTGGAACGACTGGAAAGGCACCCTGCTCAAGGAGCTGTACTTTGCCACCCTCAAGGCCCTGCGTCTGGGTCTGGAGAACCCGCCGGATCTGCGCCTGCGGATCCGGGACAACCAGAGCGCGGCACTGCAACTATTGCAACAGCAAGGCATCCCGGAGGCCGCAGCCGCCCTGCTATGGCAGCAGTTCAAGGCCGATTACTTCCTGCGCATGACCCCGGAGCAGATCGCCTGGCATACCCAGCACATACTGCGCCACGGTGACAGCGATGAGCCGCTGATCCTGTTCGGCCACCACAAGACCCGCGGCGGCACTGAGCTGTTCCTCTATTGCCGGGACATGCCCAACCTGTTTGCCCTGGTGGCCTCGGCACTGGATCACAAGAACCTGGACATTCACGATGCCCAGATCATGATCTCGAAAAACGGCTTCGTGATGGACACCTTCGTGGTCCTGGAGCCCAACGGCGAACATGTGGCGGCGGAACGGCTGACCCTGGTGCGCCAGGCCCTGGAGCAGCTGCTGAGCCACCCGGAGCAACCGCTACCGCGCCACAAGGCGCCGTCGCGCCGCCATCGCCAGTTCCAGGTGCCCACCTGCGTCAATTTCCTGCCCAGCAAGGGTGACAAGCAACACAGCCTGATCGAGCTCATCACCCTGGACAGACCCGGCCTGTTGGCCAAGATTGGCGCCGTATTCCAATCCAACCAACTGGCCGTGCACTCGGCCAAGATCACCACCATAGGCGAGCGGGTCGAAGACTTCTTCAGCCTCAGCCGACTCGATGGCAGCCCGTTGGACGAAACAGACCGTCAGCAGTTGGAAGAAAAATTGGTAACGCAGCTAAATCCGGCGACGGATGTGTGATAAAAAGAGAACCATTTTTTGGAAGGGAGACAAAAATGACCGAGTTACAACGCATCATCGAGGACGCCTTTGAGCGTCGCGATGCCATCACCCCCACCAGCGTGGATCCGGTGACCCGTGCCGCCATCCTGCAGACCATCGAATTGCTGGATGCCGGGACCGCCCGGGTGGCCGAAAAAATCGCCGGCGAGTGGGTCGTGCATCAATGGCTGAAAAAAGCGGTGCTGCTCTATTTTCGGATCAACGAAAACCAGGCCGTGGCCGCTCCTGGCACCCAGTATTATGACAAGGTGCCCCTGAAGTTTGCCGACTACACTCCCGAGCGTTTCAAGCAAGAATCCATCCGGGTAGCGCCGCCTGCCACTGTGCGCAAGGGCGCCTTCATTGCCCCCAATGCCGTGCTGATGCCCTCCTATGTCAACATCGGCGCCCGCGTCGGTGAAGGCACCATGGTCGACACCTGGGCCACCGTCGGCTCCTGTGCCCAGATCGGTGCCAATGTTCACCTGTCCGGCGGTGTCGGGATCGGTGGCGTGCTGGAACCCCTGCAGGCCAACCCCACCATCATCGAAGACAACTGCTTCATCGGTGCCCGTTCCGAAGTGGTGGAAGGGGTGATCGTGGAAGAGGGTTCCGTGATCTCCATGGGCGTCTTCATCGGCCAATCCACCCGCATCTATGACCGCGAAACCGGCGAGATCCACTATGGCCGCGTGCCCGCGGGCTCAGTGGTAGTTTCCGGCAACCTGCCCTCCAAGTGCGGCAAGTACAGCCTCTACTGCGCCGTCATCGTCAAGAAGGTGGATGCCAAGACCCGCTCCAAGGTCGGTATCAACGCCCTGCTGCGCAGCATCGACTAAGCGCTTCACCGCCGCGTGAAATGACCAAGGGCGCCCAGGCGCCCTTTTGTTTTATCTGATATCCCCCAGCACTGGCCAGCGCACAAATAAAAAAAGGGAAGCCGCAGCTTCCCTTGTTGTTCAGACCTTAGGTCTTAGTGGGTTTTGATCCACTGGTCCATGTCGGTCTTCAGGTTGTCAGACTTGGTGCCGAAGATGGCTTGAACACCGGAGCCAGCCACCACGACCCCAGCCGCGCCCAGTTGCTTGAGCTTGGCTTGGTCAACCTTGGCCACTTCCTTCACGCTGATGCGCAGGCGAGTGATACAGGCATCCAGGTTGGTGATGTTTTCCTTGCCACCGAAGGCAGTGACCAGTTGCTCAGCCATGAAGTGCTCGGCCATGTCGGCAACAGATTCTTCTTCAGCGGTGTCTTCACGACCCGGGGTCTTAAGATCCCACGCCTGGATGGCTACGCGGAAGACCACGTAGTAGATGGCAGCGTAGATCAGGCCGACAACCGGGAACAGCCACATCTTCTGCGCGTGAGCAGACAGCACCACGAAGTCAATGAAGCCGTGGGAGAAGGAGGTCCCGTGTACCATGCCCAGCAGGTTGGTGACCACAAAGGCAGAACCAGCCAGCAGCGCATGGATGGCGTACAGAACCGGAGCAACGAACAAGAAGGAGAACTCGATCGGCTCGGTGATACCGGTCAGGAAAGAGGTCAGCGCGGCGGAGATCATGATACCACCGATCTTGGCGCGGTTTTCCGGCTTGGCAGAATGCCACATGGCGATGGCGGCAGCAGGCAGACCGTACATCTTGAACATGTAACCACCAGCCAGCTGACCGAAGCCGTGACCGGCTGCGCGAGAGGCGTCATCGGCAGACAAGTAGCAGGTCAGCACGCCGTGCAGGGTTTCACCGGTATTGCTGACGCAATCACCAGCCTGGAAGAAGAAGGGCACGTTCCAGATGTGGTGCAGACCGAAGGGGATCAGAGAACGCTCTACGATACCGTAGATACCGTAGGCAACGGTCGGGTTCTGGTAGGCAGCCCAGTGAGAGAAGGCGTTGATGGCGCCACCGATGGGGGGCCAAATGAACGCCATAACCACAGCAGCCAGGATGGCGGCAAAGCCAGTGATGATGGGCACGAAACGCTTACCGGCGAAGAAGCCCAGGTAGTCAGGCAGTTGGATACGGTAGAAGCGGTTGAACATATACGCCGCGATACCACCAGCAACGATACCGCCCAGTACCCCAGTTTCGGAGACCTTGCTCACCATGTCAGCATAGTTGGCAGCGGTCGGATCCAGACCAGCCACCACAGGGGCAACCACGGTCAGGGTCTTGGTCAGAATGGCGTAGCCAACGGTGGCCGCCAGGGCGGAGACGCCGTCGTTGTTGGTGAAGCCCAACGCGACACCGATAGCGAAGATCAAAGCCATGTTGCCGAAAACGGCACCACCGGCTTGCTCCATGATTTGAGAAACAATGGCTGGCAACCAGCTGAACTTGGCGGCACCGACGCCCAGCAGAATACCTGCTACGGGCAGTACGGACACTGGCAACATCAGCGATTTACCGACTTTTTGCAGGTTGGCAAATGCATTTTTGATCATAGTGTTTGAGCTCCTGAGGAGTGTGCATCCTTTAAGGTTTATTGCAATACACCGGGCTCTGTTTAAACCAGAACCTTCTGATTTTTACGAGTGTATTCAACGAGGGGACTATAACTTGAACTCAGGATGAAGCGATTAACGGAATGATAAAAACGAAGGGAGGATCACAAAGAAAGTTCTTACAAAACAGAAGCTTAAATTCTGAAACAATATTTCACTATCAGCTTATCAAAAGAACATGACAAATATAGTTTCAGTTTGGTTAGTAATATTTGCGATATAAAACCCAATATTTCAAGGCTGACTCTAATGGTAACGCAACGTAACAACGTGAAATGGTTAACAGATCGGTCTAGCCAATGAAAAGACAGAGAGGATTGTTCCTTTTGGGGCCAATCTAGCATCCCCCTGGCATTATTCCTACTGTTTTGATTTTTGGCATAAAAAAGCCGAGCACAATGGCTCGGCCTTGATGTCAGCACTCGCTCAACGCTGTGTCTGTTTAACCGCCTGGATAAAGGTATCCTTGGCACTGCGGGAACCCGCCCGCTCAGCCTCGGCCGCCAGGGTCATCGCCTTGCTGATATCACCGGCCTGCACGGCTTGCAATATCATCTGGTTATACATCTGCTCGGTTTCGGTCAGCATGACGGCAGAAGAGCTAGCCGCCGGCTGGGCAACCACTTGGGCATTGGGAGCCACGATGGCATTGTTGGCAGTCGACTGTGCCGTTGCCGTGCTGCTGGCTGCGACGGCCACGGGAGCCGCCACCTGCAACTTATTGGGTGCGGCCGCGGCGGCAGCAGCCTGAGCGGACTGCGGACGATACGCGGTATCCTGCGGACCATAAGTGGGCTTGAAGATGTTAGTCAGCCCAGTGTCGTTGGACATGTCCTCCAGCGAGATCTTGACCAGACCCCAGGGAGAATGGGGAATTTCCGGATCAGGCAAGCCAGGATCCACCACCGCCAGTGACTTAGCCATCAGCTTGGAAGGGTGTATGGTCTTGGTCAGCTCTCCCAGTTGGTTATTGGGCGTGTAGAGAACCATGTAGGTCTCGTTGTTGGGGTTGCCAACATAGGTACGATCGACACTGAACACCCCTTCAATCCGGTCACCGTCCATCAGATGAACCGGCTCGTAGTGGAAGATGGTGTCATCAATCACCCGTGTCACGTGGAACTGGCTATCCAGCATGACAATCTTGGGTTTGAAGACCGTCTTGTCGATTTGCGCGGCAATGGTAATGCGCAGGTCTCCGCTATTTTGCGGCAGCTGATAGGCGGCGAAGAAACTCTTGCCGTCTGCAAACGCATAGACAGGTGAGGATCCATCGATCACCACCAAAGAATCGAAATCGGCCGGGATGGCGGTGTAAGGGAAATTGGCTACATTAGCGCAGCAACTGCTGGACTGGGACAAGGCGTCCATGGCCTGCTGCCGATTATCCAAAACGGCTTTGTATTGGCTGGTCGGCACAACCATATTTTCCACGGTTGAACAGGCGCCCAACATCGCTGCCAATAACACTATGGTCAATCTCGTCGCTTTCATCCAAACACCTTTTTATGGTTAAAAAAAATGCCCCCGTTAGACGGGGGCAGTCTTAACTAGGTCAGCTTAGCTTACCACCAGGCTTCGGCTTGTACACCAAAGTTCCAAGTGCTGCTGTCGTCGCCACCGTTGAACGGAGTTTGTTCAGTATCGCTCTGCCAAGCCTTACCACCTACATCCAGGTAGGTTGCGTAGATACGGATTTCCGGACGAGCCCAGAAGCCCTTACCAGCGGTGAAGGCTTGAGCAACAGTGTACTTGGCACCGTTGTAACCGTCGCTAGAGTGACCATTCACATAAGAGATGGAGTCATCATGATAACCAACTTCCAAGATGGTCTTCATGTTGTCGTTCCACTTGTAAACCGGACGCACTACAGCAGAGAAGGTTTCATACTTGTCGCTGTAACCAGAATTCCAGTCGTTAGCTACACCATAAACCAACTGGTGGCTGATGTCCCAGCTGTCGCCCAGGGAGATAACACCGTGGTTGATGATGCGGAAGCCGTCAGCACCCTTAGAGGTTTCGGCGCCGTACCAGCTACCGTCACCGTAGAAGGCGAAGCTCTTGGCATAACCTTCGGTACCGTATTGCAGCACGGTCTTGTTAAAGCCACCCAGCAGACCTTGGGTCAGTTCGGCGGTGATCATGACGCCATCCTTCAGGTCCGGGTTTTCGTCATCCTGAGAGTCGGTCGGGTTAACGATGGCATAGTCTACGCCCAGTTCCAGGGAAGCATCGCTCCACAGGGGGATACCAGCGTAGCGGGCGTCAAGGGTATTGACGTTCAGGTTACCAGTCACACCGGTACCTTCGCTGGAAGCACGGTCGTTACGTACCCAGGCCAGGGACAGTTGGCCAGGACCAGCCTGGATGCCTTCGATACCGGCGCCGGCACCGGAGATGTTCCAGTAGTAGAAGTCGGAGATATGGATGTCATGACGTTGGTAGAAACGCTTACCGGCCCACAGGGTCTCGTTGCCACCGAACAGGTTCTTGGCCTGGACGTTGAATTGACGCAACGCGAAGTTAGCATCTTCGTTGGTGGTATCTTCCCAGTCATTGGAGCCATCGGAAGTCACAGCCAGCATTGAGTCAACGTAGAAGGACTTGCCGGCCTTGTTGTAGACTTCTTGACCCAGTTGCAGCTCACCGTAGGTGTCAGCTTCGTTGCCCAGACGACCAACCTTGTTCTTTTCGTAAGTCTGAGTAGACCCATCTTGGGAGATGCCCACACCAGAACGCATATAACCATGGAAATCAACGGCGGAAGCGGAGGCAGAAGCCAGCGCCATTGCCACTGCTGCAGAAATTGGAAGCCACTTTGCTTTCATAATTGTTCCTTATATCCCTTGTTGGGTAACTGGATTTAATCGCGGAAACTGATCATCAGATGGAGTCATCTAACGACTGCCCGGGGGCCATTATAGGGATCCCCTCCCCGCCGGGAATTGAGTCCCGTCACAAATTCACAACGGCCCTTACCCAACAAACCAAATCTAAAAAAACGCACAAACTTAGATAAAAAATCTTGAACAATAAAAACAACGGGATATATCTCCAAACAACGTGAACATTTCAGTTTATGGCAAAATTTTGGTTAATGAACAACCTAGCCATGGCAAGTGGGTTCATGAGGAAGATCACTCATTGTGCGGAACTTTTTTTTTCTAGAAATGTCGATAGAAAACGCTTTCAAATCACCATTTAGCGAACCGCGACAGAGTAGTTAGTTTGCTCTACCTCGATAAGACTTTCGGCTTTATTCGTTAAAACCAGCCCAATTGGGCCCAGAGTGTTTGCAACTCCGGATCCAATTCGGTGCGGCACTGGATGGGGATCCCCAGATGAGGGTGGCGAAACGTCAGGCAGTGATGGAGCAGCAGCAGGCGATGGGAACCGAATTGCTGGCGAAAAAATTGGTTGTGTCGACCATCGCCATGGGTGGTGTCCCCCACTATGGGATGGGAAAGGTGGGCCAGGTGCCGGCGCAGCTGATGTTTTCGGCCGGTATGGGGACGCAGGCGCACCAGGCTGTAACGGCTGGAAGGGTGCCGCGGTGACACGGCGAAGGGCAGCTCCACCTTGGCCAGCGTCTGCAGCCAGGTCTGGGCGGCCTGAGCCGGCTTGTTGGGATCGCAAAACCTGTCGGCGATGGGGTCCAACTCTTCTTTGAGTGGGTAATCAATATAGTGCTGGGCCGGTGTCCAGCCGCGCACCACCGCCAGATACTCCTTGCTGACCTGATGCTGGGCAAACGCCTGGCTGAGGCGATTGGCGGTCTGGGGATCCAAGGCAAAGAGCAGGAGGCCGGAGGTTGGCCGATCCAGCCGATGCACGGGAAACACATGCCGCCCCACGAGATCCCGCGTCATCTGCATGGCGAAGCGGGTCTCCCCCTTGTCCAGCCAACTGCGGTGCACCAGCAGACCAGCCGGCTTGTGCACCACCACCAGGTGATCGTCTTGATAGAGCAGCTTGAGGTCACTCATGATCAGCGCGTCACCGCTTCTCCCGTCATGGCCTCATCCAGGCGGGCGAGACATTCTAGCAAGGCGCCACGCTGCACCAGCTCATGCTTGTAGACTTCGCTGGCCATGGGATAGACGGCCACCTTGCTCGGCAGACGGGCGCCCTGCGCCAGCAGGTCACGCAGCCTCGGCAGGTAGATGAACTGCAGCCACTGATGAAACGCCAGACTGTCCACCGCAAAGGGCAGCTGGCTGGCCAACTGTTCCGGGCTGGGCGCTTCATGACTCCAGAGGGATTGCAGCTTCAGCTCCGCCTCAAGTGCATCTAATAAAATCAAAAATCTTGCTGACATGCGACCTCCTGAACCGGGGCGCGCACTATAGCATTAATGGCTCAAACTCCCTATATTGAGTGGCCTCGATTCAAGGGAGGATGGCATGCAAGAACTGCTCGCCCTCATGGGGATGGCTCTGCTGGTCGCCGAATTCTGGCAGCGTCGTCGTCAGGCCGAGGCGGCAGAACGCCACATCCGGCGCTACTGCCAACAACACGATTATCAGTATCTCTCCATGGCCCGAGGCGAGGGAATTCCGCTGGTGTTGCTGGGCAGCCTGTTGCGTCGTCCCCAGGGATTTTGGTTCGAGTTCAGTGACGATGGGGAAGCCAGCCGCCAAGGTGAATGCTTTCTCACCGGGTTAGGCTCCCCCATCTTCCGTATCGCGCCACCCCAGTCAGCCGCCAGCCACAGTGCCCAGATACTGCCCTTCCCCGGCAGTCGACGCCATAAGCCCTGAGGCTTGCCTTATATATAGAAGGCGTATTCCGCCATCCCCACAGGCCGCCATGAGGTCAACATGAGTACCGAAGAGATTTTTGCCATCGCCAACGCCCTGCAGGCCGAGGGCAAGACCCCGACCGTTGCCCTGATCAAGCACCGCCTGAGCAGCCCAGTGCCGCTCAATCTGCTGATCAGCACCCTGCAGCGCTGGAAGCAATCCCCCACCAATCCGCCGGCCGCCAGCGAAGTGGATCTCAGCCCACCGGCCGTCCCGGAGGCCTGGCTGGCCTTGTTACGCCCCCTGGAGCAGGAGATCCGCCAACTGCGTAGCGAGTTGGCAGAGCTCAAGGCGCAGTTAGCGGACAAGACGGCCCCATGATCCTCTGCCGTCTACAGTTCGAGTGCTATCAAGATACCCGGCTCGCCGTGGCCGAGGAGGCCATTGGCTTGTACCTGGCCGCCTTGCGGGACCAGGGGCAGATCCAGGGGCGGGAATTTCCCACCCTGATGGGTGACAGCGGTTTTACCGCCCACGTCTTGTGCCCGGAACCGCGCAGCCTGCATCCGGATTTTGCCAGTGACCAGGTGCAACAGGCCGAGCAGGGGCTGCACCAGGCGGGGCTCCTGGCTCCCAGGGTCAAGGTGCTGGGCCAGGAGCTGTTTAGTGATGAGACAGATCCCTGTGCCACGCCGGAGGCCTTGATCTTCTTTACCAGCTTCCTGCACACCTGCTCACCGGTCCGCTGTGCCGAGCACTTCGCCCCCGTGCCCCTCTATCGCTTGCCGGCGCTATCCAACGGGGATCAGAAGCAACTGGTACAGTGGCAGGAGGATTGGCAGGCCTGTGATCAGCTGCAGATGAATGGCAGCGTGCTGCAACATGCCGCCACCCGAGAGCTCAGTGAGCTGGACAGCGATCTGAGCCGCCGGGGCCGCAAGCTGGCCCAACGCCTGGCCGGCCAATTGGCACGCCCCGTCTACTACTATCTCTACCGCCTGGGCGGTACCAGCCTGACCGAAGAGAAGAACCGCCCCTGCCCGGGCTGTGGCGGACACTGGCTGTTGACCGAGCCCTGGCATGGCGTGTTCGACTTTTGCTGCCCAGTCTGCCAGCTAGTGTCCAACCTCTCCTGGGACTGGCGCGACTAACGGCTCGAGCCGCGCCAGAAAACTGGCCAGGTCCGGCGCCAGTCGGGCCACGCCGCCAACCCCCAGCTGCTCCAGCCATACCTCGCCGCTGAGGTTGTCCAGGCTGATCACCCGATCGTCCCGACCCGTGGTGGCCAGAAAATGGGTCTCGGGCAGTTTGAGCCGCCGTTGCATCAGCCAGTGCGCCAACAAATTCTCCTGCAGGCGGGCATAGTCCTCCTCATTCCAGGGCTGCACCAGGGTCACCGCCAAGCCCTTGAAGCTGGCGGCTAGCGGTTGGGAAAACCAATGGCAATAGAAGGCCGTCACCGCCGGATGAAACCGGGTATCCAGAGCCGTCTCCAGGTTGGCCATGCTGGCCGGAGCATGACGCAGGCTGGGACGCCAGCGCTGCCAACCCGCCATCAGGGGCCCATAGAGGCAAGGAGAGACCCAATCGGGCTCAACTTCTACCTGGAGTGGGATCGCTCTGTGGGCCTGGTAGCGCAACCAACGGTCGAAAAACGCTGACAGGGCGGAAACAACTTGATCCGACATGGGAATTACTCAAAATAGCTGATTAGATACCATCTTATCCCAGCAGAGAAGCCCATGTCACAGCAGTCTCGCTACCAGGGTGACAACGCCCTGCACGGCCTCGCCCTTGGCCAGCGTAGTGACTATATCGCCACCTACACGCCGGCCTTGCTGCAGCCAGTGCCGCGCCGGCTCAACCGTGACGATCTCCATCTGCCGGCGTCCTTACCCTTCAGCGGAGAGGATATCTGGACCCTCTATGAACTCTCCTGGCTGAACCTCAGCGGCAAACCCCAGGTGGCGGTGGGGGAAGTGCGGGTTCCGGCTGACAGCCTCAATCTCATCGAGTCCAAGTCCTTCAAGCTGTATCTCAACAGTTTCAATCAATCTGCGTTTGCCGATCGCGCCACCGTGGCCAGCCTGCTGGCCCAGGATCTCAGCGCCTGTGCTCAGGGTGAGGTACAGGTCCGGCTGTATGGACTGGACGAGCCCCCCCATGCCATTGCCCGGCTGGAGGGGGAGAGTCTGGACGAGCAGGACATCCAGATCGATGACTATGCGTTCAATCCCGCTTGGCTGGAGGGCGCCGCCGGCGCTGAGGTGATAGAAGAGACCCTCTACAGTCATCTGCTCAAATCCAATTGCCTGGTGACCCATCAGCCCGATTGGGGCAGCGTGCAGATCCACTACCGCGGCCCGCGTCTGGACCGGGCGCGGCTGCTGCGCTACCTGGTCTCCTTTCGGCAACACAATGAGTTCCATGAGCAGTGTGTCGAGCGCATCTTCATGGATCTCAAGCGCCACTGCCACTGTCAACAGCTGACCGTCTATGCCCGCTATACCCGGCGCGGCGGTCTGGACATCAATCCATTTCGCAGTGATTGGGAGGCTCCGCCCGCGAACCTGCGCCTGATCCGCCAATAGCGGCAGGCAAGCAACCGGCGCACAGATAGCCCATGCAATTAGTCTCCCTGGTGTTATTGCTTTCTGGCCTGCAATTGCCCCCTCCCCTGCTGGACAGACCCGATCTGCCCAGCGAGCTAGCCCATGCCCAGGAGCAGGGGCTCAGCCGGCCGGATCTGTGCATCCAGCTCAGCCATAACTTTTTGCGCCGCGATCCCTTAACCGGCAACCCAGCCAGTGTCGGTCGCAACGGCCAGGGCAAATCCGAGCTGGAACTCTACCGTACCCCCAGCCAGACCATCATGGCCGAATTGATCCTGAGCCGCTGCCTGAGCCAGAACCAGCAATATCCCCAGACGGAACGGTTGCTGGAGGAGAGTCGCCTGCTGGCACGCCGCGGTCGGCAACCGGATCTGGAGGCCTTCACCCTCTACCTGCAACAGCGCCTGCTGGCACTGGACGTGCGAGATTATCTTGGCAGCCAGGTGGCCGCCGAACGGCTGGACAAACTGCTGCAGCGCGGCGTCACCCTGCCGGAAACCGTGCAGGAGCAGCGGCAATGGCTGCAGATCCTCACCAGCATACAACGCAGTCATGTGGATGAAGCCCGCAGCCAGCTGGATCAATGGCATCAAACGCTGCAGCGCTTCCCGGCCCCCGCCAGCCAGGCCTGGTACTCGGCCCTGTACGGCGAACTGATGCGCAGCCAGCAACAGGACGATCTGGCCCTGGGCTACTATTCCGACGCCATGAAGCTGGCCGGTGAGTACGACGACTTCCTGCTTCAGGCCCAGATGGCCGATCGCATGAGCGACATACTGCACCGCCGGGGTGACATGACCCAGGCCATCCGTTGGGGCGAGATTGCCGTGGATAATTACCAGCGGATCAACAACGGCATCTGGCTGGCGGACGCCCTGATCCGCCTGGCGGATCTGGTGCGTGAGTCCGGCAATGCCAACCTGGCCCTGGCCCTGTTGTTCAATGCCCTGGATCTGTATCGCAACGTCAATCGGCCGCTGCAACTGGCGGAGCTCAACCACCAGATCGGCAAGACCTACCTGATGTTGGGCAAGTATGCCGAGGCCCGCGCCTACCTCAGTGCCGCCCGCAATGCCTTCAAGCTGGGCAAGTCCTATTCGGGGGAGCTGCGCACCCTGTTGGCCTTAGGGGATCTCTACCTGGCGCAGCAGGATGCCGGCGTGGTCATTCCCCTGGTGGAAACTGCCTTGCAGCAACTGCCCCAGGGCGAGACCCCGCCGCCGGAGATCTTCTTGCTGCTCTCCCGCGCCTATGAACAAAAAGGCCTGTTTGCCGAGGCCCTGCAAAACTACAAGCGCTTCAATGCCAGCCTGCGCCAGCAGCAGGAACAACAACAATCCCTGGGTAACGAACAGTTCCGTACCAGCTATGCCCTGCTGGACAAGGAGCGACAGCTCAAGGCCATGGAGGCCGAACAGGCCGAGTTGCTTGAGCAAAAACGTCATTACCTCTGGTACGGATCATTCTCCACCCTGGGTCTGCTGTTTCTCGGCTTCCTGCTGCTGCAGATCTGGCTGCGGGCCTGTCGCAAGGACGACGACTTGCAGGCCAGCCGCGCCCGCCTGCTGCAGGTGCCCAGCACAGGCCTGCCCAGCATGGAACAGCTGCTGCTGGATCTCACCCCGCCCACCCCCCAAGGCTATGGCAGCCTCAACTACCTGGACACCCATCCGGATCATCCCCTCAACCAGGGACGCCAGTTTGTCGCCTTGCGCCTGCCCGGACTGGATGCCCTGAGCGACCAGCTGGGGGAACAACAGGCGGAGCGGGTTGAGCAGATCCTGGTGGCCCGGCTCCGGGACGCCCTGCCCGACCATGCCCAGCTGTATCACCAACCAGGGGGTAAACTGATGGTGCTGTTCAGCCAAAGCAGCCCCCAAACTGTCAGCCGCTGGCTGGAGCAGCTGTTTGCCGTGCTGGCCGAGCCCCTGCAACACTTCAAGGTTCCCGGTCAGTTGGCGGCCGGCTTGGTCAGTTACCCCTTCCTCAGCCGCGCCCCCCGCGCTGTCTCCGCCATCCAACTGCTGGAGCTGGCCCAGCTGGCCTTGGCTGCCGCCCGGCAACTGGCAGAGAAAACCTCGGCCAGCTCATGGGTTGAGCTCTCCGCCATTGACTGTCAGCAGGCGGCATTTTTCAATGGGCAGGTTCGTGCCCGGACTTTGCAGGCTATTGACAAAGGTTTGGTTAAAGTCAACGCTTTGCACGGAAAACAGCTGATAGATTGGCATCTTCTGGGGCTAAGAGATGCACTGCTGCAACAAGGCGAATCGCTGCCTCCCCGGGCGCCGACGACCGGCGAGAAGAAGACAGCAGAATAACTACGAGATAAAAACGCTTAGGAATTATCACAGATGAATGATGCGTCGGTCATCACAGGGCAGTTGACCCGTCTGCGCGAAAAGTTAGAGCAGAAGGAGCTGGAGCTGGGGCAACTGTCGGAGCAATCCGAGCTGGAGCGCACCCGCAGCATCCAGTTCATCACCCGGCTCATGCAGGCTTGTCGCGGCCATGATAGAGAGCTGGATAACCGGCTGGCCAAGTTGCGCCAGCGCTTCGAAGAAAACCAGCCCATCCACCTGCTGGCCAGCGAGCTGCTGGTGGTGGAGAAATTGCTGCAAAACATCGACATCACCCTGGAAGAGTCCCTGCGTGCCGGGCGCCAGCAGCTCAAGGAGGGTGGCCGCACCCTGAGTGCCATTCGTCTACTACCCGAGAAGCTGCGCCGTGAAGCCAAGGAGCTGCAACACGAAGGGGAAGGCCACACCCTGACCGAACTGCAGGGTCGCATCAGCAGGTTGATGGATCTCTATCAGCAGGCCATCCGCAACCTGTTGCTGAATAAGGATGCGCCCCAGTCGGCACAGGAAGTCCCCGCCAACGAAGACGCTGGCGAGTATCGTTCTTTGGATCCCCAGATGCATGCCCGCATCTGCGACGAGCTGCAACGCCTCATCACCGAGCTGGACTTCACCGGCCCGGTGGGGGAACAGCTGTCCGAGATCCGCCGTAACCTGCTCACCGGCGTCGAAGCCACAGCGCTGCCGGCCCTCTGCCTGGAGCTGGTGGAGCTCGTCATCGAAGGGGCTCGGCAGGAGCGCCGCGAATCCCATTTGTTCCTGGCCAGCCTCAACGACAGCCTGAGTTCGGTGCACCTGCAGTTCAGCGAGTCCATGGAAAGTGGCCTAGCGCTGCATGAGCAGGGACTGTCCAACAGCCAGCACCTGCACCGCCACATCGAAGACATCCACTACCAGCTGAACACCGCCAGCAGCCTGGAGGATCTCAAGACCAACATAGAACAGAACATGACCATGCTCCAGACCCTGCTGCAGGAGCGCCAGGGCTTCCACGTCCGGGAGCGGGAGCTGCTGGACGAGATGATGGCCATGGAGAGCCGCCTCAACCTGCTGAAGGATGAGACGGCCGAATACAAGAAGCGCATGGCCCAGCAGAAGCACAAGCTGCTGCTGGACAGCCTGACCCAGGTGTATAACCGGGCGGCCCTGGACGAACGCCTGGATCTGGAGTTCAAACGCTGGCAGCGCTACCAATCCCCCCTGGGCCTGGCCATCATCGACATCGACTTCTTCAAGTCCATCAATGACCGCTTCGGCCACCTGGCCGGTGACAAGGCCCTCAAGGTGATCGCCCGCGCCATGAGCCGTGCCCTGCGGGAAACCGACTTCATCGCCCGCTATGGCGGCGAAGAGTTCGTGGTGCTGCTGCCCGGCATTGATGCCGACAGCTTCCTGGCGCCGCTGGAGAAGATCCGTGCCGTGGTCAAGAGCATTCCCTTCCGCTTCAAGGACGACAAGGTGGAGATCACGGTGTCGATGGGCGCCACCCTGCTCAAGGACGGCGACAAGCCCGCAGATGCCTTCGAACGGGCCGACCGCGCCCTGTACGAAGCCAAAAACCATGGCCGGGATAGGATCATCTACCGCAGCTAAGCCGCCTCCCCCGGTCATCCTCAGTGCCCCGTTTGGGGCACTGCTCACCCAAGCCGTATCAGGGGTATTCCATGATCACCTATATCAATCCCGTCGGCTCCATGGAGCAGCTCTCCCAGCTGGAGGTCGACCGCCTCAAGCAAGCCGCCTCCGGTGCCACCTATCAACTGTTTCGCAACTGCTCCCTGGCGGTACTCAACTCCGGCAGCCAGACCGACAGCTCTAAGGAAATCCTTGAGAAGTTTGCCAACTTCGAAATCAACGTCATCCGCCGAGAGCGCGGGGTCAAGCTGGAGCTGTTCCATGCGCCGGACGGTGCCTTCGTGGATGGTGAAATCATCCGCGGCATCCAGGAGCACCTGTTCTCCGTGTTGCGGGACATCCTCTACGTCAGCAACAAGCGCGAGGCGGACTGCACCATCAACCTGACGAGCTCGGTGCACATCACCAACTACGTCTTCTCCATACTGCGTAACGCCCGCACCATCCATTCCGGTGAAGTGCCCAATCTGGTGGTCTGCTGGGGCGGCCACTCCATCAACGCCGAGGAGTACCACTACACCCGGGAGGTGGGCAGCGAGCTGGGTCTGCGGGAACTGAACGTCTGCACCGGCTGCGGTCCCGGCGCCATGGAGGGCCCCATGAAGGGCGCCGCCGTGGGTCACGCCAAACAGCGCTATGACAACCGCCGCTATGTCGGCCTGACCGAGCCCTCCATCATCGCCGCCGAGCCGCCCAACCCCATCGTCAGCGAGCTGGTGATCATGCCGGACATCGAAAAACGGCTGGAAGCCTTCGTGCGCATCGGCCACGGCATCATCATCTTCCCTGGTGGCGTGGGCACCGCCGAGGAGCTGCTGTATATCCTAGGGATCATGATGAACCCGGCCAACCAGCACCAGCCGCTGCCCATAGTGCTGACCGGGCCGGCCAGCAGCCGGGACTACTTCCACAGTCTGGACGAGTTCATTCGCGCCACCCTGGGCGAGGAGGCCACCCGCCACTATCAGATCATCCTGGATGATGCCGCCGAGGTAGCCCGGGTGATGAAGCAGGCCATGCCCAAGGTGCGGGAATACCGCAAGGCGGTGGGGGATGCCTACTCCTTTAACTGGTCCCTGAAGATAGAGCCGGAATTCCAGCTGCCCTTCGAACCCAGCCATGAGGCCATGACGGCACTGAACCTGCATTGGGAGCAACCGCCCCAGCAGCTGGCGGCCAACCTGCGGCGGGCCTTCTCCGGCATCGTCGCCGGCAACGTCAAGGAGGCCGGCCTGAAAGCCATCGAGCGCAAGGGCCCCTTTCAGCTCAATGGCGACAAGGAGCTGATGGCCATGATGGACAAGCTGCTGCAGCACTTCGTCGCCCAGGGGCGGATGAAACTGCCCGGCAGCCACTATCAGCCCTGTTACGAGATCATCCGCTAGCCATGGCACACCTGCTGTTACTGGATGCCATGAACCTGATCCGCCGCCTGTATGCCGTGCAGGAGCGCCAGCAGGCGGACAACCCCTCCCGCCTGCTGGCCACCGCCCAGACCATGGAGCGCGCCGTCAGTAGCATACTGGCGGAGGTAAACCCCAGCCATGTGCTGGCGGTATTTGACGGCCAGGGCGACAGCTGGCGCAAGGCCCTCTACCCGGAGTACAAGGCCGGTCGCAACGCCATGCCCACGGCCCTGGCCGAGGGGCTGGAACTGCTGCAGGCCCGGCTCTGGTCCCTGGGGGTGGATGCCCTGCTGAGCGACACCGACGAGGCGGACGATCTCATCGCCACCCTGATGGCCGGCATGGCCAGCCACGGCCAGCCGGTCACCCTGATCTCCACCGACAAGGGCTTCTGCCAGCTGTTGCCCCAGGGGCTGCAGATCCGCGATTACTTCAACAGGCGCTGGCTGGACGAGGCCTTCGTGGGCCAGCACTTCGGCGTCCCCTCCACCAGCCTGGTGGATTACTGGGCCCTGTGCGGACTGGCGGGCTCCAACATCAAGGGGGTGCCCGGCATAGGACCCAAGGGTGCCGCCGAGCTGTTGCAGCAGTATGGTTCGCTCGACGCCATGCTCCGGGTCGAGGCCGATGACAAGCGCCTGCACAAGGTACAAGAGGCTGCAGATGAGGCTCGTCTGGCGCAAACTTTGGTCCGCCTGCGCCAGGATATTCCACTAGGCTTTAACTTGAAGGATATCCGTTACAGGCCCCGCCCGGCGCCGACCGCCTGACATGATGCCCGCCAGCTGAGTGGCGCCGGGTGGCTGACGCGCCGCCTAACGGCCAATCTGCAGCCCAACGGCTAAGGAGTCATCATGTCCCTGACCACCTTGATCACGGGTGCCAACCGCGGCATAGGGCTGGCCCTCACCCACGCCTGTCTGCGGCGCGATGATCAGGTCATCGCCTGTTGCCGCACCCCCTATCAGGCCCAGCAGCTGCACAAGCTGGCGGAGATCTATCCCAAGCTGGCCATCCACCAGCTGGATGTCACCGAGCCAGAAGAGTACCTGCAGCTCAAGGAGGCGCTGGCCGGCACCCCCATCGACTGGCTGATCGCCAACGCCGGCCTCTATGGCCCACCCGAGCAGGCACTGGGACAGACCGACTACTATGCCTGGCAACAGGTGATGGCGGTCAATGCCATGGCCCCCCTGCGCCTGGTGGAAACCTTCCTGAGCAACTTGGAAGCTGGTGATGCCAAGCGTATCGCCGTCATCAGCAGCGTCATGGGCTCCATCAGCGAAAACCACCAGGGGGGGCATTACCTCTACCGCTCCTCCAAGGCGGCCCTGAATGCCGTGCTGCGCAGCCTGGCCCTGGATCTGGCCAACAAGGGGATCCAGGCCTACGCCATGCACCCGGGCTGGGTGAAGACCGACATGGGCGGTGAGGCGGCGCCCCTGGACGTGGAGGATGCCGCCAGCACCCTGCTGCTGACCCTGGAGCGGCTGGACGCCGCCAGCAGCGGCAAGTTCATCAGCTACGACGGCCAGCAGCTGCCCTGGTAGCGGCAATAAAAAAAGCGAGCCGTTTGGCTCGCTTTTTCCCTTGGCGACCTCGCCCACCTTACTGGATGGAGCCGGACTTGCGCCGCACCAACTGCTGCATGTTGTAGACGTGCAGGGTGATCTCCTCACGGTCGTGATACAACTGCTTGGCCTGAATGACGAAGTGGTCGTCGATCTCGGCCAGCCAGGTCTTCAACATGTCCAGGTTGTGCTCCACCTCGGCATAACGCTTCTTCATGGGCAGCTTGAGGTTGAAGATGGCCTCCTGACACAGGCCGTCACGGAACCAGCTGGCGATGAGGTGAGTCACCCGCGCCGGCTTCTCCACCATGTCGCACACCAGCCAGTAGGTGTTCTTCTTGGTGGGCCGATAGCGAAAGCCATCCTCCTTGATGTGTTTGACCTGGCCCGTCTCCATCAGGGACTCGGCCATGGGACCGTTGTCCACCGCCGTCACCATCATGTCCCGCTTGACCAGCTGATAGGTCCAGCCTCCCGGGCTGGCTCCCAGATCCACCGCGTTCAGACCGGAGCGCAGGCGGATCTCCCACTCATCATCCGGTACGAAGACATGCAGCGCCTCCTCCAGCTTGAGGGTCGAACGGCTGGGGGCATCGCCGGGGAAGCGCAGGCGCGGTATCCCCATGTGGAAGGGGGAATTGTTGGTGGTATAGGAGTAACCCACCATCAGGTGATTGTTGGCCAGGAAGAAGAGGTGCAGCACGGGGCGGCGATGGGTCTCCTCCTGGGTCAGCTTGCCGGCGCCCCGCAGGGCCTGGCGCAACGGCACGCTGAACTTGCGGCAGAAGGTGGTCAGTTCCTTGGCTTCATTTGTGTCCGCCGTTTCCACCCGCAGGGTACCGCACTGGGGATAGTTCGCCACCGCCGCCAGTATGGGGCTGATGCGGTCGCTGGGATCCAGATCCACCAGCTCCTGGGTCATCACCAGCATCTGGCGAGCGAACACCAGCTCGCGGAACGGCAGACGCCGGGCCAGCTTGTCGGCATCCTCCTCGCCATAACACTCGAACAGCACATAACCGCTGTTCTCCACCACACGGGAAAACCCGAAACAGTCCAGGGCCACCGCCTTGTCCTGGATCTCGGCCGCCATCTCCTTCTCGAAGCCCGGCCGGCAATACAACATCAGATGATTCATTCAACTCTCCCGGATGCCGCGTCCGCCGCATCCTCATCCACCGTGGCGCCCACCGGTTGTCCCGGCAGGCGTTCCCGCTCCTCCTGCGCCACCAGCTCCAGCATCCAGGCGCGGAAGGCGGCGATCTTGCCCAGATCCGCCTGGTTTTCCTGGCAGACCAGGTAATAAGCATTCTTGCTCACCAGCACCTGCTCGAACGGGCAGACGAGACGCCCCGCCGCCAACTCGGGCTGTGCCAGCACGCTGTGCCCCAGGGCCACCCCCTGGCCATGCACCGCCGCCTGGATCACCATGGTGGAGTGGCTGAAGATGGGCCCCTGGTTCACGTTGGGCACTTCCACCCCCACCTGGCGAAACCAGGCATTCCAGTCCCGCCGCGAACTGTCATGCAGCAGGGTGTGCCAGGCCAGATCTGCCGGACTGCGCAGGGGCCGCGGCCCCTGCAGCAGCCGCGGTGAACAGACCGGCACCAGATACTCGGTGTGCAGCTTGTCACAACGCAGGCCGGGCCAGTTGCCCCGCCCGTAATAGATGGCCACATCCACGTCTTCGGACAGGGAACCTTCGTCCATGTCCACCGCCTTGATCCGCACGTCTATGTCCGGATGCCGCTCGCTGAACTGCATCAAGCGCGGCACCAGCCACTGGATGGCGAAGCTCGGCTGCAGGGTCACGGTCAGTGCCCCCTTGGCACTGCGGGCCACCAGCTTCTGGGTCGCCTCGGCGATGGCGGCGAAGATGTCCTTGATATCCAGGAAGTAACCCTGCCCCTCTTCGGTCAGCAGCAAGGAGCGATTGCGGCGACGGAACAGCTTGATACCGAGAAACTCCTCCAGCGCCTTGATCTGGTGGCTGATGGCCGCCTGGGTGACAAACAGTTCCTCCGCCGCCCGGGTAAAGCTCAGATGGCGGGCGGCCGCTTCGAACGCCTTGAGGGCATTGAGGGGAGGAAGTCGTCTGGACATGGTGCTCGCGGATAAGATTTTCTAATGGCGCGGATTATAGGGGCAGTCGCGACGGCTCACCACAAAATTTGCCTGCACCAGCTACACGTCGCCAAAAAAGGACCTTAATGGAACCCAGTGAATTTGAAAACGCTCACTGAAAACGCATTCAAACAAAAAATCAAGGGTTGACTGAAAATATTTGTTGATCTGCGTCACACATCAGACCTAGCATTTACGTGACGCAAGTCACAAAACGAGTCCATTGAGGAGACACACCATGTTTAACATCTATCTGAACCTGAGCAACCGAGTAAAGGAACGCGGTCAAAAGGAAACCACTGGTGAGCGCTATACCCCGGCCACCCGCCAGTATTATTTCCGCTACGAAGTCCGCTGATCCCCTGCCTTTCTGGCTGTGGGATAGCACTTCTGCGGCTTGCCAGGGAGATCCCCTCCCGCCTTTACTCTCCATGTCCGGCCTGGTGATACCAGGATGCAAAAAGCCCCGGTCTCGGGGCTTTTCTTTACCTGCTGGGCGGCACTCGCTTAGCTGCGGGTATCCAGCGGGGCGAAGCCCTTCACCAGGCTGTCGATGGCCTGCATCTGGGCCAGGAAGGGCTCCAGCTTGTCCAGCGGCAAGGCGCTGGGACCGTCGCAGCGCGCACCATCCGGATCCGGATGGGACTCGATAAACAGACCGGCCAGCCCCACCGCCATGCCGGCCCGGGCCAGCTCGGCCACCTGCTCGCGACGCCCACCGGAGGCCGCCCCCATGGGGTCCCGGCACTGCAGGGCATGGGTCACGTCGAAGATCACCGGTGAGCCGCCGCTGGCCTGCTTCATCACGCCAAAGCCCAGCATGTCCACCACCAGGTTGTCGTAGCCGAAGTTCACCCCGCGCTCGCACAGGATCACCCGCTCGTTGCCACACTCGGCAAACTTCTCGACGATGTTCTTCACCTGACCCGGGCTGAGGAACTGGGGCTTCTTCACGTTGATCACGTTGCCGGTCCGGGCCAGGGCCTCGACGAGATCCGTCTGGCGGGCCAGGAAGGCCGGCAGCTGCAGCACATCCACCACCTCGGACACCGGCTTGGCCTGGTGCGGCTCGTGCACGTCCGTGATGAGGGCCACCTTGAAGGTGCGCTTGATCTCCTCGAAGATCTTCAGCCCCTCCTCCAGCCCAGGCCCCCGATAGGAGTGCACGGAGGAGCGGTTGGCCTTGTCCCAGCTGGCCTTGAACACCAGGGGGATGCCCAGCTTGCTGGTGACTTCCACATAGCGCTCGCAGATGCGCAGGGCCAGATCCCGCGACTCCAGCACGTTCATGCCGCCAAACAGCACGAAGGGCTGATCGTTGGCTACCTTGATCCCATTGTCGAGGGTGACGACCTTTTGCATCCTGGATGCCTCCTTAATGAATGACCTGCGGCGTCTCAACCAGCCGCGATACCTGCCCCTTGAGCAAGTCTGCCAGCGGATCCGCCGGGCAGTGCTTGATGAAGTGGCGAAAATCTTCCGCTGCCTGATGCGGGCAGTCCAGTTGTTCGTAGATAAAACCGCGATCCCGCCGCTCATAGGGATCGTCAGGATCCAGCGTCAGCAGCAGCTCACAGCTGCGCAGCGCCTCTGGATGAGCCTGCTGGGCCAGGGCGGCGGACTTGCTGACATTGATGAGCCGCTGCAGTATGGCCCGCTGGCTGGCCGGCTTGAGGTGCTTGGCCTCGAGCCGGGCCAGATCCCCCAGGGCGCCGCGCAGGCGCAGCTGCAGCTCGGCGCGGCTCAAGGGCCTTCCTTCGAAGGGATCGAAATAGACAGGCCGCTCGCCGTCGAGCCGCAGCAGGAAGTGGCCGGGAAAGCAGATCCCCGCCAGCGACAACCCCAGCCGCCGCCCCAGGTGGATGAGCAGTATGCCCAGGAGCACAGGGATGCCCTGGCGCCGCACCAGCACCCGATCCAGCAGGCTGTGATCCAGGGTGTAGAAGGCGCGCCAATCGCCGCCAAAGCCCAGCTCACCGTAGAAGCGGCTCACCAGGGCCTCCCAGCGCAGGGCACCGGGGAGCATCAGCAAGGGTGGCAGCAGCTCGGCCCGCAAGGCCGCCAGAGCCTGCATGGCCGCCGGCAGCTGCCCCTGCTGGCCGATATCCTCGGCGGCCAGCAAGGCCAGCTGAGCCAGATCCTCGCTCTCCAGATCCAGCTGTGCGGTCAGATACATGACGCCTCCCCGGCGGTACCGCCGGCGGCCGGCCATTGGCCCAGGCTGACCCGCTCCTGGTCGCCATAGTCCCGGCAGGTTTCGACCTGCACGAAACCCCGTTCTCTGAGCAGTTGCCGCACCGCCGGCCCCTGCTGCCAGCCGTGCTCCAGCAAGAGCCAGCCGGCGGGCAGCAGGTGATCCGGCGCAAGCTGGATGATGTGGCGCAGATCCGCCAGGCCCTGCTCATCCGCCACCAGGGCGCTGGCGGGTTCGAAGCGCACGTCGCCCTGGGCCAGGTGGGGATCCGCCCCATCGATATAGGGGGGGTTGCTGACGATGAGGGCAAAGCGCTGGCCGGCCAGCGGGCCAAACCAGCTGCCCTGGCGCAGCGCCAGGGGCAGGTTCAGCGCCGCGCTGTTGCGACGGGCCAACGCCAGCGCCGCCTCGCTAAATTCCACCGCCCACACGGGGCGAGCAGGCCGCTCGGACTTGATGGCCAGGGCAATGGCGCCGGTGCCGGTGCCCAGATCCAGCACGGGCGCTGTGCCGTCAACCGGCAGGCGCGCCAGGGCCTGCTCCACCAACACCTCGGTATCCGGCCGCGGGATCAGGGTGCTGGCGTCCACCATCAGGGGCAACGACCAGAACTCCCGCCACCCCAGCAGATGGGCCACCGGCTCACCGGCTACGCGCCGCACCGCCAATGCCTGCAGCCGCGCCCACTGTTCGGCATCGAGCTCACGCTCCGGCCAGGTGAACAGATGGGTCCGGCTGCAGTCCAGCACGGCACACAGCAGGCAGTCGGCATCCAGCGCCGCCGACTCGCTGTGCGCCAGCTGCACCATGAGCCAGGCCCGGGCGGCGTCGATGCGCATCAGTAACCGTCCGACAGGTTGGCCAGCTGATCCGCCTGGTATTCCTGAATGAGGGGCTGCAGCAGGCAATCCAGATCCCCTTCCATCACCTCGGCCAGGCGATACAGGGTCAGGTTGATGCGGTGATCGCTCACCCGGCCCTGGGGATAGTTGTAGGTGCGGATCCGGTCGGAGCGATCGCCTGAGCTGAGGATACTCTGGCGGACGTCCGCCTCGGCGGCCCGCCGCTTGTCCTCTTCCAGCTGCTCCAATCGGGCGGCCAGCACCGCCATGGCCTTGGCGCGGTTCTTGTGCTGGGAGCGCTCGTCCTGACACTCCACCACCAGGCCGGTGGGCAAGTGGGTGATACGGATGGCCGAGTCGGTCTTGTTGATGTGCTGGCCACCGGCGCCGGAGGCGCGGAAGGTGTCGATGCGCAGATCCGCCGGGTTGATCTCCGGCATCTGGGCCTCGGGAACTTCCGGCATCACCATGACGGTACAGGCGGAGGTGTGGATGCGGCCCTGGGATTCGGTCTCCGGCACCCGCTGCACTCGGTGGCCACCGGACTCAAATTTCATGCGGCCGTAGACCTTGTCACCTTCGAGCCGGGCGATGACTTCCTTGAAGCCGCCGTGCTCCCCCTCGTTGGCGCTCACCAACTCCAGCCGCCAGCCGCAGCGTTCGGCATAGCGGGAATAGAGCCGGAACATGTCCCCGGCGAAGATGGCCGCCTCGTCGCCACCGGCCCCGGCACGGATTTCCAGGAAGCAGTTGTTGTCATCCTTGGGATCCTTGGGCAGCAGCAGGATCTGCAGCTGCTGGGCCAGCTGCTCCAGCTGCTCCTTGGCCGGCGCCAGCTCTTCCTGGGCCATGGCCTTCATCTCGGCATCGTCGCCGTTGAGCATCTCTTCGATGGCGTCCAGATCCGCCTGGGCCTGCTGATAGCCACGGAACCCCAGCACCACCTCTTCGAGCTGGGCATACTCCCGGGTCAGGTTGCGAAACCGCTCCTGATCGCTCACCACATCGGGTTCGCCCAGCAGGGCCTGCACTTCTTCGTAACGCTCCATCAAGCCTTCCAGCTTGCGGATCACGGATGCTTTCATCGTCTCTTGATCTCAATAGGGTCGGGTCGGGCCCGAAAAATGGGGCTAATGGGACTCCAGTCCCAGGGCCTGGCTCAACAGGGCCAGCGCCTCGCTATCCTGCCGCTGGGCCGCCTCGCGCAGGGCCGCGGTGGGATGGTGTTGCAACTTGTGGGTGAGTCGGTGGGCCAGACCGGTCAGCACCTCGGCGGGGGCCTCCCCCTGGTCCAGCGCCTGCAGCGCCCGGGCCAGCTCCTGCTGCTGCCAGCGCTCCCCCTGATCGCGGAAGCGGCGGATCAGCACCTGGGAGTCCAGGCCGGCAAACCAGGCCATGAAGTCATCCCGCGCCTCGCCGATCAGCAGCTCCGCCTGCCGGGCAGCCTGCTGGCGGGAGCTCTGGTTCTCTTCGATGATGGACTGCAGATCGTCCACCGCGTACAGGTAGGCGTCCGCCAGCTCGGCCACCTCGGGCTCCACATCCCGGGGCACTGCCAGATCGATGAGCAGCATGGGCCTGTGGCGCCGCTGCTTGAGGGCCCGCTCGACGAGCCCCTTGCCCAGGATGGGCAGCGGGCTGGCGGTGGAGCTGATCACCAGATCCACCTGGGGCAGCACCTCGGGGATCTCGTTCAAGGTGATGACGGCCGCCCCCCACTCCCCGGCCACCGCCTGGGCCCGGGCCAGGGTGCGGTTGGCCACCGTCAGCTGGCCGCAGCCCTGGGCCACCAGGTGCTTGCCCACCAGCTCTATGGTCTCGCCGGCGCCGATGAGCAGCACCTTGAGCTGGGCCAGCTCGGCGAAGATCTGCCGGGCCAGGCTCACCGCCACATAGGCCACCGACACGCCATGGGCGCCGATGCCGGTCTCGGTGCGCACCCGCTTGGCCACGGTGAAGGTGCGGTCCATCAGCCGGCCCAGCAGGGCATGAATGGCCCCCTGTTCCCGGGCCGAGGAGAGGGCCTGCTTCAGCTGCCCCAGGATCTGCGGCTCCCCCAGCACCAGCGAGTCCAGGCCACAGGCCACCCGCATCAGGTGGCGGACCGCCTCACCGTCCAGGTGCTGGTAGAGCGCCGGTTCCAGCTCGGGCGCCGCAACCTTCTGGTATTCCCCCAGCCAACGCCGCACCCCCTCCGCCGCGCCGGGCTGCACGCAGCAGTACAGCTCGGTACGGTTACAGGTGGACAATATGGTCGCCTCGGCCACCCCCGGCTGGGCCAGCAGGGCCGGCAGGGCATCGCTCAGCATCTCGGGGCCAAAGGTCAGCCGCTCCCGCAATGAGAGGGAGGCCGAGGTATGGTTGACGCCGAGCACAAGCAATTGCATGAAAAGAGGGAGTTTACCGCGCAAATAACCGTTGAGCGGGCATTCTACCGAAAAAGCACCAGGGTTTGAAAGCCGATGGCCTGGGCCTATACTGTCCGCCTCTTGTCCTGGAGGTCCCGTGCCCATCTTTCGTTACGTTCTGCTGGCCCTGAGCCTGCTGCTGGTTGCCTGTCAGCAACCCGTCCCCCACTACAGCGCCCAGCAATGGGAGGCCCAGCGGCCTAAGGTGGAAGCCCTGACCCAGTGGAGCCTCAACGGCAAGCTGGCCATCGTCACCGCCCAGAAGAAGGGCTCATTGCGCCTGTTCTGGCAGCAGAACGGCGATGACTACCGTCTGAACCTCTCCACCGTGCTGGGCACCCGGGTGCTGGAGCTGAGCCGCCAGGGCAACCGCATCCGGCTCATCGACGAGGACGGCAAGGAGCATGTCTCCAACGATCCGGCGCTGCTCATCTACCGCCTCACCGGCTGGCTGCTGCCCATCGACGAGCTGCCCACCTGGATCAAGGGGCTGCCCGGCGCCGCCCAATATGGCCTGAGTCAGAATGGCCAGCTGGCCTGGGTGCAGGATAACCAGTGGCAGCTGAGCTACCAGGAGTTCGCCAGCCAGGCCACGGGCCAGGGTGAGCTGTGGCTGCCGACGCGCCTGGATCTCAAGGGGCCGGACAGCCGTTTGAAGCTCCTGATCAACCAATGGAACCTGCAACCATGACACTGCCGTCCCGCTGGCCGGCGCCGGCCAAGCTCAACCTCTTCCTGCACATCAACGGCCGGCGGCCCGACGGTTACCACGAGCTGCAGACCCTGTTCATCTTTCTGGATCACTGCGACTGGCTGAGCTTCGCCGTGGATGAGTCCGACGCCATCCGCATCGAGCCGGCCCTGGCCGGCGTGCCCCTGGAGCAGAACCTCATCTACCGGGCGGCGGCCCTGCTCAAGGCCAGCCAGTCCCGCCCCCTGGGGGTCACCATCAGATTGGACAAGCGGCTGCCCATGGGCGGCGGCATCGGCGGCGGCAGCTCGGATGCCGCCACGACCCTGGTGGCGCTCAATCGGTTGTGGGATCTGCAGCTGGAAGAAGAAACCCTGGCCGAGCTGGGCCGTCAGCTGGGTGCCGACGTGCCTGTATTTGTGCGCGGTCACGCCGCCTTTGCCGAAGGGGTGGGGGAAAAGCTGCAGCCGGTGACGGTGCCGCAGAAGTGGTACCTGGTGCTGGTGCCGCCGGTGCATGTCTCCACCGCCGCCATCTTCACGGATCCAGAACTGCCCCGGGACACCCCCAAGTACAGCTGGGCGGCACTGCAGGAAATGGACTGGAAAAACGATTGCCAGGCACTGGTCAAAAAGCGCCACCCCGAGGTTGCCAATGCGTTGGGCTGGTTGCTAGAATACGCGCCGTCAAGAATGACGGGGACCGGCGCTTGCGTTTTTGCGGAGTTTGAAACGGAATCGGCGGCCCGGAAGGTCTTGGCAAATGCGCCGAATTGGCTACAGGGGTTTGTAGCACAAGGGGTAAACCTATCACCCCTTCGCTCCGGTTTGCAACCAGTTTGTGCTTGACCCAGGTCAAGTTTCCACACCCCCCTTGTGGTCTTGGACGGCCCCCGCCTGACCCCCCACAGGACGCAACCCAGAGGTTAATACCGTGCCTGACATGAAGCTGTTTACCGGTAACGCCACACCGGAACTGGCCCAGAAAATCGCAGATCGTCTCTTTAGCAAGCTCGGCAGCGCCGCTGTCGGTCGCTTCAGCGACGGCGAAATCAGCGTACAGATCAACGAGAATGTACGCGGCGGCGACATCTTTATCATCCAATCCACCTGTGCTCCCACCAATGACAACCTGATGGAACTGATTGTCATGGTGGATGCTATGCGTCGCGCCTCTGCAGGCCGGATCACCGCTGTGATCCCCTACTTCGGTTATGCCCGTCAGGACCGTCGGGTCCGCTCCGCCCGGGTGCCCATCACCGCCAAGGTAGTGGCTGACTTCCTGTCCAGCGTCGGGGTTGACCGGGTGCTGACCGTGGATCTGCACGCCGAACAGATCCAGGGCTTCTTCGATGTGCCGGTGGACAACGTGTTCGGTAGCCCTGTGCTCATCGAAGACATGAAGGTCCGTGAGCTGCACGATCCCGTGGTAGTCTCTCCGGACATCGGCGGCGTGGTGCGGGCCCGTGCCATCGCCAAGCTGCTGGACGATACCGACATCGCCATCATCGACAAGCGCCGTCCCCGCGCCAACGTCTCCCAGGTCATGCACCTGATCGGTGACGTCAAGGATCGCGACTGCATCATTGTCGACGACATGATCGACACCGGCGGTACCCTGTGCAAGGCGGCCGAAGCCCTCAAGGAGCGTGGTGCCCGTCGGGTCTATGCCTACGCCACCCATCCGGTGTTCTCCGGCAGCGCCGCCCAGAACATTGCCGAGTCCGTGATCGACGAGGTGATCGTCACCGACTCCATCCCGCTGTCCGACGCCATCAAGGCCGTGGGCAAGGTGAAGCAGCTGACCCTGGCCCCCATGCTGGCCGAGGCCATCCGCCGCATCAGCAACGAAGAATCCATCTCCGCCATGTTCCATCAATAAGCCGGCGCGAGTGATGAGAAAGAGCTCCTAAAGGGGCTCTTTTTTTATCTTTTTTTTCTGCGGGATCTGCTGTCCCGGTGTGATTTGAGGCACACTAGCGCGGATTTTTTCTATCGGAGAGTCAACGTGCGTCTTGTCCTGCTGTCCCTGCTGCTGGTGCTGGCCGGCTGTCAGGCTCCTGCCTCCAACCAGGCATCCCAGCCCAAGGTCCCTACCTTCTACAATCACTGGGAGCTGTTTGCCATCGACGCCGTCAAGGTGCCCAAGCTCAAGCCCGCCCAGCTGCTCAACGTGGATCGCAACTACATGGTCAGCGGCATGGCCGGCTGCAACCGGGTGTTTGGCCAGGGCAAGTTCGAAGACGGCGTGCTGAGCTTCGAAAACCTGAGCACCACCATGAAGCTCTGCCCCGCCGAGCTGGACCGCTACGAGCAGAGCATCACAGAGGTGCTGAGCAACGATCCCAAGGTCACCATGTACCGTGGCGATCTGGTGCTGCGGGCCAACCACAGGGTGCTGCAATACCGTCTGGTGAAGGACGCTCAGGCGGACTGAGCCAACGCAAGAGGCCACCGACAGGTGGCCTCTTGGTTTCTGGGGTTTCCCTGCGGACTAGCTGGCCTGGGCCAGCCCGGCGGACAGGTAGCCCACCAGATCCTCAATGGAGAGCACCAGCATGCCGTGCTCCTTGGCAAAGGCCACCGCATCGGGCAGCCGGCCCATGGTGCCATCAGGCAGGGTCAGCTCGCAGATGACCCCCGCCGGTCGCAGGCCCGCCAACCGGGCCAGCTCCACCGCCGCCTCGGTGTGGCCGCGACGCTGCAACACGCCACCGGGGACCGCCCGCAACGGGAACACGTGGCCGGGGCGGGAGAGATCCTCCGGCTGGGCATTCGGCGCTATGGCGGTCTTGATGGTGGTCACGCGGTCCTGGGCCGATACCCCGGTGGTGACCCCCTCCTTGGCCTCGATGGAGACGGTATAGGCGGTCTGGTTGCGGCTGCCGTTGTGGCTGACCATCTGCGGCAACGCCAGGGCACGGCAGCTGTCATCCGGCAGGCAGAGGCAGACGATGCCGCTGCCTTCGCGGATCATCATGGCCATCTGGGGCACCGTCAGGTGCTCGGCGGCGAAGATGAAGTCGGCTTCGTTCTCCCGATCCTCATCGTCCACCACCAGCACCCCTTCGCCGCGCTGCAAGGCGGCCAGTGCCAAACGCACCCGGGTATGGGCATCACCAAATTGACTAAGCAGAGACTGACTCATGGTAAGGGTCCTTGAAAAATAGTTACCAGAATCAGGGCATGAGAGAAGGCACGGCCAAAGCCGTTTGGCAGCACTAGGCTGCGGCAAGGATTCTCTTTCATCCGGACTATGACCGTCGGCTCTGGAGTCTCACCAGATCTGCTGACCCTGCCGTGGCAGGCGCTCGCGGGCTGACCCGGTTCGGCCAATGGCCTGGTCGGGAACACCGCCGGTGGGGAATTGCACCCCGCCCTGAGAATGTGCGTCAAACGCCAGGCCAGTCTACGCCTGCGCGGGCGCCAGGCAAAGCCTGGGATACACTCGGTTACGCAATCGCCGGCGTCGCGCCCAAACAAAAGGGCAGCGTTCGCTGCCCTTATGCGGTTGTGGCCTTGCCGGCTGGCTTAGTAGAGCAGACGGGCACGTATGGTGCCGTCGATCTGCTTGAGCATCTCCAGCGCCTTGTCGCTCTGGTCGGTCTCCACATCCAGTACCACATAGCCGATCTCGGCGGTGGTCTGCAGGTACTGAGCCGCGATGTTGATGTTGGCCTCGGAGAAGGCATGGTTGATCTGTCTGAGCACCCCCGGCTGGTTGCGGTGGATGTGCAGCAGACGGGTGGCCTGACGATGCTCCGGCAGGGACACTTCCGGGAAGTTCACCGCGGTCAGGGTGGAGCCGTTGTCGGAGTACTTGGTCAGCTTGTTGGCCACCTCGATCCCGATGTTTTCCTGGGCTTCCAGGGTGGAGGCACCGATGTGCGGCGTCAGTATGACGTTCTCCAGCCCCTGCAGCGGGGAGACAAAGGGATCGGCGTTGGTGGCCGGCTCCACCGGGAACACGTCGATGGCGGCGCCGCCGATGTGGCCGCTCTTCAGGGCCTCGGTCAGGGCATCGATATCCACCACCTGGCCGCGGGCGGCGTTGATCAGGATGGCCCCGGGCTTCATCATGGCCAGCTGTTCGGCGCGGATCATGTTGCGGGTATCCAGGGTGTCCGGCACGTGCAGGCTCACCACATCGGCCATGGCCAGCAGATCGTTCAGGGTCGGCACCTGCACGGCGTTACCCAGGGAGAGCTTGTTCTCGATGTCGTAGTAGTAAACCCGCATCCCCAGGCTCTCGGCGATGATGCCCAGCTGGGTGCCGATGTGGCCATAGCCTATGATGCCCAGCTTCTTGCCGCGCACTTCCACCGCCCGGCCCACGCTCTTGTCCCAGATACCCTTGTGGGCCTTGGCGCTCTTGGTGGGCACGCCGCGCAGCAGCACCATGATCTCGCCGGTCACCAGCTCCGCCACGCTACGGGTGTTGGAGAAGGGGGCGTTGAACACCGGAATGCCGCGCTTCTCGCAGGCGTCCAGATCCACCTGGTTGGTCCCGATGCAGAAGCAGCCGATGGACACCAGCTTCTCGGCGGCCGCCAGCACGGCTTCGGTGATGAAGGTGCGAGAGCGGATGCCCAGAAAGTGCACGTCCTTGATCTTCTCGATCAGTTCCGCCTCATCCAGGGAGCCCTTGATGTACTCCACGTTCTTGTAACCGGCGGCGGCGAACTGCTCTACGCTCACCGGGTGAACCCCTTCAAGCAGCAGGATTTTGATCTTGTCTTTGGACAGGGACAGCGGATGACTCATGACGACTCCTTATCGTGATAACCGTGATAACCGTGATAATCGTGATCTGGGCAAACGGGCCTGGGCCCATGGGATGACGGCATACTAGGGGCATCCCATCGCGATGAAAAACGGATAATATGCATATCCCTAACCGGTAAATTCGATAACGCCATGCACATTACCCTGCGACAACTGCAAGTCTTCCTGGCGGTGGCCCGCACCCAGTCCACCACCCAGGGTGCCAAGGAGCTGGCCCTCTCCCAATCGGCGGTGAGTTCCGCCCTGCAGGAACTGGAGACACAACTGGACGCCAAACTGTTCGAACGGGCAGGTAAACGTTTGATATTGAATGAAAACTCCCGGATGCTCTATCCCTATGCCCTGGCCCTACTGGAACAGGGCAAAGAGATAGAGCGGCTGTTTTTGGGCGGCCGCTGCACCCTCAACCTGGGGGCCAGCAGCACAATAGGCAACTACCTGTTGCCGGCGCTGCTCACCCGCTACCAGCAGCATAATCCCAAGGTGCAGTTGACCCTGCAGGTGGCCAACACCAGCGACATCATCCAGGCGGTGAGCAACTTCGACGTGGACATCGGCTTCATTGAAGGCCCCTGTCAGCAGGCGGATCTGGAGACCTGCCCCTGGCTGCAGGACGAGCTGGTGCTGTTTGCCCGGGCCGGCCATCCCCTGGCCGGCAAGACGCTGCGCCTGAGTCAGCTGGCGGAGGCCCAGTGGATACTGCGGGAGAGCGGCTCCGGCACCCGGGAGGTGATAGAACATCAGTTGCTGCCGCAGCTGGGTCAACTGGATGTGATGCTGGAGCTGGGCGACTCCGAAGCCATCAAGCAGGCGGTGCGCCACAGCGACGGCATCAGCTGTCTCTCCCGCCGGGTGGTGGAGGAGGCCATAGCCGCCGGCCTGCTCACCGAGCTGCACACCGCCCTGCCCCCGTTGCAGCGTACCCTGTATCTGGTGCGCCACAAGCAGAAGCACACCTCCACCGGCCTGGAGCGCTTCCTGCAGGCCTGCCAGGAGGAATTAGGCAGCGAGCCGCCCTTTCCCCAAGGCTGAGGGCGGATAAACTTGGGGAGGTTGCCCTAAGAGAGCCGCTCACCGAAGAAGCAGATAGTGTTCCGATTTAGACAACAAGATCCGTCCATCCGTAACGGATTTTCTTCACTTTAGAGAGGTAAACCATTTTTTTTGCTTGTCGGTAAGTTGATATCCAATCCACCATACAGGTTACTATCACCACCGCCGAAACCTATTGGATCCTTGCTCGTCCATCGTCCCGTTTCCGCATCGTAATCTCTAAAACCAAACCGTGTTAACCCAGTGGAAGCCTCGTAGAGACCACCAGCATAACCAAATGGCTGGAAGCCAGGATGGGTATCCCGGGTGATGATACCGAACTCATCATAATCAAGCTGCTGGGCAACTTCGCCGGAGGCAACATTCACAATCAGACGCGGTGAGCCCAGATGGTCGGTGATATAGCGATAAAGCGCGCCATCCTTGACCATATAGTCCGGCACATGCCCCTGCGTGCCGTATACAAAGCGGCTCACCACATTATTGTCACCATCCAGTTCCGCGATGGGATTGAGCTGGTCGCCATACAGCCAGCCCTGCTGCAACACGCCGTTGACCTTTTTGCCAACGCGCCGGTTTTGACCGTCGATGACATACTCGATGACACTCGGCGTCTCTCCGGGCACAACCACCTTAAGCAAGTTACCCAATAATCGTATTCATACTGGGTGACCTCATCGCCACAGTGCTTACTCTTTAATTCGCCATTGGCCGTGTAGGCATAAGCGCACTCGCCATAAGAGAGCAAACGGTCTTGGTCGTCATAGCTTGCTAACAGGGGTGTCGTCTCGGCATCGGTCTGGGTTATCTTCGCGAGTCGGTTGCCATTGCTGTCGTATTGATAGCTAACCTTGGTATCCCCTCGTGTGACCTGGTCCAGCCGGCCTGCCGCATCATAGTGGAATCCCTCATCAGTGCTGATCCCCAATACCAACAGGGTACGAGATGTGATCCGACCTAACAGGTCGCGACTGTAACTGGCCGACAATAGGGAATTGCCATTGTAGCTATGCTGCTCTGCATCCGCTTCGCCATAGGCGTTGTTGCTGCGCGTCATGGTCAGGCTGCCTAACGTGGCTCCGGCGATCATCCCTGATTTTTGTGCTTCCCGCGTGATGGCTAATGCCCCCACCTGGGTCACCAGTCCATCCGCATCATAACTAACGTCGATACAATCGCCGTTTACGCACTGACGCTTCACAGCGAAGTCAGAGTTGTATTCCCAAGCCACCGCGCCACGGACTATTTTGCGCGCTGATCAACATTTCCGAGCTTTCAATAGTAGGCTGGAGAAATAGCACGCAATAAGAAATAGTGTTATTGCTAGGATCCACCTAAAAAATATGGGGTAGCATCAAGAAGATCCCCCCTGCCATCAGGTAATGTAATGGCAATTGAAAAAAAACAATTACACCAAAAATGAAAAATTCACATGCTGCAATCAAAAAACCAAAACGTAATTTTTTCAGTGTTATAAATAACTGAGCAGCTCCAAAAACCAAGATGAACAAGTTTAAATAGTTAAGTCCAATAATTATACACGACCGCAATGAAAAAATAATAACAGTCAAGCTTGCAAAAATTGCTAAAAGATCTTCGATCTTTTTATTTCTTAGCATTGCAATTATTTTTTCCATGAGCAACCTCCTGAGCCGCTACTGCTAGTAGTCTGATGAGTAATGATCCACAAGCGCATCATTTGCCCCTTCGTACCCTGCTGTTAATGCTCTAATGGATGCTGGGGAGTGCGTGCTTTCCCCCATTAAGTTTTCACCCAATCTCTTTGCTTGCCATACAGGGGCTGCAACCACTCCGAAAACAAACCACCGAACAGGAAGAAGAAATCCTGATCCCGTTGAAACAAATTCGTAATTAGTTAAGTAATTTTCCGCATCCCTTAAATCCTTTCCTTCCTGAGAAATCGCTTCCCAATTTCGTTTACGCGCTCTTCCATAAGTTTACCATGTGTAGCTCTAACATTATTGCAGTTGCCGGCCATCGCGTTATCAACAAGCCGTCTCGCTCCAGAACTCAGTAATCCAGATGGATCTACAAAACTCACCGGATTGTTGCCAACATAGGCATAGATTATTGGCCAATACACGAACTCAAAGCCCTGCAATCAGCTCAACGCTAACAATGCAAGCGTCCTTCCTCTTGACGCGAAACGGACCAACTAGTGCATCGTCTCCTTGCCATAGCACATTCCGTTTACTCTCACTAGCGACAGATTCAAAGTTTGCAACCGTCATGTTGCAAGTAGAAAGGGCACTATTCGCAATGCGCTGGAGGAAGTGCATTTCCTCTCTCTGCAACTTGATTTGCTCCTTCAAGCTGTCGACTTCCATTGCAGAGTCCACTCGATTGAACAAGAGAAACACCGAAGTTATGCCAAAAAATACGACAAGAACCATCATAAATATTTGCCTCATTTTGATCCTGCCTCCAATGCATCTTTTGCAAATGTGACGCAAACATTGAATTTGTTTTTGCCAAATGGGTTAATTGTGTAGGGATACTTGGCGACATTTTTTTGTCTATCCAACGCAAACTGAATTATCTTCCCAGCATCCGCATCTCTGTTGCATACAGAGTTTGGAAAGTTTCCTTTGCCAAACATGATGGATACAGTATTACTAACCGCCTTCCAGGACTCGTTTGTTGGCATTCCATCCTTGTCAAATTTTATTACTCCAACGTCGAATGGCCCCCTTACGTCTACATATTGTCCGCCATATCTACCAAAGTCGAAATATTGCGTTGCTCCAGTTTTGTTATCAATCGCAATGACTCCAGCATGGCCCAGCGGAAGACTGAAACCCATCCCTGTATCAACCTGATAACCACTGAAATATACCGCCGTACCTGCTAGGCCTGCTGGATCCACACTGCTTAGCGGATTTCCGCCGACATACCCATATAAATCACTATCCCCTCCGCTGAAATCTATTGGATCCTTACTCGTCCACCGACCCGAATCGGCATCGTAGTCTCTAAACCCAAATCGAGTTAACCCGCTGGAGGTCTCGTAAATACCCCCGGCATAACCAAATGGCTGGAATCCCGGATTGGTGTCCCGAGTAATCATGCCGAACTCGTCATAATCAAGCTGCTGGGCAACTTCGCCGGAGGCAACATTCACAATCAGACGCGGTGAGCCAAGATGGTCGGTGATATAGTAGTAAACGACCCCATCCTTGACCATATAGTCCGGCAGCAAGTTGTTTAGCTATCGCCAATAATAATAATAACAAGCAGACAAAAACCATGCTGGTGATATCACTATTATGGCCAGCCTATATTTTAACCCCGGCTTTTTCAAATGCTCTGGATTAAAAAGCCATTCGTTTGAAAAAACACTATCATGATGTTCGTTTTTTATATTATCAACCACACCAAACCAACATAAAATAGTGATTATAGATGGGATGATTAAAGTAAAAATCAACATGAAGTTCAATTGTCATCTCCTTTACGAAGGCAGGTCCCAACTGGCAGCAACCGGTGATGGACTTATACTTGCAGCTAGGCCAGAGTTAAAGCGCTCACACTTCATCTACTGATGACATGAACACAATGATGTCAGCAGATTGTTCATCCCAATCCTTCCATTCGTCACGAAGATGAAAATGTTCATATTTATCGGCGTGTTCCGCATCAAATTTGTCTGCACAGCGGAGTAGAAATCCAGCAATGTCCCTTAATGTATCCGCGGATGCCTGAATAGAAACCTCACAACACTTAATGGGCCCATCACCAGAGCTAATAGATTCCATGGAGTGACAGTATGCTTTCAATTTTTTCATTGTGCTTCCTTTGTTTTATGGTTTTTATTTTAAGGAGCGGAGAAATGACCAATGAAGGAAAAGTGACAAGAATTATTGTCACCCACCCCTTCAACAAGAGCAGGGGAAATAAAAACAAAAGAGGAATCACGTGATAATTGAAAAAAGTGAGAGTTCCGCATACTAAAAAAATCTAAAATAGAGCTTAAAATAAATGATGTGATTTGTGAGATCGTAACAATCGCGATGCATTTGAAGGCCTCTAATAACCTAGGGCCCACTTCAAACCAGATATAGACAAAGAACGACATGACCAAGCAAATAAAAATACTCACCATTAAGTATTCCTCATGATAAACCCCGAGTCTCCTGCCCATTTCACCCAAAAATAACCAATGCGTCAAAAATATTGACATCAATCCACATGTGCAATAATAGATCAATCCATTAGTTCTCATTTTTAATTCCTCTCAATGCATTGTCAAGATCTCTTGGCCACCCATGAATGCCGAGATCTTTAAATGTGTACAGAAAGTCGGTGATATAGCGGTAAACAACCCTATCCTTGACCATATAGCCCGGCACATACCCTATTGGTTGGATAATTCTCCTTCCAATCACCATAACGATCGATTTTAAAACGGGAAGTGCCGCCGTCACTGCTCGTCGTGAACGTCTGACAGCTTGAGTAAACTGAACTGCCTGAGGAGGTGAGCGCTACCGCATTCCAACTACCTGCTGTCCCGCGAAAATACCACTCGCCAAGAACGTGCGTACTTATCAAGACCAGAGCAATCAACATCCAGATGCGATTCATCGTGAGAAGTCCTTTTCAATCTTCATGAAAGGGCACAGCCATTCTGCTTTGCCAAAATGAGAGCACGCCCTGTGCTCTCAATAGGCGGCGAGGCTTTTATGAGGCGCCACCGCAAGATGGATCCGGACGAACCTAGCTCCATATAAGTCCCGCGAGTTTACACGACTTAACCAGTTAAGTGTCAATCTTTACGGTGTGTGAGTGTTCAAGGAAATCGGTTTCACTCACCACCACAGCGCATCCCCAACAGTTGATAACAACACAGCTGGTTGATAAGAAAATCCCATCGCTAATGACGGCTTTTGCGAAAAACTTCCCGCTGACCCATACGTCAGGCCCTGTCGCGGATCTCTGTAATGATTTGCAGAATAAGAAAGCCAATCTATAGGGGGATACTTAGGGTACTAGCTCAAGGATTTACGAAGAAAAGTCTTGATAAGCTTTCTGATTCACAAGGAGAAAATGAATTATCAGGCTGATGTCCTGAGCCCGGAGCCGGACCTGAACCCGGCCGCCGTTGCCAGCGCTCAATTTGAAATCCTGATTGGTTCCCTGACAATCAACAACGTGCACGCTATTGCCAATCAATTCCCCGGGGTATTGGCAATTGATGTGCTCCTAATTGATCTTACAGTCAGAGAGGCTAAGTCAAAGATCTAAGCAAGAGCGCCAACTACAACACTTACCCCCAAAAAACAAAAAACCCGCCGAGGCGGGTTCTTCTTTATATAAGGGCAACACGCTTACGCCAGGGTGATGCGGGCGAACTTGCGCTTGCCCACCTGCCAGACGGCGGTGCCGGCGGTCACCTGCAGCTTGCCGTCGGTCACCACCTCGCCATCACACTTGACGGCGTTCTGCTTGATCATGCGCAGGGCCTCGGAGGTGGTGGCCACCAGGTTGGCATCCTTGAGCAGGTTGGCCACCGCCAGTCCCTCGGCGCCGGCGGCCAGGGTCAGCTCCGGCATCTCGTCCGGAATGGCGTTCTTGGAGAAGCGCTGGGTGAAGTCCTCGTGGGCCGCCTCGGCCGCCGCTTGGTCGTGATAGCGGGCGATGATCTCCTTGGCCAGCCAGATCTTCACATCCCGCGGGTTCAGGCTCTGATCCGCCACCCCGGCCTTGAAGCCGTTGATCTCCGCCAGGGGGCGGAAGGAGAGCAGCTCGTAGTAGCTCCACATCAGATCATCACTGATGGACATGATCTTGCCGAACATCTCGCTGGGGGCGTCATGCACGCCTATGTAGTTGCCGGCGGACTTGGACATCTTCTTCACGCCGTCGAGGCCCACCAGCAACGGCATCATCAGCACACACTGGGTGGCCATGCCGGCGTCTTTTTGCAGCTCGCGGCCCATCAGCAGGTTGAACTTCTGATCGGTACCGCCCAGCTCCACGTCCGCCTTCAGGGCCACCGAGTCATAGCCCTGCAGCAGGGGATAGAGGAACTCGTGGATGGCGATGGACTGGCCGCCGGCGTAGCGCTTCTTGAAGTCGTCCCGCTCCAGCATGCGGGCCACCGTCTGCTTGGCCGCCAGCTTGATCATGCCGGTGGCGCCCAGCTCCTTGAGCCAGCTGGAGTTGTATTCGATGCGGGTCTTGGCCGGATCCAGGATCTTGAACGCCTGCTCGGCGTAGGTCTTGGCGTTTTCCTGGATCGCTTCTTCAGACAGGGGCGGCCGGGTGGCGTTCTTGCCGGAAGGGTCCCCCACCAGGGCGGTGAAGTCGCCGATCAGCAGGATCACCTCGTGGCCGAGATCCTGAAAGGTGCGCAGCTTGTTGAGGATGACGGTGTGGCCCAGGTGGATATCCGGTGCGGTGGGATCCATGCCCAGCTTGATGCGCAAGGGACGCCCCTCTTTGAGCTTGGCAATCAGCTCCTCCTCCACCAGTATCTCTTCGGCGCCGCGCTTGATCTCCGCCAGCGCGGTTTCCAGCTGGGACATGATTTCTACTCCGTCAAATTGATAAAAAAACCCGTCCATATTACGGCAATGGCACGCCCCTTGGAAAGACTGTAAACTGGGCGCCGTCTTCTCGCCTTCACCTCTTTTTACAACGAGACCGCCCCTTTCCCATGGCTTTCTGGCACTCCCTTACCCTGCTTCCCACCTGGCACCGTCGCCTCATACTGCTGCTGGGCGGCCTGATCCTGCTGTTGCTGCTCTGGCCGCTGGAGAAGGTGGAAGCCACCCGGGCCACCACGGCCCTGCCCCAAACCAAGCCCGCACCTGGCCATCGCCTCGGCGAGGTGGAGGCCAATGAGCCGGACGAGGCGCCGCCGGGCCTGCAGGGCGAGACCTTCAAGGTGCGCAGTGGCGACAATCTGGCTGAGCTGTTTCAGCGCGCCGGCTTCGATCCCGCCACCCTGCACCAGGTGCTGGACTCTGGCGAAGAGGTGGAGAGCCTGATCCGCCTGAAGCCCGGCGAGGAGATCACCTTCTACCAGAATGACGAGGGCGCCCTGCAGGCCCTCTCCTACCCCATGGGGCTGGACGAGATCCTCTGGGTCGAGCAGGCCCGGGACGGCTTTGCCTGCCGGGTGGAGAAGATCAAGCTAGAGCGCCACCAGCAGATCGCCCAGGGCACCATCGACAGCAGCTTCTGGGAGGCGGGCCAGGCGGCCGGCCTCAACAACAGCCTGATCCTGGGGCTGGCCAACATCTTTGCCTGGGACATCGACTTCGCCCAGGATCTGCAGCCCGGCGACAGCTTCAGCCTGATCTACGAGGAGCTGTACCGGGATGAGGAGAAGCTGAGCACCGGCAAGATACTGGCGGCCGAATTCATCAACCAGGGGCAGCGCTACCTGGCGGTACGCCACCGGGATGGCCACTACTACAGCCCCCAGGGCAAGGCCATGCGCAAGGGCTTCCTGCGGGCGCCGGTGAACTTCCGCTACATCACCTCCAACTTCAATCCCAGACGCAGACACCCGGTGACGGGCCTGGTGCGCCCCCATAACGGCATCGACTACGGCGCTCCGGTGGGCACCCCCATCATGGCCGCCGGCGATGGTGTGGTGCAGGCCAGCAGCTACAATGGCCTCAACGGCAACTTTGTCTTCATCCGCCACAGTGGCCGCTACACCACCAAGTACCTGCACCTGAGCAAGCGGGAGGTCAAGGTGGGACAGAGGGTCAAGCAGGGGCAGATCATAGGCCGACTGGGGGGAACAGGAAGGGTGACCGGTCCCCACCTGCATTACGAATTCCTGGTGGACGGGGTGCACAAGAACCCCAAAACCGTCCCGCTGCCGGAAGCCACCCCGCTCTCCGGCCAGCCACTGAACGACTTCAAGCTGCGGGCCCACAGCCTGCTGGCCCGCCTGGCCCTGGTTGAACCCAGTCGCCTGGCCCAGGCCCGGACCGCGGAGGATAACTAACCCATGGAGCTCTATATCGGCCTGATGTCCGGCACCAGCATGGATGGCATAGACGCCGCCCTGGTGCAGTTCGACGGCGACACCCCCACCCTGTTGGCCACCCACGGCCAGCGCTGGCCGGTCCCGGTGGTGAACCGGTTGCATGAACTCTGTACCCCGGGGGCCAACGAGATAGACAGGCTCGGCCGCATGGATCAGTTGGTGGCCATTCACTTTGCCCAGGCGGTGAAGGCGCTGCTGGCCAAGGGGCCCTATCGCCCCGAGCAGATCCGCGCCATCGGCTCCCACGGTCAAACCATACGTCACCGTCCCGAACAGGGCTTTACCCTGCAGATCGGCCACGGCGCCCGCCTGGCGGTGGAAACCGACATCGACGTGATCTGCGATTTTCGCATGAAGGACGTGGCCCTGGGCGGCCAGGGGGCACCTCTGGTGCCCGCCTTCCATCAGGCGGTGTTCGGCGCGCCGGGCAAGCTGCGCTTCATCCTCAACATCGGCGGCATCGCCAACATCTCTGTGCTGCCGGGCCGGGACGATCAGGTGCTGGGCTTCGACACGGGCCCGGGCAACACCCTGATGGATCTGTGGTACCGCAAGCACAAGGGCGGCAGCTACGACCCGCAGGGCAGCTGGGCCGCCAGCGGCTTTGTCAGTGAGGACTTACTGGGGCGCCTGATGAAGCACCCCTTCCTGGCCCAGTCTGCCCCCAAGAGCACGGGCCGGGAGACCTTCACCCTGGCCTGGCTGGAGCTGTTTTTGGCGGAGCGCCCGCCCCTGCGGCCCGAGGATGTGCAGCGCACCCTGCTGGAGTTCACCGCCCGTACCATAGTGGATGCCCTGCTGCCCCAGGCCGAGGGCCAGGCGGCGGAGCTGTTTATCTGTGGCGGCGGCATCCACAACCGCGCCCTGATGCTGCGGCTGTACGAGATGTTGCCCGGCTGGCAGCTGGACAGCACCGAAGCCCTGGGGCTGCACCCAGACTGGGTGGAGGCCATCGCCTTCGCCTGGCTGGCCAAGTGCTTCGTCAACCGGCAGGCCGGCAACCTGCCGGCGGTCACCGGCGCCAAGCGCCCGGCCATCCTGGGCTGCCTCTATCCGGCCGAGTAGCCGTCAAACACCACAGGTTGCAAAAAGGCGCCGTATGGCGCCTTTTTCATGCCCACTACGGGACAAAACCCGGGCTACAACTGGCCGATGGCCCAGCTGACGAAGCGCTTGCGCAGGGCGGGATCCGCCTGCAGGAACAGCTGCTGCAGCTCGGCCTCGCTGACCGTCCCTGCCTTGGCAGCGGACGCAGCGGGGGTGGCGGCGGCCGCCACGGCCATGGTCGCCGTCACCGCCTGACCGCTAGCCCCACGGGCCGAGGCCAGCGCCACCTGCTCCTCCAGCAGCGCCTGGTAGTCGGTGCCCAGCACGAAGCCCTTGAGGGGCACCGGCTGCTGGGCCAGCAGCTGGCCCCCCTCCCCGGTCAGCGTCACCTGGGGCGCCTTGGCAAAGGCGGCCATGGCCTTACCATCGGCCAGGGCCGGATCCAGGATCTGCAACTGACCATCGCCCTGGATCTGCAGCCGCAGCCACTGGGGCGCGGAGTGATGGGTCTCGTCGAATTCGCTGTTGCTGCGCGCCGGGATCACCCCCTCGTAGCGCACCAGCAACTGATACTCACCCGGAGCCAGCGCCACCCCATGGCTGGCAAAGCTCTGGCGTGGCATCAGGGCCAGCAACTGCCAGGAATCGGCCAGCTGTAACTGGGCCGCCTGACTGGCCAGGGTCATACCGCTTAATAACAAGGCCCACACTAACCGCATCGTCTATTTCTCCTTAACTCCCCCACACCGGGGGACTGCAAACCGTCCGAGGATACGCCGACAAGATGACAGTTTTATCTCAGCCCGCCGGAGCGTGCAAATCGCCATAAAAAAGCCGGGGCTAGGCCCCGGCAAGCGCTTTGACGTGGATGGAATTTAGAACTGGGTGTTGAAGCTGGCGTAGTAACGCCGTCCCTCCAGGTTGAAGTCGGTGGAGGCGGTGGGCTCCAGGGTCTTGTCGGTCAGGTTCAACACCCCAAAGCCCAGGGTGGTGCTGCGGGTCACCCGGTAGTTGGTCCCCAGATCGAAGGTGGTGTAGCCGCCGTTCTTCACCATGTTGGACCCCGAGGTGGGCACAGAGGTGTACTGGGCGCCGGTGTAACTCACGCCGGCAAAGCTCTTGAGGCTGTCGCTCACCGCCCAGTTGAGAGTGGCGTTGGCTTCGTGCTTGGGTCGGTAGACCAGGGGCAGGTCGTAGTCGTAGCTCTTGTTGGTGGCGTCCAGGTAGGTGTAGTTGGCGTTCATGTCCCAGCGCGGACCGAAGCGATAACGCCCGGTCAGCTCCACCCCCTTGGTCTCGACCCGGGCGACGTTCTGGTATTCGAAGATGGGCCGGCCATCGGCCAGGAAGCCGACGAAGTTGTCGTAGGAGGGCGCCAGCGTCACATCCTTGGTGCGGCTGGTGATATCGATCATGTCCTTGATATCGTTGTAGAACAAGGTGATGCCGCCGCCCCAGTTGCTGTAGTCGGCCAGCAGGCCCAGCTCATAGCTGTTGGAGGTCTCCGGCTTGAGATCTGCGTTGCCGATGATCCAGCAGCCGGCGGTGGCGCTGCCGCAGGAGGCGGAGCCCCAGTTCGGGCTGTTCTGCAACAGGGTCGGCGCCTTGAAGGCCTGGCCCCAGCCCCCCTTCACCACCCAGTGGTCGTCCAGCAGCCAGTTGAGGTAGGCCCGCGGGCTCAGGTGGCTGCCGAAGTTCTCATGCTTGTCCAGCCGGGTCCCCAGGGTGAGGATCAGATCGTCCCGCAGGCCGATGCCATCCTCGGCAAACAGGGCAAACTGGGTGACCGACTCGCTGCCCGACGTCTCAGTGTCGCTGCCCGGCAGGCCGACAAAGCTGCTGGGATCGTCCAGGGACTGATAGCGCCACTCGCCCCCCAGGGTCAGCAGCTGGTTGGCGGTCTCCAGCGGCAGATCCACACTGCCGTTGAACAGCAGGTTCTGCGCCTTGTTGGGGTTGCTCCCGCCGTTGACGTTGCCCGTCTTGTTCTTGGTCTGATCCGCCTGCACGCTGAACTTGCTGTCGCCGAAGCCCCACTGGCCGTCGTGCCGAATTTCCCCGGCCACCCGCTCCAGTTGCTGGAAGTCGTGGTAGCGGTCGCTGTAATCCAGGGTGGTGGTGAGCCGCTGGTTGGGTGCCGCCTGCCAGCTCAGCTTGCTGCCCACCGACTTATCGCGCATGGCATCCAAGCCATCCACGCCGGAGGCGTTGATGTCATCATCGTCCGCCTCCCGCTCCGCCAGGCTGCCATACAAGGCGAGCCCCAAGCCGTCGGTGAGCTTACCGGCGGTGTAGAAGCTGCCCTGGCCGGCATCGCCAGCCTTGCGGTTTTCCGAGATAGTGGTGTTGCCCTGGATACTGGTGTGCCACTCGTCCGGCACCGCCTTGGTGATGATGTTGATCACCCCGCCCATGGCATCGGAGCCATAGAGGGAGGACATGGGGCCCCGCACCACCTCGATACGCTCTATGGCCTCCAAGGGGATCCAGCCGGTATCGAAGTCGTTGCCGCGGAACACGCCCGTGGTGGAGTCGATGCGGCGGCCGTCCACCATCATCAGCACATAGGCGCTGTCCAGACCGCGCATGACGATAGTGTCGCGGTTGCCGCTGCGCTTGACGGACAGGCCCGCCTCTTTCTTCAGCACCTCGGTGAGATCCCGCACCGGCTCCTTGGCCAGCTGTTCGCTGGTGATGACGGAAACGGTGGCCGGCGCCGTGGCCAGGGTTTGTTCGGTATTGGAGGCGGTCACCACCACGGAGGCCAATTCGGAAGCGGTGTCGTCGTCGGCCAGGGCGGGCGCCCCGTAGATCAGGCCCAGCAGCACGGCGGCCACCGGGGTCATTGAGGGTTGTTGGATCCGCATGGTTAAAATCCTTTTATTGTTAATGATATTGGTTATCATTATTGATTTTAACCAGAAGCGGCCCTCGAAACAATCCATTTGCGAGTGATTATCACTTACTATTGATCCAGGGTCGCGCCGCCATCCACCCGTAGATCATGCAAGGTGATCTGTGCCGCCTGCTCAGACAGCAAGAACAGCACAGCATCCGCGACCTGTGCAGGCTGGCACAGACGACCCAAGGGGATGCCGAGGCGATAATCCGCCAGGGAGCCCTCAATCACGCGGGCCGGGCCTGACTCATCCTGCCAGAGCTGACGCTGCATCCGGGTATCCGTAGAACCCGGCGACACCAGATTGCAGCGCACCCCCTGGCCCGCCAACTCCAGCCCCAGGGTGCGCATCCAGGAGAGCGTGGCCGCCTTGCTGGCGCCATATGCCGCCATCTGCACCCTGGGTGTCCGCCCGGCGTTCGACCCCACCGTCACTATGGCGCCGCCGCCGCGGGCCGCCATCCGGCCCCCCACCGCCTGGGACAGAAAAAATGGCCCATGGGTGTTCACGGCAAAGCTGTGTAGCCACTGCTCCGGGGTCAACGACAAGGCCGACGCCATGGCCAGCACACCGGCCACGTTCACCAAGTAATCGATGGGGCCCCAACAGGCCTCCAATTCCGCCACCCGAGGTGCCAACTCCTGCCACTGCGCCATATCGACCTCGGCCACCTGCAAGCCTGCCCCGGCATGCCGTTCGCTGAGCCCATCCAAGGCGCGTTTATCCCGATCCCAGACCATGACCTGTCGCCCTTCGGCCAGCAGCGCCGTCACCACTGCCTCCCCTATGCCTTGCGCGCCACCCGTCACCAGCACCCGTTCGCCACGCCATTGCCAGCGGTTCATACCCGGATCTCCGACCGTTGCCCCAGCACAGGCACCACCACGGGTGAGCCATCCCCCGGCGCAGTCAAGATCTGGGCCTGCACATCATACAGGGCCGCCACCCGCTCGGGGGTCAGCACCTCGGCCGGCTTACCCGCCGCCACCAGTTGGCCGTCCCGCATGGCCACCAGTACATCGGCGTAGCGCGCCGCCGCCATCAAGTCGTGCAGCACCATGATGATGGCGCGCCCCTGACGGCTGAGGCGGTGCACCAGCTCCATCACCTCCAGCTGATGCCCCAGATCCAGCATGCTCACCGGCTCATCCAGCAACAGCAGATCTGCCTGCTGGGCCAGGGCCAGGGCCAACCAGGCCCGCTGCCGCTGGCCACCGGAGATGGCCTCCAGCCGCCGATCCGCCAGCTCGGAGAGATCCGTGTCGGCCAGGGCCTGCTCCACCGCCGCCTCGTCGGCCGCCGACCACTGGCGGAACAAGCCCTGGTGAGGATGACGGCCATAGGCCACCAGATCCCGCACCCTGAGTCCATCGGGCGCCAGCGGGCTTTGCGGCAGGTAGGCGATGCGCCGGGCCAGGGCCCGGGGGCTGAAATCGGTCAGGGGGGTACCATCGAGCCGGATCTCGCCTTGCTGGGGCGGTAACTGGCCCGCCAGGGACTTGAGCAGGGTGGACTTGCCGCAGCCATTGGGACCTATGAGGATCATCAATTGGCCGGCAGACAGACTGAGGGATAGGCGTTTTACGATGAGCCTGTCATAGCCCAGTTGCAGTTCAGACACCTCAAGTTGCATGGCTTACTCCTTGTCGGGGGGCGCCTGCCAGAGCAGCCACAGCAAGAAGGGCCCCCCAAGCAGGGTACAGATAACACCAACCGGCAGCTCACCCTGGGGCAGTATCACCCGTCCCAGGGTATCGGCCAGCATGACGGTGGCGCCGCCCAGCAGGGCGCTGCGCACCAGGGGCAGTCGGGTGCCCGGCGCCAGGCGCTGCAGTATCACCGGCGCCATCAGAGCCACGAAGGCGATGGGGCCCGCCAGGGCGGTGGCCAGCCCCGCCGAGGCCGCCGCCAGCAGCAGGGCCAGCCAGCGCAACGGCAGCAGGCGCACCCCCAGGCTGCGAGCCAGGGCCGGCTCAAACCGCAACAGGGTCAGGGGCTGCCCCAGCCAGCGCGCCAGGGGCAATAAGACAGCCAGGCCCAGGGACACCTGCTGCACCGCCGACCAATCCCGGCCCAGCAGGCTGCCCAGGCTCCAGGTGTAGACGCTGGCCGCCTGATGCAAAGGCAGCTGGGTTATCACCATCTCGCCGGCGGCCCGCAGGGCGATCCCCAACCCCAGCCCCATCAGTACCAGGCGATGCCCCTGCAAGCCCCGACCACACAGCAGCAACAGCAACAGCAGGGTCACACTGGCCCCCAACCCGGCCAGCAGAGCTCCCCCCAACAAGGGGGAGTTGCCCAGCCAGAGCCCCGCCAGCACCGCCAGCAGGGCGCCGTGATTGATGCCCAGCAGATCCGGGGTGGCCAATGGATTGCGGGCCACCGCCTGCAGCAACGAGCCCGCCAGGGCCAGCACGGCGCCAACCCCCAGTCCGGTCAAGAGCCTCGGCAGGCGGATGTCCCACACCAGCAGGCGTAACCAGGGCTCGGCCTCGCCGCGCCACAGGCTCAGCAGATCCGCCGGCACCAGCCAGGTATCCCCCGCCATCAGGCACAATCCCAGCAGCAGCAACAACAGGCCCAGGCCCGCCAGCGCCGCCAGCCCTGGCCCGAGGGGCAGACGCAGACTCATGCCCCCCTGTCGCCAGACAAGTCCGGCGGTCCGACTCTGATACCACATGGAAAATCCTTAATGTCTGAGGCCGGGCTACCAGTGCAGCCGGGCGCGCCACACGAGGGCGATGAGCACGGGGGATCCGAGCAGGGCCAGCAGCAGGCTCACCGGCAGATCGTAGGGCCGCAGCACCAGGCGGGCGGCGATGTCCGCTGCCAGCAGCAGCAGGCCACCAAACCAGGCACTCAGGGCCAAACGGGGCAACAGGCGCGGCCCCAGCAGGGCATGGGCGCACAGGGCCCCCAGCAAACCGATGAGCAGCAAGGGACCGGCCACCGCCACGGCACTGCCGGCCAGCCAAGCCACCAGGGCGCTGACCAGCAGCCGGATAAGGCCGGGCCGATAGCCCAGGGCGCGGGCACTCTCCTGGCCCAGCTGCAGGGCGCAGAGCGGCCTGGCCAGGACCCAGGCCAGCAGGCCGCCGATGAGGGCAAAGCCGGCCAGCCAGATCACCATGGGCCAGCGGATCCCCACGAGGGATCCCAGTACCCAGAAGCGGTACTGGTCATAGGCATTCTGATCGAACAGCAAGAGCACTGAGGTGATGCCCTGGAAGGTGGCGGAGAGGGCGGCGCCGGCCAGGATGAGGCGCAGAGGCGAGGCCCGGGGGCCCGCCCGGCGCAAGAGCAGCAGTATGCAAGCGTTGCCCAGCAGGGCGCCGGCCATGGCCCAGGGGAAATAATCCAACGGCAGCACTATCTGGCCGCAGAACAGCCCCAGCACCACCCCCAGGGCCGCCCCGCCGTTGATGCCCAACAGGCCGGTTTCCGCCAATGGATTACGGGTGGCCGTCTGCAGCAGGGTGGCGGCCAGCCCCAGCAAGGCGCCGATAAGCCAGGCTCCCAGGGTGCGGGGCCAGCGCAACTGGCTCATCACCAATTGCAGATCCGCCGGCACCGATCGGCCCAGCAATCCGTCCAGCGCCTGTGCCATAGTCCACTCCCCGGCCCCGCACAGCAGCGACAGCAACATCAGGCTGGCAGGGGCCAGCACGAGAACCCCGGTCAGCAGCCAGGGCCTCCCGGCCAACGACATGGCCGGCGAACAGGTCAGCGTTTGACTCACGGTGTGGCGCCATCCAGGGCAGCCGCCAGATCCTGCTGCACGCCGAGGGCCGCCAGCGGGCCGCCGTTACTGGTCCACATGGAACCGTCCATCAGCACCAGATGGCCCGCCTGTACCGCCTTCAGGCGGCTAAACAGCGGCTGGCTCGCCAGCTGGGCCAGGGTCTGGGCCTGCTGTCCCTTGGGATCCAGCACCCCCATGAACAGCCAGTCGCCATCCAGGCTGGAGAGGGCCTCCAGGCTCAGGGGCGGCGAATGCATGACCCCGGGCACCTGCTGGGCAACAGGTCGGCTGAGACCGGCATCCCGCGCCACCAGGCTGGCGAAGCTGTCGGCCTGCATGAAACCGGGCCCCTTGGGATCCCAGCGCACTATGCTGATCTGCCGATCAGAACGACCTGCCCAGCGGGCCTGCAAGGCGCCAGCCCGGGCCTGATATTCTGCCAGGAAGGCCTGGGCGGTCTCCTCCCGGCCCAGCCAACCGGCCAGGCGGCTGAACACCTCCTTCCAGGGCTCACCAAACTTGCCGATGAACAGGGTCGGCGCCACCTGGGATAGCTGAGCCAGGATCCGCGGATCCAGCACACTGCTGGTGAGGATCAGATCCGGTCGCACCTGGATGAGTTTGTCCAGGGAGGGCTGGCTGAACAGGCCCACCAGGGGCAGGCTGCTCACCGGTTGGCCATCGGGCAGCCGCTGGCTCTGCAGGTAGTGAGCCACCCCCAGCTGGCCACGTCCGGCGGTGGTAGCCACCGGCTGTATCCCCAACGCCAGCAGACAATCCAGATCCAGCTCCCCCAGGGCCACGATGCGCTGGGGCTGGGCCGGCAGGCTGACGCTGCGCCCCAGGGCATCGGTCACCTGGATCAGCTCGGCGGCATGCAGCCGGCTCTGGCAGGCATGGGCCACCAGCACCCCCAGCATCAGGGTAAAGACCCCCAACTTGCGCCACTTCTTCATACCAAATCCTCCGCCAGGGCGGCATCCATCAGCCGGTGCCGCTCGGCATGAAACCCCTCTTCACTGTGGGCCAGCTGCCAGAAGGGGATGGTGTAGCTGTGGGGCCGCGCTATGAGCCCCAGCCCCTTGAGATGACGCCGGGCCTGTTGCAAGGCACCGGCCTCCCCGGCCAGAGTGACGCACACCGGCTCGCCGGGCGCCGCGCACTGGGTCAGGGCCTGACTCCAGGCCGACTGGGCCGGGCTGGTATCCGTCAGCCAGTGCAACCGGATGCCGGGCGGCGCCACCAGCGGCTGCCGATCCGCCTCGCTGGGCACGCTGATCCAGGCCTCCCCGCGGGCGCGCTGCGGCAGCCGAGCCAGCAGGGCCGAGAGCATGGGCAGGGCGGTCAGATCGCCCCCCAGCAGTTGATAGCGCTCTAGCGCCAGCCAGGGCAGCGCCGGCCCGGGGATGCCGAAGCCAAGACGGGCGCCGACGGGGGCATGGGCGGCCCAGTTGGCCGCCGGCCCCGGTGACGTGTGACGCACAAAATCGATGGCCAGGCGCTGGCCGTCGAAGGCGGCAATGGTATAGGTGCGTACCCAGGGCTTGGCGGTAGGATCGGCCCAGCGCATCCCCTGGCCATCCCAGTGGGGCAGTTGCGGCTCATCCTCCCCAGGTTGGGGGAACATCAGCTTGACGTGGGCCCCGGCGCAATCGGCGGGCAACAGGGCCAGGGCCTCCCCCCGCAACCAGAGGCGGATGAGATGTGGGCCAAGGGCCACGCGCTCGGCCAGCCAGAGGTGATGACAGCGTGGGCTGCCGGATGGAACTTGAGTCATTAAGGCCTCCTGAGACACAGCAGGGTGTCGCTTACCTATAGCTTAATGATAACGATTATCAGTTATCTTGTACACCCAGACGTTGCAGCTGTTGCTGCAATGCCTCCCCGGCATCGATAGGCAGCGCCCGGGCCCGACACCAGATCTCACGGCGCCAGGTGCCATCCGCCAGCCAGTCGGCCGGCAATTGCTGCCGGCGGGGCAAGTCTCCCAGATCGAGATAGCCGTCGGTCAATTCCCCCAGGCACCGGCTACTGGGCAGCCGTGGATGCAGCTGGCCGAAGATCCGCTGTGCCAATGGGGTGCCCGCCAGATGACAGAGGCGCGGCCCCTGTCCTTGCCCCTCGCTCAGGGCATGCAAGACCGCCGGATCTGCGGTGAAGTGCGGCCAGATAAAGTAGATCTGCTCCCCCAGCTGGCGCGCCAGCCGCGCCCCTAGTGGGTCCAGGATGTGGTGGGCCAGCTGGGGTTGGGATTCGCCAAGCCTACGCAGGTGGAAGGCGCCGAACAGCAGCAGCGCCCGCCGCCCCGGTGCCAGCACCTGCCGCTGCACGCAGTGGTAGTAGTCGTCTTCACGCCGAGCCAGGGCCCGCTGCCAGGCTTGCGCCAGATCGGGGGCCTGCCAGTCAAAGGGCGCCTCGGCCAGACAGATCCGGATCCGCCGCCGGGCGGGCCGGGCCTGATTGAGCTGACGCAGACAGCCCAACAGACGCAGGTAGGCCGGGTGGCTCCAGGTCAGGCTGAAGAGGGCATCCTGCAGCACGGCCTGCAGGGCCGCCCCGCTCACCGCCTCGCCGGCCAGGTAGGCATCCAGCACGGCCTGATGGCGGCCATTGCCAAACTCCACCACCAGGGTATCCAGCAGGTCGGCATGTCCGGGCGTTGCCAGCCAGTCGCACAGCCAGTCGTAGGGTTGGCCGGTCCAGTGCACCTCACCCAGGGCGACGATCTGGTGCTGGGCCAATCGGGCCGCCAGCGCCTCACCGGCCGGTAGCCAGGGCAAATTCATGAGGCCACCTGCCTCAGCGCAGTCAGCGGGGCATAGCCCAGCGCCTGGCCCAGCTGTTCCCCAATCTGGCTCAGGGGGCCGGCTTTGATCATGTGCTGGTGCTGACAGGCGATGTCGTGCTGCAGGATCCGCCCCCCGACATAGGGCTGCCAGTCCAGCGGCGACAACCAGGTTTCGCTGCGGGGCAGGGCCGCATTGAAGAACAGCAGATCCCCGTCAAAACGCAGGTGCGCCGTGCCGGTAAACAGCCGCCGATTATTGATCACCACCGCCACGAAGGCCGCCAGGTGGCGCGCCTCCAGACAGGCCAGGGCACTGTCCGGTTGCAGCAGCCGCTCGAACACGGCGTCCCGCTGCCAGGGGCCAGACCACTGATTCTCATCCAGGCTCGCCATCCGCAGCAGCGCCTGACAGATCTCCTGCTCCTCAGGCGCCGGCAACTGGCGCCATTGATCGCTGGGATAGGCATCCAGCAGCCCAAGCAGCTCCACCTGCTCCCCCTGCTGTTGCAGCAGGCAGGCCAGGTGGTGGGCTATCATGCCGCCGATGGACCAACCGATGAGGCGGTAGGGCCCGGTCGGCTGGATCTGACGCAGCTGGGCCAGATAATCCAGGGCCATGGCGGTCATATCCTGTGGCAGATCCTCGCCATCCCGTAGGCCGCGGGCCTGCAGACCATAGAGGGGGAGATGGGTGGGCAGAACCTTGAGCAGTGGCGAATAGCACCAGCTGATCCCCCCCGCCGGGTGCACACAGAACAGGGGGCGCTCCGCCGGATCCCCGCGACGCAGGCAGAACAGGACCCCCAGGCCATCGTCATCGTCCTGGCCCGTACCGGTCAGTTGACGCGCCAGGGCCGCCGGCGTCGGATGCGCAAACAGCTGGGCCAGCGTCAGGCTCTGAGCCCCCTGCTGACGCAACTGGCTGATCAGCCGGGCCGCCAGCAGGGAATGCCCACCATTCAAGAAGAAATGCTCATCCGGCCCGACACTGTCACGGCCCAGGATCTCGGCAAACGCCCGGCACAGCGCGGCCTCCTGTTCACTGGCCGGCGCCCGGCCATCGGACGAGCCATAGGTGGGGGCCGGCAGCGCCCGTCGATCCAACTTGCCGTTGGCAGACAGAGGCAAGGCCGCCAGCCAGACGAAGGCCGACGGCACCATGAACTCAGGCAACACGGCCGACAGGGCCGCACGCACCGCCTCGTCGTCCAGGGTAGCCTGCCGCGCCACCAGATAGGCCACCAGTCGCTGATCGCCGGGTCTATCTTCCCGTGCCAGCACCGCCACCTGGGCCACGGCCGGCAGCGCCGCCAGCTGATGCTCCACCTCCCCGAGCTCCATACGCTGGCCGCGGATCTTCACCTGGAAATCGCAGCGTCCCAGATAGAGCAGGGCACCATCCGCCCGCCAGCAGGCCAGGTCGCCGGTGCGATACAGGCGCGCCCCCGGCTGCAGGGGATGAGGCACAAAGCGCTCCGCCGTCAGCTCGGGTTGGAACAGATAGCCCTCGGCCAAGCCGGTACCGCCCAGATAGAGTTCGCCACAGGCGCCGGCAGGCAGGGGTTGCCCCAGGGGATCCAGCACCAGGCACTCCAGGTTGTCGATGGGACGACCTATGGGCACCTCGGTCTCGTGCCGGGCGCAAGGCCAGTAGGTCACATCCACCGCGGCCTCGGTCGGGCCATAGAGGTTATGCAGCGCCAAGGCGGGCAGCCGGCGCAGTGTCTCCTGCGCCACCGTGGCCGGCAGGGCCTCCCCGCTGCAAAACAGCAGCCGCAGACTGCCACAGGAGCCCAACTCCCCCTCCTGCAGGAACAAGGCCAGCATGGAGGGCACAAAGTGCAGGCAGCTGATGGCCTCCCGACCGATGAGCTGACTCAGATACCCAGGATCCTTATGCCCGCCCGGTCGTGCCATCACCAGGGCGGCGCCGGTCTGCAATGGCCAGAAAAACTCCCAGACCGAGACATCAAAGCCCGATGGGGTCTTCTGCAGCACCCTGTCCCCCTGGGCCAGCGGATAGGCTCGCTGCATCCACAGCAGACGATTGACGATGGCCGCCTGCCCCACCACCACCCCCTTGGGTCGACCGGTGGATCCCGAGGTGTAGATGACATACGCCGGCAGTTGCCCCGCCTCGGGGGCCGGCGCGGGATTATGACTGGGGGCCATGGCTAGCGCCTGCTCCACCGCCGGATCCCCCAGACGCAACTGGGGGGTGTCCGCTTCAGGCAACACAGGCTGCCGGGCAAACTGGATCAGCAGCCGGGGGGCACTGCGGGAGAGCATGTCCTGCAGGCGGGCCGGAGGATAATCCGGATCCAGGGGCAGGTAGGCGGCCCCACACTTGTGAATCGCATGCAGGCTGATCACCAGCTCCAGGCTGCGCGGCAGCGCCACTGCCACCCGATCCCCCGCCGTCACCCCCTGGGCCAGCAGCAGGTGCGCCAGTCGATTGATGGCCTCGTTGAGCTGCCGGTAGCTCAGACGCTGGTCTTCATAGACCAGGGCCTCGGCATCCGGGGTGCGAGAAACCTGTGCCTCAAACAATTGGCTCAGGCTGACTGGCGGCACAGGCCGGCTGGCGCCCTGCCAACTGGCCTGCTCGGCCCAATCCTCGGCCAGCAGCCAGGGCAGGGTCGCCACCAGTTGGCCGGCCGGCGCTGCGCAGGCCTGCTGCACCAGCTGGGCAAACCGGGCCTGATGACGCGCCAGCAGGGCTTGGTCATAACGCTTAGGATCCGCCTCCCAGCGGCAGAGCATCCCCTGGGCATCGGGCGTGAAGAACAGCGCCAGATCTGGCACCGGGCCGCTGGCCAGGGTCTGCTGACGCAAGGTGAGCGCCCCCCAGCGCAGATCGGCAGTGAAGGGCAGGAAATTCAGTTGCGGCCCAAAGGGCGCCTCCTGCCCCTCGGCAACCGAGGGACACAGTCGCAACAGCGCCTCGTAACGCCACTGCTGATGCCGCCGCAACGCGCTCAACCCCTGGCGCACCTGCGCCGCCAGCTGCGCCAGGGTCAACCCCGGCGCAAATTGCACCCGCAGCGGCAACAGGTTCACCTTGACGCCGGCGCTCTGCAGACTCACGGCATCCCGTCGACACATCTGAGGCAGGCACAAGCTCAGGGCCGCCTCCCCACTCCAGCGGTGCAGATAGAGGGCAAACAGGGCACACAACCACTCCTGCTCTCCCAGACCATAGCCGGCGGCAGTATCCACAATGCGTTGCCACAGGGGCCCCTCCCAGCGCTGCTGCAGAACAAGGGGCTCATCGCCCCCAAGCCCTGTTCCCCCCGCGGCGGCGGTCAAGGCGGCCGGCATTGGCCAGTCGGCCATCTGCGCCTGCCAGTAGGTGCTGTCTGCTTGCGCCTGATCCGATGCCAGATAGGCCTGTTCCTGCGCCAACAGCAGCGCCAGCGCCGGCTGGCGGCTGGCGGGCCAGGCTGCGCCCTGACACGCCGCCAGATACAGCCGCCCCAGGGACTGGATCAGGAGGCCATAGCCATAACCATCCAACACCAGGTGATGGGCGGCCAGCACCAGGCCCCAGGATCGCTCCCCCAGTCGCGCCAAACCCAAACGTATCCAGTCCTCGCCCTCAGGCGGATAGGGAGCCCGGATCAGCTGCCGCGCCCAGGCCTGCCCGGCCAGGAGCGGATCGGACGCCCCACGAAAATCTGCCGCTTGTACCTTGGGGGCCGGTCGCCCTGACGGCCGCTGCCTCGGCACCCCCTGGTGTTCGGTAAAACACAGGGTCAGGCTGGGCGTCTGCCGCCACAACTGCTCCAGCGCCGCCGACAGTGCCGCCGGATCCAGATCTCCCTCTATGGTCAGCCACTCCCCTGTGTTGAAGTCCAGGCGCTGCGGCGCCTGCTGCATGGCAAACCAGATCCCCTGTTGGGCCTGGGTCAGGGCGAGCCACTCAGACATGGGCCACCTCCTGGGCGAGGAGTCGCCACCATCCCGCCACCGTGGGCTCCTCGGCCAATTGCGCCAGACTGAGCTGAACGCCGGCGCGCTGCCAGCGCCCCAGCCAGCCCATGACACGGATGGAGTCGAGCCCCCACTCCAGCAGATCGTCCTGCCAACCCAGCTGCTCAGGCGGGATCCCCAAGATCTGGGCCAGGAGCGCCCGCAGCGCCTCGGCAGACTCCGGCAGGGCAGCCGGCCAGGCCGACAGCACCTGGTCCGTGGTCGGTATCCGCCCGCAGCGCTTGGCGACATAGTCCAGGGCCAGACGGTGTTCTTCGGCGGAGAAGTCCGCTATCCCATCGGCCAGCACGAAGGGCTGTATATCCTGCATGAATGCATCGCAGGCGCTCATCAGCACCCCGATATGGCCATAGACACCCCCGATCACCAGTTGATCCCGGCCCCATTGGCGCATTTTTTCCCGCAGCTCGCTGCGGACAAAGGCGCTGTAGCGCCACTTGGTCAATACCAGATCCTGGGGGGCGGGTGCCAGGCAGGACACGATGGCGCTGGCCTCAGGACGGGCCGGCAGTCCGGGCCCCCACATGTCGGTCAGCAGGCCGCGCTCCTCGGCGGACTGCTGGGCCGGCTGGGCCGTGTAAACCACCGGGATCCCCAGCTGGCGGGCACGGGCCACCAGGGCCTGCAGATGGGCCAGCAGAGACGGGATCGGCGCCAGGTCGGCATCGTAAAAGTCGAGGAAATAGTCCTGCATGTCGTGGATCAGCAAGACGCTGCGGGCCGGGTCCAGGCGCCAGTCAACCCGCTCGCTGGCGCAAGCGGTCGGCATCTCATAGGCGGCAATGGTAGGTATCGTCATCATCAATCCTTTGTCATGGTGGCCGCCTGCAGCATCTCCAGCAGACGGCGTTTATGGACCTTGCCCACCGGGGTCAGCGGCAGGCGTTCGAGCAGTGTCAGCCGATCTGGCAACTTGTATTCCGCCAGACCCAGCTCCCGTAAGAAGAGCCGCAGCTGCGGCAGCCCCAGGGGCGTCTCTCCCTTGAGCACCAGACAGGCACAGATCCGCTCCCCCAGCGCCTCATCGGGCAGCCCCAGGGCGGCAGCGGCGGCGACGGCGGGGTGTTGCAGCAGGCAGGCCTCCAACTCGGCGGCGGCGATCTTCTCCCCGCCCCGATTGATCTGGTCCTTGCTGCGGCCCACCACCTGGAGATAACCGTCCGCCCGCAAGCGAACCCGATCTCCGGTGCGATAAAACCCCTCCGGGGTAAAGGCCAGGGCATTGTGTTCAGCGGCGCGGTAATAACCGCGAATGGTGTAGGGACCGCGGGTCAGCAGGTTGCCCTCCTGGCCCACAGGCACGGGCCTGTCCTCATCATCCAGTATCACTATCTTGTCATCCGGGCTGATGGGGCGCCCCTGGCTATGCAGCAGCCGCTCCTCGGCATCGCCCAGGCGGGTGTAGTTGACCAGGCCTTCCGCCATGCCGAAGACCTGCTGAAACTGGCAGGCCGGCAGGCGCTGGATGGCTTGCTGCGCCAGGGTGGGCGCCAGGGGGGCGCCCCCCACCTGCAGCAGGCGGATCCCCGCCAGCTTCACCTCGGCGTTGGGCTGGGCCAACCACAGTTGCAGCAGCGACGGCACCAGGGCCAGGTGATTGATCTGATGGCGTGCCACCAGCTCGAACGCCGTGGCGGGCTCGGGTCCCTCCGCCAGAATGACGCAACCGCCCGCCCACCAGATCCCCAGCGCCCCGGGAGAGCTCAGCGGGTAGTTATGGGCTGCCGGCAGCACGCACAAAAACCGCTGCTCGGGCGTCAGGCCGCACAGACGGGCACTCTCGCGAACGCTGTAGAAATAGTCATCATGAGTACGAGGGATCAGCTTGGGCAGCCCAGTGGTGCCCCCTGACAGCTGAAAAAAGGCCAGGGCGGAGGCCGGTGGTGGTGCTGGCAACGCCCTGGCCGGCGGGGTGCCGGCCAGCGGCCAGGGTGTCAGCTCCTGCGCCTCCCCAAGCACCAGCAGGTGCCGCAAGGTCGGACACTGAGCCTGAACCTGTCGCGCCAGCACACGGTAATCAAAGCCCTGCCAGACATCGGCACTCACATAGGCCACTGCCTCTACCTGCTGGCAGAAGCTGACGATCTCCCGGCGCCGGTGGGCCGGCAGGGCCAGCACAGGAACTATGCCCAGCCGCAGCAACGCCAGAAACAGCAGATAAAACTCGGCCCGATTGGGCAGCTGGATCACCACCTTGTCGCCAGGCTGCCAACCCAGCGTCAGCACTCCCTGGGCCAGTTGCGTCACAGCCTGCTCCAGCTGGCTGTAACTCCATTGCCGCTGACCGCAGATGAGGGCCGTCTGGTCGCTGTAACAGGCCGCCCCCCGCAGCAGCAGTTGACTCAAGGGTTGCCCCAGCCAATAGCCGGCAGCACGGTAGTAGGTGGCCAGCGCCGCAGGCCATGGAGTCCAGCCGAGATCCTGAGTCGTCATGCCAGACCCTCCGTCCAGCCACTCAGCCCCAGCGCCCCCAACAGGGTCTGAAACTTGGCCGCCGTCTCCCGTCGCTCGGCGGCAGGGTCGGAGTCAGCCACCACGCCGGCGCCGGCATAGAGGGTGGCCCGGTTGCCTTGCACCTGGGCACAGCGAATGGTGACGGCCCATTCGCCGTTGCCCTGGGCATCACACCAGCCCACGGCACCGGTAAACAGCCCCCTGGGATCGTGTTCCAGACGATCCATCAACGCCAGCGCAGGCTCAGTGGGATAGCCCCCGACGGCCGGGGTCGGATGCAAGCATTGCAGCAGATCCAAAACGCCCAGATGGGATGCCGGCAGCCGCCCGCGGATCGGGGTGGCCAGATGCCACAGGGTGGGCGTGGGAATAAGCTGGGGAGTCTCGGGGATCCAGGTCTGACAACCCAGCCCCTGCAAGGCCTCCCGTATGCCCTGGATCATCAGGGCATGCTCATGCTGATCCTTGCGCGAGGCCAGCAAACGCTGCGCCTGCTGCGCATCCTCCTGCGTATGGCTGCCGCGGGCCAGGGTACCGGCCAGGGGCAAGGCCTCAAACTGGCCGTCATGGCAGGCGATCAGCAGCTCAGGACTGGCTCCCATCAGGCTGGCCGGTGCATCCTGGGCCGCGAGCCCCAGCGCAAAGCGATACCCGGCACCATGTGCCAGTGCCAGATGGCGCAACAGAGCCGCTTGATCCACGGCATCACGGGTCTCAATCTGCAGCTGTCGCCCCAGTACAACCTTCTGTACCGGACCTTGCCGCAAGGCGTCCCTGGCCAGCCCCACCGCCGCCTCAAAGTCTTCTGCGCTGGGCACGGACTGATAGAACTGAGCCTGGCTGGCCAATGGGCGGGAGTGGGACTCTTTTTGCAGGGGCTGGCCGAATCTGGGCGCCTTGGCCAGCCACAACCGCACCGGCTCCTGCCGACCAAAGGGGATGGCACCGGCGATGCAGGCCCCGTCGGGCGCCTGTTGCAGCCAATGACGCAAGGTGGGCAGCAGTGTCGTTAAACTTTCCCCCGGCAAGGGATCGCACTGGGCCGCATCCGGGATCAGCAGGGTGCCGCTGGGTGAGGCGAAAAAGAACGGCATGCCGGGTCGGTACTGAGATAACAGCACCTCACCGGGCATGTTGGGGCGATTAAACGCGGGGCAAGCATCCATAGCGCGACTCTCCATCGTATCCGGTGCCACAGCACCTCCCATCAAGGGAAATGGATCTTATTGGGAATCATTCTCACTTGCAATGGAATTGTTTCGTTTGTCGTGCCAGCTGGATCTCGAGGCAGGGCACAGGTGGTAAGGGGCGATCGATCGACCAGGCCAGCGCCCCTATCCAGGGGGATGACAGACAGAGATCCCGCACCCATCCCCCTTGGTCGGTGACAGGGTAACAACCGGCCTCGGGGTGGCAGCAAACCGGCGTACTGCCCCAGCGGGTCAACCCATGGCCCAGCGCCTTAAGCCAGGCCTCCTTGCGCACCCAGAACCGCCACGGTGACCAAGCCGGCCCCAGTTGCTGTTGCCGCATTCGCTCTTCGGCACTGAGCAGAGGGGGTAGCCAATCCATCGCAGAGTGGGGATCCACCGCCTCCAGATCCACCCCCACTGGAGCCTGGGTCGAGATGGCCAACAGGGCGTATCCAGCCGCATGACTCAAGGAAAAATGGGGGCCGCCGACCAGGGTCGGCTTGCCGTTTTCTCCAACCTCGAAACGCAGCGCCGACGGATGCTCGCCCCGCATCTGGCCCAGGAGGCAGCGCAAGCCAAGGTGGGCATGGGCATATTGGTCAGCCAAGTGGGGTTGACGCAGCTGGGCCAGCCGCAGCCGCTCCCGCTCATCCAGCCAGGCCAGACAGTCGGTTAGCCGAGGCTGCTGCACAGACCAGCGATACAAAAACAACATGAGGCATTATTGATATTGATTCTCATTGGCGATAGAGTGCCAAGCATTCGCGTCTAAGGCAATCATCATGATCCCATCCAGCTCCACGGCCCGGCAGGATGCCTGGCTACTGTGGCCCCTGGCCGCCATTCACTTCTATCACCTGCTGGATCTGCTGATGTTGCAGCCCCTGGCCCCGCAACTGATGAGCCAGCTGGCCCTCTCCAGCGGCCAGTTTGCCAGCCTGGTGACGGCCTATGCCCTGTGTGCCGCCGTGGGAGGCCTGATTGCGGCCCTGTTTATCGACCGGGTGGAGCGCAAGCGGCTGCTGCTCTGCCTGTTTGCCCTATTCAGCCTGATGACGCTGCTGTGCGGTCTGGCCAGTGATTATGGCGTCTTGCTGCTGGCCCGGGGGGTAAGCGGCCTCGCCGGCGGCATGCTCAGCGCCATGGTGCAGACCCTGATCGGCGATCTGATCCCGCCGGAGCGGCGCGGTCGCGCCACCGGCCTCATGATGTCCATGTTCTCCCTGGCCAGCATACTGGGGGTGCCCTTGGCCCTCTGGCTCAGCGAGCTGGGCGGTTGGCGGCTGCCCTTTGTCCTGCTCGCCACCCTGGCATTGCCCTGTGCCCTGGTAGCGGCCTGGCGCCTGCCCCGCCGACCACCCATGCCGCAAGCCAAGCTGAGCCACCCCCTGGCCATGTGGGGACGCATACTGGCGCCCCGGCGCCACCGCGCCGCCTTGCTGTTTGTCTGTTGCGGCGTCTTCTCCGGTGCCTGCGTCATGCCGTTTCTGGCCATCTATCTGACCCAAGCGTTGCAGGTCTCCAGCGGCCTGCTCTCCTGGGTCTACCTGCTGGGGGGCGCCGCCACCCTGCTGGCCAGCCGCTGGGTCGGCGGCTGGAGCGACCGGGTGGGCAAGCCCCAGGCCTTCTTGCGCCTCGCCGGCCTCTCCCTGCTGCCCATCACGCTCATCACTCAGTTGCCCCCCCTGCCCTGGTACGGCCTGCTGCTGGCCACCACCCTGTTCTTCCTGCTGGTACCCTGCCGCTCTGTGCCGGCGGTGGCCCTGGTGACCAGCTCGGTGGATCCGGCGCTGCGGGGCGGCTTTCTGGCCATGAACGCCAGCTGCCAGCAGTTGGCCACCGCCGCCGGGGCCACGGTGGCAGGACAACTGGTGCAGGTGAGCGAACAGGGGGTCAGCGGCTATGGCTATGCCGGTCTGCTGGGCGGGCTGGCCACCCTGGCGGCCATGGTCCTGTGTCTGCGGATCCCGCCCCTACCCCGGGCAGAGCCCAGCACGGCCTGAGGCCGACGCGCCAACAAAAAGGGCCTGCAACAGCAGGCGCACAAACAAAAAGGGCCTGCAGCAGCAGGCCCTTGGGCAAGGCAATAGCGGGGGCGGCTTAGATGGAGAAGGAGGAGCCGCAGCCGCAGGTGGTGGTGGCATTGGGGTTGGTCACCAAGAAGCGGGAGCCTTCGAGGCCCTCGGTGTAGTCCACGGTGCCGCCCACCAGGTACTGCAGGCTCATGCCGTCCACCACCATGATGACGCCATCGCGCTCCACCACGGTATCGCCGTCATTGATCTTCTCGTCGAAGGTGAAGCCGTACTGGAAGCCGGAGCAACCGCCGCCGGTGATGTACACCCGCAGCTTGAGTTCCGGATTCTCCTCTTCGGTGATCAGGCTCTTGATCTTGGCCGCGGCGGCCGCGGTCATCTCGATGGGGAACTGCATCTCAACACTGTCGCTCATGATCAACCTCACATAATGCAATGGGGCGGATTATCCAATACCCGAGTTGGGAGTTCAAGTATTCGCCGCCGCCCCGGGCTGGCCGGTCTCGGCCGCCGTTTTTTGCCGGGCCAGCCGCAGGGTCCGCTCCAGGATCTGGCTGTAGATGGGCCGACCGCCCAGCATCTGCGCCACCAGGGTCGCACACAAGGTGGTGATCATCATGGGCAGGATCAGGCCGTAGTTGTTGGTCATCTCGGTGACCAGCACTATGCCTGTCACCGGCGCCCGCACCGAGGCGGCAAACAGCGCCCCCATGCCGGCGATGGCGAAGGTGCCGGTCTCGATGGGCAGGCCGGGGAACAGCTGGCTGAACAGCTGGCCCAGCATGGCGCCACACAGGGTGCCCAGGGCCAGGGACGGGGCGAACACGCCGCCGGGGATGCCGGAGCAGAAGCACAGCAGGGTGCCGGCCAGCCGCCAGATCAGCAGCAGCAACAGCGCCTCGTAGGACAAGGGGCTGGAGATCCACACGGGGATCTCGTGCATGCCGCTGCCGCTGAAGCCCTGGCCGTACAGGGAGAGCACGCCGAAGCCCCCCGCCACCAGCATCAGCAGGGCCACCACCCGGCTGCGCTGGTTGCGGTGCAGCGCCAGATAGGTGTCCTGCACCCGGTTCACCGCCCGGTTGAAGCCGTAGCCTATGCCCCCCATCAGGCAGCCCAGCAGCACATACAGGCCACCGGTGGACAGATGGGGCGTGGCAAAGTGGGGCAGATGAAACACCGGCTGGGTGCCCAGCAGCAGCTGGCGGACCACGGTGGCCATGATCACCGCCGTGCTCACCGCCTTCACCGACAAGAAGGAGTAGCGAAACTGGGGCCGCATCTCTTCGAGCACAAACAGGATACCGGCCAGGGGAGCGTTGAAGGCCGCCGACAGCCCCGCCGCCGAGCCTGCCGCCAGCAGGGCGTGGCCGGCATCCTTGGGCAGCTTGAACAGCTCCGCCACCATGCGGCCCACGTTGCCGCCGATCTGCACCGAGGGCCCCTCCCGGCCCAGTATCATGCCGGAGCTTAAGGAGAGGGAGCCGCCGAAGAACTTCACCGGGATCACCCGCCACCAGCGCACCGGCCGCAGATCATCCATGGCCCCCTCGATCTCGGGAATGCCGGAGCCCCCCGCCTCGGGAGCGAACCTGTGGGTCAGGTACATGGCCACGCCGCCGAACAGGGCGCTGATGGCGAAGGCCAGCAGCCAGAGAGTCCAGCCCTCGAACTGATCCAGAACGTCGAAACGCCGCTCGATGAGATAGTCGGCCACCGACTCGAAGGCGGCGCAGATGCCCCCCCCCAGGCTGCCGGTCAGGGCGGCCAAGGCCAGTATCTTGGGGGAGGTATGATCGCGCTTGACGAAGCGGCGGATCACATTGCGCAGGCGGCGTCTGCGCCGTTTGGTGTGCTGGCGCTGGCGGGCGGGGCTCATGGCGGGCATAAGAAACACTACTCCTGGGCGTGTCGGGGGGGCGGTTTGTCCCTAACCGGCTTTTTGCTATAGTCCGGGGCTATTATCGGGCAAAGCCCGCCTGGGTTGAACCCTGAACCTCAGGTCATTATCCATCTGTTTTCGTCAGAGGAATCCCTAATGAGTCTCTCTCACCCGCCCCTTCGCTCCCAACAACTCATCGAGCAGGCCCGCCAGCGCATTCCCGGCGGCGTCAACTCCCCGGTCCGGGCCTTCAACGGGGTGGGCGGCACCCCCCGCTTCATCCAGCGGGCCGACGGCGCCTACCTGTATGACGTGGACGGCCAGGCCTATGTTGACTACATCGGCTCCTGGGGCCCCATGCTGCTGGGCCACAACCACCCGGCCATCAAGGCGGCGGTGCTGGCGGCGGTGGAGCAGGGCCTGAGCTACGGCGCCCCCACCGAGGTGGAGGTGCGCATGGCCGAGACCCTGGCCCGCCTGGTGCCCGCCATGGAGATGAGCCGCATGGTCAACTCCGGCACCGAGGCCACCATGAGCGCCATCCGCCTGGCCCGCGGCTACACAGGCCGGGACAAGTTCATCAAGTTCGAGGGCTGCTACCACGGCCACGCCGACGCCCTGCTGGTCAAAGCCGGCTCCGGCGCCCTGACCCTGGGGCAACCCAACTCCCCCGGCGTGCCGGCAGACTTCGCCAAGCATACCCTCACCTGCACCTATAACGATCTGGCATCGGTGGCCGCGGCCTTTGCCGAATTCCCCGACGAGATCGCCTGCATCATAGTGGAGCCGGTGGCGGGCAACATGAACTGCATCCCGCCGGAGCCGGGCTTCCTGCAAGGGCTGCGCGCCTTGTGCGATCAGTACGGTGCCCTGCTGATCCTGGACGAGGTGATGACCGGCTTTCGGGTGGCCCTGGGTGGCGCCCAGGCTCACTACGGCATCAAGCCCGATCTCACCACGCTGGGCAAGATCATCGGTGGCGGCATGCCGGTGGGCGCCTTCGGCGGCCGGCGGGACATCATGGAGCAGCTGGCCCCCATCGGTCCCGTCTACCAGGCCGGCACCCTGTCCGGCAACCCGGTGGCCATGGCCGCCGGGCTGGCCATGCTCGACGCCATCCAGGCCCCCGGCGTGTACGAGGCGCTGAACGCCAAGACAGCCCAGGTGGCTCAGGGCCTGAAGGCGGCCGCCGACCAGCACGGCATCCCGTTGGCCATCACCCAGGTTGGCGGCATGTTCGGCTTCTTCTTCAGCCGCGAGGCCCACATCAGCCGCTTCGAGCAGGTGACCGCCTGCGATCTGGCCGCCTTCAAGCGCTTCTACCACCTGATGCTGGAGGCCGGCATCTACCTGGCCCCCAGCGCCTTCGAGGCCGGCTTCCTCTCCCTGGCCCACGGCGAGGCGGAGATAGCCCAGACCCTGGCCGCCGCCGACGCCGCCTTCGCCCAATTGAAGGCCGAGGGCTTCGCCGCCTGAGGTAGCCGACCGGCCCGCGGCTAGCGGGCCAGTTGGCAGCGCACCCGACTGCCCTGAACCCCGGGCACCATGGCCTGGGGCTGCTCACAGCCGGCACAGGCCTGGGGGCAGCGCTCCTTGAAGAAGCAACCCGTCGGCAGCTGCCGATTGCTCGGCAGCTCCACCGCCAGGCTCAGGGCCTCATCCAGCGACCGGCTGGCATGGGGAGTCGAGTCCAACAGCAGCCGGGTATAGGGATGCGCCGGCTGACCCAGCACCTGGGCCGTCTGCCCCAACTCCACTATCTGCCCCAGATACATCACCGCCACCCGATCGCTCATGTGCCGCACCACGGAGACGTTGTGGGAGATGAGCACATAGGTGAGGTTGCGCTGCCGCTGCAGCGCCTTGAGCAGGTTGAGGATCTGGGCCTGCACCGAGATATCCAGCGCCGAGGTAGGCTCGTCCAGCACCATGATGTCCGGCTCGGAGGAGAGGGCCCGGGCGATGGAGATGCGCTGGCGCTGGCCGCCGGAGAACTCATGGGGCAGCCGGTCCAGGTATTCCGCCCGGATCCCCACCTGCTCCGCCAGCTCCGCCGCCAGGGCGCGCCGGCTGGCCTCCGAGCTGCGCTTCTGGATATAGACGGGTTCCGTGATGATGCGCCAGATGGGCAGCCGGGGATCCAGCGACGACTGGGGATCCTGAAACACCATCTGCATGCCGGAGCCGAACCAGGAGCCGCCCTCCCGGGCGCGGAACACCTCCCCCCCCGTGGCCGGCACCAGGCCCATCAGCAGCTGGGCCAGGGTGCTCTTGCCGCAGCCCGACTCCCCCACTATGCCCAGGGTCTCGCCCCGGCGTATGCTCAGATCCACGCCGTTCAGGGCATGGACAAAGTTCACCGGTCGGCCGCGCCAGTTGTACTTCACCGGATAGTGCACCTGCACCCGCTCCAGGCGCAGCAGTTCGTCAGCATTCATAGGCCGGCTCCTGTCGAGTGGCGGCATCGGCCGGGACGGCGGCCTGCCAGCAGGCCACCTGGCCCCCGGCCAGGGGCTGCAGGCTGGGCACCTGCTGACAACGGTCGTCCGCCCGGGCACAGCGATTGGCAAAGGCACAGCCCTGGGGCGGCCGGATCAGGTTGGGCACAGTGCCGGGGATGGCCTCCAGGGGCTGGCCCGGGGCCACCGTCTCCGGTGCGGCCCGCAGCAGCCCCTGGGTGTAGGGGTGCTGGGGCCGGGCCATCAGACTGGCGGTGGCACCGGACTCCACCACCTGGCCGGCGTACATGACATAGACCCGATCGCACAGCTGGGAGACCACCGCCATGTCGTGGGTGATAAACAGCACGGCGGTGCCGTCGGCCCGGGCCTTGTGCTTGAGCAGGGCCAGCACCTGGCGCTGCACCGTCACATCCAGCGCCGTGGTGGGTTCATCGGCGATGATGAGCCGCGGCTCGCAGGAGAAGGCCATGGCGATCAGCACCCGCTGGCGCATGCCGCCGGAGAGCTCGAAGGCAAAGCGCTCCAGCACCTGCTCGGCGTCCGGGATCTGCATCTGGGTCAGCAGATCCACGGCCTTGCGGCGGGCGGCGCCCTTGTCCAGCGCCTGATGGCGGCGGATCACCTCCACCATCTGCCGGCCGATCTTGCGGGTGGGGTTCAGGGCGTTCATCGGCTCCTGGAAGATCATGGAGACGTCTTTACCGCGCATCTGGTTCATCTGGCCATCCGTGGCGGTCAGCACGTCCCGGCCCAGCAGCCGTATGTCCCCCGACACCACCTGATAGCTGCCCCGGGGCAGCAACTGCATGGCCAGCATGGCGGTCACCGACTTGCCGGAGCCGGACTCCCCCACCACGCCGACGATCTCGCCGGCATCGACCCGCAGGTTGACGCCGTTGAGGGCATGGACCCGGCCGCCGTAGACCGGAAACTGCACCCGCAGATCCGTCACCTGCAGCATGCTTGTGGTCTCGCTCATGGCTACCTCCCCCGGCTGCGGGGATCCAGCAGATCCCGCAAACCGTCACCGAACAGATTGAAGCTGGTGGCCGTCACCAGGATGGCCAGGCCGGGAAAGGCCGAGTACCACCACTGATCCAGCATGTAGTTGCGGCCGTTGGCCACCATGGCCCCCCACTCCGCCGACGGCGGCTGGGCCCCCAGGCCGATGAAGCCCAGGGTGGCGGCCATCAGGATGGCGGTGCCGATATCCAGGGAGGCCTGCACCACCAGCGGCGGCATGGCGTTGCGCAGCACGTGCCAGCCGATGAGGTGCCAGCGGGAGGCGCCGAAGGTCATGGCCGCCTGCATGTAGGCCTGGTGGCGCAGCGCCAGGGTCTGGCCCCGGGCCAGCCGCACGTAAAACGGAATGCGCACCACCACTATGGCCAACATGGCGTTGGTCAGGCTGGGCCCCAGTGCCGCCGCCAGGGCCATGGTCAGCACCAGGGAGGGCACCGACAGCATGATGTCCATGCCCCGCATGATGAGGGCATCCAGCCAGCCCCCCAGCACACCGGACAGGCAGCCCAGCAGGGAGCCCAGGGTGCCGGCCAGCAGCACCACCAGCAGGCCGGCGGTGATGGATTGGCGGGAACCCACCAGCACCCGGCTGAACAGATCCCGGCCCACCTCGTCGGTGCCGAACCAGTGGTCGGCGGAGGGCGGCAGCAGGCGGGCGGTCAAGTCCACCAGATCCGGATCCTGGGGTGCCAGCCAGGGAGAAAACAGGGTCAGCAGCAGCATCAACAGCATGATGCCGCCCCCCACTAACGTCAGGGGACTGCGCCGGATATCAAACCACAGTCGCCCCCAGGGCAGGCCCTTGCCGGGCCAGCCGATAGACAGAGCCGTCATCCTCAGCCCTCCTTGCGCAGACGCGGATCCACCCACAGGTAGAGCAGATCCACCAGCAGATTGACCAGCACATAGGCCACCGACACCACCACCGCAAAGCCCATGACCGCGGGGAAGTCCAGTGACTGAATGGAATTGACCACATAGGCCCCCATGCCCGGCCAGGCGAACACGGTTTCGGTGAGCACGGCGCCGTACAACAGATCCCCCAGCGCCAGCCCCAGTACCGTGATGGACGGGATCAGGGCGTTGGGCAGGGCGTGGCCCAGGATCACCTGCCAGCGGCCCAGGCCGTTGGCCCGGGCGGTCCGCACATAATCCTCCCCCAACTGCTCCAGCATGGCGGAGCGGATCTGCCGGGCCACTATGCCTACGTGGACAAACGCCAGGGTGACCGCCGGCAGCAGCAGGTGCTGCAGGGCATTCCAGAACACCGCCAGATCGCCCGCCAGCAGGGCATCCAGGGTATAGAAGCCGGTGTGACTGGCCGGTGGATCCAGCCAGTCATCCAGCCGGCCGCCGCTGGGCAGCCAGTCGAGGTGGCCGTAGAACACTATGATGGCCCCCAGCCCCAGCCAGAAGGCCGGGGTGGAGATCCCCGCCACGGCGAACACCCGCACCAAGTGATCGATCCAGCGGTTCTGCCAGACGGCGGACATGACCCCCAGCGGCACCCCCATCAGGATGGCCAGCAGCAGGGCGGCGAATGCCAGCTCCAGGGTGGCCGGGAAGAAGGCCCTAAGGTCTTCCAGCACCGGCCGCCCGGTGCGGATGGAGTTGCCCAGATCCCCGTGCAGCAGATCCACCAGATAGTGATAGAACTGGTAGAGCAGGGGCTGATCCAGCCCCAGCTGATGACGGATATGGGCCACCATGGCGTCACTGGCCCGTTCCCCGGCCAGCAGTCTGGCCGGGTCACCGGGTATCAGGTGGGAGATGACGAAGGTGATGACGCAGACGCCAAGACTCACCAGGATCAGCCCCCAGATCCGCTGGCGGATCAGGTTCCACACATTCATAACCACCTCAATCCCGCGCTATCACTCTTTGTGCATCTGGTCGATGTTGAACACCTGCTCCAGCATGGGGTTGAAGACGAAGCCCTGCACCCCCTTGCCCATGGCCACCTGGTAGTTCTTCTGGAACAGGTAGACATAGGCGGCATCGGCGATCACCTGCTGCTGCGCAGCCTGGTACAGACGGGTCCGCTCGGCCTGATCCGAGATGCCCTTGGCCTGGGTCAGCAGCTGATCCACCTCGGGGTTGTGATAGAAGGAGCGGTTGCCCGGCAGGCCCGCCTTGTCGGACTCGAACCAGTAGTTCATGAACATGTAGGGGTCGGCGAAGTCCGGGCTCCAATTGCCGATGGCGATCTGGTAGTTCCCCTGGCCGATGCGCTCACGCATGGTGGCGTTGGCCAGCTTCTCCAGCTTGACCTGGATCCCCTGCTTGGCCAGGCTGGCCTGCACCGACAGGGCGATGGGTTCCCAGTTGGGATCGTTGTCGGAGTAGAGGAAGCTCAGGGTCTTGGGGGCGTCCGCCACCTGGGCGAAGGCCGCCTTGGCCTTGGCGGGATCCAGGCTGTACTGCATGGCCTGGGCATCGTAACCCCACATGCCCTCGGGGATGGGACCGCGCATCTGCTTGGCCGCCCCGCCCAGGATGCCATCTATGATGCCCTGGTAATCCACGGCGTAGGAGACCGCCTGCCGCAGGGCCGGCTGGCTCAGGGGGGCCTTGGCATTGTTCAGATACAGGTAGGTCACCCGCAAGGAGGGATACTCCTGCACCGCCACCTTGCCTTCGGCCTTCACCGCCGCCAGCTGATCCACCGGCAGGCCTTCGGCTATGTCCAGGTCGCCCCGGGTCAGCTGCAGGCGACGGTTGGCACTCTCACCAATGATCTTCACCGTCACCCGCTTGAAGGCCGGCTTGTCACCCCGATAGGCCGGGTTGGGCACCAGCACCAGCTTCTGCCCCTTCTGCCAGCTGGAGAGCATATAGGCGCCGGAGCCGGCGGAGTGGCTGGCCAGCCAGGCCTTGCCCTCGTCTTCCGGATGCGCCTTGGCCACCGCCGGGTTGATGATGCCGGCACCGTTGTTGGCCAGGGTAAACAGGAAGGGGGCGAAGGGCTGGCTCAGCTTGAACTGCACCGTCATGGGATCCACCACCTCGACCTTGAGATCGGAGGGGAAGGCCTCGGCCGGCCCCTGGCCGATGGCCAGCAGGCGTTCGAAGGTCCACTTCACCGCCGCGGCGTCCACCGGGCTGCCGTCATCGAAGAAGTTGCCGCCCTTGAGCTTGAAGGTCCAGGTGAGCTGATCGTCGGACACGCTCCAGCTGTCGGCCAGCTGGCCTGCCACCTCGGTGGAGCCCTGGCCGTTTTCGCTCTTGTAGGCCACCAGGCGCTGATACAGGGGGTAGGTCACGGTCCAGTCGTTGTTGTCTATGGTGACGGCGGGATCCAGGGTCTGGGGATCCGCCGCCTTGCCGATCACCAGCATGTCCTTGGGTACCGCGGCCAGCAGGGCGGGTGAGCCCAGTCCCAGGGCCAGGGCCAGGGAGAAGGCCAGGGGGTTGAGCCAGGCAGATCCGGTTTTTCTATCCATGATGACACTCCTGTGAAAGATGAAAGAACAGCTGTGTTAGGGGGTTACATCCAAGGTTGCCTCGTTGAGCAAGGGGTAGCTGGCGGCATTGGGCAGTTCGAAATGCCACCATTCGGAGTCGATGCCGACGAAGCCGGCGCCAAACATGATGCCGTTGAGCAGCAATCGGTTGCGCTGGATCTGCGGCGGCAGATCCGGGTAGTAGGGGTGGGCGGCGGGGCCCATCTCGTCGAAGCCGGTGCCCATGGCCAGGGGCTGGCCCGCGTCATCCAGCAGGGTCACGTCCACCGCCACCCCCCGGGTGTGGTGGGAGCCCAGGCGCACGTCACGCACGTAGCGGGGATCCGGCAGGGTGGCCCACAGCCGCTCCTGAGCCGCCTGGGGCCGATAGGCATCCAGCACCAGCAGGCGGTAGCCCGCCAGGCGGGCATGGTGCGCCGCCCGCTGCAGGCAGGCCAGGGCGTCCGGGTGCAGCAGGCAGGTGCTGCTGGCGTAGATGGGACGGCCTGTGATGTTGTTGCTGGTGGCATAGCGCAGATCGAAGCGCACATCGGTCAGGTGACTGGCCACATCGAGGAGGACGGGAGAAGACGACATGAGAGGTTCCATTCAAGATTCAAATTGACCCAGCTCTTTTTGCAGCGTGCGGTTGGCATCCAGCCGGGCCTCCACCGAGGCACCGCGCTGCTCCAGAACGGCAGAGAGCAGGAGGTTGAACAGGCAGCTCAGGGGCGAGAGCGAGTCCCAGAACTGGTTGGTATCCGTCTTGAGTTGCAGCAGATCCAGGGGGTAATCCCGGGCCCAGGGGCAATAGACGTCGGTGATCAAGGCCATGGGGATCTGACGCCGGCTGGCCGCCTGACAGAAGCGCTGGGTCATCACCGAATAGGCCCGCAGATCTGTGAGCACCACGTAGGGCCGGGTAAATTCGGAGTTGAGCGACTCCACATAGGTGCCGGACTGGCCGTCGGCGTAGAAGACCCGCGGGCGCAGGTACTCCAGATGGCTGAAGAAGGCGTGGGCAATCCCCCGGGTGGACTGGATGCCGAGAATAAACACCGCCTCCGCCTCCACCAGCTGGCGGCTGATGCGGGCAAACGCCTCCCCCTGGGCCAGCTCATAGGCATGGCGGATGGCATCCAGCTCCAGGTTGAGGGACTGCTGCAGCGTCTGTTGCGCCGGCTGAGCCTGGCGATGCTGGTAGGCATCGAAGCGATCCGTCACCAGCCAGGGATGGGGCGGCAGGCTGCTGCCCTCCCGCAGGCTCTGCTTGAGATGATCCAGGTTGCGATAGCCCAGGCTGCGCAGGAAGCGCCCCACCGAGATGCCGCTGGTGCCGGCCTGGCGGGCTATGCTGTCGGCGGTGTCGAACGGCAGGTGCGCCAGATTGGCGAGCATGTAGCTGGCGATGCGCTTGCCCACCGGGGTCAGCCGGGAGAAGGCCTGTTCAATCTGCGTCACGAGTTCCAGTTGTTCCGCCATGGGGCATCCAGGTTGGTTGATTGTCATTTGCGCACCGCTTGTTATCTCAGTAACAAGCCAGGAAAAGCATAATGTGGGCCAGCTGGTCAAAGAACATTCTATATGTTTGATAATTAAATAATTTACAGTTTGATTGACCCAATCTGTCCCTGTGGCGCCGCACCATGGTCCCCCGCGCAAAGGCTCCCTGGCCGCAAGTTGGGCACCGTTTGGGTGCAGGTGGGGCCGCTGACAAGCGCCCATTCACCGTGGTCACCCTGACCCTCGCCTAGGCCGGCAGCGGCCGTTACACTTGTGCCACCAACGGGACAACCCCCGCCCAAGGAGCCCCCATGACTCACAAGACTCAGCTGATCCATGCCGCCGGCGCCCTGCCTGGCCGCACCGCCCCCCTGGCCATCAGCGGCCGCCACTTTGTCTCGGGCCAGCCCATGCTGCCGCCCTTCCCGGCCCATCTGGCGCAGGTCTACTTCGCCATGGGCTGCTTCTGGGGGGTGGAGCGATTGTTCTGGCAACAACCCGGGGTGCGGGTCACCGCCGTGGGTTACCAGGGGGGCTTTACGCCGAACCCCAGCTACGAGGAGGTCTGCTCCGGCCTCACCGGCCACGCCGAGAGCGTGCTGGTGGTCTTCGATCCCCGGCAGATCGACTTCGCTACGCTATTGAAGCTCTTTTGGGAGCAGCACGATCCCGCCCAGGGCATGGCCCAGGGGGCCGACATCGGCACCCAGTACCGCTCGGCCATCTTCACCACCAGTGCAGCCCAGCAGGCCGCCGCCGAGGCCAGCCGCGCCGCCTACGCCCAGGCCATGGCTGCCGCCGGCGATGCCCGCCCCATCACCACAGAGATCAATCCGGCACCGGCCTTCTACTTTGCCGAGGAGTATCACCAGCAGTACCTGGCCAAGCATCCCGGCGGTTACTGCGGCCTGGGGGGTATCGGCGTCTGCCTACCGCCACAAGGCTGAGGACAAGGCCCGGCACGCCCCCAAGGGCCATGGCCAGGCTGGTCGGGCCGGCCATTCCCGCTAGGCGCGGCTATGCTCAAGCCATCTTATTTGCCCTGAACCCGAGGTCGCCCTGCCATGGGATTTACCGCCAATGCGCCTTGATCTCGCCGCCCTGAGCAGCCGCGGCCCCCGGCTGCGCCTCGCCTTGCTGTCCCTCACCATGTTGGCCTTCGCCGGTAACTCCCTGCTGTGCCGGCTGGCCCTGCAATCCGGCGGCCTGGATCCGGCGGACTTCACCCTGCTGCGCCTGGCCTCCGGTGCCCTGATGCTCAGCCTGCTGGTGCGCCTGCGGGGGGACAGCCAGCGCCGCTTAAACGGCAGCCTGGCCGGCGCACTCTGGCTGCTGGCCTATGCCGGGGGCTTCTCCTTTGCCTACCTGAGCCTGGGGGCCGCCAGCGGTGCCCTGCTGCTGTTCGGCGCCGTCCAGGGCACCATGCTGCTGGCCGGCCTGGCCCGGGGGGAGATACTGGGGCTCAGGCAATGGCTGGGGGTCTGCCTGGCCATCGCCGGCCTGGTGGTGCTGCTGATGCCGGGGCTGCAGGCCCCGCCCCTGCCCAGCGCCCTGCTGATGCTGGGAGCCGGGGTGGCGTGGGGCGGCTACTCATTGCGTGGCCGTCACGCCCAGGATCCCCTGGCGGCCACCGCCGGCAACTTCCTGCTGGCCACCCCATTGGCCCTGCTGCTCTGCCTGCTGCTGCGCCAGGGGCCCCTGCCGGCGGGAACCGGCCTCATCTATGCCCTGCTCTCCGGCGCCCTGGCCTCCGGCCTAGGATATGCCCTCTGGTATGCCCTGCTGCCCCGCCTGCCGGCCACCCAGGCCGCTACCGTCCAGCTGAGTGTGCCGCCCCTGGCGGCGCTGGGGGCCGTCCTGCTGCTGGGCGAGCCGTTGGGAGGCCGCCTGCTGCTGAGCGCCCTGGCGATCCTGGGCGGCATCGCCCTGGTGATCCGCGCGCCAGCCAGGCATGCTGATACTCAGTCCACATCCCGTCCCTAGTTTCCGGCCTCCCGAGGAGTTCTGCATGCCCTCTTGCGCTCATTCCCCTGTCATACCGCCGCTGCACCTGCGTCAGGCCAGCCTGGCGGATGGCCCGCACCTGGCCCGCCTGGCGACCCAGCTGGGTTATCCCAGCACCGAGGCGCAGATGGCCCGCCGCCTGACCGCCCTGCTGCCCCGGGCGGATCACTGGATCGGTGTGGCCGAGACCGGGGAGCCGGGACAGGTGGTGGGCTGGCTGCACGCCACTGTGCTGGCGAGCCTGGAGCTGGATCCCTATGCCGAGATCCTGGGGCTGGTGGTGGACCAAGGCTGTCGCGGGCAGGGCATAGGTCAGCAACTGGTGGCGGCCGCCAGCCGCTGGGCCCACGGCCAGGGCATGGACCACCTCTGGGTGCGCTCCAATCTCGTGCGTCAGGAGGCCCACCACTTCTACCGGCGCCTGGGCTTTACCGACCTCAAGGCCCAGCAGGTGTTCGGCCTGGCCCTCCCGCCAAGGGAACGGCCGGCATAACCCTGCCCTTGTTCCGTGTTTGTTGACCCAATGGGGGCCTATACTGAGTCGTCTAGCCCGCCCAGTGCGGTTTATCGGACCCGGTCCCGCAACACCGGGCCCTCAAAACAAGGAGCATTCATGAGCACCATTACCCTGCAAGGCAATCCCGTCGAGGTAGCCGGTCAATTCCCCGCCGCCGGTCAAGCCGCCAAGCCCTTTAGCCTGGTGAACAAGGATCTGGCGGACGTGGGTCTGGGCGACTTTGCCGGCCAGCGCAAGATCCTCAACATCTTCCCCAGCGTGGACACCCCGGTTTGCGCCGCCTCGGTGCGCAAGTTCAACGAGCAGGCCAGCGCCCTGACCAATACGGTGGTGCTGTGCATCTCCGCCGACCTGCCCTTCGCCCAGGCCCGCTTCTGCGGCGCCGAAGGCCTGGACAAGGTGGTCAGCCTCTCCACCCTGCGTGGCGCGGCCTTCCTGGCCGACTACGGCGTGGCCATTGCCAGCGGCCCGCTGGTGGGCCTGGCCGCCCGGGCCGTGGTGGTGCTGGATGAGCAGGACAAGGTGATCTACAGCCAGCTGGTGTCTGAGGTGACCGAAGAGCCGGACTACGCCGCCGCCCTGGCCGCCCTGGCCTGATAAGCTCAGCGCCCAGCAAAAAGGCTCCCTAGGGAGCCTTTTTTATTGCCGTGACGGCACGGCGCAAGCGTCATCAGAACTCGTTGGACAGGGCCTTGTAACCGCGCACCAGATCGATGTTGGTGTGAGCCACGTCTTCGGAGAATTCGGTGGCATCGGCGGTGACCCGGGGGATGGTCTCCAGATCCGTCTGCGGGCCGATGCGGGTGGTGGAGGGCACATAGAAGCCGGGGGGCAGATCGCAACCGTCCACCACGGCGTTATGGCGCACCACACAGCCTTCGCCAATCTTGCAGTTGAACAGCACGCTGTTGAAGCCCAGGAACACCTTGTCCCCCACCTCACAGGGACCGTGGACGATGGAGCGGTGAGCGATGGAGCTGAACTCGCCTATGGTCACGGCACCGCCAGACTTGGAGTGGATCACCACCCCATCCTGGATGTTGGAGTTGGCGCCTATGACGATGGGCTCCATGTCGCCGTTGTCATCCACCTCGTCGGCGCGGATCACCACGTAGGGTCCCACAAACACGTTTTCCTTGATGATGACCTTGCCACAGACGATGGCGGTCTTGTCGACGTAGGCGGACTCATGGATCACCGGCTGATGGCCGGAGGGATTCTTGCGTATCATCTTGCTGCAGTCCTTTTTAGGGGAAGGAAACCGCCGCCCGACAGGTCAGCGGACGACGGCAACTCAGCTTACGCCACCCCCGAGGACAGGAGAAGCCATAACTGGTCTATCCCCTTCACCACATGGGTATTACCCTTGGGTGGACTGCTCGGCCAGCTGCAGATAGAGCTGGCGCAGACGCAAGGAGACAGGCCCCGGCTTGCCATCACCAATGGTCTGACCATCGAGACTCACCACAGGCCACACCACGGTCGTGGCGGAGCTGATGAAGGCCTCCTTGGCCGCCAAGGCTTCGTCGATGGTAAAGGCCCGCTCCTCCACCTTGATGCCGCCATCGGCCGCCAGCTGCATCAGCGCCTGGCGGGTGATGCCGTGCAGTATGTCGTTGCTCAATGGCCGGGTCACCACTGTGCCGTCGGCGGTGACGATATAGGCGTTGCTGGAGCTGCCCTCGGTGACGAAGCCGTCCTCCACCAGCCAGGCGTCATCGGCGCCCCGGGCGTGAGCCAACTCCTTGGCCAGACACGGCGCCAGCAGCTGGACCGTCTTGATGTCCCGGCGGTGCCAGCGAATATCCGGCAGGCTCACCACGTGGATGCCGGTGCTGGCCTGGGGCGCATCCTTGAGCGGCCTGGCCTGGGTGAACAGCAGCAGGGTGGGCGGCAGATCCGCCGGGGCGCAGAAGTCCCGATCACCGGCCGCGCCGCGGGTCAGCTGCAGGTAGATACCGCCTTCATGCAACTGGTTGCGGATCAGCAGTTCCTGGTGGATGTCCCGCAGCTGCTGCTCGCTCACCGGCAGCGTCAGTCCCAGCTCGCGACAGGAGCGCTGCAGGCGGGCAAAGTGGCCGGCAAAGTCCACCAGCTTGCTGTTCAGCACGGCGGTGACTTCATAGACGGCATCGGCGAACAGGAAGCCGCGATCAAACACCGAGACCTGGGCCCGGTTCTCTTCCAGATAGCGGCCATTGAGATAAACGATACGAGTCATGATGAAATTCCTTCTTGTTGATGACAGCGGCCTAGCCCCACAGGGCGGCCTCACAGGGTTGCATCAGGGCGCCGTCGTAGGCAAAACCGTCGGGCCGGTCGGTGGCCAATAGCAATGGGCCGTCCAGATCCACCACCCGCACCCCCTGGGCCAGCACGAAGGCCGGCGCCATGGCCAATGAGGTGGCCAGCATGCAGCCCACCATGATCCCCAGCCCCGCCGCCTCGGCCTCGGCCTTGAGGGCCAGGGCCTCGGTGAGGCCCCCCGTCTTGTCGGTCTTGATGTTGATGAGATCATAGCTGCCCAGCACGGCCGGCAGGCTGCTGCGATCGTGGCACGACTCGTCGGCACACAGGGGGATGGGCCGCGGCAGGCTCGCCAGCAGCGCCTCCTGTCCGGCGGGCAGGGGCTGCTCAATCATCGCCACCCCCAGGGTGGCCAGCTCGGGCACCAGCTCCCGGTACAGAACCTCATCCCAACCCTCGTTGGCATCGACGATGATCCGGGCCTCGGGGGCGCCGCGGCGCACCGCCGCCACCCGGGCCAGATCCCCGGCGCCGGCGAGTTTCAGCTTGAGCAAGGGCCGCCAGGCATGTTGGCGGGCCACCGCTTCCATGGCCTCAGGCGTGTCCACCGACAGGGTGTAGGCACACACCTGGGGGGCCGGCGCACTCAGGCCGGCCCGTTGCCAGATCCGCTGCCCCGACTGCTTGCAGGCCAGATCCCACAGGGCACAATCGATGGCGTTGCGGGCGGCGCCGGCGGGCAGCCGCTGCTGCAGCGCCTCGCGGCTGAGGCCCTGCTCCAGGGCCGGCAGCAGTTCGCCGATCTCCGCCATCACCCCCTCGACGGTTTCACCGTAGCGGGCGTAGGGCACGCACTCCCCCCGCCCCACGGCAGCCCCGTCCGTCAGTTCCACCACCACCACCCGGGCCTCGGTGCGGGCCCCGCGGCTGATGACGAAGCGGCCGGCGATGGGCCAGGACTCTTCAAATACCCTTGCCTGCATGGCGCCTCCTTACAGGGCGTCGATGATGCGATCCACACCCTGGCGAACCGGATCGACGGTGGGCAGGCCGAACTTGGCCTCGATGTCCGCCAGCAGGGCCAGGGCCTCGGCCTCGGGCAGCTTGGCGGTGTTCACCGAGATGCCGACGAAACGGGCGGCCGGATTGGTCAGGCGGGCGGTGAGCAGGTTGGCGGCCATGCAGGCCTCCAGATCCGGTACCGCGTACTCGGGCAGGCCGCGCATGTGGCTGCGGGTCGGCTCGTGGCACAGCACCAGGGCATCGGGTTGGGCACCGTGGATGAGGCCCGTGGTCACCCCGGCGAAGGAGGGGTGGAACAGGGAGCCCTGCCCTTCGATGAGATCCCAGTGATCGGCGTCATTTTCCGGGCTCAGCCACTCCACGGCACCGGAGACGAAGTCAGAGACCACGCAGTCCACGCTGACCCCGGCGCCGCTGATGAGGATGCCGGTCTGGCCGGTGGCGCGGAAGGTGGCCTTCATGCCGCGCTCCTGCATGCTCTTCTCCAGGGCCAGGGCGGTGTACATCTTGCCGCAGGAGCAGTCGGTGCCCACCGGCAGCAGCCGCTTGCCGGCCCGCTTGCGGCCATTGGCCACGGCGAAGGTGCGGGTGGGATGACGCACGTCGAACAGGGCACGGCCCAGGCGGTCGGCGGTTTCCTTGAGTTCAGGCACGTCGGACAGACGGTTGTGCAGGCCGGCGGCCAGATCCATACCCAGCTCCAGGGCCTCCTTCAGCAAAGAGATCCAGCCCGGGGCTATGATGCCGCCGCGGTTGGCCACGCCGATCACCAGGGTGCGGGCACCGGCGGCCCAGGCCTCGGCCAGGCTCATCTCCGGCAGGCCGCAGTCGGCCTGGCAACCCGGCAGGCTCAGCTGGCCGACGCACAGATGGGGGCGCCACTGCTTGATCCCCAGGGCCACCTTCGCGGCCAGGGCATCGGGGGCATCGCCCAGAAACAGCAGGTAGGGTTGCGGGATGATGGACTCACTCATGTTGCGCTCCTTGAAAAGAGATGACCGCCAGGTCTTCCTTGCAGTCCGATTGTCTAGGTTTCATAGCGGATACAGCAGCAATCGTACCAATCTTGCTGATATCTGGTGATCGACACTAGATTTGACCAACAATAAAAAATTAAACGCCAGGCGACATTCCCATGATTCGGCTTCTCAGCATCTTCTGCTGAGATTCGAGAAATTATCGGATTAAGTTCTGATGATTCAGTGGATCATCCTGGCGAGAGCCGGCGGGGAGCAAACCTCACAATGCAACAAAATAGCCCACCATTTTGTAGCAACACCACCAAAGTCGCTCATGCCGCCACCAAACCACCGAGATAACCACTGGCAAACTCCCTGCAACACCAGACAATATCTGGCCTAATCCCCGATCCAGGCCAGGATGCCGCCCAGGTGGCCGCGCCAAGCCCCCACCAGAACAGCGCCGATAGCTAGTGTTTTATTCTGATTTTTTTCGAGACATTGAAGTGATATATCGCTATTTTTTCTTTGCCAGTTTGGCCCGAATGTTGCGAAGGCTGTTAGAGTGATGGGTTCCTGCTGGCTAAGCCGGCAGGCTGCAGTTCCCCCACAGTCCCCCTGAACTAGATGAAGAAGAAAAGGAGCGTTCCGCCATGGAGGCAATCACCTCATTTATTAACACCGTCAACGGCATCGTCTGGGGCGTCCCCATGCTGGTGCTGATCCTGGGGGTCGGCATCTTCCTGAGCCTGGGGCTCAAGCTGATGCCGATCCTCAAGCTGGGCACCGGCTTTAAACTGCTGTGGCAGGGCCGTCAGTCCAGCGACAAGGGCGAGATCCCCCCCTTCCAGGCCCTGATGACCGCCCTGTCCGCCACCGTGGGCACAGGGAACATCGCCGGGGTGGCCAGCGCCGTGTTCCTCGGCGGTCCGGGCGCCCTGTTCTGGATGTGGATGACCGCCCTGGTTGGCATGGCCACCAAGTACGCCGAGGCGGTGCTGGCCCTGCACTACCGGGAAAAAGACAAGAACGGCGCCTATGTCGGCGGCCCCATGTACTACATCAAGAACGGCATGGGAGCTAAGTGGGCCTGGCTGGGTGGCCTGTTCGCCCTGTTTGGCGCCCTGGCCGGCTTTGGCATCGGCAATACGGTGCAGGCCAACTCCATGGCCCAGGTGCTGAACACCAACTTCGGTGTGGATCCCCTGACCGTGGGTCTGGTGACCATGGTGATCGTGGGCCTGGTGCTCATCGGCGGCATCAAGCGCATCGGTAAGTTTGCCGGCGCCCTGGTGCCCTTCATGGCGGTGGCCTATATCCTGGGCAGCCTGGTGGTGCTGGCCATCAATGCCCAGGCCCTGCCCGGCGCCTTTGCCCTCATCTTCCAGGAAGCCTTCACCCCCACCGCCGCCCAAGGTGGCTTCGCCGGTGCCAGCATCTGGATGGCCATCCGCTTCGGTGTGGCCCGGGGCATCTTCTCCAACGAGGCCGGCCTGGGCTCCGCCCCCATCGCCCATGCCAGCGCCCAGAACCAGGATCCGGTGCGCCAGGGTCTGGTGGCCATGCTGGGTACCTTCATCGACACCATCATCATCTGCACCATGACGGGACTGGTCATCATCAGTGCCGGCAGCTGGACCAGCGGTGAGACGGGGGCGGCCCTGACCTCCCTGGCGTTCTCTACTGCCCTGCCCAGTGTGGGCAACTACCTGGTGGCCATCGCCCTGGCGCTGTTTGCCTTCACCACCATCATCGGCTGGTCCCTGTATGGCGAGCGCTGCGTCACCTACCTGTTCGGCGTCAAGGCGGTACTGCCCTACCGCATCCTCTGGGTGCTGGCCATCCCGGTGGGTGCCGGCATGAGCCTGGATCTGGTCTGGCTGGTGGCCGACACCCTGAACGCCATGATGGCGCTGCCCAACCTCATCGCCCTGCTGGCCCTGAGCCCTGTGGTGTTCCGCCTGACCCGCGCCTACTTTGGCGAGGCGGAGACCGACAAGTCCCTGGCCGCCTCAGTGGCCGACTAACCCCCGTCCGGCCACCTACTTTAGGTAGGTGGCCCCCTTTCTCTTACCCCTGATCTGTTGTACAGGAGGTTCCATGCTTACCGCCGAAGCCAGCCTGGATCTGGCCGCCCTGCGTCATAACCTGCATGTCCTGCGTGGCCGCGCCCCCGACGCCAAGCTGGTGGCCGTGGTCAAGGCCGATGCCTATGGTCACGGGGTGGCCGGCCTGCTGCCGGCCCTCACCGAGGCCGATGCCTTCGCCGTAGCCCGCCTCGAAGAGGGGCTACACCTGCGCAAGCTGGGGGGGACGCGCCCCATACTGCTGCTGGAAGGCTGCTTTTGCGCCGCGGATCTGCTGCTGGCCGCCCAGCATGAGCTGCACAGCCTGATCCACAGTCCCGAGCAGCTCGCGGCGGTGCTAGCTCACCCCCTGCCCAAGCCGCTGCACGCCTGGATCAAGCTGGATACCGGCATGCACCGGCTGGGCTTCCTGCCGGAGCAGCTGGCCGACATCCGCGCTCAGCTGGCCGCCTGTCCCTGGGTGGCGGACGAGATAGGGGTCGCCAGCCACTTCAGCTGTGCCGACGAGCCCGGCTCCGTCAGCACCCGGGCGCAGCTGGATTGCTTTACCGCGGCCACGGCGGACTTCCCTGGGCCCAAGAGCCTGGCCAACTCCGCCGGCCTGCTCTATTGGCCCGGCAGCCAGTTTGACTGGATCCGCCCCGGCATCGCCCTGTACGGCATAGCGCCGGACGGCCAGCGCTGCGGCGCCGACGAGGGGCTGCGCCCCGTGATGAGCCTGCGTTCCCGGCTGATCGCGGTGCGGGAGCACCCCGCCGGCGCACCGGTAAGCTATGGGGAGAAGTGGAGCTCGGATCGCCCCACCCGCTTAGGCGTGGTGGCCATGGGCTATGGCGACGGCTACCCGCGCAGTACCGCCAGCGGCACCCCTGTGCTGGTCAATGGCCGCCGGGTACCCCTGGTGGGCAGCGTTTGCATGGACATGCTGATGGTGGATCTGGGGCCGGATGCCCAGGATCAGGTGGGGGATCCTGTGCTGTTATGGGGCCCGGAGCTGCCGGTGGAAGAGGTGGCCCGCCACACGGGCACCATCCCCTATGAGCTGGTGATCAAGCTCACCCCCAGGGTGGTGCGTACCTACCGGGACGCGTAACCGAACCTCAAAAACACAAAAGGCGCTAAGGCGCCTTTTTGTTTGGCAGAGCAGAACTGCCTGTCACACAAGCCGCCAGTGGTTCAGGCCGGCAGGGCCATGGTCATGCCCCCACGCCGGCGGGAGAGCCCCAGCATGGCGGCCACGCCCAGCAACAGCAAAGCCCATTGGCTGGGTTCCGGGACGGCAGAGATATTTTCCGGCAGACCGAAATAACTGACGCCGAGTGGATAGGCTGACTCAAGGTAGATGTAGCTAACATCGGTATAAGAACCGCCACCGTAAAAATAATTGTATGCAATCCCCCAGCTGCCATCCTCACGCAAGTACGAATATGAATGTGGTTTAGTGACAAAAGAATCCATTAATCCATTCTCACCATAAACACTGACGATAATGTCTTCGGTATAAAAACCAAGGGCTCGAATGTAATTGAAATCAAACAGGCCATTGACATTGCTGATCGTGATGTTTGAGTCAACCCCATAGCCGGCCGCATAACCGCTGGAGAAATACTCTCCATCAAACAGTGAATGACCCGAAGAAACGACAATCCCACCAGCATCCGAGCTGATAACAAAACCATCCTCAGCGTAAAACACATCCGCCTGGGCCACCCCCATGGTCAGCAGCAGCCCCAACATGATCTTCTTCAACACGTCCCTATCTCCAATTGACACCCATCATTGGGCGGTCACAGCTTAGTCGGTGAACAGGGAGGTGCAACAAAAATCCCGCAACCTTGGCGCGGGATCACAAAAGATTCAAATGAGAAGGTTTTCCTGGGAGTGTTCAGCCCTTCTTTCCGGGCAGGAACGCGCTGGCAGCAGGCCCTAGCCTGCCTCCGGCAAAGCCTGGGGCTTGTGGCCAGGCCGCCACTGCCCCAGCAGCACGCCCCCCAGGATCAGCAACGCCGCCAGCCCCTGCAGCGGACTTAAGGCCTCCCCCAGGGCCAGCCAGCCCATCAGAATGGCCAGCAGGGGCACCAGGTTGATGCTCATGGCCGCCTCGGCGGCGGGCAGGGTGCGCATGGCCAGGTTATACAGGCCGAAGCCCCCCAGGCTGACGATGCCCCCCAGATACAGCACGCACAGCCAGGCCGACCAGGGCACCTGACTCCAGTGATCCGTCCCGGCGAGCCAGGCTCCCGGCAGGAAGAAGAGGATGCCCAGCAGGTTCTGGCTGCCGGTGAGCCACCAGGTGTCGTAGCGGCTGCTCATGCGCTTGAGGATCACCATGTAGCTGGCGATGCAGAGCATGGCCAGCAGCTGCAAGCTGTTGCCCAGCAAGGGATTGGGGGCCGCCTGATCCGCCGAGGCCCCCAACGAGAGCAGCCCCACGCCGATGAGCGAGCAGCACAGCCCCAGCAGGGCCGGCAGGCTCAACCGCTCTTTGAGCCACCACCAGGCCAGCAGGGCGACAAACAGCGGCGCCATGGCGGCTATGGTGCCGGCCTGGGCCGAGGTGGTGAAGCGGATGGCCTGGGTCTCGCAGGTGAAATAGACGCAGGGCTGCAACAACCCCAGCAACAGCAACCAGCGGCCGTCCCCCTGACGGTAGGCCGGCTTGGGCAGCCGTCGCCAGAAGGGCAGCAGCACCAGGGACGCCAGCACCATGCGCAGCCAGATCAGCTGGTTGGGGGAGAAATAGCTCAGGGAGGTCTTGGTGGCGGCATAGGAGCTGCCCCACAGCAGCACGGAGCCTGCCAGGGCCAGCCAAGCCCAGCCGCGGGTCATGGTTTGCATCTTGTCTTACCTGTACGACGTGAGTCAGGCGGCCATGCTAGCAGCGGTCCCTGAGCGGATCTGGTACGAAATTGTGGTCACTGGCCCTTTTGGTACTGGGCCGGCGTGGCACCGACGATGGCGGTGAAGTGGCGGGTGAAGTGGCTCTGATCGCTAAAGCCCAGCTCCACCGCCACCTGGACTATGGGGGCCCCGGCCCGCAGCGCCGTCTTGGCCAGCTCGATGCGCTGCTGCAACTGGTAGCGGTGGGGCGGCAGCCCCAGCTCGGCGCCGAACCGCCGATTGAGGTAGGAAGGGCTGAGCCCCAGGGTTTGACTCAGATGGGTCAAAGAGAGTTCCTGGGGCTGGCAGAGCAGGGCCTGGGCCCGGGCCAGCCAGGGGCTGGGCGACCTATCCGCCTGCGGCGACTGGGCCGGCCAGCGGGCCAGAACCTCGGCCATCTGCGCCAGCCAGTCTTGCCGCCAGTCGTCCAGCGGCTCACCGCGCTGCAGCAAGCCGGGCAGGCGGGTCGCCAAGGCCCGCAAGGCGGCAAATGCATCAGGCTGTGACCAGACCACCTGGCAGGGCGACCGGGCGGTGAGCCCCGGCAGCCAGGCCGGATCCAGGTAGAACATCCAGTAGCCCAACGGCGCCTCCCCCTGGGGGTTGCAGTCATGCACCGCCTGGGGCGGGATCAGCACCAGATCCCCGGCCCCAGCCTGCCAGCAGGCCTCCCCCAGCTCGAAGCGGGTCTGCCCCTCCAGCACGAGACCTAACGACCAGACCGGATGGGTATGGCGAGCAAAGGTCTGGCGGGCATAGCGGGCCCGGCGCAGCTCCAGCCCCGGCAGGGCCGGGGTGCGCCAGAAACGAACCTGTCGACGCATGCTCACCTCACCAGGGCTCGAAGATGGAGCCGTTGCCCGGCAGGAACAACCGCTGGTAGATGGCGGTGGCCTCGCCGTCGCTCATGCTGGCGATGTAGTCGCAGACGGTGCGGTGCAGCGAGTGGCCGCAGCCCGGCTCGATGCGCGCCGACAGGCTGCGGGGCAGCAGATCCTTGGGGTTGTCGCGAAACGCCTCAAACAGCTCGGCGATGATCTGCTGGCCCTTGTACTCCAGGGTGCGGATCCGCGGCTGGGCGATGACCTGATCGAACACATAGCCCTTGAGCTGGCGCAGGATCTCCGCCCCCTCAGGCTTAAGCTGCATCTGGTAATCCAGCAGCGGATGGTCGAACAGCCCCAGCTCCACCGGTACCGTCTGAGTCACCAGAAAGTGGACCAGGTTGGTGATGGCCTGCTTGAGCAGCCGCGGCTCGCCGCTGGCGAGGCGGCTGACGTAGTAGTCCGCCTCCCTGGGCTTGCGCTCCAGCGCCGGTACCCGGCGCAGCAGTCCATCCAGATCCGCCACCACCTGCTGGGGGCTCAGCAGCCCCACCGCCAGGGCATCCTCCAGATCGTGCACCCCGTAGGCGATGTCGTCCGCCAGCTCCATGATGCTGCAATCCAGGCTCTTGTAGCGGGCCCGCAACCCCTTGATGGGGATGCCCGCCTCCACCTTCTCCACCTCCTGGGGGGTGATGAAGCGGCGACGATCGGCCTCACTGAAGGGCGCTACCAGCCAGTCCCGCACCGCCGCCTCGTCATCCAGCAGGCACTTGGGTGGATGCCAGGCGGTCAGGTTGCGGGGCACCCGTTCGGGCCGGCTCGGGTAATCCGGCGCCACCTCGGCAAACAGCACGGGATATTTGACCACCGCCAGCAGGCTGCGGCGGGTGAGGTCGTAGCCATAGCCGTCCGAATACTCCCCCAGCTTGGTGAGCAACCGCAGGGTCTGGCCGTTCCCCTCGAAGCCGCCATGCTCCAGCATGAAGTAGTTGAGGATCTTCTCGCCGTTGTGGCCGAAGGCCGGGTGGCCTATGTCGTGGGCCAGGCAGGCGGTCTCAATGAGGTGCTCCGGCGGCAGCCAGGGTGCCCAGTGGCCCCATTCGTTGCGGCTACTGAACCACAACAGGCGATCCGCCAAGGTGGCGCCGATCTGCGCCACCTCCAGGGAGTGGGTCAAGCGGGTGCGGAAAAACTCGTTCTCCCCCACCCCCACCACCTGAGTCTTGCCCTGCAGGCGGCGAAAGGCGGCGGAGTGGGTCAGGCGGCTGCGATCGATGCGCGCCAGAAAATGAAAGGCGGCCCACTGGCTGTTGATGCCGACGGCATCGCTGGAACGACGATCCCCCCATTCGGGGCCACAGGCTGGCTGACTCATGACGGACTCCTTGTGCTGCCTCTGAGGATAAAGCAGCAGACCCATGGCTGTCAGCCCGGCAAGCCCACTCAACGCCCCAAATGACAGACAGCCAATCGGCTCGTCGGCATAGGAGGGACTCACGCATCTAAACAATCGGTGGTTATATAAACAATGATTGTTAATTTTGCGTTACTGACCGCCGATAACAGGCTGACCCCAGGTTTAGGGAGCCTACGTATGCGGATCGCCCAGCAGAACATCCAGTATCAGACTCAGTATCAGCAACAGCAGACCCAGCTGCGTCAGCAAACGCTGCTGGACGCCCCTGCTCCCAGCCAACCGCAAAGCCGGGAGATAGCACTCACCCAGCGCCAGGAACAGGCCCTGAGCCAAAGCCTGGTCAACGGAGCAGACGAGTCGGCTCCCAACGTGGATCTGGCCGAACTGGCTGGCCACCCCAAGACCGAGGATGCCGCCCTGTTCGCCCGCCCCCGACCATCCACGCCGCTCAGCGGGCAAGGGCGCACCGATCCGCTCACCCCCGATACCAAGCCAGCCGGCGTGGGCCCAACCACAGGTGAGGACGACACCAGTGATGAGGCGCTGGGGCTGACTCCGCAACTCAAGCTGATGAAGACCATGCTGGAGTCCATCCTGGGCAGGAAGATAGAGCTGGGGGCGCCACTGCGGTTGGGCCAGGAGACGGCTGCCTCGCCGACGGATGCCCCAGCCACGGTTACCGCCAATGCCGCGCCAGAGCCGGCGGTGCGGGTGCTGGATTTCAGTGCCGAGTCCGAGCAACTGGTGTTTGCCGCCGAAGCCCAGGTCACCACCACAGATGGCCGAACCATTGACCTCAAGCTGGGCTTTGCCCTGGATTACCAGCGGCTGAGCCTCAGCGAACGGCTGGTCGGTGAGTCGGCCCTCAAGGATCCCCTGGTGCTCAATCTGGATGGCCAGGTAGCGGAGCTGCAGCAGGCCACCTTCGACTTCGATCTGGATGCCGACGGCGTGAAGGAGGCCATCCCCAAGCTGGGCAGCGGCAGCGCCTTTCTGGCACTGGATCGTAACGGCAACGGCCTCATCGATGATGGCAGCGAGCTGTTCGGCGCCCAAAGTGGCAATGGCTTTGCCGAGCTGGCGGGTCTGGATGAGGACGGCAACGGCGCCCTGGACGAGGGAGACAGCCTGTTCGCCGCCCTCAAGGTGTGGCGACCCGGCGGCGAGTTGCTGGCGGTTGGCGAGGTGGGTATTGGCGCCCTACTGCTGCACCCGGTGGAAACCCCCTATCAGCATCTGGGGGAGCGGGCCGATGGCCAGAGTGCCGGCGTACTGCGCCAGACCGGCCTCTACCTGACCGAGTCGGGCCAAGCCGGCACCCTGCAGCAGCTGGATCTGCGGGTGTGATCTGCACCTCAACCTACTCCCTGTCAATAATGACAGGGAGCCTAAGTCAGATTAATAGCACATAACTCCAAAAACATTTTATGACATAGGATTACATTTCTTAACGCATTAATTGCCGAAATAAAACACTAAGAAACCGTCATTCAAACCTTAGTCACGGCCTCGAACGGCACATCTGGAGTCATTTGTTATCGGATAACTCTCTACTTAGACTTTGAGGCCTTGTGCCTGGCACAAGGCCTTTAAACATCAAACACGGAGAGAAATTGATGAAAGCAAAGTTCGCCCTGGCCGCTGTGCTGGCGATGACGGGTTCCCTGGCCCAGGCCAACGTCCTGGATTTCAGCGGTACCCTGAGTGCCAACAAAGACGTGGCCCAGATCAGCTTTACCGCCCTGGAAGACCTGAGCAACGTGCTCCTGTGGACTGACTCCTATCAAAGTGGTGTCAACATGGACCCCGTGATCTACCTGTGGAGCCAGCTGGGGGATGACTGGCAACGGGTCGCCTACAACGACGACCATGGTGCCAACACCAGCCAGAGCGGCCAGACCATCTTTGACTCCGGCATCAGCCTGAGCAGCCTGAGCGCCGGCAACTACCTGCTGACCCTGAGCCTCTACCCCAACTGGGCCCTCGGCAACCTGCTGAGCGATGGTTATACCTACGACAGCCAGACCGACAACGGCTGGACCAACGCCCGCACCCCCTACTGGCAGGCCCATATCAGTGCCGATGGCGCCATCACCGCCGCCGTGCCGGAGCCGGAAACCTACGCCCTGGGGCTGCTGGGTCTGGGTGCCCTGCTGCTGCAACGTCGTCGCCAGAAGCTCGCCGCCTAAGCGGCAACCCGCTCTGGTGGCCAATCTGACTATGGCTACCGTCTAAAAGACACAGCCGGGGGATCCCCGGCTGCCTCGTTTCTCTTACCACACATTTTCAGGGCGTACTGCCCCACTTATCCCTTGCCAAACAGCGATTCAAACCAGTCCTTGGTCTGCTCGATGGGCGCGGCCAGCACGCTGCAGCCCTGGGCCGGCGGCAGGTCTACGGACCGTGCCGGCAGGCTGGTGGCCCCACCGCAGTTGTCCGCCACATGGCCACCGGCCCCGTTGAAGCGGGCCGTGATGATGCCCCGGGGCGGAGTGAGCTGCAGGGAGTTGACCCCGCGGCGCTGCAGGTAGTCGCTAAACAGCCGCAGGGCGCCGCCGGCGCCGGTCAGCCCCGCCGGCTGGTTGTCATCCCGCCCCACCCAGACGCTCACCACCTCGTCGTTATCCAGACCGCTGAACCAGGAGTCCCGCAGGTTGTCCGTGGTGCCCGTCTTGCCCGCCAGCACCGATTTGGGGAAGCGCGCCGCCAGGGAGCGCGCCGTCCCCAGGCTGGCCACCTTGGTCATGGTGTAGAGGGTGAGATAGCTGGCCTGGGGATCCAGCTGCCGCTTGGCCTGTTCGGCCTTCTCATACAAGAGCTTGCCGTCTTCGCTCACCACGGCCCGGATGGCGGTCAGGGGTTGGTAGAGCCCCTGGTTGGCCAGGGTCAGGTACATCTGGTTCACCTCGTAGGGCGACAGGGCCAGGGTGCCCAGCAGCAAGGAGGGATAAACGGGAATGGACTGGGTCACCCCCAGGGCCTTGAGGCTGTCCACCACCTTGTCCAGCCCCACGTCCATGCCCAGGCGCACCGTGGGCAGGTTGAGGGAGTTGGCCATCGCCAGGTAGAGCGGCACCTGGCCGCGATAGCCCTTGTCGTAGTTCTGCGGCCGCCAGGTCTTGCCGCCGTCGCTCTTCAGGGAGAGGGGCTCATCCTTCAACGGTGTCGCCAGCCGATAGCCGTTCATCAGCCCTGTGTAGTAGACCGCCGGCTTGATCAGGGAGCCGATGGGCCGGCGGGCATCCAGCGCCCGGTTGAAACCGGCGAAGCGGGTGTCCTTGCCCCCCACCATGGCGGAGACCTCGCCGGTATGCCAATTGGAGACCACCATGGCCCCCTCCAGGCCGGACTTGCTCTTGGCCAGCTTGGCCAGCTCGCCGCTCACCGCCTGCTCGGCGGCCTGCTGGGCCACGGGATCCAGGCTGGTGAAGATCTTGAGGCCCGACTGGCCGATAAAGCCTTCGCCGAAGCGCTGCTTGAGCTCCCGGTGCAACAAGTTCATGAAGGCCGGGGTGCGGCCGTAGGCCATCTGGCCGCGGGTCGACAGCCCCAGAGGCCGGCTCACATAGCGCTGGTATTCCTGCGGGTTGAGCTGCTTGGCATCCAGCAGCAGACGCAGCACCAGATCCCGCCGCTGCTGGGCCCGCTCGGGGAAGCGCCAGGGGTCGTAATAGGAGGGACCCCGCACCATGGCCACCAGCAGGGCCAACTGATCCGGCTCCAGCTCGTTCAAGGGCAGGCCGAAGTAGAAGTAGCTGGCCAGGCCGAAGCCGTAGACGCCGTCGTTGCCGTTCTGCCCCAGGTAGATCTCGTTGAGGTAGGTCTCCAGGATCTGATCCTTGCTGTAGCGGTAATCCATGATCACCGCCATGTAGGCCTCCTGCACCTTACGCCACAGGCTGCGCTCCCGGGAGAGGAAGAAGTTCTTGGCCAGCTGCTGGGTCAAGGTGCTGCCGCCCTGTACCGTGCGGCCCGCCCGCAGGTTGGCCCAGAAGGCCCGGCCGATAGAGAGCAGGGAGACGCCGCCGTGGTGATAGAAATCCCTGTCCTCCACCGTCAGCAGGGTGTCAACAAACAGCTGGGGCACCTCGTCCAGGCGCAGCAGCAATCGGTCCTCCACCTGCTCGGCACTCAGGCGATCCAGCAGCACGGGATCCATGCGTACATAGCCCAGCTCCCGGCGGCTGTCGGCATTTTGCAGCTTGGTGAGGCGCTGGCCGCTGAAGGTGAGGATCAGCGGCCGGGCCGGCTCCTCGCCGTCGTAGAAGCGGAAGGCCCGCCGGATGACCACCAGCTGATTGCCCGCCTCGCCATACTGGCCCGCCCCGCTGGGATGCTGGCTGGGGCGGTAGTTGAGCAGCTTGAGCTCGTGCAGCATCTGGGCCTTGGACAGCCGCTGCCCCGGATAGAGTTCCAGGGGCCGGCTGTAGACCAGGGCCGGCAGCTGCCACTTCTGGCCATCGAACTTGACCCGGATCTTGCTGTCCAGATAGATGCCAAACAGCACCAGGGCGGCCAGCCCCACCAGGGCGAGCTTGAAGCCCAGCCAGCCCCAGCGGGACCAGTTGATGGACCAGGCCGATGAGCGGGCACCGCCCTTGCGGGGGGCGCTCTTGCGGCTGCGGGGGGTCTTGGCGGCAGGTTTACGGCTGGCCATGGTTTTCCTTCATCATTCTTTGTTTGGTGAACCGGGTCGGCATGGCCTCAAGTGGGTCATCCGGCCAGTAATGCTTGGGATAGCGGCCCTTCATCTCTTTCTTGACCTCGGCATAGCTGCCCTGCCAGAAGGCCACCAGATCCCGGGTGAGCTGCAAGGGGCGCTGGGCCGGTGACAGTAGCTCAATCAGCAGGGGCACCCGCCTCTGGGCCACGGTAGGGGTCACCCGTTGGCCGAACATCTCCTGAATGCGCACCGGCAGCACGGGATCGGCATCGGCCGCATAACGAATGCGCAGCCGGCTGCCGGTGGGGGCGGTGAAGTGGGTCGGCAGCGCCTCATCCAGCTGCTGCGGCAGGGGCCAGGGCAGACTCTGCCGCAAGATGGCACTCAGATCCAGCCGCTTGAGCTGCTCCAACCGGCTCATGCCCAGCAGGTGGGGCAGCAGCCAGGTTTCCAAGCGGGTCAGCAGGCCGTCCTCGGAATAATCCGCCAGTGTCCATTCCGGCAGCCAGCGGGCGGCGCAGCGCAGCCGGGCGACGAGCTGCTCGCTCTCCTCATCCCAAGGCAGACAGACCAGGCCGCTGGCGCGAATGCCGGCCAACAGGCAACGGGCCTTCTGCTCGTCGCTCAGATCCGTCAGGGGCGCACTGGCCACCACGATTTGGCCGAGCCGGCGCTGACGCTCGGCCCGCACCCGCCCCGCCTGGGCATCCCACGCGAAGCCCTCCTGCTGGGTAAAGAGCCCGGGCAGGTACTGCTCCAGCTGAGGCAACTCCAGCGCCTCGGCCACCGCAATGCGGATGCCCCGCTCGCCGGCGATGAGATCCGAGGCCAGCAGCCAGGGGCTGCCGGTCAAGGGATGCCCCTCCACCAGATCCGCACTCTGGCCACCGGCGAGCTGGTAGCGCTGGCCGCTACGCAGCCGGGCGATGCGATCCGGCCAGGCCAGGGCCGCCACCAGCGCCAACGCCGACTCGCCGCCCTGGCTCTGACAGCCCAGCCGCTGGCGCCAACGGCGCACCAGAGGTGACAAGGCGCCGGCCTCGCGGCTGAGCTGGCCATGCAGGGTGTCGCCACCGCGGCGCGGCTCCTCCCACAAGGCGGCCAACTGGCAGGCCGCCGCCTGGGCCCCCGCCATCCCCTCACCTTCCAGCACGCCCGCGGCCAGCAGCATATGGGCGAAGCGTGGGTGACAGGGCAGGCTCGCCATCTGACGGCCCCGGGCGGTGAGCCGTCCCGCCTCATCCAGGGCCTCCAATTGGGTTAATAGTGCGCGGGCCGCCGCCAGCGCCTGAGCCGGTGGCGCATCCAGCAGCGGCAGCGCCTCGGGGCTCGTGCCCCAGCAGGCCGCCTCCAGCACCAGATCCGTGAGCTCAGACTGGGCTATCTGGGGGGGGGCCTGGCGGGAGAGCCTGTCTTGCTGCTCCTGGGGCCAGAGCCGATAGGCCACCCCGGGGCCCAGCCGTCCGGCCCGCCCCGCCCGCTGGGTAGCCGACGCCTGGCTTACCTGGCGGCTCTCCAGCCGGGTCAGTCCGGCGGCGGCATCGAAGCGGGCGCGCCGCTCCAGCCCCATGTCCACCACCACGCTGATGCCTTCGATGGTCAGGGAGGTTTCCGCCACATTGGTGGCCAGCACCAGTTTGCGCTCCCCGTCGGCGGCCGGCGCTATGGCCTGGCGCTGCTGGGCCAGAGGCAGACGACCATGCAGCGGACACAGCCGAACCGTGGACTCGAGCAGCGGCGCCAGGTAGTGCGCCAGCTTGTCTATCTCGCCGGCGCCGGGCAAAAACACCAGCAGACTGCCGGCCTCGCTGGCCAGTGCATCCAGCACCACCTTGCCCCACTGGGGGATCAGGGGTTGCAGGCGGTTCACCGGCCGATAGCGGTACTCGATGGGATGGGCGCGCCCAGGGCAATCCAGCTGGCGGGCCTCGGGCAGCAGACGGGAGAAATCCAGCCCCTCCAGGGTGGCCGAGAGGATCATCAGCCGCAGATCGGGCCGCAGCGCCGCCCGGCTCTCCAGCGCCAGGGCGAGCCCCAGGTCGGCATGCAGGCTGCGCTCATGAAACTCATCGAAGATGATGAGGCTGACGCCGTCAAGCTCGGGATCGTCCTGCAGCAATCGGGTCAGCACCCCTTCGGTGACTATCTCCAGCACCGTCTGCGGGCTGACGCGGCTCTCGCCCCGCACCCGGTAGCCGATGCGCTGCCCCAGGGGCTCGCCCAGCTGTTCGGCCAAATAGGCGGCGATGTTGCGGGCCGCCAGACGCCGAGGCTCCAGCATCAGGATGCGACCGGGCAGCAGGGCCCGTTGCACCAAGCTCAAGGGCAGCAGGGTCGATTTACCGGCCCCCGGCGGGGCCTGTATGATGAGACTCTCGCCGGCCTGCAACGCCTGTTGCACCGTCGGCAGCAAGGATTGGATGGGCAGTGAAGACACCCGTTTCGCTCCTGGAGGCCACTGGCTCCATGGTTGGGGGATGATGAGGATCCCGGGGAAACATCTGCTGGGCATTGTGCCAAAGGCCGCCCGCGACACCAAGGAGAAGCCATGTCTACCGTGCACAGACGCCTGTTTTTTGGTCTGGACGCCACGCCGCTAAGCCAGGAACTGATCGCCCTGCAGCAGGCCTGGCGCCTGCCGGCCCGCGCCATCCCGGCCGCCAACTTTCACCTGACCCTGCTGTTCCTGGGCCAGTGTGACGAGCGGCAGTACCGGGCGCTGGCTGCCGGGGCCGACGAGATACTGGCCGCCCCCCTCGCCATGTCGCTGGATGAGAGCGGCTGGTTTCCCCGCGCTCAGGTGGCCTGGGTGGGGCAGCAGACGGCACCGGCGCCCCTGCTGGCCCTGGCCAGATCGCTGCATACCCTGGCCCAGTCTCAGGAATTGTGCCCCGAGCCCCTGCACCTGCGGCCGCACATCAGCCTCTACCGCAAGGCCAAGGCACCGCCGCCGGCGCTGGCCTGCCCGCCTCTGCAGCTTGAGGCCAGCCAGTTTCACCTCTACGAGTCGGTGAGCACCCCGGAGGGGGTGAGGTACTTCAGTCGCAAGCGCTTCATGCTGCGCGGCTGACTCAGGCGCCGGCCAGCTGCTCCAGCACCTGGGCCAAGGCCTCGGTCACCAGTTGGTGATCGCCCTCATCGGTCAGGCCGGAGACGGTCACCGCCCCCACCAGGCCGCTGCCGCGGATGATGAGCGGAAAGCTGCCCCCGGCGGCACAATACTGGCTGGCATCCACATGGGGCTGGGTCTCGTACACCCGGCCCTTGCTGCGGTTATACAGGGCGAGGTACTGGCTGCTGTGGCCGTGCAGCAGCACCCCATTGCGCTTGCGCCACACCCACTCCTGATTCGCCTTGGCGGTGCCGGCCAGGGCACTGGCAAACAGCACCTGACCAAAGCCATACACCTCCATGGCCACGGCGGCGCCTTGCTGCAACGCCAGCTCCCGCAACCGGCTGCCCAACTGCCAGGCCAGCTCATGGTTAAACCAGGGCAGCTGCAACGCTTGCTCCTGCGCCAACAACGCGTCCAGTGATGACTGACTCATTTCACCTCTCCATCATGCTTGATCCTGTCTGCCAGTTGGCTATCCGACTTATCTGACGCCCGGCGCCCACCCTGTGCCGGCAGGACGGTGCCGCACTGGCGGCAGAAGCGGGCATCGGCGGCGTGGCCCAGATGGCCGCAGCCGGTGCAGCGGCGCTGGTCGTTGAGCTGTTGCCCCACCACCTTGGCAGTCACCAGGCCCGAGGGCACGGCTATGATGGCGTAACCCAGCAGCATCACCAGGGACGCCAGGGCCTTGCCCAGCACGCTTTGCGGCACCAGATCGCCATAGCCTACCGTGGTCACCGTGATCACCGCCCAATACATGCCGGTGGGAATGGAGGTGAAGCCGTGCTCCGGCCCCTCGATGACGAAGATCAGGGTGCCCATCAGGCAGATGAGGGTGGAGAGGGAGAGCAGAAACACCAAGATGCGCTGCCGGCTGTGCCACAGGGTGGAGACCAGATGCCACTCGGCCCCCAAATAGCCCGCCAGGTTCAATACCTGAAAGATGCGCAGGATCCGCAGTATGCGGATGGCACTCAGGAAGATGGCCCCCGGGAACAGCAAGGAGAGGTAGCCCGGCAGCAGGGCCGCCAGATCGACGAGGCCCCAGAAACTCAGCACATAGCGGCTGGGACGCCGCACACAGGCCAGCCGCCAGCCATATTCCAGGGTGAACAGGACGGTCACCAGCCACTCCAGCCCCTGCAGGCTGCGTTCGGCCTGACCGACGATGCCGTCGAGGCTGTCCAGCATGGCCAGCACCACCCCCAGCAGTATGGTGACGATGAGGGCCACATCGAACCGCCGACCCGCCGGCGTATCGGACAAAAAGATCACCGTGTAGGCCCGCCGCTGCCAGGGTCTGAGGCCCGCCACCGGCCCCTGACGCCAATGGGTCAACATGCCCCCGCCTCCTGATCCAATCTCACCGGCAGGCGGCGTACCCCGCGCAGGCCCTGGGGCGAGATGTCACAGCCCAGGGCCCAGACCGCCACGCCGGCCGCCACCGCCTCCGCCAGCGCCGCGGCGTAGGCGGGATCTATGTGGGCCGCCGGCGCCACCGCCTGGATGCCGCTGTGCTGCACGCAAAACAGCAACACCGCCGGTTGACCGGCACGGGCCAGCCGGGTCAGCTCCCGCAGGTGCTTGACGCCCCGCACACTGGGGGCATCGGGGAAATAACCCAGCCCCTGATCCCCCAACAAGGTGACACTCTTCACCTCAATGTAGCAATCCCGACAGCCCTCACCCCGGGCCAGCAGGTCGATGCGGCTGCCCTCCTCGCCATAGGGCTGCTCCCGCAGCAGTTGGCCATAGCCCGCCAACTCGGGGAACAGGGGGCCCAGCAACACCTCCGCCACCAGGCCGTTGGCCCGGGCGGTATTGACCCCGATCCAGTGGCCGGCGTCGCTGACGCTTAGCTCCCAGGTGGCGGCATGCTTGCGCTTGGGGTTGTCGCTCAGGGAGTACCAGATCTGCCAGCCCGCCCCGGCGCAGCCGGTCATCCGCCCCGTATTGGGGCAGTGCAGGGTCAGTGTCTCCCCGTTCGGTGTCTGGGCATCGGCCAGGAAACGCTTGTAACGTTGCAACAGGGTGGCCGGTTGCAGGGGGGCGGCAAACTCCATGTCACACTCCGCGGGTAGTAAAGGGGCCCAGGCAGAGTAACTGTCCCGGCCCCCGGAAGCCAGGGGGGCCGGCCAATCGCTGGCAGGGGTGATCCGACAGTCTGGCACGACTCTTGCCAACAACATGCGACAGCGTGCACGGATCTTGCAGCCGTGCTCAGCACCCGCCATTGGCCTGTGATTGATGCAGCTTGTGTCGGCTTTTTTGGCAATTGCCTGTCAGTTGTCTTGAAATCGCTCACAATGCCGCCCACAGTCTAATGAAAGCGCGCGGGCGCTGCCCTGGCCGGCCGGTTCCCGGCAAATGCTAACAAGCCCTATAAATTGATACGGGCTATTTGCGAGGGGGATAACCTTCTGTTATAGATACCGGCCTTGAATTTGAGCAGCCAGCATATTGATGCTGGATCGTGCGGACTAGGAGTAGAGATATGCCTGTAGGCGATAACACTAAATCTCTGGGCCCCTTGGCCATCGCCGGTGTGGAGCCTTATCAGCCCCAGCCTGGCGAAGAGTACATGAATGAGCAGCAGAAGGCGCATTTTCGCAAGATCCTGGAAGCCTGGCGTAATCAACTGCGTGAAGAAGTGGATCGCACCGTCGATCATATGAAGGACGAGGCGGCCAACTTCCCGGATCCGGTTGACCGTGCCGCCCAGGAAGAAGAGTTTGCCCTGGAGCTGCGTGCCCGGGATCGCGAGCGCAAGCTGATCAAGAAGATTGCCAAGACGCTGCAAAAGCTCGAAGACGACGACTTCGGTTACTGCGAACAGTGCGGTATCGAGATTGGTATCCGCCGTCTGGAAGCCCGTCCCACCGCCGAGATGTGCGTGGACTGCAAGACCCTGGCGGAAATCAAGGAAAAGCAGATGGCGGGCTAAGCCACTGCCCGACCCGCAACAGGGAGCCAACAGGCTCCCTGTTTTATTTGTATCCCAGACACGCTGAGGTGTCGCCGGCAAAACTGCCTTGGCCCGCCCGTCAGGCTGTGTCATCCTTGTCGCCGGTTTTCCCCCACACCCGTCACCATGTCCAGTTCCAACACCGCCTATATCGGTCGTTTCGCCCCCTCCCCGTCCGGCCCCCTGCACTTTGGCTCCCTGCTCGCCGCCCTGGGCAGCTACCTGATGGCCCGCAGCCAGGGTGGCCAGTGGCGGGTGCGCATGGAGGATCTGGACCCGCCGCGGGAGATGCCCGGTGCCGCCGATCTCATACTGCGGACCCTGGAAGCCTACGGCCTGGACTGGGATGGCGAGGTGATCTACCAGAGCCGCCGCCATGACCGCTATCAGGCGGTGCTGGATGCGCTGCACGCCCGCGGCCTCACCTACTTCTGCCACTGTACCCGCGCCCAGATCCAGGCCGCCGGTGGCCTCTATCCCGGCACCTGCCGCCGCGCCGGCCTGGGGCCGCAGGGCGCCGCGGTGCGGCTGTGGCAAGAACACCCAGTGTATGCGTTTGAGGATGCCCTGCACGGCGAGATCCGGGTGGATGAAGCGCTGGCGGCGGAGGACTTCATCCTTAAGCGACGGGATGGCCTGTTTGCCTATAACCTGGCGGTGGTGATCGATGACGCCGACAGCGGCATCACCCAGGTGGTGCGCGGCGCGGATCTCATCGAGCCCACGGTGCGCCAGATCAGCCTCTACCAGGCCCTGGGCCGGCCGGTCCCCGACTGGCTGCATCTGCCCCTGGCCCTGGGGGCACCGGGCATGAAGCTCTCCAAGCAGAACCATGCCCCCGCCCTGCCGTTGGACACTCCCGGCCCGCAAATCTGGCAGGCACTGACGTTTTTAGGGCAATGTCCGCCAGAGGAGCTGAAACACCAGCATAAACCGCTACTGGCCTGGGCGATTGACCATTGGCGGCTGGACCGCGTGCCCCGCCGGCAGGGGATCCTGTGGGAAAACCGCGAAATCCGGTGATGGATTTCGCAATTGTGTTGCTGTGCGCTATCATAGCGCCGCTATTTTCATCGGCCTGACTCCACGAGGTGTACCATTTTTTCCCAGATCGCGAATTTGTGCCGCAAGGTGCTGGCCCGCAACGAGGCCAGCGGCCGCCAGGCGGACCCTGCCACCGAGCCCAGCCGCGGCACTCGCCGGATCTTGAGCCGTGACCAGCACTCCATCTCCCGCAAGCAGATCAGCGACAACGCCCTCAAGGTGCTCTACCGCCTGAACAAGGCCGGCTATGACGCCTACCTGGTGGGCGGCGGCGTGCGGGATCTGCTGCTGGGCAAGACGCCCAAAGACTTCGACGTGGCCACCAACGCCACGCCGGAGCAGATCAAGAAGCTGTTCTCCAACTGCCGGCTCATCGGACGGCGCTTCCGCCTGGCCCACGTGGTGTTTGGCCGGGACGTCATCGAGGTGGCCACCTTCCGCGGTCATCACCATCAGGTGAACACCAGCAAGCAGATCGCCAGCCAGTCTGACGAAGGCATGCTGCTGCGGGACAATGTCTACGGCACCATAGAAGAAGATGCGGAACGGCGGGACTTCACCGTCAACTCCCTCTACTACAGCATCAAGGACTTCAGCCTGCATGACTTCCATGGCGGGCTCGAGGATCTGGAGCGGGGCGTGCTGGAACTCATCGGCGATCCCGAGACCCGCTACCGGGAGGATCCGGTGCGCATGCTGCGGGCCATCCGCTTCGCCGGCAAGCTGGGACTCAAGCTCAGCGACCGCACCGCGGCGCCCATCGCCGAGTTGGCGCCCCTGCTGCAGGACATCCCCGCCGCCCGGCTGTTTGACGAGAGCCTCAAGCTGTTCCAGGCGGGCCACGGCCTGCCCACCTACCAGCTGCTGCGCCAGTACGGCCTGTTCGCCCCCCTGTTTCCCCAGGTGGCCGAGCTGCTGACCCCGGCGGGCAACAGCCCGTTCGAGCGCTTCCTGGAGTCGGCCCTGACCAACACGGATCAGCGGGTGGCCCAGGATCTGCCGGTGACCCCGGCCTTCCTCTACTCGGCCCTGCTGTGGGGCGTGGTGGAGCAGCGCCATCGCCAGCTGAGCAACGAAAGCGGCCTGCCGCCCCAGGATACCCTGCAGATCGCCATCAACGACGCCATCGAGCACCAGATCCGCACCCTGGCCATCCCCCGCCGCTTCACCAGCGACATCCGGGAGATCTGGCTGTTGCAGGAACGCCTGCCGAAGAAGAGCGGCAAGCGGGCCGATCGCCTGTATACCCATCCCAAGTTCCGCGCCGCCTTCGACTTCCTGGAGCTGCGCAGCCGGGTAGACGGTCGCCTGAAGGAACTGGTCTCCTGGTGGCAGGCCTATCAGGAGCAACACGGCGCCCCACCGCGCAATGCCCACTATGACAGTCAGGACGGCGAAGCCCAGAGCGCCGATGACGCCGGCCGACCGGCACGTCGCAAGCCCCGTCGCCGTCGTCGCCGGCCGGCCGGAGGCGGTCAGTAACATGACCCGCGTGTTCGTGGCCCTGGGGGCCAACCTGGCCGATCCCGTCGGCCAGCTGGAGCGGGCGGTGGCGGCGCTGAGCCAGCTACCCGACACCCTGCTGGTGGCCTGCTCCCGCTTCTATCGCTCGGCCCCCATGGGGCCGGCGGATCAGCCCGACTACGTCAACGGGGTGGCCGAGCTGGCCACCCACCTGGCGCCCCACGATCTGCTGGACGCCCTGCAGGCCATCGAACTGAGCCAGGGCCGTGAGCGCAAGGACGAGCGCTGGGGCCCCCGCACCCTGGATCTGGATATCCTGCTTTATGGGCACTGGGTGCTGGACGATGAGCGTCTCACCCTGCCCCATTACGGCATGAAGCAACGGGCCTTCGTGCTGGTTCCATTGAGTGAGCTGGCTGCCGACCTGGTGCTGCCCGATGGCAGCGCCCTGGCAGACTGGGTAGCCACTTGTGATCGGCGCGACCTGCACGCCCTGTCGCTGCCACTCCACTGTTCGAGGTAAGACCATGAGTAAGATCGGTATCAACCAACTGCTGAAGATGAAGCAGGAGGGCATCAAGTTCGCCTCCATCACCGCCTACGACGCCACCTTCGCCAAGCTGTTTGACGACGAGGGCATGCCGGTCATCCTGATCGGTGACAGCCTGGGCATGGTGATGCAGGGCCACAGCGATACCCTGCCGGTGACCATAGACGACATGGTTTACCACACCCGCTGCGTGCGCCGCGGCACCAGCAAAGCTCTGGTGATCGCCGATCTGCCCTTCATGACCTATGCCGATACCCAGAGCGCCTGTGCCAATGCCGCCAAGCTGATGGCCGCCGGCGCCAGCATGGTCAAGATCGAAGGCGGCGACTGGCTGTGCGATACCGTGCGCCACCTGAACCGCAACGGCGTCCCGGTGTGTGCCCACCTGGGGCTGACGCCGCAGTCCGTCCATGTGTTTGGCGGCTTCCGCATTCAGGGCCGGGATGAACAGCAGGCCGAGGAGATCTATCACCACGCCCTGGCCCTGCAGGCCGCCGGCGCCCAGCTGGTGGTGCTGGAATGTGTGCCCGCCGCCCTGGCCGAACGCATCACCAAGGCGCTGCGTATTCCGGTGATCGGCATAGGCGCTGGCAATGCCACCGATGGCCAGGTGCTGGTCATGCACGACGCCTTCGGCGTCACCTCCGGCTACACCCCCAAGTTCACCAAGAATTTCCTGGCCGAGACCGGGGATGTCCGTGCCGCCGTGCGTCAGTACATGGCGCAGGTGGCCGACGGCAGCTTCCCCGGCCCCGAACAGACCTTCAACTAAGCCTTAACCGTTTTCGTATCAACCACGTCTCCTGCGCCCCGCCCTCACGGGCGGGCAACGCGAAGCGTACCAAGGAGAAGTCCATGCACGTCGCCAACGACATTGCATCCTTGCGCCAAGCCATCCAATCTTTTCGCCTGGCCGGCGATCGCATCGCCTTCGTGCCCACCATGGGCAACCTGCATGAGGGGCACCTGACCCTGGTGCGTGAGGCCCGCCGCCACGCCGACCGGGTGGTGGTGAGCATCTTCGTCAACCCGCTGCAGTTCGACCGTGCCGAGGATCTGGCCACCTATCCCCGCACCCTGGAGGCCGACTGCCAGCTGCTGCAAGGCGAAGGGGTGGATCTGGTGTTCACCCCCAGCCCGGAGATCATGTATCCCAAGGGGCTGGCCGCCCAGACCTTCGTCGAGGTGCCCGGGCTGTCCGACCTGCTGGAGGGCGCCCTGCGCCCGGGCCACTTCCGTGGCGTGGCCACCGTCGTCACCAAGCTGTTCAACCTGGTGCAACCCGATGTGGCCTGTTTCGGTCAGAAGGATTACCAGCAACTGGCCATGCTCCGCCAGATGGTGGCGGACCTGGCCCTGCCCATCGAGCTCATCGGCGTGCCGACGGTGCGGGCCGCCGACGGCCTGGCCCTCTCCTCCCGCAACAACCGCCTGACCCCGACCGAGCGCGAGGTCGCCCCCACCCTGGCCAAGGTGATGGGCTGGATCGCCAGCCAGATCGAGCAGGGCGAACGGGACTGGACCGCCCTGCAACAGCAGGCCAGCCTGCAGCTGACCGCCGCCGGCTTCAAGCCCGACGCCATCGATCTGGTGGACGCCACCAGCCTGCAAGCGCCCGGCGAGCAGAGCCAATCCCTGGTGATCCTGCTGGCCGCCTACCTGGGGACGGTGCGGCTCATCGACAACCAGGTGGTGAATTTGCGCCCCTAGGGCAGATGGTTTATAGTCCCGCCGCCGGATTTAGCCCCGGCCGGGACGTGAAGAGGAATAGCAATGCAACGAATCATGCTCAGAGGCAAACTGCATCAGGCACGGGTGACCCACTCGGTGCTCAACTACGAAGGCTCCTGCGGGATCGATCTCGATCTGCTGGACGCCGCCGGCATCCTCGAGAATGAACAGATCGACATCTACAACGTCGAAACCGGTGATCGTTTCCACACCTATGCCATCGCCGGTGAGCGGGGCTCCAAGATGATCTCCCTGAACGGCGCCGCCGCCCGCAAGGCCGCCGTGGGTGACCGCGTCATCATCTGTGCCTACGGCCTGTTTGATGAAGGCGAGCTGGCCGGCCACAAGCCGCGCCTGGTCTACCTGGATGCGCAGAACAACATAGCCCGCACCGGTAAGGACATCCCGGTTCAGCTGACCTGAGTCAGGACAGCAGGAACGACGAGGCGGCCCAGGGCCGCCTCATTGTTTTTCGTCGCCCCGCAACAGGCCCTGCGGGTTGTGACCCGGGGTGGGGCTGGCTAGAATAATGGGCTCCCCGGGGCCACCCGGACAAAAAACGAGCAGATGGCGTGAACAATCCAATCAAGCTTATCGTGGGGCTGGGCAACCCGGGTCCCGAATACAGCCAGACCCGGCACAACGCCGGCGCCTGGTATGTGACCGAGCTGGCCCACCGCCACGGTGGCAGCCTGCGGGAAGAGGCCAAGTATTACGGCCTCACCGGCCGCATCCAGCTGCTGGGCAAGGAGGTGCGGCTGCTGATCCCCACCACCTTCATGAACCTGAGCGGCAAGTCGGTGGCGGCCCTGGCGGGTTTCTTTCAGATCCCGCCCGAGGCGATCCTGGTGGCCCATGACGAGCTGGATCTGCCCCCCGGCGTCGCCCGCTTCAAGCAAGGCGGTGGCCATGGCGGCCATAACGGCCTCAAGGACATCATCAGCAAGCTGGGCAACAACAAGGAATTTCACCGCCTGCGGCTGGGCATAGGCCACCCGGGCGACAGAAACAAGGTGGTGGGCTTTGTGCTCAACAAGGCGCCCCAGAGCGAACAACAGCTCATCGATGCCGCCATCGACGAGGCGGTGCGCTGCACCGACCTGCTGTTCGAACAAGACATGATCAAGGCCATGAATCGGTTGCATACCTTCAAGGCCGGCAGCTAACACTCTCTTTAAAGGACAACACAATGGGTTTCAAATGCGGCATAGTCGGCCTGCCTAACGTCGGCAAGTCCACCCTGTTCAACGCCCTCACTCAGGCGGGTATCGAAGCGGCCAACTTCCCCTTCTGCACCATTGAGCCCAACACTGGCGTGGTGCCCATGCCGGATCCGCGCCTGGATGCCCTGGCCGAGATCATCAAGCCCCAGCGCGTGGTGCCCACCACCATGGAGTTTGTCGACATCGCCGGCCTGGTGAAGGGTGCCTCCAAGGGCGAAGGGCTGGGCAACCAGTTCCTCACCAACATCCGTGAGACCGACGCCATCGGCCACGTGGTGCGCTGCTTCGAGAACGAGAACATCGTCCACGTCGCCGGCGGCGTGAACCCGGCCGAAGACATCGAGACCATCAACACCGAGCTGGCCCTGGCCGACCTGGATACCTGCGAGCGGGCCATCCAGCGGGTACAGAAGAAGGCCAAGGGCGGTGACAAGGACGCCAAGCTGGAACTGGCCGTGCTGGAGAAGTGCCTGCCGGTACTGGAAGAGGCCAAGATGCTGCGCACCCTGGAGCTGTCCGCCGAAGAGAAGGCCGCCATCCGCTACCTGAGCTTCCTGACCCTGAAGCCCACCATGTACATCGCCAACGTCAACGAAGACGGCTTCGAGAACAACCCCTACCTGGATCAGGTGCGGGCCATCGCCGCCGCCGAAGGCTCAGTGGTGGTGCCGGTGTGCGCCGCCATCGAGGCCGATCTGGCGGAGATGGACGAGGACGACCGCGCCGTCTTCATGGAGGAGATGGGCCTGACCGAGCCGGGTCTGAACCGGGTGATCCGCGCCGGCTACAGCCTGCTGAACCTGCAGACCTACTTCACCGCCGGGGTGAAGGAAGTGCGGGCCTGGACCATTCCGGTGGGCGCCACCGCCCCCCAGGCGGCCGGCAAGATCCACACCGACTTCGAGAAGGGCTTCATCCGCGCCCAGACCATCGCCTATGATGACTTCATCAGCTACAAGGGTGAGCAAGGCGCCAAGGAAGCCGGCAAGATGCGCGCCGAAGGCAAGGACTACATCGTCAAGGATGGCGACGTGATGAACTTCCTGTTCAACGTCTGATCTTGTCCCTGATGGAAAAACGCCGCGCCTGTCGCGGCGTTTTGTTTTTCGGGATTACAGGGACCTGGACACAGCCTAGACTCAATGGAGCCAGTTCATGGCCGGGTCGGGGTGATTTCGGTTTTTATACATTTATGGTTATATAAAAACCATTGTTCAATAACTAAATTTATAAAGGTGTAAATATATCGCAACTTTTAACTAACAAGGTTTGCAAGCCGGCAACACCCCCCTAGAATACCGACGCAAAATTCCACGCCTGTCTGATGGGGTTGTTAGATGACTAAAAAATGGATGAGATGGCTACTGCCATCGCTGGCCGTGCTGCTAAGCGGCTGCGACATGGCACTCATGGATCCGAAAGGTGCCGTCGGCCTGGAGCAGCGCAGCCTGATCCTGACCGCCACCGGCCTGATGCTGATCGTGGTGATCCCGGTCTTCATCATGACCGTCTGGTTTGCCTGGCGCTATCGCGCCGCCAACAAGCAAGCCACCTATGCGCCCAAGTGGGCCCACTCCAACAAGATTGAGCTGGTGGTGTGGCTCGTTCCCTGCATCATCATACTGATCCTGGGCACCATCACCTGGCGCACCAGCCACAGCCTGGATCCCCACAAGCCGCTGGCCTCCGACAAGCCCGCGCTGCAGATCGATGTGGTGGCCCTGGACTGGAAATGGCTGTTCATCTATCCCGCACAGGGCATAGCCACGGTGAACGAGATCGCCATTCCGGTGGATGTGCCGGTGCATTTTCGCATCACCTCCGCCACCGTGATGAACTCCTTCTTCATTCCCCGCCTGGGCAGCCAGGTCTACGCCATGGCCGGGATGAACAACGATCTCTATCTGGTGGCCAACGAAGCCGGTACCTACAAGGGCATCGCCGCCAATTACAGCGGTCACGGCTTCTCCGGCATGAAGTTCGCCACCCATGCGGTGTCCGACGCTGACTTTGCCGCCTGGGTGGACAAGGTCAAGCAGGCGCCGGGCCACCTGGACAGCACCCAATATGCCGAGCTGGTGAAGCCGAGCCAGAACGTGCCGGTGACCTATTTCTCCTCCGCCAAGCCTGGCCTGTACGAGGAGATCATCCAGACGTTCATGGGCGAGATGCCGATGCACGAACACGAGGCCATGCCCGCCCCTCTCCAGCAGAGTGCGGCTATGGCGCAGGGCGAGGCAATGGAAGGCATGCATGATCACACCATGCACGCCGCCGCGACTTCCGGTACTGGGGAATAAACAATGCTAGGTAAATTGACTCTCGAGGCCATTCCGTATCACGAGCCCATCATCATGATCACCCTGGCGGCGGTCGGCCTCATCGGCCTGGGCCTGGTGGGGGCACTGACCTATTTCGGCAAGTGGCGCTGGCTGTGGACCGAATGGCTCACCTCCGTCGATCACAAGCGGATCGGCATCATGTACATCGTCGTGGCCCTGGTGATGCTGCTGCGCGGCTTTGCCGACGCCATCATGATGCGCCTCCAGCTGGCGCTGGCTTCCGGCGGCTCGGACGGCTTCCTGCCGCCCCACCACTACGATCAGATCTTCACCGCCCACGGCGTCATCATGATCTTCTTCATGGCCATGCCCTTCATGGTGGGTCTGATGAACATCATAGTGCCACTGCAGATCGGTGCCCGTGACGTGGCCTTCCCCTTCCTCAACAACCTGAGCTTCTGGCTGTTCGTGGTGGGCGTGGCCCTGATCAACATCTCCCTGGGGGTCGGCGAGTTCGCCCAGACCGGCTGGCTGGCCTACCCGCCCCTGTCGGGCCATCAATACAGTCCGGGGGTCGGCGTCGACTACTGGATCTGGAGTCTGCAGATCTCGGGCCTGGGCACCCTGCTCTCCGGCGTGAACTTCTTCGTCACCATCATGAAGATGCGCGCCCCGGGCATGAAGCTGATGAAGATGCCGGTGTTCACCTGGACCGCCCTGTGCTCCAACATCCTCATCATCATCGCCTTCCCCATCCTGACGGTGACCATAGCCCTGCTGACCCTGGACCGTTACCTGGGCACCCACTTCTTCACCAATGATCTGGGCGGCAACCAGATGATGTACGTCAACCTCATCTGGGCCTGGGGCCACCCCGAGGTGTACATCCTGATCCTGCCGGCCTTCGGTATCTTCTCCGAGGTGGTGGCCACCTTCTGCAAGAAGAAGCTGTTCGGCTATACCTCCCTGGTATGGGCCACCGCGGTCATCACCATACTGTCGTTCATCGTCTGGCTGCACCACTTCTTCACCATGGGTGCCGGCGCCAACGTCAACGCCTTCTTCGGTATCGCCACCATGATCATCTCCATCCCCACGGGGGTGAAGATATTCAACTGGCTGTTCACCATGTACCGGGGGCGCATCGAATACAGCACCCCCATCCTGTGGACCATCGGCTTCCTGTTCACCTTTACCCTGGGTGGCATGACAGGGGTGCTGATGTCGGTGCCGGCGGCGGACTTCGTGCTGCACAACAGCCTGTTCCTCATCGCCCACTTCCATAACACCATCATAGGTGGCGTGGTGTTCGGCTATCTGGCGGGCTTCAACTACTGGTTCCCCAAGGCCATGGGCTTCAAGCTCAACGAGAAGCTGGGGAAAACCGCCTTCTGGTTCTGGATCACCGGCTTCTTCTTCGCCTTCGTGCCCCTGTACCTGCTGGGCTTCATGGGCATGACCCGTCGGGTGAGCCAGCATATCGATCCCGAATACCACAACCTGCTGCTGGTGGCGGTGTTCGGCGCCGTGCTGATCTTCATCGGCATCCTGTGCCAGCTGCTGCAACTGGCGGTGAGCATCAAGGACAGGGCCAAGAACCGGGATCTGACCGGCGACCCCTGGGGCGGTCGTACCCTGGAGTGGGCCACCTCCTCGCCGCCCCCCTTCTACAACTTTGCCACCACGCCCCAGGTCAAGGAGCTGGATGCCTTCTGGGAGATGAAGGAGGACAAGAGCGCCTATGTGCAGCCCAAGTCCTACCAGGAAATCCACATGCCCAAGAACACCAGCGCCGGCATCTTCATCGGCCTGTTCAGCCTGATCATGGGCTTCGCCATGATCTGGTACATCTGGTGGCTGGCCATCGCCGGGTTTGTCGGCGTCATCGCCACCTGGATCATCCACTCCTTCAATGACGACGTGGACTACTACGTCCCGGTGGATGTCATCACCCAGACTGAAAACGCCCATTTTGCTCAGCTCAAGCAGGCAGGAGTCCAGCATGTCGGTTGAAACCATGACCCATTCCAGCGCCCACGAGGCGCACCAGGATCACGAGCATCATGATGCCGGCGGCAGCACAGTGTTCGGTTTCTGGATCTACCTGATGAGCGACTGCATCCTGTTCGCCTGTCTGTTTGCCACCTATGCAGTACTGACCACCGGCACCGCCGGTGGTCCCACTGGCAAAGAGATCTTCGAACTGCCCTATGTGCTGGTGGAAACCTTCTGCCTGCTCATCAGCAGCGTCACCTACGGCTTCGCCGTGCTGGCCATGAACCAGGGTAACCAGGCCGGCGTGCAGCGCTGGCTCGGCATCACCTTCCTGTTCGGTCTGGCGTTTATCGGCATGGAGATCAACGAGTTTGCCCACTTGATCCACGAAGGCTACGGCCCACAGCGCAGTGGTTTCCTGTCCGGCTTCTTCACCCTGGTAGGCACCCACGGCCTGCACGTCACCACCGGCCTCGTCTGGATGCTGGTGCTGATGATTCAGATCGCCAAGAAGGGATTGACCCCGCGGATGAACACCCGCCTGATGTGCCTGAGCCTGTTCTGGCACTTCCTGGACGTGGTCTGGATCTGTGTCTTCTCCATCGTCTATCTGCTGGGAGTCCTGTGATGAGCCACGCTAGCCACCTGACCAACGACGCCGCTCACGGCAGCGTCAAGTCCTATGTGACCGGCTTTATCCTGTCGGTCATCCTGACCCTGATCCCCTTTGCCGTGGTGATGACCGGGGATCTGGGCCACGCCGCCATCATCGCCATCATAGTGGTGACGGCCATCGCCCAGATCCTAGTCCAGCTCGTCTACTTCCTGCACATGAACACCAGTTCGGACGGCAGCTGGAACCTGCTCTCCTTCGTGTTCACCGTGCTGATCATCGCCATCGTGGTGGTGGGCTCCCTGTGGATCATGTACAACCTCAACGTCAACATGATGTTGTAAGAGCGGCGCCCATGTTCAAGCAGTACCTGCTCGTTACCAAGCCGGGGATCATCTTCGGCAACCTGGTCTCCGTCATTGGCGGGTTTTTCCTGGCGTCCAAGGGCAGCCTGGATCTGCCCCTGTTCCTGGCCACCAGCCTGGGGGTGTCGCTGGTCATCGCCTCGGGCTGTGCCATCAACAACGTCATCGACCGGGACATAGATTGCCTGATGGAACGGACCCGTAACCGGGTGCTGGTCCAGGGGCTGATCTCCCCCGCCGTGACCCTGCTCTATGCCACCGGCTTGGGGCTGGCGGGGCTGGTACTGCTCTATCTGGGCGCCAATCCCCTGGCGGCCCTGTTGGCCCTGCTGGGCTTTGTGGTGTACGTGGGGCTCTACAGCCTCTGGCTCAAGCGCACCTCCGTCTACGGCACCCTGGTGGGCAGCCTGTCGGGGGCGGCGCCGCCCGTCATCGGCTATTGCGCCGTCACCGGGCGCTTCGATGCCGCCGCGGGTATGCTGCTGTTGATCTTCAGTCTGTGGCAGATGCCCCACTCCTACGCCATCGCCATCTTCCGCTTCAAGGATTATCAACGGGCCGCCATACCTGTGCTGCCCGTCAAACACGGCATCCATGCCGCCAAACACCATATCCTGCGTTACACCCTGGCCTTTGCCCTGGCCACCCTGATGCTGACTCTGGGCGGCTATGCCGGCTATCGCTACGGTATCGTGGCGGCGATCGTCGGTGCCATCTGGGTAGCCATGGCCCTGGGCGGTTTTCGCACCCGGGATGACAGCGTGTGGGCCAAGCAGCTGTTCATCTTCTCCATCCTGGCCATCACCACCCTCAGCGTCATGATGTCCATCGACTTCGCCACGCCGGATCCGGCCCAGTTTCTGACCCTGCTGGATTGAGCATGTCTCCGTTTGCCATGAACGCCACCGAGCGCCGGGCCAGTCTCGGCCTGGGGCTGGTGTTTGCCCTGCGCCTGTTTGGCATCTTCATCGTGCTGCCGGTACTCACCACCTACGGCATGGCGCTGCAGGGCGCAAGCGAATCCCTGATTGGCCTGGCCATCGGCATCTATGGCCTGACCCAGGCCCTGCTGCAGATCCCCTTCGGCCTGCTCTCCGACAAGCTGGGGCGCAAGCCCGTGATCATAGGCGGCCTGCTGCTGTTTGCCCTGGGCAGCCTGCTGGCCGGCTGCAGCGACAGCATCTGGGGCATCATCGCCGGCCGCGCCCTGCAGGGAGCCGGCGCCATCTCCGCCGCCGTGCTGGCCCTGCTCTCGGATCTGACCCGTGAACAGCACAGAACCAAGGCCATGGCCTTCATCGGCGTCAGCTTCGGTCTGACCTTCGCCGCCGCCATGGTGCTGGGCCCCCTCATCACCCCGCACCTGGGGCTCAACGGCCTCTTCTTTGCCATCGCCGTGCTGGCGCTGCTGGCCATCCTCATCACCTGGCGCCTGGTGCCCGCCGCGCCGGCACAGCGCCGCAACCGGGAAGCCAACCTGGTCACCGCCAGCCTGGGCCGGGTACTGACGGATCCGCAGCTGATGCGGCTGAACCTCAGCATCTTCTGTCTGCACAGCCTGCTGATGGCCAGCTTTGTCGCCCTGCCGCTGATGCTGGTGGACAGCGGCGTGGCCAAGGAGCAGCAGTGGCCCATCTATCTGGTGACCCTGTTGGTATCCTTCGTCGCCATCGTTCCCTTCATTCTCTATGCCGAGAAGCGCCATCAACACAAGCGGGTACTGCTGGGAGCCATCAGCATACTGCTGCTGACCGAGCTGCTGCTGTGGCAGGCACAGGGCAGCCTGCCCCTGCTGGCGGGCATCCAGCTGTTCTTCGTGGCCTTCAACCTGCTGGAGGCCTTACTGCCGTCCCTCATCAGCAAGGAGGCCCCCGCCGGCTACAAGGGCACTGCCATGGGCGTCTACTCCACCAGCCAGTTCTTGGGCGTGGCGGTGGGCGGTGCCCTGGGGGGCCGACTGCTGGATCTGTTGGGTCCCCATGCCGTGTTTATCGGCGGCGTGCTGATCAGCCTCTTGTGGCTGTTGTTGGCCAGCGGTCTGCGGGCGCCGGCCAGCCTGCGGACCCTGCGCCTGCCCCTGCCGGCGGCACTGGATGCTCAGCAAAGCCGCGTGATCCTGGAACGCCTGCAGGCCCAACCCGGCGTGGCCGAAGTGGCCCTGGTGAGCGAAGAAGCCAGCGCCTACCTGAAAATCGATCCCCGTCAGGTGGATAGAGCACAGCTGGAAGCCTTGCTCCCCTAGCCCCCGAACCTTGGCGAGCGCACCGTGCTGTGCCCGCCTATCTCCCTCAGCTTGCTGGCCTAGCCACCCGCTTTTTAACCAGAGCGGGCAGTTTGCCGAGTTCACCACCGCAGATTTCCCGAATTGCGTCTTGTGACCTCTGTCATACGCGGTTACTATCAGCTTATTGATAACTATTTGCATTAGTATTCCAATTATGAACCGTCGTCCTCTGCTTCTGTTGTGTCTGCTTGCGTTGTGGCTGGCCTTACCGCTGCGGGCGGCGGAAACCCACTATCAGGCCTGGGTACAGGATATCCAGCAACGGCTGGATCAGGCGCTGGCCAGCTACGCCCAAGGGGATAGCCAGACGGCCCGCAAGACGGTGCAGCTGGCCTACTTCGAGGTGTTCGAGAACCTGGAAGGCCCCATCCGCATCAATCTGTCCGCCCAGCGCAGCTACGAGATGGAATCCCAGTTCACCGCCTTGCGCCAGTTGATGGGCAGCGATACGCCCCTGCCCCAGGTGCAGCAACAGGTTGCCGCCTTCAAGCAGGAGCTGACCGATGTGCTGCCTCAGCTCGAAGGGGGCCATACCCTGACGGCGCAGCAATCACACGACGGCTACGATGCCAAGGTCGCCCCCTACTGGCAGCAGCAGTTCCAGATCACCGATGACACCCTGGCCCAGGCACTGCAGCTCTATCAACAAGGGGACTTTGCCCAGGCCAGTGCCACTGTGCAGCAGGCCCAGTACCGCGGCTTCAAGAACAGCGAGCTGGAGACCCAGCTGCGCCTGAGTGTCTCGGCCAAGGCCGCGGCGGACATCAACGCCCAGTTCAGCCGCCTCATCAGCCTGGCCGGTCAACCGGATCAGCTCAATGAGCTGGCCTATCAGGTGACGACCCTGCTGCAGGATCTGGGGGATCAGCTGCCCAACCTGCCGCTGCCGGCAGATCAGCAAGCGCCAGCCGAACAACAGGCCAGTGCCGCCGCGCCCCAGCAGGACTGGGCCCAGGTGCGTCAGCAGATCGACCAGGCCGTGACCGCCGCCTTGGCGCAGTACCAGGACGGCAAGCCTGACGAGGCCATGCTGGCGGTGCAGGACGCCTATTTCGATCTGTTCGAGGCCAGCGGCATGGAGAATCGCCTGGGGGCCGCAGACAGCGCCTTCAAGGCCCAGGTGGAAGGCCATTTCACCCGCTTGGTCAGCCAGATGAAGGCCGGTCAGCCTCAGTCCGCCCTGCAGCAGACCCAAGCGGCCTTGCTGGCGGATCTGCAACTGGGGGTGGATCGCCTGCAACAGGGCAGTAGCAGTCACTGGGGCCTGTTCATCACCAGCCTGCTGATCCTGCTGCGGGAAGGGCTGGAGGCGCTGCTCATCGTCGCCGCCATCATCGCCTACCTCATCAAGAACGATCAGGCCGACAAGCTGCCGGTGATCCGCCAGTCGGTCTGGATGGCACTGCTGGCCAGCCTGGTGACCGCCGCCCTGTTCCAGTGGCTGTTTGCCGGTTCCGGCGCCAGCCGGGAGCTGCTGGAAGGCATCACCATGCTGATCGCCGTCGTAATGCTGTTTGGGATGAGCTACTGGCTGCTCTCCAAGGTGGAGGCCGCCCACTGGAAGGCCTACCTGCAGGGGCGCATCAATCACTCCCTGAACAAGGGCTCCATGTGGGGGCTCTGGCTCACCAGCTTCCTCGCCGTCTACCGGGAAGGCGCCGAAACCGTGCTCTTCTATTACGCCCTGCTGGCGGAGGCCAAGGAGCCCGTGGCGGTGTCGGCCGTGCTGGTGGGCATGCTGGTGGGCGCCGTGGCCCTGGGCATCCTCTACCTGCTGATGCGCTACAGCGTGGTGCGCCTGCCCTTGAAGCCCTTCTTCATCTTCACCGGCGGCTTCATGTACCTGATGGCCTTCGTGTTCGCCGGCAAAGGGGTGCTGGAACTCATCGAAGGCAAGCTGTTCCAGCCCAGCCTGTTGCCCGGGGTGCCGGAGCTGAGCTGGCTGGGCATCTATCCCTACGCCGAGACCCTGCTGCCCCAGGCCATCCTGCTGCTGGCCGCCCTGTTCGCCCTCTGGCGCCTCAAGCAGCCTAAGGCCCTGGTGGCCGCCTGATTTTTGACTCACACACTGACATAAGGAAATTGCTCATGAACAACCGCGCCCTCCTCGCCCTGCTGTGCACCGGCATCCTGACCGCCCCGGCGGCCATGGCCTTCGAAGAACATCCGGCCGGTGAGCCTGTGACCCTGAACAGCATGGAGCTGGCCGCCGTCTACCTGCAGCCCATCGACATGGAACCCCGTGGCATGGGGCTGCCTGCCGCCCAGGCCGACATTCACCTGGAAGCCGATATCCATGCGGTGGAAGGCAACCCCAACGGCTTCGGCGCCGGTGAGTGGATCCCCTATCTGACCATCAATTACACCCTGACCAACAAGGACACCGGCAAGACCCAGACCGGCACCTTCATGCCCATGGTGGCCGGGGATGGCCCCCACTATGGCGCCAACATCAAGATGATGGGGGTGGGTAACTATCAGGTAACCTACCGCATCGAGCCGCCGTCAAAGGCCGGTCTGCACCGCCATACCGACGCCGAGACCGGTGTCGGCCGCTGGTGGAAGCCGTTTGAAGTCAGCTACGACTTCAAGTACGCCGGCCTGTAAGACCGAGATAGGCTGACCAGCACCCATGAGCTACTTCTTCTTTGCTGTCTTGTTGGTCGGCCTGTACCCGGCCCTCTGGCTGGCCCTGACGCCAGCCCCACGTCTGCCGGCCCGCCTTGGGCCGGCCTTGTTGCTGGGCCTGCTGGCCGGGGGTCTGCTGGGTAGCCAGTTGCCGGCCGGACAATGGCCGCTGCTGGCCCTGCACCTGACGGGGCTCATGCTGCCCCTGCTCTATCTGTTGCTGCAGTGGCGCGCCCCCGGGCGCGGCCTGCTGCCCTTTGCCCTGCTGCTGGCCGCCCTGGCCGGCCTGTGGTTTGTGCGGGATCCCCGCATCCAGAATTTCACCGCCACCGCCGTGGTCAACTCCAGTTTGCTGCTGAATCTGGGCGCCCTGCTGGGCGGCCTGCTCATCACAGGCCTGCTGGCCTGGTGTGCCCGCGCCCTGGTGACGGCCCTGCCAGGCCTGCGCTGGCCGCTGCTGGGACTCTTGCTGGCCGGCTACCTGCTGCCCCTTTCCGGTGCCTTGCTGCTTAGCCTCATCAAGCTGCAGATCCTGCCCATGCAGGGCAGCCTGCTGAGCTACATCGCCAAGAGCATGGATCTGAGCGAACGACTGCCCTACTGGGCCTTGTTGCTGCTGGCCGCCCTGGCCCTGGCCGCCTTGCGGCTGTGGTGGTGGCCCCGTCGTCAGGCCCTGGGCCTCAGCGCCCCGGGCAACGACAGACGCAAGGCCCTGGCCGCCAGCCGTCAGGCCCGCCGCTGGTGTGTCGGCCTGCTGGTCCTGCTGCCCATGGCCCTGCTGCCCGCCCTCTACTGGCACCTGGTGGCCTCCCAGCCGCCGGGTCTCTCCGCCGCCCAGCCGGTAGCGCTAAATGCCCAGGATGAGGTGCGCATCCCGGTGAGCCAGGTGCGGGATGGCAACCTGCATCGCTTCGCCTGGGTCAACGACGAAGGCAAGGTGATCCGTTTCTTCGTCATCAACCGTTATCCGGATCAACTCAAGCTGGGGGTGGTGTTCGACGCCTGCCTGTTGTGCGGCGATCAGGGCTATGTGCAGGAAGGCAACCAGGTGATCTGCGTCGCCTGCGGCGTGCATATCTTCATTCCCTCCATTGGCAAGGCCGGTGGCTGTAACCCCGTGCCCATCGAAGGCTGGCGCCTGGAGGGAGAAGGCGCAACCGAGGCCCTGGTGCTGCCGGCCAGCGTACTGCAGCCGGGCGCCACCCTGTTCAGTGCCGTGGTGGCCCGCCAGGTGACGGATCCCGTCAGCGGCGAGACCCTCTCCAACCTGGACGCCCCCCACCGCACCACAGTGGGGGATCACACCTACTTCTTCACCCAGCAGGCGCACCTGGATGCCTTCGAGGCAGATCCGGCCGCTTACCTCAAACAGGAGGCGCCCTGATGCTCGGTCGTCTAATCCTGCAATCCTGGCGCCGGCAACACAGACGGCGTCTGCTGGCGGTCATCACCATCTTTCTGGCGGCCACCCTGGTCTCGGCCCTGCTGGCGGTGTCATTGGATATCGGCGACAAGATGGCCCGGGAGCTCAAGAGCTACGGCGCCAACATACTGATCGAGCCGGCCAGCCGTAGCCTGCTGCCCCAGCTGCTGGGGGAGTCGGTCACCGTCAGCCTGGCCAACCAGGACGCCCTGGATGAACGGGAGCTGCCCAACATCAAGGACATCTTCTGGCGCAACAACATCATGGGCTTCGCCCCCGAGCTGGACGGCGAGCTGATCTGGCAAGGCCAGCGGCTGCCGGTGCTGGGCACCTTCTTCGACCAGCCCATCGCCGTGCCGGACGAGCCGGACTACCACACGGGTCAGCGCAGCATCAGCCCCTATTGGCAGGTGCAGGGCGCCTGGCCGCAGGATGCCCAGCCCCAGCTGCTGGTGGGCCAGGCCCTGGCCAGCCGGCTGCACTGGCAGGTCGGTGAACAGCTGACCCTGGCCGGCCCCGCCGGCAGTCACGCCTTCACCCTGGTGGGGCTGCTGCACAGCGGCGGCAAGGAGGATGAACAGCTGCTGCTGCCCCTGGCCTTCGCCCAGCAGCTGCTGGGCCGCCCCCAACAGGTGGATCGGGTGCGGGTCTCCGCCCTGACGGTGCCGGAGAACAGCCTGTCCCGCAAGGCGCGGGAGGACATGGACGCCCTGAGTGCCGAAGAGTATGACCTCTGGTACTGCACCGCCTACGTCTCCTCCATCGCCCATCAGCTGGAAGACGCCCTGTCCGGCAGCGCCGTGCGGCCCATCTGGCAGGTGGCCGCCTCCGAAGGCGTGGTGATCCAGAAGATCCAGCTGCTGCTGGCGGTGGTGACCCTGGTGGCCCTGCTGGCCGCCGCCATGGGCATCGCCTCCCTGATGACCAGCAACCTGCTGGAGCGGGCCAAGGAGATCGGCCTGATGAAGGCCCTGGGCGCCGAGCTATGGCAGATTGGCCTGCTGTTTTATGCCGAGGCGGCCCTGAGCGGCCTGTTGGGCGGCCTGCTGGGCTGTCTGGCGGGCAGCGGCTGCGCCTGGCTCATCGGCCAGAGCCTGTTCGGCACCCCCCTCGCCTTCAACCTCCTCGTCGTGCCCGTGGTGGTGCTGCTCTCCATGGTCATCGCCCTGCTGGGCACCTGGTTCCCGGCGCGGCAGATCGCCCGCCTCTATCCGGTGGAGGTGCTGCATGGCCGCTAGCCATCCCCTGTTCTGGCGCCTGGTCAGCCGCGCCCTCTGGACCCGGCGCTCCCGCATGCTGGTGATGTTCCTGGCCCTCTGGGTGGGGGCCGTGATCATCTGTGCCTTGGGGGCCATCTACCTGGATATAGACGCCAAGATGAGCCGGGAGCTGCGTACCTTCGGCGCCAACCTCTACGTGGGTCCCCAAGCCGGTCGGGTACTGGATGAACCCAGCTGGCAGGCCCTGAATCAGGCTCTTCCCCCCGCCAGCCGGCTGGCGGCCGGCGGCTTTGTCTACGGCATGGCCCGGCTGCAGCAGGAGTCCGTGATGCTGATGGGCGCCAACCTGGAGTCCATGGCGGATCTGGCCCCCTACTGGCAGATCCAGGGGGAACGGCTGGCGGTAAGCTTTGATGAGCGCCACGCCATGCTGGGCAAGAAGCTGGCTCAGCGGCTGGAGCTCAAGCCCGGGGATACCGTCACCCTGGTGAAGGGCAACCAGCGCCAGGATCTGGTGATCAAGGGCATCGTCGAGTCCGGCGACAGCACCGACTACTACCTGATCGTCAACCTGGCCCTGGCCCAGCGCTGGCTGGACAGTCCCCATCGCCTGAGCCACGGCCTGCTGAGCCTGGATAACCAGCAAGGCCAGGTGGAATCCATCGCCGCCCGGTTGCAGCAGCAGTTCCCGGCACTGGCGGTGCGGCCCATCCGCAAGGTGTCCGCCAACGAGGGGGCCGTGCTGTTCAAGATCCAGGGGCTGATGGGCCTCATCTGCGTGGTGATACTGCTGCTCTCCACCCTGTGCGTGAACACCACCCTGATGGCCCTCATCGGCGAACGGGCCAGGGAGTTCGCCCTGCAAAAGGCCCTGGGGGCCAGCCGTCAGGCGATACTGCGCCAGATCCTGGCCGAGACCCTGCTGGTGGCAGCGGTGGCGGCCCTGGCCGGCCTGCTGGGCGGTGCCCTGCTGGCACAGCTGCTGGGCCAGACGGTGTTTTCATCCAACATAGGCCTGCGCTGGCCCGTGCTGCCCCTGACCCTGGGCATCAGCCTGCTGGTGGCCGCCCTGGCCACCGTGATGCCGGTGCGGCGCGCCCTGGCCCTGGAACCCGCCCGGGTCCTCAAAGGAGAATAACGTGAGCCTGGTAATCGAAACCCGCCAACTGAGCAAACACTTCGGCAAGGTGACGGCTCTGAACGGCATCAATCTGCAGATCCGGCAGGGGGAGTTTGTCGCCATCATGGGGGCCTCCGGCTCCGGCAAGTCCACCCTGATGAACCTGCTCACCTGCATGGACACCCTGAGCGACGGCCAGTTGCTGCTGGGTGGCGTGGACGCCAGCTCCTTCGACGAGGATCAGCGCCGCCGCTTTCGCGCCGACCGCATGGGCCTGGTGTTCCAGCAGTTTCACCTCATCCCCTACCTGAGCGCCCTGGAGAACGTCATGCTGGCCCAGCACTACCACAGCGTGGTGGACGAGGCCGCGGCACGGGCCGTGCTGGCCCAGGTGGGACTGGAGCACCGCATGGATCACCTGCCGCGGCAGCTCTCCGGCGGCGAGCAGCAGCGGGTGTGCATCGCCCGTGCCCTGGTGAACGCCCCAGACATCCTGTTTGCCGACGAACCCACCGGCAACCTGGACGAGCAGAACGAGCAGCTGGTGCTGGGGCTGTTGCAACAGCTGCACAGCGCCGGCCACACCATCGTCATGGTGACCCACAATCCGGAGCTGGGGGCCATGGCGGATCGGGTCATCCGGTTGCAGCACGGTCATCTGATACAGGAGGAGGTGGCCTATGGGCCCGTGGTGGCTTAAATTAGCCGGTCTCTGCCTGCTGCTCCTCAGCGCCTGTGGCGAGGCCCCCAGGCTGCAAGAGGGCGAAATCGCCCCACCCCTGGGCGCCCTGACCCTGGACGATCAGCCGGTGGATCTGGCCCAATGGCGCGGCAAGTATGTCTATCTGGTGTTCTGGTCTGACAGCTGTGGCGGCTGCCTGCAGGAGCTGCCCGGTCTGGATGCCCTCTATCGCCAGCACGGCGATCGCCTGGTGGTGGTGGGGGTGAACACGGATGCCGATGTGGCACGCATTCGCCAACTGCAGGCGCAGCTGGATTTGCACTTCCCGCTGGTGCGGGATCAGCTGGGCATCAGCAGCGAACGCTATGAACTGCAGGGTACCCCCTCGGCCTACCTGCTGGACCCGGAAGGACGCCTGCTGCGTCGTCAGGTGGGCGCCCAGGGCCATCACAGCCTGGCGGCCCTGTTGCAACCCTATCTCAGCTAACCGGAGGGAACCGGATGAAGATCAAGAAGCGCCACCTGGCAGGCCTCGTCGGCCTGACGCTGCTGGGCCTGCTGGCCCTGGGGACCGACTGGCTGAAACAGGCCCCGGCCCAGACCCATGATGTGCTGGTGGATGCCATGACCTCCGCCACCCACCCCAGCAAGCTGAGCGAGTTGGAGCGGGCCATGCGGGACAAGGGGCAGGATCTGCCGTTTGTGGTGGTGGGCTGGATCACCGAGCTGGCCCCCGACAGCCAGGAAGAGGGCGAGCCGGTGCAACACTTCACGGTCAAGCTGCTCAACCACCAGCGCCTGACCATTGCCCACCGCATCCAGGCCGGCAAGCCGACACCCAAACTGGCCAAGGGCCAGGAGCTGCTGATCCGCGGGCGCTATTTCTGGACGCCCGAGGGCGGTGAACTGCGCGGGACTTATACCGGCCCCGGAGCCGATGGTTGGCTACGCCAGGGCCATACCAACTATTTTTGAGGATGGCGCCGCGCCCCTGGGAGCGGCGTAGAAATGAAGGCGCCTTGCGGCGCTACCGCGTAAAGCCTAATCCAGCGAGCCAGGCCAAGGCAGCGTCCGCGTCATCAAAATAGGCCACCGGCAGATCGTCGCGTTGCAGCAGCAGGGGATGCTGGGAGCGGGAAATTTCCACCAGCAGCCGGGCGGCGCGGTTGTTGGTGACCATGGCCAGGGCCCGCAGGCCATGCTGATGCACCCACTCCTGGCCGGCATTGAACACGTCGTTGGAGTCCGGCGTCCGCCCCTCCCAGCCGCTGAGATCCACCAGCTCGGCCCAGGCAGTCGGCGCTCCCTGCCGCTGCCAGCCCAGGCGGATCTGCTGGATCAGGGCCTCCGCCCCCGGCTCATTGAAGGGGCCACGCAGCCAAATCCGGCACAGATTGCCCGACCACTGGATCTCATACTGCCCATGGGCATGCTCCTGCATCATATCTCTCCTGTCGCCCGAGCCGTCAAACACCCGCATCCTCCGGCGATGTTACCCCGGGTCACGGCGCCTGCACCACCCACCAGCCGCCGCTGCGCGGCCCGCTCAACCCACCTCGTGGCTGGGCAGCGCCTCACCACAGTGGGGACAGTAGGCCCAGGGCGGTGTACCGGCCGCTGTCGCCGTCTCGGGCTCGGCGGCCGACGTGTTCCCAGCCGACGGTGCCGTCAGGGTCTCAAGCAGTTCCTCGGGGGGCAGCTGCAGATGCTGGCTGAGCACCAGCAGGCTGCGGCGTACCCGCCAGGGCAGCTGGCCCTGTTGCAGGGCCAGCGCGGCCCGGTTGCGTCGGATCTCCCGCTCGCGGGCCAGCTCGTCGCTGAAGGCCGCCGCCAACAGACCGGCCGGCAGGGCAACTGTCCCCACCCCCAACAGCATGATGGCCCCCGCCAGCACCCGGCCGCCCAGGGTCACCGGATACATGTCGCCATAGCCCACGGTCGTCATGGTCACCAGAGCCCACCACATGGCATCGGCCAAGGAGGCAAACATCTCAGGCTGCGCCTCCTGCTCCAGCGAGAGGATGCCGACACCCGCCATCAGGATGAGCACCAGAACGGTGGCGATCATCAGCAGTAGGGTCATGGCCTCCTTGCGCAACACCCGCAGGAAGATGTCCAGGGTGCGCATGCGTAGCAGCACCTTGAACAGCACCAGGATGCGCACCAGCCGCAGGAAGTGCAGGTTCAGCGGCAACAAGAAGGAGACAAACCCCGGCAGAAAGGAGAGCAGATCCAGCAGACCCAGGGGGCTCAGGGCATAGCGCCAGCGCAGCCGCGCCGGTGACGCCGAGATGTCCCGCTCCACACAGCTCCACAGCCGCAGGGCGTAATCCAGGGCAAACACCCCGAAGATGGCCAGGGTCAACTCCCCCATGCCCCGACCGCGCCAGAAGCTGCCGCCGATGCACAACAACACCAGCAGCCCCATCACGCCGTTATATAAAGGAAAGAATCGACTGGGATCCGCACCGCCGAACAGGATCCGGTAACAGGACTGACGCCGCGTCATGGCTGCCTCCAGGGTTAAATGTGCCTAAGTTTGATTGAAATATGCGCGTTTTCAGCAGGTTGGGCTTAATTTTCATACCATAGCGCAAATCCCCGACCAAATCTTCGACAGGCGGCATGAGCGCAGGGAAAAAGGGGTTGACGCCTGGGGGGCAGATCCGCATAATTCGCCCGCACAGTTGGACGGGCTACCGTCCTGCGGTAAATAGTGTCGGCTATGTAGCTCAGTTGGTTAGAGCATCGCACTCATAATGCGGGGGTCACAGGTTCGAATCCCGTCATAGCCACCATCTTCTGGGGTATCGCCAAGCGGTAAGGCAGCGGGTTTTGATCCCGCCATTCCTAGGTTCGAATCCTAGTACCCCAGCCATTCACTGTTTATTCTCAATACTGTGGTCGAAATACACGGATGGGGTATCGCCAAGCGGTAAGGCAGCGGGTTTTGATCCCGCCATTCCTAGGTTCGAATCCTAGTACCCCAGCCAATTTTCGACGCCCTGCGGATGGGGTATAGCCAAGCGGTAAGGCAGCGGGTTCTGATCCCGCCATTCCTAGGTTCGAATCCTAGTACCCCAGCCATCTACTCCCGTAGGGAGCTATGGTACGCAAACCCTTTTTTGTTGGCTATGTAGCTCAGTTGGTTAGAGCATCGCACTCATAATGCGGGGGTCACAGGTTCGAATCCCGTCATAGCCACCATCTTCTGGGGTATAGCCAAGCGGTAAGGCAGCGGGTTCTGATCCCGCCACTCCTAGGTTCGAATCCTAGTACCCCAGCCATATTGCTCTTGGGGCCTGGCCCCAACAGGCCGTCGCAAGACGGTTTTTTTGTTTCTGGCTATGTAGCTCAGTTGGTTAGAGCATCGCACTCATAATGCGGGGGTCACAGGTTCGAATCCCGTCATAGCCACCACTTCTCGCGGGAGTGGCGAAATTGGTAGACGCACCAGATTTAGGTTCTGGCGCCCTAGGCGTGAGAGTTCAAGTCTCTCCTCCCGCACCATCTCTTCCTTTACCAGCCATTGCCATCAAGTCCTGGCCACTCCGGCCGATACGCTATCAGGATCACAGAGTCGCCTCCCCGGTTTTTCTCCGCCGGTCCTATGTTTTACCCTAGCGGCTCCCGTTTGTATGGAGAACTTGACGGTGCGTTTTCTTCCCCTGCTGCTGCTGCCCCTGAGCCTGAGCCCTGCCCTGTGGGCGGCCCAGCCTGAGCCGGGCACGCGGCAGCAGATCCAGGTGTACAAATCGGTGCAGAGCGACGGCGTGGTGCTCTACTCCGACACCATGCCCATGGACAGCAGCTACGAGACCCTGGTGTTTGACGTCTGCTACGCCTGTGACGTGCACTCCAAGGTAGACTGGCAGCACACCGGCCTGTTTGTCAGCGAGTTTCACGAGACCATACAAGCGGCGGCCAAGACCTATCGGGTGGAGCCGGCGCTCATCCGCGCCCTGATCCACGCCGAGTCCGCCTTCAACCCCTGGGCCGTGTCCCGCAAGGGGGCCAAGGGGCTGACCCAGCTGATGCCGGGTACCGCCCGGGAGCTGGGGGTGACGGACCCCCTGAACGTGCAGCAGAACATCTTCGGCGGCACCGAGTACCTCTCCCGCCTGCTGGAGCAGTTCAACGGCGACATCACCCTGGCCACCGCCGCCTACAACGCCGGCCCCACGGCGGTCACCAAGCACAAGGGCGTGCCGCCCTATGCCGAGACCCGCACCTATGTGCAGCGGGTTCAGCTGTTGTATCAACGCTACAAGCAGGTGCTCACCGCCCAGCAGGGCTGAACCTCACAAGACGGCTCAGAGCCCCAGGGCGTAGCGCAGGGCCCGCCGCTTGGCCGGCCCGCCGTGCTGGGCCGCCAGCAGCCCCAGGTTGCGTAACAGCTTGAGGGGGGCCAGCTCGTTGGAAAAGCCCAGGTAGAAGAGATCCATGGCCGATTGCATCAGGGTCACATCCCGCCGTCGGGCGGCCTGATAACGCGCCAGCAGCGTGCCCTCCCCATCCGTCCCCAGCTGTTGCACCAGCTGACACAGGCAGGCCACATCCTTGAATCCCAGGTTCACCCCCTGCCCCGCCAGGGGATGTATGGTGTGGGCCGCATCCCCCAACAGCAGCACCCGACCCGCCCCGTAGTGCAGCGCGTGCCGTCGGCTCAAGGGGAACTGCCCCCAGCGCTGCAGGGTGAAAGCCGGCAGCCGGTCGGGAAAATGCGCGCGGATCTGGGCCGCCAGCCCATCGACCGATAAGGCCGCCAGCTCGGCGATGCGCGCCGGGCTGTCGTACCAGACCAAGGAGGCGTGATCCTCCGGCAGGGGCAGCAGGGCCCGGGGACCCGCCGGCGTGAACTGCTGCCAGGTGACCGGTTCCACCGCCTGATGCAGCTTGACCGTGGCCAGCAGACAGGCCTGCCGGTAGTCGAATTGGCTGAGGCCAATCTGGGCCAGCCGGCGCACCTGGGAGTGGGCGCCATCGGCCCCCAGCAGCCAGCGCGCCTGCAACTGCTGGCCATCGGCCAGACTCAGGGTCACAGCCTCTTCCGTCTGCGCCAGCGCCACCAGTTGCGCCGGACAGAAGCGGGTCACCGAGGGCATCTCGTCCAGGCTCTGCCACAGCCCCAGCTGCACCAACCGGTTCTCCACGAAATGACCCAACTCGCTGAGCCCCAGCTCGGCGGCGTCAAACCGCACCCCCAGACCTGGCCACTCCCAGGTCTCCAGCCCCGTGTAGGGCAGCGCCCGCATGGCCAGGATCCGCCCCCAGGCCCCCACCTGCTCCAGCAGGCGCACCGAGGCGACGCTGAGGGCCGACACCCGCACATCCAGCGGCTGTTCCGGGGCAAACGCCACGGGCTCGGCCTGCTCCAGCAGGGCCACCCTGTGTCCGTCCGAGGCCAGCAAGGCGGCGGCACAGGCCCCCACCATGCCACCGCCGACGATGGCAAAATCAAACTGGGGGAGGGACTGGCCCATGGCGACTCCTTGGCGTGGGATGCGTTAACCGTAAAACAGGCAGGCCATTCTAGCCCAAAGCCGTCACCACCCCCAGCTCGGGGCGGCAAACCCACACAAAATGCGGGCTGGTTGTTAACTGGTCAGCCCCCCGCAGAGGGAGTAGAATACTCGGTCCAAAACGCCGGCCCTGGCCGACCTTGACACCGTCCGCGAGCAACACGAACCACAAGAGTTACGATGAGCAAAAAAGTCCACATCAAGACCTGGGGCTGTCAGATGAACGAGTACGACTCGTCCAAGATGGCCGATCTGTTAGGCAGCGCCCACGGCTACACCGCCACCGACCTGGCCGAAGAGGCCGACGTGCTGGTGCTCAACACCTGTTCCATCCGCGAAAAGGCCCAGGAAAAGCTGTTCCATCAGCTGGGCCGCTGGAAGGAGTTGAAGAAGGCCAAGCCCCAGCTGGTGATCGCCGTGGGGGGCTGTGTCGCCTCCCAGGAAGGGGACGCCATCCGTACCCGCGCCCCCATCGTCGACGTGGTGTTCGGCCCCCAGACCCTGCACCGCCTGCCGGAGATGATCAAGAAGGTACACGAGGGCAACGGCGCCCAGGTGGACGTCTCCTTCCCGGAGATCGAGAAGTTCGACCGCCTGCCGGAGCCGCGGGCCGAAGGCCCCACCGCCTTCGTCTCCATCATGGAAGGCTGTTCGAAGTACTGCAGCTACTGCGTGGTGCCCTACACCCGCGGTGAAGAGGTGAGCCGGCCGCTGGACGACGTGCTGTTCGAGATAGCGCAACTGGCGGAGCAGGGGGTCCGGGAGGTCAACCTGCTGGGGCAGAACGTCAACGCCTATCGCGGTGCCACCCATGACGGCAACCTCTGCAGCTTCGCCCAGCTGCTGCGCCTGGTGGCGGCCATCGACGGCATCGACCGCATCCGCTACACCACCAGCCATCCCATCGAATTCACCGATGACATCATAGAGGTGTACAAGGACACCCCCGAGCTGGTCAGCTTCCTGCACCTGCCGGTGCAAAGCGGCTCGGATCGCATCCTCACCATGATGAAGCGGCCCCATACCGCCCTGGAGTACAAGTCCAAGATCCGCAAGCTGCGCGCCGCCCGGCCGGACATCACCATCAGCTCGGACTTCATCGTCGGCTTCCCCAACGAGACCGACGAGGACTTCGACAAGACCATGCGACTCATCGAAGAGATCCAGTTCGATGTCAGCTTCAGCTTCATCTTCAGCCCGCGCCCCGGCACCCCGGCGGCCGACATGCCGGACGACGTGCCCATGGAGGTGAAGAAGGATCGCCTGTACCGCTTGCAGCAGCTCAACAACAGCCATGCCCAGCAGATCAGCCGGCAGATGCACGGCACCGAGCAGCGCATCCTGGTGGAGGGCCCCTCCAAGCAGGATCCCATGCAGCTGCGTGGCCGCACCGAGAACAACCGGGTGGTAAACTTTGACGGTACGCCGGATCTCATCGGCCAGTTTGTGGACGTGACCATCACGGAGGTGCTGCCCCACTCCCTGCGCGCCACCCTGCTGCGAACCGAGGCCCAGATGAACCTGCGCCAGAGCGTGCGCCCGGCCCAGATCCTGGCCCGCCGCCCCGATGGCGTGGCCGATGATCTGGGTGTGGCCACCTTCCGTCCCTGATGCCCGTGGGCGACCCGGCCGGGTCGCCACTTAAAGCGCAAGAGGTATGCTTTGACCCGACACATCACCACCCTCGACCTGCACCTGGAACCGGCGGACAGCCAGCGACTGGCCTGCCTGTGCGGCCCGTTTGACGATAACCTCAAGCAGATAGAGCGCCGCCTGGGCGTGGAGATCAACTACCGCAACAGCCACTTCCAGGTGGTGGGCCGTGAGACCCAGGCCGAAGCGGTGCGGGATCTGCTCAAAAGCCTGTACGTGGAGACGGCCCCCCTGCGCGGCGGCAAGGCTGAGGATCTGACCCCCGAGCAGGTGCACCTGGCCATCCAGGGCTGCCATGCCCTGGAGCAGGAGGAGGACGCCGAGCCCCAGACCGGCAACATCCCCTACGGCAAGGAAGTGAACATCAAGACCAAGCGCGGCATGGTCAAGCCCAGATCCCCCAACCAGGCCCAGTACATAGCCAATATCGTCACCCACGACATCACCTTCGGCATAGGCCCGGCCGGTACCGGCAAGACCTACCTGGCGGTGGCGGCGGCGGTGGACGCCCTGGAGCGCCAGGAGATCCGCCGCATCCTGCTGACCCGGCCGGCGGTGGAGGCCGGCGAGAAGCTGGGCTTCCTGCCCGGCGATCTCTCCCAGAAGGTGGACCCCTACCTGCGCCCCCTGTACGACGCCCTGTTCGAAATGTTGGGCTTCGAGCGGGTGGAGAAGCTCATCGAGCGCCAGGTGATCGAAATCGCCCCATTGGCCTACATGCGCGGTCGCACCCTGAACGACGCCTTCATCATCCTGGACGAAGGCCAGAACACCACGGTGGAGCAGATGAAGATGTTCCTCACCCGCATCGGCTTCAACTCCAAGGCGGTGGTCACCGGCGACATCACCCAGATGGACCTGCCGCGCAACGTCCGCTCCGGCCTGCGCCACGCCATCGAGGTGCTCTCCGGCGTCGAGGGGCTCTCCTTCAACTTCTTCCAGGCCGGTGACGTGGTGCGTCACCCCGTGGTGGCCCGCATCGTCCAGGCCTACGAGGCCCATGACGAGGCCCACCGCCGCGAACAGGCCCAACAACACAAACCGGAGGCTCAGGCATGAGCGTGATCCTGGACCTGCAACTGGCCTGCGCCGATGGCGCCGGCCTGCCCAGCGAAGCCGACTTCCAGCGCTGGCTGGACGCCGCCGTCCTGCCCTTTCAGGAGGAGGCCGAGGTGACCATTCGCCTGGTGGACGAGGCGGAGAGCCATGAGCTCAACCTCACCTACCGGGGCAAGGACAAACCCACCAACGTGCTCTCCTTTCCCTTCGAGTGCCCGCCGGGGATCGAACTGCCCCTGCTGGGGGATCTCATCATCTGCCGTCAGGTGGTGGAGAAAGAGGCCGCCGAGCAGGGCAAGACCCTGGCGGCACACTGGGCTCATATGGTTGTGCACGGCAGCTTGCATTTGCTAGGGTATGACCATATCGAAGAAGAGGAAGCCGACGAGATGGAAGCCCTGGAGAAGGAATTCATGGCTAACCTCGGTTTTCCCGATCCCTACCAAGACGATGAGTGTTAAGGACACCCAACCCGCATGAGCGACGAACAACCCCATCCTAGTACCGGCTCGCCCAGAAAGACCTGGCTGGAGCGATTGAGTCATCTGTTCCAGGGCGAGCCAAAAGATCTTGATGAGTTAGTGGGTGTCATCCAGGACGCCGAAGAGCGGGATGTCATCGACGGTGACACCAAGGAGATGATCGAAGGGGTGCTGGAAGTGGCCGAGCTGCGGGTGCGGGACATCATGATCCCCCGCTCCCAGATGGTCACCATACGCCGGGATCAGTCGGTCAGCAGCTTCCTGCCCATCATCATCGAATCCGCCCACTCCCGCTTCCCGGTGATCAACGAAGACAAGGATCACGTGGAAGGCATACTGCTGGCCAAGGACCTGCTGCAGTTCGGCTTTGCCCACACCGACGAGGAGTTCAGCTTCGAGCGTATCCTGCGTCCGGCGGTGGTGGTGCCCGAGAGCAAGCGGGTGGATCGCCTGCTCAAGGAGTTTCAGCAGCAGCGCTACCACATGGCCATAGTTGTGGACGAGTTCGGCGGCGTGTCCGGTCTCGTCACCATCGAAGATATCCTGGAGCTGATCGTCGGCGAGATCGAGGATGAGTACGACGAGCAGCAGGAGCAGTTGGAGCAGATCCGCCGCATCAGCAAGAGCGTTTATGCCGTCCATGCCCTGACCCCCATCGAAGACTTCAACGACCACTTCGGTGCCGAGTTCAGCGACGAAGAGGTGGATACCGTCGGCGGCCTGGTGATGCACGCCTTCGGCCACCTGCCCAAGAAGGGCGAGTCCATCCAGATCCAGGATTACCACTTCAAGGTGGTCCATGCCGATCGCCGCCGCCTGCTGCAGTTGCAGGTGAAGATCCCCCAACCCCTTGCTGAGAACGAGAACGGCGATGCTTGACCGCCTGGGCCCCAATTGGGCCAAATTCCGTAGTTCCGTGTGGCGCGCCCGTCTGGGCGCGTTCCTTTGTGGCGCCCTGGCGGTGCCCGCCTTCGCCCCCTTCGGCCTCTGGCCCCTGGCCCTGCTCTCCCTGCTGGGGCTGCTGGCCCTGCTGCAGGGGCAGCGCCCCCGCCGCGCCCTGCTGTTGGGCCTGGCCTGGGGGCTGGGGCTCAACCTGCCGGGCCTGTGGTGGATCCACGTCAGCATGACGCAATTCGGCGGCATCAACCTGCCCATGGCGGTGGTGCTGGTGGGGCTGTTGTGCCTGTACCTGTCGCTGTTCCCTGCCCTGGCCTGCGGCCTGCTGGCCCGCCTCTGGCCCGTCTCGGACTGGCGCCGTTACCTGGTGGGCCTGCCGCTGTTGTGGCTGTTGGCCGACTGGGGCCTGGGGCACCTGCTCACCGGCTTCCCCTGGCTGTGGCTGGGTTACAGCCAGATCGACACCCCACTGGCGGGCTTTGCCCCCCTGCTGGGGGTCCAGGGCGTGACACTGGCCCTGCTGCTGTGCGTCGCCGGTCTGCTGCTGGCCGCCCGGCAACGGCGCTGGCCCTGGCTGCTGCTGCCCCTGGGACTGTTTGGCGTCGGCGCCCTGCTCAAACCCATCGCCTGGACTCAGGACGGCAAGCCGCTCAAATTCGCCCTGATGCAGGGCAACATCCCCCAGGCCATGAAGTGGGATCCGGCCATGGTGCGCCCCACCCTGCTGCGCTACATGGACATGAGCCGCCTGAACCAGGACGCCGACGTCATCATCTGGCCCGAGTCCGCCGTGCCGGCCCTGGAGAACGAGGTGCCCGAGTTCCTGGTGAACGTGGACAAGGCGATGCGCTTCAACAACACCGGCTTCATCACCGGCATCCAGGTGATGGAGCCGGACACGGAGCGCTTCTACAACGCCCTGCTGGGGCTGGGGCAGATGGATCAGGACGAGCTGGAGGAGTATCAATTCGGCCACGCCAACCGCTACTACAAGCACCACCTGCTGCCCATCGGCGAGTTCGTGCCCTTCGGCGATCTGCTGCGGCCCCTGGCGCCCTTCTTCAACCTGCCCATGTCGTCGTTTTCCCGCGGTGAGGCGGTGCAGCCCAACCTGCTGGTGCAGGGCCACCACTTCGCCCCGGCCATCTGCTACGAGATCGCCTTCTCCGACGAGCTGCGCCGCAACGTCAACGCCGATACCCACTACATAGTGACCGTCTCCAACGACACCTGGTTCGGCACCAGCATAGGTCCCTGGCAGCACATGAGTATCGCCCGCATGCGGGCCCTAGAGCTGGGCAAGCCGGTGCTACGGGCCACCAACAGCGGGGTGACCGTGGCCATCGACGCCAAGGGCGAGGTGATGAAGACACTGCCGCAATTTGAGGAGGGGGTGCTGCGGGCCTCGGTGGCCCCGGCCCAAGGGCAGACCCCCTACAACCGCCTGGGCTCGGCGCCCCTGCTGTTGCTGTTGGCCCTGGGCTGGCTGCTGGGCCGCTGGCGGCGGCCCGAGGAGGCCGACTGACGGCAAGCGGGCGCCAGATTGGCGCCCGTTTTTTTGCCGGCGGCCGGACTAGGGGGTCAAGGGCTCCCGTCGGAAGTGGGTGCCCTCGCACTGGAGGCAGCTGGCGATCTGCTCCGGGTGCAGCACCAGGCGACGATGGCCGCAGCCCTCGCACACCAATACCCCCAACCCCACCCGGTCCCCCACCTGATAGCGGCCCTTATGCTGAATATCCGCCAGCAGCTCCACCCACTGCAGCTGGCTGCGATCCGACAGATCCAGCAGCCAGCCCCAGATGGACTCTTTGAGTGACTGATAGAAGGCGCTGTCGGCATAGCCGCCGGGGGTCTGCTCGAACTGCTGCAGATCCTCCCGCACATACTCGGCGATGAGGGCCCACTCATCCTGGGTCAGCTCGCCGGCCGCCTCCAGGTAGGCTTGGGTCTGTTCGATGAGCTCATCCAGCCGCTGGGACTGGACGGTTTCGGTGTCGTGGATCTCCTGCCTGAGGCGCAGGATGAAGGTCTCGTAGGCGTTTTGCAGTTTGGACATAGGGCCTCCGGGTCAAGGATGGCCGCACCGGACAAAGGCTGCCCCGGCACCGCCGGTATTGTTGCTCCCTGTCATTACAAGTATTCTATGGCGATTTTCCAGCGGGATTGCCAATCCAATTCACACATATCGGATAGCCAGATGTCAGCCATGCAAGAACAGTATCAACCCCAAGCCCTCGAGCAGGATGTTCAGCGTCACTGGGAACAGCGCCAGACCTTCAAAGCCGTAGAAAAAGTGGACAAGGAGAAGTTCTACTGCCTCTCCATGTTCCCCTACCCGTCTGGCCGCCTGCACATGGGGCACGTGCGTAACTACACCATCGGCGACGTCATCTCCCGCTATCAGCGTCTCAACGGCAAGAACGTGCTGCAACCCATCGGCTGGGACGCCTTCGGCCTGCCGGCGGAAAACGCCGCCATCAAGCACAACACGGCGCCGGCCAAGTGGACCTACGAGAACATAGAGTACATGAAGGGCCAGCTGAAGATGCTGGGCCTGGGCTACGACTGGGATCGTGAGCTGGCCACCTGCACCCCGGACTACTACCGCTGGGAACAGTGGTTCTTCACCGAGCTGTACAAGAAGGGCCTGGTCTACAAGAAGACCTCCTCCGTCAACTGGTGCCCCAACGACCAGACGGTGCTGGCCAACGAGCAGGTGCAGGACGGCTGCTGCTGGCGCTGCGATACCCCGGTAGAGCAAAAAGAGATCCCCCAGTGGTTCATCAAGATCACCGCCTACGCCGAGGAGCTGCTCACCGATCTGGACAAGCTGGACGGCTGGCCGGAGATGGTCAAGACCATGCAGCGCAACTGGATCGGCCGCTCCGAAGGCCTGACCATGACCTTCGCGGTGGACGGCAACGACCAGCACTTTGACATCTACACCACCCGCCCGGACACCCTGATGGGTGTCACCTATGTGGCGGTGGCCGCCGGTCACCCCCTGGCCCGTCAGGCCGCCGAGAGTAACCCCGCCCTGGCCGCCTTCTTGGAAGAGTGCAAGAACACCAAGGTGGCCGAAGCGGAGCTGGCCACCATGGAGAAGAAGGGCATGGCCACCGGCCTGTACGCCCTGCATCCCATCGATGGCCGCCGCGTGCCCATCATGGTGGCCAACTTCGTGCTGATGGATTACGGCACCGGCGCCGTGATGGCGGTACCGGCCCACGACCAGCGGGACTTCGAATTCGCCCAGAAGTACGGTCTGGAGATCCGCCCGGTGATCCTGGCCGCCGACGGCAGCGAGCCGGACGTGAGCGGCGCCGCCCACACCGACAAGGGCCTGCTGTTCAACTCCGGCGACTTTGACGGCCTGGACTTCCAGGGCGCCTTCGACGCCATCTGCGCCCGCCTGGAAGCCGCCGGCAAGGGCAAGCGCACCGTCAACTACCGCCTGCGCGACTGGGGTGTCTCCCGTCAGCGCTACTGGGGCGCGCCTATCCCCATGCTCACCACCGAAGACGGCGCCGTGGTGCCGGCGCCGGCCGAGCAGCTGCCGGTGATCCTGCCGGAGAACGTGGTGATGGACGGCGTGCAGAGCCCCATCAAGGCCGACCCGGAATGGGCCAAGGCCCAGGTCGACGGTCAGCCGGCCCTGCGGGAAACCGACACCTTCGACACCTTCATGGAGTCCTCCTGGTACTTCGCCCGCTACTGCTGCCCGGACTATCAGGAGGGCATGCTGGATCCGGTGCGCGCCAACCACTGGCTGCCGGTGGATCAGTACATCGGCGGTATCGAACACGCCTGTATGCACCTGCTGTACGCCCGCTTCTTCCACAAGCTGCTGCGTGACGCCGGCATGGTGAACAGCGACGAGCCCTTCACCCGCCTGCTGTGCCAGGGCATGGTGCTGGCCGACGCCTTCTACTACACCGACAACGGCGCCCGCGTCTGGGTCAGTCCGGTGGAGGTCAAGGTGGAACGGGATGCCAAGGGCGCCATCACCAAGGCGGTGGACAGCCAGGGTCACGAGCTGGTGCACGCCGGCATGACCAAGATGTCCAAGTCCAAGAACAACGGCATCGACCCGCAGCTGATGGTGGAGCGTTACGGCGCCGATACCGTGCGGCTGTTCATGATGTTCGCCTCCCCCGCCGACATGACCCTGGAATGGCAGGAGTCCGGCGTGGAAGGGGCCCAGCGCTTCCTGCGCCGGCTGTGGAAGGCGGTAGCCGACCACGTGGCCCGTGGCGCCGTGGCACCGCTGGAGACCGCCGGCCTGTCCAACGAGCAGAAGGCCCTGCGCCGCGAGCTGCACAAGACCATTGCCAAGGTCTCTGACGACATAGGTCGCCGTCAGACCTTCAACACCGCCATCGCCGCCATCATGGAGCTGATGAACCGCCTGGCCAAGGCGCCGCAGGAGTCCGACTCCGATCGCGCCCTGACCCAGGAGGTATTGAGCAAGGTGGTGCTGATGCTCTACCCCATCACCCCCCACACCGCCTTCGCCCTGTGGCAGGCCCTGGGTGGCGAGGGTGACGTGGACCAGGCCCAATGGCCCACCGCCGACGCCGCCGCCATGGTGGAAGACGAGAAGCTGATCGTGGTGCAGGTGAACGGCAAGGTGCGGGGCAAGATCACCGTCGCCGCCGACGCCAGCGAAGAGGCGGTCAAGGCCCTGGCCTTTGCTGACGCCGGCGTGGCCAAGTTCACCGAGGGCAAGGCAGTGCGCAAGGCCATCTATGTGCCGGGCAAGCTGCTGAACCTGGTGGTGGCCTGATGCGCGGCCTGGGGCTGATCCTCGGCTGCCTGCTGAGCCTGCTGCTGGCCGGCTGTGGCTATCACCTGCGGGGCGGCGAGCAACTGCTGCCCCCGGAGCTCTCCCGCATCCAGCTCGTCGGCGATGAGCGCAGCGATCTCTACCGTGCCGTGGCCCTGCGCCTGCGCCGGGCCCATGTGCAGCTGGTCAGTGCCGAGGATGCCGCCGTGCTGACCCTGGGTGACATCAAGGTGCACAACGAGGCCGCGTCGGTGGACAACCGCAGTCAGGTGGTGGAATACCTGATGCTGTTCAGCACCCAATACACACTGGTGGTACCGCAGCATGAGCCACAACAGTTCTCGGCCAGCTTCAACCGCAGCTTCCTGAACAAGGCCAACCAGGCCCTGGCCTCCAGCCGGGAACAGGAACAGCTGAAGGACGAAATGCTGGAGCAGACCGCGGATCTCATCCTCATCCAGCTCAGCCGCCTCAAGCTCTGATGCGACTGTATCCGGAACAGGTCGCCGACCACCTGCAGAAGGGGCTTGCCCCCTGCTACCTGGTGTTCGGCGACGATCCCCTGATCAAACTCGAGACCCTGGACCGGCTGCGTCACGCCGCCGCACAGCAGGGCTTCACCGAACGCCACGGCTTTGCCACCGACGACGGCCTGGACTGGTCCCAGCTGCTGGAGACCTGCCAGGCCCTCAGCCTGTTTGCCAGCCGCCAGATCATCGAGCTGGAGCTGGGGGCCAAGCCCCCCAAGGAGTGGGCCGAGCGCATCCGCGAGCTGCAGGAGCGCCTGCATCCGGATCTGCTGCTGTTGCTGCACGGTCCCCGCCTCTCTTCCGCCCAGAGCAAGAGCAAGTGGTTCGAGGCCCTGAGCCGGCTGGGGGTCTATGTGCCCGTGGTCACCCCGGATACCCGGCAGTTTCCCCGCTGGATGCAGCAGCGGGTCCAGCAGACCGGGCTGCGGCTGCAGCCGGAGGCGCTGCAGCTGATGTGCCACGCCTTCGAGGGCAACCTGCTGGCCGCCGCCCAGGAGCTGGAGAAGCTGGCCCTGCTGGCCCTGCCGCAACCCATCAGCCTGGCGGTGCTGCAGGAGAACATCACCCAGCACAACCACTTCACCCCCTTTCAGCTCATCGACGCCCTGCTGGCCGGCAAGGTCAACCGCGGCAGCCGCATCCTGCAGCAGCTGCGGGAGGAAGGGGTGGAGGCCGGCCTGCTGGCCTGGACCCTGGCCCGGGAAATCGAGCAGCTGCTGGGGTTGCAGCTGGCGGCCCGCCAGGGGCAATCCCTGGCCCAGCTGTTTGCCCAGGCCCGCATCTGGCAGAGCCGTCAGGCCCTCTACCAGCAGGCATTGCAGCGGCTGCCCCTGCCCAAGCTGCGCCAGCTGCTGCACGGCGCCAGTGAGCTGAACCGCCTGTTGGGGCGCTTCGAGCAGGAGGCCGCCTGGCTCCTGTTGCAGGGGATTTGCCTGGGTTTCAAGGATGCCACCCCATTACCCCCTTGCCTGCTGAGTGCGCCTGAGGCACCCTAGCAAGCCCCCGGGGCCGGCGTGTATACTGCCGGACGTTTTTTATGCAATCACAACGCCATCAGATAAGGAGGCCGCCTCTTGCAGGGTCAAGCACTTCAAGCATTCATCATCGACAAGATTGACGATCTCAAGGGCCGCGACATCATCACCCTGGATGTGCGGGGCAAGTCCAGCATGACCGACTGCATGATCATCTGCAGCGGCAACTCCAGCCGGCACGTCATCTCCATCGCCGAACACGTGGAGGAGGAGGTGCGCCACACCGGCCTGCTGCCCCTGGGGATCGAAGGCCGGGACACCGGTGAATGGGTGCTGCTGGATCTGGGCGAGGTGGTGGTGCATGTGATGCAGGATGAGACCCGCAACCTCTATCAGCTGGAGAAGCTGTGGAGCGGCAGCCTGGGCGCCGCGGCCTGAGCATGAAGATCCAGCTTATCGCGGTGGGCACCAAGATGCCCGACTGGGTGGAGACCGCCTTTGCCGAGTACCAGCGCCGCTTTCCCAAGGACCTGCCCCTGGAGCTCATCGAGATCCCCGCCGGCAAGCGCGGCAAGAATGCCGACATCCCCCGCATCCTGCAAAAGGAGGGGGAGCTGACCCTGGCCGCCCTGGCCAAGGGCGCCCGGGTGGTCACCCTGGACATTCCCGGCAAGCCCTGGACCACGCCTCAGCTGGCGCAACAGCTGGAGAGCTGGAAGCAGGACGGCCGTGATGTGGCCCTGCTCATCGGTGGCCCCGAAGGGCTGGCCCCCGAGTGCAAGGCCGCCGCCGAACAGAGCTGGTCCCTCTCGCCCCTGACCCTGCCCCACCCCCTGGTGCGGGTGGTGGTGGCCGAGAGCCTGTACCGGGCCTGGAGCATCACCGCCAACCACCCCTATCACCGGGAATAAGTCATGCTCAAGCAGCGCATCTCCATCAAGGACAACGGCGCCGAGGCCGCCCTCTTCTATCGCCGCGCCCTGGTGGCCGGCATCGGCATGGCGCTGCTCTCCTGCCTGCTGTTGGCCAACCTCTACTGGCTGCAGGTGGTGAACCACGACACCTACCAGACCCGCTCCAACGACAACCGCATCAAGGTGGTACCGGTGGCGCCCCCCCGCGGCCTGATCTTCGACCGCAACGGCGTGCTGCTGGCGGAGAACCGCCCGGTGTTCAGCCTGGAGATCGTGCCGGATCAGACCCAGGATCTCCATGGCATGGTGAAGCAATTGATCGCCCTGCTGGGCCTGGATCCCAGCACCGAAGAGCAATTTTATCGGGACGTCAAACGCAGCCGGCGCTTCAACCCCGTGCCCCTGGTGGAGCAGCTCACCGACGAGCAGGTGGCGCGCTTTTCGGTGAACCAGCACCGCTTCCCCGGGGCCGACATTGAGGCCTACCTCAAGCGCTTCTATCCCTATGGCGAGACCCTGACCCATGCCCTGGGGTACGTGGCCCGCATCAACGTCAAGGATCTGCAACGGCTGGACGAGGCCGGCAAGCTGACCAACTATGCCGCCACCCGGGACATCGGCAAGCTGGGGGTAGAAAAGTATTACGAGGATGAGCTGCACGGTCAGGCCGGCTACCAGGAGGTGGAGGTCAACAACCGGGGCCGGGTGATCCGCACCCTCAAGTACCAGCCGCCGGTGGCGGGCAAGGACATCTACCTGAACGTGGACATCCGCCTGCAGCAGACGGCCCAGCGCCTGCTGGCCGGCCGGCGCGGCGGTATCGTGCTGCTGGACCCCAGAGACGGCAGCGTGCTGGCCCTGGAGTCCTCCCCCAGCTATGACCCCAACCTGTTCGTGCGCGGCATCAGCAGCCATGACTACTCGGCCCTGCTGAACGACCCGGCCCGCCCCCTCATCAACCGCACCAGCCAGGGCGGTTATGCCCCCGCCTCCACCGTCAAGCCCCTGCTCTCCATCATGGGCCTCAACGAGGGGCTCATCACCCCCCAGGGCCGTTTCTTCGGTGGCCCCTTCTTCCAGATCCCCGGGGTGGCGCGCAAGTGGCGTGACTGGCGGCGCTGGGGCCACGGCTGGATGGACATGCACAGGGCCATCGAGGTCTCGGCCGATACCTTCTTCTACGATCTGGCCTTCCGTGCCGGCATAGATACAGTGCATGACTACATGAACCGTTTCGGCTTCGGCAACTTCTCCGGCCTCGACATCTACGAGGAGTCCAGCGGCATCATGCCCTCCCGGCAGTGGAAGCAGAGCCGCTGGCGCCAGCCCTGGTACCAGGGGGACACCATCTCGGTGGGCATAGGCCAGGGCTACTGGACCGCCACCCCCATCCAGCTGGCCCGCGCCCACAGCATACTCACCCAGCATGGCCGCAACATAGTGCCCCACCTGCTGCGCTCGATCGGTGCCCCGGATGGCGAACAAACCCCCTATCGGGTGACCCAGGAACCGGCGGTGACGGTGAAGAGCGACAGCTTCTGGCAGGAGGCCATGGAGGGCATGTACCTGGTGGTCAACGGCCCCGAGGGTACCGCCCGCCGCGCCTTTGCCGGCACCCCCTACAAGGTGGCGGGCAAGTCCGGCACCGCCCAGGTGGTGAACCTGAAGGAAAACGAGAAGTACGACGCCAGCCGCATCAAGGAAGAGCACAGAGACAACGCCCTGTTCGTCGCCTTCGCCCCCTACGAGGCGCCCACCGCCGTGGTGGCCCTGATCCTGGAGAACGCCGGGGGGGGCAGCGCCAACGCCGCCCCGGTGGCCCGCGCCATGCTGGACGCCTACCTGCTGGGCAAGTACGACGACGATGAGCCCACCGAGGAGAAGAAACCATGATGAGTCACGGCCGCCCCACCAGCCTCTGGCAGCGCCTGCACATCGATCTGCCCCTGCTGCTGGGCCTGCTCTCCTTGCTGGGGGTCAGCCTGGTGGTGCTCTATTCCGCCTCGGGCATGCACACCGAGATGCTGGTGCGCCAGGTGATCCGCACCGGCCTGGCCTTCGCGGTCATGATCGGCCTGGCCCAGCTGCCCCCCAGCTTCTATGCCCGCTGGGCCCCCCCCGTGTTTGCCCTGGGGGTGGTGCTGCTCATCTGCGTGCTGGCCTTCGGCCATATCGGCAAGGGGGCCCAGCGCTGGCTGGATCTGGGGGTGATCAAGTTCCAACCCTCGGAGATCCTCAAATTGGTGATGCCCATGACCATCGCCGCCTACCTCTCCAGCCACCCGCTGCCGCCGCGCTTCAAGCAGGTGGTCATCGCCCTGGTCATGGTGCTGCTGCCCACCCTGCTCATCGCCAAGCAGCCGGATCTGGGCACCTCCATCCTGGTGGCGGTGTCCGGCATCTTCGTCATCTTCCTGGGGGGCATCAGCTGGACCCTGATCCTGGCCGCCGGTACCGTCATGGCCGCCTTCCTGCCGGTGCTCTGGTTCTTCCTGATGCATGACTACCAGCGCCAGCGGGTACTGACCTTCCTCAATCCCGAGTCGGACCCATTGGGCAGCGGCTACCACATCATACAGTCCAAGATCGCCATCGGCTCCGGCGGCCTGTTCGGCAAGGGCTGGCTCAACGGCACCCAGTCCCAGCTGGAGTTTCTGCCGGAGCGGCACACCGACTTCATCTTCGCGGTATTCAGCGAGGAGTTCGGCCTCATCGGCTTCTGCCTGCTGCTGGCCCTCTACCTGTATGTGCTCTCCCGCTGCATGATCATCAGCGTCAACGCCCAGGGCAGCTTCGAGCGGCTGCTGGGAGGGGCCCTGACCCTGACCTTCTTCGTCTATGTGTTCGTCAACATCGGCATGGTGAGCGGCCTGCTGCCGGTGGTGGGGGTGCCCCTGCCCCTGGTGAGCTACGGCGGGACCTCAATGGTGACACTGGCGGCCGGTTTTGGCATCCTGATGTCCATTCAAACCCACAGACGGCTGCTGGCCTGATCCGCCGCCGCCCACACACGAGTATTTCGCACCATGGGACTGTTTCGCCCCCTTAGCCTGTTGAGCCTCGGCCTCTGTCTCAGCCTCGGCACCACCGCGGCCCCCATCCGGCCGGACGACTTTGCCCGGCTGCAGACCCTGAGCCAGGAGCTGAAGATACCGGTGAGCGAGCTGCAACTGGGGCTGGTGAAGGCCCAGTTCCGCCAGCCGGTGCTGGATGCCATCCAGCGCCCCTGGGAGGCCAAGCCCTGGTCGCAATACAGACCCATCTTCCTCACCGCCGAACGCATCCGCGCCGGCGCAGACTTCTGGCAGCAGCATGCCGAGCTGCTGGCCCGCGCCGAACGCGAGCTGCAGGTGCCCGCCCAGGTGATCGTCGCCATCCTGGGGGTGGAGACCTACTTCGGCACCCGCATGGGGGATCACCCTGTGCTGGACGCTCTCTACACCCTGGGCTTCCACTATCCGCCCCGGGGTGCCTTCTTCAGCAAGGAGTTTGCCCAGTATGTGCGGCTGGCGGCCGAGCAGGGCTGGGAGATGAGCGAGCCCAAAGGCTCCTACGCCGGCGCCATGGGCATGGGTCAGTTCATCCCGTCCAGCTATTTGCACTATGCCATCGACTTCGACGGCGACGGCCACCGGGATCTGTTCCACAGCCCGGCCGACGCCATCGGCAGCGTGGCCAACTACTTTCACGAGCATCACTGGCAGCTGGGCGCCCCCGTGGCCCACCCGGTCAAGGTGACCGACGAGCACCGGGTGCAGGCGCTGTTGAGCGACAAGCTGGAGATTACAACCGATTGGCAACAGCTGCAGGCCGCCGGCGTCACCGCTGATGCGCCGCTGGCTGCCGAGACGCCGGTGAAACTCATTTGCCTGGAGGGGGCCGAGGGCACCGAATACTGGGCGGTGGAGCATAACTTCTATGTCATCACCCGCTACAACCGCAGCCCGCTGTACGCCATGGCGGTGTACCAGCTGAGCCAGGCCATCGCCCAGGAGTATCATGCCCGCTAACCGCCTGCTCCTGCTGGGGCTGACCCTACTGAGTCTGCTGCTCGCCGCCTGTAGCCAGAAACCGACACCGACCAGCCGCCCCGCCCAGTCGAGCCAGCCCAGCTATCAGGGGGTAGACGGCCTGGTGCCGCAGTTTGAGCCCTACAGCCGCATCGGCAACAAGGATTACGACGTGCTGGGCCACCACTACAAGGTGTGGAGCGGCATCGACAGCTACACAGAGGAGGGCATCGCCTCCTGGTATGGGCCGGGCTTTCACGGCCTCAACACCTCCAACGGCGAACGTTACGATCAGGCCAGCCTCTCCGCCGCCCACAAGAACCTGCCCCTGCCCTCCTATCTCAAGGTCACCAACCTGGATAACGGCAAGCAGCTCATAGTGCGGGTCAACGACCGCGGCCCCTTCCACGATAACCGCATCCTGGATCTCTCCTTTGGCGCCGCCACCAAGCTGGGGGTGGTGGCGCCGGGCACGGCTCGGGTGCGGCTGGAGCTTATCAAGGTGCCGGCACCGGCCAATGCCGCCGAGATACTGGCCCGCCACGAGGCCCGCACCATACAGCTGATGGCCACCGCCTCGGCGGACAAGGCCAATGCCACCGCCGCCCAGCTGCAGCGCCAGTACGGCATGACGTTCAAGGTGGTGACCGCCGATCCCCTCTACCGCCTGCAGCTGGGCCCGCTGGAACGGGCTCAGGCGGAGAAGATGCTCAGCACACTGCGGCAGGACGGCTACCGACAGGCCTTCTTTATCAACTAGGCATAACTTGATCCCGCTCACAGGGGCTGCCAGGGGTGGCCCTGTTTGTTATAGTAACGACCCGTCGCCCCGTCCCGGGCTCTCATTCACCAAACAGATAAGGATGATGAAGTTGAATCTGGCGAAAACCCTTCTGCTCAGCGTCGCCGTGGCCGTTAGCGGCGCCGTGCTGGCCGAAACCTCCACCACGCCGACCCCGGATCCGACGCCGCTGCCGGATCCCACGCCTTCCATCCCGGTGGCCGTCCCCGCCCCGCCCCAGCTGGCCGCCAAGGCCTACCTGCTGATGGACTACCACACAGGTCAGGTGCTGTTTGGCGAGAATGAACACGAACGCCTGCCCCCCGCTAGCCTGACCAAGATGATGACCTCCTACATCATCGGCCAGGAGCTGAAGGCCGGTAACATCAAGCCCACTGACATGGTGACCATCAGCCAGAACGCCTGGTCGAAGAACTACTCCGACTCCTCCAAGATGTTCATCGAGGTGGGCAAGCAGGTGAGTGTGGAGAACCTCAACAAGGGCATCATCATCCAGTCCGGCAACGATGCCTGTATCGCCATGGCCGAACATATCGCCGGCTCCGAGGACTCCTTCGCCAGCCTGATGAACCAGTGGGCCGCCAAGCTGGGCATGAAGGAGAGTCACTTCGTCAACGCCCATGGCCTGTATGATGACAACCACTACTCCAGCGCCTATGACATGGCCTTGCTGGGCCGCGCCCTGATCAGGGATCTGCCGGACGAGTACGCCATCTACTCCCAGAAGGAGTTCACCTTCAACGGCATCCGCCAGCACAACCGCAACCGCCTGCTGTGGGACAAGAGCCTGCCGGTGGATGGCATCAAGACCGGCCATGTCAGCGAGGTGGGTTACAACCTGGTGGCCTCCGCCCCGGGCCCGGACGACATGCGCCTGATCTCAGTGGTGCTGGGTGCCAACTCAGAGCGGGAACGGGCCGATGACAGCAAGAAGCTGCTGACCTATGGTTTCCGCTTCTACCAGAACCTCACCCCCTACAAGGCGGGCGCCGAACTGACCAGCCAACGGATCTGGATGGGTGACAAGAGCGAGATCAAGCTGGGCACCGCCCAGGAGATCAGCGTGATCGTCCCCCGCGGCCAGGCCAGCAAGATGAAGGCCGAATTCCAGTTGAATGGCCAGCTCAACGCCCCCATTAAACAGGGTGACGTGGTCGGTACCATCTACCTCAAGACCGACGACAAGGAGTTGGCCAGCTACCCGCTGGTGGCCCTGGAAAGCGTGGAGGAAGGCAGCCTGTTCAGCCGGCTGTGGGATTACCTGCTGCTGCTGATCCAGAGCCTGTTTAGCTAACCCCCAGGCACCCCCGGCCCAGGCCGGGGGCGCTGTGTACACCGAGAAACACTATGTCCCTGAATACCAAATTTGACGAGCTGCTGGAGTTCCCCTGCCAATTTCCCTTCAAGGTGCTGGGGATCGCCGATCCCGCCCTGGTGGAACAGGTGATCGCCGTGCTACAGCAGCATGCCCCCGGCGACTACAGCCCCACCATCAAGCCCAGCGCCAAGGGCAACTACCATTCGGTCAGCATCACCATCACCGCCACCAGCAAGATTCAGCTGGAAACCCTCTACACCGAATTGGGCAAGCTGGAGCTGGTACGCTACGTACTGTGATCCCCTTCACGCTGGCAAAAACAGCGCCCGGGGCTATAATGGCCGCTCGGCGTTAACACAGAGGCAACATTCTTGCAGCAGGATCTCATCGTGCGTTACCTGGGGCGGCGTCCTTATCTGGACACCTGGCAGGCCATGCAGCGTTTCACCAACGAGCGCGACGGCGATACCCCTGACGAGATCTGGCTGCTGGAACACGACCCCGTCTACACCCAGGGCCAGGCCGGCAAGGCCGAACACCTGCTGCACCGCACCCAGATCCCCGTGGTACAGAGCGACCGCGGTGGCCAGATCACCTATCACGGCCCGGGGCAACTCATCGCCTACCTGCTGCTGGATGTCCGCCGGCAGGCCTACGGCGTGCGCCATCTGGTGACCTGCATGGAGCAGGCGGTGATCGCGCTGCTGGCTGAAGACGGCATCCAGGCCGCCGCCAAACCCGACGCCCCCGGTGTCTACGTGGACGGCGCCAAGATTGCCTCCCTGGGGCTGCGCATCCGGCGCGGCTGCTCCTTCCATGGCCTGGCGCTCAACGTCAACATGGACTTGCGCCCCTTCCTGGACATCAACCCCTGTGGCTATGCCGGCCTGGCCATGACCCAATGTGCCGATCTCGGCGGGCCACAGAGTGTGAACGAGGCGGCCCCCAGGCTGCTCAAGGCCCTGAGCCAACAACTGGCCCGGCCCCGTTGGACTGAACTGCACGAGGAAACCCCATGAGCAAACCCACCCGCATGGAGCCCGGCGTCAAGCTGCGCGATGCCGACAAGATGGCCCTGATCCCGGTCAAGTTCATGCCCGATGCCGACGAGCCCGTGCTGCCGAAGCCGGACTGGATGCGCATCCGCCTGCCCGCCAGCAGCGAGAAGATCCAGAACGTCAAGAACATCATGCGCAAGAACAAGCTGCACTCGGTCTGCGAGGAAGCCTCTTGCCCCAACCTGGCGGAGTGCTTCAACCACGGCACCGCCACCTTCATGATTTTGGGCGCCATCTGCACCCGTCGCTGCCCCTTCTGCGACGTGGCCCACGGCCGCCCATTGGCACCGGATGCCGAAGAGCCGGAGAAGCTGGCCAAGACCATCGCCGAGATGGCCTTGAAGTACGTGGTGATCACCTCGGTGGACCGGGACGATCTGCGGGACGGCGGTGCCCAGCACTTTGCCGACTGCATCAGCGCCATCCGGCGCGAATCCCCCAACACCCGCATCGAGACCCTGACCCCTGATTTTCGCGGTCGCATGGACACGGCGCTGGAGATCCTCAAGGACAATCCGCCGGATGTGTTCAACCACAACCTGGAAACCGCCCCGCGGCTCTACCGCATAGCCCGGCCCGGCGCCGACTACCAGTGGTCGCTGGACTTGCTCAAGCGCATGGGCGAGCTGCATCCCGACATGCCCACCAAGTCCGGCCTGATGATGGGCCTGGGGGAGACCAACGAGGAGATAGTCCAGGTGCTCAAGGATCTGCGGGCCCACGGCGTCACCATGCTGACCCTGGGGCAGTACCTGCAGCCGAGCCGCCACCACCTGCCGGTGAAGCGCTACGTACCGCCCCACGAGTTCGACGAGCTCAAGCAGATCGCCCTGGATCTGGGCTTCACCCACGCCGCCTGCGGCCCCTTCGTCCGCTCCTCCTACCACGCAGATATGCAGGCTCAAGGCAAGGAAGTGAAGTAGGTCTTCGCCGGCTCATTTCCCGCCCAGCGCAAGGCATCGCCTTGCGCTTTTTATTTGTGTTACCAAGGACCTGTGGCAGCCTGTCCCGGGCCTGCCTATGCTCAAATCACTCTCTGGTGCGGGCGTTGCCCATCAAGGTACGGAGCAGACCATGAGCCTGGCCCCGCAAAGTCTACGAAGTCGAAGCCTGCTGTACCTGCTGCTGCTGGTGGCCTTGGCCGCGGCCTTGAGCTACTGGAGCAGCAGCCATCTGCTGCGGCAAAGCGCCCAGCAGTACGAACGCCACAACATAGAGGCGGATCTGGAACGGGCCGTGCTGCTGCTGGAAACCGAACGGCGTAACCTGCTGAGCCATGTGGTGGACTATGCGGTCTGGGACGACACCTGGGAATTTATGGCCTCGGCCGATCCTGGGTACCTGGAGGCCAACTATCAGCCGGCTTACCTGACCAATCTGTCGGTGGACTATGTGCTGTTTCTGGACGCCCAGCAGCACCTGCTGCAGGGCCTCGACTATCAGGGAGAGGAGGCCCCACTCCAGCCCCTGACGGCCACCAACCCGCTGTGGCAACAGGTTCAAGCCCTGCTGGCCCGCTACTTTGACCTCAGCCCCCGGCAAGGCGGCCGGCTCACCGGCTGGGAACAGGATCTCCCCCTGCTGTTTGCCATCCACCCCATACTGGACAGCCAGAGCCAGCAAGTGGCCCGAGGCTGGCTGGTGATGGGCCAGCGTCTGGATCCGACCCGCCAGGAAGCCTTGCAACAGCTGCTCAAGCTGCCCATCCAGTTCACCCCGGTCAACCAAGCCGCCAAGACGCCGGATGGCTGGCTATTCAGTCACCAGGCGCTGACGGACAATTACAACCCTGAGCAGATCGATGTGCGGCTGGAACAACCGCCCCAGCTGTCGGATCAGTTGAGCCTCTGGCAGCAGCTGCTGATCGGCAACTCCATCCTGCTGTCCCTGGTGGCCTGCGGCATGTCCGCCATCCTGTTTGACCGCCTGGTGATGCGGCGCCTGAGCCTGTTCTCGCGCCTGGCCCGCCGACGCATCACCGAGCGCAGCGCCCCCCTGCCCCGCTGGCCGGTGCAGGGCCATGACGAGCTGGATGATCTCGCCATCTCCCTCAACGACCTGGTGAGCCAGATCCACCATGCCCACCGGGATCTGTACGACGAGGCCCGGCGGGATCCCCTGACGGGCCTGGGCAACCGCAAGTACTTCACCGAGGTGTTGCAGCGCTATGCCGGCCTGCTGCTCCGCCACCCCGAACTGCAGGTGGCCCTGCTGATGCTGGATCTCGACGGTTTCAAGCTGATCAACGACAGCCTGGGCCACCATCAGGGCGACGCCCTGCTCATCATAGTGGCCCAACGGCTGCGGGGAGTGGCGCGGACCTCGGACGTGCTGGTGCGCCTGGGGGGCGATGAGTTTGCCTTCCTCTGCCTGCTGCCCGAAGGGGGCGGACGCGCCGAACAGCTGGCCCAGCGCCTGCAACAGCAGATCAGCCTGCCCATCAGCCTGGGCACGGCGCCCCTGCGCATCAGCGGCTCCATCGGTATCGCCTATCAGCAGAGCGAGCTGCATGCCGAGGAGCTGATCCGCAATGCGGATCTCGCCATGTACCAGGCCAAGCGGCAGCGCAAGGGCAGCTGCCACACCTTCGATCCCAGCCTGCACCAGGCCATCAGCCATCGCCTGCGCATCGAGCAGGCCTTGCGCCTGGCCTTGAAGGAGGAGGAGCTGGAGGTCTGGTACCAGCCGATCCTGGATGCCCGCAGCGGGGAAACCCTGATGGTGGAGGCCCTGGCGCGCTGGCCCCGGGCCGAAGGGTATTGTCCGCCGACGGAGTTTATCCCCATCGCCGAGGAAGCCGGCCTGATTGGTGAGCTGGGCATGTGGATCGCCGGACAAGCCATCGCCGCCCTGCCCGCCCTGCGCCGCCAGCGGCCCAACCTGGCCCTCAACATCAACCTGTCGGTGCTGCAACTGCTGCAGGAGGATCTGGTGACGGTGTTGAGCCACCAGTGTGACGCCGCCGGCCTGCCCCGGGAGGCCATCCACATGGAGCTGACCGAGAGCCTGTTTGCCAATGATCACATCAAGGTCAAGCGGCAGCTGGAGCGCCTGGTGGCCGCTGGCTTCGCCATTCACCTGGACGACTTCGGCACCGGCTACTCCTCCTTGCAGCGGCTGCAGGAGATGCCGGTCACCACCTTGAAGATGGATCGCTGCTTTCTGGCGCGGCTGGAGCAGGGGGATGAGCGCATCGTCCGCGCCATTCTCTCCCTGGGCCAGACCCTCAACATGGCGGTGATCGTTGAGGGGGTGGAGACCCAGGCCCAACGCCATCGGTTGCTGGAACTGGGGGCGCACCTGATGCAGGGCTATCTCTTCTCGCCCCCCCTGCCGCTACCCCGTCTGCAAGCCTGGCTGACCAGCGCCTTTCGTATCTCAGATGAGTCCGACATTTAACGGTGACACTTGGCCCGCCGCCGAGGCATGTTACACTAGACCTCCGTCAGTCACCCAAGCGTAGCCGCCCTTGTTCAAGTGTCCCCCCCGTCTGCTGTCCTGTCTGCTCAGCCGTCCGTTACGCTGGGGCCTGGGGAGCCTATTGCTGGCCCTGGTCACATTGCTGGCCTTTTCCTACTACCAGGTGGGGCTCAGCCATCGCTACACCTATGACGACGTGACGCAGATCCCCTACAACAAGGTGGCCCTGATCCTGGGGACGGCCCGTTATCTGGCCCCCGGCAAACCCAATCCCTATTTCGCCAATCGGATCCACGCTGCCGGCGAACTCTATCGCCAGGGCAAGGTGACCTATTTTCTGGTATCGGGTGACAACGCCACCCTGCGCTACAACGAGCCCAGGGAGATGCGCCGGGCCCTGCTCAAGGAGGGGATCCCCGCCCGCTTCATCTATAGCGACTATGCCGGCTTTCGCACCCTGGATTCGGTGGTGCGGGCGGCCGAGGTATTCGGTCAGCAGCGCTTCACCGTGGTCTCCCAGCCATTTCACAACGAGCGGGCCATCTACCTGGCCCGCCACCACGGGCTGGAGGTCATCGGTTACAACGCCAAGGACGTGGCTACCATGCTGGATCTGCGCACCCGTCTGCGGGAGGTGCTGGCCCGCTTCAAGTGCCTGTTGGACGTGTATGTGCTGGAGAAGGAACCCAAGTTCCTGGGTGAAGCCATCACCATAGGCGAGCCGGTCAGTGCCGGCTCGCCTACCCTGGCGCTACCCGGGATGGCGCAGGCCGAGGCGCCTCAAGAGGCGGACTGACAGCGCTCCGCCGCCTCGCTGGGGTTGAGCCGCCGTATGCTCTGGTAGAACTGCTCGCAGACTGCCGCCGAGCCGCTGGGCCAGCGTTGCTGGCACTGCTGCAGCTCACCGGCCGGATCCATGGCCGGATTGTCCCCCATGCCCGCCTGCCAGCAGGCGGCCACCAGATCCTGCCCCATCACCTGGATGCCGATCTTGTCGGCCTTGACGCTGTCACCCCCGTACTCGTCCGGATCGGCGGCATACCAGATCTGGCTGGGATGATTGGCCCCCAGTACCGCCACGCTGCGCCCCCCCACATCCAAGGCCCCCAGATCCAGGGTGGCGAAAGCCTTGCCCGTGGCAGCACCGGCATACTGGAATTGCTGTCCATAGGCCTGGGCCAGCCACTGACGCACCGGCTGGCCAAAGGCCACCATGGGATAGCTCTGGGCAGACTGTTTGGTCTGGCTCCACTGGTGGATCATGCCCTTCACATAGGGGGTGAAGGCGGTGTAGGTGGGGGAGAGTTTGCTGCCGGCGTTGGCCGGCGCGGCCACCGGGGCCAGATCGACTATGGTCTGGTAGGCCGAGGTCTGTTCCGGCGGCACCCCGTTAAGGGTCAGCAGGGCTGCCCAGCGATCCGTAGTCTTGGACTTGAGGTAATCCTGGGCCTGCATCAGTGAATCATCGGGCGGGAAGTGCAACAGCTCCACCGAGCGATGGTTTTCCAGCGCCATGCCATGGGGCAGGAAGAAGCGCCAGTTGTAGGCCCACAGGTGCTGGTCGTTGAGTTGATGCGCTGCCGCCAGACCGGCCTGCCCCTCCTCCAGGAAGGCCATCACCCGGGCACCGTAGTCCGCCGGCACCGCATCGGGGAACCGCACCTTCACCAGGCCATCCTCCAGACGAACCTGCACCTGGCCGGCATAGCCATCCCGTTGCAGGCTCTGATCCAGATAGTGGGCCACCGTCTGCTCCAGGCTCATGGCCTCGAAGCAGATCTCGTTGCAGTTGTTGGGATAGGAATAGAGCTGGCTGACGCCGGGAATGGGACCCAACACCAGCTCATTGGAGGAAGACCAGATACAGCCCGATGAGAACAGGCCCACCAGGCAGAGGATTCCCTTCATCTTGTTCATCAAACATTGACTCCCTGTCACCATGATGCGGGAAACAAACGAATCCCCACTACACCACAAGTTGCGCCTCACTCCAAGCAACTTGATCCCGTCCTGCACGCTTGGCCTGATACAACATGCGATCCGCCTCCTCCAGCAGACTAACATGGCTCTGGCTGGCATCAGGAATCCAGGTGGCACCACCTATGCTCACGGTCACCGACACCCTCGGGCCGTCGGGCGAGAGATCCTGCCCCTGGGCCACCAGGTTACGCAGGGTCTCCGCCAATTGCCGCGCCCCCTCCACCTCGGTCTGGGGCATCACCAGCACAAACTCCTCACCACCGTAACGCGCCACCAGATCACCGGGGCGATGCAACAACTGGCGCATCTGATCCGCCACCCGCCGCAACACCTCGTCCCCCCGGGCATGGCCAAACCGATCGTTGATCCGCTTGAAGTGGTCTATGTCCACCACCGCCACCGACAGCGGCTGCTGCTGCCGGGCACAACGCAACCACTCCTCCTCCAGCACCGTCTCTCCACGGCGCCGATTGGACAACTGCGTCAGGCTGTCCACGTGGGCCAGCTGCTCCAGCAGGGTCCGCTGCTGGGCCATGCGCAGGGCATTGCGTACCCGGGCACAGGCGATGTTGGGATGGAAGGGCTTGATGATGTAGTCGCAGGCCCCCAGGGCCAAGCCCTGCTCCTCGTCCTCGATGGCATCCAGCCCAGAGATGATGATGACCGGAATGGCCCGGGTCAGGGGGTGCTCCTTGAGCTGTTTGAGCAGCTCGGCCCCACTCATGTCGGGCATCATCATGTCCAGCAGAATGAGATCCGGTTGCTGGGTCTGGGCCAGCTCCATGGCCCGCCCACCGTCACTGGCCATCAGCAGTTCCCCTTCGCTCGCCAGCAGATCCGCCAGCACCTCCCGGTGGACCGCCTCGTCGTCCACGATCAGCAGGCGGGCAGCCTGCCGGGCTGGGATGGCGGTCACCGCCGCCGGTTCGGCAACCAGGGGACAATGACGGCGCAGCACCCCCATCACCTTCTCCAGTTGGCGGGCGAGCAGCTCCAGCTGCACCCCCATCTCGCCATCGAGCAGCTGTCCGCCGCGCAGCCGGCCTTCCAGCTCGGCGCTACGGCTCTGCAGCGCCTCGGCCCCCAGATAGCCCGCCAGGGACTTGAGGTTATGCAGACGCTGCTGCAGGGCCTCACGCTTCTGCTGCTGCGCCAAGAAGCGCAGCTGCTCCGCCAGGCTGGCCTCCTCCTGAACAAAGCGTTCCAACACCCGCCGATAGAGGGGACGACGTTGACCGACCCGCCGCAGGCCCAACTGGGGATCCAGCCCGACACCCCGCAGGGCCGCCAGCACCTCGGCCTGCTCGAACCACGCCAGGCCGACCGCCTCATCGGCGGCCATCGGCACCTCGATGGGGTTTCCGGGTGCGACCGGGGGCAGCCAGCGCTGCAGCAGGGCATTGAGCTGTTCCGGTTCAAACGGCTTGGCCAGGTGATCGTTCATGCCCGCGTCCAGGCAGCTCAGCCTATCCTCCGCCAGGGCATGGGCCGTCATGGCGATGATGGGGGTAGCACAGCCCCGCTGGCGCAACAGCCGGGTGGCGGTGAAGCCATCCATCCCCGGCATCTGCACGTCCATCAACACCAGATCCACCGATTGCTCGGCCAGCAGGGCCAGGGCCTCCTCGCCACCGCAGGCGCTGAGCAAGGTGGCCCCATCACCCTGCAGCAGCTCTTCGACGATCTGACGGTTGATGGCATTATCATCCACCACCAGGATGCGCCGGCCCTGCAATCCCTGCCAGCTGGGTATCGCCGGGGCGTCGCCCCGCACCGCCCGCATGTCACACAAGGCCTCCTGCAACACATCCAGCAGCACGGAGAGGTTCACCGGCTTGAGCAGGAAGTGACGGATGGCCAGGCTTTCGGCCTCTTTGAGCAGGCTCTCCCGCCCGGAGATGGACACCAGCATCACCACCGACAACCAGGCTCCGGGACGGCTGAGCCGGATCTGGCGCAACAGGTCCTGACCCGGGGTGCCCTTGACCTGCTCCGCCAGCAGCAGCAGATCGAAGGCTGGCCGTTCGCCATCCAGCAGCCTGGGCAACACCTCCTCAGGCTCGGCCAGGTGCTCCACCACCAGTCCCAGACGTTGCAACATGGCCTGCATCAGGCGCGGGCCCAAGACCCCATCCTGCACCAGCAGCACCCGTCTGCCCCGCAGCTGGGGCAGCAAGGGCGGTGCCGGCTCGCTGGCCTCGTCGGTGCGAAACGGCAGCTCGAAATAGAAGCAGCTGCCCTGGCCCGGCTGGCTGGAGACGCCGATGTTGCCCCCCATCCTCTCCACCAGGTATTTACAGATGGACAGCCCCAGCCCGGTGCCACCGTGGCGGCGATCCATGCCCTCATTCAACTGGCTGAACGGCAGGAACAGACGGGGCAGCGCCTCCTGACTGATGCCGATGCCCTTGTCCCGCACCTCGAAGCGCAGGGTGATGGCATCCGGCTGACGGAGCAGAGCGTGGACGCTCAGCACCACCTCGCCGCTATCGCTGAACTTGATGGCATTGTTTAGCAGGTTGATCATCACCTGCCCCAGGCGAAAACCGTCACCATACAGGGTGGTGGGCAGGCCGGGCTCCACATCGAACAGCAACTCCAGCTGCTTCTCGTCCGCCCGGGCCGCCATGATGGCGCTGACCCGTTGCAGCACCTCCTGCAATTCGAAGGGGGCGCTGTCCAGCGACATCTCCCCGGCTTCGATCTTGGAGTAATCCAGCAGATCGTTCACCACCCCCAGCAACAGCTCGCCGGAGAGGCGCACCTTATCCAGGTAGTCCCGCTGGGTGCGGGTGAGTATGGTGCGCAGGGCCAGGCGGGTGAGGCCTATGATGGCGTTGAGGGGGGTGCGGATCTCATGGCTCATGCGGGCCAGAAACTGCGACTTGGCCGCATTGGCCTGCCGCGCCTCCTCGGCCGCCAGCTCCAGATGGGAGGTCCAGTAGCCGAAAAACTGATAGGCGATGACAGTGAGCGCCAGCAGCAGCAGCCCCAGGGCACAATAGACCACCAGCACAGACTCGGACATCTGTTGCAGGGCGTAAGACCAGACGGGATCGATGGGCGGCGTGGTGGGAATGATGGCGCTGCGACTTAAGGCGTAAGAGAAGTAGAGGAAGAGATAAACGCCGCCGGCCATGGTGGCCAAACTGATCAGCACCTGCCGGCGCTCCGGGGTCGGCCGCGCAGGGCAAGGATAGTAGGCACTCCGCCAGTCCATGGCCCACCCAGAGCCTAACCAGAGCAAGGGCGCCACCAGCAGCAGGTTTTGCAAGAAGGCCCCCAGCCACCAGCCCTGCCAGATGGCAAAGAACTGGGCCGGTGGCAGGTGGTTGGCATAGACCCAGATAAAGGCGCCGATGGAGCTGAACACGGCGCCCAGGAAGGCGGCTAGGATAAACAGCAACAGGGACTGCACGCTGCGCAGATGATAGGGCACCTGGCTGGCGCGAAACACCATCAGCTGCACAGTGAAACCGATGAGATCCGAGCAGGCGAACGCCAGCGCCCACCAGACCGGCATGCCGGCAAACAGAGCCAGCACCAGGGTCGCCAGATAGGTGGGAATGGCGGCCCACCAGAAGCCGAACCAGAACAACCAGAGGGTGTTGATGATCAAGGGGGGGTAGAGGGTGAGATACAGCTCGGCGCCCCCTAACCGCATGGGCAACCCGGACCAGTTTTGCACCACACAGGCCAGCCCCAGCCCCACACTGGCCAGCAGGCTGACCAGCCAGAGCCCCAGCAGAAGCGCCGGGTGGCGGCCTTTTAACACGTCTGCCAAGGGCAGTGGATGATAGGTCTTCAGCGTTAACGATGAGGGCATTGCAACTGTCCCTAACTTTACAGGCATCCAGCCGGTTTTTGTTTTTATGATTTTTTCTTGACGATAATGCCGTGATTAAGCTGGTTCTACCACAGGCAGATGACAGCAGCTTGGCAAGCCTTGATCTCATCCGCAAAAATCGTAAGGCACGACGTTCCCCCCCGGTGCCGTCATGGCGACGGAACTGAGGGATCTTTAGCAAGAAACTCGCCAGGATGAGAAAGGAATGGGGGGTTAATGGCGCCGCCGGCCGGCACTGGGGGCGGAACGAGCAGCCAGGCCGCGCGGTTTCCGTCGGGCGGCGCGGACAACCCCTGATTGACCCGCACCTGGTCACCAAACCGGGGGAGGCTGCGGGACGGCAGTGCGTTGCCTTACAGGCAAGCCAGCCAGAAGCCCCGTTTGCCGCGCTGCTTGGCCTGGTACATGGCCCGATCCGCCGTTTCCAGTGCCTGTTCAAATCCTGGAGCCTGTTGCCAGCAGCAGCCCCCCAGGCTCATGCCCACCGGCCGGCAATCCCCCACCTCTACGACATACTGGGGACGCTCGGCCAGCAGACGCGCCATCAGCTCTTCGACCTGCGCGGCCGTGAAGCCCGGCACATAGGCGACAAACTCATCCCCACCATAGCGGCCATACAGGGCGCCGGTCGGTAAGCGGCAACAGAGCCACTGCCCCACCTGACTGAGCACACCGTCGCCACAGCGATGGCCGAAGCGGTCGTTGATGGCCTTGAAATCGTCGAGATCGATAAACAGCAGGGCCCCGGGTCCCCCCTGAGCCAAACGCTGGCGGGTCAGGCGGGTGAAGGTATGCCGATTGTACAGGCCGGTGAGGTGATCCAGCTGGGCTTGCTCTTCCAGCAAGGCCTGCTGGGCCATCTGCGCCGTGATGTCGATATGGGAGCCCATGATGCGATAAGGCCGCCCCTGGGCATCCCATTCCACCACGCGCCCCCGGTCCCACAACCAGGTGATCTCGCCCTGGGACCCCAGGGTCCGGTAACGGGCCTCATAGGAGCCATACTGACCGTTCAGATGCCCGAAGTAGCGCTCCAGGGCCAGGGCCTTGTCATCCGGATGCAGCTTGGCCTGCCAGAGATCAAAATGCGCCACCATCTGCCCCTGCTGGAAATTCTGCAGGTTGAACACCGTCAGCTCACCACTTTGCACCAGGCCCTGCCACAGGCAGATGCCAGTGCCATCCAGGGCAGCATTGAGCTTCTCCAGCAGCCGGCGGTTTTCCTGGCGCAGATTGACCAGCTCGGCCCGTACCCGGGCCAGCTCTTGCTCCAGCTGGGCCGTGGGGCTGTCCGCCTCGGGTCTGCCCCATGTCGGCATGCCATTCATCTGTGCCACCTGTTCTGCGGTCGTTCGTTGCGGGGTGGCTATTTTTACAAACTTGACGCTTTTTTCAACTATTGCGTTACAAGTTGAAAGCGTTCCCGCAAAAACGGCGCGTCAGCTCCTGGCCAGCAGGCCTCACCGCCTGGCAGACCACAGATGTGACCCACCTAGTGAGAGGAAAACCAGTCCAACAGATTCTGCGTCCGCATCAGCTGGCCACTCAGCGGCTTTTGGCTGCTGCCCGGGGAGTTGGCAAAGGAGTGGATCTCGCCCTCCCGGGGCGCCCCATCGGTTTCCTTGGGCAACTGCCGGGTCAGTGCCATGGCGTGGCAGAAGTCATCCCCCTGCGCCAGGGACTGCCGTATGGTGTCTATGTTGCGCTCCGCTTGACGACGCAGCTGCGGGCTCGATGACCGATCGGAAAATTGCTGCTGCTGGGCCAGCATCCAGGCCACAAAGTCCTGCTGGCAGGGGGCCTCCTGCTGCTTGGTGGCCAACGCCAGGCCTGGCTGCAGCAGGACACACAGCAGCCATCCCCTGCCGAGCCATGGCCCCAGCGCCGGACGGACGGCAAGCCATGCCGCGCCGCCACAACAGATACGCTCCCCGCTGCCACAAACAGGCAACAACAACAGACGACTCACAGGCGACACCGGCTCGTTGGACTAGATACGCCAGGCAAGCGACCAGCGAGGGCCAAAACTAAAATTCATCAGGCGCAGCCCCATGCCGGCGGGTTGAATTCATGCCGTCCCTGCCCCAGGATAGGTGCCGAGAGGCGCCGGCGGCCACAGTCCGTTCGCCACCCGCATTCCATCGTCCACCAAGAGAGTCCCCCATGCTGCACATCACGGCCATCACCCCAGATCCCCTGCGTTGCCCCCTGTGTGGACAGGCCAATGGTTGCGTCAACCTGGGGACGGCGGATGTCAGCCAATCCTGCTGGTGCAATGACCCCGCCATCCGCTTTCCGGCCGCCCTGCTGGCGCGCATTCCCACGGCCTATCGGGGCAAGGCCTGTGTCTGCAAGTCCTGCGCCTCGCAGTTCCAGGCACAGATGAATGCCGAGCAGGCGCCATAGCCCAGCGGCCTGCCGCAAGTACACCAGCGGCAATCGGCTGGGCCAACTGTGATGCGACCATGCACCAGATGAAATCCAATCGAGGAGAATCGCCGCCCGCCACAGTTGACGTCGGCAAGGGATAGAAACGTGACGGCCGGCACCAGGACGGCACAAGTTCAGCGACAAGGATGAAACCGCTCACCATGAGAGAAAAAGACAAGATCCCCACCCAGATCTTCCGCCTGATGGTGGGGATATTCGGCCTCTGGCTTGCCTACCACACCTGGGACTTGGACTATGTTGCCCCCGGTCGCTACCGTCTGTTGTTAGGCCTGTTGCTGGGCTATGCCCTGGGCGGGGATCGCCTGGCATGGTGGTTGTGGAGAGCCCTTGGACGGCGGATACCGGATGAAGAAGAGTCTTCGGCCGCCCCCCAGGATACCCCGTCAGCTCAGCGTCCAGCCGCAAAACAGGCAAACGCCCATGGCTACCAATATCTCTCTAACCGGTTCGTTCTCGGCGTGGTGCTCGTCGGCCTGTTGTTCCTCTACCTCAGGATCCATCAGATCCAGGGTGGCTAACCCAGGTGATTCAACGCTGGCTCAGCGCTTCATCTGAGCCGACTGCAGATAGCGGTGGATAAAGCGGGTGTCCATGCCCTTGATGCGCAGCTTCAACTCCAGCTGGCGCAGTTTTCGCAGCAGGTCGGTGGCTTCCTCGTCCGGCCCGTGGCAGCGGGCCAGCAGATCGCACAGGGCCAGGGCCTCCTGACGCTGTTCCAGCTCCGGCGGCAGATAACCGGCATTTTTTAACAAGCGATAGCCCAGGCGCAGGGCCTCGGGCACCCGGCTATCGTCCTCCAGCTGCAGGGGCTGTCCCTGCCCCGGCAGCCGGTCCAGCTGGCCCTGCTCCAGGGCGGCCTGGATCTGCCGCTCGGCCATCTGATCGATCAACTGACTCATGCAGGTCTCCTCTTGCGCGGTGTGGCGCACCAGCCTCGAGCTTACCCCTGGCCCCCTCCAGCGCCAAGCGCCGGCGGCACGTGCGACCTGTACCCGCCCGCCACATGCTGCTACCCTGCGTCCATGCTACCTATCTCCCACAGTGTCCAGCTGCCTGACAGCGACATCCAACTGACCGCCATCCGCGCCCAAGGGGCCGGCGGGCAGAACGTCAACAAGGTGGCCAGTGCCATCCACCTGCGCTTCGACATCCGCGCCTCCTCCCTGCCGGACTTTTACAAGGAGCGGCTGCTGGCCCTGTCGGATCAGCGCATCAGCAGCGATGGCATCATCATCATCAAGGCCCAGACCCATCGCCTGCAGGAGCAGAACCGGCTGGAGGCCCTCACCCGCCTGCAGTCCCTCATTCAGAGCGTGGCCAAGGTGCAGAAGGCCCGCCGGGCCACCCGGCCGACCCGCGCCTCCCAGCAGCGGCGCCTGGCCAGCAAGACCCGCCGTGGCGAAACCAAGGCCTTGCGGGGTAAGGTGGAGCGGGGTTAACCGGGGCGGCGGGCAAAGAAAAAGCGGTTCAAAAATTAACCGTTTACACCTGGTGGCAAGTATGACAGCGTAGGCCAAAGCGCCAGCTGACCCTCTCTTTCGCCAAGTGGACACCCGCCATGGACCAGGACTATTCTGCGCTGCGTCAACGGGATATCGCGCAGCTACTCTATGCCAATAGTTATCCGGGGTTGTTCATCTCCAGCCTGGCCTCCTGGGTACTGGCCTTCGGGTTTCCCCCCCAGAGTGTCCCCCTGAGCAAGGCGCAGTGGTGGTATCTGATGTTCGGGCTCATGGCCCTGCGTCTGCTGATCAGCCATTACTGGAAACGCCGCCTGCAGCAGGAACCAAGCTGTGCCCCCTGCGCCATCCGCCATTTTGCCATCGGCCTGCTGCTCACGGCGCTGATGTGGAGCTTCTTCTGCCTCTATTACTACCAAGGGGCCAGCCTGCCCCAGTTGACCAGCAGCATCATAGTGGTGGCCGCCATGGCCGGCGGCGGGGCAAATGTGCTCTCCGGTCACTGCGGGCTCTCCCTGGCATACTGCTTTATTCTGTTGTGCCCCTACTCCCTGCTGCTGCTGGGCTCCGCCCTACCCCATGAACACCTGCTGGGGGGCCTGGGGCTGTTCTTCTGCGGCATCTTGCTGTACACCGCCAAGCAGTCCGCCGACTTCACCCGCGACGCCATCGCCCTCAAGCATCAGCACGAGCGGCTGCTGGTGGAATTGGAGGAGAAGGTGGCCAATCGCACTCGGGAAATTTACCTGCTGTCCAATCGTGATCCCTTGACCGGGCTGCTCAACCGCGGCGCCTTTTTGGAGAGCCTGCGCGCCCTGCTGCAGTGGCATAACGTGCGGCAGACCGCCCTGGCGGTGCTGTTTGTCGATCTGGACGGCTTCAAGAAGATCAACGACACCCTAGGCCACGATCTGGGGGATCTGGCGCTGCAGGAGGTGGCCAAGCGGCTGCGAGAGCAGACCGACAGTGTCCAGATTGGCCGCTGGGGAGGCGACGAATTCATCCTGGCCCTCCCCTACACCTCGTTGCCAGCCCTCAAGCAGTTCGTCGCCCGCCTGATTGCCCGGCTCAACGAGCCCATCGCCGCCCAGGGCCACAGCCTCACGTTGGGTGCCACCGTCGGCACGGCCCTGTTCCCCGACCACGGGGTCACCGCCCAGGGGCTGATCCAGCTGGCCGACATGGCCATGTATGAGCAGAAGCGCCAGGCACCGGGGCAGCTGGGGCTGTTCAACGACGTGCTGGCCGAGCAGATCCGCCGGGAACACAAGCTGCGCAGCCGGTTGGAGGAGGCGGTGGCCAGGCGGGAACTCTTGCTCAGCTACCAGCCGCTGGTGACGGCCAGCAGCGAGCGGGTCATGGGGGTGGAGGCCCTGTTACGCTGGCAGCTGGATGGCGAGGAGATCACCCCGGATGTGTTCATCCCCCTGGCGGAACAGAGTGGCCAGATCCGGGGCCTGGGGCACTGGGTGCTGCAGCAGGCCTGCCACTTTGCCCAGCACCACCTGCCGTCGGATCTCGCCTTGTGCGTCAATGTCTCCGTGGTGCAGATGGAGGATGTGGCGTTTGTCGACCTGCTGACCCAGATACTGGCGGACAGCGGACTGCCCCCCGCCCGGCTGCACCTGGAGATCACCGAATCCCTGCTGGCCTCGGATCCCGAGCTGCTGCCGCAGAAGTTACGCCAGCTGCATGACCTGGGCCTGCGGATCTGCATCGATGACTTCGGCACCGGTTACTCCTCCCTCTCCATGATGCAAGATCTGGCGGTGGATCTGGTGAAGATCGACCGCTCCTTCGTCGGCAACATGGAGAGCAGCGGCAGGGTGATCATCAAGGCGGTGATGCAGATGGCCGACAGCTTCGGCCACCTGGTGGTGGCCGAAGGGGTGGAGAGCAGCACCCAGGCCCAGGCCCTCAAGGCCCTGGGGGTACATTACCTGCAGGGCTTCTACTATGCCCAGCCCCTGGGGGAACACAGTCTGCTGGAATACCTGGCCCGGCCGGCGGCCGAGCCGGTGATCACGCCGCTGGACTGAGCCGGCTTAAGCCGTGCTTAGCTGAGCCGGGTCAGCTGGCCGGCCACCTCCGCCAGGGTGTCGCTCATGCGATTGAGCTTGGCCGAGTTGTCGGCGTTGCCGTCGGTCAACTGGTTGAGGTTGCTCAGCTGCAGGCTCATCTCCTGGGTGACCCGCTCCTGCTCCTCCGCCGCCACGGCGATCTGGGTGGCCCGCTCGGTGATCTGGCCGAAGGCCTCCACCACCGCCTGCAGGTGCTCGTGGGTCTGCTGGGCACCGCTCACCGCCTTGTCGGTCTCCACTTGCCCCTGGCTCATGGCGCTGACCGATTGCCGGGAGGTGGCCTGCAACCGGGCGATCACCTGCTCTATCTCCACCGCCGACTGCTGGCTCTTGGCCGCCAGACTGCGCACCTCGTCCGCCACCACGGCGAAGCCGCGGCCGGACTCCCCGGCCCGCGCCGCCTCGATGGCCGCATTCAGGGCCAGCAGGTTGGTCTGGTCGGCGATGCCGCGGATCACCTCCAGCATGCCACTGACCTGGCCGCTATCCTGCTCCAGCTGGACGATGGATTGCTGGGCCTGGTGGATCACCCCCGCCAGCCGCTGCATGGTGATGATGACGTCACTCATCTCGTGGCCACTGTGTTTCACCTCTTCGTGCAGCTGGCTCACCGTGGTCTGGGTGTCGTGGGCATGGCGCGCCACCTCCTGGGCCGTGGCCCCCATCTCGTGCGCCCCCGTGGCCAGCATGGTGTTCTCGTCCCGCAACTCCTGGGCCTTCTGCATGAAGCCGGTGCTGAAGCGGTTAAGCTCCGAGGCCTCGCCCAGCAAGGCGTTGGCCGCCTCCTGTACCCGCTGCAGCAGCTGCTTGAGGCGGTCGGCATAGTCGTTCACCGCCTGGCGCAACTCGCCGACCTCGTCTTGCCGCAGTATGGTGAGCCGTTCGTTGAGATCGGCGCTACCGCTGGCCAGGGCCCGGATCTGGCTGGTGGTACGCGCCAGGGTATCCAGGATGCCGCGGAAGAACAGCAGGCCCAGCACCAGCATCACCGCCAGGGTGGCCCCCACGGTCAGCAACAGGAACAGGCCCATCTGACGGGCCACGGCGGTCATGTGGGCCTTGGGCACCACCAGACCCAGGGTCCAGCCGGTCTGGGGCAAGCGGCTCAGGCTGACCAGCACGGGTTCATGCAGCACCCCATCGTCGGCCAGATCCAGCAACCGATCCCCGCCGGCGAGCCCCGCGATCTGCTGGGCCAAGGGCACCAGCCAGGGTTGTTGCTGGGTCAGTTGCGCCAAGCGCACCATGCTGCCGTCGGCCGCCGGCTTGGCCAGGTCCCCCGGGAAGCTGATGATCTGGCCGCTCTGATCGATGGCGAAGGCATAGCCCCCCTGGCTCTGGCCATAACGCTGCAACAGGGCCGTGATGCCGTCGAGCATCATGTCCACCGTGCTGACCCCCATGAAGCGTCCCTGGGACAGCATGGGCACGGTACAGGTGATCATCGGCGTCTTGGAATAGGGATCCGTGTAAGCCTCTGACCAGCTGCACTGCCCCGCCTGCCCCTGCCGCCCCACCTGATACCAGCTCTCGTTGTGATAGCCGCTGCCCTGGGGATCGTTGTAATCGTCCAGGTACTTGAGCTCGCCATTGTCCCGGCCCCAGAAGAAGCTGCGCCGCGCCACCCCGGGGGTGAAGCTGTCCGGCTCGGGCCAGATGCCACCGCCGGCGATGGTGGCATCACCGTGATTGTCGATCACCACAGGGAACAGTCGCTTGAACAGGGCCTCATCCTTGGGCAACAGCTGGCTCTGGCTGGCCAGGCTGGCGGTGAGCTGCTGGATCTGGGCCAGCTTGGCCCCCAGCAGCCCCAGCATGTCCTGCTGGCTGGCCTGGATCATGGCCTGACGCTCCTGGATCAGCGCCGGTTTCACCTTCTGCTCCACCACCAGGTAGATGCTGAGCAAGGCCAGTAGAAACGCCAGCGCGGCGCCGGCGTAAATCTTGCGGGCTATGGTCCAGCCCTGTCTTTTTTGCATAACCGCTCCCAACTGCAACTGTCTCGGGTCCACGCCCGGTCGTGGAGCTAAAGCAACAAGCACGCCAGGGCGAGCGGGCCCGCCTAACCGCCGCGCCCGCCACCCTGAGCCAAGCCTGAGCCAAGCCTGAGCCACGATGGTGCAGCCCATCTTGCCCGCCATGCATGACGGCATTACGCACCATAAGAGGGCACCAAAAGTGCGCCAATAGCCCCAATGTCCTCCTGCCCAGGTAAGGCTAGGCCTGGGCCAAAAATGTCACTTAATGAAATTTCATTAACGCTATGGCGAATATCTTTGAGTGATTAGTCAACTATTTAACACAGCACCACACCACAGGGTTTCCCGGGATGGCCACTTACCGTAAATCTGGTGGGCAGCTGGCCGGCGCCCCCGTCCCGCGGACATACAACCATGGCGAGGTGAAAGATGACGAATACCCCCACACTGTCGGCGCTGAATCGGCGCCCGGGCAAGAGGCTGTTTTTCATGTTGGCCCTGGCCTCACTCTGGCTGACGGGGTGCGATGGCAAAAATCTGAGTGATGAGGATGACAGTAGCAGCAGCGATGAGGAGAGCACTTACAGCTACAGCCTGTCTGGAACCGTGACGGGCAGCGAGGTAGAGGGGGTGCTGATCACCCTCTCCGGTGACGACAGTGCCACGACGACCACAGACAGCAGCGGTTACTATGAGTTTTCGGTTGAAAATGGTAGCTACACCCTAACGCCGTCCCTGAGCGGTTACACCTTCTCCCCGAGTAGCACCAGCGTCACTGTGGCGGACGACGATGCCACCGACGTGGACTTTACCGACACGGCCACCACCACTTCGGATGAAGAGAGCGACACCAGCGACCTCGGCGATCAGACGGATTATACCGATGTGACCTTGACCGCCGGCGGCACCTATTCCTCCGCCGATACCGGGGTGGCGAACAGCTATTACAGCTACAGCTCCAGCACCGCCAACACCCCGGCCGTCAAGGTCGAATCCGGTGGCGATCTGACCCTCACCCACAGCCAGGTGACCAAGACAGGCGACACTTCGGATCTGGAAAACAGCGGTTTCTACGGCTTCAACGCCGGGGTGCTGGTCTCCTCGTCCAGCTCAGACGACGACTATAGCGGCACCAATGACACCACCACCCTGTCCATGACCAACACCACCATCACCACGGATGCCGCCGGGGCCAACGGGGTGTTTGCCTTTGGCGAGGATGCCAGCGCGGTGCTGGACTATGTCTCCATAGTCACCACAGGGGACAGCAATTCCCGCGGCGTGGATGCCACCTATGGCGGCAGCGTCACCATCAGCAACTCCACCATCTCCACCCAGGGTGACTCCTGCGCGGCACTGGCGTCGGACCGGTACGAAAGCTATAACGCCCCCACCATCACAGCCTCCAATGTCTATGCCACCACCAGCGGTTCCGGCTCCCCTGGCATCTATTGCACCGGCACCTTCAACGTCAGCGATTCCACCCTGATTGCCACCGGCTCCGAGGCCCTGGCCATCGAAGGCCTCAACTCGGTGACGCTGGAAAACACCTCGCTCAGCGGCAACGCCAAATGGGGCGCCATCATCTACCAAAGCATGTCCGGCGACTCCTCTGTCGGCACAGGTAGCCTGTCCATGACCGGCGGCACCCTCACCAACAACTTCTCCGGTGGCCCGCTCTTCTTCGTCTGCGATACGGATGCGGTCATCGAGCTGGATGGCGCCACCCTGGAAAACGCCTCCGACCTCCTGCTGGTGGCCGGCAAGGCGTCAACGGCCTCCAGCTATATCGACAACGTCAACAGCGACTGGGGCAGCAACGGCGGCCAGGTGACCCTGACCGCCACCGACCAGACCCTGGAAGGGGAGATCATCATCAGCGACAGTGACAGCTCACTTGACCTGACGCTGAACAACTCCAGCCTCAGCGGCGCCATCAACAGCGATAACAATGGCGGTACCATCAGCGTCACCCTGGATGCCAACAGCAGTTGGGAGATCACCGGCACCTCCTACATCAGCAGCCTGTCAAACAATGGCACCCTCACGGGGACCGGCACCCTGTACGTGGATGGCACCCAATACGACTATTAAGCGCGTCTGTGCGCCCTCATCCACCGCTATGTAAACGACAATAGATGGGAGTATGCTGAGTGACCCGGCGCGACGCCTTTCGTTGCGCCGGATGTTTTTTCTGGCGCCAGGGATCCGGCGTCCTGTCCGGTATACCCTGGGGCCGCCTGAACAATCACATGAGGGAACCGAGTTTGGAAAGCACACTCAGCAAGGCAGCACCCGGCAGTTGGGATACGCTGATGCAACGGCTACGCACCCTGGGCCCCGGCATCCTGATGGCCTCCGCCGCCATCGGTGGCAGTCACCTGGTGGCCTCCACCCAGGCCGGCGCCCAGTACGGCTGGTCACTGGCGGGCCTCATACTGCTCATCAACCTGTTCAAGTATCCCTTCTTCCGCGCCGCCATCAGCTACACCATGGCCACCGGCCACACCCTGCAACACGGTTACTACCAGATGGGCCGCGGCTACCTGGGTCTGGCCTTCGCCTTGAACATCTTCTCCGCCGTGGTGAACACCGCCGCCCTGACCCTGTTCTCCGCCAGCCTGCTGGGCTATTTCCTGCCGGTGCAGCTGCCCATGCTGGTGCTGTGCGGCATCGTCCTGGCCCTGAGCCTGCTCATCGTGCTGGCCGGCCACTTCGCCATGCTCAACAAGGTCTCCAAGATCATCGTCTCCACCCTGGCGGTCGCCACCGTGCTGGCCACCTGCATCGCCTGGCAACAGGGGCCTGTGGCCCCCGTCAACTTCGTCTCCCCCTCCCCCTGGCAGCTGGCGGCGGTGGGCTTTTTGGTGGTGACCATGGGCTGGATGCCGGCCCCCATCGAAATCTCCTGCATCACCTCCTTGTGGCTGGCCCAGCAGCGCCGCGAACAGCAGGTGACCCCCAGGAGCGCCCTGTTCGACTTCAATCTGGGCTACCTGGTGACCGCCGTGCTGGCCTTGATGTTCCTGGCCCTGGGGGTGCTGGTGCTGCACGGCGCCGGCGAGTCGGTGCAGCAAGGTGGCATCGGCTTCTCCCGCCAGCTGGTGAACATGTACGCCAGCACCATAGGGGAATGGTCCCGTTACCTCATCGCCATGATCGCCTTCTGCTGCATCTTCGGCTCCACCATCACGGTGATCGACGGCTACAGCCGCGCCCTGGCGGAGGCCCAGGCCCTGCTGCGCAAACAGGCGGACTTCTCCAACCGCAGCCTGACCCTGTGGATCCTGTTCGTCACCCTGGCCAGCCTGGGGATACTGCTGTTCTTCCAGGGGGCCCTGCTGCCCATGCTGGGCTTTGCCATGACCCTCTCCTTCATGACCACCCCGGCCTTCGCCCTGCTCAACCACCTGCTGGTACAAGGCTCCGACCTGCCCGCCGCCCTCAAGCCCAGCAAGGCGCTGCAGGCATTGACCCATCTGGGCCTGGTTTACCTGTTCGGCTTCCTCGGCTTCTTCATCTGGTGGAAGTGGTTCATGTAACCCCGGCGCCGACACATCACGGCCCTGCGGGGCCGTTTTTTTGCGCGCTGGCTCCCCTTGTCACAGGCCGGCATATGCCACAATATGCCGCACTCTGGGCCCCGCCCATGATTCCAGCCCATCACCGGAGGTCGGTGTGATCAGCCGCTGCTTGCCGCTCTTGCTGCTACTTTGCCTGGCGCCGACGTGCCATGCCGTCCCCACCCACTTCACCTATCGCCCCGGTGAGACTGCCCAGGACATGCGCAGCGCCTATACCACGGCCCTGCTGGCACTGGCCCTGGAGAAGACCCGGGCAGACTATGGGGACTATCGCCTGGATCCCGCACCGGCCATGAACACGGTGCAGGCCCTGCAGGCGCTGAAGAAAGGCAGCTATCCCAACTTCATGCTGAAGATGAGCTATATCCCGGGGCTGGAGCAGGCCGGCATGCTGCGCGGCCGGCTGGACGTGGATCTGGATGTCATCGGCTACCGCGTCTGCTTCACCCGTCGCGCCCTGCTGCCGGCGCTGGCCAGGGTGCATGACCTGGCGCAACTCAAGGGGTTCAGCCATGGCCAGGGGGCCGGCTGGGTCGATAACCTGATCCTGGAGGACAACGGCTTCAAGGTGATGACGGTAGAGCAATACGCGGAGCTGTTTCACCAGGTGGCCAGCGGCCGCTTCGATCTCTTCTGCCGAGGCATCAACGAGCTGGAGGGGGAGTGGCAGACCTATCGTCAATTGGCGGGCCTGGCGGTGGAGCCCGACCTGATGCTCTACTACCCCTTGCCTCGCTTCTTCTATGCCAATCCCCAGGATGCCGCAGGTCTCAAACGGGTGGAGGCCGGGGTCGCGCTGGCCCTGGCGGACGGCAGCCTGCAGCGGTTGTGGCAACAATATTTCGGCCCCAGCGTGGCCTTCGCCAAACCGGCCCAGCGCCGGCTGTTCCGCTTGACCAACCCCTTGCTGCCACCGGGCCTGCTGGCCCCGGATCAGCCGCGCTTCGATCCCATCTTGATGAAGTTCGTCGCCCCGGCGCCCCAGGCGCCGGCCAGCCGCCCCTGAGTCGCCCCTGGACCTCCCGATGGCGCCGACTTGATCTGCCACAGAAAAACGTTTCAATTTTTCGGTTTTTCACCAAAAACTGACTGTTTAGTCTGGATCTTGCACAAGGAGCCCCTAGAATACCGCCATTTTCAGCACCGAGGTCCGCCATGGATAGCCCAAGCCACAACCACGATCTGGTCTACCAGCTCAACGATCGCCCCCCCTTACCCCAAACCTTCTTCGCCGCCCTGCAGCACATGCTGGCCATGTTCGTCGGCATCATAACGCCGCCGCTCATCATCACCAGCACCCTGGGGCTCAACGCCGACGACACCCGCTACATCGTCTCCATGTCCCTCTTGATGTCCGGCATCGCTTCCTTCATCCAGACCCGGCGCTTCGGCCCGGTGGGCTCAGGCCTGTTGTCGGTGCAGGGTACCAGCTTCAACTTCCTGGGCCCCATCATCGCCTCCGGCCTGGCCTTGAAGCAGGCCGCCATGCCGGAGACCCAGATGCTCGGCACCTTGTTCGGCACCCTGTTGATCTCCGCCGTCAGCATGGTGGTGGTGAGCCGCTGCCTGCACCTGGTCAAAATGGTCATCACCCCGCTGGTCACCGGCATAGTGGTACTGCTCATCGGCCTGACCCTGATCAAGGTGGGACTCATCAGCATGGGCGGCGGCTTCGGCGCCATGCAGGATGGCAGCTTCGGCAGCGGCGAAAACCTGCTGCTCTCCGGGGTGGTGCTGCTCAGCATAGTGCTGCTGCAGCGCAGCAAGAATCCCTGGCTGCGGCTGTCTGCCATCGTGCTGGCCATGCTGGTGGGCTATCTGGTGGCCTTCTTCATGGGCCGGCTCAATGCGGTGCAGCCCGCCGAGCACTTCTTCGCCCTGCCCCGCCTGTTGCCCTTCGGCCTGGGCTTTGACTGGCAGCTGTGCATCCCCATCACCATCATCTTCGTGGTCACCGCCTTGGAGGCCATCGGCGACATGACCGCCACCTCGGACGTCTCCGGCGAGCCGGTGGAGGGCCCCGTCTACCTGGCCCGCATCAAGGGCGGCGTGCTGTCCGACGGCCTCAACTCCATGCTGGCGGCCCTGGTGGGCACCTTCCCCATGTCGGTGTTCGCCCAGAACAATGGTGTCATCCAGCTCACCGGCGTGGCCAGCCGCTTCGTCGGCCTGTTTATCGCCGGCATGCTGGTGCTGCTGGGCCTGCTGCCGGGGGTGGCGGTGTTTATCCAGCAGATCCCCGAGCCCGTGCTGGGCGGCGCCACCGTGGTGATGTTCGGCACCATAGCCGCCGCCGGGGTGCGCATCATAGCCCGGGAGTCGCTGGATCGCCGGGCCCTGATGATACTGGCGGTCTCATTGGCCATGGGGCTGGGGGTCGCTCAGGTGCCCGAGGTGCTGCAGCACCTGCCGGAGTTGCTCAAGAGCGTGCTCTCCTTCGGCGTGGCCACCGGCGGCATCACCGCCATACTGCTGAACCTGCTGCTGCCCAAGCCCAGCCGTCACGCCCAGACCGCCTAACTGCAGCCGCCTGAAAACAAATCGCCGGCCCAAGGGCTAATGCTGGTCAGTTAAGAAACAGAGCTACTCATGAATGGCTGCCAGAGGCAAGCCATCCCCCACCCAACCTCCCCCTTGGTAAGGGGGAGGAACGATGTTTCCCTCCCCTTGTTCAAGGGGAGGGTTAGGGTGGGGTTTGGCTTTTGCCTCAAAAACCGTGTTGTTGATGCAGTTAAGGCGCCAACGGCGCCTTAACTGATGAGCATTACGACCCAAGGGCCGGCGGCTTGTTCAAGCGCCAACAAATCCGCGCAATCACCTATTCCGTGGGACTCACCAGCACCAGCACGGAACGGGCCTTCACCGGATAGCGCCGTCCCACCGGCACCAGCGCCCGTCCGTGGGAGCTGATGTCATCGGGTGACGACAAGCCGGTGTCCACCATACGGAACCACTGGCCGTCCGGGTTGTGGGGCGGATCCGGCAGCTCTATCTCCAAATCCTCCCAATAGGCGTTGAAGAAGGCGTAATAGTCCACATGATGGCCGCTGCCGTAGGCGGTAAGTCCCAGGCTGCGGGAGTCCTTGCCCCAGTCAGGCGAGTAGGGTTTGACCCCATGCCAGCGGATGCGCACCTGATCCAGGGCAAAGGAGAGGCTGATGAGATCCGGCATGGTGTCGGCCCGCAGGGCCCGGTAGCTCAGCAGCTCCCGGGTGAAGCGCAGCATCTCTGCACCTTCGGCGTCAGGCTGCCAGTTCATCCAGCTCAATGGGTTGTCCTGACAGTAGGCGTTGTTGTTGCCCTGCTGGGTGCGCAGCAGCTCGTCCCCCATCAGCAGCATGGGAGTGCCCACCGCCAGCAGATTGATGGTCATCAGGTTCTTGGCCTGCTGCAGACGCAGACGGCGGATGGCCGGGTCGTCCGTCTCCCCCTCCACCCCATGATTCCAGCTGAGGTTGTCGTTGGCCCCGTCCCGGTTCTCCTCGCCGTTGTCCAGATTGTGCTTCTGGTTGTAGCTCACCAGATCCCACAGGGTGAAGCCGTCGTGACAGGTGACGAAGTTCAGGCTCTTGTGGGGGTCGGCATAGGGGGCGTGATAGATGTCCGGGCTACCGCACAGCCGGGTGGCCAGGCGGGAGACCATGTTCTCATCCCCCTTGACGAAGGCCCGCACGTCGTCGCGGAAGTGTCCGTTCCACTCCCGCCAGCGGGCGCCGGCCATGCGCCCCACCTGGTTGAGGCCGCTGGCGTCCCAGGCCTCGGCGAAGATCTTGGTATCCGCCAGGTTGTAGTCGCTGTCGATGGCCAGCAGGGTGGGCGGATCGTTCAGCGGGTGGCCGTTCTTGTCTCGGGAGAGGATGGCCGCCAGGTCGAAGCGGAAGCCGTCCACGTGCATCTCCTCCTTCCAGAAGCGCAGGCTGTCGGTGATCATCCGCTTGGTCATGGGGTGGGAGGCATTCAGGGTGTTGCCACAGCCGGAATAGTTGGTGTTGTGCTCCCGATTCTCGTCCAGGATATAAAAGGCGGAGTTGTCCAGCCCCCGGTAGCAGAGTGTCGGGCCGGTATCGTCCCCCTCGGCGGTGTGGTTGTACACCACATCCAGGATCACCTCTATGCCCGCCCGGTGCAGGGCCTTGACCATGTCACGGAACTCGTCCAGGGCACCCGTGATGCGTTTGTCGCAGGCATATTCGGCGTGGGGGGCGAAGAAGCCGATGGGGCTGTAACCCCAGTAGTTGCTCTTGCCGGGCCTGGCATCCTGGGGGTCGAACTGGAACACCGGCAGCAACTCCACCGCCGTCACCCCCAATGAGACCAGATAGGGGATCTTCTCGATCAGCCCGGCATAGGTACCCCGTTTGGGGGTGGGCAGGCCGGAACTGGGATCCTTGGTGAAGCCGCCGATGTGCATCTCGTAGACCACGGAGGAGGAGAGAGAGTGCCGCGGATGCTTGTCCCCCTCCCAGTCGTAGGCCGCCATGTCGATGACGGCGCTCTTGGGGCAACCCTTGAGGTTGCTGCCCGCCGCCGCGGCCCGCCGCCGCTCGTAGTTGGCCGGCAGCACCACCCGCTTGGCGTAGGGATCCAGCAGCACCTTGTCCGCCTCCCAGCGGTTGCCGGGCATGGCCAGCAGCAGGCTGGGGATGCGCCAGCCGTACAGTTGGCCGGACTTGAGCCCCGCCACGTGCACGTGCCAGTAGTAGCCGGAGCGGTGCAAGGGTGCCACCAGACGGATGACCTCGGGCTGCTCATCCTGTTCGTGGGCGAACAGCAACAGTTCCATCTCCTTGGCGTAACGCCCCCAGATGGCAAAATTGACCCCGCCCAGTTCTACCTGGGCCCCCAACTGCTGGCAGTGCCCCGCCGAAATCCGTTTGCCGACACTCATGCTGATCCCCTTCGTCTAGTCCATTCATTCTTATCGGTTATCGCCCGCCAGGTCCCTGGGCTGGCAGGCTGTGGCACAGCATACCCTGCTGCGGCAACGAGTCAAAAAAGCCGCAACACAAGGGCTCTTTTGAGGCCAAAAAAGCCTTTTCAAACTCACTTTCCCTCCCGACGCTTGCATCCCACCCTGGGCGATTGCAAGCTAACCCACCTCGAGTCAGGCAGGAACGCGACATGGACTATTTTCCCCTCTTTTGTCAGATGCAGGGCCGCCGGGTGCTGGTGGTGGGTGGTGGCGAGGTGGCCGAGCGCAAGCTGCGGCTGCTGCTGCAGGCCGGCGCCCAGATCCAGCTGGTGGCCCGGGAGCTGGCCCCCGCGGTGGCCGACTGGGTGCAGGCCGGCCGCCTGAGCTGGCAGGCCCAGGCCTTTGACGAGGCCCAGCTGGCGGGCTGCTGGCTGGCGGTGGCCGCCACCGATGATCAACTGCTCAACGAGCGCATCCTGGCCGCCTGTAACGCCCGGCAGATCTGGTGCAATGCGGTGGACGATCCGGCGAATGCCAGCGCCATACTGCCGGCCATCATCGACAGATCCCCGCTGCTGGTGGCGGTCTCCTCCGCCGGCCAGGCCCCGGTGCTGGCCCGCCTGCTGCGGGAGCAACTCGAGGCCAACCTGCCGCAAAAACTCGGCGAGCTGGCCCGCCTGGCCGGCCGCCTGCGGGCCCGGGTCAAGCTGCGCTTTGCCACCCTCAAGGCCCGGCGCCGCTTCTGGGAACGCTTCATGGTCCATCCGCCGTTGCTGACCGCCTTCGAGCAAGGCGGCGATGTGGAAGCCATCGCCGATGCCCTGCTGGCCGAGGATGACAACGCCGCCCTAGCCGGCAGCGTCACCCTGGTGGGGGCCGGTCCCGGGGATCCGGGGCTGCTGACCCTGAAGGCCCTGCAGGTGATCCAGTCCGCCGAGGCAGTGGTGTACGACAAGCTGGTGTCCGACGAGGTGATGAACCTGGTGCGGCGGGATGCCGATCGCCACTTCGTTGGCAAGCAGCGCGGCTTTCACAGCCTGCCCCAGGAGGAGATCAACGCCCTGCTGATCCGCCTGGCCCGCCAGGGCCTGCGGGTGGTGCGTCTCAAGGGCGGCGATCCCTTCATCTTCGGCCGTGGCGGCGAGGAGGTGGAGGCCCTGCAACAGGCCAATATCCCGGTCAGCGTGGTCCCCGGCGTCACCGCCGCCATCGGCTGTGCCGCCGCCACCCGATTGCCCCTGACCCACAGGGGGGTGGCCCAGAGCGTGCGCTTCATCACCGCCACCCACAAGCCTGGGGATCCCGAGCCGGACTGGTCGCACTTTCGCCCCGGCCCCGAGACACTGGTGTTCTACATGGGGCTGAGCCTGCGGGAACGCATCAGCCGCCTGCTGCTGGCTCAGGGCTTTGCCCCCGAGCTGCCGGTGGCCCTCATCAGCTGCGGCACCACCCCGCAGCAGCAGGTGCGCCACACCACATTGGCCGAGCTGCCCCGGGTGGGCGACGACCTGCCCTCCCCCACCCTGGTGATCGTCGGCGAGTCCAGCGGCCTGCCCATGGTGGACTGACCGCCCCGACCAGCCCGATTACACCTGGCTCGCCATCCCCAGAGTGGCATCCCCACCCTGCGCCAGACCGCGGGCCAGAGACAGACGCAGCGGCTGCACCTGCTCCCGCAGAACGAGTGCTCGTCATCGGCCGACGGCGACAAGTGACGCCGCTTTCGCTAAGCTAGCGTCAGAACTTTGTCGTATCCGAGATCCCCATGACTGACACCCATTTCTATCTGTTGCTGCTCATCGTGCTGAGCGCCTTCTTCTCTGTCTCGGAAATCGCCCTGGCGGCCGCCCGCCGCCTGCGGCTGCAGCAATGGGCCGATGAAGGCAATCAAGCCGCCCTTCAGGTGCTGGCTCTGCAGGCGCAGCCCGGCCATTTCTTCACCGTGGTGCAGATCGGCCTCAACGGCGTGGCCATACTGGCTGGGATACTGGGTGAGCCCGCCTTCACCGCCAGCTTCTCCAAGCTGCTGACCCCTTGGGTGCCGGCGGCGAACCTGCCCCAGGTTAGCTTCGTGCTCTCCTTCCTCACCGTCACCTCCCTGTTCATCCTGTTGGCGGATCTCATCCCCAAGCGGCTGGCCATGATGCTGCCGGAGGAGATCGCCATCCGGGTGGTGCGCCCCATGCGGTTATGCCTGCTGCTGTTCAAGCCCCTGGTGTGGCTGTTCGACGGTCTGGCCAACAGCCTGTTGCGCCTGCTGCGGCTGCCCACCGAGCGGCAGGACAAGATCACCCCGGATGACGTGTTTGCCATGGTCAGCGCCGGGGCCCAGGCGGGGGTGGTGCGCCAACAGGAGCATCACCTGATCGAGAACGTGTTCGAGCTGGATACCCGGACCGTGCCGTCGGCCATGACGGCCCGGGACAGCATCGTCTACTTCGAGCGCCACGACGATGAACAGACCATACAGCAGAAGATCGCCTCCCATCCCCACGCCAAGTTTCTGGTGTGCGATGGCAGTATCGATGCGGTGATGGGCTATGTGGACACCAAGGACATACTGTTGCGGATGATCAACCGCCAGCCCCTGGTGCTGGAGGCCGAAATCGTCAAGAACCCGCTGATCATCCCGGATACCCTCACCCTGTCCGAGTCGCTGGAGAGCTTCCGTGGTTCCCGCCAGGACTTCGCAGTGGTGCTAAATGAGTATGCGCTGGTGGTGGGGATCATCACCTTGAACGACGTGATGAGCACCCTGATGGGGGATCTGGTGCACCAGTTCATGGAGGAGCAGATCGTCCAGCGGGACGAGCAGAGCTGGCTGGTGGAGGGCGGTACCCCCATAGAGGACGTGATGCGCGCCCTGGATATCGAGAGTTTTCCCGAATGGGAGAATTACGAGACCATCGCCGGCTTCATGATGTACATGCTGCGCAAGATCCCCAAGCGCACCGATGCGGTGAGCTTCGCCGGCTACAAGTTCGAGGTGGTGGACATAGACAACTACAAGATCGACCAGCTGTTGGTAACCCGCCTGCCCCATCCCAAGGCGGACGACACCCCTAGCGCACCCTAGCCAGTCCCTCGGCACACTGCTGGCGGGCGATCCGCACCGCCAGCGGCAGATCCTGGGCCAGGCAGGCCACCACCCGAGCGTCCAGCTTGCCCTCCTTCACCCGCAGTTGCAGGTGGGCCAACGCCTCCCCGGCGGGCAGGGCCGCCCGGTAAGGTCTGTCCTGCACCAGGGCCTGGAAGATGTCCGCCACGGCGATGATGCGCGCCGGCAGGGGGATAGCCGCGCCCTTGAGGCGGTAGGGATAACCCTGACCATCCAGGGTCTCGTGATGCATGGCCGCCAGGGTCGCAATCTCGGCAAAGCCTCTGACCCGCTTGAGCACCTGCGCCGAATCGAAACTGTGCTGACGCATGTAGCGCCGCTCCAGATCGGTGAGGGGACCCGGCTTGGCCAGGATCGCATCCTCCACCCGCAGCTTGCCCAGATCGTGCAGCAGCCCGGCCAGCTCCAGTATCTCCAGCTCCCTGGCCGCCAGGGCCAGCCGCTCACCCAGCCAGGTACACAGGGCCGCCACGCCCCGGGAGTGGCTGGCGGTATAGGGGCTCTTGGCATCCACCACATCGGCAAACATCTGCCCCAGACTCAGCAGGCTGTCGAAGCTCACCAGCTGACGCTGCCCCTGCTGCAGCCAGGGCTGAAACCTGTCCTCCAGCACCCAGGGCTCAAGCTGGAACCAGAAGGCGTCACTGGCCGCCACCTGGCAAAACAGATCCAGCAGATCCGGACAAAACAGGCTGCCGCTGTGCCCGGCCAGCCGACGCAGGATCCCCTCCGGCCCCTCCTGATAGAAGTGTTTGGCCCGCAGCACATCGGCGCGGTCCACCAGATAGATGAGGTTGGCGGCCAGGGCCAGCTCCCGGGGCAGGCCCGCCTGCAGCAACTGCGGCCAGTGGGTGTGATGCCAACGCACCAGGGGCGCCAGCTGGGCAAACAAGGGCACCCGCTCCAGCAACTCGGCACCGCGATCGGCATGTTCCTGAGACCCCTCCCAGTCCAGCTCCGCCACCAGACGGTAATGCTGCTGGGTGGAGGAGACACCGCAGTCGTGCAGCAGACCGCCCAGCATGAGGGCCTGGCAGCAGGGCTCGGACCAGCCTGCATGGCGGGCACAGGTGGTGGCCATCAGGGCCACCCGCTGACCATGCTGCACATCGTCTATGCCCACCAGATCCAGTGCCGAGGCCAGGGCATAAGCCACCTCTTCCAAGACTATCTCATGCATGACTCACCTCCGCCCACGCCTCAATCAAGTGTAGGTAGCCGACCCAAAAGGGTTACGCCAGCCCCCCTGACAGATTTGACACAAAGCGTTATCCGCCGCGCGTCACGGGCCTGAGGCTGTGATACGCGCCGCACTCCTGCCATCTATCGCTGGTGTTTGCGACTCAGCTTGCTAGTTTGGCCTAGCCCAGCGAAAGCCGGCTACTATTTGTCCTTTTTCATCAAGGAATTGCTATGAGCTCTACCCTGCATTACCTGCTGCTTGGCCTGACCCTGGCCGGCGTGCCCCTGCTGGCGGAGGCGGACTCCGCATCCCAGGGATCCGCGCTGTCGGTGGAAGGCAGCACCATCATGGTGGAAGGATCCGCCACCGTGTTCGAAGGCGCCAAGGAGCTGGTGGTGGAAGGCGTGGAGGCCAGTGCCGAGGGCACTGTCATCCTGGTTAAGAACAGCGTCACCGGCGCCAAAGCCTCCGTGCTGACGGTGGGGGACGTGGCCGGAGCCAGCGCCCTGGAGGCCGGTTCCACCGTCGAGGTGGCGACGGAAGGCAGCGGCTGGGCCCTGACCCAGACCGACAGACTGATCGCCTTCGTACCCAACCAGGTTGGCGAAGCCCTGCTGCGTCAGGAGAGCGTCTGACGCGCTGCCAAGATAAAAAAACGCGCCGAGTGGCGCGTTTTTTTATGCAAGAAAGCCAGTCTGCTTAAGCCAGCTTCTTCTGCCAGAACAGCGCCTGGCCCATGGCCGGATCCAGCTCGTAGCCGGCATAGCCGGCGCGGCGATAGGCGCCTTGGGCCCGGGCGTTGCCGGCGAGCACCTCCAGGGTCAGCTTGCAACAGCCCAGCCGACGGGCCTGGGCTTCCACCTCCGCCAGCATGGTCTGGATCAGGCCCCGCCCGCGATAGTCCGGCAACACCACCACATCGTGCAGGTTGAGCAGCGGCCTGGCCTGGAAGCTCGAAAAGCCCTCGAAACAGTTGATGAGCCCCGCCGGCACCCCCGCCACATAGGCCAGCAGGCTGTGAGCATAAGGCAGCTTGGCCAGGCGGGCCGGCAGGCTGGCCTTGACCTCCTCGCTCAGGGGCTCTCCGCCCCCGGCCTCTTCCCTGGCATAGGCATCCAACAGGGCCACCAGCTGGGCGCCCTGTTCCGGCTGGGTGAAATCGACCCAGACAAGCTCGATAGACATAGCATCTCCTTAAGGCAATGAACCCAGACCCTACCCCAAGGGCCGGCAGTAGGACAAGCCTCAAGTGGAGCGACGGACAAACCAGCGGACAAACCAGCGGCGGGAGCGACCAGGGGTTGGGGTCGCCAGGGGCGACGGCAATTCCGCCGGCGGCGGCAACAGGGCCACCGGCTCTTCGTGCCACTGGATGCTGTGGGGATCAAAACCCCGCTCCAGCACCGGCTTGACCACCTGGAAGTAGGGCGAAAGATCGAAGTCCCGCGGGGCATACAGGCTGTGATGGCGGATGCGGAAGTACTGGCGATAACAGCGGGGGCAGTCGGGATCTTCGGAGCGGGTCAGCAGGCGCTCCGGCAGTATGGGGTAGTGGATATGGGCGAAGGCCTGGGCGATCAGGGAGGAACAGATGGCCCGGGTGGGATCACCGCTGCCGATGGACAGCAGCTGGCGGCGCCAACGGCTGGGCACCGGCGGCGTGGGTACCAGATAACGCAGCAGGTCGATGATGTTTTTCAGATCATACTTGCCCCCCAGCCGGGAGATGGCATAGCCGATGAGGCGGCTGATCTCCGCCTCCGAGATCCCTACCGGGCGACAGATGCGGGTATGCTCGTCGGCATACAGACTCAAGGGCACGGCCCGCACCCCCTCCAGCACATCCGCCTCGATCAGCACCAAGGGCTCATCGCCGAAATTGGGCGCTCCCAGGGCATCGCCTATGTAGAGGGCGGCATGAGACCAGGTGGACTGGGTCAGGTATTTGATGGCGGTACCAAACCGGCTGGTACCCTCCACCAGCAGAATATCCCCCTTGCGCAGGGTGGCGGCCAACACCTCTGGCGGCAGGGTCGCCATGGACCCCTCCCCCGGATTGGGTTTGGCAAGATAACGGGCTAGACGTTCACCAATCCACTCAAGCAACATGCTGACCTCCCGGTGCGCTTGGGAGTGCGGTCACAGACGCCGGGGCATCCTCCTCCTAGTGTAGCCAGCCGACAGGGGCACAGCCGCCCGCGCAGGTAAAGGATTGATCTGGCTGACGGCTCTGCCACAATGGCAGCCGGCTCCATGCCATCTGAATTCCCATCTGCTGGAGGTGAAATGATCGAGACTCCGCCCGTGCGTCACCTGGGGCATAACTTCTGGCGCCTGCTCAAGCCGTTCTGGCGCTCCTCCGACGCCTGGAAGGGTTGGAGCCTGCTGGCGCTGGTGCTGGTACTGACCGGCACCATCATCTACCTGCAAAAAGAACTGACCATCTGGAACAACGCCTTCTACAACGCCCTGCAGAATCTCGACTATGCGGAGTTCAAGCATCAGCTGCTGGTGTTTGCCGGCCTGGCCTCGGCCTTCATCCTGGTGGCGGTCTACACCACCTACTTTCGGCAGATGCTGGAGATCGTCTGGCGGCGCTGGATGACCAAGGCGCTGATGCAGGAGTGGTTGGCCAAGGGCAACTTTTACCGGCTACAGCTCACCGACCGGCGCACCGATAACCCGGATCAGCGGATCGCCGAGGACGTGGCGGAGTTCGTCTCCTCCACCCTCACCCTGTTTCTGGACACCCTTGCCGACATAGTGCGGGTCTTCACCTTCCTCGGCCTGCTGTGGGGGCTGTCGGCCCCGCTGCGCTTCCAGCTGGGGGGCATGGAACTCAACCTGCCCCAGGGCTATATGGTGTGGTTTGCCCTGGGCTATGCCCTGGTGGGCACGGCGCTGACCTTCATCATCGGTCGCCCCCTGGTGAAGCTCAACTTCAACCAGCAGCGCTTCGAGGCGGATTTTCGTTTCTCCCTGGTGCGCCTGCGGGAGAACGCCGAGTCGGTGGCCCTGTATCGCGGCAACGACGAGGAGGGCAAGCTGCTCACCGGCCGCTTCGGCTCCGTGGTGGACAACTTCTTCCGCCTGATGAAGCGGCAGAAGCTGCTGGGCTTCTTCACCAGCGGCTATAGCCAGATCGCCATCATCTTCCCCTTCGTGGTCTCGGCCCCCAGCTACTTCGCCAAGCAGATCCAGCTGGGGGGCATGATGCAGATCGCCTCCGCCTTCGGCCGGGTCCAGGATGCCCTCTCCACCCTGATCACCAACTACACGGTACTGGCCCGCTGGAAGTCGGTGGTGGATCGTCTGGCCACCTTCCAGACCAGCCTGGATCATGTGGATACCCTGCCCCGCATCCAGGCCCAGGAGGTCGGTGACGGCCTCAAGACCGACGAGGTGGCGGTGCATCACCCCGGCGGCGCCACCCTCTACCCGCCCAGCAGCTGGCAGCTGGCTCCCGGTCAGGCCCTGCTGATCCAGGGCCCCTCCGGCTGTGGCAAGTCCACCCTGCTGCGGGCCCTGGCGGGGGTCTGGCCCTATGCTAAGGGCCAGGTGAGCTTCCCCGCCGAGGGGGGCACCCTGTTCCTGGCCCAGCGCCCCTACCTGCCCCTGGGCTCGTTGCGTCAGGCCATCTGCTACCCGGCGGCGCCCCTGACGGATGAGGCCATACTGCCCATCCTGGCAGACGTCGGCCTGCAGCACCTGATCCCGAGGCTGGACGAGGAGGAGCGCAACTGGGGACAGATACTGAGCATGGGGGAACAGCAGCGGGTCGCCTTCGCCCGGGTGCTGCTGCTCAAGCCCGCCCTGCTGTTCATGGACGAGGCCAGCTCGGCGCTGGACGAAGCCTGCGAGGCGCGCCTGTACGGCCTGCTGCGGGAACGTCTGCCCCAGATGGTACTGGTGAGCGTCGGCCATCGCAGCACCCTCTCCCCCTTCCACAGCCACCGCCTGGCCTGGCAGTCGGAAGGCAACTGGCAGTTCGCCCCCTTGGTGGCCAGCTAAGCGGCTAAGGCCAGGGTTTCCCTGGCCTTTTTGTTGTCATCACCTGAAAGCGCTACCAATCACGCCGTCAATACGCCGCTCACGAGAGGATCACACTTACTTACCCATCTTTACCTTTTGCTGTTTTTTTCTCCTAGAGTGAGGCCACCTGTCAGCCATGACAGGTGGCCATAACAAGCGTCGGCGGCCCCTGGCCGACCGCCGTGTCACTGAAACAGCATTAGGAACTAACGATGAAAAAATGGATACTGACCGCGAGTCTGGTGGGCCTGGCCCTACCTGTCTCGGCCGACTGGTACTTCCGCGGCACCCCCAACAACTGGGACGCCACGGCACTCACCCTGCAATCCGGCACCACCTACACCAGTTGCCAGAGCTTTGCCACGGGCGACGCGAACGGCGGTCCCCGCTTCAAGATCGACCGCACCGGCGACTGGAGCGAGAGCTACCCCAGTGCCGACTACACCGTCAGCGCCAACACCAGCTACCTCATCAGCTTCGACAGCAGCAGCCAGGCCATCAGCGTCAGTGCCGTCACCAGCTGCGACGAGGAGGAGAACCAGGACAGCGGCTTCGCCCACAACCTGAGCCAGCTCTATGTGCGCGGCACCTTCAACAGTTGGGCCACCACCGCCATGACCCTGGTGGACGATAACCTCTGGCAGGCCGACGTCTACCTGGACGGTCAGACCAGCCAACGGCTGAAGTTTGACGTCAACGGCGACTGGGCCACCAACTACGGCGATACCGGGGCCGACGGTGTGCTGGATCAGACCGGTTCGGACATATATGTCACCGGCACCGGCGACTACCGGATCAGCGTCAACGACGCCAGCCTCACCTACAGCATCACGGCCCTGTCCGAAGGCAACCAGGCCCCCACGGCGGTGATCAGCCCCAGCGGCACCGTCAGCCTGACCACAGGCGACAGCGTGACCTTGAGTGGCAGTCACTCCACCGATGCCGACGGTTACATCGCCAGCTACAGCTGGAGCACGGGTGACAGCGGCGAGACCCTCACCCTGCAACCCGCCAGCGCCGGCACCCAGACCATCACCCTGACGGTCACCGACGATCAGGGCGCCACCAGCAGCAGCACTGTCACTCTGGTGGTCACCGATGCGGTGACCGACAGCTGGTACTTCCGTGGCACCCCCAACAGCTGGACCAGCACCGCCATGACCAGCGACGACGGCGTGGTGTTCTGTACCCGCCAGGCCTTCGGCAGCAGCGATCCCCGCTTCAAGATCGACCACTATGCCGACTGGACCGAGAGCTACCCCACCGCCGATTATCGGGTGACCGCCGACACCACCTATGACATCTGCTTCGACGCGTCCGACAAGAGCCTGGATGTGACCGAGGTGGCAGGCGCAGACAGCCAGGCCCCCGTGGTGACCGCCAGCCCGTCTGCCGGCAGCTACGAAAGCAGCCAAACCATCACCTTGTCCGTCACCGACAATCAGGATGCGGCGCCCACCGTCTACGTCACCACGGACGGCACCACCCCCACCACATCCTCCACCCTGTACAGCGGTCAGAGCTTCACCGCCACCGATGTCGGCAGCGGCACGGATCTGGTGATCAAGACGCTAGCGGTGGATGCCACCGGCAACAGCCAGGTGCAGACCTTCAGCTATCAGATAGGCGAACTGCCCGACAGCGGGGACTTCCGCTCCGAGAGCATCTACTTCCTGATGACCGCCCGCTTCTACGACGGCGATTCCAGCAACAACTACTACAACCGCGACCGCTACAAGGCCGGCGATCCCACCTGGCGTGGTGACTTCAAGGGCCTGATCGAGAAGCTGGACTACATCAAGGACCTGGGCTTTACCGCCATCTGGGTCACCCCGCCGGTGGAGAACCGCTCCGGTCTGGACTACCACGGCTACCATGCCTACGACTTCTACAAGGTGGATCCCCGCCTGGAGTCTGAAGGCGGCACCTACCAGGACTTCATCAACGCGGCCCACGCCAAGGGGCTCAAGGTGATCCAGGACGTGGTGATCAACCACTCCGGCCAGTACGGCCTGCGGGGCAAGGTTTGGATCAACCACCTGCCCATCAAGTACTACGTGCCCACCGGCTCCAGCCAGGGTCTGATCGACAACGGCCCCTACCAGGGCAACCTGGGGGATTACCTCAGCGCCAACCGCTGTGACGATGACAACCCGGTGGCACCGGATTGGTATCGCGCCAAGTGCGACTCGGATCCCGAGGGAGTGGTCTCCTTCACCGATCCCAATAGCGGGGCCACGGTTCCGGCAGCAGGCTACGATGCCAACCGCTTCTTCGGCATCGACGCCACGGCGCTGGACAGCCAGTGGTACCACCTGGACGGCTTCATGTCCGGCGGTGACTGGGAGAATCCCACCTCGCTGCAGAACAAGCACATGGCCGGCGATTGCATCGACCTGGCCACCGGCAACCAGAACGTGAAGGACTACATCAACGGCGCCATCCACATGTATCTGGACATGGGCGTGGATGCCATCCGTCTGGACACCCTCAAGCACGTGGAGCGGGATGAGCTGCTCACCTACATCCACGACTGGCAGAGCTACAAGCCCGGCCTGTTCGTGTTCGGTGAAAATCTGGTGAAGGGCACCGGCTGGGGTTCCGAGCTGGCCAACGACAACGCCTCGGCGGTGATCCGCCCCTGGTGGTACACCCGCACCACCGAAGATCCGGCCAACCCCACCGCCGGTGGAGACTCCGGCCTGTCGGTGCTGGACTTCTCCTTGTTCTCCACCTTCCGCGATAACATCCGCAACGGCAACTTCGGCGGCATCGGCGGCATCTTCAGCATGGACTGGGTCTATGGTGATGCCACCAAGCTGGTGACCTTCTTCCAGAACCACGACGTGGGTCCGGACAACGACTTCAAGTACCGTTACGGCGGTGAAGAAGCCAATGCCGCCATGGTCTACAACCTGCTGTGGACGGCACGCGGCATCCCCACCCTCTACTACGGGGAAGAGGTGATGTTCCAGGCCGGTCTGCCGCAAGATGTCGCCGGCAGCACCGACACCCTGGATCAGACCGGTCGCGCCTACTATGGCGACGTGCTGGATGACAGCAGCACCAGCAGCAACCCCCTGTACCAGCACATCAAGCGGCTGAACCAGATCCGCCAGGCCATTCCGGCCCTGCAGATGGCACCCATGAGCCAGGTGAACGAATGGAGTTCCGGCATCAGTTATGTACGGGATCTCTCCAGCGAAGGCAGCTATGCGGTGGTGGGTCTGGCCGCGAGTAGCGAACAGAGCGTCACCGTCTCCGGCGTGCAGAACGGTACCTACCTGGATGCCGTCAGCGGCAGCAGCCTGACCGTCACCGGCGGCAGCATGACCTTCAGCGTACCGGCCTACTCCGCCCGCATCTGGGTGCTGAACGGCCCGGGCAAGATCGGCAGCGACGGCACCTACCTCAAGTAAGCGCCAACCGCTGATCAACAAAACGCCGCACTCGTGCGGCGTTTTTATTGGCGCCTAGGGCTCGGCCCTGGCCATGCCGCCATACCACAGACTGGGATCCGACAAGGGCGTCAGGGGGGGCAGGAGCGGGTTTTGCAACAGCACCTTGACCCGCTCATCCAGCTTGGCCTTGGCCAGCGCCTCCTGATGGGGCGGATAACCGTAGAACAGGCGGTCGAAGGAGCCATCGGCCAGGGCTGCCCGCAGGCCACGCTCGATGCGTGCCGCCAGGGCCTGGTTGTCCTGATTGACGAAGAAATAGATGGCGGTGGGGTAGATCAGCACGAAGTGGCTGTCCACCACGCTGTGTTGCAGCTGCTGGCTATGGATCTCGCCCCAGGCCTCCAGAATGCCCCGGGGGAAGCAGTCGATCATGCCGCGATCCAGCATGCTGAAGATGCGCAGGTAGTTGGTCACCCCCCGCACCTGGAAGCCGTTGAAGGCCAAGATCTCCAGATCCGGCCAGTCATGCCCCTGATAACAGGTGACCTCCTTGAGGCTCGCCTCGTCCATGCTCTCGAAGATGGCGCTGTCTTCCCGGTTGATGAGGATCACCCGGTAGCCCAGCAGTCCCTTCATCAGTGGGATGCGGACCGGCAGATAGCTGCGCTCCCGCTCGCGGGAGGTCATGGACCACATGATATCCAGCTGCTTGGCCCCCAGCAGGCGGAAGGCCCGCCCTTGTTGCGCCACATTGGCCAGGGGTTGCAATCGGTAGGGCCCCTCGTCGGCCAGGGTATGATCCAGGGCCAGCCGCAGCAGGGCAAGAAAATAGGGATGGCGGCTATCGTTTTTGATCTCGGGCGGCGGGTAGCGGACCACCAGCTCTCCGGCCCGCAGGTCGCTGGACCAGGGGAGGCAAAGACACAGCAGCCCCAGCATCAGCCATCGTCGCCACATATGCCACCTCCCGACCATCAGCCCGTACTAGAGTCTAGTCGGCGATGGCCGAAGCGGCAGGGCGCACCGGCTACAACAGCAGGCGGCGTCCCTCGATGCAGCGACGGCAGGTGGCCTGACCGCTGACGCTGCCCATCATCTCCGGCGGCATGCGCCGGCCACAGCAGTTGCACTCGCGAAAGCTCTGCACCCGCCGACGTATGGTCTGCTCGATGAGTTCCAACAGGGCGTCAAAGGTGCCATCGACCAGGGCGATGCTGCCCTGGGACAGGGGTTTTTGCCGCGGCACATTGGGCATGGCCCACTCCACCTGGGGCAGAAATACCTCCACCCTGTCATCCTCGAAGCTGACGATCACCTTGAGGGGATCCCCCACAAACAGGGTGCGCACGCCATGCAGGGGGCCAGGCAACTGCCGCAACAAGCGCTGGCGCCACTGCTCCAGTTGTTCGGGCAGGGGGCCCACCGGCCCCAGGGCCCCCGTCAGACGGGATGTCATGCAAACTCCTTGTGTCGATGGCCCTCACCGCGGTGAGGGCCGGGCCACTCCTAGGAGCGGCACAGGTAGTCGGCCTGCCCCACCCACTTGTAGCTGGTGAGCTCGGTGAGCCCCATGGGCCCCCGGGCGTGCAGCTTCTGGGTGGAGACGGCCACCTCGGCCCCCAGGCCGAACTGGGCACCGTCGGTAAACCGGGTGGAGGCGTTGACGTACACAGCCGCCGAACCGGCGCCGTTGATGAAGCGTTCGGCGTTCACCAGGCTGTTGGTGAGGATGGCGTCGGAGTGACAGGCGTTGTGCTCCCGCAGGTGCGCCAGGGCCGCATCCACGTCCGCCACCAGCCGCACCCCCAGGGTCAGGCTCAGCCACTCGGTGTCAAAGTCTTCCGGCCCGGCCTCACGCAGGCCGGTGGCACCGGCCGCCACCAACAGGCCATGGGCATTGGCCGCCGCCACCAGGCTCACCTGGCGTTCGTTCATCCGCGCCGCCAGCGCCGGCAGGAACCGCTCGGCCACCGCCTCGTGGACCAGCAGGGTGTCCAGGGCGTTGCAAGCGGAGGGGCGCTGCACCTTGGCATTGTCGATCACATCCAGGGCCCGCACCAGATCGGCGCTCTCATCCACAAACAGGTGGCTGACACCGAAGCCGCCGATGATGACGGGAATGGTGCTCTGTTCCTTGCACCGCTTGTGCAGGTTGGCGCCGCCCCGAGGAATGATCATGTCCACGTACTGATCCAGGGTCAGCAGCTGGCCCACCAGGGCCCGATCCGGGCTTTCGATATACTGGACCGCCGCCGCCGGCAGGCCGACCTTGGCCAGGGCAGACTGGATCACCGCCACCAGCGCCATGTTGGAGTGGAAGGTCTCGCGCCCCCCCCGCAGTATGCTGGCGTTGCCCGTCTTCAGGCAGAGGGCGGCGATGTCGATGGTGACGTTGGGCCGGGCCTCGTAGATGACGCCGATGACGCCGATGGGCACCCGACGGCGGGACAGCCGCATGCCGTTCTCCAGCACCCGGCTCTCCAGCTCGCTGCCAACTGGGTCGTCCAGGCTGATGACTTTGCGCACATCCGCCACGATTCCTGCCAACCGTGCCGGGGTGAGCAGCAGGCGATCCAGCAGGGCCTCGCTCATGCCCCCCTCACGGGCAGCCTGGATATCCAGGGCATTGGCCGCCAGCACCCGCTCGGCCTGGGTGTCCAGTTCATCTGCCATGGCCGCCAGGGCCTGGTTCTTCTGGGCGGTGGGGGTGACCGCCAGGGCGAAGGCCGCCTCCCGGGCCGCCTGGCCCATCTTCACAAGTTCCATCATCGACTCCTTACAGCAACACCATGTCATCACGGTGGATGGCCACCGGGCCGTATCCATAGCCCAGGCAGGCCTCGATTTCATCAGAGTGGCGACCGGCGATCTGCTGCAGATCGTCGGAGGCATAGCGGGAGATGCCCCGGGCCAGCTCGCGTCCCTCCCGGTTGACGATGCGCACCGCCTCGCCCCGCTCGAACTGGCCCGTGAGCGCCACTATGCCCTTGGGCAGCAGGCTGGAGCCCTTGTGCTGCACCGCCCGCTCGGCCCCCTCGTCGATGACGATCTCGCCATGGGGCGGCGGACCGGCCAGGATCCAACTCTTACGGCTCTCCAGCGGGGTAGCGATGGCCGGGAAGCGGGTGCCCACCCGCTCGCCCCGGGCCAACCGACCAATGACTTCCGGCAACTGGCCGGTGGCGATCACTACCTCGATACCGGCACGGCGCGCCACATCGGCCGCCTGCAGCTTGGTGGCCATGCCGCCGGTACCCAGGCCGCTGACGCTGTCACCGGCCAGTTTGCGCAGGGTGTCATCTATGGTCTGCACTTCTTCGATCAGTTGGGCATCCGGGTTGGATCTGGGATCGGCGGTGAACAGGCCGCGCTGATCGGTCAGCAGGATCAACAGATCCGCATCCGCCAGGATGGCCGCCCGAGCGGACAGGTTGTCGTTGTCCCCCACCTTGATCTCGGCGGTGGCCACGGCGTCATTTTCGTTGATCACCGGAATGATACGGTGATGCAACAGGGTATGCATGGTATCCCGGGCATTGAGAAAGCGCTCCCTGTCCTCCAGATCCGCCCGCGTCAGCAGCATCTGACCGATATGCAGGTTGTAGATGCCGAACAGGCTCTGCCAGATCTGCAGCAGATGGCTCTGGCCCACCGCCGCCAGCATCTGCTTGTGGGGCATGGTGGCGGGCAGCTTGGGATGCCCCAAGGCCTCACGCCCGGCCGCCTGGGCCCCGGAAGTCACCACGACAATATGGTGACCCTGGCGGTGTAGGGCGGCGCACTGGCGGACCAGCTCCACCATGTGGGCGCGATCAATGCGATTGGTGCCGCCGGTGAGGATGCTGGTCCCCAACTTGACGACTATGGTCTTCTTGTCCATCGGAAATACCACGGAATACGGAGTGCCTCTTTATACCGAGGCAACTGGCAGGCTGCAATGGGATTTTGGCCGGCCGCCCCTGGGGACGACCGGGGAAAACCAGCCTCAGGCGGGCTCGACGCTGGCCTGGATGTCAGGCTGGCTGGCGGGGGAGGCTGGGGTCTGCACCAACTGCATCTGCCACTTGGTCAGCAGGGCTTCCAGCCGACCGAGAAACTGCTGCCGGCTGGCGCCCAGGGCGGACTGATGCTTGGCCGGCGGGGTGGCGGCCTCCCAGATCCCCTCCTTGCTGAACAGGCCAAACTCGCTCTTCATGGCAAAGCCGCTGTCGCAGGGGGTCAGTTCCAGCCACCAGCCCCAGAACTCCCGCAGCTCGGGTTCATGCTTGAGGTTGAGGCACACTTCCAGACAATCAAAGAAGTAACGCTGGCCGTCACTCTGCTCGGGGCGCAGGTAGGGGCCCAGTTGCATGAAGGCATCCTGGGTGTGTCTTCCATTGGGTTGCGTCGCTGTCATGTCTCCTCCACGGGCCACTGATGGTCAATTCCACCACCAGTCTACCCGTCAAAGATTGAAGTGAAGTTTCAGCCAGTCACAAGTTTCACTTAAGGCCTTCTCAAACACCTCTTTCATGGGCAGCTTGTCCATCACCACCGCCTTGCCGTAATGGCTGGAAGACGCCAGGGTGCGGATGTCCGACTCGGGGCAGATGAAATCCTGCTTGTGGCCGATGCTGAGGATGGGCACCCGGGTGCGGGTCACCCCCACCAGCCCCTGCCGCTTGAGGGAGAAGACCTGACACTGGGTCTGCAGGTTGTCCCAGTTGACGGCATCCTCCCCCAACCGGTTGGCCAGGCTGGCCCGCATCATGGGCGGCGAGCGGTTGAACAGGGCCGGGTCCATAAAGTACTGATTGAGACCTGGACCTATGCACACCGCCAGCTTGAGGTGTGCCGGCTCCAGATAGGCCAGGCGGGCGGCGATGTTGCCCGCCAGGCGGAACCCCACCATGCCGATGCGCTGGCTGTCCACCCAGGGCAGATCCTTGATGTGATGCAGCACGGCCTGGTGCAGCCGGCTGGAGTCCTGCACCAGGGGCCAGTGGCTGGCATAGCCGATGCCGGGCATGTCCAGGGAGAGCATGCCGATCCCCAAGGGCTTGAGGTGCTCCTTGAAGAAGCGGTAGAAGTCCATCTGCAGGCTGTCGATGCTGCCGCTGACCATGACGATGGGCACGGGCCTGTCTTCCACTGGCAGGTGCAGGTAGCCCAGGATCTCCTTGCCGCGGAACGGCACCTTGATGAGTTTGAGGGGCACCTTGAACAGACGGCCGGCCTCGCGATAGGCCTGGTTGGCCAGCAGTTGGGCCTGTTCTGCCAGCTCATCGCCCTTGAGGTGGGGATAGCTGGCGATGGAGTAGTAGCGAGTGGCCTTGAGGTAGGCCGCCTTGGCACGGCGCTGCTCGCCGACCCGCTCCAGCTCCTTGCCCAGCTTCTGGTACTGGCCGGCGGTCTGGCTCCATTCATAGATCCAGTTGCCCGGCAGGTAGCCCTGTACCGTATCCAGCAGTTGGTCATGGGTACGTTTGGACTCGGAGTTGGCGATGCGCGCCAGGATTTCCTCAATCTCGATGGGCTCAGCCCCCTGCCAGATCCAGAAGGCGCGCCGCAGCAGGCGATACCAGGCGCTGGAACAGAGCCCCTCGAGCAGCACCTGCTCCCCCGGGCTGACGCACAGCGGTTCGGCCGAGTTGGAGATCATGGAGGTTTCCTGGATCTTGCGCTGATGGCTGAACAACTTTTCGCTGAGGTTGAGAATTTCAGGCTCGGACATGGCAAACAACGGCGTGCTAGGGAAGATAGCTCTTATGATGGGCAGATTGCGGTAAAAAGAAAAGGCTCCCCGGGGGTAATGCCAGTCAGTTAAGCCTGACTGGCATTGTTTTTACTAGGTTTTCTCGTCGCATACTTCTGTGGTTTGGCTTTGACACACCTGGGATAACTTCGTTCTCGGCGGGCAGGTAACTTGAACTGCTCCGCCTGTTTGTCCATGTCGGCGACGCGGGCTGGAATATTCCCCGGTGATACGAACGGCAGGCAACTGAGCTCATGCAGCAGATACACCGATGCCATGTGAAAGCTCAGCTGGCTGGCCGTATAGCCTTTTAAGCTCGCCGCCATTCTAACCATCTGATATCTCAGCAGGTTATAGGCCAATACCAAGCCCCATAGCTCCTGCCTTACTCCATCGGGTTTCTTGCTGCGCAGCGTCAGCCTGTGCTGTTGCAGGCTCTGTTTCATCTCCCGATAGCCCAGCTCGATTTCCCAGCGATTCTGGTATAGCTCCATCAACTCGCTGGCCGGGAAGCGCATCGGGTCGGTGAGCGACGTCAGCACCTGGCGCTCCTTGCCATTCACCGTCCGGGTCAGCAGCCGGGCTTCGAATTGCTCCGGTAACTCGCTCCACTTCTTCTTGGCCTGCGGACTGGCGGTGAGACGTACCAGCGCATCCTGCCGCCCCAGCTTGCGGATGACCTCGTATTGCGTGCCCTTCTTCAGCGGAATAAGCCAGTGACGGGCCACGCCCTGGCGTTGCCAGGCGTGTAGCAATCCCAGTGAGTAGAAGCCCTTATCGAACAGGGTCAGGCTGTTATCGGGTGTTTTTTCAATGAGTTGCTCTGCCAGCACCATCTCGTTCACCGCACAGGAGTCCATCACGGTCTGGGTCAGCAGGTGGCTGGTCAGCTCCATCTGACACAACATGCGTACCTGGGGATACTGCGTCTCGCCCTGGCCGGTTTTCGACTTGGCAAAGGCACCGGCATTGTCCTGGGTATCGGGGGTGCGCCAGACCACCCCATCGACGGCCAGCAGCTGCAAGCCGGCCCAGGTTGGGTGCTGACACTGCTGATGCCAGAGCGTAGCGGTCTGCTGGAACACCTGTTGAACGGCTCGGTCAGCCAGTTTTTGGCGCGCCTGGATGAAGGCACTGGGAACGACGAATGGCCGGTCGCCGGGTAACAGGATATCGAGCTGGTTGGCCAATTGGGTCATGGGGACGTGACGAAACAAGGACATACCGATAATGGCCCACAGCACCCGCTCCATGGGCATGCGCCGTCGACGCAGGGAGACCGAGCCTGTCTTGGCCAGGCAGGCCTGCACCAGTTCAGGTGACAGCAGGTCAGACAGGGACTCAAATTTTCCGGGAGGACAGGCGTGAATGAAGTCGAGAGCTTGGTCGATGCGCATAAAAAATCCGAAACCCAACAAGGAGTTTCGGATTTTTACACAGCCTGAGGATCGGTCAATGGATCCTTAACTGATCGGCATTAGGCTCCCCGGGGGAGCCTTTGTCGTCATTCGGCGCTTTCGTCACACAAGGGCGACACGAAGGAGAGTGCCATGTCCCAGGGCTGTTCGATCCAGGTGTCCTGGGGGATGGCCACCTCGAAGTCATCCACCATGGATTCGCCCTTGGGCTTGGCAAAGATGGTGATGAACTTGCCCTTGGGATAGAGCTGGCGGATCACCTTGGCGGTGTTGCCGCTGTCCACCAGGTCGTCGACGATGAGGAAACCTTCCCCGTCGCCCTCGACCTTCTTGAGCACATGCAGGTCACGCTGGTTGTCGTGATCATAGCTGGAGATGCAGATGGTATCGACGAAGCGGATACCCAGCTCCCGGGCCATCAGGGCGGCCGGTACCAGACCCCCCCGGCTGACGGCGATGATCCCCTTCCACTGATCGGCCGGCAGTTGTCGGCGAGCCAGACGACGGGCCTCGCGCTGCAGGTTGTCCCAGGATACGTAGAATTTTTTATTGCCCATGATGAACTCAACCATTTTCAAATTAATCAAACACTTGCCGCGCCATTAGCCGCCACGATCAAGCCGTCTTACCGCAGGTTCCGCCCCGAAGAGCTTATAGCAAGAGCCGGACCAGTCAGGACTGGTCTCTTGAACCTCGGGGTCGGGAGTAGAGAGTGCATATAGCGCAGGTCCGGACACGAGAGGCTGCAGACTCGGTACGCTAAAGGTCGGCGATTTTACCGCCATTGCCGGCAAAAGGCGATGCGGTTGTCCGCAAATTCACCAATCCGCCAGCAGTGCCAATCCGTCCGTGACGGGCTGACAGTGAACAAACGGGGCGGCATCCCGGATACCACCCCGTCGACCCGCCCTCCATGGCGGTCAGGAGGCCACCTCGGTGGCTCTCGGGATCAATGCACGCTAAAGAAGACGATGTGAGCCAGGAACAGCACCGCCAGCACCCAAACGCTGACGCTGACGTCCTTGGCCCGACCGCTCAGCAGCTTGATGGCCGCGTAGCTGATGAAGCCCAGCTCAATGCCGTGGGCGATGGAGTAGGACAGCGGCATCATCAGGGTCACCACGGCTACCGGCGCGGCTTCGGTCAGATCGGCCCACTTCACCTTGGCCAGGGAGGACATCATCAGGATGGCCACATAGAACAGGGCCCCGGCGGTGGCGTAGGCGGGAACCATGCCGGCCAAGGGAGCGAAGAACAGGGCCAGCAGGAACAGCACACCCACTGTGATGGCGGTCATACCGGTACGGCCACCGGCGGCCACACCGGAGGCACTCTCGATGTAGCTGGTGGTGGAAGAGGTACCCAGTGCGGCACCGGCCACGGTGGACAGGGCATCGGACATCAAGGCCTTGCCCAGACGTGGCAGACGGCCCTGGCTATCCAGCATGCCGGCCTTGTCGGCCACGGCGATCAGGGTGCCGGAGGTGTCAAACAGGATGACGAACAGGAAGGCGAAGATGATGGAGATCATGCTGACGTTCATGGCGCCCATCACGTCCATCTTCAGCAGGGTCGGGGCAATGCTGGGCGGCGTGGAAACCAGCCCATGGTATTGCACATCCCCCAGGGCCAGGCCAATCAGGGTCACGGCCAGGATGGCGTACAGCACGGCCCCCTTGATGTTGCGGTGAGCCATGGCGATGATCAGGATGAAGCCCAGCACGGCCAGGGCCGGCTGCAGGGCTGTCATGTCCCCCAGACCCACCAGGGTGGCCGGATTGTCCACCACGATACCGGCGTTTTTCAGGGCGATGAGGCCCAGAAACAGGCCGATACCGGCGCCGATCCCCAGACGCAGGGCCTCAGGGATGGAGTTGACGATCCACTCCCGCACCTTGAACAGGCTGAGGATCAGGAAGGCAACACCGGAGAGGAACACGGCGCCCAGCGCCACTTCCCAGCTGTAACCCATGCCCTTCACCACGCTGAAGGTAAAGAAGGCGTTCAGCCCCATGCCAGGAGCCTGGGCCACCGGGTAGTTGGCATACAGGCCCATGATGAAGCAGCCGAAAGCGGCGGCCAGACAGGTGGCCACAAACACGGCGCCCTGATCCATGCCGGTCATGGACAGTATGCTGGGGTTGACGAAGATGATATAGGCCATGGTCAGGAAGGTGGTGATCCCTGCCAGTATCTCGGTGCGAACTGTGGTGTTGTGTTCGCTGAGCTTGAACAGTTTTTCCAACATGGGTTCTCGGTTCCTTGGAGAGTTAATATTCCCTTCCCCGCTCGACCCGCCTTCCTCCCCGCGGGAAAAGACGGACGCCGCTGTCCGGATGCCAACCAGCGGGCGTTGATCCGGCAAGTTGACCAGAAAACAAAACAAGCCCCCAAAAAGTGGCGGCCGATTCGGAGAGGATCGCTAAAATTTCGCGCAATTATAGAGAGGCACCTTGCCATTTACTAGCCTGGCCGGGCGCCTGAAAACGTTATTTCGTGGTAAAAAAACACCAGCTAGGCCCCTTTCCCAACCATTGGGCAAATTTGACTCCTTTATCAGGAATGGGGCCCAGGCACAGGGCAAAACCCCCGTTCTCGCCCGCCATGAGCCTCGCTGCCGGGCATGCCACAGGCGCTGACAGCGATACCCTCTGCCTATCGGTAGGCCTGGCTGAAGTTATCACTACCAAGGGAGCCTTATGCTTTTTTCGTGCCTGAATTTGCCGGTAAACAGCAGCGTATTATGGTGACCGCCCCGAGGGCTGACACCCGAGATCCTTCTCGCTATGATGCAGCCAGATCACCACTTTGCCGACTGTGCCAGCCTAAGGAGCCAGCGTGACCAGCCTTACCCAACTTCAACCCCATGGCCTATGGGGCTTTTTCGCCCAGTTCTGTGCCATCCCCCACCCCTCCAAGCATGAGGCGGCCCTCAGCCAGTGGATCCAGACCTGGGCCCACGAGCAAGGTCTGCCGGTGGTGGTCGATGAGGTCGGCAATCTCATCATCAAGAAGCCCGCCAGCCCTGGCATGGAAGATCGCAAGGGCGTGATACTGCAGGCGCATATCGACATGGTGCCCCAGGCCAATGCCGACACGGACCACGACTTCACCCGGGATCCCATTCAGGCCTATGTGGACGGGGAATGGGTTCGCGCCAAGGGGACGACCCTGGGGGCGGACAACGGCATCGGCGCCGCGGCCTGCCTGGCGGTGCTGGGAGATCGTCACATCAAGCACGGCCCCCTTGAGGTACTGCTCACCATAGACGAAGAGGCCGGCATGACGGGGGCCAAGGGCTTGCAACCCGGTCTGTTGGACGGGGAGATACTGCTGAACACCGACTCCGAGCAGGACGGTGAGGTCTACATGGGCTGCGCCGGCGGGGTGGATGCCCAGCTGCGTTTTGCCTATGAGGCAGAACCCGTGCCGGCGGACCACCAGGCCTGGGAACTCAAGCTCAGCGGCCTGCGCGGCGGCCACTCCGGGGTCAACATCCACCAGGGTCGTGGCAATGCCAACAAGCTGCTGGGCCGCCTGCTGCATAGCCTGAGTCAGGAACTGCCGCTGCGGCTGGCCGAACTCAGTGGCGGAACCCTACGTAACGCCATCCCCCGGGAAGCCCGTGCCCTGCTGCTGCTGCCGGCGCAGCAGGCCGAGGCCCTGGCTGCCGCCCTGAGTCGACTGGCTACGCCCCTGAAGGCTGAGCTGGCCACCATCGACAGCAAGCTGGACTTCAGCCTGACCTCGGCCCCCTTGCCCCACCGCTGCCTGAGCCTGGCGGCCCAACGGCGTCTGCTGAATGGCCTGCTGGCCTGCCCCAACGGGGTCATCCGCATGAGCGATGCCATCGCCGGCGTGGTGGAAACCTCCACCAACATGGGGGTCATCAGCACCCAGGAAGAGGCCATCAAGCTGCAGTGCCTGATCCGCTCCTTGAACGAGAGCGGCCGGGAACACGTGGAGCAGATGACGCAGGCGGTGGCCGATCTGGCGGGCGCCGACTGTCAGTTCAGCGGGCGCTACCCCGGTTGGACACCGGATCCGGCCTCCCCCATCATGCGGCTGCTGCGTGAGACTCATAAAGAGCTGTTCGCGTCGGACCCCAAGATCATGGTGATCCATGCCGGTCTCGAATGCGGTCTGTTCCAGCCGGCCTATCCTCACTGGGACATGGTTTCATTTGGTCCCACAATCCAGGGAGCCCACTCCCCGGATGAACGGGTGCACATTCCGGCGGTACATCGCTTCTGGCAACTGCTCATTAGCCTGCTGGAACAGATCCCAAGCCGTTAAACCCGCCGCGGACTAAAAGGGCAGGTCGAGTTGACGCTCGGCCTGCTCATCCGGCAACCCCACACTCACCCCCACCAAACGCACACCCCGCCCCAAGCCTCGCAGCCAGGCCTGTTGCAACAGACGGGCAAACAGTGCCGGCTCCCAGCCCTGCACACTGCGCTCCACCGTGGTCTGTTGAAAATCGGCAAACTTCAGCTTGATCCCCTGGCGGCAGATGCGCTCCGGCGCACAATGCCGTTGCAGCCGTCCGTGCAACTCCTGCAACAGTGCCGGCAGGCAGGCCAGCGCCGCCGTCTCCTCCATCAGATCCGCCGGGTAGGTATGCTCCACCCCCACCGACTTGCGCGCCCGTTCGGTTTCCACCGGCCTGTCATCCAGCCCCTGAGCCCGTTGCCACAGCATCTGGCCGGTACGCCCAAACTGTTGCAACAGCTGAGCCTTGGGCCAGGCCAGCACATCCTTGCCCAGATACAGGCCGGCCGCCGCCAACCGTTCGGCACTCTTCTGACCGATCCCGGGGATCTTGGCCAGGGGCAGTTGGGCGGCAAAGGCTGCCACCTCGCCGGGGGCAATAACAAACAGGCCATCGGGCTTGTTCTGCTCGGAGGCGATCTTGGCCAGAAACTTGTTGGGAGCCACGCCGGCCGATGCCGTGAGGTGAAGCTCGCGGGCAATATCACGCCGGATAGCCTGGGCGATCAGGGTGGCGCTGCCACCACACAGCGGCGAGTCGCTCACATCCAGATAGGCCTCGTCCAGGGAGAGGGGCTCTATGCTGGCGCTGTAGCGGGCAAAGATGCCATGCAACTGGCGGGAAACCTGTTTGTAGAGCGCCATACGACCGGGCAGCAACCGCAGGTCTGGGCACAAGCGCAGCGCATGGGCAGTGGCCATGGCGGAGCGCACGCCAAAGCGGCGCGCCACATAGTTGCAGGTCGCGATCACACCACGGCGGTCGGCCGCCCCCCCGATGGCCAGCGGCAGCTGGCACAAGCGGGGATCCTCCCGCATCTCCACCGCGGCGAAAAAGCAGTCCATGTCGATATGGATAATCTTGCGCATGATAAAGTACTGTATATTGATACAGTTACATGCTAGCGCAAAGTCGCACCGATCACCAGCTAGCTGGTGCGGCCCCGACCGAGCCGAGCGAAGGAGAGGATCTGCTCCGGCATGGCCTCCAGCGGTTGCACGTCATCCACCGCCTGGAGGCGGATAGCCTCCTTGGGCATGCCAAACACCACACAGCTGGCTTCATCCTGTGCCAGGGTGCGGCTACCGGCCTGGCGCATGGCCAACAGGCCCCGCGCGCCGTCATCCCCCATGCCGGTCATGATGATGCCCAAGGCATTGGGACCCGCCGCCTTGGCCACGGAGCGAAATAACACATCCACCGAAGGTTTGTGCCGGTTGACCGGCGGGGCATCCTGGATCTCCAGACAATAGTGGGCCCCGGTTCGACAAACCTGGGTCTGCAGGCCCCCGGGAGCGATCAACGCCAGCCCGGCGGTCACCCTGTCCCCCTGTCGCGCCTCCCGCACCATGATCTGCGAATGGGCATTGAGTCGCTCGGCGAAGGCGGCGGTAAATTTCTCCGGCATATGCTGGACGATCACCAGGGCCGGCGCATCCGCCGGCAGCCGGGTCAGGATCTGCTCCAGCGCCAGGGTACCACCGGTGGAGGTGCCGATGGCCACCAGACGATCCGTGGTATGCAACAAGGCGGGGGTGACCGAGGTGCGCTCGAGCACGAGGCCAGCGCTGGCCGGCAGCGCGTTAGCTGCCAGCAAGGGACGCTTTGGCTGGACCCGGGCACAGCGGGCCTCCCGGATGGCCCCGACCAACTGACCGGCGATGCTTTCCAGGTGCTGACGCACCCCCAGCTTGGCCTTGGCAAAGACCGCCACGGCTCCGGCCGACAAGGCCTCCATGGTTAGGCTGGCCCCCTGTTCGGTCAAGGAGGAGCAGATCACCACAGGGGTGGGACGCGATGACATCAACTGCCGCAGGAAGGTCAGGCCATCCATCCGCGGCATCTCCATGTCCAGGATGATGACATCTGGCCAGGCCTGCTGCATCTTGGGCAGGGCGGCAACCGGATCCACCGCCGTGCCGGCCAAGGCCATGTCGGGCTGCCGACCTATCACTTCAGCCATAAACTGGCGCACCAGCGCGGAGTCATCCACCACGAACACCCGGGTCTTATTCATCGTCGACTCTCCTGGGTCAGCGGAGGCGCCACCACCCCCAGCAACTGCACCTCGTAATGACCTCGGGCCCCATCCACCGCCAGCTTGCGGTACTGCTCTCCCCCACAATCCTCCTGTAGCAGTGGCAGGCCCAGATGGGTGAGGGCTTCACGCATCCACTGGATGTTGCGATAGCCAACGCTGCGATTGAATCCTGTCTGGTCGAACAGACGGGAGCTCCCGCCAAACAAGGCCAGACGGAACTCGTCCGGAAATGCCCGGACCTGACGCAGATCGTTAAGCCAGCGCGCCAACATCACATCACCATAGCGGGTATCGGCGGACCCCTCGGCCGGCGCACAGGGCAGCACCACATGACTGACCAAGGTCAATCTGCGCACCGGATGCCAGGCCACCAAGGCAATGCAGGAGCCCAGCAGGGTGACGATGCGTTGTTCCGGCTGGCCAAAATAGTAGCCACCTGGCACCAGAAAATGCGCACTCATGACGCTTTCCGGTAGACAGAGGGGCCACAGGGCACCAAGGGCAATGACAGCCCCTGCAGGGACTCTGAGTGACCGACAAACAACAGGCCCCGGGCAGAGAGGTGTGGCAGGAGTCCCTGCACTATCTTCTGCTTACCCTGGGCATCGAAATAGATGAGCATGTTGCGCAGGAAGATCACATCGAACTGCCCCCAGTCACTGGGCAGGGGCTCGTTGAGATTCAGACAGTGAAACGCCACTCGGCGCCGGAGGCTTGCCCCCACCTGGAGGTAGCCATCCATCTCCCCTATCCCCTTGAGACAGTAACGTTTCTTCCAGGCCTCAGGGATCGCCTCCGTCCGACTCAGGGGATAGACGGCCGCTAGCGCCGTCTGCAAGGCATGGCGACACAGATCCGAACCATGCAGTTGCCAGTTGGCCTGGGGCAGCACATCGCTTAGCAGCATGGCCAGGGAGTACACCTCCTCGCCGGAGGAACAGGCCGCACTCCAGAACCGGAGGGGAGGCGGACTTTGCTGTTGCGCCCACTGGCGCAGAAATTGAAAGTGTCCCTCCTCGCGAAAGAAGTAGGTCTCATTGGTGGTGAGCAAGTCCACCGCCAGGCGCCGTTCTTCGTCACTGGCGGGCGCCAGCAGGATGCCGACATAATCGGCAAAGCTGCCGCAGGCCAGCGCCCGCACCCGCTTCATCAGGCGGCCAGCCACCAATTGCCGCTTATGGTCGGCCATGGTGATGCCGGATACCCGGCGCATCAAATCCCGGATCTGCCGAAACTCGGTTTCCTCCAGTGCCGGGAACTCCATGGCTCAGCCCCCGGCAGCCAGCTCGGCGGGAAGCGTCTCTGGGCTCAGCTGCTCCAGATCCAGCAACCGATCTACCCGCAACAGGATGAGAAAGCCCTCCTCACGCCGTGCCATCCCCTCGATAAAATCGCTGCGGATCGCCGTACCAAAGCTGGGAGGAGGTTCCACCTGGGCAGCATCTATGTCCAATACCTCGTCGACGGCATCCACCACCAGCCCCACCAGTGCCAGTTCCCCATCATTGGGCAACTCCAGGATGATGATGCAGGTCCGTCGACCTATCTGAGTTAGCCCGCCGCCAAAGCGGGCCGCCAGATCCACCACGGGCACCACATTGCCCCTGAGGTTGATCACCCCTCGGACATAATCCGGCATCATGGGCACCTCGGTCAGGTGGCCGTACTCGATGATCTCCCGGACCCGGCTGATGGGCAGGGCCAGCGCCACCTTCATGCATCGAAATGACAAATGCTGACCCGCACCGCTCACTACCCCATCCAGTAGACCGGCTTGCTCGATTAATTCAGCCATGCCCCCTCCTAGAACTGCACAAAACGGCCATCGCCAGCATCGGCATTCAACGTCGCCCCGGGTTGCGGTGCGGCCTTGGCCGGTGCCGCCTGACGCACGCTGCGTGACGGGACCGAACTCCCTTCTACCTTGAAGAAACCAATCAACTCCAGCAGCTGTCCGGCCTGGGCGTTCATCTCTTCGGCGGTGGCGGCCAACTCCTCGGAAGACGAGGCACTTTGCTGGGTGATCTGATTGAGCTGATCCATGGCGACGTTGATCTGGGCAACCCCGGTGCTCTGTTCTTGGGAGGCGGCGGTGATCTCCTGCACGAGATCCGAGGTCCGCTGAATGTCGGGCACCAACTGCTCGAACAGGTGGCCGGCCTGCTCGGCCAGGGAGACGCTGTTGCTGGCCACTTCGCCAATTTCCTGCGCCGCCACCTGGCTACGTTCGGCCAACTTGCGCACCTCCGCCGCCACCACGGCGAAACCCTTGCCGTGGTCACCCGCCCGGGCCGCCTCAATGGCGGCGTTGAGGGCCAGGAGGTTGGTCTGATAAGCGATGTCGTCGATGATGCTGATCTTGTCGGCAATCTGCCGCATGGCATCCACGGTACTCTTCACCGCCTCGCCGCCCCGCAAGGCATCCGTTGATGCCTTGCTGGAGATGCCGTTGGTCACCTTGGCACTCTCCGTATTCTGGGCGATGGAGGCAGACATCTGTTCCATGGATGCCGAGGTTTCCTCCACGCTGGCGGCCTGCTCACTGGCCCCCTGGCTCAGCGCCTGGGAAGTCGCACTCACCTGCTCGGCAGCGCTGGAGAGCGCATCGGCAGCCCCCCGCACTTCCCGCATGGTGAGACCCAGCTTTTGCACCATCTCCTTGAGGGCAAACAACAAAGAGTGCTGATTGCGCTCATCCAGCTCAATGGTCAACCCCAGCTCACCCGCCGCCACCTTGCGGGTGATGGCCACGGCATAGTCCGGTTCGCCACCCAGTTGCCGAACGATCCGACTGGCGATAAACAACCCCATGGCCAGGCCCAGCAGGGCTCCCAGCAGGATGGCGCCCAACATCAGCCAGGTACTTCTGGCATACAGGGCCTCGGCCTCGGCTGCCCGCTTCGCGGCCTGCTGAACCTTCTGGCTGGCGATTTGTTTGACCTGCTCCATCACCGCCAACACCACGGGCGCATAATCACCATCCAGATAGGTGATGGACGGTGACACCTCCTTCAACGGCTCGGCATAACTGAGGGCCATCACCTTCTCCAAGCCCTCCTTATAGGGTCCCCACAACTTGTCAAACTCGACGAACTGCGCCTGTCCCTCTTGGGTGGTGAAATACTGTCTAGCCTTGGTCAGACTTTGCTCCAACGCCGCCACCGAATGGCGGGTATCCTGGGCCCGCTTCTCCCGGTCGGCTTCGCTGTCTGCCAGCATCATGGCCCGCACCGAGCGGCCAATGGCCATGAACTCACTGGTGGCCTCACCCGCCAACTCCAACCCCAGCAGATCCTTTTCGTAGATCACCTTGGTCATCTCATTGATCTGCCGCATGTTGACGTAGCCCACGGCCCCCACCACGGCCGCCACCACAGACATCAGAACGAAGGCCAATACCAATCGAGTCTTTAATTTCATCTGACTGAAGAAACTCATGTTGTTCTCCCGTAACTCTTCTTATGACGCCAGGTGCCGCAGAGGGCTGTGCTGCCCCACCCCATGCATACGCTGCAACATACCCGGAATATCCAGAATCAAGGCAACTTGGCCTGACCCCAGAATGCTGGAACCACTGATGTCCTTGAGCTGAGAAAATAGGGACCCCAATGGCTTGATGACTATCTGCTGCTCACCCAGCAACTGATCGACGATCAAGCCTAGCTGCTGCTTGCCATGCCGCACCACAACGATGTTTTCCCGCTTGTTCTGCTGACCCTCGATGGAAAAATGCTGCCGTAGATGCACCAGTGGCAGAGGCCGGCCGCGCAGTTCTCGATAGTCATAACAAGGTGGATCCTGTCGACCATCCGCCTCCAGGCACTCCGTCACCATCTCCAGCGGGATCACCAGAGGCGTATCTCCGACACTAACCAGGAAGCCATCGATGATGGCCAGGGTCAGCGGCAGACGGATCCGGACGCAACATCCCGCCCCCAGCTCCGAGTCCAGCTCTATGGTGCCGCGCAATGCCTCCACATTCCGTCGCACCACATCCATGCCCACGCCGCGTCCAGACAGGTTGCTGACCTGCTCCGCGGTGGAGAAACCGGCCTCGAAGATCAGTTGATACACCTCGCTATCACTCAGCTGGATCTCGGGGGGGATGAGCCCCTTCTGGATGGCCTTTTGCTTGATGCGCGCGGGATCCAGGCCCCGACCATCGTCCCTCACCTCGATGACGATGCTGCCAGACTCATGATAGGCGTTGAGACCTATGCTGCCCTGGGCCGGTTTGCCCGCTTGTTGCCGTTCCTCGGGGGATTCGATGCCATGATCCACGGCATTGCGCACCAGGTGAGTGAGCGGCTCGCTGATGCGCTCCACCACCGACTTGTCCAGTTCTGTCTCGCCCCCCTCAATCCTGAGGGTAAGCTGCTTCCCCAGATCCTGGCTGGCATCCCGCACCAGACGCTGAAACCGCACGAAGGTCTCACCGATCTCCACCATCCGCAGGCGCAGTGCCGACTCGCGGATCTGCTCCACATGGCGATTGATGGCGGACACGGCAGACAACAGCTCGCCATCCGCCTTGCGCTTTGCCAGCATCTCGCCGCCAGCAGCGGAAATCACCAGCTCGCCCACCAGGTTGATCAGCTCATCCATCTTGTGGGCCGACACCTTGATATAGGCACTCTCCGCCTGGCGTTTCTCGCGGATCTGACCCTGCTTGGTCAAGGCCTGCTCCACCACCGCCGGTGGCACCATCTGCTGCTGGACCAGCAAGGCGCCCAGCCGGGTATCGGGTTGTGCGCTGGCCTGCAGGGTCAGTCCCTCGGCCAGCTCCTTGGCGGTGAGCAGACCGCTCTTGATCAGGATCTCGCCCAACAGGGCATTTTCTTCCGGCAGCTCATTGATAAGGTTCAGGTAATCCTGTACCCGGCTCTCCGGCGGCAGGATGCGGATCTGGGACAACTCGGCAATAAACTCGAACACCGCCTCGATCTCGGCCTTGCTGGCCGGGCTGACCAGCTCCAGCTCCATGCCCAGGTAACAGCATTCGGCATCAAAGTCCCGCCACTGGGGCAGGGCGGCATGGACCAGCTGCAGGTGGTTGATCTGGCCTAGTTTGCCGAGATAGCGCAGGAAGGAGGCCGGCTCGAAACCGAACTGAAACAATTCAGAGGAAAATCGCAGGGAGATGTGCCAACTGGCCGGGGCCTCATCGTGAGGCTCCCGCTCAACTTCGGCGGTCGGCTCGCTGGCGACGGGCAGCCTGTTCGTCTCGCCCATCAAGGCCAGCAAGCGAGCGTACTGCTCAGGATTATCGGCCAGCAGATCCGCCGGGGCAGCCCCCTCACCCAGTCGAACCACCTCGGCCCGCAGCACATCCAGGCCGGCCAGCAGGGCCGAGATTTGCGCCTGATCCAGTTGTGCACCCTCGTCCCGCACCCGCATGATGAGACTCTCCTGCTGGTGGGTGAAGGCGACAAACGCATCCAAGGCAAACAAGCCTGCCGACCCCTTCAGGGTATGCACGGCACGAAACAGGCCGTTTAGGATCTCGGGGTCCCCATTGCCCTGATCCAGCTCCAACAAGGCGGCCTCCGCCTGCTGGATCAGCTCGCGGGCCTCCTCGAGAAAATCGGCCAACAGATTGGCCCACTGCTCCTGACTGAACATCCCTGCCCCCTTAATGATGCGACAACACTATGTCGTCCCCGAAGAAGGGAACCAGCTGGTAGAGGTCAAACATCTCAATCACCGCCGGCGAGTGATTGATCAAGATTAACGCCTCCCCCAGCCACTGACGCATGGCCATCAACAGCTGAACCCCAGCCGTATCCAGCTCCTCCACCGCCCCCAAATCCACCGTTAGCGCGGTCAGTGGCGGCTGTGGCTGGTTCAGCAGACTCTGCAGCTGGCCAACCTCATAGATGGTCAGGGCGCCCATCAGCTGCAGAGCACTCCCCTCCTGATTGAATGCGATATCCAGCATGCCGCCTCCCTACATCACCAATTTTTGGACGGCGGCCAGCAGCTGGACCGGCTGGAAGGGCTTCACGATCCAGGCCCGGGCACCGGCCGCCTGGCCCTCCTGCTTCTTGGCCTCCTGGCTCTCGGTGGTCAACATGACCACGGGGGTGAACTTGTGCTCCGGCCTGCTCTTGAGGGTACGCAAGAAGGTGATGCCATCCATGATGGGCATGTTCACGTCGCTGATGATCAGATTGACCCGCTGGCCGCTGAGTTTGTTGAGGGCATCCTGGCCATCACAGGCATCGATGACGCCATAGCCTTCGGACACCAGGGTCGCCTTGACCAGTTGCCGAATGGAAAGGGAGTCATCGACGATCAAAATGGTCTTGCTCATTGCATCTTCCCCTTAGAAGAAAGTCACATCGGCACTGGCACTGCTGCCGACTCGGGCCCGCCCATGATGCTCTTCATCCGTGGTAAATCGTTGTCGAAAGCGCTGCTCCCAGGCATGGCTATCCAGTTCGCTTGGCTCCCAACTGGCCAGATCCTCTTGGACCTGGCCGATGTCGGACTCCACATGCTCGAGGATCTGGCAGACCCTGTCCTGAAACTGCAGCTTGACCATGATCTGGCTGATGGCCTCTTCACTCGCCAAAGAGAGTCCCCGCAGACGCAGCCCCGCATCCTGCAACTCATCCACCTCCTGACCCAATCGGGCAGTGACCTCGCTGGCGGTATGGTCCAGCAGGCTCAAGTTTTTCTCGTCAGTCCGTGCCAGGTTGTCCGAGGCGGCTATGGTGGCCTCGATGGCCCGGGTGAGCCCTTCGACCTTGAGATCGATCTCCCGCCCCGTCTCCCCTGACGCACCAGACAGATGACGCACCTCGTCGGCCACCACGGCAAAGCCGCGTCCCGCCTCGCCGGCACGGGCCGCCTCAATGGCGGCATTCAGGGCCAGTAGGTTGGTTTGACTGGCCAGCTTCTGTACCGAGGCGGCCATGGCCTTCAGCTCGTTCAGTTGCGCCCCCAACGCCGAGACGGTTTCCTGTAATTCCTGCTTGTAGACCCGAGCCTGGTGAAAGGAGTCGATCACGGCACCGAGCTGTTCCCGGGTCTGCAGCAGCACCTGGGTGATGGAGTGGGCATCGTCCTGCTCGCTGAACAGTGCCGCACTGGTGCGGTTCTCCTCCCGCAACCGCCCCATAAGCAGTTCGAACGGCGCCAGCAACTCCTCTATGTTGCTCTGAACCAGTTCACCCACCACCTTCAGCTGCCGCTCCCAGGCGGCAAACAGCGGTAACAACTGACGCCGAGTAACAGCCCAAGGCTCTTCTTCCGCCACCGCATCCACCGCGGCCTCGTCAGCCGCCGCTTGCTCCTGGTGCGCCGCCTTTCGCAGCCGGATGACCTGATAGAGCTGCAGCAGCAGAGCGAAGCCCACCAGCAGTTGGCCGGTCCAGTTCGGCGCCCACCACAGCAGTGGGCAGGCCAGTGCCAGCAGCGACAGGACGAGATAGCTCATGATGCAGAACCTCCGGCAGCAGACGTTAAACAGGGGGAGCAAGAAGAAGCTTAGGAGAGCCATACTGGCCTCGATGAGCGGACCGCAAGGAAGTGTGATTCGGGTCACCCATCTTGAAGTAATGCAGAAAATGGATATTTTTCACGCCATGACTCCTGTCAGAAATGACAGGGGGCATAAAAAAAGAGGCATCGTTTGATGCCTCTTCTTCGGTGCTAATCAGATTCAGAGAATGCGATTCTCGTCTCTAAGCGCCTGTTCTGCCATTTTTTTCTTGCGCTTTTCGCAGGGCTCCGGGCAATCGCAGACCTTCTCGATCCCAACCCCGGACAAGCCACCACAAGAGCCGCTGATGGTGCGTCGCTTGATGATGTAACCGATGGCCATCACGGCAAACATCAGCAAGAAACCCAACAGGGTGATCAGGAAATAAGCCATCCTCAGCGCTCCAAATAGGGCGCGAAGGCATCGGAATAGTCCTCTTTAAAGCCGTCCGCCGTCTTGGTGATCATGAAGATGGCCAGATGATGTGCCTTGGCAAAGGCCAACCCCTTCTCCGTCCCCAGCACCATCAGCGCCGTAGCCAAGCCGTCGGCGGTCATGCACTCGGGCGCCACCACGGTGACGGACACCAGCTTGTGGTTGATAGGCTTGCCGCTGACCGGATCTATGGTATGGGACAGGCGCTGGCCATCCAGCTCGTAGTAGTTGCGGTAATCCCCCGAGGTGGCGATGCCCATGTCACCGACCTTGATCACCTCCTGTACCGAGCCCAGGTCCGCCGTTGGCTTCTCGATGGCCACCCGCCAATCCTGGCCCTCACCGTTATGGCCCTTGACCCGCAGTTCACCGCCAATCTCCACCAGGTAGTTTCGACTGCCCAGGGATTCGATGTAGCTCGCCACCTGATCCACGCCATAGCCCTTGGCGATGGATGACAAGTCCAGGTACAGGCCCGGGATGTCTTTGCGCAGGGTATCGGCATCGGCATTGATCTCCACATGCAAATTGCCCAGCCCGGTGCGCTTGCGCACCTCAGCCAACTGCGCCTCATCCGGCATCTTGGTGGGTCTATGATCCGGCCCGAAGCCCCACAGGTTGACCAGGGGGCCCACAGTGATATCCAGGGCACCACCGGTCAGGCGACCTATGTGGACCGCCTCGGTCACCACCTTGGCCACATCCGGCTCCACGGTGAAGGGCGTCAACTCCTCAAACTGGTTGAAGCGCGACAGGGTCGACTGGGGCCGGTAGGTGGACATCAGATCGTTGACCCGCTCCAGCCGCTTATCCACCTCGGCCTGAAAGGCCTTGGCATCCGGCACCACGCCGTCGGCCACCTTGATGGAATAGTAAGTCCCCATGGTGTTGCCGGTAATGTGCAGTTCCTGGCTCACCCCATCGGACTGGCCGTTGCAACCCGCCAATAAAAAAGCCAGCCCACACAGGGCCAGCATTTTGCTTACAACTGATTTCATGACATCAACCACCGAAGTCATCCAACAGGATATTTTCGTCCTCAACCCCGAGATCCTTGAGCATCTTGATCACGGCCGCGTTCATCACCGGCGGGCCACACATGTAGAACTCACAGTCTTCCGGTGCGGCATGATCGCGCAAGTAGTGCTCGTAGAGCACATTGTGAATGAAGCCGGTATGGCCGGTCCAGTTATCCTCGGGCAGCGGATCGCTCAGCGCCACATGCCAGGTGAAATTGGGGCACTCGGCCGCCAGGCGATCGAAGTCCTCCACGTAGAACATCTCGCGCTTGGAGCGGGCACCATACCAGAAACTGATCTTGCGCTGACTGGCCAGCCGCTTGAGCTGATCGAAGATGTGGGAGCGCATGGGTGCCATGCCGGCACCCCCGCCGATAAACACCATCTCGGACTCGGTCTGCTTGGCAAAAAACTCACCAAACGGCCCTGAAATCGTGACCTTGTCACCGGGCTTCAGCGACCAGATATAGGAGGACATCTGGCCCGGCGGCACCGTCATGTTGTTCAGCGGCGGCGTGGCAATCCGCACGTTCAGCATGATGAGGCCCTTCTCATCGGGATAGTTAGCCATGGAGTAGGCCCGGATGATGTGGTCGTTGACCTTGGACTCCAGGTCGAACAGCTTGAAGCGTTCCCAGTCACCTCGGTACTCCTGGGGGACATCGTAATCGGCATAGCGCACATGGTGTGGCTCGGCCTCGATCTGGATGTAACCGCCGGCCCGGAAGGGCACCGCCTCGCCATCCGGGATCGCCAGCTTGAGCTCCTTGATGAAGGTGGCCACGTTATCGTTGGAGATGACGGTACATTCCCACTTCTTCACCCCGAAGATCTCCTCGGGCAGTTCGATCTGCATGTCCTGCCGTACCGTGACCTGGCAGGCCAGCCGTTCACCCTGGCGCGCCTCGCGCTTGGTCAGGTGGTTGAGCTCGGTGGGCAGCACCTCACCGCCACCGGCCAACACTTTGCAGCGACATTGGCCACAGGAGCCCCCCCCTCCACAGGCGGAGGAGACAAAGATACCATTGGCAGCCAAGGCCCCCAGCAGCTTACCGCCTGCCGGCGTGTGGATCGCCTTGTCGTCCTCGCCATTGATGCCGATGGTGACATCGCCGGCCGCCACCAGCTTGGACTTGGCCATCAGGATCAGCACCACCAGCACCAGCACGATGACGGTGAACATCACCACCCCAAGAATCATCTCTTGCATTGTGAAATCCTCTTACCGCACCGTTACAGGGAAATACCGGAGAAGGACATGAAGCCCAGGGCCATGAGGCCGGCGGTGATGAAGGTGATCCCCAACCCCCGCAGGCCGGCCGGCACGTCGGAATACTTCAGCTTTTCCCGGATCCCCGCCAGCAGCACTATGGCCAGACACCAGCTAAAGCCCGATCCCAGGCCATACACCACCGACTCGGTGAAGTCGTACTCCCGCTGAACCATGAAGGAGACACCGCCAAAGATGGCGCAGTTCACCGTGATGAGGGGCAGGAAGATGCCCAGGGCGGTGTAGAGCGCTGGGACATACTTATCGAGGAACATCTCCAGGATCTGCACCAGGGCGGCGATCACCCCGATATAGGTGATAAAGCCCAGGAAGGAGAGATCCATGCCCTGCAACAGGGCATTTTCCTTCAGCACGTGAGTGTAGATCAGGTTGTTGGCCGGCACCGCAATCACCTGGACCACGGTGACGGCAATCCCCAGCCCCATGGCGGTCTTCACCTTCTTGGACACCGCCAGGAAGGTACACATGCCCAGGAAGAAGGAGAGGGCCAGGTTTTCGATAAAGATGGACTTAACCAGCAGGCTCAGATAATGCTCCATGGCTTACTCCTTGGGCTCTTGCTGTGCCGGCTTAAGGGTGCGCAGCACCCAGATAAACAGGCCGATGAGGAAGAAGGCACTGGGGGGCATCAGCAACAGGCCGTTGGGGATGTACCAGCCACCGTTGTTGACGGTGGTCACCAGCGGGATACCAAACCAGCTGCCGGAACCGAAAATCTCCCGCACCGTGCCCAGCATCAGCAGGATGAAGCCGTAGCCCAGGCCATTGCCGATACCGTCCAGGAAGGAGATGAACGGCGGGCTCTTCATGGCGAAGGCCTCGGCGCGTCCCATCACGATACAGTTGGTGATGATGAGGCCGACAAACACGGACAACTGCTTGGACAACTCATAGGAGAAGGCCCGCAGCAGCTGATCCACCACAATAACCAGGGAGGCAATGATGGCCATCTGGGCGATGATCCGCACACTGTTGGGGATGTGATTGCGGATCATGGAGATGAACAGGTTGGAGAACGCCGTGACCGCCGTCACCGCCAGGGCCATGACAAAGGCCGTCTCCATCTTGCTGGTCACCGCCAGGGCAGAACAGATACCCAGCACCTGCAGGGCGATGGGGTTGTTGCCAAACACCGGGCCGAACAACACCTTTTTAACGGTCAGTTTCTCAGCCATGACTCAATACTCCTTTACGCAGTTCGCTGAGGAAGGGGCCATAGCCCTTGGGACCCATCCAGAAGGAGATGGTGTGTTGCACCCCCTTGCTGGTGAGGGTGGCGCCGGAGAGACCATCCACCTTGAAGTGATCGCTCGCCTCGGCATGCCCCTTGATGATGGTCAACGCCATCTGGCCATCCTCGTCATACAGCTCCTTGCCCTTCCACAAGGCCTGCCAGCGCGGGTTCTCCACCTCGCCACCCAGGCCCGGGGTCTCACCATGGTCGTAATAGGTGATGCCCTGGACTGTGTTGCCATCGGTAGCGATGGCGATGAAGGCATACATGGTGGACCAGAGGCCCTGACCGTAGATGGGCAGGATCACGCTCTGCACCTGGCCCTGCTCATCCCGGGACAGATACACGGGCGCCAGCTTGGCCCGGCGACGAATGCCGGCCACATCCTCCTCGGGAGTGAGGGCGACACTGGTGGCGGGATCCTTGGCGGCGCGGCGCAGATCGTAACTGTCCGCCTCCTTGACCTCGACGAAGCGACCGCTGTCCAGGTCCACCAGGCGCGCCTCGATGCGCTGCTGATAGGTCTTGGCAATGCTGTCGGTGGGCAGACCGGCCACCGTCAGTATGTTCACCTGGCGATCCCGCGCCTTGGCGGCATCCTGCAAGGGACGCAAGCCCACGGCCGCGCCGGAGACCAGGATGGAACAGACCAGACACAGGCCGCCGATGACGGTGAAGGTCTTGCCGATTGAGTCGTTATTTTGCGCCACGGGCAATCCTCCGCTTGATGTTGGCCTGGGCCACGAAGTAATCGAACAGGGGAGCGAACAGGTTGGCGAACAAGATGGCCAACATCATCCCCTCGGGGAAGGCGGGGTTTACCACCCGGATCAGCACCACCATGACGCCGATCAGAGCCCCGTACCACCAACGCCCGGCATTGGTAAAGGAGGCCGACACAGGATCCGTGGCCATGAAGGCCATGCCGAAGGCAAAGCCCCCCAGCACCAGGTGCCAGTACCAGGGCATGGCAAACATGGCGTTGGTTTCGGAGCCGATCAGGTTGAACAGGGTGGACATCACCACCATCCCCAGCATGACGCCGGCGATGATGCGCCAGGAGGCGATGCCCATGTAGACGATCAGGGCCATGCCCAGCAGTATCATCAGGGTCGAGCCTTCGCCGATGGACCCCGGCAGATTACCCAGGAAGGCATCCATCCAGCTGATGGCCTGGCCGCTGGCGCTGTTGATCAGGGCATGCTGACCACCCGCCGCCCACTGGCTCAGGGCCGTGGCACCGGAGAAGCCATCCACCGCCGTCCATACCGCATCCCCGGACAGCTGAGCCGGATAGGCGAAGAACAGGAAGGCCCGGCCGGCCAGGGCCGGGTTCATGAAGTTCTTGCCGGTGCCGCCAAACACCTCCTTGGCCACCACCACACCGAAGGTGATGCCCATGGCGGCCTGCCACAGGGGCAGGGTCGGCGGGACTATCATTGCAAACAGGATGGAGGTGACGAAGAAGCCCTCGTTCACCTCGTGCTTGCGCACGATGCAGAACAGCACCTCCCAGAAACCGCCCACCGCAAAGACGGTGATATAGATGGGCAGGAAGTACATGGCCCCCAGCAACATCTTGCTGTAGACCCCCGCCTCGGCACCGAAGCCACCCCCCAGCGCCTGGGTCAGGGCATAGCGCCAGTTACCCTCGATGACGGCGACCAGCTGCTGGGCATCGTACTGGTGGGCCAAGGCCATCATGGCCTGGTTGCCCGCGTTGAACAGGCCCCAGAACAGCGCCGGGAAGACCGACAGCCACACCATGATCATGATGCGTTTGAGATCCACGCCATCCCGCACATGGGGACTGGTCCGGGTCACGGTGCCCGGGGTATACATCAAGGTGGCGAAGGCTTCGTACAACGGGAACCACTTGGCAAGTTTGCCGCCCGAGGTGAAGTTCGGCTCGATTTTTTCTAACCAGTGTTTGAGGCTCATCCTTACCCTTCCTGTTCAATCTTGGTCAGACAGCGGCGCAACAAGGGACCATATTCGGTCTTGCCCGGACAGACAAACGAACAGAGAGCCAGATCTTCTTCATCCAGCTCCAGACAGCCCAGCTGCTGGGCACTGTCGGTGTCCCCCACCACCAGATCCCGCAACAGCAGGGTCGGCAGTATGTCCAGGGGCATCACCTTCTCGTAGTTGCCGATGGGGACCATGGCCCGGTCGCTGCCATTGCTGCTGGTGTTGAAGGCGAAGCGCTTGCCCTTGAACAGGTGGCCCAGAAAGGCACGGGTGATGGAAAAGGTGTCGCCCCCCGGCATGGCCCAGCCCAACAACGCTTTGTCACGGCCCTCTCCCAGCACGGAAATCTGCAGGTGGTAACGCCCCAGAAAATCCAGATCCCCCACGCAAGGGGTACCGGTCAGCACGGAGCCCGACAGCACACGATGCTCATCGGCCCGCAGCTGGCCGTCCAGCACCTCGCTGACCCTGGCCCCCAGGTTGGTCCGGAGCAGCCGCGGCTTCAGCACATTGGGACCGCCCAGCGCCACCACCCGTTCGGCATACAGTTCGCCCTTGACGAACAGGTGACCGATGGCGATGACATCCTGGTAGTTGACGGTCCAGACACTCTTGTGGGCCCCCACCGGCTCCAGGAAGTGGATATGGGTCCCCGCCAGACCGGCCGGGTGCGGCCCGACAAACACCGCCTCCTCCACCCGCTCCAGCTTGGTATGGGGTAGACTGCCCTCGCCCTTACAGATATACACCTTGCCGGTGGTCAAACGACTGAGCACCGCCAGACCGTCCAGAAATGCCGCCGGCTGCTGATTGATGATAATGGCGGGGTCGGCACAAAGCGGCTGGGTATCGATGGCGGTGACGAAGATGGCGGTCGGCTCGGCCTTCACCCCGGGGATCTTGCTAAACGGGCGGGTGCGCAGGGCAGTCCACAGACCGGAGACCTGCAACTGCTCACGCACCACCTCAGCGTCAAGACGCGCCAGGCTGTCGCTAGCATGACGCGGGAAGGTCAAGGCCGGCACGGACTCATCGACCTTGATCACCAGGGAACGCAACACGCGGCGCTCACCGCGGTTGATGGCAGAGACGACGCCAGAGGCCGGCGCGGTGAAGCGCACCCCGGGGTTTTTCTTGTCTTCAAACAGCAATTGGCCCTTGTTGACCACATCACCGACCTGCACCGCCATGGTGGGTCGCATTCCCAGGTACTCTTCCCCCAGAAGCGCCACCTCGGAAACGGCCGGGCCATCGTAGATTACTTGCTCAGGAACTCCCGTGATGGGGAGATCGAGTCCTTTCTTTATCGTAATCATAGTCATCAGCACTAATAGTTAAGGTGATCAGACGCGGTGCCCCCAGGGGCACCTCTATGACATCTCGGACAACTCGCCGGCTGTTAGGCTAAAAAAACACCGCAAATCATCGACATGCCGCAAAACACGCATGGCTCCATCCTACCATCATTCCGCGGAGCCCTCCCAAGTCAGGAACCAGGTTTTGCCCTGGCCATCACAAAAAAACTAAGCCTATTTCAATCAGATGAAAACGTTCACCCAGTCAAAAAACCCTGTATTACGCCCACATTTCAGGCATGGGCTAGCGATGGCAACAGAGCCAGACATTAGTTAATCTAATCAACAAGAAAGCAAACAGCGCAAATCCACCATAATGAATCCATGTTAATCAAAGAGTTAATACTCGTCGTCATGACAATCAGTCAGTCATCTCGGTAACAATTCGATAAATATTTTTACCGAATACCAACCTTGCTGACACAAGACGGCGTCTTGGGCGCCCCCTGTCGTGCCAGCCACTCCTCCGGGGTATAGGTGTGCAGCGCCAGGGCATGCACGGGCCCCGCCAGCAGATCCGCCAGCAAGGCGTTGATCTTCTGATGCCGGGCCAGCAGCCGCAGACCGGTGAACTGACTGCTCACCACCACCAGCTTGAAATGACTCTCGGCGCCCGGTTCGCTCCTGTGCATATGGCTCTCGTTTTCCACCGACAGGTGCTGGGGGGCCAGCTCGGTTTGTATGCGTTGCTGAATGAGACTCTGCACTGTCATGAAGGCACTCCTAGGCAGGGGAAGAATAGAGGTAACGGAATGTCAGGTTGATCCGCTCGGCACAGGGGCGACGGGTCTTGGGGAGGGCATGCAGCCAATGGTGCTGCAAGGCGCCCGCCATCACCAGCAAACTGCCGGCCGGCAGTGCCAGCGCCAGTCGCTCACCGCCATCCTTATGCTTGAGCAAAAACCGCCGCGTCTGCCCCAGACTCAAGGAGGCGATCACAGGATCGCGCCCCAGCTCGGGTTCGTCATCGGCGTGCCAGCCCATGCCATCCTGACCATCGCGGTAGCGGTTCAGCAGGAGGCCGTTAAAACGCCGACCTGCCTGCTGCTCACAGGCCTGCCAAAGCGGCTTGAGCCAGTCCGGCGGCGGACAGGCCGACAGGGTCAATCCGGAATAACGATAGTCCAGGGTGCCAAACCAGGCCACCAGGCGGGGCTGGTCGACCCAGCGGCCAAACAGCCGTATGGCCTGCTGTCGCCAGGGGATCTGCTCGGTCAGCCGTTGCTGCCAAGTCTCGGCCTCCGCCGGCGCAAGAAAATCGGGATACCAATATAAGCGGCCGTCCCGCAGGGTATTTGCCCCGTTTGCCAGCATGCGGCTCCCACTGGTGTATTCCGGGATGACGGGTAGAATAGCGCTATTTTAAGCGATTGGAAGTGATATGAGCCTGATGGAGCTGGCCGGCCAACCTTGGCGGCTGGAGCGTTATCCACCCGGTGGCGACCCCAGCCTGCAGGCCTGGGAGGCGGCGGACGAATACCTGATGCAGGTGCTGGCGCAGACACCGCCGCCCCCCGGCCCCCTGTTGATCTTCAACGATGGCTTTGGCGCCCTGGGCTGCTGGTTGCACGCACGGGCCCCCTTGAGCATCAGTGACTCCTTCCTGGCCCAGGAGGCGGCGCGCCGCAACTGGCAGGCCAACGGGCTGGCGCCCGAGCAGCTGCAGCAGCAGGACAGCCTGGCGCCGCTGCCGGCCGCACCGGCCTGTGTGCTGATCAAGATCCCCAAGACCCTGGCCCTGCTGGAGCACCAGTTGGCCGCCCTGCGCACCGTGGTCACCCCCCAAACCCGGATCCTGGCCGCCGCCAAGGCACGGGATATCCATAGTTCTACCCTGGCGCTGTTCGAGCGCTATCTGGGCCCCACCCACACCAGCCTGGCCTGGAAGAAGGCCCGCCTCATCCATTGTGAGTTGGATCCGGCCCTGGCCCCCCAGGCCGCCCCCTACCCCACCGTCTGGCCGCTGGAGGAGACGGATTACCGCATCCTCAACCATGCCAACGTCTTCTCCCGCGGCAGTCTGGATATCGGCGCGCGCTTCTTCCTGGCCCATCTGCCGGGCAACCGCCTGGGCACCATCGCCGATCTGGGCTGTGGCAACGGCGTCTTGGGGCTCATGGCCCTGGCCCGCAACCCCGAGGCCGAGCTGTTGTTCGTCGATGAGTCCCACATGGCCCTGGCGTCGGCCCGGGAAAACGTCACGGCCAATCGCCCCCAGGATCTGGCACGCTGCCAGTTCCGACTGGGCAACTGTCTGGCGGGCGTCGCCCCTGGCAGCCTGGCCACAGTGCTGTGCAACCCGCCGTTCCACCAGCAACAGGCCATCACGGATCACATCGCCGAGCAGATGATCCGGGACGCCCACCGCAGCCTAGCCAAAGGCGGCGAGTTGTGGTTGATCGGCAACCGCCACCTGGGGTATCACCACAGGCTGAAGCGGCAATTTGGCCAGGTCGAGACCGTGGCCAGCCAACCCAAATTTGTTCTGTTACGTGCCATCAAACCTTAAAGGAGTCGTTATGCGTGCATCTGCATTATTGGTGCTGTCCCTGCTGTTGGGTGGCTGTGCCGCCAGTTGGCCGGAGCAGGCAAGCCTCAACCCCCAGGTGGCCCAACAAGCGGCCGGCCTCTATCAGGGCCAGAGCCTGAGTCTGCAAGCCCAGGACAAGCGGCTGGCCAGCCAGGTGATCACCATCAAGTTAGACGGCGAACCGGAAGTCCGGGTCCCCAATCAGGTGGCGCCGGCCGAGCTGCTGCGCCAGAAGCTGGAGCAGGGTTTTGCCAAGCAGGGCCTGAGTCAGGGGGGCATGGACAGCCCGGAGATGACCCTCATCATCAACGCCCTGGAGGCCCAGGTCACCAAACCTGGTCTGCTGTACAAGACCCGGACCCAGCTGCAGATCAAGCTGGAACTGCGGCATAATGGCCTCTATCTGGGCAAGTCCTTCGGCAAGAACAGTTCGGAGGATAGCGCCACCCGCCCGGACGTACCCGGCCTGGAGAAGACCCTCAACCAACAGCTGGCTGCCCTGCTTGATCAGGTGCTGACCGACCAGGAAATCCGTAGCTTCATCAAGGGGTAATCATGAAAAACAGCCTAATACTCGCCTTGCTCTTGTGCCTGCCCTCCCTGACCTGGGCCGGCACCAAGGTGGCCTTTGACACCAGCGAGGGCCGCATCCTGGTGGAACTGGAAGACGAACTGGCCCCCGTGACCGTCGGCAATTTCCTGCACTATGTGCAGGACGGCAGCTACAACGACAGCCTGTTCCACCGGGTGATCAAGGGCTTCGTGGTGCAAGGCGGCGGCTATCGGGAAGATGGCAGCCCCCTGCCCAACCTGGCCCCCATCAGTAACGAATCGAAGAATGGCCTGTCCAACCTCAGGGGCACCCTGGCCATGGCCCGCACCGCGGCGCCCCACAGCGCCACCCGCCAATTCTTCTTCAACCTGGTGGATAACACCCGGCTGGATGGCGGTAGCCAATGGGGCTACGCGGTATTTGGCAAGGTGATAGAAGGGCTGCCGGTGCTGGATGCCATCGCCGCCCACCCCACAGGCTACAACGCCAAGCTGGGGGCCAACGATGTGCCGCAGGATCCCGTGGTACTCAAGTCGGTGACCGTCGTGCCCTAAGGCGGCCCGCCACCCTGCAGCAGATCAGATACAGGCGCCCCCGGGCGCCTGTGTCATTTATGGCGCAGGACGCTCAGGCGACGCCCCCTGCCAGGGGGCCACCTTGAACAACAGCAGCATGCCCGGCACCGCCAACAGGGTGCAGAGCAAGAAGAAGGGTTGCCAGCCCAGGGATTCGGCCAGGTAGCCGGTGCTGGCGTTGAAGAAGGTGCGGGGCACCGCCGCCAGGCTGGTGAACAGGGCAAACTGGGTGGCGGTGTAGCGCGGATCCGTGGTGCGGGCGATGAAGGCGGTGAAGGCCGCCGTGCCCAGGCCCACCCCCAGGGCCTCGGCGCCGATCACCAGTCCCAGGGCATAGGCGCTGGGCGGCTCGCTCGCCAGCCAGGCGAAGCCCAGTATGGTCAGCAGCTGCACCAGGCCAAACAGCCACAAGGCCCGGTTGATGCCCAGCTTCACCATCCACAGCCCCCCCAGCATGGCGCCGATGACGCAAGGCCAGAGGCCGGCGTTCTTGGCCACCAGGCCGATCATGGTCTTGCTGTAGCCCAGATCGAGGTAGAAGGGGGTCGCCAGGGCGGTGGCCATGCTGTCCCCCAGCTTGTACAGAAAGATAAACCCAAGGATATACAAGGCATTGCTCCAGCCCTGCCGGCTGATGAATTCGTGAAACGGCTCCACCACCGCCTGGCGCAGCGTCTGGGGCACCCGGGCCAGCTGCGGCTCCTTCACCAGCAACGTCAGGGCGATGCCCGGCAGCATAAACAGGGCGGTCAGGGCGAAGACCAGCGCCCAGGGCAGGTGATCCGCCAGGATCAGGGAGACGGCCCCCGGCACCAGGCCGGCGATGCGGTAGGCGTTGACGTGCACCGCCGTGCCCAGGCCCAGCTCCTCATCGGTGAGGATCTCCCGCCGATAGGCATCCAGCACTATGTCCTGACTGGCGCTGAACAGGGCCACGGCCCCGGCCAGCAGGGCGATGAGCCGCAGGGAGGGCCCCTCGTCGGGCACTATCAGCCCCAGCAGGGCGATCCCCCCCATGAGCAACAGCTGGCTCAGCAGCATCCAACCCCGGCGCCGTCCCATGCCCAGCACGGACCAGCGATCCATCAAGGGGGACCAGAGGAACTTCCAGGTGTAGGGGAACTGGATGATGGAGAAGAGGCCGATGAGCGCCAGATCCACCCCCTCACTCTTCAACCAGGCCGGCACCAGGTTGATGAGCAGGTAGAGGGGCAGGCCGGAGCTAAAGCCGGTAAACACACAGATCAGCATGCGCCGATTGCACAGGGGCTGCAGCGGGCCCAGCCAGCGGGAGCACGCAGAAGAAGAGGTCGGCATAGGATCGGGCTCTAGAGGGCCAAAAGCCGCTACCTTATCCCAAAGCCGCCGGGGGCACCATGACCCGCCCCGGGCCGGCGCGGAAATCGTTTGAGCAAAAAGTCGCCCAATGAATCCCAGCTTCGTTCCGGATGTTGAAAAAAGCAGCACGCAAACGAATTTCTGTCACATTTTTGCTTCTCTGAGACCCGGATCACGCATAAAATTCCCTCGCCCTGAACAGCTCCTGAACAGGGTGCTACGGAATCCAACAAAACGAATAAAAGAGAGACATCATGGCCAATTTCATCAAATCTGCGTGGGCTGCTGCAGTCTTGACTGCTGCCTGCTCCACCACCAGCTATGCCGCCGACTACAGCGACGATCTGCACAAGAATGACTACAAGTGGATGCAGTTCAACCTGATGCATACCATCGATCAGCTGCCCTACACCCGTTCCGAAGGTGGTTACAACGACACCTATTTCGAAATGGAATTCGGTGGCCGCTCCGGCATGTGGCAACTGTACGGCTACGTTGACGTGTTCGACGTGCTGAACGATCGTCACGACGACAAGCATCACGGCGACAACCTGTACATGAAGTTCGCCCCCCGTCTGTCCCTGGACGCCCTGACCGGCAAGGATCTCTCCTTCGGTCCGGTGCAGGAAGTGTACATCGCCAACCTGAACAGCATCGGTGGTCCGGACGGCCTGTTCGAGACCTTCATCGGTCTGGGCTCCGACGTGGATGTGCCCTGGCTGGGCACAGTCGGCGCCAACCTGTACGCCCGTCACGTGAACGAAGGCGGTGGCGGCAACACCACCGGCTGGAACGGCTATCAGATCTCCATGAACTGGTTCAAGCCCTTCTATACCTTCTCAAACGGCACCTTCGTGGCCTACCAGGGTTACCTGGACTACATGTTCGACGCCAAGGACAGCTCCACCGACGGCAGCGACATGTTCAACGGTATCTACTGGCACTCCGACCGCTTCGCGGTGGGCTACGGTCTGAAGTACTTCAACGACATCTATGGTCTGCAAAACGGCATCTACGGCCTGAAGACCACGGGTTTCGGTCACTACTTCGACGTGACCTACAAGTTCTAAGCGCTTATCGCGCAACGAAAAACCGGAGCCCTGGCTCTAATGCCAGTCAGTTAAGCCTGACTGGCATTGTTTTTACTAGGTTTTCTCGTCGCATACTTCTGTGGTTTGGCTTTGACACACCTGGGATAACTTCGTTCTCGGCGGGCAGGTAACTTGAACTGCTCCGCCTGTTTGTCCATGTCGGCGACGCGGGCTGGAATATTCCCCGGTGATACGAACGGCAGGCAACTGAGCTCATGCAGCAGATACACCGATGCCATGTGAAAGCTCAGCTGGCTGGCCGTATAGCCTTTTAAGCTCGCCGCCATTCTAACCATCTGATATCTCAGCAGGTTATAGGCCAATACCAAGCCCCATAGCTCCTGCCTTACTCCATCGGGTTTCTTGCTGCGCAGCGTCAGCCTGTGCTGTTGCAGGCTCTGTTTCATCTCCCGATAGCCCAGCTCGATTTCCCAGCGATTCTGGTATAGCTCCATCAACTCGCTGGCCGGGAAGCGCATCGGGTCGGTTAGCGACGTCAGCACCTGGCGCTCCTTGCCATTCACCGTCCGGGTCAGCAGCCGGGCTTCGAGCTGCTCCGGTAACTCGCTCCACTTCTTCTTAGCCTGCGGACTGGCGGTGAGCCGTACCAGCGCATCCTGCCGCCCCAGCTTGCGGATGACCTCGTATTGCGTGCCCTTTTTCAGCGGAATAAGCCAGTGACGCGCCACGCCCTGGCATTGCCAGGCGTGTAGCAATCCCAGTGAGTAGAAGCCCTTATCGAACAGGGTCAGGCTGTTATCGGGTGTTTTTTCAATGAGTTGCTCTGCCAGCACCATCTCGTTCACCGCACAGGAGTCCATCACGGTCTGAGTCAGCAGGTGACTGGTCAGCTCCATCTGACACAGCATGCGTACCTGGGGATACTGCGTCTCGCCCTGGCCGGTTTTCGACTTGGCAAAGGCACCGGCATTGTCCTGGGTATCGGGGGTGCGCCAGACCACCCCATCGACGGCCAGCAGCTGCAAGCCGGCCCAGGTTGGGTGCTGACACTGCTGATGCCAGAGCGTAGCGGTCTGCTGGAACACCTGTTGAACGGCTCGGTCAGCCAGTTTTTGGCGCGCCTGGATGAAGGCACTGGGAACGACGAATGGCCGGTCGCCGGGTAACAGGATATCGAGCTGGTTGGCCAATTGGGTCATGGGGACGTGACGAAACAAGGACATACCGATAATGGCCCACAGCACCCGCTCCATGGGCATGCGCCGTCGACGCAGGGAGACCGAGCCTGTCTTGGCCAGGCAGGCCTGCACCAGTTCAGGTGACAGCAGGTCAGACAGGGACTCAAATTTTCCGGGAGGACAGGCGTGAATGAAGTCGAGAGCTTGGTCGATGCGCATAAAAAATCCGAAACCCAACAAGGAGTTTCGGATTTTTACACAGCCTGAGGATCGGTCAATGGATCCTTAACTGATCGGCATTAGAGCCCTGGCTCCGGTTTTTTTTTGACGACAGGCTTAGTCGCGGAAGTTGGTGAACTGAAACGGCTGCCCCAGCTCGGCACCGCGGATCAGGGCGATGACCTCCTGCAGATCGTCGCGCTTCTTGCCGGTGACCCGCACCTCATCCCCCTGGATGGCGGCCTGCACCTTGGCCTTGGAGTCCTTGATCAGCTTCACCAGCTTCTTGGCCATCTCCTTGTCGATGCCCTGCCGGATGGACAGCGTCTGGAAGTAACGACGACCGGAATGCTCCGGCTCGCCGGCCTCCAGGCAGGACGCCTCTAGATTGCGCTTGATCAGCTTGTCCCGCAGTATGTCCAGCATCTGCTTGAGCTGAAAATCCGCATCGGCCGCCAGCTTGATCTCCTCCTTGGTCAACTCGAAGGAGGCCTCCACGCCGCGGAAGTCGAAGCGGGTCTGCAGCTCGCGATTGGCATTGTCCACCGCGTTCTGCACTTCGTTCATGGCAACTTCGGAAACGATATCGAAAGAGGGCATTTTCCTTATCCTGTCGGTTTTATAGGTTGGCGGCTAATCTAGCATAAAGCGGTCACAGTCCGAAGTCTGGCGCAGCGTCCGCCATGGCATCCCGGCAGCAGATCCATTATGGTCTGGGGGACAGACAGGGCGCCGCGCCGAGCGCCAGGGGAGAAACGAGGTCACCATGGAAAGCTTACGCAATTGGACCATTTTGGGGTGTGGCGCCATCGGCGGCATGATGGCCGGGCTGCTGTCCCGCGCCGGTCACCAGGTCAGCCTGCTGCGTACCGACCAGGAGCAGGTGACCCTGCCCATCATACTGCGCTTCGAGGATCTGGACGGTCAGATCCACCAGGTGGAGCCCGACTTCCTGCTGCCCAAGGATGCCGACAACATCAGCCTGCTGCTGGTCACCACCAAGGCCTATCAGGTGGCCCCGGCCCTGACGCCCCTGATCAACCGGCTGCCCACCCATACCCCCATACTGTTGCTGCATAACGGCATGGGTACCGAGGCCTGGGTGAAGGCACACTTCCCCGACAACCCGCTGCTCATCGGCATCACCAGCAATGGCGCCCTGCTGGTGGCGCCGGAGCATATCCGCCATACCGGCCCAGGCGAGACCTGGATCGGCGCTGCCAACCCGGCGGCAGAGCGGTGCCGTGGGCTGGTGGATCTGCTGGCCCAGGCCCTGCCCCATGCTGCCTGGAGCGAGCAGATCCATCGCCAGCAGTGGACCAAGCTGGTGATCAATGCGGTGATCAACCCCCTCACCGCCCTCCATAACATTCCTAACGGCGAGCTGATTGCCTTCCAGGCCGACATCCAGGCCCTGTGCCGGGAACTGCTGCCCCTGCTGGCCCAGCTGGGCTTCAGCGCGCCGGAAAAATACTGGGTGGACAAGGTGCTGCAGGTGGCCAGCCTCACCGCCAGCAATTACTCCTCCATGCACCAGGATCTGGCCCGGGGCCGCCCCAGCGAGATCGACGCCATGACAGGTTTCCTGCTGGCGGAGGCCCGACGCCTGGATCTGAGCCTGCCCACCCACCAAGCCCTCTACGACAAGATCAAAGCCAAGGAGAACAGCCATGAGTAAACAGGCCCTGGTGGTCCTCGCCCCCGGATGTGAAGAACTCGAAGCGGTCACCAGCATAGACGTACTGGTGCGGGGCGGCGTCAAGGTGACGGTGGCCTCGGTCTGCCCGGATGGCCAGCTGCAGATCCGCGCCTCTCGCGGCGTGCAGCTGGTGGCCGACTGCCCGCTGAGGGATGTGGCGGATCAGCCTTTCGATCTCATCCTGCTGCCCGGCGGCCTGCCCGGCGCCGAACACCTCCGAGATACTCCCTTGCTCATCGATCTGCTCAAGGCCCAGGCCCAGCGCAGGGCCTGGCGGGCCGCCATCTGTGCCGCCCCCGCCCTGGTGCTGGCTCATCACGACCTCATCGGCAGCGCCCAGGTCACCGGCTATCCGGGTACCGAAGGCGCACTGGGCGCTGCCTATCGGGATCAGGCCGTGGTGGTGGATGAAGCCAACAAGCTCATCACCAGCAAAGGGCCCGGTACCGCCATGCAGTTTGGCCTGGCTGCCGTAGCCGCCTTGCAGGGTGATGCCGTGGCGGATCAGGTGGCCGCCGGCCTGCTGGTGAGTCGTCACTGACCGGCTCCACCGCAACACAGCCCGATAAAAAAAGGAGCCGACATCCTCGGATGGCGGCTCCTGGTCTTTTAGCGGGCCAATGGCTAGATGGGACTCTCCTTGGCCAACTCCAATACCAAAGCGGATACACACAACAACAGGCTGGAGCGCACCATCTGATCCTGACGCTCCTGCTGCATGGCCAGCAGCAGGGGATCGGCGGCGGTCGAGCCTGGCAGCTCGGGCAGGCCCAACGGCGGCAGGCCATGTAGCTCCTGCAGGCGCGCCAGCAGCGCCGGATCGGCAAACCGATAATCCTGACGACTCTCGCACAGCCAGTCCTGCAGCCGGATAAACAGCTCCAGATCCTGATAGGTGCTGAGGGAGATCATCCCCAGCCCCAGCAACAACTTGAGCCGTACCGGTAACTCGGACAAGGGTCCCTGACGGTTGAGCAGCGGCTCGATGGCATACTTCACCGCATAGTCATCCTGGCGGAAGGCGGACCGGATCAGGTGCTCCACCCCATCGGTGATGACAGCCACCGTTTCCATAAAGAAGCCTCTGGGATGCGTTAGCGCCGCCAATCGCTCCAGAACTTCGTCTTCTTTCGTTACGTCAGTCATCGATAGATTACGTGGTTGATGGGCTACGCTGCGGCAATGCCTAGCCCGGGACTTTAGGCCGGAACCTGACCGCTTAGGGCCTGATAGCGCTGCACTATCTTGGCTGCTTCGGCGCTGTCGGCCGCCAGGCCAGTGGCCCGGCACAAGGCCTCCAGCACGCCGAACTCGGCAATCCAGCCCTGCAGCTCCACCGCCTGGGGATCCGCAGCATTACGATAGCAAAGCGCGGCAGCCATCCCCTCCAGCAGGGCATCATTCGGAAGATTGTACTCAAGGGTGCCTAGCAACGGTTTGGTCAGACGATCCTGCGGCCCGAGTTTACGCAACGGCTGGCGACCAACCCGTTCGATCTCATCCACCAGGTAGGGGTTGGCGAAGCGCCCCAGGATCTTCTCGATGTAGGCGCCGTGCAGCTGACGATCGAAGCCATAGCGCCGCACCAGCACCTCGCCGCTTTGCTCCATGGCCCGCTTCACAGTCTGACGGATCTGGAGATCGCCGATGGCCTCACGTATGGTCTGGTAACCCGCCAGGTTGCCCAGGTAGGCGGTGACGATATGCCCTGTGTTGAGGGTGAACAGCTTGCGCTCCACAAAGGCAATCAGGTTATCGGTCAATTCCATGCCAGCCATCTTGGGGATATCCCCTTTAAACTGGGTTTGATCCACAATCCATTCGCTAAAGCTTTCTACCGTCACTTCCAAAGGATCATCTTTTGTTGCCGCAGGAGGTACGATGCGATCCACAGCTGAATCAACAAAGCCGACGCACTGCTCAAGCTTGGCATGATAACTGTCCGGCAGATGTTGCAGGACAAACCCCTTCAGCTGAGAAGTCCCTCGCACCATGTTCTCGCAGGCAATGATATTCATCGGGCGTTCATCCCCTTGCTCAAAACGCAGTTGCAGACCCTTGGCCAGGGTTCCGGCAATCTTTTCCAGCACCTGGGGACCTACGGCTGTGGTAATGAGATCGGCTTGACGGATTTCATCAACAACAGCCGGGCTGGTGGCATCAACGGCACGGATCCCGGCGATCACATCCACCTGGTGCTCCTCACCTACCACATTGACCCGATACTCCTTGGCCTGGTTCAGCATATCGACCAAGGACTTGTTTGCATCGGCAAATACCAATTCAGCGCCTGACTCGGCCAGCAGCTTTCCGATGAATCCACGACCAATATTGCCGGCACCAAAATGTAAGGCTCTCATATATGACTCCATAAAAAAAGAAGAGGGCCTGGTGCAAAGCACCAGGCCTGAGGATCACGCGGCACGCTTGCCGCTGAGAAGATCAAGGACGAAGTGCAGATCCTGGGTGGTGGCCAACTGCTCAATGATCTGAGGATCATCAAGCGCATTGGTGAGATTGCTGATCACATGGATATGCTCATCATTGCGGGCAGCGATGCCGATGACCAAGCGGGCGACCATGTCTTCCTCTTCACCAAAACGAACCCCTTCCGGGTATTGGCAAACGACGATACCCGTCCGCTTCACCTTGTCCTTGGCATCGATGGTGCCGTGGGGCACGGCGATGGACTCACCCAAATAGGTGGACACCAGTTGTTCCCGCGCCAGCATGGCATCGACATAACCCGGCTCAACAAACCCGCCGTCTACCAGCATCTGTCCGGCCAAACGAATGGCTGTCTCCTTGTCATCCGCCTTGAGACCGAGACGAATATTACTTGGCTCCAGCTGAAACAGGTGGGTATCAGGCACAGCAGAGACGGCCTGTGGTGCCGGAGCTGAGGCCTGGCTGTCATTGGCAGCTGCCAACTCCTGGACCAGATTCTGATACAAGGCATTATCCAGGAAGTTGCTCAGGGAAATATGGCGGGCATGAGGCGCGTGGCGACGTGCACGGTCCGTCAGATCCCGGTGAGTAATCACCAGATCGGCCGACTCGTCCAGGTTGTTGATAGCCAGGTTCGTCACCTCGATAGGCAGACCGGCATCCTGCACTTTCTTACGCAACATGCTGGCACCCATGGCACTGGAGCCCATGCCGGCGTCACAAGCTACAATGATGCGCTTGATGGCGCTCATGTCAGCAGGAACTGCACCACCTTGCCCCTTGGAGCTGGCTTTCATCTCCTTCATCTTGCGCGTGGCATCATCCAGATCGTCGCTATGGTGCTCCGCCGGCTTATGAGCGCGGACAAAGATGGACGCTACGACGAAGGAAACACAGGTTGCCGCGAAGATGGAAGCCAGCACCCCCATCAGGGAAGACTTGGGCGTCATCAGCAGCACGGCGAAGATGGAGCCGGGTGATGCAGGAGAAACGAGGCCGGCATCGAACACCGTCAGCGTGAACACACCCGTCATGCCCCCGGCGATCACCGCCAGGATCAGGCGCGGGTTCATCAGCACGTAGGGGAAGTAAATTTCATGGATCCCCCCCAGGAAGTGGATGATGGAGGCACCGGCGGCGGACTGCTTGGCATTGCCACGACCGAACATCATGTAAGCCAGCAACACGCCGAGGCCCGGGCCCGGGTTGGCTTCAATCAGGAAGAACAGAGACTTGCCATGATCGGTGGCCTGCTGAATACCCAGGGGTGAGAAGATGCCGTGGTTGATGGCGTTGTTGAGGAACAGGATCTTGGCCGGTTCGACGAAGATGGAGGTCAGCGGCAGCAGGTGATTGTCCACCAGGATGCCAACACCGCCGGCCAACAGAGTAGACAGGACCTTGACGAAGGGGCCGATAAGGTAGAAGGCCACTATGGCCAGCAACATGCCCAAAATACCGGCGGAGAAGTTGTTCACCAGCATCTCGAAACCGGATTTCACCTTGCCGTCGATGGCACGGTCAAAGCGCTTGATAGCCAAACCACCCAGCGGACCTGCAATCATGGCCCCCATGAACATGGGGATGTCGGTGCCGACGATCACCCCCATGGTGGTGACAGCCCCGACGATGCCGCCGCGCTCACCACCCACCAGCTTACCGCCAGTGAAACCGATCAGCAGGGGCAACAGATAGGTAATCATGGGCCCCACCATCTTGGCCAGCGTCTCGTTGGGCAGCCAGCCGGTGGGAATAAACAGTGCGGTCAGGAAGCCCCAGGCGATAAAGGCCCCTATATTTGGCATGACCATGTTGGACAGGAAGCGGCCAAAATTCTGTATCTTGACCTTGGTATCAGGTGATAGCATATCGACACCCCGTTTGACGCATCAGTTGAATGGTTGAGTGGCGAGGACCTGGTTTTGCCGAACCGGTCACCTCGTTGGTTGCTGCACAGTCAATCTACCACTCTCCCTGAAACGCTGCTGAAAACGGTTTTTTTTTGGGATTTCCATCACCTTTCCCCCGCCTTGCCTCGCCGCCGAGAGTGACACCCGTCACGCTTTGCTGTGAAGATTCCGTTATCAAACGGCTTAAATGGCATCTTTTTGTGACAGCCGTCACGCAGGCACTCGGCATCACCCCGCCTGGGATGCGTGATCTGGGTCACGGTTACGATAAATGTACTCTTTTGAGGCTGAATAGGGATGAAGCCGCACCTAGGCAAATGAAATCCTCGGCTTTCATACCGGTAAAACTCCCTGTGGTATGCGCCCAGGCCAAGAGGTCGAAGCCATAAAAAAGGGGCGCAGCGCGCCCCTTTGCAACCTGGCTCTCAGGTCATGCATCCTGACGGTAGACCTTGACGTTCTGGAAGCCCTGCTCCTTCAGGTAGAGGGCCTGCAACTTGCTCATGACCCCCTTCTGGCAATAGAGCAGATAGGTGCGGCTCTGATCCAGATCGCCGAACTGGGTGGCCAGCTTGTAGAAGGGCAGGTGCAACACCTCATGACCGTCCACGGCGAAAGGCCGCTCCTCCTGCTCGTCCGGCGAGCGGATATCCAGGATCACATCGGCCACGGACAGCGCCTGCACCGTCTCCACCTCCTGCACCTCGGCCTGGGTCTCCTCGCCGATCTGGCGGATATCCAGGTAGACGGCGTCCTTCACCACCTGCTCCAGCACGCCGAAGTCGAACTTGGCCTCCTCTTCCAGCACCCGCTCCATCCGCGCCTTGACGGTGGGCTTCTTGGAGATGACACCGCAGTATTCCGGCATGGTCTCGGCAAACTCCAGGGTACCGATCCGGCGGGCGGTGTCGATGATGTCCTGCTTGTCGGAGACGATGAGCGGCCGCAGTATCAGGGTCTCGGTGACGCTGTCGATGACGCTGAGGTTGGTCAGGGTCTGGGAGGAGACCTGGCCCACGCTCTCACCGGTGACCAGGGCCTCGATGCCCAGGTCGGCGGCCACCGTCGAGGCGGCGCGCATCATCATCCGCTTCAAGATCACCCCCATGTGGGAGTCTTCCACCTTCTCCAGGATTTCCCCCACTACAGGCTCAAACGGCACAGAGACGAAACGCACCCGGTGGGAGGCGCCAAACTTGTTCCACAGGTAGTAGGCCACCTGCTTGACGCCCACCTCGTGGGCCCGGCCCCCCAGGTTGAAGAAGCAGAAATAGACCCGGCAACCGCGCTTCATGAACTGATAGGAGGAGACGCCGGAGTCGAAGCCGCCGGAGATGAGGCTCAGCACCTTCTCCTGGGTGGAGAGCGGATAGCCGCCGAGCCCAGGATGGATGGCGCTCACCAGATAGAGGCGGTCGTTCTCCACCTCCAGGTTGATCAGCATCTGCGGGTTCTTCAGCTTGACCCCGCCGGTGGCAAAGTTCTGATTGAGGCCGCCGCCCACATAGCGCTCGATCTCGATGGAGGTGAACTCGTGCTGGCCCTTGCGCTTGACCCGCACACAGAAACTCTTGTCGGCCAACTGCGGGCCATACACGGGGGCCGTGGCCTCGTAGATGTCATGCAGGGTGGCGAAGCGATGCTCCTGCACCTCCAGGATCTGCTGGATGCCCGGGGTGCACTTGAGGCACTCCACCACGGCGGCGTGGAGCTTGGCATCGCCGTCGTCACAAGAGACCACCATCTTGTCCCAGTCGTTGCGCACCCGCGCCTCCACCCCAACGCGGCGCAGCACGTTGCGGATATTGCCCTGCAGCACCTTGCACATGCGCTGACGGACCGACTTGCTCTTGATGGTGATTTCCGGGAACAACTTAATGATGAATTTCATGGCAACTCTTTTGCTTTCACTGGCGTTGGGAGCAGTGGCGGTGCGAACCGCCAGGGCACGGCTGACGGGGCCCCGTCAATGGGGCGGCATTATCGCACAGCGCCCCGGCGCATGCCATGTTGGCCCAGGCGCACACTGCCGAGCCTGCCGCCTTGAGCCCAAGGGCACCATTGCGTAGGCTGCCGGCCTGTCTGCCCTCTCACCCCTGGAGCCTGCCGTGTCCCCTGCCGCCCTGCCGCCCTCTGCCTCGCCCCGCCAACTGGCCCACTGGCTGCGCCAGCAGTTGGCCGCCAGCTGGGAGCAGCAGCAGGTGACCATAGGCGAGATGATCTGGCCTCAGTCCCAACTGGTACTGCTGCTGGAATATGCCCTGCTCAGCGCCCGGGATGTGCGGGCCGGCCTCACCCTGTGGTGCGAGTGCCTGCCGCTGCTGGGGCTGCCCTGGTATCCCACCCTGAGCGGGACCTACCCCCGCCTGCGACTGCAGTTTGCTCCCCGCGAGGCGGCGGCGGATCCCCACCCCCTGTGGTACCTCCTGCAGTTGCTGCACCTGCGCCTCAAGCATTGGCATCCGGCTCAGCCCTGGCGTCTGGAGTGGCCGCAACGCCTCACCGCCCTCCCCCCCGCCCCGGATCTGCTGGCGAGCCACTTCGCCCCGCAGCCGGCATTGGAGCTGGATCTGGCGGACTGGCCCGCCAGCCCCTATCCCGAATGGCAGGATCTGCACGCCCCCCTTGCCACCATACTGCACCGGCTACACCGCCTGGGGGCCCAGCCCAGGGGGCGGCTGGAGGAGATCAAGGTCCTGCTGGAGCAGGCCCTGCCGGCCAGGCCGCCGCTGCCGCAACTGGCCCACCAGCTGGGGCTGCCGGTGCGCTCCTTGCAGCGCCAACTGCAACAACACGGCACCCGTTACAGCCAGCTGCTGGATGAAGTTAGGCGCAACCGTGCCATCGCCCTGTTGTGCCACGAACAGCACAGCGCCCAGGCGGTGGGCCTGGCCCTGGGCTATCAGGATGCCCCCAGCTTTCAGCGCGCCTTCCGCCACTGGTTCGGCCTGACGCCGGGGGCCTTCCGCCGCCGTTACTTCGAACTGGATCCAGACGGCCATCACCAGCCGGAGGTGAGCCTCTACTACGCCATCAACCAGCTGCAGCAGCAGAGCCTGCGGCAATACAGCGGTGCCCGCATCTGGATCAGCCTGCGCAACCTGGCCTTCGACAAGGCGGTGCAGGTGTTGTGCGAGGATCAGGACGGCATCTGGCGTCCCTACCCCGCCACCTTCGAGCGCTTCATCGGGCCGGAGCGGGAGCTGTGGTCCACCCCCAGCCTGCCGGTCCATCACCCCCTGCGCTTTCGCATCGAGTACCAGGCCGGTGGCCAGCGCTTTCAGGACAACAACGGCGGCCAGGATTACGCCCTGGAACAGGCGGTGCTGCTGGGCCCCCAGCCGGCGGTCTACCATCAGTTGCTGGTCTGTCCGACGGACGGATCACACTCGGCGGTGCTGGTGCGGCTGTTCAGCCGGGATCCCTGGCCGGCGGCCTGGGCCTGTTGGCAGCAGGCGGGCCAGACGCGGCGCCACCCCCTGACCCGCCAGCCCTGCGGGCCGGCCTGGCGCTGGGAGGCGCTGGTGGCGGGGCCCGATGCCGACACCCCGCTGTTTTTCGAGTTTGGCACCGCCGATCGACCCCAAATGAAACTGGATAACGCTGGCGAGGGCTTTCTCCCCCAGCCCTGGTAGCCTCGCCGGGATCACAGTTTCTGCCATTGGCCTACTCGGCCAACTTGTTGGCGCAATCAGCTAATTGCATATCTTTACCAAACTTTATGATTGGCCCGTCTAGGACAACCAATGATGGTAAATATATGGATAAAAACCGAAATCTCCGGCTCACCACCCTGGCCACCGCGCTGATTATCGCCCTTTCCGGCTGTCACGACGGCAAGGATACCCAGGTAGTCGATGACAATGCCCCCAGCGTGGCCTCGCCGGACTGGCGCGATCAGGTAATTTATTTCCTGATGATCGACCGCTTCAACGACGGTGACCCCAGCAACAACGATCAGGGTGCCAACGAATACGACCCCACCAGCGATGCCAAGTTCAGCGGCGGCGACCTCGCCGGGGTGGCGCAGAAGCTGGACTACATCCAGGGGCTGGGCGCCAGCGCCGTGTGGATCACCCCGCCGGTGGCCAACCAGTGGTGGGATCCGGCACAGAACTACGGCGGTTACCACGGCTACTGGGCCCGGGATCTGCAACAGGTCGACGAGCACTTCGGCGATCTGGCCAGCTATCGGGCCCTGGCCGATGCCCTGCACGACAAGGGCATGTACCTGATCCAGGACATAGTGGTAAACCACCTGGGCAACTTCTTCACCTACAGCGGCAGCTATGATCCGGCTCAGCCCTGCACCGGCTTCGAGCTGATCCCCGGCGCCCTGGCCGCCGGCCAGAGTCTGCCGGCGCCGCTCAATCAGAATGACTGCAACAAGGCCGCCGATTATGCCGCCGCCATCTACCACTGGACGCCGGCCATCAGCGATCACAACGTGGAAGAGCAGGAGCTGACCTACCAGCTGTCGGATCTGGATGACCTCAACACCGACACCCCGGCGGTGCGGGACTACCTCAAGCAGAGCTACCGCTACTGGATCGACAAGGTGGGGGTGGACGCCTTCCGGTTGGACACGGTGAAGTACGTGGATCACGACTTCTATAACGACTTCTTCCACGCCGATGACGGCATCTTCGCCGACGCCGCCCAGCGCGGGCGTGACGACTTCCTCACCCTGGGGGAGATCTTTGAGACCTCCAGCCCCTACCAGACCGACGGGGAGGCGAAGCTACTGGCCTACCTGGGTACCCAGGACAAGCCCGAGCTGACCTCCTTGCTCAACTTCCCGCTGCAGGCCACCATGAACCGGGTGTTCGCCGGCGGCCAACCCACCGCTCAGCTGGGCTACCGGCTGCGCAAGATGATGGCGCTGTACCCGGATCCCTATCGGTTGGGTAACTTCGTGGACAACCACGACATGGCCCGCCTGCTCTCCCAGGCCAGCACCCAGGACGTCAAGCAGGCCTTATTCACCCTGTTGACCCTGCCGGGCATTCCGGTGATCTACCAGGGCACAGAGCAGGGCTTCGCCGGCTACCGGGATGCCATGTTCGACGGCGGCTACCGGGAAGACGGGCAACAGCTGGACTCCTTCAATCCGGACTCCGACATGTACCGCTTCCTGCAGGGGCTCACCCGCCTGCGCCAGGAGCACAAGGTGCTCTCCCGCGGCGATCTGCAGATCCTGGCCGAGGACAGCACGGGGGCCGGCGTCTTCGCCTACAGCCGCACCCTGGGCGAGGAGGAGGCCATGGTGATCCTGAACACCGGCGATACCCCCATGCTGCTCAACCAGATGGCCACCGGCGCCGCTGCCGGCACCCGCTTCAGCCTGCTGGACAGCCTGAATGACGGTGAGCTGGCCGACGACCTGGTCACCGACGACGAGGGGCGCCTGACCCTGGCCCTGCCCGCCAAGTCCGCCCTGCTGCTCAAGGCCGACGGCAGCGACACCCCCCAGGCCGGTGATGCCAGCCTGAGCCTGACCACGGCGCTGGCCGATGCGGTGCTCGCCACGGATCTGCCCATCATGGGTACCGGCACCCCGGGGCACCCGCTGCAACTGGTGGTGGACGGCAACCTGGGCACAGCCCAGACGGTCACAGTGGATGACGCCGGCCAGTGGCAAGGCAGCCTCAGCGTGCGTCACTTTGCCATCGGCGAGCTGGCCCACCGCTTCGCCCTGTATGACAGCCAAAGCGGCGCCAGCCTGGCGGACATCGCCTTCTGGAGCGATCTGAGCTACCCGGACACCCCCAGCCTGGAGCTGGATGACAGCGGAGACGCCAGCGAAGGATCCGGCGGCCCCCTGGGCAGCTACAGCCTGCCTACGGACGCCAGCTTCGACAAACAGAACAGCCAACTGGCCGTGGAGTCGGCCCGGGTCTACCAGGCCGGCAGCAATGTGCGCCTAAGCCTGACCATGGCCAACCTCACCGACACCTGGGCCCCCACCAACGGCTTCGATCACGTAGGCTTTAGCCTCTTCATCCACCTGCCGGAGCAGGGTGAGGGTGCCAGCCTGCTGCCCAAGCTCAACGCCAGCATGCCTGATGGCAGCGACTGGCAGCGGCAGGTGGTGGCCTTCGGTTGGCAGAACAGCCTGTATGGCAGCGACGGGGCCAGCGCCAGCGGCTTCGGTACCCCGCTGACCCCGGCCCCCACCATCCAGGTGGACAAGGACAGCCGCACCATCAGCTTCGACTTCCCCAGCCAATCCCTGGGACGACCCGACAGCCTGGACGGCATCCAGTTCTACGTCACCACCTGGGATCTGGACGGCCTCTCCAGCAGCTATCGCCCGCTGCAGGCCGAGGCCGGCAGTTGGAACTTCAGCGGCGGCGACGCCAGCGAGCCGCTGATCTGGGACGAGCTGCCCCTGCTGACCCTGAGTGAATAAGCCTAGCTGAGGACGCAAAGACCAACCGGCGCCGCTATGGCGCCGGTTTTTTTATGCCAGGCAATTGTGGCTGTGCCCCTTGCCCGGCCCAGAGAAGGGCGGCGATGTCGCCGCGTACCGACCGCGACCCGACAAAGGCACAAATAAAAACCGGCGCCTGGGCGCCGGTTGGGAGGGGCGAGTGACGGGGGATTAAGGCCCGTTGCCCGCCTCGATGGGCTGGGAATACTTGGGCTTGCCCTGGGCCACGGTGATCTCCACCCGACGGTTCTGCCGACGGTTGGCCACTGTGTTGTTGGGCACCCTGGGCTGGGTATCCGCCAGCCCCTGGACGATCAGCCGATTGTGATCGAAATCCGGCACCGTCAGCATCTGGTTGGCCACCGCCAGGGCCCGCTGCACCGACAGATCCCAGTTGTTCTGGAACATCTCGTTGTGCACCATGCCGCTGTCGGTATGACCGGAGACGGTGATCTCGCCGGGCACGTCCTTGAGCAGGGTGGCGATCTTGCGCACCACGGGCCAGAACTTGGGCTGCAGGAAGGCGGAGCCGGCGGGGAAGGAGGCATTCTCCTTGATGCGGATCACCAGCTGTTGCCCCAGGGCCTCCACCTCGATGGAACCGTCGCTCACCTGTTCGTTGAGCTGATCCACCATCATCTTGGCCGCCTCTTTCATCATCTGGGCCTGGCTGTCACTGTCGGCGGCGGCGTCGGCACTGGAGTCCGTCTCCTGGGTCGCCTTGCTCTGGCCGCCACTCTCCTGACCCGCCTCCTTCTGCTGACCACCGGCCTTGTCCTGCTCGCCCGGCTGGAACTCCAGCTCGGTCTGAGTCAGCTCCGAAGTCTGCTGCATCATGGTGTCGATGGGGGTCGGCTCAGGACGGCCGGGGCGAAACTCCAGCGCGATGACGGAGGTGCCCTTGGGAATGTCTTTCACCTCCAGCACATTCTGCACGCCGAAGGCATTGAGCATGGACCCCGCCACCTGCTTGTACTTGAGCACGTCCATCTCGGAGAAGGAGAGCAACAACACGAAGAAGCACATCAGCAGGGTCATCAGGTCGGCAAAGGTGCCCATGTAGGCCGGCAGGCCGGGGGGCGGGCAGTTGCACTTGTTGGCCATAGCCGCTCCTTACTCGGTGCCGGTCTGGCGCTTGGACTCAGCCAGGTAGTTTTTCAACATGGCCTCGATGACCCGCGGGTTCTGGCCGTCCTGGATCCCCAGGATGGCGTCCAGGATCAGGGCTCGGTTAAGGGCCTCCTCCCCACTGCGCAGCTCCAGCTTGTCCGCCACCGGAATGAGGAACATGTTGGCCATGATGGCGCCGTAGAGGGTGGTCAACAAGGCCACCGCCATGGCCGGGCCGATGGACTTGGGATCGTCCATGTTGGAGAGCATGGCCACCAGCCCCACCAGGGTACCGATCATCCCCATGGCCGGGCCCAAATCGGCCAGGGCACGAAACACCTTGATGGCGCTGGTATGCCGCGCCTCGGTCAGGTCGATGTCCTTCTCCAGCACGGAGCGCACCACCTCGGCATCGTGACCATCCACCAGCATGTCGATGCCCTTCTTCATGAAGGTGTTGGGAATTTCAGCCGCCTCCAACGCCAAAAAGCCGCCCTTGCGCGCCGCATCCGCCAGCTCCACCGCCTTGATGATGAGATCCTCGGGCTTCTCCGTCTTGAACATGAAGGCCTTCATCACCACCTTAAGGGCGCCAAAAAACTGGCCGATGTTGAATTTCACCATGGCGATGAAGATGGCACCCACCACGGTAATCAAGATGGAGGGCACGTCCACGAACATGGAGAGAGAGCCGCCCAGTACCATGGCCCAAATCACCACCCCGAAGCCTATCACCAAACCGATCAGCGTTGCTAAATCCACATTGCGCTCCTACTGCTTGCCATCTGCCCATCCCTGTCAGAACGGTTGGCCGCCTTCATCGTCTGGCCGGATTCTCCCCGATCGGCTCGGCACAGGCAACCGAGGACGGCCTTCTTACATATCGGCTCATTTGACAATACTTTAGCCTGACACCGAAGTTTATCGCCCGTTGGCGATCCTCCTCCCCCATTTCGGGCAGAGAGTGTTAAGATGACGCCATTTTTTACACCAGTCGGAGTCAAGCATGGCCGCCCGCAAAGCCCCCGCCCCCAGTTTCGACCAAACCATGCAGGATCTGGAGCAGATAGTGCAGCAGTTGGAGCAAGGCGAGTTGCCCTTGGAAGAGGCCATCAAGCAGTTTGAGCAGGGCATCGCCCTGGTGCACAGCGGCCAGCAGGCCCTGGCCCAGGCGGAGCAGAAGGTGCAAATACTGCTGGACGGCCAGCAACTGGCCCCCTTCACCCCGGAAGCAGGAGAGGAATAAGTGGTACTGGATGCCTTCTCACAACACTATCGGCAACGGGTCGATGGCCAGCTGCAAGCCCAGCTGAATGCCTTGCCCGAGCTGGCGCCGCGCCTCAAGGCGGCCATGTCCCACGGCCTGCTGCTGGGCGGGAAGCGGGTGCGCCCCTTCCTGGTCTATGCGGTGGGCCGCATGCTGGGCATCGCCGACGAGGTGCTGGATGCGCCGGCCGCCGCCATCGAGTGCATCCACGCCTATTCCCTGATCCATGATGACCTGCCGGCCATGGACGACGACGATCTGCGCCGCGGTCACCCGACGGTGCACAAGGCCTTCGACGAGGCCAGCGCCGTGCTGGCCGGCGATGCCCTGCAGACCCTGGCCTTCAGCCTGCTCACCGACGGCCCCATGTCGGGCATCACGCCAGCCCAACGCTTGGCGATGGTCTCCGCCCTGGCCAAGGCCTCCGGCTACCTGGGGATGTGCGGTGGCCAGGCCCTGGATCTGGCGGCCGAAGGCCAACGGGTGCCCCTGGCACAGCTGGAGCAGATCCACCGCCACAAGACGGGGGCCCTGATCGAATGCGCGGTGACCCTGGGCGCCTTGTGCCAGGCCGAGATGACGCCGGCCACCCTGATGGCCCTGCAACGCTATGCCAGTGCCATCGGCCTGGCGTTCCAGGTGCAGGATGACATACTGGATATCGTCGGCGACACCCAGACCCTGGGCAAACCCCAGGGCTCCGATCTGGCGCTGGACAAGAGCACCTACCCCAGCCTGCTGGGACTGGAGGCCGCCCAGGCCCTGGCTCGCCAGCTCCACGACCAGGCCCTCAGCGCCCTGGCGGAGCTGCCCTACGACACCCACATTCTGCACGCGTTCGCCGACTATATTGTCGAACGAAACCACTGATGATAATGACAAGATCCATGAGCCTCGATATCGCCAATTACCCGACGCTGGGCCTGGCCAACACCCCGGACGAGCTGCGGCTATTGCCGGCTGACCGCCTGGAGACCTTGAGCGAGGAGCTGCGCCGCTACCTGCTGGCGTCGGTCAGCAAAAGCAGCGGCCACCTGGCCTCCGGCCTGGGGGTGGTGGAGCTGACCATAGCCCTGCACTATGTCTATGACACCCCCTTCGATCGCCTGATCTGGGACGTGGGCCACCAGGCCTATCCCCACAAGATACTGACCGGCCGGCGCGACCGCCTGCACACCATACGGCAGAAGGATGGCCTGCACCCCTTCCCCTGGCGGGAAGAGAGTGAATTCGACCCCCTGAGCGTGGGCCACTCCAGCACCTCCATCGGCGCGGCCCTGGGCATGGCCATCGCCGCCCGCCGCGAAGGCCAGGGCCGCAAGGTGGTGGCGGTGATCGGCGACGGCGCCCTCACCGCCGGCATGGCCTTCGAGGCCCTGAACCATGCCGGGGATCTGCACGAGGATCTGCTGGTGGTGCTCAACGACAACGAGATGTCCATCTCCGAGAACGTGGGTGCCCTCAACAACCACCTGGCCCGCTGGCTCTCCGGCTCCCTGTACAGCAGCCTGCGGGAAGGGGGCAAGAAGGTGCTCTCCGGCCTGCCACCGGTCAAGGAGCTGGCCCGGCGGGCCGAGGAACACCTCAAGGGCATGGTGATCCCCGGCACCCTGTTCGAAGAGTTCGGCTTCAACTACATAGGCCCGGTGGACGGCCACGATCTGCCGACCCTGATCGACACCCTGAAGAACATGCGCCAGCTCAAGGGCCCTCAGCTGCTGCATGTGATGACCAAGAAGGGCAAGGGCTACGCCCCGGCAGAGAAAGACCCCATCGGCTACCACGGCGTGCCCAAGTTCAACCCGCAGGAGGCCCACCTGCCGACCCCGCAGGGCGGCCATCCCAGCTTCTCCGCCATCTTCGGCCAATGGCTGTGCGACATGGCCTCTGCCGATCCGCGCCTCATCGCCATCACCCCGGCCATGCGGGAGGGCTCCGGCATGGTGGCCTTCTCCCAGCGCTACCCAGACCGCTACTTCGATGTCGCCATCGCCGAACAGCACGCGGTGACCCTGGCCGCCGGTCTGGCCATCCAGGGGCAGAAGCCGGTGGTGGCCATCTATTCGAGCTTCATGCAACGGGCCTATGACCAGATAGTCCACGACGTGGCGCTGCAGAACCTGCCGGTGCTGTTCGCCATCGACCGGGCCGGCATCGTCGGCGCCGACGGTCCCACCCACCAGGGGGCCTTTGACCTAAGCTTCCTGCGCCCCTTGCCCAACATGGTGATCATGACCCCCTCGGACGAGGACGAGTGCCGCCAGATGCTCTACACCGGCTTCCAGCATCCTGGCCCGGCGGCGGTGCGCTATCCCCGGGGCCATGCCGGCGGCACTGTGCCCCAGCAGACCATGACCGCTCTGCCCATCGGCCAGGCACGTCAGCTGCGGCGGGGCCACAGTGGCCTGGCGATCCTGGCCTTCGGCACCCTGCTGCAACAGGCCAAGCCGGTGGCCGAGGCGCTGGATGCCACCCTGCTGGACATGCGCTTCGTCAAGCCGCTGGATACCGAGTTGCTCACCGAGCTGCTCGGCACCCATGATCAGTGGGTGACGCTGGAAGAGAATGCCCTGATGGGCGGTGCCGGTTCGGCGGTCAACGAATGGCTGATGACCCAGCGCCAGCGCCCGGCGGTGCTGAACCTGGGGCTGCCGGATCGCTTCATCGAGCAGGGCACCCAGCAGGAGATACTGCAGCTGCTGGGGCTGGACACGCCGGGGATAGAGCGCCAGATCCGTCAGTGGCAAGCCGAGCTGGACGCCTGACGGCGTTACCCCATAGGAACAAAGGCGCCCGAGGGCGCCTTTGTCGTTGCGGGGGCCTGGCCCCCGAGCGTCATCTTGGCCTGGGCCATCTGTGCCGCTGACGGGTGCGACACACCAGCCGCAGTGATTCGCGCTGCTTGAGTTCCAACGCCCGCCCCAGACCATCCTCATCCAGCCCCACATCCCGCAGCAAGTGGGGCGAGGCATGGCGCATGGCGGCCTGGGCGGCACGCAGATCGGCGCGCAGGCGGGATTGTTCCAGGGCCAGGTCGGCCTTGACACACAACAGGGCCAGATTCATCAAGAGGGATCGACGCATGGGAACAGTCTCCTAACAGGGGTTGGAGACCGCGGGCGGAGCCGAAAGGGGGATCCCACTGGCCGCGCTGTACCGCGGCCTGGGATAAAGGATCAGGCAGCGGATCGTTGGGCGATACCGGTATTGGCGGAGGGCGCATGGCTGACGGACATCAGATGCCGAATCTGTTTCATGCTTGCCTCCTTACCCTTTTAACCGCGTCGATCCTGACTGCCCAGGCAGTATGCCCAATTCCCAACAGCGTGACAATGCGGTCATTTGCTGACTAATGAGCATTTCACAGGCATTTTTAGCCACCAGTTCAGCAGCTACAACTAATAAAATCGCACAGCCTCAGCAGAATAACCCAGGCCTAACGAGCGGCTGACTGGCCAGTCGCAGGATCCGCCAATGCGGCCCCAACGGCCCCCGGAGCAAAAAAGTTTTTCCTGCCACCCAACCCCGTAAAAACCGAGTCAACCGGCGACACATAACTTACAAATCTTTAAGATACGTAGGCATATGCCAGTTTGTGGAGCCCCAGCGACACCATGATGCCATCCCACCCCTTCAGCCTGCTCAGCTGGCTGCTGTTTCTCTCCGCCGGGCTGACACTGGGGCTGGCCCTGTTTGCCAGCCGACAGCGGCACTATCCGGTGGCCCACTGGTTTACCTGGCTCACCCTGGCCATGTCGGTCTACAGCCTGGGCTACGGCATGGAGCTGGCCACAGGCACGCTGACCCAGCTAAAGTTCTGGATCAACATCCAGTTTATCGGCGCCGTCTTCATCCCGGCCCTGCTGCTGCTGATGAGTTATGCCTACCAATACCATCGGCATCCCCCCCTCACCTACCGCCTGCTGCTGCTGGGGTTAGGCGGCTTGAACCTGGCCGTCCAGCTGGGCAACGACTATCACAGACTCAACCTGGCGGACATACAGTTCGACGTGGTGGACGGCCTGACCCTCAGCCGCCTCACCTTCGGCCCCTGGTACTACGTGCTGATGCTGTATGCCCACCTGGCGGTCCTGGTCAGCCTGCTGGTCTTCTATCGCAGCTGGCGGCGCGCCCCGCGCTTTCACAGCCATCAGGCCCTGGTCCTGCTATGCGGAGCCGCCCTGCCCTGGCTGGGCTATCTGGTCAGCCTGGCCTCCCTGACCAATCAGCTGCGGCTGGACTGGTGTGTGCTGAGCTTTAGCGTCAGCGGCCTGTGCTTCGGCTACGGCCTGTTCCGCTATCGCTTCACCCACCTGCCCCCCATAGGCCGGGAACAGGTATTTGACGAGATCAGTGAGGCCGTGGTGGTGCTGGACAGCCAGGGACGTCTGCTGGACTTCAACCGCCAGGCGGTGCAGCTCTACCCTGTGCTGAGTCGGGATTTGATCGGCCGAACGGCGGAGCCGCTGCTCAAGGAACTGCTGCCGCTGCTGCAACAGGAGGGGCAGGCCAGGCTGAGCTTGAGCCGCCAGGGGCGCCAATACGAGGTGCGCTGCCACCGGATCCGCCAGGATGGCCCGCACACGGTGGGCTACGCCCTCCTGATGCACGATGTCACCGACCGCCACCAGCTGCTGTTGCAGCTGCGCCAGCAGGCGGAGGTGGATGAACTGACCGGGGTCAACAACCGGCGCAAGATCCTCGGTCTGCTGGAGGAGGCCATCGCCCAGCTGTGGCAGGGGGGGCATCATCAGCCCCTGAGCCTGATCCTGTTCGATCTGGACTTCTTCAAGCAGCTCAACGACAGTCAGGGCCACCAGCTGGGAGACCAGATGCTCAAGCGGCTGGCCAGCCTGGTGCAGGAAACCCTGATGCCCGGCGAACAGCTGGGCCGCTACGGTGGGGATGAATTTTTATTGCTGTTGCCCGGCAAGACCACCAAGGAAGCCTTGGCGCTGGCATGCCAGATCAATCAGCTGATCCAGCAGCAGCTGACCATGAGCCTGAGTCTGGGGATCGCGGGCTATCAGTTGCAGGACTCGGCCCACAGCCTGATCCAGCGGGCGGATCTGGCCCTGTATCAGGCCAAGGCAAGAGGCAGAGGCCAGGCCTGCCAACAGGCAGACACTGGCCTCCTTGAGGACGAGGGGCGTTAGCCCTTGTAGACCTTGGGGTTGAACAGGTCCCGTAGCCAGTCACCCAGCAGGTTGATCACCAGCACCAGCAGCACCAGGGCAATCCCGGGGAAGGCGGTGATCCACCAAGAGCCGGAGAAGATGTAGTTGAAGCCGATGCTGATGAGGGAGCCCAGGGAGGGCTTGTCCACCGGCATCCCCAGCCCCAGGAAGGAGAGCGCCGCCTCGGACATGATGGCGTTGGCCACCTGCACCGTGGAGATCACCAGTATGGGTGACAGGCAGTTGGGCAGGATATGGCGGAACATGATCCGCGGGGTACGCAGCCCCATGACCCGCGCCGCCTCCACATACTCCTTCTTCTTCTCCGCCAGCACGGAGGCGCGGATGGTCCGGGCATACTGCGGCCACTCCGACACCCCTATGATGATCACCAGCATGAAGATGGCGTACTTGGAGAAGAATTCACCCCCCAAGGCCGCCTGGAAGATGGCCGAGACTATGATGGCCACCATCATGGTGGAGAAGGAGAGCTGCACGTCGGCAAAGCGCATCAGCAGGTTATCGATCCGGCCTCCCAGGTAGCCGGCGGTCAGGCCGATGACGATACCCAGCGCCAACTGCAGTGCCACGGCGAACAGGCCGATACTCAGGGAGACCCGGGAGCCGTAGATGATGGTGCTGAAGATGTCCCGCCCCTGGTTGTCGGTGCCCAGCAGGAACTGCGGCTCGCCGCCGTCCAGCCAGCTGGGCGGCAGCTCGGCATCCATGATGTCGTAGCTGGTGGCATCATAGGGGTTGTGGGGTGCGATCCAGGGCGCCAGCAAGGCCATCACCACGTAGAACAGGAAGACGGCGAAACAGGCCATGGCCACCTTGTCCTTCAGGAAGAAGTAGACCAGGTCGGATTGGCGGAAACGAGCCCAGCGGCTCAGGGCGGCAGGTTGCGTCATGCTCAGGCTCCTTTGGCAGTCAGACTGACGGTGGGGTTGATGAGACCATACAGCAGGTCCACCAGGGTGTTGGTCACCACGAAGATCAGGCCGACGAAGATGACGTAGGCGGTGATCAGCGGGGTATCCACCCGGTTGATGGCTTCCAGAAACAGGAAGCCGGTCCCCGGCCACTGGAACACGGTTTCGGTGAGTATGGTGTAGGCCACCATGGTGCCCACCTGGACACCGCCGACGGTGATCACCGGCAGCATGGTGTTTTTCAGGGCATGACGGTAGAGCACCTGATTCTTGTGCAGCCCCTTGGCCCAGGCGAACTTGACGTATTCGGCGCTGAGCACCTCCAACATCTCGGAACGCACCAGGCGGATAAACAGGGGCAGCATGATAGAAGAGAGCGCCACCGACGGCAGCAGCAAATGCGCCAAGCCATCCAGGGTAAACAGGCCGGAATCCCAGCCCAGCAGATTGAGGGTCTCACCGCGACCGTAGGAGGGCAGCCAGCCCAGCTGCACCGAGAAGACATACATCAATAGGATGGCGGTGAGGAACACGGGCACCGAGATGCCGACGATACTGAAGCCCATGATGCACTTGGTCAGCCAGCTGCGGGGATGAATGGCGGAATAGACCCCCAGCGGGATGGACACCAGGACTATGATCAGGGTGGCGCCGAACACCAGCTCCAGAGTGGCCGGCAGCTTGGCCAGTATCACCTCCAGGGCAGGCTTCTTGAAGATGAAGGACCGTCCCCAGTCACCGTGCACGGCATTGCCCAGGAAGCGCTTGTATTTGACGAGGAAGGGATCATTCAGACCCAGTTGGTCACGCAGCGCCTCCCGCTGAGCCTCGGACACACCCTGTCCCACCATCTCCCGCAGCGGATCCCCCAGGTTATCCTGGATGGAGAACGCCACCAGACTGATGACAAACATGACAATGACGGCCTGATAGAGCCGTTTGACTAGAAATGTAAACATGAACGGATAGTCCTTGCTATCACGGGGTCGCCGGTTTGGCGGCCCCCTTAACAATCGAACGTTCCGCCTTCACGAGGAAGCGCGGAACGTCCGGGTCTCACAGCAGGCGACGGGTCGCCTGAGACTTACTCGCCGACCTTGAGGTCACCGTAGTGGGGCAGATCCAGCGGGTTGATGATGTCTTCCACACCCACGTTCTTCTTGGCCCCCCAGGAGAGGTTCTGCCAGTGAACGGGCACGAAGGCGGCATCGTCAGCCAGGATCGTCTCAATCTTCTGCAGCATGGCGGTACGCTTGGCCACATCCACTTCCTGGTTGGACTCTTCCACCAGCTTGTCCACGTCGGCGTTGGAGTAGTAACCGCAGTTGTACTGACCCTTGCCGGTCTTGTCGTCCTTGGTCATCACCAGGTACTCGTAGTAGTTGCCTGAGTCCTGAGTGTCGGACTGCCAACCGATCAGCTGCATGTCGCTGGCGCACTTGTCGAACTCCGGCCAGTACTGGGCCTTGGGCATGGTCTTGAGTTCAACCTTGATGTTGATCTTGGCCAGCATGGCCGCCACGGCCTGGGCGACCTTGGCATCGTTGATGTAGCGGTTGTTGGTGGCGATCATGGTGACCTTGAAGCCCTTCTCGTAACCGGCTTCCTTCATCAGCTCCTTGGCCTTTGCCAGGTCATAGGTCGGCGCCAGGCTGTCCACATGCCCCAGGTAACCGGACGGACTCAGCTGGCCGGCGGGGGTGGCGAAGCCCTTCATGATCTTGTCGACGATACCCACCTGGTTCACCGCGTAGTTCACCGCCTGGCGAACCCGCTTGTCCTTGAACGCCGGCTGGGTGTGCTGGTTCATCTCGAACAGGACGATACGGTCGCTGGTAGTGGTCACCAGCTTGGTGTTGGCACCCTTGCTCACGCGAGCCTGATCGTTGGGGGCCACGGGAGCAATCATGTCCACGTCACCGGACAGCAGGGCCGCCACCCGGGTGGCGTCTTCCTTGATCGGCACCAGCTTGAAGGTATCTACGTTGCCGGTCTGCTTGTCCCAGTAGTCGGCGAAGCGGGTCATCTCCAGCTTCACGCCCTGTTCGCGGGTGACCACCTTGAAGGGGCCGGTACCGGAGACGTGGGTGGCGGCATAGGTGCCGGCGGCCTTGACGATCTCGGCCTTGTCCTTACCGTCTTCTGTGGTACCGGTATAGAACTTGGAGTCCATCGGGAAGATGTAGGCGGCGTTTTGCAGCACCAGCGGATAGGGGGCCTTGGCCACCAGATCCACAGTGTAATCATCCACCTTCTTCATGCCTTCGTAGGCGGTGAACAGGCCCTTGAAGTCCTCGGACTTGAGGATACGCTCGTAGGTCCAGATCACGTCATCGGCGGTGAAGGGGTTACCGGAATGGAACTTTACGCCCTTGCGCAGGTGGAAACGGGTCACGGTGGGGCTCAGCTGCTCCCAAGACTCCGCCAGACGGCCCTCCACCTTCATGTCCTTGTCGAAGCGGACCAGCGGGTCGAAAGACATGTGGGCAAACTGCAGGATACCGCCGGAGAGCTGCTCGTATACGTCCAGCGACTCGGGGTCGGCATCCAGGGCCACGGTCAGGCTGGCGGCCATGGCGTTGGCACACAGGCCGGCGGCCAGCAGTGCATAGGCGATCTTGTTCAGTCCTTTTTTCATCCTATCTACTCCGTTTTACGTTTGTTGTTAGAAGCGAGGACTCAGCCGGCGATCTGCAAACCTTCGCGGCTCATGCCCTTGAATTCCGGCATCAACGAAATCAGCTTGCGGCTGTATTCGTGCTGCGGGTCGGTAAACAGCTGCTCGGTGGGGGCCACCTCCAGCAGGGTACCGTGCTGCATCACGCCGATCCGGTCACACATCTGGCGGATCACCGGCAGATCGTGACTGATAAACAGCATGGTCAACTTCAGCTCATCCTGCAGATCCTTGAGCAGGTTGAGGATCTGCGCCTGCACCGACACATCCAGCGCGGAGGTGGGCTCGTCGCAGATCAAGAATCGCGGCCGGGTGGCCAGGGCGCGGGCGATGGAGATGCGCTGACGCTGGCCGCCGGAGAATTCGTGGGGATACTTGAGCCCCGCCTGGCTGCCCAGCCCCACATGATCCAGCAGATCGCAGACGATCTGACGGATCTGCTGCTCGCTGTCCGCCAACTGGTGGAAGCGGATGGGCTCGGCGATGATGTCCGCCACCTTCATCCGCGGATTCATGGAGGAGTATGGATTCTGGAACACCATCTGCATCTGGCGACGCAGGGGGCGCCGCTCCTTCTCGCTCTTGAGGGCGGTCAAGTCGATGCCCTCGAACACCACCCGCCCCTCGTTGGGCGGATAGAGGCCGGCGATGACCCGGGCTATGGTGGACTTACCGGAACCGGACTCCCCCACCAGGCCGAAGGTTTCCCCTTCGTGAATGTCGAAGCTCACATGGTTGTTGGCCTGGACGAACTTGCGCCGGGCGGCAAACAGGGAGTCCTTGGTGGTGAAGCGCAGGCTGACATCCTCGACCCGCAGCAGGGCACCTTCGTACTGGCGCTCGCTCATGGCCTGGCCCAGCCAGTGGTTCTTCAGATCCAGGCTGTGGCTCTCACCGGCCTCTTCGATGTAGGAGACCAGGGGGAAGCGCACCAACTTGACGTCGGAGCGCGGCACGGCGGCGATCAGACTCTGGGTATAGGGGTGATTGGGCTTACCCAGCACCTGTTCCGTGCTGCCGATCTCCACCAGCTCGCCACGGTACATCACCGCCACCCGATCGGTGACGTTGGACACCACCCCCATGTCGTGGGTCACCAGCATGCAGCCCACCTGACGGTCCTTGCACAGGCCACGGATGAGCTCCAGGATCTGATCCTGAATGGAGACGTCCAGCGCCGTGGTGGGTTCGTCGGCGATGATGAGGTCGGGATCGCCGGACAGGGCGATGGCAATGACCACCCGCTGGCGCATGCCGCCGGAGAACTGGTGCGGGTACTGCTTGATGCGCAGCTCCGGCTGAGGAATGCCCACCGCCGTCATCAGGGCCAGGGCCTTGTCGAACGCCTGCTCCGCCGTGGCCGTCGTGTTGGCCAGAATGGTTTCCACCAACTGCTGCTCCACGGTGAACAGGGGGTTCAGGGAGGTCATGGGATCCTGGAAGATGAAACCGATGCGGGAACCTCGCACGCTGCGCATCTGGTCACTGGTCAGGCCGGAGATCTTCTCATCGTTGAGGAAGACATCGCCACGGGCGATGCGCCCCGGCGGGCTCAGCAGATCGATGATGGCATTGCCGATGGTGGACTTGCCGGCACCGGATTCCCCGACGACCCCGAGGATCTCCCCCTTCTCTATGGTGAAAGAGAGATCCTTTACCGCGGCCATCACCCCTCGACGGGAGGGGTATTCGATCCGCAGGTTCCTGACTTCAAGCAAGGACATTGATTAACCTCTGCAGGGCGGTTGCCCTGTATTTTTCTTTGACCCGAACCAACTGCTCGCAGAGCAATTGACGCTTTTTGGGCCCGTTTTTAGAGACAAACGGGCTAACGTTAGTACGTTTGAAATGCTGTGTAAATCGACAAGACCCCGCACCGACTGTGCCATTTCCCAAGCCGGGAAATCCATGGCATCTTGTGCGGCATTAGCCAGATTTGGCTTGGATATTATATTATCTAATGGCCAAATCAACCGAACATACATCCATCAGCTCAGCAATTGACCAGTGCATTGTCTTTTATTGCTTTTCCTGACCACCAAGGGGGCAAACTGAATCCAATTCTGCCATCTTGGCAATCTGACACATCTTCCACTGATAAAGTCGTCCTGCTTAGCATGACTCTCTCAAGTCAGAGCCGAAACTCTAATGCAAAGCCCAGGCCAAGGCTTGCATGCACAGCCAGGCCATGACCCCGGCCAGCAGATCATCCAGCATGATGCCCAGCCCGCCCCTCACCTGCCGATCCACCCAGCCGATGGGCCAGGGTTTGAGGATGTCAAACAGCCGAAACAGCAGGAAGCCCGCCAGCAACCAGGGCCAGCCGGCCGGGGCGGCGATCATGGTGATGCCATAGCCCATGAACTCGTCCCAGACGATGCCACCGTGATCCTCCTGGCCGATGGCATCGGTGGCACTCTGACAGATCCAGACCCCGGCCACAGACCCTATCAAGAGTAGGCCAAGATAGGCCCACAGGGGCCAGCCGCTGACCAAGTAATAACAGGGTACCGCCGCCAGGGTGCCAAAGGTGCCGGGCGCCACCGGGGCCAGCCCGGAGCCGAAGCCGGTGGCCAGCCAGTGCAGCGGATTGCGCCAGGACAGGCGCTTGAGTTCAGGTTTGATCATGGTGCCTCCTTGAAGTGGTCCCAGCCCTGCCAGTGGGGCGCCACCGGCTGCCCCTCATACTGCCAGTGCAGCTCGCAAGGGTGTTCTGTGATCCGCCCTATTGCATAGACGGCGCCGCCCAACCCCGCGGCCACGGCCTGGATTGCCGCGGCCTGCTGGGGCGGCGCGGTGAAGCACAGCTCGTAGTCATCGCCACCGGCCAACGCCAGGGCCCAGGCCTCTTCCCGCGGCAAGGCCCCCAGGGCCGTCGGCAGCGGGATGCGCTCCAGCGCCACCTCGGCACCGACACCGGAGGCGGCCAGCAGGTGGCGCAGGTCCGAGGCCAGGCCGTCGGACAGGTCAAGCGCCGCACTGGCCAAGCCCCGCAACCCCGCCCCCAGGGCCAGCCGCGGCTGAGGCCACTCCAGGGCACGGCGCAAGGGGGCCAGGGTCTCGGCCGACAACGACCGCTGACCCAGCAGATGTTGCAGGGCCAACGCCGCCCCCCCCAGGGCGCCGCTGACATAGAGATCATCGCCCGGCTGCGCCCCGGATCGCCGTAGGGCACCATCCTGGGGCACAGTGCCCTTGATGGAGACGGTGATGGAGAGGGGCCCGCGGGTCATGTCGCCGCCAACCAGCTCCACCTGATGCTCATCGGCCAAGGCCAGAAACCCCTCGGCGAAGGCCGCCACCCAGGCCTCATCCACCGCCGGCAACGTCAGGGCCAGGGACGCCCAGCGGGCGGTGGCTCCCATGGCCGCCAGATCCGACAGGTTCACCGCCAGGGCCTTGTGCCCCAGGGCCCGGGGATCCACGTCGGCAAAGAAGTGCACGCCGCTCACCAGGGTATCGGTACTCACCGCCAGCAGTTCACCCGCTGGCACCGCCAGCAGGGCACAATCGTCCCCCGAGCCCAACACCACGTCGGCCCGCCGAGCCGGGCGCTGGAAATAACGGCGGATCAGTTCGAATTCACCCATCATTTACTCCTTCGGGCGCCAATAAGCAAAAAGCCAGCGAAACGCTGGCTTTGCAGGCTTGGTGAGCTTGAACTCACGCCTTGTTCTGCGCCCGGACCACCTTGTCCAGCACACCGTTGACAAACTTGTGGCTGTCTTCGGCGGCGAAGGACTTGGCCAATTCGATGGCTTCGTTGATCACCACCTTATAGGGCACATCCTGCCGGTGTTGCAGCTCAAACGTCGCCAGACGCAATATGGCCTTGTCCACCAGATCCAGATCCTCGAGCTTGCGGGACAGGTGCGGGGCGAACACCGCATCCAGGGCGGTGGCATGGTTGGCCACCCCCACCAGCAACTCGGCGAAGTAGGCCACATCCGTGCCCTTCATGTCGTTGTCCAGCTTGAATTGCTCGACGATATCACCCACGTTGTCCTGGGTGACCTGCCACTGGTAGATGGCCTGGGTGGCGAAGAAGCGGGCGCGACGGCGCTCTGCAGGTTTCAATGTTTCTCTCCTAACTTACACGTCCAGCTGTTTGAGGACGTTGATCATTTCCAGCGCGCTCAGTGCGGCCTCTGCACCCTTGTTACCTGCCTTGGTACCGGCGCGCTCGATGGCTTGTTCAATGTTTTCTGTGGTCAGCACCCCGAAGGCCACCGGCACTTCGTGCTCCAGCATCACCTGGGCCATGCCCTTGCTGCTTTCGTTGGCCACCAGATCGAAGTGATAGGTACCACCGCGGATGACACAACCCAGGGCGATGACGGCATCGAACTGACCGCTCTTGGCCAGCTTCTTCACCGCCAAGGGGATTTCCACGGCGCCCGGCACCCGCACCAGGGTGAGGTTGTCGTCATTCACCTGACCCTGACGCTTGAGCACATCCAGGGCACCGGACAACAGGTTTTCATTGATGAAGCTGTTGAAACGGGCCACCACGATGGCGATGCGCGCGTCGGGCGCGGCCATGTTTCCTTCGATTACCTTCATGCTCTTCCTCAGTATGCCGGGACAAAAGTGCGCGTATTCTAACACAACCGGCCGTTGACAACAGCCTGAAGCCCGGTTGGTGCCACCCTTACTTGTCGCTGATGTATTCCACCACTTCCAGGCCGAAACCGGACAGGGCGTGATAGCGCTTGGGGGAACTCATCAGGCGCATCTTGCCGACCCCCAGGGCCTTCAGGATCTGGGAACCGACCCCCACCCGCCGGGAGGTGCCCTTGGGCTTGCCGGCCACCGGCTGCTCGCCGCAATCCTCGGCGGCGAACTGGGCCAGCCGCGTCAGCAGCTCCCGCTGGCTCTGCTCCTGCCCCAGGATCACCAGCACGCCCCCCTCGGCACCGATGCGGGCCATGGCCTCGTGGATCGGCCAGCTGCGGGCGGCATGGCGGTCGGTGAGCAGCACATCCGAGAAGAAGTCGTGCAGATGCACCCGCACCAGGGTGGCCTGCTCGGCCAGGATGGGCCCCTTGCACAGGGCATAGTGCACCTGGTTGTCGATGGTGTCCTTGAAGGTCACCAGCTCGAACTCACCGTGCTCGGTGGGCAGCTGGCAGCGGCTCAGCTCCACCACAGTGGTCTCGTTCTGGATGCGGTACTCGATGAGATCGGCGATGGTGCCCAGCTTGATGCCGTGTTCGGCGGCGAAGGTCTCCAGATCCGGCCGCCGGGCCATGGTGCCGTCTTCGTTCAGGATCTCCACGATCACCGCCGCAGGTTCCAGCCCCGCCAGCCGGGCCAGATCACAGCCGGCCTCGGTATGCCCGGCCCGGTTCAGTACGCCGCCGGGTTGCGCCATCAGGGGGAAGATGTGCCCGGGCTGCACCAGATCGCCGGGCTGGGCCTCGGGGGCCACCGCGGCCTGCACGGTGCGGGCCCGGTCCGCCGCCGAGATGCCGGTGGTGACGCCGGTGGCCGCCTCTATGCTGACGGTGAAGTTGGTGGAGAACTGGGCACCGTTGTTGCCCACCATCAGCGGCAGGTTGAGGCGGTGGCAGCGGTCCTGGGTCAGGGTCAGGCAGATGAGGCCACGGCCGAAGCGGGCCATGAAGTTGATGTCCTCGGGGCGCACCATGGAGGCGGCCATGATGAGGTCGCCCTCGTTCTCCCGATCCTCGTCATCCATCAGGATGACCATCTTGCCCTGCCGCAGGTCGTCGATAATCTCTTGGGTGCTGTTCAATGCCATCTTGTTCTTCCTGAAAGTTGCCTGCAAAGGCCTTGGTAAAAGGCTTAACGCAAAAATCCGTGCTGAGCCAGGGTCTCCAGCGTGATGCCGGCAGAGGCCGGTTGGGCGGCCTGGTCCCCCAGCATCAAGCGTTCCAGATACCGGGCGATGAGATCCACCTCCAGGTTGACCCGGCTGCCCGGCCGCCAGCTCCCCACCGTGGTCTCCGCCGTGGTGTGGGGCACTATGGTGAGCTTGAAGCGCGCCCCCTCAACGGCGTTGACCGTCAGGCTGATGCCATCCACCGTGATGGAGCCCTTCTCGGCGATATAGCGAGCCAACTCGTCCGGCGCCTTGATCCAGTACTCCATGGCGCGGCCTAAAGGGTGCACCGAGACGATCTCACCGACACCGTCCACGTGGCCGGAGACCAGGTGGCCCCCCAGTCGGGTGGTGGGCGTCAGGGCGCGCTCCAGGTTCAGCGTCTGACCGACCTTGTAGTGGGCAAAGCCGGTGCGCTTGATGGTCTCGCCTGACACATCCGCCACATAGCCATCCCCCGGCAGGGCCACCACCGTCAGGCAGACGCCGTTGGTGGCGATGGAGTCCCCCAGCTTGACGTCCGACAAATCCAGCTTGCCGCTGCGTACCCGCACCGACACATCCTGCCCCTTGGGCTCCATGGCGATGAGGGTGCCCACCGCCTCGACGATTCCTGTAAACATCTTCTTCTCCTAGGCCTGGGGCCGCAGCCGCAGCCGTATGTCCTGTCCCAGTTGGCGCAGCTCCAGCAACTCAAGCCGCGGCACCTGGCTCATCTGGGTATAGACCGGCAGGCTCAGCAGACCCTGGGACGCCTCCCCCATCAGGGCCGGAGCCTGGTAGAGCAGCAGCTCGTCCACCAAGGACTGGCTCAGCAAGGCACCGGCCAGCTGGCGGCCCGCCTCCACCCACAGCTCATTGACGCCCCGGGCGCCCAGCGCGTCCAGCAGTGCCGGCAGACTCAGCTTGCCGCTGGCCGGTTCCCGGGGCAGCAGCAGTTGGCTCACCGTCGCGGGCCATTCCCCCTGGGCCAGCTCCCGCGCCAGCCAGATCTCACCCGGCAGGCTGAACAGGCGGGCGTCCGCCGTCACGCGCTGTTGGCCATCGACGATGACCCGTACCGGCTGGCGCAAGTCGGCCTCGGCGTACTGCTCACGCACCGATTCGGGCAGCTCGGCCCAGCGCACGTTGAGCGCCGGATCATCGGCGAGCACGGTATCGGCGCCGGTGAGAATGGCGCAGGCCTGGGCCCGGCCCAGCTGCACGTCCGCCCGGGCCTGGGGACCGGTGATCCACTGACTCTGGCCATTGGCCAAGGCGGTGCGCCCATCGAGGCTGGCCGCCAGCTTGACGGTCACCCGCGGGCGCCCGGTACGCATGCGCTGCACAAAGCCGGCATTGAGGGCCAGGGCGTCGGCCTCCATCAGACCGGAGGCCACCTGAATGCCGGCCGCCGCCAGCCGGCGCAGGCCGCGCCCGGCCACCAGGGGATTAGGATCCTCCATGGCCGCCACCACCCGGGATACGCCGGCGGCGATCAGGGCATCGGCGCAGGGCGGCGTGCGGCCTTGGTGGGAGCAGGGCTCCAGGGTCACGTAGGCGGTGGCGCCCCGGGCCGCGTCACCGGCCATGCGCAGGGCATGCACCTCGGCATGAGGCTCACCGGCCTTGCGGTGATAACCCTCCCCCACCAACTGGCCATCCTTGACGATGACGCAGCCCACCCTGGGGTTGGGCGAGGTGGTAAAGCGCCCCAGCCGGGCCAGGGCCAGGGCCCGGCCCATCCAGTGCCAATCGGCCTGCATGCTACTTCTCCAGTCGGGCGATCTCTTCGCCGAATTCACGAATGTCCTCGAAGCTGCGGTAGACGGAGGCGAAGCGGATGTAGGCCACCTTGTCCAGGGACTTGAGCTCCTCCATCACCAGGTTGCCGATGAGCTTGCTGTCCAGCTCCCGCTCACCGGTGGCCCGCAGCTTGGACTTGATGCGGTTGATGCTCTCCTCCACCGCCTCCAGGCTCACCGGCCGCTTCTCTAGCGCCCGCTGGATGCCGCCCCGCAGCTTGTCCTCGTTGAAGGGCTCGCGGCAGCCATTGCTCTTGATCACCCGGGGCAACAGCAGCTCGGCGGTCTCGAAGGTGGTGAAGCGCTCATGGCACAACAGGCACTCCCGCCGGCGCCGCACCTGATGGCCCTCGGCCACCAGCCGAGAGTCGATCACCTTGGTATCGATGGCACTACAGAAGGGACAATGCATGACAACTCCAGGGGGTCGGCTGAAAATGCCCCAGTGTAACAGAGCCTTGGCGGCCTGTCGCAAGCCGGCGCGGGGCACAAAAAACAATGCCGACCCTGAGGTCGGCATTGTCGGCACAGCCTATGACTTAGGCGTAGACGGGCAGGCGCTTGCAGATGGCCAGCACCTTCTCGCGCACCGTGGCCAGCACGGCCTCGTCGGTGTGGCTGTCCAGCACGTCACAGATCCAGCCGGCCAGCTCGGCGGCATCGGCTTCGGTGAAACCACGGCGGGTGATGGCCGGGGAACCGATGCGGATACCTGAGGTGACGAAGGGTGAGCGGGGATCGTTCGGCACTGAGTTCTTGTTGACCGTGATGTTGGCGCGACCCAGGGCGGCGTCGGCATCCTTACCGGTCAGTTCCTTGTCGGTCAGATCGATGAGGAACAGGTGGTTATCGGTACCACCGGAGACGATCTTGTAACCGCGGGACTTGACCACGTCCACCATGGCCTTGGCGTTCTTCACTACCTGCTGCTGGTAGCTCTTGAACTCGGGCTCCATGGCTTCCTTGAAAGCCACGGCCTTGCCGGCGATGACGTGCATCAGCGGGCCGCCCTGACCGCCGGGGAACACGGCGGAGTTCAGCTTCTTGTACAGCTCTTCGTCGTTCTCGGCGGAGAGGATCAGGCCACCACGGGGACCGGCCAGGGTCTTGTGGGTGGTGGAGGTCACCACGTGGGCATGGGGAACCGGGTTCGGGTAGACACCGGCGGCCACCAGGCCGGCCACGTGGGCCATGTCGACGAACAGGTACGCGCCCACCTTGTCGGCGATTTCACGCATCTTGGCCCAATCCACGATGCCTGAGTAGGCGGAGAAGCCGCCGATGATCATCTTGGGCTTGTGTTCAACCGCCAGACGCTCCAGCTCGACGTAATCGATCTTGCCGGTCGCATCGATGCCGTAGGGCACGATGTCGTACAGCTTGCCGGAGAAGTTCACCGGTGAGCCGTGGGTCAGGTGACCGCCGTGGGCCAGGTTCATGCCCAACACCTTGTCGCCAGGCTGCAGCAGGGCCATGTAGACGGCGCTGTTGGCCTGAGAGCCGGAGTGCGGTTGAACGTTTGCGTAGGTGGCACCGAAAAGGGCCTTGGCGCGCTCGATGGCCAGGGTTTCCACCACGTCCACATACTCGCAACCGCCGTAGTAACGCTTGCCGGGGTAACCCTCGGCATACTTGTTGGTCAGCTGGGAGCCCTGTGCCTGCATCACCCGCGGGCTGGTATAGTTTTCAGAGGCGATCAGCTCGATGTGCTCTTCCTGGCGCACCGTTTCAGCCGTGATGGCTGACCAGAGTTCCGCGTCGTAATCGGCGATGTTCATGTCACGCTTCAGCATCCGTTTCTCCTGACTAGGCGTGTTGATAGTGGGGTTGGCGTCACATTCTAACCCGGCCTCAGGCGACATGACAGTGTGGGCTGTTATTTTAGCTGCATTCTTGAGCAGGCCCTGTGTCAAAATGGGTAAAAAAAGCACTGGGATGGGGCATTTTGCGGTGATTAGACCAGTAAAGTGCTGCTAAATTTCATGAAACCAATATAATTGCCCCACTTGGCCTCGACCCGGGCCGGCCCAGGTGCCACGCAGCGGTCTCTCCTGGCTTAGTGCCAAGATGACAACACGTTTGCCGAGGATTGCCACAACATGTCTACAAAACATCGGATACTGCTCCTCAATGGCCCGAACCTAAACCTGCTGGGCAAGCGGGAGCCGGCCATCTATGGCGCCGACACCCTGGCGGACATAGTCCAGCGCCTGACGGATCAGGCCCAGGGCCTGGGCGTGGCGCTCAGCCATCGGCAGAGCAACGCCGAGAGCGAGCTGGTCGAGACCATACATGCCGCCATGGGCGAGGTGGACTTCATCCTCATCAACCCGGCGGCCTTTACCCACACCAGCGTGGCCATCCGCGATGCCCTGCTGGGGGTGGCCATCCCCTTTATTGAAATCCATCTGTCCAACGTCCATGCCCGCGAACCCTTCCGTCACCACTCCTATCTGTCGGACGTGGCCAAGGGAGTGATCTGTGGCCTGGGGGCCGATGGTTATGAGTTTGCGCTAACAGCGGCCGTGCGCCATCTGCGCCGGTCAACCAACAACTGACCAAGAAGTTGAATCAGAGAATGCAAATGGATATCCGTAAAATCAAAAAGCTGATCGAGCTGGTTGAAGAGTCTGGCATCGCCGAACTGGAAATCTCCGAAGGCGAAGAGTCCGTGCGCATCAGCCGTGTCGCCCCAGGCCAGGCCGCCCCCATGGTGAACTACGCCATGCCGCAGGCCGCCCCCCTGGCCACCCCGGCTGCCGCTGCCGCTCCCGCCGCCGCTGCGCCGGCGGCCGAGCCCAGCGGTCACCTGCTGCGCTCCCCCATGGTGGGCTCCTTCTACCGCGCCGCCAGCCCGGAAGCCCCCTTCTTCGTGGAAGTGGGCCAACAGGTCAAGGTGGGCGATGCCCTGTGCATCATCGAAGCCATGAAGATGATGAACCAGATCCAGTCTGACAAGGCCGGTGTGGTGAAGAGCATCCTGGTGGAAAACGGTGAAACCGTCGAGTTTGACCAACCCCTGTTCGTGATCGAATAAGAGGCAGAGCATGCTGGATAAAGTCGTCATCGCCAACCGCGGTGAAATTGCCCTGCGCATCCTGCGGGCCTGCAAGGAGCTGGGCATCAAGACGGTGGCGGTGCATTCCACCGCCGACCGGGACCTCAAGCACGTCAAGCTGGCCGATGAGACCATCTGCATCGGCAAGCCGGCGGCCAAAGACTCCTACCTGAACATTCCGTCCCTGATCGCCGCCGCCGAAGTGACCGGCGCCGTGGCCATCCACCCCGGTTACGGCTTCCTCTCCGAGAACGCCGACTTCGCCGAGCAGGTGGAAAAGTCAGGCTTCATCTTCGTCGGTCCCAAGGCCGACACCATACGTCTGATGGGGGACAAGGTCTCCGCCATCGAGGCGATGAAGAAGGCCGGCGTGCCCTGCGTCCCCGGCTCGGGCGGCCCCATCGGCGATGATGCCAAGCAGAACGCCGCCATCGCCAAGCGCATCGGCTACCCGGTGATCATCAAGGCTGCCGGTGGCGGTGGTGGTCGCGGCATGCGGGTGGTGCGCTCCGACGCCGAGCTGCAGGGCGCCATCGCCCTGACCAAGTCCGAGGCCGGTCAGTTCTTCGGCAACGACATGGTCTACATGGAGAAGTACCTGGAGAACCCGCGCCACATCGAGATCCAGGTGCTGGCCGACGGCCAGGGCAATGCCATCTACCTGGGTGAGCGGGACTGCTCCATGCAGCGCCGTCACCAGAAGGTGGTGGAAGAGGCCCCGGCCCCCGGCATCACCGAAGACATGCGCCGCTTCATCGGTGAGCGCTGCACCCGCGCCTGTATCGAGATCGGCTACCGCGGCGCCGGCACCTTCGAGTTCCTGTACGAAAACGGCGAGTTCTACTTCATCGAGATGAACACCCGTATCCAGGTGGAACACCCCGTCACCGAGATGATCAGCAGCGTGGACCTCATCAAGGAGCAGCTCAAGATCGCCGCCGGCCAGCCCCTGTCCATCAAGCAATCGGACATCCGTCTGCGTGGCCACGCCATCGAGTGCCGGATCAACGCCGAGGATCCCCAGACCTTCCTGCCCTCCCCGGGCAAGATCGAGTGGTTCCACGCCCCTGGCGGCCTGGGCGTGCGCTGGGATTCCCACATCTACAGCGGCTACACGGTTCCCCCGCACTATGACTCCATGATCGGCAAGCTGATCTGCTACGGCGAGAACCGCGACGTGGCCATCGCCCGCATGCGTCAGGCGCTGGATGAAATTGTGGTGGAAGGCATCAAGACCAACATAGAGCTCCACAAGGAGATCATGCGGGACGAGAACTTCCAAAACGGTGGCACCAACATCCACTACCTGCACAAGAAGCTGGGTCTCTAAACAAGAGTGTCCATGCCAACAGATCAACGGAGCGCAATGCGCTCCGTTTTTTTTGCCCGCTGTATCGAACTGAATCTCAGGCCATTCCCCCATCGGCGTCATGGATTTGCCCTAGCCAGGGACTGTTTCAACTGGATATAATGTGCGCCAGTTCACATTTTTCTGGAGAGATGGGTGTCCCAGACCCGGCCCTGTTCCGCCCTAATGTTTGCCCTCCTGCTGCCGGTGGCCCTGTTGCCCCTGGCGGATCTGCTACGCCAGCTAGGCCAGGGCGACCAATTGTGGCAATGGCTGCTGGCCGGGGCCGGCGAGGCCATTCAGGACACCCTGCCCGCCTTGCTGACCATCTCCCTGGCCAGGGGGCTGGAGCACGAGCGCCTCACGAGCCAACCCTTGAACGCCCTGTTGGGTTATCTGGTGATGAGCCAGACGGTGGCCGGCCTGCTGGGGCACGCCCAGGATCTGGCCATCCCCTGCGCCCTGCTCAGCGCCTGGATCAGCGCCCGCGCCCACCCTCGCCTGGCAAAACTTCGCCTGCCGGCGCGGATGCGCATCTACACCACGGACGTGCTGGTATTACTGCAAAATGCCCTCTTGTGCCTGCTGCTGGCCCTGCCGCTGGCCGGCCTCTGGCATCTACTGGAACCCGAGCTGCTGGCGCTGGGGCGTGAAGGGATCCAGTGGCCCCAGGGAGACTGGCTGCTGGGTAGCCTGCTGCCCCTGATGTCCCTGCTGGGACTGGAGCCTGAATTGCTGGCCCACTGCGCCCAGGGCCCCCAGTCGGCCGCCATCCAGGCCGCCATCGCCAGCAGCACGCTAGTGGGCCTGCCGGTCTTGGGCATCAAGCTGATGCTGGCCGCCCGCCGCCAGGGACTGCCCCGCCACCAGGGTCTCTGGCTGCTGTTGCTGCTGGCCACCCTGGCCAGCGGTCATAGCCAACCCATACTGCTGGCCCTGCTGGTGTTCTACCGGCCGTTATTCTGGTTGCACCTGCTGCTGAGCGGCCTGGTGATGACCATCAGCCTGACCCTGGGCGCCCAGTGGCCCGCCGAGTCCGCCGGCGGCCTGCTGCCCCTGTTGTCCCATCCCCAGGTCCTGCAAGGCAGTCAACAGGTTTGGCCGCTGGCCCTGCTGACCCTGCTGCTGACCCTGCTGCTGGGCCGACTTTGCCTGCGGCTGTTCCCGCTGATTCCCCTCAAGGAGCCGGAACGGGAGCCCAGCGCCCCGGTGAGCGCCGATATCAGCCTGCTGGCCATCGACTACCTCAAGGCCATCGGCGGCCTGGGCAACATCGTCAGCGTGGCAGCCAAGCAGCACTATCTGCAGCTAGAGGTGGAACAACCCCAGGGGGTAGATCGCCACGCCCTGCTGAGTCTGGGGGTGCTGACCCAGTTCGACGAACAGCCCCAACGGCTGCAGCTATTGGTGGGTCCCCTGGCCACTTCCCTGGCGGAGAAGATACAGCAGCTGGCCCATCGCCAGTCGGTGGATCTGCAGCCGCGCCGCTTCGCCCTGCGCCCCTACCAGATCCACTAGCGCCGGGACAAGCCAAGGCGGCAATGCTACAATCCGCCGGTCTCAAGCCCATCAACACAGCGACTCGCCATGCCCTGGATACAGATCAAACTCAACGCCACCGCCAAAACCGCCAACAAGCTCAGCAACATGCTGATGGGTCATGGCGCCCAGGCTGTCACCTACATGGATGCCCAGGACAACCCCGTCTACGAGCCCCTGCCCGGTGAAACCAAGCTGTGGGGCGAGACCCAGGTCATAGGTCTGTTTGATGCCGAGGTGAACCCGGCTCCCATCATCGCCTTCTTTCAGGAGCATGTGGGCGAGGATCTCGTCTACAAGGTGGAGCAGCTGGAAGACAAGGACTGGGTGCGGGAGTGGATGGAACACTTCCACCCCATGCAGTTCGGCGAGCGGCTGTGGATCTGCCCCAGCTGGCGCGAGGTGCCGGATCCCCAGGCGGTCAACGTCATGCTGGATCCCGGCCTGGCCTTCGGCACCGGCACCCACCCCACCACGGCCCTGTGCCTGCAGTGGCTGGACGCCCAGGATCTCACCGGCAAGACCATAGTCGATTTCGGCTGCGGCTCCGGCATCCTGGCCATCGCCGCCTTGAAGCTGGGCGCCGCCCGGGTGATCGGCATCGACATCGATCCCCAGGCCATCCAGGCCAGCCGGGATAACGCCCAGCGCAACGGGGTGGCGGACCAGCTGGAGCTGTTCCTGCCCGCCGACCAGCCCAGCGGGCTGCAGGCCGATATCCTGGTGGCCAACATACTGGCAGGCCCGCTGCGGGAGCTGGCCCCCTTGATGAACGAGCTGGTGCGCCCCGGTGGCCTGCTAGCCCTCTCCGGCGTACTGGAAAGCCAGGCCCCGGAGCTGGAGACACTCTACGGCCAGTGGTTCGACATGGACCCCACCGCCGTGCGGGAGGAGTGGTGCCGCCTCTCCGGCCGCAAGCGGTAAGCCGCAATGCTCTCCCAGCAAAAAGGCGCCTTGATGGCGCCTTTTGTGTATCCGGGGGGATTCAAATCCGACGGGCCGCTCGACACCGCCTCACCGACCCGGGTCAGTCCAGGCGCCCGGCACAAAAAAGCCAGGGGCAAGCCCCTGGCAGACAAACCCGCCCTGCTGAGCCCTGGATAGGGCGGCGGTAAAAGGGTGACAGTGACATCACCAACCACCGGCTTCGACTAGTTGCTGCTTTGGCTGGCGCTCTTCAACACCACTTGGCTGCTGGAGACCCCCTTGCTCGTGTCGACAACCGCCTTGCTGGCCGCGGTGGTTTTGGCCTGGGTGGCCTTCAGCTGGGTGGTGGTCGCCTGAGTGGCCTTGGTCTTGCTGGTCTTCAGTTGAGCGGTGGTTGCGTGAGTGGCCTTGGTCTGGGTGCTCTTCAGCTGAGCGGTGGTTGCGTGAGTGGCCTTGGCCTGGCTGGTCTTCAGCTGAGCGGTCGTTGCGTGAGTGGCCTTGGCCTGAGTCGCCTTGGCGGTGCTGCTGGCCTTGACCTTCTTCACCTTGGGCGTGGTGTGCTCGCTGGCAGTGGCCTTGACGCGCTTGACCTGTTGGCTGCTGGTAGCCGCCTGGCTATGCACCGCCTTGGTGGCCGTGGTCTTGCTGCTCTTCACCGTCTTGGCGCTCTGGGTCTGGGCGGCCTTGACGCTCTGGCTGGTGCTGGTCTGCGCCTTCTTCGGCACGATCAGGCTGGTGGTGCTGGTGTCGGTAGCCGAGGTGGTCTGTTCCGCTGCCACACAGGCCAGAGAAGGCAGGGTGAAGGCCAGGGTCAGCAGGCAGGACAACAGGGATCTGTTCATGAAAATCTCCTTGGATGACAGGGTGGAGCCGCTGCTCCACGGACGGCACTTTATCCCGGGGCCACCGCCCCGTCCGTCAAGGTTGCGTGACCATTTGTATCCAAATGTACGGGCAATTGCAGACAAAAGTGGGCCCCCTGTGGCGAGGGCAAGACGCAGGCCTGCCCCCCATGGGCCTGGGCTATGCTGCGGACGATCGCCAGCCCCAGCCCGGCGCCACCGGTGCGGCGGTTGCGGCTCTCATCCAGCCGCAAGAAGGGCTCGAAGATCCGCTCCACCGCCTCATCGGGCACCCCGGGGCCATCATCCGTCACCGACAGCCAGAGCTGCTGGCCCTGGCGTTGCAGGCGGATCTGCACCTGCTGCCGGGCATGGCGCAGGGCATTGGCCACCAGGTTATCCATGGCCCGCTCCAGCAGCCCCAGATCCCCACGCCAGGGCAGCGGGTCCGCCTCGACCACCAGGCTGAGCCGGCACTGGGGCCCCAGTGCCTGCCACTCGGGCAGGTGACCGCGGGCCCAGGCCACCAGCTCCCAGTCCGCCGGCGTCAGGCGAAAGCCGGGCTGGGTCAGGCGGCCGTAGGCCAGCATGTCGTCAATGAGATGCTCCAGGGTGGCCAGATCCCGGCCGATGGCCCGCTCCTCACTCTCGCTTAAGGGTGAGACCAGCATGGCCAGGCGGTAACGCAGCCGCCCCAGGGGGGTGCGCAGCTCGTGGGCCATGGCGTCGGTGAGCAGCTTGCGCCCGGCGATGGCCGCCTGCAGCCGCTGGGCCATGCGATCGAAGGTCTCCCCCAGCTCGGCCAGGCTCGAACCCGCCGGCAGGCTGACCCGCGCCTGCAGATCCCCAGCCCCCAGCCGCTGGGCGGCGGACACCAGCTGCTGCAGGCCGCGCCAGTGGGGCCGCAACCACAACAGGATGGGCAGCCCCAGGGAGAGCCCCAGCGCCAGCAGCAGCCCCACGTCCACCCAACGCAGCTCATGGAGGAACGACAGGTAGGGCACGGGACCGACCACCAGCACCTGGTCGCTCTGGCCGATGCGCTGGACGAAGGTATCGTCCGCCTCCATCAGCACTATGTTGCCGGCAGCTAAAAACGCCATGTCCTCCGCGTCCAGCGGCTGCGCCGCCAGGGCTGCGGTATGCAGCGCCATGCCCAGGTGCTGGCCATAGCTGGCCATGTGCGCCGGCCACTGCTCGGCGGGCAGCTGGGCCAGCTCCTGGCAGAGGCGATCCAGCGAGTCCTGCACCAGGTATTCCAGGTAACGGTTGCCCACCCGCTCGGCGGTGCCTTCATACAGGCTGCCGATGAGCAGCACCGCCACCACGAAGCTGGCCATCAGGATGAGATAGAACTGGATAAACAGCCGCCGCATGCGCTAGTCCCAGGCCTCGGCCACCAGCAGGTAGCCCTTCTGGCGCACCGTCTTGATCCGGGTCGGCGTCTCGGCACTGTCCCCCAGCTTGCGCCGCAGTCGCGAGATGGCCACGTCCATGCTGCGATCCAGGCCGTCGTAGTCCCGCCCCCGCAGGGCGCGGAACAGCTGCTCCCGCCCCAGGATCTCACCGGCGTGGCTGGCCAGCTGCCACAAGAGATCAAACTCGGCGGTGGAGAGACTCACCGGCTGACCGGCCAGCCGCACGCCGCGGCTGGGCAAGTCCACCACCAGCTGGCCCAGGCACAGGCGGCTGGCGGGCACCGCGCCTGGTATGGCCGCCCGCAACAGGCCTCGCTGGCGCAGCTGCACCCGCAATCGGGCCAGCAGCACCGCCGGGGGCGTGGTCTTCAGGATGAAATCATCTGCCCCCAGCTCCAGCCCCAGCACCTGGTTCATGTCGCTGTCCAGGGAGGTGAGCATGACGATGGGGCCGGCAAACTGCGGCCGCAACGCCCGGCAGACCGACAACCCATCCATGCCCGGCAACATGATGTCCAGCAGCACCAGATCCGGAGCCTCTGCCGCCACCCGGGCCAGGGCCTGATCCCCCCGGCTTTCCAGCAGCACCGTCATGTCGTGCCTGGCCAGCCAATCGCCGATGAGCTGCCCCATCTCGGCATCATCTTCCACAAACAAAATCCGGTACATGGCCCCTCCTCATGACGTGCTGGCTCAGCATACGCCGCCCCCCGCCAAAGGAAATGGCCGGGTCCGGAAAAACCGCCCATCGCCGGCCGGTCGGCCCCGACCGTCGGACAAAAGCCCCAAACAGACCCGTTTTAATGATGGAGAAAACAGGGTTATCCGGTTGAATTAGCACGGTAAATTGATTTGCAAGCGCAGCGGGCAAATCCGGCCGAGAAAAAATCCCGCCATGCTCAATTTCTGACCTTTTCAGCCTGTCAAAAAATGCGTAATATACGCCGCCCTGAGCCGATGGTTGTTTTATCGATGCAGATTGGTCCCTACAAACTGGATGCCCCCCTGATCCTCGCCCCCATGGCCGGCGTCACGGATCGCCCCTTCCGCCAGCTTTGCTTGCAGATGGGCGCCGGACTGGCGGTATCGGAGATGATGTTGGCCAATCCGGATACCTGGGACACGGAAAAATCGCGCAAGCGGCGCTACGAGCAGAGCGAGGCCGGCATTCGTTCGGTGCAAATCCTCGGCTGCGAGCCCGCGCTGATGGCCGAGGCCGCCCGCCACAATGTGGCAGCGGGGGCCCAGATCATCGACATCAACATGGGTTGTCCTGCCAAGAAGGTGAACAAGAAGCTCGCGGGCTCCGCGCTGCTTCGCGATCCCGAGCTGGTGGCGCGGATCCTGGAGGCCGTGGTGCAGGCGGTGCCTGTGCCCGTGACCCTGAAGATCCGTACCGGCTGGGATCCCGACAACCGCAATGGGGTGGCCATCGCCCAGCTGGCCGAAGCGGTCGGCATCCAGGCCTTGACGGTACATGGCCGTACCCGAGCCTGCCTGTTTCGTGGCGAGGCCGAGTACGACACCATCAAGGCCATCAAATCGGCTGTCTCCATCCCTGTGGTGGCCAACGGCGACATAGATTCACCGCACAAGGCGCGCGCCGTACTGGATTACACGGGCGCCGACGCTGTGATGGTCGGCCGGGCCGCTCAGGGACAGCCGTGGTTATTCCGCCAGATCCGCCACTATCTGGAACGGGGCGAAACGGCGCCCGCCCCCTCTCGGGAGGAGGTGAGCGCCCTCGTGCTGGGACATGTTGCGGCCCTACACCAGTTCTATGGTGAATATCAGGGGGTCCGCTTTGCCCGCAAGCACGTAGCCTGGTACCTGGACAAGATGGGGACGGATCAGGATTTTCGCAGAGGTTTCAATGTGCTGGAGACGGCCGCAGGCCAACTGGACGCATTGAAGCAATTTTTTGACATAACAGCATAAAAAGAGCAGACAGAATATGTTCGAACAAACCCTGAGTTCCGACGCACTGGTTACCACCACCACTCATGCTCACACCAACGAACCCACCCAACGTCCGCTGCGCGAATCCGTTCAGCAGGCGCTGCGCAACTACCTGGCCCAGCTCAACGGTCAGGAAGTCACCGAGCTGTACGAGATGGTACTGAGTGAAGTGGAAGCCCCCATGCTGGACATCATCATGCAGTACACCCGTGGTAACCAAACCCGAGCCGCCATCATGATGGGCATCAACCGCGGCACCCTGCGCAAGAAGCTCAAGAAGTACGGCATGAACTAATCAAACTTAGTTAAGTCATTGAAAATAAAGGCGCTTTGCAGATAACGCAGGCGCCTTTTTAGTTTTGAACCCACAATTGAACCCACAAGATTAATGGCTACCCGGCTGGTCGTGACCGGAATATCGACCGGCACTTAACCATGTATATCAAGCCCCATCCGATTAACTGCACATTCCTCTACTGACGCCGTTATACTGTATATATTTACATGTAAACGAGCCGTCACCATGTTCCTTATCCCAGACCTCGACGCTCCACGCCTGGAGCTCCCCTTGTTCCTCTCTCCGGCGGCTTGCGGCTTCCCTAGCCCGGCACAGGACTATATCGAGCAAACCCTCGATCTGAACGAGCTGTGCGTTGCCAGGCCGGCAGCCACCTACTATGTCCGGGCCCAGGGCAACAGCATGATCAACGCCGGGATCCACGACGGAGATCTGCTCATCGTTGACCGCTCCATCACAGCCCAACACGGCGACACCATCATCGCCAGCCTGGGTGGCGAGTTCACGGTCAAAGAGCTACAGCTGCGCCCCTACCCCGCCCTGCTCCCAGCCAACCCGGAATACCGCCCGATCCTGCTCGACCCAGAGCAAGAGCTGGAGGTCTTCGGCGTGGTCGTCTACGTCCTGCACAAGCAGTTCAAGCGATAAGCCATGCCGACCCCAATTGCTCTGGTGGACGTCAACAACTTCTACGCCAGCTGTGAACGGCTATTCCGGCCCGACCTCAAGGGCCGGCCCATTGTCGTGCTCTCCAACAACGATGGCTGCGTGGTGGCCCGCAGTGCCGAGGCCAAGGCCATGGGCATCAAGATGGGCGTCCCCTACTTCAAGATCCGCGGTGAATACGAGGCAAAGGGGGGCATCTGGTTCAGCTCCAACTACGGCCTCTATGGCGACATGTCCCACCGGGTGATGACAGTGCTGGAGAGCATGTCCCCCAGGGTTGAGACCTACAGCATCGATGAAGCCTTCCTGGAACTGGGCGAGACCTGGGCCGGCAACCTGGTCGAGTACGGTCTGGCCATTCGCGCCAAAGTCCTACAGTGGATAGGACTCACCGTGGGTGTCGGAATCGGCCCCACCCGCACCCTGGCTAAGCTCGCCAACTATGCCGCCAAGAAGTGGCCCCAGACCGGCGGCGTGGTAGACCTGAGGGACGAGACCCGCCGGGCCAAGCTGATGGCCATCACGCCGGTGGATGAAGTGTGGGGCGTAGGCCGCCGGCTGGGCGCGCGGTTCAATCAACAAGGCATCCAAACCGTGGCCGACCTGGTGAGCAGTGACACCAAGACCATGCGGGCCCGCTATGGCGTGGTGGTGGAGAGAACCATTCAAGAACTGCGGGGCCACCCCTGTGCCGACCTCGCCATTGAGCCCGATGCCAAACAACAGATCGTCTGCAGCCGCAGCTTCGGCGAGCGCGTCACCGACAGAACCACCATGTACCAGGCCTTGGCCGACTACATGGCCCGGGCCGGCGAAAAGCTGAGGGCAGAACGGCGCTGCTGTCGTGCGGTCAGCGTCTTTATCCGAACCAGCCCCTTCAACGGCAACGAGCCCTACTACGGCGACCAGGCCACCACCAAGCTGGCAGTACCCACCAACGACACCCGCGTTCTACTCCACCAGATCGCCCACCTGCTGGATATGATCTGGCGCGATGGCTACCGGTACCAAAAGGGTGGCGTCATGCTCGGCCAGTTCACCCCCATCGAGAACCAACAAGGTGATCTCTTCGATACCGGGTCGAATGATCGGCTGATGGAGGTGCTGGACAAGATCAACAACAGCGGCCTAGGCAAAGTCCGGTTTGCCAGCCAGGGGCTGGACCAGCATGAATGGCTGATGAAGCGCGAACGCCTAAGCCCGCGATATACTACCAATTGGAATGAACTGCCGGTTGTTAAATAGTCCAGATTATGCGTAGCGTTATTGCATCAAATCAAAATAATGGACCTAGCGTTTAGCCAGTAAACAGATGATTACGACACCTGAAAACCACATAATCAATGCAGCCCCTCGTAGGCTTTCTCTATCAATGCCTCAACTATTTCAGTCTGGCTTTTACCTTGCCTAGATGAAATATGCTTCAACATTTCCTTATATTTTTCATCAAGCATGAATGTAGAGCTTTTTTTACCTGCGTTTTTAATTCTATACTTTTGCTGAGTTCCACTTTTTCTAATGCTTTCTAGTAAAATGATTTTTTGCTCCAACCCTAGCAACCAATATATCATTTTTACTGCCACTGCATATTTACCCTCTCTTTCGCCCTCATCATTTGCACTTATATCAAGCCAATCCGGCCTTTCACCTAACAAGAATATTTTCTCAATATATTCGTAAGCCCACTTGGCCATCCCTTCATTTTTAACCAGCCAATCGTTCATTTTAATGTCGTTCCTGACCGCCTCCCATTTCCTCTGCAAATCATGAAGCAACGTTATTTTAGAGTTGACGATTTCAGAGTGGCCATCTAAATCATCCTCTCTTCTAGAACTCTCAAACTCAAGATTAATATCAAACAGACTTATAGGTTCATAGCCCGCCTTGTTGCTTAGCTCGAATTCACTCAACAAGTCAAAATAAGAAACAATGAAATCTCGTTTTCCTTGGTTATTTTTCGTATTGATTGTGTGTTGACTAACAAGATCAATATGAGATTTAATCGATCTAGATATTTTTTTACGCAAACCTATCCCTTCACTTCCCCCTAAAAAAATTGACTGCAGATTGACAAAACAACCATCAGCTATATCTGATGACATCAAGTAAGTCCATGCGAAATTACACAACTCAGCATTACCCACATCAATCCAATCAAAAAGCTCGTTTGGTATAGTCTGATTAATGAATACCTTACTCATGTACTCCTTTACCCGCCTTGGGTCACTAAACAGCTTCACATCATACCGGATACCCAATTCTTTAAGCATTTCCTCCAGCACATCGCAATCATAGGAGCGAGGATTTCTTGCAACCTCTGCAGTTATATCATCAAGTGTTGAAGCCATCTTTTCATGACCAACAAATCCATCCTTTCTAATGCGATATTTCTCTCCAAGCCGCCTATGAGACATAAATTTGTTATATAAAAAAACAACCTGCCGACTCTCATTAGGAATTCCCCAAAATACCACTTTGTTATTAGACCTAACCATATCACCCCCTACAAACACACATCGAACAATGCAGACTCTTAAGACACAAAATATGATGAAAACACAATTGAATGAAAATTACTATGTAGATATTTAGTAGACCCACCGTTAGTTGTAAAGGATTTTTTGTTGTTTTAATGCTACTTTTCCATACATTTTAATGACATTTTATGCATATGTTTTTATTGATTTATTATCCGATCAGCACCGATTTCATGACTGATTTGGCAGTCATCCATCCCCCCATCTCATCACCCTCCCCTTTTGCCTCGCTGACCTCTCGCTCGCTCACTAACCATTGAAGAGCGAGTGCCGCGCCCTGCGATGAGGAAGGTTAACCTCAGCAATGTGCTTGCCAGAGCTTCTATAACCTAAAGATGATGGGGCTATTGTGCTGCGATTAACTATATCGACTCCCAACCAAGATGGAAAACCTGTTTTTTTTTACTGCGTTCCCCTTCATGTGAACGAAACCGCACCATGCCATCCAATCACAACAAAAGAGGATGTCAGCATGGCCATCTCACCAAGGAGCGCACCATGAATACAGTTACAGAAACCACCCCTAGTCGCTTTATCCGTGTCAGAGAAGTGCTCAACCGCATCGGCATTGGCCGCTCAACGCTGTATGACTGGATCAACCCGCAATCACCACGGTTTGATTGTCACTTCCCCAAACCAGTGAAGATTGGCACTAATGCTGTGGCTTGGCTGGAGAGCGACATTGATGAGTGGATCATGCAACGGGTCAACGCTAACAAACTCTGAGTCAGAACCAGACTAATCGCTATAACTATCCCATTAGTCCAATTAACAGCAATCAAGCTTAAATAGACAATAGACCCCTCCCCGCAAACCTTTAGCACGCTAAAACAACCATGTTTAGTCATGAGTCATGCGTTTATAGAGCTAAGAGCATTTGGGTTCTTTTAATATTAGCCATCACCACCACCCATCTAACGCTAGTTCACCGCTAATGCATGCTTGCATGCAGGGCTAGTCATTCGCTAAACACGCAATCACATTCAGAGGTAATCATCATGTTTAATGTTCAAGAACTACTTGACGTCCAATCTCTCACCATGACTCTCAATCATTTCCATGACTTCAGGGTTAACGTCAGGTATGTAGGAGATGACAGATATGAAGTATGGACTGGCAACTTTCGTCACGGTGAGGAATTGCGTAAAGCAATTAGAGCTGCACAAAACTATCTTGATGTATACCGGACTATCGATAACGCCGATCCGGATGTGAGTACCTTTATTCAACTGGTACAAGACATTGACAACCCAAGACTGGAGCACCGATACCACGCTGACAGAGCAGCAGCCGAACGGATCTGTCGAGATATAAATCAGGTCATAACCATGTTTCAACGTAAACGTAGAATGAATGCAAAAATAAAGAGTGACAGAAAAAGAATGGAAGCGAGGAATTCACGCAGCATGGAGGAGTATTGCGACAACCTATTTGATGCCCATTCCCGATTGTTAGTGGTGCGTGTCGATTTGGGGTATGCCAAAGATCGTTACGATTTCTTAACCACCCCTGAGGTAATCCAAGACAGGATTAAGTACTTGAAAAGGGTGAGCCGTAAATTCGATGGATTAGTGGGCTACGCTTGGGGAATGGAATACGGCTGGGAGCGGCGTTATCACTTCCACATGGTGTTCATGTTCAATGGTGCAGTCCATCGGTCTGATGTCCTGCTCGGTAAGCAACTCGGTGAACTGTGGGAAGACACCTGTCATACCGACGGCACCCACTTCAACTGCAATGCGGATAAGGCACGATATAGAGACAGCTGCTACCTGGGCATGGTGGATTATTACGATGAGTACAAGCGCCAAGTCATGAAGGATAAAGTCACCTATCTGTGCAAGCTCGACGACTACGTAACCGCATTGATCAAGAAGAACCAACGTTGCTTTGGTCGGATGGAATCCCCCACTCGCCGCTCCCGTGCAGGCCGTCCTCGCATCCGCCATACCCGCCTGGCTGACCTCGATTGAAAGATTTTTCAGGCCTATATCATCCGGTGACTTCACCTGGGGGTACGTCTTGTTACCCCCTTCGTTTTGCTTACAGGAGGCTATATGGCTCATTTGGTCGAATCCATGGCGTATGTGGGCGAGACGCCCTGGCATGGTTTGGGTAATCCCCTCTCCCCTCATCAACCTATCGAAACCTGGTTGGTGGAAGCGGGCATGGACTGGCATATCGCGCAAAGCGATGTGCTGTTTAACGTGGCGCCGGACGGTCTGCATATCCGCCCGCACAGCGATGCCAAGGTGCTGTACCGCTCTGATACTCTGGCGCCCCTGTCGGTGGTGTCCAACCGTTACAAGGTGGTGCAGCCCGCCGAGGTGTTGCACTTCTATCAGGACTTGGTGAGTGCCGGAGGCTTTGAGCTGGAGACGGCCGGCGTGCTCAAGGGTGGCCGCAAACTGTGGGCCCTGGCCCGTACAGGCCAAGAGTCGGCCTTGCGGGGTGGCGACAAGGTGAAGGCCTATCTGTTGCTGGCCACCAGTTGCGATGGCTCTTTGTGTACCACGGCCCAGTTCACTTCCGTCAGGGTGGTCTGCAACAACACCCTGCAGATGGCCACCGACCACAACCAGGGCGCCATCAAGGTGCCCCACTCCACCCAGTTTGACCCGGCGGCGGTCAAGCAAGCACTGGGCTTAGGTCTGTCCGGCTGGGAGCAGTTTATGCGCTCCTTGAAGGACCTCAGTCAGCGGCCTGTCTCGCGCCAAGAGGCGCAGGACTATTTCAGCCTGGTGCTGGACGAGGCACTGCCGGAGAACCCGGACATCAGCCCATCCAAGACCATGCAGCAGGTGATGGCCCTTTACCAGGGCGGCGGCATGGGTGCTACCCTCTCCTCCAGCAAGGGCACCGCCTGGGGGCTGGTCAACGCCATGACCGAGTACGTGGACCATCACCGTCGCGCCCGCAATCAGGACTACCGCCTGGATGCCGCCTGGTTTGGGCAAGGCGCCCAGCTCAAGCACAAGGCCCTCAACCAGGCCCTGACGCTGCTGCACTAACCCCCCATCCAGCGACTCACACCACACCAACCCAGACCCGCCCATCCGGCGGGTCTGCTGCATTGGGAGTACCACCATGAAACAACAACGCTACGGCCAGGCCATCCGCCTGGCCTCTACCCTCGACATGCCGCGGGATATCTGGCTCAAGCTCCGCCAGCAGGGCATCGGTTCATCCGATGCCGCCGTGGCCGTTGGCCTGTCGCCCTACAAGAGTCCCCTCTCCCTCTGGCTGGAGAAAACCGGCCGCAAGCAGCCAGAAGACCTATCAAGCAAAGAAGCCGTAACCTGGGGCACCATCCTCGAACCCGTGCTGGCCACCGTGTATGCCCAGCGCACCGGGCGCAAGGTACGGCGGGTGAATGCCGTCTTGCAGCACCCTGAACACCCCCACCTCTTGGCCAATCTGGATAGGGAAGTCGTTGGCCTACCCGAAGGGCCCGGTATCCTGGAGATCAAGACCGCCAGTTATCACAGTGCCCCCCAATGGGAGGAGTCGGTACCGGTGGCCTACCAGTGCCAGGTGTTGCATCAGTTGGCCGTCACCGGCCATGCCTGGGCCGATGTGGCCGTGCTTATCGGCGGGCAGGATTTTCGCATCTACCGGATTGAGCGGGACGACAGCAAGATCGCCGACCTGCTGGCCCGGGAGGCCGACTTCTGGCGCTGTGTCGAGCAGGACATCCAGCCCGAGCCGGATGGCTCAGCCGATGCGGCCTCGGCCCTGCAATGGCTCTACCCCCAGGATGACGGTCAGTCGGTGGACTTTACCGATTCGCAGGATCTCAACCGGCTGTTCTGCGAACTGCTCAATGTGCGCCACACCCTGGAGGAAATCGAAAGCCAGGAGGCCAACCTGCGCCAGCGGCTGCAAAACGCCCTGGGGCCGGCCAGTTGCGGCCTGTTCGCGGGTGGTCGAATTGCCTGGAAACGCACCAAGGATCGACAGGCTCCGGATCTCGACCGGCTATCAGCCGAGCATCCGGAGATCCTGCAACGCTACGTTAAATCCATCGCCGGCACGCGGCGCTTCATGGTCTATCCAGACAGGGGGTCAGCATGATCAAGGGACTTGCCATCACACCGCCCGTCATCGGGCGGATCAGCATCGGTCACCTGGTGCAAAAAGGGGATAAGTGGGTACCGGAGAAGGATGACAGCTTCAGCCTGACGACTCAGGTACAAAACCGCCAGGGCTGGCTACTGCATCCGCTACACCAGCAGTTGGTCGAAGCGGCGGCCAACGGCAAGATCCGGGCAATCCCGGTACGCCTGTTGTTCAACGACAGCAGCCTGAACTTTCGCGCCGAATACAGCGCCTTTGACCGTCAAACCGGACGGCCAGTTTGTATCGGTAATGGCGAGCATGCCCGGCAGGTCACCGCCAACGGCATGGAGGACGTACCCTGCCCTGGCCCGGAGCGCTGCTCCTATGCCAAGCAGGCCGGCTGCAAGCTCTACGGTCGACTCAACGTGCAGGTGGAGGGGCAAAACGATGAACTGGGCAGCTTCATCTTCCGCACCACGGGCTATAACTCGGTACGCAGCCTGGCAGCACGCCTGAGTTACTTCGAGGCGATCAGTGGCGGCTGCACCCGCTACCTGCCGCTGATGCTGCGCCTGCGGGCCAAGAGCACCACCCAGTCCTACCGCACCCCCATCTACTTTGTGGATCTAACCCTGCGAGATGACGATAGCCTGACCACGGCAATCTCTAGCGCCCGCCAGGAGGCCGAGCGTCAACAAGAGGCAGGCGTCGATACCAGCCAGTTGGAGGTCATCGCCCGGCAACTGCTGCAGAACGGCCAGTTCGAGGATACCGACGAGGAACTCCCGCAACTGCTTGAAGAGTTCTATCCCGATGACGAAGGCCCCGAACCCCAAACCACCACGACCCCCATCCGCCAGGGGAAGTTGACCCACAAGCTGGGTAAACGCCCCCCGGCCACAACTAGCACACCGGTCTAATCGCACACCAACCAAACAGTAGAGGGCGCCATAACGGCGCCCTCTGTCATTTTTAACCAGGAGGTTATCCCTATGAACCGAGGCGACCATCTAGTCTCTCCCCGCACCGGCTACCAGCACCATGGTCTCTATCTTGGGCAGCAGCAGGTGATCCATTACGCCGGCCCCGAGGGCGACCTCCCCGGCCAAGTGCTTATCGGCTCGCTTGAAGACTTCGCTCATGACAATCCCGTCTGGGTGAAGACCCATCCGCTGCGAACTTACGATGCTGAAGAGTGCGTAGCGCGGGCCTATCGCCGCCTGGGCGAGACCCACTACAACCTGCTATTCAACAACTGCGAGCACTTCGTTACTTGGTGCATCCAGGGATTTGCCTACTGTCAGCAGATAGAGGCGCTCATTAACACCCGCGCGCTGGCCAAACAGGTGCTCAGCTATTCCCTGGTGGCCAACCCCAAGAGCATCACTTCGCAGCCGCTGCTGCCATCAAGCCAAGAACTGGCCGCCATCGGTACCAGCGCTCTGGTCGGTACCCTGGCCACGCACACCACGGTGGCAACCGGATTGCTGGCCGCCACGGCTTGTCCCCCAGCCGTGCTCGGCGCCTATGGCATCAAAAAGCTGTTTGACTGGCTGACCGACTAACCCCACTCCCACCTATTCTGGAGTCCATCATGACCATTCCGTTTATTCAGGAAGGCTTGCCCCTGCCTGTGGGGGAGCCGCTGCTGGCCTTGCTGTCGCAGGCCCTGCACCAACAAGACATCAATCTCGCCGAGCATCAGCACATCGTGTTCAACTTCTTGAACCTCAACTACCACCCGATCAAAGGCGGTTACCACCCCGTGGAGATCCGGATTGCCAGACAAGAAGCCGGTTGGCAGATCGAGACCATCCGCGATCTCTGCTATGCGGGTTATCACGAAATGTGCGGACTGGAACCCGAGCTGGCGTTCGACTTCACCAATCTGCGGTTCGAACATATCTACTTGGGCGAGTTGGAGCGCGAAGATGCCAGCGACCTCTATCGCCTGTGGGAACGCAACTTCTGCGCTTACCACGCCATGGGCGCCTACCAGCTCACCTTGCAGTTGGATACAGTAGCCGTTTAAGGAAACCGGCTAGTCATACATTCACCATTCCAGACCCACTCCAGAGTCTGGAATGGGTGGAACTGCCTGCTTGCTTACACATTCTTTTTTTATCCGCTTGGCTAAGTTACCGGCTTGAGCGCTCACCGGCACAGAGGATAAAGACCATGGCCCCCAGCAATGGCCCCATCACCATCATCGGTATCGACTGCGCCACCGAACCCAAAAAGGTCGGTCTGGCCAAGGCACGACTTCATCACGGTAAGCTGACAATAGAAGACGCACGAACCGGCGCGGGGGATCAGGAGCTCGCTCGCCTCATCCTGGAATGGGTACCGAACAACCAACCAACACTGTTGGCGCTGGATGCCCCCCTGGGCTGGCCCGATGCACTTGGTGCCACCTTGGTCACCCATCAGGCCGGCTCGGCCATAGCACCGACCGCCAATCAGCTCTTTCGCCGAGAGACCGATCGCTTCATCAAGGTACAAACGGGTAAACAACCCTTGGATGTTGGGGCAGACCGTATCGCCCGTACCGCCACCGCAGCGCTGAATCTGCTCAGCAGGCTCCGTCAGTTAACGGGCCAATCCATTCCGTTGGCCTGGGCACCCAACATCACTGGGTTAGCGGCAATAGAGGCCTATCCGGCTGGCACCCTCACTGCCTACGGCTTGACCAATAGCGGATACAAAGACGGATCAGCCGAGCACAGGCGCATGAGAGCAAGCATCCTCGGACAATTAGCCGCCTGGGTCTCAATTGCCGAGCCCGCCCCGCTGATCGCCAATGCGGACATCCTGGATGCAGCCCTATGTTGCCTGGCAGGCGCCGATTTTCTGCAAGGAAACTGTTACCCGCCGGTCGACGAGACTCTTGCGCGCAAAGAGGGATGGATCTGGGTAAAGAAAACAGAGTGACGCCAAACCACAGACTTCACCCCTCCCCCGCCAACCAAGCCAGGGTGGCCTCGTCGGCCAATGTGTAAACCGCCTCCCACAGCTCGTCGAACCGCCGGGCTTCCTCGCCGCGCGCCTGGCTTGCCAGGGCCGCGAAGGCCCGGGCCTCGTTGAGGGTGAAGACTTGCCTGGCCAGCAGTGCCTGCGCCTGTTCCAGTAAGGTCAAACGTCCTCCCGTTGACCTGCGCCAAAAGGCGACATGTTGATCCGTCCAGGGGGCAAAAGCCCCCTTGCACCGGCAGATTTTGCTTAAGCCTTTGATATACTGCGGCCTCAACAAAATCCTTGCCACAAGATGCTTTCACCATGCTGACCGATATCCAAAAAACCCTCTGGGCCGCCGCCGACAAGCTGCGCGCCAACGTCGATGCCGCCGAATACAAGCACATAGTGCTGGGCCTGATCTTCTTGAAGTTTATCTCCGATGCCTTCGCCGCCCGCCGCAAGGAACTCACGGCCCGCTTTGCCGACGAGCAGGACGACTACTGCCTGTTGGATGCCAGTGAGGAGGAGATTGCCGCCGAGCTGGAAGATCGCGACTACTACAAGGAGGTGAACGTCTTCTGGGTGCCGGAGAGCGCCCGCTGGGAGGCCCTGCGCGCCGCCGCCAAGCAGGCGGATATCGGCAAGCGCATTGATGATGCCCTGGCGGCCATCGAGGCGGAAAACCCGCGGCTTAAAGGCATTCTCGACAAGCGGTACGCCCGGGCACCGCTGCCGGATGGCAAGCTTGGCGAGCTAGTGGACCTTATCTCCACCATCGGATTTGGCGAGGATCAATCCAAGGCACGGGATATCCTGGGCCAGGTCTACGAGTACTTTCTGGGGCAGTTTGCCAGCGCCGAGGGCAAGAAGGGCGGCCAGTTCTATACGCCCGCCAGTATCGTACAGACCCTGGTAGCCGTGCTGGCCCCCCATACCGGCAAGGTCTACGACCCCTGCTGTGGCTCAGGCGGCATGTTTGTGCAATCCGAGAAATTTATCGAAGCCCACGGCGGCAAGCTCGGCGATGTGGCCATCTTCGGTCAGGAGTCCAACCCCACCACCTGGCGTCTGGCGGCCATGAACCTGGCCATTCGCGGCATCGACTTCAACTTAGGCCGCGAGCCGGCCGATACCTTTACCCGTAACCAGCATCCGGACCTGCGCACCGATTTTGTCATGGCCAACCCGCCGTTTAATATCAGCGACTACTGGCATGGCTCGCTGGAGGGCGATCCGCGCTGGGCGTTCGGCACGCCGCCCGCCGGTAATGCCAACTACGCCTGGCTGCAACATATGCTCTATCACCTCAAGCCCGGCGGCCGCGCCGGTATCGTGCTGGCCAATGGCGCCATGTCCTCCTCGCAAAATAGTGAGGGTGATATCCGCCGCGCCATGGTGGAGGAAGATGTCATCGAGTGCATGGTCGCCCTGCCCGGCCAGCTCTTTTTCAACACCCAAATCCCGGCCTGTCTGTGGTTTTTGGCCAATGGCAAGACCCGCCGCTTAGGCGAAGTGCTGTTTATCGATGCCCGCAAATTGGGCACCGCCGTCAGCCGGGTACAGATTGAGCTGACACCTGAGGATATCGCCCGCATCGCCGATACCTTTCATGCCTGGAAAGGGGATGGCGAAACCGACCAAGCTTATGCCGATATCCCCGGCTTCTGCCGTTCGGTCTCTTTGGATGAGATCGCCCAACATGGCCATGTGCTGACGCCAGGCCGCTATGTCGGTGCCGAAGCAGTGGAAGAGGATGACGAAGCCTTTGCCGACAAGATGCAGGCACTGACCGAGAAGCTGGGTGAGCAGATGGCCAAGGGCGCCGAGCTGGATCAGCTAATTCGCCAAAAGCTGGGAGGGCTGGGGTATGAGTTCTGAGTGGTCAAAAGCACTGACTATTAGTGAACTGCTATCTCAGAAAGGCGGATCAATCAAAACAGGACCTTTTGGAACAGCTTTAAAAGCTAGTGAGTATGTGCAGATTGGCGTGCCTTTAATTTCAGTCAGGGAAATTGGGCACGGTGTACTCCATATAGATAACAAGACACCTCGGGTTTGCGAAGCAACCTTGTCGCGCCTTCCCGAATATATTCTGCAGGAAGGTGACATTGTATTTGCCAGAAAGGGGGGTATTGAGCGCTGTGCTTTGATCCGTAGTCAACAGGCCGGGTGGTTTCTTGGATCGGATGGCATACGACTTCGACCTCCTGAGTCATGTGATGCAAGGTTTATTGCATACGCACTACAGACAAAATCGGTAAAGGATTGGCTTCTTCAGAACTCTACTGGTTCTACCATGGCGTCTTTGAATCAAGCAACGATTGGACGCTTACCTCTAGCATTGCCAACCATAAACGAACAAAACAAAATTGCTGATACATTAGAGGTTTTCGACGACCGCATTGCTCTGCTGCGCGAAACCAATGCCACGCTGGAGGCGATTGCCCAGGCGCTGTTTAAATCCTGGTTTATCGACTTCGATCCGGTGCATGCCAAGGCGCGCGGCGAGCCGCCGCAAGGGATGGATGACGCCACCGCCGCCCTGTTCCCCGATAGCTTTGAAGAGTCCGAGCTGGGGATGGTGCCGAAGGAGTGGCGTGTCCAGTCGTTCACACAAACTATCAACGTAATTGGTGGTGGCACTCCGAAAACGTCTATTGCTGAATACTGGAATGGCGATATCCCTTGGTTTTCTGTCGTGGATGCACCAACGACAACAGACGTATTCGTCATCGGGACTGAAAAACACATCACAGTGGCAGGTCTGAATAACTCATCCACCAAACTGCTACCCGTAGGAACAACCATCATTTCGGCAAGAGGAACGGTTGGACGTCTTGCTCTGGTCGGAACGGAAATGGCGATGAATCAGTCGTGCTATGGTCTACGCGGCAAGGCGGGCGATGCCTACTTCACCTACTTCAGTACTTACCGACTGGTTGAAACTCTAAAACAAAGAACACATGGTTCAGTATTCGACACTATTACCCGCGATACCCTGACAGGTGTTTCGGTCATATATCCAACAACAGCCGTCATTAATGCTTTCGAAGAAGCTATCGCGCCAGTAATGGAACGGCTCAAAGAGAATCTAAAACAAGCCCAAACCCTTGCCCAATTGCGCGATACCCTGCTGCCCAAGCTGATTTCCGGCCAGCTACGGCTGCCGGAGGCGGAAGCACTACTTAAAGAGACCAACTTATGCCAGTAACCAAGGACGGCTACCGGGACTACCTGCAGTCTCGCTCAATGTCGACCAATAGCATAGATTCATACTGTACCGGGATAAACCACCTCGCTCAACACAGTGCACAGGAACTGTGGACCATCACTGACCTTGAGCAACTTGATGGCCTACTGGCTGATTATGGCCAGCAAGGCAAGCATGCCGAGGAGGGAGACTACAGTAACGGAACTGCACGAAATGCATTGCGCCACTGGCGGGATTATGTGGCACAAGAATCAACTACAGCTGAAAAGCGTCCCTCGACCTACCTGCTAACTTGGAACCCGGAACACTATCGGGCAGGAGGCAATGCAGGTGTTCACGTTGGTGAGACTCAACGCTGGAGTTGTAACTCAACCAAACCGCAACCAGGTGATCACGTCTATCTTATCCGTCTCGGCGTCAATCCTCGCGGCTTGGTGGCACGAGGCACAGTCACCGAGGGCAGCTTTAAAGATGAAGATTGGCGAGACCCGACAAAGACCCGCAGCTATATCCGCTTTAAGACCGAAGAGACTCGGCCTGATTGTGCCTCCGGCCTGCTACCGATGGTGTTGCTTGAGCAGCTATCACAAGGCGAGTTTAAGTGGAGCGCCCAAAGCTCGGGGGTTTGCATCCCTCAAACCTTAGCCGATTCGATTGATAGGTTATGGGAAGACGGTAGAGGTATACATAGTCTAGCCCAATGCGCTCAATGGTATAATCAACGACCTGAGTCTATTGATGATTGGAAACCGTACTATCGTTCTCGTATTGAAACGATTTCAACAATAAGAAATGGGAAGCAGGCGCTCGACGAGTCAACATTGGAATGGTTATGGCGCGAAAAAAATAATGGGGTATGTAGTATCGGCTCTGGTCAACTATACAATGAAGAATACAAAAACAACGTTGACTTTTTCAAGGCCGTCACGAAAGACGTGATGAAAAACCCAAGCAAAGAGATTTATGATAAAATCCTTATTGATTGGAGTGGACGACAGAACAAAGGGCTATTTAGTCGACGATTAGAAGCTGTGGTTCGTCGAGTTTTTTCAGCTATGGCACCAGAACGCTACACAACAATAATGAATGTGGATGACTGCCGCAAGCTGTTGAATCACCTAGCCAGTGATTTTGAATTGCCTTATCAGCAATCCCGGGACTGGTTTGAATTAAACCACTCAATCAAAGATGCCATGAAGAAAGCCGGGCTGCCTTCAGACACCCATGTCGATAACAACATTTTAGCCTGGATGCTTTACACCACATTTGCTGATCAGAAAACTGATATCACTCTCAGTGAAAACGCCACCGTATCAACTCATTTCAATGCAGATATCCCCACCATGACGACAGCATCCCCACTTAATCAGATCCTCTATGGCCCTCCTGGCACCGGCAAGACCTATAACTCGATTAACAAGGCGGTTGAGATCCTGGATCCTGAGTGTTGGCGCTCCAATCAAGATGACAGCAACCAGGCTAGAGCCACACTAAAGGCCCGCTTTGATGAACTGGTTAACATGGGGCAAATCCATTTTGTCACCTTTCACCAGAGCTTTAGCTATGAGGATTTTGTGGAGGGGATTCGGGCCGTCACCGATAACACCACTGAGCAGTTACGCTATACAGTCATTGATGGGATCTTCAAATCTTGCTGCATGCGTGATGAGAAAAAATTGCAAATTAGACGCCCTGAGATACAGAATGCCTCGATGGATATTGACAAGATAAATATTATCCACTTCAGATTTGGCGCTGAGGGTGAGTATAATGACGAAATCAAAAGCGCTATCGATTCTGGTCAGCTTAAGCTTGACAATGAAATCGCCGCAACAGGGGATTTAATTGTATTGGCAGATGGCAATACTTACCTTGTTGCGATCGGGAGGGTTACACATTTAGATAACACTAGCCAGACAATGTCTATTTCATGGCTAAAAACTTATCAGGTTCCCCTTCAGCTAAAAATGCTAGTACCTAACCCTTCTCCTGTTCACCAAGTTTATAAATTGAAAGATGAGCGGATAAATAAAGACTATTTAAAGACTCTTCTTTCAGAGGAACAAGAAGAAACTAGTGACGGCATAAAAAACTCAAAGAGAGTTCTGATCATCGACGAAATCAACCGTGGCAATATTTCTCGCATCTTTGGCGAGCTGATTACCCTGATCGAGCCCTCCAAGCGACAAGGGGCTGATGAAGCATTGGAAGTCATACTGCCCTACTCAAAGAAGCGCTTTAGTGTGCCGGATAACCTCTACCTGATTGGCACCATGAACACGGCTGACCGCTCGCTGGCCGGGCTGGATATCGCCCTGCGTCGCCGCTTTACCTTTGTCGAGATGCCACCCAAACCTGAGCTGCTTAAGGATACCGATATTGACGGGCTCAATATCGGCCAGTTGCTTGAGGTGATGAACCAGCGCATCGAGGTGTTGCTGGATCGGGATCACTGCCTGGGCCACGCCTATTTTCTGCCGCTCAAACAGGAGCAAACCCTCGACAAACTGGCGTCAATCTTTCGCAACCAGATACTGCCGCTGCTGCAGGAGTACTTCTTCGAGGATTGGCAGCGCATCGAATGGGTGCTCAATGGGCATCGAGCCAAGGACAAATCCCTGTGCTTTATCAAGCAGCCTGATGGCGATAACCAGTTAAACCAATTGTTTGGCGAGTCGCTTCTTAAGCATTTGCAGGACAGACGCTGGCAGATTAACGAGGCCGCCTTCGGCAATATCGAGAGCTACCACCAGATCCTCCAGGGGGAGTGATGGCACATACCTGGATCAGGGTACGTGAGCATGCCCGACTGACGACAGACGCCATAGCGCCGGATCTGGATCGTGCCCAGATAAGCCCCAGCGCCTTTGACTGGCTATGCCGGTTGCAAGCCGGCTTTGGCCAGCAAGGCGCCCGCCTGGTGGAGGTGGAGAATCGGTGCTGGCTACGGCTGGATAACCATGTGGGAGTACTACAGACGCCCTGTGGTACTGGTATCGAGATCCTGCCCAAGCATCATGAGGCGCAGGAGGATCCGGCAAAAAGCCGGGCCCTGCTCAGCCGGCTCATCGCCTCTGCACTGGATCTGCCCCACCGTAGGACGGAGGTGGCGGAGGTACAGCTGTTCGACTCCCCCTTGATCGAGTGGGTCATGCGCCAGTTTTTGCTGGCGCTGGATCAGTTGATCAAGCGTGGTCTGCGCTTTGACTATCAGCGCGTCGAGGAGGAGCAGCCCTTCTTGCGCGGTCAGCTGGATATGGCCAAACAGATGCGCCAGCCGCCCGGTCGCCAGCATCTGTTTCACCTGCGCCACGACCTCTTCTTGCCCGACAGACCGGAGAACCGCCTGCTGCGTCTAGCACTGGACAAGGTCTGTCAGGCCGCCCAGGAGGCGACCAATTGGCGACTGGCCCGGGAACTGGCCGGCTATCTGCACGAGATCCCCTCAAGTCGCGATGTGCGACAGGACTTTGCCCGCTGGCGAACCGATCGCCTGATGGCTCACTACCAGGCCGTGCGCCCCTGGTGCGAACTGGTGCTGGGGCAGCAGATGCCCTTGGCAATTCAGGGGGCCAGCCAGGGCATCAGCTTGCTGTTCCCCATGGAGAAACTGTTCGAGCAGCATGTGGCCAAGGTGCTGCGAGGCAAACTGTACGTCGGCACCCGTTTGCACCCCCAGGCAGCCAGCGAGTATCTGTGCCAGCACGATGACAAAGGCATCTTCCAGTTAAAGCCGGATCTGCTGTTGACGGCAGGACCGGATACCTGGGTGCTGGATACCAAGTGGAAGCGGCTCAACGAACAGGACCGAGACAAGAAATATGGCCTGAGCCAAGGGGACTTTTACCAGATGCTCGCCTATGGCCTGAAGTACCGACAAGGTCAGGGCGCACTGGTGCTGATTTACCCAAAGACAGACAACTTCACAAAACCCTTGAAGCCTTTCACTTTTTCAGATGAATTAGAGCTCCAGGTGTGGCCATTTGATTTAGAAAATGATGAACTACTTGGCCTGAGCAATTGCTCGATACCACTTGAGTTTACCCGCATAACAACAGACGCCGCCTAGGACGGTCAGAGCACAGGGAAGTGTGGTAATGACGGAAGATCAACTGGAGCAGGAAGTCCTGGGTTGGCTGCAAGAGGTCGGCTACCAGGCTGTTTGCGGTTACGATATCGCCCCCGAGGGCCCAAACCAGGAGCGGGCCGATTATCTACAACCCGTCTTGATCGAGCGGCTACGCAGCGCCCTCGCCCGCCTGAACCCCCAGGCCCCCCTGGTGGCCCGTGAAGATGCCCTCCAGCAGGTGCTGGATCTGGGCATCCCGTCCCAACTATCTGCCAACCGCCGTTTTCACAACCTGCTGGTACAAGGCGTCAAGGTCGAGTACCAGAAAGAGGGAGAGACCCGAGGCGACTACCTCAAGTTGGTGGACTGGACGAACAGCGCCGGGCAGAATGAATTTGCCGCCATCAACCAGTACACCCTCAAGGGCCCCAAGCACACCCGCCGCCCCGATATCATCCTGTTTATCAATGGCCTGCCGCTGGTGGTCATCGAGCTGAAAAACCCGGCCGATGAACACGCCGATATCTGGAAGGCCTTCGAGCAGATCCAGACCTACAAGGAGCAGATCCCCGATCTGTTCCAGTACAACGAAGTGCTGGTGATCTCCGATGGCTCCGAGGCGCGCATGGGCTCGATCTCGGCCAATGCCGAGCGCTTCATGCAGTGGCGCACCGTGGACGGCGTGACGCTGGATCCCTTCGGCCCGTTCGGCGAGCTGGAGACCCTGGTGCGTGGCGTGCTGGCGCCCTTGTACCTGCTGGATTACCTGCGTTATTTCGTGCTGTTTGAGGACGATGGCAAGCTGGTGAAGAAGATCGCCGGCTATCACCAATTTCATGCAGTGCGCGCCGCCATCGGCCAGGTGGTGGCCGCCTCCCGCGTCGATGCCGAAGGCTATCGCAAGGGCAAGGGCGGCGTGGTCTGGCATACCCAGGGCTCGGGCAAGAGCATCACCATGACCTGCTTTGCCGCCCGGGTGATGCAGGAAGCCCGGATGGAAAACCCCACCATACTGGTGATCACCGACCGCAACGATCTGGATGGCCAGCTGTTTGGCGTCTTTTCTCTGTCGCAGGACTTGCTGCGGGAACAACCGGTACAGGCGCTGACCCGACAGGATCTGCGGCAGAAGCTGGCCAACCGCCCCTCCGGCGGCATCGTGTTTGCCACCATCCAGAAGTTCGCGCCCGGCGAGGATGAGGACAGCTTCCCCCTGCTCTCCGATCGCCACAACATTGTGGTCATCGCCGACGAGGCCCACCGCACCCAATACGGCTTCGAGGCCAAGCTCAAGGAGGTGGCCCTGCCCCAGGTGGCCGAGGCCGCCGCCGGTTATCGCACCAAGTTCCAGGTGGGCTACGCCCAGCACCTGCGGGATGCCCTGCCCAATGCCACCTTTGTGGCCTTTACCGGCACCCCTGTCTCCAGCGAAGACCGCGACACCCGCGCCGTGTTCGGCGACTACATCCATATCTACGACATGCAGCAGGCCAAAGAGGATGGCGCCACGGTCGCCATCTATTACGAATCCCGCCTGGCCAAGCTGGGGCTTAACGAAGCCGAACTGCCCCATCTGGATGATGAGGTGGATGAGCTGGCCGAAGACGAGGAAGAGCAGCAGCAGGCCAAGCTCAAATCCCGCTGGGCGGCCCTGGAGAAAATCGTGGGGGCCGAGCCCCGTCTCCAGAAGGTGGCCGCCGATCTGGTGACGCACTTCGAGGAGCGCTGCAACGCCCAGGACGGCAAGGCCATGGTGGTGGCCATGAGCCGGGAGATCTGCGTGCATCTGTATAACGCCATCGTCGCCCTACGCCCCGATTGGCATGATGACGACCCCATGAAGGGCGCCATCAAGATAGTGATGACGGGATCCGCCAGCGATAAGGCGCTACTACGACCGCACCTCTACCCCAAACAGGTGAAGAAGAGCCTGGAGTCGCGTTTCAAGGATCCCACGGATCCCCTCAAGCTGGTGATAGTGCGGGACATGTGGCTCACCGGCTTCGACGCCCCCTGCGTCCATACCATGTATGTGGACAAACCCATGAAGGGCCACAACCTGATGCAGGCCATCGCCCGGGTCAACCGAGTGTTCCGAGACAAACAAGGCGGCCTGGTGGTGGACTACATCGGCATCGCCAACGAGCTCAAGGCCGCCCTGAAGGAGTACACCGCCAGCCAGGGGCGCGGCAAACCCACGGTGGATGCCCGGGAGGCCTGGGCGCTCTTAGAAGAGAAGCTGGATATTCTACGGGCCATGCTGCATGGCTTTGATTACAGCGACTTTGCCAGCGGCGGCCACAAGCTGCTGGCCGGTGCCGCCAACCATGTGCTGGGCCAGAAAGATGGCAAGCAGCGCTTCGCCGACCATGCCCTGGCCATGAGCAAGGCGTTTTCCCTGTGCTGCACCCTGGATGATGCCAAGGCGGTACGCGAGGAGGTGGCCTTCTTGCAGGCGGTGAAGGTGATCCTCACCAAGCGGGATCTCAGCCAGAAGAAGCGCAGCGACGAGGAGCGCGAGGCCGCCATCCGCCAGATCATCAACCAGGCGGTGGTCTCAGAAGAGGTGGTAGACATCTTCGATGCGGTGGGGTTGGACAAGCCCAATATCGGCCTGCTGGACGATGACTTTCTGGCTGAGGTGCGCAACCTTCCGGAGAAGAACCTGGCGGTGGAACTACTGGAGCGCCTGCTGGAAGGCGAGGTGAAAAGCCGCTTTGCCAGCAACCTGGTCCAGCAGCGCAAGTTCTCCGAGATGTTGAGCAATGTGGTCAAGCGCTACCAGAACCGCAGCATAGAGACAGCCCAGGTGATGGAAGAGCTGGTGGAGATGGCCAAGAAGTTCCGCGACGCCGCCAGACGCGGCGAAGCCCTGGGCATGACCGACGACGAGGTGAAGTTCTACGACGCCCTGGCCAACAACGAAGCAGCCGTGTTGGAACTGGGGGACGAGATCCTGCGCAAGATAGCCCAGGAGCTGACCGACAACCTGCGCAAGAACCTCAGCGTCGACTGGTCCGCCCGCGACAGCGTCCGCGCCAAACTACGCATCATGGTCAAACGCATACTGCGCAAATACAAATACCCGCCCGATGGCCAGGACGAGGCCGTACAAACGGTACTGCAACAAGCAGAGGCGCTGGGGGAAGAGTGGGTGTAATGCAGCCAAATCAAACAATGAATACACATCTATCATCGCCAGCATTTTATGCTTTAGCACAGGTATTATGAACAATGGATGAGAAGCCAAACCAAAATCACAGCAATAATAACTCTGACTTCAAAATTAGGATTCCCCGTCTAACTCTCGAAAAAGATGTGATTTTGTCAGCGACGACTAAACAACTATTTGACGAAGCAATTGGTGCGATGAAGCACCATAAAACAATATACAGTGACTGGGGTTTTGGTGATGTAGATCCCATGGGGAGAAATATGGTTATAAATTTTTATGGCCCCCCAGGCACGGGTAAAACACTGGCAGCAGAAGCTTTGGCAGGAAGTTTAAAGCGAAACTTCATACACATTGGTATTGCGGAACTGGAAAGTAAGTATGTTGGTGAAACAGCCAAAAACATTACAGCAGCATTTCACGCTGCAAATGAAGAGTGTGCGGTGCTGTTCTTTGATGAGGCAGATACACTTCTAGGTGCTCGCCTTTCCTCCGTAACACAGGGGATAGATAATGAAATCAACGCTATGCGTTCTACTCTTCTCATGGAACTGGAGCGCTTCGACGGCATTGTAGTGTTTGCCACCAATTTCGCAAAAAACTATGACCAGGCATTTGTCAGCCGTATTCGGTACCACATAGAGTTCCAACTACCAGATCTAGATGGTAGAAGAAAATTATGGGACAAAATGCTAGTACCCGGCGTACCTCTGGCCGAAGACAGGATCAGCATCCTAACTCGCTGCGCTGAAGCATCTGAAGGTCTATCTGGCAGAGAAATCAGAAATGCATTAAGAACCGCGTTTCCTAAAGCACTGTTAAATGACAACCCTTCACCAAAGGTGCACTGGGAACACCTAGCCGAAGCAATAATGCAGATACTCGCTTCACGTAAACAGGTAGGAAAAAAAAGAAACGATAACGCACAATCTGAATCAATTCAGCCCGGCATGAAAATGCTTGGCTTTTAATCTTATCACTAATCATCAAGACAATTTTGGAGAAAAGTATGGGGTTCTTTAGCTCTGTTAGCAGCTTCGTTAGTTCCGCAGCAAGCACTATAAGCAATGGATTAAGCAAGGCAAAAGAGATGGCAGGAAAGGCCATCGGCTGGGTGGCTGAAAAAGCAGAAGGCTTCGTTGATGGTGTAAAAAAAGTTTGGCAAACAGTCAAGCCGTTTGTAGCGCAAATTCAAACTGGAATAAGACTAGCAGCTGATGCAGTACCATGGCCATGGCTAAAAACTGCATTACTAGCGCTTGATAAAGGGATAACTGTACTAACAGCATTTGAAAACTCTCCCGTAGCCAGAAAAATTGATGAAGCAATTAAATGGGCAATCAAGTTAGCCAAACGCTGGCAAGCGCAAAAGAGCCAGACATCAAAAGAAGGACTCAATACTGATGATGAAATGGAATTGAGTGATGATGACTTGGCAACAGCCAGAGAACATCAAGCAACCTTCCGCAGTGTTGAACGCGAAATGGGTGATACCCCTGAACGGAAGCAGTTTGAATTAGCATCCGCTATCAATGACTATGAAATTTCCAAGGCTGATTTAGCTAGAACACTGGCTGGAGAACCAGCGAACTTTGAGCATTATTTGCGTCTGCGTGCAACTCAGAAACTGCTTAAAATGGCAGAAGATAAATTTAGCCGAGCAGAAACGGTATCCGATTTGAGCCTAGATGATCTCTTCCTGGTTCGTATCGCATCAAACTTAATCAAAGAAAATCCGGAACTAAGTTCTGAGGCCGCCATTCGCCTAGATAGATTACTCGAACAAAAATATGGCAAGAAACTAACACCTTTTGTATTTGAAGAGCTAATCGCCTCTTGGGCCATGCGAGCAAAGGACCTGGGTACTCAATGGCAAGAAGCAAACCGCAAACATGCAAAAGATAGCATGTTGCTTAAGCGACTATTGCTGGCTAAAGACATTCAAGGAGAGCTATCAATCGAAGAGACTGACGAGTTAGCTAGCCTGGCAACTGAAGTACCAGAAGAAAAAGAGAATTTAGATGCACTATCCACTAAACGTCGAGATATTGAACGCTATGTTGGTGCCATCGAGGGCTTTTTGCAGCTGCTTGAAAAAACACCTGAAGAAATCGAAGCTCAGGACAGAAGCTATCTAATCGATGAAGGTGCAGAGGTTGGACGCATATTGATTCATTGTGCAGAACATGACCTCGCATTCCGAGATTTGACTCAAGAAGAGCAAGAGCTAATCACTGACTATTCCAATATATTCAAGAAAGAATCAGAAGCTCGCATGAACAATGTTTTGGAGATTACAGTATGAGTGCTCATGATATTATGGGTTTTTTACTGCCAAACTTTGCGGATCCGATTCAGGTTGCATTTATGAGCATCCTGCTACTGATGATGGGGTTGACCATCATCAGTACTCATATGCTTGCTACGCCAAAGTCATGGGAAAACAAGTGGAACCGCGGTACCCCCAACGACGAAAGCGATGATTTGGATATTGAGCATGGCAGTGTTACAGATCTCTGGCATGCCGTCGCTACCGCTCCTGAGAAAATGGCAGAAATTATGCCAGGCATGCTACTGGTTGTCGGTCTGTTGGGTACCTTTCTTGGCCTCGGTTTGGCTCTTAATCATGCATCGAATATTTTGGGACAGCCTGATGCCATGAATGCCAGTGCAGCAGCCAGCAGCATGCAAGATCTGTTGGGTCTACTTCAGGGGTTGGGTACCAAATTTAAGACCTCAACCTGGGGCATCTCCGGTTTTGTGTTACTTAAAATATGGGCAGAACTGACCAGAGTTGAAGAAAAACGACTTAGCTGGGTCATCCATAAAGTAAAAACTGAATTGGACAAGCGAAAAAGCGCCATTTCATTTCAAGATGAAGCTAAACAGCAAGCTCTTTTTCATAAACTTCACGAAGTATCTAACAATCTGGTTGATAACTTCACTAGAAATCTTACTCTTGCTTTTGAGCAAAATGGCGCTCATTACGAAAACAGCGAAAAACTACTAAAATTCACCAATAAAAACATATTGGATTTCAACGCAAATAGTAACAAAGATAATTTATTGCTGCACTCAGCCATACAAGAACAAACAACAGCGCTCTGTGCAGTGATGAAAGAAATAAAAGCAAATACTGCTGACACCATGCATTCTATGCGTGATTTCACACAGAACACCGGATCCATCGTTCAAAATATGGCTGAAGCCGCACAGCGCATGGCTGGTGGGGCTGATCGCGTTGGTGGTGCTGCGGGTGAATTGGTCAATGCCATTGAACAGTTTAAGACGCAATTCACGGACGTTCTCGACAATGTACGCCTCGATCTAGGTGCCGCCATTACCAACATGAGCACACAAGCCTCTCAAACACTGGAGCAAGGTAGTAAACAGTTGGGAGAGGCAACTAGAGAGATCTCCACGGCTCTTGGACAATTATCTTCTGATGTTAAAACGACGATGGTAGATGTTAAGAATTCGATTAATAACAGCCTTATCATCCAACAAAAAGCCTCTCAGGAATTCATTACATCAACAAGAACATTGAATGAAAAAATGGTGGAAATCACCAGCATGCTTCATGATGAGCTTGGTGAGCCTATCAAGATAGGACTTTCAGCGATTTCCTCCTCTAACCGTCAGATTAAAGGCGTCGGTGATTCACTAGATAAATCCATTACCAGCCTAGAAACTGTCATTAAAAACCTCATCATGCTTCCTGATAGTCTTATGCCATTGAAACACCTTACTGAAGCACCTAAGAAAATAGAAAACTTGCATTTAGAAGTAGTGAAATTGCATTCAGCACTTGAGCCAATCCAGCATGTTAGTAGTCATACTAAAAATCTTGTTACCAGTATGTCAAACCTCTCTCTTTTGCCTGAGCACTCCAAGGCAATGCTGAATGAAATACAGGGCCTGAGAGATGACATTAAGATATCAATGACTAGGCCGGAATTTCAAGAAACCAGTATTGAAGGGTAAGCATTAACCATGAAGGATAAACCAAGCGAATGGATTGCTATATCCGACTTGATGTCTGGTGTCATGGCTGTTGTTATGCTGTTGTTGGTCATTGCTGTTCTTCAAAAAAGTGTCAGTGATATGCATCACCAGCAGGAAATGGCCAAAGCAGCTGAACAGGCGAAACTAGCTCAAAGCAAAATGAAAGACCCTATGGCTAAAGTCAAAGCGGCCCTCCAAGAGATGATGAAAGACGACGACGCATCAAATCTGATGGTACTTGATATGACATCCAACCGATTGACATTGGCAGACAGTGTGTTTGAGCGAGGAAGTGCATGCTTAAAAGAGGAGGCCCAACACGCTGTCAGTTCTGTCAGAGGTAAATTGGTTAGCTTTTTGAGCGAAAATCCTAAAGCTCAAATTTTTGTCGAGGGTTATACAGATAACATTCCAGTTTCTCGCCCCGTTACGGACTATAGAAAATATTGTACCGTATATGATGATAACTTCACCTTATCTGCAGCGAGAGCTAGAGAGGTTAGAAAGGCAATCATTGGTGAGTTGGATGATCGATCAGCAAAGCGCATTGTAGTAGCTGGATATGGTGACTCTAGACCTTTGCCGGAGATTGATGCATCAAATCCCAAAAACAGAAGGGTTGAAGTAAGGTTTCTGATAGATAATTTTGATGACATTGTAAATTAATGACTGGAGACACCAATATAAATTGGTGTCTCCTTCTCAGCCCGCACCACCTGCATCAGACATTGGGTGACCTGTTATGTTGGGTGCGCTACTTACTGGATTGTTCCGTGCTACCCCAGCTCTCGAGCATGCACACATGTCAACCGCAAAGGAATTAGGATAGTAACACATTCATAACAAAGATATTCTAACTGTGCGATTATCAATGGTTAAACCTTTTACCAAGCTATACTTAATCCCCTCTGGCAGAGAAAACGCAAAAAGGTCTGAAAGATGTTTTTTCATTATAATGTTCAAAACAGCATTAATCGTATCAATATACTTATCCGATACCGATGGTATGTTTAATTTTAGTAACTCCGGGTTCTTTAACACAATTTTCCTGTCCACCTCATCATATACTACTTGCCCACAAATATTAACGCTTCCATGGTGCTCTCCCACCAGGAGAGCTTTGACGGAAACATCTACCATGAGCTCAACTTGATTTTTCTCATCGAGAAACCAGACTTTAGGATGAGACAATGTGACCACAACACCGGGTAAAGCCTTATACTCAAATGGAAACAACTCATCAACATCCTGCTGCACATCTTCTTGTGTTTTAACTATTGTCAAAAATTTTTCTTTAATTTTGCCAAGCATATCACTCTCTCCAAACGTACATTTATAATAGCCTTACCAAGTAACACTCAAAACCAAGCATTTAAATATACAACTCTACATCGACTGATATACTTTACTCAATACTCGATGCCTGTTGTATAGCTAACTCTGAGACTCCAGCCTTACGTAATCGCTCCACCAATCTCTTACGCTCAGAATCTATTAACCCTTGTGTTTTTATAAGCCTTTTCGAATTAACCGAACCACCAAGCTCTTGACATATTGAATAAAGTTGTGCACTAGCCTTTGTTAATTGTAGCAGCAAGATCAACAAATCAGTTGAAGCCATATCCAAGCTCTGCTCACTTGCCTGCTCATTGCTGGATTCAGTATTTGTTAAAAACAATCCAAAGATCATTAGCAATACGATAATGATTAGAAAGCTCCCCATGATGTCACTCCTGTTTTGATTCCAGTTCTTTACAAGGAAGGCGCAGACTCTGCACCTGAAAAGGGCCGACCAAGGCCCCATAGAGCAGTACGGCAGTCTCTTTCACTGAGCCCCCCTTCCCTTCGGGCTGATCCAGCAGCCAGGTCAGGCCCTTGCTGCCTTCCTGAGCTCGGATAAACGCCAACAGGGCCAACTGCAAGGCCATAGTCATGCCCTCGCTTGAGGGCATCATTGGTGACGGTCGGCCCTCAGCCCACTCGTGCCAAGGCGTACCCACTCGCCCCAGGCAGCGCCGCTCCAGGGGACCCAGACTCAGCAAATGGCACGGATCTGCTTTACTCACTTCAGTTGGCATCGCCATGCGCAACAGCTTATCCAGCCAGAGCGCCAGTAGCCGGAGGAGCTGATGCTCATCTGCGTAGTGACTGGACCACACATCTACCTGAGTGAGCAGTTGATTAAGCTGGTTCACGACCGGCTCTCCGCTCAGTTGCACGCCGTGAGCGAGCACCAGATTGGGCAAACCGGTTAGAAGCAAAAACCGATCGTCTACTGGGCATATCGGCGGCATGACATGGGCCTTCAACTGTGCCTGAACTAGTCGATAGCGGGCCGCCGCCTGATGCAGTTCTGCCTGTTGCAACGCCAGCAGAGGCATCCGTAGCAGCGATTCGCCTCGCGCCGTTCGTATCACATCCATCGGTTGCTCCCTCTGGGCACTTATCAATGGCGATCCCGCTTGAAGTGGCAAGTCTTGTGACCCACAGTCAGCACGGTGCCACCCTCCAGCACCAGGTAGTTGCGGCAGATCCGCTCCCACTGATGCCCCTCCAGCTCGGCGCTATGCTGCAGGGCGCGACGAGCCTGACTATCGAAAAACAACACCTCGCGTCCCCTGTGGTAACTGGAGCGCCCGTAGGCCAACAGGAGCTCTACGGCCTGGGGGCTGATGCCCCGCTGTTGCATGCGTGTCGTGGCGTGTTGGCTGTACATGGGGCTCTCCTCGGCGTCATTTGATGACACAATGATATGTAGCCTGTATAGTCATGACCATACTGGTTACACACACATGTCGCGTTTTCGCGCAGATGCCCCTAGTTAGGGTGGAGGAATACCGATGGAGAAGAGCGAGCTGACCTGGGATCAAACCCTGCGATTTCGTCTGCTGGAGATAGTGCTGCAATGGGAGGGGCGGTTGACCACCAATCACCTGTGCAGTGCCTTTGAGATTGGCCGACAGCAGGCATCCAAGGACATCAACCGCTATATCAAAGAGTTCTCACCGGAAGGGCTGGTGTACGATCGCCAGCTTAAGGGCTACAAGCCCACCGAGCGCTTTGTGCCACGATTCAGTCAGGGCACGGTGAACGAATACCTGCACCTGCTGCACCAGGACAAGGCCCAGACCAGCATGCTCTCCCTGATGGATCTGCGCTATGGCCATACCGAGGTGCTGGATGTGCCCTCCCGCCATGTGGATCCGCAGATAGTGCGGGGCCTGGTGCAGGCCGCCCGCAACCAACTGCGGGTGGATGTGGACTACGCCTCCCTGAGCTCGGAGGAAACCAGTGGCCGCAATATCGTGCCGCACACCCTGATCTATGACGGTATCCGCTGGCATGTGCGGGCCTACTGCGAGAAGAAAGGCGAATATCTGGACTTTGTGATGAGCCGCTTTCGCGGTGTGCCGGATCTGCTGGATGCCTCCGAGCATGGCAGGGAGCAGGACGACAAGTGGAACACCGAGGTCGAGGTGGTGATCATCCCCAATCCTTGCCTGACCCCGGGCCAGCAGGCGATCATCGCCCAGGATTATGATATGCAAGACGGTAAGCTACGTTTTAGACGCCGGCTCCCCCTGGTGCATTACGCCCTGGATCGCATGCAAGTGAGCTACGACGGCCAGCACAGCCAATACCCTGACCAGTTCCCGTTGGTACTGCACAACCGCGACTCGCTTATCGCTCAGGGCTGTAAGTTCAAATTAGCTGCTGCGGTGTAGTAAAAAATCAAGGCGCCAAAATTGGGGTGTTGGCGTCTTTACTTTTCGTTATCCAACGAACCAGCTTCGATTGCTTTGCCATGGATCTCACGGATAACCCCGTCAATATCCTCAAAAGGAAAACCGTCCCACAACTGATCACCCAGGGCATAACCATCACACCCCTTACAGATATGATAATAGGGTTTCGATACGCTCAGTATTGAATTGGGAATGCTGTGAATAGCAGGATTCAGCTCCATAAGCTGATGAAGCGTATCTTGCGTGATGACAACCATAGGCGCCTTGCACACCGGACACCGTTTACCCGGTTTTAATTTTCTTACCATATGACATCTCTTCTTTAATAGATAAGGCTACACTCATTGATTTTTCACGATACTTGTGTTGCAAGCCAGGAATCTCGTGCCGCCATTAAATATACCGCTGCACGCCCACAACGTTCGGAGTCCGTTTCACCGCCAAAATAGGCTAACTCCAACCCTAATAGATAGCCACCGATCAACTGACGTTCACTTCCACTAGCAAACACTAACTTGACTATATCACTGACATATCCATCGTATTCATCACGACATGCCTCGATACCAAACACGCCAGACGGATCCCAGTGCTGCCAGAGTATTTTTCGCACTTCGGTACAGAATAATTCAAGCTGCTCTGGTTTGTGATGTGGCCACTCAAGCGGTTCAACAATATTGGCCAACCACTGGGACATTCCTGCCTCTGCCTCACGACTGAAATGTGGCTGATCTGACCAGAAAAAATGACATGCATCGGGGCAATGCGGTTTTTGATTGTCTGTAAACCACAAATAGCTGACCAGCGGCTCATCTTCTGCTGCCGCGTTGTAGTCAACGCAAATCACTTTCTCACTCAATAATTCAGGCATCCCAGAAAGGGTATAATGTCCCACGACAACAGGGAGTTCTTGCGCTAACGGACGAATCGCATCAGGTAACGGCACATCGGGAATAGCTGTTCGACTCGCACTTGGTACTTGGGCTAATTCTCGATATGTACGAGCCGAATCTTGCCACCAGCTGACACGGATCTGCTGACGAAACTTACCTCTCTTGTCATGAAAACCAAAACCCTCGGGCAACCCGATCTCGGGTCCCTTTAGCAGGATCTCACAAAAATCGTGCAACTCATGTTGTGGATTAAATGCATCAGGCCAGAATTCAGCCTTGAGGCTATTATCCGAATTAAGATATGGCCTGATCTGCGCTATGACAGTACGATCCCAACAGGCATGAATCGCCCTAACCTCCCCCAGATCGAGAAACAAGGGTAGTGTCATGAACCACCGAGCCCAATCGGCGTGCGTGGCGCTATCCTCTTCAACCTCTTCCAAGAAAAGCTGATGCTGGTGTTTGTTGTCATTGCTGTGTTGTCGAAGTGGTTGCCCGGTTTGAGGATGTCGCAGCCACCACCCAATCGCATTGAACTCATGATTGCCCAACAGACAAATCGCCAAGTTGCGTTCGCACAGCGACCTAACCAGCGTCAGGGTGGCCAGTTGATCGACACCTTGCTGCGCAACGTTGTCAATCAAATCACCAACGAAGATCATCTTGCTGTCAGAGGCTGTAGACATTGGATCGTCAGGAATGAAATCGACTGCATCCATTAGCTCAGTCAATTTTTTAAACTGACCATGGACATCACCAACAAAAATAAAATTACTCGTCATCTCGTCACATTTCCGTTGTCAGCTGTTCTTGTTGTTCGCCAAACAAGCCCTACTTTTTTAAGACCACCTTTGCGAGGTGTAGGAGAGAACCTCTGTTGACCTAAGCATTCCGAGAATAAGCTCACCTCGACAGATATCGAATAATCTAAATCGTAGAACTCATCATATTGATCTATCTTGACTGCTTGCCCATGGGCAACATCCTGATAACACAACATCTCACCGCCACCACCAAACGCATTATCATCAATGGTAACTGAGCTAATAGGACAGGCTCTAACCCACGTTAAAATTTCATTACTGCCATTGATGAGATACAGACTTCGGCCCATCTGATTATCAGGAAAGCAATCAAGCCAAATTGAGGCGGTTTCAGCGCCTTGATGCCGATGAGGCCTGCTGGCATCCAGTTGATTATCATCAAGCTGAATCATTATTTTTTCAATCATCACACTCACCAAGCGTCAAAGGAAAGTGACAACCTGAATGACCAATTATGCTTGCCATACGCATCAAGATCACAGAGATACGGCCGCCAGTTAGTTCATCAGCGATGCCATCCACACCAGAATAACTGCTAAAACGTGCTGCTCGCACCAATGCCGTCAGCAAATAACAACAATCCTCCAGTTCCCACTTTGTTGAGTTATTTACCCATTCGTGCTGTTCGGCAAGGGCCATCGCTCTGACAACCGGGTGTTCGAGGTAGTCGACTTGGATGATCCCACAGGCATAAACAGCACTCAGCAATCGGGTTGCCTGCATTTCAGCATTCTGATCTGTTGCCGCTTGCATTTGGTCCAGTAAATTCCTGACATCCTCTTCTTGGGGTAAACGAGTTGCTGCAGGAAAAATCAGCTGCTGAGCCAAATCGACAATCCGCTCATGCCAAGCAAGCTTATTAACCCAACTAGAAGGGATCCCGTCAAGCCCATAATAGGCGCCGGCCAGCTGACCATAAATTGCGGCAATTGTATCGGCATCGCCCCCCAGATTAGCCGCAAGTAATGCCCCTTCTTCGAAGGTTTGACCATGCCAGAATGCCCATAATGCAGCTTCGAGAGAGTCAACCACATAACCACTACTGGCAATGTCATACCGTGATTTGTGGCGATAGCTGCCCTGCACAATATCCTTTATTTCAATTGGCAACGCCCCCAACCTGGCCGTCTCTTCTGCAGAAAACGAGATAATCGCGCTTTTATCCGTCTGCTGGCATGATGAATTGGTCAAACCAAGGGCGTGATCCATAAAAAGCGCCATCACTTTACAGGCACTAACCGCCAATGGATGTCGATGTGTTGTCATCGAACTGAACGCCGACATCTCCAGCAAATGCACTATCGCTGAAGCAGTATCTCGCGTAGAAACATGTGTAGAGTAAAAAAGGACCAGCGGCGCAAGCCTCATCAGGCTACCGTTCCCTGCGCTGTAATGGTCTTGGCCACCTGGATAAGGTGATGAGCTGCCTTTAAATTCACGCAAAGCCTTACTAACGGTGCGTCCGATGTCAAAACAACGGCCATTCACCGAGTTTTCTCCTTCCTCGCGCCAACGGGAATACCGCTCAAGTTGATCAATGGGATTATGCTGCCGACAGCAAAGCAGACTATCCGCCAAACACAGTGCCATGCTGGTATCATCCGTCCACTCGCCTGCTCTAAGCTGGAACGGCCCTCCGCCGATAATGTCCTGTAACGGCTCATACTGATCACGCGGCATGAATTCCAGCGTGGTTCCTAATGCATCTCCAATGGCCAAGCCAGCGAATGCCCCCATCGCCTTATCATTGAGCGTTCTCGACATAATTCTCCTGTATCACCATCGTTCACCAAGCTATCAACAGAAAAAGCTTAAACATGAGAGCACATTACGGGATTCGTCGCCCTACATGCCGTCGAGCAAAGAATAGGTATACTTAGAGGACACGTCGATACTGACTACATATACATGTCGCATTTTCACGCAGATATGCGATGGAAGTGGAGAACTAAAGAATGAAGAAGAGTGACATGACCAGGGATCAAACCCTGCGCTTTAGCCTGCTGGGATAGTACGGCACAACGCCCCGGATCTCATGCAGATAAGCTACGATGGACAACATGAGTAGCGCTCCTGCTCTACCCCCTGGAGCTGGCCAACCAGCAGCAACTGATCGAGGCCGGGTGCGAGCTCAAATTGGCGCCATAAGAGTGTGAAGGCCTCACCACTGTGGGGCCGCTGTCCTTGATATGCTGAGCTGAAACCTAGTCATAAGGAACCTTTATGCCGCTCCCCATGCCCCCCACTACACTGAGCTGCCCCAAGTGTGGCTGGCACAAAACTGTGGTCCCTAAGTCCGATGTGCTGATCGAAGGCCACACCTGGTTCACCGTCTGTCCCCAGTGTGGTCATGCCGAGCTGGAGCGCAAGGAGGCTAATGGGCTCAGCGGCCTGGTTGCCGAGGTGCAGCAACGATTCGAGATATGGCAGAAGAAACGGGGCCATTGAACCTCAAGCAGGATATCGCCTCTGGCCATAGATCGGGAAACGCGATCTGTCAATCAACGAGTCAGCAATTGAATCACATTGCCCTCATTGGGCACAGCTGATGTGAGGATGTTCCCCCATAGCTCCAACGCCGCTCTCTGCTCTGGCAAACGGGTGGTGTGAACATAGTGGGCCATGACACCAGGCAGGGAATGCCCGAGGATCTGCTCCACGACATGCGGCGCTATCCCGGACTCATTCAGATGAGTTGCCAGGCTGCGCCTCAGGTCGTGCCAGGCCCAGGCTTCGGCATGGCCGAGACGCCTCCAAATGCTGCGCCCAGCTTGACTGACCGCCTCAGGACGTTTGAGTTCGCCGAGGAGATAGGGTGAGTCCTGCTGCTCGGCCGCTTCGACCAATGCCTCAATTAGCGGGCGAATGAAGTCGGGGATAGGACGGACAATCTTGGCTCCGCTCTTGGAGTGCTGGGATGGCACAGTCCAGACGCCAGCCTGCAGATCCCATTCGCTGGGCGCCGAAAGCCTGACCTCCTGAGTTCTGGCACCAAACGTCAGCAACAGTTTGGCCAAGTTGCCGTAATAACGATTGGTGCTGAGCTCATCCGTCCAACCCCAGACGGCACGCAACTCCGCCAAACTCAGCACCCTGTCACGCTTGCTCTGCTTCTTACCGACATCCGCCACTGTGAGATCATCAAGCACATTGCTGATGGCATAGCGCCGGACACGACAGAACTTCAACGCCTGTTTGCAATTCTGAAAGCAATAGCCACTGGCAACAGGTGCAGACTTGGCATACTCATCAAACACCCCTAGCCAGTGCCGAGTCTCGCACTCGGCCAAAGGCAGGTCGCCAATCCGTGGGTAGACCCAGCGAACGAATTGCTGACGATGCTTCTCACTGTTGGCGCGCTTCTTTTCCGCGTGGTGGGTTAACCAGTACTCCAGAGCATCTTTCACGGTGACAGGTGTCAACCGCTCATCCTTGATGAGACGGCTCATCAGCGCAGGATCCTTGCCCTCCTCTAACCAAGCCCGACACTGAGCTGCTCGCTTCCTAGCCTCAGCCAGGGAGAGCCCTTCATCTTGTCCGGTGTAGGTGCCCAGGGCCAGATTCTTGGCCTTGCCGTGGATGCGATAGCGGTAGGTGAAGCTCACCTTCCCCGTGCTGCGCCAGAGAACAGAAAGACCATCCCGATCCGCAATTTTGCGTGGAACTTCGTCTTCGTGCCCACGCAGCATGCTCTTGAGTTTTTTGTCCGATAACGCCATTTTTGAACCCACAACTGAACCCACACTTTCGTTATATAGCATTGGATTGCGTAGGACAATGATGGACTCAGCAAAATTTTAAAACCTTTTAAATCATCATGTTGAAAGCAAAACCCGGACAGGTTTGGACTGATTTGGAATACCGGTAAGATAGTACGGCATGAACTAAGACAACTTAGTTAAGCCGTTGAAAATAAAGGCGCCTTGCGAATAACGCAGGCGCCTTTTTAGTTTTAAACCCACCATTGAATCCGCAGTTTTAATGGCTACCAGGCAGTTCGTAACTCGGTCAGGCGGCGTTGTTAATGGAATGGGCGCTCCCTCTCAAATCGGCATCCGATATGCCAAAGTGGGACGATGAATCGTCACAGTGAGTCGCGCGACCATTCCATTAACAATGGCCAGCGCTATCAACTCTCATAGGCCCACGCTTGCCAAGGTGATTTACCATCACAAATAAAAATATGAGCCCCATCATCAATTAAGCCATCAGTAACATGAATTTGCCCGGATTTAGAAATCACTACAGCTTCAATATCAGTTTGTTGGTTTAAGTAAAAAATGGCATCATGAGTGCATGATAAAAATCCAGCTGTACTCCAAATTTCACCATCTATCGAATGTTTGGAAATGATCGTAATGCTGGCTATATCCGTTGAAATTGGCATTCCCGTCTGAGTATCAAGTAGGTGATGATAACGTTGACCATTGACTTCGAAGAAACGTTCATTGATACCGGAAGTGACCATGGAACAGCCCTTAAGAGGAATAACGCGAACTACCGACCCACGTTCAGCCAAAGGATTTTGAATACCCACATTCCATGCTCGATTAGTGTTATTAGGTGAATGACCAATGGTTAATACATTCCCCCCTAAGTTAATGAAACCATGTTCAACACCGGCGTTGACTAATTTCTTTTTTACTTCATCTGCAAAGTAACCTTTTGCTATTGCCCCTAAATCAATCTCCATGTTTGGTTGAGCAAGGTAAACAGACTGATCATGTTCATTCAGGAAAATATTTTTTGGATCAACCAAAGGAAGTTTTGCTGATATTTCATCTCGCATAGGTACTTTGGCATTTTTAAAACCGATGCGCCACGTTTTGACCAGAGGACCAATGGCAATATTAAAGGGGTTCGCTGCATCCATGCTGATCTCTTTAGCTATTGTAATCAGCTGGAAAAGATCAGGCCGCACAACAATTGGTGCAACGCCCGCATTTTTATTCACGTACATTAATTCAGAATCAGGCTGATTCACTGTAAATCGTCGGGCATATTGATAGAGTTGAATGTAGGCGTCCTTGATGAGCTGCTCACCATTTGGATGGTAAATCATTAAATCAATAAATGTCCCCATCATTTGGAATCTGGTTTGATATTTTGTCATTTTAATATTTTGCGAATTAGCATGAAATTAATAAATCAGAGGGAAGCATAGTCCCTCTGATTTATGACAATTCACTGAAATTAAATCTGCTCAGCTACGCTCTCACCCGCAATTCGACCATAAGTGAAAATATCAATTAATGCGTTTCCACCCAAACGGTTACCTGCGTGGATACCACCAGCCACTTCACCTGCCGCATACAAGCCAGGAATAATGTTGCCTTCCTTACTAATAACACGGGCTTTAGTATCGATTTTGAGCCCCCCCATCGTGTGGTGCACCGATGGTTGCCGTGGTGTTGCGTAGAATGGTCCTTGTTCCACTTTCAAGCCGAAAGCACTCTTATGGAATTCAGGATCATGACCTTGTTCTACATAGGTGTTGTACTGCTGAATAGTTGCAATTAATTCAGCCGCCGGCACACCAATTTTCTCAGCCAGCTCATCAAGTGTGTCCGCTTGAATGATGATGCCTTCTTTAATTTCTCGTTCGATGGTTTCATCAGATGTATTTGCTGCCGTCTGACGAATCTTCTCATCGGCAATCATATATATGATGCCACCGTTATCAAAAAAGGCCTCAGCGAGTACATCACGGCTTCCGCACTCATCAATAAAGCGCTTACCTTGTTGGTTAACAAAAACAAAGTTCTCAGGTGGTACGATCAATCCTGTCAACAGTGCGCCAGATTTCGGGTCGCCTATCGGCATTAACTGAACAAAGCCCATACCCACTAACTCTGCACCGACTTTCTCACCAATCGCGATGCCGTCACCAATGAGTGCTGGAGAGTTGGTTGTTTTAATATCATCTGAAATTTCTCTCCAGTAGGTATTGTATTTTTTGATCATCTGCGTGTTTGCACCGAACCCACCTGATGCGAGAACAACACCATTATTTACACTCAGTACTAGCTTGGTACCGTTTGCCTGTATTGCCTTGATACCAACCACGTTACCATCTTCAACAATCAGATCCGTTGCACGGGTATCTGTGATTATCCTGCCTCCTTTCTCTTGAATTCGCTTTTGTAGTTTATCAACAAATTCAACGCCTTTAGGACGTTTTGGTTTGTGCGCGCGACGCCACAATGCACCTACAGGAATTTCCACCACTCTGCGATCAAAGTCGATACCTTTATCACTCAACCAATTAATTGACGCCATGGCATTCGAAGTTAAGGTTTCCACTAAGTCGTATTGACCGTAGATCGATTGACCATTTAGATCGGTACGTTTACCGCCCAGGTAAGTCTGGATTCGATGTAGTTCAACAGAGTCAAACAGATAGTTTTTACCATTTGCCACATCGACAAAGTAGCTATCAAGCTGTTCTTTAAGTATTTTAAAATCAGCAAGATACCCATCTACAAACTCTGACTCCGGCGTATCAGCAAGCGCCATCAAGTTTTCTTTTTCTCCCGGTAGAGCTCGGAAGTCATTCTGCCACTCAGGCTCTGCCGCATTTACCCAGCCACCAGTGCGCACTGTGTTACCACCAATCGCAGGGAATTTTTCTAGCAAAATAACTGACCTGCCTTTATCAAGGGCTGTAAGGGCTGCACTCAAGCCTGCACCGCCGCCACCAACAACCACGATATCGACTGTTTCTTCGATGGTTTCAGATGACCATTCAACTGCTTTTCTTGCTTTACAACGAAGTGCTTCAGAGTTACCGCCCGCTAGGTCAACTGCATTAGAAACACCATCAATGACCGCCTGGCTACTTACCGTCGCGCCAGAAATCACGTCAATATTTAAAGTTTGGTCATTGATAATTTGTTGAGGAATACGCTCAAATGCTGGATTAGCAATGCCATCTGACTCTTTTGATGAATCAACGGAAATCTCAAGGATCTTATCTTCAGAAAAGGTCACAGTTACCGGTAAGTCGCTGTTATGACCTCGTCCATAAGCTGTATACTCACCCGGTTTAAATTCAATTTTAACGTTTTGCAGTTCTTTAATTCGTTGGTGTTTTAGTGCTTCAGCTGCACTATCGACAATCATATAGTCCATGATATCCCAAAGCGGGGTAGGTATTTGCAATTCTCCCTGTTGGGCAATATCAGCAAATTCTGCACATGGTTCATCATTTAGAGCCTTAGCAGCCCAAGTCGGCTCAACCAGATAGCCTTTACCTACACTCACTATATCGTAACCCTGTGAGAGCGCCTTTTCTGCATCGGTACGTTGGGCAATGCCACCCACGCCAATCACTGGCACTTTTGCTACACTTTCCGACTGAAGTTGACGATACTTAGTGATGAGTGGTTCCTTATCTTCTGGCTCTACAATGGAGTTGCGCGCCCAGCTGCCCATAGAGAAGTGGAAATAATCCAAGCCATGGGTTGCGAGTTTATCCAAAAGATACATGGTATCGCTGAAGCGGATTCCCGGTTCCTCTAGCTCTTCTGGCGAGAATCGATAACCGATAATGAAATTTGTTTTTTCATGGGACAGGGCCACCTGCTTGACCTTTTCCAAAACAGCAAGTGGGAAGGTGGTCCGTTTTTCTATGCTTCCACCCCATTTATCATTTCTACGGTTTGAGTGTGGTGAGAAAAATTGCTGAATGAGGTAAGTGTTAGCGCCATGGATCTCAACACCATCAAAGCCAGCCAGAATTGCGCGACGGGCAGCATTACCAAAGTGTTCAATCATTGTTTCGATCTGAGCTTCGGTCATTTCAAGTGGTGTTGCTGCATTATCACGAAGTGCTGCAACAGGACTTGCCGAGATGGGGTGGTGCCCACCGTTGTATTCCGGATTCGCCATACGTCCTGCGTGATAGATCTGCAATATCGCTTTTGAGCCTTTTGCCTTGATCGCATCAGCTAACTTTTGCAAGCCAGCCACTTTGCTATCCGTATCAATCCCTAACGCACCAGGAAAAGCACGACCATAATTTTCAACAAATGCACTTTCAACAATGATTGCGCCGGCATCACCAGAACGTGAACCGTAATAGGTGATCATCTCTTGCGTCACACCGCCATCAAAAAAAGCAGACTGAATCGTCATTGGTGCCATCACAATACGATTTTTTAGTTTAATCCCTGATTGAAATACTATTTCTTTGATTAACTGATTCATAAACTTTCCTTTTGCAAATGTATTCTCAGATAAAACACGATGGATGACGGTAGCGTGCCTTCCCTGTCGGCGAGCCAAAACGACGGCTAGGGGTTGCAGGCGATGACGACCCGGCTCCGGATCTGCCCTTGCGACAACGGCTCCGCCCGGGAAATCGCCCCATCCAGGCCATGGGTGGAACTGATTGCCGCCAGCACCGGCGGGGGAACCAACTCGACCAGATAATTCCAGGCCGCCTGCCGTTTCTCCTGGGGGTAGGTGACGCTGTCCACGCCGGCCAGGGTCACGTTGCGCAGAATGAAGGGCGCGACGCTGCCGACCAAAACCAGATCCTGGGCCAGGCCCCCCCAGTGCGTCTCGCCCTCCCCCCAGCCGGTCAGCAGCACCTTGTCGCCGACCTTGAAGGCGTCGCTGTCGCTCTGGCTGACCGTGCTGGCGAAGTCAATGCCCGGGCTCATGGGAAAGGCGCGGATGATGGGACCCTCACCGGTGATCGCCAGCGCATCCTTGTAGCTCAACGACGAATATTCCACATCGACGAGCACATCGATCGCCCGCCGGCAGTTGGCTTTCATCCAACCGCTGACAACGCGGCTATATCCGTTGGAATCTTTGCCAGTGACGGCCACTTTGAACATGAGGGTCCTATTCATGACCAGTCGTCTATAAAAAGATAAAAAATTAGCGGGGCAGCCCCGCCAGGAAATTGCGCACAAAGATGTCAAGCGGGGTACGCTCGGCGCGCAGCTTTGCCCGCATCACTGCGCCTTCCCAACCCGTCCAGAAAAATTCCGCCAACTCGTCGCAGTCGGTGTTTTCGCTCAGCTCACCCGACGCCACAGCATCCCTGAGGCAGGACGCTAGCAGCGCCTGCCAATCCTGGATGATGCCGTCCAGACGGGCCCGGAAAACCTCGGGGATACCGCCGATCTCCTGGGCCATGTTGCCCACGATGCAGCCCCGCTTGAACTGGAAGCGCGCCATGCTTTCGCAGACGTTCTCCTCGAACGCCCGAACGCGATCCAGAGGAGCCAGGCTCTTGTTGCCCAGGGTCTTGTTGAGCTTGTGGGCAAAGTAGCCGGCATAATCGTCCAGTATCGCCAGGCCGAAGTGCTCCTTGCTGTCGAAGTACTGGTAGAACGATCCCTTCGGCACCCCCACCTGCCGCAGGATGCCGTCGATCCCCGCCAGGGAGAAGTTGTATTCCGTCAGCGCAACGGTGCCCGCCCGGATCAGGCCGGCTCGGATCTCGTCCCGCTCAAGCGAGGATTTCGGCGGCCGTCCTCGCCGCTTGCTGGTTGCGATATGCTGCATAGCGGCATTCTTGACCGACCGTCTGGTGAATTCAACAGGTTAATCGCCAATCATGTCATGCATTGATGCAGATCATTTCTTGCCTACCCGGCGTGGCCTTGGGTCCCCCGCGGGGGAGGGTGCTCTTATCGGCCCGGCACCCTCATCCTGACCGCGTCCCGCCGCAGATCCATTACCTCGTTCCAGCGCTTGGTAAGGGTGCCGACAATGGGCTCACCGGCACACAAGGCTCCGTTTGCAACCCAACAACAGCGCATCCGTAGCCAAGGCGCAGCGCGCTGGAAGCTGCAATTCAGGGACTGTGGTGTGGCTGTGTGAATGCTTGACGATGGCCGGTTAGCCTGACTCTTGGCACCCTCTGTGCACTCACAGGGTGAAATCTAGCGAGTCTTGCAGTTGGTGATGTTACGCCGTTTGAGCACGTCGGCCACAGAATGATCGCGATCGGTCACCTGCTTAACGGCGTCGATTTTGAACTGGTCGGGCGAGCGTTTTGCGCACATTAGAACCCCTGTCTTTGCGTTAATGTCTCTAACTGCGAGGTGTCTAGAAAATCGGTAGCGATTCAGTGCCACATCCCCTAAGACACTGTCTGATGAGGCCGCATCTGTTTATGATGATGCTCGCCAGGGTTCGGCGCCAAGCGGTTGATGATGCGCAATTTTCGCCTGGAATATCATTTTAAGGTGCCGAATGAGGTATTCCGTTTGACGCTGATTTTCTCCCGGTTCATGCTCAAGCCGTTCAGGTTTTGACCATGTCACCGCCGAGGGGAACGTGATGCCCAACCGCCTACCGCTCTACCCGCTCTACATCCATATCGGTGCCCTGTTTCTCGGGTTGTTCCTGCTGTTTGGCTCCGTGCTGATCGCTCTGGGCTACCAGACCACCCTGAGTCAGAGCCGATTGCAGGCCGAACAGCAGTTTTCTCTGCAGCGTCAGCTGCTGGGCGAGGCCATAGAGCGACACTATCAGCCCATAGAACTCTCCTTGGGGCTGATGCGGCAGTCCGGTCTCACCACGGCCCGCACCCTGAGCCAGCGGCTGGCCAGCCTGCCCGAGCTGCAGCAGTTGCTGGTCAGCAACCCCAGTGTCTCGGCCGTCTACATGGGCTATAGCAACGGCGACTTTTTCCTGCTGCGCAGCCTGACCACCCAGGCCCGCCAGGCCCTCAAGGAGGCAGCCCCAGATGGCGCCACTTTGCTGGTACAGAGCCTGGATCAGCCCAAGCCGGGCAGCATGGAGGCCGTGTACCTCTTCTATGACGACCAGCTGCGGCTGCTGGAGCGTCGCTACCAGCCGGACTACCGTTTCGATGCCAGAAAACGGCCCTGGTATCACGCCGCCAGCCAGCAGTCCGGTGTGGTCATCTCGGCTCCCTACTTCTTCTTCACCACCCGTGAGGTGGGCACCACGCTGAGCCTCAACACCGACGAGGGCGTGCTGGGGGCCGACATGAGCATGAACCAACTGTCGGCACTGATGGCCGGCATGACCCTGCCCCCCACCGGCCAGCTGGCACTGTTTGATCAGGCCGGCCATCTGGTGGCCGGCTCCCGCCCCCTGCCCGACGCCGCCCACCGTCGCCTGCTGAACCTGGCGGAATACGAGGGCAGCATCTTCCCCCACCTCTCTTTGGCAGTCGCCCTGACCAGCGATCGGCAACAGCATCTGGCCCTGACGGATGACCAGGGACAACCCTGGACCGGCGTGCTCAATCAGCTGGCCAAACAGTCGTCACACAGCGGCACCCTCTACCTGGCCATGCTGCAGACCGAGGAGAGCCTCTACGGCCCGGCCCTGACTCAGGCTCGCCACAACCTGCTGCTCTCCGCCCTGGTGATGCTGCTGATGCTGCCCAGCGTCTGGTGGCTGGCCCGACGCACCGCCCGGCCGCTGATCGCCTTGACTCAGGAGGCCGAGGCCATCCGGCGCTTCGACTTCAACGACCGCCCGTTAAAATCCAGCCACATCAAGGAGATTGCCGATCTGACCCGCGCCATGGTGCGGATGAAACGCACCATAGGTAACTTCCGCTCCATCGGCCAGGCCCTGCACGGTGAGCACCACTTCCCCCTGCTGCTGACCCGCATCCTGGAGGAGAGCAGCAACCTGGTGCAGGCTGAAGGGGTGCTGCTCTACCTGGCGCAACCTGTGGGCGAGACCACGGGGCGCGGCCTGTGGCTAGGGCAGGAGCTGACCCAGCTGCCCCCCTTGGCGCAGGAGCTGGCCCATGACGACCCGGTGGCGCTGGATGAATCCAGCTGGCAACAACAATTTGCCGAGCTGGGCCCCTACCCCGGGCCCCTGTGGCGGGTGAGCGAGTCCCTGACCAACCGGCGGGACGAACCCATCGCCACCCTGTTGCTGCTGCTGCCCCAGGGCTCGGCCCAGGAGCAGCAGGCCAAGCTGGGGCTGATCCGCGCCCTGTGCGGCTCGGTGGCCGCCGCCTTGGACACCCAGCGGCTGCTGGAGGAGCAAAAGCAGCTGCTGGAATCCCTGATCCAGCTCATCGCCAACGCCATCGACGCCAAGAGTCCCTATACCGGCGGCCACTGCCAGCGGGTGCCTGTGCTGACCAAGTGGCTGGCCCAGGCCGCCTGCGACCAGCAGGCCGGCCCCTTCGCCCGCTTCAACCTCAACGCCGACGAGCAGGAGGCCCTGCACATCGCCTGCTGGCTGCACGACTGTGGCAAGGTCACCACCCCGGAATTTGTGGTGGACAAGGCCACCAAGCTGGAGACCCTGTACGACCGCATTCACGAGGTGCGCATGCGCTTCGAGGTATTGAAGCGCGAGGCCCATATCGCCCAGCTGGAGGCAAGCCTGCCCGCCGGCCAGAGTGCGGCCGTCCGCCAGGCCATGGCCCCCCTCTGGCAGCAGTTGGATGAGGAGTACGCCTTCGTGGCCCAATGCAATCAGGGCGGCGAATTCATGGCCCCCGAGAAACTGGACAAGCTGGCGGCCATCGCCCAGCGCCGTTGGTGGCGCACCCTGGATGACCGTATTGGCCTCTCCCACGAGGAGTACTCCCGCAAGGCCGCGACGCCGGCCGCCCCCCTGCCCTGTCAGGAACCCCTGCTCAGCGACAAGCCGGAGCACTGCATCCCTCGCCCGGCCGCCGAACAGCTGGCCGACGACAACCCCTGGGGCTTCAAGGTCAAGGTGCCGCAGTTCCTCTATAACCGGGGCGAGCTGTACAACCTGGGCATCGCCCGGGGCACCCTCTCGGAAGAGGAGCGCTACAAGATCAACGAGCACATGATCCAGACCATCAAGATGCTCACCACCCTGCCCTTCCCGCGCCACCTGCAGACGGTGCCGGAGATCGCCGGGGGGCACCACGAGAAGCTGGACGGCACCGGCTATCCCAAGCGTCTGAGGGAGCAGGAGCTGAGCCTGCCGGCCCGCATGATGGCCATCGCCGATGTGTTCGAGGCGCTGACCGCCAGCGACCGCCCCTACAAGGAGGGCAAGACCCTGAGTCAGGCCCTGGGGATCATGGCGCGCATGGTGCAGGATCGCCATCTGGACGGTCCCCTGTTCCGCCTGTTTGTGGAGTCCGGCCTGCCCCAACGCTACGCCAAGGACTACCTGACGCCCGGCCAGCTGGATGAACCGGCCACCGCCAGCCTGCTGGAGGGCATTCCGGCCTAGCCGGCCGCTGACCTGGTCTCACTTTTTCCCCCTAGGGAGCCGAGGATAAGATGGAAAACGCCCATCGTTCTTTCTTGCAGATGATGCTGACCCGCGCCTTCGGCATAGTGCTGAGCGCCCTGCTGCTGTTCGGCCTGGGGATCCACTTCCTGCTCATCCGACCCACAGTGGAGCGGGTGGCCAATGCCCAGATGCAACAGGCGGCGGCGGAGATGGAGGCCAGCATGGTGGAGCTGGGACACAGCACCCGCACCACGCTGCAGACCATAGAAGGGGTGCTCAGGCGCAACCTGCTGGTGCCGAACACCACCACGCTGCAGCAGATGCTGGACGGCGACAACCAGCAGATCGCCATGCTGGACAACCTCTTCCTGCCGTTTATCGACAACAACGCCAACGTCACCGCCATCGCCCTGGCCAGGGAGGATGGCAGTGGCATCATGTTGATGCGGGACGAGCAGGGCCTGCCGTTGAATCACCTGAGCCGCCGCACCCAAAACGGTCGGCAAATCGCCCTGCTGCACTGGGATCGCCAGCTGCAAAAGGTGTCACTTGAAACCGCAGACAAAGACTTCGATACCACCAGCCGCCCCTGGTTTCGTGGCGCCCTGGCGCAGACCGACCCGGATAAGGTGCATTGGACCGCCCCCTACATCTTCTATCCCTCCGGCAAGCCCGGCGTCACCCTCAGCCACCAATTTGTCGGCCTGGATGGCCAGCGTTACGTGCTGGCACTGGATGTGACCCTACAGAACATCTCCCGTTACACCAGCCAGTTGGAGGTCAGTCGTCACGGCTTCGCCGTGCTGTTCGACAATCAGCAGCACAGCCTGGCCCTGCCCGAACGGGTGTTGGAGGATAACCAGGCGGCGGACCGCCCGGCCCCCGCGCTGATGAGCTCGGTGCTGCAGTCCCAGCATCCCGTGCTGGTAACCGCCACCCAGGACTGGCTGCGCCAGGGTCATCCCGATCACCGGCTGGCCAGCAGCCGGCTTCCCGACGGCACCATCTGGTTTCACCAATTCCGTAACCTGAGCCTGGGAGACGAGAGCATCTGGCTGGGGATCTACGCCCCGCGCACGGATTTCCTATTCTTGGGCCACAAAGAGTGGCTCATGCTGCTGGGCATACTGCTGGCCTGCCTGAGCTTGGCCGCCCTCATCGTCATCCCCTCCGCCCGCCGTATCGCCGGCCAGCTGCGCGCCCTGGTATTGGAGAGCCACCGCATCGGCAACATGGATCTGCAGACCCCGGTGACGGTGCGCAGCGACATCCACGAGTTGCAGGCCCTGGTGGCGGCCCAGGATCTGATGCGCCGCAACCTGCAGGACGCCACCCACGCGTTGGAGCAGCTGAACAACACCTTGGAGGAGAAGATCCTCGAGCGGACCCGGGAGCTGGAGGAGATCACCTCGGCGGCCGAATATTCCCGCAAGCTCATCACCGACATCACGGAGTCGGTGCCCTGCGCCGTGTTTCGCTACGAGATGGTGCCGGGCGAGGCGGGACACTTCACCTTCATCAGCGCCCGCTCCCAGCAGGTGTGGGGGCTGGACAACCAGGCGCTGATGGCCGATCCGGATCTCAGGTGGTCCAGGGTGCACCCGGAAGACATTCACCAGGCCCAGCAGCAGATGCGAGCGCAGACGGACGCCGCCGACAACCGCAACCTGCTCTACCGCATCATCGATGAACAGCGGCGGATCCGCTGGATCGAGACCCGAGCCGAGATCACTGAGCCCACCACAGGGCACTACATCTGGAACGGCTACTGGCGGGATGTCACCGCCGAGCAGGAGGCCAAGCTGGCCCTGGCCGATCAGCTGGCCTTCCAACGGGTGCTGATGGATACCATCCCCTACCCCCTGTTCTACAAGGATGCCCAGGGCCACTATGCCGGCTTCAACAAGGCCTACGGGCAGGCCTTCGGTGTGGATACCCAGACCCTGATCGGCAAGACGGTGCTGGAGCTGCCATTTCTGCCGGAGGCCGAGCGCCAGCAATACCACGCGGAGAATCTGCGCCTCATCCGGGACAACAGCTCGGCACAGCGGGAGACCCAGGCGCCCTTTGCCGACGGCCTGCTGCACCAGACCCTCTATTGGGTCTCCGCCTTCCGCAAGACCGACGGCCAGCCGGGTGGGGTGATCGGCACCTTCGTCGACATCACGGCCCAGAAGCAGGCGGAGGCCAAGATGGCCGAGGCCAAGGAGCTGGCGGAGGAGGCGGCCCGCATCAAGTCCGACTTTCTGGCCAACATGAGCCACGAGATCCGCACGCCCCTCAACGCCATTCTGGGGCTGGCGCACCTGCTGCAAAAGACCCATCTCGAACCACGCCAGAACAGCTTTGTGGACAAGATCCATCGCTCGGGCCGGCATCTGCTGGGCGTCATCAACGACGTACTGGACTTCTCCAAGATCGAGGCCGGCAAACTGGCCCTCCATCCCCAGCCCTTCGCCCTGGCCAGCCTGCTGGAGGGGATCATCGATCTCACCGCGGAAAAGGCCTACCAGAAGGGGTTGGAATTCATCATCGACGTGGCCCCCGACGTGCCCTTCGAATTGACCGGCGACGAGTTGCGTCTGGGGCAGATCCTGATCAACTACATGAGCAACGCGGTCAAATTCACCGAGCAGGGGGATATCCGCCTGGAGATCAGGCTGGTGACCCAGGATGACCAGGGGCTACTGCTCTATTTCGGTGTACACGACACCGGCATCGGCCTGACCGAGCAACAGCAGGCCCGCCTGTTCCAGAGCTTCCAGCAGGCCGATGCCTCCACCACCCGCAAGTATGGCGGCACCGGCCTGGGACTGGCCATCTCCCGCAAGCTGGCCGAACTGATGCACGGCGAGGTGGGGGTAGAAAGCCACTACGGCCGGGGCAGCACCTTCTGGTTCACCGCCCGGCTGCAACCCGTCAGCCAGGCCAACGCCGAGGCCCTGCTGCCCAGCCAGGATCTGCGGGGCGTCCCAGTGCTGGTGGTGGAGGACAATCCCAAGGCCGCCAGCGCCGTGACCCAGATGCTCAAGGCCCTGCGCTTTGAGGTCAGCCAGACCGCAGACGGCGCCAGCGCCCTGGCCCTGTTGCAGCAGCGCCAAGCCGGCCAGCCCTTTGCCCTGATGTTTATCAAGAGCGAGTTGCCGGGTCTGTCCGGCCAGCAGACCCTCAGCCAGCTGACCAAGCTGGACCTGGCCGCGCCGCCCCACGTGGTGCTGGTGCACGGCAGCGAGCACGCCGTGGAGGATGACAGTCAGATGGGCGATCGCATCATCACCCACCTGTTCAAACCCCTGACCCCCTCCCTGCTGTTTGATACCGCCATCCGCCTGCTGGCGGGCCGGGTCGAAGGCAGCACGCCCCCCCGTCTGCGCCAGCGGAGCATCAGCCATCTCGAAGCCGAGCTGCCCAGCATCGCCGGTGCCCGCCTGCTGCTGGTGGAAGACAACGACATCAATCAGGAAGTAGCCAGCGAACTGCTGGCCAACGCCGGCTTCGTGGTGGATATCGCCGGCGATGGCCAGGCGGCGCTGCAACAGCTGGCCCAGCAGGCCTACGATCTGGTATTGATGGACATGCAGATGCCGGTGATGGATGGCCTGGAGGCCACCCGCCGCCTCCGGCAACAGCCCCAATGGGCCAAGCTGCCGGTGGTGGCCATGACCGCCAATGCCATGGAGCAGGACCGGGAGCTGTGCCTGGCGGCCGGCATGGATGACTTTGTCAGCAAACCCATAGAGCCGGATCAGCTGTGGCAGGCCCTGCTGCGCTGGATCCCGCCTCGCCAAGCGGCCGAACCCCGGCGCCCGCCCACCAGCGAGACATCGCCCACCACGCCCGCCCCCCTGCCCCAACTGGCGGGGCTGGATACCCAACTGGGCCTGAGCCGGGTCATGGGCAATCGGCCGCTCTATCTGCGGCTGCTGGAGAAATTTGCCAGCAGCCAGCAGGACTGCGTGGCCCGCATCCGCCAGGCATTGGCCCACGACGACGCTCCGCTGGCCGAACGGCTGGCCCACTCCCTCAAGGGCGTGTGCGGCAACCTGGGCGCCAGCGAGCTGCAGGCCCAGGCGGCCGAACTGGAGCAGGCCATCCGCCAGCAGGCGGCGACGGCGGCGCTGACCGAACGCCTGGAGCCGCCGCTGCAACGGCTCTGCCAGCAGCTGACCCAGTGGCTAGGCGGCCAGACCGAGCCGACGACCGCGGGCCCCCTGGTGAACGACATCCGCCCCATCCTCGACCGCCTGGCCAGCCTGCTGGCCGATGACGACTCCGAGGCCCTGACGGTGCTGGAAGAGCAACAGGCCAGCCTGCAGCAGCAGGCCCCCCGGCGCCTGGCCCAACTGGAAGAGGCCATCCGTCAGTTTGAATTTGAACAAGCGCTGACCCTGGTCAACGCCTGGAAAGAGGAGTGCTAAGCATGGCAACCCCCCCCGCCCTGGAGAAGGCCACCATACTGGTGGTGGATGACACGCCGGAAAACCTGACCATGATGAGCTTCCTGCTCAAGGATCAGTACAAGGTCAAGGTGGCCAACAACGGGGAGAAGGCGCTGCGCATCGCCCAGGGGCAGCCCCAGCCCGACCTCATACTGCTGGATATCATGATGCCCGAGCTGGATGGCTACGAGGTCTGCCGCCGGCTGCAACAGGATGCCGCCACCCGCCGGATCCCCATCATCTTTCTCACCGCCAAGGCCAGCGTCGAAGACGAGGCGCTGGGCCTCAAGCTGGGGGCGGTGGACTACATCACCAAGCCCATCAGCCCGCCTGTGGTGCTGGCACGGGTAAAAACCCACCTGAGCCTCAAGGCCAGCGCCGACTTCCTGCGCAGCAAGAGCGACTTTCTCGAGCAGGAGGTGGCCAAACGGACCCAGGAGGTGATGGCCATCCAGGATGTCACCATACTGGCCATGGCCTCCCTGGCGGAAACCCGGGACAACGAGACCGGCAACCATATCCGCCGCACCCAGTACTACGTGAAGGCGCTGGCCGAGGCCCTGCGCCAGCATCCGCGCTTTGCCGCGGCCCTGGATGACCACCAGATCGCCATGCTGTTCAAGTCCGCGCCCCTGCACGACATCGGCAAGGTGGGTATCCCCGACAGCATACTGCTGAAGCCAGGCCGGTTCGAACCGGCAGAGTTTGAGGTGATGAAGCGTCACCCCGTCTTGGGTTTGCAGGCCATCGAGCATGCCGAGCAGGCCCTGGGCACCTCGGTAGCCTTCTTGCAGGTCGCCAAGGAGATCGCCTACGGCCACCACGAGAAATGGGACGGCTCCGGCTATCCCCAGGGGCTGGCCGGCGAGGCCATTCCCCTCTCCGCTCGGCTGATGGCCCTGGCCGACGTGTACGACGCCCTCATCAGCAACCGGGTCTACAAACGGGGCATGCCCCACGACCAGGCCGCCGCCATCATCGCCGAGGGGCGCGGCAGTCACTTTGATCCGGATATCGTCGATGCCTTCTTCCAGATCGAGGCGGAGTTTATCGCGATAGCCCGCCGATTTTACGATGCGGTGGAGGCGGCCCCCGCCGACTGAGCGGCCTCAACACCGCGTCTGCTGCAACAGGGCCTCGGCACAGAGGCCATCCTCGGGATAGCGGGCCGCCGCCAGCTGCAGGCGGGGCGTCCAGCTGGCGGCCCCCTCCAGCAAGGAGACAGCCATCCCCAGCTCCCCCTGCAGATGGGCCAGGTAGTCGGCCAGCACCGGCTGCGCCGCCGGCGGGCTCAGCACCAGCACGAAGCGGGCGTCCGCCAACCGCGCCGCCAGCGCCGCCCCCTCCGCCGTCAGCCGGTGGGCCAGCGCCTGCAGCAACTGATCCCCCGCGCCCCAGCCCAGCTGCTGATTCACCGCCTCCAGCTGCTCCAGTTTGAGCTGCACCAGCCACAGAGGTTGGCCAGTGCGCTGGGCCTCGGCCAGCAAGGGGGGCAATTGCTCCTGCAGCGCCCGACGGTTGGCCAGGCCGGTGAGCACATCCTCGTGACTGAGACGATAGGCCTGCTGACGCTGCTGCTCCCCCAGTTGACGGCAGCGATCCGCCAACCAGCCCCGCTGGCTCACCAGGCGGTCAAACAGCTGGCTGATGGCCTCGATAAGCACCCCCTGGCTACGGGATGCCCCGCTCGACGCCTCCTGCTGCAGCGACTCGGCCAGCGCCATGTCCTCGGTGAGGATGTGCAATGCCAGCCACTTCACCAGAAAACCCAGCAAGGCATCGGCCCCCTGGCCCACGTCAAGCCGCACCTGCTCGCTCAGACCATCGATGGCCTGGGCAAACTCGCCATGGCGCCGCAGGTGGCTCGCCTTGTGCTCCTCCGACAGGGCGCAGGCCTCCAGCAACTGCTCCTCGCAGGAGAAGTGGTAGAGGGCGTATTGCCGCAGAGACCAGCAGCAGTTCATCAGCGCCTGTTCATCGGCGCCCTCCACCCGGTAGCGACCCAGCTGATTGATGAGCTCCACCAGCATGCGGTGCTGTGTATCCATCAAAGGCAAGCCGGTCTCATACAGCGGCCCCCACACAAACACATCCTGATAGGCCAATGGCGCCTCTTGCTGCAAACTCATGGAACCTCTCTGTCCGGCAACGACACGATAGGCTAGTTTTAGCACGCCCCTCACCCCCCTCACCGTGAGCACCCTGGCAGCTCTGGCGTCCGGCGACAATCGCTCACCGTCTCTGCGCCGCCCTCCGGCAGGCCATGTGATCTCCCTCCCGCCCTCGGGGCGGTAAAGGCAAAAAACGAATCTGTCCAGTTTCGAATCTGACAGGCGGTGCGGCAGAGGACGGGACTATAGTGAAACCAAGGTGCCGTACCCTATGTAACCAACCGACTCCACCGCTGGTGGACAGGATCGCCACCATGACAAGCATGCTGCGCCAACACCCCCCTGCCGCCACACCCACAGTGAACGCCCGTTAGGACGCCGCCATGGCTACCTTGAAGCGCAAACTCCTCTGGCGACTGCTGCCGGGCCTGCTGCTCCCCCTGCTGGCCCTGGGTTACCTGACCTGGCAACGGATCGACAGCCTCAGTCAGGAGCGGACTCAGCAACAGCAGAGCCTGCTGGCCGCCACCATCCGCCAACAACTGTTCAGCGAGTTGGACCATAATCAGCGGTTGCTGCAACAGCTGGCCGACAGCGCCGAGTTGCAGGGGCTGCTGGCCGCCCCCGAGGGGACCTTTCGGCGCCCCCAGCTACAGGCGCTGGTCAAGCGGCGCTTCATGAGCCTGCTGCTGCACGATGAAAACCTGCGCCAGCTGGCACTGTTTGATAGTCAGGACAGGCCCTGGGTGCGCCTGGAGCAGGAGACCGGTGCCAGCCGGGAGGATCACAACAACATCCGGCTGCTCAACCGCTTGCACAGCCTGAGTGTGCCAGTCCCCACCCAAGGCCTGTTCCTCGACGAGCAGCGCGGTCGCCACCTCATCAAACAGGCCTGGCCCTTGGCTAGCCCATTGCCCGGGGAGACCAGCCCCGGCACCCTGATCCTCACCTTAGATCCCCAAGGCCTGATGCTGCGGCCGGAAAACCTGCCGGCGGGGGCTGGCTATGCCCTGCTGCTGGGACCGGGTGACCAGTTGGTCGCCGGCCAGACACCCCCGGGTTGGACACCCCATGGGGAACCGCTGCCCCCCGGCTATGACAGCCAGCGCATCCCCATCGGCCTGGATCTGGTGCTGCTGAGCCTGTCGCCCCACCAGGGGCTCTCCCCCCAGGCCAGGCAATTGCGCCAGGTCACCCTGCTCTGGCTGGGGATCAGCATGGTGGCGCTGGCCGCCCTGCTCTCCTGGATCCTCAAGCGGCATGTGCTGCAACCCATCGACGCCTTGCGCCAACTGATGCAACAGGTGATGGCCCAGCAGACCCATCACATCCCCCTGGTGAAGGCCGATGACGAACTGGGCGAGCTGCGCAACCACTTCGCCAGCATGCTGTCCCGTCTGGAGACCTCGCAACAGGAGCTGGAGCAGTCCGCCTTCCTCGATCCCCTGACCGGCATGGGCAACCGCGCCGCCTTCGCCCGCCACCTGCACGGCCTCGCCGGCCAGGCCCAGGGCTTCGCCCTCACCCAGTTCAAGCTGCTGCAGCTGAGCGCCATCAATCGCACCTTTGGCAACCGGGTGGGGGACGAGGCCCTGCAGCTGTTTGGCCAACTGCTGACCGAGACCCTGCGGCGTCATGCCGGGGAAGAGGTGGCCCGTCACGGCATGGCCAGGGTGGGCTCGGACGAGTTTGCCTTCACCCTCACGGAACGCCAGGCGCCCCAGCCCATCAAGCTGGCCACCCGGCTGTGCGAACAGTTGGCCGAGCGGCTCAAGCTGCCGGTCAACCTGGGCAGCTATGAGCTGTTCCTGCGCTTTAGTGCCGGCATCGTGAGCTACCCATTGGTGGCAGACAACGTGGAGGAGTTGATGCAGGCCGCCAGCCAGGCGCGGCATGACGCCCAACGGCGCCACGGCAGCCACTGGCTGCAACTGGATGGCGCCACCGCCGCCCGGCTGCGGGAGGACAAGTGGCTGGAGTCCGAGCTGGGTTTTGCCATCGCCATGCGCCAGCTCTATGTGGTGTTTCAGCCCCAGTATGATCTGCAGGCCCAGCGCATCTGCGGCGCCGAGCTGCTGTTGCGTTGGCAACACCCCGAGTTTGGCCTGGTACCGCCGGACCGCTTCATCGCCATCGCCGAACACTCGGGCCAGATCCTGGATATCGACCTCTGGGTGCTGGAGCAGGCCTGCCAGTTTCTCGCCCGGCTGGAGCAGGCCCGCTTCGCCGACTTTCGCCTAGCCATCAATGCCTCGGCCACCGAGCTGTCCAATCCCCACTATCCCCGGCAGGTGGAGTTGATGCTCAAGCGCCATCATCTGTCACCGGAACGCATCGGCATCGAGATCACCGAGACGGCCCTGGTGGAACTGGATGACGTGGCCCGCAGCATGGTGAGCACCCTCAAACAGATAGGGGTGGAGATCGCCCTGGATGACTTCGGCACCGGCTATGCATCCCTGAGCCACCTCACCGCCCTGCCACTGGACACCCTCAAGATTGATCGCAGCTACACGGTTCAGCTGGAGAGCAATCCCAAGCTGGTGGACTCCATACTGCAGCTGGCGGAGGCCTTCAGTCTGTCGGTGATCGCCGAAGGGGTGGAGACACCGCAGCAACTGCGGCTGTTGCAGGAAAAAGGCTGCGACATGGCCCAAGGCTATCTGCTGGCCCGGCCCATGCGCGAGGAGGCGCTGCTGATCCTGCTGGAGCAGGAAAACAAGGTGGTGCCCATCGGCCGCGCCGGACAGAACCTGCCCGGCCAGCGCCACTAGTGGTCCAGCAGCCGCTGGTAGATGGAATCTTTGAGCAGCAGGCGCTGCTTCTTGAGGGAGTCGAAGTAGCCATCCCCCACCGGGATGGAGCGGGAGGCCAGCCCCTGAATGCGGTGATCCAGGCTGTGGTATTCATGGATGACCTGAGCAAAATCCGGATCGCTGGACTTCAGGCTCTCCAGCTTATCGGCAAACTCCGGGAACTCATGTTGCAGGCTATGATGCAGACTCATATCGTCCCTTCCTGGTCATAAAACCATCATGGCTAGACTATAGCCTGTGGGATTCAGTCTGCCTGCTCGGTGGGATCACATTCCTCCACCTGGGCCCGGGCGGCCAACAACACCTCGATCCCGGCGCCGCGACGACAGGCGTGTTCGCTGAGATAACGGCGCCAGGCCCGGGCCCCGGGGATGCCCTGGTACAGGCCCAGCATGTGGCGCGTCACATGGGCCAGCTGATTGCCCTTGACCAGCTCGGCCTCTATGTAGGGCACCATGGCCTCCACCACCTGATGGCGGCTGAGGATGGGCGCCGTACTGCCAAACAGGGTGCGGTCCACCTGGGCCAACAGATAGGGATTCTGATAGGCCTCGCGCCCCAGCATGACCCCGTCCAGGTGCTGCAGGTGCGCCTGGGCCTGGGCCAGGCTGCTGATGCCACCGTTGATGGCCAGTGTCAGCTGCGGAAAGTCCTGCTTGAGCCGATAGACCCGCGGGTAGTCCAGGGGGGGGATCTCGCGGTTCTCCTTGGGGCTCAGGCCGCTGAGCCAGGCCTTGCGGGCGTGGACGATAAAGCTCTCGCAGCCGGCGGCCGCCACCGTCTCGATAAACTGACAGAGAAACTCATAAGAGTCTTGATCGTCGATGCCGATGCGGGTCTTCACCGTCACCGGGATCGACACAACCGCCCGCATGGCCGCCACACAGCGGGCCACCAGCTCCGCCTCCCCCATCAGGCAGGCGCCGAAACGCCCGTTCTGCACCCGATCCGACGGACAGCCGACGTTGAGGTTCACCTCGTCATAGCCTCGCGCCTCGGCCAGCTTGGCACAGGCCGCCAGGGCCTGGGGATCGCTGCCCCCCAGCTGCAACGCCAACGGATGTTCGGCGGCGTCATACCCCAGATAGTCGCCCTTGCCCTGCAGTATGGCCCCGGTGGTCACCATCTCGGTGTAGAGCAGGGCCTGCCGACTCATCAGCCGGTGAAAATAGCGGCAGTGGCGATCGGTCCAATCCAGCATGGGCGCGACGCTGAAGCGGCAGGGGGGATAAGCCGTCGCGCCAGCATGGGCGGAGACGGAAGCGAGGTCGTGTTCGGTAGCCATGGTGTCTTATCTATCTGGAGTCAGTGTGGTCTATCTGGGATCGCGGTTGGCGCCAGCCCGTTACGGGGCCGGCCAGTGTACCCGAAATCCGACGGCGGGGCATGTCGGCCGCCAAATCGAAGTCAAACGAGACTCTGCGTAGCGCAAAAAGTGAAAATTTGCCAGTTGTCACAATAACGTCAAGTTGACGCTTTAAAACCTTGGGTGTCCCCCGGGCCCGGGGCCTGCCCCTTCCACATTCCAAAACATGAACTTAGGAAACACTATGAAAACGTTGCTTCAAGGTGTTGTACTCAGCATGGCCCTGGTGGGCACCCATGGCGCCTTTGCCGACACCGTCATCAACGGTGCCGGTGCCACCTTCCCCTACCCGGTCTACGCCAAGTGGGCGGAGGAGTACAACAAGGAAACCGGCATCAAACTGAACTATCAGGCCATCGGCTCCGGCGGCGGCATCAAGCAGATCATCGCCAATACCGTGGACTTCGGCGCCTCCGACGCCCCGCTGGATCAAAGCGAGTTGGAAAAGGAAGGGCTGGTACAGTTCCCGGCTGTGATGGGCTCCATAGTGCCGGTGGTGAACCTGCCTGGGGTGGCCGCCGGCCAGATGAAGCTCTCCGGCACACTGCTGGCCAACATCTACCTGGGCAAGGTCAAGTTTTGGGATGATGGCGCCATCAAGTCCCTCAACCCCAAGCTGACCCTGCCCCACCTGCCCATCTTCGCCGTGCACAGATCCGATGGTTCCGGCACCACCTTCAACTTCACCGACTACCTGACTCGGGTCTCCGGTGACTGGCAAGCCCAGGTGGGCACCGGCAAGGAAGTCGCCTGGCCCAAGGCCGCCCAGCAGCTGGGTGGCAAGGGTAACGCCGGCGTCGCCAACTTCGTCAAACGCACCAAGGGGGCCATCGGCTACGTGGAGTTCGCCTACGCCAACACCAATGCCCTGACCTACACCCAGATGCAAAACAAGGCCGGTGCCTTTGTCAAACCCACCATGGACAGCTTCCAGGCCGCTGCCGCCAATGCCGACTGGGCCCACGCCCCCGGCTTCAAGCTGATGCTCAACGATCAGCCCGGCGCCACCTCCTGGCCCATGACCGCCGCCACCTTCATCCTGATGCACAAGGAACAGGCCAATCCGCAGGCCGCCAAGGAAGTGTTGAAGTTCTTCGCCTGGGGTTATGCCAAGGGTGACGACCTGGCCACAAGCCTGGAATACGTGCCCATGCCCGACAGCGTGGTGAAGATGGTGGAAACCATGTGGACCGCCCAGATCAAGGGTAACGACGGCAGCGTCGTCTACCAATAAGCCGGCAACCGGCCTGCCTCCTTGCGAGGCAGGCCTTGCCCTTGAGTCAACGAGTGAGCATGTCCATACCATCCCGCTTTCGTCTCGACCCCCTGTTTCGACAAGCCTGCCTGAGCTGCGCCCTGCTCATCGCCGGCTTGATGCTGGCCCTGCTGGGCGAGCTGCTGCAAGGTGCCTGGCCCGCGCTGCAACACTTCGGGCTGGGCTTTTTCTTTTCCAGTGACTGGGATCCCCTGTCCCAGCAATTCGGCGCCGCCAACGCCCTCTACGGCACCCTGATCTCCTCCCTCATCGCCGTGCTGCTGGCCCTGCCGGTGGGCATCGGCATCGGCGTGTTCCTGGCGGAGCTGTGCCCCCGCTGGCTCTCCCGCCCCCTGTCCATTGCCATCGAGTTGCTGGCCGCCGTGCCAAGCATCATCTACGGCATGTGGGGCCTGTTCGTGTTTGCCCCATGGTTTGCCAACGGCTTCCAGGCCTGGGCCGGCGAGCATTTGCTGGACGTGCCCCTGCTGGGTTCTCTGCTGAGCGGCCCGCCCATGGGGGTGGGGCTGCTCACCTCCGGCATCATCCTGGCCTTCATGATACTGCCCATCCTGACCTCCCTGATTAAGGAGGCACTGCGCACCCTGCCCAACGTGCTGCGGGAGGCCACCTATGGCATCGGCGCCACCCAGTTTGAGGTGATCACCCGGGTGCTGCTGCCGGCCATCAAGGGCCCGCTGTTCGGCGCCCTGATCCTGGCCCTGGGCCGCGCCCTGGGCGAGACCATGGCCATCACCTTCGTCATCGGCGGCGCCCAGGACATACAGCAGAGCCTGTTTATGCCCGCCACCTCCATCTCGGCCACCATCGCCGAACAGTTCAACGAGGCCACCGGTGGCCTGCATATCGCCTCCCTCATCGGCCTGGGGCTGGTGCTCTTCTTCATCACCTTCCTGGTGATGGGCAGCGCCCGCCTCCTGATGCACCGGAGGCCGGCATGAGACTCAGAACCCTCAAGAACGGCCTGTTCCGGCTGTTTTGCCTGACCGCCACCCTGCTGGGGTTGAGCGTGCTGATCCTGATCCTGTTCACCCTACTGCAAAAGGGCCTGGCGGGGCTGAGCTGGACTCTGTTCAGTCAGGTCACCCCGGGACCGGGCGGCGAGGGCGGGCTGGCCAATGCCCTGCTGGGCAGCCTGATGATGACGGGGCTGGCCATAGTGCTGGCCACCCCGGTGGGGGTGCTGGCCGGCACTTGGCTGGCCGAATACGGCCAACAGCGCAAGGCCGCCGAGCTGATCCGCTTCCTAAACGGCAGTCTGATGAGCGCCCCCTCCATCCTGGTGGGCCTGTTCGTCTACCAGATGATGGTGGTGCCCATGGGCCACTTCTCCGGCTGGGCCGGCGCCGTGGCCCTGGCCATCATAGCCTTGCCGGTGATCATCAGTACCACGGAGGAGATGCTCAAGCTGGTGCCCCGTCACCTGCGGGAAGCCGGTGCCGGCCTGGGAGCGCCTCGCTGGCTCATCATCGTCAAGCTGGGCTATCGCGCCGTGGGCACCGGCATGATCACCGGCATATTGCTGTCGGTGGCCCGCATCAGCGGCGAGACGGCGCCTTTGCTGTTCACCGCCCTGAACTCCAGCTTCATGACCCTCAACCCCAACGAACCCATGGCCAACCTGCCGGTGACGATCTACCAGTTCGCCATGAGCCCCTATGACAGCTGGAACCAGCTGGCCTGGGCCGGCGCCCTGCTCATCACCCTGGCCATACTGGCCCTGAATGTGCTGTCACGGCTGCTACCCCATCTGCAACAACGGAGAAAACCATGAACCAGATTGCCCTGCTTAGCACCCATCAGGCCGTGCGGCTGGAAAAGCGCATGGACATCCAGGAACTGGACTTCTTCTATGGCCGGGACAAGCAGGCGCTGTTTCGGGTCAACCTGCCCATCTACCGCAACCGGGTCACCGCCATGATAGGCCCCTCCGGCTGCGGCAAGTCCACCCTGCTGCGCTGCCTCAACCGCATCTTCGAGCTCTATCCCGGCCAGCAGGCCAAAGGCCGTATCCTGCTGGATGCCCAGGAGGTGCTCAGCCGCACCACCAACGTCAACGATCTGCGGGCCCGCATCGGCATGGTGTTCCAGAAGCCCACCCCCTTTCCCATGAGCATCTACGACAACATCGCCTTCGGCATCCGCCTCTACGAATCCCTCTCCCGCAAGCAGATGGACGCCCGGGTGCAGGAGGCGCTGGAGCAGGCCCAGCTCTGGGGGGAGGTGAAGGACAAGCTGCACAGCGATGCGGCGGGCCTGTCCGGCGGTCAGCAGCAACGGTTGTGTATCGCCCGCACCATAGCCCTGAAACCCGAGGTGATACTGATGGACGAACCCACCTCGGCGCTGGATCCCATCGCCACCCAGGGCATTGAAGCGCTGATCCTGGCCCTGCGGGAGCGCTACACCATCGTCATCGTCACCCACAACATGCAGCAGGCGGCGCGCATCTCTGATTTCACCGCCTTCATGTACCTGGGGGAACTGGTGGAGTTTGGCGAAACCGAGCAGGTGTTCAGCCACCCGATCCAGACCCGCACCCGGGACTATGTGCAAGGCTGCTTCGGTTAAACTGACCCCAAGATCCTGCTGTTTTTTTCACCGAACAGATCGCGCGCTCCCCTGATCCAGCACGCCAAGGGGAGAATGAGGGTTGTCACAGGATGGCTAGGCGGAATATGGTAGACTCCGATATAATTCGAGCTCGAGTCTGCTTTTTCCACCCTAAGCCAACCGTTTATCCGGCCCGCCTCGGACTCGCCCCTCGCCAATCAGGATTTAGGAAACAAGCATGCGCGCAGAATTTGTGAATCCGTTTCTCATCTCATTGATGAACGTCTTGAACACCATGGCACAACTGGAACTCAAGCCGGGTGCCCCGCGCAAGAAGAGCGACGAACTGGCCCGGGGGGATGTCTCCGGCCTCATCGGCATGGTGGGTCCCCAGACCCGCGGCTCCTTCTCCATCACCTTCGACAAAGCCCTGGCTCTGGAGGTCATGCGCCGCATGCTGGGTGAAGCGCCCAGCAGCATCAACGAGGAAGTCACCGACATGGTGGGGGAGATCACCAACATGGTGACCGGGGGGGCCAAGCGCATTCTTGGCGAGAAGGGCTACGACTTCGACATGGCCACCCCCGTGGTGGTGGCCGGTCCCAATCACACCATAGCCCACAAGGCCGACAGCACCAAGATCATGATGCCCTTCGAGTGTGAGTACGGCAAAGCCACCATCGAAATCTGCTTTGAATAAAGGCGCTTAGCCCGTATTCTGCGAGTGTCTTTTCTGAGCAACGGAGCCCCGCCAGCCCATGGGTAAGCTAATCAAGTGGTCACTCATCGCCCTGGTGGTGGCCCTCATCGTCTCCCACATCAGCATCAAGACGTCCCTGTACAAGGCCAAGGACAACAGCGTGGAGATCAGCTTCCCTCAGTGGCAGCCCGATACCCCCTGGCTCTATGTCTACTGGACCCCCGGCCTCTGGCGCTGGCAGTTCTACAAGGGCGAGCGCCATCAGTATCCGGAACAGCTGCCGGCAGACGATCAGACCCCAGCCACTAAGCCTTAAGCATGGCCCCTCGGCCTGGTCTTCTTCACGGACCGGGCCAGGCGCTGGCCTGATAGGGCTCGCCCTGGATGGTCACCTGCAGCCGGCGCGCCCCGCCCGCCTGTCTATGCTCCCCCAGCCAGATGCCCTGCCAGGTGCCCAAGGCCAGACGCCCCTCACTGATGGGCAGCATCACAGAGACCCCCAGCAAGGAAGCGAGAATATGGGCCGGCATGTCGTCGGCCCCCTCCAGCACATGGCGATAGTAGGGGGCATTCTCAGGCACCAGCCGGGTCAGAAAGGCCGCCAAGTCGTGGCGCACGTCCGGATCGCAGTTTTCATTGAGGGTCAGGGATGCGGAGGTGTGCAACAGGTGTAGCTGTACCAGCCCCACCCGCACACGCCTTAGCTCCGGCAGCTGCTGCACTAGCTCCTCGGTGACCAGGTGAAAGCCCCGGGCGCGGGGTCTCAGGCTCAGTTGCCGGGCCAGCCACATGCTAGCAGTACTCCACCTGCACCCGGGGGGTGAGCTTGGTGACCAGTTCGTAGGGGATGGTGCCGATATACCGAGCCACCTCCTCCACCGGCAGTTGGGCACCCCACAGGATCACCTCGTCGCCGACCTGGTCCTGGGCCTCGGGGCCCAGCTCCACCGTCATCATGTCCATGGAGACCCGGCCCACCACAGGCACCCGCCGGCCATTGAGCCACACCGGCGTGCCGTTGGGGGCATTGCGCGGATAGCCGTCGCCATAACCCACCGCCACCACCCCCAGCCGGGTATCCCGCGGGCTGGTCCAGTGACCGCCATAGCCCACCGACTCGCCGGCCTTGAGCTCACGCACCGCGATAAGCCCGCTTTTTAACGTCATCACCGGCTGCAGGCCGTGCTCGGCCCCCGTCTTGTCGGCAAAGGGCGACACACCGTAGAGCATGATGCCGGGACGCACCCAGTCGGCATGGGCAGCGGGCCAGGCCAGGATGCCGGCGGAGCTGGCCAGGGTGCACTGACCCGCCAGCCCCTGGGTCAACCGCTTGAACAGGCTGATCTGCTGGGGCGTCACCGAGCTGTCCAGCTCGTCGGCACAGGCGAAGTGGGTCATCAGGTTGAAGGGCTGGCGCACATTGGCACAGCGGGCCAGGCGGGCACAGAAAGCCTCGGCCTCCTCGGGGCGGATCCCCAGCCGGTGCATGCCGGTATCCAGCTTCAGCCAGATGGTCAGGGGATGGGGCAGCTCGGCCTGTTCCAGGGCCTCAAGCTGCTCCCAGGAGTGCACCGCCGTCTGCAGGTTGTTGGCCGCCAGCACCGGCAGATCCTCCGGGCTGAAGAAGCCTTCCAGCAGCAGCACCGGCTTGACGATGCCGCCGCTGCGCAGCATCAGCGCCTCTTCGATGCGCGCCACGGCATAGCCATCCGCCGCCTGGAGAGTCTGCGCCACCTTGAGCAGGCCGTGGCCATAGCCGTTGGCCTTGACCACCGCCATCAGCTTGGCGTGGGGGCAGCATTGCTGAACGACCTGCAGGTTGTGCTGCAGGGCCTGAGTGTGGACCTGGGCGGTGGCCACCTTCATGTTACGTCCTTAGTAGTCGTCGTCGTAAGCCGGGCCGGCGTAGTTGTCGAAGCGGGAGAACTGGCCCTGGAAGGTCAGACGCACCCGACCGATGGGGCCGTTACGCTGCTTACCTATGATGATTTCGGCAATCCCCTTGTCGGGACTGTCATCGTGATAGACCTCATCGCGGTAGATGAACATGATGAGGTCGGCGTCCTGCTCGATGGAGCCGGATTCGCGAAGATCCGAGTTGACCGGCCGCTTGTCCGCCCGTTGTTCCAGACTCCGGTTGAGCTGGGACAAGGCGATGACCGGCACCCCCAGCTCCTTGGCCAACGCCTTGAGGGAGCGGGAGATTTCGGCAATTTCCAGGGTCCGGTTTTCAGACAGGGAAGGCACCCGCATCAGCTGCAGGTAGTCGATCATGATCATGCTGAGGCCACCGTGCTCCCGCGCCACCCGCCGGGCACGGGAACGCAGCTCGGTGGGGGTCAGGCCGGAGGAGTCATCGATATACATCTTGCCCCGTTCCAGCAGCATGCCCATGGTGGAGGAGAGCCGGCCCCAGTCATCGTCGTCCAGCTGACCGGTCCGCACCCGGTTCTGCTCGATGCGGCCCAATGAGGCCAGCATACGCATGATGATCTGCTCCGAGGGCATTTCCAGGGAGAAGATCAGCACCGGCTTGTCGGAGGTCAGGGCCGCGTGCTCGCACAGATTCATGGCGAAGGTGGTCTTACCCATGGAGGGACGGGCCGCCACTATGATGAGATCCGACGATTGAAAGCCGGCGGTCATCTTGTCCAGATCCGCATAGCCGGAGGAGACCCCGGTCACGCCGTTGTGGGGCTGGCGAAACAGCTCCTCGATCTTGTCGACTGTCTTCTCCAGCACCACCCGCAGGGACTGGGGCCCCTCGGACTCGCTGGCCCGCTGCTCGGCGATCTTGAACACCTTGCTCTCGGCCAGATCCAGCAGATCCGCGGCGTTGCGCCCCTGGGGATCGAAGCCCGCCTCGGCGATCTCGTGGGCCACCGAGATCATCTCCCGCACCACGGCGCGCTCCCGCACTATGTCGGCATAGGCTGCGATGTTGGCGGCGCTGGGGGTGTTCTTGGCAATCTCCACCAGATAGGCGAAGCCCCCCACCTCGGCCAGCTGCTCGTGGTTTTCAAGCGACTCCTGCAGGGTGATGAGATCCAGCGGGTTGCCCCGCTCCGCCAGCCGGGTCATGGCGGCGAAGATCAGCCGGTGGGGACGGCTGTAGAAGTCCTGCTCCACCACCCGTTCGGCCACCCGGTCCCAGGCCTGGTTATCCAGCAGCAGGCCCCCCAGCACGGACTGTTCCGCCTCAAAGGAGTGAGGCGGCAGCTTGAGCTGCTCGACGCGGGAGTCGGTCCGGGTTTTGGAGGGTTCAGCCATGGGAGATACCAGAGAAAAATCGGGTGCTCATTATCGGCATTTTTGCGCCGCTGAGCAAAAGATGATGCAGCCATTTCCCTGGCAACTCATCCGGGTATTCCGACCATTCTCACCATTTGACTCGGTTTTACCGATATTATTGCCCCGACAAACGGAATTGACGCGGCGCCCCCACCCACTAGGATGGAGACTTTCCGTATCACCTGGGATCATGAAGATGAAAAAATGGTTTTCCCTGGTCGCCGTCCTGCTGGTCACCCTGTCGTTGGGCCTGGCCACCACGGCGGAGGCCGCCAAGTTTGGCGGCAGCAAGTCGTTCGGCAAGAGTTACCGCACCGCGCCGAGCCAGCCCAAGGCCCAATCGCTCACCAGCAACAAGGCCGCCACCGCCACGCCGCAGCGCAACAGGTCCGGTCTGATGGGCGGCCTGCTGGGCGGCCTCCTGGCCGGTGGCCTGTTCGCCTGGCTGCTGGGCAGTGGTGCCTTCGAGGGCTTGCAATTCATGGACATGCTGCTGATGGCAGGCATCGCCTTCGTGCTGTTCAAGCTGTTCCGTAGCATGACCCAGAAGCGGCAACAGGCCATGAGCCCCGCCTATGGCGCCCAGGCCGGCCCGTTTGGCCAGCCGTCCGCCTTCGAACCGACCCAGGCTTTTGAGTCCACGGGTTCGGCGTCGGGTGGCAGCGCCACCCAGGATGGCGTGCCCTTCGATCTGCCGCCCGGTTTCGATGCCCAGGCCTTCGTCAACGAGGCACGGGATCACTATCGCCAGCTGCAGCAGGCGTGGAACCAGAACGATCTGGCCAAGATGGCGGAATACGTGAGTCCCGAGCTGTTTGCTGCCCTGCAGGCCGAGCGTGCCAAGTATGCGGGTGAGCAGTTCACCGAGGTGCAATTTGTCGATGCCGAGCTGGTGCGGGCGCACTACGACAGCCAGCAGGCGGAGCTCAGCGTGCGCTTCAGCGGCCGCTACCGAGACAGCCAAAGCCAAGAGGAATTCCCCATCCAGGAGATCTGGCATCTGGAACGCCGGCTGGATGAGCCGGGGCGCCCCTGGCTGATTGTCGGGCTGGAAGAGGCCTGATAAGGCGGGATTTTTTCGACCAACAAGACAAAAGCGGCGCCCAATGGGCGCCGCTTCTATTTACTCCTTCACCTATTTCAGCAGGGCCAACAGCACACCGGCGGCCACCGCCGAGCCCAGCACACCGGCCACATTGGGGCCCATGGCATGCATCAGCAGGAAGTTCTGGTGATTGACCTCCTGACCCACCTTGTTGGCCACCCGCGCAGCCATGGGCACAGCCGATACCCCGGCGGCCCCGATGAGCGGATTGATGGGATCCTTGCTGAAGCGGTTGAGCAGCTTGGCCATCAAGACCCCGGCGGCGGTGCCGATGCCGAAGGCGATGGCCCCCAACACCAGGATCCCCAGGGTCTCCACATGGAGGAACTTGTCGGCGGACAGCTTGGATCCCACCCCCAGCCCCAGGAAGATGGTGACTATGTTGATGAGCTCGTTCTGCGCCGTCTTGGACAGCCGCTCCACCACGCCGCACTCCCGCATCAGGTTCCCCAGGCAGAACATGCCCACCAGGGGGGTGGAGGCCGGCAGGAACAGCACCGTCAGCAGCAGCACCATCAGGGGGAAAAGCACCTTCTCCTTCTTGCTCACCGGCCGCAGCTGAGCCATGACGATCTTGCGCTCCTCCACCGTGGTCAGCGCCCGCATGATGGGGGGCTGTATGATGGGCACCAGCGCCATGTAGGAGTAGGCCGCCACGGCGATGGCCCCCAGCAGATCCGGCGCCAGGCGGGAGGAGAGGAAGATGGCCGTGGGACCATCCGCCCCGCCTATGATGGCGATGGAGGCCGCCTCCTTGAGGGTAAACTCGAAGCCCGGCACCAGGTTCAGCAGCACGGCACCTATGAGGGTGGCGAAGATGCCAAACTGGGCCGCCGCCCCCAACAACAGCGTCTTGGGGTTGGCGATCAGGGCACCGAAGTCCGTCAGAGCCCCCACCCCCATGAAGATCAGCAAGGGGAAGACGCCAGACTCGATCCCCACGTGGTAGACGTAGTACAGCAGGCCGCCAGGCTCGGTAAAGCCGGCATTGGGGATGTTGGAGAGCACGGCGCCAAAACCGATGGGCACCAGCAGCAAGGGCTCGAATCCCCGCACCACGGCCAGGTAGAGCAGCACGCCCCCCACGGCCATCATGCAGATCTGTCCCAAGGTGAAATTGGCCAGACCCGTGTCCAGCCAGAGGGTCAGCAAACCATCCATGTCGGTACTCCCCTACCCCAACAGCAGCAGGCTGTCGCCCGCCCCTACGGCATCGCCACTCTTCACCACGACCCCGGCGACCACACCATCACGTGCCGCCCGGATCTCGGTCTCCATCTTCATGGCCTCCATGATCAGCATCACCTGACCCTCCTTCACCGCCTGCCCCGTGCTCACCAGCACCTTGAAGATGGTGCCGGACAGGGGGGCCTTCACCGCCTCGGACTGACCGGTCGCAACCTGTGGCGCCGCTACCGATGCGGGGGCGGCCACAGCCGGGACTATCTGGCTGATCTGACCGGACTCGGCCACCTCCACCTGATACAGCTGACCATTGACCCGCACGTCATAGGCTTGCGGGCCTGCGTGGGCCACCTGGGGTGCCGAGGCGGATGCCGCCACCACAGGTTCGTTGCCCGGTGCCGGCTCGAAGGCATCCGGATTGCCCCGGTTGGCCAAAAACTTGAGCCCCACCTGCGGGAACAGGGCGTAGGTCAGCAGGTCGTCTACCGTCAAGGCCGCCGCCTCCAGGCCCACCTCGCCGGCTTTTTGCTGCAGCTCGGTTTTCAGGGCAGCCTGTTCCGGCGGCAGCAGATCCGCCGGCCGGCAGGAGATGGGCGCCGCCCCCTCCAGCACCCGGGCCTGCAGGGCCGCATCCACCGGCGCCGGGGTGGCGCCATATTCGCCCTTGAGGATACCGGCGGTCTCCTTGGCGATGCTCTTATAGCGCTCACCCAGCAGGACATTCATCACCGCCTGGGTACCCACTATCTGGGAGGTCGGGGTCACCAGCGGAATGTAGCCCAGATCCGCCCGCACCCGCGGTATCTCCTGCAACACCTCATCCATCCGCCCTTCGGCGCCCTGCTGCTTGAGCTGGCTTTCCAGGTTGGTGAGCATGCCGCCGGGAACCTGGGCCAGCAGAATGCGTGAGTCTATGCCCTTCATGCTGCCTTCGAACTTGGCGTATTTTTTACGCACATCCCGAAAATAGATGGCGATCTCCTCGAGCCGCTTGAGATCCAGCCCGGTGTCGTGGGCCGAACCCGCCACCATGGCCACCACGGTTTCGGTCGGCGAATGGCCATAGGTCATGCTCATGGTGGAGATGGCGGTATCCAGGATGTCGATACCGGCATCGATGGCCTTCATGTGGGTGGCGAGGCTCAGACCCGTGGTGGCATGACAGTGCAGCGCCAACGGCAGATCCACCTCGGCCTTGATGGCCTTGATCAGACTCTCCGCCTCATAGGGGCGCAGCAGACCGGACATGTCCTTGATACACAGAGAGTGGCAGCCCATGTCCTGCAGACGCTTGGCCATGTCTACCCACATGGTCAGCTTGTGCACCGGGCTGGTGGTATAGCAGATGGTCCCCTGGGCATGGGCCCCCACCGCCACCGCTGCCTCCACCGAGGTCTGCAGATTGCGCACATCGTTCATGGCGTCGAAGATGCGGAACACATCCATGCCGTTGTCATGAGCCCGTTCCACAAACTTGCGCACCAGATCGTCGGCGTAGTGGCGATAGCCCAGCAGGTTCTGTCCCCGCAGCAGCATCTGGTGTGGCGTCTTGGGCATGGCCTTCTTCAACAGGCGCAGGCGCTCCCAGGGATCCTCCCCCAAGAAGCGAATGCAGGCATCAAAGGTGGCACCACCCCAGCTCTCGATGGACCAGTAACCCACCTCATCGAGCTGCGCGGCGATGGGCAACATGTCCTCGACCCGCAAGCGGGTCGCCAGCAAGGATTGATGGGCATCGCGTAGGACCACTTCTGTGATGGCCAAAGGCTTAGTCATGGTTGTTCTCCTGCGTATTAGCTTTTATCCAATCCGTCGGTGTCAACGTCGCGTCTGACGGTGCTGATGTACGGCACTGCTGATGGCCGCCACCAGTTGCGGATCCATGGCGGTCTCGGCCGGGATGGCTCCCGGCGCGAGGGAAGCGGCAGCGGCCTCCGGTTCGGCGGCCAGGCGAGCCAGCAGGTTGACAGCACCGACCATGATGCCCAGCAGCAAAAAGACAAACCCCATGCCGGTGACGAGCAGCTTGAAGGCCTCAAGCAGCATGGCTGAGATATCCATGGCGTAGACTCCCTGTGATTGGCTAACCGGTGAAAGACTCATGCAAAACAGGTCTACTGTAGCCGGATACCATGATCAAAAAAGGGTCATGGCTCACAGGGGGCTCGGGGAAGCGGTCGGGGCGGGATCTACCGCACAGAAGCCAACGGCATGGCAGAGGCCAATGCCGCCGGCGCAGGGAAAAAGGAGAGCAGAAGAACAGGAGAAGATGGCGCGCCCGAGAGGATTCGAACCTCTGACCACCTGGTTCGTAGCCAGGTACTCTATCCAGCTGAGCTACGGGCGCGGATATTGGGTAACACTGAAAGATGAAGATGGCGCGCCCGAGAGGATTCGAACCTCTGACCACCTGGTTCGTAGCCAGGTACTCTATCCAGCTGAGCTACGGGCGCGGATATTTTGGTAACACTGAAAGATAAAGATGGCGCGCCCGAGAGGATTCGAACCTCTGACCACCTGGTTCGTAGCCAGGTACTCTATCCAGCTGAGCTACGGGCGCAGTATCGATAAGTGTAACAACTAACTTGTAGATGGCGCGCCCGAGAGGATTCGAACCTCTGACCACCTGGTTCGTAGCCAGGTACTCTATCCAGCTGAGCTACGGGCGCGTAATGGCGGTGAGGGAGGGATTCGAACCCTCGATGCGGCTATAAACCGCATGCGCCCTTAGCAGGGGCGTGCCTTCAGCCTCTCGGCCACCTCACCGTTGCGGGGGCAGATATTACTTGGCGGGAAAAATAAGTCAAACAATTTTTCCCCCGCCCCAATCGTTCGCACAGCAAATAGTCAGATAGCTGTTTGCTTAAACAAATCAGGGTGTTCAAGCCGATCGGGGCCGCTAAAAAACAAAAAGGCGACATGACGTCGCCCTTTCTCAATACTGTTCGCCTTGCGGCAATTCGTCACCCTTTTCGGCCTGGATGCGCATGTAGATCTCTTCCCGGTGTACCGATACTTCCTTGGGAGCATTCACACCGATCCGCACCTGATTGCCCTTAACACCCAGGACAGTCACCGTCACTTCGTCACCGATCATCAGGGTTTCACCCACCCGGCGAGTCAAAATAAGCATTCGCTCACTCCTTTGTTCTGACCATTCAGACAAATTGAACCGTCATTATCGACTAAATGCAGGAAAAATATAAGAACCTGCCTGTTAATTATTGTTCATCCCGGCAACATCGCCGCCTTGTGCCAGGCCGAAGGCGTCGTGCAGGGCACGCACCGCCAGCTCCAGGTACTTCTCGTCGATGGCCACGGAAATCTTGATCTCGGAGGTGGAGATCAGCTGCATGTTGATCCCCTCCCGGCCCAGACACGTGAACATGGTGCTGGCCACCCCGGGGTGATTCCACATCCCCAGGCCGACGATGGAGACCTTGGCCATGCTGTCGTTGCACTGCACACAATCCGCCCCCAGTTCGTCGGCGACCTGCTCCAGCAGCGCCCGCGCCCGCCGGAACTCCTCCCGGTTGACGGTAAAGGTAAAGTCCGCCGTCCCATCCCCCAGGGTGTTCTGCACTATCATGTCGACGTCAATGTTGGCGTCGCTGATGGGCCCCAGGATCTGGGCCGCCACGCTGGGCCTGTCCGGCACCCCCAGAATGGTCAGGCTGGCCTCCTGACGGCTGAAGGCGATACCGGAGACGAGTGGTGATTCCATGCTTGGCTCTCCATAGGTGATCAGGGTGCCCTCACCCTCATCGAAGCTCGACAACACCCGCAGCGGCACCCGGTACTTACCGGCAAACTCCACCGAGCGGATCTGCAGCACCTTGGCGCCCAGACTGGCCAGCTCCAGCATCTCCTCGAAGGTGATCCTGGGCAGGCGGCGCGCCTTGGGCTCGATGCGGGGATCCGTGGTGTAGACCCCATCCACGTCGGTGAAGATCTGGCACTCGTCCGCCTTGAGGGCGGCCGACAGGGCCACCGCCGTGGTATCCGAGCCGCCACGGCCCAGGGTGGTGATGCGACCATCCGGTCCCCGCCCCTGAAACCCGGCCACCACCGCCACCTGGCCGGCCGCCAGGCACTGCTGCAGCGGCAGCTCATCGATGCTCAGGATCCGCGCCTTGCCGTGGTGACCGTCCGTGTGGATGCAGACCTGTTCACCGGTGAAGGAACGCGCCGCACAGCCCTGCTTTGCCAAGGCAATGGCCAGCAGCCCTATGGTGACCTGCTCACCGGTGGCCAGCAGCACATCCGTCTCGGCAGCCGGGGCATCCAGATCCAGCCCTCGGGCCAATCCCAGCAAGCGGTTGGTCTCGCCCGACATGGCCGAGACCACCACCACCAGCCGATGGCCCGCCTGCTGCAGCGCGGCCACCCGCCGGGCCACCGCCTCGATCCGCTCGAGACTGCCCACCGAGGTACCGCCAAATTTCAGAACCAGCAAGGCCATGGGTGCTCCTTACGCCAGGCTTACAGTCGCTCTTCCAGCCAGGGCTGCACGCTGGCCAGAGCCGCCGGCAGCGCCTCGGGTTGGGTACCCCCCGCCTGGGCCATGTCCGGGCGACCACCGCCCTTGCCGCCCACCTGGGAGGCCACCAGGTTGACCAGTTCACCGGCCTTGACCTTGCCGGTCAGATCCGGGGTGACCCCGGCGATCAGGCTGACCTTGTCACCGCTGACGGCAGCCAGCAGCAGGACCCCGGAGTGCAAGCGGTTCTTCAGATCATCCAGGGTGGTGCGCAGCGACTTGGCATCCACGCCCTCAAGTTCCGCCACCAACACCTTCTGACCGTTGATGGACATCACCTGCCCCAACAGGCCGGCACCCGCCTGAGCGGCCAACTTGCTCTTGGCCGCTTCCAGCTCGCGCTCCAGCAGGCGGGTACGCTCCATGAACTGGCGCACCCGGGTGGCGATGGAGAACTGATCGCCCTTCACCAGTTCTGCGGCGGCATCGATCTGCTCGCCCAGCTGGTGCATGTATTCGATGGCGGCCTGACCGGCCACCGCCTCAATCCGGCGGATGCCCGCCGCCACCCCGCTTTCGGAGATGATCTTGAAGAAGCCGATATCGCCGGTGCGCTGGGCGTGGGTGCCACCGCACAGTTCGGTGGAGAACTCGCCCATGTGGACCACCCGCACTTCGTCATCGTACTTCTCGCCAAACAGCGCCATGGCGCCGGCTTGCTTGGCGTCGTCCAGGGCCATCAGGCGGGTCTGGACCGGCTCATTGGCGCGGATCTGGGCGTTGACCAGCTCTTCCACCCGACGGATGGTGCCATGGGTCAGGGGTTCGAAATGGGAGAAGTCAAAGCGCAGGCGATCCGGGCCGACTTGTGACCCCTTCTGGGTCACGTGGTCACCCAGGGTCTGGCGCAAGGCGGCATGCAGCAGGTGCGTCACGGAGTGATGGGCCGCCGTGGCAAGGCGACGCGCCCGATCCACACTGGCCAGCACGGACTGCCCCACCGCGAATTGGCCCACCTCGACATAGCCCTTGTGTACCACGGCACCGCCCAGCTTCTGGGTGTCGCTGACGGCAAACAGGCTGTCGCCATGCTGCAACAGACCGGCATCGCCCATCTGACCGCCGGATTCGGCGTAGAAGGGGGTGCTCTCCAGCACTATCATGGCCTCGTCACCGGCCTTCAGCTCAGTGACAGCCTGGTCACCGACATAGATGGCGGTGATGGGGCTCTCACCCTGCAGCTGGCCGTAGCCGACGAATTCGCTGGTGTGATCGATCTTCAGCTGCTTGTTGTAATCCACGGTGAAGGCAGAGGCCCCCTTGGCCCGCTCACGCTGCTTCTCCATCTCCCGCTCGAAGCCGGCCTCGTCAATCTCGAAACCGCGATCCCGCACCACGTCGGCGGTCAAGTCCGCCGGGAAACCATAGGTATCGTACAGTTTGAACACCAGATCGCCGGGGATCTGCCGGGCGTCACCCAGACCAGCCAGGGCATCTTCCAACAGGGTCAAGCCACGATCCAGGGTACGGCTGAATTGCTCTTCTTCTTGCTTGAGCACCCGTTCCACCACCGGCTGCTGACTCTTGAGCTCCGGATAGGCATCCCCCATCAGCTCGGCCAGCGTGCCCACCAGTCGGTAGAAGAAGGCGTCCTTGGCCCCCAACAGGCGGCCATGGCGGGCGGCGCGGCGGATGATGCGTCGCAGCACATAGCCACGCCCTTCGTTGGAGGGCATGACGCCATCGGCGATGAGGAAGGAGCAGGAGCGGATGTGATCGGCGATGACCCGCAGGGATTTGTTCTCCAGATCCTGGGTGCCGGTGATCTCGGCCACCACCTTGATCAGCCGCTGGAACAGATCGATCTCGTAGTTGGAGTGCACGCCTTGCATGATGGCGGCAATCCGCTCAATCCCCATGCCGGTATCCACCGACGGCTTGGGCAAGGGTTCCATGGTGCCATCCGCCTGGCGATTGAACTGCATGAACACCACGTTCCAGATTTCGATGAAGCGATCGCCATCCTCCTCGGCAGAGCCGGGAGGGCCACCCCAGATGCGATCGCCATGGTCGTAGAATATTTCGGTGCAGGGACCACAGGGACCCGTGTCCCCCATCTGCCAGAAGTTGTCGGAGGCATAGGGGGCGCCCTTGTTGTCCCCGATGCGAATGATGCGCTCGGCCGGGATGCCCATCTCCTTGGCCCAGATGTCATAGGCCTCGTCATCGCTCTGGTAGACGGTTACCAGCAGCTTGTCCTTGGGCAGCTGCAGCACCTCGGTGAGGAAGCCCCAGGCAAAACCAATGGCATCGTGCTTGAAATAATCGCCAAAGCTGAAGTTACCCAGCATCTCGAAGAAGGTGTGGTGCCGGGCTGTGTAGCCCACGTTATCCAGATCATTGTGCTTGCCGCCGGCCCGCACACAACGCTGGGCCGTGGTGGCGCGGCTGTAGTTGCGGGTATCGCTGCCCAGGAAGACATCCTTGAACTGGTTCATACCGGCATTGGTGAACAGCAGCGTGGGATCGTTATGGGGAACCAGGGAGCTGGAGGGCACCACCTGGTGGCCCTGGGAGCGGAAATACTCGAGAAACGCCGTGCGGATCTCTGATGTGGACATGTACATGAATAACCTGCTTGGTTCGAAATGGGGTTGGATGCTTAACCGGCATAATTTAAAAGTTATCCCGGTCAAAGTAAAACCGACCGCTCACCGGCGACCAGAAAAAACCAAGGCTCCCACTAAGGGGAGCCTTTTTTTGACAAGCTGGACAGGGCGTAGTGGATCTGATCCTGGCTGAAGCCGCGGCGTTGCAGGAAGCCCATCAGGCGCCGGCGCGCCGCCAGATCCAGGGGCGCCGTCCCCTGGCGACGCTGGGCCAGTTGGGCCGCCAACGCGCACCAGTCATATTCCTCGGCATGAAGTTGCTCGCGGATCCCGTCGTCCGAGAGGCCACGGCGGCCCAGCTCGAAGGCGATCTTGCGCGGCCCCTGGCCACGGGCCGCCCGGCTGTGTACCGCCTGCTCCAGCAGCCGACCTTCGTCCAGCCAGCCCTGTTGCCGGCAGTGCTGCAGCACCTGCTCCACCACTGCCTCCGGCACGTCGGCCAGTAGGGTGCGCAGCTCCTGCGCCGTATGATCCCGCCGGGCCAGGCGCCCCATCACCCGACGTAACGCCAGCTTGAAGGGACTCGCCTGCTCTTCGGTCATGTCGCCGGCCTGGCTTAGAAGGCGTTATCGGCGAAGCTGGCCTCGTCATCCAGCTCGGCCACGTCACCCGCCTCGTTGGCGCCGGCGCTCTCGTTCCCGCCCTGATTGCTCAGCAGCAGCTCCCGCAGCTGGCGTTCGATGGCTTCGGCCACCGGCAGGTTCTCCTGCATGTATTTCATGACGTTAGCCTTGCCCTGACCAATCTTCTCGCCCTGATAGCTGTACCAGGCACCGGCCTTGTCGATGAGCTTGCACTTGACCCCCAGGTCCACCAATTCGCTTTCCTTGGAGATACCGGCACCGTAGAGGATCTGGAACTCGGCCTGTTTGAAGGGGGGCGCCACCTTGTTCTTGACCACCTTGACCCGGGTCTCGTTGCCGACGATCTCGTCCCCTTCCTTGATGGCGCCGGTCCGGCGGATATCCAGACGCACGGAGGCATAGAACTTGAGGGCGTTACCGCCGGTGGTGGTTTCCGGGTTGCCGAACATGACGCCGATCTTCATCCGGATCTGGTTGATAAACACCACCAGGCAGTTGGCACCCTTGATGTTGCCGGTGAGCTTACGCAGCGCCTGGGACATGAGGCGTGCCTGCAGGCCGACGTGGGAATCCCCCATCTCGCCTTCGATTTCCGCCTTGGGCGTCAGGGCCGCCACCGAGTCGACTATGATGACGTCGACGGCATTGGAGCGCACCAGCATGTCGCAGATTTCCAGCGCCTGTTCCCCGGTATCCGGTTGGGAGACCAGCAGATCATCCACCTTGACCCCCAACTTGCCGGCATAGATGGGATCCAGGGCGTGTTCGGCGTCGATAAACGCACAGGTCTTGCCCGCCTTCTGGGCCTGGGCGATGACTTCCAGGGTCAGGGTGGTCTTACCGGAGGACTCGGGTCCGAAGATCTCCACGATGCGACCAAACGGCAGACCGCCGATCCCCAGGGCGATGTCCAGCGACAAGGAGCCCGTCGAAACGGTATCCACATCCAGCGCCTGGGTATCGCCTAACCGCATGATGGAGCCCTTGCCGAATTGCTTTTCGATCTGACCCAAGGCGGCGGCCAAGGCTTTCTGTTTGTTCTGATCCATAAGGGACTCCATTACACAGGTATTCAGTCATCAAGGTATGCTGTTGAGTATACTGTTCATTCGTACAGTATCAAGTAGAAATCGCGTCCGCGGCCTCACACAGGTGGCGCAAGGCGGTGGCCACCGCCTGTTCCCGCACCCCCTGCCGATCGCCGGCAAAATGGTAGCAGGCGGCCTGAGCCGGCCCCGCCCTCAGCCCCCAGCCAATCCAGACGGTTCCCACCGGCTTGTCCGGCGTACCTCCGTCGGGGCCGGCGATGCCGCTGATGGCCACCGCCACATCGGCACGGGACTGAGCCAAGGCACCGGCGACCATCTCGATCACCACGGGACCGCTCACCGCCCCATGCTCTGCCAGGGTGCCCGTCCTGACCCCCAGCATCTGCTGCTTGGCCTCATTGCTGTAGGTGATGAAGCTGCGATCAAACCAGGCGGAACTTCCTGATACTTCTGTGATGGCGTATGCTACACCTCCGCCGGTGCAGGATTCCGCGGTGCTCGCCATCCAGCCGCGCCCCTTGAGGGCCCGTCCCAGACGCACTGCCAACGCCTCGATAGGCTGTTTCATCTCTTTGTCCACCCGTTCAACCAAAAGCCAAGCCATTATGCAATCTGCCAACTTTGACTCGCAAGCCAAGGCTCAGCACACCCCCATGATGCAGCAATACCTGAGCATCAAGGCCGAACACCCCGATGTGCTGCTCTTTTATCGCATGGGGGATTTCTATGAGCTGTTCTATGACGATGCCCGCAAGGCCGCCCAGCTGCTGGATATCTCCCTCACCAAACGCGGTCAGTCGGCTGGCAGCCCCATCCCCATGGCCGGCGTACCCTATCATGCGGTGGAGGGGTATCTGGCCAAGCTGGTACAGCTGGGCGAGTCGGTGGCCATCTGTGAACAGGTAGGCGATCCGGCCCTGAGCAAGGGGCCGGTGGAACGCAAGGTGCTGCGCATCGTCACCCCCGGCACCATCTCCGACGAGGCCCTGCTCAACGAACGGCAGGACAACCTGATCGCCGCCCTCTATCACGATGGCCAGCAATTCGGCCTGGCGGTGCTGGATATCACCTCGGGCCGCTTCACCCTCAATCAGTTTCCGGCGGAGGAGACCCTGCAGGCGGAACTGCAGCGGCTGGATCCGGCGGAGCTGCTCTATCCAGATGGCTTCGCCTTCCTCGATCGCCTCGGCCAGCGGCGGGGCCTGCGGCGACGCCCCGAATGGGAGTTTGAGCTGGGCACCGCTCGCAAGCTATTGTGCCAGCAGTTCGGCACCCGGGATCTGGTGGGCTTTGGGGTGGAGCAGGCCAGCAGCGGCCTGGCCGCCGCCGGCTGCCTGATGCAGTACGTCAAGGACACCCAGCGCACCCAGCTGCCGCATATCCGCAGCATAGGCCTGGAGCAGTCCGAGCAGATGGTGATCCTGGATGCCGCCACCCGGCGCAACCTGGAGCTGACCGTCAACCTCGCCGGCGGGCAGGAAAACACCCTGGCCGCCGTGCTGGACGGCACCGCCACCGCCATGGGCAGCCGGCTGCTCAAGCGCTGGATCCATCAGCCTATCCGTCAACCGCAGGCGCTTCAGCGACGGCAGCACGCCATCGGCGAGCTGTTGGCCAGCCAGGGCTTTGAGAGCCTGCCCCCCCTGCTCAAGCAGATTGGGGACATGGAGCGGATCCTGGCGCGGCTGGCCCTGCGCAGTGCCCGCCCCCGGGATCTGCTGCGCCTGCGCCTGGCCTTCGAGGCCCTGCCCCAGCTGCAGGCCGAATTGGCTCAGACCGACGGCGAGGCGTTGCAAGGTCTGCGACTGGCCATCGGCGAATTTCCGGCCCTGTGCGACCTGCTGCAGCGGGCCATCATCGACAATCCGCCGGTGGTGCTGCGGGATGGCGGCGTCATCGCCAACGGCTACGATGCCCAGCTGGACGAGCTGCGGGATCTGGCCAACGGCGCCACCGCCTTCCTGGAGCAGCTGGAGGTCAGAGAGCGGCAACGTACCGGCATCAACACCCTCAAGGTGGACTACAACAAGGTGCACGGCTTCTATATCGACGTCACCCGCGCCAACGCCCACCTGGTGCCGGCCCACTATGTGCGCCGCCAGACCTTAAAAAACAACGAGCGTTACATCATCCCCGAGCTCAAGGAGTACGAGGACAAGGTGCTCACCGCCCAGAGCCGGGCGCTGGCCCTGGAGAAGCAGCTCTACGAGCAGTTGCTGGATCAACTGCTGCCCCATCTGGCCGAACTGCAGCGCTGTGCCGCCGCCGTTGCGGAGCTGGATGTGCTGAGCAACCTGGCGGAGCGCGCCGCCAGCTTCAACTACTGCCGTCCGGAGCTGGTGAACGACGCCCAGATCCAGATCGACAACGGCCGCCATCCTGTGGTGGAGCAGGTGATGAGCGCTCCCTTCATCGCCAACCCGGTGCAGCTGGCAAGCGAGCGGCGCATGCTGATCGTCACCGGCCCCAACATGGGGGGCAAGTCCACCTACATGCGCCAGACGGCCCTCATAGTGCTGCTGGCCTACATGGGCAGCTATGTACCGGCGGACAGCGCGCGCATCGGCCCCATCGATCGCATCTTCACCCGCATCGGCGCCTCGGATGATCTGGCCTCCGGCCGCTCCACCTTCATGGTGGAGATGACGGAAACCGCCAACATACTGCACAACGCCAGTCACCACAGCCTGGTGCTAATGGACGAGATCGGTCGGGGCACCAGCACCTACGATGGCCTCTCCCTGGCCTGGGCCTGTGCCGAAGCCCTGGCAGACAAGATCCGCGCCTTTACCCTGTTCGCCACCCACTATTTTGAGCTGACCCAGCTGCCCAGCCGCCTGCCCGGGCTGGCCAATGTTCACCTGGACGCGGTGGAACACGAGGATGGCATCGCCTTCATGCATGCGGTGCAGGAGGGGGCGGCCAGCCGCTCCTATGGCCTGCAGGTGGCGGCCCTGGCCGGGGTGCCGCGGGAGGTGATTGCCCGCGCCCGGCAGAAGCTGCATGAGCTGGAAAGCCAGAGCCTGCCGACGGCCGGCACGGCCCAACCGGCGCCCCAACCGACGCCGGCGCCGCCGGAGCACCCGTTGCTGGCACAACTGCGCCGGCTGCAGCCCGATGCGCTGAGTCCGCGGCAGGCGCTAGACCTGCTGTATGAACTCAAGCAGCAGTTGCCGTAAAAAAACCGGCCGGGCAATGCCCGGCCGGTTTTTTATCAGATATCCAGTCGCAGTTATCAGTGATTGTTGAACAGGGCGTCTATGGAGAGCCCCTGTTGGGTCAGCATGTCCCGCAGGCGGCGCAAGGCCTCCACCTGGATCTGCCGCACCCGCTCACGGGTCAGGCCGATCTCCCGCCCCACGTCCTCCAGGGTGGCGGCCTCATAGCCCAGCAGACCGAAGCGACGGGCCAGCACCTCACGCTGCTTGGAGTTGAGCTGCTCCAGCCAATGCACCACCGACAGGCGCATGTCGTCATCCTGAGTTTCCAGCTCGGGCCCCATGCCCCGTTCATCGGTGAGGATATCCAGCAGCGCCTTGTCCCCATCCCCCCCGATGGGGGAATCCACCGAGCAGATCTTCTCGTTGAGCTTGAGCATGCGCGCCACATCTTCCACCGGCTTGTCCACGGCGGCCGCAATCTCCTCGGCGGTGGGCTCATGATCCAGACGATGAGCCAGCTCCCGGGCGGTTCTCAGGTAGACGTTGAGTTCCTTCACCACGTGGATCGGCAGCCGTATGGTGCGGGTCTGGTTCATGATGGCCCGTTCTATGGTCTGGCGGATCCACCAGGTCGCATAGGTAGAGAAGCGGAAGCCGCGTTCCGGGTCGAACTTCTCCACCGCCCGGATCAGGCCCAGGTTGCCCTCCTCCACCAGGTCCAGCAGGGCCAGTCCCCGGTTGTTGTAGCGACGGGCAATCTTGACCACCAACCGCAGGTTGGACTCAATCATCCGCTTGCGCGCCGGCACATCGCCGCGCAATGCCTTGCGGGCAAAATAGACTTCTTCTTCGGCGGTCAGCAGCGGTGAAAAGCCAATTTCGCCCAGATAGAGCTGGGTCGCATCCATCACCTTGTTGATATCGGCACTGAAGGCTTCTTCCGCTTGGCTCACCGCATCAGACTCCTGCGGCTCAACCTGTACCAGACTGTCGGCTTCATCATCAGTGTTGAAATCGGTTTCAGTGATGTCGAGATCTTGATCGTTCATGGCACCTTTCCCCTGACCGGCCCGAGACGTCCTGCTCGGATTTAGCGTTTAGGCAGATAACCCACTGGGTTGACGGATTGGCCCCGGTAGCGGATTTCAAAGTGCAACCGCACATCCGAGGCATCACTGCTTCCCATATCGGCTATTTGTTGCCCAGCCTTAACTTCCTGTTGCTCTGTGACTCTCAGCACCTCGTTGTGGGCATAGGCAGACAGGTAGTCATCGTCATGTTTAATGATCACCAGGTTCCCGTACCCACGTAACGCACTCCCGGCGTAAACCACCCGTCCGGAGGCCGCTGCATAGATGGGCTGCCCTCGCTTGCCCGCAATATCGATGCCCTTGTTGCCCTGCTCTTGGCGCGAGAAACTCTGCACTATGCGGCCCGAGGACGGCCATCGCCATGTTAGCGACTTGTTACTGGCTTGTGCTGATTTGGTTTGAGCGTATTCTTTTCCATTTTGAGCAGCAAACGATTTGTTGCCAGATTGTTGAGTTCTCTGATCCACCGCACGAACTGAATGACTACTCAAATGCGCATCTTTCCCACCATTGTCGGCCGGTTTGTGTACGGTTCCCAGCACGATCAACTGCCCTGGATGGATCACATAGGGCTTCTTGAGGTGATTGAAGTGGATAAGACTATTTAAGCTGGTGCCATGCTGGCGGGCTATGCTGCTGAGGCTATCCCCCCGCTTGACCACGTAGCGCCCCGCATCCGGGTTATCCAGATCCAGGTTGATGATCTGCCCGACATAGATGGCATAGGGCGGCGCTATCTTGTTGAAGCTGGCCAGCGCGCGGAAGTCGAGGCCAAATCCCCAGGCGATGGAGTAAAGGGTATCCCCGGCCTTGACCCGGTACTGCTTGCTGGTCAAGGCCTGCTGGGGCTTGGCGGCCGGCAGCGGGCGCCCCTGACTGCCATAGGCGCCACGGTGACCGGCATCCCGCACCGGGGCCGGAGTCGAACTACTGCAGGCCGTCAGCAACCAGAGCAGGGATAACGCAAGCGCCAGACGCACTAGGCACCTCAATGCCGGAAGATCAGGTAAGCCACGACCGCCAGGGCCACGGTGAGCCAGCCGATGAGATCGATGTACTGACGCAGCTTCTGCTCCATGCGGGCGCCGCCCCATTTCATCAAGCCGGCTACCAGGAAGAAACGGGCGCTGCGGGAGATGACCGAGGCCAGCATGAAGGGCAGCAAGGCCATGTGCAGCATGCCGGCCGTCACGGTAAACAGCTTGTAGGGAATGGGCGAGAAACCCGCCAGGAAGACGATCCAGACGTCCCAGCGCTCGAACCACTGCTGAATGAGTTCAAACTTATCCTGGTAGCCGAAGGCCTGGATCATGGGCTGCACCGCCACATCAAACAGCCAGTAGCCCAGCAGATACCCCACGAAACCGCCCACGGTGGAGGCCAGGGAGGCCAGCAAGGCAAAGTGCCAGGCCTTGGTGGGCTTGGCCAGCGCCATGGGCGCCAACATGACATCCGGTGGTATGGGCCAGAAGACCGCCTCGGCAAAGCTGTTGGCCATCAGGTAGTATGGGGCATGCCGGTGTGCCGACCAGCCCATCACCTTGTCATAGAGCGCGGAAAAAAGTTTCACTGTAACTCTCCCTGTATCAGGGGTACGAAACGTACCGCCTCAAAGGTTTCCACCTGTATCTTGCCATCCCGTTTATCCAGCACCTGCAGGGTCTGGGTCCCGCTCCCCACCGGCAGGACCATGCGCCCACCGTCCTTGAGCTGATGCAGCAGCGCCTCGGGCACCTGCTCGGGGGCGGCGGTGACGATGATAGCATCAAACGGCGCCTTACTTGCCCAACCTTGCCAGCCATCGCCATGCCGGGTCGAAACATTGTGCAGATCCAGCCGCTGTAGCCGGCGCCGGGCCTGATACTGCAGCGACTTGATGCGCTCCACGGTGAACACATGCTCCACCAGCTGTGCCAGGATGGCGGTCTGATAGCCGGAGCCGGTACCGATCTCCAGCACCCGCTGGGGCGAGCGAGCCAGCAGCAGCTCGGTCATGCGCGCCACTATGTAGGGCTGGGAGATGGTCTGCCCCTGGCCGATGGGCAGGGCCGTGTTCTCCCAGGCCTGATGGGCAAAGGCCTCATCGACAAATTGCTCCCGTGGGGTGGCCGACAGCACGCTGAGCACGCGACTGTCCCGAATGCCTTGCGCGATCAGCTGATTGAGCAGAGGTTGAGCAACTATGTTTCGCATGGCCTACCCCATCTGCTCCACCCAGCGGCCGAGTTCCGGCAGATTGGCATAGGCGGTCATGTCCACATGGAGCGGTGTGATGGAGACATAGCCCGCCTCGATGGCGGCAAAATCGGTGCCCTCACCGGCATCCTGCATGGGACCGGGGGGGCCAATCCAATAGATGGGCTTGCCCCGGGGATCCCGCTGACTGATGACGGCCTCGGCACGATGACGGTTGCCCAGCCGGGTGACCCGGATGCCCTTGATCTGCGCAAGTGGCAGATCCGGTACATTGACGTTGAGGATCTGATCCGACGGCAGGGGACTGGACTGCAACCGGGACAGCAGCAGGGCGGCATAGTGGGCGGCGCTAGTGAAGTGGGTCTCCCCCACCAGGGAGACCGCCATGGCCGGCAAGCCAAGGTGGCGACCTTCGGTGGCGGCGGCGACGGTCCCCGAGTAGATGACATCATCCCCCAGGTTGGCGCCGTGATTGATCCCCGCCACCACGATATCGGCATCCGGGACCAGCTCGTTCACCGCCAGGTGAACGCAATCGGTCGGCGTGCCGCGCACCGAATAGAAGCCGTTGGGCAACTGCTCCAGCCGCAGCGGGGTCTCCAGGGTCAGGGAGTGACTGGCGCCGCTGCGATTGCGATCCGGCGCCACCAGGATCACCTGCCCCAGGGCCGACAGCGCCTCATGCAGACAGCGGATCCCCAGGGCATTCACCCCATCATCGTTACTCAGCAGTATCTTCATCTTGCTCTGCCTGTACCTGTACCAGTTCACGCACCAGGCTAGTGGCATAGGTGCCCGCCGGCAGCCAGAAGTTCAGCTGCAAGCCCTCGGGCAACCACTGCCACTGCAATCCCTTGGGTTGCAGCAGGAGGGCCCGGCGCTCCTGCTTGAGACCCGCGGCCTCCAGCCCCGCCTGCCAGCTCGCCTGTCCATCCAGGGCCTGGGTCTCAAAGGCCAACGCCTCCGCCAGTGCCGGACTGCGCCCTCGGCCCCACAGGGGCGCGCTCAGCTGCAGATCGCCTTGTGCCAACCGCTCGGCCAGGGCCGCGCTGGCTTCCTCTTCGGCGAAGAAGGAGTGGCTCCCCGCCAGCATCAGGCAATCGCCGGGCAGCAGGCGCTGGGCCAGGCCGGCTTCCAGCCGGGCGCTGACCACCAGGTTGAACAGGTAGCTGCGGGCGGCGGACAAGAAGAGTGAGCGCTTGTCCCTATCCTTGATGCGCCGCCCCTCAAACATGGACTGGGCCCCCTCCAGGTTGTTGCCCTGGCGGCCGAAACGCTGGGAGCCGAAATAGTTGGGCACCCCCTGGGCGGCGATGGCCTGCAGCCGCGCTTCCAGGGCATCGCTGGTATTCAGATCCCGCAGCAACAGCTGGAAGTGATTGCCCTTCAGCGCCCCCACCCGCATCTTGCGGGAGTGGCGGGCCTGGGTGAGGATCTGGATCTGCTCATTCTCGATGACCGACAGATCCGGATCCGGCTTGCCCGGCAGATGGATGCCAAACCACTGCTCGGTGACCGCGTGGCGATCCTTAAGTCCGGCCCAGGTGATGGCGTTACGGGGTACATCCGCCGCCTGGGCCAGCAGCTTGGCCACCCAGGCGGTGTTTTCTCCGGTCTTGCGGATCCGCACCATCAGGTGCTCGCCGGTGCCATCGGGCTCAAAACCCAGATCCTCAACTACCTGGAAATCCGCCGGTTCGGCCTTGAGGCGAGCGGTCTGCGTCGGTTGGCCATGCAGATAGTGCCACTTTGGAATCATCATGCTTTCACCACCAGCACCACGGCTGCTACGGCGATACCTTCCTTGCGGCCGGTGAAACCCAGTCCCTCAGAGGTGGTCGCCTTGACGTTGATCTGCGACAGGTCGGCCTGCAGATCCTCGGCCATCAGGGCCCGCATGGCATCGATGTGCGGCGCCATCTTGGGGGCCTGGGCTATGATGGTCACATCCAGATTGCCCAGCACATAGCCGGCCGCCCGCACCTTGGCATAGACGTCCCGCAACAGGATGCGACTGTCGATACCGGCGAAGGCCGCATCGCTATCGGGAAAATGCCGGCCGATATCGCCGGCGGCGATGGCCCCCAGCAGGGCATCGCTCAGGGCATGCAGCACCACATCCCCATCGGAGTGGGCCAGCAGCCCCTGCTCATAGGGCACCTTGACGCCCCCCAGGGTGCAGGGCCCCTCGCCACCAAATTTATGTACATCAAAACCATGGCCGATGCGGATCATGCCTGCTGCTCCTGTTGAGATAAGAAAAGTGCCGCCAGGGCGATGTCTTCGGGACGGGTCACCTTGATGTTGTCCGCCCGCCCCTCCACCATCAGCGGGCGTTTGCCGACCCGCTCCATGGCGGAAGCATCGTCCGTGATGGTGGCGCCGGCATGCAGACCCGCCAGCAAGGCCTGGCGCAACTCGGCGGTGCGAAACATCTGGGGGGTCAGGGCGTGCCACAGATCGTCGCGTTCCACCGTTGCCACTATGTGGCCGTCGGCATCGGCACGCTTCATGGTGTCCCGCACCCGGCTGCCCAGGATGGCGCCATCCCCCGTCAGGGCGGCCCGGATCAGCTTGTCCATGTCCCCATGGGTCAGGCAGGGACGCGCCGCGTCATGCACCAGCACCCATTCGGTCTCCACCCAGGCCAGGCCATTCATCACAGAGCCGGCCCGCTCGTCGGCCCCCAGCGTGGTACGCAGGCGCGGGTGGGACGCCACCGGCAGGGTGGCGAAGAAATCATCGGCGGGATTGAGCGCCACCACCACCCGTTCGATCCGCGGGTGATTGAGCAGTCGCTCCAGGGTATGTTCGATGAGAAATTTGCCTGCCAGGGGCAGGTATTGCTTGGGACAGTCGGCGCCCATGCGCCGACCCACGCCGGCGGCGGGCACCACCACGGTAAAGGTCATGCTGTCAGTTCCCCTTGGCTGCCGGAGTCGCCCCGCGGGCCTCCTTCGGCAACACGCGATAGAAGGTCTCGTCGGGCTTGATATAGCCCAGATCGTTGCGCGCCAACTCCTCGATCACCTCCAGGCCGCTCTTGAGGTCATCGATCTCCTTGTACAGGAGTTGATTGCGCTCCTTGAGCTGCTGGTTGTCGGCCTGTTGTCGCGCCACGGCCTCGGAACGCTGGCGATATTCCACCAGGCCGTTCTTGCCGAACCAGAGCTGGTGCTGCAACCAGGCCAAAACGATGATCAAGATGAGGGTGTATAACCGCATGGTGACGCCTCCTGCGCGGCATAGTTTCCCATATTACCAGCCAAAAGAAAGCCCCGCCTGATAGGCGGGGCTTGCATTGACCAATTAAGCGGCAAGCGGATTAGGCTTGACCCTTAACTTCCTTCAGACCGTTGAAGGGAGCCTTTTCGCCCAGGGCTTCTTCGATACGGATCAGCTGGTTGTACTTGGCGATACGGTCGGAACGGCTCATGGAACCGGTCTTGATCTGGCCAGCAGCGGTACCCACGGCCAGGTCGGCGATGGTAGCGTCTTCGGTTTCACCGGAACGGTGGGAGATAACGGCGGTGTAGCCGGCATCCTTGGCCATCTTGATGGCGTCCAGGGTTTCGGACAGAGAACCGATCTGGTTGAACTTGATCAGGATGGAGTTAACGATGCCTTCCTTGATGCCGCGAGCCAGGATCTTGGTGTTGGTTACGAACAGGTCGTCACCTACCAGTTGGATCTTGTCGCCCAGCACCTTGGTCTGGTAGGCGAAGCCTTCCCAGTCGGATTCGTCCTGACCGTCTTCGATGGAAACGATCGGGTACTTGGTGGTCAGGTCAGCCAGGTAATCGGTGAACTCTTGCTTGGTGAAGGTCTTGCCTTCGCCCTTCAGCTCGTAGTTGCCGGTATCCTTGTTGTAGAACTCGGAAGAGGCACAGTCCATGGCCAGGGTCACGTCCTTGCCCAGCACGTAGCCAGCAGCGGCAACGGCTTCGGCGATGACTTCCAGGGCTTCGGCGTTGGACTTCAGGTTAGGAGCGAAACCACCTTCGTCACCAACGGCGGTAGCGTAGCCCTTGGACTTCAGCACCTTGGCCAGGTTGTGGAAGACTTCGGCGCCAATGCGGATGGCTTCCTTCAGGGTCTTGGCACCAACCGGTTGGATCATGAATTCTTGGATGTCGACGTTGTTGTCGGCGTGCTCACCACCGTTGATGATGTTCATCATGGGCAGCGGCATGGAGTAGACACCCGGGGTACCGTTCAGCTCGGAGATCCAAGCGTACAGCGGCAGGCCCTTGGCAGCAGCGGCAGCCTTGGCGTTGGCCAGAGACACGGCCAGGATGGCGTTGGCACCGAAGTTGCTCTTGTTCTCGGTAGCGTCCAGGTCGATCATGATCTGGTCGATGCCGCGTTGGTCGGCAGCGTCCTTACCTACCAGGGCAGCGGCGATGGGGCCGTTAACGGCGCCAACAGCCTTCAGCACGCCCTTGCCCAGGAAGCGGGACTTGTCGCCGTCACGCAGTTCCAGGGCTTCGCGGGAACCGGTAGAAGCGCCAGACGGAGCAGCGGCCATACCAACAAAACCACCTTCCAGGTGAACTTCGGCTTCAACGGTGGGGTTACCGCGGGAGTCGATGATTTCACGGCCGATCACTTTGACGATCTTGGACATATCACAATCCTCGTTGATGAAATAAAACAACTAAAAGTTGCATAAAAAAACGGTTGCGAAACTATGCCCACAACCGTGGATTTTGTCGAATTAATTTAACTGACGCTTCTGGAACTCACCGGCTGCCCGGACAAAGCCTTCGAACAGCGGATGGCCGTCCCGCGGGGTGGAGGTGAATTCCGGGTGGAACTGTACTGCCACAAACCAGGGATGATCCGGGATCTCGATGATCTCCACCAGTTTCTTGTCGGCGGACAGGCCCGTCACCTTCAGGCCGGCCGCTTGAATCTTGGGCAACAGGGTGTTGTTCACCTCGTAGCGGTGACGGTGGCGCTCATGGATGGTCTCGCTGCCATACATGTCCCGCACCTTGGAACCCTCGATCAGGTGGCACAGCTGGGAGCCCAGACGCATGGTGCCGCCCAGATCGGAGCGATCGCTACGCTGCTCCACGTTGCCATCCTCGGTGATCCACTCGGTGATGAGGCCCACCACAGGATACGGGGTTTCCTTGTTGAATTCGGAAGAGTGAGCGCCTTCCATGCCGGCCACGTGACGAGAGTACTCAATCAGCGCGACCTGCATCCCCAGGCAGATACCCAGATAGGGGATCTTGTGCTCACGGGCATACTGGGCCGCCAGTATCTTGCCTTCCACGCCCCGCTCGCCGAAGCCGCCGGGCACCAGGATGGCATCCAGGCCTTCCAGCACTTCCAGGCCCTTGGTTTCCACGTCCTGGGAGTCGATGTACTTGATGTTGACGGTGAGGCGGTTCTTTAGGCCGCCGTGCTTCAAGGCCTCGTTGACGGACTTGTAGGCATCCGGCAGGGAGACATACTTGCCCACCATGCCGATGGTCACCTCACCTGTGGGGTTGGCTTCCTGATAGATGACCTTTTCCCACTCGGCCAGATCGGCTTCCGGCGCGCTCAGGCCGAACCGGTCGACGATCAGCTGATCCAGGCCCTGAGATTTGAGCAGCGCCGGGATCTTGTAGATGGAGTCCACGTCCTTGAGGGAGACCACGGCCCGCTCCGGCACGTTACAGAACAGGGCGATCTTGCCGCGTTCGTTGGCGGGGATGGCGCGGTCGGAACGGCAGATCAGGACGTCCGGCTGGATACCGATGGAGAGCAGCTCCTTCACGGAGTGCTGGGTCGGCTTGGTCTTCACCTCGCCGGAGGCGGCCAGGTAAGGCACCAGGGTCAGGTGCATGAACAGGGCGTTGTTGCGGCCTATGTCCACCGCCAGCTGACGGATGGCCTCCAGGAACGGCAGGGACTCGATGTCCCCCACTGTGCCGCCGACTTCGACGATGGCCACTTCATGACCGTCGGCGCCGGCGATGACCCGTTCCTTGATGGCATTGGTGATATGGGGAATGACCTGGATGGTGGCCCCCAGGTAGTCACCGCGGCGCTCCTTGCGCAGCACGTCCGCATAGATGCGGCCTGTGGTGAAGTTGTTGCGGCGGCTCATCTTGGTACGGATGAAACGCTCATAGTGGCCCAGGTCCAGATCCGTCTCGGCGCCATCTTCGGTGACGAACACTTCACCGTGTTGAATGGGGCTCATGGTACCGGGGTCGACGTTGATGTAGGGATCCAGCTTCATCATGGTGACCTTGAGGCCCCGAGCCTCCAGGATGGCTGCCAATGAGGCTGCCGCAATGCCCTTGCCCAGTGATGAAACCACGCCGCCGGTTACGAAAATGTATTTAGTCGTCATGCTGAACCTAGAAGATGTTTAGGGATCACACGAGAGTGTGTGGGAGTATCAAGACGGGGTGGCAGTATAGCAAAACCCCCTCTCCCTAACAACGCGCAAAAATTTAGCAACCCGCTCGCATGCAAGATATGCGTTGGGTCAACTTTTGTTGGCTTCCTTGACCTGTTGCCAGGCTTCTTCCATCTCGGCGAGGCTGTGATCGGCCATCGGACGCCCCTGGCTGCTCAAGCGTTGCTCAACCTGGCGAAAGCGCGCCTCGAACTTGTCGTTGGCCTGGCGCAGCACCTGCTCGGGATCTTTTTTCAGATGGCGCACCAGGTTGACGGTGGCAAACAGCAGATCCCCCAACTCCTCGGCCAGGGCCGCCTGATTGACCTCGGGGACATGCACCTCGGCCAGCACCTCGTCCAGCTCCTCCCGCACCTTGTCCACCACCGGCGGCAGCGCGCCCCAGTCAAAGCCCACGGTGGCACAGCGCTTCTGGATCTTGTGGGCCCGGGACAGGGCCGGCATGGATCTGGGGATATCGTCCAGCACGCTGGTGGCGGCCGCATCCTTTTGCTGGCGCTCCCGGGCCTTCTCCGCCTCCCAGTTGGCGTTCACCGCCGCGGTGTCGGCGAACTCCGCCTCGCCAAACACATGGGGATGACGGCGAATCAGCTTCTCCGAGACGGTGGCCACCACGTCGCTAAAGTCGAACAGCCCCTGCTCACCGGCCAGCTGACAGTAGAACACCACCTGGAACAGCAGATCCCCCAACTCGCCCTTCAGAGCCGCCAGATCCTGCCGCTCTATGCTGTCGGCCACCTCGTAGGCCTCCTCCAGGGTATAGGGCACCAGGCTTTGCAACGTCTGCTTGCGATCCCAGGGACAGCCGGTCTGGGGATCCCGCAGCTTGACCATGAGTTCCAGCAGCGCCTTCATAGAACCAGTATGAGAGACAGACATGACAGCTCCTTGGCAAATAAAACGGGGGCCAGGCCCCCGTGGTGATATGAGTGAAAATTACAACCGTTTGGCGCTGATGACATCGTTCATCTGGCTGAGCTTGGAGAGCATGCGGTTTAACGCCTCTATGTTGTAGATCTCCATGTCGATGTCGATGTCGGCGCTCTGCTGCTTGAGGTTGGAGCGCGACCGCATCCCCAGCACGTTGATCTTCTCGTTGGCGATGATGGTGGTGATGTCCCGCAGCAGACCGGAGCGATCGTTGGCGGTGATGCGCACCGTCAATGTGTAGCCGCCGGAGTAGTTCTCCCCCCACACCGCCTCGATCAGCCGCTCCGGATTGCGCCGGGACAGCTCCTTGAGCTGCTCGCAGTCGTCCCGGTGAATGGAGATGCCGCGGCCCTGGGTGATGAAGCCGACTATGCTGTCCCCCGGAATGGGCTGGCAGCAGCGGGCGATGTGGGTCATCAGGTTGCCCACCCCCTGCACCACGATATGGCCCTTGGGCTGCTGGGTCTGCACCCGCTGCTGGCTCTTCTGCTCCAGCTGCTCCAGCAGCTTCTTCTCCTCCTCCTCGACGCTCGGCTTGTTCAGCTTGCCCTCGAGGAAGTTCATGATCTGGTTGATGCGGATGTCGCCGGCACCGATGCCGGACAGCAGATCCTCATGCTCCTGCACGTTGTAGCGGGCGTACAGCTCCTTGAACAGGTGCGTCTGCTGCTCGCGGGAGAGCTGGAAGCCGTGGCGCTCCATCTCCTTCTCCAGCTGCTCCTTGCCCGCCAGCATGTTCTTGTCCCGATCCAGGCGGCGGAACCAGGAGATGACCTTGGCCCGGGCGCGGCTGGTGCGCAGGAAACCCATGTTGGGATTCATCCAGTCCCGGCTCGGGTTGGGCTCCTTCTGGGTGATGATGTCCACCTGATCGCCGGTCTGCAGCTGGTAGGTGAAGGGCACGATGCGGCCATCCACCTTGGCGCCGATGCAGCGGTGGCCCACCATGCTGTGTACCTGATAGGCAAAATCCAGCGGCGTGGCGCCGGCAGGCAGGTCCACCACGTCCCCCTTGGGGGTGAAGACATAGACCCTGTCCTCGAACACCTGGGTGCGCAGCTCGTCCACCAGGGAGCCGGACTCCACCATGTCCTCCTGCCAGGCCAGCAGCTTGCGCAGCCAGGCGATGCGATCCTCGTAGGCCGAATCCTTGCCCGAGACGGTGCCTTCCTTGTATTTCCAGTGGGCGGCGATGCCCAGCTCGGCATCCTGGTGCATCTGATCGGTGCGGATCTGGATCTCCACCGTCTTGCCATCGGGGCCCAGCACCACGGTATGGATGGACTGGTAGCCGTTGGGCTTGGGGTTGGCCACGTAGTCGTCGAACTCCCGGGGGATGTGGTGCCAGTGAGTGTGCACTATCCCCAGGGCGGCATAGCAATCCTGCAGGCGGTGGGTGACGATGCGCACCGCCCGCACGTCGAACAGATCCGAGAAGCTCAGGGTCTTCTTCTGCATCTTGCGCCAGATGCTGTAGATGTGTTTGGGCCGGCCGTAGACCTCGGCCTGGATGCCGGCATCGGACAGGGCCTGACGCAGGTCGGCCACGAAGCGCTGGATGTAGTGCTCACGGTCGATGCGCTTCTCGTCCAGCAGCTTGGCGATCTGCTTGTAGGTGTCCGGATGCAGGTAGCGGAAGGAGAGATCCTCCAGCTCCCACTTCAGCTGACCTATGCCCAAGCGGTTGGCCAGGGGCGCGTAGATGTTGCTGATCTCCTTGGCCACCAGCACCCGGGTCTCCTCGTCGGCGTGCTTGACCTCCCGCAGGCAGGCGATGCGCTCCGCCAGCTTGATCACCACGGCCCGCACGTCCTCCACCATGGCCAGCAGCATGCGGCGCACGTTGTCGATCTGGGTATCCGAGACATCCCCGGTGTTGAGGCTCTGCAGGAAGCGGATGGCCTCCATGTCCACCACCCCGCGCAGCAGCTTGGCGATGGTGGTGCCGTAGATGGCCTCCACCTGCTCCAGGGTCAGGTGTTTGCTCTCCAGCAGGGGATACAAGATGGCGGCCTTGAAGGTATCCAGATCCATGTGCAGCATCTGCAGAATGCCCACCATCTCCGCCGCCCGGTTCACCAGCCGCTCGGCCTCCGCCGGGTTGGCCGCCAACTCCTGCTGGCAGAACTCGAACACCCCGACCAGGGTCTGCCGATCTTCCGCCGACAGCGGCAAGGTGGCCGTCCACGCCTGGAGATTGAAACCTGTCTTGAGGTGGGTATCCCGTACCGCAACCATTTGCCTATCCTTTTTGTTGTTCTGACCGCTCAAACAGCAGTATGGACTCCACATGTCCCGTGTGAGGGAACATGTCCAGCATGCGCCAGCGCATCACGCGATAGCCCGCGGCCTGCAGGGGCGCGCAATCCCGGGCTGCCGTCACCGGATTGCAAGAAACATACACAATTCGCCGGGGCGCCAGCCGGCACAGGTGCCCTATGGTCTGCCAGGCACCGGGACGTGCCGGGTCCAGCAGCACCAGATCGAAGCCCTCCCGCGCCCAGCTCTGGCCGGTGAAGTCCTCCGCCAGATCGGCGCAATAGAAGCGGGCGTTGTCGATGCCGTTGGCCCGGGCATTCTGCCGGGCCCGCTCCACCATGGCCGCCACCCCTTCGACCCCCACCACCTCGGCACAGTGGCGAGCCAGCGGCAGGGTAAAGTTGCCCAGGCCGCAGAACAGATCCAGCACCTTGTCGTCCGGCGTCGGCGCCAGCCACTCCAGCACGGTCGCCACCAGGGCCTGGTTGACCCTGTCGTTCACCTGCAGAAAGTCGCCGGGCAGGTAGTTGAGGCGCACGTCGGCCACCCCATAGGCCGGTGCCTGGGCGGCCAACAGCGGCGCGGGCTCCCCTGCGGTCTGCAGGTAGCAGTCCAGCTCATGCTGCTGGGCAAATTGCACCAGCAGCTGCCGGTCGCCCTCGCTGGGCTGCCCATTATGGCGCACCAGGAGCAGGGGTCTGGAATCCGTGTCATAAAGTTCGATGTGGCCGAGATCGCGAAAGCCCTTGAGACGGTTAATGAGGGCGCGCAAGGGTTCGATCAAGGCCGACAGCCGCGGTAGCAGCACGGGGCACTGGCTTATCTCCACCAGCTCGTTGCTCTGCCGGCGACGAAAGCCCAGCCGGGCCAGGCGAGCCTTCTTGTCGTACTTGACGGCCAGCCGGCAGACCCGGCGATAGCCCATGGCCTCCCCCTGGATCACCGCCTCGGCCTCCGGCAGGGCGATCTGGGCCTGGCGGGCAAACAGCTCCCGGATACCGGCCATCTTGGCCTGCTGCTGCTGGGGCACCGGCATGTGCTGCAGGGTGCAGCCGCCACACTGGCTGTAATGGGGGCAGAAGGGGGCCAGGCGCTGATCTGCCGGGCGCAGCACCTTCTCCAGCCGGGCCAGGGCAAACTGCTTCTTCTCTTCTTGCAGGCTCACCTGCACCTCTTCATCGGGCAGGGCCCCCTCGACGAAGATGGCCTTGCCCTGATGGCGGGCTATGCCCACGCCATGCAGGTCCAATTGACTCACTTTGAGGGTCAGGCGCTCCTGGGGACGGGCTTTGGGCTGGGGCTTGAAAAACTGGGCCATAGTACTTGGTGCCTCAGGGTGGCTATGTCATGATGAGCGGGTTTTACGGCCCTGCATTGTCCCACAAGAAGCCTGCTATGACCAAATACGGCCTGCGTGCCCGGGTGCTGGCCTTCACCCTGCTCCCCACCCTGCTCATCGGCGGCCTGCTGGCCGGTTACTTCAGCTTCCACCGTTACCAACAGGTGGAAAATCAGCTCATCGAACAAGGCATCAACATCATAGAACCCCTGGCGATCGCCAGTGAGTACGGCATGCAGCAAAGCTCGCGGGAGGGTCTCAAGCGACTCATAGGCCTCAGCCACCGCAAGAACAGCCCCCTCATCACCTCCATCGCCGTATTCAATCCGCAGAACGAGCTGTTCGTCACCTCCAACTACCACCGCGCCTTCGTGCGCATGCGCCTGCCGGCCGGCAGTCCCATCCCGGAGCTCACCAGCGTGGAGCGCCATGCGGATTACATCATCATCCGCACCCCCATCGTCGCCGAAGCGAGCCTGGAGCCGGAGCTGGATAACGAGAGCGGGCCGCCCAAGCCCCTGGGCTACATCGCCCTGCAGCTCAACACCGACCGGGCCCTGGTGGTGCGCTACCGGGACGGCGCCGTGGCCCTGCTGGCCTGGTTGCTGGGGGTGGGCTTGAGCGTCTACTTCGGTGTCAACCTGGTGAACGTGGTGATCAACCCCATCAACCGCATGGTGCGGGCCGTCTACCAGATCCGCGAGGGCCGGCTGGACACCCGGGTGCGGGGCCAGATGAACGGCGAGCTGGACATGCTGAAGAACGGCATCAACGCCATGGCCAAGTCCATGGCGGAGTACCACAACGAGATGCAGATGAACATAGATCAGGCCACCTCGGATCTGCGGGAGACCCTGGAGCAGATCGAGATCCAGAACGTGGAACTGGACATGGCCAAGAAGCGCGCCCAGGAGGCGGCGCGGGTCAAGTCCGAGTTTTTGGCCAACATGTCCCATGAACTGCGCACCCCGCTCAACGGCGTCATCGGCTTCGCCAAGCAGCTGATGAAGACGCCCCTGACCCCCAACCAGAGCGACTACCTGGGCACCATAGAGAAGTCGGCCAAGAGCCTGCTGAACATCATCAACGACATCCTCGACTTCTCCAAGCTGGAGGCCGGCAAGCTGCAACTCGAAGAGATCCCCTTCAGCCTGCGGGATCACCTGAACGAGACCATGACCCTGCTGGCCCCCAGCGCCCACGACAAGGGGCTGACCCTGTCGGTCCGGGTGGACAACCAGGTGCCGGATCTGCTGCTGGGGGATCCCCTGCGCCTGCAGCAGATACTCACCAACATCACAGGCAACGCCATCAAGTTTACCGAGCGGGGCAACGTGGACGTGCATATCGGCCGGCTGGGCAGCCCGGACGAGCAGAAGCTGCGGCTGTGCACCCGCATTCGCGACACCGGCATCGGCATGTCCCCCCAGCAGCAGAGCCAGCTGTTCCAGCCCTTCAACCAGGGTGACAGCTCCATCTCCCGCCGCTACGGCGGCACCGGGTTGGGCCTGGTCATCACCCAGAAGCTGATCCAGCAGATGGGCGGCCAGATAGAGGTGCGCTCCCAGGCCGGCCAGGGCTCCGAATTCATCTATACCCTGGATCTCAAGGTGGCCAGCCAACCGGCCCTGGAGACCAAGGCGCTGGCCGGTCTGGCCGGTCAGCCGGTGATCCTGGTGGAACCTGACGACTGGAGCCGCCAGGCCACCGGCGAGCTGTTGACCGAATGGCGCATGCAGGTGCAGGCGGTACGCCAGTGGGAGGAGGCCAAGCTGGCCGAGGGTGCCGAACCCTGGCTGCTGCTGGGGCTGGGCAGCCAGCCGGATCTGGCCCAGACCCAGCGCTGGCTGGAGGCCCTGGCCATACCGCCCCACAGGCGCATCCTGCTGGTAAACTCCCACGACCCCGGCCTGTTGGCCCAGCTGCTGGCCCTGGGGGTCGCCCATTGCCTGAGCAAACCCGTGCCCCACACCAAGCTTATCGCCGCCCTCTGTCCTGGCGGCGATCCCCAGACTCCTCTGGCGCCGCCCCAGCGTCAGCGCTGGCCCATGAGCGTGCTGGCGGTGGACGACAACCCGGCCAACCTCAAGCTGATCGGCGCCCTGCTGAGCGAGCGGGTGGAAGAGGTGCACAGCTGCCAGAATGGCCGCCAGGCGGTGGAGCAGGCCCAGCGGGTCGAGTTTGATCTCATCTTCATGGATATCCAGATGCCCATCATGGATGGCATCGCCGCCACCCAGGTGATCCGCCAGGAAGGCTGCAACCAGCACACCCCCATCATCGCCGTCACCGCCCACGCCATCCCCGGCGAGCGCGACCGCCTCATCGCCCAGGGCATGGACGACTATCTGGCCAAGCCCATCGACGAAAACCAGCTGGAAAGCCTGTTGCAGCGCTACCTGCCCGGCCCGACGAGCCGCCAGGCGCCCCTGCTGGACTGGACCCTGGCCCTGCGCCAGTCCGCCGGCAAGCCGGATCTGGCCCACGAGATGCTGGATCTGCTCTGGCAGACCTATCAGGAGTTGCAGTCGGTCTGGCCGGCGGCCGAGCCGGAGGCCTGCCTGGCGGCGGTGCACAAGTTGCACGGTGGCTGTGCCTACTGCGGCGTGCCGCGCCTGCAACAGCACTGCCAGACCCTGGAGAGTGCCTTGCGGGCCGGTGACACCCCGGATCAGCTGGAGCCGGAATGGCTGGAACTCACCGATCTGATGACCCAGTTGCAGCAGGAGATCCAGGCTTTGGGGGCGGCCCAGCCGCGGGAGTCTTAGGCTCAATCAAGACCCCTAATCCTTCGCAGTTCGCATAACTTTCCGTCGGGTGAAGGGCGCCACGGCCTGGCGTAGAATGGCCGACCGATATTCCACTCTGCCTTTTCGACTAGGAACCCCAGATGAAACGACTTCTTGCGCCGGCCCTGCTGTTGCCGGTTCTGCTGACCGCCTGCTCCAGCGATCCCGGCCTGTCCGAACAATACCGATACACCCCGCCCACCGTAGTGGCAACCAACAACACCAGCGAGATGGACAAGCCCTACGATCTGGCCTGGGCCCGGGCCGAGCGCTGGTTCGCCGACAAACAGCTGCCGCTGCAGTCCAACGCTCGCAGCTCCGGCCTGCTGGCCGCCGAACAAACCAACTATGCCAACGGCCTGGATTACCTGGACTGCGGTAGCGGCGGCAGCAAGGTGGCCATCGAGGCGCCGACCCTGCGGGTCAACCTCATCATCACCGAAAACCTGGGCAAGACGGTGGCCACCGTCAACGTCAAGGGCAGCACCAGCGTCTCCTTCATCGACAGCGACGGCAGCCACGTGGCGGCCCCCTCCATCACCCCGGTTTGCGTCTCCAACGGCAAGCTCGAAGAAGAGCTGATGGCCGCCCTGACGGACTAAGCCGGCGCGCTAAGCTTCGCAATGCAAAGAACCCGGCCTTGGCCGGGTTCTTTGCCTCAGGCCCCCGTCTTGTGCCAGGCGGACACAAAAAAGCGGCCCGTGGGCCGCCGTCGTCCGCTGTCTGACTTAGAGCCCCTGGCGGGCTTCGAGCATCAGTCGCTTCATCTCCACCACCGCCTCGGTGAGGCCGGTGAACACGGCCCGACCTATGATGGCGTGACCTATGTTGAGCTCCACCATCTCGGGGATGGCGGCGATGGGTTTGACGTTCTGATAGTGCAGGCCGTGACCGGCGTTGACCTTGAGGCCCTTGCCATGGGCATACACGGCCGCCTCGCGGATGCGGGCCAGCTCGGCGGCCTGCTCGGCCTCGGTGGGCGCATCGGCATAGCGGCCGGTGTGCAGCTCGATGTAGGGCGCACCACAGGCCACCGCCGCGTCGATCTGGGCATGGTCGGCATCGATAAACAGGGAGACCTGGGTACCGACCGCCGCCAGGCGGGCCACGGCAGCTTGCATGACGGCCAACTGACCGGCCACGTCCAGGCCACCCTCGGTGGTGACCTCCTGACGCTTCTCCGGCACCAGGCAGACGAAGTGCGGCTGGATCTCACAGGCGATGTCCAGCATCTCCGCGGTCACCGCCATCTCCAGGTTCATGCGGGTCTGCAGGGTTTCTTTCAGCACCCGCACATCTCTGTCCTTGATGTGCCGACGGTCTTCACGCAGGTGGATGGTGATGCCATCGGCACCGGCCTGCTCGGCCAGGGCGGCGGCAAACACGGGATCCGGATAGTGGGTGCCCCGGGCATTGCGCAGGGTGGCCACGTGGTCGATATTCACGCCTAGCAGGATGTTACTCACTCCATTGTCCTCTTAGTGCCAGTGGAAAACAGCTCCCGGCTCCGCAGGGGTCGGTCGCCCAGATAGGGTTTGAGGGCCTGGCGGCACAGGCGCTTGGCGGTGGCCAGGCCCTCCGGCGTCTCCAGCCGGTCTGCCGCCATGGCCAGCAGGTGCTCCCCCGGCAAGCGCTCGGCCGCCGGCGTCGCCACGCTGGCGGGTATCAGCCCCAGTTCATGGCGATAGCAGTAGTCGGCCTCGGGAACGAGGGGCTCCCCATCCGCGGTGTGTTCCAGCGCCACGCCATAGCCCAGGGCCTGCAGCAGGGCCAGCTCGAAGCGGCGCAACACCGGCTGGGGATCGGGGGCCTGGGCCAGGCCGGCCAGGCTCTGCACATACTGGCTGAACAGGGCCGGATAGGGGGTGTGACGCTCCAGCAGGTAGTAGAGCAGCTCGTTGAGGTAGAGGCCGCTGAACAGGGCGGTGCCTTGCAACGGGACCGGCAGGGCCAGCGGCTCCAGCCGCTCCAGGGTCTTGAGATCCCCGGCGCCGCGCCAGCGGATCTGCAGCGGTACGAAGGGCTGCAACAGGGCCTTGTGGCCGGATTTCTGCCGGCGGGAACCGTTTGCCACCAGGCCGAGTCGGCCCTGCTCCTGGCTGAACAGCTCCACCAGCTGGCTGCTTTCCCGGTAGGGGCGCACATGCAGCACCAGCGCGGTCTGAAAACCGGTGTCAGTCTTCGCCATAGCCCAGGCTGCGCAGGGCCCGTTCGTCGTCGGCCCAGCCAGATTTGACCTTGACCCACAGCTCCAGGAACACCCGGGTGTCGAACAGCCGTTCCATGTCCAGGCGCGCCTCTGTGCCGATCTGCTTGAGCTTCTCGCCCTTGTTGCCGATCACCATCTTCTTCTGCCCTTCCCGCTCCACCAGGATCAGACCATGGATGTGGAACAGGCCGTCATCCTCCACCTTGAAGCGCTCTATCTCCACGGTGACGGAGTAAGGCAGCTCCTCGCCCATGAAGCGCATCAGCTTCTCGCGGATGATCTCCGCCGCCATGAAGCGGGAGGAGCGGTCGGTGATGTAATCCTCGGGGAAGTAGTGCTCCCCTTCCGGCAGCTGCTGGCGGGCCAGCTCGCGGATGGTCTCCACATTGGTGCCGGACTTGGCAGAGATGGGCAGTATCTCGGCAAACGCCATCTGCTGACCCAGCCACTGCAGGTGGGGCAGCAGGGTCGCCTTGTCTTCGATCTTGTCCACCTTGTTGACCGCCAGCACCACGGGGCAGCGCAGCCCCTTGAGCTTGTTCAGCACCATCTCATCATCGGCGGTCCAGCGGGTCCCCTCCACCACGAACACTACCATCTCCACGTCGCCCAGGGAGCTGGTGGCAGCCCGGTTCATCAGACGGTTGATGGCGCGCTTCTCTTCGATGTGCAGGCCAGGGGTATCGACGAAGATGGTCTGCCAGGCCCCCTGGGTATCGATGCCCAGGATGCGGTGGCGGGTGGTCTGGGGCTTCTTGGAGGTGATGCTCACCTTCTGACCCAGCAGCTTGTTCAGCAGGGTGGACTTGCCCACGTTGGGGCGGCCGACGATGGCCACGAAGCCACAGTGGCTGGTCTCTTGTTCACTCATAGCAACCGCTCCAGGGCCCGTTCGGCCGCGGACTGTTCCGCCTTGCGCCGGCTGGAGCCGATGCCGATGATCTCGGTCGGCAGGCCTTCCACCTCGCACTGGACGGTAAATTCCTGATTGTGGGCCTCGCCCTTCACCTTGAGCACCACATAGGTGGGCAAGGGCTTACGCTGCCCCTGCAGCAACTCCTGCAGCCGGGTCTTGGGATCCTTCTGCTCCACGCCGGGACGGATCTGTTCCAGTCGTTCGGCATACCAGGAGAGCAGCAGGTCGCGAGTGCGATCCATCTGGCAATCCATGTAGATGGCGCCGATGATGGCCTCAACCGCATCCGCCAGAATGGACTCGCGACGGAAGCCGCCGCTCTTGAGCTCGCCGGGCCCCAGGATGAGGTAGTCCCCCAGTTCGAACTCCCGCGCCAACTCGGCCAGGGTCTTCTCCCGGACCAGGGTGGCGCGCATGCGGCTCATGTCCCCTTCGCTGACGTCGGGGAAACGGCAAAACAGCGCCTCGGCGATCACCATGCTGAGGATGGAGTCGCCCAGAAACTCCAGGCGCTCGTTGTGCTTGGACCCCGCGCTGCGGTGGGTGATGGCCCGCACCAGCAGCTCCTCTTTCTGGAACTGATGGCCCAGCTTGCTTTGCAAACGGTCTAACTTGTTATCGATCACTGGATACTGCCTATACGGTCAAAACGTACGCCAGTGGGCACCCAGCCCGGCAGCCAGGAGTCCGGCGCGCGATCAAATTCAAAACTCATCCAGATGGCTACCGCCCGGCCCATCAGGTTGCGTTCGGGGACAAAGCCCCAGAAACGGCTGTCGGCACTGTTGTCACGGTTGTCGCCCATGACGAAGTAGTGGCCTTCCGGCACCACCCACTGCCCCACCGGCAGGCCATCCTCACGATGGTAGGCCGGCTGCTTGGCCTCCTCTGTGATGGCTGGGGTCTGCAGTATCTGGTGATCCACAGCGCCCAGGTGTTCACTGAAACGGACCATGGGCAGGGTCACCTGGCCCAGGTTGCCGCCGTTGACCGTCTGACTGAAGCTGCCCTGCTCCAGGAAGCTGTGCTCCACGGTTGCCAGGGGGGCGCAGTCCTTGCCAGATGGGCAAGCTGGCTCAATCAGCAGTTGCTTATCCGCGGTATACACCACCTTGTCGCCCGGCAGCCCCACCACCCGCTTGATGTAATCCACCCGCGGGTCTTCGGGATACTTGAACACCACTATGTCACCCCGCTTCGGATGGCCGGTGGGGATCAGGGTATGGTTCTCGATGGGTTCCTTGATGCCGTAGGCAAACTTCTCCACCAGGATGAAGTCGCCGATGAGCAGGGTGGGCATCATGGACCCCGAGGGGATCTGAAACGGCTCGTAGACGAAGGAGCGCAACACCAGCACGGCGGCGATGACCGGGAAGATGCCCTTGCTCTGTTCGATCCAGGCCGGCTCGGCGGTGAGCTTGTCGATGGTGGCCGCATCCAGGGCATTACCGGCGGCCCGTTCGGCCCGGGCCACCTTGGCCAGTCGCGCCTTTTGCAGCCACAGGTGGTCCAATAGCCAGACCAACCCGGTGAGGGCGGTGACCGCCACCAGGATCAGCGAAAATGTGTTGGCCATGTTACTCCTTACCTACGTGCAGGATTGCCAGGAAGGCCTCCTGAGGCACATCCACCCGCCCCAGAGACTTCATGCGCTTCTTACCTTCTTTTTGCTTGTTGAGCAGCTTCTTCTTCCGGCTCACGTCACCACCGTAACACTTGGCCAGCACGTCCTTGCGCATCGCCTTGACGGTACTGCGGGCGATGACGTGGTTGCCGATGGCCGCCTGGATGGCGATGTCGAACATCTGGCGCGGGATCAGCTCGCGCATCTTCTCCACCAGCAGGCGACCGCGGGACTGGGCGTTGTCCTTGTGGGTGATGATGGCCAGGGCGTCCACCCGCTCGCCATTGATCATGATATCCAGCCGCACCATGTCCGCCGGTTCGAAGCGCTTGAAGGCGTAATCCAGCGAGGCATAGCCGCGGCTGGTGGACTTCAGGCGATCGAAGAAGTCCAGCACCACCTCGGCCATGGGGATTTCGTAGGTCAGCGCCACCTGGTTGCCGTGGTAGACCATGTTGGTCTGCACGCCCCGCTTCTCGATACACAGGGTGATGACGTTGCCCAGGTACTCGCTCGGCACCAGGATGTGGCACTCGGCGATGGGCTCCCGGATTTCGGTGATGTTGTTGACCGCCGGCAGGGCCGACGGGCTGTCGATGTGGATCACGGAGTCGTCGGTCTGCGCCACCTCGTACACCACAGTCGGCGCCGTGGTGATGAGATCCAGATCGTACTCCCGCTCCAGCCGCTCCTGGATGATCTCCATGTGCAGCATGCCCAGGAAGCCACAGCGGAAGCCAAAGCCCAGGGCGGTGGAATTCTCCGGTTCGTAGAACAAAGAGGCGTCGTTCAAGGAGAGTTTCTCCAGCGCGTCGCGGAAGGCCTCGTAATCGTCGGAGGAGATGGGGAACAGGCCGGCATAGACCTGGGGCTTGACCTTCTTGAAGCCCGGCAGCGGCTTGTCGGCGCCGTGCTTGGCCAGGGTCAGGGTATCCCCCACAGGCGCGCCGTGGATGTCCTTGATACCGCACACCACCCAACCCACCTCGCCACAGGAGAGGCCATCGGTATCCTTCTGCTTGGGGGTGAAGATGCCCAGGCGATCCACGCCCCACACCTGGCCGGTGCTCATCACCTTGATCTTGTCGTTCTTCTTCAGCGAACCGTGCTTGATCCGCACCAGGGAGACCACCCCCAGGTAATCGTCGAACCAGGAGTCGATGATCAGGGCCTGCAGCGGTGCCGCCGGATCCCCTTCGGGGGACGGGATCTTGGCGACGATGGTCTCCAGCACCTCATCCACGCCCAGGCCGGTCTTGGCGGAGCAGCGCACCGCGTCGATGGCGTCGATGCCGACGATGTCCTCGATCTCTTCGGCCACCCGCTCCGGCTCGGCCTGGGGCAGATCGATCTTGTTGAGTACCGGCACCACCTCGAGGTTCATCTCCATGGCGGTGTAGCAGTTTGCCAGAGTCTGTGCCTCAACCCCCTGACCGGCGTCCACCACCAGCAGCGCCCCTTCACAGGCCGCCAGGGAACGGGAAACCTCGTAGGAGAAGTCCACGTGGCCGGGCGTATCGATGAAGTTGAGCTGGTAGGTCTGCCCATCCTTGGCCTGGTAGTTCAGGGTCACACTCTGTGCCTTGATGGTGATGCCGCGCTCCCGTTCCAGATCCATGGAATCCAGCACCTGCTGCTGCATCTCCCGGTCGGAGAGGCCGCCACAGATCTGGATCAGACGGTCTGACAGGGTCGACTTACCGTGGTCAATGTGGGCAATGATGGAGAAGTTACGAATTTGTTTCATCGGATAAATTTCGGCCAATAAAGATGGTCACCTGACAATAGAGGCGAGAGTTTACTGGATCACAAAAGGAACGGCTATGGCTTAGTCAATCTGCTGGGTGGGAATGTCTGCGCCCAGCATGACGGGGCGATAGAGCCCTTCGCTAAACTGACGGGCCCCCAGCTTGGCCAGCAGGAAGCCAAGGCCTCCCCCCACCATGGCACCGAGGATCTCCGGCAGCTCTTCGGCGATCTGCCAGACACCGGACAGCCACTTGCCCACCAGGGCGCCGACCAGCAGACAAAACAGCGGCAGCATATAGACCAGCAGGGCACTCTTGAGCAAGCTCTTCTCCGGGATGCCGATGCGCACCTGCTGCCCCACGCTCACCTCCCCCACCCGGGCCACCTCCAGCAACTGGGGACGACCGGGCATGGACTTGGCCAGGCTGCCGACGCCACAGCTGGCCTGCTGATGGCAGTGCCCACAGGCGCTCTTGCGCCGGCACTCCACCTGCACCCAGGTCTCTCCCACCGCCACCACGGTAGCTACCGATTCAATCATGTGCCGCTCCTTGCACCGTCACCGCGGCAGGATGCAACGACTCGGCGATGCGCCGGGCCGTCGGGGCCGGGATCTCGCCCACCACGGTAACATCCACATTATGCGGATTTGTAAAGGTGAGCAAGCTGGTTGCGCCCTGCATCAGCACCTGGTTGGGCGTGGCCTCCCCCGGCTGGGTCTGGGCCAGATAGACGGAGACGTCCACCAGGCCATCGCTGAGCAGCACATAGTCCACCGGCTGATCCAGCATGGCCAGCTTGTGCCGATCGGCGGAAACCACCTTGAACCCCTTGGGCAACCAGCCAAACTCCCAGCCGCTGTGGTTGGGTTTGGCACTGTAAGCCTCGGCCAGGGCGACGGCCGGCGGCAGCTTGGCCTTGGCCAACTCCTGCAACCAGGGACTGGGCTGCTCGGAGATCCGCAGATCCACCCCCATGAACTGCTCCACCAGATCCCCTTGGTCATCGATCATGTCCATGCGCAGCAGCAGGCCGCTCTGTTGCTCCAGCCAGAGCACGAAGCCGTACTTACTGCTGTCCTTGGGCACCAGGCGCACCACCTGGGTCGCCAGGCCGGCGATGCGGTTGCGCCCCGCCACCACGGGCTCATAGCTTTGCAGCACCCGATCCAGATCCATCTCCAGAAGGGCGGACCAGAGCCCGGGCATGCGGGCGGACTTGAGGGTGTAGGGGTCATTGCCGCTTTCAAAGAAGCTGAACTCGTCGCCACGGCGCAGGTATTCGCTGGGTCGGCCATTGAGCAGGATGAGGTGGGCGATATCCTGATTGCCCACTGTGCCATGGGAGAAGCGCATGGGCTCCAGCAGCCCCTGACGCAGCTTCACCATGGAAAGCTCGAAATTGTAGTGGTGATAGGCCCGCTGCATCTGTTGCAACAAGGCCTCAGCCGAAGGTGCATCGGCTGAGGCCTTGAAACTGATCAGCAGGGCAGCCAGAAAAAACCAAGCAAGCTGCCGCACGTTGTTGTCTCTCTACTGCCAGGGTTAATCGTTGGTTTGATGCAGACGCTGCTGCAACTGGTGATCCCGCAGGTAGGCGGAAACCCGTTGCTGATATTGCTGCACCTGCTCCTCGGTCAGGGAAGCTTGGCCCTGATGGCTGCGCAACGCCTCGGCCTGCGGGCCATAGCTGACACTCACCGGCGCCGCCAGGCCGGCCAGCGGCACTGTGTTCAGCACGGGTGAGGGCGCGGCCGGGTTTTGGCCATGTTGATATTGCTGCACCCCGACGATTACCGCCGCCGCCACCGAGGCGGCGATGGCATACTGCCCCAATTGGCGTCCCATGGCCACCACCTTGGGTTGCAGCTGCCGCCAGGCCAGCCGGCTGGCGCGCGGCGCCAACACAGTGGGCTCCGCCGTCAACGCCGCCATCACCTTGTCGGTGAAATCCAGCGGCACCTGGGCCGGCAACTCGTCACGCAGGGCATCACCGATCAGGTGATAACGGGACCAGGTCTGGGCCTGGGTAGGCTCCTTGAGCAGATCGGCCAGCCAAGTGTCATCGGACAGCTGGTGATCCATCAATGCCGAAATCCGTTCATTACTGGACATAATGGCCTGATTACTCCCTTTCTAGCGTTGCAACAAAGGTTGAATCCACTTGTCGATCACCTCTCGCGCCCGGAAGATCCGTGAGCGCACCGTGCCCACCGGACAATCCATGATGACGGCGATCTCCTCGTAACTCAGTCCCTCGATCTCCCGCAGGGTTATCGCCTGGCGCAGATCATCGGGCAAGCTGTCGAGGGCCGCACGCACGTGGCGTTTGAGCTCATCGGACAACATCAAGTTTTCCGGGGTGGCCTGCTCATGCAGGGCATCGGCCCCCTCGTAAAACTCGGCCTCCGAGGCTTCCACATCCGCATCAGGCGGGCGGCGCCCCTGGGCCGTCAGGTAATTCTTGGCCGTGTTGACGGCGATCCGATACAGCCAGGTATAGAAGGCACTCTCGCCACGAAAGGTGGGCAGGGAGCGATACGCCTTGATAAAGGCCTCCTGCGCCACATCGGCGGCATCCCCGGGATTATTCACAAACCGGGACACCAGACCGATCACCTTATGCTGGTATTTGCTGACCAACAGGTTGAACGCCTGCTTGTCACCGCGCTGCACGCGCTCCACCAGGGCCTGGTCAATATTTGCCTCTATCTCCTCGCTCATCGGCGCAGGATACCTCCACTCGCTTATCCCAAGTCATTGGCCGATGAGACACAAACTTTCAGACAGAGCGACTTTATAAAAGTTCATTATTATTCAAAAAAGCGTGATCCCGGCTGCACCTGCCCGGCTCTTGGGCTAACATAGGGCCTTCCTCACTCCACGCCAATGATACTTATGAAACAGCACGTTGAACACAGTTGTGACGTCCTCATCATTGGCAGTGGTGCCGCCGGTTTGTCCCTGGCGCTGCGATTGGCAGATCACGCTCGGGTCATGGTATTAAGCAAGGGACCCTTGAGCGAAGGGGCCACCTACTATGCCCAAGGAGGCATCGCTGCCGTTTTCGACGAAACGGACAGTGTCGAATCCCACGTCAATGACACCCTCACGGCCGGAGCCGGTCTGTGCGACCGCCCCATGGTGGAATTTACCACCCGCAATGCCAAAGATTGCATCCAGTGGCTGATCAACCAGGGGGTGCCCTTTGACCAGGAAGAGACGAGCAGCGGACAAGGCCAGCCTTCCTACCACCTGACCCGGGAAGGCGGCCACAGCCACAGACGCATCTTCCACACCGCCGATGCCTCCGGCAAGGCGGTGGAAATCACCCTGGTGGATCAGGTGCGCGCCCATTCCAACATCCAGCTGATGGAGCGCTACAACGCGGTGGATCTCATCACCACCCGCAAGCTGGGCATACCGGGCAACCGGGTGCTGGGCGCCTACGTCTGGAACCGCAACGCCGAACAGGTGGAAACGGTGCAGGCCCGCTTCGTCGCCCTGGCCACCGGCGGTGCCTCCAAGGTCTATCAGTATACCTCCAACCCGGATGTCAGCTCCGGCGACGGCATCGCCATGGCCTGGCGCGCCGGCTGCCGGGTGGCCAACATGGAATTCAACCAGTTCCATCCCACCACCCTGTTCCATCCGGATGACCGCAACTTCCTGCTCACCGAAGCCCTGCGGGGGGAAGGCGCCTACCTGCGCCGGCCCGATGGCAGCCGCTTCATGCCGGACTTCGACCCCAGGGCCGAACTGGCACCGCGGGATGTGGTGGCCCGCGCCATCGACTACGAGATGAAGCGCCTGGGGGTGGACTGCATGTACCTGGACATCAGCCACAAGCCGGCCGACTTCATCCAGAAACACTTCCCCACCATCTATGAACGCTGCCGGAAGATCGGCATCGACATCACCAGCCAGCCGATCCCCGTGGTGCCTGCGGCCCACTTTACCTGTGGCGGCGTGATGATCGATCAAACCGGCCAGAGCGACGTGCCCGGCCTCTATGCCATCGGCGAGGTCTCCTACACCGGACTGCACGGCGCCAACCGTCTGGCCTCCAACTCATTGCTGGAGTGCGTGGTGTTCGCCCACTCCGCCGCCCAGGACATACTGGCGCGCCTGCCCATGAGCGCACCGCCGCCGGCCCTGCCGCGCTGGGATGAGAGCAAGGTGGGCAACTCGGATGAAGAGGTGGTGATCCAGCACAACTGGCACGAGCTGCGGCTGTTCATGTGGGACTATGTGGGCATAGTGCGCACCAACAAGCGGCTGGAGCGCGCCAAGCGACGCATCGATCTGCTCAAGCAGGAGGTGCACGATTACTACGCCAACTTCCGCGTCTCCAACAACCTGCTGGAGCTGCGCAACCTGCTGCAGGTGGCCGAACTCATCGTTCGCTCCGCCATGCAACGCAAGGAGTCCCGCGGTCTGCACTACAACCTGGACTACCCGGATGCCTTGCCGGATCCCAAGCCCAGCATACTGATCCCCGACAACTACTAAAAAAACGGCTCCTTCACGGAGCCGTTTTTTTAGCGCAGGTTGACCTGGCGGGCCAGCAGGCGAAAATCCGCAGGCGCCAGGCTGTCGGCGAAGATCCACAGGCGGATCACCTGCTCCCCTTCCAGATCCAGCCAGAGGAAGCCTGGCCCGACCCGGGAACCCAGCCCCAAGCGGTACCACTGCCCCTGGTAGTGCAGCTCCTGGCCGGACAGCTCCAGCCACAGCTGGCGATGATGGGCCTGGTAGAGGGAGACCGCCAGGCTGATCCCCAAGGCCAGCACAAACCAGAGCCAGTAGGCGCCGTGCAACAGGGACCACATGGGCCAGCACAGCAACAGGTGACCCACCAACAGCAGGATTTGGTGCCAACGGGAGGGTCCGACGACGATCTTATGCTTGGTGGTAGGCAAGGATGGCTCCAATGATCGACTGCAGTTCCGGATCCGCCGGTGACTCCCGGCCCAGCAGCCAGCGAAACAGCTCCAGATCACTGCATTCCAGCAACCGGGCAAACGCCCCTTGCGCCGCCGGCGACAACGCCGGGTAGCCCTGTTCAAGGAAGGGGGTCAGCAGGGTATCCAGCTCCAGCATACCCCGCCGGCAGGCCCAACGCAGTCGGGCCAATTCAGTAGCATCACTCATGGACTCTCTCCTCAACCAGCCACCATGGTAACGGGGCCAGGGATAGCTGACAAACGCTCCCCGGCCCTCTACCATAAGGCATTTGCGATGCGCCCGGCATCGCGCCTATCACAGTCTTATCGGGAGTCGTCATGTCCTCATTGCCCTGCCTACCCGCCAGCCCCCATCGTTTCCCCTTGGCTCGCCTCGGCGCCATCGCCCTGAGCGGGCCGGATCACCTCAGCTACCTGCAAGGTCAGGTCACCTGTGACGTCGCGGCCCTGCCGGTGGGGAGCCAGACTCTCGGCGGTCACTGCGATCCCAAAGGCAAGCTGTGGGCCAGCTTCCGCCTGTTGCGCCAACCGGAACGCCTACTGCTGCTGCTGGAACAGGATCTGCTGGCCCGCCAGCTGCCGGAACTGAAGAAGTACGCCGTCTTCTCCAAGCTGACCATAGCGCCGCTGGCGGATCTGCCGTTGTGGGGCTTGGCGGGGTCAGGCAGCGACGCCTGGGTGGCCCGGCACTGGGGGTTAGAAGACACAGGACTGCTGGCTGACGGCATGGCCTGCCGCCTGGGGACGGATCGCTGGCTGCTGGCGGGGATACCGACGGAGGCTGATCTCCCCGGCGCCCCCGAGGCGGATTGGTGGGGCTTAGAGATCCTCGCCGGCCTGCCGCACCTGAGCGCCGTCCATCAGGGGGAATACATACCCCAGATGATCAACCTGCAGGCCTTGGGTGGCATCAGCTTCCACAAGGGCTGTTATACCGGCCAGGAGACGGTGGCCCGCGCCAAGTACCGGGGCTCCAACAACCGCGCCCTGTTTATCCTGCAGGGCCAGGGGAGCCAAGCGGTCGCGCCGGGGGACGTGCTGGAGCTGGCGTTGGAGAGTGGTGACTGGAAGCGTGCCGGACTGGTGCTGGATGTCTGGCAGCAAGGCGCCGATCGGCTGCTGAGCGCGGTACTGCCCCAGGATCTGGCCGTCGAGACCAGGCTGCGCCTGAAGGGCGATGAGCAAAGCCGGCTGGCGATACAACCCCTGCCCTACTCGCTGGCCGAGTAAGATTCCGGCACCGACAGGATCAGCAGATCCCCTCGCCCATGGGTCAGCAGGCCATGCATGGGCGAGCCCACCAGAAAGCTCAGCAACCGCTCGTCCCGCCCCAGGATGAGCAAGGCCAGGTCCGGATCCTCCGCCAGCTGACTGAGCTCGTGGGTCACCGAGCCCGTGACCACCTGCCAGCCCTGCACCACATCGCCATAGGCCAGATGCCAGGCCGCCAGCTGCCGCTCGGCCCGCTCCTGATAGTCCGCCAGCCAGCCCTCGGGGGCATATTCCAGCTCCAAGCCGCTGTGGGCCACCTCGACCGGCTCCACCACATGCAGCAGCTGTAACCTAGCCCCCATCTCCCGCGCCAGGGTCGCCGCCCCCTCCAACAGCATGGGGGCCGTCTCATCCAGGGGCAGGGCCAACAGCCAAAGGGGCTGCCGGGGCCAGTAGCTTCGCTCCGGATCCAACACCAGCAGATCGCAGGTGATGCGGGCGGCGATCTTGCTGGCCAGATGAGGATGCCAGAAGTGGCCGTCGCCGCCATGTTGGCCCAGCACCAACAGGCTGGTCTCCCTCTGATTGCAGCGGCGGATCAGCTCCTCGGCCACCTGACCGCAGAAGAGATCGCAGCGCCCGGTATGAATGGACAGGCTGGCCATGTGCCTTTGTAACGCCGCAAACTCCGCCGCCTTGAGGGCAGCCAGATGCGCCTCCTGCGCCGCCAGATCCAGGGTCTCATCCAGTGGTAACACGGCCACCACGTCCACCACGGCCGACCAGCGATTGGCCAGCTTGACTACCCGTTGCAACAGTCCCTGGGGATCCCGTTCCAGACTCAGGGCCAGCAGGATGCGAGGATAAGTCATTGTCCACCTCATGTTGTCGCTACCCATATCTTGAGGCTAGAAAGCGGCTACCACCTTTGCCAGGCGCCACACATCAAGAAGAGTAAAATCCCTCCTATGCTTAGGCATGAGTCCACCCGACTTACGGCCAGGAGGCGTATGCTTATCAGCCCCCCCAGACAGCCAGGCGCCGGCCAGGCGCTGCCTCGCTGCCGGCCATGCCGCTGGCTGGCTGGACTGCTGATGCTGCTGAGTCTGCCAACCCTGGCCCTGGAGTCCGTGGTGCTGCAGCTTAAGTGGACCCATCAGTTCCAGTTTGCCGGCTACTATGCCGCCTTGGAACAGGGTTATTACCGCGCCGCCGGGCTGGATGTGCGGCTCAAACCCAATGGTCAGGATGGCATCTCGGTCTCGCCGGTGGAGGAGGTGCTCAACGGGCACGCCCAGTACGGCATCAGCAATTCCGGGCTGGTGAAGGTCTACCTGGAAGGCAAGCCGGTGGTGGTGCTGGCCGCCATACTGCAACACTCGGCGGTCGCCTGGCTGGTGCTGGAGCGCTCCGGCATCCATACCCTGCACGACCTCAGCCGCCGCCGGTTGATGACGGCGCTGCCGGTGAACGAGAGTTACGAACTGCTGGCCCCGTTTCGTGCCGAGGGGGTGGCGGTGGAGCGGCTGAACCTGTTGCCCACCAGCTATGATCTGCGGGATCTGCTCTCCGGCCGGGTGGATGCATACGATGCCTATGTCACCAACGAGCCCTTCATGCTGCAGCAACTGGGCATCCCCTACCGGCTGATCGAACCACGCAGCTACGGCATCGACTTTTACGGCGATGTGCTCTTCACCTCCCGCCAGGAGCTGCAGGACCACCCGGAACGGGTCAAGGCCTTCCGCGAGGCCACCCTCAAGGGCTGGCACTACGCCATCGAGCATGTGGACGAGATGGTGGATCTCATCCGGCAACGCTATGCCCCCTACAAGAGCCGGGAACACCTCTTATTCGAGGCCCAGACCCTGATCAGGCTGATCCAGCCAGACTTCGTCGCCCTGGGCCACCTCAACCCAGGACGCTGGGCCCGCATCGCCGAGATAGAAGAAGGCAACGGCCAGCCGGTGCCCCTGTCACGGCTGGAGGATTTCCTCTATCAGGAGCGCCCAGTCAGCGACGGCCGGGTCTGGCTGATGGGTGGGGTCTTTTTGCTGGTGGCCCTGAGCCTGCTGGCCATCATCGGCTGGATAGTGCGGATCAACATCCGCCTGCGCCAGGAAGTGGGGGCCCGCAAATCGGCGGAACTGCAGCTGCGCCGGCTCTCCCGCACCGATCACCTCACCGGCCAGCACAACCGCCGCGCCTTCTTCCAGGTGTTCACTCGTGAATTTGCCCGCTTCCGCCGGCATCCCCACCCTCTGGCCCTGCTGATGCTGGACATAGATCACTTCAAGCTGGTGAACGACAAGTACGGCCATCCGGTGGGGGATCTGGTGTTGGTGGAGTTTGGCCGCCGTCTCAAGGCGCAGCTCAGACGCATCGACGAGCTGGGGCGCATCGGGGGGGAGGAGTTTGCCATCCTGCTCACCGACACCAGCCTGGAGGAGGCGACCGTCAAGGCCGAGCAGCTGCGCAAGCTCATCGCCATGCCCCCCTTCGTGGTGGGGCGGGAAGGCCTGAGCCTGCAGATCTCCACCAGCATAGGGGTGGTGGCCGCCCGTTCCGGCGACACCAGCCCCAAACAGCTGCTGATTCGGGCGGATGAGGCCCTCTACCAGGCCAAGGCCCAGGGCCGCAACCGCTGCGTCACGGCGCCGTAATGGCCTACTGCCCCGTCCCCGTGGCCCCGCTGACCACCCCGACGGCCTGCTGCACCTGCTGCTGTACCATACCGTTGGCGCCGCTGACGGCCTGCTCAGCCGCTTGGCTCGCCTGCTGTTGCAGGGTCGAGGCGGCGCCACTCACCAGGGTATCGGTCTGCTGCTGCACCATACCACTGGCCCCGCTGACCGCCGAGCCAAGGGCCTGAGCCGCCGCCGACTGCAGTTGCGCCTGGGGATCCTGGGCCGCCGCCATCACGGGCTGCAGCGCCGCGGGCCAGGAAGGCGTCACCGGCAGATTGTCCTTCAACACCTGCTCGGCAAACACCTTGGGCACGCCGCCGGAGATCAGGGTCACCGCCATCTGGTTGGTCTCGCTGTTCCAGACAAAGCCGGCCTGTTCCGCCACCTCAGGGAGTGGTGAATAGCGGGACAACACGAAGAACAGCGGGCCTTCTTGCTGGATTTCGTCCGCGGTCTTCAGCAGGCGCAGCGCTGTGTCGTAGTTCTCATCCCCCAGCAGGGCCGTCATCCGATCCTTGATCAGGGAATTTTCAAACAGGTTCACCTGATTGGGATCCAGGCCCACCAGGGGCTTGAGCAGGGCCCACATCAACTGGCTCTGGGCGCCCACCAACAGGGGGGCCACACAACCGGACACCATCAGGCACAGCAACAGCGCGGCCAGGCGGGCCGCGACGAGGCGATACAGGGTTTGCAACATCAAGGACTCCGCATGAGCCAAAAAGAGAGGGGTGGCAGCCCCAGATGGGCGCCGGCAGCACGTTAACATAACCGGATAAAAACGCCAGAGGGGCCCATCTAGGGCCCCTCAAGGACAGGTAAAGCCGAGCAATTGCCGTCAGGCCGTCAGGTTAACCAGACTGCCGGTCGGGGCACCATCGGGAAGCTTGTCACCAAAGGACTGCAGGAACTGGGTCAGGCTCACACCGCTGTCGGAGGCGCCCAGGCTGTCCAGCAGGGAGGAGAACTGGCTCTGCAACTGGCCGATGCTGCTGTCGCTGCTGGTGTCACCGCTGCTCAGCTTGGTCAGCAGACTCTGCAGATCCGTCTTCATGGGATTGGTGCCGCTGCTGGTGCTGGCATCGCTCGTACCCTGGGCATGCAGCGTGGTCATCAGGGTATTCATGAAGGATTGCAACTGATCGTCGCTATCTGAGTCAGAATCACTGCCGATACCCAACTCGGAGAGCGCACTCTGCAGGTCATTCATCATGCCGCCCTTATCCTTGGGTGGCGGCGGCGGTGGCATCTTCAGCGTCTCGTCCGAGACGGACTCACTGCTGTCACTGGGTTGGAACAGCTGGGCCAGCGAGCTGTAGAGGCTGCTGGATACGGAACTTATGGACATGGTCATCTCCTTGCATCCGGGGTTATATGCGGCCCAAGCGATCCCACTCAATTCAGCTCAAGCCCAACGTCACTGCACCAGTTACCTGCAAAGTCTTCACCAACCTCAGGCGACATTTGGTTAACTTATGCAAAGTTACGTTAAGTATTGGCGAGGGCGATCCGGCCCGGGGGGCCTTACTCCCCCGCCAGCCCCAGGTTTGCCACTCAGGTTGCGCTGACGCCCCGGTTCGCCGGCCATACTGCCGCCTACGCGGCAGCGGCTTGCCGCCCCACTGCCGCTGGCAAATCTGACAGGCCAGCGCCCGTTCCCCCTCGGGTAGCCCAGAATCATGACTTGGGAATGCCTGTTTAGCCATGTCGCCAGGGAGAGCCAGGATGCGCAACAATCAACCCGTCACCCAGCAAGAGGTGGAATTTGGCCCTGAGATCCGTCTAGTCTCCATGACGGATATGCAGGGCGACATCACCTTCGTCAACCAGGATTTTGTTCGCATCAGTGGCTTCAGCGAGCAAGAACTGTTGGGCAGCCACCACAACCTGGTCCGTCACCCGGACATGCCGGCCGCCGCCTTTGCCGATCTGTGGCAAACCATCAGGTCGGGCCGTACCTGGCGTGGCCGGGTGAAGAACCGTTGCAAGAATGGTGATCACTACTGGGTGGATGCCTACGTGATGCCCATCGTCCAGGACGGCCAGACCGTGGGCTACCAGTCGGTACGCAGCAAACCCAGCCGCCAGCAGGTGGCCGAGGCCGAGGCCCTCTACCAGCAGCTGCGCGCCCACCCCGAGAAGGCCCTGCCCCAACCCCCGGCCTGGCCCCGCGGCTCTCTGATCACCAAGAGCCGCTGGCTAGGCGGGATCGCGCTCGTCAGCGCCGCCTGGCTACTGACCGCTGCCCTCTGGCCTGGGCTGGCGGAGGCGCTGGGCGCCGGCCAGACCCTCAGCCGCCTGCTGCACCTCGTCAACCTGTTGGCCCTGCTGTCATTGCTGGTGCTGCTGCAACGCCAGATCTTTGCCCCCCTGCGCCTCTGCCAGCAGGAGCTGATCCGCATCGCCAACGGCGACCTCACCGCCAACCTGCCGGATCTGCCGCAGCATGAACTGGGCCAGCTGCTGTTGGGGATCCGCATGATCCAATCCCGTCTGCTGGCCATCTTCGGCCGCTTTGGCGAGGCCTGCGGTACCCTCTCCGGCTCTTCCGGCAACCTGACCCAGACCGCCGACCAGCTGAGCCGCGGCGCCGGCACCCAGGCCGCCAGTGTGGAGGAGAGCACGGCGGCCATGGAGCAGATGGGGGCCTCCATCAGCCAGAATGCCGATGGTGCCCGGCTGACCGGCGAGCTGGCCAGCCAGGTCGCCAAACATGCCGAACAGGGAGGCGAGGCGGTGCGCCAGACGGTCGACGCCATGAAGCAGATCGCCAGAAAGATCGGCATCATCGATGACATCGCCTACCAGACCAATCTGCTGGCGCTCAATGCCGCCATCGAGGCGGCCCGCGCCGGCGAACACGGCAAGGGCTTTGCGGTGGTCTCTGCCGAGGTGCGCAAGTTGGCCGAGCGCAGTCAGGTGGCGGCATTGGAGATAGGCCAGGTGGCGCGCCAGAGCGTGACCATGGCCGAGCAGGCCGGCCACCTGTTCGAACAGATGGCGCCAGACATAGACCGCACCTCCACCCTGGTGCAGGAGATTGCCCAATCCTGTGCCGAACAAAATACCGGAGTGGAGCAGATCAACATCGCCATGAACCAGCTCAGCCAGCTCAGTCAACACAGCGCCAGTGCCGCCGAGGCCCTGTCTGAGACCGCCGGCGCCATTCAGGAGCAGGCCAGCCGGCTGCAGGAGATGCTGGCCTGCTTCCGCCTGCAGGCCGGCCGGGGGCAGCCGCTAGCGGTTGAGCAGACCGCCACGGCGCGCCTGCGGGCGACCCGGGTGCGTCACGCCTGAGACTCGCTCAGGTGGCAGCGGCTGATCTCGTCCATCAGCCAGCGAATGTCCGCCTGATGATCGTACAGGGAGTGGCTGAGGATGGTCAGGGTCAGCTCAGGCGCCCCTGCCGGTAACTCGACGATGCGCAGGGGCAGCATCTCCACCAGCTCCTGGGCGATGCGCAAGGGCACGCACATCAGGTAGCCGGAGCTGGCTACCACCCGTCCCCCCACCGCATAGCTCTGCACTATGGTGGCCAGGGTGCGGGACTGATGCTGGGCGCTGAGCCAGCGCTCGATGAGATCCGCCCCCGAGATCACCGCCGGCAGGTGCACCTGGGGCTCCGCCAGAAACTGTCTGAGGCTGAGCCGCGCCGGTAGATCCGTGCGCGACCGCGCCGTGATGGCCACGAAGCGGTCGGTGAGCCAGGTGCGCTTGTTGAAGGCGTGGGGCACATGCTGCAACCCCTCGATGCCGACAAACACGTCCAGCTGCCCCGACTCCACCCCGGTATCCTGGATCTTCTCCGCCAGGATATCCACGCTCAAGCGGACATTGGGCGCCAACGTCTTGAAGCGCGACACCAGCCTGGGCAAGGCGAGAAATTCGAAATAATCCACCGCGCCTATGTAGAAGGTGCGAGCCGATGTCGCCGGCTCAAACTGACCGCCCCCCTGCAGGCCCCGCTCCAGCTGCCCCAGGCTGCGCCGGACCACCGGGATCAGCTCCTGGGCGCGGGGCGTGGCCTCCATCCCCTGGCTGGTACGCACGAACAGCGGGTCCCCCAGCTGCTCCCGCAGGCGATTCAAGGCATGGCTGAAGGCCGACTGGCTGATGAACAGCCGCTCCGCCGCCTTGGTGACGCTGCGCTCCTCGGCCAGCACCAATAAAAGCCTTAGTAAATTCAAGTCTATAGATAGCAAAATGAAATCCAGTCATTGTTTTATTAGAACATTGCATTTAAATCATACTGCTTGGCGGGGTATTACTGAAGGCTCAGGAGATCAATCAATCAGGAGTCACCATGTCAGGACGCACCCCCACCCATCCCAGGTATTCCAGCCCGCTGGCCGCCCGCAACCCGAGTCAGGAGGCCTAAATGACGAGTTCCCGTCACACCATAGGCCTGGGCGGCCAAATCCTCTTCATCCTCTGTGCCGTCCTCATCATCGACACCCTGACCGCCGCCGCGGCCCTGGGCCCCAGCGTCATCGGCTGGTGGGCCATCACCCTGGTGGCCTTCGTGGTGCCCTATGCCCTGATCGCCACCGAGCTGGGCACCGCCTACCCGGCGGATGGCGGCCTGTATGACTGGGTCAAGCGCGCCTTTGGCGACAAGATGGCCGCCCGCACCTCCTGGCTCTACTGGATCAACGTGGGTCTGTGGATGCCCGCCGTCTATATCCTGTTTGCCGGCATGGCCTCCGAGCTGTTCGATCTGGAGCTGAGCCTGGCCGCTCAGGTCGGGCTGTGTATCCTGCTCACCTGGCTGACCGTCTGGTTCTGCAATGTGGCGGTGGATATCGGGGTAGGGATCAGCAAGATTGGCGCCCTGCTGAAGATGGTGGTGATCCTGGCGCTGGGGGTGGCCGGCTTTATCTATGCCAAAGAACACGGCATGGCCAATGAGCTGACCTGGCAGAGCATGCTACCCTCCTTCGAAGGCGGTGTCGGCTTCCTGCCGGCCATCATCTACAACCTGCTGGGGCTGGAGCTGGTGGCCTGCCTGGGCCGAGATCTCAAGGATCCGGTGCGCAGCATGCCCAAGGCCATGCTGCTGGCCAGCCTGGCCATCGCCCTGCTCTACGTGTTCGGCACCCTGGGGATCCTGGCCGCCCTGCCGGTGGATCAAGTGGGTCTGGTGGCCGGTCTCACCGACGCCCTCAAGGTACTGTTTGCCGACCTGCCCTACGGCCAGTTCTGGGTGATGGGGCTGGGTATCCTCGGTCTGCTGACCCTGATCAGCAACATGGTGAGCTGGACCATGGGCTCCAGCCGTGCCGCCGCCGAATCCGCCCAGGCGGGCGAGCTACCGGCCCTGCTGGGCTACCGTCACCGTCGCCTGGGCACCCCGGTGGGCGCCAACTGCCTCACCGGCCTAGTCTCCACCCTGGTGATCCTCTGCTACGGCCTGCTGGCCCAGGATAACGACGAACTGTTCTGGACCGTGTTCGCCTTCTCCAGCACCGTCTTCCTGCTGCCCTACCTGCTGATGTTCGCCGCCTTCTTGCGCCTGCGCCTCAAGGACGCCCGTCACCCACGGCCCTTCCCGCTGCCCGCCAGCCGGCCGCTGGCCTGGCTGCTGACCGGCTGCAGCCTGCTGTTCATCCTCGGCGCCCTGCTGCTGTTCATCTTCCCGCAGCTGGCCGAGGGGATCATCGACTGGCAGGAGAGCAGCCCGCTGCTGCTGGGCCTGGGGCTGACCCTGCTGCTGGGCGAGGTGTTGATCCACCGCCGCCTGGGCCGAACCGCTCAACCCAAGATAGCCCGCCACACCGCAGGCTAAATAAAAAGCCCCGCTCAAATGAGCGGGGCTTTTTCCTTATGGTCGCGGTTAGCCGCCTTTCGGCGAGCAAAACCACAGCTTGTTGCCCTCGCTGTCGAGAAAGCTGCCCACCAAGAAGGCCTCGTCGTACAGGGCCACCGGATCCACCACCCGAACACCCAATGCCTCCAGGGCGGCCTGGGTCTCTAGCGCGGCGTCCACCGCCAGGGTGACCCTGGGGTTAGGCTGCTCGGTGGGCGCCACCTCGCCGTCGTCCTTCAGCATCAGTATGCTGCCCCCCAGGCGATAGCCCAGGACCAGCCCCGCCTCCTCGGCCACCGGCAGCCCCAGAACCTCGCCGTAAAACTGTTGCGCGCGGGCCAGATCCGTCACCGCCAGGGCGACGACCTCCACGTTGCGCAAGCCCAATGTATGTTGCATGTCTGCGCCTCCCGATTAACACGGAATCACAGCAGGCCGGGTGCTGGGCCCGGCATCCCGCAGGCCGCCTCGGTCCGCAGAGTAAAGGTGCCTGTAAATTACCAGTATAGTTGTCACTGGCCGGCAGCCGGGTAATAAAAAGCCCCGGCACAGGGCCGGGGCTTTTTGCTAGATGCTAGGCCTTACTTCTGCGGACGCAGGGCCGGGAACAGGATGACGTCGCGGATGGTGTGGCTGTTGGTGAACAGCATCACCAGGCGGTCGATGCCGATGCCTTGGCCGGCGGTGGGCGGCAGACCGTGCTCCAGGGCGGTGACGAAGTCGGCGTCATAGAACATGGCCTCGTCGTCACCGGCTTCTTTTTGTTGCACCTGGGCCTGGAAGCGCTCGGCCTGATCCTCGGCGTCGTTCAGCTCGGAGAAGCCGTTGGCCAGCTCGCGACCACCGATGAAGAACTCGAAGCGGTCGGTGATCTCCGGGTTGTCATCATTGCGACGCGCCAGCGGAGAAACGGCCGCCGGGTACTCGGTGATGAAGGTGGGCTGCATCAGCTGCGCTTCGGCGGTCTCTTCGAAGATGGCGGTGATGATGTGGCCCAGCTCCCAGCTCTTCATCAGGTCGATGTGCAGCCGCTTGGCCACGGCGGTGGCGCCTTCCAGCGTGGTCAGCTCCTCAGCCTGCACGCCCGGGGCGTACTTGAGGATGGCTTCGATCATGGTCAGACGGGCGAACGGCTGGCCGAAGTCAATCTCGAAGCCCTCTTCCCCTTCCTTGGCGTAGCGGATCCGGGTGGTGCCGTGGATGTCCTGGGCCAGGGTGCGCAGCATCTCCTCGGTCAAGTCCATCAGATCCCGGTAGTCGGCGTAGGCCATGTAGAATTCGAGCATGGTGAACTCGGGGTTGTGACGCACCGAGATGCCTTCGTTGCGGAAGTTACGGTTGATCTCGTACACCCGCTCGAAGCCGCCCACCACCAGACGCTTGAGGTACAGCTCGGGGGCGATACGCAGGTACATGTCGATGTCCAGCGCGTTGTGGTGGGTGATGAAGGGCCGGGCGGAGGCACCGCCGGGGATCACCTGCATCATGGGGGTTTCCACTTCCATGAACTGCTTGGCGTTCAGGAAGTTGCGGATGCCGTTCACCACCTTGTTGCGGATCTGGAAGGTCTTGCGGGACTCTTCGTTGGCGATGAGGTCCAGGTAACGCTGCCGGCAGCGGGCTTCCTGGTCGGTCAGACCCTTGTGCTTCTCGGGCAGCGGGCGCAGGGCCTTGGTCAGCAGGCGGATGTCGGAGACATGCACGGACAGCTCACCGGCGTTGGTGCGGAACACTGTGCCTTCCACCCCGACGATATCCCCCAGATCCCACTTCTTGAACTGCTCGTTGTAGAAGCCTTCGACCAGATCGTCACGGGTCACGTAGACCTGGATCTTGCCGCCCATGTCCTGCAGGGTGGCGAAGGAGGCCTTACCCATGATGCGGCGGGTCATGATACGGCCGGCGATCTTCACCTTGACCGCCAGGGTCTCGAGCTCTTCGTTGCTCTTGTCGCCGTAAGCGGCATGGATGTCGCTGGAGATGTGGTCACGACGGAAGTCGTTGGGGAAGGCATTGCCCTGTTCCCGCAGTGCCGCCAGCTTGGTGCGGCGCTGGGCCATCTCGTTGTTCAGTTCCTGAACGTCCTGTTCCGGGGTTTGATTCTGTTCTGACATGATGATTCCTGCTTTGCTTACAGCCCGGACTTCAGGCTGGCTTCAATAAACTTGTCCAGATCGCCGTCCAGCACCGCCTGGGTGTTGCGGGTCTCGACGCCGGTACGCAGATCTTTGATGCGGGCATCGTCCAGCACGTAGGAGCGGATCTGGCTGCCCCAACCTATGTCGGACTTGGTCTCTTCCAGCGCCTGCTTTTCGGCGTTCTGCTTCATGATCTCCAGCTCATACAACTTGGCCCGCAGCTGCTTCATGGCCTGGTCCTTGTTCTTGTGCTGGGAGCGGTCGTTCTGACACTGGGTCACGGTATTGGTGGGGATGTGGGTGATCCGCACCGCGGACTCGGTCCGGTTGACGTGCTGACCACCGGCGCCGGAGGCTCGGTAGACGTCGATGCGCAGATCCGCCGGATTGATCTCGATCTCGATGTCCTCATCAATTTCCGGATAGACGAAGGCGGAGCTGAAGGAGGTATGGCGACGGCCACCGGAATCGAAGGGTGACTTGCGCACCAGGCGGTGTACGCCGATCTCGGTGCGCAGCCAGCCGAAGGCGTATTCACCGGTGAACTTGATGGTGGCGGACTTGATGCCGGCCACTTCCCCTTCGGAGCACTCGATCAGCTCAGGTTTGAAGCCGTGGGCTTCCCCCCAGCGCAGGTACATGCGCAGCAGCATGTTGGCCCAGTCCTGGGCCTCGGTGCCACCGGAGCCAGCCTGGATATCCATGTAGCAGTCGGAAGCGTCGTGGGGACCGGAGAACATGCGACGGAATTCCAGCTCGCCCAGCTTCTTCTCCAACGCGGCCAGCTCCTCCTCGGCCTCGTGGAAGGTCTGCTCGTCGTCGCCTTCCACCGCCAAGTCCACCAGCATGGCCACGTCGTCGGCCCCCTGGGTCAGATCGTCGATGGTCTTGACCACGCCTTCGAGGGCGGAGCGTTCCTTACCCAGGGCCTGGGCCCGTTCCGGCTCGTTCCACACATCCGGCTGCTCCAGCTCGGCGCTTACTTCTTCCAGACGCTCTTTCTTGGCGTCGTAGTCAAAGATACCCCCTCAGGAGTTCTGTCCGCTCAGACAGCTCCTTGAGAGTATTCAGTACGGGATTCACTTCAAACATGAAGGAGGCTCTCACTTGGGTTTAGCGGGTCATCCCCGGGATGACCGAAACAATCGACCGCCCCTGACGCGGGCCGGCCATGAAAAGGGCAGTATTTTACCCAATCGGCTGGGGAATAGACAGCCAAAGCCGGCCTTTTTTGCCCACCAACCCCGCCGACGGATACCGAGGCACCAGAGTAAAAAAACCAACTATACAGACTGAATTGCCTTATTATTCACCACCAAGACGTGGGGCCACCGCGTCTCTTCCCAATACAATACCCATCAGGTCCGGCGTGTGCCTCACGGCAACTTCCCCAACACCCCGGCCCAGGAACGAAGGACCCTGAATGAACTCCATGACACTGAAGCAAAAAATCCTGCTGACGGTGAGCCTGGCGCTGGCCTGCGCCATCCTGCTGCTCTCCGGACTCGCCTACCGGGACAGCCGCCAGCAACTGCTCGACGACAACTTCGCCCTGCTGCAGAGCCTGGGCAACGAAGGGGCCCGCTCCATCTCCAGCTGGCTGACCATCAAGCGCCAGGCGGTGGATGCCCTGGCCCAGCAGACCAATCTAGACTCCACCCGTGAGCTGAGCCTGCTGAAAAATGCCGGTGACTTCCTCACCGCCTACGTGGGAGACACCCTGGGCGGCATGAAGGATGAGAACCCGGCCTCCGACTACAGCGATTACGACCCCCGCACCCGCCCCTGGTATCAGCAGGCCGAGCGGGAGGCCGGTACCGTAGTAACCCCGCCCTATGTGGATCACAACACCAAAAAGCTGGTCATCACCCTGGCCCGTAAGATCAACGGCGGTGTGGTAGGGGCGGATCTGACCCTGGATACCGTGCTCAATACCGTCAACGCCATGAAGCTGCCGGAGAACGGCGTCGCCATCCTGGCGGACCAGGCCGGCAACATCGTCGCCTACAGCGACTTCAACCAGGTGCTCAAGCCCCTGGCGGATCTGATCCCCAGCCTGGATCGCAGCCAGCTGGATCGCATGCAGCAGGCCAAGGAGTTCAGCACCCTGAGCTGGCAGAACAAGGACCGGCTGGCCTGGGCCATCGCCGTACCCCAGACCGACTGGGAACTGGTGTTCCTGCTGGATAAAGACCAGACCCTCTCCCCCCTCTCCGGTTATCTGCTGAAGCAGGTCGGCGTGGCCCTCTTGGTGCTGCTCATCAGCCTGCTGGTCATCAACGGCCTGCTGAACCTGGTGCTGCGCCCCCTGGGGGTGGTCTCCGGCGCCCTGGCGCGCATCGCCGACGGTAACGGCGATCTGACCCAGCGCATTCGCCTGGACAGTCGGGACGAGGTGGGCCAGCTGGCGGAAAACTTCAACCGCTTCGTCGGCAGCCAGCACGAGCTCATCGGCCACATCCGTAACGAGGCCGGTCTGCTGGGACAGGCCGCCAGCGATGGCCTGCAGCGCAGCCACGGCACCGTCAACGAGCTGGGCCGCCAGCAGCAGGAGATCGCCATGGTGGCCACCGCCGTCACCGAGATGGCCTCCGCAACCGCCGAGATCGCCCATAACGCCGAGAACACCGCCACCGCCGCCCAGCAGTCCGCCACCAGCAGCGACCAGGGCCGCAACCTGGTGAACCAGACCCGAGGCTCCATCACCCAGCTGGCCAACGGCGTGGGGGAAGCCACCGAGGTCATCGGCGAGCTGAGCCGCCACGCCCATGACATCTCCGGGGTGCTGGCCACCATCCAGAGCATCGCCGAACAGACCAACCTGCTGGCGCTGAACGCCGCCATCGAGGCGGCCCGGGCCGGCGAGCACGGTCGCGGCTTTGCCGTGGTAGCCGACGAGGTGCGGGTGCTGTCCAAGCGCACCGCCACCTCCACCACAGAAATCCAGACCACCATAGAGACGCTGCAGAAGACCACCGGGCAAGCGGTGGACATCATGGACAAGAGCCGCCAACTGGCGGAGCGCAGTGTCAGTGATGCCGAGGCGGCCACCGCAGCCCTGGAGGAGATCACCCAGGCCATCGGCCTCATCTCCGACATGTCCAGCCAGATCGCCACCGCCGCCGAGGAGCAGAGCAAGGTGACCGAGGAGATCACCATGAACGTCACCGCCATCAAGGAGGTGGGGGATCAGCTGACCGACGACGCCCAACAGGCCCGCAATGAATCCGACCGTCTGCAGCAGCAGGCCGACAGCCTCAACCAGAAGGTGGCGCGCTTTATCCTGTGATGCCGTTGAGTGAGCGCAGACCAAATGCACAGGGCCCGCCATTGGCGGGCCCTGTTCTTTTCAATCGATCCCCCGTTATAGGGGATTGAGCACCGACACCAGCAGCTGCACGTTGCGATTGCCCCGCCACTCGTTGATATCCAGCCGGTAACCCAGCGCCACCCACTGCACCGAGGCGTCGGGCCAGCGTGCCAGATCCACATTGAAGGCGATGGCATCCAGGGTGGGACCGCCGGCCTCCGGCTGCACCTGCATCTTCAGGTGCTTGGCCCCCACCAGCCGCTGGGCCAGCAGGCGGAAACGGCCGTCGAAGGCCGGCTCGGGGAAGGCCTGGCCCCAGGGACCGCCGTCCCGCAGCGCCTCGGCCAGGCTCAGGGTCAGCTCGTCCGGCGCCAGCTCGCCGTCGGAGAGCCAGTAGCCGGTGCGCAGCTCAGGCGCCAGCCATTCCTCGGCCAGGGTGACAAACTGCTGCTCGAACGCCGGTAGATGGGCACTGGGCAGGCTCAAACCCGCCGCCATGGCGTGACCACCGAACTTGCTGATGAGGCCCGGCTGCAGGGTGTCGAGCCGCTCCAGCAGATCCCGCAGGTGCAGGCCGGGCACCGAGCGCCCCGACCCCTTGAGTTCCCCCTCGCCGGCCTCGGCAAAGGCGATCACCGGTCTGTGGAAGCGCTCCTTGATCCGCGAGGCCACCAGCCCCACCACCCCCTGGTGCCAGTCGGGCCGGTAGAGCACCAGTCCCGCCGGCGGCTCGGCGCCGAAATCCAGCGACTGCAGTCCCGCCAGGGCCTCCTGCTGCATGCTCTGCTCTATTTCCTTGCGCTCCTGGTTCAGGCTGTCCATCTCGCTGGCCAGGGTACGGGCGCGATTCATGTCGTCACACAGCAGGCAGTCGATGCCCAGACTCATGTCATCGAGCCGCCCCACGGCGTTGAGCCGCGGGCCGAGGAAGAAGCCCAGATCGCTGGCGGTGAGCTGGCTCAGGGTCCGCCCCGCCACCTCGCACAGGGCCCGCAGCCCGGGACGACACTGGCCGGCACGGATGCGCTGCAGCCCCTGGTGCACCAAGATGCGGTTGTTGGCATCCAGCGGCACCACGTCCGCCACCGTGCCCAGCGCCACCAGATCCAGCCACTGGGCCACATTCACCGCCGGCTTGTCGGCAAACCAGCCCAACTTATCCAGGTGGCTGCGCAGGGCCGCCATCAGGTAGAAGGCCACCCCCACCCCGGCCAGAGCCCCCGAGCCGAAGCCGCAGTCCGCCTGATTGGGGTTGATGATGGCGTCGGCCGCCGGCAATTCGGGGCCGGGCAGGTGGTGGTCGGTCACCAGCACCGCCATGCCCGCCGCCTTGGCCGCCGCCACGCCGGCCAGGCTGGAGATGCCGTTGTCCACCGTGATGAGCAGCTGGGCCTGGCGCTGCACCGCCAGGGTGACGATCTCCGGCGACAGGCCATAGCCGTATTCGAAGCGGTTGGGCACCAAAAAGGCCACCTGGTGGGCGCCGAAGGCCCGCAGGGCCAGCACCATCAGGGCCGTGCTGGTGGCGCCGTCGGCATCGAAGTCGCCGACGATGAGGATGCGCTGCTGCTGACGCAGCGCCGTCTCCAGCAGGGACAGGGCCGCACTGAGGCCCTTGAGGCCGGCGGGGGGCAGCAGGCCGCTGGTCTGGCGATTGAGTTCGGCAGGCGCCGTCACGCCACGGCTGGCGTAGATCTGCCGCAGGCGCGGCGGCAGTTCGGCCGGCAGGGCGGAATCATCCACAAGGGGGCGGCGGCGGATCAACTGGGTCATGGCATCACACTGGCAACGGAGCAGGCGCCAGACCTTAGCCCGAAGCCCGACCGGGTGCAACCTTGCCTTGGCGCGCCAGGGCGGCAATCATGGGGTTTTCTCTTTTAGCTGTTCCGACCAAGGAGCCCCCATGATCCCAGACTGGCGCCAAGCCATCGCCGACTATATCCGCGAACAAGCCCGCCCGGTGGACAAGTACAGCCACCAGCCCCGCCTATATGCCCTGGCCTGCCGTCTGGGCACCGGCCTGGACCATGACGATGAGGTGCTTTACGCCGCCTGCTGGCTGCACGATCTGGGGGTGTTTATCGGCCACAGGCCCGAGGATCCGGCCCAGCTGGCCCGCTGGGACAACCTGGCCTACGCCCTGGATAAGGTGCCGGGGCTGCTGGCCGGCTGGGGCTTTCCGGCGACCAAGATCCCCGCCGTGCTGGAGGCCATCGCCCAGCATATGCCAGCCTCGCGGCCCGAGGCGCCCGCCGCCGTGCTGCTGCATGATGCGGATCTGCTGGAGCAGCTGGGGGCCGTGGGCCTGCTGCGCGCCATCGCCAAGGTGGGCCGGGACACCCGCTACGCCACCTTTGCCGATCTGCTGCCGGTGCTGACCCGAGCCCAGGCCCTGCCCGAACAGCTGATCCTGCCCCAGGCCCAGGCTGAGGCGGCGCCGCGCCTGGCGCTGCTGACGCTGTTCTTGTCTCAGCTGGCGGAGGAGGCCCAGGGGGCGCCCTTGTAACCCTTGCCCCGCCGGAATAGGAGACAGGCGAGATCAGTCGTCGTCCTTGTACTTGTCCAGCATGCGATAGAAGGTGCCGCGGGAGATCCCCAGTCGCTTGGCCGCCAACTCCACCCGGTTGCCGCTGCCGTCCAAGGCCGCCTGCATGGCCTGCCGCTCGGCCCGCGCCCGGGCCTCGGCCAGGGTCGGCAGCCTGAGGTCGCCTGGCGGTGCCGTCAGACCCAGATCCTGCGGGCCGATCAGGCGCCCCTCGCTCAGTACCAGGGCCCGTTCCACCCGGTTGACCAGCTCACGGACATTGCCGGGCCAGGGATAGGCCTGCATCTGCTGCATCGCCCGGTCGCTGAAGCCCTGCACCCTGGGATTGAGGCGGGGTGCCAGGCTGACAAGATAGTGCTGGGCCAGCAGCGCCACGTCCTGCCGCCGCTGACGCAGGGGCGGCAGGGTCAGATCCAGCACACAGAGGCGAAAGAAGAGATCCTGGCGGAAGTGCCCCAGGGTCACCTCCTGCTGCAGATCCCTGTGGGTGGCGGTGATCACCCGCACGTCCACCGCTATGGTGTCCGTGCCCCCCACCCGCACTATGCTGCGCTCCTGCAAGAAGCGCAGCAGGTTGGCCTGCAGATCCAGGGGCAGATCGCCGATCTCATCCAGAAACAGGGTGCCACCATCGGCCGCCTCGATCTGGCCGATCTGCCGCCGGCAGGCGCCGGTGAAGGCGCCCTTCTCATGGCCAAACAGCTCGGACTGGATCAGGCTGGCGGGGATGGCCCCGCAGTTGACCGCCACGAAGGGCCCCTTGGCCCGCAGGGACCTTTGATGAATGAGGCGCGCGGCCAGCTCCTTGCCGGTGCCGCTCTCCCCCTGCAACATGACGGAGGAGTCCACCGTCGCCAGCTTGGCCAGCTGGGCAAACACCTGGCGCATGGCGGGACTCTCCCCCAGCAGGTGGCCCTGCTCCACCGCCGCCAAACGGGCCGCCCCGCCCCCGGCCTGGCGCAGCCGCGCCATCCCCAGGGCATGGCCCAGGGTGGTCAGCAGGCGGTGGCTGTCCACCGGCAGGGTATGAAAATCGAACAGGTAGTTCACCAACAGATCCTGGAAGGGACCGGGGCCGGTGGGCAGATCCGTCACCAGACCCACCCAGACCATGTCGCCGCCGGTGCGCCGCAGCAGGGATTCGATCTCCGCAAAGACCGCCGAGTTCGGTGCCATATCCAGCAGCACCAATCCCACCAGCGGGTGCTCCCGCTCGCACAGGGCCAATGCCTCGGCGGCGCTGTCTGCCGGGTAGGGTACCCAATCGGTTGGCTGGTCACCGGCCTGGTGCTGCCAGACCTTGGCGGTTCGCAGACAGATGAGCTTGCGCGTCACCATCCCCTTCACCCCGCCGTTACGGCGTTGCTGTTGACTGCCCCTTAAGTATCGAACCCAGGGCCGCCCTTGGCCAAACTGAAATGAGACAAAATGTCGATCAGCCGCAAGTGACACTTAATCAGGGCTCTGAATTTTTTTAGTTTTATATCAATCAATTAGATGCATCAGTTCAGAGGAAGAGCCAAGCTCGACTCCCTAGGTCCCAGCTGAAACAGCCCCGCTGTTGCAAGGTCAATACGGGAGGCATTTTATATAAAGCACTTTAAAATCAATATCTTAATATAAACCCCCTCAGCCGACTGTTGCAGGAATAAGACAAACCTGGCCGCTCGGCAGCCAAACCTTCTTAGTTTGTTTTTATTTTTCAATGCCTTGAAAAGATGGCGCGGGAATTGACTCTATCTCGGCGCAAACCGTCTCCCCCACGCCCGGCGCGAGGGAGCCTCCTAACAACAAGCTTGATTGTGCAACAGGAGTGCCATATGAGACATTACCCGCGATTTAGACCCTGGCTGACGAGCCTCTGCCTGGCCGCCGGCCTACTAGCTGGCGGACCGGCCCTGGCGGCGGTGCCCTTCCAGCTGGACGGCAATGCCGTCACGGCCGACGGGTCGGGCTATCCAGGCGATGACTGGGATAAGGTGAATGTGCTAGGTGGCGACAGTGCCCTGGCCAAGACCGGGCTCATCATCGACGATCCGGAACCCATACAGGCGCAATTCACCGGTGGGGGTTCCAAGGACCAGCAAGACATTCCCAACTGGAAATGGCGCACCGGCTCTCCGCCGGACAAGGATGATCTTTCCCATGCTTATGCGGCCGCCTACCTGGATGACAACCAGCACTTCATCCTGATCTTCGGGATGGATCGCTTCGACACCAGTGGCGATGCCCAACTGGGCTTCTGGTTCCTCAAGGATCAGGTCAAGCCCCTGGGCAGTGGCAACAGCGGTACCTTCAACGGCCAGCACATGAACGGTGACATACTGGTGCTGGTGAACTTCTCCAACGGCGGTACCGTCCCCACCATTGAGGTCTATGAATGGATGGGCGGCGGCCTGCTGCTGAAGGGGGCCGCGCAAGCCGTGCTCTGTACCGGCGGCTACATACCGGCCGGCAAGAGCTACTGCGGTATCACCAATGCCGATCCGGTCGCCGCCCCCTGGAGCTATGTGAACAAGGACGTGGGACCCAGCGCCACCTTCCCGTCCGGTGCCTTCTTCGAGGGGGGGATCGACGTGACGGCCCTGCTGCCGGATGAGAGTACCTGCTTCACCTCCTTCCTGGCAGAAAGCCGTAGCTCCACCTCCATCACGGCAACCCTGAAAGACTTTGCCGGCAGCAGCTTCAACGTCTGCGGCTTCACGGTGGACAAGGCCTGTACCGGTGGTAGCTTCGACGATCAGGGCGACAGCACGGCCAGCAACGACACCGTCACCTACGACATCAGCGGCTCCGTCACCAATACCGGGCTGGGTACCCTGTACAACATAGCCCTGACCGACATGCCGGCGGCCCTGGATGGCGACTTCGTCTGGGATGACTGCGGTGACCCCGCCACCCTGCTCGACAGCACCAACGGCAAGCTGGATATGCTGGGCGCTCATGAGACCGCCTGCTATCACAACACCTTGACCATGCTGGTGTCCGAGGGCGGTTACGGTGCCTCCGACCAGATCGAGGCCGTGGCCAACACCTCTGCCGATGACACGGGTGCCTTGGTCCATGCCGACGAGCCGGCCCAGGCCACCTGTCCCAAGTTCGCGGTAGAAACCAGCCTGGTGCTCAACAAGGACTGCCAGAGCAAGATCGCTACCGACGGCAGCAAGGTCTACGCCCAGGTGGATGTAACAGGTTCCGTCTGTAACACCAGCCTCACCCGTATCTACAACGTTCAGTTGACCGATACCCGTGAAGGCTCGGATCACGACGTCTTCCTGTCACCGCTGAGCCTGGCGCCCTCCGGTCAGAACGGGGATTGCGCCACCTTCAACACCACCTACACGCCGACCCAGGCCCTGATCTTCGACGGCAGTGCCAGCTCCAGTGTGGCCACCGAGATCTACTTCCGCGACATCCTGTCCGTGAAGACGGCCGAAGACATACTGGGTAGCGACATCTCCGCCGATGCTCTCCCGGTTGAGGCCAAGTGTCCCTTGTGCTGTAGCGGTGAACAGTGTCAAGAGTGATCCCTTCACTCAAGCAAAAGGCTGTCGGAAACGACAGCCTTTTTTTATGGTCGAGCGAGACGGCCCTTACTTGCGGCCCTTGCCCCCACCCGTGCTGGTGCTGGTGGAGCCGTCGCTGGTACTGGTGCCTACCTGAATGGTGACGGTGGCCACCGCGGTCAGCTGACCGTCGCTGATCTGGTAGCTGAGGCTGTCACTGCCGCTGTAACGCTTGCTGGACTTGTAGGTCAGGGTGCCGTCGGCGTTGAAGCTGACGGTGCCGTGGGCCGGCTGGCTCACCGCCACCAGGGTCAGGGTCTGGCCTTCGGGATCGCTGTCGTTGGCCAGCACATTCAGGCTGCCGCTGACACCACTGGACACGCTCAGGCTGTCGTTGACCGCCAGGGGGGCGCTGTTCACCGGATTGCTCACCACATAGGTCACCAGGCCGGTTTGCTGGTGCAGGGTCTCGGCACCCTCGCTCACCTGCAGGCTGATGTCGTAGTAGCCATCCTGGGCGCCGCTGGCGGAGCTGACCGTCAGGGTGGCGCTGGCGGAGTCGCCTGGGGCCATGGTCAGGCTGGACTTGTCGAAGCTGGCCACCCAGCCGCTGGGCAGCTGGGCCTGCAGGTCGAACTGGCTGCTGCCGCAGGCGCTGCTGTCCTGGTTGGTCAGGGTCAGTTGATAGCTCACCTGGCTTCCGGCCGCCACCCAGGGGCCCTGGGCCGGGGTCAGGCTCAGGGTCGGCCGGGCGGCCTGGCAGCTGACGCTGCCCAGGGTGACGGTGACGCTGGCCTGCTGGCCATCGGTCCAGTCGGTGGTGATGGTGACGCCGCGGGTCTCGTCCACATAGCTGCGGCCGCTGGGCAGGGCATAATCCTGCCAGTCGTAGTAGGCGATGCTGTTGCTGGCCGGGGTCATGTCCAGCAGGTAGCTGCTGTTGAGGTCGCCGGCCACGGCGGTGCGCACCACCACGCCGTTCAACACATTGCTGTTACCGGCCAGGAAGCTGTCCGCCCCCAGGGCCTGACGGTACTCCAGGTAGTAGTACTGGGGCTGACCGCTCACCGCATCGGTGCCGGCGGGGATCATCAGGGCCTTGCTGCCGCCGTCATCTAGCTCGTAGGGGGTCAGCAGGTAGGTGCCGTCTGCGGTGACCAGGGTGGTGCTGGGGGAGTTGCCGTAATCCAGCCAGCCCAGTTGCTGCTTCTGGAAGGCGGACATGTGACCGGCGGCCACGTTGCCCATGATGTCGTTACGATCGCCGTATTCGGAGCTCTGGCAGTTGCTGCCCAGGGCGCTGGTGCCGCACTCCAGGGAGTGGGCGTGGTACAGCCCCAGGTTGTGGCCCAGCTCGTGGCCCACGGTCTGCAAGGTAAAGGAGCCGTTGATCCAGCTGCGGGAGGGGCTGCCCCCCACGGTGCCCAGCCCAGACCAGCCACAGCTGCTGACGGTGGGGAAGAGGTACACCTTGTGGGCGTAGTCGGCCAGCACCACGCCGGCCTGGGTGGCGGCGGCATCGGCCTGCTGGGCGATGGCGGTGCTATCACAGCTGGTGCTGTCCAGCGCCAGGGTAAACCAGCCCACCACGTCACCGGACAGCCAGGTCTGCTGATAGGAGTCATCCTGGTAGTACTGGTTGACGGTGTCGAATACCAGGCTGTTGGCCTGATCCAGGGTCCAGGGCTGGTTGCCCGGGGCGTCCTGGAAGTTGACCAGCATCACCAGGGTCTTCTGCTCACCGAAGGTGTTGGCCTGTACCGTGGCGCCTGTGGTGCCGGTGCCATTCAAGGCCAGGGTCTGCAGATCCGCCCCCTGCAGCACCAGCTTGTCGGCGACGCGCCAGCCCTGCACCTTCACCTGGCTGCCGGCCGGCACGCTGGGGGCCTGGTCGGCAAACTTCAGGGTCAGCCGCTCGCCGGCCGGGGTCTTGAGCACCTGGCGCAGCACATGGTGGCCATCCGGATAGTCCTCATAGCTCACCTCCAGCTCACCCTCCTGGGTCTGGGACTCCTCCACCAGGGCGGCCACCTCGGTCGGCAGGGCATTGCGGGCCCAGGCCGGCAGGGTGCTGCTCAGCACCGCCGCCGGCGCCTGCTCACTCAGGCGCGCCAGCAATTGGGCACGGGATTCCGCCAGGCTCTGGAGCTGGGCCAACAGCGCGGCCTGAGCATCGGCATCCGCCGCCTGATAGGCCTCCGCCAGGCGGGCCAGGGCCAGGGATTGCTGACGCAGCTGGCCGATGCCGCTGCCTTGATTGGCGCTCAGGGTGGCGGCGGTGTCGCTGGCGGCCTGGGCCGGGGTACCGGCCAGACCCAGCAGGGCCAGGGCGGTCAGCAGGGCGGCGCGCCAGGGGCGCAGGCAGGCGGAAACACGGCAGACGGCTGCAGTGGCGGCAAAGGTGTGCATTTGGGTGCCCTCATGGCTGTTTCGAAAGCGCCCAAACGTCGATGGATCGCAGCTCCTTCGGTAGCCCAGCCATCCGCCTTGCAACGGATCTGTGACTTTGCGTGCACCCGGTTACCCGGGGCTTGCCGTTTCGAGAGTGCCTTCGATGGTGCATTGATCGGCCAATGGCCGGTCGATTGTTCCTTGAATGCCGCAGGGTTGCGACTGACACTGACGAAGCAGGTTAGTGATCACTTCGCCTGAGACCCACACCGTTCCTGTGCAGGCAGGGCGATACTAGCAAGGCGATTGCGCAGCAAGCAAACATTTTTTGTCTGTTTTTTACACAAATTAAACATGGGGCGAACGACGTATCTCAGATGGCCCCAACCCCGGTTTTCATTCAGGCCCGGGGGTGATGTTGGGCGTGCAGGGCGCTCAGGCGCTCCTTGGCCACATGGGTGTAGATCTGGGTGGTGGAGAGGTCGGCGTGACCCAGCAGCATCTGCACCACCCGCAGATCGGCGCCGTGGTTGAGCAGGTGGGTGGCGAAGGCGTGGCGCAAGGTGTGGGGGGAGAGTTCCACGCCGATGCCGGCGCGTCTGGCATACAGCTTGATGCGGTGCCAGAAGGTCTGCCGGGTCATCTGCTGGGCCCGGCTGGAGGGGAACACCACGTCGCAGCTCACCGCCCCCAGCAGCAGGATGCGCCCTTCGTGGAGGTAGTGCTCCAGCCAGTAGAGCGCCTCCTGCCCCAGGGGCACCAGCCGCTCCTTGTTGCCCTTGCCGGTGATCCGCACCAACCCCTGGCCCCGCCCCAGGTTGCTCATGGTCAACCCCACCAGCTCGCTGACCCGCAGGCCGGTGGCGTACAGCAGCTCCAGCATGGCCTTGTCCCGCAGCTCCAAGGGATCTTCCGGGTTGGGCTCGGCCAGCAGGGCCTCCACCTGGGCCTCGGAGAGATCCTTGGGCAGCCGCTTGGGCAGCTTGGGACCCATCAGCAGGGCGGTGGGATCATCCTCGCGAAACTGCTCGCGGATGAGGTGCTGGTAGAAGCGGCGCAGGGCCGAGAGCAGGCGGGCGGTGGAGCTGGCCTGGTAGCCCTGATCCAGCCGCCAGGCGAGATACCCCTGCAGCTGCAGGCTGTCCAGGGTCAGCAGGGAGTGGCCCTGGCCGTCCAGCCAGGCAGCGAACTTCTCCAGATCCGTGCGATAAGACGCCAGGGTATTGGCCGACAGGCCACGCTCGAGCCACAGGGCATCCAGAAACTGATCGATCAAGGGCTGGGACATATCACCTCCAAACTGGCCTCCCTGTATACCACAGGCGGGCGGCTGCCGCTGCCCCTCCCCGCCCGGCTCTGTTACACTGCGCCGTCGCGTTTTCGAAGGAAAATCCCATGCAGATAGGTCTGTTTTACGGCTCCAGCACCTGTTACACCGAGATGGTGGCAGAGAAGATCCAGGCCCGCCTGGGCAAGGATCTGGTGACCCTGCACAACCTCAAGGACACGCCCGTCCAGCGGATGGCCGACTACCCGGTGCTGTTGCTGGGCATCTCCACCTGGGACTTTGGCGAAATCCAGGAGGACTGGCTGGCCAGCTGGGATGCCATCGACACCGTTGATCTGAGCGGCAAGGTGGTGGCCCTGTTCGGCCTGGGGGATCAGCAGGGCTATGGGGAATGGTTCCTGGATGCCATGGGCCTGCTGCACGACAAGCTGCTGGCCAAGGGCTGCCAGCTGGTCGGCTACTGGCCCAACGAAGGCTATGAGTTCGAGGCCTCCAAGGCCCTGGTGGATGAGGGGCGTTACTTTGTCGGTCTGGCCTTGGATGAAACCAATCAATACGCCCTCACCGAGGCGCGGCTGGATGCCTGGCTGCCTCAGGTACTGGATGAGGCAACCGCCTTGCTGTAACGCCGTGGGGGGACCATCATAGGATAACATCTTCATTCGACCCCGATTGAAAGGACTCAACCATGATGCAATTTCCCCTGTCTCGCGCCCTGCTCGCCCTGGCCCTGCTGCCGGCCATTGGCCACGCCGAGGTGCTGGGTATCCCCAAGGAAGACGGCTTCAGCGGCTTCCTGCTGATGGGGGCCGCCTACAACAAGGTGGACTCCAATATTCTGGTAGGCCCCGACAAGAGCGCCAGCCGCCGCATCAACAGCCTGAGTGACATGGCCAGCAGTGACGGCACCAGACTCAACCTCAACGCCGACCTGCGCTACACCTTCGCCGCCGCCCGCACCCAGATCTACCTGGGCAACCTGATCCAGGATGCCCTGCGGCTGGACTTCAGCCAACAGCTGGGGATACGGCGGGAGTTCGGCGACCAGGGCATCGGCTCCATCGCCTATGTGTTCAGCGGCATCCCCACCGAGCAGTGGCAGGATCCCTATCTCACCGGCGACAAGCGCCACGCCACGGATCGCAACTCCCGCGGCGTGCGTCTGGGCTGGGACGGCATCGCCGGATCGGCCTTCGACGCCAGCTATACCTTCCGCAACATCCAGTTGGATGACGAGCGTAGCGGTGACAGCATCAGCAGCCTGACGCCCGCCCAACGGGCCAGCCTGGATCGCAACGGCAGCAGCCAGGCCCTGGATCTGGCCTACAACTGGCGACTGGGCCAAGGCCGGATGTTGCGCCCCAGCCTCACCTACAGCCGCAAAGATGCCGACGGCGCCGCCATGGACTATGACCGGCTGACCGGTCAGCTCTCCTACAGCCTGATGACCCCCCAGTACAGCCTGATCAGCAACTTGTTTGTCGGCACCTTGCGCTACGACGAGGCCAACCCCGTGTTCAACCGCAAGGCCGATGCCGACGAGTATGGTCTGAACGTCAACTTCCTCTGGCACCGCCTGGCGGGCATCGACAAGCTCAACGGTACCCTCACCGCCACCTACGGCAAATCCGACGCGGACGTGCACTTCTTCGACAGCGAGTTGAGCCAGCTCTCCGCCGGGGTGCTGTACAACTTCTGATCCATCAGCAAACAAAAAGCCCTGCCGACTGGCAGGGCTTTTTTATGGCGAGGCGCGGAGCTTAGGCCGCGTTGCTCACCTCGGCGCGACGGGGCAGCGCCAGGCACAGCAGGGTCACCAGGCTGGTGGGCAGCAACCAGGCCAGCCCCAGATCGAACAGCGGCAGGAAGTCGAAGGCCGACAGATCCAGACCGGCGGCCTTCAGGCCATCCAGGGCGCCGAACAGCAGGGCGACGGCGATGATGAGGCGCAGGCTGTGGCGCGGATGGGCGAAGAACCCGTGCAGCAGGGTCGCCAGCACCAGGGCCACCGCCACCGGATAGATACCGACCAGTACGGGAATGGAGAGTCTGATCAGGGTAGCCAGACCCACGTTGGCCACCAGGGCACACAGAGCCCCCATCACCAGCGCCAGGCTGCGATAGGAGCAGCGCGGCCACAGCTTGCTGAAGAAGTCGGCACAGGCGGAGATGAGACCCACGGCGGTGGTCAGACAGGCCAGGGAGACGATGGCCGCCAGGATCAGCTGACCCGTGCTGCCAAACAGGGCCTGCACATAGGTGGAGACGATGACGCCGCCGTTCTCCGGGGATTCCAGCAGGCCACCGGCGGTGCCGCCCAGCTTGAACAGCGCCATGTACACCAGGGCCAGGCCGGTGGCGGCGATCACGCCGGCCCGCACCAGGTAACGGGTCTGCAGCTTGCTGTCGGTGATGCCCTTCTCCTTCAACACGTCGATGATCAGCATGCCGAACATCAGGGCACCGAAGGTATCCATGGTGTTGTAGCCTTCCATCAGGCCTTTGACGCCGGGATGGCTGACGTACTCGCCGGCGGCCAGGGGCACGCTGCCCTGGGGCGCCACCAGGATGGCGATGGCCAGCACGGCCAGCAGGACCACCAGCAGCGGGGTGATCAGCTTGCCGATGGCATCCAGCAGACGGCCGGGCTTCAGGGAGAGGTAGGTGGCCAGGCCAAAGTAGCCCAGGCTGAACAGGGTCAGGCTGGTCTGGCTGGCGGATCCCCCCAGGAAGGGCTTGATGCCCATCTCGTAGGCCACGAGACCCGTGCGGGGAGTGGCAAACGCCGGACCTATGATGATGTAGACCGCCACCGCCATGGCCACGCCCATGCCCGCCGGCAGGTGACGGGTCATGGTCAGCAGGCCGCCGCCGGCCTTGGCCACGGCGATGATGGTGGCCAGGGGCAGGCCCACGGCGGTCACCAGAAAGCCCAGCATGGCTGGGGTCAGGTGCTCACCGGCCATGAAGCCGGCCATGGGGGGGAAAATGATGTTGCCTGCCCCGAGAAAGAAGGCAAAGGTCATGAAGCCCAGGCCGACCAGATCGGCTGCGGTCATGGATTTGTTCACGGATCACTCCAAAACTGACGTTAAAACAGACACCTATGGAAGGAAGGTCCAAGCCTTCTCCCCAGGCAGGTACAGCTCAAAGAGTCACCATCCGTGGAATATTCTTCTAATCGTGAGCGGACACCGGATTGGTGCGGCAGAATAAAGCAATGGTCAATGAGATCAAGACAAAATTTACAGCTTAAGATAGAAGCCGGAGACCATGTTGGCATATGTTTCGCTATAGCCACCATCACTAGACAATATAACCATGTCATTTGTGGTGATAGCTGATTCCTCTCTAGATAACCGCAATAAAACGCGATTAACCGCTTTAGATTCCTTTGGCGATATATTCCATCGGCAATTGGGATAGAAGCCCATCCGGCTGGCACAAGCCAGCAGAGACGACTCCCAGTCCTTGGGCAACACCAGGGCCAACTGACCGCCCGGTGCCAACAGGCGGTCCACCGCCGCCAGCAGCTCGCCGTAGCTCAGGGTATGGGTGTGGCGGGCCTGGGCCCGGGCGCCATCTGCCGCCACCTGGCCCACCGGGAAATAGGGCGGGTTGCAGACGATGAGATCGAAGGGCGCGGCGCTGAAGGTCTGGATCGCCGCCTGATGCACCCGGATGCGGGCCGCCCAGGGGGAGTCCAGCACATTCTGAGCCGCCTGGGCCGCCGCCGCCGGATCCAGCTCCACCGCCGCGATCTGCACGTCGGCCGTGGTGCGTTGCGCCAGCATCAGGGCCAGCAGGCCGGTACCGGTGCCGATATCCAGGATGCGCCGCGCCCCCTCCACCGGCGTCCAGGCCCCCAGCAGCACCCCATCCGTGCTGACCTTCATGCCGCAGCGATCCTGCCGGATATGAAACTGTTTGAAGCGAAAATCCCGTCCGGCCATGGCCCCTCCTGCAACAGGTGGCGGATTTTATCATGGCCCTGGCCTATAATGTGCGGCCAACCCTAGCCTACAGAGAAAGCCTGCATGTCCTTTGACACCTTCGACCTGGACCCCGCCCTGCTGCGCGCCGTTGCCGAGCTGGGCTACACGCGGCCCACCACCATACAGCAGCAGGTGATCCCGGAAGCCATGGACGGGCGGGATATTCTGGCCTCGGCCCCCACCGGCACCGGCAAGACGGCCGCCTTCCTGCTGCCGGCCCTGCAGCACCTGCTGGACTATCCGCGGCGCAAGCCCGGCCCGGCCCGGGTGCTGGTGCTCACCCCCACCCGGGAGCTGGCCCAGCAGGTGGCCCAGCAGGCCAAGGATCTGGCGCGCCACACCCACCTGAACACCGAGACCATCATAGGTGGCATCAGCTTCGAGGATCAGGAGGTGGCGCTGGGCAACGAGGTGGACGTCATCGTCGCCACCCCGGGCCGCCTGCTGCAATACATAGAAGAAGAGAGCTTCGACAGCCGGGAGATCGAGATCCTGATCCTGGACGAGGCCGATCGCATGCTGGACATGGGCTTCATCGGCGAGGTGGATCGCATCGCCGGCGAGGCCCGCTGGCGCAAGCAGACCATGCTGTTCTCCGCCACCCTGGAGGGCGCGGGCCTGGTCAAGTTCGCCAACGAGCTGCTGAAGAACCCGGCGGAGCTGCACGCCGAGCCGCCCCGCAGCGAGCGGCGCAAGATCCACCAGTACCTCTATCAGGCCGACAGCCTGGAGCACAAGTTCGCCCTGCTGACCCACCTGCTGCGGGAGGAAGAGGTCAAGCGCAGCATCGTCTTCGTCAAGACCCGGGAGCGGCTGGCGGAGCTGTCGGCCCAGCTGCAGGGCGTCGGCATCCGCTGTGCCTGGATCCGCGGCGAGATGGAGCAGGCCAAGCGCCAGGAGGCCATCCGCCGCTTCAAGGATGAGGAGGTGCATATCCTGCTGGCCACCGACGTGGCGGCCCGGGGCATCGACCTGCCGGACGTCAGCCATGTGTTCAACTACGATCTGCCCCGCACCGCCGACGTCTACGTGCACCGCATCGGCCGCACCGGCCGGGCCGGCAAGCGCGGCACCGCCATCAGCCTGATAGAGGCCCATGACGTGCCCATGCTGACCCGCATCGTGCGCTACACGGGGGAAGAGCCCAAGCGCCGGGTGGTGGACAGCCTGCGGCCCCAGCACAAGTTTGCCACCCCGGTGGCCAAGAAGAAGAGCGTCAAGGCCAAGGAAAAGGAGAAGGTGGAGGAGCCGCGCAAGAAGGTGCGCCTGCGGGATCAGAAGAACAAGGGCAAGCCCGACTGGGCCGCCAAGAAGGCCAAGAAGGCCGGCGGTACACCGGCCGCCTGAGCGAGCGCACCCCAGCTGATGCGCACAAAACCAAGACCCGGCCTAGGCCGGGTCTGTCGTTTCTGACTGTCGATGAACGCCTTAGCGCTCGGGCCGCCGGAAGACCGGCTTGTCCGGGGTGGACACCTCGGGGGCGTAGGCGTACTCCTCCAGATCGAAGCCCAGCAGATCGGCGGGATCCGTCAGCCCCCGCTGTATGATGTAGCGCGCCATCAGGCCCCGGGCCTTCTTGGCGTAGAAGCTGATGATCTTGTACTGACCGTGCTTCTGATCCTGGAACACGGGACTGATGATGCGACCCCGCACCGCCTTGGGCTGCACCGCCTTGAAGTATTCGTTAGAGGCCAGATTCACCACCAGCTCATCCCCCTGAGCGGCGAGGTCTTCGTTGATCAGGGTGGTGATGCGGTTGTCCCAGAAGGCATAGAGATCGGCGCCCCCCTCGTTGGCCAGCTTGGTGCCCATCTCCAGGCGATAGGCCTGCATCCGATCCAAGGGACGCAACAGGCCATACAGACCGGAGAGCATGCGCAGATGCGCCTGGGCAAACGCCAGCTCGGCCTCGCTCAGGGTCTCTGCCTGCAGACCTGTATAGACATCCCCCTTGAAGGCGAACAGCGCCGGCCGGCTGTTGTCCGCCGTGCACTCGGGTTGCCACTGGGCAAAGCGCGCCACGTTGAGGCCCGCCAGCTTGTCGCTGATGCTCATCAGGGAGGCCAGCTGCGGCGCGCTGAGCTGGCGACAGACCTGGATGAGTTTGGCCGAGTCGTCCAGCATGCGCGGCAGTGTGTATTGGTCGGTGGTGAGGGGCGATTCGTAATCCAGGGTCTTGGCCGGGGAAAGCAGCATCAGCATGGGCTAGGGCTCCTGTTGCAACAAGGGCCCTTGCGGGCCCCTGGGTTAATCGACGGTCACATTGTCCAAGGTACCGGCACTCATGTTGTTGCCACCGGCGAGCTTGATCATGAGGCGCACCTCGTTGGCCGAGTCGGCGAAGGCCAGGGCCTCGTTGTAACCGATAAGCCCCTGACGATACAGCTCGAACAGCGACTGGTCAAAGGTCATCATGCCCTGCTCGTTGGAGCGGGCCATGACCTCTTTCAGGCGATGCAGCTCGCCCTTGCGCACTATGTCGCTGACCAGCGGCGTGTTGGCGAGGATTTCGAACACCGCCCGCCGACCCTGACCGTCCCGGGTGGGGATCAGTTGCTGGGCTATGATGCCCTTGAGGTTCAAGGAGAGATCGAACAGCAGCTGGCGGTGCTTGTCTTCGGGGATCAGGTGCAGGATACGCTCCAGCGCCTGGTTGGCGTTGTTGGCGTGCAGCGTCGCCATACACAAGTGCCCCGTCTCGGCAAAAGAGATGGCAAACTCCATGGTCTCCTTGGAGCGGATTTCCCCGATGAGGATGACGTCCGGCGCCTGCCGCAGGGAGGACTTCAGCGCCACATCGAAGGACTCGGTATCCGCGCCCACCTCCCGCTGGGTGATGAGACAGCGCTCGTGCTGATGGACGAACTCCACCGGATCCTCCACCGTCAGGATATGGCCATCGCTGTTGTGGTTGCGGTAGCCGATCATGGCGGCCTGGGTGGTGGACTTACCGGCGCCGGTGGCGCCGACAAACAGCAGCAGACCCCGCTTGGCCATCACCAGCTCCTTGAGCACCGCCGGCAGATAGAGCTCCTCCATGGTGGGGATGCGGGTCTCGATGCGGCGGAACACCATACCCGGCATCTCCTGCTGCCAGAAGCAGCTTACCCGGAAGCGCCCCAGCTCGGGCCGCTGCAGGGCATAGTTGGCCTCCTTGGTCTGGCAGAAGCGCTCCAGCTGCTCCTGGCTCATGGCCTCCTTGAGCAGGGTGACAATGTCATCCGCCTCCAGGTTGGTCTTGTCGATGGGGGTCAGCACCCCGTTGATCTTGAGGCAGGGGGGCTTGCCCACGGTGACAAACAGGTCAGAGCCCTGACGATCCACCAATTGGCCCAGCAGACTATCCAGTGTCATGAGTGCTCCTTTAGATGCTGTTGGGATCCACGGCCTTGGCCTTGGCGTCCGCGACGTTGACGACGCCCCGGGCCACCAACTGCTTGAGGCACTGATCCATGGTTTGCATGCCGTGCATCATCCCGGTCTGGATGACGGAGTACATCTGGGCAATCTTGTCTTCCCGGATCAGGTTACGAATGGCGGGGATGCCGATCATGATCTCGTGGGCCGCCACCCGGCCGCCGCCGGTCTTCTTCAGCAGGGTCTGGGAGATGACCGCCCGCAGGGATTCGGACAGCATGGAACGCACCATGTCCTTCTCCGCCCCGGGGAACACGTCGATGATACGGTCTATGGTCTTGGCCGCCGAGCTGGTGTGCAGGGTACCGAACACCAGGTGACCGGTTTCCGCCGCGGTGAGGGCCAGCCGTATGGTTTCCAGGTCCCGCATTTCCCCCACCAGTATGATGTCCGGGTCTTCACGCAGGGCCGAACGCAGGGCGGCGCTGAAGCCCAGGGTATCCCGGTGCACTTCCCGCTGGTTCACCAGGCACAGCTTGTTCTCGTGCACGAATTCGATGGGGTCCTCGATGGTGAGGATGTGGTGGTGGAAACCGTCGTTGATGTAATCGATCATGCCCGCCAAGGTGGTGGACTTACCGGAGCCGGTGGGCCCGGTCACCAGCACCAGACCCCGGGGGTATTCGCAGATCTTGCGGAAGATCTCCGGCGCGTTCAGGTCATCCAGGGTCAGCACCTTGCTAGGGATGGTCCGGAATACCGCCGCCACACCGCGGCTCTGGTGGAAGGCGTTCACACGGAAGCGGGCCAGGTTGGGCACCTCGAAGGAGAAGTCCACCTCCAGATTTTCCTCCAGCTCCTTGCGCTGGTGGTCATTCATGATGTCATACACCAATGTGTGCACCTGGCGGTGCTCCAGGGGTGGCAGGTTGATCTTGCGGACATCGCCATCCACCCGGATCATGGGTGGCACGCCGGCGGAGAGGTGTAGATCCGACGCTTTATGTTTTACACTAAAGGCCAGTAATTCTGTGATATCCATTTGAACCCCATTCCTTCATCAACTACTTAACGACGCTATGAATTCGATTTCCCAGCAACTGCAGACGGTTCAGGCCCGCATCCGCCAGGCGGCTCAGCAGGCCGGTCGGCCCGAGGCGGCGGTGGCCCTGCTGGCGGTGAGTAAAACCAAGCCGCTGGCCGCCATCATGGAAGCCTACCAGGCGGGGCAGCGGCAATTTGGTGAAAACTACGTGCAAGAAGCGGTGCAAAAAGTGCAGCAACTGCGCCAGATAACCGGCTTCGAGCAGATCGAATGGCACTTTATCGGCCCCCTGCAGTCCAACAAGACCCGCCTGGTGGCGGAGCACTTTGCCTGGGTGCAGAGCGTGGAACGCCTCAAGATTGCCCAGCGGCTCAACGAGCAGCGGCCCCATCACCTGGGCCCGCTGAACGTCTGCCTGCAGGTGAATATTAGCGGAGAAAGCAACAAATCCGGTACGACCGAAGCCGAAGTTTTTGAACTGGCTGCAGAAGTCAGTCGGCTCCCCATGCTGCGCCTGCGGGGCCTGATGGGCATACCGGAGGACACGGATGATGCGGCCAGGCTGCAGGCGCAGTTTGCCGACTTGGCCCGGCTGTTTACCCAGCTGCAGGCCGACTACCCCTCCATGGATACCCTGTCCATGGGCATGACCAACGATCTGGAGACGGCCATCGCCTGCGGCAGCACGCTCGTGCGCGTCGGCACCGCCCTCTTCGGAGCCAGAGATTACAAGCAGGACTAAATGGAACAACGTCATATCGCCTTTCTCGGCGCCGGCAACATGGCGCGCAGTCTCATCGCCGGCCTGCGGGCAGCCCAGTTCCCCGGAGCGCTGATCCACGCCACGGATCCCGATGCCCAGAAGCTGGCCCAGCTGGCTGGGGAGTTCGGCATCCAGGTCACCCAGGACAATACCGCCGCGGCCCGCGCCGCCCAGGTCATCGTCCTGGCGGTCAAGCCGCAATACATGGCCCAGATGCTGGAACAGCTCACCGCCGAGCTGGGCAGCCTGGAGGATCGGCTGGTGGTCTCCATCGCCGCCGGCATCAAGGTGGCGCGCCTGAGCCAGCTGCTGGGCGGCCACCGCAAGATAGTGCGCTGCATGCCCAACACCCCGGCCCTCATCGGCCTGGGCATGACGGGCCTGTACGCCCCGGGCGAGGTGAGCGACCGCGATCGCGCCTTCGCCGAGGCCATGCTGCAGGCGGTGGGCAAGACGGTCTGGGTTGGCCAGGAAACCGACATCAACGGCGTCATCGCCGCCTCCGGCTCGGCACCGGCCTACTTCTTCCTGTTGATGCAGCACATGGCCGAAGAAGCGGTCCGCCTGGGCTTTAGCGAGGCCGATGCCCGTCTGCTGGTGCAGCAGACCGCCCTGGGTGCCGCCCAGATGGTCATCGATAACCCCGCCACCAGCCTGGTCACCCTGCGGGAACAGGTCACCTCCAAGGGCGGCACCACCGCCGAGGCCGTGCGGACCTTCGAGGAAGGCAAGCTGGATGAACTGGTGAGCCGCGCCATGCAGGCCGCCATAGTGCGGGCCGAAGAGATGGAACAGCTGTTCTAAGGAGCCCCATGCAGAGCCTTTATTTTATTCTCGACACCCTGTTCAACCTCTACCTGATGGTGGTGATACTGCGCATCTGGTTGCAGTGGGCCCGCGCCGACTTCTACAACCCCCTGAGCCAGTTCGTGGTGCGCTGCACCCATCCCATCCTGGGCCCATTGCGCCGCCTGATCCCCAGCCTAGGGGGGCTGGATCTGGCCGCCGTGCTGCTGGCCTACGCCGTGGCCCTGGGCAAGTACCTGCTGTTCCTGGCCCTGGGCATGATCCACGGGCAGTGGCTGGGGCTGCTGCTGGTGAGCCTGCTGCTGGTGCTGAAACAGGCCGGCTCCCTGCTGTTCTGGCTGTTGGTGGCCCGGGCCATTCTCAGCTGGGTCAGCCAGGGTCGCAGTCCGATCGAGTTGGTGCTGTACCAGCTCACCGAGCCCCTGCTCTCCCCCATCCGCCGGGTGATCCCTGCCATCGGCGGCCTGGATCTGTCGGTGCTGGTGCTGTTTATCGCCCTGCAGGCGCTGAACTACCTGTTCCTGGATCTGTTCCCCAGCCTCTGGGGCATGCTCTGATGAGCGCCGTGCGCTGGGAGGGTGAGCAGCTGCTGCTGGCGCTGCTCATCCAGCCCAAGGCCAGCCGGGATCAGTTCCAGGGGCTGCACGGCGACGAACTCAAGCTGGCCATCACGGCACCGCCGGTGGATGGCCAGGCCAATGCCCATCTCATCAAGTTTCTGGCCAAGCAGTTCAAGGTGGCCAAGGGCCAGGTCAGCCTGCTCAAGGGCGAGCTGGGCCGTCACAAGCTGCTGGCCATCGACTCACCACGGCAAATCCCCGAGGCCATCGCCCAGTTGCTGATGGCCTGACCTGTCATTTCTAGCAGGCCTCCTGACTGGGCGGCCCCTGGGCTTCTGGTGCACCATAACGGGGTAACCTCACCCATTGGAGCCCATATGGAACAGCCGCTCATCTGGCTGGTGGATGACGACAGCGCCTTGACCCCGCTGATGGAGCAGAGCCTCAGCCAGTTGGGCATTGGTCGCCAACGGCTGCAGCGCGTTCACCACGCCAATCAACTGATGAGCCAAGTGGACAGGTCCAGTCTGGCCCTGCTGATCTGTCAGGGCCCCGCCGGCAGCCAGCTCTTGGCCGAGCTCAAAGCCAGTCGCCTGCTGCCCCCCTTTACCCTGCTGCTGCTGCTGAACGCCCCGACCGAGGCGCCCCGGGTCGATGATCAGCTGGATCTCAACCTGACGGTACGCCTGCCTGGCGGCCTGGATTCGGCGGCCCTGGTGGATCGGCTGGGCAACCTCATCTGTTGGCTGCGGCAACAAGGGGTGCTGCGGCGCACCTATGCCGAAGGCAACCCCGCCGCCGTCTGTGGTCTGTGTGAAGATCTGATGTTCCTGCTGCCCAAGGAGACCCGGGAGCTGGAGCGGCTCAAGGGCCATCTGCTGCTGCAGACCGAGAACCTGGCCGAGGCCGCCCAATACTATGGTCTCTGCCTGATGGAGCAGGGGCAAGCCTGGGCCAAGGCCGGCCTGATCACCACACTGCTGTGGCAGGAGAAGGCCGAGGCCGCCAACCGCCTGCTGGCGCAACAGCAAAACCTGGCTCCCCAAGTCCACCAGATGCTGCAGCTGATGGTCAGCCTCAGCGGCCATAACCTGCTGCAGGCCAGCCAGACCTTGTTGGGCTTGCAACAGCTGGAGCCACAACAGGCCCAGTGGCAAACCCTCTCCCGTCAGCTGGCCCTGCTGCAAAACCAGGCCATGGGCCCCGCCGGCCCGCCCCCCTATCGCCTGCTACCGGAGCTGAATCTGGCCCACGACTTCCAGCAGTGGCAGCTGATCAGCATCGCCCAGAACTGGTTGGGGCTGCCCGCCACCCGCGTGCGTCGCCAACTGCTCAACCGCTGGCGCCAGCTGGCCGAGTCCCTGGGGCCGGCCCATTGCAGCCATGCCCGTCTGCTGGCCCAGGCGCAACAGGCCTGCTACCGGCAGGATTACCAGTTGGCGCGAGATCTGGTGGAACCCCAGGTGATCGACGAGGCCCTGCCCGCCACCACCTTGCTGTTCGGCGCCTCGGTGGCGGAGCTGACCGGCCTCACCGAGCGGGCGGAATATTACCTCAACGCCCTGACGCGCCAGCTGGATCTGGCCCAGCAGCGGCGCGAGGCCCTGTTGCAGACCCGGATCCAGGGCCTCCTCCTGGCACGCCTGCGTCACTGGCGCCTGATGCGCCAGCAGACCCTGCATGATCTGCGGGAGGCCCGCCAACAGGCCATAGAGCAGCGGGACTTTTTCCACGCCCTGCAGCTGGCCAGCCAGTTGCTCAAGGGCTTCGGCGCCCAGACCAAGGACACCCTGATCGCCCTGGAGCTGCTGACCCTGGTCTGGCCCAGCCGGCTGCACAACAATCAATTCAAACAACTGCTGGCCCAGCTGCTGCGCATCCTGGACACCGCCAGTGACCTCACCCCGCAACAGCGACAACGCTTCAGCCTCAGTCGGACGCGCGCACTGCATCAACTGCGCCAACAGATGGGGTTGCGCCGACAAAAAGCCTCGGTCTGACGCCGGATCTGCGCTGGCCCCTGCCTCGCCCTGCCGCTATCATGGCGACCATCCAAACGAGGGAGAGGTAACGATGTCACAACTGGTGCTGGCGACCGGCAACAAGAAGAAGGTCGAAGAGCTCAATGCCCTGCTGGGCGGCTTGGGCTATGAGGTGCTACCCCAGAGTCAATTCCAGGTAGCAAGCGTCCCCGAGACCGGCACCACCTTCGTGGAAAACGCCATCATCAAGGCCCGCCACGCCGCCCGCGTCACCGGCCTGCCCGCCATCGCCGACGACTCCGGCCTGGAAGTCGATGCCCTGCTGGGCCGGCCCGGCGTCTACTCCGCCCGCTACGCGGGTGAAGATGCCTCGGATCAGGACAATCTGGAGAAGTTGCTGGCCGAACTCGAAGGGGTCCCCCTGGTGCTGCGCAGCGCCCGCTACTGGTGTGTGCTGGTCTACATGCGCCATGCCGACGACCCCACCCCCCTCATCTGCCAAGCCAGCTGGAACGGCATCATAGGCCTGGAACCCATCGGTGAGCACGGCTTCGGCTACGACCCCATCTTCTTCGTCCCCGAGTCAGGCTGCACCGCCGCCGAGCTGGAACCGGCCGAGAAGAACCGGCTGAGCCACCGCGGCCAGGCTCTGCAACAGCTGTTGAACAAGCTGAACGAGCCGGATTGATGCTACAGCTGCCGCCCTTGTCGCTGTATGTGCATATTCCCTGGTGCGTACAGAAGTGTCCCTACTGTGACTTCAACTCCCATGCCCTGCGCCAGGGGCTGCCGGAGGCGGAGTATGTGGCGGCGCTGCTGCGGGATCTGGATGCGGATCTGCCCCTGGTGCAGGGCCGCGCGCTCTCCAGCCTCTTCATCGGCGGCGGCACCCCCAGCTTGTTCAGCCCGGCCAGCGTGGCCGAACTGCTGGCCGGGATCCGGGCGCGCATCCCCTTCGCGCCGGACATAGAAGTCACCCTGGAGGCCAATCCCGGCACCGTGGAGGCCGGACGCTTCCCCGGCTATGTGGCCGCCGGCGTCAACCGCATCAGCATCGGGGTGCAGAGCTTCGCCCCTGGGCAACTGCAGCGCCTGGGCCGGATCCACGGCCCGGATGAGGCCATCGCCGCCGCCCGTCAGGCCGCCCAGGCGGGGCTGCGCAGTTTCAATCTGGATCTGATGCACGGCCTGCCCCAGCAGGGGGTGGCAGAGGCCTTGGCGGATCTGGAGCAGGCCATCGCCCTGGCGCCGCCCCATCTCTCCTGGTACCAGCTCACCATAGAGCCCAACACCGCCTTCGGCTCCAAGCCGCCGGTGCTGCCGGAGGACGAGCTGCTGTGGGAGATCCAGGAGCAGGGCCACGCCCGGCTGCTGGCGGCCGGCTATCGCCAGTACGAGATCTCCGCCTACGCCAAACCAGGCTTCGAGTGCCGCCACAACCTCAATTACTGGCGCTTTGGCGACTACCTGGGCATCGGCTGTGGCGCCCACGGCAAGATCAGCCTGCCGGCGCAAGACGCCATTTGCCGCACCGTCAAGGTCAAACACCCCAAGGGCTATCTGGAGCCGGGCCGCCCGGCGCTGGATCAGCGCTGGGAGGTGAGTCAGGCGGAGCGCCCCTTCGAATACTTCATGAATCGCTTCCGCTTGTTTGAGCCCGTGCCCAAGGCCGAGTTTGCCGCCCGTACCGCCCTGGCGCCGGCCGACATGGCCCCACGGCTGGCCGAAGGGCTGCGCCTGGGGCTGCTCTGCGACACGCCGACCCACTGGCAGGTGACCGAGCTGGGCCACCGCTACCTCAACCGCCTGCTGGCGGAGCTGATGGACGACTAATCCGCCAGGGCCGCCAGCAGGAACTCCTTGAACGCCTGCACCCGGGCCGGTGCCCGCAGGCCACTCTGGGTGATGAGATACAGCTCGGCCGCCGGAGCCTGCCAATCGGTCAGCACCGGCTGCAGCCGCCCCTGGGCCAGGGCCTGAGCGGCCACCAGGGCGGGCATAAAACCCAAGCCCCCGCCGCACAGGGTCAAGCGCAACACGCTGGCGTAATCCAGGCTCTGCAGCCGAGGCCAGAGGATGAGCTGCTCCTCCACGCCCCCCTGATGCAGGCGAACGCGGCAGCCCTGATTGCTGGGCCCCGCCAGGATCAAGGCGTGGGCGTGGAGTTCCTCCGGACACGCCGGCGGGGCCGCCTCGGCCAGGTATGCCGGCGCGGCAAACCAGCCCATGGTCAGCCGGGTCAGCGGGCGGGCGCTATAGCCCATGTCCGGTAAGCCCCCTTCGGTGGCCCGCAACGCCACATCGATCTGGTGACTGGCCAGATCCAGCCGCTGGTCGCTGAGCAGCAACTCCACCCGGATCTGCGGATACTGACGGGCGAAGTCCACTATGATGGGGGGCAACCACTCCTGCCCCAGATCCATGGGCGCCGTGATCCGCAGCACCCCTCTGGGCTCGCTGCGGGTGGCCCGCGCCAATTCGGCCCCCTCCTCCAGCAACAGCAAGCCCTCCCGCGCCTTGCCGTAGAACAGCTGCCCCTCGCCGGTGACCGTCACCGAACGGGGATGCCGCGCCAGCAGGCTAAGCCCCAAGCCGGTTTCCAGGCGCCGCAGACGGCGGCTGATGCTGCCCTTGGTCTCCCCCAGCACCCGCGCCGCCGCCGACAGGGTACCCAGCTCCACCACCCGGCAGAAGGCCCGCACATCGGTCAGTGACCCGCCCATGGTTTCCAATTCGTCAACATTGTGTGCCATTTTTACGGTCTTCCCGTTTTTTATGGAAACCATATCATGGGCTCATCGGCCTTGAGGGCCAAGCGGAAATAGGAGTAGTACAGATGCGTATGCCAGTGATTTTTATCGGCCACGGTAGTCCCCTCACCCTGGAACAGCCCGAACGCTTCGCCCAATGGCGCGCCTGGGGCAGCCAGCTGCCACGGCCCAAGGCCCTGCTGGTCATCTCCGCCCACTGGGAGACCCGCCCCCTGATGCTGGGCACCAGCCAGACCCAGCCGCTGGTGTATGACTTCTACGGTTTTCCCCAGTCTTACTACCGGCTGCAGTACCCGGCTCCCGGCGCCCCCGAGTTGGCCAACCAGGTCAAGGCGCTGCTGACGGAACAGGGATGGGCGTTTGGCGAACGGCCGGAGCGCGGCTGGGATCACGGTGTCTGGATCCCCCTGCTGGGGCTCTACCCGGAAGCCGACATCCCCATGCTGCAGATCTCGCTGCCCAGCCACGATGCCGGCCAGTTGTTGGCCCTGGGTGAGCTGCTGGCGCCGCTGCGCGATCAGGGGGTGCTCATCATCGGCAGTGGCCTCATCACCCACAACCTGCGGCAATGGACCCCGGACGGGGTGGTCGCCCCCTGGGCCCGGGACTTCGATCAGTGGATCGAGGAGCGCCTGTTGGCGCGGGACTGGGAAGGCCTGACACGCTGGGAACAGGCGCCGGGCGCGCGGGAATCGGTCCCCACCCCGGATCACCTCCTGCCCCTGTTTGTCACCCTGGGGGCCAGCTTGCCGGAGGATGCCTTGAGCTTCCCGGTGAACGGCTTCGAATTTGGCTCGTTTTCACACCGCTCGGTGCAGCTTGGCGCCAGCGAAACCGGCCGCTAGGCCAAGCAATCCAACCGAAACACCCTAAGGAGATCCCCATATGAATAACAAGGTTGCCACCGCCACCCTGTTGCTGCGCCTCAGTCTTGGCGCCCTGTTCCTGGCCCACGGTCTGATGAAGCTATTCATCTTTACCCCCGCCGGTACCGTCGGCTACTTTGCCTCCCTCGGCATACCGCCCATCTTCGCCTGGCTGACCATGGCGGCGGAGGCCGGTGGTGGCGTCCTACTTCTCCTGGGGGTGCAGGTCCGCTGGGTCGCCCTGCTGCAACTACCGGTGATCCTGGGGGCCCTGGTGGTACACAGCGGCAATGGGTGGGTCTTCTCCAGCCCCAATGGCGGCTGGGAATTCCCGGCACTGTGGGTCATGCTGCAGCTGGTGCTGGCCCTGCTGGGGGATGGGCCCTATGCCCTCTGGCCCAGCCTGGGCAGCAAGAAGACCGCCTGAATGGCCCAATAAAAAAGCCGAGCTATCGCTCGGCTTTTTTTATGTCAAACAAACAGGCTTACTTCACCACCCGCAGGCTGGGACGGCCGCTGGGCCGTGGCGGCTCGGGCTCATCATCCGGCGTCGCCGTGGTGGCCACATCGGCATCCGCCTCCTTGAGCCACTCCTCATAGGCCGGCTCAGGGGGAAAGAAGGTGCCCACGCCGTTTTCCCGGGCATGAATGGCCAGCACGGCCGCCATGGGAATATAGACCTGAAACGGCACACCGCCGAAGCGCGCGTTGAAGCTCACCGCATCCGCATCCATGGTGAAGGCCATGACGGCATTGGGTGAGATATTCAGGACAATCTGCCCATCCTGCACGTACTGCATGGGCACCTTGACATGGGGCACCCGTGCATTGACCAGCAGATGCGGCGTCATCTCGTTATCCAACAGCCAATCAAAGAACGCCTTAAGCAGGTAAGGGCGACTGGGAGTCATATCCTGTGACATGGCTTAGAATCCGCCGCGCACTTCACGCTCGACATCGGTGAGGGAGGCCTGGAAGGAATCCCGCTCGAACAGGCGCGTCATGTAGCCCTTGAGCTCCTTGGCACCCTTGCCGGTCAGCTCGATGCCCAGTTGCGGCAGACGCCACAGCAGCGGAGCCATGTAGCAATCCACCTGGCTGAACTCTTCGCTCATGAAGTAGGGGTATTCGGCAAAGATGGGGGCGATGGCCAGCAAGCCTTCACGCAGCTCCTTGCGGGCCGCCTCGGCATCTGCACCATCGGCCTCGATGCGCGCCACCAGGCTGTACCAGTCCAGCTCGATGCGATGCATCATCAACCGGCTGTTGCCACGGGCCACCGGGTAGACGGGCATCAGGGGCGGGTGGGGGAACCGCTCGTCCAGATACTCCATGATGATGCGGGAGGTGTAGAGCACCAGATCCCGATCCACCAGGGTCGGCACACTGTTGTAGGGGTTCAGCTCCAACAACTCCTCGGGCAGATTGTTCACATCCACCTGCACGATATCGACACTGACCCCTTTCTCGGCCAGCACGATGCGCACCTGGTGGCTGAACATGTCATTGGCCCCGGAAAACAGAGTCATGATTGAACGTTTGTTGGCAGCGAAAGCCATTGACCCCTCCAATTCACAATCAAAAAATACGACGCGGGCCGACGGCCCCCATCGAAAAATGCATCTACATTTCCACCCGGTCGCCGAGGGCGGTGGTGAACCGCAGGCCCTCGGGTGAAGATGCCACCGCTGCGCCAAGGTGGCAGAGCAGGCCAGAAAGTTTACCAGATCTCGCGCCATTTGAGCAGCGTTCGCCGTGACTTTCTTCGCCCAAAGCCGGTAAACACCTTGGCAAACGGCAAAAAAAAACCCGGCACTGCTGCCGGGTTTTCTCGACCTGAGTCGTAAGCGAATTAACGCTTGGAGTACTGCGGACGCTTGCGCGCCTTGTGCAGACCGACCTTCTTACGTTCCACCTGACGGGCGTCACGAGTAACGAAGCCAGCCTTGCGCAGGGTGCCGCGCAGGGTCTCGTCGTATTGCATCAGAGCACGGGTGATACCGTGACGGATAGCGCCAGCTTGGCCGGAGATACCACCACCAACGACGGTGATGTACAGATCCAGCTTCTCGCTCAGTTCGACCAGCTCCAGCGGTTGACGGACTACCATGCGGGCAGTCGGACGACCGAAGTAGTCTTCCAGAGAACGCTTGTTGATCACGATATTACCGCTACCGGGCTTGACGAACACACGAGCAGTGGAGCTTTTGCGACGGCCAGTACCGTAGTATTGATTTTCTGCCATTTGCCTAATCCCGTTTAGATATCCAGTACTTGAGGTTGTTGAGCAACGTGGTTGTGCTCTGCACCTGCGTAAACCTTCAGCTTACGGAACATGGCACGACCCAGCGGACCCTTCGGCAACATACCCTTGACGGCAGCTTCGATAACCATCTCAGGCTTACGGTCGATCAGCTTCTCGAAGCTGATGGACTTGATGCCACCGGGGAAACCGGAGTGAGCGTGGTACATCTTGGCAGCAGCCTTGTTACCGGTTACGGCTACCTTCTCGGCGTTGATCACGATGATGTAATCACCGGTATCAACGTGCGGAGTGTATTCCGGCTTGTGCTTACCGCGCAGACGGCTAGCAATTTCAGTAGCGAGGCGACCCAGAGTCTTGCCTTCGGCGTCAACAACATACCAGTCACGCTTGACGGTTTCTGGCTTGGCAACGAAAGTTTTCATTTAGCTAAACCCATATTACCTGTGAAGTAATAATCATGCGTGGGGACATCCCACACATAATGAACGAAGTCCTCCCGTATCCCTTCGAATACAAGCAGGTTTCAAATGCTAGTACCGCCAGATTGGCGGCCTGTAACGTGGGCCGGGCGATTATAGGTAAAGTCGCCCAAGAAATCACCTTGAAATTTCATTGCCCATGAAATTTGCTAGCCGCCCGGCCCATGCCTGTTACGCCGGATGCCCCCGGCACAGACAAGCGGCGTATTCTGACGAACAAACGCCCACTCTGGCAAGGCATTCCTGCAGGCTTTCGCCCAATCGAAGCCCGCTGACGGCCAACTGCCGTGATCCAGCCCGCTCCCTGAGGGGCCCACCGGCAAAAGCAGTACCGCCACCAGGGGGGACAAGCTATAGTGAGCCGGCTTACGTTTCACGCCAGTCAGCCTTAAGGTGTTGTTATGAATGAATTCACTCTGATCCTGTCCGTTCTGGTCGCCCTGGTGGTGGGCTTCATCATCGGTCGCTTCACCTCCCGTGCCGGTGATGCCGCCAAGCTGCAATCCGCCTACAACAAGTCCCGCAAGGAGCTGGAACAGGTTAAACGCGATCTCGGCGATCACTTCACCGGTTCTGCTGCCCTGCTGGAACAACTGGATGAGCAATACCAGCGCCTGTACCAGTACATGGCCGAGCAGAACCAGAAGCTGTGTGGGGAAAATGCCAGCTTCAAACATGAGCAGATTGACACCAACGTCGTCGATGAAGAATATGGTGTCGACGTCCAGCCGCTTGATTATTCAGGCGAACCCTCTGGGTTGCTGAGGGACCAGCAGAAAACCGGTTAGGAACCATTTAATTCATCCGTTGTCATAATGGTGTGATTTAACAATCACTTATCATGTATGAGGAGCAGAGAGTAATGCGTTCAACCCGTCCTGTTGTATGTGCCCTTGCTTTAAGCCTTGGTCTGGTACTGAGCCCCATCACAGTCCAAGCCGCCCTGCCGTTGGCCATCGATGGTCAGGCCCTGCCTAGCCTGGCCCCCATCGTCAGCCAAGCCTCGCCGGGGGTGGTCAACATTTCCGTCTCCGGCAAGAAAGTCACGCGCCAAGCCATTCCCGAACCCTTCCGTTTCTTCTTCGGTCCCAACATGCCGCAGGAGCAGGTGCAGGAGCGCCCGTTCCAGGCCCTGGGCTCCGGGGTGATAGTGGATGCCGATAAGGGCTATGTGATCACCAACCACCACGTGATCGACGAGGCCGATGACATCATGGTCACCCTCAAGGATGGCCGGGAGTTCAAGGCCAAGCTGGTGGGGGATGACAGCCAGTCGGACATCGCCCTGTTGCAGATCGAAGGCAAGGATCTGACCGCCATCCCGCTGGCCAACTCAGATGCCCTGCAAGTCGGTGACTTTGCCATCGCCATCGGCAACCCCTTCGGGCTGGGGCAGACCGTCACCTCAGGTATCATCAGCGCCCTGGGCCGTAGCGGACTCAACATCGAAAACCTGGAGAACTTCATCCAGACCGATGCCGCCATCAACTCCGGCAACTCCGGCGGCGCCCTGCTGAACCTCAAGGGGGAACTCATCGGCATCAACACCGCCATCCTGGGCCCCAACGGCGGCAACATCGGCATCGGTTTTGCCATCCCCTCCAACATGGTGAAGAACCTGATCGAACAGCTGGTGAAGTACGGTGAAGTCCGCCGGGCCATCCTGGGTATCTCTGGGGGCGAGCTGACCAGCGATCTGGCCAAGACCTTCGGCTACGACAAGCAGAAGGGCGCCTTCGTCAATCAGGTGATGCCGGGCTCCGCCGCACAAGAGGCCGGCATTGAGGCCGGTGACATCATCATCTCCCTGGACGGCAACCCAGTGGGTTCCTTCGGCGAACTGCGCGCCAAGATCGCCACCATGGGCGCCGGCAAGCAGGTCAAGCTGGGTCTGATCCGTGACGGCAAGGAGAAGACGGTCACCGTCACCCTCAAGCAGGCCGATCTCACCGAGGCCAAGGCCAGCGTGCTGCACTCCGCTCTGGATGGTGCCACCCTCACCGACAGTGAACCCGGCAGCAAGCCGGCCGGTGTGCTGGTGAAAGAGGTCGCGGAAAACTCCGCCGCCGCCTCCGCCGGCCTGCAGAAGGGCGATCTGATCCTGGGGGTCAACCGGGTGCGCACCGAGAACCTGGACGATCTCCGCAAGGCCCTCAAGGGCAAGCACAAGCTGCTGGCCATCAACATCAAGCGCGACAACTCCAGCCTCTACCTGGTCCTGCGCTAACCCCACATGGCCGCCGCACAGGCGGCCATGCTTTTTTATACGGAGTCGAGACGCCTCGCGATGAAACTGACCTCCCTGCTTGCCTATCTCGTCAAGGCCACCCTGCTGGGTGCGGCAGTCGCCGGCCTGCTGCTGCTGGCCTTTCCCAAGCTCAGATACAAGACCGGCGACTATGGTAGCGAGATCCTCGACTCCCCGCCGGTAAGCTATGCCGCCGCCGCCCGGCTGGCCGGCCCGGCCGTGGTCAACATCTACACCCGCAGCTTTCAGCGCTCCCTGCGGGACAGCAACGACACCGAACTCAGACCCAAGAGCCTGGGCTCCGGGGTCATCATGACGGCCAAGGGGCAGATCCTCACCAATTACCATGTGATCGCCGATGCCGACCAGATCATAGTGGCGCTGCAAGACGGTCGTATCCTCACCGCCGATCTAGTGGGGATGGATGTGCCCACCGATCTGGCAGTGCTCAGCATCAGTGCCGACAATCTGCCGGTCATACCGCAAAATGCCAAGCGGCCCCCCCAGGTGGGTGACGTGGTGCTGGCCATCGGCAATCCCTACAACGTAGGCCAGACCATCACCCAGGGCATCATCAGCGCCACCGGCCGCAACGGCCTCAGCTCCATGGGCCCGGACAGCAATGGTCGGCAGGATCTGCTGCAGACCGACGCGGCCATCAACTCGGGCAACTCCGGCGGCGCCCTGGTGAATACCCGGGGAGAACTGGTGGGCATCAACACCGCCGCCTATCACCTGAGCAGCAATCAGGAGAGCTACGGCATCAGCTTCGCCATCCCCTACAAGCTGGCCCGGCGCATCATGACCGAGCTCATCGCCAATGGCCGGGTTTCCCGCGGCTATGTGGGGGTCTCCACCGTGGAGGTGGATGCGGTCACCGCCCGCCTGCTCAACCTGGGGGAGATGAGCGGCCTAGTGGTGGAAAACCTGGACCCTAACGGCCCCGGCGCCAAGGGTGGTCTGGCTCACGGCGATGTGCTGCTGATGATCGACGGTCAACCCTTGCAAGGGGTGCGCTCCGTGATGGATAGCATCGCCGAGAGCAAGCCGGGCCAGGTGGTGCGCTTTACCGTGCTGCGGGACGGCAAGCGGCTGGAGGTGCCGGTGACCATCGAAGAGGATATGCGCTTCCAGCACCTGCGGCAAAAGAGCAATGAGGCAAGCGACAGCGAGCCGACGGACAACGCAAGCTAAGCGGTGCGGTTAACCTACAAAAAAAGCCCTGCAATTGCAGGGCTTTTTATTGCCATCCGGCGACTTACTCACCCTTGACCCGGGTGATTTCACCCCCCAGGCCGCGCAGCTTCTCTTCGATGTGCTCATAGCCCCGGTCGATGTGGTAGATGCGATCCACCACAGTCACCCCCTGGGCCACGAAGCCGGCCAGCACCAGGCTGGCGGAGGCCCGCAGATCGGTGGCCATCACCTGGGCACCGCTCAGCTGTTCGGTATCCCGGCAGATGGCCAGGTTGCCCTGCAGCTCTATGCTGGCGCCCATGCGGTTCAGCTCAGGCACGTGCATGAAGCGGTTCTCAAAGATGGTTTCGGTCACCATGCCGGTGCCCTTGGCCACGGCGTTCAACACGGTGAACTGGGCCTGCATGTCGGTGGGGAAGGCCGGATAGGGAGCCGTGGTGATGTTCACCGGCTTCAGGGTCCGCCCCGTCATGTCCAGCTTGATCCAGTCGGCGCCCTTTTCGATCAGGGCACCCGCCTCTTCCAGCTTCACCAGCACCGCCTCCAGCAGGCTGGGGTCCGTCTGCCGGCAGACGATGCAGCCACCGGAGATGGCGGCGCCCACCAGGAAGGTGCCGGTCTCGATGCGATCCGGCTGCACCCGGTAACTACCGCCATGCAGCTTCTCTACCCCGTCGATCACCAGGCGATCGGAACCGATGCCGGAGATCTTGGCCCCCAGGGCGTTGAGGAAGTGGGCCAGATCCACCACCTCGGGTTCCCGGGCGGCGTTGTCTATGATGGTCTGACCGTCCGCCAGGACGGCGGCCATCATCAGGTTTTCGGTGCCGGTGACGGAGACCATGTCCATCAGGATATGGGCGCCCTTGAGGCGACCATCCACCCGGGCCTTGATGTAGCCGTCTTCCACCACCACAGTGGCCCCCATCAGCTCCAGGCCATGGATGTGCAGGTTGACCGGCCGCGCGCCGATGGCACAGCCTCCGGGCAGAGAGACATCGGCCTTGCCGAAGCGAGCCACCAGGGGGCCCAACGCCAGGATGGAGGCGCGCATGGTTTTCACCAGCTCGTAGGGGGCTACATGGTTGTTCACCGCGCCAGCCAGCACGGTCACGCTACCGTTTTGCTTGACGCTGGCACCCAGCAGTTCCAGCAGCTTCAGGGTGGTGGTCACATCCTTCAGATGCGGCACATTGCTCAGCCGGATCTCTTCGTCACACAGCAGGGAACCGAACAGTATGGGCAGGGCGGCGTTTTTCGCCCCGGAGATGGTGACCTCACCCTTGAGGGTGCAGCCGCCGTTGATTTTGAATTTGTCCATGAATAGTGCCGACCTCAAGAAGGCATGATGAGTTTCTTGTTGCGTTGCCACTCGGCGGGGGTGAAGGCCTTGATGCTCAAGGCATGAATGGCGTTGCTGGCGATCTGCTCCATCAGGGGGGCATAGATGACCTGTTGCTGCTTCACCCGGCTCATCCCGTCGAACAGGGACGCCACGGCAATCACCTGATAATGACCGCCCTCCCCGCTGACATGAACTTCGTCCAATGCCAGTGCGGAGCGCAGGATACTCTCAATCTCGCTAGGTTGCATAGGTAAACTCTCGATTAGTGAAGCGGTGCCAGGTCGAACAGTTCGGCCACCCCATAGAGGCTGGCCAGCTTGAGGAAGTTGTCATCGGCCCCCAGGATGCGCAGCCGCTCACCCCGCGCCAGACAGGACTGGCTCCACTTCACCAGCAGGGCCAGACCGGCGGAGTCCAGCCGCACCACCTCGGTCAGATCGGCCTCTGCCTGGGCAAACAGCTGGGCCTGCTGGCGCCAACTGCTGGCCGCCCAGGCGGCATTCAGGCTTCCCTCAAGCTTCATGAGTTCTTGCTCGGCAGGGTGGCCGGCTTGCTGTTGTGCTCTTCGAGCATGGCGCTGACCTTATCGATGCCCTGCTGCCGGATCATGCCCCCCAGCTCGGATTGCTTGGCCGCCAGCAGGCTGATGCCCTCGGCCACCATGTCATAGGCCTTCCATTCACCGGTCTTGCTGTTCTGCCGCATCTTGAAGATGACGGTGATGTCCGGTGCACCGGGCTCCAGCACCTTGACGCTCACCGAGGCGATCTTCTGCTCACCCAGCGGCTTGGCCGGCTCCACCTGGATGGTCTGGTTGTCATACTTGCCCAGGGCATCGGCGTAGGTAGCGACAATATAGTCGGTGAAGGCTTCGGTGAAGCGATCACGCTGCTCCGGCGAGGTGTTCTTGATGTTGCTGCCGATCACCTTGTAGGCGGCGAAGCGGTTGTCCACATAGGGCAGCAGCTCCTCGCGGATCACCTGGCGCAGGTAGCCGGGCTCCTGATGAATGCGGGCCTGCTCCTTGTTCATGCGCTTAAAGGTGCTCTGGGCCACCACATCGATCAGTTGATAAGGATCCTGGGGCGCCGCCAGGGCCACGGGCATCAGGCCGACACAGGCCAACAGGCACAACACACGCGAAAAAATGCGCAGCATGGAAACGACTCCTTACTGTTTGGATTGGCTGTAGATGAACTTGCCGATGAGGTCCTCCAGCACTATGGCCGGCTTGGTGTCCTCAATGTAGTCACCCTGCTTGAGCAACTCAGTGCCCATTTCCTCATCCATGAAACCGGGGGTAAGCCCGATGTACTGTTCACCCAGCAGGCCGGCGGTCAGGATGGACGCGCTGGAGGTGTTGGGCAGGTCATCATATTGACTTTGGATCTGCAGCTCAACGACCGGGGTGAAGCTCTTGGCATCGATGTGGATGCTGGCCACCCGGCCCACCACCACACCACCGATCTTCACCGGCGAGCGCACCTTGAGGCCACCGATGTTGTCGAATTTGGCATACAGGGTATAGCTGCTGCCCCGGGTATCCAGCGCCAACCCGGCCACCTGCAACGCCAGCACGACACCGGCCAGGATGCCGGCCAGCATGAAGAGGCCGACTGTAAATTCAATTTTGCTAAATTTCATGATTTTCATCCAAACATGACTGCGGTGAGCACAAAGTCCAACCCCAGCACCGCCAGGGACGAATGCACCACGGTACGGGTGGTGGCCTCACTGATGCCCGCCGCCGTGGGCTTGGCATCATAACCGTTGAACAGGGCGATCCAGCTGACCACCAGGGCAAACAGCAGGCTCTTGATGAAGCCCTGCATGATGTCCTCCTGCAGATCCACCGCCGCCTGCATGCCGGACCAGAAGCTACCCTGATCCACTCCCAGCCAGTCGACGCCGACGAGCTTGCCGCCGTAGATGCCGATCAGGCTGAACATGAGCGCCAGCAGCGGCAGGCTGATGACCCCGGCCCAGAAGCGCGGCGAGACGATGCGCCGCAGGGGGTCCACCGCCATCATCTCCAGGCTGGAGAGCTGCTCGGTGGCCTTCATCAGGCCAATTTCGGCGGTCAACGCCGAACCGGCACGACCAGCGAACAGCAGGGCGGTCACCACAGGGCCCAGCTCCCGCAACAGGGAGAGGGAGACCAGGGGGCCCAGGGAGCCTTCGGCACCGAAGTCCACCAGCACGTTGTAGCCCTGCAGCCCCAGCACCATACCGATAAACAGACCGGACACCAAGATGATCAGGACCGACTGCACCCCCACCACATACAGCTGGCGTACCAGCAGCGGGAAGTGTTTGAGGGGCTCGGGTTTGCCCACCAGGGCGTGGAACAGCATGACGCCGGCCCGGCCCAGGCCGCTCAGCAAGCGCACCCCCTGCCGGCCCAGGGCCGAAATTTTCGCAACCAGTATCACAGCGCCTCCAGGTAGTTGCCGGCGGGATAATGAAAGGGCACGGGCCCGTCGGGCAGCCCCTGAACAAACTGCACCACCTCGGGGTTGCCCTCCCGACGCAGCGCCTCCGGCGTGCCGGCCGCCACCACCCGCTTGTTGGCAATCAGGTAGACGTAGTCGGCGATGCTCATCACCTCGGGGACATCGTGGGAGACGATCACCGAGGTGATGCTCATGGTCTGGTTGAGCTGGCGGATGAGCTTGACCAGCACCGCCATGGTGATGGGATCCTGACCGACGAAGGGCTCGTCATAGAGGATGAGTTCCGGATCCAGGGCGATGGCCCGGGCCAGGGCTGCCCGCCGGGCCATGCCGCCGGAGAGCTCGGAGGGCATCAGCTCGGCAGCCCCCCGCAGGCCGACGCTTTCGAGCTTCATCAGCACCAGGGTGCGGATGAGTTCTTCGGGCAGTTGAGTATGTTCGCGCAACGGATAGGCCACGTTGTCGAACACCGTCATGCCGGTAAACAGGGCGCCGCTTTGAAACAGCATGCTCATGCGCTTGCGCAGCTCATACAGGGCACGGCGGCCGAGGGTCGGCACGTCATGGCCATCGAACAGCACCTGGCCGCTATCGGGCTTGAGCTGGCCACCAATGAGCCGCAGCAGTGTGGTCTTGCCGATGCCACTGGGCCCCATCAGGGCCGTGACCTTGCCCTTGGGAATGGTCAGGCTGATGTTGTCGTACAGCAGGCGATCACCATGGCTGAAGCTCAGGTTGTTTATCTGAACCAATGAATCTGTCAAACGACACTCCCCCATGGGTACACAGGAAATGGGTACAAGCGAAAGGGGGATTGTACCGGTTGCCGCTTGACCACTGCAACCAGCCTTGGCACGGAGGTCGCATATGACGTTGAGGTTTCATATAATCGGCCGGTTAATCTTCTGCTGGAGCCTGCCTTGATGCCGGATCAATTCGATTTTCGTCGGGTCGCCCGACGGGTGCTGGATATCGAAAAACAAGCCATCGACAACCTGTATGCCACCCTGGATGAGGCCTTTGACGACGCCTGCCAGCGGCTTTCTGCCTGTCAGGGCAAGGTCATCGTCATGGGCATGGGCAAGTCCGGCCATATCGGCCGCAAGATTGCCGCCACCCTGGCCAGCACCGGCACCGCCGCCTTCTTCGTGCATCCAGGTGAAGCCAGCCACGGCGATCTGGGCATGGTGGGCCCCAAGGATCTGGTCATCGCCATCTCCAATTCGGGGGAAAGCGATGAGATCATCGCCCTGCTGCCGGTGCTCAAGCGCTGGGGCGTGCCCATGATCGCCATGACCGCCAAACCGACCTCCACCATGGCCCGGGAGGCCGTGGTGCACCTGAACACCCGGGTGGAGCACGAGGCCTGTCCCCTGGGGCTGGCCCCCACCTCCAGCACCACGGCAACCCTGGTGCTGGGAGATGCCCTGGCGGTGGCCCTGCTGGAGGCCAAGGGCTTCACCGCCGATGATTTCGCCCTCTCCCACCCCGGTGGCAGCCTGGGCCGACGCCTGCTGCTGCGCACCGGCGATCTGATGCATGCCGGCGACGAGCTGCCCCAGGTGCCTCAGGAGGCCAGCATCAGCCAGGCCCTGCTGGAGGTCAGCCGCAAGGGGCTGGGCATGACCGCCGTGGTGGCAAGCGACGGCCGTCTGGCGGGCCTGTTCACCGACGGGGATCTGCGCCGCATCCTGGATCAGCAGATCGACATTCATCAGACCTCCATAGCCCGGGTGATGACCGCCAACTGCATCACGGTCGGTCCCGACATGCTGGCCGCCGAAGCGGTACAGCTGATGCAGTCCCGCAAGATCAACGGCCTGGTGGTGGTGGACGGCGACCACAAGCCGGTGGGGGCCTTCAACATGCATGACGTGCTCAAGGCGGGGGTGGTATGAGTCAGACGGCCAACACCCCCTACGGCCCGGTCCCCCAGGCGGCTCTGGAGGCGGCCCGCCGCATCCGCCTGCTGATCTGCGACGTGGACGGCGTGCTGTCGGACGGCAAGATTTACCTGGGCAACAACGGCGAGGAGCTCAAGAGCTTCCATACTAAGGATGGGTTCGGCCTCAAGGCCGTCATGGCCCAGGGCGTCGAGGTGGCCGTGATCACCGGACGCTCCTCCCGCATCGTCAGTGACCGCATGCTCTCCTTGGGGGTGCGCCACGTCTATCAGGGTCAGGGGGACAAGTTGCCTGTCTATCAGCAGCTGCTGCAGAAGCTGGACCTCACCGCCGACCAGGTGGCCTACATAGGCGATGACGTCATCGACCTGCCGGTGATGCGTGCCTGCGGTCTGGGGGTGGCGGTGGCCGATGCCCACCCCCTGGTACAGCAGGACGCCGACTTCATCTGCCGCCTCAAGGGCGGCGAAGGGGCGGTGCGAGAGCTGTGCGATCTGCTCCTGCAGGCCCTGGGCGCTCTCGAATCGGCACAGGGGCCCTCGGTATGAGTCGGCAAACGCTGCTCATCGGCGTGCTCTTCCTGTTCAGTCTGCTGAGCTGGCGCTGGTTCGAGGCCGGTCGCGATTCCGGTACCCTCACCAACCCGGAGGAGTACTACCAGCCAACCTTCACCGCCAACAAGCTGAAATATCTCAATTTTGCCGACAACGGCCTGCTGCGCAACGAGGTCTCTGCCGACTACACCGAATATTACAACCAGCTGGAGCAGACGGAGCTGTTCAACCCCGTTATCATTGCCCACGATGAACAGGGCAAGGCCCAGTGGCGGATCAGTGCCCAGCAGGGCATTCTCAACCTGAACGACAACGCCATCTTACGGGATCAGGTCCGCATCCAGGCCCTGACCCCCAACGACACCCTGAACTGGCTCGAGACCCCTTATCTGGAGATGGATCTCATCCGTAACGAGGTCCGCAACCACCACCCCGTGACCATGGAAGGACCCCGTTTCCACCTGGAAGGCCTGGGGCTGCGCGGGCAACTGAATCAACGCATTTATGAAATTCTGGACAAGAGTCATGGTATCTACTTCAACCAGCCTTAAGTGGTGCCTGCTGGCCCTGTGCCTGCAACCCGTGATGGCCAAGCAAAGCGACTACAAGCAAAAGGTCTACGTGGACTCTGTCCGTCAGGTGGCCGAGCTCAACGACAACAAGCTGACCTTTCTGGATGACGTGGTGATCCGCCAGGGCACCATTGAAATCCATGCCGACAAGGTGGAGGTGATCCGCCACGGCGACAAGGGCGCCGACGAGATGATCGCCACCGGCAAGCCGGCCCGCTTCCACCAGCTGCTGGACAACGGCAAGCCGGTGGATGCCCAGGCCAATCGCCTGAGCTACAAGCTCAAGGAGCGGATGGTGGTGCTCAATGGCAATGCCCGGATCCAGCAGTCGGACAACGAGATCAGCGGCGACCAGATCCGCTACGACATCCAGAAACAGCAAATGGTGGCCGAAAGCAGCGGGGGCTCCCGGGTCAAGACCATCTTCCTGCCCGCTGACATGGGCAGCTTCGATCAACCGGCCCAGGAGAAACCCTAAGCATGGCCCTGTTACATGCCGCCAATCTGAAAAAGAGCTACAAGGGGCGCCAGGTGGTGAGCGACGTCTCCTTGCAGGTCGCCGCCGGCCAGGTGGTGGGGCTGCTGGGACCGAACGGTGCCGGCAAGACCACCTCCTTCTATATGATCGTCGGCCTGGTGCAACAGGACGGCGGCCAGGTCTGCATCGACGAGTTGGACATCAGCTCCATGCCCATGCACCTGCGGGCCCGCAACGGCATCGGCTACCTGCCCCAGGAAGCCTCGATTTTTCGCCGCCTGACGGTGGAAGAAAACCTGCTGGGGGTGCTGCAGATCCGTCCCGAGTTGACCAACGAGGAGCGGCGACAGAAGATGGAGGCCTTGCTCGAAGAGTTTCACATCACCCATATCCGCCAGAACCTGGGCCAGAGCCTGTCCGGTGGCGAGCGCCGCCGGGTGGAGATCGCCCGGGCCCTGGCGGCCGAGCCGCGCTTCATCCTGCTGGATGAGCCCTTCGCCGGGGTGGACCCTATCTCGGTGAACGACATCAAACGCATCATTGAACACCTGCGGGATCGGGGATTGGGCGTGCTCATCACCGACCACAACGTGCGGGAAACACTTGATGTCTGTGAGAAAGCCTATATCGTCAGCCATGGACATCTGATCGCGGAAGGGACGCCCAGCGAGATTTTGGCCAATGAACAGGTGAAGCGGGTTTACCTGGGTGACGCCTTCAGCATTTGATCTTCACGTCACCGGCATTGCATTAACAAGGACATACGGAAATAGATGAAGCCATCCTTACAGTTGCGACTGGGTCAGTCTCTGGCCATGACGCCACAACTACAGCAGGCGATTCGTCTGTTGCAGCTCTCCACCCTGGAGCTGCAGCAAGAAATCCAGCAGGCCCTGGATGCCAATCCGCTGCTGGAGCAGGAGGAGAGCGATAACCACGAATCGGAGCTGCCCAACGAGGAGGCGCAGGACAGCAGCCAGCTGGACACAGGCGAAGCCATGGAGCAGGACAAGCTGCCGGACGAGCTGCCCATGGACACCTCCTGGGACGAGGTCTATACCGCCGCCGGCTCCGGCCAGTCCAGCAGCCCCATCAGTGGCGACGAGGACTACCTCTATCAGGGGGAAACCACCGAGACCCTGCAGGACTACCTGCTGTGGCAGATGCACCTCACTCCCTTTAGCGAGGTGGATCAAGCCATCGCCCTGGCCATCATAGATGCGGTGGATGACTCAGGCTATCTCACGGTGACGCTGGACGACATCATACAGGCGGTGAGCAACGAGGAGATGCCGGTCGAGCTGGACGAGGTGACCGCCGTGCTCAAGCGGGTGCAGCACTTCGACCCCATCGGCGTCGCCGCCCGCTCGGTGCAGGAGTGCCTGCAGATCCAGCTGGGCCAATATGCCGCCGGCACCCCCTGGCTGACCGAGGCCAAGCAGGTGCTGGCCGAACACATGGATCTGCTGGGTAACCGGGACTACCGCACCCTGGCCCGCAAGATGCAGCTCAAGGAGACGGAGCTCAAAGAGGTGCTGGATCTCATCCAGCAGTTGGAGCCCAGACCCGGCAACCGGGTGGTGCAGAGCGAATCCCAGTACGTCATCCCGGACGTGGCGGTGACCAAGAAGCACGGCAAGTGGGTGGTGGAGCTCAATCCCGACGCCATGCCCAAGATCCGCATCAACGAGACCTATGCCTCCATGGCCCGCCAGGCTCGCAACAGCAGCGATACCCAATTCATCCGCTCCCACCTGCAAGAGGCCAAGTGGTTCATCAAGAGTCTGGAGAGCCGCAACGACACCCTGCTCAAGGTGGCCAACTGCATCGTCAAGCAGCAACAGGACTTCTTCGAGTATGGTGAAGAGGCCATGAAGCCCATGGTGCTCAACGACGTGGCGGAAGCGGTAGAGATGCACGAGTCCACCATCTCCCGGGTCACCACCCAGAAGTACATGCATACCCCCCGAGGTATCTTCGAGCTGAAGTACTTTTTCTCCAGCCACGTCAATACTGAGAGTGGGGGGGAGTGCTCTTCCACCGCCATCCGCGCCCTGATCAAGAAGCTGGTGGCGGCCGAGAATCCGGCAAAACCATTAAGCGATAGCAAGATCGCGGATTTGCTCACCGAGCAAGGTATCATGGTAGCCAGACGGACCATCGCCAAGTACCGGGAGTCCTTGTCGATTCCTCCGTCTAGTCAGCGCAAACGCCTACTGTAAGTCACACTTACGGGGCCCTACTTAAGGACGACGTTATGCAAATAAATCTCTCAGGTCATCACATCGAACTCACCGATCCCCTGCGCGATTATGTCAACGCCAAATTTGCCAAGCTGGAGCGTCATTTCGAACAGATCAACAACGTCCAGGTGATCCTGAACGTGGAAAAACTCAACCAGATCGCCGAAGCCAAGTTGAACGTCAACGGCGGCGAGATCTTTGCCAATGCCCAGGATGCGGACCTGTACGCCGCCATCGACGCCCTGATCGACAAGCTGGATCGGCAACTCATCAAATACAAAGAAAAGATCTCCAGCAAATAACCATGCAACTCTCCGACCTGCTCAGCGGGAACTGCACCAAGAGTGCAGTTCCCTGCTCCAGTAAAAAGCGCGCCATCGAAATCATCAGTGAACTTGCGGCCGAGCAGCTGGGCGTCGACAGCCAGGAGCTGTTCGAATGCCTGCTGGCCCGTGAGAAGATGGGCAGTACCGGCATAGGTGGCGCCATCGCCATTCCCCATGGCCGCATCCCGGATGAGCTGCCGCTGACCGGCGTGCTGCTCACCCTGGAACACCCCATCCCCTTCGATGCCATCGACAACCAACCCGTGGATATCCTGTTTGCCTTGCTGGTGCCGGAAAGCCAGTGCAAGGAACATCTGCAGACCCTGGGGCAGATCGCCAAGAAACTGAGCGACAAAAACCTCTGTCGCCAATTGCGTCTGGCTGACAGTGATGAAATGCTCTACCAACTGATCACCGCCCCTTGAGGAGCCCATGAAACTCATCGTCGTCAGTGGCCGCTCCGGTTCCGGCAAGACCATAGCCCTGCGGGTACTGGAGGATCTGGGTTACTACTGTGTGGACAACCTGCCCGTCGCCCTGCTGCCACAACTGGTGGCGGAGCTGCGCGGCAAGTTTGAGGAGATGGCGGTCAGCATAGACGTGCGCAACCTGCCGGATCACAGCGAGGATCTGGAGCGGATCCTGGGCCAGCTGCGCCAGGCCGTCGATCTGGAGTTCACCAGCTTCTTCATCGACGCCGACAACCCCATCCTCATCCGCCGCTACAGCGAGACCCGCCGCCTGCACCCCCTGTCACGCAAGCAGCTGACCCTGGAGCAGGCCATCCAGCATGAGACCACCCTGCTCTCTCCCCTCTCCACCAGCGCCGATCTGCGCATCGATACCAGCCACCTGAGCATTCACGATCTCAGCGAACAGATCCGGGAACGGGTGCTGGGCAAGAAGGAGAAGGAACTGGTGCTGGTGTTCGAGTCATTCGGCTTCAAGTACGGCATCGCCAAGGATGCCGACTTCGTGTTCGATGCCCGCTTCCTGCCCAACCCCCACTGGATCGCCGAGCTGCGCCCCCTCACCGGCAAGGACGAGCCGGTGCGCCGCTATCTGCGCGGCCATGCCGACGTCATGCAGTACATACAGCAGATCGAGACCTTGCTGAGCAACTGGCTCCCCCACCTGGAGCGCAACAACCGCAGCTACGTCACCCTGGCGGTAGGCTGCACCGGCGGCCAGCACAGATCCGTCTTCATCGTCGAGCAACTGGCCGCCCGCTTCAAGGCCGCCGGCAAGACGGTGCAGATCCGCCACCACAGCCTGGAGAAATCCCATGCCGCGCATTGAGAAGCGCCTGCCCATCGTCAACAAGCTGGGCCTGCATGCCCGGGCCGCCATCAAGCTGGTGCAGCTGACCGCCAGCTTCCAGGCCACAGTGACGGTCTGCAACGGTGAGCGTCAGGCGGATGCCGACTCCGTGATGGGCCTGCTGATGCTGGAGGCCGCCCAGGGGGAGACCATACGGGTGATCTGTGAAGGCGAAGATGCCGCCGCCCTGATGACGGCGGTAGAACAACTGGTGGCGGACCGCTTCGACGAAACCGAGTAGTGTCAAAGTGGTCCATACTTGCCTGGATGTCCCCTGGATCGGGGGCCCACCAGTTCGGGAGATGTGCCATGCCTCGCTGGAAACTCGGCGCCTGCGCCTTGCTCTATTCCCTGTCGCTCTACGCCAATGACAGCTTCAACAGTGAACTGAGTCACTTCGCCGGCGGCGCCGCCATGGCCGGCGGTATCAGCCTCATCACCCAGCACTACTACCCGGAGCAGGATGCCTTCTGGATGGGCTTTGGCCTCTCGTCATTGGCGGGCATCCTGGGGGAAGGGACCCAATGGGCCAGCGGCGGTCGTTTCTCCGTGCTGGACGCCGGCTCCCATATGGCCGGCTCCCTGCTGGGCGCCGTCACGGTCGACCACTTCTGTGTCAGCCCCGATCTGTACCGCGACGGGGAGCACTACGTGGGGTTGCAGGTCCGCTATCTGCTCTGAGCCTAGCTGCCGGCCAGCTTCATGCTGTCCACCAGCACGGAACCGGTGAGCAGGCTGGAGCGGCTATCCACGTCCGCCCCCACCGCCAGCAGGTTGGCAAACATCTGCTTGAGGTTGCCGGCGATGGTGATCTCCTGCACCGGATAGGCAATCTCGCCATTCTCCACCCAGAAGCCCGCCGCACCACGGGAGTAATCCCCGGTGACGATATTCACCCCCTGGCCCATCAGCTCGGTCACCAGCAAGCCGGTGCCCATCTGCTTGAGCAACTGCTCCTGGGACTCGCCGCGCCCCTGCACCTGCCAGTTGTGGATGCCGCCGGCATGGCCGGTGGACGCCAGCCCCAGCTTGCGGCCGGAATAGCTGGTCAGCAGGTAGGTGGCCAGACGCCCCTGCTCTATGATGGCCCGGTCCCGGGTGCGCACCCCTTCGGCATCGAAGGGGGAGCTGGCCAGCCCCTTGGCCAGATGAGCCTGCTCGAACACGGTGAGCCACTCGGGGAAGATGGACTGCCCCAAGGCATCCAGCAAGAAGGAGGACTTGCGGTACAGGTTGCCGCCGCTGATGGCGGCCACCAGGTGACCAAACAGGCTGGTGGCCGCCTCGGGGGCAAACAGCACTGGCACCTGACAGGTCTTGACCTTGCGCCCCCCCAGCCGGCTGACGGTGCGCAGCACCGCCTCCTCGGCGATGCGGGCCGGCGACCAGAGGTCCTGCAGATCCCGGCAGGAGGAGTAGCTGTAGTCCCGCTCCATGTCGCCGTTCTGCTCGCCGATAAGCACGCAGCTGAGGCTGTGGCGACTACCGGCATAGCCCTTGACGAAGCCGTGGGTGTTGCCATAGACCTTGATGCCGGTGTGGCTGCTGAAGCTGGCGCCATCGGAGTGCTTGATGCGGGGATCCAGCCCCAGGGCGTGGCGCTCGCAGGCGCTGGCCAGGGCGATGCCCGCCGCCGGATCCAGGGCGGCTGGGTAAAGCAGGTCCACCTGAGGCGCATCCCAGGCCATCCAGTCCGCCTCGGCCAGGCCGGCATAAGGGTCGCAGGCGGTGTGGCGGGCGATCTCCAGGGCCGCCTCCACGCAGCGGCCCAGGGCGGCGGGACTCAAGTCCGTGGTGGAGGACGAGCCCTTGCACCCCTGGCGGTAGACGGCAATGCCCAGGGCGCCGTCCTTGTTGAACTCTATGTTCTCCACCTCGCCACCCCGGGTGTTCACCGAGATACCGGTCTGCTTGCTGATGGAGATCTCGGCGCTGTCCGCCCCCAGGGATTGGGCCAGGGCGAGGGCATCGGCCACCACAGTTTCCAATTGTGCCTGTTCCTGGCGGATCTGTTCGTCAAGGGTCATAGTAATGCGTATCCAGTGTGGGGCGCACCGCGCCCGGCCGCGAGGGTTGCCGGGGAACCGCCCCGGTTGGTAACCGCCAAGCCTACCACAGGCCACCCATCAGCGGGAGAAGCTGGTAATATATCCGCCATACTTAGCGACATGAGCGTCATATGAATCAAGATTTTGACCAGCACCAGGATGACTCCTGGGACGACGAGGACTACGTCAGCAAAAACCAGCTCAAGCGGGAGTCCACAGCCCAGCAGAAGCTGGGCGAGGAGCTGGTGGCCCTGCGGCCCAGCGAACTGGCCAAGGTGCCCCTGGATGAGGAGCTGGCGGATGCCATCGACCTGGCCCACCGCCTGGAGGGCAAGCGGGAGGCCAAGCGCCGCCACCTGCAGTTTATCGGCCGCCTGATGCGCAACCGGGACATCAGCGCCATTGAGGCCGCCATGGACGAGATCCGCAACCGCCACAGCGGGGCCAACCTGCGCCACCACAAGCTGGAGCAGTGGCGGGACCGCCTGCTGGCCGAGGGCGACGAGGTGATCAACGAGCTGCTGGCCTTAAACCACGAGCTGGATCGGCAGAAGCTGCGCCAACTGGTGCGCCAGGCCAAGAAGGAGCAGGAACAGGGCAAGGCCCCCAGCGCCTTCCGCGAGCTGTTCAAGTACCTGCGGGATGGTCTCGAAGACCAGATCTGACGCGTAAGGAGTCACCATGACCAGGCTGTTGCGTACCCTGCTACTCCTCCCCCTGCTGTGCTGGGTGGCGCCCTTGTGGGCCGCCCCCCTGGTGATCGATGTGCGCACCCCGGCGGAATACGCCCAGGGCCATGTGGCGGGCGCCCAGCAGATCGATTACCGGCAGGTGGTAACGCGCCTGGAACAGCAGCAGCTGGACAAGGCCACCCCCATCGCCCTGTACTGCCACACCGGCCGGCGCGCCGAACTGGCCCGTCAGGCCCTGCAGGCCGCCGGCTTCAGCCAGGTGGAAAACCTGGGCAGCCTGCAACAGGCCGCCCAACAGCTGGCGCAACCCATCACCCCCTGACAAGCCGGGGCGCCCTGGGCGATACTTGAGTCTGGATCCCCTGCAGGAGCGCCCATGCCCCAAACCATCCTTGACCAGATCCTGGCGGATCTGGACACCGTCATCCTCGGCAAACCCCGGGTACTGCGGTTGGCCCTGTGCTGCCTGCTGGCCCGGGGCCATCTGCTGCTGGAAGATCTGCCGGGCATGGGCAAGACCTCCCTGAGCCAGGCCCTGGCCTCCGTGCTGGGGTTGAGTTTCGCCCGGGTGCAGTTCACCGCCGATCTGCTGCCGGCGGATCTGCTGGGCCTGTCCATCTTCGATCCCCAGCAGCAGGCCTTCGCATTTCACCCCGGCCCCCTGTTCACCCAGGTGCTGTTGGCGGATGAAATCAACCGCGGCAGCCCCCGCACCCAGAGCGCCCTGCTGGAAGCCATGGCCGAGGGACAGATCAGCCAGGATGGCGTGACCCGACCGCTGCCGGATCCCTATTTTGTCATCGCCACCCAGAACCCGCTGGAGCAGACGGGCACCTTCCCCCTGCCGGAGTCCCAGCTGGATCGCTTCCTGATGCGCCTGACCCTGGGCTACCCGGATGCCCAGGCCGAGCGGCAGATGCTGCTGCAGCCCCCCAAGAGCCAACTGGCCGCCCGTCTGGACGCCGAGGGATTGCGTCGGCTGCAAACCCTGGTCAGCCAGGTACACGCCAGCCCGGCGGCGCTGGACTATCTGCTGGCCCTGGTCCAGGCCAGCCGGGCGGATCCCCAACTGCCCCACGCCCTCTCCCCCCGGGCCAGCCGCGGCCTGCTGGCGGCGGGGCGGGCCTGGGCCCTGCTGGCCGGGCGGGACTATCTGCTGCCGGATGATCTGCAGGCGGTGTTTCCCGCCGTGGCGGAGCACCGCCTGCGGGGCGCCTATGGGGCAAATCCGTCGGTGGCCAGCCTCAGCCAGCTGCTGCTGGAGCGGGTGGATCCGGTACTATGACGGGGCGGCTCAGCCACTGGCGGCAGCGCTGGCTGGCGCGGCGCATCCCGCCGGCCCCCGCCATCCGCCTGCACCGAGGCAACCTCTTCATCCTGCCCAGCCGCTTCGGCCTGGGTTACCTGCTGCTCTGCCTGGCGCTGTTTGTGCTGGGCACCAACTACCAGAACAACCTGATCCTGGCCCTGACCCTGCTGCTGCTAAGCCTGTTTGTCACCAGCATCTGGCACGCCTACTTCAACTTGGCGGGGCTGACGGTGCGCGCCGAGCCCCTGCCCCTGGGCCAGGTGGACAGTCCCCTGAGCATAGGCCTGGGACTGGACGCGCCCCATCCAGTGCAGGGCCTGCAACTCTCCCATCCCCAGGCCCTGGGCAGCCGGCTGGAACGACTGGAACAGGCGGGCCGGCTAACCCTGCTGTTCACCCCCAGCCGGCGCGGCCTCTTTGCGCCCGGCCGCGTCACCCTGCAGAGCCGGTATCCCCTGGGGCTGCTACGCTGCTGGACCCACCTCGATCTGGAACTGCAGACCCTGGTGGCCCCCCGCCCCGTGCCGGTCCCCCTGCAGCTGGCCGGCCTCAGCGGCCAGGGGGATAGCCGGCAGCGGGCCACCCATGCCGCGCCTGAGGAGCTGGCGGAGCTGCGGCCCTATCGGCCGGGCGACCCCCTCTCCCGCCTGGCCTGGCGCCAACTAGCCCAGGGCCGCGGCAAGCTGACCAAGGTGTTCGATGCCCCCCAGGGGCCGGCCCAGTGGCTGGATCTGGCCCAGACCCAGGGCGCGGATCTGGAGCAGCGCCTGGGCCAGCTGTGTCATCAGGTGCTGCTGCTTAGCCAGCGTCAGCAGCCTTTCGGCCTGAAACTGGCCAACTGGCAGCTGCCGCCGGATACCGGGGCCGAGCAGACCCGTCAGGCCCTGAGCGCCCTGGCCCGCTTCGGGCTGACACCATGAACCGCCATCCCGCCCTGCCCTGGCTCGCCGCCGCCTACCTGCTGGGCCTGCTGCCCCTGCTGGATCGCCTGAGCCCCTGGTTGCTGCTGCCCGCCGGCGCCGCCATTCTGGCCCGCCTGTTGATGGCCCTGGATCGCTTAAAGCCCCTGCCCAGACCCTGGCCTGGGCTGCTGGCTCTGGTCTCGGCCCTGCCCTTGGCGCTGCAGGCCCGCAGTCAGGGCTTGCTGGGCGCCCTGTTGGGCCTGCTGGTGCTGGGCTGCGCCTTCAAGTTCCTGGAGTTTCGCCAGCGGCGGGATCTGGGCTTTCACACCCTGGCACTCTTCTTCATGGGCGGCCTCACCCTGCTCTATCACACGGGCCCGCTGATGGGCGGCTACCTGCTGCTGTTGTGCCTGCTGGGGCTGGGCGCCCTGCTCAGCCTCTACCGGCCGGCGCCCTGGCGTCCCCAGGGACGCTTCGCCCTGCTACTGTTGCTGCAGAGCCTGCCCCTGATGCTGCTGCTGTTTGTGCTGCTGCCCCGCCTGGGCCCCCTGTGGAAGATGCCGGATCCCCGGGTCGCCAGCACTGGGCTGTCGGAGACGGTGGCACCGGGGGCCTTCAGCCAGCTGGTGCGAGACAGCCGCCTGGTGCTGCGGGCCCGCTTCGACGGGCCGCCACCGGCCCAGCGCTACTGGCGGGTCTGGGTGCATGAGATCTTTGACGGCCAGGCCTGGCACCGCCGCCCCGAACACGCCCGCTGGCAGACCCAGCTGGCCGGGTTGCCGGATACACCAAGGCCGCTGGCCGAGGGACCGGGCTACGATCTCTTGCTGGAGCCCGGCATCAACCAGCAGCTGCCGGTGCTCTGGCCCGCCACCAGCCAGGCCCAGGATCTGCGCCTGAGCCCCTGGGGGGGCTGGGCCCTGCAGCAGCCGGTGAACCAGCCTCGCCAGGTCCGTTTTTCTACCGCCAGTCTGCCACCGCCATCATTGAACGATGGCGATCGCCGCCTCAACCTGGCCCTGCCCACCGGCAATCCCCGCAGCCGCGCCCTGGTCGCCTCCTGGCGCCGGCAGAGCGGCGATGACGCCAGCCTGGTGCGCCTGGCCATGGCCTATTTTCGCAAAGCGCCCTTCGCCTATACCCTGAGCCCGCCGCCCCTGAGCGGCGATCAGGTGGATGCCTTCCTGTTCGACAGCCGGCGGGGTTTCTGCGCCCATTACGCCAGTACGCTGGCCTTCTTGCTGCGGGCCGCCGGCATACCGGCGCGGCTGGTGACCGGCTATCTGGGGGGGGAATACCAGCCTGAGGCCGGGTACCTCAGCCTGTATCAGTTCGATGCCCACGCCTGGGTGGAGGCCTGGTGGGCGGGTAGCTGGCATCGGCTCGATCCCACCGCCATGGTGGCGCCGGAGCGGGTGGAACAGGGGCTGGACCAGCTGGTGGGGGCGGACGAGTTCCTCGCCGCCGATCCCTTCAGCCTGCAGCGCTACCGCCAGGTGCCGCTGCTCAACGAGCTGCGGCTGTGGCTGGCCGAGCTGGATTACCGCTGGACCCTCTGGGTGGTGAACTACGATGGGAGCCGGCAGCACCGCCTGCTGGGCTGGCTGGGCAGCGAATCCCTCTGGGCGCGGGCTGCCTGGCTGCTGGGCGGTGGTGTGCTGTTGGCGGGGTTGGTGAGTCTGGGGCTCTGGTGGGGACGCCGCCCCGCCCCCGAGGCCGAAGCGGTGCGGCTGTACCGGCGCGCCTGCCGCAAGTTGACCCGGCGTGGCGTGGGGCCGGCCCCCGGTGAGACCCCGCGGGCCTATGCCCAGCGCCTGACCCAGATCCCCCGGCCCGAGGCCGAGGTCATGACAGAAATCGCCGAGCTGCTGGGCCAGTTGCGTTACGCCAAGACGACGAAGCCGGGCACCCTGGCCCGGCTTCGCCTGCTGGTGCGGCGACGCTAGCGGGTGCCGCCCACCGTCAGGCTGTCGAGCTTCAGGGTCGGTTGACCCACCCCGACCGGCACACTCTGACCATCCTTGCCGCACACCCCCACCCCGGCGTCCAGCGCCAGATCCCGACCCACCATGGAGACCTGGCCCATGGCCTCGGGACCGTTGCCGATCAGGGTCGCACCCTTGATGGGGGTGGTGATCTTGCCGTTTTCGATGAGGTAGGCCTCGGAGGCGGAGAAGACGAACTTGCCCGAGGTGATATCCACCTGGCCGCCGCCGAAGTTGGGGGCATAGATGCCCTGCTTGACCGAGGCGATGATCTCCTCGGGCTCATACTCGCCGGCCAGCATGTAGGTGTTGGTCATGCGCGGCATGGGCAGGTGGGCGTAGGACTCCCGCCGGCCGTTGCCGGTGGGGGCCATGCCCATCAGGCGGGCGTTGAGCTTGTCCTGTAGATAGCCCTTGAGGATGCCGTTTTCGATCAACACGTTGTACTGCCCCGGGGTGCCCTCGTCGTCTATGGTGACGGAACCGCGGCGGCCCGCCAGGCTGCCGTCATCCACTATGGTGCAGTGCTTGGAGGCCACCTGCTGGCCCAGCTTGCCGGCGAAGGCCGACGAGCCCTTGCGGTTGAAGTCCCCCTCCAGGCCGTGGCCCACCGCCTCGTGCAGCAGCACACCGGGCCAGCCGGCCCCCAGCACCACCGGCATGGCACCGGCGGGGGCATCCACCGCCTCCAGGTTCACCAGGGCCTGGCGCACCGCCTCCCGCACGTAGCCCAGGGCGCGGATCTCCTCCCCCACGGGGTCGAAGAAGTAGTCATAACCGAAGCGACCGCCGCCGCCGCTGGAGCCCCGCTCGCGGCGGCCATTGCGCTCCGCCAGCACGGTGCAGTTGAGGCGCACCAGGGGGCGGATGTCCGCCGCCAGCGTGCCGTCGGTGGCCGCCACCAGCACCTCCTCGTAGACGCCGGAGAGGGAGACGATGACCTGGCTCACCGCCGGATCCAGGCCACGGGCAAACTTGTCCATCTGCTCCAGCAGGGCAATCTTCTGCTGCTTATCCAGGGTCCCCAGCGGATCCGTGGTGCAATACAGCTGCTTGGGCTGGCGGGGCTGCCAGATCTGGATCTGCCCCTCGCCGCCGGCGTTGGCGATGCCCCGGGCGGCGATGACGGACTGACTCAGGGCGTGGAGGGAGAGCTCATCGGAATAGGCGAAGCCGGTCTTCTCGCCGCTGATGGCCCGCACCCCCACCCCTTGATCTATGTTGTAGCTGCCATCCTTGACGATGCCGTCTTCCAGCATCCAGGACTCGTGATAGCTGCTCTGAAAATAAAGGTCACCAAAATCCACCCTGTGCTGCATCAGCTGACGCAGCAGGCGGGCCAGGATGGCCTCATCCAGTTCATGGGGTAACAGCAGACTCTCGGTGACGTTGTTCAGCAGCATGGCTCATCTCTTTGGCCCGGCAGCAGGCGGGCATGTTGCAGGACCGGCATCCGGCGGCGGATATCGGTCAAATGGTCCAACGGCAGGTCGGCCACGACCAGCCCCACTCCCTCGGCCTGGCAGGCCAGCAGCTGGCCCCAGCCATCCAGGATCAGGCTGTGCCCCCAGGTGTGGCGATCACCCCCGTGATGGCCCCACTGATTGGCGGCCAGCACCAGGCACTGATTCTCGATAGCCCGGGCCTGCAGCAACGGCAGCCAGTGGGCCTGGCCCGTCACCTGGGTGAAGGCGGCAGGCACCAGCAGGATATCGGCCCCCGCCTGACGCAGGCGGCGATACAGCTCGGGGAAGCGCACATCGTAACAGATGGAGAGCCCCAGGCCACCGAAGGGGGACGGCACCACCACGGGCTCACTGCCGGCGCTGAAGCTGTCAGACTCCCGATAGCGGCCGTGGCCGTCCGGCACATCCACGTCGAACAGGTGGATCTTGTGGTAGTGGCCGCGCCGCACGCCCTGATCGTCATACACCAGGCTGCTGGTGTAGGGCCGCGGGCAGTCGCTTTGGATGGGCATGGCGCCCATCACCAGCCAGATGCCGAACTCCCGGGCCCACTGGGCCAGCTGGGCCTGGATCGGCCCCGCCCCCAAAGGTTCGGCCAGGGCCGCATAATCGGCGGGGCGCCCCAGGCAGGCGGCGTTTTCCGGCAGCAGCACCAGGCAGGGCCGCTGGGGGGGCAGGGCCGCCAGCTGGGCGGCAATCGCCGCCCGGTTGGTGGGCCAGTCTGCCCCGGATGTGAGTTGGATGGCAACCAGTTTCATGTTCAGCGACTCCCTCCGGTACGCACCGGGCCTATGGTCTTCTGCTGGCGCTCCAGCTCCTTCACCACGGGATCCCGCCAGGGACCGCTCACCTGATATTTCACCTGGGTGATGGCATCGATCACCGGCTCCAGCAGGGTGGAGAGGGCCAGCACGTAGACACCGGCGATGGGAGTGGCGGTCACCGCCGCCGCCGCCGCCAGGCCGCCGCTGAGCTGAGGCGCAAACTGGATCTGATAATCCAGGGTTTCGGCCACCAGATCCACCTTGCCTTGGCCGGTCAGCTCACCGGCACTGCTCTTGAGCCGCAGATCCTGGCTGCGCAGCACCCCCTGATGGATCTCCGCCGAGGTGCGAATGCTGTCGAAGGCGAAGCCCTGCTGGAAGATGTCACGAAAATCCAGGTTGATGCGCTTGATCAGGGCGGAGAAGGAAAGCACCGACAGCAGCCGCGCCCCCGTACTCTCCACCTGGCGGATCACGCCGGCCCCGGTCTTCAGGCTGAGTTTACCGTCCAGATGGGGCAGATCCAGGGCGTACAGGGGACCGGGCCAGCGCAGGGACAGGCTGCCGGTGGCCGGAGCCCCCTCCAGGCCACTGGCGATCCCCAGGCTCTTATCCAGGGCCGCCAGGCTGTCGGTTTTGAGATCCGCCGCCAACGTCACCTCGGCATGCTGGCCATCGGCCCACCAGTGGCCCTGACCGGTAAACCGGCTGCCGGGCTCCGGCTGCCAATTCAGATCCTTGAGATCCACCCCCTTGTCGCTGGGTTTGACCTCGCCGGAGAAGTGGCCCAGGGCCAGATCGCCATAGTGGCAGTCCAGGCAACGCAAGCGCACCCAGGGCAGCTGGCGGATCCAGGCCTGCTGTTGAGCCGGCGCCGGTGTGGGCTCGGGCTCTAGATCCGCCTGTTCACCCTCCGGCCAGCGCAGCTGGGTCAGCTCCAGCTCCCAGGGCTCGGAGGCCTGGTGGGGACGACGCAGCTGACCGGTCAGCTCATCGCTGCTCACCTGCCACAGCATATCCGGCCCGCTGTGCTGCAGCTTGATCCCCACGTCGTGGAAATAGTGTTGCCCCACCAGCAGGCTGTCGGTGCGCAAGCGCACCAGGCGCGGCGACGGCAGGCCGCGCTGATCCGGCAGGCTGCCGGACAGGCCGGAGAGCAGGCCGGCCCAGGGGGCCAGCTCCAGCTCGGGCCAGGCCAGGGTCACCTCCAACGGTGCCGCCCCCTCCTTGGCCAGGGCGCGGCCCGCCTCGTTGGAGAGGGCCAGGCGCTGCAGGCTGGCCTTGTCATCCCACTTGGCCGCCAGCTGCAGATCTTCGTTCAGGTTGGCCAGCAACTGGCTGCCCTCCTGATTGCCCCGGGCCGCCAAACGCAACGGCCAGGTGGACTCCGCCGCCTTCTGGTAGGGTGCCGGCAGCGCCAGGCTCAGCCCCTGCAGATCGCTGTTCAGGCTGGCCTTGTAGTCAAAGTCGCCGCCGTGCAGGGTCAGATCCAGCTGGCCGGCCCACTGGGCCTCGCCGCTCAGCCGTTGCCGCAGGGTGTCGGTCAGCGGCAGCTGCTGACCCGCCCAGCGGCCCTGGGCTGACAAGGTGACGCCGTAGCCGTCCCGGCCATCGGGTCCCAGGGGCTGCCCCTGGTAGCTGAGGCGCAGGGGTTGGCCCCACAGCTTGGCCTGCAGATCGGTGAAGCGGGTATGGCTGTCGTTGAACAGCAGGGTGCCGGTGGCCCCCTCCAGGGTCAGCCCGCCGTACTGCACCCGATTGTTGTTGAAGGCCACCTGACCGCTCACCAGGGGGGTGGCGTGGGCCAAGGGGATGGCCAGCTGCAGGGCGGCCTGGACATCGCCGTCCACCTGCACCTGGCTCAGGGCCGCGCCGACGCTGCCGGCCAGGGGGGAGCGCTTGAGGTAATCCCGCACCCCACTGCCCGGCCCCGCCAGATCGGCGTTGATGAAGAAGGAGTGCCCCGGCCACAGATGGGGGAACCAGGCATCCAGCCGGCTCACCGCCACCTGGCCCAGGCGGGCCTGCTGGCCGGCCAGCCGCAGGCTGTCATCCTGGAACAAGAGATCCAGCTGCAGATCACGGATGGGCTGCCAGCCAGGCTGGAAGGCGAAGGTGGCCTGTTGCAAGGGCACCGCCACCTGGAAGATGCCGCTGCCATCGTGGAAGGGAAAGTGTGCTGGCGCCCCGTCCCACAGCAGGCGCGCCCCCTGCACCCGGCCGCCCTGGATGGCCGCCTTGAGGTAGGCCACCAGCTCATGACCCATGGCCGGCACCGGATAGTAACGCCAGGCCTGGCCGGCATCCGCCAGATCCAGCCCCAGATCCAGGTGCAGCACGGGGGACTGACCCGGCAGCAGATCCAGTGCCCCCTGGCCGTTGGCGGTCAAGGCGCCGCTGCCAAGATCCAGATCGGCGAACGCCAGCCGCCAGCCATCGCCCAAGCGGTGCAGCTCGCCATCCAGTTGCAATTGGGTCAGGGGCAAGGGCGCCAGGAAGTTATCGCCCACCGGCAGGGTCTGGGCCGGGGCGCTCACCTTAAAGCGCGCCTGCTCATCGTTGGCGGCGAAGGCCAGTTCCACCCCCTGGGCCCCCGGCATGGCGGCCCACTGTTGCCACTGCAGTTGGCTCACCCGGCCACTGAACCACCAGGGCTGACCAGGCTGCTGAGCCAGGGTCAGGTCCGTCAGCCGGCCGTTGGGGGCCAGGCCGGCCAGGGCGCGACCCGGACCGCTGTCCGCCGGCAACCACTGCCCCAGCAGGGGACGCAGGGCCCCCAGCTCGATATCGTCCAGCCGCCCCTGCAACCGGCCATCCACCTGGTCCAACTGGGCCTGCCAGGGATGCCAGCCCGCCGCATGGTGAACTTGCACGTCCCGAGTGGCCAGCTGCCAGCCGTCGGCCAGCCGCAGCCACTGCAGTTGGCCGCCCCGCACCGCCAGCTGTTGCGGTTGCCCCTGTTGCTGCCAGGCCAGGTGGTTTTCTCCCAGCTTAACCAGCAGCGACTGCCACTGACCCGGTTGCCGGGTCAGCCAGAGGGACAGGTCCAGCTGTGCCTGCACCTCGGCCGGCGGGTTGAGTAACAGGCGCGACAGCAGACCCGCGTCCTGCAGCCGGGAGCTGAGATAGAGTTGTCCGGCGAGCCGGTCGGGATGGGCGGCAGGGCCACTGAAGTCGGCCTGCAGGGTCAGGCGGTTATGGGTGCCCCCCTCCTGCAGCAACAGCTCACCGGCACCCCAATGGCGGTCGCCCTGATTGCGCCAGTGCAGCTGGGGTATGGTGAAGCGCGCCAGGGGCGCCAGCCGCCCCTGCAGTTGCAACTGCCCCTGGCGCAGGGAGAAGGCGGCAAAGCCCCCCAGCAGACGCTGCAGCAGCGGGGTGAGATCCGGGCCGGAGGCCCCATCGGCGGTCAACGGCAGCACCGGCAGCCCCTGGCCGCTGGCCAGGGTCAGCCGCGGCCGTACCAGCTCCAACTCTTCCAGCACCCATTGCCGCTGCAGCAGGCTCTGCCACAGATCCAGGTGCAGGTAGGCAGAGTCCAGGGTGAGTTGCCAGCGGGCCTCAGGCTGCCCCAGCTGCAGATCCTCCAGGGCCAGGGTGGGGCCATAGCGAGTCCAGGCCAGGGTCAGGCCCCCCAGTCGGGTGGGCTGACCGCTGGCCTGCTGGATCCAGGTTTGCAGCAGATCGCGCTGGTTATGCAGATAGGGCAAGCCGAAACGGGCCCAGCTGATGAGCAGGGCCAGCACCAGGCAGCCGATCCCCAACATGCACCACAGATGGGAAACGAGGCGGCGCAGCACTTACATCATCACCACATCGAACTGTTCCTGGCTGTAGAGGGGTTCGGCTTGCACCTTGACCTCCTTGCCAATGAACACTTCCAGTTCGGCCAGGCTGTGGGACTCCTCCACGTGCAGGGCTTCGGCCACCGCCAAGGAGGCGTAGACCACGAAGCGGTCGGCATCGTAGGCGCGGTTGACCCGCAGCACCTCCCGCAGTATCTCGAAACAGACCGACTCCACCGTCTTGACCCGGCCGCGCCCCTTGCATTCGGGACACTCGGCGCACAGCACGTGCTCCAGGCTCTCCCGGGTGCGCTTGCGGGTCATCTCCACCAGGCCCAGCTGGGAGAAGCCGTTGACGCTGGTCTTGGCTCTGTCCTTGGCCAGGGCCTGCTCCAGGCTCTGTAGCACCCGGCGGCGATGGTCCTCGGACTGCATGTCGATGAAGTCGATGATGATGATGCCCCCCAGGTTACGCAGTCGCAGCTGGCGGGCGATGGCGGCGGTGGCCTCCAGATTGGTGTTGAAGATGGTCTCTTCCAGGTTGCGATGGCCGACGAAGGCGCCGGTGTTGATGTCCACCGTGGTCATGGCCTCGGTCTGGTCGAGGATCAGGTAGCCGCCGGACTTGAGCTCCACCTTGCGCTCCAGGGCGCGCTGGATTTCGTTCTCCACGTCGTACATGTCGAAGATGGGCGACTCGCCGGAGTAGTAGTCCAGCTTGGGATTGAGCTCGGGGACAAACTCCTCGGTGAACTGCTTGAGCTGCTCGAAGGTCAGGCGGGAGTCCACCCGGATCCGGTCCAGCTCGGTGCCGACAAAGTCCCGCAGGATGCGAAACGCCAGGCTCAGATCCTCGTACAGCACGCTACAGGGCTTGTACTTGCCGCGGCGCTCCAGCACCTTGCGCCACAACCGCTTCAAGAAGACGGTGTCCTGCTCCAGCTCCCGCTCCCCCACCCCTTCGGCGGCGGTGCGGATGATGAAGCCCCCCAGCTCGTCCACGTGCTGGGAGACGATGTTCTTCAGCCGCTCCCGCTCCTCCTCGGACTCGATGCGCTGGGAGACCCCCACGTGGGCGCTGCCGGGCATGAACACCAGGTAGCGGGAGGGCAAGGTGATGTCGGTGGTGAGGCGGGCGCCCTTGGTGCTGATGGGATCTTTCACCACCTGCACCATGATGTCCTGGCCCTGGCGCACCAGCTCGGCGATGTTGCGGGCCTGGAAGTGATGCTTCTCCTGCACGTCCACACACTCGGTGTGGGGCACTATGTCCGAGGCGTGCAGGAAGGCGGCCTTGTCCATGCCGATGTCCACGAAGGCGGCCTGCATGCCCGGCAACACCCGGCTGATCTTGCCCTTGTAGATGTTGCCGACGATCCCGCGCTTGGCCTGGCGCTCTATGTGCACCTCCTGCAGCATGCCGTGATCCACCAGGGCGACCCGGGTTTCGGAGGGGGTGACGTTGACCAGCAATTCTGTGGACATGGATCCTAATCCTGCTTCTTATCCAGCCTGCTGTTGCAGCAGGTCCTGCAACAGTTCATCGGTTTCCAGCAGGGGCAGCCCCACCACGGCACTGTAACTGCCTTCGATGCGTTTGACGAACTTACCGGCCCGCCCCTGAATACCATAGGCACCTGCCTTGTCGCAGGGTTCCCCGGTGCTCCAATAATCCTGCATCTCGGCCTCGGATACTGCCCGGAAGGTCACATCCGTACAGACTAGCCGCAGCGCCATGCCCTGGGGGCTGGCCAGGGCCACTGCAGTCATCACCACATGAGTCCGACCGGAGAGGGCCGTCAGCATGGCAAGGGCGTCCGCCTTGTCCTTGGGCTTCTCCAGCACCCGCTCCCCCAGCACCACTATGGTGTCGGCCCCCAGCACGGCGCCGTGACCGCCGCAGGCATGCAGACCGGCCGCCGCCTTCTGTTGCGCCAGCCGCTGCACATAGTCCACCGGTGCCTCGCCATCTTCCCGCACCTCGGGCACCTGCACGCTGATCACCTGGAAGGTGTAACCCAGCTGGGTTAGCAGCTCGCGACGCCGGGGAGAGGCGGAGGCCAGATAGAGGGGAACAGCAAGATGTGCCATGGGATCACCGAATATGATAACGACGCCGGATCCGGCGCAGGGTCAGGTAGACCCAGGGCCAGACCAGGCAGGTGGTCAGGGAGGTCCAGAACAGCCGGTAGTGCAGGAAGGCCACCGAAAACAGGTGTTCCGCCCAGAAGATCACCAGCTGCCCAAGCAGGGAGACGCAGCCCATCACCAGGGCCTGCTGCCAGACGGAAAAGTTGCGGATCTTCTGGAACTGGCTGGCCACCACATAAGCCATGATGGCCAACGCCAGGGCGCGCACCCCTAGGGTGCTGCCCAGCAGCATATCCAGCAGCAGGCCCGCCAGCCAGGCGCTGCCCACATTGACCCTGTGGGGCAAGGCCAGCACCCAGTAGATCACCACCAGCATCACCCAGTCGGGGCGGAAGCTATCCAGCGCCGGCGGCAGGGGTATGATGGCCAGCACCATGGCCACCAGTATGGTCAGGTAGATGGAGCCTTTGCCGTGTCCTGTGACCGTCATGGTGAGCCCTCCGTGGTGGTGGCGGCCGAGGCGGTACTCATGGCCGCAGACGGCGCCGCCAGGATCGGCTGCTTACCCTGATCCGCCGGCCACAGCAGCAAGAGGTAACGCAACCGATCCAGCTCGGCCAGGGGCTTGGCCTTCACCTCGGCGAAGGGCTTGCCCTCCTCATAGGCGAAACGGGTGATGCGGGCCACCGGATAGCCCATGGGGAAGCGCCCGCCGAGACCGGAGGTGACCAGCAGATCCCCCTCCTGAATGTCGGCGTTGCGGGTGATGTTCTTCAGCTCCAGCTCGTCGATGCTGCCGGTACCGCTGGCGATGGCGCGGATGTCGTTGCGGGCGATGCGCACCGGCAGGGCATGGCTGGCATCCGTGATCAGCAGCACCCGGCTGGTGGTCTTGCCCACGCTCAGCACCTGACCCACCACCCCCTGATCGTTGAGCACCGGCTGACCGTCGTAGACGCCATTGAGGGTGCCCTTGTCGATCACCACCTGATGGACGAAGGGATCCGAGTCCACCGCCATGATCTGGGCCACCATCTTGCGGGCATCCAGGTTGATGGGCGAGCCCAGCAGCTGATGCAGTCGCTGGTTCTCCTGGGTGAGCTGCTGCAGGCGCAACAACTCGCCCCGCACCAGGAACAGCTGCTGTTGCAGCTGATCGTTCTCGTCCATCAGGCTCTCGCGACTGCGGAACTGGGTGCGCACCCCGCCCACCAGCTGTTTGGGCAGGTTGGCCAGGTAGATGAGCGGGCTGACCAGGGAGTTCATGTAGACCCGGCTGGAGTCGAACAGGTGAAAGCGGGCATCGGCCACGATGCAGGCGACCGAGACCAGAACGGTAAAAAAGAGTCTCAGCTGGAGAGACGGGCCACGGCCAAATAAGGGCTTCATCAAGACACCAATAGCAGACCGGCCCTCGACGGGCCGGTCATGCTCTTATTCGTAGTGGAACAGGTCGCCACCGTGCATGTCGATGAGCTCCAGGGCTCGACCGCCACCACGGGCCACACAGGTGAGAGGATCCTCGGCCACCACCACAGGGATGCCGGTCTCTTCCATCAGCAGACGATCCAGATCCCGCAGCAGGGCGCCACCGCCGGTGAGCACCATGCCCTTCTCGGAGATGTCGGAAGCCAGTTCAGGCGGGGATTGTTCCAGGGCCACCATGACGGCGCTGACGATACCGGTCAGCGGCTCTTGCAGGGCCTCCAGGATCTCGTTGGAGTTGAGGGTGAAGCTGCGGGGTACCCCTTCGGCCAGGTTACGACCGCGCACCTCGATCTCGCGCACCTCGTCGCCGGGATAGGCAGAGCCGATCTCGTGCTTGATGCGCTCGGCGGTGGCCTCACCGATCAGGCTGCCGTAGTTGCGACGCACATAGCTGATGATGGCTTCGTCAAACTTGTCGCCACCGATGCGCACGGAGGAGGAGTAGACCACGCCGTTCAGGGAGATGATGGCCACTTCGGTGGTCCCGCCACCGATGTCCACCACCATGGAGCCGGTGGCTTCGGAGACCGGCAGGCCGGCACCGATGGCGGCGGCCATGGGTTCGTCGATCAGGTACACCTCACGGGCGCCGGCGCCCTGAGCGGATTCCTTGATGGCACGACGCTCTACCTGGGTGGAGCCGCAGGGAACACACACCAGCACGCGGGGGCTGGGGCGCAGGAAATTGTTCTCGTGCACCTGCTTGATGAAGTGCTGCAGCATCTTCTCGGTGACGGAGAAGTCGGCGATCACCCCGTCCTTCATGGGCCGGATGGCGGCGATGTTGCCGGGGGTACGCCCCAGCATCAGCTTGGCCGCATGGCCCACCGCCGCAACGGACTTGGCACTGCCGCCCCGCTCCTGGCGGATGGCGACCACAGAGGGCTCGTTCAACACAATGCCTTTACCCTTCACGTAGATCAGGGTGTTGGCGGTACCCAAGTCGATCGACAGATCGTTGGAAAAAAGACCTCTGAGTTTCTTGAACATGGTTGCGGGGGATCCTGGAAAGTGGAAGTGCGAAAAACCGGCTCACTTTACCAACCCCCGCTCCAGAGGGCAAGCCAGGCGGGACGCCGCCTGGCCTCAAGTGGCCGGTTTCGTGATACCCCATCAGGGGGTGGTGATCTCCCGCCGGTAGATGACCCGTTCGTGTCCCTTATACAGACCAAAGGCTGCCTTGCCCGGCGGGAAACCGCTCAAGGTGCCACTGGTCCAGACATGCTGCCACCACAGGGGCACGCTCTGGGCCGTCACCGGCACATAGCCCTCGCCACCGGGGGCAGCAAACAGCAGGGGCAGACGACCGGCCACCGCCGTCAGGCTGTCTCGGGGCGTCACGGCGCTGCTGGCGCCATCGCTGTTATCCAGCAGCGGCACCGCCGACCAGTTGGCCGGCGCCAGGTCGTTGAGCCGCAGATCCGCCGCCGGCAGCACAGAACAGCTGTCATCCTCGGCGGTGACAAAGCGGCTGCCGCTCCAATACTGCAGGTACAGCGGCAGGGTCAGATCCGCGCTGGGGGCGCCGTAGACGCTGGTGGCCAGCAACCGTCCGTAACGGGTTTCCGGCGCCGTGGGGCTCAGGGTCAGGCTGCCGGACTGCCGCACCCCATCGCTGTCCGTCAGATCTGACAGGGTCAATGCCAACTCGGGGGTAAAGGGCGCCACCAGGGCCAGGGTGGCGGCGCTGGCATCGGACTTGTCATAGGCCAGGGTGCTCGCCTCGCTCCAGCTGAAGGTAGGCAAGCCGGCACTGGCGGCACTGCTGCCGGCGATGGCCCAGCTGCCGGACTCCCAGCCCAGCACCACCGCCAATGTGCCGCCGTCGCTGGCCGCATTGCTGCTGGCCGCGCTCCAGTTGTCGGCATCCGGATAGGCGTCATCGGCCGCTATCTTGGCGAAGTCTCCCAAGTAGTTGTTGATGGTCTCCCCGCTGGCATTGAGGCCATAGACATCGAACTGGCTGGCGAGACCGCTGGCATAGGTGAGGGCCTGGCCCAGGTAGCTGAAGCCGGCACTGTCACCGTCATCGGTGGCTTCGCAGGTCTGCTCCAAGACGCCCTGTCGTTGGGCCACCGCCAGCAGCTTCACCGGAATGAAACGCCCCACGGGATCGCTGTAGATCCGACTCTCGGTCAGGCTCGCCATGGGCACCGGCAGGCTGTCGCTCTGGTAGCCGGCATAGGGGATGAAGCTGGGCACCCGGTAACGGTACACCCCCACATCCGCCATGCTGGTGGTGAGATCCAGGGTGCCGCCGGTGAGGCTCAGGGTGCTGCTGGGCTGGCTGGGCGCACTGCCCTGGCTCGGCGCCAGCAGTTCGTGCTGCCAGGAGAGGGCACTGCTGGCCACCTGGCCACTGCTGCCGGTGGCAAAGTTGGGGGTCAGCACGAAGCTGCCGTCCTGCCAGTAGCCGGCCTGGGCCCGCAAGGTGAAGCCACTGTCCACCGCGGTGAAGGCCTCACAGGCGGCCAAGGCGGCATCCGTGCTGCCGCTGCAGCTGGGGGCGTCGGGCACCGTCAGGCGAATGACCTGGGGCAGCACCACGAAACTGTCCGTGCCAGTGAGGGTCAGGGTGCCGTCGTCGGTCTCCAGGCTGCTGGTGGCTGTCAACCCCATGACGCCGGCATCCGGGTAAGCCACCGTCAGGCTGGCCACGCCGCTGGCATCAAAGCTCAGGTTCTGGCTGCTGGCCTCGCTCAGGGCAGTATCATTGATACTCAGCGAGCTTGAGCCGGTGCTGGGGTAGCTGTACTGCTGGGTGAAGGTGACCGGCACCGTCTGGTTCTGCAGCAGCGGCAAACAGACCGGGCTGCTGCCGCCGCTGCTTTGTACCGCCTGGAGGCTGACGCTGCCACTGCCGGCCCCGGCGTAGAAATCCGGCACATCGAATTGATAGGCCACGTCCACAAAGCTCATGCTGCAGCTGCTGTCCAGCACCCCGTCTTTGTAGCAGCGCAAACTGTTGCTGGCGGTGGGTGACGCATCCGTGATCCCCAGCGTCACACTCTCCGCCGTGCTGTGGCTCAGGGTTACCGCGGTGCTGCCGGTAAAGCTGGGAGAAGCATCGCTCCAGCCCGAGCTGGGGGACAGGGTCACCTCGCTGACATTGCTGGACAGGGTACAGGCATCGTCGCTGCAGGCCTTCACCGTCACCTCTGCCGGCTCACAGGTCAGGGCACTGGCCGGGTAATGCAGCTCGTAGTGGTCCACGCTGCTGCCACTGCTGCACTCCCCGGCACTGATATCCGCGTAATCCTCCCAGTCACGGGCATCGATCACCCCGGAACCATTGAGCTGCAGATAATCCCCCACGGTCACGGGACCAATGATCTTACCGTTGACCGACACTGTGCCGTTGTCGCTGTAGAGACCGGCGGTGAGGGTGCCGTTGTTGATGGTGACCTGATCGTAGGCAATCACCACCACCCGCTGACCTGTCGAGACCGTCGTGGGCAAGGATTGGTTGAGGGTCATGTTGGCCTTGACGTACAGCAACACATCCCCGCTTCCTGAGACATAGAAACTGCCGCTGTTCATCTGCAGGTTGCGGATCCAGTACTCACCGGGCGCAATAGAGATGGTGCCGTCGATATTCAGGCTGTCGATGGTGGCGGGAAACTGGCTGGGCGCCAGGGTCAACTTACCATTGCTGTTGACCTGGATCGCGCCGTACTCTGAGCCGGTCAGGCTCTTGGTACCATTAACGTTGATATTTTCCCCCGAGGTGGAGGGAAAGGTCGCCAGGGTCAGGGGATCCACGTAGGTGTACAGCAAGGTACAAGTGCTGCTACTGCTTGGACAATAGTATTTTTTCGAATTGCCGCCGATGGAGGGAAAGCGGATCGCATCCCCCTGATTGGCGTAGATGGTACCGTCATTCCACAGCCCGCCGCCGGCCTCCTTGCTCTGCACCGGACCGGGAAACGGCGAGCAGATGGACGTCGCGGTGGTCGTCACAGCCACCCACTGCAGGGTCACCTGATCCCAGCTGATATCATCCTGATCCCGGCCCGCCGTGGTCGAGCCATATTGATCTGCCGTACTGACCGTCAGCACATAGCTGCCGGCCGCCAGGGTCAGCGCCGGACTCCAGCTGGGATCGCCATCGCCGGTAAAATAGCCGGAGGCCAACACTGTGCTGCTGCCGCTGGCCGTCAGCTTCCAGGCTGAAATGTTGCTGAAGGCCCAGTCCCGCAAGCGGTAGAACTGCAGACTGGCCAGCGTGCTCTGCTGGCTCAGAGTGATGCTGTAACTGACCTGACTGCCGCTGGGTGAGTCCGGATACCAACGATCCTGACCGCTCTGCTCGCTGCTATCGCCGATATGCTGGCGGGCCGTCAGATGCTGGTAGGTGCTGCTACCCCCCAGCAAGCTGATGGAGGAGAAGGAAAAATCATCCCAATCAGAACAACTGGCGTTGAAACGCGTGTGCTGACTACCGGAATAGCACTGCCCCCAGACCGCCAGCCGATACTCCCCCGCAGGCAGGGTCTGACTAAACGAGAAGCTTGCCGGGCTGCTGTCGCTGGCCTGGCTGTTCACCACCAAGTTGCCGCTGCTGTCCCAGATCACCAGACTGGCGCCGGCCTCCAGCCCAGCGGCATCATTCAAGGTCGCGCCGGTCAGACTCACCGCCTGACTGAGGGTCAGATACAAGGGATAGACGGGCACATAGCTGCCGTTGCTGGTGGTCAGCAGCTGAGTGGGCCGCAACGCATCTGTGCTGTTATCCCCCAGGGTGTAGGCGCCATCCAGCAGGATATCGGCCCGGGCGCTCAGGCTAAGCAGCAACACAACGAGGCCAAACAGCCAGCCTAGTCTCATAATCTCACCTCGCTGCTGCTCTGCCGGCTCACCTGCAGCTGGGCGTTGCCGCACTGGCCCTGGGTCTGCAACCAGTAATACTCCACTGGGCTGCCGTCCTCATCCGTCAGGCTCAGATGGCGGCAGGACCAGCTTAAGGTACAGCCGGTCAGGCCACTCTCACTCAGGCTCTGGCTGCCGCTGGCCGAATCCGCCTCGCCACTGGCACAGACCCCTCGCCGCAGCACCCAGTACAGACGCTGATCCATGCCCGACTGGGCCAACGACTGGGCGCGCACCGACAACACCTCATAGGCCAGGCTGTCGCTGGCGTTGCCCAGCAGCCGGGTCAGGGCCACCGCCAACAGGCCCAGGATCACCATGACCGCCAGGGCGATCACCAGCATGCTGCCGCGCTGGCGGCGGATCCGTCCATCAGGGCACATGATTCACCTGCAATCGTCGATTGAGCAGCAAGGCGTTGCCATCCCCCAGGGTCAGGGAGAGCACCACATCCAACTGGGTATTGGCCTGCAAGGAGGGCGCCGTCAGGGCAAAGCCGCTGGCCGACCCCAGATCCTGGGCCATCAAGACGCCGCCGGTCGGCACCCTCAGGCTCCAATCCCAGCCCCAAGCGTAATCGGCATAGCGATACAGGGAGGTGCCCTGCCGGCACCAAGCCACCGGACTGTCAGCCAGCACCAGATAGCGGCGGCCGCTGGAGTCCTGCGCCAGGGGCCGGGACAGACTGACGCTGGCCAGGGGATCCGAGTCCGGATCGCTGGGCAGGGTCACGCTGGTGAGGGTGGCCAGGCTACCGCTGGCCGCCGTCAGGCTGGACTGGTAGAAATCCGCCGTGCTCAGGGTATCCACCGACAGCCGCCGCCCCACCTGCAGGGCCGCCGCCGAGCTGTCCTGAAAGTCATCCCCCGACACCAGGCTCAGGCTGCTGCGGCCGGCCACCCAGCCCAGATAGCCCCCCGCCCCCCGCAGGGGCACATACTCCACGCAGGCCGCCAGGCTGGTGCCGCTGTCGTGCAGCCGCAGGCTCATGGGATGGGCATCCGCCAACTCCCGAGCCAGCCGCTCCAGCACGAAGCGCCCCTCCGCCAAGCGCCGCTGCTGCTCGGCACTGTCCCGGTACAGCAGGGTGCCGGTCCCCAGAAACTGGCTCACCAACACGGAGACGATGCCCAGCACCACTATCACCACCACCAGTTCCACCAGGGTAAAGCCGCGTGACCGCATCAGTAGTTGCTCCGATAACCGGTGAAGGGCAACGCCTCGCCGCTGGGGGTGGTCACCGTCACCCGGTAGCGCTTGGCCAGATCGGTGCGGCTGCTCCCCTCCTGCCATTGGGGGGCATTGCTGACGCAGACGGTGAGGCTGAAGTGGGCATACAGGGTGGGATCCAGGCCGCGCAGGCTGGCGTAGGCATCCCCGCTGATGGCGCTCCCCCCCAGGCTGGGGCAGTAGGCATTGAAGTCATCCACGTCATCAAACTGACTGTAGCTTTCGCTGTCCGGGCCGTAATCGTCTGGGTCCGTGCAGTCGCCACTGCTCTCTTCCAGCTCGGTGAGGCTGATGGCACCACAGTAGGGATAACGGTTGTTGCTGGTGAGGCCGCTGCGATCGCTATTTTCATCGAAGCTGCGGCCGGCAATCTCCCCCAGCAGGGCCTGGGCCAGTTCGGCGGCACGCACCTGATACAGTGGCTCCCGCTGCTGGCTCACCAGGGGCGCCAAGACGCCGGTGATGAGAACCAGGGCCAGGGCCAGCAATACCATGCCCACCACCAGCTCCAGCAAGGTGAAGCCCTGCGCGCCCTTAGCAGACATGGATATACCCCTGGGTTTCGATACAGAGTTTCAGACTCGTCTCGCCCTGGATGCCGATCACCAGCTGGCTGCCATAGGCCGTGCCGCTGGCGTCCAGTGGGCGCCCCCAGTAGTCAAAACTCAGCTGCGTTGGCGCGGAGAGCGTCACCGTGTCCACCGCCTCATCCGCCGCTATACCCAAAGAAGGGCTGGCATAGGCCTCCCCCGCCCCCGGCAGGCTGGCGTCGCAGCTGGTCTGGGCGGGATCCTGGCGGGGAATGCCGAAACGATGGGTCTCGAACAGCAATGTGCTGCACTGGCTGGCCCGGGACATGGCCATCAGCTGCGCCTGCTGCAGCAGGGCGGCCAGGCGATCCCGGTAGATCACCTCGTCAAAGCCACCCCGGGTGAGAAAGCGCGGCAGCACTGTCACCGCCAGCACCCCCACCAGCACCAGCACCGTCACCAGCTCCACCAGGGTAAAGCCCCTTGCCCGTCCCATGTGCCCCCTTAAATAAAACGGGGTGCGGCGTTCACCGCCCGCACCCCGTACCAGCCAGTCTCGCGACTGCGTCGGCTATCAGCAGCCGGTTTGTACCGTGATGGTGGGACGAGAGCCGGATGCAGAGGGGGCCTCGTAGGTCACGCTGCAGCTATCCACGGCACCGGAAACCCCATCCGGATAGGCGTAGACGACGTCACCACTGGTGCCCCAATCCCAGTCGTTGTCGCTCAGATCCAGGACATTGGACAGGGCGGTGCTGGTGGCGGCGGGATAGCCATATACGGTTGCAACGTCTTTGTTGTTGATGCTCACGGTGGCGCTTTCGGTGCTCTCGACCCCGTTGATCACCGCCTTGGAGTACACCAGGGAAGAGGCACTCTCCATGGCAGCCTTCAGACCACTCAGTGTGGACTCACGGGCATCACTCTGCAGATTGATAAACTTGGGGGCGGCGGTGACCGCCAGTATCCCCAGGATGATGATGACGATGACCAGCTCGATCAGGGTGAAACCGGCACTTCTTTTCATAGCGTATCTACCTTGTGTCTGTGCTTGCGACTTAATTGATATGGGTAGCCACCTGGCCACTGGCCGGACGGTAGCTGAAACTCTTGTAGGCATCGGTCCGGTTACCCGGATCCACGTAGCTGCCACTTTGATCCTTGCCGAGGCTCATGATCAGGTAGTAGCGGCAGTAGGAGTCGTTACCATCCGTTTCTGCGGAAACATAATACTTAATGTCTTCACCGCTAGATGTGACATTACTAAAATTTGTGGTGGCCGCGGGCGGATTTTGCAACAAACCCTCCCATAGATTCAAGCAGCGCTCGGCGGTCAGCGAACCGGGATCAACGGTGGGGCTACCGCTGGCGGCGGTATCCACAGGGTAACCCGGCGACTGGGTGCCCGCCTCCTGCTCCGCCTCACTGGGGGTGGTGAGGTACAGGCGAATGCCGTCATACAGGACGCTGTTCATGCTGTTGACCGTGCCGCGCCCCTGGGCCTCCCACTGGGCACGGGCCATCATGACCCCGGAGGAGAAGCCACCGCTCATCCCCTGCACGCTGGCGTTCTGCGCCTCCTCGGTCACATCGAGAAAGCGCGGCAAGGCGGTGACCGCCAGGATCCCCAGCACCACTATGACGATGGTCAGCTCGATGAGTGAAAAGCCCTGTGACTTGGACATAGCCCCTTCTCCGTGATTGATAAGCTCTGTTTATTCCACACCGGCCGCCAGCACCAGGGCGGCGCCGCCCTGGGTGTCATAGCTCAGCTGCCAACTGGCCAGACGGTAATGACAGCGCTGGCTCCAGGGGGTCCACTCCACCTTGACCGGGTCCCGCCCGATCTGCAGCGGCTCCGCCAGCAACGCGGTCCACAGGGAGGCACAAGCCGCCTCGCCGGGTTCCGTGACGTCATGGCCCAGCAGCCAGCCCCCGGGACTCAGCAGCCAGTTCTCCCCGCCCTGCTGCAAGCGTGTCGGCCGGCCGGCCTCCAGCCAGCGCTGGCGCCACCAGGCGACCCGCTCCATCCATTGCTGGGCCCGCACCTTGAGGGCCGCCTGCTGCACCTCACCCCGCTGCTCCGACATGGAACCCAGCAGCACGAACACGAACAGCAGTATCAAGATCCCCACCAGCAGCAGGTGGAAGACACTCAACAGCCGGGCGTCGGCATCGGTCTGACGACTCATCAGCCCCCCTTGATGGCCCGCATCATGTCCCACATGGGGGTGAAGATACCCAGGGCCAGGATCAGCACCATGCCGGCGACGATCACCAGCAGGATGGGTTCGATGCGGGCGGTGAGACTCTTGAGATCATAATCCACCTCCCGCTCGTAATATTCCGCCGCCTCCTGCAACAGCACGTCCACCTGGCCCGTCTCCTCCCCCACGGCGAACATCTGCATCACCAGGGGGGTAAACAGGCCGCTGTGACCGGCGTTGCGCAGCAGGCTCTCACCCCGCTCCACCCCGGTCTTCATCTCACGCACCTTGCCCGCCACGAAGTGGTTGTCCACCGCCTCCGCCACCATGCCCAATGCGCTGTTGAGCGGCACCCCGGCCCGCAGCATCATGGCAAAGCTGCGACAGAAGCGGGCCAGCAGAGCGCGCTCTATGATGCTGCCGACGATGGGCAGCTTCAGCTGATAGCCGTGCCAGCGCAGCGCCCCCTTGGGGGTGCTGATCCAGTGCAGCCAGGCCGCCACCAGGGCGATCACCCCCAGGCCAATCAGCCACCAGTAGTGGACGAAGAAGTGGGAGGTGGCCAGCAGCACCCGGGTGGCCCAGGGCAGCTGGGCGCCGAACTTGGCGAAGATGCCGGCGAAGGTGGGGATGACGAAAATATTGAGGATCACCATGGCCACGGCGATGGCTACCAGCACAAAGCTGGGATAGCGGATGGCGGCCTTGATGCGCTTGCGGGTCTCCAGCTCCAGCTCGAAGTAGTTGGCCAGCTGCAGGAAGGACTCCTCCAACTGCCCTGTGTTCTCCCCCACGTGGATCAGGGCGATAAACAGGCTGTTGAACACCTTGGGATGGGCCTGCATGGCCTGGGAGAGGGGCCGACCGTTGCCCAGCTCCTCCTCCAGGGCCACCAGGGCCCGGCGCAGCGCCTTGCCGTGGGCCGACTCCGCCAGGCCGTGAATGGCCCGCATGATGGGGATGCCGGCCTTGGTCAGGGCATACATCTGGCGGGTGAACATCACCAGCTCCGGCAGCTCGATCTTGGACTCCAGCAGCCGCTGCCAGTCGATGGCCTGGCCCCGGTTGCGGCCGGCCTTGAGGGCGGTGGGCAGGATGCCCCGGCGCAGCAGCTGCTCGGCGGCGGCCTGCTCGTTGGCCGCCTCCAGCTGACCGTTCACCGCCTGCCCCTCCCGGGTGCGGCCCTGATAGTCGAAGACCGCCACGGCTTACACCACCTCCGCCAGGCGCAACACCTCGTCCACCGAGGTGATGCCGGCACCGGCATAGTCGAAGGCCACCCGCACCAGGGGCTGATAATCCGGGTGCTCCCGGGCGCAGCGGGCGAAGGCCTCCGGATCGCCGCGACGCAAGGCGTCCATCATGGCCTGATCCAGCTCCAGCAGCTCATAGACGCCGATCCGCCCCTGGTAGCCGGTGAAGTTGCAGCTCTGGCAGCCGCGGCCCTTGACGAAGCTATGCTGGCGGGCGCTGGGGCCGAACAGGCTCTCCAGCCAGGTCCAGGCCCCCGGTTCGGGCTCATGAGGCTGGGCGCAATCCCGGCAGACCCGGCGCACCAGCCGCTGGGCGACGATGGCCCGCAGGGCGCTGGCCACCATGTAGCCCGGCGCCCCCATGTCCATCAGGCGCAGGGCGCTGGTGATGGCGTCGTTGGTGTGCAGTGTGGTGAGCACCAGGTGCCCCGTGATGGCGCCCCGCAGGCCGATCTCGGCGGTCTCCTGATCCCGCATCTCCCCCACCAGCAGGATGTCCGGGTCCTGACGCAGGCTGGCCCGCAACACGCTGGAGAAGGTGAGATCGATCTTGGGGTTGACCTGCACCTGGCTGATGCGCGGCAGTCGGTACTCCACCGGGTCTTCCACCGTGATGATCTTGACCCCTGGGCTGTTGAGCTCCGACAGGGCGGCATACAGGGAGGTGGTCTTGCCGCTGCCGGTGGGCCCCGTCACCACTATCATGCCGTGGGGCCGCTGCAGCTGGCGGCGGAAGCGCGCCAGCAAGTCGCTTGGCATGCCGGTGTCCTCCAGGCGCAACAGGCCGGCGGACTGATCCAGCAGACGCATCACCACGGACTCGCCATGCTGCACCGGCATGGTGGAGATACGCACGTCGATCTCGTGGCCCCGCACCTTCATGTTGAAGCGGCCATCCTGGGGCAGACGCTTCTCGGCGATGTCCAGGCCCGCCACCAACTTGAGGCGCAACACCAGGGCCGGGGCGATGCGCACCTCGTTGAGTACATTCTCGTGCAGTACGCCGTCGATCCGCTGGCGGATGCGCAGCACCTTCTCGTCCGGCTCGATATGGATGTCCGAGGCCCGCACCTGCACCGCATCCTCGAACAGGGAGCGCAGCAGCTTGACGACGGTGGCCTCGCTGTCGCTGGCCCCGGCCTCGACGAGCCCCAGATCGAAGCTGGTCTCCCGGTACTCCTCCTGCAGCTGCTCGGCGAAGCTCTCGATCTCCTTGGTGCGGCGATAGAGCTGGTCGAAGTAATCCAGCAGCTGGGCCTCCCGGGCCACCGCCAGCTTGAGCTGCCGGGGCGAGATCAGGCTGGCGATGGCATCCAGGGCCGCCAGATCCGCCGGATCCGACATGGCCACCGTCACCTCGTCGTCCTGTTGGTTCACCGCCAGGGCACGATAGCGCCGGGCGTGCACCTCGGGGATCAGCTGTACCGCCTGGGGGGCGATGCTGAGCTTGGAGAGATCGAAGAAGGGCACGTTCAGCTGCTGAGCCAGGAACTTGAGCAGCTGCTCCTCGCCGATAAAGCCCAGATCCACTAGGGTGGCCCCCAGCTTGCGGCCGGACTGCTTCTGCTGCTGCAGGGCCAGCAGCAGCTGATCCTCGCTGATGATGCCTTCGGCCACCAGCAGATCCCCCAGACGCATGCGCAGGCGAGGTTGTGCCATCTTACTGCTCCAATTGAGTCAAACGCTGCCGCACAAACTGCCGGGCGGCCTCTCCCAGCTGACCCCGGCTCAGAGCCTGGCGGTAGGCGTCTTTCGCCTGGGGCATCTGACCCTGTTTGTCCAGGCTGATCCCCAGCCCCATCCACCAGCGGCCGTTGGCCGGCTGGGCCTGGGTCAGGTGTTGGTAACTGAGCACCGCCTCATCCAGGCTGCCCAGCTCCTGGGCCAGGGCGGCGCGGGTGGCGTAATAATCCAGGTTGGCCGCCACCGGCGGCGTCAGCCCCTGCAGGTAGGCCAGGGCACCGGGTTTGTCCCCCATGGCCTGGGCCAGACGGGCCAGCAACAGGCGGAAGTTGGCATAGTTGGGGGCCAGGGCCATGCCCTGCTCCAGCAGCTGGCGCGCCTCGGAGAGCCGCCCCTCGCCGTACAGCAGACCGGCCAGCTGCTCCCGGCTCTCATGATCCATGGGGGTGGCCCGCACCACCCGATCCAGGGCCTCCCGGGCATTGGCCAGATCCCCGCTGGCCATGGCCTGACGGGCCAGCCGCTTGTCGAGCGCCGCCTGCTGGGCCGGGCTCAGCTGCACCGGCTCTATCTTGAGGCTGGCTTGGGGCGCCGGCGCCCCATACAGATCCTCTTCGGGATAGATGTCCGCGGCCTGCAGTGCCTCTGGGTGCTGGACCGATGCCGTCGCCACCGGCTCGCTCACCGGCTGCTGCAATGTCTCTTCGTCCACAAACAGGGGCTCCTCCTCCGGCAAGGGCGCCGGCAGGCGGGTCTCCGCGGTCGGCCCCCCGGCATCGCCGGCCTGGGGCGCCACGGCAGCCGCCGCTGTGGTGTCGCTGGCCACCGGTGTGGCCAAGGGAGCCGGTGCCGGCTCGGCCACAGGCGCGGCGGGGGATTCCATCGCCGGGGGTGCCGCCACGGCGGGGGCCGGTTCCGCCATGGCGGTCACCGGGCTGGCCTGCACCGACCGCCCCAGATAGCCCAGCTGCCAGGCCAGGCCTCCCGCCAGCAGCAGGGTCAGGGCGGTGCCCGCCAGCCACCAGGGGCCGCGGCCGGCGCTGGGCTGGGGCCGGTAGATGTTCGTCTGCTCGCTGCCGGCCTGACGCGCCTCCAGGTCCCGCAGCATCTGGTTGATCACGCTCATGCCTGCCACCTCCACCACCACAGGGCCAGGGCCCCGAGGGACAACACCAGGATCAGGGCCCAGCCCAGGGGCCGGCTTGGGTCCACCGCCGATTCGGTGTCCCGCGCCGCCTGCAGCACATGGCGGCCCTGCACCCTGGACTGCCCCTGGCCATAGGCCAGCATCAGGCTCTTGTGGGCCAGCACGTTCAACAGCCGCGGAATGCCGCGACTGGCGCGCCACAACAGGCGGGCGCTGCGCCGGGCAAACAGCGGCTGGCCGCGGTAGCCCGAGACCTGCAGCCGGTAGGCCAGATAGGCCTGGGCCTCCTGGGGCTGCAGGGGCCGCAGCCGGTAGGAGAAGGTGATGCGCTGGCGCAGCTGGCGCAGCTGGGGCCGGGCCAGCCGCTGATCCAGCTCCGGCTGGCCGAATAGCACCACCTGCAACAGCTTGCTGGACTCGGTTTCCAGGTTGCCGAACAACCGCAAGGCCTCCAGGGTCTCGTCCGGCAGCGCCTGGGCCTCGTCCAGCAGCACCACCACCGGCTTATCCGCCTGGCGCAGGGCCACCAGCTGACGATGAATGGCATCGGTCAGGGCCAGGCTGCCGCCGTCCACCGCCAGCCCCAGCTCGCTGGCCATGGCCTGGCGCAGCTCGTCGGGGGTCAGGGCCGGGTTGGGCAGATAGATGAGCTGGCACACGCCCCCCAGCTCCCCCATCAGCTTGCGCAGCAGCAGCGTCTTGCCTGTGCCCACCTCGCCGGTGACCTTGATGAAGCCTTCGCCCTGCCCCAGGGCCACCCGCAACACCTGCATCGCCTCTTCATGGGGCGGCAGGCCGTAGTAGAAGCCGGTGTTGGGGGTCAGGCCGAAGGGGGCCTCATGCAAGCCGAAATGGGTCTCGTACACCGGTTACTTCGCCTCCGGATACCACTTGTCCAACAGCGCGGAGGAGCGTTGCAACTCCTGCTGCCAGGTGTTGCTCTCCACCACCTGGGGTTTCAGCATGATGACCAGCTCCGTCTTGGTGTTGACGTCCTTGCGGTTGGTGAAGGCCTGACCCAGAAAGGGGATGTCCCCCAGCAGGGGAACCTTGCTCACCTGCTGTTCCTTGTTGGTGCGCATCAGGCCGCCGATGACGATGATGTCGCCGGACTTGGCCTCCACCACGGTATCCGACTCGCGGATGTCGCTGTAGGCCAGCGGCAGGGTCAGGGTGTTGTCATCCCCCAGGTCGATGGTCTTCTGCTGCTCGGTGACGTCGATGACCGAGGGGTGCACGTGCAGCAGCACCTTGCCGTCATCGTCGATCTGCGGCGTCACATCCAGGGCGATACCGGAGAAGAAGGGGGTCAGCTCCACGTCCGGGCTGGAGGTGGTGGAGGTGCCGGTGACCGTGGTGGTGGAGACGTCGGTGACGAAATACTCGTCGCTGCCCACCTTGATCACCGCCTTCTGGTTGTTGATGGCCGTGACCCGCGGGCTGGAGAGTGTGCTCACGTCCCCCTGGGTCTTCAGCATGTTGATCACGGCGCTGAAGGTACCGTCGCTCAGCAGGAAGCTGGCGCCGCCGCCGATGGCCTTGCCGATGGTGTTGGTGGTGGTGGGGATGGCCACCAGGGAGCCGCCGGTCAGGGCGGTGGCCCCGGCACTGATGGAGAAGTTATCCCACTGCACCCCCTGCTCGTAGCCCTCGTTGAGGGTCACCTCCAGTATCTTGGCCTCCAGTATCACCTGGCGCTTGAGGTGCTGCTCCGACTGGTTGAGGTACGCCTTCACCGCCCGGATGTCGGCCGGCATGGCCCGCAGGGTGACGAGGCCCGCCTGGGGATTGACCTGCACCATGCGGCCGTCGCCGCTGCCCACCAACTTCTGCAGGGTCGTCTGTAGCTCGGTCCAGAAGTCGGTCTTGGTGTCCGTCTCTATGCTGGTGCCGTTGGCCGAGCTGGTGTTGCTGGTATTGCCGCTGTTGCTGGAGCTGGAACTGGAGCTGCTGCTGGAATCACTGCTGCTCAAGGTGTTGCTGCTGCCCTGATCCGACACCCGCCCTGAGTTGATGGTGGTGCGGGAGAGGCCCTGGCGGGTCATCATCAGATAGTTGATGGGCAGGGTCTCGGTGCGCAGGCCGGCGGGATAGACATGGTAGACGTTGCCCTTGCGCTCTATGTCGTAGCCATACAGGCTGGAGACGGTATCCAGCACCTCCGGCAGGGTCACGTCCCGCAGCTCCAGGGTGATGCGGCCGCTGACCCCGGGGTGCACCGCCACGCTGTAGCGGCTGTCCCGCATCAGGGAGCCGAAGAAGTCGCTGGCCTCCACCTCCTTGGCCGCCACCCGGAAGCGTTGCTCCGCCACCTGGGGCCGGGCCACCGGCAGCATGGGATTGCTGGGCAGCAGTTCGTCATTCACCGCCTCGGGCACCTGCAGGGGCGCCACCGCCGCCTTCTGGGCCTCCTTGAGGGTCTGCTTGGCATCGCTGGGCACGGGATGGTGATAATGGCTACAGCCCCCCAATCCCAGGGCGAGCAGCAGTGTGGTCCAGGAGGTCTTTGTCATAGCGTTAATACCTGACCTTGCGAGAAAACAGCACCAGCCGGTGGCGTTCTTGGCCCCGGCGCAACACCACGGCGTCAGCGCCGATGGACTCAATCTTGTAGCCGGCCACCCGCTGCCCCACCAGGTAGCTGTGGCCGTTGAGGATGGCCTGACGGGCCCCTTGCCCCAATATGATGGCCTGCAGCTGGGGCAGACCGGCCTGCACCGCCGTCGCCTGGCCGCGGGTGCCCTGCAGGGGACGGGTGGGATCGGTCAGGGTCTCGGCCGCCTGGGCCAGGCACAGGGCCCCCAACAGCCAAACCAGCAGGACTCGGTTCACGCTAGCCACCGATAAACTCCTTGTTGTCGCTCAGGGTGTAGAGCTCCAGCTCCACCTCGGCCAGGGGATACTGGCCCACCTGGTACTCCAGCCGCTGCCAGTAGAAATGCTCCGGCAGCTGCTCCAGGGCCCGCAGGTAGCGGTAGGTATCGGCGAAGCCGCCGGCAAAGCGCAGGCGCAGGCCATGCTGATAGAAATTCACCGGTCCCTCCTCCGGCAACAGGGGGGTGGGGCTCAGGGAGGCCAGGGAGAGCAGGCGCAGCTTGCCGGACTCGGCCAGCAGGCGGCGCAGCACATCCGGCATCTGCCGGGCGGAGATGAGATCCACCGTCTGGGCTTGCAGCTGCTCGTCCACCTGTTCCAGGGCCGCATCCACCTCCTGCAGGGCCTGGCGCAGCGGCTGGTTGGGATCCCGCTTCAGCAGCACCTGCCGGGTCTCCAGCTCGGTCTGGGCCAGGCTCAGGGATTGGGCCAGGCTCCTCGCCTGGGTGCGACTGGTGGTCAGGGCCTTGGCCTGGGGCTCCAGCACGAAGGCGTACAGCGGCAGCAGGATCAGCAAGAACCCGGCCAGGGCCACCATGCCCCGCTCACGCATAGTCATCAAAGTGGTACGCTCACAGGCGCGTTGCCAGAAGGCCTTCATTTGCCCTTGCCTCCCGTGTGCGCGTTGAGATCGAAGTGCAGGCGGCCGGCCTCGTCCCGCTGCATCTTCAGATCGGCGAAGCCCTGGCCGGCCAGGCTCTGGGTCTGCTTGAACCTATCCAGCCAGGCAGGCACCGCCTCGCTGCTGCGGCTCTCCCCGGCGAGGCTGAGCCGTCCCTGATCCAGGCGGATGTGCTGCACCGCGATGTCCGGCCCCCCCACCCGGGCCAGATCCGCCAGCAGGCCGGCCATGCCCTGGCTCTTCAGGCGGGCGCGGCCGTTCAGTTGGGTCATCAGCTGCTGCTTGCCGGTGAGCAGGGCGCGCCGTTTGGCCAGCTCGGCAGTCAAGCCTGCATCCTGCTGGCGCGCCTTAATTTGCGCATCCAGGGCATCGCTCTGCTGCTTGAGGTGCAGCAGCCGCTGCTGCACCTGGCGGTTGGCCTGCTGCTGCTGGCTCAGCTGCCATTGGCTCAGCCCCCACCAGGCCAGCAACAGCAGCAGCAACCCCAGCCAGCCCGCCAGCATCTGCGGCAGGGTCAGCCACTGGCGCTTGGGGCGAAATTCGTCGGTGTAGAGGTTGACCCGCAGTTTCATGCCGCCGCCCCCTGCAAGACACCGTACAGGGCCAGGTAGGGCAGACCGGCGGCCACCGCCGGGTTGGCCAGGGCCTGCACGTTCATGGAAAACTGCTGCCCCAGGTGGCGCACCAGGCCCCCCAGATCCGCCCCCTCACAGGCCACCCACAGCTGGCCGGCCTCCGGCAGCTTGAGCTGGCTGATGAGGTAATCCAGGGAGCGCTGCAGCTCCAGGGCCAGGCTGTCCAGCAGATCCGGGTCGGCGGCGCCCTCGGTGAGGCGGGCGAAGCCGCGCAGTTGGCGGGTGAAACAGAGTTGTCCCTTGTGCACCACCAGCAGTTGCGGCTCCTGGCGGGCGGGTTGGAACAGCAGCAGCTGCACCGCGTCGCTCACCCCCAGCAGATCCGCCAATGCCAGCTCCTCGGTGACGATGGACTCAAGCTGCGCCTGGGCATTCACCGCCTCGGCGATCTGGGCCACCCGGCTCTTGGGGGTCACCACCACCGCCAGGCGCGGGGCGGCCGCCGGGTTGCTGCGCAGCTCGAAGTAATCCATGGCCAGCTGCAGCACGGGTTCGCTGACGAAGTCCTTCACCGCCCAGGGCAGGGCCCCCGGCAGCTCCTCGTCCGGCACCTTGGGCTTTTCCACCTGCAGCACCTGGTACAGGCTGGGGGCGAGCACCACCTGCACCCGTGCGCCCTGCAACTGCAGGGGCTGCAGCAGGCCGGCCAGGGCCGTGCCCCACTCACCGGCGTGAGCGACACTCGCCTCCACAAACTGCCCCGGCTTGCCGGGCTGGTAGAGGCGCACCCGCTCCGCCGACAAGCCCACGGCTATGGTCGGACGATTGGGTCGCCGGCGCCCAGCCAGCCAATTGCGGATCCCCGTCATGCCTGCTGCCCCTTAGCTGCAACATTCTGAAAAATCAAACCGGCGAAGTGTACCATGGTGCCGATCTTCGCTCTAGATAAGGGACCGACGGCCCGGCTCATTTGCCGGCCAGCTCCCGTTTTCGCCGTTTGGGCGGCGCCGCCGTCGGCTCCGACGGTGAGGCCAGCCAGAATCCCTGCCCCAGGGAGACCCCCAGGCCCCGCAGGCAGCGCCACTCCGCCTCGGTTTCCACCCCCACGGCGATGACCCGGGTGTGGTCGTTGTCGCAGCCCCCCACCAGGGAGTGCACCGCCATCTGGTTCAAGGGCCGGTTATGGATTTCCCGCACCAGACTGGGGTGCAGCTTCAGGAAATCCAGGGAGAACTCCCTGACGTAGTCGGTGCTTTGCACCTCGCGGCCCGCCTGATCCACCGTCAGGCGGCAGCCCAGCAGACGCAGGGCCCGCAGGGGGCGACGCAGGGCCGCCTGATGCCGGCCGATGAGGGACTCGTTGATCTCTATGATGAGGCGGCTGGCCTTGTCGCGGCCCAGCCGCACCAGGGCCATCACCAGACCGCGGGAGAACTCCCGGTCCAGCAGGCTCTCGGCATGGAGGTTGACGCTGAGCGGCATGGGGGTCTCCGCCAAGCGCTCCAGCGCCTGCTGGAGCATCAGCCGGTCGAAGGCCAGCTGCAGCCCCACCTTGTCCACCATGGCCATGACGCCGCTGGCGGGCAGGGGCTCCCCCTGCTCGTCGTGGAGTCGCACCAGCATCTCCGCCTGCTCGGTCCGGCCGTTTGGCTCCGCCAGTACCGGCTGCAGGGCAAAGGGCAGACGCCCCAGCTGCAGCTGACGCTCCAGGCGGCTGCGCCAGCGCACCGACCCCGTCTCCAGCGCCTCCACCTGCAAGGGCTTCTCGTAGAGGAAGACGCCGCTGCCCCCCTCCAGTCGGGCGCTGCGCAGCGCCTGCTCGGCCTGCTCCAGCAACTGCTGGGCCGACTCGCCGGGCTGGTAACAGACGCCACCGATATACAGGCACTGCTCGGGATCCACCTCGGCGGGCAACGGCAGGCGCAGCAGGCTTTTGAGCAGCTGGCGGGCCAGCAGCACCACCTCTGCCTCGGCGGCGTTGGTCAGCAGCAGGGCAAACCGACCGCCGTCGTGGCGGGCCAGCAAGGCGCCGGGCTGCTTGCCGACGAAGGCCTGCAGGTAGCGGACGCAGCTTTGCAGCAGCAGATCCCCCTCGGCATCACCGTGTCGCGCATTGATCTGCCCCAGGGCCGCCAGCTCGAACAAGAGCACGGCCCCCACCCCGGAGGCGGGATCCGCCATGGCGGCCTCCAGCCGGTTGCTGAAGAACAGGCGGTTGCCGATGCCCAGCTGCTTGTCGATAAACACCTTGCGGCGGATGAACATGTCGAAGCGGCCCCGCTCCTTGCGGGCCTCCCGCAGCTCGCCCAGCAGGCGATCCAGCGCCCGGCTCGCCGCCTCGGGCCACTCGCTGGCCGGGTCATGCTTGAGCCGCCCCAGCTGGTCGTTGAGGATCAGCTCGCTGCGCTCCGCCAGGCGCACGGCGCCCCGCAGCTGGCGCCTGAGCCAGGCGATGGCCAGCCAGACTCCCAGGCTCACCAGGGTGATGCCGGCGGTAATGCCAAACAGGGGCCCCTGCAGGTACTCCAGATCCGACAGGGGCGGCAGCACATAGAAGGTGACCTGCAGGGCCGGATAACGGTCGCCGTGCAACCGCTTCACCAACAGCTTCTGGGCGGGATCACCGGGATCCGGCTGGTCGTTGTCCTGGAAGCTGAACAGGGGCTCGCCGCGAAAGGCGATCTCCACCTGCTTGACCCGGTTGGCCTTGAGGATGGGGGGCAGCCAGACCGTCAGCGACGGCAGCTGCCGCCGGGAGAGGCCATCCTCTTCGATGATGTGCACCACCGCCTGCAGCTCCCGCTCCAGGAAGCCCTCGGCCAGGTAGTGAAAACTCAACGCCATGGAGACCATCACCACCATGACGGTGGCAATGACACACAGGGCCAAGAAGGCGGCGATCTGATTGATGAGTTTCATGGCCGGTCACCTGCAACCGGACGGAAGGGGCCGCATCCTGCGACCGGGACACACAACTGCACTAGCATGATAACGTCTCCATTCCCTGGACGCCGCTACCTTACCCCGAGCCGCCGCCCGAGACCATAGTCAGAGGCCGCCAGCGTGCGCCGGGGCTATCTTAGCGCCGCCACCCCTGCTAGGGTGTCGCCACTGCCCGGCCGACCGCCGGCCAACGAGGATAACGACCATGCAAATCTGGGTGGATGCCGATGCCTGTCCCAAGGTGATCAAGGATATTTTGTTTCGCGCTGCCGAGCGTACCGGCCTGAGCCTGAGCCTGGTGGCCAACCAGCCGCTGAAGGTGCCGCCCGCGCCCAATATCCGCAGTCTGGTGGTGCCGGCGGGGTTTGACGTGGCGGACAACGAGATAGTGCGGCGGGCCGAACCCGGCGATCTGGTGATCACCGCCGATCTGCCCCTGGCCGCCGAGGTGATAGAAAAGGGCGCCCGAGCCCTCAACCCCCGCGGCGAGCTCTACTCTCCGGACACCATACGCCAGAAGCTCACCATGCGGGACTTCATGGATACCCTGAGATCCAGCGGCATCCAGACCGGCGGCCCCGCCACCCTGAGTCAGGCGGATCGCCAAGCCTTCGCCAACGCCCTGGATCGGCTGCTGGCCAGGCAAGGATAAGCCCCTCGGCCAGGCGGCAGTAAGCGGTAAGAGACGGGCCTGGCATGCGCCAGGCCCGTTGTCACGCGACCGTCAGGCAAGCCGGCTCGCCGCCAGCTTGTCCGACAGGCATCCCCTTTACTCTTGCCAACTCCACCCTTCGGGTAAGTCGGGCAATGCCCAGTTATGAATATAATTGATGACCTTTAACGAGTCGTCCGCCGCCTGGGTAAAACCGCGGGCTGCCGTGTTAGAAAACAGATCGGTTGGCGCCACATCATTAAATACCTGGGGATAAGCATCCTCCAGCAGGGTAATGGTCTGACGCGTTAACGCGCTAACGACAGTTCCCTCTTTATTAGACGGAAGGATCAGGGTCGCTTGCACGCCAGAAAACATGCCGCAGGCCGATTGGCTATCATAAACAGTCGGATTTCGACAATAGCTTTCATTGGTGACACCACGGTAATAGCCGTAAGTATTATCTTGCACCCCAGCCACATTTTCAAAATCAAAGTAACCGGCGGCCGTATTGATACCCAGTATGGTGTTGATATTGATCACCAGATCCAATGTGATGGTGCCCGTTTTATCACCAGAGGCTGACAAGAAAGCCGCCGCGACATTCAGATCTTCACGGGTCAGGCTATTGTCAAACAGGTTGTCCAGCTCATTGCCTGGGCTCGGCCTTGAATCATCGGTAAAGATACTGCCGGTCAGCATTAACTGCTTATAAAGTGCCAGGTTTTCCAGCGGCGCATCGATCGTCTTCTGACTGTCGTCCGCGAAGTGGACCACGATCCGGCCAGCCGGATCCGAGCTGATCGCGATGCCGGACCTGATGGTGGTCAGCGCCTCCTCAAGGGCGGAGTCAATGACGGCGACCGGAGAGCGCGCCACGCTCAGACGGCCAAAATCGACCTCTTGGGTGTAATCCTCGCCGATGATTTCACAATCCCCATCGAGGGGGATCAAGGGCAGGCCGGCAAGTCCCGTCGAGAGATCTGTGCCAAATACCTCGGTGAAGACCTCCCAATTAACCATATCGGCAAGCGCTACCAGTCCGGCGGGTAATGCTTCGGTTGTCGTATTGGCAATCGGCTGGAGACAGCCCGTTCTGCTATCGGTATAACTGGGTAGATAAATGCCTTCCTCGTCTTCTGCCCAGGAGAAAAGAATAGGCTCACCATTGGCATCGCGAACAATGACCCAGAGATCGCCATACAACTCTCCTTTTATTCCACCTGAACTCCCATTGCCATTATTTGAATTACCTGAGCCAGGATTGTTACCCCCCTTGGCCGCCAGAGATAAATTCGGAACGACAACGGTCACCACCAAGAATAGTGCGGCCAGAAGAGAGATGGTATTCACCACCCATCTCTTTGCCGGTGAATAGTCTCTCATAAGAACCTCCCATAGCAGTCACCTTATGCAAGGCACGCTATTTTTTTGAAAATGGCGCGGCTGACTACGGCCGTCACCACTCAAGATCAACATAGAGCAGCGCTTGTCATATTTTTTAATACCCCATGCATAAATTGATAAAGATCAAATTAGCCAGGCAGAATGAGAACAATGTTTTAAAGACCCAGAAAACAGATAGTTTTATGCATATAAATCGCATTCAAATGAGCACTATTTGGCCCATGCCCGGCGCACCAGGTCCCCCAGGCGGCCCAACCCTGGCCCCGATGACGCGCTATCCTCACCGGGTCCACCACCCAATCGTCATGCGGCGCAGGCAGACTGCTTACCAACCCAGCTCGATGACAAGGAGACAAAGATGGAACTATGCGCCCATCGCGGCCTGTCCGGTCAGGCCCCGGAAAACAGCCTGAGTGCCTTCATCCTGGCGGCGGAGGCCGGCCTCCCCTGGGTGGAGCTGGATGTCCAGCTGAGCGCCGACGGCGTGCCCATGGTGATCCATGACGAGTCCGTGGATCGCTGCAGCGACGGCCATGGCCGGGTACGGGATCTCAGCCTGGCCCAGATCCAGGCGCTGGACGGCGGCAGCTGGTTCGATCCCACTTATGCCGGTGAGGCCATCCCCACCCTGGCGGACGTGCTGGCCCTGTGCCTGCGCTACCCCCTCAAGGTGAACGTGGAACTCAAGGCCTATGAGGTGGCGGATCTGCCCGCCCTGTGCGAGGCGGTGGCCCAGGTCATCGAACACCTGGCCCTGCCGGCGGACTCATTGCTGTTCTCCAGCTTCGACACCCAGGCCCTGGCCCTGATGCAGCGCCGGCTGCCCCAGGTGCGTCGCGGCCAGCTATGGCAGCGGATCCCCGCCGATCCCCTGCCCACCCTGGCGGCCCTGGCCGCCTGGAGCGTGCACTGTGACTATCGCCACCTCACTGCCCATCAGGCCCAGCGGATCAAGCAGGCCGGCTACCGGTTGCACTGTTACACCCCCAACGATCCCGCCTGGCTGGTCCAGGCCACCGCCTGGGGTGTGGATATGCTGATCAGCGATCATCCGGCGCGCTTTGCCGGCTAGCCCACGGCAGGTGCGAGAGACAGGCGTAGGCGTTATGCTTGACCCCAGGTAAAAAACACCAAGGATCAAGGGAATGCTGGAACCCGACCTACCCGCCGACGAGGCCATGCGCCTGGCGGATCTGCACAGCATGAACCTGCTGGACAGCCCGGATGAGGAACGCTTCGATCGCCTGACCCGGCTGGCCCGCCGCCTGTTTGACGTGCCCATCGCCCTCATCAGCCTGGTGGACCAGGACCGCCAATGGTTCAAGTCCTGCATCGGCCTGCCGGTGCGCCAGACACCGCGCAATATCTCCTTCTGCGGCCATGCGATTCTGAGCGAGGCGCCCCTGGTGGTGGAGGATACCTGGCAGGATCCCCGCTTTGCCGACAACCCCTTGGTGACGGGCGAACCCCATATCCGCTTCTACGCCGGTCACCCCTTGCAGATCAGCACAGGCCGCCGGCTCGGCACCCTGTGCCTCATCGACCAACGGCCCCATCGGCTCAACGAGGAGGATCGCCTATTGCTGGCGGATCTGGCCGCCATGGCGGTGCGCGAGCTGGAAGCCCTGACCCTGGCCACGCTGGACGAGCTGACCCAGATCAGCAACCGACGTGGTTTCCTGCAACTGGCGGACAAGAGTCTGCAGCGCTCCTACCGTCAGCAGCAACAGGCCTGCCTGCTGTTTATGGATCTCAACGGCTTCAAACAGATCAACGACCAGTTCGGTCATGCGGAGGGCGATCGTGCCCTGCAGGAATTCGCCCGGCTGCTGAGCCTGGAGTTTCGCCAGGCGGACATCTTCGCCCGCCTGGGGGGCGACGAGTTCGTGGTGCTGCTGCCCGACTGCGACCGGCTGCAGGCCGAGGGGGTGCTGGCTCGCTTCCGCCTGGCGTTGCAGCGGATGAACAGCGAGGCCAACCGCGGCTACCAGATCCGCTTCAGTGCCGGGGTGGTGGAATACCACCCCGATCAGCCGCCGGAGCTGGCGGCTCTGCTGGCCCGGGCGGATGAGCATATGTACCGCAGCAAGCCCGGTCACGGGGAGAACGAATATGCCATCTGAGGGACCGGGTCCCCGGCGCGGCCTACTGGCCGACCTGCCCACCCATCTCGACGCCGAGCGGTTCGAGCTGCTGCAGCAGGCGGGCGAGGTGCGTCTGCTGCGCATCCTCTCCTGCGGTCAGACCGCCCCCGAGACCGGCTGGTTCGATCAGGACGAGGACGAATGGGTCTGCCTGCTGCAAGGGGCCGCCCGGCTGGAATTTGCCGAGGCCGAGCCCATCCGCCTGGGGCCCGGCGACAGCCTGCTGATCCCCGCCCACTGCCGCCACAAGGTGGCCTGGACGCCGGCGGATCAGATCACCGTCTGGCTGGCCCTGCACCTGCCCGCCCCCCGCTAAGAGGCCAATGGGTCGCATTTTTACAAGATGGTGCGGCCGGGCCACTCTACCCTGATGGCTCCTTACTCAGGACAAGAAGGAATCCATCATGAGTCTCAAAGCCGCCTTTATCTTCGTCGCCCCCCAAGCCGATCCCAGCCAGCACCAGGCCCAGGTCATCACCCCGGAGGTGGAGGTCACCACCTTCGCGGTCGCCAACTACCGCCAGGCCGAGGATCTGGTGCCCCAGCTCATCGAGCGGGGCTTCGTCGCCATCGAGCTGTGCGCCGGCTTTGGCCACGACGGCGTGGCACGGGTCAAGCGGGCCGCCGCCGGCCGCATCCCGGTGGGGGCGGTGCGGTTCGACGCGCATCCCGGCCTGGAGTTTCAAAGCGGTGACAGCCTGTTCGGCTAACCCGGCGCAGCCCCTGGGCAAGGGCCCGGAAGGGCGTAATATGGTGCCATCTGCCACCCAGGAAGCCCCCATGTCCGCCCTGCCGCCCCACCGCTGGAGTCAGGCCCCCAGCGCCGATCTGGCCCCCTTCGTGGATCGCCTGTGGGGCTGGAGCCTGCCGGCGGGCACCCCGCTGCCACCGCTGTTTCCCGGCACCGGCAGCGAACTATTCTGCCACCTGGCCAGCCGACCCCAGCTGGCCGATGGCCACCCTGTGCCCCGTGGGCATCTGCTATGCCCACGGCGGCAGACCCTGCAGCTCGGCGCCCCCGGCCCCCAGCAACTGCTGGCCATCCGCTTCAAGTCCGGCCAGCTGCGCCACTTCACCCCCTGGCCCTTCGCCGAGCTGGCGGATACCCTGCTGCCCCTGGAAACCCTGTGGCCCGAAGAGGGCGAGACCCTGCTGGCCGCCCTGGCCCAGAAGCCAGCGCCGGCCCAGCAGATCGCCCTGGTGGAAGCCAGCCTGCGGCGCCAGCTGGCCCGCTGCCAGCAACCCCATCAGGCCGGCGAGGATGCGCTGATCCAGCGGCTCTACTATGCCCCCAACACCCCCATCCCCCGTCTGGCCGACGGCCTGGGCTGGAGTCGCCGCCACCTGGAGCGGCGCTTCGGCCAGCGCTTTGGCGTCAGCCCCAAGCAGTTCGCCCGCCTGGCCCGGCTGCAGCACAGCCTGCGCCAACTGGCCCTGGAGCCTCAGCTTGAGCTGGTGCAGGTGGCCCTGGCCCGGGGCTTCTGCGACCAGGCCCACTTCAGCCACGACAGCCTGGCCCTCACCGGCCTGACCCCGGGGCAGCTGCGCCAACAATTGCTGCACGGTCTCCACTGCTACCACACCCCCTCCCGACAGCCGGAATAGTCAGCCAACAGCCGTCAAGTCCCTAGGCCGCAACCGCTTGCGGTGCTATGGTTAGCGGCTTGTCGGGCCCATTCTCGGTCCGCCGCGCTGCCGGCTTCGCTCCCCTCTCCGGTCCAGGCCCCAGTTCCACGGCGTCACACCAGGCCCATCGCTGCCATCAATCAAGGAAGAGTCGTCATGATGTTAGGACCGCTCATCAACAGCGGCGCCATCGTGCTGGGAGGTCTGGGGGGCGCCGTGCTGGCCCGCCTGATCCCCCAGCGCCTGCAACGGGGGCTGCCGGCCACCTTCGCCCTGGCCTCCATGGCCATCGGCATCAGCATGATCGTCAAGGTGCATTACCTGCCGGTGATGGTGATGTCCCTGATCCTGGGCACCGCCGTGGGGGAACTCTGTTATCTGGAGAAGGGGGTCAGCCGGGCCGCCAGCACCTTGCAGCGCCGCTGCCAGCGCTGGCTGCCCCTGCCCCGGGGCCTCAACCAGGAGGCCTTCGCCCAGCAATTCACCGCCATCATAGTGCTGTTCGGCGCCAGCGGCCTGGGGGTGGTGGGCGCCCTGACCGAGGGCATTGACGGCAACTATCAGCTGCTGCTGGTGAAGGCCATGATGGACCTGCCCACCGCCGTCATCTTCGCCATGAGCCTGGGGCCCAGCGTGGCCCTGCTGGCCCTGGTGCAGCTGGCGGTACAGGCCCTGCTGTTCCTGCTGGCCAGTGTCATCATGCCCTACATGGATGCGGTGGCTTATGCGGACTTCAGCGCCGTGGGGGGCATCATCATGCTGGCGGTGGGGCTGCGCATCGCCAAGATCATGCCGTTTGCGGTGGTGAACTTTCTGCCGGCGCTGCTGTTCGTGCTGCCCTTCTCCTACCTGTGGCGCCACTTCTTCGGCTAGCGGACGCCCCGCGGCGGCCGGTTGCCGCCATGATCACCGCAAGGGGGAAGGATGGCCATCCTGACCATGCTCAACCAGGTCACCATACTGTTTGTGCTGATGGGGTTGGGCTTCGTGCTGGCCCGCCGCCGGGTGCTGGACGAGCACGTCTGCCAGCAGCTCACCTGGCTGCTGTGCTACATCGTCATGCCCTGCCTGATACTGCATGCCTTCCAGACCCCCTTCAGCGCCCAGCGGCTGCACTACTTCCTGGCCATGTTTGCGGTGGCCACCGGCCTGCACCTGTTGTGCATCCTGCTGAGCCAGGGCCTGCTGAACCGCCATACCCTGGGGGATCGCCGCCTGCTGCCGGAGATGCGCTTCGCCTGCGTCTACCCCAACTGCGGCTTCATGGGCATCCCCTTGATCAGCGCCCTGCAGGGCAGCAGCGGCGTCTTCTACGGTTCCGTGTTCATCACGGTGAACGGCATCTTCGTCTGGAGCCATGGCCTGATGAGCTTCACCGGCCGCTTCGATCGCCAGGCGGTGACCAAGGCCCTCTACAACCCCAATATTCTGGCGGCCCTGGTGGGGCTTCCCATGTTCCTCAGCGGCTGGCACCTGCCCGGCGCCCTGCAGCAGAGCCTGCTGTACGTGGCCAATCTCAACACGGCCCTGTCCATGCTGATCATCGGTGCCGCCATGAGTCGCATCCGCCTGGTGGGCAGCTGGCGGAGTGGTGCCAGCTGGTTGTGCGTGCTGCTGCGCAACCTGCTGCTGCCCCTGGTCTGTCTGCTGGCCCTCTGGCTGTGCCGGGTGCCGCCGGATCTGGCCCTGTGCGCCCTGGTGCTGATGGCCTGCCCGGTGGCGGGCATCACGGTGATCTTTGCCCAGCTCACCGGCCGCGACACCCAGTTCACCGGCCAGACCCTCACCCTCTCCACCCTGCTGAGCATCCTCAGCCTGCCCCTGCTGCTGGCCCTGGCCCACCAGCTGGGCGGCTAACCGGGCTCGACCCGCGGGCGGCGGCGGTGTAAAAAGGGGGCCTCTGCCCCCGACCCGAGGTGCCCATGGTATTGCACAAGACGCTGCGGCTGGTTGCCGCGTTCGAAGCCCTCAAGGGGCTTCTGGCCCTGGCGGCGGCCTCCGGCCTGTTGCTGCTGTTGCATCAGGATCTCCATGCCATCGCCGTCCGGCTGGTGGAGCATGCCCACCTCAACCCCGCCGCCCACTATCCCGGCATCTTCATCCAGGCCATCGACCACCTGCAGAATGTCCGTTTCACCCTGCTCGCCCTGGGCGCCCTGGCCTATGCCAGCATGCGCTTCGTCGAGGCCTACGGCCTGTACCGCAACGCCTCCTGGGCCGAGCTGCTGGCGGCCTTGAGCGGCGGCATCTACCTGCCCTTCGAGGTGATGGAATGCCTGCACCGCCCCGATGTGCTGAGCTACGGCCTGCTGCTCACCAACCTGCTGGTGGTGGCCATCATGGTCCAGGCCCTGCGGGAGCGCCGTCGGCAAGCGTCCACCGGTCTGCGTTGAGGAGTCCCCGTCACGCCGGCGCCTTTGGCGTCAACCACAGCCGGGGCAGGCCGTCCGCGCCCACCGTCATCTCCAGCTGAATGGCCCGGGCCGCCAGCTCCCGTGCCAGCCAGCGGGGCGGGTGATCACAGCGGATCTGCAGCCGGGTGAAGGGCTGCGCCTGCAAGAACGGCAGCAGCAGCTGCTGGGAATTCAGGCCGCTGGCGGCCAGGCTCTGCACCAGGTCGATGACGAAGCTGCCGGCCACTCCATCGGCCGTGGGCTGCGGCAAAAAGCGCGCCCGCGCCTCTGCCGACAGCGGAGCGCCTGAGCCCTGCCCCCGGCAGCGCCCCGGCTGCCGCTGGCTGTCGTCTGAGGCCGATGCGGCGTGCTGCGCCAGGCGCTGGCGGCGGATCGCCGTCAGCCCGGTCGGGATGTCGCCCCGCAGGCACCACATGCCCACGCCGAAACCGTCCAGAATGGCGCGGACGAAGCCGTGCATCTCCCGCACCGCCAGATCCCGGCAGCCGTGCCGGTGCAGGCGTTTGAGCAGCTGGATCACCTGATGGCGCATCGCCGCCAGATCCCCCTGGGCCAGGGCGAAGGGGAACGCGGCCCCCGCTTGCCAGGGCCCGGCCTCCCCCTCGGCCTGATACAGGCGGATCTGCCCCGCCCCCGGCAGGGACTGGCTGGCCCCCGCCCCATCCTCGAAGACCGCTATCTGCATCAGGCTAGCCCCCCATGCCATGCTGCTTGCCCTTCATCGCCACTATGTCGATGCGCACCACCCGGGTGGCCGTCAGGTTGGCCTGGGGATAGTGAAACGACTGTGGGGTGAAGCGGGCGACGATGCGATCCAGCGCCGCCACCTTCTGCTGGGGATCCTCCACCAGGCGGCAGATCCCCTGACCGATGACGGTCCTGTGCCTCGCCTCGAAGTTGCAGGCCTGGGCATCCGGGATCACCCCCTGATAGTCGCTGATGCAGAAGCAGACCTTGGGGTTGCGGGCCAGCAGATCCATCTTGGTGCCCCCCTTGGCGGAGTGAAAATAGAGCGCCTCCCCGTCATAGGCGTAGAACAGCGGCAGCAGGAAGGGCTCGTCGCCGCTGGCCATGGCCAGGTGCATCAGGTGGCCGGCCGCCAGTATCTGTTTCAGCTGCGCCGGGTCCTGGATCTCTCTGTCCTCCCGGCGCATGGCGCCATGGGGGTGGCCGTCGCCCATGGGCGGCAGTGTCATGCTCATCGGCAGCTCTCCTTAGCCGGTCAAAAGGGTTCCGTCGACACGGCCACCAGGCCGCGGCGGATAAAATGGCTCACCAGCTCGCCGCAGATCGCCAGGGCGCCCCGGGCGTCCTCCATACCCGGCGTGCCGTGGTGATAATGCTCCAGGGAACAGATGCCGAAGATGGCATCCAGCGCCCGGATCTTGGCGTTGAGCTCCTCGGGGAAGTCCGGTTCCACCTCCTCCACTGTGCACACCAGGCTGGCGTAGTTGTGGTTGAAGGGCATGGCATCGTGATAGGCACACAGGGCAATCAGGTAGCACTCGATGGCGATCGAGGCCACGTTAAACACCAGGCTGGCCGGCTTGCCCTCCTGGGCGAACTGGCAGGCGCGGGCGTGGTAGCCCTCCGCATCCAGCATGTTGCGCCGGTAGCGCTGCCGGGCTTGTTCAAACAACATCTTGCTCATGGTCACCTCCTGGGGTGAGGGTAACGGCGGGCCTGAGCCCGCCGGGGAATTACCAGACGTTGAGGATCCACTCCTTGTTCTTCTTGTATTCCATGTCGGTGAACAGGGTGTTGGCCATCTGCTCCGCCAGCCAGATGGCCCCGGCATAGCCCACCACCGGATGGCGGTAGAGGCCGGCACGGTCGTAGGTGGGGAAGCCCACCCGCACCATGGGGATGTTCAGATCGATGGCGCTGAAGCGGCCCTTGGAGTGGCCGAGGATCAGATCCAGCTCCAGCCCCTCGTTGGCCACCCGGTTCTCCAGCTCCCACAGATCGGCGTTGGTGACTATCTCCATGTCCCAGTCCACATGCTCCCGCAGCGCCTTGACCCTGGGATCCTCCTCGTAGAAGGGGTTGTCATCCCCCAGCAGCAGCAGCTTGGGCTTCATCTCCAGATCGATGCAGAACTCCGCCAGCCCCAGCACCAGATCCGGATTGCCATAGATGGCCACCCGCTTGTCGGCGAGGAACATGTGCACCAGATCGGTCAGGGCATCCAGGGCGATGCCCCGCTCCCGCACCAGGGACGGCGGGATCGGCTTGCCGGTCAGGGTCTGTAGGTTTTTCAGGAAGATGTCGGTGTTGCGGATGCCGATGGGGGTGGGCCCTATGATGGTCGGCAGCTGGAACTGATCCTGCAGGTACTTGGCCGCCTTGGCCCCCTCATAGCGGTTCAGCGCCAGGGTGCCGATGGCATTGGCGGTGCCCTGCAGATCGGCGATGGTGGTGCTGCCGTGGGAGGTGTGGTTGCCTGCCGGCATCAGGGGCGAGTCGAAGCTCTCGATCTCGAACAGCACGGTGGCGTCTATGCCCATCTCGGCCACCAGGTGCTTGAGGGCGGTGACGTCACCGGGATTGACCCAGCCGGTCAGCAGGTTCAGCTTGCCGTTGGGCTCCCCCTGGGTGGCGAAGTATTTGACGAAGTCCCGCACCGCGTTGTCGTAGCCGTGGATCATGCTGCCGACGAAGCTGGGGGTATGCACCGGGATCAGATGCACCTCCCGGCCGGCATACTTCTCCTTCAGCAGGCCGTTGTTGAGCTTGGTGATCAGGCCGTCGATGTCGTCGCCGATGACCTCGGTGGAGCAGGTGGTGATGATCGGCACCACCTTGACGTGGGGATAGCGCATCAAGAGCACGTCCACCGCCGTCTCCACCCGGTCCAGGGCGCCGAACACGGCGCCGTCTTCATGTACCGAGGAGGAGGCGATCTCGAAGCTCTCCTTGAGGTGCTGGGAGATCAGCAGGCGGACGAACATGACGCAGCCCTGGCCGCCGTGGACTATGCCGATGCAGTCCTGGATGCCGATGCTGGCAAACTGGGCCCCCGCCGGCTGGCAGGTGAAGATCGGGTTGATCACCCCAGCACGGTTCTTTTCCATCAATTCACAACTCATGATTCGGGCTCCCTAGTAGTGCTGATCGGTCAGCTCGGCATTGAGCGAGCCTGTGATGGTCAAAAAATCCAGCCGTTGATGCAGTCCCTGCATCAGGCCGCGGATCTCGTCGTGGCTCATCTGGCCAAGCCAGGCGAAGCGGGCGCGAAACGCCTCCGCCAGGCAGACGGCGTCGGCCCAGTAGCAGCGCTGCTCCGGCGTCACCAGCTCCACCGGCTCATCGCACAGCAAGGCGGTGGTGGTGCCCAGGATCTGGGCGTTCTGCCGCTCCCGGTCCCAGACGCGGGAGTGAAACTGCCACAGGCACTTCTTCATGATGTAATCGATCATCTGCTCTATCTGTTGCTGCATGCTGTTATCCATCTTCAGTCTCCCAGCTCGGCCAGAGCAGGCTCGGGGGCCGGCGCCGGATCCTTGGCCTGTTTACGTTCGAAGGTCGGATAGACCTTGTCCTTCAACGCCGCCAGACAGTCGTAACGCCCCGTGTACTGCCGCAGGTTGGGGTCGTTGCGCACCTCGTCGCTAAGCGAGGCGTCGGAGAGCATGCGGGCGGTGCAGAAGCCCAGCTCAGTGGGGATCTCGTCCCGGCTGATGTCCACCAGGGCCAGCTGATGGATCGGCGAGTAGATGGCGTTGTAGATATCCCGGGCGAAGCGCACCCACCCCTCGTAGCCCTTCCAGGGCCCGTTGTGATAGGCGTGGGCGTTGAGATAGGGCACCCGGATCTTTTTGGCCACTTCCCCCGGCCGCTTGCCGGTGAAGATGATGTCCGGCTTGAGCTTATACATGGCCTCCAGCCCTTCCAGCTCGTTGGGATCATCGATGGCCAGGGCCCCCTCCTCGCAGCGGGCTATGCCCTTCTCCATGTCGCCCTGGTGGCCGAACTTGGTGTACAGGGAGACCACCTGGACCCCCATCTCATCGTGGATCACGTGGGCCCAGTGCCACAGCTTGGAGCCGCCGGGCCACAGGCAGACCTTCTTGCCCTGCAGACGGGCCTTGTACCACTCCAGCTCCGGCTTCCAGCGGGCCGTCTCCTCGTCGATGATGGCCTGGGCGCGATCCTCGATGCCGAAGAACAGGCCGATCTTGCGCAGCGAGGCGGAGAGCGGCTCGAAGCCGAAGCCGTCGATGTCCAGCCGGGGGATGCCGTAACGCACCCGCAGCTCGTTGCAGATGTACTCGGCGGAGCGGGCACACTCCAGCACGTTCAGCTGGGCCCGGTGCATGGCCCGCAGATCGTCATAGGAACCGTTGCCGGTGAAGGTCGACAAGATCTGGATCCCCATGCGGTTGAAGTAATCCTGCATGACCTCCTGGTCACCCTGGATGTTGTATTCCCCCACATAGTTGATGACGTAGTCGCTCTTAATTTCCGGTTCGACCGTGCCGACTTTGTTTTTCACCCAGGCGATATTGATGGTGTGGTGGCCACCGGATTGGCTGGGGCCGCGAAAGCCGGGGGAATTACAGACAAAGATGTCCACCTCCGGCATTTCCTCCATCACCTCCTGGGCGATGGCCTCGATATCGTCACCGATCAGCGCCGAGGCACAAGTTTGGTAAATGGTCATGCGCTTGATATCAGGGTGGGCCTTGAAGGCCTCAACAATATTATTCTTCAGCAGCTTCTCCGCCCCGAACACTATGTGTTTCTCCTTCATGTCGGTGGCGAAGGTATATTTGAGCTGAAAATTTTGGTTGTCGCTGATATAGCGTTTTGTCTGCCAGGTGTCATAGGTGCAGCCCACGGGACCGTGACTGATGTGGATCACATCCTTCATGGGGGTTCCGATAACGTGCTTGGCACCGCAATAGGCACAACCCCGTTCCGAAATAGTGCCTGGAATGGTATTTAAATAGCCCTGCGGCAGGGCATCCGTCAGTGTTTCCCCCGGGCCCTTGAGCACGGCGTGCTGCTTGCGCTCCGGTATGCATTTACTGCAATCAAATTCATGGTAAGGCATAACATGGCCCTCTCGGATTAACCGGCCGCGGCCCATCAGGGCATAGGCATCCCTGACCCCTTGGCCGGCAAATAATCATGGTGTTGCTGTCTTGAATAATCGGCGGATGCCGGGGCGTCAGTCCATCAGGCCATACTTGACGACCATGGATTCGAGCTGATCCATCGTCATGGGCGTTGGGATGACAAAGTCCTTGTTTTCAAGGATTTTTCTGCCGAGTTCACTGTACTCCTTGGCCTGGTTGGCCTCTGGATCGAACTCGGTCACCGTCTTCTTGTTGAACTCCGCCTTCTGCACGATATTGTCCCGCGGCACGAAGTGGATCATCTTGGTGCCGATGGCGGCGGTGAACTCCTCGAGGAATTCTTTTTCCCCATCCACCTTACGGCTGTTGCAGATGATGCCGCCCAGCCGCACGCCGCTCTGCTTGGCATATTTCACCAGCCCCTTGCAGATATTATTGGCGGCATAGATGGCCATCATTTCCCCCGAGGCGACGATATACACCTCCTGGGCCTTGCCATCGCGGATCGGCATGGCAAAGCCACCACACACCACGTCCCCCAGGACGTCGAAGAAAATAAAATCCAGCTCTGAGGTATAGGCGCCATTGGTTTCCATCAGATCGATGGCGGTAATAACGCCACGGCCGGCACAGCCCACCCCGGGTTCCGGGCCACCGGATTCGACGCAGCGAATATCCTTGAAGCCGGTTTTCACCACCATGTCATTGGTGATCTTCTCCGCGCCCTTATCCCGCAGCACGTCCATCAGGGTTTCCTGCGGCTTGCCGCCGAGGATCAACCGGGTGGAGTCGGCCTTGGGATCGCAGCCGTGAATAAACACCTTTTGGTTGTGGAAATAAGCCAATGCGGCAGCCGTGTTCTGGGTGGTGGTGGATTTACCGATCCCCCCCTTGCCATAAATAGCCAGCTTACGGGTCATGAGTCACTCCTTTGCCTTTGCGAGGTAAAAACCAGAAATAATGTGCTTGTCCTAGGCTGGGTAGCCTGACCACGACATCGCAATGGCTGTGCCAGAACGGCCGGCCGGCCAAAAAACCGCCGCCCGACCTGCGACCAGCTGACGCCAGAGGCTTGATCCAACAGGTTTTTCTGCCGGCCATGGCGTGCCGTCCTCACGGCCCGGCCCCCGCGGCCACCCCGCCCCTCGCCGGGTAAACTGTACCGCGCCGCCCAAAGTCCCAGCGGGATAGTACCGGGTGGAACACTCCAACGCCCCGGGGCCAGCCCGCCGTCGGCGGGCCCGGCCCGCCAGCCCACGGCCCCGCGCCCCTTGCATAAAAAACCGGCAAGGACGCCAGAGCTGGCGCCAATTTTGCTATCTAGATCCCATTGGGCAGGGCCGGCCGCGGACGGATCACGGCCAGCGTTATGCATGTAACCATATAACGCGCGACACCCAGGTCGCGGACCTGGGGTCTGTCAGAGGAGGTATTACCATGGCGCAGAGCGTTCACCCCACCGCAGCCGGGCAGCCCGGCCCGCAGCGGGATCTCGACAAGCCGGCCGATCCCTGTCTGTTCGGCGAGTGCCGCAGCGAACTGCTGCCGCTGCTCTCCGCCATCAGCCAGGCGGTCGGTCGCGGCAGCGATCTGCACAGCCTGTTGCGGCAGACCCTCACCCAGTTGTCCCAGCACATGCAGATCCGCCGCGGTATGGTGACCCTCTACGATCCCAGGACGGGGCGCATCTTCATCTACGAGGGCACAGGGTTCAGCGACGAGGAGATAGCCCGCGGCGTCTATCACCTGGGGGAAGGCATCACGGGCCAAGTGGTGGAGACCGGCAAGCCGGTGGTGGTGCCCTCCATCGCCAACGCGCCGCACTTTCTGAATCGCACCGGCAGCCAACGGGGCGGCGAACCCCGCCACAACGCCTTCCTCTGCGTGCCCATCGCCCGGGGCCAGAAGGTGATGGGCACCATCAGCATAGAGCGGCATTACCCCAATCCCGGCCTGCTGGCGCTGGACGTCGAGCTGCTGTCGATCCTGGCCACCCTGCTGGCCCAGGCGGTGGAGCTGCACCTGCTGGAGAGCGTGCAGAAGGCGGCGCTGCTGGACGAGAACCGGCGGCTGCGGGAGGCCCTCAAGGAGAAGTTCAAACCCGGCAACATCATAGGTCATGCCCGGGGCATGGAGGAGGTCTACCGGCTCATCGACAAGGTCAGCCGCACCCGCACCACAGTGCTCATCCTGGGGGAGAGCGGCGTCGGCAAGGAGCGGGTGGCCAGCGCCATCCACCACCACAGCCCGCAGCGGGGCGGCCCCTTCGTCAAATTCAACTGCGCCTCCCTGCCGGAGAGCGTGATCGAGAGCGAGCTGTTCGGCCACGAGAAGGGCGCCTTCACCGGCGCCACCGCCCGCCGGGCCGGCCGCTTCGAGGAGGCCCATGGCGGCACCATCTTCCTGGACGAGGTGGGGGAGCTGTCCCTGACCATGCAGGCCAAGCTGTTGCGGGTGCTGCAGGAGCGCAGCTTCGAGCGACTGGGCAGCAACCAGACCCTGCACATAGACGTGCGGATCCTGGCCGCCACCAACCGCCTCCTGCCGGAGATGGTGGCCAAGGGCACCTTTCGCGAAGATCTCTTCTACCGGCTGAACGTCTTCCCCATCACAATACCGCCGCTTAGGGAGCGGCGTGGCGACATAGTGCTGCTGGCCGAGCACTTCATCACCCGCTTTGCCCATGAGCAGGGCATAGGGCAGCCCGGCCTCAGCACCCGGGCGCTGAACCTGCTGCAACAGTACGACTGGCCGGGCAACGTGCGGGAGCTGGAGAACATGATGGAGCGGGCCGTGCTGCTCTCGGACGATGGGGTCATCCATGCCCACCAGCTGCCGGCCCAGCTGCACCGGCAGCCGGCCAGCGAGGGCGACGAGTCCCTCGACCCGCCGACGGAGGGCATGCCGGCCAAGGTGGCCCAGCTGGAGTACCAGATGATAGTAGAGACCCTGACCCAGTGCGGCGGCAACGTCAGCGTCGCCGCCGAGCAGCTGGGCCTGACCCGGCGCCTGCTGGGGCTGCGGATGGCCAAGTACGGTCTGCACTACAAGATGTTCCGCGACAAGCCGCGGCCCGCCACCCCTGCGCCGATCGGCGACTAACCACGCCGCACGAAGCGATAGCCCTCGCCATCGGCGGGGATCTTCACCCTATGGGCCAGATCCTGGTCCGCCAGCCGTTGCGCCAGCTCGACCCGGCTCAACACGCAGTGATTGAGCGCCTCCAGGTGCACCGCCACCACCTGGGCATCGGGGGCCGCCCGGCAAACCCGCACCACGTCCTCCGCCCCCATGATGATGGGCCCCAGCCCGGTGAAGGTGGCCTCGCCGCAGTTGAGCACCACCACCTCGGGGGCCAGATCTAGGGCCTGGGCCACCGCCGGGTGCCAGATGGTGTCACCGGCCAGATAGAGGCTGGGTTCGTCCGGGTGGGTGAGCAGCAGGCCGCACACCCGACCCAGCCGCTCCCCCTGCTGGGCCAGGGCGAGATCGCTACCGTGCTGGCCGCCTGTGGTGCGGATCTGCACCGCCCCCAGCCGGGCGCCATCCAAGAGCGCCACCTGGTTAAAGCCCGCCGCCAGGATCGCCTGACGATCCTGCTCGTGCTGGGCCAGCACAGGCGTCTGCTTGGGCAGCCGGGCCTTGGCCTCCTCGTCCCAGTGATCCGGGTGATTGTGGGTCACCAGCACGGCATCCACCGTCAGCAAGCGCTCCAGCGGTACCGGCAGATCCACCAGGGGATTGGCCAGGTGCGCGTTGGGGGTGCCGGCAAAGCCGGGATAGCGCCCCTGGGGGGCCAGCATGGGGTCGATGAGCAGCCGTTGGCCGCCATATTCCAGCAGCAGGGTGGCGTTACGGATCAGGGTCAGTTGCATGGCGATGGCCTCATGGCGATGTGAATGAGGCCTCAGTATCCGGCAGCGGCTTAGGTGGCGGCAGTGGCCCGCGGGACAAACCACCGCCAAATCGGGCCAATCTGCGCGGCACTCACTAGCCTGGGCTCACTGGCCCTGGAAGTTGCGTCGCCACTGGCTGGGGGTGAGGCGGTACTGGCGCTTGAACTGGGTCCGCAGGGCCGCCTCCGAGGCAAAGCCCAACTGCTCGGCGATGCGGGCCACCGAGTGACCGGCCAGCAGCAGACCCTGGGCCTGCTGCAAGCGCCGCTGGGTCAGCCACTCCCCCACCGACAGGCCGGTGGCCTGCAAGAACTTGCGGGTGAAGGTGCGCCGGCTCATGGCCACCGAGGCCGCCAACTCATCCAGGGAGCCGGGGGCCGCCAGCTGCTGCTCCAGCCGGGCCAGCAGGCCGTTGATGCGAGCATCGGCCCCGCCCTGGGGCAGGGGCCGCTCGATAAACTGGGCCTGGCCCCCTTCCCGGTGGGGCGCCACCACCAGGCGGCGGGCCAGCCGGTTGGCCAATGCCGGGCCATGGTACTGGCGCACCAGGTGCAGGCAGCAGTCCAGGCTGGCGGCGGTACCGGCGGAGGTCACCAGATCCCCGTCATCCCGATACAGGGCCTGGGCGTCCAGCCCCACCGCCGGAAAGCGAGCGGCAAAGTCGGCGGCAAACTCCCAGTGGGTGGCCGCCGGGCGCCCGTCCAGCAGGCCGGCATAGGCCAGCACATAGGTGCCCAGGCAGAGCCCCACCAGGCGGGCGCCCCGGCCATGGGCCTGCTGGAGCGCCTGCAGCAGGGGCTCAGGCGGTCGTTCCTCCGGCGCCCGCCAGTAGGGCACCACCACCAGATCCGCCGTTGCCAGCCCGCTCAGATCCTCCCCGGCCACCAGTTGCAAGCCCAGGGACGAGGTCAGGGGGCCGGGCTCGGCGGCACACAGCCGCAGGTCGAACAGCACCTCGCCGGGCAGGCTGTTGCCAAACACCAGACCAGGCACCGACAGATGAAAGGGGCTGAACCGGTCACAGACCAGCAGCGCTACCCGAGGACACACCATGCACCAGGCTCCTTATTCCTGCCCAATTCCTGCCCAACCAGCCGGGCCATCATAGCCCGAGGCGCGAGCCGCCGCCCAGCCACAGGGGTTTTCCCTTGGCGCTGGGCAGGCCAGACGCTAGCATGATGACGTCGTGGCGGACTGCCTGGTTTGGCCGCATTCACCGCCCTGCCCGAGGAATCATCATGCCCCCTTGTCGTCTGCCTGCCCTGCTGGTCGCCGCCTTCTGGCTGCTGAACGCCGGCGCCGCCCCCGCGCCCCAACAGGGCCAGATCGCGTTGCCGGCGGTGTCGCCCAGCCAGGTGTGGATCTGGCAATACGACCAGCGGCTGCCGGACGTCAGCCGCCGCCTGGTCACCGAATGGCAGGCCATCGCCGCCGTGACCCGGGACGCCGACAGCTGTCGCAGCCAGGTGCTCCCCGCCCCCTTCCACTCCCCGGCCGGTCTGGACTACCCCCAGGATCTGGCCCAACAGACCCAGGACTACTGCCGGCAGCAGGCGCAGTTGCGCCAGGAACGGCAACAGGCCACCCAGCGCTGGCGCCAGCAGCTCAAGCTCACCCTACGGAATAAGCAGCGCGAGGCCAGCCAGCTGGTCCAGCTGCAGACCGAGGCCCAGGCCGCCGGTCAGCCCGAGCGGGCCAAGGCCCTGCAGGCGCGGCGGGCCCGCACCCACCACACCATAGCCCTACTGCAGCGGGAGCTGCACAACGGGCCGCCGCGGGATCTTCTGCGCCCGCTGCGACAACGTCAGGTGGCCCTGGAGCAGGCGTACCGCCAGCAGTGGCAGGCGGCGAGGCAAACCGCCTGCGATCAACTGCTGGCCCCCAGCCTGCTGGGGGAGCAGCGCATCGAGTCGACCGAGACCTTCACCATACTGCCGGCCACCCGTTACCTGCGGATCCAGCTCCGTGGGCAGGATCGCTGGCTCACCGGCCTGGAGGCCATCGCCGATCACGCCGGCGAGACGCCGCTGCGCCTCGACGCCCACCATCTGCACACCACTAGCCTGGCCGAACAGCTGACCCGGTTGGCCGCACAATAAGACTTGCTCCGGGCTTGAGAGGCGGCACCAAGTTAGCGGCCCGTAGCGGTCGCCCTCGGTTGCCGTGGCAACTCCTGCAAGGGCAAGAGGCACAGCACATGCACCAGGGCGAAACCGGCGAGCAGCGAAAAATAGAGCCGATAGCCATCGCCGCCAACCCAGTGGATGCCAAGCAGGATCAGGCTCGGCGCGGCGAAATGGATCAACACAGAGCCCGCCTGATAGGCCCCGTTGACGATGGCAATATCCCGCCCCAGGTGCGTCAGGGCAGGCAGACTGCGATTGAGCAGGGCCAGCCCCAGGGCGCTGCACAGCCCGATCGCCAGCTGCTGCAGCACGCAAAAGCCGATGGTCCACGCCAGATGGGGTGACCAGGCCAGCCCCAGCTGACAGACCCCCATCAACAGGCCACCGACGATCAGCAGGGGCTTTTGCCGCTGCCAGCGGACCGACAAGGTATTACCAAGCCAGCCGGCCCCCATCAGCAGCAAGACCCCCAGGGACAACCAGCCATTGAGCCGCAGCACCGTCTCGTGTGACAGGCCGAAGCGCGCCACGTAATACAGGCTGGTAAACGAGATGCCGGACAGGCTCAGACTGTAGAAAAACCGCCCCACCAGGACCCAGGCATACTGCCGATAACCGACGGTGGGACGCGGCGTGGCGGGACCGTCTGGAAGAACCTGGCCAGCAACGACCGCAGCCGGAGCAAAATCCAGCCCCCGCAGGGCAAACCCCAGCCCGGCCAGTTGCAGCGCCGCCAGACTCAGCAAGCGCCAGCGCATCGGGCAATTGGCCAGCCCGCCCAGGATCAGCAGGCAGGCCAGCATGATGACGACAGGTGTGGTGGCCCCCAGCCAGCCAGAGACCCGCTGCAGCTCAGTGGCGGACAAGCGCTCCGGCAGCCAGGCGGCGAAGCTGGTACCCACCAGGCCATAACCGGCATTGAGCAACAGCCAACAGCCGTACAGCCAAGGCCGCTGGCTTGCCAGGGCGAACCCCACCAGCCCCAGGGCGCCCACCAGGCTGCCGGCCAGCAGCCAGAACCGCCGGGTTGCCCCGGTCCACGGCGACCAGTCGGCCAGTTTCCCCAGCAGCGGATGGAGGACTATCATCCCCACCCCCACCATGCCAGCCCCATAGCCATAGGCGGTCACGGCCTGAGCCTCACCCAACTGCTGCATCAGATGCACCTGCCCCAAACCAAACACGATCAGCACGGGCACGCTGAGGGTCAGCCCCTGGCCAACCAGCAGGTGTAACAGCAAGGCGCCGACATTTGTTTTTTTCATGCCAATAGGACTCCGTTGTTGACCCGATAGCCAGGCAACAAGCACGCGCGAAAATAACCAGAAGAACAGCCGAAATAACAATATCAGAAGGCATCAAACACCGTTAATACCCCAAATGGCTCGCATAAAGACTCAAATAAGAACGACCACCGCAAGGTATGGCCTATTTGACTACCTTCGCCGACATCAACTTTCAAAAGGTATCTGTTTGTTACAAAAGTAACGCTGTGAGAACCATCATGATTCCCGATGACTGTCTTTTAAAGACAAAAGTCTGTGCTCTGATGGCAAAAAAAGCCTTTTCAGACATGACAGCATCTCGTCGTGTTTCTTCAGCCGGAGAGATACCCAAAGTTACCCGTTCTGTCTGATTGAACAATGGAATGAAATATTAATATTGCCTAACTCGGAGAGTTAAGATGCCCCGTTTAAACACCAAGGTAAAAATATTACCCCTGACTATCGCCGTGGCACTCAGCGTAATTGCCACCGCCTGTCATAACGATGACGATAGCACTACCCTGACCGGTGATGCCTATTATGCCCAACAGGCTGAAACCATCATGGCCAGCATGACCACGGAAGAAAAACTCCACATGCTGTCCGGTCCGGGTCTGCCGACCCAAAGTACCTTCAGTCCCATCAACGAAAGAGTCAATACCGGCGCCGTCGCCGTGGGCTATATCAACGGTGTGCTCAACGACACCCTGGATATTCCGGCCGCCCACCTGGACGACGGTCCCGCCGGCATCAAGATAGTCTCAGATAGCTATAACGCCACCGCCTGGCCCATCGGCAGCCTGCTGGCCTCCACCTGGGACAAGGATCTGATGGAGGAGGTCGGCGAGGCCTTCGGCAACGAGGTCAAGGAGTTCGGCGTCGACTTCATCCTGGCCCCCGGCATGAACATACAGCGCAACCCGCTGGCGGGGCGCAACTTCGAATACTTCTCCGAAGATCCCCTGCTGTCAGGCTATATGGCGGCATCTATGGTCGACGGCCTGGAGTCGCAGGAAGTGGGCGCCACCATCAAACACTTCTTCGGCAACGAGACCGAGACCAACCGCCTGTATCTGGACACAGTCGCCACTCCGCGCGCCCTGCGTGAAATCTACCTGCGCGGCTTCCAGATCGCCGTGGAGGATGCCCAGCCCTGGGCCATCATGTCACCCTATAACAAGGTCAACGGCACCTATGTGAACCAGCGCAAGGATGTCCTCACCGACATTCTGCGTAACGAATGGGGCTACGACGGCATGGTAATGTCCGACTGGGGCGCCGGCGTGGACGTGGATGACGAAGGCGTCGCCGCCGCCAAGATGATCGAGGCGGGGAACGATTCAATCCAGCCTGGCGACTCCTATGACGAGCTGCTGGCCTCCTATCAGGCAGGGGATCTCAGCGATGACGCCATCAATACCGGCGTGCTGCACATCCTGACCCAACTGCAGAAAACCTCCGCCTATAACGACTACGAAGCCAGCTACACGATCGACAATGATGCCCACGCGGTACTGGAACGCCAGGCCGCTGCAGACGGCATGGTGTTGCTGAAAAACAGCGACAGCACCCTGCCTCTGGCCAGTGGCGCCAATGTCGCTTCCTTCGGGGTCGGCCAGCTGGCCACCTACAAGGGCGGTCTGGGCAGTGGCAGCGTCTACTCCGCCTATACCGTCACGGTCGCAGAAGGGCTGGCCAGTGACTACACCCTGGACAGCGACTTGAGCAGCTTCTACGAGGAGTACTATGACTCGGTGAAGGTGGCCCACACGGACAGCTGGTACCAGTTCGCCTATTACAGCTATACCGAGGCCGCCCCCAGCAGCAACAGCACACTGGCGGGTCTGGTCACCACGGCGGCAGAAAACGATGACATGGCCATCATCACCCTGAACCGCATCAACGGCGAAGGGGCCGACCGCACCGCCACCGCAGGGGATTACCTGCTGAGCGAGGATGAACAGGATCTGATCACCACAGTCGCCACCGCCTTCCATGCCCAAGGCAAGAAGGTCGCCGTGGTGCTGAATGTGGCCGGCGTGGTGGACACCTCCGCCTGGAGCGATCAGGTGGATGCCATCCTGCTGGCCTACATGGGCGGCCAGGAAACCGGTAACGCCGTGGCGGATATCCTCTCCGGCGCCGTCAACCCCAGCGGCAAGCTGGCGCAAACCTTCCCGGCCAGCTACAGCGATGTCCCCTCCGCCAGCACCTTCCCCGGTGTGGATACCGATGGCGATGGTGACAATGACGAGATCTACTACAACGAAGATATCTACGTCGGTTATCGCTACTACAACACCTTCAACAAGGCGGTCAGCTATCCGTTCGGTTACGGCCTCTCCTACACCAGCTTCAACTACTACAACGCCGCCATCACCAGCAACACCCTGAGCAAGGGCGTCAAGGGCAAGCTGGATCTGCAGGTGACCATCGAAAACAGCGGTAGCGTGGCTGGACGCGAAGTGGCCCAGGTCTATGTCTCAGCCCCGACCGTGAAGCTGGCCAAGCCGAGCATCGAACTCAAGTCCTTCGGCAAGACCGGCTCCCTGGCCTCAGGGGAAAGTGAGACCCTGGACTTCAGCATCCCCGCCCGGGATCTGGCCAGCTTCGATGAAAGCGACAACGAGTGGATCATCGAACCCGGTACCTACAAGGTCTACATCAGCCCGTCATCCGATGTCAGCGGCAACACCGCCATCACCTTCACCATCAGCGATGAGATCGTCATAGGTGAAACCACCGCCGGCGCCATCGCCCTGCCGGACGGCGTCGCGGCCAGCGATTTCGTGACGGTCAGTCAATAAGTGTTCTCGTAGGATAGCGTTAACGTTTGGGAGGCCTCGGCCTCCCTTTTTTGTGCCCGTTTGCCCCCGAGCGGACCGTCACCTACCCGCGGGACGGCAAAGATAAGGCTCAAACAGCGTCACCAGTTCGGCCACCAGTTGCGGGCTATGCAGCAGCTCGGGCCGCTGTGCGGTCACCTTGTGTATCGCCCCTTCGGCCGCAACGCTCATCAGAAAGATCGCCAGCTCAGGATCCGGCACGTTACCCATGAAGGGCTGCAGGGACGCCAGCACCTGCCGTTGCAGTGCCTGCTTTTCTTCCGGCAGCCAGCGCAGGGTGCTGGGCAACTCTTCGGTGATGGCCTTATGCAGCGCCGGCGCCGCTCTGTGCTCGATGATCAGCATCTCGACCAGCACCGTCAGCACCTCGGTGAGCGAGGGGTGTTCCGGCAGGCCGGCCAGGGTTTGCCGCAGTTCCTCATGGATCGCCACCGCATGCCGCCGCTGCAACTCGGCAATCACCGCCTCTTTGTTGGGAAAGAACTGATAGAGGGAGCCGATATTCACCCCGGCCCGCGCCGCGATGGCATTGGTGGTCAGCCCCGCCCAGCCGGCCTCCGTCAAAATGTAAGTAGCGGCTTGCATGATCGCCTCGACGGTGGCCCGTGAGCGGGCCTGTAGCGGGCGTTTTCTGGGGTTGATGGGGGGTCGATTTCGGTTCACGCGCCGGGTCCAAATGCGAGTTTCAGGAAATTAAGCTTTAACTTACGATTTGGCGCATGAAAACACAAAACCAATCCAGTCCCTGGGACGCCTTCAAAACCGCGAACCGCTTTCGTCGGGCGATTCGCCACTTCAACGCCACCCCGATCCCGGAGGAGGAGATCCAGGCTCTGCTTGCCGAAGCGGCACTGGCCCCCTCGAGCGGGAATCTGCAACCCTATCAGTTGCACTGGATCCGCAGCGCCCCCATGAAAGCCGGCATAGCGGCAGCCTGCAACGGCCAAAAAGCGGCGGCCACCGCCCAGGCGCTGATCGTCGTCGTCGCCAGCCCGGCGCTCGGACGACAGACGGCGCGGGACCAACTGGCCTATGTGGAGAGCTCGTCCGCCCTGGGTGAGAACAGCAAGGCCTACTACCGTAAGCAGATCGGCATGTTTCAGAGGATCCTCGGGATCGGCGCCTCGGCGCTCTGGTCGCCCCTGCTGCTGCTGGCGACCCTGCTACGCCCCTGCCTGTCGTTGCTGCCGATAAGCCACCTTGGCAGCCGGCATTGGGCGGCGCGCAATGCCATCTTCGCCGCGCAGACACTGATGCTGGCGGCTGCCGCCAAGGGGATAGACTCATGCCCGATGGAAGGCTTCTCCGCGTCCAGAGTCGCCAAGCAGCTGGCGCTGCCAAGAGGCGCCGTGATCCCCCTCATCATCGCCCTGGGCTACCGGGCGGATGACGCCAGGATAGAGGCGCGTTGGCGTCGGCCACTGAGCGACATGGTTATCCCACACTAAGGGCGCGCGGCACGGCCCGGCCCCGCACCAGACTAGGAGGCGCTTGCCGCGAACAGGGAATACGTGCTGGCGAGCCAGGCAGCGGACTCGACAGTCACAGCTGCCGGCGAAACTTCAACGGGCTCACACCGGCGCACTGCTTGAAGAAGCGGGTCAGGGAGGATTGGGAGGCAAACCCCAGTTGATTGCTGATCACATCCAGACTGACCCCGGGCTCTTGCAATAGCTCGCAGGCCCGCTCAAACAAGACCTGCTGATGCAATTCGAGGAAGCTGCTGCCGGCGGCGGCCAGGCGCCGCTTGAGGGTCCAGGCCGGGATCTCCAGCCGGCGCGCCACGTCATCCAGCTCACAACGATCGCCGAATCGCTCGGCCGACCCATAAAACTGCTTGAGCAATGTTTGCACCTGGACGATCAGCGTCGACGGCTTGCCCGCCGCCAGCACCTCGGCGGAAGCGCGGCACCCCAGGGTGGCAAGATCCGGGTTGAAATAGCGAAACGGCGTCTGCAACAAGGGGGTACGGATATACATGACACTGTGTGTGCGCTTGAGCCGACAGTCCAGGGCCAACCGATCCAGCAAGTCCCGCTCATAAGCCGGCGCCTTGCCACCGGATAGATCCAGGCGAATGTCGGCCTGCTCGCCGGTGCCTTGCAGGTAATATTCCACCATGGACTTGAGGATCAGAAAGCCGCCCATGGGAATGAACAGGCTGTTCTGCAGCTGGGGGATGGGGGCCTGGTACTCGATCTCCACCTCCTGCTCCGTCACGCGCCGCAATTGCAAGGGACTGTTTGCCGTCATCCCATCCTTGGCCAAATTGGCCTTCAACCCGGACAACAGGCTACCGGCATTGAGTTCCGCCAAGGTTTGCAACGGCATCAGGCTCATCATGCCTTGCAACAAGCTCGCGGCATTGTGATAGGCCGCCAGGATATTCACCCCAACCTGTTCCGCCCGGTGGATCACCCCATAGAAGGCATCAGGGGAGACAGCCTCCACCCCCGGCATACCGTATTCAGGATAAATCTCTCGGCGGATATCCTGCTGACTCAAGCCAGCCTGACTGGCCTGATGCAGAACACCGAGGGCAAATTTAATGGGAATCTGTTGCATACCAATCTCCCCGCCAACCGACACGACGGCAACACCGGATTCTACGATCTGTCACGCAGACACTCTGAGACGTCCTACTCACCCCAGAAAAAAACTTGCCGAAATATCCGCTCGCGCCGCGCCATACGGCGCCAATGCCATCCGCATGGGACATGTCTGGCTACCGAGATCGACGTCTGTCACCCCTGCCATGTCGTCACGTTTCGCCAAACTTTTAAACCTGACTTTACCCGCCTGCCCCTGTTGCGCCCTGCCGACATTGTGAACAATTAGAGGCCAGTGCCGCCCCGCTGTTATGGGCACAACTGCCCCGACGCTGAAAATAAGAAAACCCACAGGATACGCCCTATGCGCACCCCGCTTATTGCCAGCCTGCTGCTGGCCCTCACCGCCTGCGCCGGCCCCGCCGAGCCCATGTCCAAGCCGACCGCCAGCCGGTGGGATCACGCCTACGGCGGCGCCGACAAGAGCGCCGACCATCGGCTGCTCAGCCTGCGGGAGCAGATAGCCCCGCAGTTTCGCCAGCTGGACTACTACGACCCCACCACAGGCCGCAGCATGGCCTACAACCTCTACCTACCGCCCCATTACGACCCCAACACCGCCTACCCCCTGGTGCTCTTCATGGCCGATGCCAGCACCACGGGCAAGGGGGTGATGGCCCCCCTCAAGCAGGGTTACGGCGGCATCCTCTGGGCGACGCCCGAAAGCCAGGCCAAGCACCCCTGTATCGTGCTGGTACCCAGCTTCCAGGGTCCGGCCAACGCGGTGAACGACGACTGGCAGGTGTCTGAGGAAGTGGGCATGGCCTACCGGCTGCTCAACCAGGTGGTGGCCCGCTACAACGCGGATCGTCAGCGCCTCTACACCACGGGCCAGTCCATGGGCGGCATGATCGCCTTCTACCTCAACGCCACCCACCCGGATCTGTTTGCCGCCGCCCTGTTCGTCGGCAGCCAGTGGGACATCAAGGTGCTGGCCCCCCTGGCGAAGAAATCCTTCCTCTATGTGGTCTCCGCCGGGGATGACAAGGCCGCCGGCGGCATGGCCCAGGTGGGCAAGCTGCTGGATGAAAAGGGGGTCAACTACGGCCAGACCCAGTTCTCCGCCCGCCTGCCCCAGGCCCAGCAGGATGCCGCCACCCGGGCGCTGCTGGCGCAGGGGAAGGCCATCAACTTCATCCGCTTCGACAAGGACACGGTCGCCCCCGCCGGTACCGACAGTCCGGGTGCCGAGCACATGTACTCCTTCGATCACGCCTATCTGCTGACCCCGGCGCGGGACTGGCTGTTCCAGCAGCGCCTGACCCAAGGGGTGGGGGCACTCTACCAGCGGGGCCAGCAGGCGCAGGATCCCCAGACCGCGCTCTTCTACTACCGCCAGGCGGCACAGCAGGGTGACGGCCTGGCCGCCTATCGGCTGGCCCAGGCCTATGCCGAGGGCCGCGGCGTGCCCCAAGACATGACCCAGGCCCTGGCCTGGTACCAGCTGGCCATCGAGCGCCACATCCCCAACGCCATGCTGGATCTGGGCATCCGTTACCTCAAGGGCCAGGGCGTGCCCCAGGATTACAGCCCGGCACTGGATCTGTTCAGCGAGGCCTGGCAGCTGGGGGACATGAAGGCCGGCCGCTACCTGGGCATCCTCTACGAAGAGGGGCTGGGGGTGAAACCGGACTACCTGCTGGCCCAGGACTACTACCAGCAGGCCCACGCCGCCGGCGACATCACAGCCGCCGCCCGCTTGGGCTGGCTGTATGAACGCGGCCTGGGAGTGCCCCAGAGCGACGCCGAGGCACTGCGCTGGTATCGCGCCGCCGCCCCCAGCCTCGATGAGGCCGCCCGCAACATACATCCCCGGGTGCTGGCCCTGGTGAAGCTGGGCCAGTTCTACGAGACAGGCCGCAGCGTGCCCACCGACCGCCAGCAGGCCCGCCGCTGGTATCAGCTCGCCGCCCAGGATCGGGATCCCACCGCCCTCGCCGCCCTGGCGCGCCTGGGGAGCTGACGCCTGCCACAGCGGGGGCTGACGCGCTGTAATACCTGGAGCTGCCGCGCTGCCATATCTGGGGCTGCCGCCCCTGCCGGCCCGCTCCGGCACACCCGCCAAGGGGGCCTATTGGCCCCCTTTTGCTCTCTGCTCATCGAGTCTGCCTGGCAGCGCTGGCTGCCTATCGTCGCCGCACTAATTTGACCACGCTGCAAATGTGACCTACTTGGGCGCCAGCTGGCACAAATCCCAGTAGCATGGGGACTCACAAGGACGTGGCAGGCAAGCAGCGAGTTGGGAGCTGGAACCCAGGGGCGGTAGCCTGAGCGCGGGGTCGCGTTGCTTGACGCCGCTGGCGCGGGTTGTGGTCGCTTTGGCTATTTCTGGATTATCTGGGCCGTTCCGCCCTCCTCGGCAACGAGCCTTTAGCCACTCCCGCGGCACGGGGGCGTGCCAAGGGGGCTCGTGCCGCCCCCTTGGCGAACCCGGCACTCCCCAACTGTCCGGGCCTGCGGCTCCCCTCGTCGCCAGCGGGCAACCAAGGCCCGCCATCAACGTGTTCCAGACACGATGATGGCTGACTCGGCTTCCTGCCTCGTCGCCTGTTCCCCGCCGCCTCCTCAGCCGGACAGAGGGGAGACGGAGCCAATTAGCCGAACAGCCGTGCATAACGGAATAGCAGGTTTATTCGGCATGGGGTTATACGGGCGAAAATAGCATGGCTTTTATGCAAAAGATAATAGCGGCATAAACGGAGTCATATCCAGCCAATTACCGCAAGCATATAGCCACATATTGCGAAAAAAAATGATTCACATACGTGCAATTAATCTAATTACACTTACAGGAACTGCAACATAAAACATTAACGGTGGAAACATGGGAATTAGATCAAATCTTGTCAATCTTGATGCAATGATAAAGCGCGAAGACTTTGCAACATCAGGAGAGGAATCATCATCTTTTGAAAATGTTTCAACAATATCATTGCGTGACTTCACAAAGGGTGGGCTTATTGGGCCCAGCCTCCGTAAACCTGATTTCCAAAGAGAAACAAATCACTGGTCTCCCGAACAAGTTGTATCTCTGATTGAATGCTTTATCAATGGAGACTTAATCCCATCTGTTATTCTCTGGCAGTCGCCAACATATTTATTTGTCATTGATGGTGGCCATCGTTTAAGTGTTCTTCGTTCATGGATAGAGGACGACTATGGAGATGGTCACATTTCTCAAAGCTTCTTTGGCTATCAGATTAATAAAGAGCAAAAAAAGAATGCAGATAAAGTTAGAAGACTGATTAACAACAAAATAGGAAGTTGGAAGCAATTGTCGGCAAAAAGCGATGATGAAAACATTGACCCCGTAGAACGAAAAAAACTAAATGCGATCATAACAAGAGGCCTACCTATACAATGGGTAAAAGGTGATGCTGATAAAGCAGAAAGTTCTTTTTTTAAAATAAATACAAAAGGCACTCCACTTGATGATATCGAGGAGTTAATCCTTCGCAATAGAAAGAAGCCTCTTGCAATTGCATCTCGAGCAGTTATTAGGTCTGGGAAAGGTCATAGGTATTGGTCATCATTCACCGAAACAAATGCAGAGAAAATTGAAGAACTCTCAAAAAGTCTCCATTCAGCTCTCTTTGACCCAGAGATGCAGCGCCCAATTAAAACTCTAGATCTGCCTCTCGGTGGTCCAAAGAGTGTCCGTACAGCAATTCAGGCTCTGATCGATCTTATGCTTGTTGCTAATCAGAACCAGCAAGGTCTACCAAAAAAGATTGAGGACACACCTGAAGATACAGACGGCACTGAGACTATATCTGTTTTAAATAAGACCATTGCATTGGTTAAGCGAGTAACAGGCAACGATGGAGGCAGTCTTGGTTTGCATCCAGCGGTCTTTTTTTATGGGCCTTCTGGTCGTCATTCAGGCCCCATGTTTATGGGGACAATGATGTTGATTGGGCGAAAACTTGCCAACAACGACAAGGCTTTCTTCGCAAAATTTACATCGGTCCGACAGAAGCTAGAAGCCATACTCATTGAAAAGAAGGATTTAATTTCAACAATTCTTCAGAAGAATATAAGTTCAAAACGAGTCGAACGATACGCTCAATTTCTTGATGAACTCATCAAACGCCTTGTAGAAAACAACACGCCTACAGAGCAAGAACTAGTGGCTCTAGCTGGACTAGATGGCAAGATTGTTATTGGAGTCGATGGGAACGCAGGTAAAGCTTTCTCAGATGATGCAAAGAGCGAAGTATTCATAACGGCAGCTCTTAAGTCATCCCTCAAGTGCTCTATTTGTAGCGGTTACTTAGACATGGATAAATCTGTATCTTATGATCATATCATTCGTGCTCGCGAAGGTGGCACAGGTACATCGGATAATTGCAGCCTTACACACCCATACTGCAATCAGTCAGTTAAGAACTAATTAATAATGTGTGCATTCCCTGTGGGCTCGTACTCAGCCCGCGTAGGGCGCAATAGCCAACGGCGTATTGCGCCGTCACCCTGATGTGACACCCTATGGTTCAAACACCATCCCAACAATTCGGCGTAATGCGCTGCGCTTATTACGCCCTACGAAAGACATCACCATATTGCTGACAACATCCACCGCTCTACCGCCCTCGCCCGGGCCGAGCGGAGGGAGGCGTGCAGGGGATGGCCCGCAAGGATGCGGGTCAAGCCAGCGCCGGTCCAGGGATGGGCCGTCGCTGGTGGCCCCGAAACAACGACCGGAGCGAGGAGTCTTCCCGGGCGCGGGCAAGGGGCCAGGGATTGCAAAGGGGCGGGCCAGCGCCCCTTTGCCCGCCCCGCCCAGCGGAGGTGAGAAAGGAACCCCAGTTCAAGAGGGCGGAATATCCCCAGCGGCACCGGATAAACACAGCCAAAAGCCACCCCACCCTAACCCTCCCCTTGCCAGGGGAGGGAAAATGGCGGCGGAACCCACGCCCCCCAATCGCAATCAACCACAAGCCAGGCCCACGCCAAAAACAAAACGCCCTGCATTGCAGGGCGTTTTCACCTCCAACTGAACCGTGCTCAGCCGAGCACCAGCCAATCAGAACGGGATATCGTCATCGAAATCCATCGGCGGTTCGTTGTAGCTGGGCTGCTGGGGTTGCTGACCCTGGGGCTTGGGGGCGGCGGGGGCGCCGTAGCCGCCCTGCTGACCGTAGCCACCCTGAGCAGCCGGTTGCTGGGGCTGCTGGCCGTAGCCGCCCTGACCCTGTGCCGCCGGGGCCTGTTGCGGACGGCCCCAGTTGCCCTGACCGCCCTGCTGGGCCTGACCGCCACCGGCGCCGGGACGGCTGTCCAGCATCTGCATCTCGTTCACCACGATTTCTGTGGTGTAGCGCTTCTGGCCCTGTTGATCCTGCCATTCGCGGGTCTGCAGGCGGCCTTCCAGGTAGACCTTGGCCCCCTTCTTCAGGTATTCACCGGCGATCTCCGCCAGACGGCGGTAGAGGACGCAGCGGTGCCACTCGGTGCGCTCCTGCTGTTGACCCTGCTGGTCCTTCCAGCTTTCGGAGGTGGCGACCGTGATATTGGCCACCGCGTTGCCGTTGGGCATGTAACGGACTTCCGGATCCTGCCCCAGGTTACCGATCAGAATGACTTTGTTCACGCCACGACTGGCCATAGCTTAGCTCCGCATCTTCTGCTGTCGGGCAGGCCCGACGGTTTTCGTAAAAGGGGCTCATCTTACCAGCTCGTCGGCCCTTTGACATCCGTGCCGGTCACCCGGTCGGTCATGGACCCGCCACTGTGCAAGAGAGATCAAATTCTGTGGGTAGTAGAGCATAGTTCCGGGGGCCGTACACTGTCTATTCATCCAGTGGGCACTGTGCCATACTGGCGGCTTATTTGTTCGCCGGGATCGTCACAGCACCATGGACAAGATCGAAGTACGGGGTGCCCGCACCCACAATCTCAAGAACATCAATGTCACCCTGCCGCGGGACCAGTTGATCGTGGTCACCGGCCTGTCCGGCTCGGGCAAGTCTTCTTTGGCCTTCGACACCCTGTATGCCGAAGGCCAGCGCCGTTACGTGGAGTCCCTCTCCGCCTACGCCCGCCAGTTCCTCTCCCTGATGGAAAAGCCGGACGTGGACCACATCGAGGGGCTGTCGCCGGCCATCTCCATCGAGCAGAAGTCCACCTCCCACAACCCCCGTTCCACCGTGGGCACCATCACGGAGATCTACGACTACCTGCGGCTGCTGTTCGCCCGGGTGGGGGAACCCCGCTGCCCCGAACACGATGTGCCGCTGACCGCCCAGACCATCAGCCAGATGGTGGATCAGGTGCTCGCGCGCCCCGAGGGCGAGAAGCTGATGATACTGGCCCCGGTGGTGCGCAACCGCAAGGGCGAGCACAAGCAGCTGCTGGAGAACCTGGCGGCCCAGGGCTACATCCGCGCCCGCATCGACGGCGAGGTGTGCGATCTGTCGGATCCGCCGGAACTGGAGCTGCACAAGAAGCACAGCATCGAGGTGGTGGTGGACCGCATCAAGGTGCGGCCGGATCTGGCCCTGAGGCTGGCCGAGTCCTTCGAGACGGCCCTGACCCTCTCCGGCGGCCTGGCCCTGGTGGCCCAGATGGACGAGCCCAGTGCCGAGCCCCTGACCTTCTCCGCCAACTTCGCCTGCCCCCACTGCGGCTACGCCATCAGCGAGCTGGAGCCGCGCATCTTCTCCTTCAACAACCCGGCCGGCGCCTGCCCCAGCTGTGACGGCCTGGGGGTGCAGCAGTATTTCGATCGCCACAAGGTGGTGGCCAACGGTGAGCTCTCCCTGTCCGGCGGCGCCATCCGCGGCTGGGACAAGCGCAGCTTCTACTACTTCCAGATGCTGAGATCCGTGGCGGAGCACTACGGCTTCGCCCTGGACGAGCCCTTCGACTCCCTGTCGCCGGCCCACCAGCAGGCGGTGCTCTACGGCAGCGGCAAGACCGCCATCGAGTTCCGCTACATGAACGACCGCGGCGATGTGGTGGTGCGCCACCACCCCTTCGAGGGGGTGATCCCCAACATGGAGCGGCGCTACAAGGAGACAGAGTCCAACAGCGTGCGGGAGGAGCTGGCCAAGTACGTCGCCAACCAGCCCTGCCCCAGCTGCCAGGGCAGCCGCCTCAAAGAAGAGGCGCGCCACGTCTTCATCGCAGGCATGAACCTGCCGGCCATCACGGAGCTGTCCATCGGCGCGGCCCAGCAGTTCTTCACCGAGCTGGAGCTGAGCGGTCAGAAGGCGCAGATCGCCGAGAAGATCCTCAAAGAGATCAACGACCGGTTGGGCTTCCTGGTAAACGTGGGGCTCAACTACCTCTCCCTGTCCCGCTCCGCCGAGACCCTCTCCGGCGGCGAGGCCCAGCGCATCCGCCTGGCCAGCCAGATAGGCGCGGGCCTCGTCGGCGTCATGTACGTGCTGGACGAGCCCAGCATAGGCCTGCACCAGCGGGACAACGAGCGGCTGCTCAAAACCCTGTTCCATCTGCGGGATCTGGGCAATACGGTGATCGTGGTGGAGCACGACGAGGACGCCATCCGCCTGGCGGATCACGTGCTGGATATCGGCCCCGGCGCCGGGGTGCATGGCGGCCATGTGGTGGCACAGGGTACCCCCGCCGAGATCCTGGCCAATGAGCACTCACTCACCGGCGACTACCTGTCCGGCCGCAAGCGCATCGCGGTGCCGGAAGCGCGCCGCCAGCCCGACAACCGCTGGCTCAAGCTGCTGGGGGCCAAGGGCAACAACCTGAAGAAGGTGAACCTCGCCATCCCGGTGGGGCTGATGACCTGCGTCACCGGGGTATCGGGTTCCGGCAAGTCCACCCTGATCAACGACACCCTGTTCCGCATCGCCCATCGCGAGCTGAACGGTGCCACCGTGGAACAGCCCGCCCCCTACCTGGACATCCAGGGCATGGAGCTGCTGGACAAGGTGGTGGACATAGACCAGAGCCCCATCGGCCGCACGCCCCGCTCCAACCCCGCCACCTATACCGGCCTGTTCACCCCCATCCGCGAGCTGTTCGCCGGCACCCAGGAGGCCCGCTCCCGGGGCTATCAGCCGGGTCGATTCTCCTTCAACGTCAAGGGCGGCCGCTGCGAGGCCTGTCAGGGGGATGGAGTGATCAAGGTGGAGATGCACTTTCTGCCGGACGTCTACGTGCCCTGCGAGGTGTGCCACGGCAAGCGCTACAACCGCGAGACCCTGGAGATCAGGTACAAGGGCAAGAGCATCCACGAGGTGCTGGAGATGACGGTGGAAGACGCCCGCGCCTTCTTCGATGCCGTGCCCGCGTTGGCCCGCAAGCTGCAGACCCTGATGGACGTGGGACTCTCCTACATCACCCTAGGGCAGTCGGCCACCACCCTCTCCGGCGGTGAGGCCCAGCGGGTCAAGCTCTCCCGCGAGCTCTCCAAGCGCGACACCGGCAAGACCCTCTACATACTGGACGAGCCCACCACAGGGCTGCACTTCCACGACATCCAGCAGCTGCTGACCGTGCTGCATCAGCTGCGGGACAATGGCAACACCATAGTGGTCATAGAGCACAACCTGGATGTGATCAAGACCGCCGACTGGATCGTGGATCTGGGCCCCGAAGGGGGCGCCGGCGGCGGCGAGATCCTCATCGCCGGCACCCCGGAGACGGTGGCGGACTGTGAGCGTTCACATACCGCCCGCTTCTTAAAGCCCCTGCTGACCCGCGGCTTCTAGCCGGCCAGCAAATCACGGCCTCCCCATCGGGAGGCCGTGCCACATCAGGACTGGCTAGAGACGACGGTCGCAGGGCGGTTCTTCCTCCTCGGCTGCGGCGGCCTGGGCATGGCGCAGGGCCACCAGGTGCAGCAACCCCATCACCACCCCCATCAGCAAGAGCCCAGGCAGTATGCCCCCCAGCTGCCACCACAAGAGCGCCAGGGCCAGCAGGGTGATAAGCCCGTAGGCCAGCAGGGCCTTGCAGACAGGCGTCAGCGTCATAATCCTCTCCTCAATGCGGGATCAGCAAAAGAGCCCAGCCTAGGTCGCCCGCCGCGGCCGCGCTTGATGATTTGCGCCAATCGCTGCTCCGCCCCTCCCGACCATCCCCCTGCCACAGCGAGGAGTGGTAGAGTAGGGCCAACCCACACTGTGATAGCAAGGAGCCACGGATGCACAGCCTCACCCTCCCCACGCCCCTGGTCTCGGTAGCCTGGCTGGCCGACCACCTCCATCACCCGGATCTGCTGGTGCTGGACGCCCATATGGCGCCCCCCGGCAGTGCCGAGAGCGGCCCGGTACGGCAGATCCCTGGCGCCCGGCGCTTCGACTTCGACGGCGAGATCAAGGACGCCGCCAACCCCCTGCCCCATATGATGCCGAACCCGGCCCAGTTCGAGCGCCAGGTGCGGGCCTTGGGGGTCAACAACGATAGCCTTATCGTGGTCTACGACCGGCTGGGGATCTTCTCCGCCGCCCGGGGCTGGTGGATGTTCCGCGCCATGGGCCACACCCAGGTGGCGGTGCTGGATGGCGGTCTGCCCGCCTGGCAGGCGGCCGGTCATGCCGTGGCGGCACCCAGCCCCTACGCCGGCGCCACCGGGGACTTTGTCGCCGCCCATAGACCCGAGCTGTTCTGCGACGCCGATGCGGTGCAGCGAGTGCTCACTGACGGCAGCCGCCCCGTGCTGGATGCCCGGGGTGCCGAGCGCTTCGCCGGCCAGGCCGCCGAGCCACGGCCCGGGGTGCGGGCCGGCCACATGCCCGGCGCCGTGAACCTGCCGTTTGCCGATCTGCTGGAAAATGGCCGGATGAAGCCGGTGGCCGAGTTGCAGGCCCAGTTTGCCGCCCGGCTGGCGCCGGAGGCCAAGCCCGTGTTCAGCTGCGGCTCCGGCGTCACCGCCTGCATCCTGGCCCTGGGGGCCGAGCTGGCCGGTTGGCAGGGACTCACCGTCTACGACGGCTCCTGGAGCGAGTGGGGCGCCGATCTGGCCCGGCCCGTGGTGCGGGATCCGGCCTGATCAGCAACGACGGCTAAACTTGTGAGGTAACGCAGCGTACTCACGCTGGCTACCTCAACAAGGAGCCGTTATGAAGCACATTCCCCTCCCGAGTCTCACCCTGGTGGGACTCAGTCTATTGCTGGCCGGCTGTGGTTCCGGTGGTGACGATGCCACCGCCACCAGCCAGCTGACCCTGACCCTCTCCGATGCCCCTGTGGATGGCGCCAAGCAGGTGTGCATCGCCATCAGCGCCCTGCGCCTCAAGGCCGAGACCGAGCCGGACGATCACCTCTGGCAACCCCTGGATCTGCTGGCCACCGGCGACGATGACGGTTGCCTGCCCACGGGCTACCAGATCCCATTGGATGACAACGGCGATCCGCGCTTCCTCTATCTCGATCTGCTGCACTACCAGGACGGCCTGGGCCATGCCCTGCTGAGCGGCGAAGCCATCCCCAGCGGCAACTACGAGCAGCTGCGCCTGATGGTGGAGGACGGCCGCAGCTACTTCCTTGACGGCCTGACCGACGACTTCCCCAGCTCCTATGTGGTGGATGAGAGCGACGCAGTGCTGCCATTGGAGGTGCCCAGCAGCGAGGTCAAGCTGCACGGCTTCACCGCCAGCGCCGACGGCGTGCTCAGCTACCAACTGGAATTCAACCTGCGTCACGCCATGGTGCTGCCGGGTCACGGCCAGTACTACAAGCTCAAGCCCAATGGCGTGCGCCTGCTGGATGCCACCACCCTGGCCAGCCTGACCGGCCAGGTGGACGACAGCCTGTGCGACGGGGATCTGAGCCTGGCGGGGGTCTACCTCTACCCGGCGCGAGACGGCAGCGAGCTGGCCTACCTGGGCATGGCCCAGGACACGGATAGCGGCGGCCCCAGCCTCACCACCTTGCTCACCCAAGCCAGCGACAGCGAGGCCGCCAGCTATCGACTCGACTACATAGAACCCGGCAGCTATGACCTGCAACTGGTGTGCAACGCCGCCGACGATGCGGTGCCCGAGGAGGGCGAGAGCGACAGCTTCGTGCCTGTGCTGGGGGCCGGGGTACTGGGGATCACCTTAAGCGGCGGCAGCCAGAGCGTGGATCTGGCGCCCTAGCCGATTTGCACAAGCGGGGGCCGAATGGGAAAATGGGCCCCCGCCCTTTCGGAGAAACCTGCATGTACCCCTTAACCGACACAGAGCGCAACGCCGCCCTGCAACTGAACGCCGACTACCGCTATGACCATTTCATCAGCAAGGTGGCCCAGCACGGTCTGCTGTGGGTGCTGAAGAACGAGCAGGGGCTGCTGCTGCTCAAGGACGAGGAAGACACCTGCCTGCCGGTGTGGCCCCATCCCGATTATGCCCAGACCTGGGTGCAGGGTGAGCTGGCGTCCTATGTGCCCCAGTCCATCACGCTGGAGATCTTCCTGGAGCGCTGGGCCGACGGCCTGACCCAGGACGGGGTGGCGCTGGCCGTGTTCCCCCTGGCGGATGCCCCGGGCACAGTGGTGGATGCCGCCGAGCTGGCCGAGGCCCTGGCGGACAAGCTGGACGTGGCCGACGACGGCGAGGAGGCCTGATGAGCGAGCATGATGATCCCCTGAGCCTGGATGCCGAAGGGCGCTACGCCTACCTGGTGCGCGAAGCCGTGGCCCAGCAGACCCTCTGGATCCTCAAGGATGCCGGCGGCAGCATGCTGCTGGTGGCCGATGGGGAGGAGTGCATTCCGGTGTGGCCCAGCGCCGAACAGGCCCAGGTCTGGGCCGATGGCGACTGGAGCCAGGGCGAGCCCCACGCCATCCCGCTGAAGACCTGGCTCGATCGCTGGGTCAAGGGCATGACCGAGGACGGCCTCTGTGTGGCCGTGTTCCCCTTGCCGGAGGAAGCCGGCGTGGTGGAACAGCCCCAGGACTTTGCCGACAGCCTGCTGCGCCGCCTGGCCAAGCAGAACCAGCGCCGCTAAGGCAGACCTCGCCAAACACAAAAACGGCGCCTGATGGCCAATGCTCATCAGTTAAGGCGCCGTTGGTGCCTTAACTGCGTCAACAACATGGTGTTTGAAGCAATAACCAACCCCACCCCAGCCATCCCCTTAAACAAGGGGATGGCTGGCCACGGGTGCCCATTCATGAGTATCCGCGGCTTAACTGGCCAGCATTAGCGCCTTATGGCGCCGTTTTTCTGTGTCTCAGACAGGCGACATCTCCTGGAAGTAGCGCTCGGCCAGCTCCGCCGGCGGCAGGGGACGGGAGAAATAGTATCCCTGAAACAGATGACAGCCGAAGCCGGTCAGGGTCTCGGCCTGGGCGGCGGTCTCCACCCCTTCGGCCACCAGCTGCAGCCCCAGGCTGCGCCCCATGGCGATGATGTGCAGCACCAGATCCCGGCAGCGCTGGCTGGTTTCCAGCTCGGCGATGAAGGAGCGATCCATCTTCAGGGTATCCAGGGGGATGCGGCTCAGGTAGCTCAGGGAGGAGTAGCCGGTGCCGAAGTCATCCAGCGCCACTCTCACCCCCAGGCGCCGCAAGGCGGAGAGGTTTTGTTCTATGGTGGGGTCCTCGGCGATCAGGGTGCGCTCGGTCAGCTCCAGCACCAGGGCCTCGGGCAACAGGCCATTCGCCGCCAATATCGCCTGCACGTCGGCCACATAGTCGGCATCCGCCAGCTGCCAGGCCGCCACGTTGACGCTCATCCGCAGCCCCCTGGCCGAGAGATACGCCTGCCGCCACTGGGCCAGCTGACGACAGGCCTCCTGCAACACCCAACGCCCCAGGGGCACGATGAGGCCGCTCTCCTCCGCCACCGGAATGAAGCGATCCGGCGACACCCAGCCCAGGCTCTCGCTGTGCCAGCGGATAAGCGCCTCCGCCTTGATCAGGGCACCGGTCTCGGCCTGCAGGATCGGCTGATACACCAGGCTGAACTCCTTCCTGGCCAGGGCCTGGCGCAGGGCACCATCCAGCATCATGCTCTCCTGCACCGCCCGCTCCAGGCCCTGATCGAACAGGCACAGCTGGTTGCGGCCGGCCCGCTTGGCGGCATACATGGCGGTATCGGCATGGCGCAGCAGCATGGTGGGGTCATCCGCCTGATCAGGGTAACAGACCAGCCCCATGCTTAGGCTGACCACCACATGCTGGGTATCCAGCACGAAGGGTTGCCGAAAGACCTCGCTGATCCGCCGCCCCAGGGCCAAGCCGGCCGCCTCGGCCGACTCGCCCTGGTCCACCGGCAAGCGGATGACGAACTCGTCGCCACCGAAGCGGGCCAGGAAGGCCTCAGCGGGGATCAACTGCTGCAGCCGACGGGCAGTGACCTGCAGCAGCTGGTCACCCAGCAGGTGACCCAGGGTGTCGTTGACCCGCTTGAAGTGATCCACGTCCAGGAACAGCAGGGCGAAGGGACGCTCCGGCTCCAGTTGCTGCCAGGCATGGAGCCGGCTGGTCAGGGCGTGGCGGCTGGCCAGCCCCGTCACCTCATCTTCATTGGCAGCCCGCTCCAGCAGCTCCCGTTGACGTTTACGGGCCGAGATGTCCTTGAGCTGGGCCAGGGCGAGCAGCTGTCCCCCCTGCCAGTAGGGGCTGAGTTTCACCTGCAGCGGGAAGTAGCGGCCGTTATGATCCTGGACATCGAACTCATACGTCAGGGGGAAGACGCTCTCATCCTGACGCAACGACTCGGCCAGTCTGCTCAGACGGGTCTTGTCCACAAACGGCAGGAAGTCCTGCACCTGCCTTCCCTCCAGCACCGCCGGATCCTGATAGCCGAACAGCTTGGCACAGGCCGGATTGGCCTGCAGGATGCGCCCCTGTTCATCGTGGATCCAGATACCATCGGACAAGAAGCGCACCGCATTGGGAAAGCGTTGGCCGGCTTCCGCCAGCACCAGATAGATCAGCCCCAGCAGACAGGCCGCCTTGAACAGGAAGGCCAGCAAATAAATCTCTTCGGGAAGGGCTTTCCCGGTCACAAAGAGATACGCCATCACCAGCCGTAACAGGCCACGAAGCAGCAACAGGCCGCCGACGATCCGATAACTATGGGCACCACGGCCCAGGATATAACCGGACCACAACAGGCTGGCACCCAGCAGCAGGGCCGAGCTGCCCCGGGCGACATCCACGGACCAGGAGTCGAACCACAGCAAGATCCCAGTCAGCGAGACCAGGGCGATCCAGAACCAGCGCCAGCGCAGCTCACGGCCGACAAACGCCAGCGTGCCCTGTACAAACAGCAGACTACCAACCACCAACGCCAGAATGATCACGAGAACCCGAATCGGAGCCACTATTTCCGGCACCTGCAGGTTATACATCAGTGACAGGACACCAAGACTTATTTGGGCCATACCCCAGAGCAGGGGCGTGCGATCATCCGGCTGCACCCGCCACAGCAGCAGCAGGGCCGATCCTAGCAGAGCATCCACCAACAAGGAGGCAAGAAGATAATGGCTCATAACGATCCAAGACTAAACAGAGGAAACCCACCGGGGGCGGAATCAGCTAACTATGGACTCACCCGCGCAAAAAAACACGCTTTAACAAGCACCTAGATTGAAAAAGGGGCCGTTTTGGCCCCTATGGATAGAATTAGGAAGCGTCAGTCTGACCCGATGCTCGCCGGGTGATAGGTCAACCGGCTCACCTGGTGGGCCCCATTCACCGCGCAATCCAGGGCATACACGGTCTCGCCCACCGTCAGCTGGCCGGTCAGGTGGCCGGCCAGGGGAGCCACCGCCAGCTCGCTCTTATGTTGCCCCAGGCTGACCATGCTGACCCCACTCAAGGCCTGGAAACGGGCCAGACACAGCGCGGTGAGGCGCGCCTCGGTCAGGGCAGCCGTCTGCGTCTCGCCGGGGACGAAGGCGCCGGCCAGCTGGGCGGCGCGCTTTTGCAGCCACTGCTGACGGGCGGCCCAGGCCGGCGACCCCGGCAGTTCGCTCATCTGCCCCGTCTCATCCAGCCACTCCAGCAAGTTGCCCTTGTCGTCGAACTGATAGCGGCCATAGGGCATGGTTACGGCAAACAGCCGCCCCTGCTTGAAGAAATAGTCGCTGTCCCCGACGTGCTGGCGGTTCTCATCCAGGATGGGCACCTTGATGATCACAGGGCGACCATCCATCCAGGCGGTGACATCGATATCCCCCACCGTATAGACCCAGGTGTCCAGGGCGCCGGCCGCCGCCGTGCGCATCTGGTTGAGTTGTTTGGCCAGGGCGTCGTCGGCGCCCTGGGCCAGGGTGGTGGCAGTCAGGCCCAACAGGCCCAGCAACCAGGCATGCTTCATCATGTTTCCTCGTCGTCGTGTTGACCGGCGCCCGTCAGGCGGCGCCAGCTCCATACCAGCAGGTGCAGGGCCAACAGGCCGCCACTGCCGAGCAAAAACAGTAAGGCGGTGAGGGCCGGCACCGAGCTGTCCGCCCCCAGGCGCCACCAGATCAGGCCACTCACCAGGGCCAGCAGGGCACAGCCGACCATGCAGCCGGCGCAGCGCCCCAGCTTGTGCCAGAATTCGCCACCACTACAGTCCTGACAGGCCATCGCTCACCGCCAGGGCGCGCATCAGCCGCAGGCCGTGCCGCCCCTCGCCGTAATAATCCAGCAGGCGGCGCAAGGGCACGAACTGCCGGCCGGCATACAGCTGACAGGCCGCCGGATTGTCTTCATCCACCTCCAGCCGCAGGCTGCGCGCCTGCAGATGCGCCCCCAGGCCCAGGGCCAGGTCCACCAGGGCTGCGGCCACGCCCCGACGGCGAACGTGCCAGTGCACCGCCAGGCAACGCACCTCCAGGGCGCGCCAGCCCAGGTGGGGAAACAGGCACAGGTAGGCCAGCAGCCGCTCCCCCTGCCAGACGCCCAGGGTCTGACAGCCGGAATGGCTCAGCAGGTTGCGCCAGCGGCGACGGCCAAAGGCCAAGTGAGGGGAGAAGCAGTAGCGTTCCAGCCCCAGCAGGGCCGGGATGTCCTGGCCGGTCAGCAGACGCAGCTCGCAGGTTCCCAGGGACTGCTGCAGCCGCAGCTGGCAGCGGGCCAGTTGCTCGGTGAGCACCGGCAAGGGCAGATGTTTTAACGACAGCATGGTGGTGCCACCGACTCCCGCAGACGCAAGATCCCCTCGAAGGGGGCCAGGGGGGCGGCTGGCTTGCCGGTCGCCAGCGCCAGGGCCTGATGCACCGCCGCCGCCGCCATCTGCTCGATGGGCAGGTGGACAGTGCTCAGGGCCGGCAACAGGTAGGCACCGGCCGGCGCATCGTCAAAGCCGAACAGGGAGACCTGTTCCGGCACCTTGAGCCCCGCCTCCTGCAGGGCCCGCAGGGCGCCCACCGCCATGTCATCGTTGCAGGCAAACAGGGCGCTGAAGCGCACGCCGCGGGACAGCAGGCTGCGGCAGGCCCGGTAGCCGCCATCCACCAGATTGTTGCCCTCCGCCTCCAGCTCCGCCGACACCGGCAGGCCGGCCTCGGTGAGGGCGGCGCGATAGGCTCCCAGCCGCTGACGGGCGGTCAGGGTGTGCAGGGGGCCGCTGATGCAGGCGATCCGCTTGTGGCCCAGGGCGATGAGGTGGGTCATGGCCGCCCGGGTGCTGCGCTCCTGTTCGAACACCACGCAGCGTTCCGGATGGCCCGGCAGGGGGCGGTTCATCACCACCAGGGGCACCGGCAGGCGGGCGGTGAGGGCGGTGAGATCCGCCTCGCTCATGAAGCGGCTGTAAAGGATGATGGCGTCACAGCGCCGGTCCACCAGCAGCTCCACCGCCGCCGCCTCTTTTTGCGGATCGTCGTGGCCGTCGGTGACCATCAGCTGTTTGCCCGCCTCCTCCACCGTCTTGGCCAGGGTGCGCAACAGACGGCCGAAGTAGGGGCCGGCAAAGTTGGAGACCACCAGGCCCACGGCGTTGGCACTCTGAGTGGCCAGGGCCTGGGCCAGGCCGTTGGGGCGAAAGCCCAGCTCAGCCACCGCCGCCAATACCCGCTCCCGGGTCTGTTCGCTGATGCGGACCTTGCCGCTCAGCACCCGCGATACGGTGGACTTGGCCACTCCGGCCCGATTGGCCACGTCCTGCATGGTCACCATAGGTTTCTCCATCCCAAAAGAAAGCCCCCTCGTCAGGGGGCCATTATCACTGGGGGCGCGACGGGCAGCAAGGGCGACCGGCGCGGGCAGGCCGTTACGCCACCGCCTCGTCCGTCGGCCTGGCGCCTTCCACCTCCAGGCGGTTGCGCCCGGCCTCCTTGGCCCGGTAGAGGGCGGCGTCCGCCCGTTGCAGGGCCTGGTTCACCGTCTCCCCCTCCTGCACCACCACCAGGCCGGCGCTCAGGGTCACCGGCGGCTTGAACGGCTGGCTGGCCAGGCGGCTACGCAGCCCCTCCACCAGACGCTCCGCCTCCGCCAAGGGGCAGTCCGGCAACACCAGCACGAACTCCTCGCCACCCCAGCGGCACAAGAGATCGCTCTTGCGGATGCCGAGCCAGCACAGCTGGACGAACTGCTTGAGCACCTGATCCCCCACCAGGTGGCCGAAGTCATCGTTTACCCGCTTGAAGTAATCCAGATCCAGCATAGCCAGGGCCAGGGGATGGCGGCGGCGGACGGCCAGCTGATGCAGCACAGTCAGCTGCTCCTCAAACACCTGGCGGTTCATGGCCCCGGTGAGCTTGTCGGTGGAGGCCATGCGCTCCAGTCGCTGCTGATAGCCGCGGAAGGTGAAGTGGGCCACCACCAAGACGCCGGCGGCGATGGCCAGGGAGAGCAGCAGGTTGGTCAACAGGCTATTCCACAGGCGACCGTCGAAGGGGGTCTCCTCCTGCTCCACCATCAGGTACCACTTGAAGGGCTCAACCCAGCGGCTGGCCACAAAGACCGGGTGGCCATTGTGCTCGTAGCGGAAGCTGCCGGAGGGCTGGGTGAGGATGCGGGTGGCCAGGGCGCCCAGCCCAGGCACGTCAAACAGGCTGTGCCTGTGATCCCCCTGGGCCTGCAGGGCCACCTGCCCCTCCTTGTCCACGAAGTAGACCCGGCGGTGATAGCGGGCCTGGTAGGTTTCAACCAGCTCCTGCACCTTGGTCACCGCCAGCCCCACCCCTGTGATGCCGATGGGATTGCCGGCATAGTCGTAGACCCGGTAGTTGACGAACACCACCAGGCTCTGGGGGTTGGCGGTGTCGTGATCTATGTTGATCTCGAAGTCCTCCCCCGTGGGCAGGGCCAGGGTGCGGAAGTACCAGGCATCCGCCGGATCCTGCCGACTCACCTCCTTAATCACCCCGCTGGTATGGTAGTAGCGATGGGTGCGCTCGGAGACAAAGAAGCTGGTGACCGCGTTGTAGCGGGACTGGATCTCCTTGAGGTACTTGACGATGGCGTCCTGCTGCTGTTCGCCGTGCAGCGCCCAGTCTCGCACATAGGTGTCCTGAGCCATCAGGGAGGAGATGAAAACGGGGCGGATCAGATCCTGCTGTATCTCTGAGTAGAGGTTGTCGCTGGTGAGGGGCAGGGCATCCTGGGCGATCTGCTCCCCTAGGGAATCCCGGGCCACCCGGTAGCTCAGCCAGCTGGTCAGCAGGAAGCCGCCCAGTATGATGAGCAAGAGTATGAGGCTAAAACGCCGCCTGGGATTCCATTCCATACACGCCTCGACAAGTGATTGAAAGCCTGCCCGTTTCGGGGCTGGCGACACTATATCACCAAGCCAAGTCAAGCGAAGAAAAAACGCACTAGGCCCCACTGCCGGAAAACGTTTACCTTAGCGGCGTTGGAAACCAGCTTGCCCGTATCCAACGGCCGCGGGCGAGTAGGCGGCTCATTTCCCATAGTTATACAGATGTTGCTGCTAACTATGCGTCATGGGCGAAGGAACATCTCGTTGCAATGCACCTTTATGGTGATTCAAATTAGTGCTTCATGGTCCAATGCCTGACCATGACGGTGCGCCCCCCGGTTTTCCCCCCCCTGGGGACTGGGCCCGTTCTGGTGCATGACAACCAGAGCAAAGTGCCACATGACCACATGATTATTCACAAATAGCTGGTAAGCTATGCAAGCCACAGAGAGATCGACTGCCTTGCCCCGGCCTGGGGCGCATGGCGTGGCACGCATCCTGCTCTTCTGGACGAGAAATCTCCGGCGTTACTACCTATAAGGAAATAATCATGCGTAAGACGATAAACATGCTCTGCCTGCTGCTGCCGGTGCTGGCCACCTCCCTCCAGGCGGCCGAGACCGAAATCCGCCTGGGGGTGGAACCTGGCTATGCCCCCTTCGAGGTAAAGCAGCCCGATGGCAGCCTGAGCGGTTTCGACATCGATCTGGGCACCGAGCTGTGCACCCGCATCCAGGCCAAGTGCCGCTGGGTGGAGAACGAATTTGATGGCCTGATACCCGCCCTCAAGGCCAAGAAGATCGACGCCATCCTCTCCTCCATGTCCATCACGGAGCAGCGCCAGAAAGAGATCGACTTCACCGACAAGCTGTACGGCACCCCGGCCCGTCTGATCACCCCGGCCGGCGTCACCCTGGCCCCCACCGCCGCAGGCCTGCAGGGCAAGCGGGTGGGCGTGTTCCAGGGCACCACAGCCGAAACCTATGCCAAGGCAGAATGGCAGCCCAAGGGCGTGGACGTGGTGGTCTACCCGGCCCAGGAGCTGGTGTACGCCGATCTGGTCTCCGGTCGTCTGGATGCCGCCTTCCAGGATGCGGTGGCCGCCGGTGAAGGCTTCCTCAAGCAGCCCCAGGGCAAGGACTTCGGTTTCAGCGGCCCGGAAATCAATGACGTCAAATACTTCGGCGTGGGCGCCGGCATCGGCCTGCGCAAGGAAGATGGCGAGCTGAAGGCCAAGCTGAACCAGGCGCTGGCCGACATGTTGAAGGACGGCACCTATCAGAAGATCGCCGCCAAGTACTTCAACTTCGACATCTACGGCCACTAAGGCCATTGCCCGGTGCCGCCGGCACCGGGCCTGTTTTGCCTCAAAGGACCTACCATGTTGTACGGATATGAAAAGCTGGTGTTGCAAGGCGCCGGGGTCACCCTGGAACTGGCCCTGCTCTCCTTGCTGGTGGCGGTGCTGCTGGGCCTGTTGGGGGCCAGCGCCAAACTGTCGGACAACCGCCTGGGCCGTGCCCTGGCCGCCGGCTACACCACCCTGATCCGCGGCGTACCGGACCTGGTGCTAATGCTGCTGATCTTTTACGGCCTGCAGATTGCGGTCAACGCCATCACAGACACCCTGGGCTTTGCCCAGCTGGATATCGATCCCTTTACCGCCGGCATCCTGACCATCGGCTTCATCTACGGCGCCTACTTTGCCGAGACCTTTCGCGGTGCCTTCCTGGCCATCAACGCCGGTCAGGCGGAGGCAGGTCAGGCCTACGGCTTCTCCCGCTGGCAGATCTTCACCCTGATCCTGTTTCCCCAGATGATGCGCTTCGCCCTGCCGGGGCTGGCCAACAACTGGCTGGTGCTGCTCAAGGCCACCGCCCTGGTCTCCATCATAGGCCTGGCGGATGTGGTCAAGGCCACTCAGGTGGCGGGCAAGGGCACCTTCCAGTTCTTCCTCTTCACCCTGGTGGCCGCCGCCGTCTACCTGGTCTTCACCACCCTCTCCAACCTGGTGATTTACTGGCTCAACCGGCGCTATGCCCTCGGCGTAAGGAGCGCCAACGCATGATCGAGATGCTGCAAACCTACGGCAAGGCCTTCTTGTGGAGCGACGGCTTCCACTTCACCGGCGTGGCGGTCACCCTCTGGCTGCTGGTGATCTCCGTGGTGGTGGGCTTCTGTCTGGCCATCCCACTGGCCATCGCCCGCAACAGCCGCAGCAAGCGCTACTGGCTGCCGGTGTGGACCTTCTCCTACCTGTTCCGCGGCACCCCGCTGTACGTGCAACTGCTGGTGTTCTACTCCGGGGTCTACTCCCTGGCGGTGGTGCGGGAGGTGGACTTCCTCAACTGGTTCTTCCGCAGCGGCTACCTCTGCACCCTGCTGGCCCTGACCCTCAACACCATGGCCTACACCCTGGAGATCTTCGCCGGGGCCATCCGGGATCTCAGCCACGGCGAGGTGGAAGCCGCCCGGGCCTACGGCTTCTCCGGCTGGCGGCTCTACCGCCATGTCATACTGCCCTCGGCCCTGCGCCGGGCGCTGCCGGCCTACAGCAACGAGGTGATCCTGATGCTGCACGCCACCTCATTGGCCTTCACCGCCACCGTCCCGGACATCCTCAAGGTAGCCAAGGACGCCAACGCCGCCACCTATCAGCCCTTTACCGCCTTCGGCATCGCCGCGCTGATTTACCTCCTCATCTCCTTCGCCCTGGTCGGTCTGTTCCGCCTGGCGGAGCAACGCTGGCTGGTGCACCTCAAGCCCATCCAGGCACACTGACTTCAAGGACGCTCTCATGGAGAACATGCACGACTACAAGCTGGCGGTGAAAGATCTGCACAAGCACTACGGCAACCACGAGGTGATCAAGGGGGTCTCGTTGCGGGCCAAGCCCGGTGATGTCATCAGCATCATCGGCTCCTCCGGCTCCGGCAAGAGTACCTTTTTGCGCTGCCTCAACTTCCTGGAGAAGCCCAGCGAAGGTTCCATCTATGTCAACGGCAACGACATCCGCATGGTGCGGGACAACGACGGCCAGCTGAAGGTGTTCGACCAGCGCCAGCTGCAGCTGCTGCGCACCAAGCTGACCATGGTGTTCCAGCACTTCAACCTGTGGAACCACATGACGGTGCTGGACAATGTCATGGCCGCCCCACTGCACGTGCTGGGCATCGACAAGCAGGAGGCCGAGGCGCGGGCCATCCGCTACCTGGAGAAGGTGGGCATCGACGAGCGGGCCCGGGCCAAGTACCCGGCCCACCTGTCTGGCGGCCAGCAGCAGCGGGTGAGCATAGCCCGGGCATTGGCGATGGAGCCCGAGGTGCTGCTGTTCGACGAACCCACCTCGGCGCTGGATCCCGAGCTGGTGGGAGAGGTGCTGCGCATCATGCAGCAGTTGGCCGAGGAGGGGAAAACCATGGTGGTGGTGACCCACGAGATGGGCTTCGCCCGTCACGTCTCCAGCCAGGTGATCTTCCTGCACCAGGGGGTCATCGAAGAGCAGGGGTCGCCGGAAGAGGTATTTGGCAACCCCAAGAGCGAGCGGTTGAAACAATTTTTATCCGGCGCGCTTAAATAATTATTCCAGGCTAAAAATATAACGCCTACATTATGTCTGAAAATAATGAACCCGATGCGATCATTCGCATCGGTGTTCCTATTCAAACTCAGCACCTGCCGCTTATTTTAGCCCAGGTGATAGCCCCCCTGTTGCAGGCCAACAACCTGCTGGGTCAGACACTATTTTCCCTGCACTATCTGGCAACCCCAGGTGAATCCGAATTTAGCCTGCCGCTCCCGCTGCAACTCGGTACCACCCCGCCTGATGGCCCGCTGGATCTGCTGCTCTGCCCGGTGGAGGGCGACCTCGCCGATCCGCTGACCGGCGGGGCACTGACGGCCGGCGTGCGCCGCTGGCCCCTGCCCCTGGGCACGCCCGGCGATGCCTTGCAGGCTACGCTTCAACTCATTGAATATCATGAGGATGACGAGCTGGCGCACAGGGTTGCTCAGGCATTTGGGCAGACCTACCAGGCCGGCGCTAGCCAAGACGGACCAGTCCTGCCGCCCCGGCTGCAGCAGGCCCTGACCCTGATGGCCGCCCACCTGGAAGAGCCCTTGAGCACGGAGCAGATCGCCCAACTCACCCACCTCTCCCGCCGGCACCTGGAGCGGCTATTCCGCCGTCACCTGGATACGGTGCCCGCCCGCCATTACCTGCAGTTGCGACTGCAGCGGGCAAAAGAATTATTATGCAACACTCAGCAATCTATTATTCAAATTGGTCTGGAGTGTGGTTTTTCCAGCGGCCCCCATTTTTCCAGCGCCTATAAAAACCACTTTCAACTCACGCCCCGCGATGAACGGCAAAACGCCCTGACGAAAAAATAAAACTGGTCGCCTTTTTTATCTATTTCGGTCGCTTTTTTGAAATGCCATCCGGGCGCAACTTTATAAGCTGACGGTCAGTGGTTTTCTGTTATTGCCTATCCGTCATTCGAGGTTCCCATGTCCAGCAGCACCCCGGTTCAGCGTCAGGAATTTGATCGCTACTTCATCCCCATGTTCAACCCGGCCCCCTTCATCCCGGTGCGGGGCCAGGGCGCCAAGCTGTGGGATCAGGCAGGCAAGGAGTACATCGACTTTGCCGGCGGCATCGCCGTCAACGCCCTGGGCCATGCCCACCCGGCCCTGTGCCAGGTACTGACCGAACAGGCCCAGCAGCTGTGGCACCTGGGCAACGGCTACACCAATGAGCCGGTGATCCGCCTGGCCCGCCATCTGGTAGACGCCACCTTTGCCGACCAGGTGTTCTTCTGCAACTCAGGTGCCGAGGCCAACGAGGCGGCCCTCAAGCTGGCCCGCAAGTACAGCCGTGACACCCATGGCGACCACAAGACCCAGATCGTCGCCTTCGGCAACGCCTTCCACGGTCGCACCCTGTTCACCGTCAGCGCCGGTGGCCAACCCAAGTACGCCCAGGACTTCGCCCCCCTGCCCGGCGGCATCCAGCATGCCCCCTACAACGATCTGGCCGCCGCCGCGGCCCTGATCAACGACCACACCTGTGCCGTCATCGTCGAACCCATCCAGGGGGAAGGCGGTGTGGTCCCCGCCGATCCGGCCTTCCTGCAGGGGCTGCGCGCGCTATGCGACCGCCACCAGGCCCTGCTGATCTTCGACGAGGTGCAGACCGGCGTGGGCCGCACCGGCGAGCTGTATGCCTACATGGGCTACGATGTCACTCCGGATCTGCTCACCAGCGCCAAGGCCCTGGGGGGCGGTTTCCCCATCGCCGCCCTGCTGGCCAAGGCCGAGTACGCCAAGGCGCTGAATGTCGGCAGCCATGGCACCACCTATGGCGGCAACCCGCTGGCCTGCGCCGTGGCCGGCAAGGTGCTGGAGATCATCGATGAGCCGGCACTGCTGGCCGGGGTCAAGGAACGCCATCAGTGGTTCCTCAAGGGCCTGGAAGAGATACAGCAGCGCTTCCCCATCTTCGAACAGATCCGCGGCCGCGGCCTGCTCATCGGCTGTGCCCTGGCACCGCGCTTTGCCGGCAAGGCCAAGGCCCTGACCAACCTGGCCGCCGAGGAAGGCCTGCTGGCTCTCATCGCCGGTCCCAACGTGGTGCGCTTCGCCCCGGCTCTGATCATCGATCAGGCCGAGGTGGAAGAAGGACTGGCCCGCCTGTCCCGCGCCGTGGCCCGCCTGGTACGGGACGCCGCCCAATGAAGGTGCTGCGACCGGCGGTGATGGCGGACCTGCCGCAGATCGAGCGACTGGCCCAGCAAAGCGGCCCCATGGTCTGCACCCTGCCCGTCAGTCGCGCCCATCTGCAGGCCAAGATAAGCCGCTCCCAGGCCGCCCTGGCGGCCGAGGTGCTGCTGCCCGGCGAGGAGAGCTACTTCTTCGTGCTGGAAGATCTGGCCAGCGGCCGGCTGGAGGGCACCTGCGCCATCCTGGCCCAGGCGGGCTTTCAGGAGCCGTTCCACGCCTACCGCAACGAGGTGGTGATCCACGCCAGCCGAGCCCTGGGCGTGCACCAGCGGCTGCACACCCTCTGCCTCAGCCATGAGCTGAGCGATCACAGCCAGCTCTGCTCCTTCTACCTGGAGCCCGAACTGCGCCAGGGCCACTGGCCCCGCCTGCTGACCCAGGGCCGGCTGCTGTTCATCGCCCAGCATCCCGAACGCTTCGCCCCGGATCTGGTGGCCGTGCTGCCGGGCCTGGTGGACGAGGCCGGTCGCGCCCCCTTCTGGGAGCAGGTGGGTCGCCGCTTCTTCGGCATCGACTATCAGCAGGCGGAGTTCTACCACGGCACCCAGGACAGGCGCTTCATCGCCGAGCTGATGCCCCATCATCCGCTGTATGTCACCCTGCTGGCCGAGGAGGCCCAGGCCGCCCTGGGTCAGGTGCACCCGGACGCCCGCCTGCAGTTCGATCTGCTGGAGGAGGACGGCTTCGAGGCGGACGACTTCGTGGAGATCTTCGATGCCGGCCCAGTGGTGCAGGCGCGCCGCACCACGCTGCACAGCTGGCAGACCAGCCAGCTCGCCCGGGTGGCCGACATCAGCCCCAGCCGGCAGAGCAATGCCCCCACCTGTTTGCTGGTGAACACGGCACTGGCCGAATTCCGCGCCCTGCTGACCCCCTTAAGCGCGGCCCCCGGCCAGGCCCTGAGCCTGCCGCCCGAGGTGGCGGAGGCGCTGCGCCTGCAGCCCGGTGATCCGGTGCGCTGGCTGGCCCTGGAGTCCCAGTGACCCGATTTACACCCCATTCCCCCGAACGGAACATTTATCGTCTTCAAGGATTCGTATCATGATGATCATTCGCCCGGTGCAGCAGCAGGATCTGCCCGCCATCCGTCAACTGGCCAGCAAGACAGGGGTGGGCGTCACCTCCCTGCCCCCCGACGAGGCCCACCTGCAGGCCCGCATCCAGCGGGTGCTGGCCACCTGGGCCGATGAGGCCGCCCCCGCCGAGCAGGGCTACCTGTTCGTGCTGGAAGACAGCCAGACCCGCCAGGTGGTGGGGATCAGCGGCCTGGAAGCCGCCGTGGGCTTGAGCGACCCCTGGTACAACTACCGCCTCGGCACGCTGGTGCACGCCTCCCGGGATCTGGACATCTACAACCAGATGCCCACCCTGTTTCTCAGCAACGACCACACAGGCTACAGCGAGCTGTGCACCCTGTTCCTGGATCCCGACTACCGCCACAGCAAGAACGGCCAACTGCTCTCCAAGTGCCGCTTCCTGTTCATGGCCGCCTTCCGCGAGCGCTTCGCCGCCAAGGTGATCGCCGAGATGCGCGGCTATTCCGACGAGCAGGGCAAGTCCCCCTTCTGGGAGGGGCTGGGACGCCACTTCTTCGCCATCGACTTTGCCGAGGCGGACCGCCTCACCGGCCTGGGTCAGAAGGCCTTCATCGCCGAGCTGATGCCCAAGCACCCCCTGTACGTGGACTTCCTGCCCGCCGAGACCCAGGCCATCCTGGGTCAGGTCCATCCCCAGACCGCCCCGGCCCGGGCCATCCTGGAGAGCGAAGGGCTCAAGTACGAAGGCTACGTGGACATCTTCGACGCCGGCCCCACCCTGGAAGCCTATGTGGCGGACATCCGCGCCGTGCGGGACAGCCGTGTCCATCCGGTGCAGCTGGGTGAGCCGGACCAGTCCGGCCCCCTCTATCTGCTGGCCAACGACCGCTTCACCGGCTTCCGCGCCCTGCTCGGCCAGGTGGACTTTGCCGACGAGCGCCTGATCTTGGACCCGGCCACCGCTGCCGCACTGGAAATCGGTCCCGGCGACCAGGTACGCGCCGTGCCCCTGTTTGCCCCGCAATCCGCCCCGCACGCCAGCCAGCAGGCTGCCGCCCAGGCCCGCCAGGCCGCGACCCATTAAAGGAATTTTGCCATGCTGAACCTCTCCGTCATGATCAACGGCCAGTGGCACCACGGCCTGGGTCGCAGCTTCACCAAACGCTCACCGGTCACCGATGCCGTCCTGTGGAAGGCCAACGAGGCCAGCGCCAGCGACGTCGGGCTGGCGGTAGCCGCCGCCCGCCAGGCCTTTCCCGCCTGGGCGCGCCGCCCCCTGGCCGAGCGAGTCGCCATTCTCCAGCGCTTCGCCGCCCTGCTCACCGAACGCAAGGCCATGCTTGCCGACATCATAGCCCAGGAGACCGGCAAGCCTGCCTGGGAGGCCCTCACCGAGGTGCAGAGCATGATCGGCAAGGTAGCCATCTCATTGCAGGCCCAGGCCGAGCGGGCCGGTGAGCGCCACAGCCCGATGGCCGACGGCGAGGCGGTGCTGCGCCATCGCCCCCACGGCGTCATGGCGGTGTTCGGCCCCTACAACTTCCCCGGCCACCTGCCCAACGGCCACATAGTGCCGGCCCTGCTGGCGGGGAACACCATCGTCTTCAAGCCCAGCGAGCTGACCCCCTGGACCGCCGAGGCCACCGTCAAGCTGTGGCTGGAGGCCGGGCTGCCCGCCGGGGTGCTGAACCTGGTGCAGGGCGGCCGCACCCCGGGGGCCGCCCTGGCCGCCGACACCGGCATCGACGGCCTGCTGTTTACCGGCAGCGCCGGCACCGGCTACCAGCTGCACCGCCAGCTGGCCGGGCAGCCGGAGAAGATCCTGGCCCTGGAGATGGGGGGCAACAACGCCCTCATCGTCGAGGAGACCGAGGATCTGGATGCCGCCGTCTACCTGACGGTGCAGTCGGCCTTCATCTCCGCCGGCCAGCGCTGCACCTGCGCCCGCCGCCTGCTGGTGCCACACGGTGCCTGGGGCGATGCCTTCCTCGACCGCCTGGTGGCGGTCACCCGCACCCTCAAGGTGGGGGATAGCGCAGCCGAGCCCGCCTTCATGGGGCCGGTGATCTCCAAGGACGCCCTGCGCCGCCTGCTGGAGGCCCAGCAGAGCCTGCTGCTGCGCGGTGCCAAGCCCCTGCTGACCATGGCACGCATCGGTGAACAGGGCGCCCTGCTGAGCCCGGGCATCCTGGATCTCACCGCCCTGCTGCATCGGCCAGACGAGGAACACTTCGGCCCCCTGCTGGGACTCATCCGCTACGGCGACTTTGACGAGGCACTGGATCTCGCCAACGACACCCGCTTCGGCCTGGCCCTGGGCCTCATCTCCCCGAACAAGGACCACTACGAGCGGCTGCTGCTGGAGGCCCGCGCCGGTATCGTCAACTGGAACAAGCCCCTGACCGGCGCCGCCAGCTCGGCCCCCTTCGGCGGCATCGGTGCCTCCGGCAACCACAGGGCCAGCGCCTACTACGCCGCCGACTACTGCGCCTGGCCAATGGCCTCCATGGAGGCCGAACGTGCCAGCCTGCCGGCCAGCCTGCCCCACGGGCTCACCTTCCCCACCCCGCAAGGAGCATAAGATGTCTGCCCTGGAAGTGAATTTTGACGGCCTCGTCGGCCTGACCCACCACTATGCCGGCCTGTCGTTCGGCAACGTGGCCTCCACCAGCAACAAGGCGGCGGTGGCCAACCCCAAGCTGGCGGCCCTGCAGGGGCTGGCCAAGATGAAGCGCCTCGCCGATCTGGGCTTCGCCCAGGCGGTGCTGCCGCCCCATGAGCGGCCCCAGGTCGATCTGCTGCGCCGGCTGGGCTTTGCCGGCAGCGATGCCCAGGTGCTGGCCCAGGCCGCCCGCCAGGCGCCGGCCCTGCTGAGCGCGGTGGGCTCCGCCTCCGCCATGTGGACCGCCAACGCCGCCACCGTCTCGCCCTCCGCCGACACCCGTGACGGCCGGGTGCACCTGACGGTGGCCAACCTCAACAACAAGTTCCACCGGGCCAGCGAGGCCACCACCACAGAGGCCATCCTCAAGGCCATCTTCGCCGACGAACGTCACTTCGCCGTGCACAGCGCCCTGCCCCAGGTGGCCCAGTTCGGCGACGAGGGCGCCGCCAACCACAACCGCTTGAGCCGGCAGCACGGTGAGGCCGGCGTCGAGCTGTTTGTCTACGGTCGCCAGGCCGACGGTCAGGGGGTGGCGCCAACCCGCTACCCGGCCCGCCAGACCCGGGAGGCCAGCGAGGCCATCATCCGTCTGCACGGCCTGAGTGAAGATAACTGCGTGCTGGCCCAGCAGCATCCCGAGGTGATCGATCTGGGGGTGTTCCACAACGACGTCATCGCCGTGAGCAACGGCCCCGTGCTGTTCCACCACCAGCGGGCCTTCTGGCAATCCGAGCAGACCCTGGCCGAGCTGGGCCGCAAGCTGGCGGCCCAGGGCACCGAATTCGTGCCCATCATGGTGCCAGATAGGGCCGTCTCCGTGAGCGATGCGGTACAGACCTACCTGTTCAACAGCCAGCTGCTCACCCGCCCCGACGGCAAGATGCTGCTGGTGGTGCCCCAGGAGTGCCGCGAGCACGCCGGGGTCTGGCGCTACCTGTCGGAGCTGGTGCAAAGCGGCGGCCCCATCGACGCCCTGGAGGTGTTCGATCTGCGGGAAAGCATGCGCAACGGCGGTGGTCCCGCCTGTCTGCGGCTGCGAGTGGTGCTGAACGAAGCCGAGCGGGCCGCCATGGCCCCCGGGGTGCTGATGAACGACGCCCTGTACGGCAGGCTCACCACCTGGGTGGAGCACCACTACCGGGATCGCCTGAGTGCCGAGGATCTGGCCGATCCCCAGCTGCTGGAGGAGAACCGCCGGGCGCTGGATGAACTCACCGGTATCCTGGGCCTGGGGTCCATCTACCCCTTTCAACAGGGGGCCTGATGGACTGGCTCGCCCTGACGTTGGCCGGCCAATCGCCGGCCTCGACCCAAGGCCGCACGGCGCAGCTGAGCTGGCACTGGCGCGGACCCGGCCTGCTGGAGCTGATCCCGCATGCGGCCTGCTACGAGGCCTGGGTGATCTCCGCCGGTATTCACGGTGACGAGACGGCCCCCATCGAGCTGCTGGCGGAACTCACCGCAGACTGGCTGGCGGGGCGGCGCCCATTGGCCTGCCGCCTGCTGCTGATCCTGGGCAACCCGGCGGCCATGGCTGCCGGGCGCCGTTATCTGGACCTGGATCTCAACCGGCTGTTCGACGGGCCGCGGGCCTCGGATCCGTCGGGGGCCGAGCCACTGCGGGCCCGGCAGCTGGAGGCGGCGGTGGCCGACTTCTGGCAGGCGACAGAGATGCCAATCCGCCGCCACTACGATCTGCACACCGCCATCCGCGCCTCGGCGCATCTGCGCTTCGCCCTGCTGCCGGCCCAAGAGAGCGGCTACGATGCGGCCATGCTGCGCTGGCTGCCCAGCGCCGGCATCGAGGCCCTGGTGCGCCACAGCGCGCCGGGCCGCACCTTCAGCCACTTCACCAGCGCACGCTTCGGCGCCGCCAGCTGCACCCTGGAGCTGGGCAAGGCCCGCCCCTTCGGTCAGAACGATTTGAGCCAGTTCGCCCAGGTGAAAGCCGCCCTGGCGGCGGGGGTGGCGGCGGACACCGACGCCCTGGCCGATCTGCCCCAGACCGCCCCCAAGGGCTATCGGGTGAGCCAGGAGCTGCGCAAGCACAGCGAGGCCTTCGTGCTGCATCTGCCGGCGGCGGCGGCCAACTTCACCGCCTACCCCCAGGGCACCCTGCTGGCGGAGGACGGCCCGCACCAGTACCGGGTGCAGGCCGAGCGGGAGTATCTGCTGTTCCCCAACGCCAGGGTGGCCCCCGGGCTGCGGGCCGGGCTGATGCTGACCGAGATCCCCCTCAGCCAGCTGGCCGACAAGGCCGGATAACACTCAGCCAAGCGCGGCAGAAACAGACAGGCCAGGGCATGCCCTGGCCTGTGTTTATCTCGACGGCAGCTTAGGCGGCCTGTTCGGCCCGCACCGGCTCCCGTTGCGGCAGGTGGATCTCGGCGATCATGCAGCGGGCGCCGCCGCCACCCAAGGTTTCGATGGTGTCCAGATCCGCCAGCAGGGGGCGGCCATGGCGCTCCAGCTCCCGCTGCTGCTGCTGGCTCAGGGCCTCCCAGGCACGGCGGGACATGGCCAGCAGGGCCTCGCCCCGATCGCTGCGCAGCTCCAGCAGGTTGCCGGCGAAGGCCTGCAGCTGATCCAGGGTGATGGGCAGCAGCATCTTGTTGGTGCTGGCCAGCAGGCGGCACAGCTCGGCGCGCTCGGCGGCATCCGGGATGGCCTCCAGGCAGACCACCGCCAGGTGGCGGCCTACGCTCATCAGCACGTTGGTGTGGTAGATGGGCTGGCCCTTGGCATCCTGGGCGCTGAACCAGAAGGGGCGGTAGCCCAGGTGGCGGCTCACCTCCTCCATCACCTCGGGATGGGAGCGGGAGGAGCGGCACAGGTAGGCGATGCGGTGCTGGCGATCCAGCACCATGGAGCCGGTGCCTTCCAGGAAGCGGCCCTGCAGCTCGAAGTCGCTCAGATCGTGCACCTGCTCGAGGCAGAACTCCTCGGCCAGCTTGTCCAAGATGTGGCGGTTGCGCTCCAGACGGCGGTTGGGGGCCTCCATGGGGTAGAGGATGGCGGAGCCGTCAGCATGGAAACTCACCCAGTTATTGGGAAACAGGGAGTCCGGGGTGGTCAGCTCGCCGCTGTCCTGTTCGACCCAGACGGATACACCGGCCTCCCGCAGCAGGGCCACATAGGCGTCAAACTCCGCCTGAGCCCGGCTGGCAGCCAGCTCGTCGGCGGCGGCCGGGTGCTGGAAGGCGTTGCTGGCGAGGGTCTGGGGATTGGCGCAGAAGCGGGCAGGACGGATCATCAGGATCTGTTGGGTGGTTTGCATGGAGCCTCCTTGTGACAAGCAACTGTCCACAGTGTGCGCCCAATCACACAACGGTGTGAGTCGATTCGCGTTTTGACCACAACCGTTTCCGGCAAAATCAAACACTCATACAGCAGGATCCGCTGTTATGCCCGGAGGCAGAGATGGAGAGACGACACCACCACCTGGATCGCATCGATGAGCAGATCCTGGCGATCCTCAAGCAGGAGGGCCGCATCAGCTACCAGAAGCTGGCGGAACGGGTCCACCTCACCCCGCGCCCCTGCCAGGAGCGGGTGCGCAAGCTGGAACAGGCGGGTTACATCCTGGGCTACACCGCCCGGCTGGACGAGGCGCGCCTGGGAGGCGGCAACCTGATACTGCTGCTGCAGGTCTCCCTGGCGAGCCAAAGCGGTCGGGAGGCCCAACGGGCCTTCGAAGAAGAGGTGAGCCAGCGACCGGACGTGCTCTCCTGCTGGCTGGTGAGCGGTCCCTTCGACTATGTGCTGCGGTTGCGCTGCACCGACATGGCGGCCTACCGGGCCATCAGCGACACCTGGCTGGCCAACCGCAGCCTGCGCATCGACAAGATCGTCTGCACCCCGGAGATGCAGCCCATCAAATAAGCCGCCGCCAGAACCAACCCGCAACAAAAAGGCCAGCCTGGTTAGGGCTGGCCTTGGTCGTCTCAGGGACGCGCTTAGATCAGCGCCAGATCCGTCATCACCTGGCGGATGCGCGCCTTGGTGGCATCGGACAGGGGCATCACCGGCAGGCGGCAGTCGGCGCTGCACAGCCCCAGCAGGGAGGCGGCGTACTTGGCGCCGGCCGGGCTCGGCTCGGCAAACATGGCCTGGTGCAATGGGATCAGCTTGTCCTGCAGGGCGCGGGCCTCGGCCCACTTGCCTTCGCGAGTCAGGTTTTGCACCTCGGCCACCAGCTTGGGCGCCACGTTGGCGGTGACCGAGATGCAGCCGCTGCCGCCGCTGACGTTGTAAGCCACGGCGGTGGCGTCATCGCCGGAGAGCCAGGTGAAGGGCTTCTTGATCAGCTGACGCTCATACCAGGGCCGGCACATGTCGCCGGTGGCATCCTTGACGCCTATGATGCGCGGCAACTCCGCCAGGCGCGCCATGGTCTGGGGCTGGATGTCCACGATGGCCCGGGGCGGTATGTTGTACAGGATGATGGGGATCTGGGTCTCGTCGTGCACCAGCTTGAAGTGGGCATACAGGCCGTCCTGGTTGGGACGGTTGTAGTAGCCCGCCACGTGCAAGGTGGCATCGGCGCCGGCCTGTTGGGCCACCCGGCTGTACTCGATGGCTTCCAGGGGATTGTTGGAGCCGGCACCGGCGATGACGGGAATGCGGCCGGCCACCTGCTCCACCACTATCTCGATGACCCGGCAATGCTCGTCGTGGGTCAGGGTCGGGCTCTCTCCCGTGGTACCGACCGGTACTATGCCGTGGGTCCCCTGCGCGACCTGCCAGTCCACCATCCGCCGCAAGGCCTCTTCATCCAGTCGGCCATCAGCAAACGGGGTGATCAATGCAACAATGGAACCTTGAATCATACAAACTCCTTCTCGACTTCACGGGATCCTGAACAAAAAACCCCGGCCACGTTGTGCGTAACCGGGGTTTGATAATGGCGTTTCACACCGACTGCTGGTCACGCAGGAACGAAAAAAACCTCACATTTGCGAGGTGCTTTGGTTTTTCGTTTCAGACCCATCAGCGAAGACATGATTCAGCAATACATAAGTGTGCAATTAGCCAGCATAGTTCGGTATTCGCTGACAAATGTCAAGCCCGCCACCTTGGGGTATAATCACCGGCCTTGTCACCCAAGAGACAGCCGATGAGCCAGCCCCACGCCCCCGCCAGTCAGCTGCTGGAACGCAGCCGCCCCCTGTTTGCCCATCCCCGCCTGCTGATCGCCGGCCAGGTGGACGACGACTACCCCCGCACCCTGCTGCAGCAGTCTGCCGACAGTACCTGGTTTCTCACCGACTACAGCCGCTTTCGTCCGCAAGCCACCGGGTCTGACGGGCTGGATATCCGCTTCGGTCACCAGCTGGAAGCCGGGGAAACGCCCTGGGAGGGCCTGCTGCTCTATCTGCCCAAGGCCAAGGCCGAGGCCCAGTTCCTGCTGGCCCAGCTCACCCCCCTGCTGACCCCCGGCGCCCCCATCTGGCTGGTGGGGGACAACCGCGGCGGCATCAAGGGTGCCGAGAAGCTGCTGGCGCCCTACTGCAGCAAGGTACGCAAGCAGGACAGCGCCCGCCGCTGCTCCCTCTACCAGGGGCTGCTGGACCAAGCGGTGGCGCCGTTTGCGCTGGACGCCTGGTTTGGTGAATACACCCTGCCCCTGGGGGAGCAGACCCTGCGCATCCAGGCCTTGCCCGGGGTGTTCAGCGCCGCCGAGCTGGATGAGGGCAGCCGCCTGCTGCTGGATCACCTGCCGCCCTTGCGCGGCCGGGTGCTGGATCTGGGCTGTGGTGCCGGGGTGATCGGCGCCGTACTCAAGCAGCGCCATCCCGACATCGCACTGGAGCTGGCGGACATCAACGCCCTGGCCCTGGCCTCGGCCAGCCGCACCCTGGCGATCAACGGGCTGGAGGGCAATGTCTACCCCTCCGACGGCTACTCCGACGTGGCACCCGGTTTGCAGCACATCATCACCAATCCGCCGTTTCATGCCGGCCTCAACACCCACTACCAGGCCACGGAACAGATGATGCTGCAGGCCCCGCGCCAACTGGCCAAGGGCGGCGATCTGCTGCTGGTGGCCAACGCCTTCCTGCGTTATCCGCCCTTTCTGGATCAGGCCTTCGGCCCCCATGGCTGGCAGATCCTGGCCCAGAGCAGCAAATTCAAACTCTACCTAGCCAGATAGGTCCCATCTTTTCCGCCAGACACCACAGGATCTGTTAGATTCAAGGACAGATCCTACGCGTGCCTGTTGTCGCGCGTGATTTTTCAGTTAGACTGAAATCGCTTTCACAGACAGGGAGAGAGCCAGTATGGCCGGTGTACTTGCCATGATCCTCGCCGGAGGAGAAGGAACCCGTTTACAGCCCCTGACCATCACCCGCAGTAAGCCGTCCGTGCCCTTTGGCGGCAGCTACCGCTTGGTGGACTTCGTGCTCAACAACTTCGTCAATTCTGACCTGTTGCGCGTCTATGTGCTGACCCAGTTCAAGTCCCAATCCCTCTACATGCACATGAAGAAAGGCTGGAATCTCACCGGCATCACGGGCCGCTTCATCGATCCCATTCCCGCCCAGATGCGCATGGGCAAGCGCTGGTACGACGGCACCGCCGACGCCATCTACCAGAACATCAGCTTCGTGGAACTGAGCGCCCCGGATCACGTCTGCATCTTCGGCAGCGACCACATCTACAAGATGGACATCCGCCAGATGCTGGAATTTCACAAGCAGAAGCAGGCGGTGTTGACGGTGGCCGCCATCCGGGTGCCCCTGGCGGAGGCCGCCAACTTCGGCATCATAGAGGTGGACGAGACCGGCCGCATGGTGGGCTTTGCCGAGAAGCCCCGCCAGCCCAAGCCCATCCCCGGGGATCCGGACCACGCCCTGGCCTCCATGGGCAACTACATCTTCGAGACCCAGACCCTGCTCAGCGAGCTGAACCAGGACGAGGCTCGTGAGGACTCCTCCCACGACTTCGGCCGCGACATCATCCCCTCCATGTACGGCCGGGCCCCGGTCTACGTCTACGACTTCAGCACCAACAAGGTGGAAGGGGAGAAAGGCGGTGTCTACTGGCGGGACGTGGGCACCCTGGACGCCTACTGGCAGGCACACATGGATCTGGTGAGCGACGAGCCGCCCTTCACCCTCTATAACCGCAAGTGGCCGCTGCACACCTACTACCCACCCCTGCCGCCGGCCACCTTCGTCAACACCGCCGAGCATCATGCCAACGTGGCCTACTCCCTGATCTCCGCCGGTTGCTACCTGCGGGGCTGCCGGGTGGAGCGCAGCGTGCTGGGCTTTCGCTGCAACCTGGGGCCCAACAGCCAGATCAGCCATTCGGTGCTGTTGGGGGACGTGAAGATAGGCGAAGGCTGCCGGATCAGCCGCGCCATCATCGACAAGCATGTGGAAATTGCCCCCGGCACGGTAATCGGTGAAAATCACGAACAGGATCGGGCCCGCTTCACCGTGTCGGAAGGCGGCATAGTGGTGGTACCCAAAGGAGCCAGGATCGGTTTTTGACTATGAAAATTCTGTTTATTGCCTCGGAAGTGGATGGCCTGGTGAAGACCGGCGGTCTGGCAGACGTGGCCAGAGCCCTGCCCCTGGCCCTCAAACGTCACGGCCATGATGTGCGCATCATCATGCCCTTCTATCTGTCGGTGAAGGGACGGGAGACCGCCCGCCACCTGGGGGGCTTCACCCTGCCCACCCGGGAAGGCCATACCGACATTCCCTATCAGGCCCATGAGATGGATCTGAAAGGGGTGCCTGTCTACCTCATAGACTTCCCCAACTACTTCGAACGCCCCAGCCTGTACGCCGAGAACAACAACGCCTATCTGGACAACGGCGAGCGCTTCGCCTTCTTCTGCGCCGCCAGCCTGCAGGCCACCCAGCAGTTGGGTTTTCAACCGGACATCATCCACTGCAACGACTGGCACACCGCCCTGGTGCCCATGCTGTTGCGCACCCGCTATGCCAACGACCCCTTCTTCGCCGCCAGCCGCAGCGTGCTGACGGTGCACAACGGTGCCTTCCAGGGGGTGTTCGAACGCGGCCAGCTGTGGGCCCTGCCGGAGCTGACCGACAACCAGGACGAGGCCATCAGCCAGGGCCACGCCTACGTCAACTTCCTCAAATGCGGCGTGCGTTACGCCGACAAGATCAATGCCGTCAGCCCCAGCTACGCCCATGAGCTCACCACCTACCTGGGTGGCCACGGCATGGCCAAGTCGTTCCAGGAGCGCTCGGAAGACTTGAGCGGCATCATCAACGGCTGCGACTACGGCGACTGGGATCCGACCTCGGATCCCCTGATCCCGGTGAACTACAGCCAGACGGATCTGGCCGGCAAGCTGGCCTGTAAGCTGGCCCTGCAGCAGCGGGCCGGCCTGGCACAAAATGACTGGCCTGTGTTTGGCATGGTCTGCCGCCTCACCGAACAGAAGGGGCTGCACCTGCTGCTGCCCATCCTGAGCCAGTTCCTCTACCACAAGGTGCAGGTGATCATCGTCGGTACCGGCGACCCCAGCCTGGCAGAGCGCCTGCGGGCCCTGGAGGCCGAACACGGCGACAAGCTGGCCTTCATCAACGACCACGACAACGCCCTGGCCCACCTGGTGGAGGCCGGCAGCGACTTCTTCCTGATGCCTTCCCTGTTCGAGCCCTGCGGCCTCAATCAGATGTACAGCCTGGCCTACGGCACCCTGCCCATAGTCCGGGCCGTGGGGGGCCTCAAGGATACTGTGGTGGACTATGACGCCAACCGGGCCCAGGCCACCGGCTTCAACTTCCACGAGCCCGATGCCCTGGCCCTGCTCAACACCCTGCGCCGCGCCCTGCTGTTTTACCTGCAGGATCAGGAGGAGTATGTCCGGGTGCAGGTGGCCGCCATGCAGACCCGCTACCTCTGGTCCGACTCGGTCAACCAGTATGAAAGCATGTATCAGGCGGCCCTGAAGCGCCCATAATCGGCACTTTTCCCGCCGTTTCGCGCAAAGACCGAGCAAACGAAAAATTTTGCGGGTTTGCCGGTTGACGGGCAGACAGAATTCTATAGAATCCCCCTCCGCAAGACGCGAAGGTGGCGGAATTGGTAGACGCGCTAGCTTCAGGTGTTAGTGTCCCTAGGACGTGAGGGTTCAAGTCCCTCTCTTCGCACCAAGCCATGCTGGCTGACAGCATGTAAATCCAAGCAGAGACAATCGGGCGAGGGTGGCGGAATTGGTAGACGCGCTAGCTTCAGGTGTTAGTGTCCTTCGGACGTGAGGGTTCAAGTCCCTCCTCTCGCACCACTCCTTAGGGAGATGATTGTCCATGCGGTTGGTCGCATGTAAAAACACCAACGACAATGCGGGCGAGGGTGGCGGAATTGGTAGACGCGCTAGCTTCAGGTGTTAGTGTCCTTCGGACGTGAGGGTTCAAGTCCCTCCTCTCGCACCACTTACTGCAAGTGGCCGCCTTGTGAAATAAGATGCCGGTTGGTAGGCATGTCAATCTCAACCAACGACAATTTGTGTGCGAGGGTGGCGGAATTGGTAGACGCGCTAGCTTCAGGTGTTAGTGTCCTTCGGACGTGAGGGTTCAAGTCCCTCCTCTCGCACCACACATTTAAGAGAGCCCGCAATTTCATGGTTGCGGGCTTTCTGCTATAAGGATCCCCAGAAATCCCGTCATCTGAGGACCTTGTCATCATGGGCACCATTGCCGACATCCATAACTATTACGAAGAACTGGTCATGCAGCAGATCCGCGCCCTGGAGCTGGATCGCACCCGCGACAGCGACTATCTGGCCGACCTGTGCTGCATGGTGCTCAATCAGCTGCCCGCCCACTACATCCGCCACAACGTGGACATGATCTACTTCACCACCCCGGAACAGCGTGCCGAGATGGAGGAGAAGGTGTTTCATGCGGTGAATCAGTCGGTGAGCTGGTTGGATAGCGATCACCATGACAGGCGCAAGAAGCAGGAGGAGGCCTAGCCCCTCAGATGCCGTCCGCCGAAAAGGAGCCCACCAGGCTCCTTTTTCGTTTGGTCGGTGCTAAGCGCCGGAGTATGCTCGGGAAGCCCTACAAGAAGATGGAGTTCACATGAAACTTTTCGGCAGCTTCACCTCCCCCTTTGCCCGTCACTGCCGCATCGTCCTGCTGGAGACCGGCCAGGCCTGCGACTTCGTCGAGACCGACTATGCTGCCAGCGCCGAGGCCTCCCCGGCCAAGAAGGTGCCTTTCCTTGAAGATGGCGAGCTGTTTTTATCTGATTCGGCGGCCATAATCCGCTACCTGCGGGAGAAAGCCGGCGAACCCTTCTGCGCCGACATCCTCGAGTACAACCAGTTCTGCCTGATCAACACGGCGCTGGATGCCGCCATCAACGGCTTCATCCTGCAACAGGCCGGCATCAGCGCCGAACAGCTGCCCTACCTGCAGCGCCAGCGGGATAGAGTGGCGGCCATTCTCGCCAGCCTGGAGGCCCAGAGCCTGCCGGAACATGCCCCCTACAACGATGCCCAGCTGCGCCTGGCCTGCCTGCTGGAATGGGGTCAGCTACGCCAGGTGGTGGATCTGGCCGCCTGCCCCAAGCTGCGGGCCTTCTGGCAGAGCAGCCGGCAGTACGGCCCCCTGGCAGACACACTGCCACCGCAATGAGCCAGACGACAAACAGGGGCCAGCAAGGCCCCTTCTCGTTTTCGCCGCTCAGGCCGGCACGCACTGCCCCCGCTGGCTCTGCCAGTGGGCCAGCCCCAGGCAGCCCATCCCCAGCAGCAGCACCGCCGCCGCCACCAGCAGCACGCTGCGAAAATCGCTGACGCTGGCCACCAGCCCCATCAGCATGGCCCCCACCATGCCCCCCACCCGCATGCTGTTGCTGTAACAGGCCGAAGCAAAACCGGGCCTATGGGGCACCATGTCCTGGATCAGCAGGATGCCGAGCCCCGCATACAGGCCGAAGAAGAGGCCGTTGGCCAGCTGACACAACAAGACCTGCCACAGGCTGTCGGCCTGATAGAGCGCCAGATAGAACACCACCCCCGCCAGGCTCCCCAGCCACAGCAGTGAACGGACGCCCCAGCGACCGGCCAACCGGCTGGCCAGCAGCATCACCGGGATCTCCAGCCCCGCCGCCAACCCCATGGCCCAGCCCGGGCTGGTGGCCGGCAGATGGCGCTCGTGCAGCAGGTAGAGGGGCAGGCTGCCCACATACAGGCTGTTGCTGACCGCCGCACAGCTGATGGCCAACAGATAGCCCCAGAAGCCAGGTGGCAGTGGCGCCTGTCCCTCCTGCAGCGGCTGGACCGGCGCCGCCGCGGGCAAGTTCGGCAGCCCCCAGCGCACCAGCCACAGACAGGCCAGGGAGACCAGGGTGGCCAACAGGAAGCTGCTGGCAAAGCCCCCCTGGGCCACCAGATAAAAGGCCAGCGGCGGCCCCCCGATCCAGGCCAGGGAGAAGGCCGCCCGCACCTGGGCGGAGAAGCTGGCTCCCAGCTGGGGATGGGCATAGGTGAAACGGCGGGCCAACGCCAGGGTCTGGGGCATTGCCGCCTGACCCAGGGCCATCAGGGTGATGCCAATCAGCCAAGCCTGCCAGAAGGCACCGCAGACCATCAGCAAGGCGGTTGCGATGGCCATGGCCAGCAGCGCCCAGCTCAACACCCGCCGCCAGGGCCAGCCGGCATCGGTCCGTCCCCCCAGCCATTGGCTCAGCAGCATGCCGCTGATGGCCACGCTGACATTAAACACCCCCACCGCATAGGGGGGCGCCTGCAGACCATCGATGATGAAGAAGCTCAGCAAGGGGATGCAAAACGCCCCCGCCAGGGCCACCAGGGCACCCAGGCCCAGGATGGACCAGTAGCCGGCAGGGGAATGAGACATGGGGTTGTCCTAGTTAAACGGCAGGGAGAGAAGCCGCCGAGCCGGAGTGGCGCACCGCTCACCACGAGGCGCGCCGCGGCACCAGCCAGTGTAATCGATTACATTGCGGTTGGGCACAGAATAGCGCGGCAGCGGAGCGGCGCCAATAGGGGATAGATAAAAAGCCGGCTTGGCCGCAGCAGCGGCTCCCCGCTAGTCCCGGATCAGGCGGGCCACCGTCTCCACGTGCAGGGTGTGGGGAAACATGTCCACCGGCGTGACCTGCGCCAGCCGATAGCCCCCCGCCAGCAGCACCGCCAGATCCCGCGCCAGGGAGTCGGGGTCGCAGGAGACATAGACTAGCGTATGGGGCGCCATGGTCAGCATGGTCTGCAGCACCGCCGGCTCACAACCCTTGCGGGGAGGATCCACCACTACCACGTCGGCGCGATACCCCTGGCGGTAGAGCTCAGGCACCAGCGCCTCCGCCTTGCCGGCAAAGAATTCCGTCTTGTCCGCCAGGCCGTTGCGTTCGGCGTTGCGCCGGGCGTCCTCGATGGCCTCCGGCACCAGCTCCACCCCCACCACCCGGGCCGCCTGGCGGGCCAGGAACAAGGAGATGGTGCCGATGCCGCAGTAGATATCGAACACCGTCTCCTGGCCGGTTAGCCCGCACTGGCTCAGGGCCTCCCGGTAGAGCCGCAGGGTCTGTTCCGGGTTGATCTGATAGAAGGCCAGGGGCGAGAGGCAAAAATGCAGGCCATCCAGCGCGTCCTCGATGACACCATCCCCCCGCAGGGTGCGGTTGTCGAACCCCAGGATGCGGTTACCCCGGGCGGGATTGATGTTGTGCACCACGCTGCGCAGCGCCGGGAAGCGTGCCAGCCGCGCCAGCAGGTCGTCGACGCCGGGCAGCGTCTCCCCCAGGGTCACCAGCACCAGCATCCACTCTCCGCTCTGCCGGCCATCCCGCAGCATCAGATAACGCAGCACACCGCTGTGGTGCTGCTCGTCGTAGGCCGGGATCCGGCAGGCGCCCAGCCAGGCGCGCACCTCGGCCAGGATGGCTTCCACCAGGGGCGGCTGCAGGGCGCAGTCATCACAGGCCACCAGCTCGTGACTGTGCTTGCGAAAGAAGCCCAGCTCGGCGCCTTGTGGTCCGGGGCGCACCGCATACAGGGCCTTGTTGCGATAGGCAAAGGGCCGGTCCATGCCGAGGCAGGCCGCCACCTCGGCCTGGATGCCGCGCTTGGCCAGGGCAGCCAGCAGGCGCTGGCGCTTGAGATCCAGCTGGGCGGGATACTCCAGCATCCCCAGCTGGCAACCGCCACAGCTGTCGTGGGGGCAGAAGTTGGCCACCCGGGCCCCATGGGGTTGCAGCACCGCCAGCAGCTCGCCCTGGGCGTAGTTGGGCTTGATGCCATGCAGCCGCACCGACACCGTCTCCCCCGGCAGGGCGCCGGTAACATAGATCTGCCGTCCATCCAGCTGACCTACCCCATCGCCCTTGTCGGTCAGGCTGTCGATCTGCAGCCGTGTCTCGTGCCCTTGTGTCATGCGTATCCCCCTTCCAGGCCCAGGCCACCTCTGGCTGGCGGCGGGATGATACCCCAAAGAAAAGCGGAATAAAAAAAACCATCCGCGAGACGGATGGTTTGCAAAAGTCAGGCGCTAGGCAACGCCTCACAGGGATGGGTTTACGGAATCCTTGCGACCAGGGCGATGGTGCCCCTGGACGTCGTGACGGGGCGGTCGCGTCGGCACAGCTCCCGCGAGTGCTAAGCCGCATCGGCCGGTGCGGCATTCTGCGCCAGAGCATCATAGGGATAAATAGCCATCTGGTTGATAATAAATCCCATATTTCGGGACAATATGTCCATCAGGCAAAAAAAAGACCACCCAGAGGGTGGTCGATTGTGCGAGGCGCTGCGGAATGCGGGCTTAGTGATTGTTGGAATCGCGGGACCATTCCAGGGCGCTGGACGAGGCCGCCTTGGCCTGCGCCTGCTCGGCGGCCACAGCGTTGAAGCCAAATTGCGCCTGTTCCTGACGCAGGGACAGGGGGCCGGCACCTTGTTGGGCCTGGGCAGCGGTGGCGGCCAGCAGCAGGGCGGAAGCAGCGGTCAGGGTACGGATGATGTTCATCATAAACTCCTTAGTATAGGGCAAGAGTCCTGGGGACTCGGTATCGGGTCTGGTGCGGCGTATCGCACCCTTGAGACAAAGCTTACTCCACCGATTTTTAAGATAAATGTGTTAACTGAGCACAGTTAATCCCTGATTTAGGGATAAAATAGGCAGGGCAAAAAAAGACCACCCAGAGGGTGGTCGATTGTGCGAGGCGCTGCGGAATGCGGGCTTAGTGATTGTTGGAATCGCGGGACCATTCCAGGGCGCTGGACGAGGCCGCCTTGGCCTGCGCCTGCTCGGCGGCCACAGCGTTGAAGCCAAATTGCGCCTGTTCCTGACGCAGGGACAGGGGGCCGGCACCTTGTTGGGCCTGGGCAGCGGTGGCGGCCAGCAGCAGGGCGGAAGCAGCGGTCAGGGTACGGATGATGTTCATCATAAGCTCCTTGGTATAGGGCAAGAGTCCTGGGGACTCGGTATCGGGTCTGGCGCGGGCTAACCGGCCGTTGAGAGACAGATTACTCTTTCACCTTTAGCGATAAAGCGGTATTTTATTCAATATATATCCCATATAACGGGACAATCTGGAGGACTCATGGATAAGCTGCTTGCCATGCAGGTATTCGGCAAGGTGGTGGAGGCAGGCAGTTTTGTCGGCGCGGCGGAGCGGTTGAACCTCTCCACCACGGCGGTCTCACGCCATGTGGCGGAGCTGGAAAACCAGCTGGGGGTCCGCCTGCTGCAGCGCACCACCCGCCGGCTACACCTGACGGAGCTGGGCCAGCTCTACTACCGCCGCGCCTTGCATCTGCTGGACGACCTGGGCGAGCTGGAGGCGGAGCTGCTGCAGGAGACACTGCAGCCGGCCGGGGTGCTGCGGCTGAGCGTCTCTATCCCCTTCGGGGCCCGCCAGTTGGCCCCGGCCCTGGCCCGCTTCGGCCAGCGCTATCCCAAGGTGCGGGTGGAGGTGGTGGCCAGTGACCGCAAGCTGGATCTCATCGAGGAGGGGCTGGATATGGCCCTGCGCATCACAGATGAGCTGGAGGGCAACATGATTGCCCGGCCAATCAGCGCCATACGCACCCTGATCTGTGCCGCGCCGGACTACCTGGCGCGGCGCGGTGCCCCGCAAACCCCGGAGGAGCTGCGCGACCATGACTGCCTGATCTACAACGGGGTGCCGGAACCCTACCAGTGGCGTTTCGTCTGCGAGGAGGGTCAGCCGTACAAGGTGCCAGTGACGGGGCCGCTGGAGGCGGATAACGGCGACATCCTGGTGGGCGCCGCCCTGGCGGGGATGGGCATACTCCGCACCCCCAGCTTCATGATCGGCGACGCCCTCTCCACTGGGCAGCTCGTGCCGCTGCTGAGCACCTATCACATGCCCAAACTGACCCTGAGCGTGCTGTTCCCCAGCCGGCAGTTTCTACCCGCCAAGGTGCGCCGCATGATCGACTTTCTGCTGGAGGAGTGGGGGGGCGAGGTGCCGCCCTGGGAGGCCGGCTGGCGCCAGCCACAGGGCGAGGCCTGATCAGTCCGCCTGCTGGGCCAGGGCGCTGTCCAGTTCCGCCTTGAGTTCGGGGTAATGATGGATAAACAGCTTCACCAGCTGAGGGTCGAAATGACGGCCGGACTGCTCCACCAGGTAGGCCAATACGGCCTCCTCGGACCAGGCCGCCTTGTACACCCTGGGATGGCTGAGAGCATCCCAGACGTCCACCAGGGCAAACAGCCGGGCCGCCAGCGGGATCGCCTCCCCCTGCAGTCCCTCCGGGTAGCCGGAGCCATCCCATTTCTCATGGTGATAGTGGGGGATGTCGGCACAGGGCCGCAGGAAGGCGATGTCGCTGATCAGTTGATGGCCTATGGTCACGTGGCGCTGCATCTGCTGCCCCTCCTGCAGATCCAGCTTGCCCGGCTTGATCAGGATGGCGTCCGGGATGCCAACCTTGCCGATATCGTGCAGCAGGGAACCCCGCTCTATCTGTTTGAGCGCCTCGGGATCCTGGATGCCGGCCCGTTTGGCCAGGGCCAGGGTCATCAGGGTCACCCGCCGGGTGTGGTCCCGCGTCTCCCGATGCCGCAGATCCATCACCCGCACCCAGCCCCGGATGGTCTGATCGTAACTGGCCACCAGGGCTTGGTTGGCCGCCAGCATGCGGTTGTGGTCCCGGCGTATCATCACAAACAGCAGGGCCGAGGTGATCAGGATGAACAGCCAGCCCTTGATGCTCTGCACCCGCAGGATCCAGACCGGATCCCGCACCAGTTGCGCCACCAGCAGGTCGGAAAAGAAGATCCACAGACAGCCCACCACCAGGTAGAACGACAGGATACGCCACTGAGGTCGCAACATCCGCAAATGACACCTCCTTGCGCTGGCTGGTAAATGGACGACTCTGTTAGGGTAGAGCCCCCATTGGGCCCGATGTAAACGCCCAATTCAACCGGATCAATGACATGGACTTTATTATCCTACTCGTACTGTTTGGCCTGCTGGTGGTCGTCGGCGCCGTCTGCGGCCTGATTGCCCTGATACGCCTCTCGCGCCTGGAGCGTGAGCTGACCCAGCTGCGGGCGCAGCTGGCCGGCCAGGCCATCCCGGCTCCCAGCGCCGCCCCATCCGCCCCCATTTCCCTACCCCCCGCGATGCCGGCACCGCCCCCACCCAGCCCCAGGCTACAGCCTGAACCCAAGATCACGCCGCCGAAGCCGGCCGCCGCCGAAGCCGCCTCCCGGCGGGACGGCACCACCTTGGAGCGGGATCTGGCCTCCCGCTGGCTGGTCTGGGTGGGGGGCGTCGCCCTGGCCCTGGGGGGTATCTTCCTGGTGAAGTTTGGCGTGGAGCACAGCGTGCTGGGCCCCACCGGCCGGGTGCTGGCCGGCGGCGCCCTGGGGCTGGCGCTGCTGCTGGGCAGCGAATGGCTGCGCCAGCACAGTGCGCCCGTGCTGGACCAACGCCTGGGGCAGAAGGCCGACTATGTGCCGGCGGCCCTGGCCGGCGGTGGGCTCATCGCCTGTTATGCCAGCCTGCTCACCGCCCATGAACTCTACGGCCTGCTGGGCCCCCAGTTGACCTTCGGCCTGCTGGCCCTCACCGCCCTGCTGGGGTTGGCCCTGGCCCTGGTGCAGGGTCCCCTGCTGGCGGTGCTGGGGCTGCTCGGCGGCTACCTAGTGCCCGTACTGGTGGATACCGGCCATCAAAGCCAGGCGGGTCTGCTGGGTTACGTGGGCCTCATCAGCCTGGCGGCCCTGGCGCTGCAGTGCCGGGTCAAGCGGGCCTGGCTGTGGTGGGGCACCCTGCTGGCGCACTTTGCCTGGTATCTGTTGAGCTGGCGCATACCGCCGGTGCAGACCAGCCTGCTGGCGGGTTATCTGCTGCTGTCGGCCTACGCCTTCCTGGCCCTGCCCGGCCTGGGCTGGCGCCTCCACTACCGGGCGGTGCGCTGGCCATTGCACCGCCACGGCGCCCGCCCCCTGATCCATCACCTGCACTGGCTGGCGGTGCTCATCAGCCTGCTGTGCTGCGTTCAGCTGGTCTGGTTCCACTACCCCACGACCCTCTGGCTCAGCCTGCTGGGCTGGCTGGCCTTGAGCTGGCTGGCCAGTCGCCAGACACCGGCGCTAGATCTGCTGCCCTGGCTGGCCAGCCTGGGGCTGCTGCTGGCGGTGGCCCTCTATCCCCAATGGCCACGGCATGCCACAGGCGAACTGGCCCCGGTACAGCTCTGGCCCCTGTGGCGCTGGGGGATGGGGCTGGCCCTGCTCACCAGCCTGAGCCTGCTGCCCCGCCTCAATAGCCGCTGGCGAGCCGGCGTCTGGGCCAGCCTGCTGGTCACCCTGCCCCTGCTGATGCTGGCCCTGCTCTATCACAGGGCGGCCCCCCAGCCCGCCAGCCTGTGGGACGATGCCAGCATCCTCTGGCCCCTGCAGGCCCTGGGGCTGTGCCTGCTGTTTGGCCTGCTGAGCCGCCGGCAGCGCTGGCCCCTTGCCAGCCGGCTGGCGCTGATGGCCGGCTCCCAGGCCGGCCTGACCCTGGCCCTCATCCTGTTCTTCAGCGAGCAGAGCCTGACCCTGGCCTTGGCGGTACAGCTGGCGGGCCTCTGCGCCCTGGCCCGCCGCGAGGGGGATCTCATCCCCCATTGGCTCATCAAGCTGCTGGCCGCCATGGTGGTGACCCGCCTCTCCCTCAATCCCTGGCTGCTGAGCTACCCCCTGCAGGGCGTCTTTGGCATCCACTGGAGCCTGTATGGCTACGGCATCCCCGTGGTCTGTTTCTTCCTCGCCGCCCGTTGGCTGCCCAGCCGCCCCGGCCAGCACACCCAGGCCTGGCTGGAGGCCGGCGCCCTGCAGCTGCTGACCCTCTGGCTCAGCCTGGAGGCGCGCTATTGGCTGAGCGGTGGCCAGCCCTGGCAGGCCAGTTACCAGCTCAAGGATGCGGCCGTACACAGCTGCCTGTGGGGCGCCCTGGCCCTGATCTACTGGCGCAAGGCCCACCTGGGCGGCGGCCTGGCGCGGGTCTACGCCCTCGCCGCCCCCCTGCTGCTGGGCATGATGCTGCTGATGACCAGCCTGGGCAGCAGCCTGTGGCTGAACCCCTTGTGGCACCGAACCTGGCTGGGGAACTGGCCCCTGCTCAACCTCGGCCTGCTGGCCTGGGGGGTACCGGCGGCGCTGGCCTTGCTGGCCTGGCGCCATCTGCCACACAAACACCGCTGGCCGGCCCGGCTGGTGGCCGGCTTTGGCTTCATCAGCAGCCTGCTGTTCCTCACCCTGGCGGTGCGGCAGATCTGGCGCGGTGGCGACATCCATGGGCTGGCCATGGTGCAGGGTGAGCTGTACAGCCACTCCGCCGCCTGGCTGCTCAGTGCCATCGCCCTGATGTTGCTGGGAGGCTGGCGGCAATGGCCCCAGATCCGCCGGGCGGCCCTGCTGATGCTGCTGCTGACGGTGTGCAAGATATTCCTGTGGGACATGAATGGTCTGCAGGGGCTCTTCCGCGCCGCCTCCTTCCTGGGGCTGGGCCTGAGCCTGGTGGGACTGGGCTGGTTCTATCAGCACAAGGTGTTGCCACAGAAGGACAGCACAATGGCACAAGGGGAATGAGGCAGAGACTAAGCGACGATTAAAGAGGGACGCCCGTTGGCGTCCCTCTTTGCTGGTCTCCTGCACAGGAGCGGGACCAGGCACCAGGCCTTGGGCCGGGACGCTGAGAGCAGCTCAGCGCGGCCCCAGCATGCGGCCGGGCTGCAACAGGCGCTCCACCTCCTCCGCCGACAGGCAGCCGCTGGCAACGGCCTCCTCGGCCAAGGTGGTCCCCTTGGCCAGGGCCGCCTGGGCCAGGTGGGCGGCCTGTTCGTAGCCGATCTGGGGACTCAGCGCCGTCACCAGCATCAGGGAGCGATCGAGCCAGTGGCGCATCTGCGCCGGCTGGGGCTGCAGGTCGGTTAGACAATAGGCGGTGAAGCTGACCATGGCCTCGGCCAGCAGCTGCAGGCTCTGCAACAGGTTGTAGAGGATCACGGGTTTGAACACATTGAGCTCCAGCTGGCCCTGCGCGGCGGCGAAGGTGATGGTGGTGTGATTGCCCATCACCTGGGCACAGACCATGGTCAGCACCTCGCACTGGGTGGGATTGACCTTGCCGGGCATGATGGAGGAACCGGGTTCGTTGGCCGGCAGACTCAGCTCGCCCAGGCCGCCACGGGGACCCGAGCCCAGCAGGCGTATGTCATTGGCCAGCTTGTTCAGGCTCACCGCCAGCACGCTGAGCATGCCGGATAGGGCCACCAGGGGCTCATGGCCCGCGAGGGCGGCAAACTTGTTCGGCGCCGAACAAAAGGGCAGACCGGTCCACTGGGCTAGGTAGTCGGCAAACTGCTCGGCAAACCCAGGCGCCGTATTGAGCCCGGTGCCCACCGCCGTGCCCCCCTGGGCCAGGGGGTAGAGCTGGGGCAACACGGACTCTATGTGTTGCCGCCCCCCGGCGATCTGGGCCACATAGGCCGAGAAGGCCTGCCCCAGGGTCAGGGGCACGGCGTCCTGCAGGTGGGTCCGGCCCAGCTTGAGGATGTCCGCCCAGGCCTGGGCCTGATGGGCCAGGCAGGCGTGCAGCGTGGTCAGAGCCGGCAGCAGTTGCTGATGCAGCTGCTCCACGGTGGCGATGTGCATCAGGGTGGGAAACAGATCGTTGGTGGACTGCCCCAGGTTGCAGTGATCGTTGGGGTGGACCGCCTCAGGACTGTCCGGCGAGCAGCCCAGTTGCCGGTTGGCCAGGTGCGCCAGCACCTCGTTGGCATTCATGTTGGTCTGGGTGCCGGAGCCGCTTTGCCAGATGGTGAGGGGAAACTGATCGTCCAGCTCCCCCGCCTGCAGGCGCATGGCCGCCACGGCTATGGCCTCCCCTCGCACCCGGTCCAGGCGCCCCAGCGCCACGTTGGTCAGGGCCGCCGCCCGCTTGGCCAGCCCCAGGGCGCGGAGCAGGGCACGGGGGAAGCGCTCCTGACCGATGGCAAAGTGCAGCAGGGCCCGCTGGGTCTGTGCCCCCCAGCAACGGTCGGCCGGAACCGCTATGGTTCCCAGGGCATCATGTTCGAGACGCATCTTGGGCTGGGTCATGCCTCACCGCCTGAGCATCACATCCAGCTCATCCACCACCTCGGCCCAGTCGGCATCGTCCGCCTTGGACTGGCGGAGGAACTGGGCCTGGGCCGGGCTCCAGAAGCTGGCATCGTGCAACGCCAGCGCCGCGTCCAGGGGCCCATGCGCCGCCACGAACGTGCGAATGGCCTCGGGTTCATCCGCCAGACCAAGCTGGCGAAATAGGGCCGGTAAGCCATGTTGTTGACTCTCCATCGCCTCACCTCACAAACGAGTGCCCCGAGGCTGGCCTGTCCCTCGGAGCGGCTGATACCAGAACTCAAGTATGGCACCACGCCGAGGGTCCGGGGACGGCGTGTCGGGCCGCCGCCCCTCAAAGGAGCCAGCTGGACGGGGAACGATGGAAAACGCAGTAGTTGGTACGGCTTGCGGCGGTAGAAAAAACGTAGGGCCACTCGCTGAGTGGCCCTAAGTCTTTGAATTTGAAGTGGTGCCCGGGGTCGGACTCGAACCGACACGGTTTTACCCGGCGGATTTTGAATCCGCTGCGTCTACCGATTTCGCCACCCGGGCCAAGCGCCGCGGAAGATCCCAGGGGCTTGATGGACGGCGATTATACAAACCCCCCTTGAGGGCGCAATGCTTTTTTCATGTTCCATGTCGCAACTGCTGAAGAAATCAGCGAAACAGGGCTGGGAGACGGCGGCGGCTTGGGTAGAATGACGCACCCGTTTTCGCAGGAGATTTCCCATGGCCAGACGTACTGCCACCCGCCCCACCCCAACCGCCCCGACCCCACCTCGCCGCTATCCGGTAACCGGCCTGTTTCGTCGCCTGGGAGCCTGGGCATCCGACGCCCTGCTGGCCGCCATCATCTTGTTGCTGGCCGGTCTGCTGGGCTATGGCTTGGCCTGGCTGCTGCAAGTGGGCGGACGGATTAACACCGGCGAGAGCAGCCTGGGCGACTGGCTGTCACACCAGACGCTCTTCAGCCTCTATCTCGGGCTGGTGTTGTGCGGTTACTACCTGTGGTTTTGGTGTCGCACCGGCCAGACCCCCGGCATGAAGGTCTGGCACCTGCGGCTGCAGCGGCAGGATGGTCAACGGTTGGGCCTGTCCCAGGGGCTGATCCGGCTGTTCACCTCGGCCTTCGGCCTGGGCAACCTGCTGGCCCCGTTTGATCGGCAAGATCGCGCCTTCCAGGACATCTGGGCGGAGAGCGAGATGGTGGTGGACGATGGCGACGCGGCTAAGCCCGCCGCCTGAGCATCTTCACCGCGATGGCCAGGAAGAGGAGGCTGGGGACGAAGGCCCCAGCCAACGGCGGCACATCGTAGACCAGGCTGAAGGGCCCCAGCACCTCGTTCACCACGTAGAACAGGAAGCCCAGGATCACCCCCATCATGATGCGCGCCCCCATGGAGACGGAGCGCAGCGGGCCGAACACGGTACTGGCGGCCAGTAACATCATGGCGATGACGGCCAGTGGGGCGGCCGCCTTGCGCCACAGGGCCAGCTCGTAGCGATCGGCGTTCTGGCCGTTGCTCTTGAGGTAGCGCACATAATCCAGCAAGCCCTTGGCGGATAGCTCATCCGGCGAGATGGCCACCACCCCCAGCTTCTTCGGCGTCAGCTGGCTGTCCCAGCGTTCCGTATCCAGGTGCACCGTATGGATGGCCTCCGGCAGGGCGAAGCGGGTCTCCTCCACCTGATCCAGCCGCCAGTGGCCCTGCTCATAGTGGGCCGAGGCCGCCCGGGTGACCTTCTGCAGATCCTGGCCGTCACCAAACTGATAGCGGGTCACCTTGGCCAGGCTGCCATCCCGGTACACCACGCCGACGTGGACAAAGTCGTTGCCTTCCCGGGCCCAGACCCCATAAGACGAGGCGGTGATCTGGCCACCGGACACCGCATTGGCCTTAAAGTCCTTGGCCTTGAGCTCGGTATAGGGCACGCCGTACTCCCCCAGCAGGAGGAACAGCACCATCACCGGCAGCACCGTCTTGAGCACGGCCGCGACGATATTGAGCCGGGAGCGTCCGGCGGCCTGCAGCACCACCAGCTCGCTGCTCTGGGCCAGTTGGCCCAGGCCGATGACGCCCCCCAACAAGGCCCCCATGGGGAAGAACATCACCAGGTGCTGGGGCAGGCCCATCAACACGTAGAGCAGGGCGTGCAGGGCATCGAAGTTCCCCTCACCCACCTGGCGCAGCTGCTCGACAAACTTGATCAGCACCGATAGCCCGGCCAGGGTCAGGGTACACAGCAGTATGGCCAACACCACACTGCGCCCGACATAACGATCCAGGATGCCGTAAATCATGGACAGACCCTCCCCTTCACGGACAGGCGGAGCGCTTGCCACCAGCGGGTTCCCCCCAGGTTAAGGGGAATGGCAAACAACAACAGGTAGATAAACGGCACGATGAAGAGTCCTGGCATGGCCGGCAGGGTACCCCGCTCCAGGGCGGAGCGGCCGGCCGACAACAAGAGGTAATAGCTGAGATAGAGCAAAATGGCCGGCAGCAGCTTGGCATAGCGCCCCTGTCGGGGGTTTACCTGTGCCAATGGCACCACTATCAGGGTCAGCACCAGGATGGAGATGGGCAGAGAGATCCGCCACTGCATCTCTCCCAGGGCCTTGGGGTCCTCACTTTCGGTGAGTTTTTGCCAGTCGAGGCTCGAAACCTCCAGTCGGGCATCCTTTTCGTCCTGCCCCAGCGGTATCCAGGCGCGATACTGCTCAAACGAGGAGATATTAAAACCATCCCCCTTGAGCGGCGCGGCATAGCGATGACCATCCTGCAGGGTGACCCAGCGCAGGCCGTTATCATCGCTGCTCAACCGACCATTCTTGGCCACGACGATGGCCGGGCCCTGAGTATCGGTCGCCTGCTGCAACACGAAGATCCGCTCCAGATCCTTGCCCTTGTCCTTGAGTTCATCGACGTAGACCACCAGCTTGCCGCTGTTCAGCGACAAGAAGCGCCCCTCCTCGATGGCGGTGAAGCTGGGATCCCGCTTGGCCCGCTCCAGCAGCTCGATCTGCTCCCGTTGCGCCCAGGGCGCCAGCCAGAAGGTGTTGCCGATGGCCAACACACCGGTCAACAGCGCCAGCAGGAGGGCCGTGTTCATGATGTACCTGGGCCCCAGCCCCAGGGCCTTGAGCACCGTCATCTCGCTCTCGGCATACAGCCGGCCATGGGCGAACAAGATCCCGACAAACAGGCTGATGGGCAGCATCAGCAGCGCCATGTTCGGCACGTTCAACATCATCAGTTCCGTCACCAGCTGGGTGGGGATGGAACCCTTGACCGCCTTGGACAGTACCCGGATAAAATTCTGGCTCATGAAGATCATGAGCAGAATAAACAGCACCGACAGCTGGGTTTTGAAGGTTTCTTTGAACAGATACCGGAAGACGATCACGCTGGCCTCTGGGAAAACTTGTAACTTTAGTGAAAACGCTAAAAAATACGGGCGAAAAATAGATTTTTGCCAATTTAGCAAATTTTACCCATCCACTGCGTCAGGGGATGCGCAACAGGCGGTTGCCACATTATCAGCCAAAGCGCCTCCGTTGTCTGCAAGACCGAGGAGTATTCATGGAGTTCAGCGTAAAGAGCGGCAGCCCGGAGAAGCAGCGCAGTGCCTGTATCGTGGTGGGCGTTTTTGAGCCCCGTCGCCTCTCGCCGGTGGCGGAACAGTTGGATCGGATCAGCGATGGCTACCTCAGCTCCCTGCTGCGCCGGGGGGATCTGGAGGGCAAGCCGGGCCAGATGCTGCTGCTGCACCAGGTACCGGGTGTGCTGTCCGAACGGGTACTGCTGGTGGGCTGTGGCAAGGAGCGAGAGCTGGACGAACGCCAGTTCAAGCAGATAGTACAGAAGACCATCAGCACGCTGAACGAAACCGGCTCCATGGAAGCGGTCTGCTTCCTCACCGAACTGCACGTAAAGAGCCGCGACACCTACTGGAAGGTGCGCCAGGCCATCGAAACCACCCAGGCCGGCCTGTACAGCTTCGATCAGTTCAAGACCAACAAGGCCGAGCTCCGCCGCCCCCTGCGCAAGCTGGTGTTCAACGTGCCGTCCCGCCGGGAGCTGCCGTTGGGCGAGAAGGCCATCCAGCACGGCCTGGCCGTGGCCCAGGGGGTCAAGGTCTGCCGTGACGTGGGCAACATGCCGCCCAACATCTGCACCCCCGCCTACCTGGCCTCCCAGGCCCGCCGCCTGGCGGATGCCTGCCCCAACATCACCACCAAGGTGATCGGCGAACAGCAGATGGCCGAGCTGGGCATGCACTCCTACCTGGCGGTGGCCCGCGGCTCCGACAACGAGGCCATGATGTCGGTGATGGAATACAAGGGCCATCCCACCGCCAAGCCCGTCGTGCTGATCGGCAAGGGGCTGACCTTCGATGCCGGCGGCATCTCCCTGAAACCCGCCGACGGCATGGACGAGATGAAGTACGACATGGGCGGCGCCGCCTCCGTGCTGGGCACCTTCCACGCCCTCTCCATCCTCAAGCTGCCCATCAACGTGGTGGGCATACTGGCCGGGGCGGAGAACATGCCCGACGGCAAGGCCTATCGCCCGGGTGACATACTCACCTCCATGTCCGGCCAGACCATAGAAGTGCTCAACACAGATGCCGAAGGCCGGCTGGTATTGTGTGATGTGCTGACCTACGCCGACCGCTTCGAGCCCGAGTGCGTGGTGGACATCGCCACCCTGACCGGCGCCTGCGTCGTGGCCCTGGGTCACCACACCACTGGGCTCTTGGCCAATCACAACCCCCTGGCCCACGAGCTGCTGGGGGCCGGGGATCTGGCCGGTGACAAGGCCTGGCGTCTGCCCTTGTGGGACGAATACCAGGAGCAGCTGGAGAGCCCGTTTGCCGACATGACCAACGTGGGGGGCCGCCCCGGTGGTGCCATCACGGCGGCCGCCTTCTTGTCGCGCTTTGCCAAGAAGTACAACTGGGCCCACCTGGACATCGCCGGCACCGCCTGGAAATCCGGCAAGGAGAAGGGCGCCACCGGCCGTCCCGTCCCCCTGCTGACCCAGTTCCTGCTGGGCCGCGCCGAAGACGGCATCGAGGAGTAACGGCGGCGTCAGCCGCCTAAGTCCAAGGAGTCCCATGCAACAGGCCCAGTTTCACATCCTTGCCGACACCACCAGCCTGGCCGATGCCAGGCTGGCTTGTCTGCTGGCCACCCAAGCCTATCGGGCCGGCCAGACGGTGTTCATCCTCGCCCGGGACGAGGCCCAGGCCCAGTGGCTGGACGAGACCCTCTGGCAGCAGGATCCCGACAGCTTCGTGCCTCACGCCCTGCAGGACGAACCCGGGGCCCAGCAGGCGGCGGTGGAGATCGGCCATCAGCCCCCTCGCCGCCCCCGCAACCTGCTCATCAATCTGCAGCCGGAGGCACCGGCATTTGCAGGACGCTTCCCTCAGGTGATAGATTTCGTTCCCGCAGAAGAATCCCTTAAACAGCTGGCCCGAGAGCGCTACAAGCAGTATCGCGCCGCCGGCTTCACGCTGGAGATGGTTCAGCCCGGCTGACCTCCCGCCCCAAGAGACAGGATTAGAATGGAAAAGACCTTCAACCCCAGCGCCGTCGAACAGGCGCTCTATCAGCATTGGGAGTCCCAGGGCTACTTCAAGCCCAGTGGGGACAGCCGTCAGGGCAACTACTGCATCATGATACCGCCGCCCAACGTCACCGGCAGCCTGCACATGGGTCACGCCTTCCAGCAGACCATCATGGACGCCCTGATCCGCTACCAGCGCATGCTGGGCAAGAACACCCTGTGGCAGGCCGGCACCGACCACGCCGGCATCGCCACCCAGATGGTGGTGGAGCGCAAGATTGCCGCAGAAGAAGGCAAGACCCGCCACGACTACGGCCGTGACGCCTTCATCGACAAGATCTGGCAATGGAAAGAAGAGTCCGGCGGCACCATCACCCGCCAGATGCGCCGCCTGGGCACCTCGGTGGACTGGGATCGCGAGCGCTTCACCATGGATCCGGGCCTGTCCCGCGCCGTGCAGGAGGTGTTTGTCCGCCTGTACGACGAGGATCTCATGTACCGCGGCAAGCGCCTGGTGAACTGGGATCCCAAGCTGCACACCGCCATCTCCGATCTGGAAGTCGAGAACAAGGAAGTGAAGGGTCACATGTGGCACCTGCGCTATCCCCTGGCCGACGGCGCCCAGACCAACGAAGGCAAGCACTACCTGGTGGTGGCCACCACCCGCCCCGAAACCCTGCTGGGGGACACCGCGGTGGCGGTGAACCCGGATGATCCGCGCTACAAGGCGCTGATCGGCCAATTTGTCGAGCTGCCCCTCACGGGCCGCCGCATCCCCATCATAGGCGACGAGCACGCCGACATGGAGAAGGGCACCGGCTGCGTGAAGATCACCCCGGCCCACGATTTCAACGACCATGAGGTGGGCAAGCGCCACGCGCTGCCCATGATCAACATCTTCACCCTGGACGCCCATATCCGCGCCCAGGCCGAGGTGTTCGACTCCAGCGGTCACCCCTGCACCGCCTATGACGCCACCCTGCCGGCCCAGTTTGCCGGCCTGGAGCGCTACGCCGCCCGCAAGGCCATGCTGGCCGAGCTGGAAGACCTGGGCCTGCTGGCCGAGACCAAGGATCACGTGCTGCAGCAACCCTATGGGGATCGCGGCGGCGTACCCATCGAGCCCATGCTCACCGACCAGTGGTACGTGCGGGCCGGCGTGCTGGCCAAGCCCGCCATTGAGGCGGTGGAAGACGGCCGCATCCAGTTTGTGCCCAAGCAGTACGAGAACATGTACTTCTCCTGGATGCGCGACATTCAGGACTGGTGTGTCTCCCGTCAGCTGTGGTGGGGTCACCGCATCCCCGCCTGGTATGACGAGGCCGGTCGGGTCTACGTGGCCCGCAACGAGGACGAGGTGCGCGCCAAGTATGGCCTCTCCCCGGATCTGCCCCTGCGCCAGGACGAGGACGTGCTGGACACCTGGTTCAGCTCCGCCCTGTGGACCTTCTCCACCCTGGGCTGGCCGGAACAGACCCCGGATCTGACCACCTTCCACCCCACCGACGTGCTGGTCACCGGCTTCGACATCATCTTCTTCTGGGTGGCGCGCATGATCATGATGACCATGCACTTCATGAAGCACGAAGACGGCTCGCCCCAGGTGCCTTTCAAGACCGTCTACGTCACCGGCCTGATCCGGGACGAGGAAGGCCAGAAGATGTCCAAGTCCAAGGGCAACGTGCTGGATCCGCTGGACATGATCGACGGCATCAGCCTGGAAACCCTGCTGGACAAGCGCACCGGCAACATGATGCAGCCCCAGCTGGCCGAGAAGATCGCCAAGCGCACCGAGAAGCAGTTCCCCGAGGGGATCGAGGCCCACGGCACCGACGCCCTGCGCTTCACCCTGGCGGCCCTGGCCAGCACAGGCCGGGACATCAACTGGGACATGAAGCGCCTGGACGGCTACCGCAACTTCTGCAACAAGTTGTGGAACGCCAGCCGCTACGTGCTGATGAACACCCAGGAGCACGACTGCAGCCCGGCGGCCGCCGCCGACTACAGCCTGGCGGACCGCTGGATCCAGGCCCAGCTGCAGCTGACCATCCGCGAACTGACCCAGGCCATGGAGAGCTACCGCTTCGACCAGGTGGCCGCCAGCCTGTACGAGTTCATCTGGAACCAGTTCTGTGACTGGTACCTGGAGCTGACCAAGCCGGTGCTGTGGCATGGCACCCCAGCCCAGCAGCAGGCCACCCGTCACACCCTGGTGAGCGTGCTGGAAACCCTGCTGCGCCTGGCCCATCCGCTGATGCCCTTCATCACCGAGGAGATCTGGCAAAACGTCGCCCCCCTGGCCGGCGTCGGCTTCAAGGCAGGCGACAGCCTGATGCTGCAAGCCTATCCCCGCGTCGATGACAGCAAGCTCGACGAGGTTGCCCTGGCGGATCAGGAGTGGGTCAAGCAGTTCATCATCAGCATCCGCAACATCCGCGCCGAGATGAACGTGGCCCCCAGCGTGCCCCTCACCGTGCTGCTCAAGGCCGATGCCCAGGACGCCCAGCGGGCCGCCGCCAACGCAGCCAGCCTCAAGGCCCTGGCCAAGCTTGAGTCCATCACAGTGCTGGGCGCCGGGGATGCCGCTCCCGTGTCGGTCACCAAGCTCATCGGGGCCACCGAGCTCTTGATCCCCATGGCCGGTCTCATCGACAAGGATGCCGAGCTGGCCCGGCTGGACAAGGAGCTGGCCAAGCTGGCCCAGGAGTGCGGCCGCATCGACGGCAAGCTGAACAACGAGGCCTTCGTGGCCAAGGCACCCGAGGCGGTCATCGCCAAGGAGCGCGAGAAGCTGGCCGACTACCGCCTGCAGCTGGATAAGCTCAAGGAGCAGCAGGCCACCATCGCCAGCCTGTAACCGGCCCCATGGCCTTCACGACACCCCCGCCCATGCGGGGGTGTCGTACATTGGCCCCCCTAAGGCGCCGTATGCACTACACTGGCAAAAAAGTGTGCTACGGCCTGAGTTGCAAGGAGATACCCCCATGTCCACCTTTCGTTCGCTGCGCACCCAGTTGCTGACCCTGCTGGGGCTGAGTCTGTTGTTGCTGCTGTTGGTCGCCCTGCTGGGCCAGCACTTCCTCAATCGGGAGCTCACCGCCTACCAGCGCCTGCTGCAAGGCCCCATGGCCGCCGCCTCCCTGGTGGATGAGGCCAACCTGCAGTTCAAGATCCAGGTGCAGGAGTGGAAGAACGTCCTGCTCCGCGGCAAAGATCCCGCCAACCTGCAGAAGTACTGGTCCCAATTCGAGGAGCAGGAAACCAAGGTGGATGACAAGCTGCAGGCCCTGGCCACCCTGGCGGACAAGCTGCACGACACCAAGCTGAGTCAGGCCGTCACCGCGTTGCGCCAGGAACATCAGACCCTGGGTAAGGCCTACCGCCAGGGCAAGGCGGCCTTTGAGGCGGCGGGGGCCGATCCCTTTGCCGGCGATCTGGCGGTCAAGGGCATAGACCGCGCCGCCAGCGAGCAGATGAGCGAGCTGGTGGACCAGCTACACCAAGAAGCCAGCCGCCTCAGCCAGCAGAGTCAGCGCAGCGCCGATACCATGGTTCGCGTGGGCCTGGGCCTGTTGCTGTTGGCCGCCGTCGCCATCGTTCTGGTCAGCCTCTGGCTGCTGGGCCGCCAGGTGGTGAGCCCCATGCAACAGCTGACCCGCTACCTCACCCGCTTGAGTCAGGGGGAGATGCTGCCCCCCTTGCAGCTGCAACGTCAGGATGAGCTGGGGCAGCTGACCAGTGCCGCCAATCGCCTGCAGGGCTTCTTGCAGGAGACGCTGGACCAGCTGCAGCGCAGCCACGACGAGCTGGAGCAGAGCAGCCAGACCCTCGGCAGCATCTCCAACCAGCTCACCGGCGGCACCCAGGATCAGCTGAGCCGCACCGACATGGTGGCCACCGCCATGCATGAGATGACCGCCACCGCCCAGAACGTGGCGGACAATGCCGCCCAGGCCGCCGATGCAGCGGATCGCGCCGATCAGGCCTCCCGCGAGGGGGACGACATGATGCAGCAGACCATCGCCACCATCAGTCAGATGAGTCAGGAGATCGACCAAAGCGCGACCGTCATCCAGCGGCTGAGCGAAGAGAGTCGGCGCATCGGTACCGTGCTGGAGGTGATCCAGGCCATCGCCGAGCAGACCAACCTGCTGGCCCTGAACGCCGCCATCGAAGCCGCCCGGGCCGGTGAACAGGGCCGCGGCTTTGCCGTGGTGGCGGATGAGGTGCGCACCCTGGCTCGCCGCACCGCCGACTCCACCGCCGAGATCAACAAGATCATCGAGCAGATCCTGGGCAGCACCCAGGATGCGGTACAGGCCATCAGCAGCAGTCAGCAGCTGGGTGGCCAGGGGGTGGAACGCGTCACCCAGGCCGGACAGATGCTGCGCCGCATCGGTGAGGCCATCACCGACATCCACGGCATGAACCAGCAGATCGCCACCGCCGCCGAACAGCAAACGGCCGCCGTGGAAGACATCAGTCACAATCTGGTGGACATCAAGACGGTGGCCACCGAGATCCAGCTCCAGGCCGAGCGCACCCAGCAGGCGAGCGGCCAGCTGCATCAAAACTCCCAGCGACTGAGCGACGTGGTGGCGCGCTTCCGGCAGTAAGGACGACAGAGCATGGCCCGGCAACCCGCCAAGGAGGAGCCGCCGCGTTCCCCGGCCCAGCGCAGCCCCTTGCACCTGCCACTGTTTGGCCTGGCCATGCTGTTGCTGCTGGGGCTCAAGTTTGCGCTACCCTTCGCGACGGAGATCAACAGCGGGCTGGCCATCCTGGTGACCATAGGCCTGCTGTGGCTCACCGAGGCCATTCCCCTCGCCATCACGGCGCTGCTGGTGCCCGTGCTGGCGGTGCTGCTGGGGGTCTTCCCCCTAAAAGAAGCCTTGAGTGAGTTTGCCAATCCCATACTGTATTTGTTTCTAGGGGGCTTCACCCTGGCCGCCGCCCTGGCCCACCAGGGGCTGGATACCCTGCTGGCCCAGCGGATCCTGCGCTTGGCCCGTGGTCGCCTGGGATGGGGGGCCCTGTTGCTGTTTCTCATCACCGCCTGTCTGTCCATGTGGATCAGCAACACGGCCACCACCGCCATGATGATGCCCCTGGCCATGGGGCTGGCCCACCGACTGGATCCCGAACAGGACAGACCCACCCTGGTGTTTTTGCTGCTAGGCGTCGCCTACAGCGCCAGCATAGGCGGCATCGGCACCCTGGTAGGCAGCCCACCCAATGCCATCGCCGCCGCCCAGCTGGGGATGAGCTTCACCGATTGGCTGCTGTTCGGTCTGCCTGTGGTGGTGTTGCTGTGGCCCGTGGCAATAGCGCTGCTCTGGTGGGGACTCAAACCCCGGCTCAATGTGCGCTTCGCGCTGGAGGACCAGCCCCTGCTCTGGACCCGAGGCCGCCGTCTCACCCTGCTCATCTTCGCCCTGACGGTGCTGGGCTGGATCTTCTCCGCCCCCCTGGCCAGTTGGCTGGGCGGCATTGCCCAGTTTGACTCGCTCATCGCCCTGCTGGCCGTGGTGGCGGTGACCATCTGTGGCGTGGCCCGCTGGCAAGACATCAATCAGGCCACCGACTGGGGCGTTCTGCTGCTGTTTGGTGGCGGCCTGACCCTCTCGGCAGTGCTCAGCCAAACCGGCACCAGCGCCTTTTTGGCGGAGCAGATCACCCTGGCCCTGCGGGGCGCCCATCCCTTCTCCATCCTGTTGCTGCTGGCCGCCTTCGTGGTGTTTCTCACCGAGCTCACCTCCAACACCGCCACCGCCGCCCTGCTGATCCCCCTGTTCATCTCGGTGGCCGAGCCCCTGCAGGTCGCCCCCGTGGTGATGGCGGTGCTGATCGCCGTGGGGGCCAGTTGCGCCTTCATGCTGCCGGTGGCCACGCCGCCCAATGCCATCGTCTACGCCAGCGGCCTCATCCGCCAGCGGGAGATGATGCGGGCCGGACTGGGCCTCAACCTGGTTTTTTCGCTGCTGCTGGCCTGCCTGGCCTTCTTTGTGGGGAATGTCTTAGCCTAACCGGCCCCGACGCAGGGTGAAGCGGATCATGCTTCTGGGCAAAAAACCGGCGTTAGGGTCGATGCAGCCCTAAGGCTTTGGGTATGCTCCGTTTTATTTTGTCCGGAGAGCCCATGTTCGCCCGAGTGATTGCCCTGCTGCTGCTGACCACAGGTGCCCTGTCAGCCGCCGAATTCCCCTCCTTGGACAATCTGTGGCAACAGACCCAACAGGCGGCCCTCCATGGCCCCGTGATCCTCAAACTGGAAGATCAAGCCACCCTGCGTCTGCCGTCCGGCTACGAATACATACCCCAACCGGAAGCCTCCCGCTGGCTACAGGCCATCGGCCAGCAGGGAGACAGCCGACTGCTGGGCCTGATCCTGTCCGATAAGCAAGAGCAGGATTGGATGATACGGGTGCGCCTGTATCGCGATGGCTTCTTGGTGGGAGATGACACAAAGGTGGACGCCGACGCCTGGCTGGCCCGCCTGCAGCACAACACCCAGCAGCGCAACGCCAAGCTCGGTGAGGAGGAGACCCAGCTGGCGATCGCCGGTTGGTTGGCCCCGCCGCGCTATAATGCGGAACGCCATCAGTTGATCTGGTCGGCGGACATGTTCCAGCAACGCGGTGACGAGAAAGAGGCCCTGGCGGCCCATGTCTCCGCCCTGCTGCTGGGGCGAGAGGCGCGCCTGCATTTTCGCCTCATCACAGATCACAGCCACCTGAACGAACGCCTGCCGCTGCTGCAGGAGTTGCTCAACCAGGTGCAATTTAACGAGGGTAAGCGCTACGAGGACGTCACGCCCCAGGACGCCCGCAGCAAAACGGATCTGGCCAGCCTGGTGGCCGGCCCCGCCCTGCCGGCAGAGGGAATGCTGGTCCAGATGAGCCAGCTCGGCGTCTGGCGCCTGCTGTTGCTGCTGGTGCTGGCCGTCACCCCCATTGCCCTGTTGACCCACAGGCGCAACCGCCTGCGGCTCGCCCCCCCCACCTCGCCCTAAGCGGGCAAGCGGGCACCGGACCCGCTATAACCTAATAGAAGAGGGGTTATCGGGAGGCAGTGTATGAGCAGCTGCTGGCTCCAGCCCAAGGGGCAAGATCTGATCAATGCCATGCGTTGGCTGAGCGACCAACATCGCCACGATCTGCTGGCCATCGAAGAGGCCGCCCTGCGGTTCGATCTCTCGCCCCAGGACGAGGAGTTCCTTCTGCAGCACTGTCGTGAGCCGTCGGCCGACCCGCAGACGCCTCAGTGACGCGCCAGCAAAGAGCGGCTGTTCTTGTCCAGATACTGCACCGTCGGCAATCCCAACACCTTGTCGAACAGCATGGGCATCAGCACCTCGGGCCGCGAGTCGTTGGCGTTCCACAGCATCACCAGACCCACGTCCTGCCGGGGCAGGAAGCCCAGTCGAGCCCGCACCCCCGACAGCCCGCCGGCATGGAACACCATGGGGTACTTGCCATCGTACTGGAAGATACGCCACCCCATGCCATACATAGGATGCTTCACCCGAGTCTGTCGCCACTTGGAGGTCCAGCCCTCCTTGGGGGACGACACCAGGGGTTTAGTCAGTTGGGCCATCACCTGGGGAGGGATCACGTCCGGTCTGTGTCCCATCACCGCAAGCAGATACTTGCTCATGTCGTCGATGGAGGCATTGATGCCGGCCGCCGGCATCACCTCGTAATAGGGCTGGGTCACCGGGCGCACCCGCCAGCCGTCCTTCCCCAGCACATGGGCCATGGCATGATTGGGATTGTTGAGCAGATGCCACCGGCTACTGCCGGCATCCTCCATGCCCAACGGCCGGAAGATCTGATTGATCAGCAAGCTGGGATAGGGCCGGCCGGTGGCTTTGCTCAGCACCTCGCCCATGGCGGAGTAGAGGATGTTCTGGTAGCCAAAACAGCTGCCGATGGCACAGCTGGGTTTGAGCTGCTGCAACTTGTTCAACACGGTGGCGTAGGGTTGCCCGGCCTCCAGCAGATTATCGTTGGCATTGTGCGGCAGCCCGCTGGTATGGGAGAGGACATTACGCAGGGTGAGGCGATTGCCGCCGTCATAGCGCAGGCGGAAGCCGGTAAGATAGTGGCTCAAGGGATCCTGCCAACGGATCTGGCCATGCTGAGCGGCCAGACCGGCCAGGATGGCGGTAAAGGTCTTGGAGACGGAGGCGATGCGAAACAGGGTATGCCGGTCCACCGGATTGCGCTTGTCCACCCGCCCGACGCCCAGGGTCTTCACATAGACCACCTTGCCATCCGCCACCACGGCCACCGCCGCGCCAGGGATGTCAAACTGGCCGAAGATGGCCTCGACCTCCCGATCGAACCAGGGAAGATAAGCCTGCACCGGCTGAGCCGTAACCGCACCGCCCCATCCGGTCAAACAGACCAGTAAAAAAAGACGCAAACACAACCCAAACAACCGCATGGTAAAACCCCAACTGTGTCATGGTGAGCACGGGCCGCATTGTCGCAAAGGGCAAAGGCGGCGCCAAGCCAGGCCACCCGAGTACCGATAAAAATAGTCAGCATGAGGACGACAAGCCAACTCAGAGCGGCTAATCTCCTTTATTCTTGGTTTGAATCTCTAGGCTTTCAATTAGGAGTCCGTCCATGAAAATCATCGCCCTCATGACTAGCCTACTGCTGCTCGGATCGCTGTCTGTGTCCGCCGCCCAGCAAAAAGACGCGTGGAAACCGGATGGCAAGCCTTCCGCCAACTGGGATGACAGGGAATATGACTGGTGGCAACACAACTGCCTGGATCTGAGCATTGGCGATGCCCGCATCAGCCTCAACAACTGCGACGCCTACGATAAGAAGTACCGTGACCATTACAACCGCAGCGTGAACAGTGGCAACAACCCTGGCAAGGGCCACGACAAGAGCAATAAGAAACACTGAAGCGGCAGCACTGGACAGCCAGCCACACAGTGGGTAGATTAGCGCCCGTCACTGGGGAGTAGCCTCCCGCGACCAATTATGGCAGCGCGGGGCGGATATCAACACACTTGGCCCGCAGGCTATGGTATCCGCGACACTGGTTTGGCAAGACCTTTGACCATGACACCACCGTACCAAGGCCGGGGTGGTGGCTTGGTCTTTGGTTTTTTCCGGCCAGGATAAATGACTATGGATGCTTTCTTTGTTCCCACCGGCATAGTGGCCTTGGCCGAAATCGGCGACAAGACCCAGTTGCTGGCTCTCGTGCTCGCCGCTCGCTTCCGCCGCCCCCTGCCCATCGTCATGGGCATTCTCGTTGCCACCTTGCTCAACCACGCCCTGGCCGGCGCCGTAGGCCAAGCCCTGACCGCCCTGCTGGGGCCCGAGGTGTTGCGCTGGTGTCTGGGGATTTCCTTCCTGTTGATGGCCGGCTGGACCCTGATCCCGGACAAACTCGACGATGAAGAGAGCCAGCTCAAGGGACATTGGGGGGTGTTCAGCACCACCCTGATCGCCTTCTTCCTGGCCGAGATGGGCGACAAGACCCAGCTGGCAACCATTGCCCTGGCCGCCCAATATGCCAACGTGGTGGCAGTGGTCGCCGGCACCACGGTAGGCATGCTGCTGGCCAATGTCCCCGTCGTCTATCTGGGAGAAAAAGCCGCCAAGGCCATTCCCCTGCGCCTGGTGCACGGCCTGGCCGCCGCGCTGTTTGCCCTGCTGGGGCTCATGATTCTGTTCCGGGTGGATCGGCTGTTTTGACTCGCCGGCACCTCAGGATCTTTCTCACATTTCCCGCCATGAAAATGGTTTCAGATTCTGAGAAAAGAGTATGATGGTCGACGACGTGCATGGGCCCTCGGGTCCGGCTCGTCATGACAACACCGTAAAGACCCCAAGTTAGGCGACCTCACGGTCGCCTTTTTTTGTCAAAAGCGCCAGCGATACTCCATCTGCACCTGTTCGGTCGACATCTGTACCTGCCATTGCAGGGTGTGATCCAGGCTCTCAACCCGCAACTTCATGCTGTTACCCTGCAGGCGTAACGAGGTAAACCCCAGTCCGCTGCGAATGTTGAGTTCGGGCCGCGCCCGCCGCCAGGACCAGCCTTCAGGGGCACCCGCTTGCCGCCAGGCCTGAGACACGGCGGCAGGAGGAGACACCAGGCCAGCAGTGGCATTGCTACTAGCCAGGGGGACGCGGGTCGGTAGTGTCAACCAAACGTGGCGACTCAAGGGAAGCGGGCCGAGCGGGATCTCGGTCCAGCGTGGCGCGACCAGCCCCTCCGGTTGGGCCAGGCAACCGAATGACACCAAACATAACAGGCAGAGAAGGCTGCCAACCCGGCCCCAGACCATGGTGCCCGCTCCTGATGATCGTCCCTATCTTGGGTCTAGCAGGTTCCGGGGAAAATGCGCAGCGCGATGGTTTTTTTATGGCGGCCATTCAGGGCACATCTGAAAACGTAACCATCTTAATGAAGGTCACATTTTGATGGATTCACCATGAACAGTGACCGCGAGACTTCTAGAATGGGTCTTTCGCCCCAACCAGGATCCCCGCATGTTCAAGCTTAAGACGTTGTCAGCAATGACATTTGGCGCCATGTTGGCGCTGCCGGCCCAGGCCAGCGCCCTGGGTGATACTCCTTTGTATCTCAATATCAACCAGCAGGCCGTCTCCGATGCGCTGCAATTGCAGCCGGCTGGCACCACTCAGTTCAAGGTGACCACCCGTCTGGAAAAGGGCACCTACCAGATCCAGATCGCCGACAAAAACCACACCTGTGGCAGCACCTTCGGTCCGGAGGCCAGCAAGCCCCTGCCGTTTGGCGCCATGAACCCGCTGAGCAGCTGTGCCAAGGGCGAGCACTATCAGCTCAAGGTGCTGCTGGCCGGCGACTATGACTTCACCCTGGATGGCCGGGATCCCAAGGCCCCGACCCTCAAGGTGCTGCGCGCCACCAAGAAGGGCGTCTTCAAGCGTCAGCCCCCTGCCGTGGATTGTGCCAGCTGGGATGGCAAACCGGTGACCGTCAGCGTCGCCAAAACCTGGCCGAACGGCACCCTGTTGCGGGATGCCTATTCCGGTCAGACGGCCAAGGTGACCGGTGGCAAGATCACCATGAGCCCGGCCCCGCAGAGCGAAGGGATGTTGCTGCTGGAAGAGGCCAAACCGGCCGTCCAGACCGCCTTCAGCTGGGACAATGCCACCGTCTATTTCATGCTCACCGACCGGTTCAAAAACGGAGATACCAGCAACGACAACTCCTTCGGCCGGCATAAAGACGGCAAGGACGAGATCGGCACCTGGCATGGTGGTGACTTCAAGGGGATCACCGAGAAGCTCGACTACATCAAATCCCTGGGCGTCAACGCCATCTGGATCACCCCCATGGTGGAGCAGATCCACGGTTACATCAGTGGTGGTGCCGATGGCAGCTTCCCCTTCTACGGTTACCACGGCTATTGGGCATTGGACTTCACCAAGATAGATCCCAACTACGGTGACGAAGCGGCCCTCAAGACCATGGTCGACGAGGCCCACAAACGCGGGATCCGCGTCCTGCTGGACGTGGTGATGAACCATGCCGGCTATGCCACCCTGCCAGATCTGCAGGATCTGGGGCTGCAAGACATAGCCCAGAACACCCAGGGATTACCCGCCCGCTGGGCCGATTGGAAGCCCAAGGGCAAGTATGAAGGCTGGGGCAGCGTCTCCCAATTCATCAACTACCAGTCCAGCGCCTGGAACAAGTGGTGGGGTCCTGACTGGGTACGTGCCGGCCTGCCGGGTTATACGGAACCCGGGGTGGATGACGTGACCGGCTCCGTCGGCGGTCTGCCCGACTTCAAGACCGAGTCCACCAAGTACGTGGATCTGCCCTACTTCCTCAAGCACAAGGCGGATACCAACGCCAAGTCGCTGCCCAATGCCACCGTAGTGGATTACCTGGTGAAATGGCACACCGACTGGGTCCGTCAGTTCGGCATCGATGGCTTCCGCGCCGATACGGTCAAACACGTGGAACCCAAGGTGTGGGCCAAGTTGAAGGCCGCCGGCACGACCGCGCTCAAGGAGTGGAAGGCCGCCAACCCCGGCAAGAAGCTGGATGATCTGCCCTTCTTCATGGTGGGTGAGGTCTGGGATCACGGCATGGCCAAGGACTTCTGGTTCGATAACGGCCTCGACTCCCTCATCAACTTCGATTATCAGCGGGATGCCCTGGAATTCGCCCAGTGCATGAGCCATGTGGACCCCACTTATACCAAGTACGCCGGGACCATCAACAAGGATCCGCACTTCAATGTGTTGAGCTACATCTCCTCCCACGATACCAAGCTGTTCTTCGGCGACTATCAGGATGTGGCGCTGCAGAAACGCGCCGCCAACAGCTTCATGCTGCTGCCCGGTGGCGTGCAGATCTACTACGGTGATGAATCCGGCCGTGGTCTGATGAAGGATGGTGGAGTCTTCGACCAGGCGGTGCGCTCCGACATGAACTGGAGCGAGCTGGCCAGCGGAGAGAAGGCCGAGCTGGTGGCCCACTGGCAAAAGCTGGGGCAGTTCCGCAAGGCTCACCCAGCCATTGCCGCCGGTAGCCACAAGAAGGTGAGTGACAAGCCTTATGCCTTCGTCCGCCAGAAGGGCAAGGACAAGGTACTGGTGGTGTTTGCCGGCCGCCAAGGCTAGGCCCAACGCCCGCAAGACAAGACCGCTGCTGAGCAGCGGTCTTTTTTTATAAGCCAGGCAAGCGCCTAATGACTGAGGAGCCTGGGCAGCGAGGCGGTTGCATCACAGTGCAGGCTACTAAATCAGGGCCCAGCCCAAATGAAGCAAGGTGCAAATGTTGCCATTTGCACCTTGTCGATTGCCGGGAGCAGCCTTGCCGGCTTACTCTTCGAAAAAGGTGCCCCAACCGTCGTAATCTACCCCGAAACGGGCGCAGATCGGCAACAGCTGACCGATCTCATCCAGGATCCGCTCGGCCTCCAACTCCCCCTCTGAGGTGGCATCGCAGCAAAAGATGGGGGCGCCATCATCCAGCTCCATCTCTTCGGCATCGGTCAGTTCAAACCCCAGCTTGAACAGCTCCACCGCCAGCTTCTCCAGCCGGTTGAAATCCCGGCAGGCAAAGTGGTGCTCTATGGTATACACGGCCTGCGGATTGCTGCCATCGGCCAACAGCTCATCGATGATGGCATCCGTTTCTTCCCGCCAATCCTGCAAAGTTTGACTCATTGCCTGTTCCTGTCTTAAAGGGTGGCCAGCTTGTCGGCCGGCAGCGCCAGCTCGGCATTGCGGTTGACGCCGACACCACGGGCCAGCACCTGGCGGGCTATGCCCTGGGCCTCGTTCAGCGAGTGCATCACGAAGGTGCCACACTGATATTCGTTCAGCTCCGGGATCGCCGCCTGATCGGTGACCTGGAGGACATCTTCCATGGCCTGGGTCCAGGCGGTGGCCACCCTGGCCTCGTCCGGCTGGCCGATCAGGCTCATGTAGAAGCCGGTCCGGCAGCCCATGGGGGAGATGTCGATGATCTCCACGCCATCACCGTTCAGGTGATCCCGCATGAAACCGGCAAACAGGTGCTCCAGGGTATGGATGCCCTTCTCGCTGAGCAGTTCCTGATTGGGGCGGCAGAAGCGCAGGTCAAATACTGTGATGGGATCCCCGTGCGGGGTCGTCATGGTCTTGGCCACCCGTACCGCAGGCGCCTGCATGCGGGTGTGGTCAACGGTAAAGCTATCTAGCAACGGCATTGGATGTCTCCTTGGGAGTGACAGTCGGGGGACGGCGCCATTTTACAGATCATCCTTGCATTGGCGATACTGGGCGCCATAACGCCGGGCCCGCTCATCCACCTTGCGGGCCGTCTTCATCAGCCAGGTCTTACTCTTATAAGTCCCGCGACGAAAACCACCCCAGCCTTCGTGGTAGTTGAGATACTGGTTATAAGCATCCCACTTGGAGACGCCATTGAGCTTCTGCGTTCTGGCGGTATACCAGCCCATGAAGTCGATGGCATCGGCAAAATTGTCCCGCGAGGCGAACCAGCGCCCCGCATCCTTGGTGTAATCATCCCAGGTCTCATCCTTGACCTGAGCAAAACCAAAGGCGGAACTGGGCCGACCGATGGGGATAAACAGAAAATAGCGCATGGGAGGCTTGGCATCATGCCGGAAGCTGGATTCCTGGTACATCATGGCCATGGGAACCTGCAGGGGTGTCCCCCAGCGCGCCGTCATGTCTTGCGCCGCCTCCAGCCAACCGCTCTTTTGTCGGAAGATGGCACAGAGATCCTCCTGATTGCTGGGCGGCGTGGTATTGCTGCAGGCCACCAACCAGAGGGAACAGACCATCAACAACAGATGTTTCACCTTGCTCTCCTGCACACAAATAGCAAGGGGCCGACAATCGGCCCCCGAGTACCAGCGCCGCGCTAATCAGACGGCTTCTTCGTTCTCTTCGCCGGTACGGATCCGGATGATGCGTTCCACTGAGGTAACGAAGATCTTGCCGTCGCCAATCTTGCCGGTATGGGCACTCTTGGTGATCGCCTCTATGCTGCGCTCCACATCATCGTCGTTCACGACCAGCTCCAATTTAACCTTGGGCAGGAAGTCCACCACATACTCGGCACCACGATACAATTCGGTGTGCCCCTTCTGACGACCAAACCCCTTGACCTCGGACACCGTCATACCGCTGATGCCAATTTCACCCAATGCTTCACGAACATCATCCAGCTTGAAGGGCTTAATGATGGCTTCAATTTTCTTCATGATTTACTCCTTGCCAACGATTCGTCTCAGGCGGTTGCCAGGCCATCCATGGTGCCTGGATGCCGCTTTGCCCAGCCCGCACACATCGGGCTTCGGCGGATTGATCTGACGGCTATCATAATGAAATACAAGGGCCCGCACCAGTGATGCGGGCCCGTTTGCGAGGCAGATCCCTTACCCGCTACTCGGCACAGGTCGGCAGTAGATCGACGGCAATGCCGGGATCGTACACATAGATGCAACCGGCAAACAGCGGACCACTTTGATCCGATGGCACCGCCTTGGTCAGCGGGTTCGGCGCTATCGTATAGCCGGTCGGCACATTGCTGGTGGTCACGCTCAAGGTGCGGCCCTTTCTCACATTACAGGTGATGGGCCGATAGGAGCTGGAGATGGCCCCACCAAGGGTGCAGTTGGAACCGTTGGTGAAGCTGGCGGTGATGGTATCAAACGCCTTGTTGTTACCATTGCTATCACACACATCCAGCGCACCATTCTTCAGCTTGTAACAGAACAGCTTGGCGGAGACGGACACCTCGTCATCCTCAATGGCACTGTCCTTGATGGTGAAGTCCAGTGAGCCCGTCACCTGATTGGCGCTGTCATAGACAGCGACCGGCCATTCGGCCTTGGCGTCCTGGAAGGGCGAAATCCCGGAGTTGGCCTGATAGGCCACCGCATTCACCTGAATAGACTGCTCGTTGTCACTGGCGTCCTTGGTTTCCAGCAAGGGCGTGGCATAGCCGCGACGATAGACGCCGTAATAGTCGGCCACATCGCTATCTAGCGTCTTGATGAGGTCGCTGGACACCGTCAAATAGCTGTCCAGCGACTTGGGTAGCGTCGCCGTGCTGCTGACACTCCAACGGGCCAGCATGGTCATGTTGATGTCGTAGAACGGTACCTTGGTGAGGAAGTTGTCGGCCGAGGTGTCTACTGTGTCGAGCCAGTCGTCTGACATCAGATCCACGAAGATGCCGCGGGCAATCAGCTGCACGGGGGTACTGCCAGCCGAACGCACCAACGCCGTGCTGGTGGCGCCATCGGTGACGGCATTGCTGGCCAGCCAGGTGGGGAAATTCAACACGCTGAAACTGGAACCGAGACCAGAGGGCCAATTCAAGGTGTTCTTCTGCCAATCCACGTAGCTCTTCACCACGTATTTGACATAGTTCTGATAGCTCTGCTGGTTGGCGGTATCGCTGAGGAAATCGGAGCTGACCACCACCAGTTGCAGCAGATTCCAATCCGGCATGGGCTTGTAGTACCCATTGAGCCGCAGCAGGCGACAGGCATCCAGATAGGGGCCGCTGGTCACCGCCGTCAGGGTGGTACCGGCATACTTGTATTTGGCCGGACTCCGGTTGAGCGGATTGAAGTAATCCGCAAAATCGCTGCCCGTGCTGCTGCCGCCATCGAAATGATCCTCACAGCAGATGTCACACAGATCAGACTGTTGATTGCTGTTGGAGGTACCGGTGGCCTTATCCTTATAGTCCCCCTCCTGCCAATACAGCAGGCTGTCATTGCTGACCGCCAATGGCTTGGCCGGCAGCTGCCGCTGGGCGGTGCCATTGATGGAGCACTCGCAGGAGAGCGTCATAGAGTCGGCCAGCACCTGCTTGCTGCTCTGCTCGTCATAGGTCACAGTGTCGAACTGCACCTGAATACTGCCACCGCTGTTGGAGACTTTCGGCAGCGGCTTGGTGGTTTCCTGCTTGATGCCCTGCGCCACGTCGATGGTGATGGCCACCACGTCCGGCGCCACCCCCGGGGTATAGGTTACCTGGGGCGATTCGCCGGAACTCCCCGAGCCGGTCATCAGCTCCTTGTCTGTGGTCTGCTGGGGCGAAATAATCCCTGCCAGGCTGAGGCTCCGACTCTGCCCCTCCCGATCGGTCCAGGCGACGGTGACGATGACATCCTTGAACTCCGGCAAGTCGCTGGCGGGTGTGGTGAGGAACTGGTCGGTCACATCCCAGGACAGGGTGAAGGTGGTCAGCCCCAGGGTATGGTCCCCCGCCGCCAGCTGGCCCCCGGTGTCGTCGCCGATATCCTGATAGGCCACCTTGCCACTGGTGGTGGTCAGGGTGTCGAACACGCGCAGATCCTCCAGTTTGCTCTGGGCCAACAGGATGGCGCTCTCCCGACTGCCCGCCTCCCCTTCACTTCTGAGGTACAGGTTCTGCAATTTAATCAATGCCGCAGCACTGATCGCAATGACCACGAAGGCCACCATGACCTCGATAAGGCCAAATCCCGTTTGCCGGTTCGCCCTGTTCATCATCGATTCCTCTTAATCCCAGTCTCGCCAGCTGCCGGGCACTCTGGCCACGTAGGAGAACTCTTTACCGTCTTGAATGTTCTGCAGGGTCTCGGCGTCATAGACCGCATTGTAGGTCCCGTTGGCCGTCCCCAGTTTGTGATTGGAGATGAGGGCCCCGTACACGGTGGCACCGCCATTGAGTTTGACGTCATAGGTGGTGGCATCGTCCGGCAGCTTGTCGTAGGTGAAGATCATGCCGTAGATTTCGCTGTTGGCGTTGATGGTGAGATCGCCGTTGCGCACCAGCACCACCACCGGATTTTCCCGGCTGCCCATGCTGCCACCGGAGCAATCCCCATCCACGATGTAAAAGCCGGACGAGCTGCTGGTCAGGGAGGAGCAACTGGTTAAGGGGACGCGGCCCAGTTTGGCCAACCGCTCCTCGAGCTGCTCCATCCCCTCATCGGTATCCGGCACCCCGAACACATACTTGAGCAGGTCGGACGGGAAGTTCACCGTATCGTTGTCCAGAATGTCCGCTTGTTTGTCCCCCGCCGAACTATAGGGATCGCTGCTGCAGTTGCCGTCATAGTATTCCTGCAGGCCACAGGTATTGCCGGAGCCCGTGGTGAGATCCACGTTACCATTGGTCCAGATGGACAGAGGCACACCGCTGCCCCCGCCATTGGGATTGGCCCCCACGTTGAAGTTACCGCCGACCGCCATGCCCGCCGCCACCGTCAGGGGCGCATCCGGGGTGCCGGCCACCACGTCGCTGATCACCACCTGCTGATGCAGTATCACCTGGCCTTCGCCATCCTCACTGCGTCCCACCGAGCGCAGGCTCAGCAGCGGCAATTGACCTATGCCGACCGGGATCTGCTGATCGGCGCCAAAGGTCACCTCGTAGAAGGAACCGCTGCTGCGACTCAAGGGGCCGCGAAACGTCAGGTCGGCCCCCACCCGGGCCATGGCTTCATCCAGCCCGGCCTGTGCGGATGCCATGGCGGCACGATAACGCATCTCGTTGGCCGCCACCCGCTGCTCGCTCATCAGTATTTTGCCGGTCATCAGGCTCAAGACGGTGACCAGTACCACCACGATCAGGGTGATGGTCAGGGTGGTAAAACCGGCGGCGGGTCTAGAACTGATCATTGCGCAACCTCACTCGACGCTGAAGCTCCAGCTGTAACTGACTGTTCTGTTTATGCTGCCCCGTGATGGTCAACACCAGGGTGCGCTGCCCGGTGTCGGTGGCGCCACTGGCCGGATCCAGCAAAAAGGTCAGGCCGGTGATCTGGGTCGAGCTGATGCCCCCCGCCAGCGCTAGCCAACCGCTAGTGGCAGTACAGCTCTGATCCGCCGCCGTATCCCAACTGTTGAACTCCACTTCATTCTGCGACGCGTTGTAACGATAGCCCATGATCTCGGCCGTACCGGCAATGGTGCCGTTCTGATCTGCGTCATAGGAGATCAACACGCAATCGTATAAGGGCGCCGCGACGGACAGCCGCTGCAGATCCCGGGGCGTGGAGGACATGTCACCGCTGGCATCCAGGGTGAAGGCGCTGAACATGGCGCTGCGATCTAGGGTAGTGACATTGCCACTGGCATCGATGGGGTCGCCGTCACTATTGCGTGCCAGGATCTGGGCCGCATCCCCCTTGAAGCCGGCGCGCTGTATATCCCGCGCCACGATATTGAGCGTGGCCTGCAAGTCCTGGTTGAGCATGGAGAGCTGCACCGAGGTGGAGTTGGCCCGGATCACGGCGGCATACAGGGCGGTGACGGCCGCGGCCACCAGAAGACCCGCCACCAGGGCCACCAGCATCTCCACCAGGGAGAAGCCCTTGTTGCTTACGAGCATGCATCCACCCCCGTCAGATAGGTACCTGGGGGCGTACACAGATAGACCCGTCCAAGTTTGTTCGTGGTGACCTTGATTTCCTTGCTGCCCAACGACAGGAGGATAGACCCATCGAGCATGGTGCCGCGCAGGGATCCCATGAGCAGGGCGTCATCGGGGTAGCCGATATTACTCATCTGCACCCCGGAATAGCTGGCCGCATCGCCCCCCCGGGTCTGACCATCACCATCGATGTCACAGGTGGCGGAGCAGCTATCACAGGTCGCGGCATCCAGATCCGTGATGCGGTAACACCAACTGCTGCCGCCAAAGAACAGCACCTTGACGTCCTCATTGTGGCGTTTGGTGGACTCGGAGCGAGCCAGCAGGACACCGCCATACAGGTCACGGCCGGCGGAAGAGAGGGTATTGTCCTCGCGGAACTGAACATAGCTGGGAATGCCGACGGTGAGCAGGATGGCCAGCACCATGATGGCCACCATCAGCTCCAACAGGCTAAATCCCTGCCACCTCATGTAAAACATGAACGCTCCTTGGCAAAAAAATATTAAAAAACAGATCCATTCCGTTTAGTTTAGCCTTATAACATGGCCACCAGAAAATTAGGATTTGGTTATGCAGAATTACTCGAAAGGCGTCACGTTGTTAGAAGTCATGATAGTCATCATCATCGTCGCCATCCTGGCTGCCATCGCCTATCCCAGTTATCTCAACTACCTGACCAAATCCCGTCGCGCCGAGGCGATACGAGGGCTGTTGTCGGCCCAGCTCAAGCAGGAGGAGTGGCGGGTCAGCCACGCCAGCTACAGTAGCAGCATCACTGACCTGGGCAATCCGACCAGCGATTATTACACCTTCAGTGTCTCTGCTTCCGGCAGCACCTATGAGTTGAAAGCCACCCCCAAGAGCGGCACCCCCCAGGCCAACGACTCGGGTTGCAACCCCATCACCATCAATCAACAAGATCTGCGGCAACCCACTGCCTGCTGGAATTAAGAGAAGCCCGCCAAACGGCTGACTTAAAACAAAGGGCCCCGCAATGCGGGGCCCTTTGTTTGTCGCTTTATGCGTCTTATGCGTCCAGGCGCAGCTCCAGTGGCACCTCGAAGACCATGTCCTCTTCCGGGCCCTGAAATTCGCTTACCGTCTCGGCACCCAGCGCCTGCAACCGAGCCACCACGGCCTGCACCAGCACCTCGGGCGCCGATGCCCCGGCGGTAATGCCCACGGTATTCACCCCGGCCAGCCAACCTGGCTCCACCTGGGCCGCATCATCGATCAGATACGCCTTGGCGCCCATCCGCTCGGCCAGCTCCCGCAAGCGATTGGAGTTGGAAGAGTTACGCGACCCCACCACCAGCACCAGTTCCGCCTCGGCGGCCAGGGCCCGCACCGCATCCTGACGGTTTTGGGTGGCGTAGCAGATATCGTCCTTGCGCGGCCCCTGGATCTTGGGGAACTTCTGCTGCAGGGCGTCGATGACCTCCCGGGTTTCATCCACGCTCAGGGTGGTCTGGGTGACAAACTGCACCCGCGCGGGATCCTGGATCGCCAGTTCCCCCACCTGCAGCGCATCCTCCACCAGATACATGCCGGCCCCGTCATTCTCGTACTGACCCAGGGTACCCTCCACCTCCGGATGGCCCTGGTGGCCTATCATGATCACCTCATCGCCCTTGCGGCTGGCGCGATGCACCTCCATATGCACCTTGGTCACCAGGGGGCAGGTGGCATCAAACACCTTGAGGCCACGGCGCTTGGCCTCATCCCGCACCGCCTTGGACACACCATGGGCGGAGAAGATGACGATCTGGTCATCCGGCACCTCGTCCAGCTCTTCGACGAAGATAGCACCGGCTTGCTTCAGGGTTTCCACCACGTACTTGTTGTGCACCACCTCATGGCGCACATAGATGGGTGCGCCGAACTTGGCCAGAGCGTTCTCCACTATGCTGATGGCGCGATCCACGCCGGCACAGAAGCCTCTGGGGTTGGCCAGTATCACTCTCATGACGGCTTGTCTCCTGCGGGGGGGGAGCGGCGCAGCAGCAGCCCCTCCAGCACTATCATGACGGCACCGACGCAGATGGCGCTGTCCGCCAGGTTGAAGGCCGGGTAGTGCCACTGCCCCACGTGAAAATCGATGAAGTCCACCACATGGCCATAGGCCAGTCGGTCGATGAGATTACCCAGGGCACCGCCGATGATCAGGCAATAGGCGATGGGTGACCAGCGCGCGGCGGCCGGCAGCTTGCGCAGCCAGACCAGCAGGACGGCGCTCACCCCCAGGGCAAACAGGGTGAAGAACCAGCGCTGCCAGCCCGGTTGGTTCGCCAGGAAGCTGAACGCCGCCCCCTTGTTGTAGACGTGCACCAGGTTGAAATAGGGCACCAGGGACTGCCCCGGATAACCGAAGGGCAACCACTGCAGCACCGCCAGCTTGCTCAGCTGATCCAGCAGGATCACCAGGGCGGCCAGCCACAGCCAGCGCAGCCCGGTTTGTTTGAATAGGCTCATCATCAGGCGAACTTACGCACCTCGCCCTCGCCAGCCACGTTGCTGACGCAGCGACCGCAGATTCCCTCGTGACCGGCATGGGTACCCACATCGGCCACGTGCTGCCAGCAGCGCTCGCACTTGGCGGCAGACGAGGCCGCCACCAGCACGGACAGACCGGCCAGCTCGGTGGCCATGGCCTCGGCCGGAGCCGCCTCCCGGCTCACCTCGGCCTTGGAGGTCAAGAGCACGAAGCGCAGCTCCTCTCCCAGGGCCGCCAGCTTGTCGGCCAGTTCGGCCGAGGCGAACAGGGTAACCTCAGCCTGCAGGGAACCACCGATGCGCTTGTCGTTACGGGCGGCCTCCAGGGCCTTGTTCACCTCGGCCCGCACATCCAGCAGCTCGGCCCAGAAGGCATCGTCCATGGACTCGCCAGCTGCGAGACCGAACAGGCCGGCATACCACTCCTGGGTGAAGACGAACTTGTCCCGCTCGCCGGGCAGCAGGGCCCAGATCTCGTCGGCGGTGAAGCTCATGATGGGCGCCATCCAGCGCACCATGGCCTCCACTATGTGGAACAACGCGGTCTGGCAGGAGCGACGGGCCAGGCTGTCGGCCTTGGCGGTGTACTGCCGGTCCTTGATGATATCCAGGTAGAAGGAACCCATCTCCACCGAGCAGAACTGCATCAGCTTCTGGGTCACCTGGTGGAAGTTGTATTCATCATAGGCCAGGGCGATCTCGTCCTGTACCGCCTTGGCCCGGCCCACGGCCCAGCGATCCAGCACCACCATCTCCTCCGGCGACACCATGTCGGTGGCCGGATTGAAACCGTTGAGGTTGGCCAGCAGGAAGCGGGCTGTGTTGCGGATGCGACGATAGGCATCGGCGGCGCGCTTCAAGATCTCGTCTGAGACCGTCATCTCGCCGCTGTAGTCGGTGGAGGCCACCCACAGGCGCAGGATGTCGGCGCCCAGCTTGTTCATCACCTCTTGCGGACTCACCACGTTGCCGATGGACTTGGACATCTTGCGACCCTGACCATCCACGGTGAAACCGTGGGTCAGCACCTGGCGGTAGGGGGCGTGATCCTTCATGGCCACGCCGATCATCAGGGAGGACATGAACCAGCCACGGTGCTGGTCGGAACCCTCCAGATACATGTCCGCCGGCTGACCGTTGAACTCGGGCCGCACATCCACCACGGAGGCGTGGGTGGAGCCGGAGTCGAACCAGACGTCCAGGGTGTCCGGCACCTTGTCGTACTGGACGGCGTCCTCGCCCAGCAGCTCAGCCGGATCCAGATCCCACCAGGCCTGGATGCCCTTGGCTTCCACCCGCTTGGCCACGGCTTCCATCAGCTCGGCCGAACGGGGATGCAGCTGCTGGGTCTCCTTGTGCACGAACAGGGCGATGGGCACGCCCCAGGTGCGCTGCCGGGAGATACACCAGTCGGGGCGATTCTCCACCATGGCCTCGATGCGGTTCTGGCCCCAGTCCGGGATCCACTGCACCCGCTTGATCTCACCCAGCGCCTTCTGGCGCAGGCCGGCCTGCTCCATGCTGATGAACCACTGCGGCGTGGCACGGAAGATGATCGGTGTCTTGTGACGCCAGCAGTGCGGATAGGAGTGACGGATGGCTTCCTGATGCAGCAGGGCGCCGGTCTCTTGCAGCACCGCCACCACGGAGGCGTTGGCCTTGAACACGTGCTGGCCGGCAAAGCGCGGGGTATCCGGCAGATAGACACCGTTGCCCCCCACCGGGTTGGCCACTTCCAGGCCATATTTTTGGCCCACCACGAAGTCTTCCTGACCGTGGCCCGGTGCGGTATGCACGGCACCGGTACCGGAGTCGGTGGTGACGTGATCACCCAGCACCACGGGCACATCAAAGGGATAGAAGGGGTGAGCGAAGCGCTGCAGCTCAAGGGCCGCGCCCTTGCAGTAACCCAGGTTGTGGTACTGGCTGATGCCGGCTCTGTCCATCACATCCTTCACCAGGGCCTCGGCCAGGATCAGCCGCTCGGGCTGGTCACCGTCCACCTGCACCAGGGCGTAATCCAGCTCGGCATGCAAAGCCACGGCGCGGTTGGCCGGCAGGGTCCAGGGGGTGGTGGTCCAGATCACGACGGAGACTGGGCCATGGCCCAGATGGTCGGCAGCACAGTCGAAGCGGCCCACCACAGCAGCCTCGTCCACCGCCTTGAAGCGCACGTCGATGGCCGGCGAGGTCTTGTCCTGGTATTCCACTTCCGCCTCCGCCAGGGCGGAGCCACAGTCGGTACACCAGTGCACCGGCTTGGACCCCTTGTGCAGGTGGCCCTTGTCGATGATCTTGCCCAGGGCCCGGATGATGTTGGCCTCGGTATTAAAATCCATGGTCAGGTAGGGCCGCTCCCAGTCCCCCAGCACCCCCAGGCGGACGAAATCGGCCTTCTGGGACTCAATTTGGGTCTTGGCGTACTTGCGGCACTCTTCGCGGAACTGGGCGGCGGAGACCTTCTCCCCCGGCTTGCCCACCATGCCTTCCACCTTCAGCTCGATGGGCAGGCCATGGCAGTCCCAACCCGGCACGTAGGGGGCATCGTAGCCCGCCAGGCTCTTGGACTTGACGATGATGTCCTTGAGGATCTTGTTGACCGCGTGACCGATGTGAATGCTGCCGTTGGCGTAGGGGGGGCCATCGTGCAGGATAAAAGACTTCTTGCCCCGCTTGGCCTGGCGAATCGCACCGTACAGATCTTGGTCGTACCAGGCCTTCAGCATGCCCGGCTCACGTTTGGCCAGGTCGCCGCGCATCGGAAAAGAGGTTTCCGGCAGGTTCAGGGTGTGTTTGTAGTCGCTCATCGGTCCTTGGTTCCGTTACTGTTGCGTGGATGAGCCCAGGCCAAAAAAGGCGCGTGCTGCCTGGGCATCCCGTTCAATCTGCTGCTTGAGCGCAGCAAATGACTCAAATTTTTGCTCGTCTCTTAGCTTGTGACAGAGGCGAACCTGGATCTGCTGGCCATACAGGTTGCCGGCAAAATCAAACAGGTGCACCTCCAGTTGGGGGCGGGTGCCATGCACAGTCGGGCGCACGCCCACATTGGCCACCCCATGGAGGAGTTGGCCAGAAAATAACACTTCTACCGCATACACGCCACTGACCGGCACCCGCCGCCGCTTGAGGTGGACGTTGGCGGTGGGGAAGCCGATGGTGCGTCCCAGCTTGTCGCCGTGGGCCACCCGGCCGGACAGGGTATAGGGTTCACCCAGCATGCGCTGCACCTGGTGCAGGTCGCCCTCCCCCAGGGCCTCGCGCACCAGCGTGCTGCTGACCCGCTGGGCATCGACACAGAAGCTCTGGGTGCTGACCACCGAAAATCCGTGGCGGCGGCCGGCCTGCTGCAGCAGGGCAAAATCCCCGCGCCGCTCCCGACCGAAGCGAAAATCGTCGCCGACGATCAAGAAACGCACCCCCAACTGTTGCACCAAGATCTGCTCGATAAACAGCTCAGGCTGCAACTGGGCAAACGCGTGATGGAAGCGGACGCACAGCAGGCGGTCGATGCCCAGGCGCGCCATGGCCAAGTATTTCTCCCGCAGCCGGGAGAGTCGGGCCGGGGCCTGATGCTGAATGAACAGCTCCAGCGGCTGGGGCTCGAACAGCATGACGCAGGCCGGCACCCCCAGGGCATGGGCCTGGCGCTTGAGCTGCTGCAACACCGCCTGGTGGCCCAGGTGCACACCGTCAAAATTCCCGATGGTCAGCACACAACCGGCATGTTCAGGGCGCAGATTATGAAGACCGCGGATTAACTCCATGACGCTGGCAATTCCTTAGCTGGCTGGCGAAATCGGCGGATTATACCGTAAAGCCCCCACGGGTTCAGCCCTCGGCGGCGGTTTTGAGGTGCCGTGGCCGCACCCCGGCCGCCAGCAGCACCAGGCCATAGGCCAGGCCGCCCAACAGGATGAGCTTGATCAGCTCCAGGCTGGCCCGCAGCATGGACCAGTGGCTCCACACCGTCAGATCCGGCGAGCACTGCCACAGCAGGACTCCCATGGCGGCGGTGGCCAGCAGCAGCTGCAGCACGAAGCGGCCCGTCTCCCGGCCGGGACGGTAGACGCCGGCCCGATAGAGGCCGGAGAACAGCAAGACGGCGTTGAGGGTGCCCGAACAGGCGGTGGCCAGCGCCAGGCCCACGTAGCCCAGGGGGTAGATGAAGATCAGGTTGCAGACCATGTTGGCCACCATGGCCAGGATGCCGATGCGCACCGGTGTGCGGGTGTCCTGGCGGGCATAGAAGCCCGGTGCCAGCACCTTGATCAGCATCAAGGAGAGCAGCCCTGTGGTGGAGGCCAGCAGGCTGGCCCCCGCCATCTGCACCTCATGGGGGCCAAACTCACCGCGCATGAACAGCACCCGCAGGATAGGCTCCCGCAACAACATGATGCCGAACATGGCCGGCAGGCCCAGCAGCATCACCATGCGCACCCCCCAGTCCAGGGTCTGGGCAAACTGTCCCGGATCCTCATCCACGTGCCGGCGAGACAGGGCAGGCAGTATCACGGTACTGATGGCCACGGCAAACATGCCTAAGGGAAACTCCAGCAGACGATCCGAGTAATAGAGGTAGCTGATGGCCCCGGTGGCCAGAAAGGAGGCCAGCATGGTGTTGAGCAGCAGATTGATCTGGCTGACGGACACGCCGAACAGGGCCGGCAGCATCAGGGTGCGGATCTTCACCACCCCGGGGTGATGCCAGCCCCAGCGGGGCCACACCAGCAAGCCCATCTGCTTGAGAAAGGGATACTGAAAGACAAACTGCAGCAAACCGCCCAGGAAGACGCCGATGGCCAGACCGATCTCCGGGTGGACCAGCTTGGGGGAGATCCACCAGGCCGCGCCTATCATGGCCACGTTGAGAAACACCGGCGTGAAGGAGGACACTCCGAAGCGGCCGAAGGTGTTGAGCACGGCGCCGGACATGGCGGTGAAGGTGATGAACCAGAGGTAGGGGAAGGTGATCTTCAGCAGCAGGCTGGCCATCTCGAACTTGGCCGCCCCGGGCCCGTCCTGCAACCAGTCCATGAACCAGCCCCAACCGAACAGGGCGGTGAGCACACCGGACCCCAGCATGCCCAGCAGGGTGACCAGGGTGATGATGCCCCCCAGGGTGCCCGCCACCACCGCCAGCAGCTCCCGCACCGCCGTCTTGTCTTCATCCGCCTTCTTGTATTCGGTCATCACTGGGATGAAGGCCTGGTTGAAGGCGCCCTCGGCAAACAGCCGCCGCAGGAAATTGGGAATGCGGTTGGCAAAGAAGAAGACGTCGGCGGCCAACCCCGCCCCCAGCAGATGGGCGATCACCACGTCCCTTGCCAGCCCCAGCACCCGGGAGGCCAGGGTCATACCGGACACCAGCATGCCGGATTTGAGAAGTTTCTTGCTCAAGAGGGATCCTTAAAAACTGTGACAACCGTGCAAAGGCTGCTAAAATCGGCCGTCAGTTTAACTATCCGTCACGGCCCAGGCTACTGGCCCGCGGTGGTTATTTGCTCAAATCATTTGACTTTAATGGGCCAAGAAGGCATATTCTCGGCCTTTTCAGCACACTCGCTAAGACAGTTTCAGGAGTTATACCTTGGCTAACATCAAATCTGCTAAGAAGCGCGCGATTCAGGCAGAGAAGGCTCGCCAGCACAACGCTAGCCGCCGTTCCATGACCCGTACCTATGTGAAGAAGGTTGTTGCCGCTATCGCCGCTGGCGACAAGGCTGCCGCCCAAGCCGCCTTCACCGCCGCTCAGCCGATCCTGGATCGCATGGCCACCAAGGGCCTGATCCACAAGAACAAGGCCGCCCGTCATAAGGCTCGCCTGGCTGCCCAAATCAAGGCCCTGTAATCAGGCCCTGATGGCACAAAAAAACCGGCATCTGCCGGTTTTTTTTTGTCCGCTTAACAGCAAAAAAAAAGCCAAGCCCCTCAGGCCTGGCAGTAAAGCTGATGCAACACCCCTATGATGCTGCGCACCTCATCGCTCTTGAGGGAGTAATAGACGGTCTGGGCACACTTGCGCGTGGCCACCAGCTCATCGCGCCGCAACACCGCCAGATGCTGAGACAAGGCCGACTGGCTCAAGCCAAGGCGCTCGTTGAGCTCCCCCACCGACAATTCCTGGGCCTGCAGATGGCACAAGATCAGCAAACGATGCTCATTGGCCAACGCCTTGAGCAGCGAGACGGCCTTGCCGGCCTGGGTCTGCATGTCTTCAATTTGCATGGGTCGCATCTCGTATTCTGGAAATGCAGGCATGATACCAGCAACGCCTGGATTGGGAAGAAACCGATTACATTTTTACTCGGATAAACCGTGCCAACCCTCAGATCCCGCACGGAATTAATACCATTCAGCCCGGCAGGAGAGCCGGCGCCGACGGACGATGCGCTGGCGGCCGCGGGATCGGCTTAGCCAGCACAGAGACTTAGCAGGAAACAGAGCCCAGCGCATGACCAGGGCTCCCCTGCGCCTAATCCACCAGACAGGCATCCATGGCTAGATTGACGCCGTCCTCGGCAACCGAGTCCCCCTGCTGGCCACCGAACAGCGCGGAAAAGTCGCTCTCACAGATCTTCTTCACCGCCGGATGCTGGATCATGCGCTCGGCAAAGATCACGTAATACTCTTCCTTCAACTCCTGGGTTTCCCCCAGCAGCTCCACCGCCTCCCCTTCCAGCAACTCATCCTGGTAGAGGGAGGGGGCCACGAAGATACCCTGATTGAAGAAGCCGAACGCCTTCATCAAGGCCGCGTCGTCAAACTCGCCCATCACCTTGGGATGCAGGCCCTTTTCCTCGAACCAGCGGGTCAGCTGGCGCCCCATGGCCGTGCGGCGCCCGGGGATAAGCAGCTTGCGCTCCTCCAGACAGGCGGGGAATGGCGCTTGGGGCAAGGGGCTCTTGCAGAAGAAACTGACCCCGCACTCCCCCAGCTTCTTGGAGAGCAGACCGGCATGCTGGCTGGAGTCCACCGGACAATCGGAGAGGATCATGTCCAGCTTGTGTTCACTGAGCTGAGCCAGCAACATCTCATGGGTGGACTCAAAACAGCGCAGGTGAATATCCCCATCCGCCGGCAGCACCGACAGGAGAACCCGGCTGGCCAGCCGCTTGGACAGGGCATCGGCGATCCCCACATCGAACATGATCTGGTTGTCTTTGCGGTAATTGATGATATCCAGCATCTCATAGGAGAGGCTGAACATCTTGTCGGCATACTGGAAGATCAGCTGGCCCAGCTCGGTGGCTTCCAGCTGACGTCCCTTGCGCTTGAACAGGCGGCCGCCCAACCGCTGCTCCAGCAGGCGGATCTGGCCGGTAACCGTCTGCGGCGTCAGAAACAGCGCCTCCGCCGCCCGGGTCACCGAGCCGCGTTTCTGGGTCATCCAGAAATAATAAAGATGGTTGTAATTAAGATGGGACATGGGATCTCTTCCTCGTTACACCAATCCTGGTCATCAATAAAAAGCCCGATCCGCATGATCGGGCTGGTTCCTTAATCAAGGCTAACATGCTCAGCTGAACCCTGACTGTCTGGCAGGGCGCTCCGCAGCAAGACATACCCCACCACGGCGGCCAAGGTTGAGCCACCCAGGATCCCCAAACGGGAGAAGACGCCGTACTCCACCCCGGCCAGTTCGAAGGCCAGGGAGGCGATGAACATGGACATGGTAAAGCCGATACCACACAGCACACTCACCGCGAAAATCTGCTTGAAGTTCACCCCGGGCGGCAACTTGGCCAGCCCGATCCACACCGCCAACAGGCTGATGAGGAAGATCCCCAGGGGCTTGCCCACAAACAGGCCCAGCATGATGCCCAACGGCAGGGGCGACGCCAGATCCCCGAAGCCGACACCGGAGAGGGAGACGCCGGCATTGGCGAAGGCAAACAGCGGCAGGATCAAATAGGCGCTCCAGGGGTGCAGCTGATGCTCCAGATGTTGCAGCGGCGACGCGTGCCGCACCCCCTTGTTGGGGATCAGGAAACCCACCACCACACCCGCCAGGGTGGCATGGACGCCGGACTTGAGCACCGCCACCCAGAGCACCAGACCCACCAGCAGATACAGGCTGATCCGATCCTCACCACGCCGATTCATCCAGACCAACAGGGCCACGGCGACGACGGCCACCAGCAGGGCGGACAGGGTCAGTTGCTGGGTATAGAAGAGGGCGATGATCAGGATGACCCCCAGGTCATCTATGATGGCCAAGGCCAGCAGGAACACCTTGAGGCTGGTGGGTACCCGGTTGCCCAGCAGCGCCATGACGCCGAGGGCAAAGGCGATGTCGGTGGCCGCCGGAATGGCCCAGCCATTGCGGGTGATGGGATCATCGTAGTTGAACAACAGGTAGATGATGGCCGGCATCAGCATGCCGCCGATGGCCGCCACCGCCGGGAAGGTGGCCTGCTCGCGACTGGAGAGGGCCCCCTCCAGCATCTCGCGCTTCACCTCCAGGCCCACCAGCAGGAAGAAGATGGCCATCAGGCCGTCGTTGATCCACAGCAGCAGCGGCTTATGCAGATCCAGTGACGCGACGCGGATCTGCACCTCGGTATCGAGGAATCCCGTATACAGGCTGGCCAGCGGCGAATTGGCCAGCAGTATGGCCAACAGGGCCGAGACGATAAGGATGATGCCGCTGGCGGATTCCAGCTGCAAAAACTTCTGAAGGGTCTGACGCATGGTGACCTGCCTCACAAAAATGTTACGCGGTGCACAAGTATAAACGGATGGCTAGTACGCCATTAATCGTTTATGAAAGCACTATAACTCGGATTTTCTGAGGTATCTCGGTGGATAGCCAGCCACATCCCGAAAGATGCGACTGGCAACCGGTTTCATACGGCGACAGGTGCCTTGATGGCGGGATGAGGATCGTACCCGTCGATGACAAAGTCTTCGAAACGGTAGTCAAACAGGCTGGCGGGGCGCCGCTGGATCGTCAGGGTCGGCAAGGGGCGCGGCTCCCGGCTGAGCTGCAGCTTGGCCTGCTCCAGGTGGTTGCGGTACAGATGCACATCGCCGCCGGTCCAGACAAAGTCCCCCACCGCCAGATCACACTGCTGGGCCACCATATGGGTGAGCAGGGCATAGCTGGCAATGTTGAACGGCAGGCCCAGGAAGACGTCACAGCTGCGCTGGTACAGCTGGCAGGAGAGCTTGCCGTCCGCCACGTAGAACTGGAAGAAGGCATGGCAGGGCGCCAGGGCCATCTTGTCGAGATCCGCCACGTTCCAGGCGGAGACTATGATGCGGCGGGAGTCCGGGTTGTTGCGGATATCCTCCAGCACCCGTTGCATCTGATCGATGTGCCGGCCATCCGGCGCCGGCCAGGCGCGCCACTGGTGACCATACACGGGGCCCAGGTTGCCCTGCTCATCCGCCCACTCGTCCCAGATGCTCACCCCATGCTCCTTGAGATAGGCGATGTTGGTATCCCCCTGCAGGAACCACAACAGCTCATGGATGATGGACTTCAGGTGGCACTTCTTGGTGGTGACCAGGGGGAAGCCCTGGCTCAGGTCGAAGCGCATCTGATGCCCGAACTGGGACAGGGTGCCGGTGCCGGTCCTGTCCTCCTTGGGGGTGCCGTGGGCCAGCAGGGTGGCCATCAGCTCCAGGTAATTCTTCATGCTTTGTCTCCTTGTTGCCGAACGCCGAACCAGGCTGGCTTGCGATAGGCAATCCAGATCATCAGCAGACCGGCCAGCACCATGGGCAGGGAGAGGATCTGCCCCATGCTGATGAGGTTGAAATAGAGGCCCAGCTGGGCGTCCGGCTGGCGGACAAACTCCACCAGGATGCGGAACAGGCCGTAACAGACCAGGAACAGGCCGGAGATCACCCCACGGGGCGGCTGCCGACGCCAGACCAGGTTGAGGATGAGGAACAGCAGTACCCCTTCCAGCGCGAACTGATAGAGCTGGGAGGGATGGCGCGGCTCGGGACCGCCGGTGGGGAACACCATGGCCCAGGGCACGTCTGACACCCGCCCCCACAGCTCACCATTGATGAAGTTGCCCAGACGGCCGGCCCCCAGGCCAAAGGGCACCAGGGGCGCGACGAAGTCGGCCACCGTGAAGAAGTGCCTGTGGGTGCGGTGGGCAAACCAGACCATGGCCAGTATCACCCCCACCAGGCCGCCGTGGAACGACATGCCCCCCTGCCAGATGCGCAGCAGATACAGGGGATCGTCCAGAAACAGCGGCAGGTTGTAGAACAGCACATAGCCGATGCGGCCGCCGAGGATCACCCCCAGAAAGCCGTAGAACATCAGATCCGAGACCTCCTGGCGGCTCCAGGCGCCGGCGGAACGGTCCGCCCGCCGATTGGCCAGCCACATGGCGAACAGGAAGCCCACCAGGTACATGACGCCATACCAATGGATCTGCAGGGGACCGACACTCAAGAGGACAGGATCAATCTTGGGAAAGTTCAGGTGCGTGGCACTCATGACGACAAAAAACCCTCGTGGATTTGCGATAAAAAACCGGGCCGCCTCTGGCGACCCGGCCGGCAGTGGGATCAGTGCTTGCTGGGTAACAGGCTGGTCAGGCCGATCTGCTCCAGATAGCCGCTGAACAGGCTCTTCAAGGCGGCGGAATTATCCTGCTTCAACCCCAGCTCCAGCAAGGGCTGCAACTCTTCGACGCTGGCCCGGCGGATCACGTACTTGATCTTGGGAATGCTGCTCAGGTTCATGCTGAACCGGCGATAGCCCATGGCCATCAGCACCAGCACCCCCAGGGGATCGCCGGCCATCTCACCACAGACCGACACCGGTTTGGCATGTTGATGGGCCTCGTTGGCGATCTGATACAGGGCGCGGATGACCGCCGGATGAAAGGCGTCATAGATGTCGGCCACCCGGCTGTTGTTGCGATCCACCGCCAGCAGATACTGGGTGAGATCATTGCTGCCCACCGACCAGAAGTCCACGTAGGCGGCCATCTCCGGCAGGATATAGAGCGCCGACGGCACCTCTATCATGGCCCCCAGACTGGGATAGCGGATGCTGCTGCCCCGGCGGCCCAGCTCCTCCGACACCTCCAGCCAGGCCTGATCCAGCAAGCGCCGGCCGGCCTGCACCTCGGAGAGCGAGGTCACCATGGGCAGCATGATGGACAGGTTATCCTGCTGCTCGCTGGCCCGCAGCATGGCCTTCAACTGCGAGAGGAACAGCTCGGGATGATCCAGGGTCAGGCGAATACCCCGCCAACCGAGGAAGGGATTGTCTTCGACGATGGGCAGATAGGGCAAGGGCTTGTCCCCCCCCACATCCAGGGTGCGCATGCAGACGGGCCGGTTGGGATAATTGGCCAGTATGGCGCGATAACGGGCCGTCTGCTCCTGCTCCGACGGGAAGCTGTCATGGAGCATGAAGGGGATCTCGGTGCGGTACAGGCCGATACCATCCGCCATGTCCAGCACGGCGCTCTCCCCATCCACCGACAGGCCGGCGTTGAGCAGCACAGAGATGCGCACCCCGTCCCGGGTCACCGAGGGCAGATGACTCTCCCCCCCCACCAGGGCATCGAAGGCCTTGGCCTGGCGAATAAGCTGCTGATACTCCTCTAGCACCGACGGGTTGGGCTCGATGATCAGCTCGCCTATGTTGCCGTCCACCACCAGCAGGCGCTGATCCAGCTCGGTCAGCGGCAGATCCAACCCCATCACCGCCGGTATGCCCAGGGCGCGGGCCAGGATGGCGGCATGGGAATTCACGGCCCCGCGCATGGAGACCATGCCCACCAGGCGGTCCCGGGGTATCTCCGCCAACAGGGTGGCGGTGACCTCTTCGGCCATCAGCACCACGGGCTCGTCAAACTGGTACTCTTCGTGGTGGCTGTGGGCCAGGCGGCTCAACAGCCGCTGGGCCACATCCCGCAGGTCCAGCGCCCGCTCCCGCAGGTAAGGGTCGCTCATGGCCTCGAACTGGCCGATGAACCGCTCGGTCACCTGACGCACCGCCGAGGCGGCACTCCAATTTTCTTGGTGGATGGCTTGCTCGATCTGCCGCATGTAGGCCGGATCGGTCAGCAGATGCTGATAAATCTCGAAGATGGCGCCGGAGTCCTTGGCCACCGACTCGCGAAACCGCAGTGCCAGGCGATCCAGATCCATCTGCACCTGCAGCACCGCCTGCTGCAGCAACTCGCTCTGCAGCTCGGGATCGTCGCTGTGCTTGAGGTTGATCTGGGACAGTTCCAGCTTGGGTTGCCAGACCCAGGCCTTGGCGATGGCCAGCCCGGGAGAGGCCGCCACCCCCTTGAGGGTGCGGCGCCAATGGTGCTGATTGAGCAGTATGCCCTTGACCTCGGCATGGGCGATGCGCCCCGCCAACTGGGCCGCCAGGGTCACCAGGAAGGATTCGTCGGTCTCGTCGAACTGGCGGGATTCCTTTTGCTGGACCACCAGCACCCCCAAGACCCGGCGCTGGTGCATGATGGGCACACCGAGGAAGGAGTGAAACTCCTCCTCCCCCACCTCGGGCAAGTACTTGAAGCTGGGATGGGAGGGCGCATCGGCCAGGTTGATCAGCTCCTCTCGCCGCCCCACCAGGCCCACCAGCCCCTCGTCAAACGGCAGCACCGTCTTGCCGGCCGCCTCCGGGGTCAGGCCATCGGTGGCCGCCAGGCGATAGCGTCGCCGCTGCGCCTCGGAGAGGTAGATGGAGCAGCAGTCCACCTCCATCACCTCACGGGTCTGAGCCGCCAGGGTGTGCATGGCCTCTTGCAGTGACGGGGCCAAAGTCACCCCCTCGACTATGTGTCGCAATGCGGTTAGCACCCTGTCTCCTCCCGTGCCGGCTGGCCTAGCGTCCGCGGGGACGCCGCGGCTCTTTCTTGTTGATAACAGGCATGGCGATGGCGGCGAACTCCTTCATCACCCGTCGATAGACCTCACGCTTGAAGGAGACCACCTGACGCACCGGATACCAGTAGCTGACCCAGCGCCAGTCATCGAATTCCGGCTGACCATGGCAGCCGAACTGGATGCAAGACTCTTTACCCTCCTCCAGGCGCAGCAGAAACCATTTCTGTTTCTGCCCTATGCATACCGGGGAGCTATCCCAACGTATCAATCTCTTTGGCAGACGGTACTTCAGCCAGTTGCGGCTGGTCGCCAGAATCGTAACGTCACCGGGTCTGAGGCCGATCTCTTCATACAGCTCGCGAAACATGGCTTCTTCGGGAGTTTCCCCCTCATCGACTCCCCCTTGGGGGAACTGCCAAGAATGCTGACCGAATCGCCGAGCCCATAACACCTGTCCATTGCGATTGCAGATCACGACACCAACGTTGGGGCGAAAACCATCGCCATCAATCACGCAATCACCTGTCAATAAGACTCTTTTTCTTGGTTACGATTTTTCCACATTCGGACCCCAGCAGCAAACGGACAAGTTCACCCTGTGAGCGGGGTGGCTGTTTCGCACCGGATCCGCTCGGCGGATCCCGGATCCTGCCCAGTTAGCCACTCCCGCTGTGGATAAGGATCTGCAAAAGTCGGTATAGCGGTGGGCTTATTCAGGCGGCTGGGATGAACCGTCTTGCTGTCAAGCGGTGAATTAGATTATTAGCTGTTACTATTCAGTTGGTTACTTAGTTTTTCACGGGTCATCCAGAACCCGGCGGCCATTTTCATCCCGTGGGAATGTGGGTATCTCACGCTGCTCAAGATCCGAGCAAAACCACCAATCAGGCGATTATTTCGGCGAAATAGAGCCTGGACTGGCTAGTAGACCTCATCGTTGTGACGAAACAGTAGGGGATCCAGCAGTTATCCAATCTTTTTGTGGATAACTCTGTGCATCGGTGGCGGGTAGTGGCGGGATAAGCCGCCGGCAAGCGAGGCCACCGCTTCATCTGACGAGAACATGATTTTAAGACCATGAAAAATAAGTTCTTTTCTTATAAGATTCACGACTAGGCACCCCCGCCGTCCCCCTGTATGATCTGACGATAAATTCATCACTCGACACCGCCATGCAGCCAACGCCCCCCCGCAGCGAACAGGAACTGTTCCAACGCAGCCTCGCCCTGGCCGGTCACAGCCTGGCGGAACTGGCCGCGCAGGCCGGCGTCAGCCTGCCGGACAACCTCAAGCGGGAGAAAGGCTGGGTGGGCCAGCTGCTGGAGTGGCATCTGGGGGCAACGGCCGGCAGCAAGCCGGAACAGGACTTTCCCGAGTTGGGTATCGAGCTCAAGACCTTGCCCATCGATGAGTCCGGTCGCCCGCTGGAAACCACCTTCGTCTGTGTCGCGCCCCTGCTGGGCATCGCCGGCCAACGCTGGGAAGAGTGCAGCGTCCGCAACAAGCTCAGTCGGGTACTGTGGATCCCGGTGGAGGCCAGCCGTACCCTGCCACTGGGCCAGCGCCGGGTGGCCAGCCCATTTTTGTGGAGCCCCAGCCAGCAAGAGGAAGCCCTGCTGCGGCAGGACTGGGAGGAGTTGATGGAGCAGATCGCCCTGGGCCACATAGAGCAGATCAGCGCCCGCCAGGGACAGGTGCTGCAGCTGAGGCCCAAGGCCGCCAATGGCCGCGCCCTGACCAGCGCCATCGGCCGGCAGGGACAAGTGATCCAAACGCGCCCGCGCGGCTTCTATCTGAAGACCGGCTTCACCCACGCCCTGTTGCGCCACCATTTCTTGCTGGGCTGATCGGCGCCCTGTTCACTGGACGGATCTTTGCCACTTGACGGCTAAAATGTGACCGCCGCCGGCATTTTTGTTTTATCATCCTTGGCGGAAGCTACGCATTCCATCCCAGACTAGGGTTTTGAATATCAAGGAGATGATATGGCTGTCACGAAGAAGTTTCTCAAGAGCAAGCCGGAAGTCCAGGTGACATTCGAGGTCAGTAAGGAGGCGGCCAAGGAGGCGGTGTCGGTATTTTTGCTGGGCGAATTCGCCGACTGGGAGCCCATTGAGCTCAAGCCACTCAAGAGCGGGGTATTCAAAGCGAACCTCAAGCTGCCGGTGGATCAGCAGCCTCAGTTTCAATACCGTTTCCGCCTGGTGGATGCCGCAGGGCAGGAATGGTTCGACAATGACTGGGAAGCCGAAGCCTACTGCGCCAATCCCTTTGGCGGCGAAAACTCGGTACTCTGCGTCAGCGAATGAGACGCACCGGGTACAAAAAAGGCTCGCCATTGGCGAGCCTTTTGTTTGGCAAAAAGAAGTCGATTAGTTGAGCTTCTCTTTGATACGTGCCTTCTTACCAGACAGGTTGCGCAGGTAGTACAGCTTGGCACGACGCACATCACCGCGACGCTTCAGCTCAACGCTGGCGATCAGCGGGCTGTGGGTCTGGAATACACGCTCAACGCCTTCACCGTTGGAGATCTTACGCACGGTGAATGCAGAGTGCAGGCCGCGGTTGCGCTTGGCGATAACCACGCCTTCGAACGCCTGCAGACGCTCCTTGTTACCTTCCTTTACGCGTACTTGTACACGCACGGTGTCACCCGGGCCGAAGGCCGGGATGTCGGAACGCATTTGTTCTTGCTCGAGTTGCTTGATGATTTTGCTCATAGTCTCTTCCTACCTAGGATTAACTGAAAACTCTACTGCTGTTCGTCACTTATGCTCGCGAACAAACTGGGCAAGAAGCTTCTCTTGCTCGTCAGTCAGAGCTAGGTTGTTTAGTAGTTCCGGCCTTCTCAACCAGGTACGCCCCAATGCCTGTTTCAGACGCCACTGTCGGATCCCTTCATGGTTCCCGCTCAGCAACACCTCCGGCACCGCCAGCCCAGCCATCTCTTCCGGTCGGGTATAGTGGGGATGATCCAGCAGGCCCTCGGTAAAGGAGTCCTGCTCGGCACTGGCCTGATCCCCCAAGACCCCGGGTACCAGACGCGATACCGCGTCTATCAGGGTCATGGCAGGCAACTCACCGCCACTCAACACGTAATCACCGACAGACCATTCTTCATCGATCTCGGTCTGGATGATCCGCTCGTCGATACCTTCGTAGCGCCCCGCCACCAGAATCAGCTTGGGGTGCTGCACCAGTTCCCGCACACCGGCCTGCGTTAGCGGCCGCCCCTGCGGGGAGAGATAGATGACCCTTGCCTCGCCACCCGCGGCGGCCTTGGCCGCCCGAATGGCTTCCTGCAATGGCTGCACCATCATCAGCATGCCAGGGCCACCACCGTAGGGTCGATCATCGACCGTGCGGTGCTTGTCCTGGGCGAAATCCCGTGGATTCCAGCTGTGGATCTGCAACAGACCCCGTTTGACGGCGCGCCCGGTTACCCCGAAGTCGGTGATGGCACGGAACATTTCCGGGAAGAGGCTAACCACCCCAATCCACATAGAACCTCCAGCCAACTGCTACTTACGGGGCTTAAAAGCCCGGATCCCAATCAACTTCAATGGTATGGCCAGCCAGGTCAATCTGCTTGATGACCTGCTCTTCCAGGAACGGGATCAAACGTTCCTTCATACCAAACGCATCATTTGCTTTGGCCTGGACCACCAGAACATCGTTGGAGCCGGTTTCCATGAGCTCGCTCACTTCACCCAACTCATACCCCTTGGTGGTGACCACTCGGCAACCAATCAGGTCGCGCCAGTAGTATTCACCCTCCGGCAGGGACGGCAGCTGTTCCGGCGACACGCCGATATCGGCGCCCACCAGGGCCTGGGCCTCTTCACGCAGGTCGATACCTTCCAGCTTGCAGAGCAGCCCATTGTTGTGACGTTTCCAGCCGGTCAACCGGACTTCACGCCACTGCCCACCTTGCTGCAACAGCCAGGGGGCGTACTCGAAAATGCTCTCGGCATTGTCGGTAAAGGAATTGACTTTCAGCCAACCTTTGATGCCGTACACGGCACCGAGACGACCAACAACTATCGGGTTACTCACCTTAACGCCTCAAACAAAATTCGAAGTTAGGCAGCCTGCTTGGCGTCCTTGATCAGCTTAGCGACGCGATCAGACACGCTGGCGCCTTGACCAACCCAGTGCTCGATACGAGCCAGATCCAGGTTCATCTTCTCGGCTTGACCAGAAGCCATGGGGTTGAAGAAGCCAACACGCTCGATGAAACGACCATCACGAGCGAAACGGCCATCAGCCACAACGACTTGGTAGAAGGGACGCTTCTTTGCGCCACCACGTTGCAAACGAATGGTTACCATAACCGTCCTCTTTAACTTGAATGAAATCGGGTCTGCAGAAAACACAGACCCTAGCTTAAAATAAGCCGCGACATTTTACTCAGAACCGCGCGGAATGCAACCAAACTGGCGGCCTTTCCGCGGTAAACCTCAGAACGGACCGCGGCCGAAGCCCCCCGGTGGCAGCATGTTCTTCATGTTACTCATCATCTTGCGCACGCCGCCCTTGCCGGACATCTTCTTCATCATCTTCTGCATCTGATCGAACTGCTTGAGCAGGCGGTTCACATCCTGCACCTGCACGCCGGAGCCCAGGGCGATGCGGCGCTTGCGGGATCCCTTGATGATATCCGGATGGCGGCGCTCCGCTGGGGTCATGGAGCCGATGATGGCCTCCATGCGCACCGTGAGCTTGTCATCGATCTGATCCTTGACGTTCTCCGGCAGGCCCGAGACCCCCGGCAGCTTGTCCAGCAGCCCCATCATGCCGCCCATGTTGCGCATCTGGGCCAGCTGATCCCGGAAGTCTTCCAGGTCGAAGCCCTTGCCCTTTTGCACCTTCTGCGCCAGGGCAGAGGCCTTCTCCTTATCGACCTTGCGCTCCATCTCCTCGATGAGGGAGAGCACGTCCCCCATGCCCAGGATGCGGGAGGCCACCCGATCCGGATGGAAGGGCTCCAGGGCCTCGGTCTTCTCCCCCATCCCCAGGAACTTGATGGGCTTGCCGGTGAGATGGCGCACCGACAGGGCGGCACCGCCCCGGGCGTCACCGTCGGTCTTGGTGAGGATCACCCCGGTCAGCGGCAGGGCTTCGTTGAAGGCCCGGGCCGTGTTGGCCGCATCCTGACCCGTCATGGCGTCCACCACGAACAGGGTTTCGATGGGGTTGACCGCCTGATGCAGCGCCTTGATCTCGTCCATCATCTCGCCGTCGACGTGCAGGCGACCGGCGGTGTCGATGAGCAGCACGTCGTAGAACTGCTTGCGGGCATGCTCGATGGCGCCCTGGGCGATGGCGATGGGGGCCTGGTCACTCTGGCTGGGGAAGAAGCTGACGCCGATCTCCTCGGCCAGCCGTTCCAGCTGCTTGATGGCCGCCGGACGATAGACGTCGGCACTGACCACCAGCACCTTCTTCTTGTGCCGCTCCTTGAGGAAGCGGGCCAGCTTGGCCACCGAGGTGGTCTTACCCGCCCCCTGCAGGCCCGCCATCAAGATGATGGCCGGCGGCTGGGTGGCCAGGTTGAGGCTCTCGTTGGCCTCCCCCATGACGCTCACCAGCTCTGACTGCACTATCTTGATGAAGGCCTGACCGGGACTCAGACTCTTGCTGACCTCCTGGCCCACCGCCCGCTCCTTGACCCGGGCGACGAACTCCTTGACCACCGGCAGGGCCACATCCGCCTCCAGCAGGGCCATGCGCACTTCCCGCAGGGTATCCTTGATATTCTCCTCGGTCAGGCGGCCCCGACCGGTCACGTTGCGCAGCGTCTGGGAAAGACGCTCGGTGAGATTCTCAAACATGCCGCATTCCTAAACTGATGGCGTAATGGCCGGAGATTATAACGCAAACCACCCCAAGATCTTAAGGCGTCGCTGGCGAGGGACTGCCTAGCCAGATATACTAAGGCCCGGCTGAATTTAAACTCCTAAAATTCAAGTAATTACGAAATGATTGTCCTGTCGATACTCGTCATCGCCCTTTACCTGCTGGCCACCCTGGCGGCCTTGCAGCAGCTGTTGACCGAGCGACAAGGTGGCCACTGGCCGCTGTGGACCCTGGTGGCGGGCGCCCTGGGGCTGCATCTGCTGCTGCTGTTCAATGAGATCACCGCCCTGGATACGGGCCAGGATCTGGGCCTCATCAAGGTGGCCTCGGCGGTCTCCTGGCTGGTCTGCCTGCTGCTGACCCTGCTGTGTCGCCGGCTCAACGGCTGGATACTGCTGCCGGTGGCCTATGGCTTTGCCATCTTGCTGCTGCTGGTGAACTACCTGATCCCCGGCCAATATGTCATCCACCTGGAGCGCCATCCCCTGGTGCTGTTGCATATCGCCCTGGCCCTCTCCAGCTATGCGGTGCTGATCATCGCCAGCCTGTTCACCCTGCTGCTGGCCTATCTGGATCATCACCTGAAGCAGCGCAAGCGGGTGGCCCTGCCCGGCCTGCCGCCCTTGCTGACCCTGGAACACAAGGTGATGCAGCTCATCGGGCTGGGCATAGCGCTGCTGACCCTCTCCATCGGCAGCGGCTGGCTGTTTCTCACCGACCCCTACTCCGCCCTCGCCAGCATGAAAGCCGGGTTGAGCATGGTGGCCTGGTGCCTCTATGTCATCCTGTTGTGGGGGCATCACTACCAGGGCTGGCGAGGCAAGACCCTGATTGTCTTCAGCCTGCTGGGCAGCACCCTGCTGACCCTGGCCTACTTTGGCAGTCGTGTCATCGTCGAGGTCCTCCTGGCCTGATGACCCCACGACGGCGCCAATTCCCTTCGTTGCTAGCCATTAAAGGATCCCTTAAGTGGACTCTATATCGACCAATGCCCTGCTGATCAGCCTGGTGGTGTTGCTGGTAATTTCTGCCTTCTTCTCCGGTTCCGAGACCGGCATGATGTCCCTCAACCGCTACAAGTTGCGCCACCTGGTGAAAAGCAAGCACAAGGGGGCCATGCGGGTGGAGGCCTTGCTGTCCCGGCCGGATCGCCTCATCGGCCTGATCCTCATCGGCAACAACCTGGTGAACATCCTCGCCTCCTCCATCGCCACCGTGCTGGCCATCCGGCTGTTCGGCGACCTGGGCATTGCCCTGGCCACCGCCGGCCTGACCATCGTCATCCTGATCTTCTCCGAGGTGACCCCCAAGACCCTGGCCGCCATGTACCCGGAGAAGGTGGCCTACCCCGCCTCCATCATTCTCAAGGGACTCATGTTCCTCCTCTACCCCCTGGTCCTGGCCTTGAACGGCCTGACGGGAGCCGTGCTGGCCCTGCTGGGCATCAAGGTGAAAAACAAAGATGACACCCTGAGCACCGAAGAGCTGCGCACCGTGGTGAACGAGGCCGGCGCCCTGATCCCCCGCCGCAACCAGGAGATGCTGCTGGGCATCCTGGATCTGAGCAAGGTGACGGTGGAGGAGATCATGGTGCCGCGTAACGAAATCTACGCCATCAACATCAACGACGAATGGAAGACCATACTGCGCCAGCTCACCAACACGCCCCACACCAAGGTGCTGCTCTACCGCGACAGCCTGGATGATGCCGTGGGCTTCGTCCATGCCCGGGAGGCGCTGCGCCTGCTGGCCAAGGATCAGTTCAACAAGGTTGAAGTGCTGCGTACCGTGCGGGAGGTGTACTACATCCCCGAGGGCACGGCGCTGAGCGTGCAGCTGGTCAAGTTCCAGCGCAACAAGGAGCGCATCGGCCTGGTGGTGGACGAATACGGCGATATCCGCGGTCTCACCACCCTGGATGACATACTGGAGGAGATAGTGGGGGACTTCACCACCAGCCTGGCCCCCAGCCTCAGCGAGGAGATCCAGGCCCTGCCCGAAGGCGGTTATCTGGTGGACGGCAGCATTCACCTGCGGGAGTTGGCCAAGGAGCTGGGCTGGGAGCTGAGCATGGAGGGGGCGGTCACCCTCAATGGCCTGATCCTGGAGTATCTGCAAGAGCTGCCCAAGCCTGGCGACAAGATAGAGCTGGATCAGCGTCTGATCGAGATATTGGCGGTGGAAAACAACATGGTGAAGCAGGCGCGCATCAGCGACCTGCCCCCCCAGAACGCTGACGCCTAACGGTACTCCTTGGCCCGCCGCACCACGTTGGCGGGCATCTGCTTGGCCAGCTGGGCCAACAGCCGGGATGCCTCGGCATGCTGCTTGGCGTCACCGATCACCGCATGGTGCAGCCAGCGATAGGCCTCCTCGTAATCCAGCGGGCTGCCCAGACCGTTGACCAGCATGCGCACCCAGGCGATCTGCGCCTTGACGAAGCCCAGGCTCGCCGCCTCCCGCATCAAGAGCGCCGCCTGGCGCGGATCCTTCTGCACAAAGGTGCCCTTGGCATAGTAGCGGCCCAGCTGTTCCAGAGCTGCCGGCAGCCCCTGCCTGGCCGCCTGCCACATGAAATCCACCCCCTGCTCGGCGTTCTTGGGCACACAGACGCCCCAGGCCAGCATGTCCCCCCACAGAAACTGGTAGGGCGGCAGCATCATCACCTTGGCCCGCGCCTCGATATCCTGCACCAGCTGGCAATCGTCGGCCTTGACCCGCTGCAGGTGGGTATTGTGGTTGATCCAGTCGATCAGCTCCTCGGGATCGTACAGCTGTACCGCCTGCATATTGCCATCGCTGTCATCCTCGCCGGTATCGGCAGCGCTGGAGACCGGCGGTGCCGGCGGCGCCGGTAAGGTACCATCCGACTCGCCAGGCTCTATGGGTTCGACGGGCTTGACGGCAGGCACGGCACCGCTGGCCGCCACCGGCTGCGCGGCGTCCTGGGTCGGCACATCCAACCCGGCAAAGATATCCTGGGTGGGCGCCAGATCGGCCGCCTGCAGGGTGCCGCAGGCCAACAGGCCACTCAGCCATAGGCTAGTTCGCTTCATGGACTCCTCCTGTATGACTGTCTATCGGCGTCCCGGCGGCTATCTTGAGGCCTACCCTCCCATAAAGAAAGGTCGTTGCAGGCATAAAAAAGGGGGCCAAGGCCCCCGGCAAGCGGATCCAGGCTCAATGCTCCCTGGCAAACTGTTCCCCCAGGGCGATGTCATCGCGCAAGGAGGGCAGCATGTTGTCCAGCTCCTGACGCTCCAGCGCGCTCAACGGGCCAATATCCAGCCACTCCTCGATACCGTTGGGCCCCAGGCGCACCCCTTGGGCAAAGAAGCGTGCGTAGTCGGTGTTGCCCTCCACGTAGGCATATTCCACCACGTTGGGCTCGCCTTCCATCGCCCGTACCAGCGCCTGGGTGAAACGGTAGCCCGCCATGGCCATGGAGAGGGTTGCCGAGCCGCCGCCGGCCTTGGCGTGCACCACCTCGGTACCGGCGTTTTGTACGTGCTCCGTGATGACGCTGGCCTCATCGTCACTGAACTGACAACCGGCCACCTGGGAGAGCAAGGGCAGTATGGTGGTGCCGCTATGGCCGCCGATGACCGGCACCCGCACCCGGCTGGGCTCCAGGCCACGGGCTTGGGCCACGAAGGTCTCGGCGCGGATCACGTCCAGGGTGGTGATGCCAAACAGCTTGCGCCTGTCGTACACCCCGGCCTGCTTCAGCACCTCGGCGGCGATGGGCACAGTGGTATTCACCGGGTTGGTGATGATGCCGATGCAGGCGTTCGGGCAGACCTTGGCGCAGTAACCGATGAGCTTTTGGATCACGGTGGCATTGAAGTTGAACAGATCGGAGCGATCCATGCCGGGCTTACGGGCCACCCCGGCGGGGATCATGACGATATCCGCGCCGGCCAGGGCGGCGGAGGGATCATCCCCGCAGAAGCCGGCGATCTTCAGCCGGGTCGGGATATGACTGAGATCCACGGCAATCCCCGGCGTCACCGGCGACAGATCATACAGGGCAAGCTCGAAGTGGGCGGGCAACTGGGCTTTGAACAACAGGGAGAGTGACTGGCCTATACCACCGGCAGCACCGAGAACGGCAACTTTCATAGTGGGCTCCATATCTGTTCACGCTGATAGGGTCTGTGCTTCTGAGTCCACCTTAGATGAAATTGCCAGTACCAGACAGGGAGGGAAGCCGTTTTTGTGAGCAACAAAACACTGATTTTATTAACGGCTTTTTAACAGAACACCAGGGTGGCGCCCGCCCCAGCAAGGCGCCATTTGAGGATCAACGGCCCAACTGAAAGGCCAGCACCCGCTTCTCCAACAGGCGGAACAACAGGGTCAGCGCCCCGTTGAACACCAGGTAGATGAGACCGGCCATGCCAAACACCCCCAGGGTATCGTAGGTCTGGCCCTGCAGCCGCTGGGCTATGCCCATCACATCCATGATGGTGATGGTGCTGGCCAGGGAGCTGCCCTTGAGCACCAGTATCACCTCGTTGGAATAGCCGGGTACGGCACGGCGCAAGGCCTGGCGCAGCTTCACCGACAGCGTCTGCCAGGCGGTCATGCCCAAGGCCTTGCAGGCCAGCACCTCGCCGCTGGGCACCGCATCCAGCGCCCCCTTGAACAGACGGGTGGAGTAGGCGGCGGTGTTGAACCCCAGGGCCAGCACGGCGCAGAACCAGGGCTGTTTCAGCCAGGGCCACAGCCAGCTGTGCTTGAGCCAGTCAAACTGGGCCGGCCCATAGTAGATCAGGAAGATCTGCACCAGCAGCGGCGTACCGGTAAACAGCAACAGATACACCTCCGTCAGTTGGCGCAGCACGGGGATCTTCTGTTCCAGCACCCAGGTCAGCAGCAGGGCCAGCAGGCCCCCCAGCAGCAGACTCATGATGGTCAGCTCCAGGGTCGTGGCCAGCCCGGTCAACAATTCAGCCAGATAGGGCATGGCCTAGCCTCCGTAGCGATGAGCATGCTGCTGGGCGCGTTTAAGCCACCAGCCGCTTACCAGGGTGATCAACAGATAGATGGCCGCCGCCAGGGCGTACCAGGTGAAGGGCTCATAACTGGAGGCCGAGTTCATCTGAGCTTGGCGCATCAGCTCGTTGACCCCGATGAGGGAGACCAGGGCCGTGTCCTTGAGCAGCACCAGCCACTGGTTGCCCAGGCCGGGGATGGCATGGCGCCAGGCCTGGGGCAACACGATGCGCAGGAAGGTGTGGCGCCCCGGCAGTCCCAGGGCCTGGGCCGCCTGCCACTGCCCGAGGGGCACGGCATTGAGGGCGGCCCGCAGGGTCTGGGTGCCGTATGACGCGAACAGCAGGGCCAGGGCCACCACGCCACACCAGAAGGGACTGAACTCGACGTAGTCACCCGTCAGGTAGAACAACACCTGGCTGGAGCCAAAATAGATAAACAGCACCACCAGTATCTCCGGCAGCCCCCGCACCAGGGTGGTCAGCCCCACCACGGGCCAGCGCAGCAGCCGGTAACGGCTCAGCTCTGCGGCGCTCAGCAGCAACGCCAGCACCAGGCCCGCCACCAGGGATACCAGGGCCAGCCCCACCGTCATCAGGGCCGCATCGAGTAACAGTCGCATCATGGCTTACTTGGCAAAGTAACGGTCGAAGATCTGCTGATAGGTCCCATTGGCCTTGATGGCCGCCAGCCCCTGATTCAGGCTATCCAGCAACGCCTGGTTGCCCTTGTTCACCGCGATGGCGAAGCCGGCACCGAAGTACTTGGCATCGGTGACCGGCTTGCCCAGCATCTGGTAACCCGGATGTTCCTTCAGCCACTCGGCCGCCACTGCGGTATCGGCAAACACGGCTTCCACCCGGCCGCTGGTCAGATCCAGCAAGGCGTTCTGATAGCTGGCATAGGGCACGGCCACCACACCTTGGTCCTTGAGCTGCTCCTGCAGGTAGGTCTGGTGAGAGGTGCCGTTCTGCACGCCGACATTCTTGCCGGCCAGCTCTTGTGCCTTGGCAAACTTGCCTTCGGCGATGACGAAGACCGCGGAGTTTTCGTAATAGATATCAGAGAAGTCCACCTGCTTGGCCCGCTCCGGCGTCACATCCATGGCGGCGATGGCGGCATCGAAGCGGCGGAACTTCAGGCTGGGGATCAGGCTGTCGAAGGCCTGGTTGTGGAAGCTGCAGGTCAGCTTGGCCTCGGCACAGATGGCCCGGGCCAGATCCATGTCGAAGCCCTGGAACTCGTTGTTGCTGTCCATGTACTCGAACGGCGGGTAAGTCGCCTCGGTGGCAAACTTCACCTCCTGGGCCATGGCCTGGCCGGCCAGCAGGGTCAGGGCTGCCAAGGCAAGAATGGATTTTTTCATGTCACACCTTCCTGGTTATCAATGGTTGAGGTAATCGGCAAACCGCTGGGTCTGCGGCTGAGCAAAGTGACTGGCGGGGCCCTGCTCCACTATCTGGCCACGCTCCAGATAGATGAGCTGGCTGGCGATACGGCGGGCGAACTCCACCTCATGGGTCACCACCACCTGGGTGATGCCGGTGGCCGCCAGCTTGCAGATGATGTCCGCCACCTCCTTGGTGATCTCCGGATCCAGCGCCGCCGTGGGCTCATCGAACAAGAGCACGCAGGGATCCATCATCAGGGCACGGGCGATGGCCACCCGCTGTTGCTGACCACCAGACAGGCTGGCCGGCCAGGCCTGAGCCTTGTCCGCCAGCTTGAGCTGGGTGAGCAGGTACATGGCCTTGTCGCGAGCCTCGGTCCGGTTCATGCCCAGCACCTTGATAGGGGCCTCCAGCAGGTTCTGCAGCACGCTCAGGTGCGGCCACAGGTGATACTGCTGGAATACCATGCCCACCTGGGTACGCAGGGCCCGGGTCTGGCGCTCAAACTCCCGGGACAGGGGATCGCAGGGGAAGCGAAACTGCTGACCGGCGATCTGCAGCTCACCGCAGTCCGGGATATCCAGCAGGTTCATCAGGCGGAGCAGGGAGCTCTTGCCGGCCCCGCTGGGGCCCAGCAGCACCAGGGTCTCCCCGGCCTCGCAGCGAAAGCTGATCTCGCTGAGGATGGTCTGCTTGAACCAAGACTTGGAGACCCCTTTCAACTCTATGCTCATCTGCCGTTTTTCACTCCGCTGGCGTTATTTGCGCCGATTCTAGTGACGACGTGAGTCAATGCAAGTTTTTTTGCATGGATATGCAGAACATTCCGCTGCTCCTTGCAAAAAATAGCATAGAGTTGCAAAATTAGATCCTGGAAAAACAACAGATTAATTGGTCATGAAGCCAGGCGAACGACAAGAACAGCTAATCAAAGCCTTCAAGGCGCTGCTCCGTGAGGAGCGTTTCGGCTCTCAGGCCGAGATCGTCTCGGCCCTGAACGAAATGGGTTACGAGAACATCAACCAGTCCAAGGTCTCCCGCATGCTCAGCCGGTTTGGCGCCGTGCGTACCCGCAATGCCAAGATGGAGATGGTTTACTGCCTGCCGGTGGAACTGGGGGTGCCGACCATCGCCACCCCGCTGAAGAACCTGGTGCTGGACGTGGACCACAACGGCCTCCTGCTGGTGATCCACACCAGTCCCGGTGCCGCCCAGCTGATCGCCCGCATGCTGGACTCACTTGGCAAGGCAGAGGGGATCCTGGGCACCATCGCCGGGGATGACACCATCTTCATCACCCCCACCGCCGAGACCGACCTCGACGAGTTGTATGACTCTGTGCTCGAACTGTTCGAGCAGACGGGTTAGGACTGACGACGTAGCAGAAAAAGGCCCCGCGACGGGCTAATGCTCATCAGTGAAGGCGCCGTTGGCGCCTTAACTGCATCAACAGCACGGTTTTTTGAGGCAAAAGCCAAACCTCACCCCCTCCCCTTGAACAAGGGGAGGGAAACATCGTTCCTCCCCCTTACCAAGGGGGAGGTCAGGAGGGGATGGCTTGCCTCTGGCAGCATCTCTGTTTCTTAACTGACCAGCATTACCCGCATTGCGGGGGCTTTTGCATTTGGCCGGCTCAGAGCCCTTCTTGGCTCAAAAAAGTCTCAGACGGGGCGAAGAAGGCGGCGCCTGTGTCGGCGTGAGTGAAGCGCAGCAGGTGGTCACAGTGCCCCTGACCATCCCCCTCATACATGCTGCGCAGCATGTCGCTGAAGTGGCAGGACGTGGCACAACAGGAGATAAAATAGAGCCCCTGCCGCTCCAGGGTCGCCCAGGGCATGGACTGGCGCAGTATCTCCTTGGTCTTGCCATGACCATCCTTGAGATTGGTGCGTTTGACGTGGGCGGTGAGGGGCTTGTCCGCCGAGGCGTACTCGACATTGTCCTGCTTGGTGCGGCCTATGGTGTCCTCCTGTTCCTTGAGGGAGAGACGCTGCCAACCGGCCAGGTTGTGGGTAAACCGCTGCACATGCAGATAGCTGCCGCCGGCAAATGGCCCCTCCGCCACCAGCGCCACCTCGGCTCTGTGCTCGCCCTGGGGGTTCTCGGTACCATCCACGAAACCGGTGAGATCCCGGCAGTCCTGATTGCGAAAGCCCATCACCTCCTCGGCCAGCATCAGGTGGCCGCCCAGCTTGGCCATCAGCCGTTGGGCAGCCAGGTGCAGCACGTCCACCCGATCGCCCCGCAGCTGGACAAACAGATCGAAGGGGGTGGCCACCGCCTGGCGCTCGCCGGCGCCCGGGGTGGGAAACGGCGCCAGCTCGGCCGGCCGCTCGCCGGGGTAGAGGCGAGCCCAGGCTGCCTCACCGATGGCCACCAGGCCAGTGAAGGCCGCCTCGGCAAACTCCTCCGCCACCTGGTGACACAGGGCTGGGAAGCCCGCCAGCTGGTGGCGCACCTCGTCCTCGTGACCGGCCGCCACATTGAACATCAGATAGTACCCATGCAGGTTGGGTTCGGCACAAATACCGGCTTGCGGCGTCATACTGGCTCTCCTCTAAATGCGTTGGTCTAGGTTATTCCATGGGCCGGCTGCGCTTGCAAGCCCAATGCGGGCCGGCCTTGACCCCAGATAAAAAATCCCGGCCTAAGCCGGGATAACAGGATGCTTACTCGACAGATATCTGGATTAGAGCGCTTCGTCGTCCACTTCACCGGTACGGATGCGGATGACATGGGCCAAATCGAACACGAAAATCTTGCCGTCACCAATCTTGCCGGTATAGGCCGCCTTGCTGATGGCTTCGATGACCGGCTCCACGTTGTCATCCTGGGTAGCGATCTCCAGCTTCACCTTGGGCAGGAAATCCACCTGATACTCGGCGCCACGATACAGCTCGGTATGCCCTTTTTGCCGGCCAAAGCCCTTGACCTCGGAGACAGTCATACCGTCGATGCCCAGGGCCGATACGGCCTCACGGACATCGTCCAGCTTGAACGGTTTGATGATAGCGCTGATCAGTTTCATGGGCGTGCCTCTTGCAGAAGGAGTGATGTTTCCCAGACAGATTCAATGTCTGTGCCAGCTATGCAATATCCGGTAAATGGCGTCGTTTGCCCCCTCATGCCGTGACAGTGACCACCAGACGCCACGCAATGGTGCGCATCGCCCTGAGTAACGCACCAAATGTGGGCTCAGCCTTCCGCGACAAACTGCTGCCAGGCCCGCAGCAGCAGGGCAAAGTCCACCAGACCACAGCCCCCCAGGGACTCCTCGTCGTAGTAGCTGAGGTCGGGCTCCAGTTCTTCGTCAAACTCGAAGCGCAGGGCGTTGTCCACCAGCTCCACCTCCTCGCTTTCCAGGTGCAGGCTGAAGGCCTGGCCGTAATGGCTCACCTGCTCCTTCTCACCCGCCTCCAGCGCCGCTATATCCGCCAGCAAGGCTTCCAGACGAGGCAGATCCGCCCCCAGCTCCTCGCTCAGCCAACGGCCAAACACCTCCTGCCCCATGGCCACCTTGGCCTTCAGCCGTCCCTGGGTATCCCGGATAAATTCGTATTCCATGGCACACCTCCTGACCAGCCTCGAGTCTACCCTGAGCCGGCCGCCGGCCCAACAAAAAAGCCCCGCCAAATGGCGGGGCTCATGACAGCCGGAGGGCTGTGCGTTAGATGGAGGACTTGACGCTGACGAACTCGGGGTAGGCATCCACACCGCAGTCGTGGATGTCCATCCCGGTGATCTCTTCTTCCTCGGAGACACGCAGACCCATGGTGGCCTTGAGTACACCCCAGACCAGCAAGGAGGCGGCGAATACCCAGCCGAAGATCACGGCAGCACCCAGCAGCTGGCTGCCGAAGGTAGCGTCGCCATTGCTGAACGGCACGGCCATGACACCGAAGAAACCACAGACACCGTGGACTGAGATGGCGCCTACCGGATCATCGATCCGCACCTTGTCGATGGCCACGATGGCATAGACCACCAGCACACCGGCCAGGGCACCGATCAGCACGGCCAGCATGGGGCTCGGATGCAGCGGGTCGGCGGTGATGGCCACCAGACCGGCCAGGGCACCGTTCAGCACCATGGTCAGGTCGGCCTTGCCCCAGGTCAGCTTGGTGACGATCAGGGCGGCCAGACAGCCGGCACAGGCGGCGGCATTGGTGTTCAGGAACACCTGGCCCACGGCAATGGCGTTTTCGGCATCAGACACCATCAGCTGGGAACCGCCGTTGAAACCGAACCAGCCCATCCACAGGATGAAGGTCCCCAGGGTCGCCAGAGGCATGTTGGAACCGGGGATCGGGTAGATTTCACCGTTCTTGCCATACTTGCCACGACGGGCACCCAGCAGCAGCACACCGGCCAGGGCGGCGGCGGCGCCGGCCATGTGGACTATGCCGGAGCCGGCGAAGTCAGAGAAGCCAGCGGCGCTCAGGAAGCCACCACCCCAGGTCCAGAAACCTTCTACCGGATAGATGACGCCGGTCATCACCACGGAGAACAGCAGGAAAACCCACAGCTTCATCCGCTCGGCCACGGCACCGGAGACGATGGACATGGCGGTGGCGACAAACACCACCTGGAAGAAGAAGTCAGATTCCAAGGAGTGGCTGGCATCGGCCGCCTGGGTACCGATCAGGGTGCCCAGGGTGGGCAGCCAACCCCCTTCGGGGTTATCCACATACATGATGTGGTAGCCGATGAACAGGTACAGGGTACAGGCGATGGCGTACAGCAGTATGTTCTTGGTCAGGATTTCGGTGGTGTTCTTGGCCCGCACCAGACCGGCTTCCAGCATGGCGAAACCGGCTGCCATCCACATCACCAGGGCACCTGTGATGAGGAAATAGAAGGTATCGAGGGCGAAGCGTAGCTCGCCAACTGTGGTGGTTAATTCTTCCATGTTATATCTCCCTGATTATCTTAAAGCGCTTCCGTGTCCAGCTCGCCGGTACGGATCCGCACGGCGTGGGACAAGTCATAGACGAAGATCTTGCCGTCACCGATCTTGCCGGTATAGGCGGCCTTGCAGATGGCTTCGATGACGTTCTCGACGTTCTCGGCGGCGGTGGCGATTTCCAGCTTCACCTTGGGCAGAAAATCCACCTGGTATTCGGCACCCCGGTACAGTTCGGTGTGACCCTTCTGGCGACCAAAGCCTTTTACTTCTGAGACGGTCAATCCTTCGACCCCCAGGCTGGAGATGGCTTGGCGCACATCGTCCAACTTGAACGGCTTGATAATGGCGGTAATCAATTTCATCCTGAACTCTCCTGCTAGACGGTCATAAAGTTTCGCCGCTAGGTTTTAATCAAGAGTCATGCCAACCCGTCAGTGGGTCGCCGATCCCCCTGGCGCCCCTGATCCGGCCCCCACCCCCGCCGAGCCACCGCCCCTCATCCCGGCAGGCCCCAAAGATAACCGCCAAATCGGTGCAAACTGCGCACTTAATGGTCATGGCGGTGCAACTCCAGGCCCCCTCCCGGCACTAGGCAAAAAAAAAGCCTCATAACGAGGCTTTTTATGGGGTTACTGGGTCCAATCCCGGACCTATGTTCATCAGGCCGGCTGGCTAAAGATCACCGCCTCGGCCTTCTGCACATAGCTGCCGATCTCGTTGAAGTTGAGATAGCGATAGGTGTCCGCCGCCGTGGCATCCAGCTTGGCCGCATACTGCAGGTACTCGGGCACGCTGGGGATCTTGCCCAGGATGGCCGCCACCGCCGCCAGCTCCGCCGAGGCCAGGTAGACGTTGGCCCCCTTGCCCAGCCGGTTGGGGAAGTTGCGGGTGGAGGTGGACACCACGCTCGCGCCGTCGGCGACCCGGGCCTGGTTCCCCATGCACAGGGAGCAGCCGGGGATCTCGATGCGGGCCCCGACCCGGCCGAAGATGCCGTAGTAACCCTCCTCGGTGAGCTGATCCCGGTCCATCTTGGTGGGCGGCGCTATCCACAGGCGGGTCGCCAGCTGGCCGCTGAACTGGTTGAGCAGCTTACCGGCGGCGCGGAAGTGACCTATGTTGGTCATGCAGGAGCCGATAAACACCTCGTCGATCTGGTCGCCGGCCACGGCGCTCAGCAGACGGGCATCGTCCGGATCGTTGGGGGCACACAGGATGGGCTCTTTTATGCTGTCCAGATCGATCTCGATGACCGCCGCATACTCGGCGTCGGCATCGGCCTCCATCAGCTCCGGTTTGGCCAGCCAGGCTTCCATCCCCTGGATACGGCGCTCAATGGTGCGCACGTCGCCATAGCCTTCGGCCAGCATCCACTTCAACATGACGATGTTGGAGTTGAGGAACTCGATGATGGGTTCCTTATCCAGCTTGATGGTACAGCCGGCGGCGGAGCGTTCGGCACTGGCATCCGCCAGCTCGAACGCCTGTTCCACCTTCAGCTGAGGCAAGCCTTCGATCTCCAGGATGCGGCCGGAGAAGATGTTCTTCTTGCCCGCCTTCTCCACGGTCAGCAGGCCCATCTGAATGGCCTGGTAGGGAATGGCATGCACCAGATCCCGCAGGGTGATGCCCGGCTGCAGCTGGCCCTTGAAGCGCACCAACACGGACTCGGGCATGTCCAGCGGCATGACGCCGGTGGCGGCGGCAAAGGCCACCAGGCCGGAGCCCGCCGGGAAGGAGATGCCGATGGGGAAACGGGTGTGGGAGTCACCGCCGGTGCCCACGGTATCCGGCAGCAGCATGCGGTTGAGCCAGCTGTGGATCACGCCGTCCCCCGGGCGCAGGGAGACACCGCCCCGGTTCATGATGAAGTCCGGCAGGGTGTGGTGAGTGGTCACGTCCACCGGCTTGGGATAGGCCGCGGTGTGGCAGAAGGACTGCATCACCAGATCGGCGGAGAAGCCCAGGCAGGCCAGATCCTTGAGTTCGTCCCGGGTCATGGGACCCGTGGTGTCCTGGGAGCCGACGGTGGTCATCTTGGGCTCGCAGTAGGTGCCGGGCCGCACGCCCGCCACGCCGCAGGCCTTGCCCACCAGCTTCTGGGCCAGGCTGAAGCCCTTGCCGCTGTCGGCCACCGGCTTGGGCCGCTTGAAGACGTCGGAATGGTTCAGCCCCAGGGTCTCCCGGGCCTTGTCGGTGAGACCGCGCCCTATGATGAGCGGGATCCGGCCACCGGCCCGCACCTCGTCCAGCAACACCTCTGTCTTCAGGGAGAAGGTGGAGAGCACCTCGTCGCTGCCGTGACGGGTCACCTTGCCCTCATAGGGATAGAGATCGATGACATCCCCCATGTTGAGGGCGGAGACGTCCAGCTCGATGGGCAGGGCGCCGGCATCCTCCATGGTGTTGAAGAAGATGGGGGCTATCTTGCCACCCAGGCAGACGCCGCCGGCCCGCTTGTTGGGCACGTGGGGAATGTCGTCCCCCATGAACCAGAGCACTGAGTTGGTGGCGGACTTGCGGGAGGAGCCGGTGCCCACCACGTCACCCACGTACACCAGGGGGAAGCCCTTGGCCTTCAGGGTGTCGATGGTCTTGATGGGGCCCACCGCCCCCTCTTCATCCGGCTCGATACCGGGGCGGGCGTTCTTCAGCATGGCCTTGGCATGCAGGGGGATGTCCGGGCGGGACCAGGCGTCCTGAGCCGGCGACAGGTCATCGGTGTTGGTTTCGCCCGGCACCTTGAACACGGTGAGGGTCAGCTTGTCGGCCAGCTTGGGCCGGGAGAGGAACCACTCGGCCTCGGCCCAGGAGGTCATCACCTGGCGAGCATAGGCATTGCCGGCCTGCATCTTGGCGGCCACGTCGTGGAAGGCATCAAACAGCAGCAGGGTGTGGGACAGGGCCTTAGCCGCCAGGGGAGCCAGGCTGGCGTCATCCAGCAGTTCGATGAGGGGGGCTATGTTGTAGCCGCCCTGCATGGTGCCCAGCAGCTCGGTGGCCTGCTCGGCGCTGAGGATGGGGGAGCGGGCCTCGCCCTTGGCCACGGCGGCCAGGAAGCCAGCCTTGACGTAGGCGGCCTCGTCCACCCCTGGCGGCACCCGGTCGGACAACAGCGCCAGCAGGGCCGCTTCTTCACCGGCCGGCGGCGCCTTCAGCAATTCCACCAGGCCCGCCATCCATTCGGCACTCAGGGGCAAGGGGACCACACCTTCGGCGGCCCGTTCGGCCACATGTTTACGGTAGTTCTCTAGCACATTCGATTCCTCATCTTCTCGGGTCACGCAAGACCCTCATCCGTGATAGGGGGCAAGGCCCGCCGGGCTGGCGTAACTATATCGGGTTTACCCCTGAATTTAAAATTCGTGCCTCAGTCATGGCTGAGGGCATTCCCGATGAACAGATAGACGCTGTCCTCCCCGTCATCGGTCCGGCCATAGGCCAGGTAGACGGGGCCCAGGAAGGTATCCGCCGCCACAAACAGGCTGCCCCCCAGGACGCCACTGCCCCAGTTGATATCGTGGCGATCGTTCCAGATCCCACCGCGCTCCAGGGAGCCGCCCAGGTAGATGGGTAGCTTGATGGCGCCCAGATCGTTGTCCAGCAGCCGATAGTGATAGATAAGCCCGCCAAACAGCTTGTAGCGCCCGTTGAGCTCATAGCGCTGCAGGCCGGAGAGGTTGAACAGGCCCCCCAGATCCTGCATGAAGAAGGGATTGAGGCTGTTCACCGTGGTGCCCCCCCAGGTGAAGCGCCCGATCAGGCTGTGGCGGTCCCAGGCCCAGGGGTGGGTCACATCCAGGCTGGAGCTGAGCCCCCAGTCCGCATCCCCCACCAGGCCGGCATCACCGTCCGGCCGGTAGTAGGCGACCTCGCTCTGCCACTGCCAGCCGCGCCGCGGGAAGAAGGCGTTGTCCAGGGTGTCGTGCTCCCAGCGACCATAGTAGCCCCAGCTGGTCACCCGCCCATGATCATCCGCCCCCTGAAACTGTAGCCGAGAGTGGGTGGCCCGTCCCCCGAGGGCCACCTGGGCCCAGGGCGCCGGGTTCCAGCCCAGCTCCAGCTGCCCCTGCCAGCTGGTATCTTCCAGGTTCATGTAGCTCAGCCCCAGGGACTGATACTCGGGCAGATTGCTCAGATAGTAGGCCCGGGTCTCGTTCTGATAGCTGCCCACCAGGCGGGTAAAGAAGCGCTGATGGCTGTCCAGCGGCGCATACAACTCGGTCTGCACCCGCTTGTCGTTGCCGCCCTGCAGCTCGTTGCGCCACTCGGCCCCCAGCTCATTGAGGTTGGTCAGGGTGTAGGAGAGGCCCAAACTGTATTGGGAGCGGGAGCTGTAATCCTCTTCCACCCCCAGGGAGAAGTCCACATAGCCAGGTCCCCAGCGTTTCTCCTGGGCCTCCACCACCAGCACATTCTCGTCCTGCTGCTGCTCCAGGCGGTAGGTGACCCGCTCGAAGGTGCCCAGGGCGTTGATGCGATCCACCCCCGCCTCCAGCTCCGCATTGGTCTGTAGCTGACCCGGGGTGACCTGCAGCAGGTTGGTGAGCACAGTATCGCTGAGCCGCGAGTGGTTGATGAGCTGGATCCTGTCCACATAGACCCCGGGCTGACGGGTGTACTGGGCCCGCCGGCTCAGCTTGGTCAGCTGATAGGCCCGCCAGTCGGCATCCGACAGACGCAGATCGTTAAGCTGGTTGAGCTGCGCCAGGGTGGCGAGCTCCCCCAGGGGCACTATGTCCGCCATCTTGGCGAAGTCCGCCACATTGAAGCTGGCCACCTTGGGACGGATCAGCACATCCTGAGGCCGCATCAGGTTGATCTGGCGCTGGGTTCCCTCCCCGGTCAGGTGGATCACCAGCTGGTTGACCATGTCCAGGGCGCTGTTGAGCTGTTCCCTTCCCTGCAGTGAATCCGAGATGTCCACCGCGATGACGCGATCCGCCCCCATGGCCAGAGCCAGATCCACCGGCATGTTGTTGACTATCCCCCCGTCCCCCAACAGGCGGCCATCGATCTCCACCGGCTTCAGGGCCGCCGGGATCGACATGGAGGCCTGCATGGCCAGAGCCAGGTTGCCGTGATCCAGCACCACGGGCTGGATGGTCTCCAGATCCGTGGCCACGGCCCGATAGGGAATGGGCAGGTCATCGAAGCTCTTGAGGGACGGCAGATTGCCACTGGCCTCCCGCAGCAGCACCGCCATGCCCTGGCCCTGGAACAGGCCCTCCGGCAGCTTCACCTGGCCATCGCTCACCCCCAGGTCGGTCTGCAGCTGAAAGCTGTCCTGCTGCTGCTTGCGCCGCAGGGGCAACAGATCCCGGCTGACCCCGTCGTTGTAGCCCTGATTCCAGTCCAGCCCCAGGGTCAGGCGCTGCACCTCGTCGGCCGACAGCCCCAGGGCATACATGCCCGCCACATAGGAGCCCATGCTGGTGCCGATGACGATATCCACCGGGATGTGCTCCCTCTCCAGCACCTTGAGTACCCCTATGTGGGCTGCCCCCTTGGCGCCCCCGCCGCTGAGCACCAGGGCCACCTTGGGCCGATGAAGTTGGGTGGTGGCCGCCTGCGTGACCGCCGACGCCAGGCAAGCCAGCAGCAGTAACAGGTAGGCGGGTTGAGATAACCGAGAGCGTCTTGGCGTCATGAAATTCCCTGAAGTGACACGGGGGCCAGAGTAAGCGGATCCTTGAGGAGGCTCATGCTAACCAGATTGCCTGGCAAACAGAAGTCCGGCGCATCAGGCGCTGGCCCGGTACCACACATAGAGGGCCAGCAACCCCATCAACAGCGGCTGATGCAGCAGATAGATGGCCAAGGAGTGGCGCCCCAGCCAGGCCAACGGACGCCATCCGCCCCCGCCCCGCCGTCCCAGCCACGCCGCCAGGGGCGTCTGCGCCAGGGACATGCCCAGCAACACCACGCCCAACCAGGGCAACAGGGGGACATAGTCTTCCGTGGCGGGTTTGTGGGCTGCCAGGCCCAGCCAGTTTAGCCAGCGCGGGTCCATCGCCGGGAACGCCAACAGGCCGCCGGCCAACAGGCACAGGAGTGCCAAGGGCAGCAGGACGCGGTGACGCAACCAGGCCGCCCGGGAGAGCCAGAGACGGCTCAGCAGCCAGGTCAGGCTGATGAAGTGCAGCACCCCAAAGTAGATGAAACGCTGATGGAACATGCCCCAGGACACCAGGCTGATGAGCAGGGCACAGCCGGTCAGCCGGGCCCAACGGCGCCAGAAACGCGCCGCAGACTGGCCACGGGCCAACACCAGGCTCATGCCCACCAGCAGCAAGAACAGGCTGACGATGAGATCCCGCCAGACGATCCAGCGCCAGTCGCTGAGCAGCTGGAAGTGGGCCAGGCGCCAATAGGTCAGATCGAAACAAAAATGAAACGCCACCATCATCAGGATGGCGATGCCCCGCAGGGCATCCAGCCCCATGAGGCGGGCCTGTGCCGTCGCCGAGGGCCCATGTGACCAGGACATCATCACCTCCCTGTGATCCCGGAATATCAGTGACCCTGCTTGGCCGGCTCCGCCGGGCTGATCTGCTGGATCGCTATAAAAAACAGCAGGCAAACGTATGCGCATCGAGACAACCGAAAGAGTCTTTGCGTCATGGATTCCCCCCTGGCTACACTCTGACCCGCGTAAGCGGATCATCGAGGAAACCATGCTAACCAGATTGACCATCAAACAGAAGATCCTCGCCGGCATCGGCCTGGCGGTGTTGATCACAGCCCTGGCGATAGGCAGCCTGAACATCAGCCTGATCGGCGGCGCCATGGAGCAGCGGCTGATCCAGCAGGAGCTGCCCACCCAGCTGCAAAGCATCGGCAAGGCGGTGGAAAAGGAGCTGGACTCCCTGGCCCAGGCGGCCCAACAGCTGGCCGGCGATCCCCAGATCGGCCGCTGGTTTGCCGAGGGCCGGGATCCGGCCCTGGAACCCTTGATCATCGACAAACTCAAGGCGGTGCGCAGCCAGTACGGCCTGATGGACGCCTCAGTGGTGGATCGGCAATCCGCCGCCTACTACAACCAGAACGGCTTCCTGCGTCTGCTGACCCCGGAACAGGATGGCTGGTTCTACGCCTACAACCAGAGTCCGGATCCCCTGATGCTCAGCGTGTTCCGCGAGCCCACCGGCGAGGTCAAGCTGTTCGTCAACTTCAAGCAGCTGGACGGCCGAGTCGCCTCCGGCCTATCCAAGTCCCTGGACAGCATGATCCAGACCCTGAGCCAGTTCCGCCTGGAGCAAAGCGGCTTCGTCTTCATGACCGATGGCCAGGGGCTGCTGAAGGTACACCCGGACACGGCCCGCATCGATCATGGGACCTTGACCAGCCTGTATGGTGAGGCAGCCCAAGCCCTGCTGGACCATCAACCGTTTGCCCTGCAACGGGTGGTGCTGGACGGCCAGCCCCTGCTGGTGGCCAGCCACTATCTGCCGGCGTTGGACTGGTATCTGGTGCTGCAGGTGCCGGAGGCGGAGATCTTCGCCGGCCTCAACCAGGCCAAGCTCTATACCCTGCTGCTGGTCGTGGTCACCCTGATGGTGATGGGGCTGTTTGCCCTCTGGCTGGCCGCCGGGATCAGCCGGCCCATCGCCCGTCTGGCGGGCACCTTCGAGGCGCTGGGCTCAGGCCACGGGGATCTCACCCAGCGGCTGGCGGTGACCCGGCAGGACGAGCTGGGCCGGCTGACCCGTGGCTTCAACAACTTCATCGCCAAGATCCACGGCTCATTGACCCAGGTGGCGGGCACCTCCGCCGAGCTGGCCGGCGCCGCCGAGCAGGTGGCCGGCCGCGCCGAGCAGAGCCATCACAACAGCCAGACCCAGAAGGACAGCACCCTGCAGGTGGCCACCGCCATCAACGAGATGGGCGCCACTGTGGCGGAGATCGCCAACAACGCCGCCCTGGCTGCCGATACCGCCAACGAGGCCAATCGCGAGTCAGACCAGGGGCAACAGGTGATAGTGCAGACCAGGAAGGCCATGGCCAGCCTGGCGGACGAGATCGCCGAGGCGGCTGGGGTCATCGGCACCCTGGCGGAGCAGACCCAGAGCATCGGCAGCATACTGGAGGTGATCCGGGGCATCTCGGAGCAGACCAATCTGCTGGCGCTGAACGCGGCCATCGAAGCCGCCCGCGCCGGCGAGCAGGGCCGCGGCTTTGCCGTGGTGGCCGACGAGGTGCGCCACCTGGCCCGCCGCTCCGCCGAGGCCACCGAGGAGATACAGGGCATGATCAACCGTCTGCAGGGCGAGTCCGGCAAGGCGGTGAGCGTGATGCAGAGCGGCCAGGCCCGCGCCCAGCAGGTGGTGGCAGAAGCCCAGCAGGCGGAACAGGCCCTGGGTCACATCGCCGGCTACATCAGCCAGATCAACGACATGAACATCCAGGTCGCCACCGCCACCGAGGAGCAATCCAGCGTGGTGGGAGAGATCAACCGCAACGTGGATGAGATCAACAACCTGACCCTGGCCAGCGCCGGCATCGCCGAGGAGCAGACCCGCACCAGTCAGGATCTGCGCCAGCTGGCCCGCCAGCTGGATGCCCTGCTGGGGGAGTTCCGTCTCTAAGCCGCCGTCGCGCGCAATAAAAACGCCATCCTCTGGATGGCAATGTGGGTCAGTTAAGCAGCGGAGACTCATGAAGGGGCTCCAGTGGCAGCCATCCCCCACCTAACCTCCCCCTTGGTAAGGGGGAGGAGCAAAGCATCGCCCTTGACCTTGGGAGGTGGGCGAAGGCTTCCCTCCCCTTGTTCAAGGGGAGGGCTAGGGTGGGGTTGCGCTTTTGCTTTGAAAAACATGATGGGACACGGCAAGAAAGGCAGTTAAGGCGCCAACGGCGCCTTAACTGATGAACATTAATCCAGAGGATGGCGTTTGGTCCGCGCCGAGCCTTAGCAATTGCCCTTCTTGGCCTGGCCTGGTGGGCAGAAGCTGCCGGGATGACTGCCGCTGCCATCACTGACCGAGATGCGGGTATCCCCCACCTTGACGTCGGCACGGTGGATCCGCAACGGATCATGCGGGGCACAGGCCACCAGACCCAGCCAACACAGGCACAAACAGAGGCCTCGCTTCATTCTCTCTACTCCCGAAAAAAACAAGGTCACCATTATGGTGACCCTGCAAGTATATCGCACAAACCCGACCCCAGGCTGAACCTGGCGCCAGCTGACCCTCAGCGCTTCTTCGCCTTGGCGTTGGGCAGATCCGTGATGGAGCCTTCGAACACCTCGGCCGCCAGCCCCACGGACTCGTGCAGCGTGGGGTGCGCGTGGATGGTGAGGGCGATGTCTTCGGCATCGGCCCCCATCTCGATGGCCAGGCCGATTTCACCCAGCAGCTCGCCACCGTTGGTGCCGACGATGGCCCCGCCGATGACCCGGCCACTCTCCTTCTCGAAGATCAGCTTGGTCATGCCGTCGGCACAGTCGGAGGCGATGGCGCGGCCGGAGGCGGCCCAGGGGAACACGGCGGTCTCGAAGACGATGCCCTGCTGCTTGGCTTCCTTCTCGGTCAGACCCACCCAGGCGATTTCCGGCTCGGTATAGGCGATGGAGGGGATCACCTTGGGATCGAAGTAGTGCTTCTTGCCGGCGATGACTTCCGCCGCCACGTGACCCTCATGCACCCCCTTGTGGGCCAGCATGGGCTGACCGACGATATCGCCGATGGCGAAGATGTGGGGCACATTGGTGCGCATCTGCTTGTCCACCTCGACGAAGCCGCGCTCGCTCACCGCCACACCGGCGGCCTCAGCCGCCAGCAGCTTGCCGTTGGGCACCCGGCCCACCGCCACCAGCACGGCGTCGTAACGCACCGGCTCAGCCGGGGCATGCTTGCCTTCGAAGGAGACGTACAGGCCGTCGTCACGGGCTTCCACCGCGGTGACCTTGGTTTCCAGCATCAGGTTGAACTGCTTCTCCACCCGCTTGGTGTAGACCTTGACCACGTCCTTGTCCGCGGCCGGCACCAGCTGGTCGGCAAATTCCACCACGTCGATTTCGGCCCCCAGGGCGGAGTAGACTGTGCCCATCTCCAGACCTATGATGCCGCCCCCCAGCACCAGCAGCTTACCGGGCACTTCCTTCAGCTCCAGGGCATCGGTAGAGTCCCAAACCCGCGGATCCTCATGGGGGATGAAGGGCAGCTTCACCGGCCGGGAGCCGGCAGCTATGATGGCGTTGTCGAAGGTCACCTGGGTCTTGGCGCCATCGGCACCGGTCACCTCCAGGCTGTGGCTGCCGGTGAAGGCGGCGACACCTTCCACCACCTGCACCTTGCGCTGCTTGGCCATGCCGGCCAGACCGCCGGTCAGCTTGCCCACCACCTTTTCCTTCCACAGCCGGATCTTGTCGATGTCGGTCTTGGGCTCACCGAACACGATACCGTGCTCGGCCAGGGCCTTGGCCTCTTCGATGACCTTGGCGACGTGCAGCAGGGCCTTGGAGGGAATACAGCCCACGTTCAGACAGACACCACCCAGGGTGGAGTAACGTTCGATCAATAGGGTGTCGAGGCCCAGGTCGGCAGCGCGGAAGGCTGCGGAGTAACCGGCCGGACCGGCCCCAATCACCACCACCTGAGTCTTAATTTGATTGCTCATCATGACCTCTTGAACCTGTTGTTGCTGGCCTTGGCGTCCAGTTTTCATGCCGGTCAGCATACAATTCGTTAACACTGATGGTAAGGGACTCGGGCAGGCTTATGCCTGCCCGGTCACAATTACATTACCAGGCGACGGATGTCGGACAGCACGCCACTCAGGGTGGTGATGAAGCGTGCCCCGTCGGCGCCGTCGATGACGCGGTGGTCATAGGACAGGGCCAGCGGCAACATGAGACGCGGTGCGAACTCCTTGCCATTCCACTTGGGCTTCATCTCGGACTTGGAGACGCCCAGGATGGCCACTTCCGGCGCATTGACGATGGGGGTGAAGCTGGTGCCACCGATGCCGCCCAGGCTGGAGATGGTGAAGCAGCCACCCTGCATGTCGGCACCGGTCAGCTTGCCGGCACGGGCCTTCTTGGAGATCTCGGCCAGATCCCGGGACAGCTCGTAGATGCCCTTCTTGTTCACGTCCCGCACCACGGGCACCACCAGACCGTTGGGGGTATCCACCGCCACACCGATGTGGATGTACTGCTTCATGATGAGCTTGCTGCCGTCTTCGGACAGGGAGCTGCAGAAGCGCGGATGGGCTTCCAGCGCCTTGGCGGCGGCCTTCAGGATGAACACCAGCGGAGTGATCTTCACATCCAGCTTCTGCTTCTCGGCCAGCAGGTTCTGCTCCTTGCGGAAAGCTTCCAGCTCTGTGGTGTCGGCCTCATCGAACTGGGTCACATGGGGGATCATCACCCAGTTGCGGTGCAGGTTGGGGCCGGAGATCTTCTGGATGCGGGTGAGATCCACCTCTTCCACCGGACCGAACTTGGCATAGTCCACCTTGGGCCAGGGCAGCACACCCAGACCGGCACCACCGGCGGCACCCGCCGGGGCGGACTCGGCACGCTGGATGGCGGCCTTGACGTAAGCCTGCACGTCTTCCTTCTGGATGCGACCCTTACGGCCGGAACCCTTGACCTTGGCGAGGTTGACGCCAAATTCCCGCGCCAGGCGACGCACCGCCGGCGAGGCGTGCACGTAGGCGTCGTTGGCGACGAACTCGCCCTTCTCCTCGGCCTTGGCGGCCGCAGGGGCCGGCGCGGCGGCCGGCGCAGGGGCGGCAGCCACAGGCGCCACGGCAACCGGTGCGGCACCGGCCACTTCAAATTGCATCAGGGGGGAACCCGTCACCACCTTGTCACCCAGCGCCACCTTGATGGCGATGACCTTGCCGGCCACAGGTGACGGCACTTCCATGGAGGCCTTGTCGCCTTCCACGGTGACCAGGGACTGGTCTTCGCTGACGGTATCCCCCACCTTCACCAGGATCTCGGTGACGGTCACCTCGTCGCCACCGATATCCGGTACGGCGATGTCCTGGGGCGCCGCCGCGGCCGGGGCGGCGGCCACCGGTGCCGGTGCGGCCACAGGAGCGGCGGCGGCAGGGGTGGCACCCGCCACTTCGAATTCCATGATCAGGGAGCCGGTGGCGACCTTGTCACCCACCGCCACCTTGATGGCCTTCACCACGCCGCCAAACGGCGCCGGCACTTCCATGGAGGCCTTGTCGCCTTCCACGGTCAGCAGGGAGTCGTCAGCGGACACGGTATCGCCTACCTTCACCAGCAGCTCGGTGACTTCCACCTCGTCGCCGCCGATATCCGGCACCTGCACCGCCTGAATGGCCGCCGCGGCAACCGGGGCCGCCACGGGGGCAGGCGCGGCTGCGGCAGGAGCCGGTGCGGCAGCCGCCGCACCTTCGGCTTCGAATTCCATGATCAGGGAGCCGGTGGATACCTTGTCACCCAGGGCCACCTTGATGGCCTTCACCACGCCGGCCTGAGGGGCCGGCACTTCCATGGAGGCCTTGTCGCCTTCCACGGTCAGCAGGGACTGGTCCAGCTCAACCTTGTCACCGACCTTCACCAGGATTTCGGTGACTTCCACCTCATCGCCACCGATATCCGGTACATGAATCTCAATAGACATCCTCAGATCCTCTTATGCGTACAGCGGGTTGATCTTGTCGGCAGCGATGCCGAACTTGGCGATGGCATCCACCACCAGTTGCTTGTCCACCTGGCCGGCCTGAGCCAGTTCGGTCAGGGCAGCCAGCACAATATAGGCTTCGTTCACCTCGAAGTGACGACGCAGGTTCTCGCGGCTGTCGGAGCGACCGAAACCATCGGTACCCAGCACGCGGTAACCGCTGGCCGGGATGAAGGCCCGCACCTGATCGGCGTAGGACTTCATGTAGTCGGTGGCGGCGATGGCCGGGGCCGTGCCCATCACCTGAGCGATGTAAGGCACACGGGGCGCATCGGTGGGGTGCAGCAGGTTCCAGCGATCGGCGTCCTGACCGTCACGGGCCAGTTCGTTGAAGCTGGTGACGCTGAACACGTCGGAGCCGATGCCGTACTCCTCGGAGAGGATGACGGCGGCACGACGGACGTAGTTCAGGATGGAGCCAGAGCCCATCAGCTGTACCCGTGCCTTGTCGCCGCTGAGGGTTTCCAGCTTGTAGATCCCCTTGCGGATACCTTCTTCGGCCCCTTCCGGCATGGCCGGGTGGGCATAGTTTTCGTTCAACGTGGTCAGGTAGTAGTAGACGTTTTCCGGCTTGTCGCCGTACATGCGGTTGATACCGTCCTGCACGATCACCGCTACTTCATAGGCATAGGTGGGATCGTAGCTGATGCAGTTGGGGATGGTGCCGGCCAGGATATGGCTGTGACCATCTTCGTGCTGCAGACCCTCACCGTTCAGGGTGGTACGCCCTGAGGTACCGCCCACCAGGAAGCCGCGGGCCTGTTGGTCGCCGGCCGCCCAGCACATGTCCCCTACCCGTTGGAAACCGAACATGGAGTAGTAGATATAGAAGGGGATCATGGGGCAGTCGTTGGTGCTGTAAGAGGTCGCCGCCGCCAGCCAGGAGGACATGGCCCCCAGCTCGTTGATCCCTTCTTGCAGCACCTGACCCTGCTTGTCTTCCTTGTAGTAGGAGACGATGTCACGGTCTTGCGGGGTGTACTGCTGACCGTGGGGGCTGTAGATACCGATCTGCCGGAACATGCCTTCCATGCCGAAGGTACGGGCCTCGTCGGCGATGATGGGCACGATACGCTGACCCACGGACTTGTCCTTGATCAGCACGTTCAGGGCGCGGACGAAGGCCATGGTGGTGGAGATTTCCCGCTTCTGCTCTTCCAGCAGGGCAGAGAAGTCCCCCAGGGCCGGGACATCCAGCTTGACGCTGGTCTGGGGCTGACGGCTGGGCAGGTAACCCTTGAGGGCCGCGCGACGCTCGTGCAGATAGCTGTGTTCCGGGCTGCCCGGCTCCAGGCTCAGGTAGGGCAGCTTCTCGATCTGCTCGTCGGCCACCGGCACCTTGAAGCGGTCGCGGAAGTGACGGACTGAGTCCAGCTCCATCTTCTTGACCTGGTGGGCGATGTTCTTGCCTTCGGCAGCATCACCCATGCCATAACCCTTGATGGTCTTGGCCAGGATCACGGTGGGCTTGCCCTTGGCGTGACGAGCACGGTCGAAGGCGGCAAACACCTTGCGGGGATCGTGACCACCGCGGTTCAGGGCCCAGATCTGCTCGTCAGTCCAATCGGCCACCAGGGCGGCGGTCTCCGGATACTTGCCGAAGAAGTGCTTGCGCACGTAGGCGCCGTCCTTGGACTTGAAGGTCTGGTAGTCGCCGTCCAGGGTCTCGTTCATCAGCTGGATCAGCTTGCCGGAGGTATCCTTGGCCAGCAGTTCGTCCCACTTGCTGCCCCACAGCACCTTGACCACATCCCAGCCGGCGCCCTTGAACAGGCCTTCCAGCTCGTTGACCACCTTGCCGTTCCCCACTACCGGGCCATCCAGACGCTGCAGGTTGCAGTTGATGACGAACACCAGGTTGTCCAGCTTCTCGCGCACGGCGATGGTGATGGCACCCTTGGACTCAGGTTCGTCCATCTCACCGTCACCCAGGAAGGCGTAGACCTTCTGTTGGGAGCAGTCCTTCAGACCGCGGTCGGTGAGGTACTTGAGGAAGCGGGCCTGATAGATGGCACCGATGGGGCCCAGGCCCATGGAGACGGTGGGGAACTGCCAGAATTCGGGCAGCAGCTTGGGGTGCGGATAGGAGGGCAGACCCTGGCCATCCACTTCCTGACGGAAGCTGTCCAGCTGCTCGGCACTCAGACGCCCTTCCACGAAGGCACGGGCATACACACCGGGGGAGATGTGACCCTGGAAGTAAACCAGATCGCCGCCGTCCTGGTCGTTGCGGGCGCGGAAGAAGTGGTTGAAGCACACCTCGTACAGGGTGGCGGAGGAGGAGAAGGAAGACATGTGGCCCCCCAGATCCAACCCCTTCTTGGAGGCGCGCAACACTATCATGATGGCGTTCCAGCGGATGATGGAACGGATGCGGCGCTCCAGCTCCAGATCCCCCGGATAAGCCGGCTGGGCATCGGCAGCTATGGTGTTGATGTAATCGGAGAGCACCCCCTCACCACCGGCGGCCACGGCCAGACCGGCCTTGCGGGCCTCGCTGGCCAGCTGCTCCAGGATATAACCGGCACGTTCCGGCCCTTCCTCTCGCAGCAATGATTCCAGGGCATCGATCCACTCACGGGTTTCCACGGGATCCACATCGTTTATCAGGCGTTCTGACATGGCTGTTTCCTATCTCGTTGACAGCAAAAGTTCGCTTGCTTGATCACATGGGCACTATTGGTGGATCCGTCGCGGGGGACGAGCCAGGCGCTGCTCTTCCCGCTGAATATCCAGCAAGGTGTCCTCGATAAAAGCCAGGTGCTCATGGCAGGCATCTCTGGCCCTTTCCGGTTGCCCGGCCAGGATCGCCGCAATCAGCTCGGCGCGATGGCGACGGATCCGAATCACTGCGCCGGGGCGTGAGGCCACGGCGTCGATATTGCGTTGGATGTTGCGCTCCAACAGCGGGCGAATGGCCCGTACCAAATGTAGCAACACGGCATTGTGCGAGGCGGCGGTCATGGCCAGATAGAAGTCGGCCACCGCCACGGCCTCGCTGGCGGAGTCCCCCTCCTCTTGCACCCGCTCGATGCCGGTCACCGCCTGGCGCATGGCCAGCAGATCCGCCTCGTTGGCCCGCAGGCTGGCGTAATACGCCGCCACCCCTTCCAGGGCATGGCGAAACTCCAGCAGGTCCAGTTGCGAGTCCGGGTGGCTCTCCAGCAGATCAAACAGGGGGTCGGCCAGGCCCTGGCTCAACTCGCTGCGCACATAGGTGCCGCCACCCTGGCGACGATAGAGCAGGCCCTTGGCCTCCAGGCGCTGAATGGCCTCACGCAAGGAAGGGCGTGACACCTGAAACTGCACCGCCAACTCCCGCTCCGGTAACAGCTTCTGGCCCGGCTGCAAGGAACCGTCCACTATCATCTGCTCCAGCTCGGCCACTATGCTGTCGGCGAGTTTGGTGGGCGGAGAGGGTGGCTGCTTCATGCTACTCACTTGTTAAATTGGTATTACCAATTGTGGTATTGGGGAGTCAAGTTATCAATACCATTAACAAATGTCCAAGCAAAAATGATCTGAATCAAAGCGGCATCATAGTGTCTTCAGATTTCACAGGGTTATTCGGTTAAATCGTGTCGAGCAACAGCATGCGAAGGTGTGACCAATCAAAGGCGGGGCCGGGATCCGTCTTGCGTCCCGGGGCAATCTCGCTGTGGCCGACCAGGCGTGCCGGCGTGATGAGGGGATAGGCCGCCATCAGGCAACGGGTCAGGCGAGCCAAGGTCTGGTATTGCGGTTCTGTATAAGGTGTGGTGTCGGTGCCTTCCAGCTCGACCCCGATGGAGAAGTCGTTACAGGCCTCCCGCCCCATGAAACAGGAGCGACCGGCGTGCCAGGCCCGCTCCAGGAAGGAGACATATTGGGTCAGGCTGCCATCCCGGCGGATGAGACAATGGGCGGAGACCTCCAGCCCGGCGATCTCGGCAAAGTAGGGATGGGCAGTTGGATCCAGGCGTCCGAGAAACAGATCGTCGATCCAGGGGCCGCCAAACTGGTCCGGCGGCAAACTGATGCCGTGCACCACCAGCAAGGAGATCTCGCCGGCCGGCCTGGGATTGCAATGGGGGGAGGACAGATGACGGCAGTTCGCCAGCCAGCCCTGGTGAATTTCAAACTCTGGGTGCGACATGCCTCTCCTCCGCAACTCAAGCCGCCTCATCATACGCCATTGGCCACGCAAAAACCCCCGGCCAAAAGACTAACCCCACCCTACCCCTCCCCTTGAACAAGGGCAGGGAATCTTGGCTTCGCGTCACACGGCAAGGCAACCACAGGCATAGTCCCCCAAAGCCAAGGGCACCGGGCTTGTCTCCTCCCCCTTGCCAAGGGGGAGGCTGGGTGGGGGATGCCTAACCTCACGGCCAAAAAACAGTCTTTTTCTTTTATCCACTAACCTAGTAAAAACCCCAGACCCAACAGCCCCATGTCACAACTCATCAACCGCAAATCCAATTTGGCTCTGCGCCGGCGGCTCAGAAGCACGATGACAACACCAGAACAACGACTTTGGTATTACCTCCGTGATAAGCAGCTGGGCGTCAAGTTTCGCCGCCAACATGGCATAGGTCCCTACGTGGTCGATTTCTGCAGCCCCGACGTCAAGCTAGTGATAGAAGTCGATGGCGACAGTCATTACACCGAATCAGGCATTCAACATGATCGACTACGAGATGATTTTCTACATCGGATCGGCATGCAGATACTGCGCTTTACCAACCATGAGATCATGACGCAACTGCCAGCGGTACTGGCGACCATCACGCAACATCTGGCGAAACAACCGCCAAAAGACTAACCCCACCCTACCCCTCCCCTTGAACAAGGGGAGGGAATCTTGTCTTCGCGCCACATGGCAAGGCAACCACAGGCATCGTGTAGTGGTCTAATCATCCCGGACACCATTTTAGGTGGTAAAGTCGCCACCGTAACCCGAGGTGTTCAATGACCAGACAACGTCGTTCATTTACTGCTGAGTTCAAACTCGAAGCGGCGAGCTTGGTGCTCGAACATGGCTATTCCGTTCCCGATGCTTCCCGCTCACTCGGTGTCGGTGAAACCGCACTCCGTCGATGGGTTCAACAGCTGCAATCCGAACGGAATGGTTCCACACCGGCCAGCAAGGCGCTGACGCCAGAGCAGCAAAAAATCCAAGAGCTGGAGGCGCGGATCAACCGACTTGAACGCGAAAAAGCGATCCTAAAAAAGGCTACAGCTCTCTTGATGGCGGACGATCTCGAACGTACGCGTTAATCGAGCGATTAAGAGAGCATGAGTCTACCGAGCTGGTCTGTTCTGTTTTTGATATCGCAAGCTCATCCTTTTATGAGTACTTGGCACGCCAAGGCCATGTAAATCGTGAACGGTTGCAGCAAAGGAGCGAAGTGCGGCGCTTGTTCAAGGAAAGTCGGGGCTCTGCTGGTAGCCGAGCCCTGGTGTCGAGCCTGCGTGAGTTGGGACACCAAATTGGTCGATTCAAGGTGCGTAGCCTGATGAAGGAAGCGGGTTTGGTATCGAAGCAGCCCGGCTCTCATGCCTATAAAGCGGCGCGGCATGAACGACCGGATATCCCGAATTTATTGGCACGTGAGTTTGCCGTTGCGCAACCAAACCGCGCCTGGTGCGGTGATATCACCTACGTCTGGGCCGGTGGCCGCTGGTATTACTTGGCGGTGGTACTCGATCTCTGTACTCGGCGGGTGATTGGTTGGGCGCTGTCCGATAAGCCGGATGCCGACTTGGCCGTGAAAGCCCTGGATATGGCTTATCAGCAACGAGGCTGTCCGCCGGGAGTGCTGTTTCACAGCGATCAGGGTAGCCAGTATGCCAGTCGGAAATTTCGGCAACGGCTGTGGCGTTATCGGATAACCCAGAGCATGAGCCGACGAGGCAACTGCTGGGATAACGCCCCCATGGAGCGGGTATTCAGAAGTTTAAAGACAGAATGGATCCCTGAGACGGGATACCAGAACCTCCAGGAAGCAAAACGGGACATCAGCTGCTACCTGATGGACTACTACAACTGGCGGCGACCCCATCAACATAACGATGGGCTCCCGCCAGCAGAAGCCGAAAATCGGCTTAACAGAGTGTCCGGATTTAGTTGACCACTACATCGCCCCCCAAGGCCAAAGGCGCTGGGCTTTGCTCCTCCCCCTTGCCAAGGGGGAGGCCGGGTGGGGGATGGCTAACCTCACTGCCCAAAGACCAGCCGGGGGCAAATCACCAGCGCCAAAAGCCCAACCCCACCCTACCCCTCCCCTTGAACAAGGGGAGGGAATCTTGTCTCCTCCCCGAGCGTTGAGCCAGCCAGCAAAAGATGAGGCCAAGCAAGCCGTTATGCTATTCTTGGCCCATCTTGCCCCTCATCCGGAGCCATTTTCTTCCGGACCACACAGGACACACAATGCGCCAACAGGATATTGAACGCGCCGTGCGCGACGCCCTGCTCGAAGATCTGGGCGGCACCCTGGATCCCGCCGCCGACATCACGGCCCAGCTCATCCCCGCCGACAAGCAGGCGGAGGCCACCATCATCACCCGCGAGGCCGGCATCTTCTGCGGCAAGGCCTGGGCGGAGGAGGTGTTTGCCCAACTGGGCGGCCAGGTGACCCTGGATTGGCAGGTGGCCGACGGTCAGACCATAGCGCCAAATCAGCTGCTGGTGCGGTTGCGGGGCCCGGCCCGCATCCTGCTCACCGGCGAGCGCAGTGCCCTCAACTTCATCCAGACCCTCTCTGGGGTCGCCAGCCTGGTGGCCCACTATGTCAAGGAGCTGGACGGCACTCAGTGCCGCCTGTTGGATACCCGCAAGACCCTGCCCGGCCTGCGCACCGCCCTGAAATACGCCGTCAGTTGCGGCGGTGGCAAGAACCACCGCATGGGGCTGTTTGATGCCTACCTCATCAAGGAGAACCATATCCTCGCCTGCGGCGGGATCGACGCAGCCGTGGCCACCGCCCGCCAGCTGAACCCGGGCAAGCGGGTCGAGGTGGAAACCGAGGATCTGGAGGAACTGCGCCAGGCGATTACCGCCGGGGCCGACGTCATCATGCTGGATAACTTCACCCCCGAGATGATGGTGGAGGCCGTGGCCATCAACCGCGACCTGGGCCACCCGGCCATGCTGGAGGTCTCCGGCAACGTCAGCCTGCAGACCATAGGCCGCTATGCCCGCACCGGGGTGGACTTTATCTCGGTGGGCGCCCTGACCAAGCACGTGCAGGCCCTGGATCTCTCCATGCGCTTCGCCGGCTAGCTTTTGCTCCGCCACCACAAACAGGCAACCTGCCTTGCTCCTCCCCCTTGCCAAGGGGGAGGCTGGGTGGGGGATGCCTAACCTCACGGCCCCAAAACCAGCCGGGGCCCAAATCACCACCGCCAGCGCCAAAAAACTAACCGCACCCTAACCCTCCCCTTGAACAAGGGGAGGGAATCTTGGCTTAGCGCCACACGACAAGGCAACCACAAGCATGTCCTCCAAGGTCAAAGGCACCGGGGCTTGCTCTCCCCGTGGGGAGCTGGGTGGAAGTAGCAAGCCCCGCCTGGCTCCTGTGCAAAAAAAAGTCAAGCCGCCTAGCCCAAATAGTTATCACCGCCGAAACCTTTGCGCTTTACTTTCTGGTACGTCTCACAGATTTGCGCAATCAAGGAGGATGAGCCGGCAGGCGGCATAGGCAAGAATCCGAAACCTCGTTATCATCGGTGATGGAGCATGGAGGACGGGCAGACGCCCCCTTCGCCCACTTCTTCCCAGGAATGGAACGTAAGGAAACTTAACGATGAAAAAGCAAACTGGTTTTACCCTGATCGAATTGATGATCGTCGTGGCAATCGTGGCCATCTTGGCCGCCATCGCCCTGCCGGCGTATCAGTCATACACGCTTCGTGCCAAGTACTCTGAGGTTATTTCTGCGGCTGGGCCAGCCAAGACCGCGGTTGAAGTTTGCGTACAAAGCCTGGATTCACAAGCTGACTTCACAGAAGCATCACCGGGTGGTGCCGCGTGCATTTCAGCCGGCAATGCCGCACTAGCCAACGGTATTGCTAACTCAAATACCGCAAGAATTGATACAGCCGCCGCTAACACTTTGGTTGAGGCCGTGGATGCAACACATGTCACTATCACCATCACGAGTGGTACGGACTTTGATAACACCGATCCGGCCAACCCGACTTTCATCATGACTGGTACTGTCGCTGACAATAACCAAATTACCTGGGTGAATACCGGTACTTGTAAGGATGCAGGGGTCTGCTAAATATCAAACTGAATGCAAAGGGCGGCTTGCCGCCCTTTTTAGCCTGCTAAGTCAACTGGATGACCAAGGATAGCGCCTCCATGACAGCCTCTCCCAATAGCGGCTTGGCCCTTAGCCTGGTGGCCTCGGCCCTGCTCACCGACGAAGACTCCCAGAAGTACAGCGCCCAGGCCCGCCAGCAGCGCAAGCCCCTGATCAGCTTTCTGGTGGAAAACAAGATACTGGGCAGTGCCGCCCTGGCGGAGTTTTGCGAGCAGGAGTATGGGATACCTCTGCTGGATCTTGATGCCTTCGATTTGACCGAGATCCCGCAGAAATATCTCAATCACAAGCTGATTGACAAACACCACGCCCTGCCCATCTACACCCAGGGCCACACCCTCTATGTGGCCATGTCCGACCCCACCAATGTCACCGCATTGGAAGACTTCGGCTTCAGCTTCGGCCTGCATACCGAGGCCCTGCTGGTGGACGAGCTGAAACTCCAGCAGGCCATAGCCAAGCTCACGGAAAGCGAATCCGCAGCCCTGGGGGTGGAGGAGCTTAGCGAGGCGGAGATTGGCGAGCTGGAGGTGGCCGACGACGATGGCCGCATGGAGGATACTGCGGCAGGCGGCGGCGATGACGACGCCCCCATCGTCAAATACATCAACAAGGTGCTGCTGGATGCCATCCGCCGCGGCGCCTCGGATCTGCACTTCGAACCCTACGAGCACAAGTACCGCATCCGTTTCCGGGTGGACGGCATACTGCACGAGATCGCCAGCCCGCCGGTGAACCTCGCCAGCCGCTTCTCCGCCCGTCTCAAGGTCATGTCCCGCCTGGATATCGCAGAGCGCCGCCTGCCCCAGGATGGCCGCATCAAGCTGAAACTGGCCAAGGGCAAGGCCATCGATCTGCGGGTCAACACATTGCCCACCCTGTGGGGCGAGAAGATAGTGCTGCGTATCCTGGACTCCTCCGCCGCCAAGCTCAACATCGACATCCTGGGCTTCGACGAGCGACAGAAGGCCCTCTATCTGGGGGCGCTGGACAAGCCCCAGGGCATGATACTGGTGACGGGCCCCACCGGCTCAGGGAAAACCGTCTCCCTCTACACCGGCCTCAATATTCTCAACACCGCCGAGCGCAACATCTCCACCGCCGAAGACCCGGTGGAAATCAACCTGCCGGGCATCAACCAGGTGCAGGTGAATCCGAAAGCCGGGCTCACCTTTGCCAGCGCCCTGCGGGCCTTCCTGCGGCAAGATCCCGATGTGGTCATGGTGGGGGAAATCCGCGATCTGGAAACCGCCGAGATCGCCATCAAGGCCGCCCAGACCGGTCACCTGGTGCTCTCCACCCTGCACACCAACTCGGCAGCCGAGACCCTGACCCGCCTGCTCAACATGGGGGTGCCGGCCTTCAACGTGGCCTCCTCCGTGACCCTGATCATGGCCCAGCGCCTGACCCGCCGCCTGTGCGAGAAGTGTAAGCAACCCGAGCAGATCCCTGAGCCGGAGCTGCTGGCCCTGGGCTACAGTCAGGATCAGATCGACGAGGGGATCAAGTTGTACAAGCCGGTGGGCTGCAGCGAATGCTCCGGCGGCTACAAGGGCCGGGTAGGTATCTACGAGATGATGCCCATGAACGAGGCCATCGCCAACCTTATCATGGAGGGGGGCAACTCCTTGCAGATCTCTGCTCTGGCTCAGGAGCATGGCATGCGCACCCTGCGCCAAACGGCGCTGGAGAAGGCCAGGCTAGGCGTCACCAGCCTGGCGGAGGTGAACCGCGTCACCAACGGCTAATCGGATACCGGATACTAGATACCGACATTAACCCCTTTTTTCGGTGGCCAGATGGAGGCCACCCGATACGAACCAAAGGATGTAGCCCATGGCGCTGGCCCCCACAAGAAACGTTCCCGCCCCGAAGAAGTACTACCCCTTTCGCTGGGAGGGGCTGAACCGCAAGGGCCAAAAGGTCGCCGGCGAGATGCAGGCCGACAGCATCACCACCGTCAAGGCGGAGCTGCGCAAGCAGGGGGTGAATGCCAGCAAGGTGCGCAAGAAGAGTCAGTCCATCTTCTCCAAGCACGCCAACGCCGTGAAGCCCATGGACATCGCCATGATCTCCCGGCAGATCTGCACCATGCTCTCCGCCGGTGTGCCATTGGTGCAATCCATCCAGCTGCTCTCCCGCAGCCACGAGAAGAGCGGCGTGCGGGAGCTGCTGGGTCAGGTCTGTGCCGATCTCGAATCGGGTATCCCCCTCTCCCAGGCATTGCGCAAGCACCCACGCTACTTCGACGATCTCTACTGCGATCTGGTGGATGCCGGCGAGCAATCCGGCGCATTGGAGCAAATCTATGATCGCATCGCCACCTACAAGGAGAAGGCCGAGGCCCTCAAGTCCAAGATCAAGAAGGCCCTCTTCTACCCGGCGGCGGTCATGGTGGTGGCCATCATAGTCACCTCTATTCTGCTGCTGTTTGTGGTACCCCAGTTTGAGGAGATCTTCTCCAGCTTCGGCGCCGAGCTGCCGGCCTTCACCCAGATGGTCATCGGCCTCTCCCGCTTCCTGCAAAAGTCCTGGTATTTCTTCTTTGGCGGGGTGGCGGCTCTGATCTTCGCCTATGTGCGGGCCCATAGACGCTCCCAGGGGGTGCGGGATGCCACCGACAAGGCCGTGCTGAAGCTGCCCGTGGTGGGCATGATACTGCACAAGGCCGCCATGGCCCGCTTCGCCCGCACCCTGGCCACCACCTTCGCCGCCGGTATCCCCCTGGTGGAGGCCCTGATCTCCGCCGCCGGCGCCTCGGGCAACGTGGTGTACAAGACGGCGGTGCTGGCCATCCGCAACGAGGTGATCGCCGGCATGCAGATGCACGTGGCCATGCGCACCGTGGATCTGTTTCCGGACATGGTGACCCAGATGGTGATGATCGGCGAAGAGTCCGGTGCCATTGACGACATGCTCTCCAAGATCGCCGGCATCTATGAGCAGCAGGTGGACGATCTGGTGGACGGCCTGTCGAGCCTCATCGAACCCATCATCATGGTGGTGCTGGGGGTGCTGGTGGGGGGCCTGGTGGTGGCCATGTACCTGCCCATCTTCAAGCTGGGCAGCGTCATTCACTAAAATCAGCCTGCGACAAGATCCCCTCCCCTGGTTCAAGGGGCGGGGGTGGGGTTAGTCTTTTGTCGATAACGCCGGCAAGTTAGACATCCCCCTCCCAACCTCCCCCTTGGCAAGGGGGAGGAGCAAAGCACGTCGCCTTTGGCCTTGGGGGACTATGCCTGTGGCGCGAAGCCAAGATTCCCTCCCCTTGTTCAAGGGGCGGGGTAGGGTGGGGTTGGTCTTTTGGCGATAACGCCGGCAAGTTAGGCATCCCCCTCCCAACCTCCCCCTTGGCAAGGGGGAGGAGAAAGATTCCCACCCGCCTCCCCGAGGGGGAGGAAACAAGAGCCCCACCCCTTGGCAAGGGGGAGGCGCCAAGCCCGGCGCTAATTATGTATAGTCACCCATCGTTGTTCATAGGTATCCAAGGTTTCCCATGTTGACTGACCTGTTCCACCAACTCCCCTGGCTCTACTACCTGCTGCTGACCCTCTTTTGCCTCTTGGTGGGCAGCTTCTTAAATGTGGTGATCCACCGCCTGCCCATCATGCTGGAGCGCAGCTGGAAGGCGGAATTTGCCGACTACTTCGGTCAACCACAGCCCGCGGATGGCCTGCCGGCCCGCTACAACCTGCTGTTGCCGGGCTCCAACTGCCCCCACTGCGGCCATGCCATCAGCGCCCTGGAAAACATCCCTGTGCTCAGCTGGCTGGCGCTGCGGGGCCGCTGCCGTGGCTGTGGCGCCCCCATCTCGATTCGCTACCCCCTGGTGGAGCTGGCCAACGCCCTGCTGTGCCTGTTGGTGGCCTGGGGCCAGCCCCCCAGCCTGATGCTGGCCGGTTATCTGCTGCTGACCTGGGCCCTGGTGGCCCTCACCTTCATCGATCTGGACAAGATGCTGCTGCCGGATCAGATCACCCTGCCCCTGCTCTGGCTGGGCCTGTTGCTGAACCTGCTCACCGGCACAGTCCCCTTGGCGGATGCGGTGATCGGCGCCATGGCCGGTTACCTGGTGCTCTGGTGCCTCTACTGGGGCTTCAAGCTGCTGACCGGCAAGGAGGGCATGGGCTATGGGGATTTCAAGCTGCTGGCGGCCCTGGGGGCCTGGCTGGGCTGGCAATCCCTGCCACTCATCCTCATTCTCTCCTCCCTGGTGGGTGCCGCCATCGGCATCAGCCTGTTGTTGCTGCGGCGCCATCAGGCCGGCAAGCCGATCCCCTTCGGCCCCTACCTGACCCTGGCGGGCTTCATCGCCCTGAACTGGGGCGATGCCATCCTCCACTGGTATCTGCAGCACCTGGTGTAACCCATGACCCAGGCAGCCCCCTACATAGTCGGCCTCACCGGCGGCATAGCCAGCGGCAAGAGTACCGTGGGTCGTCTCTTCGCAGACCACGGCATCACTGTGGTGGATGCCGATGAGATCAGCCGCCAGGTGGTGGCCCCCCATACCGAGGGGCTGGCCGGCATAGTGGGGCATTTCGGCCCGGATCTGCTGACACAAGACGGCCAGCTGGACCGGCGCCGCCTGAGGGCGCTCATCTTCGCCCAGCCCGCGGAGCGGCGTTGGCTTGAGCACTGGCTGCATCCCAAAATCGAAGCCGCCATGCTGGCCGCCTGTTATCAGGCCGGCTCACCCTACGTGATCCTCATGGTGCCCCTGCTGCTGGAAAACGGCCTGGAGCGGCACGTGGATCGCGTGCTGGTGGTGGATGTCAGCGAACAGACCCAGCGGCAGCGCACGCAAGTCCGGGATGGGGTCAGCGAGGCGCAGGTCAGCGCCATCCTGGCCGCCCAGCTCGGCCGCTCCCAGCGGCTGGCCCGGGCGGATGATGTGCTGCATAACGATGATCTCAGCCTGGATCAGCTGAAAATCCAGGTAGCGCAGCTGCACCAGCGCTATCTGGGCTATGCCCTTGGCAAATGTGGCCAAGGCGATTTCGCCACCGGCCAGAAACCGCTAAACTAGCCGCGCATTTGCCCTCGCCAACGAGTTGTCCATTGAACAAGATAAGCTACGAGTTTCCCCTCAATGAGAAATGCCGCACCTACCTGCGGATCGATAATCTGTTTGCGCAGATGCAGGCCAACCTGGCCATGGCCGACAGCTGGCAGAGTCTCGCCTTCTTCAAGGCCCTGTTCGACTTTATGGAGCTGACCGAGCGCTGCGACATGCGCGGCGATCTCAGCAAGGACATGGAGCGGTTGCGGCTGAAGATGCAGGGCTGGCGCGAACGGCCCGACGTCGACACCGCCAAGCTCGATGGTCTGTGCGCTGAGCTGCAACAGCACGCCTATCAGCTGCCCCGTTCCGTCCGGCCCGGCAGCTGCTTTAAGGAAGACAAATTCCTGGGGGCCCTGCGCCAGCGCTTCACCATCCCGGGCGGACTCTGCCCCTTCGACGTGCCCATCTTCCCCCTCTGGCTGGCACAACCCCAGGCCAAACGCCAGGCCCAGGCGGAGGCCTGGCTGAGCGAGCTCAACCTGCTTAACACGGCTAACAGCCTGCTGCTGGATCTGTGGCGGGAGCAGGGCAGCTTCCAGCCGCACATCGCCAAGAGCGCCTTCTATCAGGATGCGGCGGATGGCTGCGAGCTGCTGCGGCTGAACATAGATGCCGAGCTGGGCTGCTACCCCACCGTCAGCGGCCATCGCAGCCGCTTCGCCATCCGTTTCCTGCCGCTCACGGAACAACAACGACTGGGCGATGTGCCCTTTGAACTGGCCTGCTGCTAACAAGAGGAACCAAGATGCCGTTGATCGTCCACTGCCCTCACTGTGGCAGCGAGGTGCCCTGGAGCGAACAGAGCCCCTACCGCCCCTTCTGCAGCAAGCGCTGCCAGCTCATCGATCTGGGGGAATGGGCCGAAGAGGAGAAGCGCATCCCGGGCAACGGCCTGGATGCGCTGAACGAGCTGGAGTGGCCGGCAGACGAGGGGCAGGACGACTAGTCCTGCCGCGCCAACCCCTGCAGATGGGCGACGATGGCCTGGTTGGCCTCCGGGAAGGCGTAATCAGCCAGCTCGCTGGCGCTGACCCAGCGCAAGGGTTGCCCCTCCAGCCCCTGAGCCTGCCCCGAGAAGCGGCTCACCAGCCACACGTCCAGCAGCACCTGCTTGTCACCATAGTCATGGGATATCGCCAGTAACGGCTCACAGGCCGCCACCTCAATCCCGATCTCCTCCTTGAGTTCACGGGCCAGCGCCTGGGGCAGGCTTTCGCCCGCCTCCACCTTGCCACCTGGAAACTCCCACTTGCCGCCCTGATGCTGCCGCGCATGGCGCTGGCAGATACAAAACCGCCCGGCCGCGTCACGGATCACCCCCACGGCCACCCAAATGACTTTATGCTGGCTCATGTTGATCTCCTGTTTGTAGTGGTCAACTAAATCCGGACACTCTGTTAAGCCGATTTTCGGCTTCTGCTGGCGGGAGCCCATCGTTATGTTGATGGGGTCGCCGCCAGTTGTAGTAGTCCATCAGGTAGTAGCTGATGTCCCGTTTTGCTTCCTGGAGGTTCTGGTATCCCGTCTCAGGGATCCATTCTGTCTTTAAACTTCTGAATACCCGCTCCATGGGGGCGTTATCCCAGCAGTTGCCTCGTCGGCTCATGCTCTGGGTTATCCGATAACGCCACAGCCGTTGCCGAAATTTCCGACTGGCATACTGGCTACCCTGATCGCTGTGAAACAGCACTCCCGGCGGACAGCCTCGTTGCTGATAAGCCATATCCAGGGCTTTCACGGCCAAGTCGGCATCCGGCTTATCGGACAGCGCCCAACCAATCACCCGCCGAGTACAGAGATCGAGTACCACCGCCAAGTAATACCAGCGGCCACCGGCCCAGACGTAGGTGATATCACCGCACCAGGCGCGGTTTGGTTGCGCAACAGCAAACTCACGTGCCAATAAATTCGGGATGTCCGGTCGTTCACACTGCGCCGCTTTATAGGCATGAGAGCCGGGCTGCTTCGATACCAAACCCGCTTCCTTCATCAGGCTACGCACCTTGAATCGACCAATTTGGTGTCCCAACTCACGCAGCCTCAACATCAGGGTTCGGCTACCAGCAGAGCCCCGACTTTCCTTGAACAAGCGCCGCACTTCACTTCTGTGCTGCAGCCGTTCACGATTTACATGGCCCTTACGCGCCAAATACTCATAAAAAGATGAGCTTGCGATATCAAACACAGAACAGACCAGTTCGGTAGACTCATGCTCTCTTAATCGCTCGATCAGCGCGTACGTTCGAGATCGTCCGCCATCAAGAGAGCTGTAGCCTTTTTTAGGATCGCTTTTTCGCGTTCAAGTCGGTTGATCCGCGCCTCCAGCTCCTGGATTTTTTGCTGCTCTGGCGTCAGCGCCTTGCTGGCCGGTGTGGAACCATTCCGTTCGGATTGCAGCTGTTGAACCCATCGACGGAGTGCGGTTTCACCGACACCGAGTGAGCGGGAAGCATCGGGCACGGAATAGCCATGTTCGAGCACCAAGCTCGCCGCTTCGAGTTTGAACTCAGCAGTAAATGAACGACGTTGTCTTGTCATTGAACACCTCGGGTTACGGTGGCGACTTTACCACCTAAAATGGTGTCCGGGATGATTAGACCACTACAGTTATCTCGTTGCATGTTGCCGCTGGGCTAGGCATCCCCCTCCCGACCTCCCCCTTGGTAAGGGGGAGGAGACAAGATCCCCACCTCATCGTCAGAGGCAGCGAAGACGCTTCCCTCCCCTTTTCAAGGGGAGAGCTAGGGTGGAGTTGCGCTTTTGCCCATGCGGCTAGCCCCACCACCTGGCCTCCTCCTTGGCAGGGGTGCCGAGCGCCCCTTCCTTGACCTAGTGGAGATCCAAACAACAACCAGGAACCAAGACAGGAAGCGGGTCCGTCTGGATTGGCGGGCATCAGTGAATAACCAAAAAAGAGGCGGCCCCGGGCCGCCTCTGCTGTCTTGGCTGGCAGGTTAAACCAGCTTACCGTGACATTGCTTGTACTTCTTGCCGGAGCCACAGGGGCAGGGATCGTTGCGCCCCACCTTCTGCTCGTCCCGCACGAAGGGACGCGCCTCATCATCAGCAGGCTCAGCCTCATCGGCCAGGGCGTTCTCCGCGGCATGGGTGTACTGATGCGGCACCGCCTCGGCCTGACGCCGACGCTGCTCTTCCAGGGCATCCACATCCCGCTCCTGCACCTGCACCCGGCACAGAATGCTCACCACGTCCCGCTTCAGGGTCTCCAGCATCTGAGTAAACAGCTCGAAGGATTCGCGCTTGTACTCCTGCTTGGGGTTCTTCTGGGCATAACCGCGCAGATGGATCCCCTGGCGCAGGTGATCCATGGCGGCCAGGTGTTCCTTCCACAGGTTGTCCAGGGTCTGCAGCATCACGGACTTCTCGAACTGGCGCATCACAGGGGTACCCACCAGCTCTTCCTTGTGGCGGTAGGCGGCCTCGGCCTCGGCGACGATCCGCTCCCGCAGGGACTCCTCGTACAGCTTGTCATCCTCGGCCAGCCATTGGGCGATGGGCAGCGCCAGGGCGAAGTCACGCTTCAGGCGCTGTTCCAGACCAGGGATGTCCCAGCTCTCGTCCAGGGACTGAGGCGTGATGTACTCGTCGATCATGCCGTTGAGCACATCGCCACGGATGAGGTGCATGGTGTCGGAGATGTCGCCGCTGTCCAGTAGCTCATTGCGCTGTTCGTAGACCACCTTACGCTGGTCGTTGGCCACATCGTCGAACTCCAGCAGGTTCTTACGGATATCGAAGTTGCGCCCTTCCACCTTGCGCTGGGCATTCTCGATGGCCCGGCTCACCCAGGGGTGCTCTATGGCCTCACCGTACTCCATGCCCAGCTTCTTCATCATGCCGGTGACCCGATCCGAGGCGAAGATCCGCATCAGGCTGTCTTCCATGGAGAGGTAGAAGCGGGAAGAGCCCGGGTCACCCTGACGACCGGAACGACCGCGCAGCTGGTTGTCGATACGGCGGGATTCGTGACGTTCGGTACCTATGATGTGCAGGCCACCGGCGGCGATCACCTCGTCGTGACGCTGTTTCCAGGCCACCTTGATGGCCTCGATTTGCTCCGGAGTCGGCGACGCCAGCTTGTCGACCTCGGCCTGCCAGTTGCCCCCCAGCACGATATCGGTACCCCGACCGGCCATGTTGGTGGCGATGGTCACGGCACCGGGCTGACCGGCCTGGGCGACGATGTCGGCTTCCTTGGCGTGGAACTTGGCGTTCAGCACCTGATGCTGGATGCCCTGCTTGGTCAGCACGTTGGAGATCCGCTCGGAGTTTTCGATGGAGATGGTACCCACCAGCACGGGGCGCCCCTCGGCCACCCGATTGCGGATATCCTCAATGATGGCGGCGTACTTCTCTTCCTCGGTGAGGTAGACCAGATCCCCCGCGTCGTTGCGGACCATGGGCCGGTTGGTGGGCAGCACCACGGTCTCCAGACCATAGATCTGCTGGAATTCGTAGGCCTCGGTATCGGCGGTCCCGGTCATGCCCGCCAGCTTGTCGTACAGGCGGAAGTAGTTCTGGAAGGTGATGGAGGCCAGGGTCTGGTTCTCGTTCTGGATCTTGACCCCTTCCTTGGCTTCGATGGCCTGGTGCAGCCCCTCGGACCAGCGGCGACCCGCCATGGTCCGGCCGGTGTGTTCATCGACGATGACGATCTCGCCATCCTTGACGATGTAGTCCACGTCCTTCTCAAACAGGGTGTGAGCCCGCAAGGCGGCGTTCACGTGGTGCAGCAGGGTGATGTTGCCGGCGGAGAACAGGGAGTCCTCCTGGGCCAGCATGCCATTGTCCTTGAGCAGCTGCTCGATATATTCCTGGCCATTTTCGGTCAGCAGGGCCTGACGGGCCTTCTCGTCCACCGTGTAGTGACCATCGCCGCGGTACTCTTCGCTGTCTTCCTTGTCCTGCTTCTGCAACAGGGGGATCAGCTTGTTCATCTTGATATAGAGATCCGAGCTGTCCTCGGCGGCGCCGGAGATGATGAGCGGGGTGCGGGCCTCATCGATGAGCACGGAATCCACTTCGTCCACCAGGGCGTAGTAGAGGGGGCGCTGCACCCGCTGATCCGGCGAGAAGGCCATGTTGTCACGCAGGTAGTCGAAGCCGAACTCGTTGTTGGTGCCGTAGGTGATGTCCGCGGCATAGGCCTGCTGCTTCTCCAGGTGCCCCATGCCCGGCACGTTGCAATCCACGGTGAGGCCCAGGAATTCAAACAGCGGCCGGTTCCACTCGGCGTCACGGCGGGCCAGGTAGTCGTTGACCGTGACGATATGCACGCCGCGCCCGGTCAGACCGTTCAGATACGCCGGCAGGGTGGCGGTGAGGGTCTTACCTTCACCCGTCTTCATCTCGGCGATGCGGTTGCTGTTAAGCACCATGCCGCCCATCAGCTGCACGTCGAAGTGACGCATGCCAAATACCCGCTTGGAGGCTTCCCGCACCGTGGCGAACGCCTCGGGCAACAGCTGCTCCAGGGTTTCCCCCTGCTCCAGCCGCTGGCGGAACTCCACCGTCTTGGCCTTGAGCTCCTCATCGCTCATCGCGTCGAACTGGGGTTCCATTGCGTTGATTTGCTTGACGATCTTGCGCAACTGCTTGAGGGTGCGGTCATTGCGACTGCCCACAATCTTGGTAAAAATTTTCGTAATCATGCCAAAGCAACTCTCAGAGTATTTCTAATTCAAATTCTTGCGTCGGGATCGGGCGCCAGAAAGGATCCAATGTGACACGGGCGCCCGGCACAGCCAGGTCGGTAGCGCACACCTGCATATCGCTCGCCGCGGTGGAGAACCCATCATCCGGGTTGAAGGTGAAAACGAGGGCCAACCTGGCCCATAGCCTCACACCGGCGTCGTATCTTACCCCATAGCGGCAGCCAGGACGGTGTCCACGCCGTGCCCAATGATGGAAAGCAAACGGAAATCACATAACTTGACCTAGATGGAGGCCGGCACGGGGAAATTCAAGGGAGCCAGGCCCGATCCCGCCCTCACAGCGTCAGGACAACCCACAGCCTAACACAAGCCATGTTGCATTTGTCATCACCCCATAAAGCAAAAAGGCACCGGGGCGGAGATCCGGTGCCTTTTTATCCAGCATTATGCGGCTGAGCCGCTGAGCATCATGCCAGGGCCAGTTGTGTGTCCATGTAACGGATGGGCGAACGGGCGCGTTCGGTCTCGAAAGTGACCAGTTCCCAGGCTTCGGCGTCGGCCAGCAGGGTACGCAGCAGCAGGTTGTTCACCGCGTGCCCCGTCTTGTAGGCGCGGAACTCACCCAGGATGCTGTGGTTGCACATGTAGAGGTCACCCACGGCGTCCAGCAGCTTGTGCTTGACGAACTCGTCCTCGTAACGCAGCCCTTCCTCGTTCAGCACGCGGTACTCATCCAGCACCACGGCGTTCTCCAGGCTGCCACCCAGGGCCAGGTTCTGGGAATGCAGGTACTCGATATCCTTCATGAAGCCGAAGGTCCGGGCACGACTGATTTCCTTGAGGAAACGGCTGCCGGAGAAGTCCATCACCAGATGCTGGTTCTGACCATCGAACACCGGATGACGGAAGTCGATCTGCAGATCCATGCGGAAGCCCTTGTCATAGGGCAGGAACTCGGCCCACTTATCGCCATCCTCTACCCGCACCGGCTTCTTGATGCGCAGGAACTGCTTGGCGGTGGACTGTTCGTCGATGCCACCGGATTGCAGCAGATAGAGGAAAGGATGGGCACTGCCGTCCATCACAGGGATCTCGGGGGCATCCACCTCGATAAACAGATTGTCGATGCCCAGTGCGGCCAGGGCGGCGGACAAATGCTCCACGGTGGCAACACGGATGCCGGCTTCGTTCACCAAAGCGGTGCACAGCATGGTGTCACGCACCAGGCCAGCCTGGGCCTTGATCGCCACGGCCGGTGCCAGATCGGTGCGCACATAGACGATGCCCGTGTTGACGGGGGCCGGACGGAAGGTCAGGGAGACCTTGCGACCCGAGTGCAGCCCAACGCCGGTAGCATGAACGCTTTTCTTGAGTGTTCTCTGTTTTATCATAGGGTTACCTCAATCAGCCAGGAGGTCGGACCATCCCAGGGCGCGCATGGTAACACAACTGTAGCCTAATGGCTAATCAGTCTCAATAGACGAACTTAGTCCGCCTGCTTACGCAGGAAGGCCGGAATATCCAGGTAATCCGGTTCGCTGCGGGTCGGTACCGGCTCGGCATTCACCGCCGTCTGGGACGGACGATCTTCGAAGCGCGGCAGCGGATTGTCGAACGGACGCGTCCGCGGTTGCTCTGTCTTCTGGGCGGTCTTCACCAGGGTGATTTCCGGCTTGCGCTCGTTGCCAATCCCGGTGGCCACCACGGTCACCCGCAGTTCGTCTTCCAGGTTCGGGTCGATGACGGCCCCCACCACCACGGTGGCATTTTCGGAGGCAAAGGCCTTGACCGCGTTACCGACGGTCTCGAACTCCTCCATGGTCACGTCCATGCCGGCGGTGATGTTCACCAGTATGCCCCGGGCACCGGCCAGATCCACGTCTTCCAGCAGCGGGCTGGAGATGGCCTTCTCGGCGGCCTCTTCGGCTCTGTCATCCCCCCGGGCGATGCCGGTCCCCATCATGGCGGTGCCCATCTCACGCATCACGGTGCGCACGTCGGCAAAGTCGACGTTGATGAGGCCAGGACGGGTGATCAGCTCGGCGATCCCCTGCACGGCGCCCAGCAGCACGTCGTTGGCGGCCTTGAAGGCATCCAGCAGGCTGACGCCACGGCCCAGCACCTTCAGCAGCTTGTCGTTGGGGATGGTGATCAGGGAGTCCACATGCTTGGACAGCTCGTCGATCCCCTGCAGGGCGAAGCTCATGCGCTTCTTGCCCTCGAAGTTGAACGGCTTGGTCACCACGGCCACGGTCAGGATACCCAGCTCCTTGGCCACCTCGGCCACCACGGGCGCGGCGCCGGTGCCGGTGCCACCGCCCATGCCGGCGGCGATGAACACCATGTCGGAACCTTCCAGCATCTGCCGGATGTCATCACGGTTTTCCAGGGCCGCCTCACGGCCTATGTCCGGGTTGGCCCCCGCCCCCAGCCCCTTGGTGATGTTGCCACCAATCTGGACCGTGGACTCGGCACCCGAGTTGCGCAGCGCCTGGGCATCGGTATTGATGGCGATGAAGTGCACGCCTTCGATGCTCTGACGAACCATGTGCTCGACGGCATTACCACCGCCGCCCCCGACCCCGATCACTTTGATGACGGCGTCGTCTCCTTGGCTTCCTACCGGTTCAAACGTAAACATGATTTTTTCTCCGCACTGTTTTTGCTGTCATCGCAAAAATTAAAATTCGCCCCGTAACCAGGTGCTCAGCCGCTTGAACAGGCCGCCCACGCTGGTCTTCACCGATGCATCGCGGATGCCCATCCCCTGATGCATCTTGCCGTACTGCAGCAGACCCACGGCGGTGGAAAACGCCGGTGCCTGCACGTAATCCGTCAGGCCCCGCACGTTCATGGGTTCCCCCACCCGGACCTGGCTTTGGAAAATTTGTTCGGCGCACTCGACGATACCCTCGATCTGCGCCGCACCGCCGGTGAGTACCACGCCGGCGGCCAGTTGATGCTTGACCCCCTGGGCGCGCAATTCGTTCTGCACCCGTTGCAGCTCATCGTGCACCATGCCCAAGAGCTCGCTGTAGCGAGGCTCGATCACCTCCGCCAGAGTTTGTCTTTGCAAACTACGGGCCGGACGACCGCCCACGCTGGGCACCTCTATGGTGTCTTCCTTGCTGACCAGGCGGCCCAAGGCACAGCCATAGCGCACCTTGATGGCCTCGGCATCCACCGGCGGCGTGCCGAAGGCGTAGGCGATGTCGCTGGTGACCGCATTGCCGGCATAGGGGATCACCTTGGTGAAACGCAGGGCGCCGCCGGTAAACACCGCCAGGTCCATGGTCCCGCCACCGATGTCCACCACACAGACCCCCAGCTCCTTCTCGTCCTCGGTCAGTACCGCGTAGCTGGAGGCCAGGGCCGAGAAGATCAACTGATCCACCTTGAGCCCCACCCGCTCCACGCATTTCTCTATGTTGCGGGCCATGTCGTTGTGGCAGGTGATCAGGTGCACCTTGGCACCCATGCGCACCCCGGACAGGCCGATGGGGTTCTTGATCCCCTCCTGGTAATCGATGGAGTACTCCTGGGGCAGCACGTGCAACACCCTGTGCTCCTCGGGCAGGCGCACCGACTTGGCGGTGTGGATGACGTTGTCCACGTCCTCCTGGGTCACCTCCTCCTCGGAGATGGGCACCATGCCCTTCTCGTTGCGGCACTCGATGTGCCGGCCGGAGATCCCCAAAAACACGGTGGAGATATGGCAATCGGCCATCATCTCCGCCTCGTCCACCGCGCGCTGCAGGGATTTGACCACGGACTCCAGATCGTTGACGCCGCCCTTGTCCATGCCGCGGGCGGCATGGGTGCCCAGGCCAACGATGTTGATCTCCCCATCTGGCAACACTTCACCGACCAGCACGGCCACCTTGGTGGTGCCGATATCGAGTCCGACGATCAGATTTCTATCTGTGGTCTTGGTCATTACCAGTCCCTTCGCTCGCTTTCCAACCCACCGCGACCCCGGTGTCGTAACGCAGGTCGATGTATGCCATCTTCTCCCGCTCCTCCAACAAGGGGTACACGTCAATAAACCGCTGCAGACGGGCCAGGGTATCGCCACGTCCCAGCTTGAGACGCGGCCCGTCGGCCAGCTGCACTTCCCAGGCGTGGCGCTCCGTCAGATGCAGCGCCGCCACCTTGTAACCATTGAGCCCCAGCAACCGCTGGAACTGCTGATACTGATCCCACACCCGATCCGCCATGGTGTCCGGCCCCGACAGGGTCACCAGGGGCTGCTTGAGCCGCTCCAGGGGCGCCGTGAAGATGTCCCCCCGATCACTCAGCAGCCGATCCTCGCCCCAGTGGGCCCGCGGCGTCTTCTCCACCACGTAGACGTACAGCAGGGCCGGCCACCGCTTGCGCACCGACACCCTGTGCACCCAGGGCAGGCCTTCGATCCGTTGCTGCACCTCGTTCACATCCAGGGTGAAGAAGTTGTTTAGCGCCGGGTCATCCTGCAGGGCGGCCCTGACATCCTCCCGGGTGACATACTCCAGCTCCCCCTGCACCACTAGGCCGCTCACCGGCACCAGATCCTGTTCGAACAAGCCCCGATGCACATCCAAGCCGGCGCGGGAGAGGCCAAACACCACGGCGGCAAAAAACAGCAGCCCGAACAGGAACTCACCTCGGGTGCGCGGCGACATCTGTTCCATTTAGGGTCTCATCGCTGCATGTGGCAGCCGCCAATCAAAATCCAATGCCATCGCGCCAGACATCACCTATAAATCGCCCCTGCGGGCAAGTGGGCCATTATAGCCAGCCCCATCCACAGGACAAAACCGCCAACCCGGCCCGAAACGCGAAAATTTGCGCTTTATCCACAGCCTGGGGGGCAGATTTTCACCGCCGTTACACCTGGGCCTTCATCTTGTCGCAATCCAGCTGCAACTGGGCCAGCTGGCGACACAGGGCGCCCACGTTACCGGCCCCCTGGGTCAGCACCATGTCGCCGTCGGCCACCAGCTCGGCCAGCACCGCCGGCACCTCCGCCGGGGTGGCGACAAACACCGGATCCAATTGACCTCGCTGCCGAATGGAGCGGCACAGGGCACGGCCGTCGGCCCCGGGGATGGGATCCTCGCCGGCGGCATACACATCCAGCAGGATCAAGGCATCCACCTTGGACAGCACCTCGGCGAAGTCGTCGTACAGATCCCGGGTGCGGGTGTAACGGTGGGGCTGGAAGATCATCACCAGGCGCTTCTCCGGCCAGCCGGCCCGCACCGCGTTGATGGTGGCCCGCACCTCGCTGGGATGGTGGCCGTAATCGTCCACCAGCATGGCCTTGCCACGCCCGGTCTCAAACTCGCCATACTGCTGGAAGCGGCGCCCCACCCCTTCGAAGCGGGCCAGGGCCGCGACTATGGCCCCATCCTCGATGCCATCTTCGCTGGCCACCGCAATGGCGGCGGCGGCATTGAGGGCATTATGCCTGCCAGGAAGATTCAATTGAACCGGAAGCACAGAGCCATCCGGCCGTCTGACGCGAAAACGGCTGTGATTGCCTTCCTGCACGAAGTCCAGCACCTGCAGATCCGCCTCGTCGCTATAGCCATAGGTGAGGCAGGCGCGGCCGATCTCCGGCAGCATGCCCTTGATCACGGGATCATCCACACAGACCACCGCCAGGCCGTAGAACGGCAGGTTGTGCAGGAACTCCAGGAAGGTGGCCCGCAGCTTGCTGAAGTCGCCACCATAGGTGTCCATGTGGTCCGCCTCGATATTGGTGACGATGGAGACCATGGGCTGCAGGTGCAGGAAGGAGGCGTCGCTCTCGTCCGCCTCGGCGATCAGATAGCGTCCCATGCCCAGCCGGGCATTGGTGCCGGCACTGTTGAGCAGGCCGCCGATGACGAAGGTCGGATCCCGACCGGCCTCGGCATAGATGCTGGCCACCAGGCTGGTGGTGGTGGTCTTGCCGTGGGTGCCGGCGATGGCGATGCCGTGGCGATAGCGCATCAGCTCCGCCAGCATCTCGGCCCGGCGCACCAGCGGGATGCGCAGCTCATGGGCGGCCTGAATTTCCGGGTTGTCGCCGTGGATGGCGGTGGAGACCACCACCACGCTGGCGCCCTTGACCTGGGCCGCCTGGTGGCCGATGAAGATGGTGGCGCCCAGGGAAGCCAGCCGCTCGGTCACGGCGTTGCTGGCGATGTCGGAGCCGCTGATCTCATAGCCCTCGTTGGCCAGCACCTCGGCGATGCCCCCCATGCCGGCGCCACCGATGCCGATGAAGTGAATGCGGCGCACCCGGCGCATCTCCGGGATCATGGTTCTGAGTTTGGCCAGTTCTACCTTTGTCATGCTAACGCTCAATCCTGTTGCTCTCGCCGGTCACTTGCCGGCAGATGCTGGTCACCCTGGCTGTCGCATCCAGGATGGCCGCTTCCCGCGCCAGCCGGCCCATCTGGACCAGCTGCGCCCGATTCTCGTCCCACTGCCGCACCTGGGCCGCCAGCCCCTCGGCGGTCAAGGTCGCCTGAGGCATCAGCACAGCCGCACCGCGCTCGGTGAGGCTGCGGGCATTGTGGGTCTGGTGATCGTCCACCGCATGGGGCAGTGGCACGAAGATGGCCGGCAATCCGGCGGCCGCCAGCTCGGCCACCGTCAGGGCGCCGGCCCGGCAGATCACCAGATCCGCCCAGCCGTAGGCCTCGGCCATGTCCTGGATAAACTCGCTCACCACCACGTCCTGCCGGCCGGCCTGGTCGTAGGCGGCACGCACCGCCTCGGCATGACCCCGCCCGGCCTGATGACGCACCGTCACCGGCAGTGGCGCCAGGGCGCCGGGCACCCGCTCGTTGAGCGGCCGCGCGCCGAGACTCCCCCCCAGGATCAGCACCCGCAAAGGCCGATCCAGCACCGGCTGATAGTCGCGGGTCGCCCCCACCGCCATCACCTCGGCCCGCACCGGGTTGCCCACCACCAGCGTCTTGGCGGACTCGGGGAAAGCGCCGGCGAAACCCTGCAGCACAAAGCGGGAGAGCCGGGCCAGCAAGCGGTTGGTCATGCCGGCGGCGGCGTTCTGCTCATGAATGAGCAGCGGCTTGCCACACAGCCAGGCGGCCAGGCCGCCGGGGCCGGCGGCAAAGCCCCCCATGCCCATCACCAGATCCGGCTGCAGCCGGCGGATCACCCGGCGCGCCTGCCACACGGCCTTGATGATGCGAAACGGCGCCGCCAGCAGCCGCTTGAGTCCATTGCCCCGCACCCCCTGGATGTCGATGAAGTGGATGGGATAGCCATGGGCCGGCACCAGCTGGGCCTCCATGCGATCAGCGGTGCCCAGCCAGTGGATCTGCCAGCCAGCCTGCTGCAGCTCGTGGGCCACCGCCAGTCCGGGGAACACATGGCCCCCGGTACCGCCCGCCATCACCAGCAGGGTCTTACTCATGCTTCCACCTTCAGTCGCGCCTGGTTATCCGCCAGGCGCTGCTCATAATCGATCCGCAGCAGCACAGCCACGCCTATGCCCATGGCGATGAGGCTGGAGCCGCCGTAGCTCACCAGGGGCAGGGTCAACCCCTTGGTGGGCAGCATGCCGGCGGCCGCCCCCACGTTTACCACCGTCTGAAAACTGAACCAGATACCGATCCCCGAGGCCAGGTAGCCGGCAAACAGCTTGCCCTGCTTGAGGGCCGCCCGGCCGATCTGCAGCGCCTTCAACGCCAGGGCCAGCTGCAACGCCAGCACCACCAGGATGCCGAAGAAGCCCAACTCCTCCCCCAGAATGGCCACCACGAAGTCGGTGTGGGCCTCCGGCAGGTATTCGAGCTTCTGCACCGAGTTGCCCAGCCCCTGGCCCCAGAAGCCACCGCGACCGAAGGCCATCAGGGACTGGGTCAGCTGGTAGCCGCTGCCGAAGGGATCCGCCCAGGGGTCGAGGAAGGAGGTCACCCGCCGCATCCGGTAGGGCTCGAACAGGATCAGGGCCACCAGGGCCGCCACCCCCATGAGGATCATGGCGATGAACTGGAACAATCGGGCGCCGCCGATAAACAGCAGCCCCAGGGTGGTGACGAACAGCACCACCACGGAACCCAGATCCGGCTGGGCCAGCAGCAGGGCGGAGAGGCAGAACACCACCGCCAATGGCTTGATGAAGCCCATCCACTGGGCCCGCACCTCGTCGCTGCGCCGCACCAGATAACCCGCCATGTAGGTGATCACCACGAACTTGGCGATCTCCGCCGGCTGCAGGTTCAGCGGGCCGAAACCGATCCAGCGCTTGGCGCCGTTGACGCTGTGGCCCACCGCCAGGGTGGCCAGCAGCAGCAGCAAGGAGAGCAGCAACAGGGGGCCACTCCACTCCTGCCACTGCTTCACCGGGATCTGCAGGCAGCCGACGCCGATGAGCAGGCACACCAGCAGGAACACCAGGTGCCGCTTGACGAAGAAGAAGGCGTCGTTGCGCAGGGAGAGGCCTTCGGTGATGGAGGCCGAGGCCACCATCACCAGGCCAAACAGCATCAGGCTGACCACCAGCACCAGCAGCTGCCGATCATAGGCACTGGGCCGGCTGGGCATCAGCCAGTCCCAGGTGATCGTGCTGAGGTGCTTGAGCCAGCTCATAGGGCCTCCACCAGCTCGGCGAAGCAATCGCCCCGCTGCTCGAAGTTCTTGAACTGATCCAGGCTGGCGCAGGCCGGCGCCAGCAGCACCCAATCACCGGGCACCGCCAGCTCGGCGGCGCGGGCCACCGCGGCGGCCAGATCCGCCACCTGCTCGGTCTGGGGACCCAGGCCGGCCAGCAGGGCGCCATCCTGGCCATAGCAGAACATGTGATGCACCTGATGGCCCAGCAGGGCGCCCACCGGGGCGAAATCCTGCCCCTTGCCCTGGCCGCCGGCGATGAGCCACAGCCGACCCTGGACGCCTTCCAGCACGCCGGCCACCGCCGCCAGGGTGGAGCCCACGTTGGTGGCCTTGGAATCATTGACCCAGCGCACGCCGCCCTTCTCGGCGACGAACTGGCAGCGGTGCGGCAGGCCGGTGAAGCGGCGCAGCACCGCCAACTGGGCGGCGCGGGGGATGCCCACGGCGTCGCTCAACGCCATGGCCGCCAGGGCGTTGGCCTGGTTATGGGCGCCGACGATCTTGAGATCGCTCACCGGCAGCACGGGCTCACCGGCCACCGCCAGCTGCAACTCGCCATCCAGCATGACCCGGCCATAGGCCGCCGCATCCAGGCCGAAGGAGCACCAGACATCACCGTCAGGCGGCAGGGTGGCGACATCGTCCCGGTTCACCAGCCTCTTCTGCGCCCCCAGGAACACCCGCTGCTTGGCGGCCAGGTAACCGGCCATGCCGTCGTAGCGATCCAGGTGATCCTCGCTGAGGTTCAAGATGGTGGCCACTGCTGGCTTGAGGCTGAAGGTGGTCTCCAGCTGGAAGCTGGAGAGCTCCAGCACATAGAGATCCGCCGGCGTCTTGAGCAAGTCCAGGGCCGGGGTACCGATATTGCCCCCCACCCCTACGCGCCATCCCGCCTCGGCGGCCATCTCCCCCACCAGCGTGGTGACGGTACTCTTGCCATTGGAGCCTGTGATGGCCACCACGGGGGCCTGGGCCTCCCGGGCCAGCAGCTCGATGTCACCGATGATCTCCACCCCGGCCTCGGCGGCGGCGCGCAGGGCCGGCGTTGCCAGGGGGATGCCGGGGCTGGCCACGATAAGGTCGGCCTGGCACAGCAGGGCGGCATCCAGCGGACCGCTGATGAGGGGCACCTGGGACGGCAGGGCGTCGCGGCCCGGGGGCTGCGCCCGGGTATCCAGCACGGTCGGGATCTGGCCACGGGCGAGGAAGTACGCCACGCAGGAGAGCCCCGTCTTACCCAGTCCTATGATGACAACCTTGGCCATGTGCATGTCCTTATCTCAACTTCAGGGTTACCAGACCCACCAGCACCAGCACCAGTGTGATGATCCAGAAGCGGACGATCACCCGCGGCTCCGGCCAGCCCTTGAGTTCGTAGTGGTGGTGGATGGGCGCCATGCGGAAGATGCGCTGACCCCGCAGCTTGAAGGAGCCCACCTGCAGGATCACCGAGACGGTCTCCATCACGAAGACGCCGCCCATGATCACCAGCAGGAACTCCTGGCGCAGCAGCACGGCGATGACCCCCAGCAGGGCCCCCAGGGCCAGGGAACCCACGTCCCCCATGAACACCTGGGCCGGGTAGGTGTTGAACCAGAGGAAGCCCAGCCCAGCCCCGACGATGGCGGTACAGACCACCACCAGCTCGGAGGCATGCACCACATAGGGGATGTGCAGGTAATTGGCGAAGTTGACGTTGCCGGTGGCCCAGGCCACCAGGGCGAAGCCCGCCGCCACCATGACGGTGGGCATGATGGCCAAGCCATCCAGACCGTCGGTGAGGTTCACCGCGTTGGAGGCCCCGACGATGGCGAAATAGACCAGGGGGATGAACAGCAGCCCCAGCACCGGCATGAAGCCCTTGAAGAAGGGCACCACCAGCTGGGTCTGGGCATCAGAGGTGGCGGTGGCAAACAGGAAGATGCCCACCGCCAGGGCGGCGGCGGACTGCCAGAAGTACTTCCAGCGGGCGATGAGGCCCTTGGTGTCCTTGCGCACCACCTTGCGGTAGTCATCCACGAAGCCGATGGCGCCAAAGGCCACCAGCACGAACAGCACCACCCAAACATAGGGGTTGGAGAGCTTGGCCCACAGCAGCACTGAGACGGCGATGGCGAAGAGGATCATCACCCCGCCCATGGTGGGGGTGCCGCGCTTGCTGAAATGGGACTCGGGACCGTCATGGCGCACCACCTGACCGATCTGCAGCAGCTGCAGGCGGCGGATCACGTGGGGGCCCACCCACAGGGCGATGCCCAGGGCGGTGAGGATGGCCATGATGGCGCGGAAGGTCAGGTAACCCACCACGTTGAACAAAGAGATATAGGGCGTAAGTGCCTCGGCCAGCCAGACTAGCATGCCCGCTCCTTCAATTGCTTCATGAACTCGACGACCTCTTCCATGCGGGAGCTGCGTGCCCCCTTGGCCAAGAGGGTCAACTGGGATTGTTGTTCTGCGAGGTCGGCCAGGGCCTGGCACAGGCTCGCCTTGTCGGCGAAGTGCCGGCCACCGGCCGCCTCGGCGGTGTGGGCCGACAAGGGGCCCACCGTCAGCACGGCATCCAGGCCCCGGGCCTTGGCATGTTCCCCCACCTGGCGGTGCAGGCTGGCCGCATCCTGGCCCAGCTCACCCATGTCACCGAAGGCCAGCACCCGGTAGCCCGGCAGGCCGGCCAGCAGATCGATGGCCGCCAGCACGGACTGCACGCTGGCGTTGTAGGTGTCGTCGATCAGGGTCAGCCCCGGCAACTGGGTCATGCAGGTACGGCCCTTCACCGGCACCATCTGCACCAGGCCTTGGGCGATCTCGTCCAGGGAGAGCCCAAACGCCTGGGTGGCCGCGGCGGCGGCCAGGGCATTGGCCACGTTATGCCGGCCCGGCAGCACCAGTTGGATGTCGACCTCCCCCAGGGGGCAGACCAGGGTGAAGCTGGCCCGGCCCAGGGCGTCCAGCCGGATGTCCCGCGCCTGGTAGTCCGCCACCGGGTTGGTCAGGCCGAAGCTCGTCAGGTAGGGCAGGTCGTGTTGCCAGTAGTCGAAGAACTCGCTGTCGGCGTTGACGATGGCCATGCCCTTATCCGGCAGGCCGGTGAAGATCTCCGACTTGGCCATGGCCACGCCGTGCAGGGAGCCGAAGCCTTCGAGGTGCGCCGCCGCCACGTTGTTGATCAGGGCCACATGCGGCCTGGCCAGGCTGGTGGTCCAGGCGATCTCGCCCGGGTGGTTGGCCCCCAGCTCCATCACCGCATAGCGGTGGTCGGCGGTGAGCCGCAGCAGGGTCAGGGGCACGCCAATCTCGTTGTTCAGGTTGCCCTGGGTGGCCAGCACCTCGCCCCGCTGGGCCAGGATGGCGGCGCACATCTCCTTGACCGTGGTCTTGCCACAGCTGCCGGTGATGGCCAGCACCTTGGGATGCAGGCGCTCACGCACCAGGCGGCCCAAGAGCCCCAGGGCGTAGCGGGTGTCTTCCACCAGCAGTTGCGGGCAGGCCAGCTCCGGCTGCCGCCGGGAGACCAGGAGGGCGCCGGCCCCCCCGGCCACCACCTGGGCGCAGAAGTCATGACCGTCAAACTTGTCCCCCGTCAGGGCGACAAACAGGCAACCCGGCGTCAGCTTGCGGCTATCGGTGGTCACGCTGTGGATGGTGAGGTCGTCCCCCACCAGGGTGGCCTCCAGGGCCTCGGCGATCTCCTGTAGACGCAAGGGGATCATGACCGCACCTCCAACAGCTGACGGACGGTATCACGGTCGCTATACGGCATCTTTTGCTTTCCGATAATCTGATAGTCTTCGTGTCCCTTGCCAGCCACCAGCACGAGATCGCCGGCGGCGGCTTCGCCCAAGGCCAGACGGATGGCCTCGACGCGGGAGTGGATCACCCGGGCCGCCTCTGGGCGCTGCAGGCCTGCCTGCATCTGCGCCATTATGATGGCCGGCTCCTCGGTTCTGGGATTGTCATCGGTGAGGATCAGCCGATCGCTCAGCCGTTCGCCGATGGCCGCCATCAGGGGGCGCTTGCCGTTGTCCCTATCGCCGCCACAGCCCACCAGGCACCAGAGGCGTCCGCGGCAATGCAGCCGGGCCGCCAGCAGGGCCTGCTCCAGGCCATCCGGGGTATGGGCATAATCCACCACCACCAGGGGCTGGCTGCCGCCGCCGAAACACTCCATGCGGCCGGTCACCGGGCTCAGCTGCGGCGCCGTGGCCAGCAGGGCCTTGAGGTCATAACCCAGCACCAGCAGACAGCCCAGGGCCCCCAGCAGGTTGGCGACGTTAAAACGTCCCAGCAAGGGCGCGGATAATACACCATTCCCCCAGGAGGAAGTAATCCGCGCAGTGAGTCCTCGCTCACTGAATTCGGCAGACACCGCCTTCAGGTAGCGACGGCCCGCCTCCGGCTGCCAGTCCCCCATGCCGAAGGCCACCGCCGCCGGCATCTGGGCCAACCAGCGGGCCCCCACGGCGTCATCCTGGTTGATCACGCTGTCGTGGGGGGCGGCCTGGCTGAACAGCTGGCGCTTGGCGGCCTCGTAGCTGGCCATGTCGCCGTGATAGTCCAGATGATCCCGGCTCAGGTTGGTGAACAACGCCACGGAGAAGGGCAGGGCCGCCACGCGGTGCTGCACCAGGCCGTGGGAGGAGACCTCCATGGCCACCAGATCCGCCCCCTGACCCAGCAGATCCGCCAGGGTCTGCTGGATGGCCAGGGCGCTGGCGGTGGTGTTCTCGCTGGGGGTGAGCTGGCCGAACAGGCCATTGCCCAGGGTGCCCATGACTCCGGCGGTACCGCCCAACAGGCTGCGCCACTGGGCGATGAGCTGGGTGGTGGTGCTCTTGCCGTTGGTGCCGGTCACCCCCACCAGCTGCAGCTGACGGGCGGGCTCGCCATAGAAGCGGCCGGCGAGGGCGCTGAGCTTGCGCGGCAGATCCGCCAGGGCCAGCTGGGGCACCGCCTGGGGCGCCGGCTCGAAGTCGTCCCCCCCTTCAAACAACACGGCCGCGGCGCCACGGGCCACGGCATCGGGGATGAAGCGGCGACCGTCCAGCTGGTGGCCCTTCAAGGCAATAAACAGATCGCCGGGCTGTACCGCCCGGCTGTCGAGAGTGAGCCGACGCAGCGGCAAAGCCGGGGCGACCAGCGCAAATGGCTTGAGCAGTTCGTCAAGTGTGAGGGACAACTTTAACCTCCTGACGGGCAAGACTGACCCGTTCCCCTGCCGTCTCCGGCAGGGCGTCGGGCGGGACATTATACAGTTGCAGGGCCGCGGACATCACCTCGGCAAAGGTCGGGCCCGCCACGGAGCCGCCGTAGTAGGCGTCCCCCTTGGGTTCGTTGATCACCACCACCATGACGAAGCGCGGGTTGGAGACGGGGGCCAGGCCGACGAAGGTCCCCACATAGTCGTTGCCATAGCCGCCGGCCACCGCCACCTTGGCGGTCCCCGTCTTGCCCGCCACCCGGTAGCCGGGCACCTCGGCCTTGGTGCCGGTACCACCGCGTTCCACCACGGACTCCAGGCTCAGCACCACCTGCTCGGCGATGGTCGGATCGATCACCTGCTCACCGGCCGGCGCCTGATTCACCTTGAGGATGGTCACCGGCTTGCGTACCCCACGGCGGGCCAGGGTGGCGTAGGCGGCGGCCAGCTGCAGCGGGGTGATCCGCAGGCCGTAGCCGAAGCCCAGGGTGGCCCGCTCGATATCGGACCAGCGGGTGCGCAACGGTAGCATGCCGCCGCTCTCGCCGATGAGCCCGGTGCCGGGCTCCAGGCCCAGGCCGAACAGGGTCAGGGTGTCCAGTATGTCCTGGGGCTGCATGCGCAGGGCTATGTGGGCCATGCCGATGTTGGAGGAGTATTTGAGGATGTCCGCCAGGGTGCCCTGGTTCATCTTGTGGCTGTCGGTGACCCGCTTGCCACCGATGCTGAAGCTGCGGGTGTCCAAGACCTCGGTCCAATTCACCGCCTTGTGGCTCAGGGCGCTCACCGCCACCAGGGGTTTCAAGGTGGAGCCCGGCTCATAGGTGTCGGTCAGGGCGCGGTTGCGGGCGCGAAAGCCCTGGTACTGGCCCCGGTTGTTGGGGTTGTAGGAGGGGGAGTTGGCCATGGCCAGCACCTCGCCCGTGGTCACATCCAGCAGCACCAATGAGCCGGAGGTGGCCTTGTTCAGCTCGGTGGCGTATTTCAAGGAACGGTAGGCCAGGGACTGCAGCCGCTGATCTATGCTCAGCTGCAGATTGTTGGCCTTCTTGCCCTCCTTGACCAGGCCCATCTCCTCGATGACCCGGCCATTGCGATCCTTGCGCACCTTGCGCTCGGCCGGCGAGCCGCTAAGCCACTGGTTGTAGGTGCGCTCCACCCCTTCGATGCCGGCGCCGTCTATGTTGGTCATGCCCACCATGTGGGCGCTGATCTCCCCGGCGGGGTAGTAACGACGGGACTCCTGCCGCAGGAACACCCCGGGCAGGCGCAGCTTGTTGATGTAGTCGGCCACCGAGCTGGTCACCTGGCGCTGCAGGTAGACGAAGCGGCGCTTGGGGTTGGCGATCCGGCCGGTGAGATCCGCCATCTCCAGCCCCAGCACGTCGGCCAGGGCCTGCCAGGCCCGCTGGTTGTCCAGGCTGCCTGAGTCATGGACCTGCTTGGGATCCGCCCACACCGCCACCACGGGCACAGATACCGCCAGCTCCTCGCCGTTGCGGTCCAGAATCATGCCGCGGGCTTCCGGGTCGGCTGTGGTGCGCAGGGAGCGCAGATCCCCCTCATGGCGCAGCCGATCCGGCTCGATCACCTGGATCCAGGCAGCCCTCGCCACCAGGCCGAAGAAGGCCAGGCCAATGAACAGCAAGAGGGCACCAAACCGCCAGGCGGCCAGGGTGGGTGCGGATTTCTTCACTTTCGCTTTCATGGCAAGTTGACGATGCGTTCCTTCAAGGGGGAAGGCCGCTGCATCTGCAGCCGCTCCCGTGCTATTTCGCTGACCCGGGAATGCTCGGCCAGCGCGTTCTGCTCCAGCAGCAGGTGACGCCACTCGATATCAAACTGATCCCGCTCATCCAACAGCTCGTTCTGGCTGGAGGTCAGGCCGCGGGTCATGTTGGTCACCACGATCACCGTCATGGCCGAGGCCAGGATCGACAACAGCAGCAACAGCTGAAACTTGTGCCGGCCCAGATCCCGGCCTATCTCCCAGGCCAACCCCTCCCGTGAACTCATGCGTCCTGCTCCGGCAGCCGTTCGGCCACCCGCAACACGGAACTGCGGGAGCGGGGGTTGCGGGCCACCTCGTCATCGGAGGGCATGATGGCCCGGCCCACGGACTTGAGCTTGCGGCCAACCGCCAGCTGGGCCTCGGTGAGCGGCAGGCCATGGGGCACTTCGGGACCCTTTTCATGCCGGCGAATAAACTGTTTGACGATGCGGTCTTCCAGGGAGTGGAAGCTGATCACCGCCAGGCGGCCCGCCGGCGCCAGCACCGTCAAGGCCCCTTCCAGTGCCCGCTCCACCTCTTCCAGCTCGGAGTTGATGTAGATGCGGATGGCCTGGAAGCTGCGGGTGGCCGCGTGCTTGTGCTTCTCCCGGGAGGGGCTGACCCGGGCTATCATCTCCGCCAGCTGGCGGGTGCGGGTGAAGGGGGTCTGCCCCCGATCGTGGACGATGGCCCGGGCAATCTTGCGGGCGAACTTCTCTTCGCCGAAGGTCTTCAGCACCCAGGCGATGTCTTCTTCTTCGGCTTTGGCCAGCCAGTCGGCGGCGCTGATGCCGCTGGTGGGATCCATGCGCATGTCCAGCGGGCCGTCCTTCATGAAGCTAAAGCCCCGCTCGGCATCGTCCAGCTGGGGCGAGGAGACCCCCAGATCCAGCAGCAGGCCGTCCACTTGGCCGGTGAGGCCACGGTCGGCCAGGTAACCGGCCAAGCCGGAGAAGGCCCCCGGGATGATCTCGAAGCGCGGATCCTCGATCTGCCGGGCGGTGGCGATGGCCAGAGGATCCCGGTCGATGGCCAGCAGGCGCCCCTGGGGCCCCAGCCGGGAAAGAATGAGCCGGGAGTGGCCGCCCCGCCCGAAGGTGCCGTCCACGTAGACGCCGTCGGGGCGGATCGCCAACCCCGCCACGGCTTCTTCCAACAGGACGGTCACGTGTGAAAATTGCTGTTCCATGGTTACAGTGAGAAATCCCGTAGTCGTTCGGAGCTAGTTGTGTCGGCGTCGGGCAAGGCCGAGAGATCGTCCGCCACCTGCTGCAGCCAGCGGGCCTCGCTCCAGAGTTCAAATTTATTCAGCTGCCCCACCAGCATCACCTGCTTGTCCAGCCCGGCGTGCTGGCGCAGGGGGGCCGACAGCAGCACCCGGCCGTTGCCATCCAGCTCGCATTCACTGGCATAGCCCAGCAGCAGGCGCTGCAGACGGCGCTCCGCCGGCTGCATGCTGGAGAGGGCCTTGAGTTTCTTCTCGATCTCTTCCCATTCGGGCAGGGGATAAAGCAGCAGACAGGGATGGTTGATGTCGATGGTGCACACCAGCTGGCCGTCGCACTCTTCGCGCAGCCAGTCTCGAAACTTGGTCGGAATCGCCAAGCGCCCCTTACCGTCCAGGGCGATGGCGTGAGCCCCACGCAGCATGCCGTTGCATCCCCACTTGATCTACAAATCGCCACTAATCACCACTTTTCCCCACGCAAGAGTGTAAGGAGGGCCCTAGGCCAATGCAAGGGAACCAGACCCGCCGAGGGCGCCTTTTTCGCGGCATGAATGAACCCCTGCACTAAAAGGCACCGAATTTCAGCGCTATACAAAAAATAACCAATCCGCCGTAATGGGATCCCGCTCACTCTTGCTCCCACCGGGGAGGCCAGCCGGCGCCCCAATGGCTAAAATAGAAACCCGTCGGCCCGCTGTGTGGCCGGCCCTCAGACCGCCAGAGAGAACAAGATGTCCCTGACCCGTCCCCTGTTGTTTACCAGCGCCCTGCTGCTGATGCCCTTGGGCCTGCTGGCCAAGCCCCTGCAGATCTACAGCGAGGAGTGGGAGGGCTTTACCGCCACCGACGGCAGCGGTCTCTACCTGGATCTGGTGCGCGAGATCTACCAGCCCCTGGGTTACCAGCTGAACATCCATATCGTCCCTTACAAGCGCTCATTGGACATGGTCCGCCACGGCGGCGGCGACCTGGCCCTGGGGGTCTACGAGCAGGAGGTGGACGATCTGCGCTATCCCCGCTACGCCATGTTTGCCGATGACGTCTCCGTGCTGATGCAGGACAAATGGGCCGCCGCCTGGCAGGGCGAGCAGAGCCTCAGCGACCAGCGCGTGCTCTGGCAACGGGGCTGGGGCTACGAGAAGTACATCCGGGTGCCCATGCAATGGTTCGAGGTGGATGACCACGACAAGGCCATGGAACTGCTGAATCATGAGCGCTACCGCTACTACCTGGGGGCCGGGGTGCTGTTCGAGCAGAGCCCCCAGCCCGGCTATCGCATCAAGTTTCTGCGCTGGCTGCGGGTCTATCCGGTGTTCTCCCAGACCCTGCGGGGCGAGGAGCTGGCCCACCAGTGGGACGAAGGCATGCTGCGCCTGCTCAAGCGTGGCCGGGTCGCCAAGCTGTTCGAGCTACATCACATGACCCAGTACTACCCCTCGGTGGCCAGCCAGTAGCCCAACGCAACAAGGCGCCCGAAGGCGCCTTGTGCAGGAAAAAAGGGAGTGGGTCTGTAAGCCGGGTTCTGTATCCGGGTTGCCCCGGTGACAATCATTCCTCTAGGCCAGCCATCGCTGACTGGCTCAAGCAACCTACCCGCCTCCAGCGCGGGCCGCGCCAATGGAAGCCTATTTGGTCTTGCTCCGGGTGGAGTTTACCGTGCCACGGACTGTTGCCAGCCGCGCGGTGCGCTCTTACCGCACCCTTTCACCCTTACCTGATCCCTTGCGGGCCATCGGCGGTCTACTCTCTGTTGCACTGGTCGTGGGCTCACGCCCCCCAGGCGTTACCTGGCACCCTGCCCTATGGAGCCCGGACTTTCCTCCCCCCTGCCCGTCTACCCGAAGGCACAACGACATGGCGGCGATTGTCCGACCCACTCCGGCGGCGGATTATACGGACTCTCCCGCCTCGTCGCAATCCGCCTGATCCAGCGCCCATTTGTACAGGGCATTTTTCTTCACCCCGTGGATCTCGGCAGTCAAGGCGGCTGCCTTCTTCAGCGGCAACTCCCGCTGCAGCAGGGTCAGGGTACGCAGGGCCTCGCTGGGCAGGGCATCGGGATCCGGCTTGGCCCCCGCCACCATCAGCACTATCTCGCCCCGGCAGCGGTTCTCATCCCCCGCCAGCCAGTCCACCATCTCGGTGGCCGGCAGGCTGTAGAAGGACTCGAAGGTCTTGGTCAGCTCCCGGGCCACCACCAGGGGGCGGGGGCCATACAGGCGGGCGATGGCCCCCACCGTCTCCAGCAGACGACGGGGCGACTCGTAGAACACCAGGGTGCGGGGCTCGTCGATCAGGGACTGCAGGCGATCATCCCGCGCCTTCTCCTTGGCGGGCAGGAAGCCCTCGAAGGCGAAGCGATCCGTGGGCAGGCCGGCGGCGCTCAGCGCCGTGACGGCGGCACAGGGACCGGGCAGGGGCACCACATTGACCCCCGCCTCCCGGCAGCGGGTCACCAGGTGATAGCCGGGATCGCTGATGAGCGGGGTGCCGGCATCGGACACCAGGGCCACGTTTTGCCCCTGGCGGATCTTGTCGATCAGCAGCTCGGCCCGCTGCTGCTCGTTATGATCGTGCAGGGCCAGCAAGGGCACCTGGATCTGCAGATGGCTGAGCAGTATGCCGGTGTGGCGGGTGTCTTCCGCCGCCACCAGATCCACTCTCCCCAACACCTCGACGGCCCGCTGAGTGATGTCACCCAGGTTGCCGATGGGGGTGGGCACTATGTAAAGACAGCAGGATTCTGTCATCTGCATACCTCATCAGGATTTGTGTCGCAAAATTGACCCGTTTACACTAGGGCCCACTGACAGATCCCCAAAATAAAGAACAGAGGAATCACCTTGAGCCGGGTCACGAAACGTCACAGCCTACCACAAATCCTGCTGGCCAGCCTGCTCGCCCTCCTGCTGGCCGCCTGTGCCAGCGGCTCGGGCAGCTCCCAGATCAGCCCCCAGGCGGCGCCGCCGGCCTTTTCCGACCTCACCCAGGATGCCAACTGGTATCTGGCTCAGGTGGCCCAATCCGGCCCGGCGGATCGCTTCGCCTGGCAGGTGCTGGCCAGCCGCAGCCTGATCCAGGCCGGGGATCTGCAACAGGCCCAGGCCATACTGCAGCAGTTGGACAAGGAAGCCTTCACCCCCAGACTGCGCAGCCAGTACAAGCTGTTGCAGGCCACCCTGCTGCAGCGCCAGGCCGACGCCGCCTCGGCCCTGGTGGCCCTGGCGGATCTGGATCTGCGCCCCCTGGACGCCACCACCCTGGCCTATCACCACAGGCTCAAGGCCCAGCTGCTGCTGGATAACGGCGACAAGCTGGCGGCGGTGCAGAGCCTGTCGGCCCTGGATGCCCTGCTGCCTGCCGACCAGCAGGATGCCAACCGCCAGCAGATCTGGCAGTTGCTGCAGGGCTACAATGCCGAGACCCTGCGGGCCTACGAGGAGAAGCCGGCGCCGGATACCGCCAGCGGCTGGTTCGAGCTGGCCGCCCTGGTGAGCGAGCTGGGTGCTCAGCCCGACGCCCTCACCCAGGCCCTGCAATCTTGGCAACAGGCCTATCCCAACCATCCCGGCCTGGCCCTGTGGCAGAACCATGCCAATGACAAGCAGCCGCTCGACATCAAGGATCAGGGCCAGGGCAGCTATACCCCCAGCCGGATCGCCGTGTTCCTGCCCCTGAGCGGCAACCTGGCCAACCACGGCAACACACTGCGCAACGGCATCATGGTGGGCTACAAGGAGGCCGGCCTGCAGGCCGATCTGCGCTTCTACGACTCCGCCGCCCAGCCCATGGACAAGCTCTATCAGCAGGCGGTGACCGATGGCGCCCAGTTCATCATTGGTCCCTTGCTCAAGAGCGAGCTCACCAGCCTGCTGGCCCTGGATCCCCAGATCCCGCTGCTGGCGCTGAACGAGCCGGATCAGGTGGGCTACCACGCCGATCGCTTCTTCTTCTCCCTCTCCCCGGAAGGGGACGCCAAGGAGGTCGCCCGCCGCATTCAGGCCGAGGGGCATGTTGCTCCCCTGCTGGTGCTGCCGGCCGGCACCCTGGGCCAACGCACCTATGACGCCTTCAACCAGGAGTGGCAGGGCCTCACCGGCGGCCAGGCCAAGGTGGCCTGGATGAACAGCCGGGCACAGATGCAGGACAGCCTGGGCGAGGCACTGGGGGTCCGCAGCCGCAACGGCAAGGCCGTGGCCGGTAACGCCAGCGGTGCGGTGACCCAGGCCGACACAGATGCCATCTTCATGCTGGCCAGCCCCATCGAGGCCACCACCATCCGCTCCTATGTGGAATACGTGCTGGATCCCCGAGCCACCCGCCCCGCCTACTACCTGGGCCCCAAGAGCAACGTGCAGGATCGGGTGGATCTGGCGCGGGAACTGAACGGCGTGGAGCTGGGGGACATGCCCTGGATGCTGGGCCAGTACGGCAGCCTGCGGGAGCAGGTGGCCAGCCTGTTGCCGCCGGACGGTGGCGAGCTGCTGCGCTTCTATGCCCTGGGGGTGGATGCCATCAAGCTGCTGCCGCACCTGGCCGATCTCAACCAGGATCACAGCAGCCAGCTGGCCGGCCTGTGCGGTGGCCTAAGCCTGAACGACAACGGCGTGGTGGAACGCCACCTGAGCTGGGGCAAGTATGACAATGGCGAACTGGTGGGCGAGGCTGCGTCAGGGGCTGCTCCAGCGATGGGCAGCGACCCCGCCGCCCAGCCCGATGCCGAACAGCAAGCCGACGCCGATGAGCTCGAACTCCTGTCCCAGTAAGGGCACGGAGTACGAAGACAAAGCGGCACAGCATCTGCTAGCCCATGGGCTGGCGCTGGTGTGCCGCAACTATCACTGTCGCCAGGGGGAAATTGACCTTATCCTGCGGCAGGATAAGATGCTGGTGTTTGTGGAAGTCCGCTACCGGCAGAACCGGCGACACGGCGGCGCCTTGGCGTCCGTCACCCCACAGAAGCAGCAAAAAATCCGCCTCACGGCGCAACATTATCTGGCTGCTCAACATCTTAACGAATCCAGGCAGGCCTGCCGCTTCGACGTCGTCGCCTTTGAGGGCGATGAAGTGTTGTGGCTGCCCAACGCCTTCTAGAGGAATCCGGGTGGATCGCATCAAAGAGAACTTTACCGAGAGCATTCAGACCAAGATCGCCGCCGCCGAGGCGCTGCAGGAGTCTATCCAGACCGCGGCCCAGATGCTCACCATCTGCCTGCTGAACGGCAACAAGATCTTGAGCTGCGGCAACGGCAGCGGCGCGGCCCTGGCCCAGCTGTTTGCCAGCCAGATGCTCAACCGCTTCGAGACCGAGCGCCCCTCCCTGCCGGCCTTCTGCCTCAATGGCGACACAGTCACCCTCAGCGCCGTGGCCAACGACTACGGCTATGACGACGCCTATGCCAAGCAGATCCGCGCCCTGGGGCACAGTGGCGACATACTGCTGGTGATCGACAGCACCCCCCACTGTCGCAGCCTGATCAAGGCGGCGGAGGCCGCCCTGTCCCGGGACATGACCATCATAGCCCTCACCGGCGGCGATGGCGGCGAGATGGCCGGCCTGCTGGGCCCCAGCGACGTGGAGGTGCGCGTGCCCTCCACCCGGCCGCCCCGCATCCTGGAGGTCCATCTGCTGACCCTGCATTGCCTGAGCGATCTCATCGATCGCACCCTGTTTCCCCAATAGGCCCCCAGGGCCAAGACCACAGAGGAGTATGTATGAAACACAGCCCGCTGATCGCCCTGCTCGCCAGTCTACTGCTGTTGCAAGGCTGTGCCGGTGTCATAGTGGCTGGCGCCGCCACCACGGCCGCCGTGGCCAACGACAGGCGCACCATCGGCTCCCAGCTGGATGATCAGAGCATCGAGATGAAGGCCAGCGGCGACCTGGCCAAGCTCAAGGAGCTCAGCGCCGTCAGCCGCATCGTGCCGGTGAGCACCAACGGCAAGGTGCTGCTCATCGGCCAGACCCCCAATCAGGGTTACAAGGATCAGGCCGGCCAGGCGGTGGCCAAGATCCCCGGCGTCCGTCAGGTCTACAACGAACTACGCCTGCGCCAACCCATAGGCCTGAATGGCCAAAGTAACGACACCTGGCTGACCTCCAAGATCAAGACGGATCTGCTGCTGGAGAAAAACTTCGACAGCACCCACATCAAGGTCAGCACCGAGGATGGCGAGGTGTTCCTCAGCGGCCTGGTGACCCGCGCCGAAGGGGACAAGGCGGTGGACATCACCCGCAAGGTCAGCGGCGTGCGCAAGGTGGTGAAGGTGTTTGAGTACGTGCAGGCCCCCGTCGCCGGCCAGCCTGCCAGCACCAGCAGCCAGGCCGCCCCGGCCACCACCCCGACCAGCGACAGCGGCGATGTCCAGCTGGGTGAGTCGGTGGATCCTGTGCTGGTGCCTTGAGGCCCGTCTACCGGCCACAAAAAAGCCCCGCATCGGCGGTCATGCGGGTCAGTTAAGAAACAGAGATACTCATGAATGGCCGCCAGAGGCAAGCCATCCCCCTCCTAACCTCCCCCTTGGTAAGGGGGAGGAACGATTTTTCCCTCCCCTTGTTCAAGGGGAGGGTTAGGGTGGGGTTGGCTTTTGCCTCAAAAAAACGTGTCGTTGATGCAGTTAAGGCGCCAACGGCGCCTTAACTGGTGAGCATTCCCCGCATCGGCGGGGCTTTTGTTTGGGCGGTGCCCTTAGGCGTCCCGCTCCTTGATGGTGCGGATGATGGCCGAGGTGGAGCAACCATCCTCGAAATTCAGCACCAGCACCTCGCCGCCGTTGGCGGTGACCTCCTCGAAACCGGCGATCTGCTCCGGCCGATAGTCGCCGCCCTTCACCAGCTTGTCCGGCAGCACGGCGGCAATCAGCCGGCGCGGGGTATCTTCGCCAAAGGGCACCACCCAGTCCACCGCCCCCAGGGCCGCCAGCACCGCCATCCGGCGATCCACCGGGTTCACCGGCCGCCCTGGCCCCTTGAGCCGCGCCACCGAGCCATCGTCATTCACCGCCACGATCAGCCGATCCCCCAGCTGGCGGGCCTGCTGCAGGTAGGCCACATGGCCGGCGTGCAGTATGTCGAAACAGCCGTTGGTCATGACGATGGTCTCGCCCCGGCTGCGGGCGGCGGCCACCGCCACCTTGAGCTGCTGCTCGCTCACCACGCCAAAGCCGCTCTCCTGGGCGCCATAGATGGCTCGGGCCAGCTCCACCGGGCTGACGGTGGAGGTGCCCAGCTTGCCCACCACGATGCCGGCGGCGGCGTTGGCCAGGGCGCAGGCCTCGTCCAACGGCTTGCCGGCGGCCAAGGCGGTGGCCAGGGTGCTGATGACGGTATCCCCGGCGCCGGTGACGTCAAACACCTCCTGGGCCTGGGCCGGCAGGTGCAGCTCGCTCTGTCCCTGGCGGATCAGGGTCATGCCGTGCTCGGAACGGGTGATGAGCAGGGCCTCCAGCTCGAAGCGCCGCACCAGCGCCTCGCCCTTGGCCACCAGATCCTGCTCATCCTGGACCTTGCCCATCACGGCCTCGAACTCGGACATGTTGGGAGTCAGCAGGGTGGCGCCCCGGTATTTTTCAAAGTCCGTGCCCTTGGGATCCACCAGCACAGGCACGCCGGCGGCCCGGGCCAGGGGGATCATGCGATCCACGGCCGCCAGGGCCCCCTTGGCATAGTCGGAGAGGATCAGCACGCCACAGCTGCCCAGTGCGGCCTGCAGGCGCGCCAGCAGGGGCGCGGGATCCACGCTGTGGAAGCCTTCCTCGAAGTCCAGGCGGATGAGCTGCTGATTGCGGCTCAGGATGCGCAGCTTGGTGATGGTGGGGAAGTGCGGCACCCGCACGAAGTCACAGGCCACTCCCACCCCCTGCAACCGGGCGCTCAGGGCCTCGGCGGCCTCATCCTCGCCGGTCAGCCCCAGCAGGCTGGCCTGGGCCCCCAGAGCGGCCACGTTCAGCGCCACGTTGGCGGCGCCGCCGGGGCGCTCCTCGCTCTGCTCCACCCGCACCACGGGCACCGGCGCCTCCGGGGAAATGCGGCTGGTGGGCCCATGCCAATAGCGATCCAGCATCACATCCCCGACGACCAGCACCCGGGCTTGTTTAAAATCAGGCAGCGTGATTTTCATTGTTCGGACTCTCACAACCAAGATACGCCGGGAACTCTAGCATAAGCCCCCGGCGGATTCGCCTAGAGGCGGTGGCTTCTGCTAAAATCGCCCCCCTGTCCCTCTGTCGGATGCACTGTATGTCTGTCGTTTCCCCGCGCCTGAGTGCGGCGCTGTTTCATCCCCGTTACTGGCTGCTCTGGCTCGGTCTGCTGTCGTTGCGCCTGGTGGTGCAGCTGCCCTACCCCTGGCTTATGGCCCTGGGTGCCGCCCTGGGTCGCCTGGCCATGCCGCTGATGCGCTCCCGGGTCCACATCGCCCGCCGCAACCTGGCCCTGGCCCTGCCTGAGCTGGACGAGGCGGCCCGGGAGGCCCTGCTCAAGAAAAACTTCGCCAACGTGGGCCGCGCCATCCTGGAGACCGGCATGGCCTGGTTCTGGTCTGATGCCCGGGTGCGCCGCTGGATGCAGGTGGAGGGCATGGAACAGCTACAGGCGGCGCAACAACAGGGCCAGGGCATACTGCTGCTCTCCGCCCACTTTCTCACCCTGGAGCTGAACGCCCGCATGTTCGGCCTGCTGCAACCCGGAGTGGGGGTGTACCGTCCCAACCGCAACCCCCTGCTGGAGTACGCCCAGGTCGCCGGCCGCTGCCGCAGCAACAAGTACCTGCTGGATCGCAAGGATGTCAAAGGCATGATCAAGGCGCTGCGGGCCGGCGATGCCCTCTGGTACGCCCCGGATCACGACTATGGCGCCCACGCCAGCGTGTTCGTGCCCTTCTTCGCCGTGGCGCAGACCGCCACCATCACGGGCACCGCCACCCTGGCCCGGGTGAAGAACACTGTGGTGATGCCCTGTTTCACCCTGCGCCAGCCCAAGGGCGGCTACCGGCTGCTGCTGGGCGCCCCGCTGGCGGACTATCCCAGCGGCGACGATGCCGCCGATGCCGTGGCCAGCAACCGGGTGATCGAGGCCGCCATCCGCCAGGCACCGGCCCAGTACATGTGGCTGCACCGCCGCTTCAAGACCCGGCCCGCCGGCATGCCTTCTCGCTACTAAGCTGGCCAAGCCCACCATGCAAGAGGCCCGTCGATGACGGGCCTCTTGGTCTGACTCATTCTCGCCACCTCAGGCCGGCAGCTTGGCCAGGGCCGTATCCACATCGGCAAACAACCGCTGCCACAGGGCGCTGACCTGGGCCCGCTCGCTCACCAGCAGGCTGTCCGCCACGATGCGGCTGCGGCCGGACAGGGTGCAGCGGTGGGCCTCATCCCGGATGGCCAGATAGGCCTGCTTGAGGGCCTGACCCTCCTGCTGGCTGAGCAGGCCGGCCAGCACGCACTCCTCTATGATGCGCACATTGTCCGACCAGCGGGTCAGGGCCACCGGCGCCTGCTGGGCATGGGCCAGCACCAGATACTGGGTGATGAACTCGATATCCACCATGCCGCCGGCCCCCTGCTTGAGGTCGAACTCCCCGTCGCCGCCCCGCAGCAGGTGGCGCCGCATCTTGTCCCGCATCACCACCACGTCCGCCGCCAGATGATCGGCCGGCCGCGGCCGGCTCAGCACGGTACGCCGGATCTGCTCGAAGGCCTGGCGCATGGCCGGTTCGCCGTAGACGGCCCGGCTGCGCACCAGGGCCTGATGCTCCCAGGTCCAGGCTTCCTGCTCCTGGTAGCGCTGGTAGGCCTCCAGGCCGGAGACCAGCAGCCCCGCCTCCCCCGCCGGCCGCAGGCGCATGTCGGTGTCGTACAGGATGCCGGAGGGGGTGCGGGTGCTGAACAGGTGGATGATGCGCTGGGCCAGCCGCACATAGAACTGGCGCACATCGATGGGCCTGTCGCCGTCGGTCTCGCCGTTCAGCTCGCCACCGTGCAGGAACACCAGATCCAGATCCGAGCCGTAGCCCAGCTCTATGCCCCCCAGCTTGCCGTAGGCCACCACGCAGAAGCCCTTGTCCCCGGTCTCCCGGGTGTGGGGCGGCAGGCCGTGGCGGGCGGTGACCTGACTCCAGCCCTGGCTCACCACCTCTTCTATGATGGCCTCCGCCAGCCAGGTGAGGTGATCGCTCACCTTCATCAGCGGCAGGGCGCCGGCGATGTCGGCGGCGGAGATCTTCAGCAGCTGGATCTGCTTGAACTGGCGCAGCGCCTCCATCTGCTGCTCCAGATCCTCTTCCGGCACCCGCAGCAGGTATTGCCGCAGCTCGTCGCGGTAACGCTCCAGGGGGGTGGGATGGTAGAGCTGCTGGGGATCCAGCAGCTCGTCCAGCAGTATGGGATAGCGGGCCAGCTGCTCGGCCACCACGCCGCTGGCGGCGCACAGATCCAGCAGCTGGTTCATGGCCCCTGGGTTCTCCGCCAGCAGCTGCAGGTAGGCGCTGCGGGTGAGGATCTGGCTCAGCAGCTGCTGCAACCGGTCGAACAGCAGGGCCGGCTGCGGCTTGCCGGCCACCGCCGCCAGCAGATCCGGCATCAGCCGCGCCAGGGCTTCCCGCCCCTGGGGGCCGATGGCCCGCCGGCGACTCTCCTGGCGAAAGCGCAGCAGGGGACCGGCCAGGGCCTGGGCGGCCTCACCGCCGGCGTCCAGCAGCTCCCGGGCCAGCTCGTCCTCGTCCTGGCTGCCGTGCCAGAGGTCGTGCCAGAACACGCCGGTGCCGCTCTCGTCCTCCTCTTCGGACTGACCTATGACCAGGCGGAACTCCTTGTGCACCAGGGCCATGACCCGCTCCAGCTGGCTGTAGCAACTGGCCCAGTCGGCAAAGCCCAATGTGGTGACCAGGCGCTGGCGATCCCGCTCGCCCTCCGGCAGGGTCTGGGTCTGGGCGTCGGCGATCTCCTGCAGCAGGTTCTCCACCCGCCGCAGGAAGCGATAGGCCTCCAGCAGCCCCTGGATGCTGGGTCCCGGCATGGCCCCCAGATCCGCCAGGGCCTGCAGGGCCGCCGGCAGGTGGCGCACCTGCAAGGCCGGCTCCCGCCCGCCGCGGATCAGCTGATAGGCCTGGGCGATAAACTCCACCTCACGGATGCCGCCCGCCCCCAGCTTGATGTTGTCCTTGAGCCCCTTGCGCCGCACCTCCGCCTCGATCAGCCCCTTCATCTTGCGCAGGGCGTCGATGGCGCCGAAGTCGATGTAGCGGCGGAAGATGAAGGGCCGCAGCAGCCGCTGCAGCTCCTGGGCGTGCTGGGTGTCCGGCCCCAGGATGCGGGCCTTGACCATGGCGTAGCGTTCCCAGTTGCGGCCGTGATTCTGGTAGTAGTCCTCCATGGCGGCAAAGCTGACCGCCAGGGGGCCGGCATCGCCGAAAGGCCGCAGGCGCATGTCCACCCGGAACACCTGACCGTCCACCGTGGTCTGGTGCAGCGCCTGAATGAGCTGCTGCCCCAGGCGGATGAAGAAGGCCTGGTTCTCCAGGCTGCGCCGGCCGCCCTGGGTCTGGCCGCCCTCGGGGAAGGTGAAGATGAGATCGATGTCGGAGGAGAAGTTCAGCTCGCCGCCCCCCAGCTTGCCCATGCCCAGGATCAGCAGGGGTTGCGGTTCGCCGGCGGCGTTGCAGGGGGTGCCCAGCTCCCGGCACAGCCTGGCATACAGCCAGTCCCGGGCGCCGCAGATCAGGGTCTCCGCCAGGGCGGTGAGGTGCACGAAGCTCTCCTCCACCTGGGCCCGCCCCAACAGCTCGCGCCAGGCGATGACCAGCATGTGCCGCCGACGAAAGCGCCGCAGGGCGCGCTTGAGGGCCTCATCATCCTGCACCCCCGCCAGGGCCTCCCTCAGCCGGGCCTCATAGTCGGCGTGGCGCTGCGCCTGATACAGCTCGCCGCTTTGCAGCAGCTCCAGCACCATCAGGGGATATTGCAGGCAGGAGTCGGCGATGAAGTCCGACAGGCCAAACAGGCAGGTGAGTTCCGCCTGGTGCGGCGCGAAGGCCGTCTGGATAGGCGGATCGAGCCGCGCCTGCAGACGTTGCCATTGCTGTTCGGCGTGGGCTTGCAGGTCGGCGGTGAGGCTTAGCATAGACGGACTCCAACAGAACGCTTGTCCGTCAATCTAACACCGTCACGCCAGGAGGGGAAAACCGCACAATAAAAAGGGGAGCTGAGGCTCCCCGTTTGACGCTCCTGTCGCACCGGGCTCAGGCCGCCGGCTCTTCCCAGTAGGGCAACATCTGCTGGGCCTGCAGCCGGGCCTGATCCAGCTCCAGCAGCCGGGGGCTGATGCGGGCGGTGAGCCACTCTTCGAGCTCCAGCCGCTGGGCCGTCGCCAGTTCCGGCGCCAGCCGATCCAGCACCTCGAAATGCTCCAGCTCCTCCATGCGGCGCAGCAACCCCTGCCACGGCAGGCGGAAGCCCTGACGGGACTCCTCGTCATACAGGTTGGCAAAGCTCACCCCCACCAGCAGGTTGCGCCGCAGCTTGCCCACCAGGCTCAGATAGCCGTCATAGTCCAGGGCCGGCAGGCACATCTCCGGCTCGTGCAGCTCCTGCCAACTGATGGCCAGCTGCTCGGCGGCAAAGCCCAGCAAGGGGGCGTCCCGTTGCGGATCCGGCTTTTCCAGCTGGCGCTCCTCCAGATAGACCCAGCGGGTGATGGCCAGCAGCAGGCTGGTGTAGCGGGGGCTCTGCAGCAGGTTGCGCAACCCCTGACTATCCGGCAGGCCGGCCTGGCGCTGCTCCAGCACCGTCAGCAGGCGATCGTGACAGCGCAGCGCCCGCAGGTAATGGGCCCGCTCGGCGGTGAGCCGCTGCAGGGCCTGGGCCTCGTCCAGCCAGGCCAGCTCGCCCTCCAGCCAGGCCAGCTCATCCTGCCAGGGGCGCGGCCCCAGGGGCAGGTAGATGTCGGCGAAGATCAGCTGCGCCTGGCGCACCAGATTCACGCCGTTGCGCAGCTGCACCAGGGCCTCCACACAGGGGTGATCGAAGAACAGCTGCTCGTGGTACTGCCAGTGGGCCAGGGCATACTGCAGCACGCAGAACAGCCCCTGGCCCACCGTCATGGTGTCGCTGACCGGCGCGAAGCCCATGCGCTGGATGGGCGACTCGGCGGCCATTCCCGCCAGCAGGTAGCCCCGCTGGGCCTTGGACTGGCCCCCCAGCCGCAGGCCGCCCAGCTGGACGAGCTTGGCCGCCAGTTCGAACAGGGCCGTCACCTGGCCGCTGATCAGCTCCAGCTCCACCTCGCCGATGGGCTCCTGCTGTTCGCCGGCGACGATCTGCCCCTGATCCAGGGCCACCTCGACGCGGCTGCCGTCCGGCATGGCCACCAGCCAGGTCTGCCGGTGGAAGTTGGTGCAAAACAGCGGCTTGAGGGCGGCCTGCAGCCCCGCCACATCCGTGCCGGCCGGCCAGATCTCCGCCGGGAAGGCGGCCAGCTCGGGCCAGTCCTGCTGGATGGCGAGGTTGTATTCGGGACGCTGATACAGGCCCCCCACCACCTGGCCGGCGGTCTTGATGGTCTGCTGGCGCGACTCGTCCCGCCGGCGGATGCGCAGGCCGCAGTCCAGGGCCCGCAGCCGTTGATCCGGCGTATCGAAGTAGGTGTTGGCCAGGTCCATCTGTGCCTGCTCCAGCAGCTGGAATTGCGCCAGGCAGGCAGGGAGTTGGGACACCAAGGTATCGCTGGCGAGGAATTTCAATTCAACTTCTGTTTCCATTCGAACATCCGGGGGTTGGCGGGGCAGAATCGTCTTGACGGAGCGCAAAAAGAAGGCAAAAAAAGCCGCTGGAAACCTACAATGCAAGTGCCTATTACGGTTTTCTTACCGGGCGACTTGGGCTACCATGCGCGCCTTACTCGAGTCAGAGTGAGCAATATTTCAACCACACAGGTGTGTGTTATGCCAGTTAATACCATTTTGGGACTCTTTGCCAAGTCCCCGATCAAACCCCTGCAAAAGCACATCGCCAAGGTGCACCAGTGCTGTGAGCAGCTGCTGCCCTTCTTCATGGCGGTGGCCGACGATCGCTGGGACGAGGCAACCGTCATCTATGGTCAGATCAATCAAATGGAGAAAGAGGCCGACATCCTCAAGCGGGAAATCCGCCTCAAGCTGCCCTCCGGCCTCTTCATGCCCCTGGCACGGACCGACCTGCTGGAGATGCTGACCCAGCAGGACAAGATCGCCAACCGGGCCAAGGACATCTGTGGCCTGATGCTGGGCCGCAAGCTGAGCTACCCCGCCGATCTGAGCCACGACTTTCAGGCCTACATCAAGCGCTGCCTGGACGCCACCGAGCTGGCGGTCAAGGCCATCGGCGAATTGGACGAGCTGTTGGAAACCGGCTTCCGCGGTCGCGAACTGCAACTGGTGGAAGAGATGGTCAAGCAGCTGGACATCATAGAAGACGATACCGATCAGTTGCAGATCGGCATTCGCCGCAAGATTTTCGCCCGGGAAAGCGAGTTCAACCCGGTCGATGTCATCTTCCTCTACAAGGTGCTGGAAAAGATCGGTGACCTGGCCGACCAAGCAGACCGTGTAGGCGCCCGCCTGGAACTCATGCTGGCACGCAACTAACCCACCAAAGGTATAGTCATGGAAATTCTTGCGCAATACGGCACCCAGCTGGTGCTGATCGCTGCCCTGTTCGGTCTGCTGATGGCCTGGGGCATTGGGGCCAACGACGTCGCCAACGCCATGGGGACCTCCGTTGGCACCAAATCACTGACCATTCGTCAGGCCATCATCATCGCCATGATCTTCGAATTCACCGGGGCCTACCTGGCGGGCGGCGAAGTCACCTCCACCATCAAGGGTGGCATCATAGACCCCATCGCCTTCACCGAGCATCCCGATGTGCTGGTGCTGGGCATGATCGCCTCCCTGCTGGCTGCCGGTGTCTGGCTGGTAGTAGCCTCCTTCTTCGGCTGGCCCGTCTCCACCACCCACTCCATCGTTGGCGCCATCGTCGGCTTCGCCACCGTTAGCCTTGGTGCGGACGCGGTGCAGTGGGACAAGTTCGGTAGCATAGTCGGCTCTTGGGTCATCACCCCGGCCATCGCCGGCCTCATCGCCTATGTGCTGTTTATTAGTGTTCAGCGGCTCATCTTCAACACCGACACCCCGCTGGAAAACGCCAAGCGTTACGGCCCGGTCTACATCTTCCTCTCCGCCATGGTCATCTGCCTGGTGACCCTGCAGAAGGGCCTGAACCACGTGGGGCTGCCGCTGACCAGCGGTGAGAGCACCCTCATCTCTCTGATCCTTTCACTGATCTCGGCCGTCGGCGGCATGTTCTTTATTCGCCGTCTGCGCTTCAACCCCCAGGATGACGTCAAGATGCACTACTCCAACGTGGAGAAGGTGTTTGGCGTACTCATGATTGTCACCGCCTGTGCCATGGCCTTCGCCCACGGCTCCAATGACGTGGCCAACGCCATCGGCCCCCTCTCCGCCGTGGTCTCCGTGGTCTCCCACGGCGGCGCCATCGCCGCCAGTAGTTCCATCGACTGGTGGGTGCTGCCCTTGGGCGCCGTGGGTATCGTGCTGGGTCTGGCCATGATGGGCCACAAGGTGATGGCCACCCTCGGCACCGGTATCACTCATCTGACCCCCAGCCGCGGCTTCGCCGCCCAGCTGGCCACCGCCAGTACCGTGCTGCTGGCCTCCGGCACCGGTCTGCCCATCTCCACCACCCAGACCCTGGTGGGGGCCATCATGGGGGTCGGCCTGGCCCGCGGCATCGCCGCCATCAACCTGGGAGTGGTGCGCAACATCGTCATCTCCTGGGTGGTAACCCTGCCCGCCGGCGCCCTGCTCTCCATCCTCATCTTTGGCATGCTGGAAAAGATTTACCTCTAACGCACAAACGGCGCCTCAGGGCGCCGTTTGCTTGTTCTGCCTTCGGGCAACCGGTACCATCGACCAATCTTTATCGACGCTGGAATCCGTATCGTGAAACGCCTTCTTCCCCTGCTGTTGCTCTGCCTGCCCCTGGGGCTGCACGCGGCCGAAACCCGCTATGTCAGCGAGAAGCTGCACACCTTCCTGCTGGCCGGTCCTGGCAAGCAGTTCCGTATCCTGGGCAGCCTCAATGCCGGCGACCCCGTCACCCTGCTGGGGCTGGACGAATCGGGCAAGTTCGCCCAGCTCACCGATGACCGCGGCCGGACCGGCTGGCTGCCGGTGGGCCAGCTGCAACAGACCGAGAGCCTGGCCAGCCGCCAGCCCAAGCTGGAGCAGCAGCTGAGCGAACTGCAGGCCAAGCTGGCCAGCAAGGACAGTGACACCGCCAAGGCCCTGGATGAAACCCAGCAGCAGCTGAGCCAGGTGCAGGGCCAGCTGGCCAGCCAGGCGGCCAGCTTCAAGCACAAGCAGGAACAGTTGGTAAAATTGGTGGCGGAAAACGAACGGCTGGCCAAGCAGCTGGGCACCCAGGAGCATGACGAGCAGATGCGCTGGCTGCGCAACGGTGGCCTGGTGGCTGGGCTCGGCGCCCTGGCCGGAATAGTGCTGGTCTACCTGCCCCGGCCGCGCCGCAAGAAGAGCGAAGGCTGGATCAACTGACCCCAGGCCAGTCGGTCAGGGCTTCCAGGCTGAAGCTCTGGCCGGCAACCCGCAGGATGGCGCCTTCCGGCAGGATCTGCAGCAGCACCACGCCGGGCGCCACCTCATCCCCCTCATAACAATCCTTGCCATTGATGTTCACCAGCCGCTTGCTGGGATCCGACGAGAACACATGGGAGCGGTAGTTCAGCGGCGGCACGCGCCGGGCCACCACATCCGGCAGGTCGCCAAGGGGTATCACCCCCGAGATCTCACCGCTGGCCGGCTCCGGAATGGCCGGCGAGCTGGACTGCTGTGCCTGGGCCGCCACGGCGGCCTGGAAGCGGCTGGCCAGATCCGACGAGACCCCATCCAGCGCCAGACCGCTGTCGTCGGCCTCGTTGCCCTTAGGCTCGACCGCCACAGGTGCCGGGGGTGCCGGCAATACCCGGGTGAGAAAACGCGCCGGCGTCTCGGAGGGCCCGTAGGGCAAGGGCGTGGGCTCCTTGATCTCGTGGCGGATCACCTGCGGCTTGAGGTTGACCCAATGCCAGGCCAGATTGGCCCCGATCCCCAGCCCCAGGCACAACGGCAGCCCCAGCAGCCAGCCCAGGCGCCGCCGGCTGCGCTGCTCCACCCCCAGGCCCAGCCCCAGGCTGGCCTCCAGGGCGGCACTGCGCCCGCCCTGCCGGCGGGCCTTCAACAGCATGGACATCAGCTTTCTCCTTGTTCCGCGGGGCTATCTTGCCGCAGCACCAGCCGCGGCATGCTCGTCTGGCTGCGGGCGTTGAGCCGGATCAGGGTCTGGGGACCCGCCACCCCGTCCACCGCCAGCCCCTCTTGCTGTTGGAAACGGCGCAGCCGATCCGTCAGGGTGCTGTCGAAGCGGCGCAGGGTCCGTTCGGGCTCGCCGAGGGCCTGGCTCAGGGCCGTCTCCAGCCACTGCACCGAGGGGCCCCGGCTCTTGGCGGAGATGACGCCACCACTGCCGGCGGGCACCGCCCACAGCAGGGTATAGTCGTCGCCCCACATCTGCTTGAGCCAGCTCAAGTCCACCCGCCAGCTCTCGTCTCCCAGCAGCAGGTCGGCCTGCTGGCCCTCCACCTGCAGCAGGGTGGCATAACTCTCCAGCCCATCCTCGTCCACCAGGCGGATGATCGCCGGGTGATCCAGGGCCAACAACTCATCCAGGCTGCCGGCCCCCAGCTCGCAGCGCAGATCCGCGCGATAGGCCTGACTGCAGTCCGCCTCGTCCAGGGTGACCTCATAGCCCCAGACGCGGTACAGCTGCTGCAAGGCGCTGCTCTCATCGCTGGCCAGCTGCCGGGCCCCCTGGAAGCGGCTCACCAGATCCGCATCCACAGGTTGCTTGACGGTGACCGTCACCTCCTCCACCGGGGCGATGGGCTGCCAGCCCCACTGCTGCCAGCCGAACCAGCCCGCCGCCAGGAAGGCGGCACCGCACAGGGCAAACAGCAGGCCGGGGGCCGCCGATGCGCGCTGGCCATAGCCCAGGGCCTCCTCGGCGGCCTGACGCACCAGCTTGGGGGTGATGCGGGGCTGACCGGCGCCATAGGCCCCCAGCAGGGCCCGCTCGCAGATGAGGTTGATGAGGCGCGGGATGCCGCCGCTGACCCGGTGCAGCACGCTGATGGCACTGGCAGTGAACAGCGGCTGCAGGCAGCCGGCCACCTGCAGGCGAAAACGCACATAGGCATCCACGTCCGTCCGGGAGAGGGGCAGCAGGTGATAGCGGGCCGTGATGCGCTGGGCCAGCTGGCGCAGCAGGGGTTGTTGCAGCAGTTGCTGCAGTTCGGGCTGGCCGATGAGCACCACCTGCAGCAGCTTGGCGTCGTCGGTTTCCAGGTTGGTGAGCAGGCGCAGCTGCTCCAGCACGTCGGGGGTCAGGTGCTGAGCCTCGTCGATGAGCAGCACGGTGCGCCGCCCGGCGGTCAGGTTCTCCTGCAGCCGCGCCTTGATCCGGTCGAACAGCGCCTTGAGGCTGGCCTCAGGTTCATAGGCCAGCTGCAGCTCGTCGCACAGACTCTGCAACAGCTCCAGGGGTCCCAGGGTCGGGTTGTGCAGCACGGCCAGCTGGGTCTCTTCGTCCAGTTGGCGCCGCAGACAGCGAGACACCGTGGTCTTGCCGGTGCCCACCTCGCCGGTGAGCAGCACGAAACCGCCACCCTCTTGCAGGCCGTAGCTCAGGTGGGCCAGCGCCTCGGTATGGCGCTCGCTCATGTAGCAGTATTTGGGGTTGGGGGACAGGGAGAAGGGGTTCTCCGCCAGTCCGAAAAATGCCTTGTACATTCCAGCTCTCCCTGGGCTTGGTCACCCGTCGGCCCGGGCTGCTTGCCCAGGTGCTCGCAGCCTGACGCCCCGAGCGTCCCTGTGACGGCAACCGGCTGGCAGGGTAAAGCCTGCCCCCGGTGAAGTCAAAGACCGCTATAATGCCCCGACCGGGATTTGGGAGGTGTATGTGGAAATCTATTTGGTGGGCGGCGCGGTGCGCGATGAGTTGCTGGGTCTTGCGGTCCAGGAACGGGACTATGTGGTGGTGGGGGCGCGGGCCGAGGAGCTGCTGGACCAGGGCTTCACGCCGGTGGGCCGCGACTTCCCCGTGTTCCTGCATCCCCAGACTAAAGAGGAATACGCCCTGGCCCGCATCGAGCGCAAGCAGGGTCACGGCTATACCGGCTTTGCCTGCTACGCCGCCCCCGAGGTGACGCTGGAGGAGGATCTGCTGCGGCGGGATCTCACCATCAACGCCATGGCGCGGGATGAGCACGGTCAGCTACACGATCCCTACGGTGGCCTGGCGGATCTGCAGGCCCGCCGCTTGCGCCATGTCTCGCCGGCCTTCGCCGAAGATCCCCTACGGGTGCTGCGGGTGGGGCGCTTTGCCGCCCGCTTCCACGAGCTGGGCTTCACGGTGGCCCCCGACACCCAGGCCCTGATGCAGCAGATGGCCGCCAGCGGCGAGCTGGATCACCTGACGCCGGAACGGGTGTGGAAGGAGCTGGACAAGGTGCTCTCCGGCCCTCATCCCCAGGTGTTCTTCGCGGTGCTGCGGGACTGTGGCGCCCTCAAGGTGCTGCTGCCCGAGCTGGATCGGCTGTTTGGCGTGCCCGCCCGCCCCCAGTGGCACCCGGAGATCGATACCGGCGTCCACGCCCTGATGGCCATCGCCCAGGCGGCGCGCCTGAGCCAGGACACGGCGGTGCGCTTTGCCACCGTCTGTCATGACTTCGGCAAGGGGCTGACCCCGGCCCATATCCTGCCCAGCCATCACGGCCATGGCGAACGGGGCCTGCCCCTGATCCAGGCGGTGTGTGAGCGCTTCAAGGTGCCCACCGAGCACAGAGAGCTGGCCCTGCTGGTGAGCGAGCTGCACTCCCTGATCCACACCGCCCTGGGGCTGAGATCCAGCACCCTGCTGTCGCTGTTCCATCGGGTGGACGGCTGGCGCCGCCCCCAGCGGCTGTATCAGCTGCTGGACTGTTGCCGGGCCGACTTCCACGGCCGACTGGGCTTCGAGGATCGCCCCTACCCCGAGCCCGACTATGTGGCGGCGGCCTTCGAGGCGGCCCGTGCTGTGCCGGTGCAGCCCATCATAGCCGCCGGCTACCGGGGCGAAGCCATCCGCCAGCAGCTGGATCGCGCCCGCCTGCTGGCCATCCGCGAGATCAAGCGCCAGTGGAACGAGCGCTGATCACCAGAAGAAGATGAGCAGCAGGGCCCCCAGCAGCAACCGGTAGAGCACGAAGGGCCACAGGCCGATGCGGCTGATGGCCTTGAGGAAGAAGTGGATCACCGCCAGGGCGCTGGCAAAGGAGACCCCCACCCCCAGCAGCATTTCTCCCCAATCCACCGCCTCCGGGCTGGCCACCAGCTTGAGGCTCTCGTAGCCCCCCGCCAGCACTATGATGGGGATGGAAAGCAGGAAGGAGAAGCGTGCCGCCGCCGCCGGGGTCAGCCCCAGTAGCAGGGCTGCCGTCATGGTGATGCCGGAGCGGGAGGTGCCGGGAATGAGCGCCAGGGCCTGGGCCAGGCCCACCCACAGGCCGGTTTTCAGGCCGATGCCTTCCAATGGCAGCTCCTTGCGCCCACTGCGGTCCGCCCACCACATCAGGAGGCCAAAGACCAGGGTGGTGATGGCGATGACCCGGGAGGAGCGCAGGTAGTCGCTGATGAGGTCGTTGGCCAGCCAGCCGAACAGGGCTGCCGGCAGGGTGGCCAGCAAGATGATCCAGGCCAGCTTGGCCGCCGGCTCGTCCCGCCGCCCGCCCAGGGAACGCAACCAGGCCCCCAGCAGCTGGCGCAGCTCCCGCCAGAAGTAGCCCACCACCGCCAGCAGGGTGCCCAGGTGCACCGCCACGTCAAAGGCGATGCCCTGATCCGGCCAGCCCAGCACTTGCGACGGCAAGATCAGGTGGGCGGAACTGGAGATGGGCAGAAACTCGGTCAACCCCTGCAACAGGGCCAATACCAGGGTATGCAGTGTGGTCATGAGGATGATACCTATGTCAGGGTGAAACCTATGTCGAAGGGGCGGACCAGGTCAGGGCAACGGGTTGGAGGGTCGCGTCCTGCGGGAAGTGCTGCCACAGCTCGGCCAGGGTCCGGCCCGCCACCGGGTGGCACCAGTGGGGCGCCAGCTCGGCAAAGGGTCGCAGTACGAAGGCGTTATGCAAGATTTCGGCCCGGGGCAGCTCCAGGGGGTCACTGAGCACCATTTCATCAAAGCTCAGCAGATCCAGATCCAGGGTGCGGGAGGAGAACTTCTTGGCATCCTGGGGGCGGCCGTGCTGGAACTCGATCTGGCGCAACCCCTGGCGCACCGCCGCCAGGGACAGGGGCGACTGGGCCCCCACCACCAGGTTGAGGAAGTCCTCCCCCACGAAGCCCTTGGCCGGGCTGCGATAGACGGGAGAGACGGCCAGCGGCCCCAGCCAGCGGTAGAGGGCGTCCAGTCCGGCACACACATGGCGCATGGGTTCGATATTGGAGCCCATGCCGATGTAGATCTGTGCCATCAGGCCTCCCGCACTATCTCCACGCCCACCTCGCGGGCGTTGGCCACGGCCCCGGGCTTAGCCACCCGCACCCGCACCCGCACCACACCAAACTCGCCGAGGATGACGCCGGCCACCCGTTCGGCCACCGTCTCCACCAGCTCCAGCGGGGATTGGCTCACCAGATCGGTGACCCGGCGGGACAGGCGATCGTAGTCCAGCGCCAGGGCGATATCGTCCCCTGCAGCGGCAGGGCGGTTGTCATGATCCATCTCCAGATCCAGCACCAGCTTCTGGCGGATGGACTTCTCCCAGTCGTAGACCCCTATGGTGCAGTACACCTCCAGGCCAGTGATAAACACCTTATCCATCTGTGTCCTTTCTCTGTTAGGCTGTGAACGACTGTCTAAAAAACAGGTCGGATACCTCTTGACCAGCCAACAGGCTATGATGGTGGTCATTCGAGGGCGGGATCATACCCCAGCCAGGATGAACAAATACAGCGAGGAACATGACCCCCATCTCCCTGAGCATGATAGTGCTGGCCTACTTGTTCGGCTCCATCTCCAGCGCCGTGCTGGTGAGCCGCTGCTATGGCCTGCCCGATCCCCGGGGTTATGGTTCTCACAATCCCGGCGCCACCAATGTGCTGCGCCAGGGCAGCAAGCTGGCCGCCCTCTGGGTCTTGCTGTGCGACATGCTCAAGGGCACCATCCCTGTCTATCTGGCCTGGTACCTCAAGGTCAGCCCCTTCTTTTTAGGTCTCATCGCCATCGCCGCCTGCCTGGGGCACATGTATCCCCTGTTCTTTCAGTTCCGCGGCGGCAAGGGCGTCGCCACCGCCCTGGGGGCCCTGATGCCCATCGGCCTGGACATGGGCGCCTTCATGATCTGCAGCTGGCTGATCGTGCTGCTGCTGTCGGGCTACTCCTCCCTGGCGGCCATCATCGCCGCCCTGCTGGCGCCCCTCTACACCTACCTGCTCAAGCCGGAATACACGCTGCCGGTGGCCATGCTCTGCTGCCTCGTCATCTACCGGCATCACGAAAACATCAGCCGGCTGCTCCATCATCAGGAACCCCGGCTGTGGCATAAGCGCGGCTCAAACCGGCGGCAGTGAGTCCAGACTCCAGCGCGGCTTCACCACCAGTTCCAAGCCTACCGTCTGGCCGGCCTTCAAGCGCTGCAGGCCGGCATAGGCGATCATGGCGCCGTTGTCGGTGCAGTATTCGGGGCGCGGATAGAACACCTGGCCCTTGAGTTCTGTCATCATCTCGGCCAGCTGGGCCCGCAGCTGACGGTTGGCGCTGACGCCACCGGCCAGCACCAGGCGGTTGAGGCCGGTCTGCTTCAGAGCCCGCTTGCACTTGATGGCCAGGGTATCCACCACCGCCGCCTGGAAGGCGTGGGCGATGTCGGCCCGGGTCTGGGGATCATCCCCCTGCTGATGAACTGTGTTGGCGGCAAAGGTCTTGAGGCCGGAGAAGCTGAAATCCAGCCCGGGTCTATCCGTCATGGGCCGGGGGAAGACGAAGCGCCCCGGGTTGCCGGACTCCGCCAGCCGGGAGAGCAGCACGCCGCCAGGGTAATCCAGCCCCAGCAGCTTGGCGGTCTTGTCGAAGGCCTCGCCGGCGGCGTCATCCACCGACTCGCCGAGGATCTGGTAACGGCCTATGCCATCCACCCGCACCAGCAGGGTGTGACCGCCGGAGACCAACAGGGCCAGGAAGGGGAATTCCGGCGCCGTCTCCTCCAGCATGGGGGCCAGCAGGTGGCCCTCCATGTGATGCACCGCCACCGCCGGCTTGTTCCAGGCCAGGGCCAGGGAGCGCCCCACGGTGGCCCCCACCAGCAGGGCCCCCACCAGCCCCGGGCCGGCGGTGTAGGCCACCCCGTCGATGTCATCGGATCCACAACCGGCCTCGGCCAGCGCCGCCTGGATCAAGGGCAGGATCTTGCGCACGTGATCCCGGCTCGCCAGCTCAGGCACCACGCCGCCGTAATCGGCATGCAGCTTGACTTGGCTATATAATTGATGGCTGAGGATCCCGAGACGATCATCGAAGATCGCAATCCCGGTCTCGTCACAGGATGTTTCAATACCTAAAACGCGCATGAGGGCAAAATTTGGCTGCTAACTTGAGCGCGGTATGGTACATTCCGGCGGTTTTTTAAACCAGCAGGATCTGATCGGGGTTTACTTGCCCCCTTGCTTGGGATTAAAATTCCGCACCATTTTTAAGTCAGGCTGGCCTGCATCGGCCAACCAACCACACAGTCACCGAGGTGAGAGGCACATGCCAGTAATTAAAGTACGTGAAAACGAGCCGTTTGATGTCGCCCTGCGTCGCTTCAAGCGTTCTTGCGAGAAGGCCGGTATCCTGTCCGAAGTTCGTAGCCGTGAGTTCTACGAAAAGCCGACTACCATCCGCAAGCGCGCCAAGGCTTCCGCAGTTAAGCGCCACGCCAAGAAGCTGGCTCGCGAAAACGCTCGTCGTAACCGTCTGTACTAATCGGCCGGTCACCCGCCGAGGACGCTGAACCATGTCACTGCAAGAACAGATCAAAGGCGATCTCAAGCAATCCATGCTGGCCAAAGATAAGGCCCGCGTTGGAACCTTGCGCCTGCTGATGGCCGAAATCAAACAGGTGGAAGTGGATACCCGCACCACACTGGCAGACGCTGACATAGTGGCGGTCATCGCCAAGATGGTTAAGCAGCGTAAGGATTCCATCAGCCAGTTCGCAAGCGCAGGCCGCCAGGATCTGGCGGATGCCGAGCAGGCCGAAATCGGCGTGCTGCAGTGCTTCCTGCCTCAGCCACTGAGCGAAGCCGAGCTGGATCAGCTGATCGATGCAACGCTGACCGAACTGGGTGTCAGCGGCATGCAAGCCATGGGACAGGTGATGAACACCCTGCGTCCCAAGGTCCAAGGGCGGGTCGACATGGGTGCCCTGAGCGCCAAGATAAAGGCGCGGTTGGCATAGTCCGAGACGTTTCCGATAATAGGCCGCGCCGTCGTATGATAGCGCGGCTTATTTATTTGTGCGGAGTGTAACTTGGCAGGCAGGATCCCCCAGTCCTTTATCGAAGATCTCCTGGCCCGGACCGATATCGTCGAGCTGATCGACAGCCGGGTACAGCTGAAGAAGGCCGGCAAAAACTACCAGGCCTGCTGCCCCTTCCATAACGAGAAGAGCCCCTCCTTTTCCGTCAGCCCGGAAAAGCAGTTCTACCACTGCTTCGGCTGCGGCGCCCACGGCAACGCCATCAGCTTCATGATGGAATATGACGGCCTGGGTTTTCGCGATGCCATCGAAGAGCTGGCCGACCTCCACGGCCTGAAGATCCCCGAAGAGAGCCAGGACAGATCCGGCCCGGATCCCCAGATCGCCCGGGATCATTACCAGCTGCTGGAGCAGGCCAACCAGTTCTACCAGAGCCAGTTGCGCCAGGCGCCGACGGCCATCGACTACCTCAAGGGGCGCGGCCTCAGCGGTCAGGTGGTCAAGCAGTTTGCCATCGGCTATGCCCCGCCCGGCTGGGACGGCCTGCGCCAGCTGCTGGTGCGCAACCGCCAAACCGAGGAGCAGCTGGAGACCCTGGGCATGCTGATCAAAAAGGAGCAGGGTCGCAGCTACGATCGCTTTCGGGATCGCATCATGTTCCCCATCCGCGATCGCCGGGGCCGCATCATCGGCTTTGGCGGCCGGGTGCTGGGAGACGGTACCCCCAAGTACCTCAACTCTCCCGAGACCCCCATCTTCCACAAGGGCAAGGAGCTGTATGGCCTGTACGAGGTACGTCAGGCCCACAAGGAGCCGGCCCGCATCCTGATCGTGGAAGGCTACATGGACGTGGTGGCCCTGGCCCAGTACGGCGTCGACTATGCGGTAGCCTCGCTGGGCACCTCCACCACCGCCGAGCACATGCACCTGCTGTTTCGCACCACGGCCCAGGTGATCTGCTGCTACGACGGTGACAATGCCGGCCGGGAGGCCGCCTGGCGCGCCCTGGAAAATGCCCTGCCCTGCCTGCAGGACGGCAAAGAGCTGAAGTTCGTCTTTCTGCCCCCCGAGCACGATCCCGACTCCTTCATCCGCGCCGAGGGCAAGGCCGCCTTCGAGCAGGCCCTGGATCAGGCCCAGTCCTTCGGCGACTTCCTGTTCGAGCGGCTGGCGCGGGATCTGGCGCTGGAAGGGGATGCCGGCAAGCATGAGCTGGCCAACAAGGCCATCGCCCTCATCCGCCGGGTGCCGGAAGGCTTCACCCGGGAGGGCCTGATCACCCGCCTCTCCAGCCAGTTACGCTGGGGGGAAAACGAGAAGCGCCTCAAGGAGATATTGGCCCGTCAGGAGCGCCAGGCCCAGGAGCCGCAGCCGGCCACCGCCAAGGCCGGCAAGATCAAGCTGACCCTGGTGCGCCGCGCCATCGCCCTGGTGGTACAGCACCCGGCCATCGCCGCCGAGTTGCCGCCGCTGCCGGATGAGCTGCGCGCCCTCAAGCAGCCTGGCATCGGTTTCTTGCTGCAACTGCTGGCCCAGGTGCAGGCCCGCCCCCTCACCACAGGCCAGCTGCTGGAGCAGTGGCGCGGCACCCGGGAGGGGGATGGTCTGGCTCAACTGGCCAGCCTGGAAGAAGTGGCCATCGGCGAGCATATCCGGGAGGAGCTGGAAGACACCTGTGCCCGACTCATCGAACTCTATCTGCAGCAGCGGCTGGACGAACTGCAGGAAAAAGGCAGCCAGGGCAGGCTCAGCGCCGAAGAAACCCAGGAACTGATGCTGCTGCTGAGCGAGCGCAGCCAGCGCGGCGGGTAGCAGAAACCCAGCTCGAGGCACCCGAGGCAATGGCGCCGAGACAGAAAAAGAGTGACCTGGGTATTGAAATTTGACCCCGACGCCCCTATATCTTGGGAACGCCCGGTTACGGGAAACGAATTAGACGTGAAAAGACTGAACATGCAGACCGATTTGCCCGGCCTTGGCCCGGGGCAGCGGTCTTTTATGCATTAATCATGGTGAGCGTGCTTTTTTGGTGAAATTTTGCTACTATCGCCGGCTTCGCACGTGACGGTACCAGACACCCTTGCAACACCAACCGGATGAGTTCTATGGAGCAAACCCCGCAGTCGCAGCTTAAACTCCTTGTTGCCAAAGGTAAAGAACAGGGCTATCTGACCTATTCAGAGGTCAACGACCACCTGCCGCAGGACATCGTTGACTCGGATCAGATAGAAGACATCATTCAGATGATCAATGACATGGGTATCCAGGTGGTGGAGAACGCCCCGGATGCCGATGATCTCATCATGACCGAAAGCGCCGCCGATGAAGACGCGGCCGAGGCCGCCGCTCAGGTGCTGGCCTCAGTAGAATCCGAGATTGGTCGCACCACGGATCCCGTGCGCATGTACATGCGCGAAATGGGTACTGTGGAGCTGCTGACCCGTGAAGGCGAAATCGACATCGCCAAGCGCATCGAAGACGGCATCAACCAGGTGCAGAGTTCCGTGGCCGAGTACCCGGAAGCCATCACCTACCTGCTGGAACAGTACGACCGCCACGATGCCGGTCAACTGCGCCTGTCCGACATCATCGCCGGCTTCGTCGATCCCAACGAGACCGACGACATGGCCCCCACCGCCACCCACATAGGTTCCGAACTGGGTGAGGATGAGCTGGAGGATGAGGACAAGAGCAGCAGCGATGATGACGAAGACGAAGACGAAGACGGCGATGGCAACAGCGACGACAGCAGCGATGACGATGGCGGCCCGGATCCCGAGGTAGCCCGTCAGAAGTTTGCCGAGCTGCGTGAGCAGTACGAACAGACCCGCGTCAGCATCCGTGGTCTGGGCCGGGAGCATCCCGAGACCCTGAGCCACATCCAACAGCTGGCCGACGTGTTCCGTCAGTTCCGCCTGGTACCCAAGCAGTTCGATCGCCTGGTTTCCAACATGCGGGAGATGATGGAGCGGGTGCGGGTGCAGGAGCGCATCATCCTCAAGGCTTGCGTCGAGCAGGCCAAGATGCCGAAGAAGAACTTCGTCGCCGCTTTCACCAACAATGAATCCGAACTGGCCTGGTTCGAGGCGGCCAAGGCCGCCGGCAAGAGCTGGTCAACCGCCCTGCAGGCGGTGGATGAGGACGTGCAGCGCGGCATCGCCAAGCTGCAGCAGGTGGAAGAGGAGACGGGCCTGGTCATCGCCCAGATCAAGGACATCAACCGCCGCATGAGCATAGGTGAGGCCAAGGCCCGCCGTGCCAAGAAGGAGATGGTGGAAGCCAACCTTCGTCTGGTGATCTCCATCGCCAAGAAGTACACCAACCGCGGGCTGCAATTCCTGGATCTGATCCAGGAGGGCAACATCGGCCTGATGAAGGCGGTGGATAAGTTCGAGTACCGTCGTGGTTACAAGTTCTCCACCTACGCCACTTGGTGGATCCGGCAGGCCATCACCCGTTCCATCGCGGATCAGGCGCGGACCATCCGTATCCCGGTGCACATGATCGAGACCATCAACAAGCTCAACCGCATCTCCCGCCAGATGCTGCAGGAGATGGGGCGTGAACCCAATCCGGAAGAGCTGGCGGTGCGCATGGGCATGCCGGAGGACAAGATCCGCAAGGTGCTGAAGATCGCCAAGGAGCCCATCTCCATGGAGACCCCCATCGGCGACGACGAAGATTCCCATCTGGGGGACTTTATCGAGGACACCACCCTGGCCCTGCCCGCCGATGCGGCCACCAGCGAAAGCCTGCGCAACGCCACCCGCGAAGTGCTGGCCGGTCTGACCGCCCGGGAAGCCAAGGTGCTGCGCATGCGCTTCGGCATCGACATGAACACGGACCACACCCTGGAAGAGGTCGGCAAGCAGTTCGACGTCACCCGGGAGCGTATCCGGCAGATCGAGGCCAAGGCGTTGCGCAAGCTGCGTCATCCCAGCCGCTCCGAGGTGCTGCGCAGCTTCCTGGACGAATAGGCACCAATCAACAGGTTGATGCATTTATGTGCATCTAACCTGTTGATATCTGGACGCCCAGAGTCGGTATCTTTATAATCCAGTCCACATTTCGGCCCCTTAGCTCAGTGGTTAGAGCAGGCGACTCATAATCGCTTGGTCCACGGTTCAAGTCCGTGAGGGGCCACCATACAAAACAAGGGCTGACAGTATCTCTGTCAGCCCTTGTTCTTTATTATGTGCGGCCACTGTTGGGCACCGCCGTATCACAAGATAACCGCCGCCCTAGCGCCCTTCCCCATCGATGCCCAGTTGCCCTTTCAACCAGATGAAACACAGCAGCAAGGCCCCCCAGAGCGCCATGGTCAGGTAGGGGCTCACGCCAAGGATGTTGAAGCCACTCTCTATAGTCTGCAGGAGCAGCAGTGCTAGTATCATCCCCAGGATCCGCCGCCGCCCCCCATCCGGATTAACCCCCCCCAGCACGGCCGCCAGAATCGAGACCAGCAGATAGGACTCACCATAGGAGGCCTTGGCGGAGTTGAGTTTGGACATCATCATGAAGCCCGCCACACAGCACAACAGGGACGATACCATGTACACCAGGATCAACACCCAGCGGGTATTGATCCCCGCATAGGGCGCGGCCCGCTCATTGGAACCAATCAGGTAGATGGCTCGCCCAGCGCGGCTCTTCTCCAGCAGCAGCCAGAGCAAGAGTGCCACCAGGGCAAACAGCACCAGCGGCAAGGGGATACCGACCAGGCTGGTGCGATTGAGCCAGAGCACCCAATCGGGATAGTTGGCGATGGCACTGCCCCCGTGATCAGAATGTTGGCGCCCTTGAGCAGGGTCATCATGCCCAAGGTCGCCAGTATGGGGGAGACCCGCACCCCGGCGATGAGCAGGCCATTGACCTGGCCGATCAGCAGGGCACAGCCCCCAGAGCGCTCATCCCCAGCAGAATGGTCGATAACAGGCCCACAATGAGTGATTTTCGCATATGCACCTCTTCATCAATGGATGGAGTATCCGTCTCCAACGATAGGAGGAGCGCCCATGGCAAACATTCACTTGCCTGCTGCAGATATGCACGATTTTGCAGCACGCTGGAAACTGTGACCCGGTTCAGCTGGCCTCACTCGGTTTCACATGACCCGTGGCCATGGGTGGCGAACGCCGGGCAAGCAACCACCACAGCCGGTACTGTGTGGGGTTGCCAGATCACATGGCTGGGCGCATCATTAGACATCTGTTCATAACTAGATACTTGTCCATGACAGAACGGGAGCAAGAAATCCTGCGACTGCTGCGCGAAGATCCCATGATCCCGCAGCAGCAACTGGCGGATCGGCTGGGGATCAGCCGCTCAGCTCTGGCCAGCCATATCTCCAGCCTGATGCGCCAGGGGTATGTGCAAGGTCGCGGCTATGTGCTGCGTGAAGGCCCCTACGCCGTGGTCGTGGGTGGCGCCAACATGGATATCTGCGGCACCGCCGAGGGGCCGCTGCGTCAAGGGGATTCCAATCTCGGCAAGGTGCGCCTGGCCCCCGGCGGAGTCGGTCGCAACATCGCCGAGAACCTGGCCCGTCTGGGCAGCGATTGCCGCCTGGTCAGTGCGGTGGGCCGCGATCCCCACGGTGAACGGCTCATCGAAGTCAGCCAACAGGCCGGCATCAACATGCGCCATGTGCTGCAGCTGGAGGGGCATTCCACCTCCTGCTACCTGAGCCTGCACGGCCAGGATGGCGAGATGCAGTGCGCCATCAACGACATGGCCATCCTCGAAGCCCTGACCCCTCAGCGCCTGGCGCCGCTGGATGGCCTGCTGGGCGCCGCCCGCGCCCTGGTGCTGGATGCCAACCTCACCGAACCCACCCTGGCCTGGCTGTTTGGCCGCTATGCCCATCTTCCCCTGTTCGTCGACACCGTGTCGGTGGCCAAGGTGGAAAAACTCCGCCCCTGGCTCGCCGCCATCCACACCTTGAAACCCAACCGCCTGGAGGCCGAACGGCTGTGTAGGCGCACCATCACAGGCCCGGCCGACGGCCCGGCGGTGGCCGCCTGGTTCCACCGGGCCGGCGTGCGCCGCCTGTTTCTCAGCCTGGGAGAACAAGGGGTCTTCTACAGCGATGGGGAACAGCAGGCCCATCTGCCGATCCTGCCCAGCCCTGTCGTCAATGTAACCGGCGGCGGCGATGCCTATATGGGTGCCCTGATCCACGCCTGGCTGCAAGATTACGATCTGCACCAAAGCGCCCGCTTCGCCCGCGCCTGTGCCGCCCTGGCCGTCGCCAGCCCGGACACCGTCTTTACCGGCCTCTCTCTGGCCGCCGTTGAACGTCTATTGGAGGAATACCCATGTTGAACGCCTATCTGGATATCCAGCCTGAAGTGGCCGATGCCCTGGCCGCAGGCCGCCCCGTGGTCGCCCTGGAGTCCACCATCATCTCCCACGGCATGCCCTATCCGCAGAATGTGGAGACCGCCCGGCAGGTGGAACAGGTGGTGCGCGACAATGGCGCCATCCCGGCCACCATCGCCATCATGGATGGCAAGCTCAAGGTGGGGCTGGATGCGCAAGCGCTGGAAGCCTTAGGCAAAGGTGGTCAGGCGGTGACCAAGTGCAGCCGACGGGACATCCCCTTCGTGCTGGCCAGCGGCAAGGCTGGCGCCACCACAGTGGCCTCCACCATGATCATCGCCGCCATGGCCGGCATCCGGGTGTTTGCCACCGGCGGCATCGGCGGGGTGCACCGCGGGGCACAGGAGACCTTCGATATCTCCGCGGATCTGCAGGAGCTGGCCCACACCGGGGTGGCCGTGGTCTGTGCCGGTGCCAAGTCCATTCTCGACATCGGTCTGACCCTGGAATACCTGGAAACCCAAGGAGTGCCGGTGATCGGTTACCAGACCGAAGAGCTGCCCGCCTTCTATACCCGCCACAGCGGCTTCCCGGTAGATTACCGGCTGGACACGCCGGCGGAGATCGCCGCCGCCCTGCGGGTCAAATGGGAACTTGGGCTGCAAGGCGGTGCCGTGGTGGCGAACCCCATCCCCGAGCAGTTCGCCATGCCAAAGGCGGACATAGATGCGGCCATCAACCAGGCGCTGAACGAGGCGGACACTCAGCAAATCACCGGCAAGGCCTCCACCCCCTTCCTACTGGCCCGGGTCTGTGAACTGACCGGCGGCAACAGCCTGGCCTCCAACATCAAGCTGGTGCTCAACAACGCCGCCCTGGGGGCGCAAATCGCCGCCAACCTGGCCAAGTAAAGACCACTAGCCTCCCGCAGGAACAGACCAGCCAACGTCGCCTGCGGGACCTCCTCCCGCTGTAGAATATTTCATCTAGTTTCTTGTGGCCCTTTCGGCGCCGCCGTATAATCGAGCCGTTTTATGACATAAATCAATATAAAAACCGAAGCCGTCTCCCACGAGGGCGTCATGCGCAGCCCATCCGTTGGATCATCAAGGAATACGATCATCATGAAAAAAATGCTTGTTGCTGCAATGGCGCTGGCCCTGGCCAGCCCGGTTGCCCTGGCCCAGATGAGCAGTGTGGGTGCCGCCAACTCCAGTAAAAACAACGGCAATGGCAACGCCTATGCCTACGGCCATAACAAGACGGGCGACGACAGTGGCCTGGATGACCTGTTTGACAATGGCGGAACCACTACAGATCCCTTTTCCGGGGATACGTCCGGTAGCGACCTGCTGCCCACCAGCGGCAGCGACATCACCAGCGCCGTGCCGGAGCCGGCTGCCTACGCCCTGCTGAGTGTCGGCCTGCTGGGTCTGCTGATCAGCCGTCGCCGGAGCAGCAAGCGCTAACCTCGCGCAACCCCCTCTTCATGACAGGCGATCGTCTTGATGACGACCGCCTGTTCTGTTTTACACCGTGAAACCTAGCCGAATAGATCCTTGTATCCAGCATTTATCTGTTGTGCCCGCACTGGTTGAATTTTAGACTGGCGTCGGAGTCACACGAACCGCCTGGCAGATGGTCCCGCCAGGCCCCCACCCACGCAAGGAAGAAAAACATGAAAAAACTGTTCTACGCTCTCCCCTTGCTGCTGGTGATGCTCACTCCCCGAGCCTTTGCCGAGGTGCTGGATCTCAGCACCTGGACAAGCAGTGGGAATGTCACCACCTCCAGTACCGGCGCCGTCCTCACCTCCACCGATTACTACAGTACGACCAGCTACGGCGGCACCACGGGCTCAACCCTGTCCACCGTGCTGGACCTGGTAGCCGGCAGCGTGATCTCCTTCGACTGGAATTTCACCAGCGGCGACTACAGCCCATATAACGACTTTGCGCTGTTTGTCATCGGTGATGAGGTCATCACGCTGGCGGATGTGCTTGGCCTGGGGAATACCACCAACGTCACCACCTCTACCGGTTGGCAGAGCTTCAGCTACACGGTCACCAGCACCGGTAGCACCGCCGTCTCCCTGGTGGTCAGCAATGCCCTGGACAATAATTTCCAATCCACGCTGCAGGTCAGCAACCTGGCCGTCGCCGCCGTGCCGGAGCCACAAGCCTATGCCCTGCTGGGTATCGGTGTGATTGGCCTCTTGCTCTCCCGGCGGACCCGCCAACAAGGCGCAAGACAGATCTAACCCGTCGAGCGTGTGGAGTTGCAAAGGCCCCCTCTCTTGGGGGTTTTTTATTGCCCGCGCGTCAGGGCTGGCTGACCGGCGCCCAGCGGAAGCGGCGCCACTCGGCCTGCATCTTGGCAGGCATAAAGGTCCAGGCCAGAAAACGGCTGCGTTTGTTGCCCTGGGCCATGGCCACCTCACGGATATCCTGCACCCCCATCTGCTGCAGCGCCTGGCGCACCGGCGCCACATTCTCCTGCTTGGACAGCAGGCAGCTGAACCAGTGGCATTGGCTGGCAAAGTCGCGGCTCTGAACCGCCATGCGGCGCACGAAGCCCAACTCGCCACCGGGGCACCACAGCTCGTTGTGCTGGCCGCCAAAATTCAGGGCCGGCGCGGTGTGCTGTTCCCCCTTGGCCAGCCCCAGATTGCGCAGCTTGCGCCGGGTCCCCTCGGCGGACGCCGCGGCGGAGGCGTGAAACGGCGGGTTGCACAGGGTCAGGTCGAACAGCTCACCGGGCTGGATGATGTTGGCGAACAGCTGCTGTGGATCCGGCTGATGCCGGCACTCCAGCCCCTCCGCCAGGGTCGGATTGGCCTGCCGCAGCCGGGCCACCGAGTCCAGGGCCCCCGCGTCAATATCCGCGCCGACAAACGACCAGCCGTAGGCGTGGTGACCGACGATGGGATAGATGGCGTTAGCCCCCACCCCCACATCCAGCACCCGGATGCTGGGGCCCCGGGGGATCCCCTTGCCGGTCTGCAGCAGATCCGCCAGATGGTGCAGGTAATCGGCCCGGCCTGGGATGGGCGGGCAGAGATAGCCGTCGGGGATATCCCAATGCTGCAGGCCGTAGTACGTCAGCAGCAGGGCCTGATTGAGGGCCTTGACCGCCGCCGGATCGGCAAAGTTCAGCGTCAGATCACCACGGGGACTGGGTTGCACGAAGGCAGCCAACGCCGGGTTGGCCGTCAACAGTCGAGGGATGTCGTAACGGCCTTGATGCGGGTTACGGGGGTGCAGGCCGGAGGGGGTCGATGCCATGATGGGGGTCGGCGCAAGGGAACTGGCCCGTCAGTGTAGCCAATTCCCGCCGCCGACTAAACCGGCCTTAGCGATGGGCCCCCTTGGAGGCGTACTTGGGCCGGGCATTCATGATGTACTCGATCTGCTCGTCGCTCATCTTGCCCTTGCTCAGGCCCAACACCCGGTAGGTGATGTAGGGTCGTGCCGGCAGGGCGATCATCAGCGCCTTGATCTGGATGTCATCCTCCAGATGGGGATTGCCGTAGGCATAGGTCAGCACGCCGGCATCCAACAAATTTTTGACGGCGGGTTCGGTGACCGGCAGGTTGATGACGCTCTTGCGCTGAAAGATGAACTCCCGCAGCACCGCCTTCTCGTTGAAATCCAGGCAGGCCACCATCTTCTCCAGCCGCGCCTGCTGATAGTGGCTGCGCAGCCGGCCCATCACCAGATCCCAGCCGATCAGCAGCCCCTGACTGACAAAATAGGAGAGCGCCACCAGCACGCCGGCCCACAGCACCAGGGTGAATTGGCCCTGCCAGGCCTGGAAGGGCTCGCCCAGTTGCTCCAATGGCAGCAGCAGCAGGGCGCCGCTGCTCAGCAACAACCAGATCATCAGCCAGTTGAGGGAGCGGAATTGGCTAAAGTAGGAGTTCCACTGTTTCATGATGTTTCCCTGACGGTTAAGAGCCTAGTCATCAGGGAATAGCAAGGGCTGTGCCAGCCTCGGCCGGCACAGCCGGCTCAACGCTGGAACTGCTGGATCAGCCGGGCCAGGCCCTCCAGCCGATGTACCAGCAGGCTGATCTGATCCACCGCCTTGTGGCTGTTGTGGGTGGTGTCACCGGCCAGGCCGCGGATGTTGTGCACGTTGCGGTTGATCTCCTCGGTCACGTCGGCCTGCTGGGCCACCGCGGTGGCGATCTGGTGGCTGGTGTCGGTGACCTGATCCAGCATGACGTTGATCTCTTCAAGCACCTTGCCGGTGGCCACCGCCTGATCCCGACAGGCCTCGGAGCGCTGCGCCCCCTGCTCCATGGAGCCCACCGCCACCCCGGCCGACTGCTGTAGCTGGCGGATCATCTGCTGGATCTCCTCGGTGGAGCGCTGGGTCTTGATGGCCAGGGAGCGGATCTCGTCCGCCACCACGGCAAAGCCGCGCCCGGCCTCACCGGCCCGCGCCGCCTCGATGGCGGCGTTGAGCGCCAGCAGGTTGGTCTGATCGGCGATGCTGTCGATCACCTCCAGGATACCGTCGATACGCCGGCTGTTGTTGGCCAGCTCGTTGATCACCTGCTTGGACTGCTCCAGCTCGTCATGCAACTTGTTCACCGAGGCGATGGTGGTGTCCACGCTCTGCCGCCCCTTGGCCGAGGTCTGGCGCGCCAGCTCCACCAGCTCGGAAGACGAGGTGGCGCTATCTGCCACCTCGCGGATGGAGGAACTCATCTCGTTGATGGCGGTGGCCAGCTGTTCCGTCTCCGCCAGCTGGCGCTCCAGCTTCTCTGTGATGCCACGGATGTTGGCCCTGTCGTCCTCCGCCTCTTGCAGGATCAGCTCGCTGGTATCCCCGGTGCGCCCCACCACGGCCCGCAACTCGGCCTTCTTCATGCGCAGGGCCAGCTCGATGGCCGCCAACTCGTCCCGCCGCCCTGTGTAGATCACCTGGGTCAGCTCGGTATCAAACCCTTCCCGGGCCACCTGGGCCAAGCGGTTCAGCTTGCGGGACCACCAAACCCCGAAGCCCAACTGCAGCAGCAGTATCACCAGGGCACCGGCCAGCAGGGGCCACTGCTGGGGCAGCCAGAGGGCCAGGCCGGTGAGCAGCAGCGCCCCCAGGCCCATGGTCTGGTTCAGCCAACCGACTCTCAGCGCAGGTAAACGCAGGGCCCGGGGCAGCTTGCCCGCCTTGATGCCCCGGTAGAGCCGCTCCGCCCGCGCCACCTCCTCCCGGGAGGGCCGGCTGCGTACCGACTGGTATTCATGCACCTGACCCTTGGCATCCATGATGGGGGTGATGTAGGCGTTGACCCAGTAATAGTCGCCGTTCTTGCAGCGGTTCTTCACCAGCCCCATCCAGCTCTTCTTGACCTTCATGTGCGCCCAGAGATCGCTGAAGGCCGCCGCCGGCATATCCACATGGCGCACCAGGTTGTGCAGGGCCCCCTCCAGCTCGTCGGCCTGATAGCCGGCGATGTCGCAGAAGTGGTGATTGGCATAGGTGATGCGGCTCTGCAGATCCGTGGTGGAGATAAGATTGTGCTGATCCGAGAAGTGTCGTTCCTGTCCCGACTGCGCTTGGGATGTCATGCCGTTGCTCCTGCCACTGGCCAATAAACATTCAGTCATCGGACATCTTACCCAGTGCGCGACCCGCAAAGAAGTGTGCCAGGTCGATCAACGCAAGATAAAAATCGAACGATCCCACCGACGCAACCTCTTGAAAAGGCTTACATAACAATTCGTTAAAAAATCTAACAGGTCAGCTGCAATCGACCAGGTCTCTCATGACACCCTTCAGCCAGCGCAGGGCCGGCTGGGCATCCTGCACCGGGTGCCAGACGCAATTGAGGTGGTAGCTGGGCATGGCGCTGGGCAGGGCCACCTGACGCAAGGACCAGGCCGCCGCCAGCAGGCTGGCCACCTTGGCCGGCAGCACCAGCAGGTAGTCGGTCTGGCTGACGATGGCCGCCGCCGACATATAGCTCTGGCTGTTGACAAAGATGCGCCGGCTCAAGCCCTGGCTCGCCAGAAACTGATCGACGATGGACTCCCGGGTGCCCAGGGGAGAGTGGAAGACGTGGGGCATGGCAATCAGCTCATCCAGGCTCAGCGCCGCGCCGATCTGGGGGTGATCCCGCCGCACCAGGCCGCTCAGGGGCTCGGTGAGCCAGGTTTCGCGGCTCAGGTGGGGCGGCACCTGCATGTACTCATCAAACCCCAGCACCAGATCGATACGTCCCTCCGCCAGCTCGGCCTCCGGCAGGCGATCCCGCAGTATGTCGATCTCGATATGCACCCCGGGCGCCAGTTGCCGCAGCCTGGCGATAAGCGGCGGGATCAGCACACACTCCACGTAGTCCGTGGTGCTGATGACGAAACGCCGCTGGCTGGTCTGCGGATCGAAGCCCTCCGGGCTGCTCAGCTGCTGCTCCAGCAGCAGCAGGGCCTGACGCACGCCGGCATGCAGCCCCTGGGCCCGCGGTGTGGGCAGCATGCCCTGGGGGGTGCGCACCAGCAGAGGATCGTCGAAGAAGCGCCGCAACCGGTTCAGGGCATGGCTCATGGCCGGCTGGCTGATGAACAGCCGCTCCGCCGCCCGGGTGACATTGCGCTCCTGCATCAGGGCGTCAAAGGCCAGCAGCAGATTCAAGTCCAGTTGGTGCAGCTTCATCATCATTCTCAACATGAATAAGGTAATTAATAATATTCATTTGATGGATGACAGCACAAGTTCCTACACTGCAGATCACTGACGCATACCGGCTCTGCCCCTCGCCCAGTCGCACCCGCCCCGGGCTCTGCTGGTCGTCCGCTAGGTATCGCTCTCGAACGTCGCTGGTTGAGTCAAACCAGTCCATCTAACCCCAGCGGCGGGCCCAAGCCCGCCTGTTGCCGCTTTGCTGGCAGCCCGCCTGCCAGCGCGAGGAGTCTGTAATGAGCACACTGTTGAGCACCCTGCCTGCCGCCGATGGTTTCTTTATGCCCGCCGAGTGGGCGCCGCAACAGGCGGTGTGGATGATTTGGCCGTACCGCCCGGACAACTGGCGGGAGGCCGGCCGTTACGCCCAGGCCACCTTCGCCCAGCTGGCCGAGGCCATCGGCGCCGCCACCCCGGTGTTTATGGGGGTTCCGGCCCGGTTTATGGAACAGGCCCGGGAGATCATGCCCGCCGCCGTCACCCTGGTGGAGATGAACAGCGACGACTGCTGGGCCCGGGATACAGGCCCCACCGTCGTCATCAACGCCGCTGGCGAGTGCCGTGGTGTGGACTGGGGCTTCAACGCCTGGGGCGGCCACAACGGCGGCCTCTACTTCCCCTGGGATCAGGATGAGCTGGTGGCCCGCCAGATGCTGGCGACCCAGGGCTTCGACCGCTACCAGGCCCCCCTCATCCTCGAAGGCGGCTCCATCCACGTGGACGGCGAAGGCACCTGCCTGACCACCGCCGAGTGCCTGCTCAACGCCAACCGCAATCCGCACCTGAGCCAGGCGCAGATCGAGCAGCACCTGCAGGATTACCTGGGCATCCGCAAGGTGATCTGGCTGCAGGACGGCACCTATCTGGACGAGACCGACGGCCACATCGACAACATGGCCTGCTTCGTGCGCCCCGGCGAGGTGCTGCTGACCTGGACCGATGACGAGCAGGATCCCCAGTACCCCCGCTCCAAGGCGGCGCTGGAGGTGTTGCAGAACGCCACCGACGCCCAGGGCCGCAAGCTCAAGATCTGGCTGATTCCGCAACCGGGTCCCCTGTACTGCAGCGAGGAAGAATCCCAGGGCGTGATCGACGGCAGCGGCGTGCCCCGCGAGTCCGGTCACCGGCTGGCGGGCTCCTATGTGAACTTCCTCATCACCAACGACCGCATCGTCTACCCGCTGCTGGATCCCAAGACCGACACGCTGGCCCAGGCCAAGCTCGAGGAGATATTCCCCGACCATACCGTCGTGGGCATCCCGGGCCGGGAAATCCTGCTGGGGGGCGGCAACATCCACTGCATCACCCAGCAGATCCCCAGCGGCAAGTAAGCCGCAGCGGCTAACCCCGTTGGAGGGGTATCGCTGCACGGCCGGGAGAGCGCGTCCCTAAGCGCGTTCCCGGCCCCGCCATCACGGCGAGGCTTGCCCTGCGTTGCGGCCATCGCCAAACCGTCACCGTTTTTCTGGAGGTCCAGCATGATCGAAGTGACCGAAGTATCCATCGCCGAGCTGCGTGCCGCGCTCGAATCCGGCCGCACCACGGCGGTCGAACTGGTGCAGGCCTATCAGGCCCGCATCGCCGCCTATGACGGCCCCGCGACCGCCACCCGACTCAACGCCCTCGTGGTGCCCAACCCCGATGCGCTGAAAGAAGCCGAAGCCGCCGATGCGCGCCGCGCCCGCGGCGAGACCCTGGGACCGCTGGACGGCATCCCCTACACCGCCAAGGACAGCTACCTGGTCAAGGGGCTGACCGCCGCCTCCGGCAGCCCGGCCTTCAAGGATCTGGTGGCCCAGCGCGACGCCTTCACCATAGAGCGGCTGCGGGCCGCCGGCGCCATCTGCCTGGGCAAGACCAACATGCCGCCCATGGCCAACGGCGGCATGCAGCGCGGCGTCTATGGCCGGGCCGAGAGCCCCTACAACGCCGACTACCTGACCGCCCCCTTTGCCTCCGGCTCCTCCAACGGCGCCGGCACCGCCACCGCCGCCAGCTTCTGCGCCTTCGGCCTGGCCGAAGAGACCTGGTCCAGCGGCCGCGGCCCGGCCTCCAACAACGGCCTGTGCGCCTACACCCCGTCCCGCGGCGTCATCTCGGTACGTGGCAACTGGCCCCTGACCCCCACCATGGACGTGGTGGTGCCCTACGCCCGCACTATGGCCGACCTGTTGGAAGTGCTGGATGTGGTGGTGGCCGACGATGCCGAGACCCGCGGCGATCTGTGGCGCATGCAGCCCTGGGTCAAGATCCCCAAGGCTTCCGACATCCGCCCGGCCTCCTACCACGCGCTGGCGGCCCAGGCCGACAGCCTCCAGGGCAAGCGCTTCGGCGTGCCGCGCATGTTCATCAACCAGGATGAACTGGCCGGCACCAGCGAGCAGCCCGGCATCGGTGGCCCCACAGGTCAGCGCATCCACACCCGCGCCTCGGTGATCGCCCTGTGGGAGCAAGCCCGCCAGGCCCTGGAGGCCGCCGGCGCCGAGGTCATCGAGGTGGACTTCCCCCTGGTCTCCAACTGCGAAGGGGACAGACCCGGCGCCCCCACGGTGTTTAACCGCGGCATCGTCACCCCGGAATTCCTGCAGGACGAGCTGTGGGAACTCTCAGGCTGGGCGTTCGACGACTTCCTGCGAGCCAACGGCGACCCCAAGCTCAACAAGCTTGAGGATGTGGACGGGCCGCAGATCTTCCCCCACGACCCCGGCACATTACCGAACCGCGAGGGGGATCTGGCCGCCGGTATGGACGAGTACGTCAAGATGGCCCAGCGCGGCCTCACGCCGTGGAACGAGATTGCCAGCGTGCCGGACGGCCTGCGGGGCCTGGAGCAGACCCGCAAGCTGGACTTGGAAGAGTGGATGGACGGGCTCAAGCTCGACGCCGTGCTGTTCCCCACCGTCGCCGACGTCGGCCCGGCGGATGCGGATGTGAACCCCGCCTCCGCCGATATCGCCTGGAGCAACGGCGTCTGGGTGGCCAACGGCAACCTGGCCATCCGCCATCTCGGGGTACCGACCGTCACAGTCCCCATGGGGGTGATGGCCGATATCGGCATGCCGGTGGGCCTGACCTTCGCCGGCCGCGCCTACGACGACAACAACCTGCTGCGCTTTGGCGCGGCCTTCGAGGCCACCGGCAGCAAGCGGCAGATCCCGCCGCGCACTCCGCCGCTGTCGTAAGCGCTTACGCCGTTATAAATAACAATCAGGCTCCCGCTGGGAGCCTGATTTGTTTTTGCCTTGAGGCAGAAGCGAGAGAATTTCGCCGTATAGCGCGGGGGATTTCACGCGGTAAACGTTGGGCTTCGCCAACTCAGACCAACCTACGAGCTTGATGCATCATGGGGTGCCTCGGACCAATGCGCCGCCGGTTAACGTGCCCCGCGTGCAACGGCAAGCAGGACACCGAAGCCGACAAGCAGCCCGCCAAAGATGCGGTCGATCCAATGGCGCACGGCAAGCAGTCGATCGCGTACGGCTCCAGCCGAGAAGCACAGCGCAACGAGACTGAACCAGACCATGTGAGCCGCCGATATAAACGCGCCATAGCCGATCTGCACCGTCAGTGGCGTTTCGGGATGCACCACCTGCATGAACAGACTGACGATGAAAACCGTGGTCTTGGGGTTCAGTGCATTTGTCAGGATGCCTGTTCGCAGCGCCGCTGCGTCCGACAGCGGTACGACAGTACTTGTGGCCTGTGTGCTTGTGGGGCTGCTCCGCAACATTTTCATGCCGAGATAAACCAGATAGCCGGCCCCAACAATCTTAATGACATTGAACAGCCAGAGTGATTGCTGGATCAGCATGCCCACACCGACCAGCGTATAGGTCACATGCACGAGTACACCCAGGCCGATACCCAAGGATGTCAGCACGCCGGCGCGACGCGAGAGTATCAAGCTGTTGCGCGTGACCATCGCAAAGTCCGGCCCAGGGCTGATGACGGCCAGCAAGGTTATTGTGATAACAGCTAACAATTCAGTCATGATGTATCCTTTCACAAAATGAGTATTTCGCGATGCTACCTGCAATCGGATACGGCGAATAACGATGTTTCCTAACAAAAATAGTGAGTTCAAATCACCATTAAACGATGTGCGTCTACCCTCTCTGCTGGCGCTGCGTTGTTTTGAAGCGGCTGCCCGGTTGGAGAATTTCAGCAGGGCGGCCGAGGAGCTACACCTGACACATGGTGCCGTCAGTCGCGCTGTACGCCTGCTCGAAGACGAACTGGGCATGCCCTTGTTCGAGCGGCGTAGCCGGCGAGTGTTCTTGACCGACGCGGGTCGAAAACTGGCTAAAGCTGTAGGAAATGGGCTGGATTTGATGCGCCAGGCAGTAGACGAATTGCGTACCAATGTACGCCAAGGGCGGCGCTGGGTGTTGTCGTGCGAGCCAACATTGCTGATGCGCTGGTTGATCCCTCGTTGGCCGGACTTCCAGACCCAACACTCGGATATCGATGTGCAACTAGTAGCCGGTGGAGGGCCTTTTTCCTTCTCCAATGGCATCGATTTGGCGATCCGCCGTGATGATTTCCCCAAACCAGAGGGGTACCACGCAGAACCTTTATTCGCGGAAAAGGTCGGCCCGGTCTGCCGGCCCGACAAGGTGGCCGCATGGTTCACCACCAACAAGGACTGCAATACGCTCAAGCCAGACTCACCTCGCTTGCACACACGTACGCGTCCGGGTGCATGGTCTGAATGGGCGACCGCCGCCGGTCAACCCGTACCGGAAGCTCAGGGGCATACCTTCGAACACTTCTATTTCAGCTTGCAAGCGGCAGTGTCTGGTCTGGGCGTGGCGATCGGTCCGTGGCACCTGGTCCGTGATGACCTGGCCAACGGCGTGCTGGCCGCGCCGATGGGCTTTGTCGAGGACGGTTCACGTTATTGCCTGCTATCGCCGCAGCCCATTCAACCAGCCAACCCACAAGGCAACTTGCTGGCATGGCTGCGAGCCTTGGCATAGCCTAAATCAGGCGTGATAAAAAGTGCCGAAATCCCATGGTCTGATCAACCCGCCTCCATATGTCATCAATCTAGCCGTAAAAGGCACTGCCTGGCGACCGGGCCAAACAGATGGGTGGTCCTTTGCCTAACGAACTGCCTCGCCGTTAACGCTTGTGAGAGCTGCCCGGCTAACCACCTGCCGGGCAGGTGGTTTGGTAGAGGCAGGTTACAGGAACATGCCGCCGGAGGCTTCGATGCGCTGGCCGGTGATCCAGTGGCTGTCATCGGCCAGCAGGGCGGCCACCACGGGGCCGATGTCCTCCGGCAGGCCGACCCGACCCAGGGCCGTCTGGGCGGCGACAAACTGGTTCACCGCCGGATTATCCCGCACCAGGCCGTTGCCAAAATCGGTGGCGATGGCGCCCGGCGCCAGTGTGTTGACCGAGATGCCCCGCGCCCCCAGCTCCCGAGCCAGATAACGGCTCAGCACCTCGACACCGCCCTTCATCACCGCGTAGGCGGAGGATCCCGGCAGGGAGAAGCGCGCCAGCCCGCTGGAGATATTCAGAATTCGGCCACCGTCGGCCAGTTGCGGCAGCAGGGCCTGGGTCAGGAAATAGGGCGCCTTCAGGTGGATGCGGAACAGCTCGTCAAACTGCGACTCCGTGGTGTCGACGAAGGGCGCATGCAGACCGACGCCGGCGTTGTTCACCAGGGCATCGAAGTGCTGGCGCTGCCATAGATCCGCCAGCAGGACGCGCACCTCGGCGGCGAACTCGACAAAGCGGCGGCTGTCGCCCACATCCAGTGGCAGCACGGCCACCTGGGCGCCCAGTGCCCGGGCCTCGGCGGCGGTCGATTCGGCCTCGTCGCGGCGGCTATGGTAGGTGAGTATCAGGTCCCGGCCGCCTTGCGCCAGCCGCAGCGCCATGCTGCGCCCCAGGCCACGGCCGCCGCCGGTGATCAGAACAATCTTGCGCTTGCTATCCATCATCAGGTTCCTCGCGGTAGTTCGGGAGCCCTCTCCCGTTACCCCAAGTCTATTGATTTCAGGCTGGCGATAAATCCGTCTAACTTTGTTAGATTGTTTATCTAATTTTGACAGTTGGAGCCATCATGGATCAGTTGCAGGCCATGCGTGTCTATGTGCAGGTGGCGAAACTCGGCAGCTTCACCCAGGCCGCCGACAACCTCGGCATGCTCAAGGCCAGTGTCTCGAATGCGGTACGCCAATTGGAGGAGCAGCTGGGCACTCGTCTGCTGCACCGCACCACCCGCAAGGTGCAGATGACGCAGGACGGCCAGCTGTTCTACGAGCGCTGCCAGGATCTGCTGGCAGACATGGAGGAGCTGACCACCTGGTTCAGCCGCGAGGAGGATCAGCCGCTGCGCGGCCGGCTCAGGGTGGACATGCCGTTGGCCCTGGCCCGCACCCTGGTGATCCCCGCCCTGCCGGCGTTTTTGCAGCGTCACCCCCAGCTGGAGATAGAGCTGAGCAGCACAGACCGCCGGGTGGACATGGTGCGCGAGGGCTTTGATTGCGTGGTGCGGGTGGGCAATGTCCATGACCAGGGGGTGATTGCCCTGCCCCTCGGCCAGATGGCGCAGATTAATTGTGCCAGCCCGGCCTACCTGGAGCGCCATGGTCTGCCGCAGAGCCCCGAGGATCTGGCCAGTCACCCGCTGGTGCACTATGCCCAATCCCTCGGCAGCCGACCGACCGGCTTTGAATACCTGGACGCCGAGGGGCAGCCGCAGCGACGGACGGTGCCGGGCAGTGTGACGGTGAATAACTCCGATGCCTATCGGCAGGCGGCGCTGGCCGGGCTCGGCATCATTCAGGTGCCCAGACGCGGCGTGCAGCGCTGGCTCGATAGCGGCGACCTGGTGGAGATACTGCCGGATCACCTGCCCCCTCCCCTGCCGGTGTTCCTGCTATACGCCAATCGGCGGCATCTGCCGGTGCGGGTGCGCCGCTTCATGACCTGGCTGCAGGCCTTGCTCCAGCCGGCGCTGAGCTGAGTAGCGGCCCCTAGCGCGGCGAACGCGTGCTAGGGCTCAGCACCAGCCAGGTGGCCACGCCGATCACCAGGGCGCCGAACACAAAGCCGGAGTTGAGGCTTTCCCCCAGCACCAGATAACCCCAGAAGATACCGAACGGCGGGATCAGGAAGGTGACGGTCAGGGAGCGCAGCGGGCCTATGTCGTGGAGCAGGCGAAAGTAGAGGATGTAGGCCACCGCCGTGCAGAGCAGGCCCACCGCCACGACGCTGAACCAGGCCGCCGGCAGGTTCCAGTCAGGCAAGGGGCTGGTGATCTGGCTGTAGGCAAAGAAGGGCAGCAGGAACAGGCTGGCGCCAATCTGGGTGCCCAGGGCCAGCTGCATGGGATCGAGCCCGCCACGCTGGCCGACCCAGCGGCGGGTTAAGAAGCCGGCCAGGCCATAGCAGGCAGTGGCCAGCAGGCAGGCGAGGATCCCCTGCAAGGTGACCAGCGACAAGGCCATTTGCCCCCGGGTGGTGATCAACATGACCCCCAGCAGCCCCAGCACGACGCCGCCGCTCTTCTTCAGGGTCAGCTGCTCACCAAAGAATAGGCTGCCGATGGCGACGCCCATCAGGGGGGTGGTGGCATTCAAGATGGCGGAATAGCCGGCGGGCAGCCATTTGGCCGCCAGGCAATACATCAGAAACGGCAGGCCGGAGTTGATGATGCCCAGCAGCAGGGCCACCGGCAGCTTGTCGGCAAAATCGATACGCCGCCGGATCAGCAGCACCAGCAGGCTCAGCCCCAGGCTGGCAAACAGCACCCGCAGGAAGGCGGTGTTGATGGCCCCCAGTGCCGGCGCGGCGATGCGCATAAACAGAAAGCTGGCGCCCCAGATGGCGGCCAGTAGCAACAGTCGGCAATAATCGGCGGCACGCATCTCTAGACTCCAGCAACAGGGTGACGGCATCAAGCAAAGGGGAAGGAAGCAGAGGGGATAGACCATAGCATAGGGCTAGCCGCGGCGTCCCTTGCTCCCCAGAGCCCGCTGCTTGGCGCGCTGCTTCTGGGCCGCCTTGCCGTGGCGGCGTGGCGCCGGGGCACTGCGGGTCAGATCCGGCTCGAAGCCCGGGCACCACTGCTGGGGCAGCCGGGTATTGAGCACCGCCTCCACCTCTTCGAGCAGCACGCTGTCCTCGACGCTGAACAGGGTGATGGCCAGCCCCGCCTTGCCGGCCCGGCCGGTGCGACCGATGCGGTGCACGTAATCCTCCGGCTGGAAGGGCAGCTCCAGGTTGATGACATACTGGAGATCCGGAATATCCAGGCCGCGGGCCGCCACATCGGTGGCGATGAGCGCCTGCAGCTGACCGTCGCGAAATGCCTGCAGCACCTGCTCTCGGGCGGCCTGGGAGAGATCGCCGTGCAGGGCCTGGGCGGTAATCGAACCACCGCTCAGGGCCTTGGCCAGCTGATCGCAGCCCTGGCGGGTGCGGCTGAAGATCAGCACAGGCCGATAGCTCTGGGTCTGGATCAGGTGGGCGATAAGCTCGGCCTTGCGCTCGGCATCCACCACATAGACCCGCTGCTCGATGGGCGCCGCCGCCGTGTTGGCAGGCGCTGCCTCGATGCGCAGGGGCTCCCGCAGTCGCGCCCGGGCCAGGGCATAGACGGCCTCGCCGAAGGTGGCGGAGAACAGCAGGGTCTGGCGCTCGTCCGGCAGCTGGGCCAGCAGGGCGTTGATCTCGTCGGCAAAGCCCATGTCCAGCATGCGGTCGGCCTCGTCGAACACCAGCACCTCCAGCCCGGCCAGGCTGACCACCCCCTGACGCAGATGATCCAGCAGGCGCCCCGGGGTGGCGATGATGAGATCCACCCCGGCCTGCAGCACCGCCACCTGGGCGGCGATGCTGACGCCGCCATAGACCAGGGCCGCCCGCACGCCACAGCCGGCGCCATAGCGTTCCACGCTCTGGTGGACCTGCTGGGCCAGCTCGCGGGTGGGCACCAGGATCAGGGCCCGCACCGCAGGCGTGGCGGCCGGGGTCAGCAGCCGCTGCAGGATCGGCAGCACGAAGGCCGCTGTCTTACCGGTGCCGGTCTGGGCCGCCGCCAGCAGATCCCGCCCCGCCAGGATCGGCGCCATGGCCGCCTGCTGGATGGCCGTCGGCTGCTGGTAGCCCAGGGCCTGCAGGTTGGAAAGCAGGCGCGGATCGAGGGCGAGGTCGGCAAAGGTCATAGGGATCACCATGCAAGAGTAAGAAGGAGGCGCCGGTCAGCAAGAACGGACGGCGGGCGGCATGGTAACAAATCTCGCCGGGCCCTGTCGCACTCGGGCGAAGACCTCAGTCCCGGCAGACCAGACTCGGCGGTAATCGGGTCACGGCCGCTTCCCCGCCATCAGCCGATCCGTCAATCTGTTGCAGCAGGCGCCGTACCGCCGCCTCCGCCAGTTGCGCCACCGGTTGCGCCACCGTGGTCAGCCGATAGGCCGGCCAGGCCGATTGCGGCACATCGTCACAACCGACGATCGGCAGCCCCTGCCCCGCCAGCCCCTGCCGGCAGCCATCCATCACCCCCATGGCCAGGGCGTCCGAGGCACAGAACAGGCCGTCGAGCCTAGCCAGGGTCTGGGCATGCTGCTGCCCCATAGCCAGCCCCGCCGCGTGGCTATAGCCTCCGGCGCTCAGCAGACAGGGTGGCGGCAAGCCGGCCTGGCACACCAGCTCGGCAAAGCCGGCGCCACGGGCGCGGGACGCCTCGCCGTCGGCCCGTCCGGCCAGAAACCCCAGCCGCTGCGCCCCCTGCGCCAGCAGGTGCTGCGCCGCCAGGCGCCCCGCCTGCCGATTATCCGTCTGCACCGAGGGCACCCGCCCAGCCGGATCGGAGCGCCCCAGCAGCACCAGAGGCAAAGCCAGGCTGACGCACTGGGACAGGCAGCTCTCCGGCAAGGAGCCCACCACCGCCAGCACCCCGTCCACCTGGTAGCTGCCCAGCCGCAAGACGGCCTGATCCAGATCCTCGGTGGCCTCGACATTCAAGAGCACGGGCAACTTGCCATGCCGCTGCAGCACCCGGGTCAGCTCGGCGAACAGCCAGCTCTGGAACGGGCTGGCAAAATCCCCCATCAGGATGGCGACCAGGTGGGAACGCGAGCGGCTGTTAGGGGTACTGAGGGCGCTGGCAAACACATTGGGCTGATAGCCGTGCTCCCGCGCCGCCGCCAGGATCGTGGCACGCTTGGCCGCCGCGAGCCGGGTGCCCGGGGTGAAGGCCCTCGACACGGCGGAGCGCGACACTCCCAGCTGGGCGGCCAGCATGGCGGCGGTCATTCTGGCCAAGCGTCCCCACCTCTGGTGGCCAGCGGCAATTGCCAGCACAGGCCATCCTCGGCCAGTTGCCAGGTCGGGTCCGTCGCCCGGGCCAGCTGCGGCGCCAGGACGGCCCGGCAGGCCGGATCCAGATGATAGAGGATGCCCAAACTGGCGGGCTGGCGGGTCAACCGCCGGCAATCGTGCCAGCTGCCGTGGCTGGGGTGCGCCTCGAGGTACTCGCACTCGAGAAACAGCAGATCCGCCGTCGCCGCGGCGCTCGCGCCGTCGGCCGACAGGGCGCCGTCCCCCGAGTAGAACAGCCGCCCGGCGCCGCCGGAGAGCAGCACGCTCAGGTTGGGCACCGCATGCCGGGTGGCAAAGAACTGCCACTGCCAGGGCCCCAGCGTCAGCAGTCGCTCGGCAGGGTACCACTGCAGCGCGAAGGGCAGCGCCGGCTCGGGCCAGTGGGCATGGGCGACCAGCTGCTGCAGGCGCGGTCGCTGGCCCAACTGACAGATCAGGGACAGCGGGCGCCGCCGACCATGGCTGGCCATCCAGTTGAGCAGTGTGGTCACCCCTAGGATATGGTCCGGGTGGTTGTGGGTCAGGTAGAGGGCATCCAGCGCCTCCGGGGCCAGCTGTCGACGGAACAGGGCCACCGGTACCGTGGGGCCGCAGTCGATCAGCAGGTTGAAACCCGCCTCGGCCACCAGCAAGGCGGCATTGGTGCGGCTGCCATCATAGGCATCGCCACAGCCGATGATGTCAATCCGCAAGGCTGGCCTCCCGGGTGGCCAGCCGTTGCCCGGCGGCATCGAAGCAGTGACAGACGGAACGCCCCAACGCCAGGGGGAGGCTTGCCCCCTGGGCGAAGGGCTGGGTGCTCTCCACCGCGATGGCCTGCCCGGCGAGCCGGCCATAATAGAGCCAGCTGTGCCCCAGCGGCTCCACCAGCTCGATGACCATGGCCACTTCGCTGTGGCGTGTATCGACCCGGATCTGGTTGGGCCGCAGCCCCAGGGTCGCCGTGCCGGCGGGCAGACCGCTCAGCCGAATGCCCCCGGCCAACTGGAACTGGCCGTCCTGCCACTGCCCGTCGAGAAAGTTCATGCCCGGGGTGCCGATAAAGCCGGCGACGAAGCGGTTAGCCGGCGCGTCGTAGAGGGTCTGTGGGGAGCCCTCCTGCTCGATGAGCCCCTGGTTGAGCACCACGATGCGATCGGCCAGGGTCATGGCCTCCACCTGGTCATGAGTCACGTAGAGGATGGTGGCCTGCAGTTGCTGATGCAGCTGCTTGAGGCTCAGACGCATCTCATTGCGCAACTTGGCATCCAGGTTGGACAGGGGCTCGTCAAACAGGAACAGCGCCGGATTGCGCACTATGGCGCGCCCAATGGCCACCCGCTGGCGCTGGCCGCCAGACAGGGCCCCCGGCAGGCGATCCAGCAGGGGTGTCAGGTGGAGGATCTGCGCCACCTCCGCCAACCGTCTGGCCTGCTCGGCCTTGGCCACGCCAGCCATCTTCAGGGGGAAGGTGATGTTGCGCGCCACATTCATGTGGGGGTAGAGGGCGTAGGACTGGAACACCATGGCGATTTCCCGCTGTGCCGGGTGCACCCGGTTCAGGTTCTGCCCAGACAGGCGAATCTCGCCCTGAGTCACCGACTCCAGCCCCGCGATCATCCGCAGCAGGGTGGACTTGCCGCAGCCGGAGGGGCCGACGAAGACGACAAACTCCCCCTGGTTGATCCCCAGGTTGAGCCGGGGGATGACGGTGTGCTGATGGTAGGCCTTGCCCAGCTCGATCAGTTGCAGTGTTTTCACTTATTTGAGTCCCATTGAGAAGCCGCGCAGCAGGTATTTCTGCAGGTAGCCGGCCAGCAACAGCATCGGCAGCGAGGCGATCAGGCCGGAGGCCATCAGGCTGTTCCACACGGTACCGTCCTCCGTCATACCGCGGGCGATATAGAGCGGCAGAGTGAAGCGATCCGGGGTGTGGATAAACAGCAGCGAAAACATGAATTCGTTCCAGCCCAGCAGGCTGGTAAAGATCAGAGTCGCCACCATGCCGGGGGCACACAGTGGCAGGACGATATACCAGAGCCGCCGGCCCAGGTTGGCCCCGTCCAGGGCGCCGGCCTCGTCGATCTCCAGCGGCACCTCCCGCAGGAAGCCCAGCAGCATCCAGATGGCGAACGGCAGGGTGTAGATCTGGTAGCTGAGCACCAGCCCCAGCCGAGTGTTGAGCAGTTGGGTCTGATTCATCAGATCGTACAGCGGGATGGCGATGACGATGGGCGGCATCATCTTGATCATCAGCACCAGCAGCAGAAACAGCTTGTCGAGCCCGGCTGGAAAGCGGTAGCGCACCAGGCCATAGGCGGCGAGAAAGGCCATTAGCAGCGACAGGAGGGCCGCTCCCACCGCGATCAGCAAGGTGTTGCCTAGCAGCGGCAGGAAGTCGTCCTGCCACAGGGCGGCGAAGGCCGCCAGGCTCGGGGCGCCGTCGGCCAGGCTGGCGGTCTGGATCATCCACAGCAGGGGCAAGGCAAACAGCAGGCTGACCAGGATCACGGTCAGCCGGTGCAGGAGTCGGCTCATGGTCTATTCCCCTTGGCCAGATAGCGGGCGTAGATCAGGGTCATGGAGATGGAGATGAGCAGCATCAGCAGGGCCGCGGCGCTGGCCAGCCCCTGATCGAAGAACTGGAAGCCGTACTTGTAGACCAGCATGGACAGGGTCTCGGTGGCGTTGCCGGGGCCGCCGCCGGTCAGCACATAGGCCTTGTCGAACAGCTTGAAGGTATCGATGGAGCGCAGCAGCAGCACCAGCAACAGCGGGCGGGCCAACAGAGGCAGCGTGATGTACCACAGCCGTTGCCAGCCGCAGGCGCCGTCCACCATGGCCGCCTCCTGTACCTCCTGAGGGATGGACTGCAGCCCCGCCAGCAGGATGAGAAAGGCCATGGGTGTCCACTGCCAGGTATCCACCAGGGCGATGGCATACAGAGCACGAGAGGGATCGGAGAGCCACTCCTGGGGCGGCAGACCGCAGGCGACCAACGCCCGGTTGAGCAGGCCGAAGTCGTAATGATACCAGGCCCGCCAGATGGCTGAGCACACCAGGGTCGACAGCATCATGGGATAGATGAGCAACGGCAACAGCCAACGGCGACCGCGAAACGGCCGGTAAAACAGCAGGGCCAGGGCCAACCCCAGCAACAGCTGGCTGAAGGAGGCCACCAGGGTGAAGACCAGGGTGTTGCGCGCCGCGGTGAGGAAGAAGAAGTCATCCAGCAGGGCCCGGAAGTTGGCCAAGCCGACGAAGCTGGTCACGCCAGTCTGGCTGTCGGTCTGGCTGAGGGAGGCCAGCAGCACGGAGACGATGGGATAGCCGGTCAGCAGCGCCAGCACCAGCAGGCTGGGCAGCATCAACCAGAGCAGGACGGAACGTTGTTCAAACAGCATAGGCGATACCGCTGACCGTGAGGCGGGCCGCTGGCCCGCCCCAGGGTGCCAAAGAGACAAGGATCAGGACTTCAGGACACGGCTGATGCGCTGTTGGGCCTGCTGCAGAGCCTGCTCGGCGGGCATCTGGCCAGTCAGCGCCAGCTGCAGGTAATCCCCCAGGATGCTCTCCACCTCGGCCCAGTTCTGGATGCGTGGCCGCGCCTTGCCGTTCTCCAGGGCAGTCAGCTGTGCCGGATACCAGCGGTATTTGGCCACCAGGTCCGCATCCTGATACAAGGAAGCGCGAGTCGGCGGTATGCCGAACTGCAGGGCTAGCGCCTTCTGCATGGCCTCGCTGCCAGCGAAGGCGAGAAACGCCTCGGCTTCGGCCTTACGCTGGCTGGTGGCCGGAATGGCCAGCTGCCAGATCCCCAGCATGGGGGACGACTGGCCGGTCTGGCTGGGCGGGGTGACGATTTCCATCTCGTGCACCACCTGGGAGACGGCGGGGTTATCCAGATCCGGCACCCAGGCCGGCCAAACTTCCAGCGCCATGGCGGCCGCCCGCTTCTGCATGGCATCCCTCACCTCGTCGGCGTTGTAGACATCCACCCCCTTGGGGGCATCGGCCTTGAGGGACAGGAACATCTCCAGGGCCTGACGGGCCTGGGGCGTATCGAGGGCCGCATGGCCGTTGGCATCGATAACATCAGCACCGTAACCCCACAGCAGCGGCAGGAAGCCGGTGACCACGGGATTGCCCTTGACGCCACGGAACACCACGCCGCTGAGCTGCTGCTCGGCCTGGATGCGATCGGCCGCCTGTTTGACGGCCTGCCAGCTGGTGGGCGCCGCCAGCTGATACTGGTCAAACACCGCCTTGTTCCAGGCGAACAGCGCCACGTTACCTACCATGGGCATGGCGTAATCATGGCCGCCCTGCTGGCCCAGTGCCGCCAGCGACAGGATGAAGGGCTGGCTGGCCAGGCTCGACGGCAGGGGCGCCAGCCACCCCTTCTGCATAAATTCCGGCGCCCAGGTGTCATCCAGCATCACCACGTCGTAGTGATCGTTCTTGGCACGCATTGAGAGGGCCAGGCTGTCATAGAGCCCCTTGCCAGGTTGCTGGATCAGAGTGATCCGGGTGCCGGGATGCTGCTGCTGATAGGCATCGGCCACAAATTGCAGCGCCTTGCCATAGCTGCTGTCTCGACCGGCAACCACCAGCTCGCCGGCCTGACTGGCGCAGCTCATGCCGAGCAGGGCCAATGAAACGAGAGTCTTGTTGAACATGTCGTCCTTTCCTATGTGATGCGCACGCGCGTGCACGGCTACTGTGGTCACGATAGGCAGGACGTATTGCAGTGTGGTGACGCAGGGGTGAAGCTTTGATAACGCGTTGGTCGGACATAAAAAAACCTGGCTACTGGTGCCAGGTTGTCGATCTTTTGTCAGGCAAAGTCTGACCGGGAACAGCGAGCTAGACTCAAGCCTTGGTCTCGGTCCGCGCCTTGAGATAACCCGCGTAGTCGGGCACCGCCACTTCGAACGGGCTGTCCATGTGGGGGCAGTCCATCAGGAAATCGGCGGTGGCCTCGTTGGTGGCCATGGGGATGTTCCACACCGCCGCCAGACGCAGCAGCGCCTTGACGTCCGGATCGTGGGGCACGGCATTTAAGGGGTCCCAGAAGAAGATCAGCACGTCTATCTTGCCTTCGGCGATCAGGGCACCGAGCTGCTGATCCCCCCCCATGGGGCCGGAGAACAGGCAGGTGATGGGCAGGCCCGCTTCCTTGCTCAATATGCTGCCTGTGGTGCCGGTGGCATACAGGTGATGCAGCTTCAGCTGCTCGCTGCGCTGCTTGACCCAGCGAACCAGATCCACCTTCTTGTGATCGTGTGCCACCAGCGCCACGCGCTTGTGGGCCGGCATCTCACGATTGACCATCGCTTGCATGTAAGACTCCTTGTGAAAAGCGTGCCATCTTGGTACCAGATTGGTCCCGCCCCCGCAATCATCCAGATAAAAAAAGGGTGGCCCAGGGCCACCCTTTTTTCGAATTGGCTAGTCGAGATTACTCGATAACCTTGGCAACCACGCCGGCGCCGACGGTACGGCCACCTTCACGGATTGCGAAACGCAGACCTTCGTCCATCGCGATCGGGCAGATCAGGGTCACGACCATCTTGATGTTATCGCCAGGCATAACCATTTCCACGCCTTCCGGCAGCTCGATGGTGCCGGTTACGTCGGTGGTACGGAAGTAGAACTGCGGACGGTAGCCCTTGAAGAACGGGGTGTGACGACCACCTTCTTCCTTGGACAGCACGTACACTTCGGATTCGAACTTGGTGTGCGGGGTGATGGTGCCGGGCTTGGCCAGTACCTGACCACGCTCAACTTCTTCACGCTTGATACCACGCAGCAGTACACCTACGTTCTCACCAGCACGGCCTTCGTCCAGCAGCTTGCGGAACATTTCCACGCCGGTACAGGTGGTCTTGGCGGTGTCCTTGATACCTACGATGGCAACTTCTTCGCCAACCTTCACGATACCGCGTTCGACACGACCGGTTACTACGGTACCACGACCAGCGATGGAGAATACGTCTTCGATCGGCATCAGGAACGGCATGTCGATGGCACGTTCCGGCTCGGGGATGTAGCTGTCCAGAGCTTCGGCCAGTTCAACTACCTTCTTTTCCCACTCGGCATCGCCTTCCAGCGCCTTCAGCGCGGAACCGCGGATCACCGGCGTGTCGTCGCCCGGGAAGTCGTATTCGCTCAGCAGTTCGCGAACTTCCATTTCCACCAGGTCCAGCAGCTCTTCGTCATCTACCATGTCGCACTTGTTCAGGAACACGATGATGTACGGTACGCCTACCTGGCGACCCAGCAGGATGTGCTCACGGGTCTGCGGCATCGGGCCGTCGGTGGCAGCTACTACCAGGATAGCGCCGTCCATCTGTGCAGCACCGGTGATCATGTTCTTAACGTAGTCGGCGTGGCCCGGGCAGTCTACGTGGGCGTAGTGACGGGTCGGGGTGTCGTATTCTACGTGAGAGGTGTTGATGGTGATACCACGGGCCTTTTCTTCCGGCGCCTTGTCGATCTGGTCGAAGGCGAAGGCCTTACCACCGTAGGTCTTAGCCAGTACAGCGGTGATGGCAGCGGTCAGGGTGGTCTTACCGTGGTCAACGTGGCCGATGGTGCCTACGTTGAGGTGGGGTTTTGTACGTTCAAACTTTTCTTTAGACACGACGTTGTCCTTCCTAGGTTAATAGCCGCCCACCTGGGGCGGGCGGCATAGATTACTTGGGATTACTTGGCTTTACGCGCTTCAATCACGGTTTGGGCGATGTTGTTAGGCGTTTCAGCGTACTTACCGAACTCCATGGAGTAGGAAGCACGGCCTTGGGTGGCAGAACGCAGATCGGTTGCATAACCGAACATTTCAGCCAACGGCACCAGGGCACGAACGATCTTGCCGGAGGGGCCGTCTTCCATGCCTTCAACCATGCCACGACGACGGTTCAAGTCGCCGATTACGTCACCCATGTAGTCTTCCGGAGTTTCCACTTCCACCTTCATCACCGGCTCGAGCAGCACGGGTTGTGCTTGCATGAAGCCAGCCTTAAAGGCCAGAGAGGCGGCGATCTTAAACGCCAGCTCGGAAGAGTCCACATCGTGGTAAGAACCGAAGTGCAGACGTACACCCAGATCCACCACCGGATAACCGGCCAGCGGACCAGACTTCAGCTGCTCTTGGATACCCTTATCAACGCCAGGGATGAATTCACCAGGAATCACACCACCCTTGATGTCGTTGACGAATTCGTAACCCTTGCCTTCTTCCAGCGGGTACATGTCGATCACAACGTGACCGAACTGACCACGACCACCGGATTGCTTGGCGTGCTTACCAGTGATGTCAGCAGCCTTGGCACGGATGGTTTCACGGTAGGCAACCTGCGGCTTACCGACGTTGGCTTCTACCTTGAACTCACGCTTCATACGGTCAACGATGATGTCCAGGTGCAACTCGCCCATACCGGCGATGATGGTCTGGCCTGATTCTTCGTCGGTCCATACGCGGAAGGAGGGGTCTTCCTGAGCCAGACGGCCCAGGGCCAGGCCCATCTTCTCTTGGTCAGCCTTGGTCTTGGGCTCAACAGCCACGGAGATTACCGGCTCGGGGAATTCCATGCGTTCCAGGATGATCGGAGCGGATTCGTTACACAGGGTGTCACCAGTGGTGACGTCCTTCAGACCGATAGCCGCGGCGATGTCACCGGCACGAACTTCCTTGATTTCTTCACGCTTGTTGGCGTGCATCTGTACGATACGGCCGATACGATCGCGCTTGCCCTTGACGGAGTTCAGCACGCTGTCACCGGAGTTAACCACACCGGAGTAGCAGCGGAAGAAGGTCAGGTTACCGACGAACGGGTCGGTAGCAATCTTGAACGCCAGAGCGGAGAAGGGCTCATCATCGCTCGGGTGACGCTCGGCAGGAGTACCGTCTTCCAGTTGACCTGCGATAGCAGGTACGTCGATCGGTGCCGGCAGGAACTCGATCACGGCGTCCAGCATGGCCTGAACACCCTTGTTCTTGAACGCAGAACCACAGGTAACCAGGATGATTTCGTTATTCAGAACGCGTTGACGCAGGGCTGCCTTCAGCTCGGCCTCGGTCATCTCTTCACCGCCGAGGTATTTTTCCATCAGCTCTTCAGAGGCTTCGGCAGCGGCTTCGATCAGGTTCTGGTGCCACTCGTCGGCAGCGTCTTGCAGCTCAGCCGGAATGTCTTCGTATTCAAAGGTGGTCCCTTGATCTTCTTCATTCCAGTTGATGGCCTTCATCTTGATCAGGTCGATGACGCCCTTGAAGTGTTCTTCGGCGCCAATCGGCAGCTGCAGGGGAACGGCGTTACCCTTCAGACGAGACTTGATCTGTTCAACCGCGCGCAGGAAGTTGGCACCGGTACGGTCCATCTTGTTGATGAAGGCGATACGCGGAACCTTGTACTTGTTGGCCTGACGCCATACGGTTTCGGATTGGGGCTGCACACCACCAACGGCACAGTACACCATGACGGCGCCGTCCAGTACCCGCATGGAACGTTCTACTTCGATGGTGAAGTCAACGTGACCGGGGGTATCGATGATGTTTACGCGGTGCGGTTGGAACTGCTTGCCCATACCACTCCAGAAACAGGTGGTAGCGGCGGAGGTAATGGTGATACCACGCTCTTGCTCTTGTTCCATCCAGTCCATGGTGGCAGCGCCATCATGCACTTCACCGATCTTGTGGTTAACACCGGTGTAGAACAGGATACGTTCGGTAGTGGTAGTCTTACCAGCGTCGATGTGAGCAGAGATACCGATGTTACGGTAGCGCTCAATGGGTGTTGAACGAGCCACGATAGCTATCCTCTTACTAAGGTTGTGCCTTAGGTAATGGCAATATGTGCAGACCCGAAGGTCTGCACAGCGGGATTACCAGCGGTAGTGAGCGAAGGCCTTGTTCGCTTCCGCCATACGGTGCACGTCTTCACGCTTCTTGACCGCGGCACCCTTATTGTCAGCGGCGTCCAGCAGCTCGCCGGCCAGGCGCTGAGCCATAGATTTTTCACCACGTTTGCGGGCAGCTTCAACCAACCAGCGCATTGCCAGGGCGTTGCGACGAACCGGACGAACTTCGACCGGAACTTGGTAAGTAGAACCACCAACCCGACGAGACTTAACTTCGACGGTCGGACGGATATGATCCAGGGCTTCTTCAAAGGTGGTCAGGTGATCCTTGCCACTCTTCTGAGAAATGATATCCAGGGCGCCATACACGATGGCTTCGGAGACGGACTTCTTGCCGTCTACCATTACGACGTTAATGAACTTAGCCAGCAGTTCAGATCCGAACTTGGGATCCGGCAGGATTTTACGCTGACCAACAACGCGACGTCTTGGCATTTTGAATTCTCCGTAACTTCAGGTTTTACCCAAAACTAGAAATAGATTTCTAACTAAACGAATTGATCGTTTGGCCTTACTTAACGGGAATCCATTAAGCCTTAGGCTTCTTCACGCCGTACTTGGAGCGGGATTGCTTGCGGTCTTTCACGCCAGAACAGTCCAGGGCACCACGAACGGTGTGATAACGAACACCGGGAAGGTCCTTAACACGACCGCCACGGATCAGCACAACACTGTGCTCTTGCAAGTTGTGGCCTTCGCCACCGATGTAAGAAGTGACTTCGTAACCGTTGGTCAAACGGACACGGCAAACCTTACGCAGCGCTGAGTTCGGCTTCTTCGGAGTGGTGGTGTACACACGGGTACAAACGCCACGCTTCTGAGGGCACGCTTCCAGCGCAGGAACGTTGCTTTTCACAACTTGCTTAACGCGCGGCTTGCGAACCAGCTGGTTAATAGTTGCCATTAAAAAGCTCCTGATATTAGCTTTACAAACATGTGAAAAATCCTCCCCGCAGAGACGGGGACGCGAAATTCTATGCTCGTCGACCCCATGAGTCAAGATTTAGACAACCTGGCTCACAGACAGCGCCATCATGGGATGGCAGGGGACTCTACTGAGGCAGAATGACGCCGTGATGATCTAGCCCCACAGCAGGGGATTGCCCTCTCGGGCCACGAGATCCACAAAGCCCGCCATGTCGATGACCTCCCCCACCCCGGCCCGCAGCCCGCGGGCCGTCAGGTCCTCCGCCAAAACATAGACCGGGACGGCCAAGGCGGCCAGTTGTGCCTGCCATTGGGGCGCGGCGGCCGCGATCACGGCGTCGCGGCTGAGCAGCAGCTGATCCTGCCCGGGGCGCAGCCGCGACAGGCACTGGGCCAGGGAGAGCAGTTCGAAGGGAGAATGGATGATGTGATAGAGCATGGCCCCTCCTAGAAGATGAGGCGCACCGGATACTGCGCCAGGGTGTCCGCCAAGGCCGCGGCGTCTAGCGCCTGGCCTGGAATGAGAAGGCCGTCGGCCGTCAGCCCCCGGGCCGTCAGGCTGTCCTGGCAAAAATAGATCTGCTCTATGTCATACAGGGGCAGCAGCTTGAAGGAGGGGGCGTGATCGCGGCTCAGCACCTGCGTCGGCACCTGTCCGGCGAGCAACTGATAGAGGCCATCCTCGACGAAGAACACCGCCAGCTCCTCGCTGAACGCCGAGGTGGCCAGCAAGGCATCCAGTCCCTCCCGCCCCCTGGTGCGACCGTGGGGCGAAGTACGAAACACAAAGGCTATCTGGTTCATCGCCCCTCCTAGAACTGCACTAGGCGATCGGCGCCCAAGGCCGCCTCGGCCAGCTGCCCCAAGCCACTGAGCACGAAGGGAGCCGCCAGGTTATACCCGGCCTTACCGGCCTCCTGGGCTTGGGTCGCATCCAGCACACCACGCCGCTGCGCCGCCGCCACGCAGACATCCAGGACAATACCCTGGGCCTCGGCCAAGCTCCGCCACTGGGCCACCAGATCGACCTCATCCGACGCGGGAGACACATAGCCGTTGGCGTTGTACACCCCGTCCTGATAGAAGAACACCTGGCTGAGGCGATGCCCCCGCGCCAACAGGGCCTGGGCAAACAGCAAGGCCTGGGCCGAGGCCTCACTGCCGTAGGGTGGCCCCTGTACCAGCAGGGCGAAGCGCAGCGCGGACATCACTTAGGCCAGGTAAGCGATGGCTTCGACTTCCACCAGCACGTCCTTGGGCAGACGGGCGACCTCCACGCAGGAGCGCGCCGGTGCCGCCTCGCCAAAGTACTGGGCGTAGACCTCGTTGAAGGGGCCAAAATCGTTCATGTCCTTGAGGAAACAGGTGGTCTTGATGACGGTGTCGGCGCTGGCGCCGGCGGCCACCAGGATGGCCAGCAGGTTCTTCATCACCTGTTCGGCCTGGGCGCGGATATCCCCTTCCACCAGGGTCATGGTCTCGGGGATGAGCGGGATCTGGCCGGAGGTGAAGATGAGATCGCCGACCCGGGTGGCCTGTACGTAGGGACCGATGGCGGCGGGGGCGGCGGGGGTGTTGATGACCTGCTTTTGCATCCTTGACTCCTTGCATGACGGATGGGGGCCCAAAGGGCCAAACCTAAGCAAGGTATAAAACCCCCGCCGGGAGCGCAAGGGGCCAAAAACAAAGAACCACCCGCAAGGGGTGGTTCTGCTAACCCGGCCGGGCGATTTAGACCGAGGTACGGATCAGGTAGTCGAAGGCCCCCAGGGCGGCCGTCGCGCCGCTGCCCATGGAGATGATGATCTGCTTGAACGGCACTGTGGTGGCATCGCCGGCGGCAAATACCCCGGGCATGGAGGTGGCGCCCTTGGCATCGATCTCGATCTCGCCGAAGCGGGTCAGGCTGATGTCACTCTCCTTCAGCCATTCGGTGTTGGGCACCAGGCCGATCTGCACGAAGATACCCGCCAGATCCAGCTGCTTGACCTCGCCGCTGCTGCGGTCCTTATAGGCCAGCCCCACCACCTTGCTGCCATCGCCGAGCACCTCGGTGCTCTGGGCATTGAGGATGATGTCGACGTTCGGCAAAGAGCGCGCCTTCTTCTGCAGCACTTCGTCGGCCCGCAGGGTATCGGCAAACTCCACCACGGTCACATGCTCGACGATGCCGGCCAGATCGATGGCCGCCTCGATGCCGGAGTTACCGCCACCGATCACCGCGACCTTCTTGCCCTTGAAGAAGGGGCCGTCGCAGTGGGGGCAGTAGGCCACGCCCTTGGTACGGTACTCGGCCTCGCCGGGCACGTTCAGCTCCCGCCAGCGGGCACCGGTGGCCAGCACCACGGCCCGGCTCTTGAGCTTGGCGCCACTCACCAGATCCAGTTCGACCTGGTCGGCACGGGTCAGCTTGGCCACCCGCTGTTCTGTGATGATGTCCACGCCGTACTGGCGCACATGCTGCTCAAGGCTGGCGGAGAGCTTGGGGCCTTCGGTGTAGGGCACGGAGATGAAGTTCTCGATGCCGACGGTATCCATCACCTGGCCACCGAAGCGCTCGGCCACCAGGCCGGTGCGGATCCCCTTGCGCGCCGCATAGATGGCGGCGGCCGCGCCGGCCGGGCCACCACCGACGATCAGCATGTCGTAGGGGGCCTTCTCGCTCAGCTCGGCGGCCTTGCGCTCGGCCGCTCCGGTATCCAGCTTGCCGACGATTTCCGGCAGCGTCATGCGCCCTTGACCGAAGGGCTCGCCGTTGAGGTAGACATTCGGCACCGCCATGATCTGGCGGGCGTTCACCTCATCCTGGAACAGGGCCCCGTCGATCATGGTGTGGGTGATGTTGGGGTTCAGGGTCGCCATCAGGTTCAGTGCCTGGACCACGTCCGGGCAGTTCTGGCAGGACAGGGAGATATAGGTCTCGAAGTGGAACTCGCCCTTCAGCTGGCGCACCTGCTCCAGCAACGCCGGATCCGCCTTGGAGGGGTGACCGCCGCTTTGCAGCAGGGCCAGCACCAGGGAGGTGAACTCGTGGCCCATGGGGATACCGGCAAAGTGCACGCGGGGTGCCTGGCCGGCGGGGGCCACGCTCAGGGTCGGTTGCCGCGGGGCATTACCCACCTTGAGGGAAATTTTGGCTGACATGCCGGCCACCTCTTCGGCGAGGGCCTGCAGTTCAGCGGACTTGGCTTGATCGTTACCGGACACGCTGAGCTCAATCGGGGTCACAATGTAGTTCAGATAGGTATCCAGTTGCTGTTTCAGATTGGTGTCTAACATGGCGTGTCCTTAGATCTGTAGGTAAGAGGCCGGCTTGCGCCGGCCTCGAAATGGGCTGGGCTGTGGCTTAGATCTTGCCGACCAGGTCCAGAGACGGAGCCAGGGTGGCGTCGCCTTCCTTCCACTTGGCGGGGCAGACTTCACCCGGGTGAGCAGCCACGTATTGGGCGGCCTTCACCTTGCGCATCAGCTCCAGGGCGTCACGGCCGATGCTGCCGGCATGGATTTCGACGATCTGGATCTTGCCTTCCGGGTCGATGACGAAGGTGCCGCGGTCGGCCAGACCAGCTTCTTCGATCATCACGCCGAAGTTGCGGCTGATGACGCCGGTCGGGTCACCCACCATGGGGTACTGGATCTTCTTGATGGTGTCGGAAGTGTCGTGCCAGGCCTTGTGGGTGAAGTGGGTGTCGGTGGACACGGAGTAGATCTCCACGCCCAGCTTCTGGAATTCGGCGTAGTTGTCAGCCAGGTCGCCCAGTTCGGTGGGGCATACGAAGGTGAAGTCAGCCGGGTAGAAGAAGACGACAGACCACTTGCCCTTCAGGTCAGCATCGGAGACTTGGATGAATTCGCCGTTGTGGAAGGCGGTGGCGGTAAAGGGCTTTACTTCAGTGTTGATGTAGGTAGACATGTTTCGCTCCTTGGTAAAAGACCCTCAGACCGTGAGGGATTCGACGGGTTCATAGTAGACTGACTGCAAAATTATGCATAACGGTAAAAACCGACAGCAACAATCGACTCAGTCGATTACTCGGTCGACACCATAGGGAGTCAATCTACCCCAAGTGCATGGCAAATGCATGAACCCAGATAGCAAAAAGGGCCCCGCAGGGCCCTTTGTCTTAGTACCAGTCCACGGCTGGCTTATTCGGCATCGAAGCTGCCGGCGGCGTTGAGCAGATCCGCCAGGTTCTGCTCGGCCTCGTCGGCGGTCACGTGCGGCACATCCTGTTGCTCCAGGGCGGCCTTGCGCTTCTGATGACGGCTCTGGTGGTAGGCAAAGCCCGTACCCGCCGGGATCAGACGACCCACGATGACGTTCTCCTTCAGACCGCGCAGATCGTCGATCTTGCCGGAGACGGCCGCTTCGGTCAGCACCCGTGTGGTCTCCTGGAAGGAGGCCGCAGAGATGAAGGACTCGGTGTTCAGGGACGCCTTGGTGATACCCATCAGCACACGGCGATAGGTCGCCGGACGCTTGCCTTCGGCCTCCAGCTTGCGGTTGGCAATCTTGACCCGGGCCACTTCCACCTGTTCGCTTTCCAGAAACTCGGAATCCCCACCGTCGATGATCTCACCCTTACGCAGCATCTGACGTACGATGACTTCGATGTGCTTATCGTTGATCTTAACGCCCTGCAGACGGTAAACGTCCTGCACTTCGTTGACGATGTAGTTGGCCACCGGGCTGATGCCACGCAGGCGCAGGATGTCGTGGGCTGACTCGGGACCGTCCGCCAGCACTTCGCCCTGTTGCACCTTTTCCCCTTCGAACACGTTGAGGTTACGCCACTTGGGGATCATCTCTTCGTAGACATTGCCACCATCGGTCGGCGTGATCACCAGACGGCGCTTGCCCTTGGTTTCCTTGCCGAAGGAGATGGTACCGGAGATCTCGGCCAGGATGGCCGGTTCCTTCGGCATACGGGCTTCGAACAAGTCGGCCACGCGGGGCAGACCCCCGGTGATGTCCTTGGTACCGCCGGATTCCTGGGGAATACGCGCTACAGCATCACCGACGTTCACCTGGGCACCATCTTCCAGCTGGACGATGGCCTGACCGGGCAGGAAGTACTGAGCCGGCACTTCGGTGCCCGGGATCAGGATGTCCTTGCCCTGCTCGTCAACCAGCTTCACGGTCGGACGCAGTTCCTTACCCTGAGAGCCACGTTCGTTAACATCCAGTACCACAGTGCTGGACAGACCGGTCAGTTCGTCGGTCTGGCGGGTAACGGTGACGCCGTCATCCATGTTTTCGAACTTAATGCGACCGGCCACTTCGGTGATGATCGGGTGGGTGTGCGGATCCCAGTTGGCCACGATCTGACCGGCGGAGACCGGTTGACCGTCCTTCACTTCCAGCACGGAGCCGTAGGGCAGCTTGTGGCTTTCCTTGGTCCGCCCCAGGTCGTCCATGATGGTCAACTCGGAGGAACGGGAGGTGATCACCAGCTTGTCGGCACTGTTGGTAACATACTTGGCGTTTTGCAGCTTGATGTTACCCGTGTTCTTGACCTGCACGCTGCTCTCGGCGGCGGCACGGGATGCGGCACCCCCGATGTGGAAGGTACGCATGGTCAGCTGGGTACCCGGCTCACCGATGGACTGGGCGGCGATAACCCCCACAGCTTCACCGGCGTTGACGATGTGGCCACGGGCAAGATCACGACCGTAACAGTGGGCACAGACGCCGAAGTCGGTTTCACAGGTGATGGCGGAGCGCACCTTGACGCGGTCAACGGAGTAACGTTCCAGCTCGTTACACCACTTCTCGTCCAGCAGGGTGTTGCGGGTGACCAGCACCTCGTCGGAACCCGGCTTGATGACATCTTCGGCCACCACACGGCCCAGCACGCGCTCACGCAGCGGCTCGACCACGTCGCCACCTTCGATCAGCGGCGTCATCCACAGGCCTTCTTCGGTACCACAGTCGGACTCGGTGATCACCAGATCCTGGGCCACGTCCACCAAACGACGAGTCAGGTAACCGGAGTTCGCGGTCTTCAGTGCGGTATCCGCCAGACCCTTACGGGCACCGTGCGTGGAGATGAAGTACTGCAGTACGTTCAGACCTTCACGGAAGTTCGCCACTATGGGGGTCTCGATGATGGAGCCGTCCGGCTTGGCCATCAGACCACGCATCCCCGCCAGCTGACGGATCTGGGCGGCAGAACCACGCGCACCTGAGTCGGCCATCATGAAGATGCTGTTGAAGGAGGCTTGCTCTTCTTCTTCACCCCGGCTGTTGATGGCCTTCTCCTTGGAGAGGTTTTCCATCATCGCCTTGGACACGCGCTCGTTGGCGCTGGCCCAGATGTCGATAACCTTGTTGTAGCGTTCGCCCGCGGTCACCAGACCGGACTGGAACTGGTCCTGGATCTCGGCAACTTCGGCCTCGGCGGCCTCGATGATGTCCTTCTTGGCGTCCGGGATCACCATGTCGTTGATGCCCACGGAGGAGCCAGACAGGGCGGCGTAGTGGAAACCGGTATACATCAGCTGGTCGGCGAAGATGACGGTGTCCTTCAGGCCCAGACGACGGTAGCAGGTGTTCAGCAGCTTGGAGATCGCCTTCTTGCCCAGCGCCTTGTTGGAGACATGCTTGAACCAGTTCTCCGGATGGGCAGCCAGATCGGCCTTCTCGGCGTCAGACAGCACCTTGGGCTCGTCGATCAGCGCATAGTCCATGCCCTTGGGCAGGATCAGCGACAGGATGGAACGACCGACAGTGGTGCTCTTCAGCTCGGTCTTGGCCACCAGCTCACCGGCTTCGTTCTTCACGTATTCGGTGATGCGGCACTTGACCCGGGCATGCAGGGAGGCCAGACCGGCACGGTAGACCTTCTCGGCTTCCTTGGCACCGCTCAGCACCATGCCTTCACCCTTGGCACCGACCTTGGCACGGGTCATGTAGTACAGACCCAGCACCACGTCCTGAGACGGCACAATGATCGGCTCACCGGAGGCGGGCGACAGGATGTTGTTGGTGGACATCATCAGCGCACGGGCTTCCAGCTGGGCTTCCAGGGTCAGCGGTACGTGGACCGCCATCTGGTCACCGTCGAAGTCGGCGTTGAAGGCGGAACACACCAGCGGGTGCAGCTGAATGGCCTTACCTTCGATCAGGGTCGGCTCGAACGCCTGAATACCCAGACGGTGCAGGGTCGGCGCACGGTTCAGCATGACGGGGTGTTCGCGGATCACTTCGTCCAGGATATCCCACACCACGGCTTCTTCGCGCTCGACCATCTTCTTGGCCGCCTTGATGGTGGTGGCCAGGCCGCGGGCTTCCAGCTTGCCGTAGATGAAGGGCTTGAACAGCTCCAGCGCCATCTTCTTGGGCAGACCGCACTGATGCAGACGCAGGGTCGGACCCACGGTGATAACGGAACGACCGGAGTAGTCGACCCGCTTACCCAGCAGGTTTTGACGGAAACGACCTTGCTTACCCTTGATCATGTCGGCCAGGGACTTCAGCGGGCGCTTGTTGGAGCCGGTGATGGCACGACCGCGACGGCCGTTGTCCAGCAGGGCATCCACGGACTCCTGCAGCATGCGCTTTTCGTTGCGGACAATGATGTCCGGCGCAGCCAGATCCAGCAGACGCTTCAAACGGTTGTTCCGGTTGATCACGCGGCGGTACAGATCGTTCAGATCGGAGGTGGCGAAACGGCCACCGTCCAGGGGTACCAGCGGACGCAGGTCCGGCGGCAGCACCGGCAGCACCGTCATGATCATCCATTCCGGCTTGTTGCCGGACAGCAGGAAGGCTTCCATCAGCTTCAGGCGCTTGGTGGTCTTCTTGCGCTTGGTTTCGGAGTTGGTCTGTTGCAGCTCTTCGCGCATCTGGGCGATTTCCTGCTCCAGATCCAGGCCACGCAGCAGCTCCAGGATGGCCTCGGCGCCCATCTTGGCTTCGAACTCGTCACCGTACTCCTCCAGGGAGTCCAGGTACTGTTCTTCGGACAGCATCTGGCCGCGTTCCAGGGCGGTCATGCCGGCTTCGATCACCACGAAGGATTCGAAGTACAGCACCCGCTCGATGTCACGCAGGGTCATGTCCAACAGCAGACCGATCCGGGACGGCAGGGACTTGAGGAACCAGATGTGGGCCACAGGTGAGGCCAACTCGATGTGACCCATGCGCTCACGGCGCACCTTGGTCTGTGTGACTTCAACGCCACACTTCTCACAGATCACGCCACGGTGCTTGAGGCGCTTGTACTTGCCGCACAGACACTCGTAGTCCTTCACCGGGCCGAAGATACGGGCGCAGAACAGACCATCACGCTCCGGCTTGAAGGTGCGGTAGTTGATGGTTTCCGGCTTCTTCACTTCCCCGAAAGACCAGGAGCGGATCATGTCCGGAGAGGCCAGGGCAATCTTGATGCCGTCAAACTCTTCGGTCTTGCTCTGTGCTTTCAAAAACTTAAGTAAGTCTTTCACGTGTGTCTCCCGTCAGGAGTTCAATCATGGCGCCCCGCAGGGCGCCCTTTTCAATCGCGGCACTAAGGGCTGAACCCTTATTCCTCTTCCAGCTCGATGTTGATCCCCAGGGAGCGGATTTCCTTCAGCAGTACGTTGAAGGACTCGGGCATGCCCGGCTCCATGCGGTGATCACCGTCCACGATGTTCTTGTACATCTTGGTACGGCCATTCACATCGTCAGACTTGACGGTGAGCATTTCTTGCAGGGTATAGGCGGCGCCATAGGCTTCCAGCGCCCACACTTCCATCTCCCCGAAACGCTGACCGCCGAACTGGGCCTTACCACCCAGCGGCTGCTGGGTAACCAGGCTGTAGGAACCGGTGGAACGGGCGTGCATCTTGTCGTCCACCAGGTGGTTCAGCTTGAGCATGTACATGTAGCCCACGGTGACCTGACGCTCGAACGGCATACCGGTACGGCCATCGAACAGGGTGATCTGACCGGACTCCGGCAGATCGGCCAGCTTGAGCAGCGACTTGATTTCGCGCTCCTTGGCCCCGTCGAATACCGGGGTCGCCACCGGCATCCCCTTGCGCAGGTTCTCTGCCAGGGTGCGCACGGCATCGTCGGACATGGTGTTGATGTCCACCTGCTGCTTGGTGTGGTCGCCCAGGTCGTAGACTTCCTGGAGGAAACCGCGCAGCTTGGCCAGCTCCTGCTGTTCCTTGATCATGCGGTCGATCTTCTCACCGATGCCCTTGGCCGCCAGACCCAGGTGCACTTCGAGAACCTGACCGATGTTCATACGGGACGGTACGCCCAGCGGGTTCAGCACGATATCCACCGGACGGCCGAACTCGTCGTGCGGCATGTCTTCGATGGGGCAGATCTTGGAGATAACACCCTTGTTACCGTGACGACCGGCCATCTTGTCACCAGGCTGGATGCGACGCTTCACGGCCAGGTAAACCTTGACGATCTTCAGCACGCCCGGCGCCAGATCGTCACCTTGGATGATCTTCAGACGCTTGGCTTCGAACTTGCGATCGAACTCTTCCTTCAGGGCCACGTACTGCTCGGCGATCTGCTCCAGCTCGACTTGCTTGGCTTCGTCGTCGATGGCCTGTTCCAGCCACTTCTTACGATCCATGCCGTCGATCTTGTCGGCAGACACGCCAGAGTTCACCAGCAGGGAACGAGCACGGCCGAAGATACCGTCTTCGAAGATCTTGAACTCTTCGGTCAGGTCCTTCTTGGCATCCCGCAGCTGCATGTCCTCGATTTCCTTGGCACGCTTGTCCTTCTCCACGCCATCGCGGGTAAAGACCTGCACATCCAGGACGGTCCCATAGACGCCGTTGGGCACCCGCAGGGAGGAGTCCTTCACGTCGGAGGCCTTCTCACCGAAGATGGCGCGCAGCAGCTTCTCTTCCGGGGTCAGCTGGGTTTCACCCTTGGGGGTTACCTTACCCACCAGGATGTCGCCGCCTTGCACCTCGGCACCCACGTAGACGATGCCGGACTCGTCCAGCTTGGACAGGGCGGCTTCACCCACGTTGGGGATGTCGGCGGTGATCTCTTCCGGGCCAAGCTTGGTGTCCCGGGCGATACAGGCCAGTTCCTGGATGTGGATGGTGGTCAGGCGATCTTCCTGTACCACGCGCTCGGAGACCAGGATGGAGTCTTCGAAGTTGTAACCGTTCCAGGGCATGAAGGCGACGCGCAGGTTTTGACCCAGCGCCAGTTCACCCAGGTCGGTGGACGGGCCGTCGGCCAGCACGTCACCGGCCATGACCGGCTCACCCATCATCACGCAGGTACGCTGGTTGATGCAGGTGTTCTGGTTGGAGCGGGTGTACTTGGTCAGGTTGTAGATGTCGATGCCTGCTTCGCCGGCAGCCAGCTCATCTTCGTTCACCTTGATCACGATGCGGGAGGCGTCGGCGTAATCCACCACACCACCACGACGGGCCACCACGGTCACCCCGGAGTCAACGGCCACGGCACGTTCCATACCGGTACCCACCAGCGGCTTGTCGGCACGCAGGGTCGGCACGGCCTGACGTTGCATGTTTGACCCCATCAGCGCACGGTTGGCGTCATCGTGCTCCAGGAAGGGGATCAGGGAGGCGGCCACGGAGACCACCTGCTGCGGACTCACATCCATGTACTGGATCTGGTCGGCATTCATGAAGGTGGACTCACCCTTGTGGCGGCACGGTACCAGCTCGTCTACGAGCTTGCCGTTTTCGTCCACATTGGCGTTGGCCTGGGCGATAACGTAGTTGCCTTCCTCGATGGCGGACAGGTATTCCACCTCGTCGGTGATCACGTTGTCCACGACCTTGCGATACGGGGTTTCCAGGAAGCCGTATTCGTTGGTCCGGGAGTAGACCGCCAGGGAGTTGATCAGACCGATGTTCGGACCTTCAGGAGTCTCGATGGGGCACAGACGACCGTAGTGGGTCGGGTGTACGTCACGGACTTCGAAGCCGGCGCGTTCACGGGTCAGACCGCCCGGGCCCAACGCGGAGATACGGCGCTTGTGGGTGATCTCGGACAGCGGGTTGTTCTGGTCCATGAACTGGGACAGCTGGCTGGAACCGAAGAATTCCTTCACCGCGGCGGAGATCGGCTTGGCGTTGATCAGATCCTGCGGCATGACGGCGTCCAGATCGCCCAGAGACAGGCGCTCCTTCACGGCACGTTCCACCCGCACCAGACCTACGCGGAACTGGTTTTCGGCCATTTCGCCCACGGAGCGGATACGTCGGTTCCCCAGGTGGTCGATGTCATCCACTTCATCGTTACCGTTACGGATATCGATGAGCTTCTGCATGACTTCGACTATGTCTTCCTTGGTCAGGATGCCAGGGCCGGTCTGATCGTCGCGATGCAGGCGGCTGTTGAACTTCATCCGGCCCACGGTGGACAGATCGTAGCGATCTTCGGAGAAGAACAGGTTGTCGAACAGCTGTTCGGCGGCATCCCGTGTTGGCGGCTCGCCGGGACGCATCATGCGATAGATTTCCACCAGCGCCTCGAGGCGGTTGCTGGAAGAGTCGATACGCAGGGTCTCGGACATGTAGGCGCCGTGGTCCAGTTCATTGGTGAACAGGACTTCGAATTGCTTGTGACCACCCTGGGACAGGTTGGCCATGGTTTCCAGGCTCAGCGCTGAGTTGGCGGGCACCACCACCTCACCGGTATCGGCATTGACGTAATCCCGGGCAGAGATCTTGCCAACAACATACTCGAGCGGAACCTCAATCTGAGTGACACCGGCTTTTTCCAGTTGGCGAATGTGGCGAGCAGTGACCCGACGGCCCTTCTCAACAACCACTTCCCCACCGGCAATGATGTCAAAGGTGGCGGTTTCGCCGCGCAGGCGTTCCGGCACCAGCTCCATCATCAGCTTGCCTTCTTTGATCTCGAACTTGATGGTCTCGAAGAAGCTCGCCAGGATTTCTTCAGTGGTGAAATCCAGGGCCCGCAGGATGATGGAGGCCGGCAGCTTGCGACGACGGTCGATACGCACGAACAGGTTATCCTTGGCATCGAACTCGAAGTCCAGCCAGGAGCCGCGGTAAGGAATCACCCGTGCGTTATACAGGACCTTACCGGAAGAGTGCGTCTTGCCCTTATCGTGATCAAAGAAGACACCCGGGCTGCGGTGCAATTGGGAAACAATAACCCGCTCGGTACCATTGACGATAAAGGTACCGTTCTCGGTCATGAGCGGAATTTCGCCCATGTACACTTCTTGTTCCTTGATGTCCTTGACAGTTCCAGGAGCCGCTTCTTTATCGAACAGCACCAGTCGCAACTTCACGCGCAACGGCGCGGAGTAGGTCACACCGCGAATTTGACATTCTTTGACGTCAAAGACTGGCTCACCCAGACGATAGCTCACATACTGCAGCGCGGCCGTACCAGAATAACTGGTGATCGGAAAGACGCTGCGGAAAGCTGCCTCAAGCCCGTAAGCCCCTTCCGGGTCGGCTTCGAGGAACTGTTTAAAGGAGTCCAGCTGAATGGACAACAGATAAGGCGTATCCAGAACCTGATCGCGCTTACCGAAGTCCTTACGAATGCGTTTTTTTTCGGTATAAGAGTAAACCATAGGGTTCCTCAGCTCGCTGATAAGTGACCCACTCTGCTCTGCAAAGAGCAGTTCTGATTTGACACCGCTTTGTGGCAGACGGACCGGTTAACAGTCCGTTGCGCCGACCACGGACAAGAGGACGAAACGGTGTGGAAATCCTCTCATCACACAGCGCAAAAGGGCTGGTGAATAAAAATTCACCAGCCCTAGCCTGATTTTTACGTCAGGCCGCGAATCTGTCATTCAACAGATTACTTGATCTCAACGGAAGCACCGGCGGCTTCGAGGTCCTTCTTCAGGGCCTCAGCTTCGTCCTTGGAGACGCCTTCCTTAACCGGAGTCGGAGCGGCTTCTACCAGGTCCTTGGCTTCCTTCAGACCCAGAGAGGTAGCACCACGAACGGCCTTGATGACGGCAACCTTGTTGGCGCCAGCGGCAGTCAGAACTACGTCGAACTCGGTCTTTTCTTCTACGGCTTCAGCAGCAGCAGCCGGGCCAGCGGCAACGGCGGCAGCAGCAGAAACACCGAACTTCTCTTCCATAGCGGAGATCAGTTCAACAACTTCCATTACGGACATGGAAGCAACGGCTTCGATGATTTGATCTTTAGTGATAGACATGACAAAGGTTCCTGTCGTTGAAGTTTTTTAATTAACGAGATCCAGTTACAAGAATTAGGCCGCTTCGGCTTCTTTCTTGTCGCGCAGCGCGGCGAACGTACGAACCAGCTTGCCAGCGGCGGCTTCCTTCATGGTAGCCATCAGCTTGGCGAGTGCTTCTTCGTAGGTCGGCAGCGTGGCCAGACGGTCGATTTGAGCTGCAGGGATGAATTCACCCTGGAACGCACCACCCTTGATGGAGAACTTGTCGTTCCCCTTGGCAAACTCCTTGAACAGGCGAGCAGCAGCGCCCGGGTGTTCGTTGGAGAAAGCGATCAGGGTCGGACCGACAAATACGTCTTTCATGCATTCGAAGTCGGAACCTTCTACTGCGCGGGTCAGCAGAGTGTTACGAACGACGCGCATGTATACGCCTGCTTCACGAGCAGACTTACGCAGAGCGGTCATCTTGGCCACGGTTACGCCGCGAGAATCGGCAGCAACAGCGGACAGTGCGCCTTTGGCAGCTTCGGCGACTTCAGCGACAATTGCCTTTTTGTCTTCGAATCCTAATGCCATTGGCATAACTCCTGGAGATAAAACTGGGCAAGCCCAGCTACTGACATCACCTCCCCTAACGGGGAGCACTGCGGTGGCAGATTCCAGAAGAAAGTAATCTTTCTCGCTGGGTTCCGGCACCGTCTACGCAGGACATTAAGGCTTGCGCCCCCTGCGGTCTTGGACGGGAGTCGAGACCCCCAACCAAACAGAGCGCGAAATTTTAACCAAAACCTCGCGCCCTGTAAACGCTCAATTAGGCAGCGCTGGCATCCAGGGTGGACTGATCAACAGACACACCGGCACCCATGGTGGTAGAGATGCTTACCTTCTTGATGAACTGACCCTTAGCAGCAGAAGGCTTGGCCTTCTTCAGGGCAGCCAGCAGAGCTTCCAGGTTTTGCTTCAGTTGCTCTTCGGAGAAGGAGACCTTACCGATGGTGCTGTGGATGATACCGTTCTTGTCGTTACGGTAACGGATCTGACCGGCCTTGGCGTTGTTAACGGCTTCGGCAACGTTCGGAGTTACAGTACCAACCTTCGGGTTCGGCATCAGGCCACGGGGACCCAGGATTTGGCCCAGTTGGCCAACAACGCGCATAGCATCCGGAGAGGCGATGACGACGTCGAAGTTCAGCTCGCCCTTCTTGACCTGGTCAGCCAGGTCATCCATGCCCACCAGGTCAGCACCGGCAGCCTTGGCGGCTTCGGCGTTGGCACCCTGGGTGAACACGGCAACGCGAACGGTACGACCGGTGCCGTGCGGCAGCACGGTGGCGCCACGGACGTTTTGGTCGGACTTACGAGCATCGATGCCCAGGTTTACGGCAACGTCTACGCTCTCAACAAACTTGGCAGTGGCCAGTTCCTTGAGCAGGGCAACGGCTTCAGAGATACCGTATTCCTTGGTACCGTCAACCTTCTCACGAATCACGCGCATGCGCTTGGTCAATTTAGCCATCGTCTTAGTCCTCCACTACCAGGCCCATGGAACGGGCAGAACCCGCGATAGAGCGGGCCATCGCTTCCAGATCGGAGCCGGTCATGTCCGGTTCCTTGGTCTTGGCGATTTCCAGCAGTTGAGCGTGGCTTACCTTACCAACCTTGTCCTTGTTCGGCTTGGAAGAGCCGGAGGTGATACCGGCAGCCTTCTTCAGCAGGAAGGAAGCGGGCGGCGTCTTGGTTTCGAAGGTGAAGGAACGGTCGCTGTATACGGTGATCACCACCGGAGTCGGGGCACCCTTCTCCAGCTTTTCGGTACGGGCGTTGAACGCCTTACAGAATTCCATGATGTTCACACCGTGTTGACCCAGCGCAGGACCAACAGGAGGAGACGGGTTGGCACTACCGGCCTTAACTTGCAGCTTGATATAAGCTGTGACTTTCTTAGCCATTTTTCATTTACCTCAAAATGGGTGATAACGCCTCGGAGAAGGTAACTTCCCCTCAAAGGCTCCCCAGTGGAAAAAGGGGCAGCGAATTATAGTGAAGTCCGCTACCCCAGACAAGCCGGTTGGCTAGATAATGTTCAGGACTTTTCCACCTGACCAAAATCCAGCTCGACGGGCGTGGCCCGACCGAAGATCAGCACGGACACCTTGAGGCGACTCTTCTCGTAGTCCACCTCTTCCACCACACCCTGGAAGTCGGCAAAGGGACCATCGCTGACCCGCACCACTTCCCCGGCTTCGAACAGGGTCTTGTGCTTGGGCTTGTCGACAGACTCCTGCAGACGGTTCAGGATGGCATCGGCCTCCTTGTCGGAGATGGGGGCCGGACGGTCGGAGGTGCCGCCGATGAAGCCCATCACCCGGGGCACATTGCGCACCAAGTGCCAGGTGGCATCGTTCATCAGCATCTGTACCAGCACATAGCCGGGAAAGAACTTGCGTTCACTCTTGCGCTTCTGACCGGCACGCATTTCGACCACCTCTTCGGTGGGTACCAAGACCTCACCGAATTGATCTTCCATGCCGTGCATCTTGATGTGCTCTTTCAGAGACTTGGCAACGCGACCTTCATAACCGGAGAAGGCTTGAACCACATACCAACGCATACGTTGTTCTGACATGACTTAACCCTGCACTCCAGTGATTAACCCGACCAGCCAAATCAGCAGGCCATCCAGCAGGAACAGGAACAGTCCCACTACCGCGGTCACGGCGAAGATGATCAAGGTTGTCTGAATGGCTTCCTGGCGAGTCGGCCACACTACCTTGCGCACTTCCATCCGGGATTCGCGGGCAAATGCCAGCACGCCCTTGCCGGTGGCGGTTTGGAAGGCAATGACACCGGCGATCACCAGGGCCACAATCACACCAGCGAAACGCACGTATGCCGGCTGTTCACTGAACAGGTAATTGCCCAATACCGCGGCCGCCAGGAGGATGAAAGTCAGGCACCACAACAGGATGTCTTTCGCCTTGCTGCCGCCCTGGCTCTCAATGTTCACACTCATACAACCTACCTGTAAGTTAATAGACGCAAAAGCCCCGCATACGCGAGGTGCAACTGGCAGGGGCGGAGGGACTCGAACCCCCAACCATCGGTTTTGGAGACCGCTGTTCTACCAATTAGAACTACGCCCCTACACAAAATAAAGCCCCTATTATAGGGGCTTTAGTGACTTTATGTAAGTCTGATTACTCGATAACCTTGGCAACCACGCCGGCGCCGACGGTACGGCCACCTTCACGGATTGCGAAACGCAGACCTTCGTCCATCGCGATCGGGCAGATCAGGGTCACGACCATCTTGATGTTATCGCCAGGCATAACCATTTCCACGCCTTCCGGCAGCTCGATGGTGCCGGTTACGTCGGTGGTACGGAAGTAGAACTGCGGACGGTAGCCCTTGAAGAACGGGGTGTGACGACCACCTTCTTCCTTGGACAGCACGTACACTTCGGATTCGAACTTGGTGTGCGGGGTGATGGTGCCGGGCTTGGCCAGTACCTGACCACGCTCAACTTCTTCACGCTTGATACCACGCAGCAGTACACCTACGTTCTCACCGGCACGGCCTTCGTCCAGCAGCTTGCGGAACATTTCCACGCCGGTACAGGTGGTCTTGGCGGTGTCCTTGATACCTACGATGGCAACTTCTTCGCCAACCTTCACGATACCGCGTTCTACACGACCGGTCACTACGGTACCACGACCAGCGATGGAGAATACGTCTTCGATCGGCATCAGGAACGGCATGTCGATGGCACGTTCCGGCTCGGGGATGTAGCTGTCCAGGGCTTCGGCCAGTTCAACTACCTTCTTTTCCCACTCGGCATCGCCTTCCAGCGCCTTCAGCGCGGAACCGCGGATCACCGGCGTGTCGTCGCCCGGGAAGTCGTATTCGCTCAGCAGTTCGCGAACTTCCATTTCCACCAGGTCCAGCAGCTCTTCGTCATCTACCATGTCGCACTTGTTCAGGAACACGATGATGTACGGTACGCCTACCTGGCGACCCAGCAGGATGTGCTCACGGGTCTGCGGCATCGGGCCGTCGGTGGCAGCTACTACCAGGATAGCGCCGTCCATCTGTGCAGCACCGGTGATCATGTTCTTAACGTAGTCGGCGTGGCCCGGGCAGTCTACGTGGGCGTAGTGACGGGTCGGGGTGTCGTATTCTACGTGAGAGGTGTTGATGGTGATACCACGGGCCTTTTCTTCCGGCGCCTTGTCGATCTGGTCGAAGGCGAAGGCCTTACCACCGTAGGTCTTAGCCAGTACAGCGGTGATGGCAGCGGTCAGGGTGGTCTTACCGTGGTCAACGTGGCCGATGGTGCCTACGTTGAGGTGGGGTTTTGTACGTTCAAACTTTTCTTTAGACATGATCGTCCCTCTAACTAACACTGTTTAGTGGTGGCTAGCTAACCACGGCACAAGTTGACAAAGCGTATACAAAATACACGCAGCTTGGGGGTTTGGCGAGAGTGGTGCTGATAGGCAGAGTCGAACTGCCGACCTCACCCTTACCAAGGGTGCGCTCTACCGACTGAGCTATATCAGCATTTTTGGAGCGGGCAGCGGGAATCGAACCCGCATCATCAGCTTGGAAGGCTGAGGTAATAGCCATTATACGATGCCCGCTTTGCTCATCACCAAAAGCCACAAACGGTGAAAATGGTGGAGGGGGAAGGATTCGAACCTTCGAAGGCGGAGCCGTCAGATTTACAGTCTGATCCCTTTGGCCACTCGGGAACCCCTCCAGAACTCTGCGACACCCAGGCCCCACCAAACGGCGGGCAGGCCAAAGCATGCCGACAGACGAGCGGGGGGCATTTTATTGCATGGTCCTAGCCCCCGCAACAGGTGACCTGTCGTTTTTTTGGCTAAGACTGTCATTTTGTTAGCTAATCCCACGGCGCCGAGGCGGCTTATCCTTGTGAGCCTGGGGGGCTTGGTGTAATGTCCCGGTGCTTGTAACAGGATGTGGCCCGCCGATGAACGATGTCGATAACCTCCTCTCCCCCTACCTGGTTTTCAACCGGGACCAATGGTCGGGGCTGCGCAATTCCGTTCCCCTGACCTTGGCCCAGGAGGATCTGGTGCACCTGCGTGGCATCCACGACGAGTTGTCACTGGAAGAGGTCAAGGATATCTACCTGCCGCTGTCGCGGCTGCTCAACCTCTATGTCCGCGCCCGGCAGCGCCGCAGCAAGGTCATCGAGCAGTTTCTGGGCACCGAGCCGGCCCATGTTCCCTACGTGATCAGCATCGCCGGCAGTGTGGCGGTGGGCAAGAGCACCACGGCCCGTATCCTGCAGGCCTTGCTGGATCGCTGGCCGGAACACCCGACGGTGGAGCTGGTCACCACGGATGGCTTCCTGCATCCCAACCATGTGTTGGAATCCCGTGGCCTGATGAAGAAAAAGGGCTTTCCCGAGTCCTATGACATGCACAAGCTGGTGAAGTTTGTCGCCGACATCAAGGCCGGCAAGTCCCAGGTGGGTGCCCCCGTCTATTCGCACCATATTTACGACATAGTGCCTGGGGCTCAGAAGGTGGTGCAGCGACCGGACATCCTGTTGCTGGAAGGGCTAAACGTGCTGCAAAGCGGCATGGACTATCCCCACGATCCCCATAGAGTCTTCGTCTCGGACTTCGTGGACTTCTCCATCTATGTGGATGCCAAGGAGAGCCTGCTCAATCAATGGTATGTGGAGCGCTTCCAGTGCTTCCGCCGCGGTGCCTTTGCCGACCCCAGCAGCTACTTCCATCACTACAGCCAGCTGTCCGACGCCGAAGCCGACACCATTGCCAATCAGATCTGGCAGGAGATCAACTACCCCAACCTCAGGGCCAACATAGTGCCGACCCGGGAGCGGGCCAACCTGATCCTGACCAAGGGACCCTGTCACGCCATCGAGCAAGTCTGGTTGCGCAAGTAGTTCTTAGCGGGGGCGCAGGGAGATCTCGCCCCCCACCAGGGTCTGCAGTTCCCCCAGCTCATTTTCCAGCAACAGGGCACCCTGTTCATCTATGCCCCGGGCAATGCCGCTCCAGCTGCGCTCACCGCTGATGAGCCGCACCGGCTGGTTCCGGTACAGATCCAGCTCATTCCAGCGCGCCACAAAGGGCGCCATCCCCTCGTGCTCGAACCGCGCCAGGCTCTGCCGTAGTTGCTGTACCACGGCACAGGTGAGGCGATGCCGATCCAGTCGTCCCTCGCCCACCAGGGTCTGCAACTCGGCCCAGGGCTGATCGATCTTCTGGGCCTCCCCCAGGGGCAGTTGCAGGTTCATGCCCACCCCCACCACCATCTGGCAGGCGCCGCCGACGGTGGCCGCCATTTCCACCAGGATACCCGCCAGCTTGCGGCCATCCAGATAGAGATCGTTGGGCCACTTGACCTTGATGCCGGCCAGCCCTTGTGATTCAAGGGCATCAACCAGGGCGATCCCCACCACCAGGCTCAAGCCCATGGCGCTGGCCATCCCCTGCTCCAGGCGCCAGAACAGGCTCAGGATGAGCTGGCTGCCAAAAGGCGAGTGCCACTGTCGACCGCGGCGCCCGCGCCCGGCGGTCTGGCACTCGGCCAGCACACATTCACCCTTCTGCCAGCTATCCAGCTGGCCCATCATGAAGTTGTTGGTGGAATCGATGACCGCCAGCACCTGTACCGGCGCCGCCATGAGATCCTGCTGCAGGCGCTGGGCATCCAGCAGCTGTAACGGCAAGGCGAGCCTATGCCCCTTGCCGCTGACGCTGTGCAGCTCCACCCCCAGCTCCCGCAGCCCTTTGAGCTGCTGGCTCACCGCGGCCCGGCTGATCCCCAGGGCCTCGCCGATCTGCGGGCCGGCATGGAAGTGGCCATCCGCCAGCAGCTGCAGCAGCTGCCGTTGCCGTTCACTCAGTCGCCGCATGCCAGCGCCTCCTTCCACTCCCCTGCCTCGCCCATGATGCGTACCTCATGGTCCAGCCAGAGACCGAAGCGCGCCTGCACCGTCTGCCGGACATGCCGCGCCAGGCTCAGCAGTTCCTGGGCACTCGCCCCCCCCAGATTCACCAGCACCAGCGCCTGCTCCCGGTGCACCGCCGCCTGCCCCTGACGGTAACCCTTGAGGCCCGCCTGCTCGATCAGCCAGCCGGCCGCCAACTTGGCCATCCCCGGGTCGGCCGGATAGAGCGGCATGGCGGGATAGTCGGCCTTCAGCGCGTCGGCCTGCGCCCGTGGCACGGTGGGATTCTTGAAGAAGCTGCCGGCATTGCCCAACCGCGCCGGATCCGGCAGCTTGGCCTGGCGCAACTGGCAGACCCGGGCATAGATGTCCTGGGCACTGGGCTGAGACAGCTCCGCCAGGGGACCGTACTTACACTGGGGCTGCCACTCCTTGCGAAGCCGCAAACCGATGCCGGTGATGATATGAGTGTGTTGCCACTCGCCCTTGAAGCGGCTCTCCCGGTAGCCGAAGTGGCATGCCTCGGCCGGCAGGCGCACCAGGCGTCCCTCGGTCAGATCGAAGGCATCCACGTGTTCGCACACCTGGGCCAGCTCCACCCCATAGGCCCCGATGTTCTGCACCGGCGCCGCCCCGGCACACCCCGGGATCAGGGCCAGATTCTCCAGCCCCGGCATGCCCTGCTGCAGACTCCAGGCCACCAGTGCCGGCCAATCCTCACCGGCCGCCACCTGCAGGTGCCAGGCCTCGGCCGTCTCGGTGACCTCAATCCCCTTGAGCCGGTTGATGAGTGCCAAGCCGGCAAAATCACAGCTCAGCAGCAGATTGCTACCGCCACCTATCACCAGGCGGGGCAGCTCACGCCACTGGGGCTGACTCAGCAACTGTTGCAGGCTGGCCAGATCGGTGATTTCACAGCCCCAGCGGGCGCGGGCCGCCAGGCCAAAACTGTTGTAAGGCTGCAGATCAAAATCGGCGATGGGTTGGGCAGACACGGGATGACTCCAGGAGGACCATGGCCGCCGAGTGTACCTTATCCCACCCTCAAGCCATAGCCTGGCGCCGGGCGGGGCGGCTGGACCGCCGCTTGGCCGGCGCCCCCTTGCCGGTGCCGCGTCCCCGCCGCGGCGACTTGCCGGCCGGGGCCCGGTGCAAGGCGCCCAGGCGCCGGCTGGCCTCGGCACTCAGCTGCTGCCCCTGGACCACCAGCTCAGCCAACTGGCTGAGGAGCGGCGCCATGAAGTCGCCATAGGCCAGGCTCTTTTCTTCGATCCGCGCCAACCCCAGTTCCCACTGGGCCGTCATGTCCGGTTGCACCAGCGCGGACGGCAGGGCGTCCACCAGGGCAAATCCCGTTTCGCTGGCGTGGATCTGCTTGCCCTGGCGTTGCAGGTAACCCCGGGTGAACAGCAACTCTATGATGCCGGCCCGGGTCGCCTCCGTGCCCAGGCCGTCGGTCTCCTTGAGGATGGCCTTCAAGGCCGAGTCCGCCACATGCCGGGCGATGCCGGTCATGGCGGCCAGCAGACTGGCATCCGTGTAGGCCTTGGGCGGCTGGGTTTGCTTGTCATGGCGCTGCGCCGCCGGACAGTGCAGGCTTTGCCCCGGCTGCAAGGGCGGCAGGGCACCGGCCTCCTCCTCGTCGGGCTCAGCCGTCTGACGTTCATACAGGCTGCGCCAGCCCAATTCCCGCACCACCCGCCCCTTGGCGACGAACAGACCGCCGGCCAGACGAATGTCCGCCCGGGTCTGCTGGTAACTGTGGTCAGGATAAAACTGCGCCAGGTACTGGCGGGCGATGAGGCGGTAGAGCGCCAGCTCATCACGGCTGAGCTTGGCCGGATCCAGGCTCCGCTCGGTGGGGATGATGGCGTGGTGCGCCTGTACCTTGGCATCGTTCCAGGCGGCGCCACGCCGGGTCAGATCAGCGCCCTGGATCCTCTCCTGCCAGTCCGGCAACAGCTGGGCCATGGCAGCGCTCACCTGAGCAGCCCGGCCATGATGTTCCTTTGGCAGGTAGCGGCAATCGGATCTGGGATAGGTGATGAGCTTGTGCTGCTCGTACAGGCGCTGGCACAGATCCAGCACCTGCTTGGCGGTCAGGTTCAGCTGGCGGGCCGCCTCGATCTGCAGGTTGGAGAGGTTATAGGGCAGCGGCGGCGCGCGGCGGCACTCCTTCTGCTCCAGCTGTTCCACCCGGCCGGTTTGCCCCTGCACCGACGCCACCACCTTGTCGGCCAGGGCGCGGTTGAGCACCCGCCCCTCCTCATCCTGCCAGGGCTGGCAGGCCGCCGACGGCTGCCACCAGGCGGTGAACGTCTCGCCGGCGGCCGTCTGCAGCTGGGCGCTGACCGCAAAATAGTCATGGGGCACAAACTGGGCGATGGCCCGATCCCGCGCCACCACCAGCCCCAGCACCGGCGTCTGCACCCGACCCACCGACAGCAAGGCCTCGCCGCCCGCCTGTCGGGCCAGCAGGGTATAGGTGCGGGTGAGGTTGATGCCAAACAGCCAGTCCGCCCGAGAACGGGCCAGGGCGGCGGTGCTCAAGGGCACGAATTCCTGGTTGGCCCTGAGACCGGCCAGGGCCCGGCGCACCGCGGGCAGGTTGAGATCGCTGATCAGGCAACGCTGCATGGCTTGCCGCTTGGCCGCCGGCACCTGGAGGTAGTCGATCACCTCATCCACCAGCAGCTGGCCTTCCCGATCCGGATCACCGGCGTGCACCAGCTGATCGGCCTGCTTGATCCAGTGGCGGATCACCTTGAGCTGGCCGGCACTGCCCCGTCGCGGCTCCCGTTGCCAGCGTTGCGGCACTATGGGCAGATCGGCGAGGGCCCAGCGCCGGTAACGGGCGTCGTAGCTCTCCGGCGCCGCCTGCTCCAGCAGGTGTCCCACACACCAGGTCACCACATCCTGCTCGCCGCACTGGATATACCCCTCGCCCTTGCGCTGGGGTGCAGGCAGGGCCGCTGCGATGGCGCGTCCCAGGCTGGGTTTTTCGGCGATAAACAGGCGCATGGCAGGCTCGCGTTAACTGTATTTAAATACAGTATCCAAGATTGCCGCCGGTTTGCCAAGGGCACCTAGCGGGCCGGCGACAGCAGCTCTGACGGGGTGACCGGCAGGCTGACGCGCAGGCAGGTAAAGACCCCGGGTTCGGAGCTGACCTCGATGCGCCCCCTATGCTGGGCGATGATCTGCTGGCAGACGTGCAGACCGATGCCGAGACCAAAGTTCCCCTCGCGCTTGGTGGTGAAGTTCAGCTCGAAGATCCTGGCCTGCAGCTCGGGAGCAATGCCGTGACCATTGTCCTCCACCTCGATCCGGATCCAAGGCTCCCCCGCCTCTTCATAGACCTGGCTGCGCAGCTGGATGCGCCCCGCCCGCCCCAACGCCGCCACCGCATCCAGGGCATTGGCGATGAGGTTGGTCCACACCTGCTGCAGGGCGATGGGATAACAGAGCACCTTGGGCCTGGCCTCGTCATAGCTGCGCTCCAGGGTCAGCTGCTTGAGGCGGTTTTCGAAAATGATCAGGGTGTCTTCCAGCCCCTCCAGCAGATCCACCCGCTGAGGCACCGCATTGTCCTGGCGGGCATACTGCTTGAGGCCCTTGACCAGATCGGCGATACGCCGGGCGCAGACATCGATGTTGTGCAGGAAATTGCCCATCTGGTAGTAGTCGTCCAGCCGGGCCAGCTGCGCCTGACGCGTGGCGGAGGAGAGCGGCGCAAACAGGCGCTGCCACAGCCCGGGATCATCCAGCTGCATCTGCACCAGCTGCCTGGCCTGGTTGCGTTCGCCTGTGTAGCGCTCGGCCTGGGCGGCCCGCTCCCGCACCAGGGCGGTGGACAGGGGCGTCACCTGCATGGCCTGCTGCAATATGCCGGCGGCCAGTGACCGCCAGGGTTCCACCAGGGGGTCCATCAGGAGATCCGGCAGTTGGGCCTGCAGGGTGTCGGCGCCGCGCAAGATGGCCGCCACCGGGTTGTTCAGCTCGTGGGCCACCCCGGCCACCAGCTGGCCCAGCACCGCCAGCTTCTCCCGCTCCACCAGCTGTGCCTGGGCCTGCTCCAGGGAGGCCAGGGTCTTCTGCAGCGCCATCTTGGTCTGGATGCTGTTCTGCAGCCGGCGATTGAAGTGGCGTAACAACAGGTGGGTAAACAGCGGCAGCAGGTCGGATTTGGCCTGCATCACCTTGGCAAACAAGGCCTTGTCCAGCTTGATGACCTCGGCGGCGGTCAGGGTCACCCCGGTGGTGAAGGCCGGTTCACCGGTGACAAACGACATGCCCCCCACCAGCGCCCCCTGCCGATAGCGCACCACCTCCCACTCCTGGCCATCCGCATCGCGCTTCTTCAGCACCACCTCCCCCTGGGCGATAAACCAGAGGAAGTCGTTACGCTCCCCCTCTCGGGTCAGCAGATGATTGGGACTGTAGCGGCGGCAGGCGCGGGTCTCGTCGTTGCCCTCGAAGAATTGATAGAGCGCCCGGATCACGGCAGCGGAGAGCGCCTCGTCCGTGTAGTGGGTGTAGTCCATGAAGCCCTGGCGGTAGGCCGCCATCTGCCGCTCCAGCTGGGCCCGCAACAGACGCTGGCCATCCAGCAAGGGGGCAAACCCCAGGGGCTCATCCACCTGGCGCACCACGTACTCGGTGAGCCGTTGCTGCGCCACCTCCAGCAAGGCCCCGGCGGGCCAGGGATGGAGCAGCACATGATCCAGCGGGCCGCGGTTGACCGCCTCGATCAGCTTGTCCGAGGCCTGCTGGCGGCCCCACAGCACCCGCTGACAACCGGATTGGGCCGCCATGGCACTGCCCAGCAGCGCTATGCCCTCGCCATCGGCCAACTGCTGCTCACACAGCAAGAGTGCCACCGGCGCCGTCTCGCTCGCCTGGCCCAGACAGGCATGGGCCGCCGCCAGGGAGGCGACCGGCTGCCAGCGAAAGCGGGCCAACAGCGGGGCCAGCTCCTCGGCAAACTGCGCCTGCAGCCGGGGATCCCCGCAGACGGACAAGATGACTGGTTCAGACATGGGCGGCACCGGTTGGGGATGTGTGCCCAGTATAGAAGCCCGTCAGCCCGGCGATGTGGCGGCGACTAGCAATACTCGCCCTCAGCCAGGAAGTCATCCATCAGATCCAACAGATCCGGCCAGAGGGACTCGGGGATGGGGGCCTCGGGATCCTCGTCCCCCTCGCCCTGCTCGCCCCAGAAGTAGCGGCGCACCGCATTGGCGAACTCGTCATCCAGCTCGGCCAGCTCCGCCAGGCTGCCCAGCCAGACGATACGCCTCAGGCCGGAGGAGAGATCGTTGAGGTGATCCACCATGGTCGGCAGGCTCAGGGACTGCTCAATGATGAGGGCGAAGCGCTCACGGGCCGCTTCGGTTTGCTCCTCATCCAGCTCGCCCGTGTCGGCCAGCAGATCCACATACTCCTCCTGCAGGTACTGGCACAGCTGCGCCTGATCCTCAAACCAGTGCAGCTGACTGCCGCGATTGCCCAGCAGGGAGGCATTAAAGGATTCGTCGACATGGCACAGGGCCCAGGGATTGTTCATCTTCACCTCACGCAAAACAAAACCGCCCGGAAGCATACCGGGCGGCTAATACACTGCATAGCGCATGTTGAAGGAACTGCTAGGCCACGCTCACGGCCTTGAGCAGGACACTGACCACAAACAGCAGGACAAAGACAAATAGCGGCGGAAGCAGCAGGGTTCTCAGCATAGGCACACCTCCTTGGCAAGCCTCTGTGACTATGGCTCAAGGCCATCCTCCCTGCCAATCTTGCATAGATTTTGTGCAGCCGGCCATAAAAAAACCGCTCGCCGAGGCGAGCGGTTTAGCACGAGAACAGTGCTTGGTTTAGGGCAGCTGACAGACGTCGATGCTGCCTTTCACGCCGGCACCGGACATCTCGGCAGAGGTATCCAGGGCCAGGCGGAACAGCCAGGTGCCGTCACCCAGGGTCATGGTGTTGTTACCCGGGTCGGACCCCTCACCACCGAAGCGACCGTAGGCTTCATACACCACGTCCGGCTCCATCGGGCTCACCAGGCTACCGCCAGAGGTGGCGAAGAACTGGGGATCCCAATTGTCGGTGTCGGCAGCAATCTTGAAGCCACCGGACAGATCCACACCGGACACGGCCGCCTCATAGATGCCGTTGCCCTTGTAGGTCAACTGGTAGGACGCATCCCAGGCCCAGGAGGAATGAGCACCGCGAATGGCCAGTGCGGTATCCCCCAGGGTCGGCGTCTCGCTAGAGTCAGCCAACAGCTCACAGGCGGCCGCTTCTTCCTGGATGGCCAGGGTCAGGGTCGGGCTGGCCTTGCTCACCACCTTGAAGGTGAAGGTGTAGGTACCGGCCTTCTCCAGCGGCAACGGCACGTTGTCGTTACTACCTTGGCACAGGGTCAGGGTAGAACCGGCTTCCAGGGTGTCGGTGCTGGTGCACAGGCCATAGTTGGCGGTAGACCAGTCATCGGAGGCCACCTTCATGGAGGTGCCATCGGCGGACAACATGTCGTCGGTGACGTCCACACTCCAGGTGTAGCTGTAGTCGGCACCGGTGAAGGTGAACTGGTTGGTTTCCAGTGCGCCCCACTCGCCGCCAAAACCACGGGCATACACAGGCACGTCAAAGGGAGCGACTGTGCTCAGGTCCTGCTTGTGGGAGACCGGCAGACCGGTACCCTGGGCATCGCCCTGGGGCTTGACGAACACGGCAACGGACCAGGCCGGTACGGTGAACTCGCCATCGGCGAAGCTGGCGCCATAGCCGATGGAGGCGGACCCCAGGTCGCTTTGCACACTGCTCAGCTCATAGTCGGCCAGGCTGATGGTGTTGTCTGAACCATCCTTGAAGTCACCTATGGTGTGGCTGTCACCAGAGGCATTCACCAGCACCACGATACCGTCAACGTTCGGATCCAGATCGGTCTGGCCGGTACCATCATCGATGGTCATGGCAATCAGGCCGTTGACCTGCTCCGGACCCACGTTGCGGAAGTCCACCCGCTTCATGACTTCGGCACCGGTCCCCAGGGTGAACAGCGGAGAGGATTGACGCAGGCTGGCCAGTTCCTTGTAGAAGCTGTCCATGTCGGCGATTTCGGTGGCGCTCGGCGCACCGACCACGTCCTTCACCGCCTCGATCAGATCGTAGTTATCGCCATCCTTGTCCTTGCGCGGCAGGCCAACGTCGTAGTTGTTGGACTGCATGCTGTAGTCCACCTTGTTGTACCAGTCACCAGAGTCGTAAGAGTCACGCTCGAAGGACTTGGAACGCAGCAGCTCGGTACCTTGCTGGTCGAACACCACACCTTGACCCAGCATCACGGTCGCCAGGGAGAGACCCTGCATCCGGACACGGGTCGCCATGTCGGCTTCGGCGGGTGCCTTGTAGGCGATGATGTCGAAGATGGTCTGGTTGTCGTGCTTGGACACATAGTTCTGAACTTCGATGGGATCCTGGGCATAGCCGGCATGGGCCCCGTTGTAATCGAAGTCATAACCCACCTTCGGCGTGCCTTCGTAATCCATCAGGACGAAGTCCTTCAGGTTACCGGCCATCCCCAGACGGGTCAGGTCGGCCAGATGGCGGGCACTGCTTTGCGTCACCGCATCATCGTCGTTCGGCAGAACGAAGGCGCCGTTACCGAAACCTTGGCTAGAGCGGATGCCATCGCCGGAGTCGAACGGACTGCCACCACGCACGGCGTCACGCAGACGGTCGGAGAAAGTACCTATGCCGGTGCCGGCCATGTTCAGCTGGGTAGCCTGCTCGAAGCGGGTGTTATCCACCACTTCACCAAAGTTCCAGCCTTCCCCGTAGAAGTACATCTCCGGGTTGACGGCCTTGACCTTGGCCAGGGCTTCCACCATCTGCGCCTTGGGATGGTGACCCATCAGGTCGAAGCGGAAGGAGTCGATCTTGTACTCCTTGGCCCAGGTGACCAGGGAGTCATCCATCAGCTTGGCGAACATGGCGTGTTCGGGCGCCGTGTTGGAACAGCAGGTGGAGGTCTCCACATCACCTGTGGTTTCGTCCAGACGTTGGTAGTACCAGGGCACTATCTTGTCCAGCACCGACTTGTCGGCAGACGGACCGGCGGCATTGGTGTGGTTGTACACCACGTCCATCACCACGTTCATGCCGATGTCTTCCTTGATGGCCTTGACCATCTCGCGGAACTCGAGGATACGGGCGGTCCCTTCGGCGTTGGTGGCGTAAGAGCCTTCCGGCGTGGTGTAGTGGAAGGGATCATAACCCCAGTTGAAGGAGTCGGTGTCGGCGATCATGCGGTTGAGGGCCTGGACATCCTCGGAGTCAGGATCCAGAGAGGCCAGCACCTCGGCGACCGTCAGATCACCGCTGCAGTTACCGTTGAACTGGCTGCTGTCGGCCACGCTCTGGTTGACCTCACACAGCTTGCTGAAGGGATCGTCCAGATTGGCCACCTGGTCCGGATCCTCATTGACGGTGGCGATGTCGAAGGCCGGCAGCAGTTGCAAGTGGGTCACACCGGCGGCAGACAGCGCCTTGAGGTGTTGTACCGCCAGGGAGTTGTCATCGGTCAGGGCGATAAACTTGCCCCGTTCGCTGGCCGGGATCCCGGTGTCGATGGCCGTCAGATCCCGCACATGGGACTCATGCACCACCATCTTGGCGATGTCAGCCTCGCTGGCCTGGGAATGGGGAGCCTCCAGGCTATCCCAACCTTCCGGCTTGAGATCGGCAGACTCCAGATCCACCACCTGGCTGTACTCGGAGTTCATGGACAGGCTCAGGGAGTAGGGGTCGGTCACCTCATAGCTGTGCCAGGCACGGTCGGTGGGGTGGTAGACGGTGATGGCGTAGCGGTAGTACTTGCCCACCAGGCTGGTGTCACCGCTGTAGGACCAGGCGCCGGAGGCATTGTCCAGGGTCATGGCTTCGGTAGAGGCCACGCTCTTGTCATCGTTGTAGATCACCAGGCTCACGGAGGTGGCGGTGGGGGCCCACAGGCGGAAGGTCACGCCATCGTCGGACACCACGGCGCCATAGCTCAGCTCCTTGGCGGTACCGGCATACAGGTCATCCAGGGCTCCGGCGGTCTGCACATAGGTGCCGGCCAGCAGGGTGCCTTCGCCGTTCAGCGCCACGGCCGCGACCTGGTTCTTCAGGGCAGCCTTGAGGGTATCGGCATCCTGACCGCTGGGCAGACTGAAGGCGGTGAAGCCAGCCAGGTGCGGGAAGGCCGCCTTCTGCTCGTCGGTCAGCTCGGTGGCGGCCAGCTTGATGAACTTGGCCGTCACCTTGCCGCTGGACTCAGGGGAGATGGTGCCGTTGTTGGCGGAGTAGTACAGGCGAACAAACTTGGCATCGGCCAGGGAGCTGTCGCTCCACACCAGGGTATTGGCATCGATCAGGTGCGCGCTGGCGTCGGAGAACATGTCGAAGGAGGTATTGGCCTTCCAGTCGGCATAGGCATCCTGCTTGCTGTCGTAGATGTCCAGCGCCCCGGTCCGCACGGAGGCGGTGCGGTCGGCAAAGCTGGCCAGCTGCAGGGCGTGACCGTTGTCAGCGTCGTTGTTGTCACCCAGGATCTTGTTCTGACCGCCGTCCCGCAGGATCAGGTTGACACAGGCACTGGCATCGTCCAGAGCGCCGTCTTTGAGCTTGAGATCCCAGTAAGGACCGTATTCGTCGTAGCCGGTGGGGGTGTTTTGCGCCAGGCTCCAATCGGCGGAAGCACCGTCTTCGGTGTCACCATCGGTGCTCAGCAGCTGGCCATCATCGGCGTCCGTGGCCAGCGCCTGACAGTCGCCCTGGTTGTAGAGCCACAGGCTGTAGTTGGCCCAGGGAGTCCCGGCGGCATCACGACCACTCTTGGCGGCGGCCGTGCTGGAGGTCGTATCCGGATCCACCAGATAGAGGCGTACGGCATTGGTCTCAGAAGGCGCCGCATCCGCCTCGGCAGAGACGGTGTCAGCAGGCAAGGAGGGAGCCGCGTAGGTGAAGTCGCTGTCAGCGGTAAAGCTGCTGGTGTCGTTGGAGTCGGAGCCGCAGCCCGTCATGGCCAGCGCCACGACACTGGGCATCACCAGCAGGGCAAGTTTTTTGAATCGTAAGTCCATACTGTTTCCCTTGTTAGCCATTTTGCGAACGAAGTCGCTTGTAATATGAAAGTCAAAAACAACACATCACATTCATGGTCGTTTCTGTTGAAACGCGTCATACGGGTGTTTCGCGGCGTAATATACGGTTACGAGATGGACGTAAATTGTGATCGGGTAAAGAAAAACTGACCCGCGTTAGCTTGCGATAAGATTGCTTAACATATCTTTGCGAGCCAGATCTCGGTGGCGATAGAGAAAACGGTTTCATTGATTGTGCTAAAATAACGTTTTAAAATTACAAATTGCTTTATTTATTGACCGAGCCAACAGAAAACTGTTGCCGATTTCTACCCCGCTTTGGCAAAAAAAAACCGCTCGCGTGAGGCGAGCGGTTTGACCTGGGAAGGTCGTAGATAGTGTCAGTTTTTAATCCAGCTGGCAGACGTCGAAGGTCCCCTTCACACCCGCACCGGACATGTCTTCCGAGGTATCCAGCGCCAGGCGGAACAGCCAGGTGCCGTCATCCAGGGTCATGGTGTTGTTGCCCGGATCGGACCCCTCACCCCCAAAGCGACCGTAGGCCTCATACACCACATCCGGCTGCATGTCGGTCACCAGCTCGCCACCTGAGGTTGCGAAGAACTGCGGATCCCAATCATCAGTGTTGGAGGCGATCTTGAAGCCACCGGACAGATCCACGCCGGAGATGGCCGCTTCATAGATGCCATTGCCCTTGTAGGTCAGCTGGTAGCTGGAATCCCACGCCCAGGAGGAGTGTGAACCACGCAAGGCCAGGGCAGTATCACCCAGGGTCGGCGTTTCACTGGAATCATCCAACAGGGTACAGGCCTCGGCTTCTTCGGCAATCGCCAGGGTCAGGGTCGGGCTGCTGGAGCTCGCCACCTTGAAGGTGAAGGTATAGGTACCCGCCTTCTCCAACGGCACAGGGATGTTGTTGCCACCGGAGCACAGGGTCAGGGTAGTCCCGCCCTCCAGGGTGTCGCCATCGCTGCAGATACCGAAGTTGACGGTAGACCAGCTGGAATCGGCCACCTTCAACTCGGCACCGTCATCGGAGAGCATGTCATCCGTCACCTCAACCGACAGGGTGTAGCTGTAGTCCGCCCCAGTGAAGGTGAACTGATTGGCGTCGGAAGCGCTCCAGTTACCGAAGATGTCCTGGTTACCCATGGCGTAAACGTCTACGTCGTAGGGTTCAACCGTGCTCATGTCCTGCTTCTTGGAGACTGGCAGACCTGTGCCCTGGGCATCACCCTGCGCCTTGACGAACACGGCGACAGACCAGGCCGGCACGGTGAATTCACCGTCGGAGAAGCTGGCACCATAACCGATGGACGCGGAGCCCAGTGCGGTCTGGATGCTGCTCTGCTCATAGCCGGACAGAGTGATGGCATTGCCGTCGCCGTCCTTGAAGTCACCTATGGTCTGGCTGCTGCCGGAGGCATTCACCAACACCACTATGCCGTCGTAGTTCTCGTCCAGATCGGTCTGGCCGGTACCGTCATCTATGGTCATGGCGATCAGGCCGTCGATCTGGTCGCTACCCACGTTACGGAAGTCCACCCGGTTCATGACTTCTGAGCCGGTCCCCAGGGTAAACAGCGGGGAGGATTGACGCAGGCTGGCCAGTTCCTTGTAGAAGCTGTCCATCTCGGCAATCTCGGTGGCACCCGGTGCGCCCACCACGTCCTTGATCGAGGCGATCAGGGAGTAGTTATCACCATCCTTGTCGTAGCGCGGCAGGCCAACGTCGTAGTTGTTGGTCTGCATGGTGTAGTCGACCTTGTTGTACCAGTCGCCTGAGTTGTAGGAGTCCCGCTCGAACGACTTGGAACGCAGCAGTTCGGAACCTTGTTGGTCAAACGCAATCCCCTGCCCCAGCAGCACGGTGGCCAGGGAGAGGCCCTGCATCCGCACCCGGGTGGCCATATCGGCATCGGTGGACGCCTTGTAGGCGATGATGTCGAAGATGGTCTGGTTGTCGTGCTTGGACACGTAGTTCTGCACTTCGATGGGATCCTGGGCGTAACCGGCGGCCACCCCGTTGTAATCGAAGTCGGAACCCACCTTGGGGGTACCCTCGTAATCCACCAGCACATAGTCCTGCAGGTTACCGGCCATCCCCAGACGGGTCAGATCCGCCAGGTGACGGGCGTCATCCTGGGTCATGGCATCCTCTTCGTTGGGCAGGACATAGGCCCCGTTGCCGAAGCCCTGGTTCTGACGGATGGAGCTGCCGGAATCGAAGGGGCCACCGCCCCGCACGGCATCACGCAGCCGGTCGGAGAAGGTACCTATGCCGGTGCCGGCCAGGTTCAGCTGGGAAGCCATGGTGAAACGGTCATCCTGGCTGGAATCCCAACCCTCACCGAAGAAGTACATCTCGGAGTCGACGGCCTTGGCCTTGGCCAGGGCATCCACCATCACCGTCTTGGGAATGTACCCCATGAGGTCGAAGCGGAAGGCGTCGATCTTGTACTCCTGGGTCCAGGTGAGCAGGGAGTCTTCCATCAACTTGGCGAACATGGCGTGTTCCGGCGCGGAGTCGGAGCAGCAGGTGGCACTTTCCACATCACCCGTGGTTTCGTCCAGGCGCTGGTAGTACCAGGGGACAATCTTATCCAGCACTGAGGTGTCGTCACTGGCACCGGCGGCATTGGTGTGGTTGTAGACCACGTCCATCACCACGTTCATGCCGATGTCTTCCTTGATGGCCTTGACCATCTTGCGGAACTCGAGGATACGGGTGGTACCGTCCGCATCGGTGGCATAGGAGCCTTCCGGGGTGGTGTAGTGGAAGGGATCATAACCCCAGTTGTAGGAGTCGGTATCGGCGATCATCAGGTTCAGGGTCTGAACTTCCTTGGTGTCCTTATCCAGGGACCCCAGCACCTCGGCGACCGTGCTGTCGCTGGTGCAATAGCCGGAGAAGTCACTGGCGGCCACTTCGCTGTTGACTTCACACAGGTGGCTGAAGCTGTCGTTCAGGTTGGCCACCTGATCCGGATCTTCATCCACCGAGGCGATGTCAAACACCGGCAACAGTTCCAGGTGGGTTACACCGGCGGCAGACAGTTCCTTGAGGTGCTTGACCGCCAGGGAATTGTCGTCGGTCAGCGCCAGATACTTACCACGCTCGTCGGCATCGATGCCGGTGTCGAAGGCGGTGAGATCCCGCACATGGGCCTCATGCACCACCATCTTGGCCAGATCGGCCTCGTCGGTCTGGGCATGGGGCGCCTCCAGGCTATCCCAACCATCGGGCTTGAGGGCGTCTGAGTCCAGATCCACCACCTGGCTGTACTCGGAGTTCATGGACAGGCTCAGGGAGTAGGGATCGGTCACCTCGTAGCTGTGCCAGGCCTGATCGGCCGGGTGATAGACGGTGATGGCATAGCGGTAATACTTGCCCACCAAGGTGGTGTCACCGCTGTAGGACCAGGAACCGGAGTCGCTATCCAGGGTCATCGCATTGGTGGAGACGACGCTCTTATCCTCGTCGTAGATCACCAGGCTGACGGAGGTGGCGGTGGGGGCCCACAGGCGGAAGGTCACGCCATCATCGGACACCTGGGCACCATAGCTCAGCTCGGTGGCCGCATCGGCATACAGATCATCCAGGGCGCCGGCGGTCTGCACATAGGTACCGGCCAGCAGGGTCCCTTCGCTATCCAGCGCCACGGCGGCCACCTGATTCTTCAGCACGTCCTTGACGGTATCGGCCGTCACCCCGCTGGGCAGGCTGAAGGCCTGGTAACCGGACAGATGGGGGAAGGCCGCCTTCTGCTCGTCGGTCAGCTCGGTGGCGGTCAGCTTGATGAAGGAGTCGGTCACCTGACCATCGTCATCCGCCGAGATGGTGCCGCCATTGGCGGAGTAGTACAGACGGACAAACGCGGCATCCGACAGGTTATCGTCATCCCACACCAGGGTAGACGCATCGATCAGGTGCGCCGCCGCATCGGTGAACATGTCGGCGGAGTAGTTGGCCTTCCAGGCGTCGTAGGCATCCTGCTTGGCGTCATACAGGGTACCGTCGCCCTCCCGCACCGAGACGGTCCGGTCAGAATAATCCGCCAGGGTGATGATGGTGTTGTCGTCGCCCAGCAGCTTGCTGGTGCCATCCCGCATGATTACGCTGACACAGGAACCGTCGGTGGTCAGGGCATCATCCGCCAGCTTGATATCCCAGTAGGGACCATAATCGTCATAGCCGGTGGGGGTGTTGAGGGTGCTGCTCCAGTCGGCATCATCTTCACCGCCGGTGCCATCCACCTGTTGCCCATCATCATCTGCCACGGCCAGGCCGGAACAGGTGCTGTCGTTCCACATGTACAGGTTGTAGGTGGAGTAGGTGGTGCTGGTGGCCGCGGTGGCGGTCGTGGAGGAGGAGGTGCTCAGGTCCGGATCCACCAGGTAAAGACGCAGGGTATTGGCGTCATCCGGCGTGGCATCGCTGGTATCTGGCACAGTGTCATCGGGCAGATTAGCCGCCGAGTAAGTGAACACGCTGTCTTCCGTGAAGGTCGTCCCTGTGGTTGTCGTCGTGCTGTCAGAGTCGAAGACACAGCCACTCATGGACAGTGCCACGACACTGGGCATCACCAGCAGCGCAAGCCGTTTGAATCGTAAGTCCATACTATTTCCTTTGTTTAGTCATATTCCAGAACAACGCCGGTTTGTTATCTGAAAGTCGGAAACAACATTTTCCGCCTCTCGTTTTATGCCGCGAAAACTGCGAATGCAGGTCTTGCGGCGCGGAATATAAAGAGTGGGGAGACAGTAAATTTGTGATCCATCGGGAAAATTGAGCCCACTTAGCACTGCTTAACATTGGTTGACATTTTTTTGTGAGGTTAAGCATATGCAAAGATTTGAAAGCGATTTCAAATCTTGTCGCCGCAATCCGTAATTCCATTTCAGAAATAACGACCCGATAGCGTTTTCACGACAGAGGCAAAACCAGAGGCAGCAGCAGAAAAATCCATATTTTCTGCCTGGCCGGTTGGCGTTTAGAGGGAGATCTGGCGCTGAATGGGACTACTTAACGAGATCAGGGTCTCGGTGGACTGGATTTCATCGATGGACTGGATACGGTTGATCAGCAGCTGGTGCAGCTCTTCGATGGAGCGAGTGCGCACCTTGATGAAGATGTTGTAGTGCCCCGTGGTGTAATGGGCCTCCGTCACCTCCGGCAGACCATTTAGCTGCGCAATGGCCCGGCCATAATCCTTGGCACTCTTGAGGTTGATGCCGATAAAGCAGCAGACATCGAAACCCAGGGCCTGGGGGTCCAGGGTGATCTGGGCGCCCGTGATGATCCCCGCCTGCTTGAGCTTCTCCACCCGCACATGGATGGTGGCCGGGCTGACACCATTGAGCTTGGCCAACTCGGCATAGGGCGTTCGGGCATTGTCCACCAGGGCGGCGAGGATCTGGCGGTCCAGATCATCGATCTGATAATGAGCGGCCATTTTTCAGCCTCATAAATAAATAAACGACAAAATAATCCGGATAAGATTAAACAAAAAAAAGCAAAGGCGGGGAATTTATTATCATCTATTGAACAAAATGCCAAAAATGCTGATGATCGCCTCGTTTTCAGCCGCGGAGCCTTCCGCGCTTCCGACGATCAGGAGCTCGTCGGGACTTGGCACTGAATCCCGGGCCATTCGCTCCACCCACGTTGAGTGACCCATCATTCCTCTTTTACCAGCCGTCTTGTGACGGCTGTTCTTTTTTCTACCTTATTTCCGCCTTACTCGGCCATCAGCTGCTCGGCCTTGCGCTGCCACTGCGCCGCCTTGTCCGCATCGCGCTCAAAGCCCAACGCCTTGGCCATCTCCACTGGCAGGGGTAGCAGGCCCCGCTCATACAGGCTGGCGATGAACCGGGCCAGGCTCGGCGACGCCTGCTGGGCGTAATTCAGGATGGCCACCTGCCGCACCTGGGCCTCCGGCGCCGCCATGGTCCGCAGGAACGCCTGGCGGGCCGCCTCGTCCTGCCCCATCAGCACGGGCACCCCTTGCTCGTTGAGGGCCTGGAACCAGACCAGGCAGGCCTGCAGGTTCTGCTGCTGGCACAGGGTATCCAGCAGCGCGAAGGACTCCTTGAGCAGGGGATCGGCCATCAGCGTCGGCCACTGGGCCAGCTGCGCCGCGTTGAGTTGGCCGTCCGGCGACAGCTGCATCATGGGCTTGTGGGCCTGGGCGCTGAGCAGCCCGGCATAGAGCAGGGTCGCCACCGGATCCGCCGGCACCCTGGGCTTGAGCAGGCCGGAGAGATGCTGAAACTGAGCGTCGCCGCTATCTTGCAGCACGGGCTCGGTCACCAGGCTCAGGTAGGCCAGCGGCGACTGGTGCAAGGAGAGATCCATGAACTGGCTGGCCAGGGCGTGGTATTCCTGCTCGGCGGTGGGCGGCGCCACCTCGGTGGCCGGCAAGGCGGTGACGGTCAGGCAACCCAGCAAGAGGGCAAGGGCACGCAGGGACATGGGACTTCTCCAGTGAGGCGGGGCAGGCATTATGGCCGGGCCCCAGGGCAAAACCAGCCCTCTCGGCCAGGCTTTGCGGGCCAGCTAACAAAAAGGGCGCCGGCGGCGCCCTATGCAGTTATTCCGGCTGATAGCCCAGATTGGGCGCCAGCCAGCGCTCCGCCTCGTCGAGGCGCATGCCCTTGCGCTCGGCATAATCCTTGACCTGATCGGCCTGGATGCCCGCCACGGCGAAGTACTTGGCGTCCGGGTGGCTGAAGTACCAGCCGGACACCGCCGCCGCCGGCCACATGGCATAGGACTCAGTCAGCTTCATGCCGATGGCCTCCTCTACCCCCAGCAGCTGCCACAGCGCCCCCTTCTCGGTGTGCTCCGGGCAGGCCGGGTAGCCCGGCGCCGGACGGATGCCGCGGTAGTTCTCGCGGATCAGCTCGTCGTTGGTCAGCGCCTCGTCCGGCGCATAGCCCCAATACTCCTTGCGCACCCGCTCATGCAGGTACTCGGCAAACGCCTCGGCCAACCGATCACACACCGCCTGCAGCAGGATGGCGTTGTAATCATCCCCCGCCGCCTTGTAGGCCTCGGCGATCTCGGCCTCGCCAAAGCCGCCGCTCACCGCGAAGGCGCCGATCCAGTCGGCCACGCCGCTCTCCTTGGGTGCCACGAAGTCAGACAGACAGTAGTTGGGGAACACCTTGCCATCGCGGGCCTGGCTGACCTTGTCGGTCTGTTGGCGCAGACCGCGCAGCACCTGTTTGACCTGGCTGCGCGACTCGTCGGTGTAGACCTCGATGTCATCGCCGACCCGGTTGGCCGGGAAGAGGCCCAGCATGCCGGTCACCTCCACCTCGCCGCTGCCCTCCAGGCGATCCAGCATGGCGTTGGCATCGGCATACAGGCGCTTGGCCTCCTCGCCCACCACCTCATCCTCCAGGATGCGCGGGAACTTGCCCGCCAGCTCCCAGCTGAGGAAGAAGGGGGTCCAGTCGATGTAGTTGCGCAGGGTGGCAATGGCCACCTTGCGCAGCACATGGATGCCGGGTTGCGCCGGCTTGGGCGGCTGGTAGGCCGCCCAGTCGCAGGACCAGGCGTTGGCGCGGGCTTCGGCCAGTGACACCGCCTTGGTTCGGGGCTGCTTGCGGGCATGCTGCTCCCGCACCGTCTCGTACTCGCGGCTTAGCCGCTCGGCAAAAGCCGGCTTGAGCTCGGTCGACAGCAGGCTCTGGGCCACCCCTACAGCGCGACTGGCGTTGGAGACATAGACCACAGGCTCTTGGTAATTCTGCTCTATCTTCACCGCGGTATGGGCCTTGGAGGTGGTGGCACCGCCGATGAGCAGCGGTATGGTAAAGCCCTGCCGCTGCATCTCCTTGGCCACATGCACCATCTCGTCCAGCGACGGCGTGATGAGGCCAGAGAGGCCAATCATGTCGGCGTTTTGCTCGCGGGCGGTCTGCAAGATCTTCTCGCAGGGCACCATGACGCCCAGATCGATGATCTCGAAGTTGTTGCACTGCAGCACCACGCCGACGATGTTCTTGCCGATGTCGTGCACGTCGCCCTTCACCGTGGCCATGACGATCTTGCCGTTGCTCTTGCCGCCGGATTTTTCCTGCTCGATATAGGGCTGCAGGTAGGCCACGGCCCGCTTCATCACCCGCGCCGACTTCACCACCTGGGGCAGGAACATCTTGCCGGCGCCAAACAGATCGCCCACCACGTTCATGCCGGCCATCAGCGGCCCTTCGATCACCTCGATGGGCCGCGCTGCCTGAGCCCGCGCCTCCTCGGTATCCTCGTCGATGAAGTCGGTGATGCCCTTGACCAGGGCGTGTTCGAGCCGCTTGGCTACCGGCCAGCTGCGCCACTCCTGCTCCTTGGGATCCACCACCTGCTGGGCACCGCCGCCACGGTACTGCTCGGCGATGGCCAGCAGCTCTTCTGTGGCACCGGGGTGGGTGTTGCGCACCACCGCCTCCACCTTGGCCTTGAGTTCGGCCGGGATGTCCTCGTAGATGGCCAATTGACCGGCGTTGACGATCCCCATGTCCATGCCGTTCTGGATGGCGTAGTAGAGGAAGACCGAGTGTATCGCCTCGCGCACCGGCTCGTTGCCGCGGAACGAGAAGGAGACGTTGGAGACACCGCCGGAGATCATGGCGTGGGGCAGGTGATCCTTGATGTCCTTCACCGCCTCGATGAAGTCCATGGCGTAGTTGTTGTGTTCGTCGATGCCGGTGGCCACCGCGAAGATGTTGGGGTCGAAGATGATGTCTTCCGGCGGGAAGCCCACCTGGTCCACCAGGATGCGGTAGGCCCGCTGGCAGATCTCGAACTTGCGCGCCCGGGTGTCAGCCTGGCCCTGCTCGTCAAACGCCATGACGATGACGGCGGCGCCGTAGCGGCGCACCAGCTTGGCCTGGGCGATAAACTTCTCCACCCCCTCCTTCATGGAGATGGAGTTGACGATGGGTTTGCCCTGAATGCACTTGAGCCCAGATTCCATCACCTCCCACTTGGAGGAGTCCACCATGATGGGCACCTTGCAGATATCCGGCTCGGAGGCGATGAGGTTCAGGAAGCGCACCATGCAGGCCTCGGCATCCAGCATGCCTTCGTCCATGTTGATGTCGATGATCTGGGCGCCGTTCTCTACCTGCTGACGGGCGATATCCAGGGCCTCGTCGTAGTTCTCTTCCTTGATGAGCCGCTTGAACTTGGCCGAGCCGGTGACGTTGGTGCGCTCCCCCACGTTGATGAACATGGAGTCGGCGCTGATGGTCAAGGGCTCCAAGCCGGCCAGACGGCAGGCCACCGGCAGATCCGGCAGCGCCCGGGGCGCACAGCCGGCCACCGCCTGGGCCATGGCGGCGATGTGGGCCGGGGTGGTGCCACAGCAGCCCCCCACCAGGTTGAGAAAGCCCGCCTCGGCCCACTCGCGGATATGCACCGCCATCTCGTCGGCTTCCAGATCATAGCCGCCGAAGGCGTTGGGCAGGCCGGCGTTGGGGTGCACCGAGACATAGGTCTCGCTGATGCGGGCGAGCTCCTCCACGTACTGGCGCAGCTCCTTGGGACCAAGGGCGCAGTTGAGGCCAAAGGAGAGGGGCTGGGCATGGCGCAGGGAGTTGTAGAAGGCCTCGGTGGTCTGGCCCGAGAGAGTACGGCCTGAGGCATCGGTGATGGTGCCGGAGATCATCACCGGCAGACGCAGCCCCAGCTCATCAAACACGCTCTCCACCGCAAACACCGCCGCCTTGGCGTTCAGGGTATCGAAGATGGTCTCGATCATGATGATGTCGGCACCGCCATCGATCAGCGCCTGAGTGGACTCCATGTAGGCGGCCACCAGCTCGTCATAGGTGACGTTGCGCGCCCCCGGGTCATTCACATCCGGCGAGATGGAGCAGGTGCGGTTGGTGGGACCCAGGATACCGGCGACAAAGCGCGGCTTGGCCGGGTCCTTGGCGGTCCACTCATCCGCCACCTGACGGGCCAACCGCGCCGCTTCACGGTTGATCTCGGCACTGAGATCCTCCATGTGATAATCGGCCATGGCGATGCGGGTGGCGTTGAAGCTGTTGGTCTCGAGGATGTCGGCGCCAGCGGCCAGGTAGGCCTCATGGATCTCCCGGATCACCTGGGGCTTGGAGAGCACCAGCAGGTCGTTGTTGCCTTTCAGGTCGCTGGGCCAGTGGGCGAAGCGCTCACCGCGGTAGTCGGCCTCCTGCAACCCGTAGCTCTGGATCATGGTGCCCATGCCACCGTCGATCAGCAGGATGCGCTGTTGCAGACAGTGAGTAAGCAGGGTCTGGCTAGACGTTGCCGGTTGGATCGTAGGCACTTGGATAATCCTCTTTTACTGCTGGATGCCCGGGGCCGTCCTGGCCCCAGAATGCGTGTTGGTTTCGGTCGTGCCGGCTGGACAGGCCGGCCCCTCCGCTGTCAGGATGGGCGATATTCTGTGCATGATAGCAAGATGTCCATGTCATTCCCTCCTTCCGAACCATTCAACCCACCGGAGCGCTTTGCCCAGCGGGTCTATCAGGTGGTGGCGGCCATTCCCTATGGTCGCATCACCACCTATGGCCAGGTGGCGCGCCTGGCCGGCTCCCCCCGGGCCGCCCGTCAGGTGGGCGGGATCTTGTGCCGCCTGCCTGAAGGCACTCAGCTACCTTGGCATCGCGTGATCAATCGTTTCGGCCTCAGCTCGCTGCAGGGTGAGGCGCGGCAGTGCCAGCTGACCCTATTGCAGGCCGAGGGGCTGCCCGCCACCGCAGACAGCCCCCTGGATCTGGCCCGTTATGGCTGGCCGGACTAGCTAAGATTGCCCAGATCGAACGGCGTCAGCTGATAGACGTAATAGTTCAGCCAGTTGGAGAACAGCAGGTAGCCATGGCTGCGCCAGCTGGAGCGCGGCGCTTGGCCGTCATCGTTGTTGGGGTAGTAGTTGACCGGCATGGTCGGCGCCAGCCCCAAGCCCACGTCCCGCTGGTATTCGTTGTGCAGGGTGTCGGCGTCGTACTCGGGATGCCCCGTGACATAGACCTGGCGACAGTCCGGGCTCACCGCCAGATAGACACCGGCTTCGTCGGACTCGGCGAAGATCCGCAGATCCGTGTTGGCGCGGATAAAGTCTCCCTCGAAACTGGCGTAGCGGGAGTGCGGGGCCAGAAAGTGGTCGTCGAAGCCCCGCACCAGGGGATCCAACTCCACCAGGCGGCGATGCTCGTACACCCCGGAGAGTTTGACATCCCGGGTCTGTTTCTCCAGCCCATAGAACACCTTGAGTGCCGCCTGGGCCGCCCAGCACAGGAACAGGGTGGAGGTCACATGGTGGCGTGACCATTCGATGATCTCCACCAGAGTATCCCAGTACACCACATCGTCGAACTGCACCAGGCCCAGCGGAGCGCCAGTGATGATGAGGCCGTCGTACTTATTCTGCTTCACCTGAGCAAAGTCCTGATAGAAGGTCTCCAGGTGTGATGTTGGCGTGTTCTTTGACTCACGATTATCGATACGCAACAGATCGACGTTCACCTGCAAGGGGGAGTTGGAGAGCATGCGCATCAGCTGGATTTCTGTCTCGATCTTCTTGGGCATCAGGTTCAGCAGCAGCACCCGCAAGGGGCGGATGTCCTGATGAAAGGCCCGTGTCTCTGTCATGACAAAAATATTCTCTTCGCTGAGAACTCCGGCTGCCGGCAGCTTATCCGGAATGCGAATCGGCATGGCTCACTCCTCAATACAACGGTAAATACGTCTGGACATCTAGAAATCTACACCAAGGCGCCGCCACTGTCATCCATTGTGATGGCGCGCACGCCCGCTCTTCCCTTCCCCAGCCCCTTTGACTAGCATTAGCCCTGACACTTCAAAGCGGTAACTAGATGGCAGGCATAAAAATCTCCGTTGATCGGCTGCAGGTAGGCAACTACGTAAAATTGCCGGTCAACTGGAAGGATCACCCCTTTCTCTTCTCCAGCTTCCTGATCAAATCGCAGGAACAGATAGACCTTATCCGCAGCCTGGGGCTCAAGCAGGTGGTGATCTTCCCGCACAAATCCGACGCCCCCCCCAAACCCATGGGCACCGAGATACAGCTGGCCGAGTCCAGCATCAACCATGATGAAGTCGCCGATCTGGATGCCCGACTGCGGGCCGATAAGGCCGATCGTATCGAACGACTCAAGCAATACCGCCGCAGCCTGCAGCGCAGCGAGAAGGCATTCGAGCGCTCTCTCACCCAGATGCGTAGCCTGATCAACAAGTTGCAGAACCGTCCCCTGACCGCCATGCGCGAGGCCCAGGAGCTGGTGGATGACATGGTGAGCAGGCTGCTCAATGCCGACGACATGGTGCTGCACCTGATGTCCGACATGCCGGAAGGGGAGTCCATCTATTATCACTCCCTCAACGTGGCCATTCTGGCCATGATGCTGGGCAAGGAGGCGGGCTTCAGCGAGCAGGAGATCAAGGTGCTGGGCATGGGCGCCATCTTTCACGATATCGGCAAGGTCAAGATCCCCAGCCAGATACTGCGCAAGATGGAGCCGCTGACCAAACCGGAAGAAAACCTGATGCGCCAGCATCCCCGCTACAGCCGGGATCTGCTGGATCTGGTCAAGGAGTGCAACCCGGAGATCAAGACACTGGTGTATCAACACCATGAGCGGCTGGACGGCTCAGGCTACCCGGAGCGCTTGAAAGGGGAAAAGTTAGACAAGCTGACCCAGATGCTTTCCATGGTGGACGAGTACGACTCCCTCTGCCATCCCCAGCAGAAGGGCCAGGCGCGGGTGCCCCATGTGGTGCTCTCCTATCTGTTCAAACACAGAACCAAGCAACTCAATAAGGACTACATAGGGCTGTTGGTCAAGCAACTCGGCATCTACCCGCCGGGCAGTGTGGTGCAGTTATCCAATGGGCAGGTGGGGCTGGTGATGTCGGTCAATCCCAAACGCCTGCTCTACCCCAGCGTGTTGCTGTACGATCCCATGGTCCCGCGCCAGGAGGCCGCCATCATCGATCTGGAGGACGCCGGGCTGACTATCGGCAAGGTCATCGCGCCCAGTCGGCTGCCGGAGCCCGTGTTCGAGTACCTCAACCCCCGCACCCGGATCAGCTTCTATATCGATTACACCAGTAATCTCAACCAGTAACATCCATAAGCTACCCCTGTTCGCCTTAGCCGAGGCCGTGCTAACTTAGCCGGACCCTCTGGCTTGGCATTCTGACGAGGTGGCCACCATGCATATCGAAGTAATCACCACTGGGGATGAAGTCCTCACCGGCTTCATCGTCGACAGCAATGCCGCCTGGTTATGCCAGCGCCTGCTGGCCCAGGGGCTGCAGGTCCAGCGCCGCCAAACGGTCGGTGATGAATTGGCGCAGCTTATCGCCATCCTGCAGGAGCGGAGCCAGTTCGCCGATGTCATCATCGTCAACGGGGGACTGGGACCGACATCGGACGATAAGACCACAGAGGCTGCGGCACTGGCCGCCGGTGTCGGGTTGGAACTGGATACCGCCTGGCTGGCTCAACTGGAGGCGCGTTACGCCAGCCGTGGCCGCCCCATGCCCAGCAGCAACCGCAAGCAGGCGATGCTGCCCGCTGGCGCCACTAAGTTGGACAACCCCATAGGCACCGCCTGCGGCTTTGCGCTGCAGATAGGCCGGGCCCGCTGTTTCTTTACTCCGGGCGTGCCGAACGAGTTTTTCCGCATGGTCGATGAGCAGATACTGCCCAGGCTGGCGACCGGGGAGCAGAGCCACAGAACAGAGGTGCGTCGCTACTTCACCTTTGGTGTCTCTGAGTCAGCCCTGAGCGATCAATTAGACAATCTGAGCTGGCCGCCCCATATCGTGCTGGGTTACCGCTCCGCCATGCCGCTCATCGAGATCAAGCTCATCAGCCAACAGGCTGACAAGACCGACTTTGCCCAAGCAGAGCAACAGTTGTTGCCGATCCTGGCACCCTACCTGGTGGGGCAAGGCGATTGGCAGATGGCCATGGATCTGCAACAGCGACTGGGTACACGCGCCTTAGTGTTGCATGAGGATGCCAGCCAGGGCTTGCTGTTGCGACAATTGGCCCCGGCGCTGCCCCAAATGACAGCCCATTTCGGCCCCTTGCCCGCCAACGCGGTCGGCTTGCTTGAGACGCTGCAGCAATACGATGGTTTACACCTGGCAGTAGGGCGGGCCAGTGAGGCCGGCATCCCCTTGGCCCTCTGGGATGGGCAGCAAGGGATGGCCCAGACGCTGAACATTGGCCTACAGGATCAGCAGCTGCACACCACCGTCATCAGCTTTGCCGCCCTACATATGCTGCAACGCCATCTGCAGGCCCTACCGGCCATCTGCGACTACCAGACCCTCAAACGCAGTGAGCTGCGGCAAAGCAAGCTATTAGGCTAAGCAGGAACGGACAAAAAAGAAGAAAGCAGAAAAGCAAAAACCCCGCCAAGGCGGGGTTTCTTTATGATGCTGGTGCTGATACCCAGAGTCGAACTGGGGACCTCACCCTTACCAAGGGTGCGCTCTACCAACTGAGCCATATCAGCACGCAATCTGGTGCGATATCCGGAGCGTCCGGTATCAAAATTGGGTGCCTGGCGGTGTCCTACTCTCACATGGCGAATGCCACACTACCATCGGCGCTACAGCGTTTCACTTCTGTGTTCGGCATGGGAACAGGTGGGTCCACTGCGCTATTGCCGCCAAGCATAAATCGTAATCCGAAAAGCTGAAATTCGTTCTAAGGCTACCGCTACAAGGTCTAAGACCCCTTGGGTGTTGTATGGTTAAGCCTCACGGGTAATTAGTATGGGTTAGCTCCACGCATCACTGCGCTTCCACACCCCACCTATCAACGTCGTAGTCTTCGACGGCCCTTTAGGAGGTTCAAGACCTCAGGGATGACTCATCTCAGGGCTCGCTTCCCGCTTAGATGCTTTCAGCGGTTATCGATTCCGAACTTAGCTACCGGGCAGTGCCATTGGCATGACAACCCGAACACCAGAGGTTCGTTCACTCCGGTCCTCTCGTACTAGGAGCAACTCCCTTCAATCATCCAACGCCCACGGCAGATAGGGACCGAACTGTCTCACGACGTTCTGAACCCAGCTCGCGTACCACTTTAAATGGCGAACAGCCATACCCTTGGGACCAACTTCAGCCCCAGGATGTGATGAGCCGACATCGAGGTGCCAAACACCGCCGTCGATATGAACTCTTGGGCGGTATCAGCCTGTTATCCCCGGAGTACCTTTTATCCGTTGAGCGATGGCCCTTCCATTCAGAACCACCGGATCACTATGACCTGCTTTCGCACCTGCTCGACCTGTCCGTCTCGCAGTTAAGCTGGCTTATGCCATTGCACTAACCTCCTGATGTCCGACCAGGATTAGCCAACCTTCGTGCTCCTCCGTTACTCTTTGGGAGGAGACCGCCCCAGTCAAACTACCCACCAGACACTGTCCTCACCCCGGATAACGGGGCCAAGTTAGAACATCAAACATACCAGGGTGGTATTTCAAGGTCGGCTCCACGACAACTAGCGTCATCGCTTCTAAGCCTCCCACCTATCCTACACAAGTAGGTTCAATGTTCAGTGTCAAGCTGTAGTAAAGGTTCACGGGGTCTTTCCGTCTAGCCGCGGGTACACTGCATCTTCACAGCGATTTCGATTTCACTGAGTCTCGGGTGGAGACAGCGTGGCCATGGTTACACCATTCGTGCAGGTCGGAACTTACCCGACAAGGAATTTCGCTACCTTAGGACCGTTATAGTTACGGCCGCCGTTTACCGGGGCTTCGATCAAGAGCTTCGCTTGCGCTAACCCCATCAATTAACCTTCCGGCACCGGGCAGGTGTCACACCCTATACGTCCACTTTCGTGTTTGCAGAGTGCTGTGTTTTTGTTAAACAGTCCCAGCCACCTGGTCACTGCGGCTGCCATCAGCTCTGTGAGCAAGTCACTTCACCAACAACAGCGTACCTTCTCCCGAAGTTACGGTACTATTTTGCCTAGTTCCTTCACCCGAGTTCTCTCAAGCGCCTTGGTATTCTCTACCCGACCACCTGTGTCGGTTTGGGGTACGGTTGTCTGTAACCTGAAGCTTAGAGGCTTTTCCTGGAAGCGTGGCATCAGCAACTTCCCATCCGTAGATGGTTCGTCTCGGGTCTCGACATTGTGTCTCCGGATTTGCCTGGATACACTGCCTACCGCCTTTCACCAGGACAACCAACGCCTGGCTTGCTTAGCCTTCTCCGTCCCCCCATCGCAGTTACAGCCAGTACGGGAATATTAACCCGCTTCCCATCGACTACGCTTTTCAGCCTCGCCTTAGGGGCCGACTCACCCTGCCCCGATTAACGTTGGACAGGAACCCTTGGTCTTCCGGCGAGGAGGCTTTTCACCCCCTTTATCGTTACTTACGTCAGCATTCGCACTTCTGATATCTCCAGCATGCCTTACGACACACCTTCGCAGACTTACAGAACGCTCCCCTACCACTCAATCTATTGATTGAATCCGCGGCTTCGGTGCCTGGTTTGAGCCCCGTTACATCTTCCGCGCAGGCCGACTCGACTAGTGAGCTATTACGCTTTCTTTAAATGATGGCTGCTTCTAAGCCAACATCCTAGCTGTCTGAGCCTTCCCACATCGTTTCCCACTTAACCAGAACTTTGGGACCTTAGCCGGCGGTCTGGGTTGTTTCCCTCTTCACGACGGACGTTAGCACCCGCCGTGTGTCTCCCGGATAGTACTTACTGGTATTCGGAGTTTGCATGGAGTTGGTAAGTCGGGATGACCCCCTAGTCCAAACAGTGCTCTACCCCCAGTAGTATTCGTCCGAGGCGCTACCTAAATAGCTTTCGGGGAGAACCAGCTATCACCGAGTTTGATTGGCCTTTCACCCCTAGCCACAAGTCATCCCCTAACTTTGCAACGTTAGTGGGTTCGGTCCTCCAGTACCTGTTACGGCACCTTCAACCTGCCCATGGCTAGATCACCCGGTTTCGGGTCTACTCCCAGCGACTAGTCGCCCAGTTAAGACTCGGTTTCCCTACGGCTCCCCTATTCGGTTAACCTCGCCACTGAAAGTAACTCGCTGACCCATTATACAAAAGGTACGCAGTCACCCCACAAGGAGGCTCCCACTGCTTGTACGTACACGGTTTCAGGTTCTATTTCACTCCCCTCACAGGGGTTCTTTTCGCCTTTCCCTCACGGTACTGGTTCACTATCGGTCAGTCAGTAGTATTTAGCCTTGGAGGATGGTCCCCCCATGTTCAGACAGGATATCACGTGTCCCGCCCTACTCGTTTTCACGCTGATGTCGCTTTCGTGTACGGGACTATCACCCTGTATCGTCGGCCTTTCCAGGACCGTTCCACTAACTCCATCAACGCTTAAGGGCTGCTCCCCGTTCGCTCGCCGCTACTGAGGGAATCTCGGTTGATTTCTTTTCCTCGGGGTACTGAGATGTTTCACTTCTCCCGGTTCGCCTCGCAACACTATGTATTCATGTTGCGATACTGAGTAAACTCAGTGGGTTTCCCCATTCGGACATGGTTGGCTATAACGCTTCTTACCAGCTCACCAACCCTTTTCGCAGGTTAGCACGTCCTTCATCGCCTCTGACTGCCTAGGCATCCACCGTGTACGCTTAGTCGCTTAACCATACAACCCCAAGAAGTCTTTCGACTCTCGACGTCGCACACAAGGACTGTGTTACAACTTTGTTTTCGCCAAGAAGTTCCAAGACACTTGTAACAGTATTTAGAACTTTTGAATCAGCTTTCCAGATTGTTAAAGAGCAGATTTCATTAAGAAATCAAACCGATAGCCTGATTTTTCAGGATATGAGTTTGCGTTCTTGGTCAGTCGAGAATGGTGGAGCCATGCGGGATCGAACCGCAGACCTCCTGCGTGCAAAGCAGGCGCTCTCCCAGCTGAGCTATGGCCCCAAGAAGTGGTGGGTCTGAGTAGACTCGAACTACCGACCTCACCCTTATCAGGGGTGCGCTCTAACCACCTGAGCTACAGACCCACTTCGACGGGTGCTCTCTTTACATATCAATTCAGGCAATCTGTGTGGTCACTCAGCAGACATTGCGTCATCAAGATAAGGAGGTGATCCAACCGCAGGTTCCCCTACGGTTACCTTGTTACGACTTCACCCCAGTCATGAACCACACCGTGGTAACCGCCCTCCCGAAGGTTAAGCTAGCTACTTCTGGTGCAATCCACTCCCATGGTGTGACGGGCGGTGTGTACAAGGCCCGGGAACGTATTCACCGCAACATTCTGATTTGCGATTACTAGCGATTCCGACTTCATGGAGTCGAGTTGCAGACTCCAATCCGGACTACGACGTACTTTTTGGGATTCGCTTACTCTCGCGAGCTTGCCGCCCTCTGTATACGCCATTGTAGCACGTGTGTAGCCCTAGCCGTAAGGGCCATGATGACTTGACGTCATCCCCACCTTCCTCCGGTTTATCACCGGCAGTCTCCTTTGAGTTCCCACCATCACGTGCTGGCAACAAAGGACAAGGGTTGCGCTCGTTGCGGGACTTAACCCAACATCTCACGACACGAGCTGACGACAGCCATGCAGCACCTGTGTTCTGATCCCCGAAGGTACTCCCGCATCTCTGCAGGATTCCAGACATGTCAAGGCTAGGTAAGGTTCTTCGCGTTGCATCGAATTAAACCACATGCTCCACCGCTTGTGCGGGCCCCCGTCAATTCATTTGAGTTTTAACCTTGCGGCCGTACTCCCCAGGCGGTCAACTTATCGCGTTAGCTTCGGAGCCCACGCTCATACGGCACAGACTCCAAGTTGACATCGTTTACGGCGTGGACTACCAGGGTATCTAATCCTGTTTGCTCCCCACGCTTTCGCACCTGAGCGTCAGTCTTTGTCCAGGGGGCCGCCTTCGCCACCGGTATTCCTCCAGATCTCTACGCATTTCACCGCTACACCTGGAATTCTACCCCCCTCTACAAGACTCTAGCCGGACAGTTTCAAATGCAGTTCCCAGGTTGAGCCCGGGGCTTTCACATCTGACTTATCCAACCGCCTGCGTGCGCTTTACGCCCAGTAATTCCGATTAACGCTTGCACCCTCCGTATTACCGCGGCTGCTGGCACGGAGTTAGCCGGTGCTTCTTCTGCAAGTAACGTCACAGGTGAAAGATATTAGCTCCCACCCTTTCCTCCTTGCTGAAAGTGCTTTACAACCCGAAGGCCTTCTTCACACACGCGGCATGGCTGCATCAGGGTTTCCCCCATTGTGCAATATTCCCCACTGCTGCCTCCCGTAGGAGTCTGGACCGTGTCTCAGTTCCAGTGTGGCTGGTCATCCTCTCAGACCAGCTAGAGATCGTCGCCTTGGTGAGCCGTTACCTCACCAACTAGCTAATCCCACCTGGGTGCATCCAATCGCGGTAGGTCCGAAGATCCCCACCTTTCCCCCTCAGGGCGTATGCGGTATTAGCAGTCGTTTCCAACTGGTATCCCCCTCGATTGGGCAGCTCCCCAGGCATTACTCACCCGTCCGCCACTCGCCGGCGGGGAAGCAAGCTTCCCCCCGCTGCCGTTCGACTTGCATGTGTTAGGCCTGCCGCCAGCGTTCAATCTGAGCCATGATCAAACTCTTCAATTAAAGTTTTTGGCTCAATGAATTCTGAATTAACTGTTGCTGGATCTTTCGATCCGCTTTGGTCACTTCATCAGACATTGAAAATCAATTTTGTCGATTGACTTCAATCTCTGCGAGTGCCCACACAGATTGCTTGAATTGAATTGTTAAAGAGCGGTTCGACCCGGTTTCACCGGCATCGTGGGATGCGCATCTTACTCGCTTCCCATTTTGAGTCAAGCGCTATTTGCCAGCCGCTTTCCTCTGCTGCCGGGCTGTGCCCTGACAACGAGGGCGCATTATAGAGACCTCGGCCAACCTGGCAAGGGATTTTTGGCGAAAATCACAAAAAAACACTTATAAATCAGACAACACAGACTAAACACGGCTTATTCACAGAGATATCCACAATCCGGTGAATTATTAACCGGAAATGGCGGGGACCGCCTTGGCAAAGGCCAGCAGATCGTCATAGATCGCCTCCGCTTGGCTTATGGCTTCCTCGCTTAACGGCTGGCCGCTCTTTACCAGCATGGGATGCCCCACACCAGCCGCCTTTCCCGCCTGCAGATCGGAAAGCTTGTCTCCCACCAGATAGGAGGTAGCCATATCCAGTTTAAGGTGCTTGGCGGCCTCCAACAGCATGCCGGGGGCGGGCTTGCGGCAGTCGCACTGCTGGCGGTAGGCCTCGACCGTCGCCTCGGGATGATGCGGACAATAGTAGATACCATCCAGATCCACATCGCGATCGGCTAATGACCAGTCCATCCACTCGGTGAGCTGCATAAACGCATCCTCGGTGAAGTAGCCCCGGGCGATGCCGGACTGGTTGGTCACCACCACCAGGCAATAGCCTTTCTTCTTCAACAGCTGGAGCGCTTCGATGGCGCCATCGATAAAGTGGAAGTCATCCACCTGACTCACATAGCCAGTGTCCTGGTTGATGACGCCATCCCGATCGAGAAAAACCGCTACTTTTGCCACTGTCATTTCCTATCACCGTTGAGTTTGCCGCATTATAGGCAAGCCCGACCTGGATGGCTTGTGCTTTGCTCGTATGCTGAGCGCCCACAGCGATCCGTTATAGATAGGAATGTCATGCCGGTTTCTCCTCCCCCGTCTGCCTGGCGCGATCGCCTGGCCATCAGCGGTGAACGTCGCCTGCTGCTGCTTACCGGCTCGCCGGCCTGGTGTCAGCATCGTCTGAGCGAACTATTACCCCCAGACACTCTCTGGCTGGGAAGCGCACCGGCCCCCTTCGTCCCACAAGCCATGGATAAACCGGCCCGTTGGCTGGGGCAGGAGTATCCCCATGTGGTGCTCAATGGCTTCGATGGCCTGCACCCGGATGCCTTAGGCGCCGTGTCCGGCGCATTGCGCGCCGGCGGCCTGCTCTGCCTGATGATGCCACCACTAACCAACTGGCCGTCGTTTGCCGACCCGGATCTGCGCCGCTTCGTCGCCAGCCCGGAGGAGATATCACGCTGTCAGGGCCACTTCCTGGCGCGATTAGCCCGGCTGCTGCAAGCCGAGCCTCAACTTTGGCTCTGGGATCAGAGCAGCGGCTGGCATGCTGATGAACCCTGGCCCCTGACCCTGGCGCCCTGGTGCCGCGTCGAGGCGCTGCAACCGACCGATGATCAACAGGCCGCCCTGACGGCGCTGCTGCACTGCGCCAGCGGCCACGCCCATAGACCCCTGCTGATTGAGGCGGACCGTGGGCGCGGCAAGTCTACCGTGCTGGGGCTGGCGGCCGCCCAACTGCTGCAACGCCCCGGTTATCGCATCCTGTTAAGCGCGCCGTCCCGCAAGGCGGCCGACCAGGTATTTGTACAGTTGCACCGCCTGTTGCCCGCTGCCATCGAGCAGGGCGAGACGATTGTATGGAATAGCAGCCAGCTCGCCTTCTACAGCCCGGATGCCCTGCTGGAGCAACGGCCGGAGGCGGATCTCTTGCTGATCGACGAGGCGGCGGCCATTCCCACCCCGCTGCTGCAGGATCTGCTGCATCACTATTCGCGCGTGGTCTTCGCCACCACGCTGCACGGCTATGAAGGCTCGGGTCAGGGCTTTGCCCTGCGCATGCAGCCCTATCTGCAGCGTCATTATCCGGGTTGGCAGCGCTGCCACCTGAGCCAGCCGGTACGCTGGCATGCCGGCGATCCGCTCGAGCCCCTGCTCAACCGCCTGCTGTTGCTGGGTCATAGCGAACCGGATCCGCTACCCAGCGAGGAGCCTATCGAATGGCAACGGCTGACCCAGGCCCAGCTGGCCGAGGATGAAGCCTTGCTGCGTCAGCTGTTTGGCCTGCTGATCCAGGCCCACTATCAGACCAGCCCCAGCGATCTGCGCACCCTGCTGGACAGCCCGGAGCTGACCATCCATGGCCTGCGCCAGGGCCGGCAGTGGCTGGGCGTCGCCCTGTTGTGCGACGAGGGCCCCATCGAGCCTGAACTGGCTTGTGCCATCCGCCGGGGCGAACGCCGCCCCCGCGGCCAGTTGCTGCCGCAAACCCTGTTGGCGCATGCCGGCATCGACGAGGCGGCCGGCTTTCGCTTTGCCCGCATCATGCGTATCGCCATCCATCCCAGCCGTCAGCGTCAGGGGTTGGGCCAGCGGCTGTTGGCCGCCCTCACCGCCGACTGTCGCCAGCAAGGTTACGATCTGCTGGGGGCATCCTTTGCCGCCTCCCCCGAGCTGCTGCACTTCTGGCGACGTGAAGGCTGGCAACCGGTGCGCCTGGGGCTGTCCCGGGATGCTGCCAGCGGCAGTCACTCCGCCGTGCTGCTGCAGCCCCTGTCCGACGCCGCCCGCCAGGTTCTGCCCGCCTGGCATCAACGCTTCCAGCAGCAGCTGCCCCACTGGCTGAGTGGCCCCTTGCGCGTACTGGCCCCGCCACTGGTGTTGGCCCTGCTGGAGCGGCACAGCCAGGCGCCAGCGTTGCAGCGCTGGGAGTGGCAGGATGTGATCGACTGCGCCCATGGTCATCGCTCGCTGGATCATGCCCTGCCCAGCCTGCGGCGTTGGCTCGAGGTTCGCCGGGCAGACTGGCAGACACTACCGCATCTTGACCAATGCCTGCTGGTCGGCCGGCTTTGGCAATACCAGTCCTGGTCATCCCTGGCGCCGCTTTGCCAGCGGACCGGCCAGAAGGCCCTGCAACAGGCAATACGTGCCAGCCTGCGCGCTGCCGGGGTGCCGGAACGCCTCACCGAGGATTTTTTGTCACAAAGCATGCCAGCCCATGCCGCTGACACAGTTTGACATACCTTGCCGACCACCCTTTTTTATACTCAGGCCATCAGTTCAGAGAGGAGCCTATGGAGCCGAGCCTTCCCCATATTCTGGTGGTGGATGATCACGCCGACATCCGCGATCTGTTGAAGCGATTTTTAGAAACCCACGGTTTCCGGGTGACCTGTGCCCGGGATGGCAAGGAGATGAAGCGCCAGCTGGAGAGCGGCAGCTACCAGCTGATGGTGCTGGATCTGATGCTGCCCGGCGAGGACGGCCTCTCCCTATGCCGCGGCGTGCGCGCCACCTCCAGCCTGCCCATCGTCATGCTCACCGCCATGGGCGAGGAGATGGACAAGATCATCGGCCTGGAGATGGGCGCCGACGACTATCTGGCCAAGCCATTCAATCCCCGTGAGCTGCTGGCCCGGATCCGTGCCGTGCTGCGCCGCACCCAGGGCCAGGAGCTGGCCGACCCCCAGCCCGGCCACCAGTTGCACTTTGCCCAGTGGACCCTGGATCAGGCCCGCCGGGAGCTGGTGGATGAGGGAGGGGTCACCATCAGCCTCTCCACCGCCGAATTTGATCTGCTCAAGGTCTTCGTGGAACGCCCCCAGCGGGTGCTCAGCCGGGATCAACTGCTGGATCTGGCCCGCGGCCGGGAGGCCCAGGCCTTCGACCGGGCCATCGACACCCTGGTGAGCCGGCTGCGGCGCAAGCTGGAGCGGGATCCCAAGAACCCCGAGCTGATCAAGACCATCTGGGGCGGCGGCTACCTGTTTGCCGCCGAGGTGCTGCATGATTAGACGCTGGCTACCCCGCCACATCAGCACCCAACTGCTGCTCATCACCCTGTGCGGTCTGATACTGGTGCAGCTGCTTAGCCTGCAGATCTATCGCCTGGAGCGCAGCGACACCCTGAGCCTGGTGAACAGCCGCCACGCCATGCTGCAGCTGGCCGCCGTGGTGAACCTGCTGAATACGGCGCCACCGGACCAGAGTGAACAGATCCTGCGGGCTAGCCGCAGCGAGACCCTGATGCTGCGCCTCAAGGAGTCCGCCTGGACGCCACCGCAGCGGGATCCCCGCTTCGAGGCCAGGCTCACTCGCCTCTTGGAGGTGCCGACCGATATCCGCATCAGCGCCGAGCTGATGGATCCCGCCCAACTGCCTCCGCCGCCGGAGGGGCGCCCCCCCTGGATGGAACGCGGCCACGGTCGCGTGATGGCGCTGCGGGATGCCCGCCTGTACGGCAGCATCAAGCTGGCCAATGGCCAGTGGCTGATCTTCAGCACCTTTCAGGACAAGGAGCCGCCCGCCTGGTCGCCCCGCCACCTGCTCAGCCTCCTGCTGGTGGGGGGCCTGATAGGTCTGCTGCTCATCTGGCTCATCCGCCGCATCACCCACCCCCTGAAGCAGTTGGCCCGTCAGGCGGAGCAATTTGGTCGCGGGGAGCGCCTGCCGCCCCTGACCGAATCGGGACCGGACGAGGTTCGGGAGACCCTGGCCGCCTTTAACCGGATGCAGTCGCGCCTCGATCGCTTCGTTCAGGATCGCACTCAGATGCTGGCGGCCATCTCCCACGATCTGCGCACCCCCCTCACCAGCCTGCAACTGCGTTGCGAATTCCTGCCCGAGGGCGAGGATCGGCAGCGCATGTTGCAGACCCTGGGCCAGATGGAACAGATGATCCGAGCCACCCTGCACTTTGCCCGGGAGGATCAGCAGCAGACCCCGCGCCGAGACGTGGATCTGGTCAGCCTGCTGCACAGCCTGTGCGACGATTATGAGGATGCCGGCCAGGCGGTCAGTTGCCAGGCGGAGGGCAAGCAGGTCTATGCCTGCCACCCGGACAGCCTGCGCCGCGCGGTACAGAACCTGGTGGACAACGCCCTCAAGTATGCCGGCAGCGCCGAGGTCAGCCTGACCAGCGGCGCCCGCAGCCTGCAGATCCTGGTGTGTGATCGGGGGCCAGGTATCCCGGAAGAACAGCTGGAGCAGGTGTTCAAACCCTTCGTGCGCGGCGATACCGCCCGCAACACCGAAGACGGCAGTGTGGGACTGGGGCTGTCCATCGCCCGCACCCTGGTGCATCAGCATGGCGGCGAACTGCAACTGTGCAACCGGGCCGGGGGGGGACTGGAGGCCTGCCTGCAGCTGCCCCGCTAATTCGGCAAGCCCATAAAAAAGCGCGGCCAATGGCCGCGCTTTTGATCTTATTTGGCGTTGTTCAAGTTGTCCTGCCTCATGACCACAGCGGGAAAGGGCCATGGTGCAGGGGGCCGGGAATCATAATCGTGGCCAGAGGATCCAGACCGTGACAAGCTTCCCAAAAACATTGGTTAAACAATTTATTACATCCCTTTGAAACCCCAAAAGAGAGCCATCTCACAAGGCCAAACGCAAAGGCCCACCAGATGGTGGGCCTTTTTATCCAACGAACCGGACTTAGTTGATCTGGTAGAAGACACCACTGTAGGCCGGTACCGTGATGGTGTAGTTACCATCGCTGGCACTGAGGCTATCGCTGCTATCCAGCAGATTGTCCAGCGTACCATCATCCCCCAGCGCCGTGGTGCTCAGGGTCACCACCGCATCAGTCCCCTGGGTGTTGAGCAGGTACAGTATCTGATCGCTACCGTTGTCCTTGCGGGAGACAAACACGTTGTCATCATCTGAGATGCGGGTCAGGGAGCCCTGAGCCAGGGCCGGATGGTCATCCCGCAGATCCATCAGGGACTTCACGTAGGCCTTCAGGCTGGTCTCATTGGTGGTCAGGCTGTCCTCGGTCACGCCCAGGACTCGGCCATCGGTACGAGACACGTGGTCATCACACAGACCCTGGCTGGCGCAGGTGGAGCTGCTGACCTGGGTGGAGAAACCATCCAGCTGATCACCGATCTCGTCGCCATAATAGACGGTCATGGGGCCTGAGGTAGCCGCCATGAAGCTGAACACCGCCTTGTGACGCAGCCAGTACTCGTCCTCATCCACGTCCCCACGCCCGGTGCGCTGCAGCAGATCACCCAGCCGCGGAATGTCATGGTTACCGATAAACAGGTTGGGTATGGCAAAGTCAGGGTAGACGGAGCCATCGTTCCAGCTGGCATACAGGGCGGATGCATCACTGTTGCTGCTGGCACTGGTCTCAGACCCAACGGCCTGCATCAGGCCATAGTGCATAGGGAAGTCGAAGTTGGAGAGCAGACCGGGGGCGCTGCTGGTGCCATAGCCATTGCTGGCGATGTAGTCCTGGCCACTCCAGACCTCACCCACCATATAACCCAGGGTGCCCCACTCCTCACCATCCGCCGCACGAGCGGCCGCGGCGGTTTCCACCGCACCACGGATCGCTTCCAGATCGCTGACCGGCACCTGATAGGCCTGGTCCAGACGCCAACCGTCGATGCCATATTCGGTCACATAGTAGGCCGCCACCGCCTTGAAGAAGGCCAGGGTGTCGCTGCTGTCATAATCGAAGCAGGTCTGGGTGCTGCTGACGGTACAAGTGGATGAACTGGAGGTCAGCGTTGCCGGCTCAGCCAAGCCACTCAGACTGGAGGGCACATTATCCATGGTGATACCGATGCCACTGGCATGGCCGAACACCCCGTCCAGGAACACATACAACCCCTTGTCGTGGGCCGCATCCACCAGCTCCTTGAGCTTGGCGCTGTCCCCAAACATGGGATCCACGGTGAAATAGTCACAAGCAAAGTAGCCGGTGGCCTCCAGCTTGGCGTCCGAGGTCTCACCCTTGCAGGAGTTGAAGATCGGGGTCAGCCAGATGGCGTTGACGCCGGTGCCGGCGATGTAGTCCAGGCTGTCGATGATGCCCTGCAGGTCGCCCTTGTGCTCGGACGGCCCATAGCCGGTGTTGTAGTTGATGCTGTCGTCACCATTGACGAAAGCCTCCACCATGATCTGGTACATGCGCAGATCACAGGCGGCCACATCTGCACCCTGGTTACAGGTCATACGGCTGTCGGCGGAGTTCGCGCTGCTGCTGATGGTCAGCGAATAAACGCTATCATCGGTAGAGCTGGAATCATCGGTAGAAGAAGAACCACCACCGCCACCACAGGCGGCCAGCGCCAACGCCATTGCCACAGAAATCGCCGAACGATGCCAAATATGCTTATTCATTGCATTACCCTTATGCGTTATTTCCTTCGTTGGCCGCCATGATACGGACTGCCCACCCCGTCAGGCCGTGATCCTTTTCTCACTAACATCCTCGGCAAATGCATGATAGCGTTTTCTTTTTTTGCACTGGACCGCATTGGCGCCAGGCCTCGGCTTTACATCCCTCGGCGGCAGGCATAGATTGGCCGTCTATCCATCCAAACCACAAGGACGAGACGATGAAAGACGCCACCCTGGCACTGCATCACGGCTTCCAGTGCGACCCCATCACCAAGTCGGTGGCCGTGCCCATCTACCAGACCGTCGCCTATGAGTTCGACAATGCCCAGCACGGGGCCGATCTGTTCAACCTGGCGGTGCCCGGCAACATCTACACCCGGATCATGAACCCCACCAACGACGTGCTGGAACAACGCCTGGCCGCGCTGGAGGGGGGCGTCGCCGGCCTGGTGGTCTCGGCCGGCAGCGCCGCCATCAACTACGCCATCCAGACCCTGGCCCAGGCCGGCGACAACATAGTCTCCACCCCGCAACTCTATGGCGGCACCTACACCCTGTTCGCCCACCAATTGCCCAGCTTCGGCGTGGAGGTGCGCTTCGCCAAGGATGACTCCCCCGCCGCCATCGCCGAACTCATCGACGACAAGACCAAGGTGGTGTACTGCGAGAGCATCGGCAACCCGGCGGGCAACATAGTGGACATCCAGGGGCTGGCCGACGTAGCCCACGCCCGGGGCGTGCCCCTGATGGTGGATAACACGGTCGCCACCCCCATACTGTGCAAGCCCATCGCCTTTGGCGCCGATATCGTGGTGCACTCCATCACCAAGTACGTGGGGGGCCATGGCAACTCCCTGGGCGGCGTCATTGTCGACTCCGGCAAGTTTGACTGGGTGGCCAACGCCGCACGCTTCCCCGGCCTGAACCAACCCGAGCCCTCCTACCACGGGGTGGTCTACACCGAGAGTTTCGGTCCCGCCGCCTTCATCGCCCGCGCCCGTACCGTGCCGTTGCGCACCACGGGGGCGGCGCTGGCCCCCATGAACGCCTTCTTGCTGCTGCAGGGGCTGGAGACCCTGGCGCTGCGCATGGAGCGTCACACCGAGAACGCCATGCGGATTGCCCAGTACCTGCAACAGCATGACAAGGTGGCCTGGGTCAGCTATGCCGGCCTGCCGGATCACCCGCACCACGCCCTGGCGCAGAAATACATGGGCGGCAAACCCTCCTCCCTGCTCTCCTTCGGCCTCAAGGAGGGCTATGACGCCGGGGTGCGCTTCTACGACGCCCTCCAGATCTTCAAGCGGCTGGTCAACATCGGCGATGCCAAGTCCCTGGCCTGCCATCCCGCCTCCACCACCCACCGCCAGCTCAACGAGGCTGAACAAGCCAAGGCCGGAGTGAAGCCGGAGATGATCCGCCTGTCCATCGGCATCGAAGCCATCGAGGATCTGCTGGCGGATCTGGATCAGGCCCTCAACGCCTGAGCAGACGACAGGCCTGAAAAAGGGGACCGCTTGGTCCCCTTGTCTTTCGTGCGCGGCCGATCAGTGGATCTCGATCTCCCGACGCGGTTGCGGCACGTTAGACTTGGCCAGCGTCACATACAGCATGCCGTCCTGGAAGCGGGCGTCTATGTCCTCGGCCTGCACGTCCTCCGGCAGTTGGAAGCTGCGGGTAAAGCGGCCATAGAAACGCTCGGTCCTGTGGTGGTGCTGATCCTCGTGGGCCTGGTGCCGCTCACCGCTGATGGTCAACATGCCGTTGTCCACCGACAGCTTGACGTCCTCCTTGGCGATGCCGGGGATCTCCACCTGCAGCTGATAGGCCTTGTCGTCCTCGGTGATATCCACCGCCGGCAGCCAGTCGCTCTGGCTGAGGCTCTGCCGGTCGTCCAGCCGGCCCAAAAAGCCTCTGTGATAGTCGCGGAACCAGTCTTCGAACTCCCGGAAGGGGTTCCATCTTTCGATAGCCATAAACACCTCCCATTACCTACGCAGGCAAATGCCTTCACTAGATCAGATGAGGCATGCCAGGTCATTTTTCAAGCAGATCTGGCAAAAAATCCACCCACCAGACTCCACAACAGTCGGCTCCCCAACCCCAGCATGATGAGCCCCACCAGGGCATCGATGCCGCGGGGCACCAAGGGATGACGGAGCCAGGGTGCCAGCCGCGCCGCCAGCAGCGCCAGGCCGAAGAACCAGACGGCGGAGGCCAGCACGGCCCCCAGGGCGAAGGCGGGCAAGGCCTCATGGGGCCACTGGGCCGCCATGCTGCCCAGTATCATGACGGTATCCAGGTACACATGGGGGTTGAGCAGCGTCACCCCCAGGGTGGTGAACAAAATGGCCTTGTCACCGGCCCCCTCCCCCAGCAGATCGAGCCGGGCCGAGCCATTGCGCCAGGCACGCCACAGGGACTGACCGCCATACACCAGCAGAAACAGGCTGCCCCCCAGGGTCAGAGTCAGCTTGAGCCAAGGCAGGCTGGCCAGGGCCTGGCCGCCGCCAAACACCCCCAGGGCGATCAGCAGGCAGTCACACAAGAGGCACAAGCCCGCCACCCAGAGATGGCGCTCCCGCCTCAGCCCCTGGCGCAGCACATAGGCGTTCTGGGCCCCGATGGGCATGATGAGACTGGCCCCCAGGGTAAAACCCTGCAACATGACAACCGACATGGCGACTCCTCCACAACAGATGGCGTCAGCCTAGGGCTTGGCGTATCTTCAGTAAAACTAATGATTTTGATATTTCATAAGAGAAATTTATGAATCGGGATCTCCCCCTGGATTACAAGCTGCTGCAGGCCCTGGATGCCGTGGTGCGGGAGCAGAGCTTCGAGCGGGCCGCCCGGGCCCTGCACCTGACCCAGCCCGCCATCTCCCAGCGCATCAAGCAGCTGGAGCAGCTGCTGGCCCAGCCGGTGCTGCTGCGCAGCTCGCCGCCCAGCCCCACCCTGCTGGGGCAGCAGTTGCTGGGCCACTATCGCCAGGTCAGCCAGCTGGAGCGGGAGCTGCTGCCCCGCCTGCACCCGGAGGCCCCCAGCGAGCCGCTGCGCATCAGCATCGCCGTCAACGCCGACAGCCTGGCCACCTGGTTCCTGCCGGCCCTCACCCCGCTGCTGGACCGCCATCCGTTGGCGCTGGATCTGGTGCTGGACGATGAGACCCGCAGCGTGGAACGGCTACGGCAGGGGGAGGTGTTCGGCGCCGTGGGCTGTCATCCCCTGCCCCTGCCGGGCTGTGAGGCCAGCCTGCTGGGGGACATGGAATACCGACTGATCTGCTCCCCCGCCTTCGCCCGCCGCTACTTCGAGGAGGGCCTGCACCTGCAGGCCCTGAGCCGGGCGCCGGCGGTGGCCTTTGACCACAGGGACGACATGCACGTCTCCTACCTGAGCCAGCACTTCGCCCTGCCCCCCGGCGGCTATCCCTGCCACACGGTGCGCTCCTCCGAGGCCTTCATCGATCTGGCCCTGGCCGGGGTGGCCTACGCCCTGATCCCTGAGCTGCAGATCCGGGCCCAGCTGGCGGCCGGAACCCTCATCAGCCTGCCGGCCCCGCCGTTGCAGCGCACCCTCTACTGGCATCGCTGGCTGCTGGCCCGCGGCGTCCATCAGCAGGTCTCGCAAGCCATACTGGCCGCCGGACGGCAGGCCCTGGCGAAGACCCAGCCATAAAAAACGCCAGCACTAGGCTGGCGTTGGTCGACGCGAAAGCACTCAAGCCTTGGGCTTGGGCCGCACCCCCAGGGTGTGGCACAGGGCATAGGTCAGCTCGGCGCGGTTCAGGGTGTAGAAGTGGAAGTCCTTCACCCCTTCCCGGGAGAGCACCCGCACCATGTCGATGGCGATACTGGCCCCCAGCAGGTTGCGGGTGGTCTGATCGTCGTCGGCGATCCCCTCGAAGCGCTGGTGCAGCCAGGCGGGGATCTTGACGTTGGAGAAGCCGGCAAATTTCAGCAGGGTCTTGTAGTTGGACACCGGCAGTATGCCCGGCACGATTTCCGCCTCGATGCCGATGGCGGCACAGCGATCCCGGAAGCGCAGATAACTTTCCACGTCATAGAAGAACTGGGTGATGGCCCGGCTGGCCCCGGCGTCGATCTTGCGCTTGAGGTTGAGCAGATCCGCCTGGGCGCTCTTGGCCTCCGGATGCACCTCGGGATAGGCCGCCACCGAGATATCGAAGTCGGCCACCTCCTTCAGCAAGCCCACCAGATCGGCGGCATACATGTCCGGCTTGGCCATGCCCTGGGGCAGGTCGCCCCGCAGGGCGACGATATGGCGGATGCCGTTGTCCCAGTAGTCCTGGGCGATCTGGCGCAGCTCGTCGCGGTTGGCGTCGATGCAGGTCAGGTGCGGCGCGGCGATGAGGCCGGTGCGCTCCTTGATCTCCTTGATCACCTTGTGGGTGCGATCCCGGGTGCCGGAGTTGGCGCCATAGGTGACGGAGACAAACTTGGGAGACAGGGTCTGCAGGCGCTCGATGGAGTTCCACAGGGTCTGTTCCATGGACTCGGTGGTGGGGGGGAAGAACTCGAAGGAGACATCGATGCGGCCATTCAAATCCGCCAGACTCTGGTTCAGCGCCTCCACCTGGCGTGCACTCTCAAAACTCATCCCTTGCTCCTTCTGTAACCGGGTCTGGCATCATGCCAAACAGATGTTTGGACGTCTAAATGTCCAAACATCTTGGAGTGCCGGCCCGGCCTTGTCAACAGGAATCTGGCCAAACGAATGGCGCCAAAACACACAGCGAACACGAACCGCCACCGCTAGCCGGCCCCCCCCAGCGCCAGGGGCAGACCGCTGGCTCGTTCGGTGAGCCGTCCCAGGGTCTGCAGCAGCAGGGGCCGGGGGGCGAACAGCGACAGCCGTCCCTTGGCCCGGGTGATGCCGGTGTAGAGCAGCTCGCGGGTCAGCACCGGCAGCGGCGCGTCCGGCAGCACCAGCAGGGTGTGGTCGAACTCAGAGCCCTGAGACTTGTGCACCGTCATGGCCAGGGCGCTCTCGTGGGGTGGCAACCGACTGGGCAGAAAGCCGTGGACTCGGCCATCGGGCAGCTGGAACCAGACCCGCAGCCGCTGGCCGTCAAACGCCGTGAGGCCGATGTCGCCGTTGTAGAGCCCCAGGCCGTGATCGTTCTGCGTGATCATCACGGGACGCCCCACATACCAGTCCCCCTCCGGCTGCAGGCAACCCGCCTGCTGCAGCGCCCGGGCGATGGCCTGCCCCAAGGGGCCCACCCCCCAGCTGCCGTCGCGCACCGCGCACAGCACCCGGCAGCGGTTAAACAGGGCCAACGCCTTGGCCGCCCGCTGGGCGTCACAAGGCCCCTGGGCCAGGCAGTCCAGATAGGGGCGATAGCCCGCCACCGCCGCCGCCAGCAGGCTACGCAAACGGTCTTCCCCGCCATGAAGGGCCAGATCCGCCGGTGGATTGTCCAGCAAGGCCGCCACCTGAGCGGCCTGGCCCAGGTTCACCGCCCGGGCCAGCCGGCCTATGCCGGACTGGCCGTCGAAGCGCCAGCTCTTGCGCAGCAGGCAGATCCGATCCCGCAGGGCCGGACCGGCGGCCTGGCTCCAGGGGGCCAGATCGTAACCGGTGAGCCGCGTCAGCCACCGCCCCTGCTCCGGACTCATGCCAGAGTGGCTCAGGCCGCAGATGTCCCCCAGCACGGCCCCCGCCTCCACCGAGGAGAGCTGATCCTTGTCCCCCAGCAAGATGAGGCGGGCGCCCTCGGGCAGCGCCGCCAGCAGGCGCGCCATCAGCGGCAGGTCCACCATGGAGGCCTCATCCACCACCAGCACATCCAGCACCAATGGGTTGTCGGCGTCATGGCGAAACGCCCGTCGCCCGGGCAGGGCCCCCAGCAGGCGGTGCAAGGTGGCGGCCTGGCGCGGCAGGGCATCGCACACCTGGGGCCAGCCGTGCGCCAACTCATCAATGGCCCGCCCCAGGGATTCGGTCAGCCGGGCCGCCGCCTTGCCGGTGGGGGCCGCCAGGCGAATGCGCAGCGCCGCCCCCGTCGTCAGGGCCTGGCGCTGCAGCAGGGCCAGCAGCCTGGCCACAGTGGTGGTCTTGCCGGTGCCAGGGCCGCCGGAGATGAGGGTGAAGCGGCCGGTGAGGGCCGTGGCCACCGCCAGCTTCTGCCAGTTGAGGCAGGCGGCTGCCGGAAGCAGAGCGGGCAACTCGGATGAGAGCCGCACCGGATCCTGGGCCTCCAGCAGTGCGGTCAGACCCAGCCAGTCCAGTTCGGCGCCCTCGGTCACATCCAGCCACTGGCGGGCGAAGGGGATCACCGCCTGCGCCGGGGTTTCACCCCGCGCCTGCCGCCAGGCTTTCAGCACAGTCTGCGGCACGGGGGCAAACAAGTCCGCCAGCCAGGCGGCCAGCTGGTCTTCTGGCACCGTCAACGGCAGGGGCGCCTGGGCGGCCTGCAGCCAGTGCACCAGCTGTTGCTCGAAGGCGAAGTAGCGCGCCAGATAGAGGCGACCGCGGGCCAGCACCAGGGGTAACTCGGCCGTCTCATCCGCCCCCACCACCGGCTGGGCCCGCAGCCAGGCCGACAGGGCCTCGATGTCCGTCACTCGTGCCTGCCAGTCCGTCGGCAACTCGGCCTTGGCGGCCAGGCGCGCCGGCAGCTGGCTTAACGGCAGGCAGACATGGCCCTGGCCCAGCTCCTGGCTCACCAGGGCGGCGCACAGGCCCAGCAGGGCATCCGCTTCACCGCCCAAGCGGCCATTAAGATCCTGAATGAAGCGGCCCAGGGCCTGATCGATGGCTCTCAACCCCGGCCAGGGCGCCAGCAGCTGCGGGCTGCTCAAGGCCGGTTCGTAAGCGAGGGTAACGGCGGTCGGCTCAGTCATGGTCGGCTCCGGCGAACAGGCGATCCAGCGCCTGGATGAACTCAAGGGAGGGGCGGGTGAAGTAGACGCCGCTGCCCTGCCCGGCCTGCATGCCCCGCAGGAACAGGTAGCAGACGCCGCCCATGTGCTTCTGGTAGTCGTAATCGGCCAGCCGGGTGCTCAGGTAGCGGTGCAGCGCCAGGCTGTAGATCTGATACTGCAGATCGTAGCGGTGGGCCAGCATGGCCTGGGCCAGGGCCTCGCCCTGATACTGCTCCGGCTGCTCCCCCAGGTAGTTGGACTTGTAGTCCACCACGTAGAAGCGCCCCTGGTGCTCGAACACCAGATCGATGAAGCCCTTGAGCATGCCCTGGATGTCATCGAAGTTCAGCGCCGGCGCCTGGGCGCTCAGGGGATCGTGCTGGGCCAGCAACCGGCTGAGGGCCGGTGCCTGCAGCGGCGCCAGGGGCAGCAGGAATTCCAGCTCCGCCAGGGTGCGCTGGGGGGGCAGATCCCGCAGCCTAAGCCCGGGCTGCAGCTGCGCCTCCAACACCTCCAGCAGCCAGTCGTGCAGCACGGGCCGCCAGGGCTCGGCCTGCCAGTCGGCGGCCAGCCGCACCCCGGTGAGTCGCTCGTCAATCCAGCCCTGCAGCAGATCCCCGGCGGGCAGACCGAAATCCAGCCCCTCCAGCAGGCTGTGCAGGAAGGTGCCGGCCCGGGCGCCGCGGGGAAAACCCAGGGCATCCAGGCGGGGCGCCTCGGGGGCCGGTGCCGGCAGGCCGACATGGGGCGTGTTGGCCACCAGGGCGGAGTAGGAGGTCACCTGCCAGTGGCGATCCAGCCGCCGCGCAAACTGGCGGGCCTGCCAATGGGGCGCCGCCGCACTCCGGCTCAGCTGGCCCGCTGCCGGCCAGGGCAGGGGGTCCCAAGGCACCAGGCCACTCACCTTGGTGGCCGCCAGCCGCTCGGCCAGCGACGCGCCGTCAGGCAGCAGATGCATGAAGGCATTGCCCGCCCCGGCGGGCTTGACCTTGACCTCCGCCAGCCCCAGCCAGGTGAGGTAGACGCCCCGGGTCAGGGCCACGTAGAGCAGCCGCAGATCCTCGGCCAGCCGCTCCTGCTCGGCCTGCTCCAGCGCCGCCTCGTCCGCCTGCAGATCCCACACCGACCGGCCGTGCTCGTGGTAGTTGGCTTGGCTGGTCACCCGCCAGGCGCCGATGAAGGGCAGCAGCACCAGGGGGTATTGCAGCCCCTTGGACTTGTGGATGGTCACCACCTGCACCAGATGACGTTCGGACTCCAGCCGCAGCTGCTGCTCCTCGGCGTTGCCGTCCGGCGCCAGACACTGGGCCTGGAACCAGCGCAGCAGGGCATGCTCACCCGCCAGGGTGGCGGCGGCCTGTTGCAGCAATTCCCCCAGATGCAGCAGGTCGGTGAGTCGTCGCTCACCGTCCGGCGCCTGCAGCAGCTGGGCCGGGATGCGGTAGTGGAACAGCAGCTGCCGCAGCATGGGCAGCACCCCCTGGCGCTGCCACAGCTTGCCCCACTGGCGAAACAGGGCCACCGTCTCCTCCCACAGCGCCTCGTCCTCGCTGAGGGCCGCCAGCTGCCCCATGCTCCAGCCCAGCAAGCGGCTGGCCAGGGCGCTGCGCAGGCAGCCTTCGTCGGACGGGTGCAGGCAGGCGTTGAGCAGGCGGCGCAGATCCTCGGCCTCGGCGGTGGCGAACACCGAATCCCGGCTGGAGAGGTAGACGGAGCCGATGGCCAGGGTATCGAGGCAGCGGCGCAGCTCGGCGGCCTCACCGCCGGTGCGCACCAGCACGGCGATGTCCCCCGGCACCAGGGGGCGATCCCCCAATGTAAGTCGACCCTGCTGAGCCGCCAGCAGCCAGTCATGGATCTGCGCCGCAGCGGCACGGGCCATCTGCTGGCGATAGGCGCCGCCGGCGAGCGGCTCGGGCGCCAGCACATAGGGCAAGGGCGGCAGAGGCGCACCGTCCAGGCTCAGGGTGTCGGCCTTGCCCTTGGCCCGCACCGGGGCGAAGGGAATGGCCTGGTCATAGATGAAGGGCGAGGCGGCCTGGGCGAACAGGCCGTTCACCGCCGCCACCAGATCTGTGGTGGAGCGGAAGTTGGTCTCCAAGGTGTAGTGATCGCTCACCTCGGCCCGCGCCTGCATGTAGGTGAAGATGTCGGCGCCGCGAAAGCCGTAGATGGCCTGCTTGGGATCGCCGATGAGGTAGAGACCGCACTCCGGCCGGCCCCGGTAGAGGGTGGCGAAGATGCGGTACTGCAGCGGGTCGGTATCCTGGAATTCGTCGATCATGGCCACCGGGTACTGCTCGCGGATGCGCTCAGCCAGCCCGGCCCAGGCCGGCCCCGCCAGCGCCCGATCCAGCCCGGTGAGCAGATCGTCAAAGGAGAGCTGCTGGCGCTGGGTCTTGACCTGGGCCATGCGCCGGCGCACCTCGTCCAGGGCCTGGGCCAGCAGGGGGCCGCGGATGTCGGGCCTGTCCGCCAGCAGGGCGTCCACCGCCGCAAACAGCGGATGTACTGGCGGCGCCCCCTTGGGGCTCTTCTCATACAATAAGGCCTGGCCGAAGCGGTAGAGGTTGTCCGGCAGGCTCAACTCCTGGGTGTCGGTGAGTGCCCACTGCCCCACCTGGGTCAGCCAGTTGGGCAGGTTGCGGGCGGAATAGCTGCGCTTGTCGAGGCCGGAGGCCGCCAGCACATCCGGCAGATCCGCCGCCGCGGCCCGCCACTGGGCCTTGAAGGCGTCGATGCGCGCCAGGCCGTCGGCCAGGGCCAACCGCCAGTCGCGCCCGCTCACCTTGCAGTGCAGGGCCTGGGTCGCCAGCTGGGGATTGAGCTCGGCCAGCAGATCCTGGGGTGACGCCCAGCACTCCCGCACCGCCGCCACCTGGGCCCGGCTGGCGCCGTAGAGCTGCTGACGCCAGAAATCCGCCACCGCCTCGAAGCGCAGCCGCTGGTCGTCGCCGACAAACTCGGTCTCGAACAGGGCGCCAGACTCGAAGGCGTTGTGCCGCAGCATCCGCTGGCAGAAGCCGTGAATGGTGAAGATGGCCGCCTCATCCATCTGCCGCTCCGCCACCAGTAGGCGGCGGGCCTCCTGGGCCAAATCCGGGCTGCCGGCCAGCAGCGCGGCGATAAGCTCGTCGCCCTGGGCATCGCCGCTGTCGAACGCCTTGCGGGCCGCGCGGATGCGGGCCAGGATGCGGCCCCGCAGCTCGGCGGTGGCGGCCTCGGTGAAGGTCACCACCAGGATCTTGTCCACCGTCAGGGGCAGGCCGAAGTCCTCGGGGCCATCGCGCCCCAGCAGCAGCCGCAGGTAGAGCCCCGTGATGGTGTAGGTCTTGCCGGTGCCGGCGCTGGCCTCGATGAGCCGGGCCTGGCGCAACGGAAAGCCGGTAATGTCGAGAATGCGGCTCATCAGCAGACCTCCAGATGGTCATACAGGGGGGCCAGCAGGCGCCGATCCCACGCATCCAGCGCCTGATGCAGCGCCTCGTCCCATGCCGGGAAGGCCCGGGCCACGTAAGGATCCAGACTGTCGCCCCGCACATACTCGCTGCCGACAAACTGCCGCTCCCGGGCGGCGAACAGATCCGCCTGGGCTTTTTCGTCCTGACTGACGAAACAGGTGGCCCACAGCAGGGGCAAGGGCTCGGTCAGCCCCTGCAGCCAGGCCGCCAGCCAGGCAGACAGCTGCGCCTTTGCCGCCTCGGCGGCCAAGGGCTGCAGGCGATAGTGCCCCTTGATGCCCAGCAGCAAGGTGTCAGCGGGGGGATAGGCGGCACACAGGCACAGGTGCTCCAGCCAGGCCCGCACCAGCTGCACCGGCTTGAACTCCCCGGCGCGATAGCGCACCAGGGCGCCGCCGTGACAATCCGGCAGCTGGCCCTGCAGGCTGAGCCGCCGCTCGCTGCCATCGGGCAAGCGGACGTTAAGGCTCAGGTCCAGCGGCAGACGGCGGGCCGGGGCGGCGCGCGCCGTTTCCAGCGCCTGCAGCAGGGGTTGGATCCCGTTGACCTGCTCGTCGAGCAGCAGATCCCCCAGGGCGCCGGTGGGCAGCAGGCCGCTATGGCGCAGCCGCTGGCTGAGGCTGGCCTGCTGACCCGCGAGGCTGGCCGCCAGCAACTGCTGGCGCAGCTGGTAGCTGGTCAGGGCATCGGCGGCGAAGGGTTCGTCCTGCTCCGGCTCCGCCACGCCGGCATCGAAGCGCACCCGCAGGCTGCGCTGAAAGAAGTTGGCCACCGGATTTTGCGCAAAGCGCAGCAGATCGGAGAGCTCCAGCAGGCCGTCGGCCAGCAACTCGGTCGGCAGCGGCAGAGGATCACCGATAAAGGGCGCGGCAGGCGTCAGGTCCGCCGGCGGGCACCAGTCGGCGGCAAACGAGACGGGGGCCGCCGGGTCGAAATAGCGCGGATCGTAGGGCACTAGGGCCTCCTGGCGCACCAGGCGCCGCCACAGATCCTTGGGTTCCCGGCTGCCGTCCGGCAGGCAGCAGCTCTGCTGGCAGTAATCCAGCAATTCCGCCAGCAGCACCGAGGGCTCCCTGGGCTGGTTGTCCTGGCTGCTGCGATCCACGTAGGAGACATACAGCCTCTGCTCGGCGGCCAGCAGGGCCTCCAGGAACAGGTAGCGGTCATCCTCCCGCCGGGAGCGATCGCCGCGACGCGGCGCCTGGGCCATGAGATCGAAGCCCAGGGGCGGCACGCTGCGCGGGTAGACGCCGTCGTTCATCCCCAGCAGGCCGATCACCTTGAAGGGGATGGAGCGCATGGGCATCAGGGTGCAGAAGTTGATGCGCCCTGCCAGGAAGCCGCCGCTGGAGCGCCGTCCCGCCAGGGCCTCGGTGAGGTAGTCCTGGATCACCGCCAACGACAGGGGCCCGTCGAAACCCACCTCCGCCTGCTGGCGCGCCAGCTCCGCCAGGGCCTGGCGCACCTGGGCCAGCTCCTCCTCCCCCGCCTCATCGGGGGCATAGAAGGCCAGCAGCAGATCATCCACCAGCTCACGCCAGGCGGTGAGGCTGCGGGGTTCGGGCAAGCCATCCCGCAGCCGGCGCAGCCGTTCGACAAACAGCGCCAGCTGGCCCAGCAGCACGCCGTCCTGCCCCTCCACCTCGCCGTAGGGGCTGATGTCCGCCAGGGGATCGGCGCCGGCCATGGCAAAGCCCAGCAGCATGCGCTCCAGGCCGTGCTGCCAGGTGTTGCCCGGCATCCGGCTCAGCTCGAAGCGCGCACCGTCGGTCTCGTCAAGCCCCCAGCGCACCCCGGCCTCCTGCACCCAGACCTGCAGGGCGGCCAGCGCCGCCTCGTCCAGCCCCAGGGCCGCCTGGATGGCGGGCACCGCCAGCAGGGAGAGCAGCTCGGGAGCCGAGCAGCGCAGCTGGGGCAGTCGCAGCAGGGTCAGCAGGCTCTGCAGCAGCGGGCTCTCCTGCTGGGCCGAGCGATCCGAGATGGCAAACGGCAGCCAGCGGCTGCCCTGGGCGGCGCCGAACACCGCCTGGATGAAGGGGCTGTAGACGTTGATGTCCGCCACCATCACCAGGATATCCCTGGGCTGCAGGGTGGCGTCGGCCGCCAGCATGGCCAGCAGGGCGTCGTGCAGCACCTCCACCTCCCGCATGGGGCTGTGGCAGCCCCGCACCTGCAGGGAGTCATCCTCCGGCAACAAACAGAAGGGCTCGGCCTCAGGCCGGCTGCGATCCAGCAGATCCAGCATGTCCGCCTGCAGCCGCTGCAGCAGGCCGCTGGGCTCGATATCGGCGAAAGCCTCGCACTCCCGGGGCTCGAGATCCGCCAGCAGGGCCTGATGATCCCGCCCCTGCTTGCCCCAGGAGACCAGCAGGGGGTGGCCGTCCGCCAGCTCGTCGGCGGCATTGAACAGGGCCTCCAGCTCCCCCTGGCTGGCGAACAGCGGACGCTGGCCCGCCTCCTGCTCCAGGTTGGCCAGGATATGGGCGCGGCGCCGTTCCAGCAGCTGCTGGAACAGCCGGCCGTCGATGCGCCAGCGCTCCAGCAGATCCCCCCAGTAAAAGCGGCAGGGGTTGCCCTGCATCAGGTGGACGTCCATGTGCCGGCCCAGGGCCCGCAGCGCCTGCAGGTAGTTGGGCGGCAGGGCATTGATGCCGAAGATAAACAGCCGCTTGGGCAAGCCTGCCGGTGGCTCGGGCTGTTCCAGCCGGCGGATAAATGCCTCGAACAGGTTGGCTCTGTGGAGGTGGTCGGCCTGCTGCTCGGTGGCGGTCACCAGGGCGCGCCACAGTCTGGGCTGCCAGGGCTGGGCCTCGGCCCCCAGCTCGCCGCCCTGCTCCCAGTCGGCGATCCAGTCCGGCCGGTAGACTAGGTATTGGTCGAAAACGTCGGCGATGCGCTGGCTCAGCTGGTAGCCCTTGCGCTGATCCGGATCCTCCGCCAGGTAGTGGGCCAGGGGGGCGAAGCTGGGATCCGCCAGCTGCTGCGGCAGCAGGGTCATCAGCCGCCAGGCCATGGCACCCTTGGTATAGGGGTTCAGCTCGGGCACCTGGGGTAGCACCAGGCTGAACATCTGCCAGATGAAGGTAGAGGGCAGGGGAAAGGCCAGCTGGGCCGCCACGCCGAACTCCTGGGCCAGTGCCTGGCGCAGCCACTGGGCCATGCCGGGGCTCTGTACCAGTATCTGCTCGGCGGCAAAGGGATCGCTCAGGGGCGCGCGCCGGATCAGCGCCGCCAGCAGGGCCTTGTGCACCTCCAAGTGGTTGGCGTGATAGACGGTGAACATGGCGGGCTCCGGGCTGGGACATCGTAAGACGCTATCATACCCAAAAATCCTAGGCGGTCAGGGCCTTGGCATTGGGATGGGATTTTGCTAACAATCGCAGTGGCATTGAAGGAGTATCACACCATGTTGCTGTCTATTCGCCTGCCGTCCATTCGCCGGCCGTCCCTCCGCCTCTTGTGCCTCATCGGGCTGCTGGGCTGTTCCGCCGTGCAGGCGGCCGTCTATTCCCTGGGCGAGGGCCGTCTCATCGGCAGTCCCATGCACGTGGAGGTGCCGGACAACGGCGGCTCCCTGGAGGAGCTGGCGGCCCAGTTCCAGGTCGGCCTCTATGCCATGCTGGCCGCCAACCCAGGGGTGGATCCCTTCCTGCCCCGCCCCGGACGCACCCTGACCATTCCCAGCCAGCTGCTGCTGCCGGACGTGCCCCGCAAGGGCATCGTCATCAACCTGGCGGAGCTGCGGCTCTATTACTTCCCCGAGGGGGAGGACAAGGTGTACGTCTACCCCATCGGCATCGGCCGGGTGGGCCGGGAGACTCCGGAGATGGAGACCCGCATCCTCAGCAAGCAGCCGGATCCGGTCTGGATCCCCCCCGCCAGCATCCGGGCCGAACACCTGGCCCAGGGCGATCCCCTGCCGGAACGGGTGGAGGCCGGGCCGGACAACCCCCTGGGCAAGTTCGCCATGCGCATGGCCTACGGCCACGGTGAGTACCTGATCCACGGCACCAACAAGAATTTTGGTGTCGGCCTGCGGGTGAGCGCCGGCTGCATCCGTCTGCGCGCCCCCGACATAGAAGCGCTCTACAACATGGTGCCGGTCGGCACGCCGGTGCGAGTGATCAACCAGCCGGTGCTGGTCTCGCAAGAGCCCGATGGCCGCCGCTGGATGGAGGTGCATCAGCCCCTCTCCCGCACTCAGGAGGAGTACGACGGCGATGGCGCCCCCCTGGTGCTCTCCAGCCAGGTGCGGGAGTTCATCAACTTCCCCTACACGGATCTGGATACGGTGGATCAGGCACTGCTGGAGCGCAGCGGCATGCCGGTGGTGATCGGCTGGAACTAGCCGTCACGCCGGCAAACGCCCAAACAAAAGCGGCGCCCCGGGGCGCCGCTCGTCAGCCAGACCGGCTTACTTCTTGTAGGTGGTGGCCATGTTGTCCAGACGCTGGTTGGCGCGCATGGCCTCACTCTTGGCCTCCTGCACGTCACTGGCCGTCTGGGCCTGGGACTGCTTGATGGCAGCCACGTCGCTGGTCAACTGATCCACCTTGGTATTGAGGCTCTGCACATCAGCTTGCAGCTGATCCGTGTTGGCACAACCGGCCAACAGGGTGGAACCCAAAACCACTGTACCCAACAAAGCTTGATACTTGTTCATGATTCACTCCCTTTGCTTAATGCTTGCCTGGACGCGTTCCGGCCCTAGCAGTATGGCACAAATCCCCCACGGATTAATCAAGGAAAAGTGCTGATTCTTATCGGCGTTTTCTCACCTACCCCGTCGCCAAGCCACCAGAAACGACAGTTGTGTCACGGACAGGCAACCCAGGTCACCGTAGACTCGCCCGACGCCAGGAAAGGCCCCCCAGTTTCAAGAACAAGGAGAATTGTTCGTGCCCCTTCTGTCCGCCCTGCGCCCCCTGCTGGCGCTGCTTGGTCTGCTGCTGAGTGCCCCCCTCTGGGCCCTGAGCCAGGAGCAGGCTCAGGAGGAGTTTGTCAGCGCCCGGCAAGCCGCCATGGCCGCCAGTCAGCTCGGCCCCCGCACCCTGACCCTGGCCGATCAGGCCAGCCTCCAGCTGCCGGCGGCCATGGTCTATGTGCCGGCGGAGGAGACCCGCCACCTGATGCAGGCCATCAACGGCCACTACAACGACAGCCTGCAGGGCATGGTGCTGCCGATCAGCGACCAGGAGGCCTGGATGATGCTGCTGAGTTTCGAGCCGGTGGGCTATATCCGGGATGATGATGCCAAGGCCTGGGATCCGGACGAGATGCTCAACAGCCTCAAAGAAGGCACAGAAGCGGCCAACCAGGAGCGCCGTCAGCGGGGCATCCCCGAGCTGGAGGTGTTGGGCTGGGCCGAGGTGCCGGTTTACAGCGCCGGCAACCACCAGCTGCGCTGGTCCGCCACCGCCCGGGACAAGGGCAGTCAGCAGCGTAACTACACCATCAACTACAAGACCCTGGCCCTGGGCCGGGAGGGCTATCTTGGCCTCAATCTGATCACAGATACGGACAACGTGAACCGTTTGAAGCCGGTGACCGCGGCCCTGATGGCGCAGTTGACCTTCCAACCCGGCAAGCGCTATGACGATTTTCAGGCGGGCAGCGATCAGGTGGCGGAATATGGCCTGGCGGCCTTGGTGGCCGGCGTCGCCGCCAAGAAGCTGGGCTTCTTCGCCCTGGCCGCCGCCATGCTGGCCAAATACGCCAAGCTGCTGCTCATCGGCCTGGCCGCCATGGGTGGCCTGCTAGGCCGGCGGCGCAAGCGCAAAGGCTAAGGAGGCGCCATGCTCAAGGCGTTACTGCTGCTGGTCAGCGCCGGCAAGCTGGGTCCCCTGCTGGTGACCCTGGGCAGCATGCTGCTGTCGGTGGTGATCTATGCCCAGCTGTTCGGCTGGGCCTTTGCCGTCGGCTTCGTCGGTCTGCTGCTGGTTCACGAGCTGGGTCACTACCTGGCCGCCCGCCAGCGGGGCCTGGCGGTGGGCGCCCCCACCTTCATCCCCTTCGTCGGCGCCTGGATCGAACTCAAGACCCAGCCCATGTCGGTGGAGACGGAAGCCTGGGTGGCCCTGGCCGGCCCGTTGCTGGGCACCCTGGGGGCCATGGGTTGCTACTACCTGGGACGGCATGGCGGCGGCAACCTCTGGCTGGCCCTGGCCTACATGGGCTGCCTGCTCAACCTGTTCAACCTGATCCCCCTCACCCCCTTCGATGGCGGGCGCATCGTCGCCATCCTCTCCCCCAAGCTCTGGCTGGTGGGGATCCCTGTGCTGGTGGCGCTGTTTTTCTACCGCCCCAGCCCCCTGTTGCTGCTGGTGGCCGTGCTGGCCGCCCCCCAGGTATGGGGCCTGCTGCGCGGTCGGCTGGCCCAGCCGGCCAGTTACTACCGGGCCAGCCTGGAGCAGAAGCTGCAGTACGGCTGCTATTACCTGGGCCTGTTGGCGTTTCTGGCCATCATGAGCCAGCACCTGCACCAGCAGCTCGCCCCCTTACGCGGCTGAATCAGCGCCAAACCATGCAATCTTGACAAAAATGTGACACCCTTCACGTCGGCGTGGACCAACGCGCCCGCTGCTTAACGGAACTGCCTTCATCAAGTCATCTAGGAACAGATGGCGCCTGGTTGCCAGAGCGCTGCCTCCCGACAAGCTCTGGTCTTCTCTCTTTTCTGGCTCTTTTGCTGTGGTTTAACAAGATGAATAAACTGACTCTCGCTCGCCTGCAGGCGGGCTTACTGAGCTTTTTCCTCACCGCCCTGGGGCTGGCCCTGGTCGCCGGCCTGGTCCTCACCGACATACTGGTGCTGCACAACGACCTGGGTGAGCGCTCCCTCACCGAGGGTGCCCAGTCCGCCATGCTGGGTGGCATCGTCTTCCTGTTTGGCTGGTGCGCCTGGCACAGGCCGGCCCAGCGGGGATGCTATCTCCTGATGGCCGGTTTCTTTGGCTGCCTGTTGATCCGCGAATCCGATGCCTTCTTCGATCAGATCCATCATGGTTTCTGGGTTATCCCGGCGCTGTTGCTGGCGGCAGCCAGCCTGTTGGCCGCCCGCGCCCACCCGGGGACTGTGCTGGCGCCGCTGGCAGAGGTGATGGACAGTCGCGCCTGGAGTGGCCTGGTGATCGGCATGGCCATAGTGCTGGTGTTCAGTCGGCTGATGGGCATGGGCGTCCTTTGGCACGCCCTTATGGGAGAGCAGTTTGTCCGCGGGGTGAAAAACATCGTCGAGGAAGCCACCGAATCCCTGGGCTATTTTGTGGTATTTTCCAGTTCATTCGGGTATGCCCTGGTGCACTCCAGGCTGCCGCAAACCCACGCCAGCGCCCTGATGAGCCCGACGCCACACGACACGATCGCGTCCCGTCCGCAGCAGAGCCGCTGACCCAGGAGCCGAGAGCCCCATGGACAGGCCACCCTTGCACAGCCAGTATCTGGCCCGCGCCCGCCAGCAGATCCACCGCGTGCCCATTCTGGCACCCCTGCTGGTGTGGGTGCGCCAGGGCACCAAGTTGATCCATGCCCATGGCCAGCCCCTGGTCTGCCCGGCGGATCACTGCCTCTGTCTGCCAACCGGTGAGGCCCGGGAGATGGAAAACCTGCCCTCGCCCGGCGGATGCTATCAGGCAGAGGTGTTCAGCCCGCCCCGGGCCTGGACCGAACGCTTCTTGCAACGCTATGGCGATACCCTGCCCGGCCAGTGGCAGCCGGACCCTGTGTTCCCCTGTCCCCCCGCCCTGGTAACCCAGCTCACCCCGCTGCTGAACTCACAATCGTTTAGCGGCCCCTTGGGGCTGGCCCGCCTGGAACATGCCTGGCAAGGCGTCCTGCTGGGGCTGGCGGAGGCCGGGCTCGCCAGCCCCCTGTTCAATCTGAAGCCATTGACCCTGAGCCAGCGGATCCAGCTGCTGTTGCAGGCCGATCTGGCCCGTCCCTGGCAGGCCAACGAGCTGGCCCAGCGGCTGGGGCTCAGCGAGTCCAGCATGCGCCGTGCCCTGCGCCAGGAAGGCAGCCAAGGCTTCGCCAACCTGCTGACGGAACAGCGGCTCAGTGCCGCCATGGATCGGGTGATGAGGGATCAGAGTCCCCTGACCCAGATCGCCCTGGAGTGCGGCTTCGTCTCCGCCTCCCACTTCAGTCAGAAGTTTCGCCAGCGCTTTGGCGTCAGCCCCAGCCAGTTGCGCCACAGTCGGGATCTGGCCCCGGTCCCGGCCGTCGGCTGACCGGGGCACGATAGACTCTGACCGTTTGACGACAGCAAACAGACCGCAAAACGCCCACACTGATGTCACCGGCAATCATGCCCGACAATTAAGGAGTGCCCATGCGATCCCCTTCTCTGCTTGCCCTCACCCTGGGAGCCCTGCTGAGCGGCCAGGCCAGCGCCGCCTTCACCCTCACCAGCCCGGGTCTGCCGGAAGGCGCCAGCCTGCCCCTGGCCCAGGTCTACAACGGCTTTGGCTGCCAGGGCGGCAACCAGTCCCCGGCCCTGCACTGGCAGGAGGTGCCCGCCGGCACCCGCAGCCTGGCGCTGACCGTCTATGACCCGGATGCCCCCACCGGCAGCGGCTGGTGGCACTGGGTAGTCTTCAACCTGCCGGCCGACAGCACAGGCCTGCCGGCGGGCATCACCCCCGAGGGCCAGGGACTGCCCGCCGGGGCGGTGCAGAGTCTGACCGACTACGGCCAACCCGGTTTCGGCGGCGCCTGTCCGCCTGTGGGTGCCCCCCCCCACCATTACCGCTTCACCCTGCATGCCCTCAAGGTGGACAAGCTGGACCTGCCATCCACCAGCATGCCGGCCCTGGTGGGCTTCATGCTGCACGGCAATGAGCTGGCCCAGACCAGCCTGACCCTGCGCTACGGTCGCTAGCTGTGTAAACCCACCGGCATGCCCCAGGGCATGTCGGCTGGCCATTGGCGAAATAGACAGGTGTAAACGACTCAATTGCTCGCCCGTTTTCTGGTATGTTCCGGCTGACCGAATTCCGCCCCTTTGTGGGGCAAGGGGCAACGCCGCCGACGTTCCCCCCAGTTAGAGCGAGAACCATGCCTTCTATCAGTCAGCTGATTGCCAGCGAACTCAACGCCTCCGCCGCCCAGGTGGAGGCCGCCACCCGTCTGTTGGATGAGGGGGCCACCGTGCCCTTCATCGCCCGTTACCGCAAGGAGATCACCGGCGGCCTGGATGACACCCAGCTGCGCCAACTGGAGCAGCGCCTGGGCTACCTGCGCGAACTCGAAGATCGCCGTGGCGTGATCCTCCACTCGGTGGAAGAACAGGGCAAACTGACCGCCGAGCTCAAGGCCGCCCTGCTGGCCGCCGACACCAAGACGGCCCTGGAGGATCTCTACCTGCCCTACCGGCCCAAGCGCCGCACCAAGGGGCAGATCGCCATAGAGGCAGGGCTGGAACCCTTGGCGCAGGCGCTGCTGGCCGATCCCAATCTGGATCCCCAGCAGACGGCCCTGGCCTATCTCAATCCCGAGCAGCAGATCACCGACAGCAAGGCGGCGCTGGACGGCGCCCGCTACATCCTGATGGAACGCTTCGCCGAGCAGGCGCCCGTGCTGGCCGCCCTGCGGGAGCGGCTCTGGTCTCAGGGCATAGTCCAGGCCCGGCTGGTGGCCGGCAAGGAGCAGGAGGGCGCCAAGTTCAGCGACTACTTCGAGCATGATGAGCCCCTGCACAAGGTGCCCAGCCACCGGGCCCTGGCCATGCTGCGAGGGCGCAACGAAGGGGTGCTGAGCCTCTCCCTGACCCTGCCCGGGGAGTGGGAACGCCACCCCTGCGAAGGGCTGATCGTCCAGGCGCTGGGGCTGCAGCTGGCGGGCCGCCCCGCCGATGCCTGGCTGCAATCCGTGGTGAGCTGGACCTGGAAGATCAAGCTGGCCCTGCAGATGGAGACCGAACTCATCGGCCAGCTGCGGGAGGCCGCCGAGGCCGAAGCCATCCGGGTGTTTGCCAGCAACCTCCAGGATCTGCTGATGGCCGCCCCCGCCGGCATGCGCTGCACCATGGGGCTGGATCCCGGCATCCGCACCGGGGTCAAGGTGGCGGTGGTGGATGCCACCGGCAAGCTGGTGGACACAGCCACCATCTACCCCTTCGAACCCAAGCGTCAGGTGGCCGCCAGCCTGGCGACCCTGGCCAAGCTGTGTGAGCGCCACCAGGTGGAACTCATCAGCATCGGTAACGGCACCGCCTCCCGGGAGACCGACCGGCTGGTGAGCGAGCTGTTTGGCGCGTACCCGGCGGTGCGCTGCCAGAAGGTGGTGGTGAGCGAGGCCGGCGCCTCCGTCTACTCCGCCTCCGAGCTGGCGGCCCTGGAGTTTCCGGAGCTGGATGTCTCCTTGCGCGGCGCCGTCTCCATCGCCCGGCGGCTGCAGGATCCCCTGGCGGAGCTGGTGAAGATCGAGCCCAAGAGTATCGGTGTCGGCCAGTATCAGCACGACGTCAGCCAGAGCCAGCTGGCCCAGCGGCTCGAGGCCGTGGTGGAGGACTGCGTGAATGCCGTGGGGGTGGATCTCAACACCGCCTCCGTCCCCCTGCTGAGCCGGGTCTCCGGCCTCAACAAGAGCCTGGCGCAGAACATAGTGGCGTTTCGCGACGCCCAGGGCGCCTTCGCCAACCGCCAGCAACTGCTCAAGGTCAGTCGCCTGGGGCCCAAGGCCTTCGAGCAGTGCGCGGGCTTTCTGCGCATTCGTGAAGGCGACAACCCGCTGGATGCCTCCTCGGTGCATCCGGAGGCCTATCCCCTGGTGCAGAAGATGCTGGCCGCCAACGACTGCGGCGCCGGGGAACTCATCGGCAACGCCCAGCGGCTCAAGCAGATCCGAGCCAAGGAGTTCACCGATGAGCGCTTCGGCCTGCCCACGGTCACCGACATCCTCAAGGAGCTGGAGAAGCCGGGCCGGGATCCCCGCCCCGAGTTCAAGACCGCCACCTTCCGCGAGGGGGTGGAGACCCTCAACGACCTGCAGCCGGACATGGTGCTAGAAGGGGTGGTCACCAACGTCACCAACTTCGGCGCCTTCGTGGACATAGGCGTGCACCAGGACGGTCTGGTGCACATCTCGGCCCTGACCGACCGCTTCATCAAGGATCCCCGGGACGTGGTGAAGGCCGGCGACATCGTCAAGGTAAAGGTGCTGGAGGTGGACAAGCCCCGCAAGCGCATCGCCCTGACCATGCGCCTCACCGATGCCGCCCCCCGTGGCGAGGCGCGCCCCGACAGCAAGCCAGCGGCAAAAAATACCCCTCGCGCAAACCAACCGCGCCACGGCAAGGAGGCGGCGCCTGCGCCGAACAACGCCTTTGCCGACGCCTTCGCCAAGGCCAAGCGCCGCTAACCCCTCGAAGCCATCCAGCACAAAACCTGAAGCCGGGCTTAAGCCCGGCTTCTCTTTGATGTTCGATGTGCTGATGGGAACTGACCCGACCGGCTCACGCCTCAGGCATAGCGGCTGACGGTGGCGCTTGCCGTCCCCTGCCAGGCGCTGTCATAGCGCTGGGCGATGACCTGATTGCGTTGGCTCATCAGGGAGAGGGAGGCCTGACTCACCCCATCGCCAAAGGGATTGCTTCGCGGCGTGGCGGGTTGGCTGACGGTACCGGCCTCGGCGCTGGTGGCCGCCGACACGTCAGAGCCTGACGCGCTGGGGGTATCCCCCGCCTGATTGCCCAGATCCAGGCTCAGCTGCCGGCTCTGCTCCATCAGCTCGGCACGGGCCTGGGCCTCCAGCTGCTGGGTGCGGGCCGCCACCGCCCTGTCCTGGCTGGAGGGTTCCGCCGGCGCCAAGGCGGCGGAGCGCACCTGCTGCATCTTGCGAATGGTGCCCTGGGGATCGCCCGGTACGGGGGAGACATCGATCTGCACCTCGCCGCCGATGGCATAGCTGTTGCCATCCGGACCGCGCGTCACGCTATAGGTGGGACTGCTGGCATACTGGCCACCGGCCCGCTGATGGGCCTGTTCATGATCGCGCACCTCCTGGTCACGATCCTTGAATTCTGCCAGATCCCGCTGATCCTGACTGGCCTCCTGCCGTTGCTGGCGGCCCTCGTCACCCTGCCGTGATGCCCCCTGCTGGCCCGTGTTCTGACCTTGTTGCTCGGGTTTTCCTTCCACGGCAAAGGTGCCATCGGCCGTGCTGCCGGCTTGGCCGGTCAGACGCGTGTCGTAACTGGTGTTGCGCCCTTCCTGGCTGCGGAACTTCTCTTTCTCTGAGCCGACCTGGGACTCGCGTGCGGAGGCCTCACCCTGAGGCAAGGCCGGGATCCGCTCGCGCACCTGGTTATCCCGCTGCGCCGATTCGGTACTCGGCTGCAGCGCGATGGGCACCAGGTTGGGATAGGTCGGGCTGATGTTCATGGCTAGACGCGGATGTCGATCAGGGTACCCATCATGTCATCGGCACTCTTCACCACCCGGGCCGACGCCTGAGCCTCGTTCTGTCCCTGCTGCAGGGTCATGACCGACTGGGTCAGATCCTTGGACTGGGAGGACTCGGATTGCACAGGCAAGGAGGCGATCTCACGGCTGCCCTGCTCCACCTGCTGCTGGGCGCGGCCCAGTCCCTGCAGGCCATAACTCATGGCGGAATCAATTTGCATAGAGCGCTCCTGTGTTATCTGACTGCCTAATTATCAACCATCCCCAGGCGCGAGAAAAGTCGCCGGTCGCTTTTTTAACCGATAGCTTGGACAATTTGTGCTACGAAGGCCTCCGGATGGGACAAGAAGGGGGCATGGGATGCCTTCGCGAACAGGTGGCACCCACTGTCCGGACGCAGCGCCGTGATCAGCGGGATGGCGGCATGCGGCACAAGCGAGTCCAACCTGCCATACAACCGCACACAGGGCAGGGTCAGTTCGGACCAGAGAGTCCGCTGGTCGGTGTGCTGCAACAGATCCAAGCCCCCAGCCAGTGCCGCCGCTTGCGGCAGGGGCGCCGCCGTCAGCAAGGCCTTGAGCCGGCGGGCATCCTCCTTCACCGTCTCACTGCCCATGGCCTGGATCGCCAGAAAGCGCTCCAGGGTGCGGACGCTATTCTGCTCCAACTGACGATGAAAGCCCGCCAGCACCTCGGGCTGGAGCCCGGGCCAACCGTCCCGCGCCACAAAGCAAGGCGAGCTGGCCACCTGGAGAAGGCGGCTGACCCGCTCGGGATGACGCCAGGCCATCTGGGTCGCCACCAATCCCCCCAGTGACCAACCCAACCAGTTGGCCCGACTCGGTGCCTCGCTCAGCAGCGCTTCCACCAGGGCATCCAGGCTGTAAGGCTGCGCCGCATCCCAATCCGACGCCCCATGGCCGGGTAAGTCCAACAGGTGCAAGCGAAAATGGGCCGCCAACGCCGAAGCCACCGGCTCCCAGACATGGCGATTCATCCCCCAGCCATGCACCATCACCAGATCCGGCCCGGCCCCCAGCCGGGTCACCCCTATCCTCATGCCAACTCCTCCCACAGATTGCCGACCCATGCCCCCAGATGAGGCGCATTTCCATCCTGGTGCAGAGAGGGGCGCAAAGTCACAAATTGGTGCGCAAAACGCACTATTTTGAGCCAGGTTTCCAGACACCCCCCAGTTTTCCAGCTAATTTTACCGTAAAAAACTTGGCATAGATCCTGCGCTTGCAGACCTAAAGTTGCGTCACACCTCCTGACAAGTTGGACCGTCAGGAGCCCTAAATACCTTTGGAGATCATTTCGATGAAACGCTTGTTTTCTCTGCTTACCCTGTTGGGGCTATTCGGCATCAGCGGCCTGGCCTGGGCAGACGAGGCCGCGGCCCCCGTCATCAGCCTGGATAAGGGCGACAACGCCTGGCTGATCGTGGCGTCCGCTCTGGTTATCCTGATGACGGTGCCCGGTCTGGCACTCTTCTACGGTGGCCTGGTCCGTACCAAGAACATGCTCTCCGTACTGATGCAGGTCTTCATGGTGTTCTGCGTGGCCACAGTGCTGTGGGTAGTCTACGGCTATAGCCTGGCGTTCACCGAGGGCAATGCCTTCTTCGGTAGCTTCGACAAGGCCTTCCTGGCCGGTATCACGCCAGACTCCCTTGCGGCCACCTTCAGCAAGGGCGTCGGCATCTCCGAATACATCTATGTGGTGTTCCAGGGCGCCTTCGCGGCCATTACCTGTGCCCTGATCCTGGGGGCCTTTGCCGAGCGCGTGCGCTTCTCCGCCGTGCTGCTGTTCATCGTCATCTGGTTCACCTTCTCCTACACCCCCATGGCGCACATGGTGTGGTACTGGGCCGGTCCTGATGCCTATACCGATGCTGCCGCAGCCGATGCAGCCAATGCCACCGCAGGCTGGCTGTTCCAGCACGGTGCCCTGGACTTCGCCGGCGGTACAGTCGTGCACATCAACGCCGCCGTCGCCGGTCTGGTGGGCGCCTACTTCGTGGGCAAGCGTGTGGGCTTTGGCCGTGACATCATGGCCCCCCACAGCCTGACCATGTCCATGATCGGCGCCTGCCTGCTGTGGGTAGGTTGGTTTGGCTTCAACGCCGGCTCCTCTCTGGAAGCCAACGGCGTCGCCGCCCTGGCCCTGGTGAACACCTGGGCTGCCACCGCCATGGCTGCCATTGCGTGGATGATGGCCGAATGGGGCCTCAAGGGTAAGCCCTCCCTGCTGGGCGGCATCTCTGGTGCGGTAGCCGGCCTGGTGGCCATCACCCCGGCCTGCGGCTTCGTCGGTCTGGTGGGTGCCCTGGTGATCGGTGCGCTGGCCGGTGTCGTTTGCCTGTGGGGGGTTCATGGTCTCAAGCGTCTGCTGAACGTGGATGACTCCCTGGACGTCTTCGGCGTGCACGGGGTGGGCGGTATCCTGGGTGCCCTGCTCACCGGTGTGTTTGCCTCACCGGATCTGGGTGGCTCTGGTCTGTGGGACTATGTCACCAACAGCGCCATCGTGGATTACTCCATTGCCGAACAGGTGAAGATCCAGGCCATCGGCGTGCTGACCACCATCGTCTGGTCTGGTGTGGTCTCCGTTATCGGTTTCTTCCTGGTGGACAAGATCCTCGGCCTGCGCGTCCCGGTGGAAGCCGAACGCGAGGGTCTGGACCTGACCTCTCACGGCGAACGTGCATACAACTACTAATCGAAATCAGACCTCAAACTTGGGCGCCTATTGGCGCCCTTTTTTTGGCCTGCCTACACTGGGTGGACCATGACACCGAGGTCCTCCATGCTAGAAACCCTACGCCAAGCCCTCAGCCACTGGCCGCCCCAGGGCCTCTGCCTGCTCTGCCATCAGCCCGCCGATGGCCGGCCCTTGTTGTGCCAGCACTGCGAGGCCGATCTGCCCAGATTGAATAACCCCTGCCCCACCTGTGGTCATCCCTTGCCCGAGCCGGCCGAGGGGGTCTGTGGCCGCTGCCTACGGCATCCCCCCGCCTGGGATCGCCTGGCGGTGCTGGGGGATTATGCCTTTCCCTACCCCGCCCTGATCCAGCGGCTCAAGTACCAGGGGGAATACCTGATGGCCAGCCTGTTGGGGGAGCTGATGGCCCGCCACCTGCCCCATGAACCCCTGCCGGAGGTGCTGCTGCCGGTCCCGCTGCACTGGTGGCGACGCTGGCGCCGCGGCTTCAACCAGGCCGAGGCCCTGTGCCGGACCATACGCCGCCATACCGGCCTGCCCCTGGACCCTCATCTGTTACGGCGGGTGCGCACCACCCGCCCCCAGGCCCGCCTGAGCCAGGCCGAGCGCCGGCGCAATCTCAAGGGCGCCTTTGCCCTGGGTCCTCATCACTACCGCCATGTGGCCCTGGTGGATGACGTGGTCACCACAGGCACCACGGCGACACTCCTGTGCCGCCTGCTGCGTCACAGTGGGGTGGAACGCATCGAGGTGTGGGCTGTGAGTCGGGCCCTGATCCACCCCAAGCAGGACTATCCAGCCCGCCGGTGACGGGGTATGATAAATCCGACCGCTTTACTCAGGATTCAACAGCGAGGCAGCAGATGATCAGTATCTCCGAGAGCGCCCAGGCCCATTTCAACAAACTGCTGGAGAAGCAACCCGAGGGCACCAACATACGGGTGTTCGTGATGAATCCCGGCACGCCGAGCGCCGAATGCGGTGTCTCCTATTGCCCGGCGGATGCGGTGGAGCCGGAGGACATTCACCTGCCCTTCAGCGGCTTCGATGCCCTGGTGGATCCACTGAGCGCGCCCTACCTGGAAGATGCCCAGATCGACTTCGTGGTGGACAACCTGGGTTCCCAGCTGACCCTCAAGGCCCCCAATGCCAAGATGCGCAAGGTGGACGACGACGCACCACTGATCGAGCGGGTGGAATATGTCATCCAGTCCCAGGTCAACCCCTCACTGGCCGGCCACGGCGGCAAGGTGACCCTGGTGGAGATCACCGAGGACAACTACGCCATCCTGCAATTTGGCGGCGGTTGCAACGGCTGCTCCATGGTGGATGTGACCCTGAAGGAAGGGATCGAGAAGCAGCTGCTGGAGCTGTTCCCCGGCGAGCTGGCGGGGGTGAAGGATGCCACCGAACACCAGCGGGGCGACCACTCCTTCTACTGAGCCGGCACCAACGAAACGCCCCGCAGATGCGGGGCGTTTGTTTTGCAGCACGGACGAGGCTACTCGTCCTTCTTGTTCCGACCCAGCAGGGCCAGGGCCGCCTCCTTGGGCGGCTTACCCTGGTAGAGGATCGCATAGATCTGCTCGCAGATGGGCATCTCCACCCCCTGACGCGCCGCCAGCAGGTGGACCTCCCGGGTGTTGCGGTAGCCTTCCACCACCTGGCCAATCTCGGTCATGGCCTGCTCCGTGCTCTTGCCGGCCCCCAGGGCCAGGCCGAAGCGCCGGTTGCGGGACTGGTTGTCGGTGCAGGTCAGCACCAGATCCCCCAGCCCGGCCATGCCCATGAAGGTCTTGGGATCGGCCCCAAGCGACACGCCAAGCCGCTGCATCTCCACCAGACCCCGGGTGATCAGCGCCGTGCGGGCATTGGCGCCAAAGCCCAGGCCGTCCGACAGGCCGGCACCGATGGCGATGACGTTCTTCACAGCGCCGCCCAGCTGCAGGCCGACGAAGTCGGCATTGGTGTAGACGCGGAACGACTTGCCGCAATGCATCAGCTCGGAGAGCTCCTCGGCAAACGCCTCCTCGGTGGCCGCCACCGAGATGGCGGTGGGCAGACCGGCGGCCAGCTCCGCCGCAAAGGTCGGCCCCGACACCACCGCCAAGGGCACCTCAGGCCCCAGGGCCTCCCGCGCCACCTCCTGCAGCAGGCGACCGCTGTCCGGCTCCAGCCCCTTGGTGGCCCAGGCTACCCGGGCACCGTCCTGCAGATGGGGCCGGGCCTGGGACAGGACCTGGCCAAATACATGGCTGGGAACCACCACCAGCAGGGTACGGCAGGCCGAGGCCGCCACCGCCAGATCCGAGGTCAGCTCCAGGGTGTCCGGGAAGGGCACCCCCGGCAGAAACTGCTCGTTGCAACGGGCCTGCTGCAAGGCCGCCATGTGCGCCGCCTCGTGGCCCCACAGCAGGATGCGATAGCCTTTGCGTGCCAATGAAATGGCAAGGGCGGTGCCATAAGACCCCGCCCCCAGGACAGTCAACTGGATGTCTTGCGACATATCAGGCTTCCGCGCCTTGTTCCGCTTCCAGCTTGGCCATGTGCGCGGCAAACAGGGCATCGAAGTTCACCGGCGCCAGGTTCAGCTGCGGGAAGGAACCCTTGCTCACCAGGCCGGACACGGTTTCCCGGGCGTAGGGGAACAGGATGTTCGGGCAGTAGGAACCCAGGCAGTGGGCCAGGTGCTGCGGATCCAGGTGGGCGGCGGTGAAGATACCGGCCTGCTTCACTTCACACAGGAAGGCGGTCTCGTCGCCCAGGGTGCAGGTGACGGTCAGGGTCAGCACCACTTCATAGATGTCTTCGGCCAGCACTGTGGTCTTGGTATCCATGTCCAGCTTGATCTCCGGCTGCCACTCTTTCTGGAAGATCTTGGGGGTGGAGGGTGCTTCGAAGGAGACATCCTTGATGTAGACGCGCTGGATCTGGAACTCGGGTTGCTTGGCGTTGTTGGCAGCTTCAGTCATTTGCTTAAATTCCTTGTGAAAAGGGGATCTTGTGGATCCGAGGTGCGCTCCAAATTAGCGCTTCTTAGTCAGTGGCATGTTCTCTGTGCGCCAATCCGCCAGACCACCACGCAACAAAAATACCTGCTGGAATCCCGCCTTGCTCAGCTTGGCCGCGGCCGGGCCCGCCCGCATGCCGGATTCACACACGACTATGATGGGGTTCGCTTTGAACTTTTCAATGACGGTCAGGTTATTTCCATCGATCTGGCTCACAGGAACGTGATGGGAGCCCGCGATGTGCCCCTTGTCATACTCGTCCTGATTGCGCACATCCACCACCACCGCCTGCTGGCGATTGATGAGCAGGGTGGCCCCCTGACTGGTCACCGCCTTGACCGGGGAGAACTTGGACTTGATGGTGGCGTAGATGAGGGCGACCAGCAGCCCCAGCCAAGCCGCGGCCAGCAGGGGATTTCTCACAATAAAATCAATGTACTCTTGCATGATGGCTCAGATCCGGTAGGAAACTTCCGCCGCAGTATACCGCCCCGCCCGCAGAATGGCAGCTCCACACCCGCCACAGCGAGAGCCACTTCACGGCCCGGGATGGGATTCACCGCCGGGATCAGGTGACTAATTCGGCAGATGTTGTAATATTACGCATTAGTCGCATTCCCTATTTAACCAAAGTCAAGAGGACGTAGCCGTATGTCTACCGCCGCCAAGAAGCCGTTGGTCCTGATCATCATGGATGGTTGGGGTTACAGCACCAAGAAAGAGTTCAATGCCGTTGCCGCCGCCAACACCCCGGTCCTCGATGGTCTCACCAAGAATTACGCCAGCACCCTGATCTCCGGTTCCGGCATGGACGTGGGTCTGCCCGATGGTCAGATGGGTAACTCCGAAGTGGGTCACGTCAACATCGGCGCCGGCCGCGTGGTCTACCAGGAACTGACCCGCGTCACCAAGGAAATCCGCGACGGCGACTTCTTCAAGAATGCCGCCCTGTGCAAGGCCGTCGATGGCGCCGTGAGCAACGGCAAGGCCGTCCACATCATGGGCCTGCTGTCTGAAGGTGGCGTACACAGCCACGAAGACCACATCGCCGCCATGGTAGAGCTGGCCGCCCAACGGGGTGCCGAGCAGATCTACCTGCACGCCTTCCTGGATGGCCGTGACGTGGCCCCGCGTTGCGCCCAGGTTGCCATCGAACGCTTCGATGCCCTGTTCGCCAAGCTGGGCAAGGGCCGCCTGGCCTCCATGGTGGGTCGCTACTTCGCCATGGACCGTGACAACCGCTGGGATCGCGTCCAGGAAGCTTACGAGCTGATCACCGAAGGCAAGAGCGCCTTCGCCAACTACGCCACCGGCAGCGAAGCCCTGGCCGCCGCCTACGAGCGCGGCGAGAACGACGAATTCGTCAAGGCCAGCGTGGTGGGTGCCGAAGCCGCCACCCTGAACGACGGCGACGCCCTGATCTTCATGAACTTCCGTGCCGACCGCGCCCGGGAGATCACCCGTTCCTTCGTGGATGCCGACTTCACCGGTTTCACCCGTGCCAAGCAGCCCAAGCTGTCCGACTACGTGATGCTGACCGAGTACGCCGCCGACATCAAGGCCAGCTGCGCCTACCCGCCCACCGCCCTGGTCAACACCCTGGGCGAATGGCTGGCCAAGCACGACAAGACCCAGCTGCGCATCTCCGAAACCGAGAAGTACGCCCACGTCACCTTCTTCTTCAACGGTGGTGAAGAGACCTGCTTCCCCGGCGAAGATCGCGAACTGATCGCCAGCCCCAAGGTCGCCACCTATGACCTGCAACCGGAAATGAGCTCAGGCGAGCTGACCGACAAGCTGGTGGGCGCCATCAAGGGCGGCAAGTACGATGTCATCATCTGTAACTACCCCAACGGCGACATGGTGGGTCACACCGGCATGTTCGATGCGGCCGTCAAGGCCTGTGAAGCCGTCGACACCTGCGTCGGTCGCGTCATCGAGGCCCTGAAGGAAGTGGGTGGCGAGTGCCTGATCACCGCCGACCACGGCAACGCCGAGAAGATGATGAACGAAGAAACCGGTCAGGCTCACACCGCCCACACCAACCTGCCGGTGCCCCTGATCTACTTCGGCCGTTCCGCCACTGCGGTGGAAGGCGGCAAGCTGTCCGATCTGGCCCCCACCATGCTGACCCTGATGGGCATGGAAGTTCCGGCGGAAATGACTGGCAAGCCCCTGATGGTTCTGAAATAATTTTGCCCCATGCGGGCAATCAAACCATCAGCACACCACTGGATCCGCGTCGGTCTCTTGACCGGCGCGGTCTTTTTCTGGGCGTCTGTCGGCGCCGAGCCGGCCAAGGAACTCAAGGCGGTTCAGCAGCAGATCGCCCAGAAACAGCAGGATATCCGCCAGCAACAGCAGGATATCAAGAGCCTGCACCATCAGCTCAAGGCCGATGAACAGGCCATCTCCCAGCTGGCCCGCCGCCTCAACGGCACCCAGCAGAAGCTCCAGCAGACCCGCCACGAGCTCAATGAACTCAACCGCCAGAGCCAGACCCTGACCCGTGAGCTGCAGCAGCAGGAAGCCCTGCTGGCCGGCCAGCTGGAACAGGCCTACCGCTTTGGCCACCACGACACCCTCAAGCTGCTGCTCAACCAGCAGGACCCTACCAGCATGGGCCGGGCACTGGACTACTACGGCTACCTCAACCAGGCCCGCCTGGCGGTGATAGCCAAGACCCAGCAGACCCAGGCCGCCCTGGAGCAAAACCGGCAGCAGACCCGCCGGGCCAGCGAGCGGCTGGCCGCCCTGGTGAAAGGCCAGGAGCAGGATCACAGCGCCCTGGCGGACAAGTTCAGCCAGCGGGAAACCACCCTCACCGCCTTGAAGCAGTCCCTGCAGGAAGATCAGCAGCAGCTGGGGCACCTGCAGCAGGCCGAGAAGAAGATGCAGCAGCAGATCGAGGCGGCCCGCCGCAAGCTGGAGGCCGAACGCAAACGGCAGCGGGAAGAAGCCCTGGCCCGCGCCCGGGCCAAGGCCAAGGCCAAGGGGGAATCCGAGGCCGCCGCCCAGGCCAAGGAAGAGGCCCGCCTGGCCAGCAATGCCCACAAGGGGTTGGGCAAGCTGCGCGGTCAGCTGCCCTGGCCCGTCCGCGGCCGGTTGTTACGCCAGTTTGGCAGCCCGCGCACCGGCCAGGTGACCTGGAAAGGCATACTGATCGGCGCCGCCGAAGGCAGCCCGGTGAAGGCCATTGCCGCCGGGGATGTGGTCTATGCCGACTGGTTGGAAGGCTTCGGCAACGTGCTGGTCATCGACCACGGCCATGGCTACCTCAGCCTGTATGGCAGCAACCAGTCCCTGTTGAAGATGGCGGGCGACAGCATCCAGGCAGGCGAGACCATAGCCCTGGTGGGCCGCAGCGGCGGCCAGGACAGCGCCGGGCTTTACTTCGAGATCCGGCAGCAGGGCCAGCCGGTCAACCCCAGTCGCTGGCTCAAGTAGTCAGCCGCTCCAGCTCGCCGATGAGCCACAGGGCCTCCTCGCGGCTGTCGCCACACACATCCTCCAGCGCCGGAAAGCCGCCGCACACCGCCGGACGCGACGGCAGGCCGAACAGCTTGCACCCCAAGGCTTCATCCAGCTGCACACAGGGCACCCCGGCAGGCTTGCCAGCCGGCATGCCGGGAATGGGTGAGCTGATGCTGGGGGCGATACAACAGGCGGCACAGCCGGTACGACATTCCATCAAGCGTCCTCTGGGTTGGGGCCACCAGCATACCATGGGGCGATCCGGTGCTACACTGGCGCCCAAATGACACAAAGGAGTGCAGTATGCGCCTGACCATTCATCACGATCCCCAGGTCCTGCCCCAGTGGCAGGACAGCCTGAACAAGCTGCTGGCCGCCGATGGCCTGACCCCCAATAGCCTGCCCGCCGGCCACCGGCATCTGGCCATCTTCAACGACCGGGTGGTGGGGTTGGCGGTGAGCCAAGAGGAACAACTTGCCTACCTGGCGGTGCGGGATCTGACCCGTCGCCGGGGCGTCGGCCACTATCTGCTGGCCCAGACCCTGGTGTGGCAACGGCAGCATGGCAGCACCTGCGCCAGGCTGAGCCTGACCGGGCGGTCCACCGAGGCCAAGGCCAGCCTGGTGCCCTTCCTGGCCGCCGAAGGCTTCAGCCAGGCGGCCGACGACTGGCACAAGCCGCTGTAATCGGCAGGCGCGCAAAAAAACGGCCACCCCTAGGGTGGCCGTTCCGTTATGGCTGCCGATCAGGCCGGCTTGGCGCTGTTCATGGCGATCTCCGCCTTGCGCCGCTTCTCGGCCTTGGACATGGTCCACCAGGCGATGAAGGTCGCAATGGATACCACCAGTATGATGATGGTCGCCAGGGCGTTGATCTTGGGGCTAAGCCCCAACCGCACGCTGGAGAACACCACCATGGGCAGGGTGGAGGCATTGGGACCGGAAACGAAGCTGGTGATCACCAGGTCATCCAGGGAGAGGGTGAAGCCCAGCAGCCAGCCGGCACCGATGGCCGGGGCGATGAGCGGCAGTGTGATGAGGAAAAACACCTTGAAGGGCGTGGCCCCTAGATCCTGGGCCGCCTCCTCGATGGAGATGTCCAGCTCCTGCAACCGCGAGCGGATGATGACGGTGACATAGGCGGCAGTCAGGGTCACATGGGCCAACCAGATGGTCAGGGCGCCGCGCTGGGCCGGCCAGCCGAAGGTGTTGGCCATGGAGACAAACAGCAGCAGCAGGGAGAGACCTATGATGACGTCCGGCAGCACCATGGGCGCCGTGATGAGAAAGGCAAAGCCCGTCTCACCCCGGAAGCGGTTCACCCGGGTCAGCACAAAGGCCGCCAGGGTGCCCACCACCACCGCCATTGAGGCGCTCAGCACCCCTATGGTCAGACTCAGCACCACACCGTCCATCATCTGCTTGTCGCGGAACAGCTCGAAGTACCACTTGATGGAGAAGCCGGACCAGACCGTCACCAGCTTGGACTCGTTGAACGAGTAGATGATGAGGATCAGGATAGGGGCGTAGAGGAACGTCAGGCCCAGGGCCAGGATCAGCAGACGCCACTTGGACTTGCTCTCTGGGATGGGAGTCATGCTTTCTTCTCCATTTCACGACGCTGGTAGGCGTAGAACCAGATGATGGGCACCATCAGCAACAGCAACATGACGGTCGCCACGGCGGACGCCACCGGCCAGTCGCGGTTGTTGAAGAACTCCTGCCACAGCACCCGGCCGATCAGCAGGGAATCCGGGCCACCCAGCAATTCCGGGATGACGAACTCGCCCACCGCCGGAATGAACACCAACATGGAGCCGGCGATGATGCCGCTCTTGGTCAGGGGGATCAGCACGGTGAAGAAGCTCTTCCAGGGCCGGGCACCCAGATCCGAGGCGGCCTCCATCAGGGAGTAGTCCACCCGCATCAGGGCGGTATACAGCGGCAGTATCATGAACGGCAGATAGGCGTAGATGATGCCGATGTATACCGCCAGATCGGTGTGCAACAAGGTGATAGGCTCGTTTATCACCCCCAGCCAGATGAGGAAGTTGTTCAGCAGACCGTTGTTCTTCAGGATGCCGATCCAGGCATACACCCGGATGAGGAACGAGGTCCAACTGGGCAACACCACCAGCATCAACAGCACGTTACGCACCGAAGACTTGGAGTGGACGATGGACCAGGCGATGGGATAGCCCACCAGCAGGCACAGTATGGTGGAGATACCAGCCACCCGCAGGGACTGCAGGTAGGAGTCGGCATACATCTCGTCCTCGAACAGGTAGAGATAATTCCCCAGGTTCAGGACAAAGTGCAGCTTCTGGTCGGCATATTCCATCAAGGCCGTATAGGGCGGGATGGCGACCTGGGTTTCGGCCAGGCTGATCTTGAGAATGATCAGGAAGGGCACCAGGAAGAACAGCAGCATCCAGGCATAGGGAAAGAAAATCACAAAGTGACGGCCGGCCGGCAGCCAGCGGCGCCACGGCGGCAAAGCACGAGAGTCGGAAAGCATCATATGGTCAACACCACGCAAGAGTCAGGATCCCAGGTCAAAATCACCTCGTCGTCCCAGGTGGGCAGGCCCTTGCGGAACCGGTCAACGTTGGGCAGGGTGGCGATCACCAGTTTGTCGTTCGGCAAACGCACGTGGTAGACGGAGATGTCGCCCATGTAGGCGATGTTCTCCACCTTGCCACGCACAAAGTTCAGATGGTCAGACGGTGCTGTCTCGCTGATGTATATCTTCTCCGGGCGCAAGGCCACCATCAGCTGCAAACCTTCAGCCACCAGGGGGGCGTGGTTGACGTGCAGCGGGTGGGCCAGGTCGTCGCACTGAATGACGGCATAATCGGCACCACTTTCTATCAGCACCCCTTCGAAGATGTTCACCGAACCGATGAACTCGGCGCTCAACCGGCAGTTGGGGTGTTCGTAGATGTCTTCCGGCCCACCGATCTGCACAAACTCACCGCGATCCATGATGGCGATGCGGCCGGCCATGGTCATGGCCTCTTCCTGATCGTGGGTCACCATCACGCAGGTCACCCCCACGCGCTCCAGGATATCCACCACTTCCAGCTGCATCTTCTCCCGCAGCTTCTTGTCCAGCGCCCCCATGGGTTCGTCCAGCAGCAGCAGCTTGGGGCGCTTGGCCAGGGAACGGGCCAGGGCCACCCGCTGGCGCTGGCCACCGGAGAGCTGGTGCGGCTTGCGCTGGGCGAAGGCCTTCATGTGCACCAGATCCAGCATCTCGCCCACCCGCTCGGCGATATCTTCCTTGGACAGGCGATCCTGCTTGAGACCGAAGGCGATGTTCTGCTCCACCGTCATGTGGGGGAACAGGGCGTAGGACTGGAACATCATGTTGATGGGGCGCTTGTAGGGCGGCACCTCGGACAGGTCCTGCCCATCCAGAATGATTTGCCCCTTGGTGGGGGTCTCGAACCCTGCCAGCATGCGCAGCAGGGTGGACTTGCCACAGCCGGACGCCCCCAACAGGGCGAAGATTTCTCCCCGGTTGATGGTCAGGCTGACATCGTCCACCGCCAAGGCACCGTCGAAACTCTTGGTGACATTGCGGATTTCCAGCAAGGGTTTGGGTTCTGCGGCTGCGACATTCACTCGCGGCTTAACTTGCGATACTGCGGCCATGATCTCTCCATTCACACAATCAAGGGGCGCCTGCGCGCCCCTGTCGATGTTTAATTAATTGGCTTACTTGCCTGTCTTCACCTTGGTCCATTCGCGGGTGACGACGCGGTTTACCTTGGGCGGCAGCACCTTGAGGGCGAACATGTGCGGCATCATCTCCGCGGTGGGATAGATGTTGGGATTGTTGCGCAGGGCTTCGTCTACCAGCGGCAGGGACGCCTGGTTGGCACTGGCGTAGGAGACGTAGTTGGAGACCTTGGCGATCACGTCCGGCTCCATCAGGTAGTTGATGAAGGCCAGGGCATTGTCCGGATGCTGGGCATCGGCAGGAATGGCCAGCATGTCGTAGAACATCAGTGCCCCTTCCTTCGGAATGACATAGTCCACGGCCACCCCGTTGTTGGCTTCCTCGGCACGGGCCGCGGCCTGCATCACATCGCCGGACCAGCCGATGGCCACGCAGATGTCACCATTGGCCAGATCGTTGATGTACTGAGAAGAGTGGAAATAGGTGATGTAGGGACGCAGGCTGCCCAGCAGCTTGCCGGCTTCCTGATAATCCTTGGGATCCAGGCTGTTGGCCTCCTTGCCCATGTAGTGCAGCACGGTGGCAAAGATTTCGGTGGGAGCATTCAGGAAGGAGACGCCGCACTTGTTCAGCTTGGCCAGGTTTTCCGGCTTGAGCACCGCATCCCAGCTGTCCATCTTGAAGTCCGGGCCCATGACTTCGGCCACCTTCTTGGGATTGAAGCCGATGCCGGTGGTGCCGCCCAGGTAGGGGATGGAGTGGGCGTTGTCAGGATCCTTTTCCGCCAACAGCTTCATGGCCACCGGATCCATGTTTTTCAGGTTGGGCAACTTGCTCTTGTCCAGGGTCATGAAGACACCGGCCTGGATCTGGCGTGCCAGGAAGTCGGAGCTGGGGACCACCAGATCGAAACCGGTATTGCCCGCCAGCAACTTGGCCTCCAGCACCTCGTTGCTATCAAACACGTCATAGACGACCTTGATGCCGGTGGCCTTCTCAAAGTTGGCTACCGTGTCCTCGGCGATGTAGTCGCTCCAGTTATAGACATGCAGCACCTTCTCTTCCTGAGCCATGGCACTCCCCATGGTCATGGCCGCCACCAGGGTCGCACTAAACATTCCTTTCACAAATGACATCTGTGTCTCCTTGACTTGACATTAAGTTTGCAGCCGGCGGAATCCAGGTCTCGCCCGCTGACCCATGTAAGTAAACCCAGCGCGTCGGGTTAACCTGCTCAAGCAATAAGCATGCCCATTAGCAGCAACGCATAAACAGTCGTGACTGACCAAATCAGATGACTTCAGGCGCATTATATTTTGATTATTTGCAATTGTATTCAAGAAAAATGCTGCTGCCAGCCGGAAGGCAATACCTCTGTAACCCTTGTGCCAGCAGGGTTAGCGCCCTGATCGGCGCCCCCCAGCCCCCCGCTCTTCACCATGCACTTTTCCTGGATAAAAAACGCCCCACCTCACCCAGTTGCCAAGACGGATCCACTCCGCAGAAGCCAGACAGCAGCGCGGATTTTTTTACGCATACCAGACCGGCTTATGGCAAAATTACTGCACTTAACCTGCGCAGAGGCTTGGCCCCATGTCCATGGATCAGCTGTTTAGCAAGATCAAGCAACTTCCCGTCATTCCCCAGCTGTTGCATGAGCTGATGCAGAGTTTTTCCGATGAGAATGCCCGCATCGACCTCATTGCCCAGAAGATTGCCATGGACCAGGTCATCAGCGCCAAGGTGCTGAAGATGGCCAACTCCGCCGCCTACCGTCGCGGCAACGAGGTGACCTCCATCGAGCAGGCGGTGATCCGCCTGGGCTTCAATCGCCTGCGCTCCCTGGTGGTGGCCTCCAGCATCATGACCAGCTTCAAGACCCCGGCGAACTTCGACCGCAACAAATTTTGGGTCGATACCTTCCAAACCGCCACCATAGCCCGTGCCCTGGCCGCCGAGTGCAAGCAAATTGAACCAGAAACGGCCTTTACTTGTGCCTTGTTGCACAATATTGGTGAGCTGTTGATCCAATCTGCCCTGCCGGATGAGGCCGAACTCATCAACCTTGCCATTAATAAGGGCAGCAGCCGCATCGATGCACAGCGCGAGATGCTGGGCTTTGACTACAGCCAAGTTGGTGCCGAACTGGCCCGCCGCTGGAATCTGTCGGAAAGCTTTGTGCTGGCCATCGCCCAGCAGCTTGACCCCTTGGAACATGACCCCGTGAGCCCGGAAGCCGTGCTGATCCGCCTGGCCATGTTCGTCTCCTTTGCCTGGAATGCCGGCGTGCCGGCCCATGTCATCGTGGCCCGCTTCCCCACGCCCCTGGCCCGCCATCTGGGGATCGAACCCCAGAATCTGGCGGATCGGCTGGAAGATCTGCACCAACAGGGCAATGCCCTGGCCGCCATGCTGACCAACTGAGTAAGACGCCGATGTCGACCCCCTATTTCTTCCACCCCCAGGTGGCGCCCTGGTTCAAGCTGGGCCCCGCAGGCGCCAGCCTCACCCTGTTCTGTCACAAGGACACGCAGGTGGACGAAATCTGGCTGCGCCACGAACCGGATAATGAAGAGGCCCTGCTGCCCATGCGTCTCACCGGGCAGCATGGTCAGTTGGCCATCTGGCGTGGCGAGCTGCCCCTGCCGCGCGAGCAGGAGTCGAGCCTGTATCTGTTCAAGATAGTGAGTGGTGATCGGCAGTGGTGGCTGCATGGGGCCGGCGTCACCCCGCGCATGCCGACCCGGGCGGTCCATTTTCGGTTACACCACAGGTGCCGCCCGCCCCTCTGGGTACAGGATCAGGTGTTCTACCAAATCTTTCCCGACCGCTTCTGCAACGGGGATCCCAGCATCAGCGTCACCGATGACGAGTACCAATATGGCGACGGTCAGCATCCTGTCATCGCCAAGGCCTGGGGCGCCCCCGTGTCCGCACATGGCCAGACCGGCGCCACCGAGTTTTACGGCGGCGATCTGGCCGGGCTACAGAGCCGGCTCTATTACCTGCAGTCGCTGGGGATCACCGCCCTGTACCTGAACCCTGTGTTCACCTCCCCCAGCAATCACAAGTACGATACGGTGGACTACTACCAGGTGGATCCCCACCTGGGCAGCAACGGCCAGCTGGCGGAACTCATCGACAGCCTGCACCAGCGCGGCATGCGTATCGTGCTGGATGCCGTGGTGGATCACACCTCGGATCAACATCCCTGGTTTGACCGCTATGGCCAGCAGGGCGCCTATGCCGATCCCGAGTCCCCCCACAGAAGCTGCTACACCTTCGATGCCGGCGGCAGCTATGTGGCCTGGAAAGGCTGTATGACCCTGCCCAAGCTGGACTTCGCGTCGACGGCGGTGCAGGACAGAGTCTACCGTGCCGACGACGCCATACTGCGCCACTGGCTGCGCCCCCCCTACCAGATCGACGGCTGGCGCTTTGATGTCATCCACATGCTGGGGGAGCGGGGCACCGCGGCCAACAATGCCCACCACGTGAGGGAAATCCGCAAGGTGGTGAAGCAGGAGAATCCCGAAGCCTATCTGCTGGGCGAGCACTTCTTCGAAGCCACCCAGTGGCTGCAGGGCGAGCAGGAAGACGGCGCCATGAACTACTATGGCTTCGCCCACCCCCTGCGCGCCTTCCTGGCCGGGCAGGACATCGCCTACCAGCCGGTGCGCATCAATGCCGCCGAGCTGGACCTCTGGCTGCGTCAGGCCAGGGCCGGACTGCCCCACGCCAACCAGCTGGCCCAGTTCAACCTGCTGGACAGCCACGACACGGCCCGCTTCCTCACCCTGCTGGACGGGGATCAGGCCCTGATGCGGGCGGCGGTCACTCTGCTGTTCACCTACGCCGGGGTGCCCTGCGTCTATTACGGCGATGAAATCGGCCTGGAGGGTGGCCGGGATCCCGATTGTCGTCGCTGCTTCCCCTGGGAAAGCACCGAGTGGAATCACCTGCTGCACGACCACTACCGCCGCATGATCCGCCTGCGCAAGACCCACCCGGCACTGCGGCGTGGCGACATCCATACCCTGTACGCTGGCGAGCACAGCTTCGTCTTTGCCCGGACCCTGGAGAGCGACGTGGTGATCACCGCCCTGAACCGTCACCCGGAGAAGGCCCGCACCATGATACTGCCCATCTGGCAGACCGGCAGCCTGGCCACCCGCTTCACGGATCCGGAGAATCGGGACAAGTTCGAAGTGGTCAAAGGGGAAATCCAGCTCACCATACCCCCCAAGACGGCGCGGGTGCTGCTGGCCAGCTGACGTCAGACAGGCATAAAAAAGGCGGAACCCGAGGGTTCCGCCTTTTTTTTAGCGTTGGACTAGGACACCGCCTGCCGCTCGTAGAAGGAGGCCGCCTCCTGCTGTGCCTCCACCAGCTGGGCCGGCGACATGACCCGCGCCATGCTGTCCCGCAGGGCTTCGGCCTCGGCTCGGTTACAGCCGGCCGCGACGGCCAAGGAACTCCAGACATAGGCCTGCTGGCTGTCCTGGGGCACCCCATGCCCCTGTTGATACAGGGTCGCCAGGGAGAACTGGGCCATGGCATGCCCCTGTTCGGCCGCCTTGGTGAACAGGGCGGCCGCTTGGTGATAGTACTGGGGCACACCGCGCCCGCTCTGATACATGCTGCCCAGGGCATACTGAGCCCCGGCGTGTCCCCCCTCGGTCGCCTTGCGGTACCAACTGGCGGCCTGTTGGAAGTCCATGGGCACCACCTGCCCGCTCTCGAACATCTTGCCGATGTTGTACTGTGCCTCACCGTGGCCCTGTTCCGCCGATTGACGGAACAAGTTGAAGGCCTGCTGTTCATCCTGCTTGAGCCCACGGCCATGCAGGTAGAGCTCGGCTAGGCAGTTCTGTGCCTCCACATGCCCCTGATCGGCGGCCTTGCGATACCAGTTGGCGGCCTGCTGATAGTCGCAGGGCACGCCAAGCCCCTGGCTGAACAGCTTGGCCAGATAGGTCTGCGCCTCGGCCAGCCCCGCTTCCGCCACCTTGTGGTACCGGGCCAGGGCCTGTTGGTAATCCTGCACCACCCCCTGGCCCCGCTCATAGAGCAGGCCAAGATTCAGCTGGGCTTGCAAATGGCCCTGTTCGGCCGCCTTGTTGTACCAGTAGGCAGCCTGACGGTATTCCTGGGGCACACCGCGCCCCATGCGATACATGCCGGCCAGGATATATTGCGCCTCGGGTACCCCCTGCTCGGCGGCGCGCTGGTACCAGCCCGCCCCCTCGCGATAGCTGCGCACCACACCCCGTCCCCGCTCATACATGGCCCCCAGGGACAGCTGGGCCTCGGCATGGCCCTGCTCCGCCGCCTTGGCATACCAGGCCGCCGCCTTCTGATCGTTCTGCTCGACGCCCAGGCCCCGGTCATACATGCGGCCCAGGATGAACTGCGCCTTGGCCTCACCCTGCTCCGCCACCTTGGCATACCAGACCGCGGCCTGCCGATCGTCCTGGGCCACGCCCAAGCCGCGCTCGTACATCATGGCCAGGTTGAACTGGGCCGCACTGTGGCCCTGTTCGGCCGACTGCCGATAGCAGTTCGCCGCCTTTTCCAGATCCACGGTCACGCCACGCCCCCGCTCGTACAGGGTGCCCAGCTTGAATAGCGCCTTGACATGGCCCTGGGTGGCCGACTGTTCAAACCAGTGGGCCGCCATCTTGTCATCGTGCTTGATGCCCTTGCCCCGCTCGTACATCAGCGCCAGGCTGAACTGCGCCTTGGCATGGCCCTGCTCGGCCGCCTTGCGGTACCAGTTCACCGCCAGCTGATCGTCCTGACTCAGGCTGCGCCCCAACTCGTACATGCAACCCAGGTTGTATTGCGCCTTGGGATGGCCTTGCTCCGCCGCCTTGCGGTACCAGAGCACGGCCTGCTCATCGCTGGCCTCGACGCCCCGCCCCCGCTCGTACATGCCCGCCAGGCAGAACTGCGCCTCCGGATGCCCCTGTGCGGCGGCAGACTGGTACCACTCGAAGGCCCGCAACAGCTCCTGCGGCGTGGAGGCGCGAGCCTGTCCGGCCCCCACCTTCCAGGCCACCTTCTGCTGCCGGCCCGCCGGCTCCATCGTCTCCATCACGGCATCGGACAGGGCCGACATGGAGCGCTCGAACATGAAGCCCAGGTTGAACTGGGCATCCACGTGCCCCTGATCGGCAGCCTTGTTGTACCAGTGCAGGGCCTGCTGGAAGTCCTGCTGGATCCCCTGCCCCAGGCGGAACATCTCCCCAAGCCGGAACTGGGCCTCGCCCACCCCCTGCTCCGCGGCCCGCAGGTACAAGGCGGCGGCCTGTTGATGGAACTGGGGCACGCCACGGCCCTTGTCATACATGGTCCCCAGGGCAAACTGCCCCATGGCCAGGCCCTGCTCGGCACTGCGGCGGTACCAGTAGAGCGCCTGTTGATAATCCTGTGGCACACCGGTCCCCGCCTCATACAGGCGGCCCAGCTGGAACTGCGCCTCGGCATTGTCTTGCTCGGCGGCAGACTGGTAATAACGCTGGGCCGCCGCCATGTCCTGGGGTACGCCTTGCCCCTGGCGATGCAGGTTGCCCAGCTCGGTGAGGGCCAGGGCGTGGCGCTGCTCGGCGGCACGCTGGAACCACTGCAGGGCCTGGGCAGCCTCGTGCAGGGGAGAATTGGGATTTTGATAGAGACTGGCCAGGGCATATTGCGCATCGGCGTGGCCGTTCTCCGCCGCCTTGCGGAACCAGGCCGCGGCCTGCATCTCGTCCCGTGCCACCCCGGCGCCCTCGCGGAACAGGCAACCCAGCTGATATTGGGCCTCCACCTGGCCCTGTTCGGCGGCCTTGTGCAACCAGAAGGCGCCCTGGGGGACATCCTGCGCCACGCCACGACCGGCGCGGTACATGATGCCCAGCCGATACTGGGCCTCGGCGTCATTGAATTCGGCGGCGCGGCGCAGCTGCTTCATGGTGGTTTCATCGATACCATCCCCGCTGTCACCCATGCGCCAGGTCACCGCCTGCTTGGCCGGGCGGCTGGCTTGGGCATCGCTGCGGGCAAAGCCCTCCAGCAGGCTGCGCTCGAAATTCTGCTTGGCCAACTGCTCGGCGGCCGGCGCCGGCTCATCCCCCCGCGGCTCATCACCGCCCTGCATGGTCCAGCTGACCCGCTGCTTATGCTTGGGCACCACCTTGGCTTCCGGCTCACTCAGCACAGGCTGAGGCATGGTCACCGGGGCGGCCATCACCGACTCCGTCATCACCGGCTGGGGCGCCACCAGGGTCGCCGTGTCAGTCGCCTGTTCCGGCAGCAGCGCCTTGGCCTGGCGATGCTCCATCTGCCAGCTGACCTTGTGACTGCTGCGCACCTTATCCTGGGCCTTCTGCAACCCCTGCTCGGCGGCCAGACTGTACCAGTGGCTGGCCTGGGCCAGGTTCTTGGGGACCCCCTGACCATTGGCATACATGTTGGCCAGACTGTATTGGGCCACCGGGTGACCCTCTTCGGCCAAAGGCCGCAGGCGGCTCAACGCCTGGGCATAATCGCCTCGCTCCAAGGCATCGATCCCGACCTCAAGCTGAGTCGGCAAGGGTGAAGAAGTCGTCTTTTTCATAGTCGGTCGCCATGTATCCATAGAAGGCGAGGCCTTCATCGGGATGGGTAAAGAGTGAGCCCGCTGATGCTCACCCGCTTTTTTTTATTGGTGTTGGTCAACCCGAGCCCAGGGCTGGCAGTGGCATGTTCGACAGGCGCCATCGAGGCAGCAGAACGAGGAAGGCCGAGAAGATGATGATGAAGGCAACTCAATGTTCCGAACGCTTGCCAGCCTTTTCCGTGTCCGTTGCGGGTGCAATGTCCATTGCACTTGCCAGTCACGCCACGCCCTGTGTCTAGGCCACAGGCGTCACGTGAGGGATGAAATAACGAGCCATATGAGTCGGATTGTTTATTTCACATTCATAGTACATCGCCACCCGGAGCTTGTCCGACCCCATGCGTCGGTATTTTGATCTGCCCCACACAACCCCTCGCCGGCAAGCGGCTTGATTCAGCAGGCGGGTGGCACCCGGGGGGCCAGGGGCCGGGCGCCCTCAATCGGTGCCTGGCGCAGCAGTTCAAACAGGCGCTGCAATTGACGCTGCTGGCGGGCCGATGCCCGCACGGCGCCAAACATGCGCCGCCAGAGATCCGAGGCCAGCGGCAGCTGGCACAGTTCGCCGCGGGCCACGTACTCCTGGCTGGCCCAGGTGGGCAGCAGGGCCACCCCCCAGCCGGCGGCGGCCATCTGCAGCATCATCTGGGTGTTGTCCACCGGCCGCAGCCGGCGGGGCTGAATGCCGGCCGGGGTGAGGAAGTGGCGCAAGATATCCAGCCGACTGGCCGGCACCGGGTAGCTAAGCAGTACCTCGTCGGCCAGATCCTGGGGCCGGATACGGGTCTGAGCCGCCAAGGGGTGGCCAGGGGCCACCACCAGCTGCATCTGGTAGTCGAACAGGGGTTCGTAATGGATGCCATCCCGCTCCGCCACCTCACTGGTCAGCACCAGATCCAGCTCGCCGGCCTGCAGCGCCTGCTGGGGCTCGTAGAGATGACCACTGACCAGCTCGAACAGACGACCCTCATCCTGGGCCAGCGGCGCCGTCAGCCAGTGGATGCAGCTGTGGCACTCCACTGTCAGCCGGATCAGGGGCCCCGGCATATCGCCGCCCCGCAGCTGCCGTTCGGCCTGTTCGATGGCCGGTAGCACCTGCTCGGCCAGTTGCCACAGCAGGCGCCCTAGTGCCGTGAGGGCCAGGGGACGGGAGCGCCGCACGAATAAAGGCTCCCCCAGGCGCTGTTCCAACTCGCTCAACTGATGGGACAGGGCGGACTGGCTCAGGTGCAGCGCCTCGGCGGCGCCGGCCAGCGACCCCTGCTGGCTGAGTGCCCGCAGGCTCTTGAGATGCTTGAGTTCAAACATGCAATTTCCTCAATTCCAGTTGCAAAACCTGCACTGGTCAGTCGGCAGACTAACGCCCCATTATGGATGTGTAAACATCTAGACGGCCAAATGGAGGCAAGATGCACATTCACACCCACACCCTGGGCTTCCCGCGGATCGGGAGTCAACGAGAACTGAAATGGGCCCTGGAGGCCTACTGGGCCGGCCAACTGGATCAGGCCGGGCTGCTGGAGACGGGGCGCCGGCTGCGGGAGCGGCATTGGCGCTGGCAACAGGCCGCCGGCGTGGATCTGCTGCCGGTGGGGGATTTCGCCTGGTACGATCAGGTGCTGACCACCAGCCTGATGCTGGGTCAGGTGCCGGAACGCCACCGCCAGGGGGATGGCCCCATCGATCTCGACACCCTGTTTCGCATAGCCCGCGGCCGCGCCCCCACAGGCGCCGAGGCGCCGGCCGCCGAGCTGAGCAAATGGTTTAACACCAACTATCACTACCTGGTGCCAGAGCTGAGCCAGGAGTGCCAATTCCAGCTGGGCTGGACCCAGCTGCTGGAGGAGGTGGATGAGGCCCGCGCCCTGGGGCTGCCCATCAAGGCGGTGCTGCTGGGGCCCTTGAGCTGGCTCTGGCTGGGCAAGGTGAAGGGCGAGCCCTTCGACCGGCTGAGTCTGCTGCCGCGCCTGTTGCCTGTCTACCAGCAGGTGCTGGATGCCCTGGCGGCACGGGGGGTGGCGTGGGTGCAGATGGACGAGCCCATCCTCACGCTGGATCTGCCCGAGGAGTGGCAGCAGGCCTACCTCTGGGCCTATGAGCGGCTGAGGGGGCCGGTCAAGCGCCTGTTGACCCCCTATTTTGGCAGCATCAGCCACCAGCTGGACTGGCTGCCGCAGCTGGCGGTGCAGGGGTTACACCTGGACTGCAGCGCCGATGCCGCTCAGCTTGATCTGCTGCCGCAGCTGCCGGCCCACTGGCAGCTCTCCCTGGGGGTGGTCAGCGGCCGCAACATCTGGCGGGCGGATCTGGCGGCCTGGTATCAGAAGCTGCGCGGCCTGAAATCGGACTACGGTGACCGCCTCTGGCTGGCCACAAGTTGCTCCTTGCTGCACGTGCCGCTGGATCTGCAGCAGGAGGAGGGCCTGGAACCCGAGGTGCGCGGCTGGCTGGCCTTCGCCCGGCAAAAATGCACCGAGCTGACCCTGCTGTCCCAGGCCCTGAGTCAGCCCGATGACAGCCGGCTGGCCCAGCTGCAAGCCTACTCCGCCCCCCTGGCCGCCCGGGCAGACTCCCCGCGGGTGCAGGATCCCGCGGTGCAGGCGCGGCTGAGTCGGCTGGATCCGGCCCTGGCCAACCGCCACAGCCCCTTCCCCCTGCGGCAAAAGCTGCAGCAGATCCGCTGGCAGCTGCCCCTGTGGCCCACCACCACCATAGGCTCCTTCCCCCAGACCCAGGCGGTGCGCAGCCTGCGGGCCCAGTATCGCCAGGGGCAGCTGGACGCCGCCGGCTACCAGGCCGGGCTCAAGGCCGAGATCGCACGCACCATCAATGAGCAGGAGGCGTTGGGGCTGGATGTGCTGGTGCACGGTGAGGCGGAACGCACCGACATGGTGGAATACTTCGGCCAGCAGCTGCAGGGCTTCGCCTTCACCGGCCACGGCTGGGTGCAGAGTTACGGCTCCCGCTGTGTCAAACCGCCGCTCATCGTCGGCGACATCAGCCGCCCCGCCCCCATGACGGTGGCCTGGAGCCAGTATGCCCAGTCCCTCACCGCCAAGCCGGTGAAGGGCATGCTCACCGGGCCCCTGACCATCCTCTGCTGGTCCTTCCCCCGGGAGGATCTGCCTCGAGCCACCCTGGCGCGCCAGCTGGCCCTGGCCCTGCGGGACGAGGTACAGGATCTGGAGGCGGCCGGCATCGGCATGATACAGATCGACGAGCCAGCCCTTCGGGAAGGCTTGCCGTTACGACGTCAGGAGTGGCAGGCCTATCTGGACTGGGCGGTGGAAGCCTTCAAGCTGAGCTGCGGCGGCGTGGCGGACGAGACCCAGATCCACACCCACATGTGCTACTGCGAGTTTGGCGACATACTGCCGGCCATCGCCGCCCTGGATGCCGACGTCATCACACTAGAGACGGCCCGCTCGGATCTGACCCTGCTGGAAGAGCTGAAGGAGGGCGGCTACCCCAACGCCATCGGCCCAGGCGTCTACGACATCCACAGCCCCAACGTGCCGGCGGTCTCTCAGATGGTGCGCCTGCTACGCCTGGCGGCCAAGCATCTGCCCGTCAAACACCTCTGGGTCAACCCGGACTGCGGCCTCAAGACCCGTGGCTGGCCGGAGACCCTGGCGGCCCTGGGCAACATGGTGGAGGCGGCCCGCCAGTTGCGTCAGATGGAGGCCTGAGCCGCCTCGGCCGTGGGGCCATCCCCACGGCCATACCAGAGGTGCAGCCCCAGGGCACAAAAACCGCACAACGCCATCCCCCCGGCCATGGGCAGGGGAGAGCTGGCCGGCAACAGGTTCACTCCCCAGCCGGCCAGGGCGCCGCAACCAAAGCGCAGGGTGCCCGCCAGGGCGGAAGCCGTGCCGGCACTGCTGCCAAAATGGTTCATGGCCAGACTCATGGAGTTGGCGCCGATGAAACCCAGCTGCCCCACGTAGAGCACCACAGGGATCACCAGCCCCACCAGGCCACCGAGGCCCGTCAGCCCCACCACCAGCAACAGCACAGCCGCCAGTGCCACGCCGAACAGGCCGATCCGCAGCATGCGCTCCTGACCCCAACGGCGTATCAGTCGGGTATTGAGGAAGGTCAGCAGCATCATGAGCCCCACGTTGGTCGCAAACAGCATGCCGTACTCCATCGGGCTCAGGCCGAAGAAGCCGATATAGACGAAGGGCGAGCCGCTGATGAAGGCGAACATGCCGGCCGAGGCCAGGATCCCCGGCAGCAGATGGCCCATGGCCACCCGGTTGCCCAGCACGGTGGCAAAGCCCCCCAATACCACGGCGGGCCGCAGCGGGCGCCGGCGTTCCACCGGCAGCGTCTCGGGCACCAGACGGTAAAGCATGAAGAACAGCACGGCCCCCAGCAGCGCCAGCAAGGCGAAGATGGCGTGCCAGCCCAGTCCCAGCAAGACACTGCCCAGCATGGGCGCCAGCAGCGGCGCCAGTGTCATGGTGAGGATCACCAGGGACATGCTGCGCACCAGATCCTCACCGCTGAACAGATCCCGCAGCAGGGCATTGACCACCACAGCCCCGGCGGCACCGCCGGTGGCCTGCAGGAAGCGCAGCGCCAGCAGTTGGGTGAGATCCGTGACCAACAGGCAGCCCAGGGAACTGAGGCAAAACAGCGCCAGGCCGAACAGGATGACCGGCCGCCGTCCCAGGCTGTCCGCCAAGGGCCCGTACACCAGCTGGCCCAGGGCAAAACCCGCTAGGTACAGGCTGACGGTCAGCTGTACGCCTTCCACCCCGGCTCCCAGCTCCTGGGCTATGGTGGGGATGGCCGGCAGATACATGTCGATGGCCAGGGGGGTCAGCCCGCCCAGGGCGCCAAGCAGAATAAACAGGGTCAGGGTGGGTTTACCCATAGCAGCTCCGTCATGATGATTGGCTTACAGTCTAGGTGAGCTTGTGACGGAGATCACGACCAATTGCGAGTAAATCTCAATCCAAGCGTCGATGAGACTGCCGCAATGGCATATGGCTTGCTAGTATCGGGCCCTTAGGCCGTACCAGTCAGGATGTCACCATGTTCGCCCTTGCCCGCCCATTCCGCCCTCTTGCCCTGCTTGCGCGCTTGCGCGCCCGCTGGCAAGCCCGACAGGATCTGGGGGGCCATTGGACCCTGCCCGGGCAGCTGGCCAAGCTGCCCAGCGGGGCCCTGCTGCTGGATAACGAGGCCCGGGTGCGTTATGCCAACGCCGCCTTCCTGCGCCAAAGCGGCTATGGCTGGAACGAACTGCAGGGCCAACCTGTGCCGGCCCTGCAGGCTGGTCTCAGCGCCAAGGCCCATCTGCAGCTCATAGCCCGCCAGGCGGCCAGCCAGGGGGTCTGGCAGGGGCAGGTATGGTCACGGCACAAGGACGGCCGCCGGCTGGCGGAACAGGTGAGCGTCTATCCCTTGGCCGACAGGCAGGGCTATCTGGTGCTCTGCGCCCCCCGTCACCGCGCCACGGATGCCCTGCCCGCGGCCGCGCTGCAGGATACCCTCACCGGCCTGATGACCCTGCCGCTGCTGCAGCTCAAGCTGGATCGGGCCTGTCAGCAGCAGACACCCTTTGCCGTGCTGCAGCTGGATCTCAACGACTTTCGCCGCATCAATCATCAGCTGGATTACCAGACCGGCGATCTGCTGCTGCAAGCCCTGGCGGAGCGCTTTCGCCTCTGGCTGCAGCCCGATCAATTGCTGGCCCGGGTGGAGGGGGACAGCTTCCTGTTCCTGCTGCCGGGGCTGACCCACCCCCATCAGCTGGCGGCGGTGGCGGACGCACTGCTGGCCCTGCTGCACCGCCCCTTTCAGGTGGGGCGGCGCAAGCTGCACCTGGCCGCCACCCTGGGCGGCGCCCTCTGGCCACGGGACAGTCGCAACGGCGAGGCCCTGCTGCAACAGGCCGCCATGGCACTGTTCGAGGCGCGGCGCCAGGGCATCAGTTACCAGGCGTTCAGCTCCCCCATGCAGGCCCGCCGCCAGTACCGGGAGCAGCTGCAGCGGGAACTGCTGGATGCCCTGGCCCAGCAGCAGATCCAGCTGGTCTACCAGCCGATCCTCGACAACCGAACCGGGCGCGTCAGCAAGTTGGAGGCCCTGGCCCGCTGGTACCACCCCACTCTGGGCTGCATCTCGCCGGCGGACTTCATTCCCCTGGCGGAGGCCGGTGGCCTGATGCAGGCCCTGGGGGCCCAGCTGCTGGAACAGGCCTGCCGGGATCTGGCCCAACTGCATCAGGCCGGCGTCCGCGATCTGGGCATGACCATCAACCGCTCGCCCCAGGAGTTTCTCAGCCTGAGCCCCAGCGCCGAGGAGTGGCTGACGGTGATCCGCCAGCACGGCCTGGACCCCCGCCACATCACGGTGGAGATCACCGAATCCCTGTTCATGAATGGTCATCAGGAGCACTTGATCCGCATCCAGGCCCTGCGCCAGGCCGGCTGCCAGATCGCCATCGACGATTTCGGCACCGGCTACTCGGCCTTGAGCTACCTGCGCCTCTACCCCATGGATCTGGTGAAGATAGATCGGGCCTTCATCAGCCAGATCCCCGCCAACCCCAGGGACAGCCAGCTGCTGGAAGGCCTCATCAGCCTGGTGCACAACCTGGGCATGGAGCTGGTGGTGGAAGGGGTGGAGACCGCCGAGCAGCAGGCCTTCGTCGAGCGTCACGGCTGTGCCTACAGCCAGGGCTTCCTGTTCAGCCGTCCCCGCCCCCTGGCCGAACTGCTGATCCAGCTGGCGCCGGCCCAAACGCACCAAATCGAACCAAGCGGCCAATAAGGGGCGCCAGTTTCAATCAGTTGGGCCGCGCGCCCTGCCCCTGACCACCCCGTCCCAGTGCAGCCGTTCGGCGGGCCGGCACCAAGTCTGCTACCATACCCCCGCCTTCGCTGCGGGGGTTTGTTTTGATGACGAGGTATCCATGTATTCCATCGCGCTGCACGACGAGAGCGGCCGGCAGGCCGAGGCCTGTGCCGAGCTGCGGGAGCGCCTGGCGGGGCTGCAGCTGCCCGCCCCCTTCGCCCTGGTGTATACCGAGGAACGGCTGGAGCTGCGCAAGCTGGACGAACCCAAGCTGGGGGCCATCTATGTGGACTTCGCCGCCGGGGCCGTGGCCCACAGGCGCAAGTTCGGCGGCGGCCTGGGACAATCCATCGCCAAGGCGGTGGGGCTCAAGCAGGGCAAGCGCCCCCAGGTAGTGGATGCCACGGCGGGGCTGGGGCGGGATGCCTTCGTGCTGGCCTCCCTGGGCTGCCAGGTGACCCTGATCGAGCGCAGCCCAGTGGTGGCCGCCCTGCTGGCGGACGGCCTGCAGCGGGCCGCGCGAGATCCCGAGATCGGCGCCTGGGTGCAGGCGCGCATGCAGCTGCGCTGCGGCCCGGCGGTGGCGACCCTGGCCGCCCTGGAACCAACTCCCGAGGTGGTGTACCTGGATCCCATGTTCCCGGAGAAGAAGAAGAGCGCCCTGGTGAAGAAGGAGATGCGGGTGTTCCACGCCCTGGTGGGGGCCGACGAGGATGCCGACGCCCTGCTGCCCGCCGCCCTGGCGGTAGCCAGCCAGCGGGTGGTGGTCAAGCGGCCGGACTACGCCGGCTTTCTCAACCAGCAGACCCCCAGCATGCAGATCGCCACCAAGAACAACCGCTTCGACGTCTACGTCAAGGCGGCCCTCTAGGCCGCGTCGCCCGCCGTGCCCTCGTCCAGGGTCTGGGTGATGAGCTGGGCCTGATCCCGGATGTGGCTGGCCACCTGGGCCGACAGGGAGCGCACCGCCTGGGACTGGCTGCGCATCTGCTGGATCAGGGCGGCAAACTCGTTGATGCAGCCCTGCTGGCTGTCGGCGGTCTGGGTCCCCTGGCGGGCCACCTGGGCGCTGTTGCCCGCCATCTCCCGCACCGCCTCGGCGGTCTGCCACAGGGCATCCGCCTGCTGCTGCTGATCCCGCGCCGCCTGGGCGATACCGTCGATGGCCCGCCCCAGATCGCCACAGGCCCCCTTGAGCCGTTCGAAGATGTTCAGGATCTGACTCAGGGAGTTCTGGGTGTTGCCTGACAGGTGGCGCACCTCGTCCGCCACCACCGCAAAACCGCGGCCGTGTTCCCCGGCCCGCGCCGCCTCGATGGCGGCATTCAAGGCCAGCAGGTTGGTCTGCTCGGCGATGTGGCTGATGACATCCACGATGGCGGTCGCCTCGCCCACCGCCTTGTCCAGATCGCCGATGGCCTGCAGGCCGTGCTCCAAGGAGCGGCCGGTGGAGGTGGTGGAGTCCTGCAGCTGGGCGACAAACGCCTGACTGCGGCTCATGGCCTCGGCGTTGTGCTGGGCGTGCTCGGCGATGTCGACCGACACCTGGTGCCCCTCCGCCGCCAGTTGCTCCAGTTGGCTCATCTTGGTCTCCCCCTGGGCGGTGGCCTGATCCGACTGGGTGGCGTTCTCCTCGATGTGCTGCACCCGGGCCACCATCTCCTCCAGGGTGGCGGAGATCTGCCCCAGCTGGCTGGCCTTACGGGCCTGCTGGTCGCTCAGCAGCGCCATCAGCTGGTTGAAGCTCTGGGCGATGGCCCCCAGCTCGCTGCGATCCCGCGCCAGCGCCAGCGGCTCGGGTCGACCGGTGCGCACCAGGTGGGAGAAGGCATCCCGCAGCAGCCGCAAGCGCGCCACCACCAGCTTTTGCTGGAACCAGAACAGGATGAGGGCAAACAGCAGCAGCACCCCGGCCAGCCCCAGCTGCAGGGCATCCCGCTCCTGCTGATGCCGGCGGTTATCCGCCTGGATCAGCCCCTGCAAGGCATCCATGGCCGTCTCCACCTGGGCAAAGTCCGCCGTCAGCCGACTCTTGAGATCCGCCTGGCGGGCCAGCACGGCCCGGGTGTTCGCCAGCTCCTTGGGATAGCGGTGAATGAGGCTCGCCAGCTCCGCCTTGGGCTCGGCGCCTTTATCCTCGGCGGCGGCCGGCTCCTCCCCCAGGGCCGGGAAATCATCCTCGGACTCTGCCAACACCCCCAGCAGGGGCAGGGCAGAGAGTTTTCCAACCCGCTCGTTGAAATAGGTCTGCTCGAACTGCAGAGCCTCCAGCAGGCGGGGATCGGCGCTGGCAAACAGGTTCTCCCGCAGCTGGGTCAGCTTGGCCAGGCTGGCGCTGAGCTCGCCGATGAGGCCAAGGTACTCAGCCGACACCGGCTGGGCCGCCAGGGCGTAGCGCTGCAAACTGAGCAGCTGGGCGCTCATCTCGCTTTCGGCGTGCTGCAGCAGCTGCTGGGTGTTGCCGGAGAGCTTGCCCGCCGCCTTGTACTCGCCATCGAGCTTGGGCAACAGGCTCTGGATTGACGCCCGCACCGTCGCCGCCTCGGCGAAGGTCAGCTGCTGGGCCACAGTCGCCAGCTCCTCTTGGGCCTGGCTCAGCCGGCTGGCGTCGCCGCTTTGCAGGTAGTCGGCCAGCTGGCGCTGGATCTGGACGCTCACCGTCTGGCTCAGGTGGGCGATCTGCTGCCCCCGCTGGTCGGCGCTGCGCTGCCGATCGGCGCTGAACCAGAGGGAGCCGGCCAGCAGCAGGGCCAGCAGCAACAGCAGCAAGGAGGAGAGCAGTGAGAAACGGGCAATGGTCATGGCACACCTCAAGTTCCTGAGTGAGGCGGATGGTATGACCATTGGATGACACAAAAATGACAAGGCCGGCGCAACGGCCGGCCTTGGGGAACGCCTGAAGGATCAGGCCTCGACGCTGATGCCGCTGTGGCGCAGCAGGGCGTCTATCTTGGGCGCCCGGCCACGGAACGCCTTGAACAGCACCATGGGCTCCCGGCTGCCCCCCTGCTCCAAGATGTTCTGCAGGAAGTCCTGCCCGGTCTGGGCATTGAACACCCCCTCCTCCTCGAAGCGGGAGAAGGCATCGGCGGAGAGCACCTCGGCCCACTTGTAGCTGTAATAGCCCGCCGCATAACCGCCGGCGAAGATGTGGGAGAAGCTGTGGGAGAAGCGGTTGAAGGCCGGCGGGGTCACCACCGCCACCTGCTCCCGCACCTGGGTCAGGGTCGACAGCACCTGACCGGCCTGCCCCGGCTGGTAGTTCTGGTGCAGGCGGAAGTCGAACAGGGCGAACTCCAGCTGCCGCAGCATCTGCATGGCGGACTGGAAGTTCTTGGCCGCCAGCAGCTTGTCCAGCTCGGCTTGCGGCAGGGGCTCGCCGGTCTGGAAATGGCCGGAGAGGAAGGCCAGGGCCTCGGGCTCCCAGCACCAGTTCTCCAGGAACTGGCTGGGCAGCTCCACCGCATCCCAGGGTACCCCGCTGATGCCGGCCACCCCGGCTACGTCCACCTGGGTCAGCATGTGGTGCAGACCATGCCCGAACTCGTGGAACAGGGTCACCACCTCGTCGTGGGTAAACAGCGCCGGCTGATCGCCCACCGGAGCGTTGAAGTTACAGGTCAGGTAGGCCACCGGGCGCTGCAGCTGGCCATCCCTACGGTAACGCCGGCCCTGGCAGTCATCCATCCAGGCCCCGCCCCGCTTGTGGGCCCGGGCGTAGAGATCCAGGAAGAAGCTGCCACGCAGCTCGCCCTCGGCATCATAGATGTCGAAGAAGCGCACGTCCGGGTGCCAGGTCTGCACCCCCAGGTGGGGCTGGATCCGCAGGCCGAACAGGCGGCGCACCGTCTCGAACAGGCCGGCAATCACCTTGGACTCGGGGAAGTAGGGGCGCAGCGCCTCGTTGGAGATGGCGTATTGGTGCTGCTTGAGCTTCTCGGCGTAATAGGCCAGATCCCAGGAAGCGAGCTCGCTGACGCCGTGCTCAGCCTCGGCATAGGCCTTGAGGGCGGCCAGTTCGTTCTTGCCCTGGGGCAGGGAGCGGGCCGCCAGTTCGTCCAGAAACGTCAGCACCTGCTCGGGCTTCTCCGCCATCTTGGTGGCCAGGGAGAGCTCGGCGTAGTTGGCAAAGCCCAGCAGTTGGGCCAGCTCGTGGCGCAGCGCCAGGATTTCTTCCATCAGCGGCGTGTTATCCCACTGACCGGCGTTGGGCCCCTGATCGGAGGCGCGGGTGACGAAGGCGGTGTACATCTCCTGACGCAGGGCACGCTCGTCAGCGTACATCATCACCGGCAGGTAGGAGGGGATGTCCAGGGTGAACAGCCAGCCCTCCAGCTCGCGGCTCTGGGCCAGCTGACGGGCGGCGGCCTGGGCGGACTCCGGCAGGCCGGCCAGTTGGGCCTGGTCTGTGATCAGCTTGTGCCAGCCCAGGGTGGCGTCCATGACGTTGTTGCTAAAGCGGGAGGCCAGCTCCGACAGGCGGGCGACGATCTGGCCGAAACGGGCCTGGCCCTCCGGCGGCAGGGCGATACCGGACAGGCGGAAGTCACGCAGGGTCTGGCGGATATATTCCTGCTGCGGCTGGCTCAGGCGCGGAAACTCGTCACTGGTGGCCAGCTGATTGAAGGCCTGGAACAGGCCGGCGTGCTGGCCGACGAAGGTGTGGAACTCCGCCAGCAGCGGCAGGCAGGCGTCGTGGGCCTGGCGCAGCGCCTCCGTGTTGACCACGGAGTTCATGTGGCTCACCGGCGACCAGATGCGGCTCAGGCGATCATCTGTCTCTTCCAGGGGCGCCACCAGGTTGTCCCAGGTGTAGGGCTCGTTGCCCTGCAGCACCTCATGGATGCGCTGCTTGCAGTCGGCAATGGCCTGCGCCACGGCGGGCTGGATGTGGTCGGGCTGGATCTGGCTAAAGGGTGGCAGGCCATCCATGCTCAGCAGGGGATTGCTCATGGGCATTACCTCTTTGTGGACTGCGACCGGTCCGGGGCCGGATCGGCTCAATCTCGAATACGGCCTTCTAAGATGTAGGTTGAGTCAACATTTATCAAGCCCGGCTTGACTTAGCCCAGGCCGCCCCCGATAAAAGTGAGACCTGTGATGAGCTAGACTCATCCCCAGAGACTCGCAGCATTAAGGCCATCATGACGAGCACCTTCCGCCCCCTGCTTAAAGCCATCGCCCGCAACACCCTCTCCCTGCGGCTGCTCTCCTACATACTGGCGGTGAGCACCCTGCTGGCCCTGATCATCACCCTGCTGCAGCTGTTCTGGGACTATCGCCAGGACGTGGGCCAGGTGCAAAACAGCCTGGATCAGATCGACAGCTCCTTCGTGCAACCCATCGCCGCCAGCCTGTGGAACCTGGACGAAGAGCAGATACTGGTGCAGCTCGAAGGCATCATGAACCTGCCCTCCATGCAGTTCGTCGAGGTCAAGGAGATGATGGGGGACAGCCAGGTGCGGCTGCTCTCCCTGGGCGCGGAGCAGAGCCACTACGATCTGACCCGGGAGTATACCCTCACCTACCAGGGGGAAGAGGTGGGCCGCCTGTTCGTCGCCTCCTCCCTGTCCGAAATCTACCAGCGGCTGATCGAAAAATCCCTGGTGATCATGGTCTCCCAGACCATCAAGACCCTGGTGGTTTCTTTTTGTATCTTGCTGATCTTTCACCTGAAGGTGGTCAGGCATCTCAACCGCATGGCGCAGTTTTCCCGGGATTTCAGCCTGGAGAACATGGAGGGCGAGCTGCAGTTGGAGGGGCGGGATCCCAATCCAAGCCGACCCGATGAGCTGGATGTCCTGGCCCACACCCTCAACCAGAACCGGCAGTCGTTGCGCAAGGAGTTCAAGACCCGCCTGGAATTCACCGAGCGGCTCAAGCAGGAGCGGGACTTCTCCACCACCCTGATCAACTCCTCCAACCTCATCATCTGCTGCCTGGATCAGCAGCTGGTGATCCAGACCATCAATCCGGCGGCTGTGCTGCTCACCGGCTATGTGCAGCAGGAGATGCAGGGCAAGAGCTGGCTGGACTTCTTCGTCAACGAAGCACAGCGACCACGGATGGCCGGCGAGCTGGCCGCCATGACGCTGCTGGAGAACCAGGAGATCACCACCCGCGACCAGCAGGGGGCGGAGCTGGTCCTGCAGTGGAACTTCGTGCCCTTCTACGACGGCGACAGCCTGCGCTACCTCATCGCCTTCGGCTATGACATCACGCCGCTGAAGCGGGTGGAGCGGGAGATCAGCCGGCTTAACGAGCAGCTGGAGCTCAAGGTGCAGCAGCGCACCGCCAGCCTGCAGCAGAGCAACACAGAGCTGACCCAGGCCTACGACAACCTCAAGCTGGCCCAGCAGACCCTGGTGGAGTCGGAGAAGATGGCCTCGCTCGGTTCCCTGGTGGCCGGGGTGGCCCACGAGATCAACACCCCCATCGGCATCAGTGTCACCGCCGCCTCCTTCCAGCAGGAGCGGCTCAAGGAGTTCCATCGCAAGATCGACGAGAAGCAGCTCTCCCGCACCTATCTCAACGAGCTGCTGCAGACCCTGGATGAGTCCAGCCAACTGCTGCAGAACAACCTGCGCCGCGCCTCGGATCTCATCTCCAGCTTCAAGCAGGTGGCGGTGGATCAATCCTCCCAGGCCCACTACAAGTTCAACGTGGCGGACAACCTGCACCAGGTGGTGGTCTCCCTGGGCCACAAGCTCAAGAAGAGCCAGACCGAGGTCAACATCCAGTGCGATCCCAAGCTGGACATCCTCTCCTACCCCGGCTCCTTCGCCCAGATCTATGCCAACCTGATCCTCAATTCCATCAACCACGGCTTCGAGGATCGGCCTGAGCCCCATCGGGTGGATATCCAGGTGACTCAGGCGAACGGCCAGCTGCAGATCGACTACCGGGACAACGGCAAGGGCATAGAGCCCAGCATACTGCCGCGCATCTTCGATCCCTTCGTCACCACCAAGCGGGGCATGGGCGGCAGCGGCCTGGGCACCCACATCATCTACAACTTGGTGGTGCAGCTGCTGCGGGGCCAGATCAGCTGCGACAGCCAGCCGGGTCAGGGGGTGCACTTCCAGATCCGCATGCCCTTGGAGTCAGCACAGAGCGCCACCGCCGCCTCGCCCCAGACCGTCTGAGCCCTGCACCCGGCGGGATTCTGGAGTATGATGGCCGCTCATCGCCGAGGAGTCGCCATGCACCACATCCGCCAGATCCGCCGTTACCTGCGCCAGAGCCTGATCATACTGCTGGCCCTGGCCGCCCTGCTGGCCATCTATGTGCTGATCACAGGCGAGTTGGGCTGGCTGGAGATCAAGTCCCTGCTCAGCGCCTTCATCGCCTTCGCCGCCGGCCTCAACGGCCTGGCCTGCGCCCTGTGCCGGCACCAGTTGCGCCGCCACTGGCTGGCCTGGTTGGGCGTCGGCCTCGGCAGCCTCAGCACCCTGCTGCTGCTCATTCAGCTGTGGGCCAACATCCAGAGTCCCCTGTACTGGAAGCTGTGCGGCCTGACCCTGATCTGGACCCTCACCTACACCCATAGCCTGCTCACCGTGATGGTGGAGCTGGACGGCTGGCGCCAGCGGGTGCTGATCCCCGCCACCCGGGCCTGCGGCATCGCCCTGGGGCTGCTCACCAGCGTCGCCCTGCTGGCCGAGGTGTACAACAGCCTGCTGGTGCGCAGCTTCTCCGTGCTGGCCATCCTCACCGGCTTCTGCACCCTGATGCTGGTGCTGCTGCATCGCCGCCACCTGCCCCTGACCCCGCGCCTGGTGCTGCAGCAGCTGCCGGACGGCCTGTACCGGGACGTGCAGGAAGGCCGGCTCTACAAGGTCACGCCCGCCAACGAATAAGATGGCCAAGAATCCCCCCAAGGCCTGGGGCTACGCCCTGGCCACGGTAGCGCTCTGGTCCACCGTAGCCAGCGCCTTCAAGCTCTCTCTGGGCTACTTCAGCCCGCTGCAGCTGCTGTTGGTGGCCAGCCTCACCTCCTGCCTGCTGCTGGCGGGCCTGCTGAGCGCCCAGGGCAAGTGGCCCCTGGTGCGCCAGCTGCTGCGCAGCCGCGGCCGCTTCTTCCTGCTGCTGGGGCTGCTCAATCCCCTGGCCTATTACCTCTTGCTGTTCCAGGCCTATGCCCTGTTGCCGGCCCAGCAGGCCCAGGCCATCAACTACACCTGGGCCATCGCCCTCTCCCTGCTGGCGGTGCCCGTGCTGGGCCAGAGGCTCAACCGCTTCGACGGCCTGGCCATCCTCTGCACCTACCTGGGGGCCCTGGTGATCGCCACCCGGGGCCAGCTCACCAGCCTGCAGTTCGACAGCCCCCTGGGGGTCGGCCTGGCCCTGCTCTCCACCCTGATCTGGGCCGGTTACTGGCTGGTGAACGCCAAGAACCAGGCCGATCCCCTGGTGAGCCTGTTTCTGGCCTTTGCCCTCAGCCTGCCCTTTACCCTGCTGATCTGCCTGGTATGGGACGCCCCACCGCCCCTCATCTGGCAAGGCTGGGCCGGCGCCATCTATGTGGGGCTGTTCGAGATGGGGCTGGCCTTCGTCTTCTGGCTACAGGCCCTGCGCCATGCCCAGCAGGCCAGCCAGCTGAGCAACCTCATCTTCCTGTCGCCCTTTGTCTCCCTGCTCTGGCTGCGCTGGCTGGTGGGGGAAGCCATCCACCCGGCCACCCCCCTGGGGCTGGCCCTGATCGTCGCCGGCCTGCTGCTCCAGCAGTGGCCACAATGGCGCGCGGCCAGAAAGGCCCCATAGGAATCCGTTTGCTCAAAAAACGGCCCGGGGCAACAGAAGGATGGTCATGCCCATAAGCCTTTGTGGTATCCTCCGCCTCTTCCGTCACAGTTCCTTGAGAAATCAGGCCTGACATCATGATGACCAAGCAATCCCCGATTGGCGACCGCCTGCAGGCGCTGCGCCAGCTTATGGCCCAGCAAAATCTCGACGCCTTCATCGTGCCCCACGATGACGAATACCTGGGGGAATACACGCCTCCGGAGGCGGAGCGCCTGGCCTGGATCAGCGGCTTCAACGGCTCGGCGGGGGTGGCGGTGGTGCTGGCCGACACGGCGGCCCTGTTTGTGGATGGCCGCTACACTGTGCAGGCCCGCAACCAGGTGGACGAAGCCCTGTTCAGCCTGCATCACCTGATCGAGGAACCCTACCTGACCTGGCTGGCCGGCCAGCTGGACCGCAAGCAGCGGGTGGGCCTGGACCCGCGCCTGCACAGCCTCTCCGGCTACCAGAAGGCCAAGTGCTGCCTGGGGCAGAAGGATATCGAGCTGGTCCCGGTGGAGAAGAATCCCATTGACGGCCTGTGGCAGGACAGACCCGCCCCCGGCAAGGCGCCGGCCCTGCTCTATCCCGAATCCCTGGCCGGTCAGTCCAGCACCCTGAAGCGCGAAGCCCTGGCCACCGAGCTGCGCAAGCAGGGGCTGGATGCCGCCCTCTTGACCCAGGCCGACGCCATCAACTGGCTGCTGAACCTGCGGGGCCACGACATCCCCTGCCTGCCGGTGGTGCTGGGCTTCGCCGTGCTGTACGGCAACGCCAGCCTGGAGCTGTTCACCGACACCGACAAGCTGGACATCGGCAGCTTCACCAGCCATGCCGGCTTCGACGTCACCGTCTACCCGCTGGACAAGTTGAGAGACGTGCTGACCCGCATGGGGGAAGACAAGCTGCGGGTGCTGGCGGATGCCGACCACTCCAACGCCTGGACCCAGCTCACCCTGCAGAAGGCCGGTGCCACCCTGGTGGACGGCGCCGATCCCTGTCAGCTGCCCAAGGCCCGCAAGAACGCCAGCGAACTGGCCGGCATGGTGGAAGCCCACCGCAAGGACGCCGTGGCCATGTGCCGCTTCCTGGCCTGGCTGGACGATCTGGTGGCGCGGGATGGCCGGGCCGATGAGGGTTCGCTGGCCGACCGCCTGGCCCTGTTCCGCCAGGAGCAGGTGGACTACCTGGAGCCCAGCTTCGACAGCATCTCCGCCCTGGGGCCCAACGCCGCCATGTGCCACTACCAGCACACCAACGGTGAACCCCGCGCCCTGGGCCAGGACGGCATGTACCTGATCGACTCGGGTGGCCAGTACCTGCAGGGCACCACCGACATCACCCGCACCGTCAAGGTGGGTGAGGTGAGCGACGAGATGCGCCAGCAGTTCACCCGGGTGCTGCAGGGCCATATCGCCATCGATCGGGTGCGCTTCCCCAAGGGCACCGCCGGCATCCAGCTGGACGTGCTGGCCCGCCTGCCCCTGTGGCAGGCTGGCTTCAACTATGACCATGGCACCGGCCACGGCGTCGGTCATTTCCTCAGCGTGCATGAGGGCCCCCAGCGCATCGCCAGCAAGGGCAGCCTGACGCCGCTGGAGCCCGGCATGGTGCTCTCCAACGAGCCGGGTTACTACCGGGAGGAGGCCTTCGGCATCCGCTGCGAGAACCTGCTGGTGGTGGAACCCTGCCCCGAGGAGGGCGAGGTGAGCCGCTATCAGTTCCGCCGCCTGACCCTGGTGCCCTTCGACGTCCGCCTGCTGGCGCAGGAGCTGCTGAGCGATAGCCAGCGCCAGTGGATAAACGACTATCATGCCCAGGTTTGGCAGGAGATAGGTCCGCTGCTGGACGAGGAAACCCGCACCTGGCTGCAACAGGCCACCTCCGCCCTCTGAGCCAATAACGGGGCCTGCCACCGCCTTTTGCACCCGCAAGGCTGGCAGGACCCCGGCAAATTGGTAGAATCCGCCCACTTCGATTGACGTGTTCGGCCCCGTGCCTCGTTGATTTTCAGGTATGCGTATGCTTCCCACGACTCACTATCGCCGACAGCTGGACGCCTTGCCGTCCCTGCCGGTCAGCCCCTCGGCCCTGGTGATCCACCATTCCGCCGCCGCCTTCAAGCAGCGGATCCTGACCCTGATCGCCGAGGCCCAGCGCCGCATCTATCTGGTGGCCCTCTACCTGCAGGATGACGAGGCCGGCCGGGAGATACTCGACGCCCTGTACGCCGCCAAGCGGGCCCGCCCCGAGCTGGATATCCAGGTGCTGGTGGACTTTCACCGCGCCCAGCGCGGCCTCATCGGCAAGGGCCAGCAGTCCGGCAACCATCAGCGCTATCAGCAGCTGGCCGCCGACCACCCGGATCTGGACATCGCCATCCGCGGCGTGCCGGTGAAACGCCGGGAATGGCTGGGGGTGCTGCACCTCAAGGGCTTCGTGTTCGACGACACCCTGCTCTATTCCGGCGCCAGCCTGAACAACATCTACCTGGCCCAGCAGGGGCGCTACCGCTTCGACCGCTACCACGAGATCCAGGACGGTGCCCTGGCCGACAGCATGGTGGAATATGTGCGCCGCCAGCTGATCGAAGAAGGCGCGGTGCAGCGGCTGGATAGACCCGACGTGCCCCAGGTGCGCCAGTTCAAGACGCTGCAGCGCCAGTTCCGCCAGCACCTGGAGCAGGGGCAGTACCGCTTCATCCCCGCCCACCGCAAGGAGGGGCAGTTCAGCGTCACCCCCCTGGTGGGGCTGGGCAAGCGGGACAACGCCCTCAACCGGGTCATACAGCAGCTGCTGCGGGGCGCCAAGGAGGAGGTGTTTATCTGCACCCCCTACTTCAACCCGCCCAAGAGCCTGGCCCAGGATCTGCGCAAGCTGCTCAATCGCGGCGTCAAGCTGACCCTGGTGGTGGGGGACAAGACCGCCAACGACTTCTTCATCCCGCCCGGCGAGAAGTTCAGCCCCATCGGCGGCCTGCCCTACCTGTACGAGTGCAACCTGCGGCGCTTCTGTCAGCGCTATCAACGGCGCATCGACAATGGCCAGCTGAACGTCATGCTCTGGCAGCACGACGACAACTCCTATCACCTCAAGGGGGTGTTCGTCGACACGGACCTGACTCTGATCACCGGCAGCAACCTCAATCCCCGGGCCTGGACCCTGGATCTGGAGAACGGCCTGCTGCTGCGGGATCCCGAAGGCCTGCTGCAGGCGCCGTTTGCCGAGGAGAAGGCCAGCATACTGCAGCACACCCGCCGGTTGAGCCACTACAGCCAGCTGGATCAGCTCAAGGACTACCCCGAGCAGGTCCGCCGGCTGCTGACCCGCTTGCAACGCTTCAAGGCCCACCTGCTGCTGCGTCAGATCCTCTAGGTTTCACCAGTGTCCGTCAGGCCTCCCGTTTTCGGGGGGCCTTTGTTATTATCTGATCATATTTACAGTATGACGGGCCCGGCATGCATCTGGACAAGCTCCCCATCACCAGCCTCAAGGGCGTAGGCGCCAAGCTCGCCGAGAAACTGGCGACCCTGCACCTGCAGACGGTGCAGGACCTGCTGTTCCACCTGCCCCTGCGCTACGAAGACCGCACCCAGAGCCTGCCCCTGGACGCCCTGCAACCCGGGCTGAGCTGTGGCACCGAGGGCATCATCACCGACTGCCAGATCATCCCGGCCCGCCGGCGCATGCTGGTCTGCCGCCTACACGATGGCCAGGCGGGGCTGACCCTGCGCTTCTTCCACTTCCACATGAGCCAGCAGGCGGCCCTGAAACCCGGTCGCCGCCTCTACTGCTTCGGCGAGGTGAAGGCGGGCTACCAGGGGCTGGAGATGATCCATCCCGAGTACAAGCTGCTGGACGACGAGCAGGCCGTGCAGATGGAGTCCAGCCTGACCCCCGTCTACCCCGCCACCGAAGGGCTGCGCCAGCAGAGCCTGCGCGGCCTCACCGACCAGGCCCTGGTGCTGCTGCGCCAGCACGGGGTGCCCGAGCTGCTGCCCGAGGGACTCTACCCCCAGCAGATCAGCCAAGCCGATGCCCTGCAGCTGCTGCACAGACCGCCGCCGGAGGTGGATCTGGCCACCCTGGAGACCGGGCGCCACCCGGCCCAGCAGCGGCTGATCCTCGAAGAGCTCATCGCCCACCATCTGTCGGTGCTGCGCCACCGCGCCGCCAGCGCCCGGCTGGCCGCCGTGCCCCTGGCCCAGCAACCGGAGTTGTGCCAACAACTGCTGGCCGCCCTGCCCTTCTCCCCCACCGGCGCCCAGCAGCGGGTGGTGGCGGAGATCGGCGCCGATCTGGCCCGGCCCCACCCCATGATGCGGCTGGTGCAGGGGGACGTGGGCTCCGGCAAGACGCTGGTGGCGGCCCTGGCGGCCCTGCAGGCCATCGGCAACGGCGGCCAGGTGGCCCTGATGGCCCCCACCGAGCTGCTGGCCGAGCAGCATGCCGTCAACCTGGCCGGCTGGCTGGAGCCCCAGGGGATCCGTATCGGCTACCTGGCGGGCAAGCTCAAGGGCAAGGCACGGGAGAGCCAGCTGGCCGCCCTGGCCGCCGGCGAGGTGCAGCTGGTGGTGGGCACCCATGCGGTGTTTCAGGAGCAGGTGCGCTTTGCCCACCTGGTGCTGGTGATCATCGACGAGCAGCATCGCTTCGGCGTGCACCAGCGGCTGGCGCTGCGGGAGAAGGGCAGCCAGGCCGGCGCCCACCCCCACCAGCTCATCATGACCGCCACCCCCATCCCCCGCACCCTGGCCATGACCGCCTACGCGGATCTGGACACCTCCATCATCGACGAGCTGCCGCCGGGCCGCACCCCGGTCACCACGGTGGCCCTGGCCGACAGCCGGCGGGATGAGGTGATAGAGCGGGTGCGCCAGGCCTGCCAGGACGGTCGCCAGGCCTACTGGGTCTGCACCCTGATCGAGGAGTCCGAGGTGCTGGCCTGCCAGGCGGCGGAGAACACCGCCAACGAGCTGCAGCAGCGGCTGCCGGGGCTGCGCATCGGTCTGGTGCACGGCCGCATGCGGCCCCTGGAGAAGCAGAAGGTGATGGGGGCCTTCAAGGCCGGCGAGCTGCAGCTGCTGGTGGCCACCACCGTCATCGAGGTGGGGGTGGACGTGCCCAACGCCAGCCTGATGATCATCGAGAACCCGGAGCGGCTGGGGCTGGCCCAGCTGCACCAGCTGCGCGGCCGGGTGGGCCGCGGCGCCCGGGACTCCCACTGCGTGCTGCTCTACCACGCGCCCCTGACCAAGACGGCCCAGCAGCGGCTGGCGGTGCTGCGGGAGAGCAACGACGGCTTTCTCATCGCCCAGCGGGATCTGGAGCTGCGGGGCCCCGGCGAGCTGCTGGGCACCAAGCAGACCGGGCTGGCGGATCTGAAGATCGCCGACCTGCTGCGGGACCAACCCCTGATCCCCCTGGTACAGCAGCTGGCCCGCCGGCTGCAGGCCGAGGCGCCGGAGCGGGTGACCCCGCTGATCCGCCGCTGGCTGGGGGAGCGGGACAACTACACCCAGGTCTAGACTTTCGTCAGGCCCGCCCGGCCCCTATAGTAGCCGGATGGCCGCCCAGATGGAGACACGATGCAAACCGCGATTCGCTTTTTCCTCTACAGCCTGCTGGCGCTGATCCTGCTGATCTGGATTGGCCTGGGGCTGCTCAACCCCAGCCACCTGCGGGCACCCCTGAGTGCCTGGGTGGAACAGCAGACCGGCCTGCCCCTGACCATAAACAAGCTGGACTACAACCCCCTCTACCCCAACATAGTGCTGGCGGAAGGGATCAAGCTGGGGGATGTGCTGACGGCGGATAAGATCTACCTGGAGGTGGCCGAAGGCTCATGGTTCCAGCGCAGCCTGGTGATCCGCCACCTGGATCTGGTGCGCCCCCGCCTGACCTTGAAAGATGGCCAGAGCTGGCCCAGCTTCCCCCTGGCCCAGCTGAAGGTGGAGGATCTCAACCTGACGGAGCTGGCCCTCAACTGGCCGGACGGCCAGCTGGGTGGTGTCAGCCTGCACCTGGGCAACTGGCAACCGGTGCAGGACGGCCGATGGCAGCCCCTGCAGCAGCTGGGGCTCACCGGCCGCATCGGCCGGCTGCGCTGGCACAACCTGGAGTTGGCGGATCTGGAGCTGGACGGCCAATGGCAGGCCAACCGCCTGCAGCTGGACCACCTCAGCGGCAAGGGGCTGGACGGCCGCTTCACCCTGCAGCAGCTCACCTGGGATCCGGCCCAGGCCAGCCTGCAGGCCGCCAGCGCCCGCCTGGAGGGCAACCGGCTGGATCTGGACCATGCTCCCAAGGTGCTGCCGGTGCAGCAGCTGCAGCTGGGGAAACTGACCCTGGACGACATCAGCCTGTCCCAGGCCAGCGCCCACCGCGCCCTCAACCGCTTCCACGGCCAGCTGGAGCAGCTCAACTGGCAGGCCGGCCACAATCCCCAGCTGCGCCTCAAGGGCGAGGCCGATGAGCTGGCCTGGGGCAGCCTGTGGCAACTGGAGCAGCCCAAGGGACAGCTGGAACTCAACGCCGACGACCCCTCGCCATTTCGCCTGGACGCCGGCCTGTGGCAGGGACAGCTGAGCCTGGCCGGCCAGCTGGAGGCCGATGGCCAGACCCTGACCCTGGAGCGCCTGAGCCTGGACAAGGGCCGGCTGGAGCTGCCGGCGGACTGGCGTCAGCAGCTGACCGGCTGGCCCAGGGTGCAGCTGCGCCGCCTGGACGTGGGGCAGCTCAACCTGATCTCGTTTGATGATGCCCTGCCGCTGTCCCTCAAGGGGGGCGAGCTGTTCGCCACGGATCTGTTGCTGGACCAGCTGGGGCTGCACCGGGCCGGCGAGCGCGCCCGCCTGGAAGCCAGCTGGCTGGAGCTGGCCTATGGCGGCCTGGTGGGACGCCAGGGTGAGCTGGCTGCCGAATGGCAGGCCGACGACCTCAGGCTCAAGCAGCTCACCACCCAGCTGCAGGGCGGCCAGCTGAACGTCAGCGGCCAATGGAGCCCGGCGGCCGATGGCAAGCAGGCGTTGCAGCTGAGCTGGCAGCCGGCGGATCTGCAGCAGGTGAGCGCCATTTTGCAGCCCAGCTATCCCTTCGACGGCAAGGGCCAGCTGCAGCTGGACCTGCAGGCTCAGGGCAACAGCTGGGCCCAGATCGGCAGCAGCCTCAGCGGCCAGGTCAGCCTGACGGTCAACGACGGTTTTCTGGAGGGCATAGCCCTGGATCAGGCGCTGGACGATCTGCTGCAGCAAAAGACACTGCCGGAACCGACCCCCTGGTCGGCCCTGCTGGGCCAGCTGCCCAAGGGCGACACCGCCTTCAATCCCAGCCGGTTGCAGCTCACCGCCCAGGACGGCCGGCTGAGCCTGGCGGGCTCCGCCGCCTCCTCCATCACCCACCTGCTGGCCTGGCAGGGGGGCGTGGATCTGGCCAAGGGGCAGTGGGATCTGCAGTGGGCCCTGCTGGACAGCCACTACTGCCCGGCCCTGACCGCACACCTCAGCGGCCCTCTCGCCGAGCCCAGCCTGCAAGTGGCCGAGCCCCAGGGCTGTCAGCCATGGCACACCACCCCCGTCACCTATCCGCCCCAGGGGCGACAAAGCAAGTTGAGATCCTGATATGGCCGCCAAGCTCCCGCCCTTTCATCTGCACGACTCCCTGCAACGGGGCCAGCTGCTGCGCCTGGTGGAGGGGGAGTACGGCCGCCGTGCCGTGCTGGAGAACGCCGATTACCGCTGGCTGGAGCTGGACGGCGTGGTGCAGTCGGTGCTGGTGCGCAAGGATCCGCCCCGCCTCTGCCTGCCCCACCAGCAGACGGTGGCGGAGCTGCTGCCCCCCAAGCTGGCCACCTTCTTGGAGTTGGGTCTGGGGGGCGGCGATCTGACCCGCTGGCTGCGGGCCCGCAACAAGGCCATCCGCCACTACTGCGTGGAGCTGGATCCCCTGGTGCTGGAGCTGTATCAGGAATATTTCCAGGCCAACGCCAAGCCCCGCCTCTATCAGGCCGAGGCCCTGGCCTGGCTGGAGAACTGGCAGCAGCCGGTGGAGGTGGCCCTGGTGGACCTGTTCAGCGGCGACGGCGTGCCCGCCTGCCTGTTCGCCCCCCGCCTCTATGCACGGCTGGCCAGCTGCGTCACCCAGCGGCTCATCATCAACCTGCCGGCCCGGGACGATGCCGAGAGCCAGGCGCTGCTGGATGTGCTGACGGAGTACTTCATCCCCGAGGGGGAGCAGAAGGTCAGCGGCTACCGCAACCGCATCCTCTGGGCCAGCCCGCGCTGACCTCTACACCTGCAGCCAGAAGGTGACCGGGCCGTCGTTGGTCAGGCTCACCTGCATGTCGGCGGCAAAGCGCCCCGTCTCCACCGTCAACCCCTGCCGCCGGCCCTGCTGGACGAAGTAGTCGTACAGGGATTCGGCCAGCTCGGGGGCCGCCGCCTTCTCGGCGAAGCTGGGGCGCATGCCCTTGTTGGTCTCGGCCGCCAGGGTGAACTGGGAGACCACCAGCAGGCTGCCGCCGGCCTGCTGCACGTTGAGGTTCATCTTGCCCTGCTCGTCACCGAACACCCGATAGCCGCTCACCTTGTGCAGCAACCGCTCCGCCAGCGCCTTGTCGTCGCCCCGCTCCACCCCCAACAGCACCAGCAGGCCGGGACCTATGGCCCCCACCACCTGACCGTCCACCCGCACGCTGGCCTCGCTGACCCGCTGAATCAAGGCAATCATGCCGTCACCCCCTTCTTGACCAAAGGCCGCATTGTCACCGCTGGGACTCGCCAGGCCAAGGGGCAAGACGCTGCCCCTTGTCCCCATCCGGCAACCGGACAACAATAGGCGGTCTCTCATTGCCCCGGGGTCCCATGCACAAGCCACTCACCATTCTGGATATCGCCCGCCTCAGCGGCGTCGGCAAGTCCACCGTCTCCCGGGTGCTCAACCAGGATCCCAAGGTCAAGGACGAGACCCGGGAGCGGGTCAATGCGGTGATCCGCGAACATGGCTTCGAACCCAGCAAGTCCGCCCGCTCCATGCGCACCCGCAGCCCGCGGCTCATCGGCATCATAGTCTCGCGGCTGGACTCCGCCTCGGAGAACCGCTCGGTGCGCGGCATCCTGGAGACCCTCTACGCCCGTGGCTATGACGCCATGCTGATGGAGAGCGAGTTCAGCCCCGACAAGACGGATGAACACCTGGCCCTGCTGGCCCGCCGTGGGGTGGACGGCCTCATCCTGTTTGCCTTCACCGGGCTGGATCTGGACAAGCTGGCCGACTGGCGGGACCGGCTGGTGCTCATCGCCCGCCCCTGGCCAGGCCTGGCCTCCGTCTGTCACGACGACGAGGGCGCCATCGCCCTCATGCTGCAGCATCTGCTGGCGCAAGGCCTGCGCCACATCGGCTTTGTCGGGGTGCACGCCGAAGACGTCACCACCGGCGGACAACGGCTGGCCGGTTACCTGCGAGTCTGTACCGAGCAGGGGCTGGAGCCTCATTACGCCCTCGGTGAGCTGGACTACCAGAGCGGTTACCAGCTGGCGGCCCGGCTGCTGCAGCCCCAGACCCAGGCTCTGGTCTGCGCCACCGACACCATAGCCCTGGGGGTGGCCAAATACCTGCAGGAGGTAGGGCGCGCCGATGTGGTGGTCACCGGGGTGGGCAACAACGCCTTGCTGCGCTTCCTGTTCCCCAAGGTGATGTCGGTGGATCTGGGCTACAAGCGGGCGGGCCATCTGGCAGCCGAGCAGCTGCTGGCACAGATCGAGTCTGGCGCCGCCCCCTGTCAGCTGCAGGCCCCCAGCCAGCTGGTAGAGTAACCCCCCAGTCCAAATTGTGAGCAGCGCCGCATTATGGGAACGTTCCCTTTGCGGTTTTCCCGCAGGATAACCACACTTCGCCCTGTTGATTATGGGAACGTTCCCCAAACCACTGCACCAGGACGCTATGATGAGCAAGTTCAAGCAACAGGAGATCAGTGCGCTGATCGACCGGGTGGGCGGCCCGGAAAATATCGCCACCGTCAGCCACTGCCTGACCCGGCTGCGCTTCGTGCTGAAGGCCCCCGAGCGGGCCGATCTGAAGGGCATCGAAGCCCTGTCGGCGGTGAAGGGCTGCTTCACCAATGCCGGTCAGTTCCAGGTGGTCATCGGCACCGAGGTGGACGAGTTCTACAAGCAGCTGGTGGCCGAACTGGGCATCGGCGAGGCCAGCAAGGAAGAGACCAAGCAGGTCGCCCGGCAGAACATGAACCTGTTGGAACGGGGCATCTCCCACCTGGCGGAGATCTTCGTGCCCCTGCTGCCGGCCATCATCACCGGCGGTCTGATCCTGGGCTTCCGCAACGTGATCGGCGACATCAAGATGTTCGACGGCCACACCCTCACCGAGATCAGCCAGTTCTGGGCCACCGCCCACTCCTTCCTCTGGCTGCTGGGCGAGGCGATCTTCTTCTTCCTGCCGGTGGGGGTCTGCTGGTCCACGGTGCGCAAGCTCGGCGGCAGCGAGATACTGGGCATAGTGCTGGGGGTCACCCTGGTGAGCCCGCAGCTGATGAACGCCTACGACATCGGCAAGCAGGCCCCCGAGGTGTGGGACTTCGGCCTGTTCGCCATCCAGAAGGTGGGCTATCAGGCCCAGGTGATCCCCGCCATGTTGGCCGGGGTGCTGCTGGCCTTCATTGAAACCCGCCTCAAACGGCTGGTACCGGCCTACCTCTACATGGTGGTGGTGCCCTTCTGCTCCCTGCTGCTGGCGGTGATCCTGGCCCACAGCCTGATCGGCCCCTTCGGTCGCTGGATCGGTGACGGTGTGGCCTGGGCCGCCAAGTCCGCCATGACCGGCAGCTTCGCTCCCATCGGCGCCGCCCTGTTCGGCTTCCTGTATGCGCCGCTGGTGATCACCGGGGTGCACCACACCACCAACGCCGTGGATCTGCAACTGATGCAGAGCATGGGCGGCACCCCCATCTGGCCGCTGATCGCCCTGTCCAACATAGCCCAGGCCTCCGCCGTCATGGGTATCGTCATCATCAGCCGCAAGCTGAACGAGCGGGAGATCTCCATTCCGGCGGCCATCTCCGCCTACTTGGGGGTCACGGAACCGGCCATGTACGGCATCAACCTCAAGTACAAGTTCCCCATGCTGTGCGCCATGATCGGCTCCTGCCTGGCGGCGGTGCTGTGCGGTAGTACCGGCGTACTGGCCAACGGCATCGGGGTGGGCGGTCTGCCCGGCATCCTCTCCATCCAGCCGCAGTTCTGGGGCATCTACGCCCTGGCCATGCTGATTGCCATCGTGATCCCCATGGGGCTGACCATCCTCGTCTACAAACACAAGAAGCTGGGCGTGGCCCCGTCTGCGGAACTTGCAGCCGCCCGCTAACCAGACAGGTGTCCCGGCCTCAGGCCGGGCGCCTTTTTTGGCATTCAGATACAGAGGTATCCATGACTCATTCTCTCGCGGCGCCCTGGTGGCGCCAGGCCGTCATCTACCAGATCTACCCCAAGAGCTTTCAGGACTCCGGCGCCAAGGGCACCGGCGACATTCAGGGGATCATACGGCGACTGGACTACCTGAAGCAGTTGGAGGTGGACGCCCTCTGGCTCACCCCCATGTACCGCTCTCCCCAGGTGGACAACGGCTACGACATCAGCGACTACTACGACATAGACCCCGCCTACGGCACCCTGGCCGACTTTGACGAGCTGCAGCGCCAGGCCCACGCCCGGGGCATCCGGCTCATCATGGACATAGTGGTCAACCACACCTCCACCGCCCATCCCTGGTTCCAGGACGCCCTGGCGGATCCGGACAGTCCCTACCGGGACTATTACATCTGGCGGGACGGTCAGAACGGCGGTCCGCCCAACAACTGGCAATCCAAGTTCGGCGGCAGCGCCTGGCAGCGGGATCCCGCCTCCGGCCAATACTACCTGCACCTGTTTGCCACCGAGCAGGCGGATCTCAACTGGGAAAACCCGGCGGTGCGCGACGAGGTGAAGCAGATACTGCAGTTCTGGGCCGCCCGGGGGGTGGATGGCTTCCGGTTGGATGTCATCAACCTCATCTCCAAGGATCAGCAGTTTCCGGACGATCAGGTCGGCGACGGCCGCCGCTTTTACACCGACGGTCCCCGGGTCCACGAGTACCTGCAGGAACTCAGCCGTGAGGCCTTCACCCCCCTGGGCACCATGACGGTGGGCGAGATGTCCTCCACCTCATTGGCCCACTGCCAGCGCTATTCCGCTGCGGACGGACGTGAGCTTTCCATGGTGTTCAACTTCCACCACCTCAAGGTGGACTACCCGGATGGCGAGAAGTGGCGTCTGGCACCGCCGGACTATGTGGCCCTGAAGGCACTGTTCAACCAGTGGCAGCAGGGCCTGCACGGCCAGGGCTGGAGCGCCCTGTTCTGGTGTAACCACGATCAGCCGCGCATCCTGTCGCGCTTCGGCGACGAAGGACAATACCGGCAGGTCTCGGCCAAGATGCTGGCCACCGCCCTGCATCTGCTGCAGGGCACCCCCTACATCTATCAGGGGGAAGAGCTGGGCATGGCCAACCCCGGCTACCGCCGCATCGAGGATTACCGGGATGTGGAGAGCCTGAACCTCCATGCCATCAAGCGGGCCGAGGGCATGGCGGAGGCCGAGATACTGGCGCTGCTGGCGGCCCGCTCCCGGGACAACAGCCGCAGCCCCATGCAGTGGGATGCCGGCCCCAACGCCGGATTCAGCCAGGGTACCCCCTGGTTGGCCCCGGGCGCCGACTACCTCAGGGTCAACGCCGAGGCCGCCCTGGCCGACCCGGACGGCCTCTTCTACCACTACCGGCAGCTGATCCGGCTGCGCAAGCAATACCCGGTGATCGTGGAGGGGGACTATCGGGATCTGGCGCCGGACCATCCCAGCCTCTGGTGCTACGAGCGCCGCTGGCAGGATCAGCGCCTGCTGGTGGTGAACAACCTGGGGCGGGAGCCGCTGGCCCTGCCGGTGGCCGAGGCAAGCGGCCAGCGGCTTATCGCCAACTATGCCGACAGCCCGGCGCAGCCGGGGCCCCATACGCTGCGGCCTTACGAGTCCATCGCCTGGCTGCTGCCGGCGGACGCCTGAGTCAATCCCACTGCGGACCGTCACCCTGGGCCTGTTCCCCCAGGGTGGCGGTCACCTCCGCCCCCAGCAGCACGATGAGCCAGCTCAGATAGACCCAGACAAACAGGATGGGAATGGCCGCCAGGGCGCCGTAGATCAGCTGATACGAGGTGAAATGAGTGATGTAGAAGGCAAAGCCCTTCTTCGCCCCCTCGAACAGCAATGCGGCCGCCAGGGCACCTATCAGGGCGTGGCGCAGCCGCACCTTGACGTTGGGCACCAGCAGGTAGATGAACAGCATGGCGCAAAACGACAGCAGCAGCGGGAACAGCCCCAGCAACCGACTCACCACCCCCACCACCAGCTCACCATCAAACAGCCGCAGCGACACCACATAGGAAGTGGCCAGCAGGCTGGCCCCCACCAGCAAGGGGCCCAGGGTCAGCACCAGCCAGTAGACGGCGATGGTGGTACTCAACCGGCGTTTGCCCCGGCTGCGCCAGATATGATTGAGGTTCTCATCGATGGCCGAAATGAGCAGCAAGGCCACCACCATCAACGCCAGCAGGCCGAAGGAGGTGGTGCGGGAGGCGTTGCCCACGAAGGTGAGGAGGTAATCGTGGATCACCTCGCCGGCGGTGGGTACGAAGTTGTTGAACACGAACTGCTCCAGCTGCTGCTGCAGCAGCTCGAAGGTCGGCAGATAGGCCAGCACGGCAAATACCACCGCCACCAGGGGGACCAGGGAGAGCAGGGTGACATAGGCCAGGTGACCGGCCAGCACGGGTAACCTGTCCTCCCGGCTGCGCCGCAGGAAACAGCGCAGCAACGGCAGGAGACGGTGACACGAATTCAGGCACTTGGCCACAGGGGGGACGGACACGGCGGGGCTCCCATGATGGACTCGAGTGAGCGGATCATGGCAGCAAACGGCGACGGATTCTAGCGGATGGATGCCAGATAAAAGAACCCCCGCACTATGGCGGGGGTTCTCGAGGGGCGTTGGACTTATTCGTCCTTGCCGGATGCGCGACCGGCGCGCTTGCGATCCAGCTCGGTGAGCAGCTTCTTGCGAATGCGGATGCTCTTGGGGGTCACTTCCACCAGCTCATCGTTGTCGATGAACTCCATGGCCTGTTCCAGGGTCATCTTGATGGGCGGGGTCAGCACTATGGCCTCATCGGTGCCGGAGGCCCGCATGTTGGTCAGCTGCTTGCCCTTGAGGCAATTCACGGTCAGGTCGTTGGAACGGCTGTGGATACCGATTATCTGACCTTCGTACACCTCGGTGGCGTGTTCGATGAACAGACGGCCGCGTTCCTGCAGGTTGAACAGGGCGAAGCCCAGGGCCTTGCCGGTGGCGTTGGCGATCAGCACGCCGTTCTGCCGCTCGCCGATGCTGCCACCCTTGTATTCGTCGTAACGCTCGAAGGTGTGGTACAGCAGACCGGTGCCTGAGGTCAGGGTCATGAACTCGGTCTGGAAGCCGATCAGGCCACGGGCGGGGATCAGGTAATCCAGCCGCACCCGACCTTTGCCGTCCGGTACCATGTTGGACAGATCGGCCTTACGCTCACCCAGCTTCTCCATGATGGAGCCCTGGTGCTGCTCTTCGATGTCCACGGTCAGGGTTTCCATCGGTTCCATGCGCACGCCATCAATGGTCTTGATGATGACCTCGGGACGGGACACGGCCAGTTCGAAACCTTCGCGACGCATGTTTTCGATCAGGATGCCCAGGTGCAGTTCACCCCGGCCGGAGACGCGGAACTTGTCCGGATCTTCGGTCTCGTCCACCCGCAGGGCCACGTTGTGCACCAGTTCCTTCTGCAGACGCTCGAGGATGTTGCGGGAGGTGACGAACTTGCCTTCCTTGCCGGCGAACGGTGAGGTGTTGACCTGGAAGGTCATGGTCACGGTGGGCTCGTCCACCGACAGGGGCGGCAGGGCCTCCACGGCGGCGTTGGAGCAGATGGTGTCGGAGATCTTCAGCTCGCCCAGACCCGTGATGGCGATGATGTCGCCGGCTTGGGCGTCGGCGACTTCGGTACGCTGCAGACCCAGATAACCCATGACCTGACCCACCTTGCCGGTGCGGGTCTTGCCATCGGCACCCACCACGGTCACCTGCATGTTGGGCTTGATGCTACCGCGGGTGATACGGCCGATGCCGATGACACCCACGTAGGAGGAGTAGTCCAGCTGGGAGATCTGCATCTGGAACTCACCGGCCGGATCCGCCTTCGGCGGCTCGACGAAATCGACGATGGCCTGGAACAGGGGATCCATGTTGTCGGACGGCTGACTCAGATCCAGGGTGGCGAAACCCTGCAGGGCGGAGGCGTAGACGATGGGGAAGTCCAGCTGCTCGTCGGTGGCGCCCAGGTTGTCGAACAGATCGAACACCTGATCGATGACCCAGTCCGGACGGGCACCGGGCCGGTCCACCTTGTTGACCACGACTATGGGCCGCAGCCCCTGGGCGAACGCCTTCTGAGTCACGAAACGGGTCTGGGGCATGGGACCGTCCACTGCATCCACCAGCAGCAGCACGCAATCCACCATGGACATGACCCGCTCTACTTCGCCGCCGAAGTCGGCGTGACCGGGGGTGTCAACGATGTTGATGCGGTAGTCTTTCCAACGGATAGCAGTGTTCTTGGCAAGGATGGTGATGCCACGCTCCTTTTCCAGATCATTGGAGTCCATGATCCGCTCCTGGCCTTCGCTATTGCGGTCCAGGGTGCCGGATTGTTGCAACAGCTTGTCTACCAGTGTGGTTTTGCCATGGTCAACGTGCGCGATAATGGCAATGTTGCGGAGCTTGTCTAACATCCTCGCCTCTAAAACAAGTGGGGAAAAATTGGGCAGTCATTCTACTCGGCCACTTGTGATCTTCATAGCAAATTCAGCTGAAATTCCGTGATCAAATTTTGCCTTGCCTCACACTATGACCCCAGAGCGGGTGGACCTGGCGAACCCATTGCCCAATTTTGGGGCCTCATAATGGTTTTCGATGCACCTAAACGATGCAGGCTGATTTTTGGTGGATCGGCCCTAAGCCATTACTCTCTGTAAGTTAAAGGAAATAATTTTTTGGCACGTTTTTAGCAGACTCGGTTCCGAGGCACTGTTGATTTCGAATACGTTTTTACGACACCGGAGGTTAGTTGACATGTCCGCTGCAAATGTTCTGGCGATGATCAAAGAACAAGAAGTGAAATTTGTTGATCTTCGCTTCACTGACACCAAGGGTAAAGAACAGCACGTTTCTATCCCGTCTCACCAAGTCGACGAAGGTTTCTTCGAAGACGGCAAGATGTTCGACGGTTCTTCCATCGCCGGTTGGAAAGGCATCAACGAATCTGACATGGTTCTGATGCCCGACGCCTCTACCGCCGTCATGGACCCTTTCACCGAAGAAGCCACCCTGATCATTCGTTGTGACATTCTGGAACCCGCCACCATGCAAGGCTACGACCGCGACCCGCGCTCCATCGCCAAGCGTGCCGAAGAGTTCCTGAAGTCCAGCGGCATCGCGGACACCGTTCTGTTTGGACCGGAGCCGGAATTCTTCGTGTTTGACGACGTCCGTTTCGGCAACACCATGGGCGGTTCCTTCTTCAAGGTTGATGCCGAAGAGGCAGCCTGGAACTCCGCCACCGAATACGAAGATGGCAACAAGGGTCACCGTCCCGGCGTTAAGGGTGGTTACTTCCCGGTTGCTCCGGTGGACTCTTCCCAAGACCTGCGCTCTGCCATGTGTCTGATCCTGGAAGAAATGGGCCAAGTGGTTGAAGCTCACCACCACGAAGTGGCTACCGCTGGTCAAAACGAAATCGCCACCCGCTTCAACAGCATGACCAAGAAGGCTGATGAAGTGCAGGTGCTGAAGTACGTCATCCACAACGTGGCCCACGCTTACGGCAAGACCGTAACCTTCATGCCGAAGCCCATGTTTGGTGACAACGGTTCTGGCATGCACTGCCACCAATCTCTGGCTAAGGATGGGGTTAACCTGTTCGCCGGCGACCTGTACGGTGGTCTGTCTGAAACCGCGCTGTACTACATCGGCGGTATCATCAAGCACGCCAAGGCCATCAACGCCTTCACCAACCCGGCTACCAACTCCTACAAGCGTCTGGTACCTGGTTACGAAGCCCCGGTTATGCTGGCCTACTCTGCCCGTAACCGTTCCGCTTCCATCCGTATCCCCTTGGTACCGAGCCCGAAGGCCCGTCGTATCGAAGTTCGCTTCCCGGATCCGGCTGCCAACCCGTACCTGGCTTTCGCTGCTCAGCTGATGGCCGGTGTGGACGGCATCATCAACAAGATCCATCCGGGCGAAGCCATGGACAAGAACCTGTACGATCTGCCGCCGGAAGAAGAAGCGCTGATCCCGACCGTGTCCGGTTCTCTGGACGAGGCCCTGGCCTCTCTGGATGCCGACCGTGAGTTCCTGACCCGTGGTGGCGTCTTCTCCGACGACTTCATCGACTCCTACCTGGAGCTGAAGCAAGTTGACGTGGATCGTGTACGCATGACTCCGCACCCGGTTGAGTACGAACTGTACTACTCCGTATAAGCGGACCCAGAACTCAAAACCCGCCGTTCAGGCGGGTTTTTTTTTACCGGCTCTCCAATAATGAGACCCGTGAGCTTTTCATTCTCAAGGAGGAACCCCATGCGTCTTGCCTGGTTGCTGCTCTGCCTCGCCCTGCCCCTGCAGGCCGGTCAAACCGTCTACCGTTGGGTGGATGCCCAGGGTGTCGTCCACTACTCGGATCAGCCTCAGCCAGGAGGAGAGTCAGAAACCTTACAGCTGGCGACGCCGCCCAAGGGCAAGCCGGCACGAGCTGCCCCAGTTCAGACCAGCCGTGCCGACATGAGCCAGTCCCAGGAGCCGGCCGCCACCGCCTACACCATAGCGCTGACCAGCCCCAAGGATCAGGACACGATTCGGGATAACGAGGGCAAGATCCCCCTGAAGGCTCAAGTGCTTCCTTTTACCCCCAAGCAGGGTTTTCAGATAAAAGTGCTGCTGGATGGCCAGGAGACCAGCACGCTGACCAATCAGTTACCGGTTTCATTGAGTAATGTGGAACGCGGAGCCCATCAGATCCAGCTTCAACTTCTGGCTAAAGACGGCAAGGTACTTGCATCCTCCTCTTCCATCACCGTCTACCTGCATAAGGCGTCCGTGCTAAACCGGGCCCCTTGAGTCAATAGCGCTGGTTAACCGCACTATAACGGGTAGACTTAAAGTCCTTTTTGGTGCGTTGCATCATTTTAGGGAGATAGGTCGTGGAAACCCGTCCTGACTTGCCCAAGACCCTGCTGGATAACCTGCTGACCGCCGTGGTGCTGCTGGATACCAACATGGTGGTTCATTACGTCAACCCGGCCGCCGAGCAGCTGCTGGGTGTCAGCGCCCGCCGGCTGCTGGAGCACAACCTGGAGCAGGTGGTGGAATACCTGTCGCTGGATCTGGAGCGGCTGCGCGCCTGTCTGAAGATCGGCCAGGGCTTCACCGACAACGAAGTCACCCTGGTGGTGGAGGGCGAAGCCAAGCTGGTGGAAGTCAGCGTCATGGCGGTGTTTGAGAACCATGAACAGCTGGCCCTGATGGAGCTGCGCAAGATCGACCAGCAGAAGCGCATCAGCCAGGAGATACAGCAGCACGCCCAGCAACTGGCCGCCCGGGATCTGGTGCGCGGCCTGGCCCACGAGATCAAGAATCCCCTGGGGGGACTGCGTGGTGCCGCCCAGCTGCTGGAGAAGGCACTGCCGGAAGAGGGCCTCAAAGAGTACACAGGCATCATCATCGCCCAGGCCGACCGGCTGCGGAACCTGGTGGATCGCCTGCTGGGGCCGCAACGTCCCGGTCGCCATCAGGTACACAATGTGCACTCAGTGCTGGAACAGGTGCGCCGCCTGGTGGAGCTGGAACTGCCGCCCGGCATCAAGATAGAGCGCGACTACGACCCCAGCATCCCGGACTTCGAGATGGAGCCGGATCAGCTGCAACAGGCCTTTCTCAACATAGTGCGCAACGCCGCCGAGGCCATGGGGGATCAGGGGGCCATCCGCCTGAAGACCCGCACCGTGTTCCAGATCACCATCCATGGCAAGCGCTACCGGCTGGCGGCGGAGATCCGCATCATAGACAACGGCCCGGGAATCCCCGAGGCCATCCGTGACACCCTCTTCTACCCCATGGTGACGGGCAAGGAGGGCGGCACGGGCCTGGGACTGTCCATCGCCCAGAACCTCATCGACCAGCACAAGGGACGCATCGAGTGCGTCAGTTGGCCCGGTCACACCGAATTCTGTATTTATCTACCGCTTCGCAAGTAAGGGAATCATATGGCAGCCAAAGTCTGGATTGTGGACGATGACAGCTCTATCCGTTGGGTACTGGAGCGAGCGCTCAGCGCCGAAGGATTCGAGTGCCAGAGCTTCGAGGATGGCGAGAGCCTGCTCAGCCAGCTGGAACAGGATAGCCCCGAGGTCATACTGTCCGACATTCGCATGCCCGGCATCGACGGTCTCACCCTGCTGCAGCAGATCCAGGAGCGGCAACCGGACATGCCGGTGATCATCATGACCGCCCACTCGGATCTGGACAGCGCGGTCAATGCCTATCAAAGCGGCGCCTTCGAATACCTGCCCAAGCCATTCGACATCGACGAGGCCGTGGCCCTGGTGCACCGCGCCGAGAGTCACCTGAAGGAGCAGCGCAACAAGCGCCGGGCCAAGCTGCAGCCCTCCAGCGCCGCCCCAGAGATCATCGGCGAGGCGCCGGCCATGCAGGAGGTGTTCCGCGCCATCGGCCGGCTGGCCCGCTCCTCCATCTCTGTGCTGATCAACGGCCAGTCCGGGACCGGCAAGGAGCTGGTGGCCCATGCCCTGCACAAGCACAGTCCCCGGGCGGCCAAGCCCTTCATCGCCCTCAACATGGCGGCCATCCCGAAGGAACTCATCGAGTCTGAACTGTTCGGCCACGAGAAGGGTGCCTTCACCGGGGCCAACAACGTGCGCCACGGTCGCTTCGAGCAGGCCAATGGCGGCACCCTGTTCCTGGACGAAATCGGCGACATGCCGCTGGACGTCCAGACCCGCCTGCTGCGGGTACTGGCCGACGGCCAGTTCTACCGGGTCGGTGGTCATCAGCCGGTGCAGGTGGACGTGCGCATCATAGCCGCCACCCACCAGGATCTGGAGCAGCGGGTACACGATGGCGAGTTCCGCGAGGACTTGTTCCACCGTCTCAACGTCATCCGGGTACATCTGCCGGCCCTGCGGGAACGGCGGGAAGACATCCCCCGCCTGGCCCAGCACTTCCTGCTGCGCGCCGCCAAGGAGCTCAACGTCGAGGCCAAGCTGCTGCACCCGGACACCGAAGCCTACCTGGGCCGCCTGGCCTGGCCGGGCAACGTGCGCCAGCTGGAGAACGTCTGTCGCTGGCTGACCGTCATGGCCTCGGGACAGGAGGTGCTGGTCTCCGATCTGCCCCCCGAGCTGCTCAGCCCCAGCGAGGAGCGTCCCATCAGCAGCCGGGGCGACGAGCCCGTCTCACTGCGCTGGCAAGATCAGCTGCAGCAATGGGTGGCCCAGAAGCTGGCCCGTGGCGAGGTGGATATCCTGGGCGAAGCCCTGCCGGAGTTCGAGCGCATCATGCTGGACACAGCACTGCAGCACACCCACGGTCACAAGCAGGAGGCCGCACGCCTGCTGGGCTGGGGCCGCAACACCCTGACCCGCAAGCTCAAAGAGCTGGACATGTCATGACCCCACTGAGGCCGGCCTCACAAGCCGGCCTCATTCGTGGCGCAGTGCCAAGCCACGCCTTCCCGGCTACAATGGGCCGATTCCCCCATCCTGTTTTGGAATCGCCATGTTTGATCCCCGCCTCCCCCTCACCGATCTGCACCGCCATCTGGACGGCAACATTCGCCCGCAAACCATACTGGCACTGGGTCTGCAGCATGGCCTGAGCCTGCCCGCCAGCGAGCTGGAAGCCCTGCGCCCCCACGTACAGATCGTGGAGAAGGAAGCCAGCCTGGTGGCCTTCCTCGCCAAGCTGGACTGGGGGGTCAAGGTGCTGGCGGACTACGACGCCTGCCGCCGGGTGGCTTACGAGAATGTGGAAGATCTCAAGCTGGCCGGCATCGACTATGCCGAGTTGCGCTTCAGCCCGGGCTACATGGCCATGACCCACGGCCTAGCGCCCCAGGGGGTGGTGGAGGCCGTGATAGACGGCGTGCGGGCCGGCAGCCGGGACTTCGGCATCAAGACCAACCTCATCGGCATCATGAGCCGCACCTTTGGCCAGGCCGCCTGCCAACAGGAGCTGGACGCCTGCTTGACCCATGCCCAGGATCTGGTGGCCATGGATCTGGCCGGTGACGAGCTGGGCTTCCCCGGTCCCCTGTTCGAGTCGCATTTTCGCCAGGTACGGGATGCCGGTCTGCGCATCACGGTCCATGCCGGCGAGGCCGCCGGGGCCGACAGCATCTGGCATGCGGTGCGTGCCCTGGGGGCCGAACGTATCGGCCATGGCGTGAAAGCCATCGAAGACCCGACCCTGCTGGATTACCTGGCCGCCCGGGGAATCGGCATCGAATCCTGCCTCACCTCCAACCTGCAGACCAGCACGGTCGCCGATCTCGCCCGTCATCCCCTGCGCCAGTTCCTGGCCCACGGCATCCTGGCCTGCCTCAATACCGATGATCCGGCGGTGGAAGGCATAGACCTGCCCCACGAGTATCGGGTGGCGGCGCCGGCGGCGGGCCTCAGCGCCGAGCAGATCCGTCAGTGCCAACAGAATGGCCTGACCCTGGCCTTCCTGAGCCCAGAGGAGAAGCGCCAGCTGCAAGCACAGGCCGGCGCACGGGCCTGACGACCAGCATCACAGACGCAAAAGGCGCCATACGGCGCCTTTTTGTTTAACCCGAGGCGGGACTACTGCACCACGGAGACGGTGACCTTGCTGCCGGACTGCACCATGCGCACCCGGGCACCGGGCTGGTAGGCGGTATTGGCGCCCTGCACCACCACCACGATATCGCCGCTGTCCTTCTTGATCTCCAGCTCGGCGCCATCCACCAGATCCATGGACTCCTGGGCCTTCTTGCCCGCCGCGGCACCGGCCACGGCGCCGGCAGCGGTGGCCAGATCCTTGCCCTTGCCCGAGCCCACGGCACTGCCCAGCACGCCACCCAATACGGCACCCCCTAGGGTGCCCAGCAGGCCATCGCTCCCGGCCTGGATCTTCACCGGCCGCACCGACACCAGGGTGCCATAGACCACGGTCTGCACCTCCTTGGCTTGCCCGGCGGTATACACATCCCCGGAGTAGAGATTCTGATTGGCACATCCGGTCACCGCCAGGGCGGCCGTCATAACCCATAACAACGATTTTGCTCTTTGCATCTGCATCTTGAGACTCCTCGGCGAACAGGCCAACTCGCTGAACCTAAAGGAATGGGGGGTCGTTTGCAACCCCACTGGCGGCCCTGACAAAGTAAAGCATAGGCAAGCTTACGCCAGCCTGACTGCCGTTACGACAGGGCCTGTGCCGGCGGAATATACGCCGCCCCCAGGGAATCGGCCACCCCGGCGTGGGTGATCTGGCCGCCGTGGATGTTGAGCCCGGCCGCCAGATACGGATCCCGCCGCAGGGCCCCCAGCCCCTGGGCTGCCAACGCCAGCACGAACGGCAAGGTGGCGTGGTTCAAGGCGAAGGTAGAGGTGCGGGGCACGGCCCCCGGCATGTTGGTCACGCAATAGTGCAGCACCCGCTCCACCAGAAACACGGGATCCCCGTGGGTGGTGGGGCGAGAGGTGGCAAAACAGCCGCCCTGATCGATGGCCACGTCCACCAGAACGGCACCGGGTCGCATCCGTCCCACCAGCTCCCGGCTCACAAGCCGTGGCGTCGCCGCACCGGGCACCAGCACGCTGCCGATCACCAGATCCGCCGTCAGGCAGTGCCGCTCCACCGCCTCGGCGGTGGCAAACTCCGTCTCCAGCTGATTGCCAAACTGACGCCACAGACGGCGCAACACCGTCAGGTTGCGATCCAGCACCCGCACCCTGGCCCCCATGCCACAGGCGATCATGGCGGCATGGCTGCCCACCACGCCGCCCCCCAGGATCAGCACCTCCGCCGGCGGCACCCCGGGTACCCCACCCAGCAGCACCCCCATGCCCTGTTGGGGCTTCTCCAGATAGAAGGCGCCGGCCTGCACCGCCATGCGGCCGGCCACCTCGGACATGGGGGCCAGCAGGGGCAGGCTGCCATCGGGGGCGGTCACCGTCTCATAGGCGATGCAGCTGGCGCCGCTGGCGCACAGCGCCTGGGTCAGGGCGGGGGCCGCCGCCAGATGCAGATAGGTGAACAGCAGTTGGCCGGGACTCAGATAGTCGCACTCCTCGGGCTGGGGCTCCTTGACCTTGACCACCAGCTGGGCCTCGGCAAACAGGCTGGCAGCATCGGGCATCAAGCGGGCGCCCACAGCCCCATAGGTCGCATCGGCCATGCCGATGCCCTCCCCGGCCCCCCGCTCCACCAGCACCTCGTGGCCATGGGCCACCAGCTCACGGACCCCGGCCGGCGCCAGGCCGACCCGGTACTCCTGCGCCTTGATCTCCTTCGGAATCCCCACCCGCATACCGCAACCCTCCACACGGAGCGGCGCACCCGCCGCCGGTCATCCCCTTGGATCTAGGTGTAGCCCTTGGCGACTGGGGTCGCCAAATGGCCCGCGGTGGAAAGGCCAACGGGCTGAGGAGAGGATAAAGGCGTGGAGCAATAAACCGCCGGGGCACTTAGGCCCCGGCCGTCAGATCACCCGGGAAAACTGCTGTTGGCGGGCCCGCTGACGCAGGTAGACATCAAAGCACATGCAGATGTTGCGGATCAGCAGGCGACCGGTGGCGCTCACCTGGATGCCGTCGGCGTCCAGCGTCACCAGACCATCGGCCACGAAGGGTTGCAGCAGCGCCAGATCCTCGGCGAAGTAGTCGGCAAAGCGCAGGCCATGGCGCTCTTCTATCTCGGCAAACGCCAGGCGGAAGTTGCAGATCAGCGCCTTGATGACGTCCCGGCGAATGAGATCGTCCCGGCTCAGGGCACAGCCCTTCCACTGGGCATGGCCCAGGCTGTCCACCTGCTGGTAGTAGACCTTCAGATCCTTCTGGTTCTGGGAGTAGGCATCCCCCAGCATGCTGATGGAGGAGACCCCCAACCCCAGCAGATCGCACTCCCCCTGGGTGGTGTAGCCCTGGAAGTTGCGGTGCAGCTCGCCGCGGCGCTGGGCCTGGGCCAGCTCATCCTCCGGCAGGGCGAAGTGGTCCATGCCGATGTACTGGTAGCCCGCCTCGGTGAGGAAGGCGATGGTCTGCTGCAGCATGACCAGCTTCTGGGCCGGCGTCGGCAGCGTCTCGTCCTTGATCTTGTGCTGCCCCGGGAAACGGGCCGGCAGGTGGGCGTAGTTGAACACCGACAGGCGTCCCGGCCGCATGGCCACCACCTGCTCCAGGGTATGCAGGAAGCTCTCCGGGGTCTGCAGCGGCAGCCCGTAGATGAGATCCAGGTTGGTGGAGGCAAAGCCCAGGGCATCGGCCCGCTGCAGCATGGCGCGGATGAAGTCGTTGTCCTGCACCCGGTTCACCGCCGCCTGCACCTTGGCATCGAAGTCCTGCACCCCTATGCTCAGGCGGTTGAACCCCACCTCCTTGAGCAGATCCAGGGTATCCAGGGCGATCTCCCGCGGATCCACCTCTATGCTGATCTCCGCCGTGTCGGCGAACCGGAAGTGCCGACGCAGCAGCCCCATCAGCTGGCGGATCTCGTCGTGATTCAGATAGGTGGGCGTGCCGCCACCCCAGTGCAGCTGGGTCACGGTGCGGCCGGCAAAGCGCGGCGCCAGCTGGGCAATCTCCTTGGCCAGGTAGTCCAGATACTCGGCGGCCTTCTGGGTCTGGCGGGTGATGAGCTTGTTGCAGGCGCAGTAGTAGCACAGCATGTGGCAGAAGGGGATGTGCACATACAGCGACAGGGGCCGCGCCGGATACTGCGCAGCCGCCTGGAGGAACTGCGGATAACCGAAGCCCTCGTCAAACTCCAGGGCCGTGGGATAGGAGGTGTAGCGGGGGCCGCTGTAGTTGTACTTCTGGATGAGTGCCTCATCCCACTGGACTGGATGCACGATGCTACCTCTCAGATCTGCGGCGGCCGGCAGGCCGCCTTATTGCTTGCCGCTGTGGGGCTCGTCCCCCAGGGCATTGGGATCGAAATTGTCATCCATGAAGCGCTGCCACAGCTCCTCGCTGTGCTCGCCCGGCTCGTCGTCCTCATCCTCGTCATCCAGCCCCAGCTCGGCCATCAGCGCCTGGTGGCGGGCCAGCTGGCCATCCACCCAGTCCTGTTCCTCGCTGGTGATGGGCTGGCCTTCGTCCAGCCGATCCAGCAGACGGCTCAGGCGCTCATCGTTCTCGATGGCCAGCAGCTCCTTCTCCAGGGCGGCGGGATCCGGCTTGGCGGTGGCCGCCGGTTTGGCCTGGGGCTTGGGCTTAGGCTTGGCCGGCGCGACGGCCGGAGACAGACTCACCGGCTTGCGGGAGCCCACCCGGGGATCCTGGCCCTGGGCGCCCCGCTTGGCCTGGTCGTCATGGGCCGATTCGCCGTGCCGGCTGCCGGCCTTGAGCCCCTTGTGCTTGGCCGCGCGCTTGCGCTCGCGGGCCGCCCGGGCCTGCTCTTCAGACTCACGTTTGGGCGCCCCCTTACGGGCGGCGGGTTTGGGGCTGGTTTTCATGACGCTCTCCGAATGAATCAAGTTGACCGGCCCTGGGCCGGCGGGCCGATATTGTGCCACGAAAGGCCGAGCCACCCAAGGCATGTCCAAACTGCGGCAGGACGGCGGCCACGCTTTTGCATCCCGGCGCTTGTCAGGGCCCGGGCAAAGGGCGTTAGAATCCGGCCTTCACCCTCATCAAGCATAGGCTCGCCATGGCTCAGCGCATTCCCATCCCCCTGTATGCCCACATCCTCAACATCATCGGCTCCCTGCTGCTGGCCTGGGGCATCATAGAGCACTTCGGGCTGCTGCACCTGCTCCCCGCCGACTGGTACGTCAGCCTGGGCGGACTGGGGGTGGACACCCTGATCATCCTGCTGGGGCTGGTGTGCATCATCCCCCATCAGATGATAGTGGTGACCGCCGCCCTCAACCGGCGGCGTCGCTAAGCTGGACGCCATATCGGGCCCGGACTATTGTGGCTAGAATTTTATAACGACACTGCCCCTCAGGTGCCCTGGTGCCTGTTCCTCAAGGGATACATCATGAAAAAGAACGAGGCCGTGACCACAGAAGACATTCTGGTCAAGCTGTGTAACTCCGTCACCGAGGTGCTGGGCACCGCCAGCGGACTGGACATCAACTACTCCCCCATGGTGCAGCGCATCCACAAGACCTCCCTGAAGCCCGATCTGGGCTGCTTCGTGCTGTTCGACGGCGCCTTCTCCGGCCTGGTGGTGATCAACTTCACCGCCGCCGCCGCCATGGAGGTTTACCAGAGCTACCTGATGAGCATGGGGATCCCCCAGGAGGAGCTGGCCACCCAGCACACCTCCGACGAGGTGGGCAACGTCATGGGCGAGCTGATGAACCAGATACTGGGGGACTTCACCGGCAAGGTGAGCCAGCAGCTGCAGACCTCCATCAACCAGAGCCAGCCCAAGATGCTGACCCTCAATAAGCAGGTGCTGATCTCGGTGGACACCAACCTGGATCGGCCCCAGGCCCGCCGGGTCTCCTTCTACACCGCCCGCAACAACATCTTCTATCTGGAGCTGGCCATGGACAGGACAGAGTTCATCCAGCTCCACGAGTTCCAGCCCGAAGAGGTGGATCCGGATGCCATCCTGGCGGGTACCAGCCAGAAGGCGGCCCAGGCCAACAGCAAGCCGGACAGCTCGGAGCAGGATGACCTGCTCGCCTCCCTGGGGTTATGATGCCGAGGCCGCCGACAGGCGGCCTTTGTTTTGCCAAGGAGGCCTCATGCTCGACCCCCACACCCTGCTGCTGTTTCTCACCAGTGCCCTCTTGCTCTGCCTGGCACCGGGCCCGGACAACCTGTTCGTGCTGGGCCAGGCCATGTTGCGGGGCCCCAAGGCCGGCTACCTGGTGACCCTGGGCCTGGCCACCGGCCTCATAGTCCACACCTCCGCCGTGGCCCTGGGGGTCGCCGCCCTGTTCCAGGCCTCCGCCCTGGCCTTCACCCTGCTGAAGGTGTGTGGGGCCGCCTACCTGCTCTACCTGGCCTGGGGTGCCTGGCGCGCCGGGGCTCAGGGGCTCAGTCGCGAGCAGGTCCAACTGTCGTCCCAGGCCCTCTATCGGCGGGGCATACTGATGAACCTGACCAATCCCAAGGTCTCCATCTTCTTCCTGGCCTTCCTGCCCCAGTTCACCCAGCCAGACAATGGCCCATTGGCGCCGCAGCTGCTGCTGCTGGGCGGCCTCTTCATCCTCTGCGCCCTGCTGGTGTTCGGCCTCATCAGCCTGCTGGCCGGCCGCGTGGGCAACTGGTTTGCCCGTCAGCCCAAGGCGGAAAGCTGGATGAACCGGGTCGCCGGCACCCTGTTCGCCGGCCTGGCCCTGCGCCTGCTGGTGATCGAGCGCTAATCCCGCAGCGTCCGCCAGGCCAGCTCAATGGCCTGAAAGCGCGCCAGCTCCCCCCCGCGATCCGGGTGATGAGCCAGAGCCAGGGCCTTCCAGCGCCGACGTATGTCGGCCTGGGAGGCCGTCTCTGGCAGCTCCAGCACCGCCAGTGCCGCCAGCCTGGCCGCCGGCGCTACCCGGCGGCAGAAGGCCTGCCAGAAGCCCGCCAGCAGGGCCTCGACCTCCACCGCCTCGGTCTGCCACAGGTTTTGCCAATCCAGGTAGTAATCTCGCAGGGAATCCGGGGCCAGCAGGCCGCCATGCACCGCCCCTCCCGGCTCGATACGCAGATCCAGCGGGCTGACCGCCAGCCAGGCCCCCTGTCGGGACAAGAGCCCCTGCAGCTGGTACAGGCCGTTCATCAGCAGGAAGTTGGTGCGAAACAGGCCCAGGGCATCGCCGGCCAGTCCCTGGGGCAGCAGCCCCTCGGCCTGCAGCTGTGTCATCAGCTCATGCAGCTTGCAGGGTCCCGCCGCCGCTTGCAGTCGGGCCAGCAGGGGCAGCAACAGGGGATTATCGTCGGCAAAGGACGGGACGGGCGGGCACACGGGACGATCCACTGGCGGCTGAGTCATGCTATTATGTTCGGCTGCCGGGCGCGACGGCGTCAACCAGCCCGGCCCTCCTTTGACCGACCACGGGGAACTTCACCTTGGAAAACCAGACCCTGAACTTTCAAAAGGTCCACTTTGTGACCAGTGCCCCGGATATCCGGCACCTGCCGGATGACGACGGGGTGGAAGTGGCCTTTGCAGGGCGCTCCAATGCCGGCAAGTCCTCCGCCCTCAACGCCCTCACCGGTCAACGCCAGCTGGCGCGCACCAGTAAGACCCCGGGCCGCACCCAGCTGATCAACCTGTTCGAGCTGGAACCGGGCAAGCGCCTGGTGGATCTGCCCGGCTACGGCTATGCCCAGGTGCCGGAGGAGATGAAGCGCAAGTGGCAGGCCTCCTTGTCCGAATACCTGCAGAAGCGTGACTCCCTCAAGGGGTTGGTGCTGCTGATGGACATCCGCCACCCGCTGAAGGACACCGACACCCAGCTGCTGGAGTGGGCCACCGCCAACGGCATCAAGGTGCTGGCACTGCTGACCAAGTGTGACAAGTTCAACCCGGGCCCGCGCAAGAATATCGTCCAGCAGGTGCGCCGTCAGGTGGCCGAGTTTGGCGGTGAGGTGCAGGTGGAGGCCTTCTCTTCCTTGAAAGGCATAGGTGTTGAGCTGGTGAGCCAGGTGCTGAGCCGCTGGTACCTGGAGCAGGATATCGAAACCCAGCAAGACGACGACCTCGTCGACCCCGCCTGATCCCCGCCACGTCACTCCGCTTGCCGGGCACTCGCCCATAAAAAAACCCCGGTGCAAACGCATCGGGGCAGCTAGTTTAAGCTCTCACACTAGGTGAAAAATTAAAGGTCTGATTGATAGAACATCTTACCTCTATACCCTACGCGACCCATCTTACCAAGGCAGCCGGGACTGAAAAGATCCTGAAAACGGTTTATTTCTCTTTATTTTTCCATAACTTGATTGAGACCATTTTCATGGCGCCGACAAACGGCAGGCAAAAAAAAAGACCCCACACAAGGCGGGGTCAACAAAATGGTCCAATTTCCATATAACTGGTTAGTCAGGGGTTTCGAGAAAAAGTTCCCAGACCATCATAAATTTTGTCAGTGGGCCTGATCCCAGTTATCTCCCACCCCGATCCCCACCTCCAGCGGCACATCCAGACTGGCCGCCTCCCCCATCAACTGGCGGATCATCGGCAGACAGGCGTCCACCCGATCCTCCTGCACCTCGAACACCAGTTCATCGTGCACCTGCATCAGCATGCGGATGCTGCCGGCGGGCTGCTGTGCTATCCAGTCCGCCAGCTTGAGCATGGCGCGCTTGATGATGTCCGCCGCCGTGCCCTGCATGGGGGCGTTGATGGCCGCCCGCTCCGCCGCCTTGCGCAGCCCCTGGTTGCGGGCCTTGATGTCCGGCAGATAGAGGCGCCGGCCGAACAGTGTCTCCACGTAGCCCTGCTCCTCTGCCTGCTGGCGGGTGCGCTCCATGTAGGTGAGCACCCCGGGATAGCGGGCAAAGTAGCTGTCCATGTAGTGCTGGGCCTCGCCCCGCAGAATGCCCAGCTGCTTGGCCAGGCCGAAGGCGCTCATGCCGTAGATGAGGCCGAAGTTGATGGCCTTGGCGTTGCGGCGCTGATCGCTGGTCACCTGCTCCGGGCTCACCCCCATCACCTCGGCGGCGGTGGCGCGATGGATGTCTTGGCCCGCGGCAAAGGCCTTCAGCAGTCCCTCGTCCCCGGACAGATGCGCCATGATACGCAGCTCGATCTGGGAGTAATCCGCCGCCACCAGCTTGTAGCCCGCCGCCGGCACGAAGGCCTGACGGATGCGCCGCCCCTCCTCGGTGCGGATGGGGATGTTCTGCAGGTTGGGATCGGAGGAGGAGAGCCGCCCGGTGGCGGTCACCGCCTGATGATAAGAGGTGTGCAGCCGGCCGGTGGCGGGGTTGATCATCAGGGGCAGCTTGTCGGTGTAGGTGGACTTGAGCTTGGCCAGGGAGCGATGCTCCAGCAGCAGCCGCGGTAGCTCGTAGTTCTCCGCCAGCTCCACCAGCACCTCTTCGGCGGTGGAGGGCGCCCCCTTGGGGGTTTTCTTCAGCACCGGCAGGCCCAGCTTGGTGTAGAGCACCTCCCCCAGCTGCTTGGTGGAAGAGAGGTTGAAGGGCTCGCCGGCCAGCAGGTGCGCCTGGGCTTCCAGCTCCTTGAGCCGGGCCGCCAGCTGCAGGCTCTGCTCACCCAGCCGCTGGCTGTCGATCCGCGCCCCGGTGAGCTCCATGTCCGCCAACACGCCGATGAGCGGCAGCTCTGTGGTGGTGAACAGCTCGGAGAGCTTGGGCTCGGCCTCAAGGCGCGGCCACAGGGTCTGGTGCAGCCGCAGGGTGATGTCGGCATCCTCGGCGGCGTAGGGGGCGGCCTTCTCCAGCTCGATCTGGTTGAAGGTCAGCTGCTTGACCCCCTTGCCGGCGATCTCCTCGAAGGTGGTGGTCTTGTGGCCCAGGTACTTGTCCGCCAGATCGTCCATGTTGTGCCGGGTGGCGGTGGCATCCAGCACATAGGACTCCAGCATGGTGTCGAAGGCGATGCCCCGCAGATCGATGCCGTGGTTCTGCAGCACGTTGCGGTCGAACTTGAGGTTCTGGCCCACCTTGGGTCGGGCCGGATCCTCCAGCAGCGGCTTGAGCTGGCCCAGCACCCAGTCGCGGTCCAGCTGAGCCGGCGCCCCCAGATAGTCGTGGGCCAGGGGCACATAGGCCGCCTGCCCCGCCTCAATGGCAAAGGAGACGCCGACGATCTTCGCCTGCATGTAGTCCAGGCCGTCGGTCTCGGTATCGAAGGCAAACAGGGGCGCGGCCTGCAAGCGGGCCAGCCAGTCGGCGAAGGCCGCCTCTGTGAGTATGGTCTGATAGTCCAGCTCGGCGGGTGCGTCCGGCAACTCGGCCTGGCTCGCGGCCTTGGCCGCCACGGCACCGCCCAGCTCCTCGATCAGCCCCTTGAACTCCAGCTCGCCATACAGGGCCTGCAAGGCGGCCAGATCCGGCGCCGGCCGGCCGATATCGGCGATGCCCAGGGGCAGCTCAACATCCGTCTTGATGGTGGCCAGGGTGCGGGAGAGGCGGATGATCTCCAGGTGCTCGCGGAACTTGTCGGCAAAGGTCTTGCTACCGCGAAAGCCCAGGGCCGCCACCTGCTCCAGGTTGGCCGCCACCACCTCGATATCCCCCAGGCCGCTCAGCAGGGCCACCGCCGTCTTGGGACCGACGCCGGGCATGCCGGGGATGTTGTCGCTGCTGTCCCCCATCAGGGCCAGGTAGTCGATGATGAGCTCGGGGGGCACGCCGAAGCGATCCACCACCCCCTGACGATCCGTGGTCTCCCCCTTCATGGTGTCGATCAGGGTGACATGTTCGGACACCAGCTGGGCCATGTCCTTGTCCCCCGTGCTGATCAGGGTATCGATCCGCTGCTGGGTGGCCTGGCAGGCCAGGGTGCCGATGACGTCGTCCGCCTCCACCCCGTCGATGATCAGCAGGGGCAGCCCCATGGCCTGGACGATGGCGTGGATGGGGGCCACCTGTGCCCGCAGGTCGTCCGGCATGGGGGGACGATGGGCCTTGTAGTCGGCATACAGGTCGTTGCGGAAGCTCTTGCCCTTGGCATCGAACACCACGGCCACCGGGGATTCCGGGTATTGCTTGAGCAGGCTGCGCAGCATGTTGGTCATCAGCCGGGCGGCGCCGGTGGGGCGGCCGTCGGCGGTGCGCAGGTTGGCCTGCTGGGAGGCAAAGAAGGCGCGATAGAGGTAGGACGATCCGTCCACCAGTATGAGGGGAGCAGCGGTTGTCATGACGAGGATCCTGCAACTGACGAGGTGGCGCTAAGGATGCCACAGGGCGGGGGATGAACCAAGGGAACGCCTGTGCATAACGAACAAAAGCTGTGGATATCTCTGTTGAAGACAGGGGCCATCGCTGGCGTCACAAGGGCGACGTCAGTCAACTTCTTTGATAATAAGTCTTAAACTACAAGGACTTAGATAGTGAACGCTAACTGCGCTCTTCCGTCAGGCGCCGACACGAAAATGTGGACAACCTTTCGGGGGGAGACGGTGTGGCGTGCCACAAACCGTCCTGTTTGGCTCTGCCCTGAGGCAGAGGCCATATTTTGCACGACCCCGATACCGGCGACGTGCGACAGATCACAAGGCTGACATCCTGCTGTAAAAAACATCAGCTAGCCAGAGACAGACTCGACTGGCCCAGCAACCGGCGACTGAGATAGCGCAGCAGCACCCCGTAGGCCGGTACAAACAACCCTAAGCTAATCAACAGCTTGATGCCGTAATCCACGGTGGCTATCTCCGGCCAGTGCCGGGCCATGAAGGGATCCGAGCTGTGCCAGAAGGCGATGCCGAAGAAGGCCAGGGTATCCAGCAGATTGCCCACAAGGGTGGACGCCGCCGGCGCCGCCCACCACCAGCGCAGCTGGCGCAGGCGGTTGAAGATGGAGACATCCAGGATCTGCCCCAGCAGGTAGGCCATGAAGCTGGCGCAGGCGATGCGCGCCACGAAGGGATTGGGCGCCAGCAACTGGGACCATCCCTGGAACTGCCCCTGCATAAACAGCACCCCCAGCAAATAGGAGAGCAGCAGGGACGGCAACATGACCGTCAATATGATGCGCCGTGCCAGCGCCGCGCCAAACAGGCGAACCGTCAGATCCGTCGCCAGGAAGGTGAACGGAAAGCTGAAGGCCCCCCAGGTGGTGTGCAGCCCAAACAGGCTGATGGGCAGTTGCACCAGGTAATTACTGGCGGCAATCACAGCCACGTGGAACAAAGCCAGACGAATGAGCGCCGTCCGGTAGGGCGCGGAGATAACAGGCAGCATATTGTGTCCTTTTTGATGTGCAATCCGATGGGGTGAGGGAACCCATCTGCCCGCTGGAAGCAGGCAAGGCGGCGCATTATACGCAGTTTAGGAGAGGCGGCAAGGATCAATCGGGATCCGGCGGATCATCCCGCTCTCCCCGCCGTTGACAAGGCCGGCGCCAGCCGGGATCCTTGGCAGCTTAATCAGGGAGGATCCCATGACGTATCTGTTTGTTGCCTGTGGTGGCGCGATTGGCGCCTGTCTGCGTTTTAGTCTCACCGAACTGATGGCCAGCCTGCTGGGCCGCGCCTTTCCCTACGGCACCCTGAGCGTCAACCTGCTGGGCTCCCTCATCATGGGCCTGATGATAGGCGCGGTCCAGCAGGGCTATATCGAAGCCCAGCCCTGGCGCCCCCTCGTCATGGTGGGGCTGCTGGGGGCGCTAACCACCTTCTCCTCCTTCTCCCTGGACACCCTGGTGCTGCTGCAGCAGGGGGCCTGGCTCAAGGGGGCGCTCAACGTGCTGGTCAACGTCTGCCTGTGCCTCAGCCTCACCTGGCTGGGCATGCAGTGGATGATCAACCGCGGCTAGATCCCCTCACCCCCCTTTTGCGGTAAACTCGGTCGATTTCGCAAGAACCATGGATGTAGGTATGACAGAAGCAACCACCCACTTCGGCTTTACCCAGGTGGCCGAAGGAGAAAAAGAGGCCCTGGTGGCCGGCGTGTTCCACTCGGTGGCCGCCAAGTATGATCTGATGAACGATCTGATGTCCTTCGGCATTCACCGCCTGTGGAAGCGCTTTGCCATCGACTGCGCCGGCGTGCGCCCCGGTCACAAGGTGCTGGATCTGGCCGGCGGCACCGGGGATCTCACCGCCCGCTTCTCCCGCATGGTGGGGGACAAGGGCGAGGTGGTGCTGGCCGACATCAACGACTCCATGCTCAAGGTGGGCCGCGACAAGCTGCGCAACCTGGGGCTGGTGAACAACATCCGTTACGTGCAGGCCAACGCCGAGGCCCTGCCCTTCCCGGACAACCAGTTCGATCTCATCACCATCAGCTTCGGCCTGCGCAACGTCACCCACAAGGAAGCCGCCCTGGCCTCCATGTTCCGGGTGCTCAAGCCCGGTGGCCGCCTGCTGGTGCTGGAGTTCTCCAAGCCCACCCAGCCGCTGATGAGCAAGGTCTACGATCTCTACTCCTTCAACGTGCTGCCGCGCATCGGCCAGCTGGTGACCAAGGATGGCGACAGCTATAAGTACTTGGCTGAGTCCATCCGCATGCACCCGGATCAGGAGACCCTCAAGGGCATGATGGAAAACGTCGGCTTCGAGGAGGTCAGCTACTACAACCTGACCCAGGGCGTGGTCGCCCTGCACCGCGGCTACAAGTTCTAAACGAGGAATCCCATGCCCCTGCCCAGCCTGCTGCTCGCCACCCTGGAAACGGCCATCAACCGCCTGCTGGCCCTGGATCCCGCCAGCCGGGCCCGGGGTGAGCACCTGACCGGCAAGCGGGTGCAGATCCGGCTGCGGGAGTGGCCCACCCCGGTATGGCTGCTGTTCAGCCCGGGCCGGGTGGACTGCCTGGGCCGCTATGAAGGCGAGCCGGATGCCAGCCTCACTCTCTCCCTGGCAGCCCTGCCGCTGCTCAAGGATCCCGGCCAGCTGACCCGCTACATCCGCGAGGAGAAGCTGGACATCAGCGGCGATCCCGGCCTCATCAACGCCGTGGCCGTGCTGTTTGGTCGGCTGGAGATCGACTGGGAGGAGCAGCTGTCCCACTACACGGGTGACGTGCTGGCCCACGGCCTGTGCCGTGGCCTGCGCCAGCTGCATCAGGGGGCCAGCCGCCAGCTGGAACTGCTGCGCCAGGATCTGGCCGAATACGTCACCGAAGAGGCCCGGCTGGCACCGGGACCGCTGGAGGTGGCGGCCTTCTGCGACGACGTGGACGCCCTGCGCCGCCGCTTCGAGCAGACCCAGCTGAGAGTGGAGCGCCTGCTGCATCGGGTGGCGCCATGAGGCCGGCGGAGCTGCTGCGGGCCTACCGCATCGGCGCCGTGCTGCTGCGCCACGGCCTGGATGAGCTGATCCCCCGTGCCCTGCGCCCCTGGCCGGTGCGCCTGCTGCGCCACAGCCTGTTCTGGCTGGGCAACCGCCACAAGGACAAGTCCCGCGCCACCCGCCTGCGGCTGGCTCTGGAGGCCCTGGGCCCTGTGTTCATCAAGTTCGGCCAGATGCTCTCCACCCGCCGGGATCTGCTGCCGCGGGATCTGGCCGACGAGCTGGCCCTGCTGCAGGACAGGGTGCCCCCCTTTCCCGGCGAGGCGGCCCGCGATCGCATCGAGGCCAGCCTGAAGCAGCCCATTGAGGCGCTGTTCGACGAATTCGACATCACCCCCTTGGCCTCCGCCTCGGTGGCCCAGGTGCACACAGCCCGCCTCAAGAGCACGGGCGAGGAAGTGGTGCTCAAGGTGATCCGGCCGGATATCCGCCCGGTCATCGACGCCGACCTGCGGCTGATGGCCACCCTGGCCGGCGGCGTGGCCTGGCTGTTCCCCCGCAACCGGCTGCGGCCGGTGGAAGTGGTGGTGGAATACCGCAAGACCCTGGAGGCCGAACTCAACCTGATGAGCGAGGCGGCCAACGCCATCCAGCTGCGCCGCAACTTCGAGGGCTCCCCCGAGCTGTACGTGCCCAGGGTCTACACGGATCTGTGCCGGCCGGATCTGCTGGTGATGGAGCGCATCTACGGCATCCCGGTTTCCGACAAGGCGGCCCTGGAGGCCAACGGCACCAACCTCAAGCTGCTGGCCGAGCGGGGGGTGCGGGTCTTCTTCACCCAGGTGTTCCGCGACAGCTTCTTCCACGCCGACATGCACCCGGGCAACGTCTTCGTCTCCTACCTGCATCCCGAGGATCCCCAGTGGATCGGCATCGACTGCGGCATCGTCGGCACCCTCAACCGGGAGGACAAGCGCTACCTGGCGGAGAACTTCCTGGCCTTCTTCAACCGCGACTACCGCAAGGTAGCCGAGCTGCATGTGGCCTCCGGCTGGGTACCGCCCGAGACCAAGGTGGAGGAGTTCGAGGCCGCCATCCGCACCGTGCTGGAACCCATCTTCGCCAAGCCGCTGGCGGAGATCTCCTTCGGTCAGGTGCTGCTCAACCTGTTCAACACGGCCCGCCGCTTCCACATGCAGGTGCAGCCCCAACTGGTGCTGCTGCAGAAGACCCTGCTGTACGTGGAAGGCCTGGGCCGCCAGCTCTACCCCCAGCTGGATCTGTGGCAGACCGCCAAGCCCTTCCTGGAACAGTGGCTGCGCCAGCAGATCGGCCCCCAGGCCGCCTGGACCACCATCAAGGAAAAGGCGCCTTTTTGGGCGGAGAAGCTGCCCCAGCTCCCCGACATGCTTTACGATGTGCTGCAACAGGCCCAACGCCAGCAGCACCAGTTCGACCGCCTCTACCGGCAGTTCCACCACCAGCAGCAACGCCAGAGCCGTAACCGCCTCTGGCTGGTGCTGGGCACCAGTCTGCTGCTGGCCGGCGTGCTGTTATTGAACAGCCCCAACGCCGCCTGGGCCCCCTGGAGCCTGGCCGCCGCGGCCGTCAGCTGGCTGCAGGCCTGGCGCAGCAGCCGCCCGGGCGCCTAGATCTCGGTGACCCCGAGCGCATAGACAAGGACAGATCATGAATTTTGGCATAACAGAACTGCTGCTCATCGCCCTCATCGTGTTTCTGCTGTTCGGCAGCAAGAAGCTGCGCGGCCTGGGGGGCGATCTGGGTACCGCCCTCAAAGACTTCAAGCGCGCCATGAAGGGTGAAGAGAAGGGCGACGAGAAAGACGCCGGCAAGTCCGACGATCATAACGACCCGCAACCGCCCAAGGCCTAAGCCATGTTTGATATCGGCTTCTGGGAGCTGGCCCTGGTGGCCGTCATCGGCCTGCTGGTGCTGGGCCCGGAACGGCTGCCGGCGGCGGTGCGCCTGGTGGCCCGCTGGCTGCATACCGCCCGCAGCACCTTGAACAACGTCAAGCAGGAGCTGGACCGGGAGCTGCAGATCTCCGAGCTGCAGCAGCAGCTCAAAGAGGCCCAGTCCCTGCAACCGCCTCACACCGACCAGCGTCCGCCGGAAGAGGACGACCCCGAGGCCGCCGAGGATGCCGCCATGGCCCAGCTGCGGGCCGAAGATCCCCAGGCATCCGACCAACCGGCCGATCCCCAGGAGCACAAACCCTCATGAGCCAGGAAGCACTGCCGCTCATCGCCCACCTGGTGGAGCTGCGCCGTCGTCTGCTGCGAGCCCTGGCCGTGGTGGGTGGCCTGTTTCTCGCCCTGTTCGCCTTCGCCAACGACATCTACCACTTCCTGGCGGCCCCCCTGCTGGCGGCCCTGCCCCAGGGCGGCACCATGATCGCCACCGGGGTGGCCACCCCCTTCTTCATCCCCATGAAGCTGACCCTGTTCGTGGCCTTCTTCCTGGCCATCCCCTGGGTGCTCTACCAGATCTGGGCCTTCGTGGCGCCGGGCCTCTACAAGCATGAGCGCCGGCTGATCCTGCCGCTGGTCATCTCCAGCGCCCTGCTGTTCTACCTGGGGCTGGCCTTCGCCTACTACGCCGTCTTCCCGGTGATCTTCGGCTTCTTCAGCGCCACGGCCCCCGAGGGGGTGACGGTGGCCACCGACATCGCCAACTACCTGGACTTCGTGCTGGCCCTGTTCTTCGCCTTCGGCCTGGTGTTCGAGATCCCGGTGGCCATGATCTTGCTGTGCCGCAGCGGCGTGATTGCCCCCGACCAGCTGGCCCGTCAGCGCCCCTATGTCATCGTCGGCGCCTTCGTCGTCGGCATGCTGCTGACCCCGCCGGACGTGCTCTCCCAGACCCTGCTGGCCATTCCCATCTGCCTGCTGTTCGAGCTGGGGCTCTGGCTGGGCCGGCTGACGCCGCCGCCCCAGGATCCCGAGGACGCCGACCGTGATTGATATCGGCGTCAACCTGACCAGCGAACAGTTTGCCGGCGACGAGGCAATCGTGGTGGCCGAGGCCCAGGCCGCCGGCGTTCACCGCCTGCTGCTCACCGGCACGGATCTGGCCGACAGCCAGGCGGCCGCCGAGCTGGCCGCCCGCTGGCCCGGCGTCTGCTACAGCACAGCCGGGGTCCATCCCCACGATGCCAAGTCGGTGGGCGATGGCTGGATCACCCAGCTTGAACGCCTGCACTCTCTGCCCCAGGTGGTGGCGGTGGGAGAGTGCGGCCTGGATTTTAACCGCGACTTCTCGCCCCGGCCGGTGCAGGAGGCGGTGTTCGACGCCCAGCTGGCCCTGGCGGCCCGCCTTAAGCGGCCGCTGTTCATGCACTGCCGGGATGCCCATGACCGCTTCGCCGCCCTGCTCTCCCCCTGGCGATCGCAGCTGACGGGCGGCGTGCTGCACTGCTTCACCGGCAGCCGGGCCGAGCTGGAACAGTGCCTGGCGCTGGACTTGCACATCGGCATCACCGGCTGGATCTGCGACGAGCGCCGTGGTCAGAGCCTGCGGGAGCTGGTCCCCCTGATCCCCGCCGGCCGCCTGCTGATCGAGACCGATGCCCCCTATCTCATCCCGCGGGATCTCAGCCCCAAACCCAAGAGCCGGCGCAACAGCCCGGCCCACCTGCCCCACATCGCCGCCACGGTGGCGGCCCTGCGGGGCGAATCCCTGGACGCCTTGCTAGCCCACACCAGCGCCGCCGCCCGGGCCCTGTTCCAACTTGACGAGGTGATGTCATGACCCAGTATGTCCACAGCCCCTTCCCCGCCCGGCGGCCGCGCCGCCTGCGGGCCCACGACTTCAGCCGCCGCCTGGTGCGCGAGCAGGTACTGACGGTGGATGACCTCATCTATCCGGTGTTTGTGCTGGAAGGGGAAAACCGCCGGGAGCCGGTGGCCAGCATGCCGGGGGTGGAGCGGCTGAGCCTGGATCTGCTGCTGGTCGAGGCCGGCGAGCTGGTGGCCTTGGGCATCCCCGCCATCGCCCTGTTCCCCGTGGTGGGTCAGCATGCCAAGAGCGACACCGCCGAAGCCGCCTGGGACGACCAGGGCCTGGTGCCCACAGTCGTGCGGGCCCTCAAGGCCGCCTATCCCCAGCTGGGGGTCATCACGGACGTGGCGCTGGATCCTTACACCAGCCACGGCCAGGACGGCCTGCTGGATGACACCGGCTACGTGCTGAACGAAGCCACCACAGATGCCCTGGTGCGCCAGGCCCTGTGCCACGCCCGTGCCGGCGTGGACGTGGTGGCGCCGTCGGACATGATGGACGGCCGCATCGCCGCCATCCGCCAGGCCCTGGAGGATCAGGGCTTCATCAACACCCAGATACTGGCCTACTCCGCCAAGTACGCCTCCAACTACTACGGTCCGTTCCGCGATGCGGTGGGCTCGGCCGCCAACCTGGGCAAGGCCAGCAAGGAGACCTACCAGATGGATCCGGGCAACGGCGACGAGGCTCTGCTGGAGGTGGGCATGGACTTGGCCGAAGGCGCCGACATGGTGATGGTCAAGCCCGGCATGCCCTACCTGGACGTGGTGCGCCGGGTGAAGGAGCAGTACGGCGTGCCCACCTTCGCCTATCAGGTGAGCGGCGAATACGCCATGCACATGGCCGCCATCCAAAATGGCTGGCTGAAGGAGCGCGAGTGCATCCTGGAATCCCTGCTCTGCTTCAAGCGGGCCGGGGCCGACGGCATCCTCACCTACTTCGCCAAGCGGGTGGCCCAGTGGCTGCAGGCGCCCAAGGCCTAAGCCATGGGCAAGCTCACCATCCGCGAACTGGCCCAGGCGGCGGGGGTCTCCATCGCCACCGCCTCCTACGTGCTGAACAACAAGCCGGGCAAGGTCTCTGACGCCACCCGGCAGAAGGTGCTGGATCTGGCCCGGGAGCTGGGCTTTCGTCCCAATCCCCACGCCAGCCAGCTGCGGGGCAGTTCCCGCACCCTGCTGGTGCTGCTGCCCGAGTCCGAGGATCCGGTGCGCCTGCGGGGCATCTTGATGGACTGCCCCTTCTTCAACGAGTTCATCGCCGGGGTGGAGCACGCCGCCTACGACCAGGATCTGCAGATCGCCTTCGTCCGGGTGGAGCAGGGGGATCAGATCCGTCAGCTGCGCCAGGGCGCCACCCCTGCCGGGGTGCTGGTGCTGGGTAAGCACAGCCGGGAGACCCTCGCCGATCTGGAGGCCTGGCAGGCCCCGGTGCTGGTGGTGGACGACAAGGGCTACTTCGCCGATCACCCCACCGCCGGCCTGCAGGATTACAGCCAGGACGATGCTCGACTGGGGGAGCTGGCCGCCGATCACCTGCTGAGCCTGGGTCACCGCAAGCTGGTGCTGCTGTTCGGCCCGCTGGAGCAGTCGGTGGTGCACAAGGAGCGGTTGCTGGGGGTGCGCCGCGCCCTGCAGCACCACGGCGTGCCCTTTCACAGCGAGGATCTGCTGGAGGCCGAGGTGACCCTGGACGGGGTGGCCGCGGTGGCCGGTGCCATCGAGCAGAAGCTGGCCCAGGGGGCCACCGCCATCCTCGCCATGGCCGACATCATGGCGGTGGCCTGCTTCAAGCATCTGTTCACCCTGGGTTACCGCATCCCCGAGCAGGTCTCCCTGATGGGCATCGACAACCTGCACATCCTCAACTACCTGCCCCTGCGCCTCACCACCGTCGGCCAGGACGTGTTCGGCCGTGGCTACCAGGCCGTCTGCCAGCTGCAGGGCCAACCCCTCTCCCCCAGCCCCGCCACCCTGATCCCGGGACAGAGCACCGGACCCGTGCCCATCGGCTGAACCACGGCGACAGCGCCGGACAAAAAAAGCCCCGGCACTGGGCCGGGGCAAACACGGACATACAAAAGGAATGGTGTGACCTACTGGTTCAGCAAGACCTGGCCGTAAAGTGCCGGCACCGTCAGGCTGACGCTGCCGTCGGCGGCCACCGTCACGCCGTCACCCCCCAGCAGATCCTGATAGGTCCCCGCCAGGGCACTGTCCAGGCTCAGGGTCAGGCTCTGGGCCGTATCGGCGTTGTTCAGCACCACCAGGGCCTTCTGGTCGTCCAGCTCCCGCAGCAGCACCAGCACATGCTCGTCGCTGTACAGGGGGGCGGACAGCGTGCCCTGGCGCAGGATGGCGTTGTCGTTGCGCAGGGCAATCAGGCTCTTCATCTCGGCCAGCATCGCCGTATCCGGTGAGCCGCCCTGATCCGCCCAGGGATAGGTGCCGCGGTTCATGGGATCGGCCCCGCCGGTGACCCCCACTTCGTCACCGTAGTAGATGGACGGGGCGCCGGGATAGGTCATCTGGAACAGGGTGGCCAGCAAGAAGCGCTGCTTGGCGGTGGCCACAGTGGCGGCATCCGTATCGCTGCCTTCATCCCCCAGGTTGTAGAGCGCCCGGGCCACATCATGGGACGACAACAGGTTCATCAGGGCATGCAGCGCCTGGGGCGGATAGTGCTCCCGCACCATCTCCAGGTTGCGATAGACGGTGCTGGCATCGCTGCCATTGGCAAAGTCCAGCACCGCATCGTGGAAGATGTAGTTCATGGTGGCGTCAAACTCGTCGCCCAGCAGGAACTTGGAAGCGTCAAACCAGGTTTCCGCCACCGTCACCGCATCGCTGTCCTTGGTCTTGACCGCACTGTACCAGCCACGCCAGAACTCATCGCTCACCCAGGGCGCCACGTCCATCCGCCAGCCGGACAAACCCTGATCCAGCCAGTACTTGGTCACCGAGTCATCGTTGCCGTAGGCGAATGCCTTGTAGTCGTCGGTTTCCACCAGCTCCGCCAGGGTGGACTCACCCAGCCAGCCGGCATACATGTCGTCGGCTTCGGTGGCATCGGTGTAGAAGGTGTACCAGCTGTAGTAAGGCGATGCCGTGTTGATCGCGCCCCCTTCAAACGCCCCGTCCGTGTCATAACGGCTGTAGCGATCAAAGTAGACGGAGTCGGTACCGGTATGGTTCAGCGAGGTATCCAACACCACCCGGATGCCCTTCTGCTTGGCGGTGGCATTGAGCGTGGCAAACAAGGCGTTGTCACCGAAGTTATCGTCCACCTGCAGGTAGTTGCCGGTGTCGTACTTGTGGTTACTGCCCGCCTCGAAGATGGGGTTGATGTAGAGGGTGTTGACCCCCAGGTCGGCCAAATAATCGAGCTTGTCGATGATGCCCTGCAGGTCGCCGCCGAAGAAGTCGTTGTTGTAGGTGTCATCGCTGTTGCCGTCGCCCGGCAGGTAAGGGGTGTCCGTCCAGTTGCTGTGGAATTCCACCGCCCCGCCCAGGTAGGTGTCGACACCGGTCGTAGGATCGTTGCTGCTGTCACCGTTGCGGAAGCGCTCGGGGAAGATCTGGTAGTAGACCGCATCCTGCGCCCAATCCGGCACCTGGAAGTCGCTCAGGTAGACGGTCTGCCGGTAGCGGCGGATGTCATCGCTGTCGCTGGGCAGGAAGGCCACCTCGCCCACCCCGTCGGTCCCCTCTTCCGAGGTCCAGTAGACGGTGTCCTCGTTGTTCTCGTAGACGTAGGTCTCGCTGCCGATGGTGAACGTGAAGTAGTAGCTGTAGACCCCCTTGGTAGCGAAGGTATGGCTGGCGGTCCAGGTCTCCAGGCCGGCCTCGTCGGTCGACTTGGTCATGGGCACCTCGACCGCGTCGGTATTGGTGATCGAATCCTGGTTGCCTTCCAGGGTGTGGGTGGCCACCACCAGCGTCATGGCATCGATGACCTCGCCGTTGGCCTCCTGGGCAGTCACCGCATAGTTGATGGTGCTGCCATCGGTCACGGCGCCAAACGGACTCTTGTGGTCCAGATCCCGGGAGTCGAAGGTGACGCTCAACGCCACGGCATCGGTCACCGGATTCTCGGCGGTGCCGGTGAAGGTCTCGTCGCCTATGGTCAGGGTGGGGTTGCTACCATCGCTGTCCATCGCCAGCTTGACGGTATTGCCGCCGGTGAAGTTGAAGCTGAGGTTCTCGCTGCTGCCACCCTGGGTCTCATCGGTCACCACGCTGCTGGCCTCGCCATAGGTCAGGCTGGTACCCGAGGTGGCCGCACCATAGGTGGTGGCCGCCGCCCAGCTGCTGTCCGCCAGCTTGAAGCTGTACTCACCGCTGTCGTCCACGTTCAGGTAGTAGGCATCGCAGCTGTAGGTGAAGCGGTACTGGTTGCTGGCGCTCCAGTCGTTCATCTCCCCCTGCAGGTAGAGGGCGGTGTCCCCCAGCGGGGCATCCGGACACTGGTAGATGGTGAGCGAGGGGGTCTCGGTAGACTCGCTCATGTCCAGCTCGACCTTGTTGGTGCCGGAGAAGTCAAAGGAGAGGTTGCTGCCCTGCAATGCCAGGGTCAGGGGCGTATCCAGCGCCACCTGGCTGCTGTCGGCGCCACCGAAGTCGGCGGTGCTGGACCAGGCGTCATCGGCGATCTTGAAGCTCTCGGTGGCCTCGATGTCGGCGGTCACCAACTCGAAGTGATCGCAGACATAGCTGAACTTGTAGTCGTCATCGGCGGTCCAGCTGTTCATGCCGCCACGCAGATAGAGATCGGTGTCGCCCATGGGGTTGTCGACGCAACTGCTGGTCTCGGTATCGGACGGATCCGGATCCGTGGTGGTGCCGGTATTGTCACTGCTGCCATTACAGGCCGCCAGCAGGAGCGGTAACAGCACCGCCAGAGGGCATAAGGCAAAGTGGCGTAAGACAAAGGGCCGCGCCGCGAAGGCGTCGCCCAGGTGAAGCCGGGTTTTCATAGGGGCATCCTTGTTCTAATTCAAGTGAAACGGTTAACTTGCGCGTCGGCATTAGAGGACAGGAATTCCTAAGGATCAATCGGCTTTATTTACGCTTTCGAGCGGGATCACAAAACGAAACCGCCGGTAAATTAACGATATCGGGGTGAACCCGGGGCTGCCACCCCAAAACCCGACCGCTCCGGATAACCATCGAAAGTTAACCGTTTATCTTGTTTTTTAGCGAAAACCCGCAGAATAGGCGTCAAACGAGAAGAGGCAAAAGGGAAGATGGTCACGGTCGGCCGCCCGGCAAATCCCGATGCCGGGGCCGCAGCCACGGTGACCCGAGTACCAAAGAAAAACCGGGCGCGAGGCGCCCAATGCTCATCAGTTAAGGCGCCATTGGCGCCTTATACTGCCTTTCTTGCAGTCCCCATCATGTTTTTCAAAGCAAAAGCCAACCCCACCCTAACCCTCCCCTTAAACAAGGGGAGGGAAATGTCGTTCCTCCCCCTTACCAAGGGGGAGGCTAGGTGGGGGATGGCTTGCCTCTGGCGCCCATTCATGAGTAGCCGCTGCTTAAGCGACCCGCATTAGGCGCATGACTGCCCGGTGTGAATGGGATGGCGGGGAAGACCCAGCCTAGGCTTGGGGGGTAACCGTGATGGTGGCACCGGTCGCCGAGTAGCTGGCGGAAATGGCATAAGCGGTTCCCGCTTCATCCACCGCCGAGAGCGAACCGAAGGTGCCCTCCAGGTGCTTGGCCGACAGCACGCTATAGCGGGTCGCTTCCGTCAGGGTCGGCACCACCACCGACAAGGCGGTGCTGTCGCCGGTCAGATAGATGCCTTTTTCGGCCGTCAGACTGGCGTTGTTCACCAGATCCAGCGCCAGTTCCCCACCGGCCATGACAAAGTCGGACACCGTCAGCCCACCGGCGCTGCTGTCGCTTTCACCTGCATCAATCGACACCAGCACAGTACCGTCTGCCTGATAGAGGGTGTAAGCGCCGAAGGCCGAGGCTGACGCCGCCACCAGGGTGCCCTGTTCGACCAGGGTGCCGCCACTGTAGCTGTTGTCGCCTGCCAGATAGAGCGCACCGGTGCCGCTTTTCTCCAGACGACCTGCCCCGGAGATATCGTTGAGCCAGTGATCCTGGGCGCTGAAGGTGCCGTCATCGGCATCCATGACGACCGCCACATTGCTGGTAAAGGCACCGTAACCATCGGCCGCCTCCACCAGGTTCAAGCGCCCCCAGCCGCGGGATTGGTCGATGACCGGGTAGTTGGAGTCAATCTCAGTGGTCGCCAGCACCGCCCGTCGCTGGGTGGCATCCAGATAGGGAAAGCGCGATGCCAGCAGGGCCTCCGCCCCTTCGGGGACTTCCGGCTCGGCACTGTCTTCGTCCAGGGGGTCAAAGCCGTAGGTCAGGGCGGCCTTATAACGGGCTTTCATCGCCGCGTGGTCCGCATAACGCAAGGCTTCCGCATCGGTCACATCGCTTTGGGCATAGTCGGATACGGTGTCAAAGCCCTGGTCTTGGGCCTTCGCCAGGAAATACGCCTGAGCCTCCTCGACCGCCGCACTGGCGACGTCCGGATTGGCATTGAGGGCCGCCGCGGTCACCGCAATCCCCATGATGCGGCCGCCGATGACATCCAGCGGGGAGTGCATGCCCGCCACGATGCGGTTGGTGCCCAGATCCACCGAACGGGCCGCCATCTCGGCAAACCGTTCCGGAATGGCGTAGGCCAGACCCAGCCCCCGGTCGATGGCTTCGGTCGTGTGGCCGCTGGGGAAGGCCCCGTCCTTGGCACGACCGGACACCCAGCCACTGCCGCTGTCCGCCGTATAGCCCTCACTGAAACTGCCATCACCGTTATCGGTGTAGATCTGGCGCCCGGCGCAACGCAGGCCCACCAGAGGGGAGACGATGGGGTCTTGCGGGAAATCGTAGAATTTGGTTGCGGAGGTCCCGTCCAGCTCATAACAGGTCAGCTGGGTGACATCGCCGATATCGCTGTAACTGGCGACACTGTAGTCACTCTCCATCCGCCAGGGGCGCGGGCTCTCGAAGTGGTATTTGGGCGCTTCCGTCGAGGCACCGTAGTCGGCGATGGTCTGCAACAGGGTCACGACCGCATCCAGCTCGTAGCCGGTTTCGCCGTAGTTGGTCCCGCTACCCAGACCATCATTCATCAAATGGGTCTGATCGAAGATGTCCACCTCGGTGCCGTCCACATAGACCTTGGTGCCGTCGGCGCTGTAGGAGTAGGTGGAGTTGGCATTGGCCCCAATCCGGTAGTCCTCCGCCAGGGCGCCCAGCCCGGAGGTGATGCTGTAGCCTTTCTCTCGCTGATCATCGAGGTAGGCGAACACCTGGGCCGCGGCGTCCGTGCGATCCACGTCCGGAGTTGTTTCCCCCGGACGGGTCAGGGTCTTCACGTAATCAAAGTTGTATTGCCAGACATCCGCATTCAGCGTCGCTTCATTGCCGAAGTCCAGCAGCAGGGCCTTGCTGGTGCTGTTGGTGCCGCCGCCATCCACCCCGGTGTAGGACTCATAGCCGCTGGCGACCTTCAGACTGTCGGACCCTGTGCTCAGCCAGGTGGTGTCCCCGTTGCTCCACAGGCTGTTGAAGCCGGACAGGATCTGCAGGATCGGATTCACGGCCTCGTCGTAGGCCACGATATTCGACTTCGCGTTGGTGACGGGAATGTTGCCCTCCACCACGGCGACCTCTGAGCCGCTTAGCGCCGGTGCGGCAATATAGGCCGTGGTGCTGACCCCGGCGGGCATCCCCGGATTGGTATAGGCGGTGTCGTCATCAGAGTTACAGGCTGCCAGGGTCAGGGTGATGGCGCTCAGGGCAAATACTTTCGTATTCAACGAGTTAAACATGGAATACATCCTTATATACGAGGGCATAGTGAGAAAACCAAATCCGCACCTGAGGAAAACGGTCATCTGAGCGGACCGCCTGTTCAGGACGACACCCTGCCCACCTGCTCACACCTTCCTTAGAGTTTTTGCTCATTGGCCGGCCAAGTATTCCCGCTCCCTGTGACAAATCCGGGTCGCCCCCATGACAACCCCGTGGCGCTTTGATGACGTCGCCTGCCGGACCCGGCCCGAGACTATCCTTTAAGAAAACTGGTCGGAGGTCATCATGACCCACAACTACCCCGTGCTGCTGGTGCTGTTTGGCATAGTGGGGCTGCTCATCGGCGCCCTGGTGCGCCGCGGCCTGCGCCACAGCCCCCTGCCCTACAGCGTGGCCCTGCTGCTGATGGGGCTGCTCATCGGCCTGGCCAGCCGCTACTGGGGTGACGCCAGTGCCCCCCTGACCCAGGGGCTGGATCAGTTGACCCGCATCGAGCCCCACCTGCTGCTGTTCCTGTTTCTGCCCACCCTGATCTTCGAGTCGGCCTTCGCCATGGAGACCCACCTGTTTCGCCGGCTGGCCAACCAGATCGCCCTGCTGGCCATCCCGGTGCTGGTGGTGGCCGTGCTGCTCACCGCCCTACTGCTGCGCTGGCTGCTGCCCTGGGAGTGGAGCTGGCCCCTGTGCCTGCTGTTCGGCGCCCTCATCAGCGCCACGGATCCGGTGGCTGTGGTGGCCCTGCTCAAGGAGGTCAGCTCCCGCAAGCGGCTGGAGACCCTGATCGACGGCGAGTCCCTGCTCAACGACGGCACCGCCATAGTGCTGTTCACCCTGTTCCTGGCCATGCTGACCGGGCAAGCGCCCATGGGCCTGCTGGATGGCGGCCTGGAATTCGTCTGGGTGGTGCTGATGGGGGGCGCCACCGGCCTCTTGGTGGGCGGTCTGGCCCTGTGGTGGATAGAGCGCATCTACAACGATCCCCTGGTGGAGATCAGCATCAGCGTCATCTGCGCCTACCTGGCCTACTTCCTGGCCGAGCACCTGCTGCACGTCTCCGGGGTGGTGGCTGTGGTGACCCTGGCCCTGCTGTTTGCCGGCCCGGGCCGCACCCGCATCTCGGTGGAGGTGGCCCAGTTCCTCCACCACTTCTGGGAGATCAGCGCCTACATAGCCAACACCCTGATCTTCCTGCTGGTGGGGCTCATCATAGCCCTGCGGATCTCCGAGGGCATGCTGGCCTGGTGGTGGGTGCTGGGGCTGCTCTATGTGGGGGTGTTCGTCATCCGCGCCGCGGCCATCGCCCTCTTCATGCCCCTGCTGGGCAAGGTGGGTGTGCCCATCAACCGGCAGAAGGCCATGGTACTCACCTGGGGCGGACTCAGAGGCGCCGTCTCCCTGGCCCTGGCCCTGACGGTGGCCAACCAGCCGGGATTGCCCACCGAGGTGGGGGATCAGGTGCTGTTTCTGGCCGCCGGTATCGTGCTGCTGTCCATCGCCATCAACGGCACCAGCATGGGTAGCCTGCTGGCCCGCCTGGGGCTCAACCGCCTGCCGCCGGCCAAACAGGCGACGGTGGCCAGCGCCCGGCGGCGCATCGCCGAACAGCTTGGCGAGCAGATGGCGGATCTGCAGGCCGATCCCCTGATGGCCCGGGCCGACTGGCGCCAGGTCAGCCACAGCCTGGCCCTGGGGGAGGAGGCGCCGGCCCCCGCCGTGCCCCAGGACGACCGTGAGCTGGCGGTGGCCTATCAGCGCCGCATCCTGGAGGCGGAGCGGCGCTACTACTGGCACCTGTTTCGCGAGGGGGCCCTGGAGCGTCATGCGGTGCACCACCTCACCGAGGCGGTGGAGCACGCCCTGGACGGCGACCCCTGTATCGGCCCGCGGATGGAGCTGTACCGGTTGTGGGGGACCCCTCCCCTGCTCAGGCTGATGAGTCGCCTGGGGCTGCAGGGCCAGGCCCGCTGGCTCAACCGCCGGCTGCTGAGCCTCTCCTTCGGCCGCATGGCCCTGGGCTACGAGGTGGCGCGGGGCTTTATCCAGGCCCAGGAGGAGATGAGCCGCACCGCCGAGGCCCTGAGCCCGTCGACCGAGCTGACCCGGGAGGTGCAGGCGCGCATCGAGCTGAACAAGCAAGAGGCCATCGCCATGATACGCCAGCTGCAGGAGAGCTTTCCCGAGGTGGCCTACAGCCTGGAGACCCAGACCGCCCGGCGGGTGATGCTGAACAAGGAGCGCTATCTCATCGAGCAGCTGGAGGCGGAGGCCAAGCTGGAGAGTTCCGAGGCCCAGAAGCTGGTCCGCGACGTGGAGAGCCGGCTGGCGGGGCTGCGGCGCATGCCGCGCTTCGACACCCCCACCGACTTTCGCGCCCTCCTGCAGCAGGCACCCTGGCTCGCCGGCGCCAAGGAGAGCAGCCTGCAGGCCCTAAGCCACTGCGCCCGCCGCCGCATCCACGCCCAGGGGGAACAGCTGCTGCACGGTGGCGCCCAGGCCGACGCCCTGCTGGTGCTGGGCCGCGGCCATCTGCGCCGGGCCGGTCAGCCCATCCAGACCCCCGGCAGCACGCTGGGGCTGGAGGCCCTGCTCACCGGCCACTACGGCGAGACCCTCTACGCCGAGGGGCCCTGCGATCTGCTCTGGCTGACCCTGCCCGAGGTACGCACCATCATGGCCCGGGATCCGGTGCTGGCCCACAACATCAGCGAGGCCATCGCCGCTCAGCTGGCGCCGCACGAGCCCGGCTGACGGATCTCCTGCTGCAGCCAGCGGACAAAGCGCCCCACCGCCGGCCGCCCGGCGGACTGGGGCCGCTGCACCAGAAAGTAGGAGAAGGGGCTGGCCAACTCGCTGTCGAACAGCCGGATGAGGCGGCCGTCCGCCAGGCTGGTGCCCAGCAGGGAGCGCCGGGCCAGGGCGATGCCCAGCCCCGCCTGGGCCATGCCCAGCAGCTGACCGGCATCCGACACCATCATGCCGTAGCGCACCGGCAGATCCGCCTGGCCCGCTTGGGCCAGCCAGCCGGGCCAGTTCATGGCCGGCGGCGAGTTGTCCTGCAGCAGCAGGTGAGCCGCCAAGTCTGCCGGGCTCGCCGGGGTGCCTTGGCTGGCCAGCAAGGAGGGGGCCGCCACCGGGAACAGCGCGTCCCCCATCAGCCGCTCCACCAGCAGGCCGGGGTAGTGCCCCGGGCCGAAGCGGATGGCCAGATCCAGCCCTCCCGCCGCCAGATCCTGCACCTGATCGCTCACCGACAGCCGCAGCTCCACGTCGGGGCAGCAGCGGTTGAAGCTGGGCAGCCGGGGGAACAGCCAGCAGCTGGCGAAAGAGGGCAGCACCGTAATGGTCACCACCTGGTTGTCCTGCCGCCCCTGGGCCTGTTGCCAGCCCGCCTGCAGCTGGGCAAAGCCCTGGCTGAGGTAGGGCCGCAGCCCCTCCGCCAACGGCGTTGGGGTCAGCTGGCGGGGCCCCCGCACAAACAGCGGCCCCAGGGCCGCCTCCAGCTGCTTGACGTGCTGACTCACCGCCGACTGGGTGATGAACAGCCGCTGGGCCGCCTGGCTGAAGGAGCCCGTCTCCAGCACCGCCTGCAACACCGCCAGCGCCTTCAGGCGGTGCATGAGATCAGACATAAGCTCACCTAATACCTGTCGCAGTTTTTCCCGTTTGTTCGGCCGAGGAGCGCCGACCATGATGAGCCATCATCGCATCAGCAAAGGAGGTGTGTCGATGGCTCGTTCAATCACTCAGGAAGGTCGCTTTTTGAGACCATTAGCATGGCTTAAGGCAGGAGCCCAGGCCCTGGTGTCCCTGCTGCGCCGCTGGCGGCGCAATCAGCAGGACAGGCTGACCCTGAGCCAGCTGTCGGAATACCAGCTCAAGGACATCGGCATCAGCCGGGAGCAGTGGCAGGAGGAGATAAACAAGCCGTTCTGGCGCTGACGCCGGAAGGGCTCAGGCCGCGCGGCTAACCCAGTTCGGCCCGCAGCAGCTCCTTCTCCAACGCCTCGGCCAGGCGCTGGATGCCGGGCTTGATGGCCTCGGGGCGGATGGCGTGAAAGCCCAGGCGGAAGAAGTGCTGGGGCGGCGCCGCCTCCAGGAAGTGGTTGATGCCCGGCTCGATCAGCACGCTGGCGTGGGCGGCCCGCCAGGCCAGCCGCTGGGTGTTGATCTGCTCGGGCGCCTGCACCCAGAAGGCGGTGGCGCGGTTGCCGTTGTGCCGGCACTGGGGCAGGTACTTGTCCAGCGCCTCGGACAGCAGGCTCCAGCGGTAGGTGGAGTGCTCGCGGAAGCGGCGCAGGTAGGTCTCGTAGTGTCCCTGGGCCAGGAAGTGGGCCATCTGGTACTGGATGTTGGCGGGCGGGTGGCGGTAGAGCAGGCGGCGCAGGGCCCGCAGCTCGTCGATGAGCTCCGCCGGCCCCACCAGGTAGCCCAAGCGCAGGCCGGGGGCCAAGGCCTTGGACAGGCTGCTGACATAGATGACCCGGCCGTTGCGGTCGTGGGCCTTCAACGCCGGCTTGGGGTGGTTCTCAATGTTGGTATCCGAGTCGAAGTCGTCCTCTATGATGATCTGATCCCGCTCTATGGCCTGTTGCAGCAGGGCCTGGCGGCGGGCGTTGCTCATGTGCACCCCGGTGGGCGCCTGGTGGCTGGGGGTGACGTAGAAGAAGTCGCACTCCCGGGAGGCCTCGGACAGCACCATGCCCTCGTCGTCCACCCCGTGGGGCACTATCTGGCAGCCCTGCAGGGCGAAGGTGTTGATGGCCTCGCGGAAACAGGGGCTCTCCACCCCCAGGCGGGTCTCCCGGTTCATCAGCAGCTGGGAGAGCAGGCTCAGGGCGTTCTGGGTGCCCAGGGTGATGAGGATCTCGTCGTCGCTGGCGGTGATGCCACGCTTGGGCAGCACCCGGGTGCGCAGCTGTTCCAGCAGCATGGGGCAGTCCTGATCCACCTGATCCAGCAGCCAGCGGTGATCCCGCAGGCTGCCGGTGACCTTGCGGGCCGCCTCCCGCCACTGCTCCATGGGGAACAGGGTGGTGTCCGGCTGACCATAGATGAAGGGGTAGTCGTACTTCATCCACTGGGCCGGTTTGCTGATGGTGACCATGTCGCTGGGGCAGATCTGGAAGCGATTGCCCCAATTTGGGGCATCCTGTGCACTTTGGGGCGCCAGGGCGATCGGTTGCTCCTCTTTGCGCGCCTGAGGGGTGTAGCGGGGATCGATATAGTAACCGCTGCGGGGCCGACTGATGAGGTAACCGTCGTCCCGCAGGCTCTCGTACACCAGGGCGACCGTGTTGCGGGAGATCCCCAGCTGTTCCGACAGGCTGCGGCAGGAGGGCACGGGTTCGTCGGGCAGGAAACGGCCCGCCAGGATCAGGCTGACCAAGGCTTCCCGCAGCTGTTCCTGCAGCCCCCGATCCCCTGAAAAATCAATCAGCAGACACTGCTCTATCATCCCCGCACCCTCAACAACTGACCAAAAACCAAACGATGCAAGCCATATGCCGACCGCCTATGCTGAAATAATTTCAGCACAAACATCTGTCCCAATCTCCCGAGCAAACTGGCCCTATCCCGCCGGCAACTCTGTCGGTAGAAGTGAATAAGAGGGCGAAAAAAAGTCGTTTTCATGCAACTGATGGAAAATTGGCATCCCGGTTGCAAGTCTGTAGCCAAGTGGTTTTTACATGTCACAGTGAGGTGAGCGAGTGAAAAAGAAATTCTTTGCAGGAAAGGCAGTTAGCCACATGTTGGCCGGTTTGGCTCTGACCTTTGCCTTCGCGGTACAGGCGGCCGACCTGCCGGAAATCGAAGCCCGCGGCGTGCTGAAGATCGCCACCGAGGACGATTACGCCCCCTTCAACTTCATCACCGACGGCCAGCCGGACGGCTTCCACAAAGACGTGCTGGCAGAGCTGAAAGAATATGCCACCAAGTTCAAGCTGGAGCAGAGCATTCTGCCCTGGACCGGTCTGCTGGCTTCCGTGGCCGCCGGCCAGTATGACGTGGCCATCACCGGCGCCCTGGTGACCGACGATCGCCTCAAGGTGTTCAACTTCGTCGCCCCCGTGGCCTCCGCCCAGCACTACTACGTCAAGCGCAAGGGTGACGACCGCATGAAGAGCGTCGCAGACCTGAGCGGCAAGGTGGTCGGCCTGCAGGCCGGTAGCGCCCTGCTGGCCCGTCTGCCGGAGCTGAAGGCCATGCTGGAGAAGAGCGGCGGCAAGCTGGGTGAAGTGGTGGAATACCAATCCTACCCGGAAGCCTATGCCGACCTGGCCAACGGCCGTCTGGACTATGTGATCAACGCCGTTATCTCCATCAACGACCTGGTCAAGACCCGCGGTGACGTGTTCGAGAAGGGTCAGGCCGTGTCCGGTGGCGGTTTCGTCGCCTGGCCTGTGCCGAAGAACAGCCCGCAGCTGCTGGAATTCCTCAACGGCTTCGTCAAGCACCTGAAGGACACCGGCAAGCTCAAGGAGCTGCAGATCAAGTGGTTCGGTCAGGCCTTCGACGGTCTGCCTGACGAGGCCATCACCAACGTGGATCAGTTCCACAAGCTGGCCGGCCTGTAAGTATCACGGGCACCCGGCCTGCCGGGTGCCCCCGTTTTAGCTCGTCGTAAGTCGTATTCGCAGGAGGCGTTCCATGGATCTCAAGGCATGGTTGCTGTTGCTGGAAGGGGCCTGGACTACCCTCTGGATCTCGGGGATCGCCATCATGTTGGGGGTCACCGCCGGTCTGCTCATCGCCCTACTCCGGCGACAGACCATCCCGGTGCTGGACCAGCTGTTGGCCCTCTATATCAGCCTGGCCCGGGCCACTCCCCTGGTCACCCTGGTACTGTTTTTGTTCCTCTCCTTGCCCTCGGTGGGCATCAACCTTAACAAGAATGTGGCGGCCATCCTGGCCCTGACCCTGAACACCGCCGCCTTCAACGCCGAAATCTGGCGCTCGGCCCTCAACAACTTCTCCCGGGATCAGCACGAGGCGGCCCAGGCCATCGGCATGACCGACTGGGCCTTCTTCCGCCGCATCATGCTGCCCCAGCTGTTCACCGTCAGCCTGCCGGCCCTGGTGAACGAAATGTCCTTCCTGATCAAGGGCAGCCCGGCCATCGCCGTGATCGGCCTCGTCGACCTTACCCGGGTCACCAACCGCATCGCCTCCGTCACCTATGAACCCCTCTACCCCATACTGGGTGCCGGGCTCATCTACATGGTGATGATCGGGGTGATGGTGAAGGCCCAGGCCTCCGCCGAGAACAAAGCCCGTCGGCTGGCCATGTGAGGAGACTGCCATGAGTGAATGGATGACCATCTGGGATGCCCGCGATGCTTTTTTCGGCGGCTTCCTCAACACCATCAAGCTGTTCGGCATCTCCGCCCTGCTGGGGCTGCTGCTGGGCGCCCTGCTGCTCTACCTGCTGGAAGGCCCGACCAACCGCGCGCGTCAGGGGCTGGGGCTGTTTGTCGACGCCATGCGCACCATCCCCTTCCTGATCCTGGCCTACCTGCTCTACTACGGCCTGCCGCAAGGCGGGGTGCGCCTGACCGCGGACGTGGCGGGGCTCATCTCCCTGACCCTCTACCACGGCGCCTACTTCTGCGAGATCTTCCGCAGCCAGCGCCGGGTGATGCCCAAGGGCCTCATCGAGGCGGCCCAGGCCCACGGCTTCCGCCACCACCTGGTGTTCCTGCGCGTCATTCTGCCCAACGTGGTGATGACCAGCCTGCCCCTCATCGGCAACCAGCTGATCATCTGCCTCAAGGACACCGCCTTCTTGTGCATCATCACGGTGAAGGAAGTGACCGCCGCCGCCAACAGCGTGCAGGCCACCTACTTCATCCCCATGAAGGCCTTCCTGGTGGCCATCATGCTCTACTGGATCATCAGCCTGTTGATCGAATATGCCATCCGCTGGCTGGGCCGGCTGGGCAAGCAACGAGGATTTAGTCATGTCTGACAACGCCGCCATTACCGTAAACCGTCTGTCCAAGCAGTTCGACAACGTCGAGGTGCTGCGGGACATCAACCTCACCGTCAACAAGGGCGAGGTGGTGAGCATCCTGGGCTCCTCCGGCTCAGGCAAATCCACCCTGCTGCGCTGCATGAACTGGCTGGAGCAGCCGGATCGCGGCACCATCCACATCGGCGAGGAGCGCATCGGCATCGATGACAAGACCCAGCAGCCCATGAGCAACAAGCAGCTGGCCCGCATCCGCGAACGGGTAGGCATGGTGTTCCAGAGCTTCAACCTCTGGCCCCACCTGACGGTGCGGCAGAACGTCACCGAGGCCCTGATCCACGTGAAGAAGATGTCCAAGGACGAGGCCAACCAGATCGCCACCACCCAGCTGGAGAAGGTGGGCATGCTGGAGAAGCAGGACGTCTACCCCATCACACTGTCCGGCGGCCAGAAGCAGCGGGTGGCCATCGCCCGCTCCCTGGCCATGAGCCCAGAGGTGATGCTGTTCGACGAACCCACCTCCGCCCTGGACCCGGAACGGGTGGGCGAGGTGCTGGCGGTGATGAAGCAGCTCTCCCAGGAGGGCTACACCATGGTGGTGGTGACCCACGAGATGGAGTTCGCCCGCGCCGTATCCGATCAGGTGGTGTTCCTGGAGAAGGGCAAGCTGATCGAACAGGCCCCGCCGGAAGAGTTCTTCACCAATCCCAAGTCCGAACGGGTCAAACAGTTCCTGCAGACGGTGCGGCAGTAAGCCGTCACCGCACGGTTCGCCACATAATAAGACTGACCTCCTCTCTCGCTTTCAACCGCCCCCTGGGCGGTTTTTTATTGCTGGCCCGCAAGCGGGCAGCGGGGGCTTGGCCCAGCCCTGGGCAAGGGGTGGGGTCGGCGTTGGACTGGCTCAACTTCGTTGATGTGATTGATTCAGCTCTTCGTTGCCCGTTGCGCCCTGATCGCGCATCGAGCCTTTCTTTAACCCCGCTGGCGCGGGGGCGCCAAGGGGCGGTCATGCCACCGCCCCTTAACCCCGGGCACTCCCCGCTGTCTGGGCCTGCGGCGCACCTCGTCGTTCACGCCGGGCTTGGGGAACGTCATCAACGTCCGCTGCGCCCTCCCTGGCTGCGCATTCCACTCGGGCTATCCCTGCCCTCGCGCCAAACCGGGCCGGGATACTCAATCCCGTCCCTTTCCGCTTTGGCCCCGGCGCGGCAATGGCTGACTCGGCTTCCTGCCTCGTCGCCTATCCCCCGCTGCCACCTCGGCCAGACAGAGGGGAGACGTATCCCGTTAGCCAGCCCCTGAGACGCCGCCCAGTTATCGGATTACTCATTCCCCGTAGGGCGTAATAGCGCAGCGTATTGCGCCAAAGCCGCCAGGCACCACGGACACCACACCAGGCGCCCTGCCCAATGGCGGTGATGACAAAGCCAAAAATGTGGCCTCCACGCATGTCAGATCATGTAAAGGTCGATAGGATAAGGGACTCACAAGGATGTGGTACAGGCAGCAGGCTGGGAGCTGAAACCCAAGGGCGGTAGCCTGGCCGCCAGACTAAAGACCAAGCCCAATCCAAGCGCCGATCCACAGTGCAAATAATCAAGAACAACACGATCAGGTCCCACTGCGGGATAGATGGCCAATTTGCCGCCAAGCCACACAGGGCAAGCAAAGATCGGATTTTTTACTGCCAAGACAATAGGTTGTAAGTGGCACTCGCCTTGCGCCACGGAACTAGGCGGCATGTGCCCCATGGATAGGTGGCAAAATGCCGCCTAATAAATGCTCATTGGGGAGGATCATGGCAGAACTCTTGAAATATATATCGCTTATTACGTTGTGTGGTACAGCGATCTCTTTTGCTGTTGGTTTAATAAAATGGATTGATCAGCGAAATAGAGAACAAGAGCAGAAACAATTTGAGGCATTTCATAAAATGGTTTGTATTGCGTCTGGTGTTAACGAATCTGGCCAAACGGTAAAGATGGTTCAACAAATCGCTGCTATATACCAGCTTCAAGCCTACAAGCAATATGCTTTTGCAGCGGTGCCGGTTCTTGAACTATTGCTGTTTGAGTATGACTCAGCAAAAGATAGTCGAACACAACATTTAGATAAGGCCATCAAGGAAACTTTGTACGTATTATCAAAGCACTAACAAGGCCAAACAGCAGCGCGCGCTTCGTGCGCTAGACCTCGTTTCACTCGGCCGCTGTTGGCGGCGTTAGGTATTTAGAGCAATGGAAAGCCAAGAAAACAAACTATTTGCCCAAGCGGCCCATCCACTCAATTGGTATGAAGTCGCAAAATTGATGCATGAGAATGCTCATGCGCTGTATGATATGCATCAAGGTATGGTCACATACAATGATGGCGTTAAGTCCATTACTAGACCGACGTCGAATAGATCAGTTTTTTTACTTGCGGCGTTTGCTCTTGAGAACCTTATCAAAGCCTTTCTAATCTACGAAAATCCTAGTTACATAGAAGGCGGAAAATTATCTAACCAATTGCTAAGCAGCCATAAATTAAGCAAACTCCAAAAAAGTGTAAGAAAATACCGTCTCCCAAAAGAACTCGTCATGTCTTTGAAACGTTGGAGGTTGGAGTCAACTCTTGGGCAAGGTATCCCTGTGCTACCGCTGTTCACCGAGAAACAGAAGAACGAACAGTAACGCCGGAATTCTGGAAGTGCTATAACAACGTATTCGAGCTATACAGTAAAAAGCTTGAGCAACTTTTATCTAAAAAATGGAGAGGGCCTTATGGTGAACTCACATCGGTACAATTCCGATAAATTGCCTAACAAGGCTATCATAGGGGCGTTAGCATCCCTGAGGTAGCATGAGACACCTTTCTTTATTCACCCTTATAATAGCTGTAATGCTAGTTTCTGGTTGCGATAGCTTAAATCATTGCCAATATCTATTAGTTCCAGGACCGTAGGGCCGATTAGCGCAGCGTAATCGCCCGCATAGAAAACAAACCAACACCTGAGAATCATGGACAATAAATTAATCAACCACTTAAGATCATTTAACTCAAAAGAACGGTTTTATCTGATTGGCGAAATATTAGGAAACCCCTCATTCAAATTGTCTGCCACTTTTTGCGATAAGTTATCAGAACAAATAGGGGTAACTGTTCCACAAGATTCATTTGCCGCGCTTGATTACCATCTGGACTGGTTATATGCGAGCTTGATTCTAGCTCAAGAAGAAGATGTCAGCACTGTTCATTTGAATGATAATGATATTATCAAGGGTCACCAAGAAGATATGGACTTCATTATCGCCTTTGAAAAGGACGGTGTGACACATATTGTTCTTATAGAGGCGAAAGGAGTTACAAGTTGGGGAAATAAACAAATGAACTCAAAAATCAGCCGCCTAAAGCTAATATTTGAAGATAACCACTGCCACAACGTCAAACCACACCTAGTTTTTCTCTCACCAAGCAAACCCCAAAAACTAGAAATGCAGGCTTGGTCGGCCTGGATGAAGAAAGACGGCTCAGATAATGACTTTAAATTTATCCCGCTATCGCTACCTTGCGGACTAATGTTTGTCACTCGACATAAAGAACCGGATTCGAATGGGAAAGAGATAACCAAATGGACAACAAAAGCCCGACGGTACGTATGCAAAAACAGCTAAATTCAGTCTTCCACTCAGATGTACAAATCGGCGCCATTCGACCCTTATTTGTCAGGCGACCGCGCTGCTCTGAGCGCCTGCCGGCTGGCGAGGCGAGCGACTCGCTGGATAAATGCTGGCCGGCTCTCATCACCACCTTGCCGACGGCTGGGTCGTGCCGCTTAGAGTATGATTAAGCATGGCTCATCGCTCCTGCGGCTCTGAGGCATCACCTTATCGCTGAGGATGAAAGATTGGATAAATCAGGCACTTCATGTCGGCAATGCCTCGAATCCGTGGATCTTGGCTTTGATTTCACCATGGCATTTCAGCCAATCATTCAATGCTCGTCTAGAACCATTTTTGGCTATGAAGCCCTGGTGCGCGGCCTGCACAACGAATCGGCCCATTCCATCATCTCTCGGGTCAACGAGGACAATCGATATAGATTCGATCAGTTGTGCCGAATCAAGGCCATTGCCTTGGCGGCAAAATTGAACATCAAGACCATGGTCAGCATTAATTTTCTGCCCAATGCCGTCTATCGACCAGAACGCTGCATCCGCACCACATTAGAGGCCGCCAAAGAATATGACTTCCCCATCGAGCAGATCATGTTCGAATTTACGGAAGTCGAGCAGGTAAAAGATCATCAACACATCAAAGGCATAGTCGACTACTACAGGCGCCTTGGATTCAAGACGGCGATTGACGATTTTGGCTCAGGCTATTCCGGCCTCAACCTGCTGGCCGATTTTCAGACCGACATCGCCAAACTGGATATGGAACTGATCCGCAACATAGATCAGGATCCCGTCCGGCAGATCATTGTCAGAAACCTGGTCGCCATGTTCCAGGAGCTGCAAATCACCCCGCTGGCGGAGGGCATAGAGACAACCGCTGAGCTGGGTTTTTTACGCGCGGTGGGAATAGATCTGGTGCAGGGCTATCTCTTCGCCAAGCCGGGGTTTGAATCATTACCCGCGGTGGACTTTTCGATTCTGTAATATGGCCCCCCCCCCCCAGCAGATACCATAGACTCGCGCCATCAAGCCGCAGCCCGTCGCCATACACTCCGAGGACGCTCCATGCCCCCCTACCCCAGGCTCAATAAGATCTATGCCGGCTTTATCTTAGGTGCCGGGCTGACGGCCGCGGCCGTGGCGGGTTACAGCGCCCTGTTCAATGCCGAAGATGAGCAGACCGCCTGGCTGGTCGGCGGGATGGCGGGGCTGATATTGCTGGGTGCCTGTCTGCTGGTGCGTTCGGCGGCTCGCCTGCGCCTCACGGACGAGGGGGTGAGCCGCGGTAACCTCACACTGCGCTGGGACGCCATCACAGGCGTGGCGCTGATCGGTGCCGGCATCCAGCTGTCCGATGGCCGACATAAGCTCACCCTGGCCCCCTGGGCCTATCAGGAGCCGGAGGCCGTGCGGGCCTTCATTCAGGCTAACCTGCCTCCATCTCGGCAACCCGCGTAGGGCGTATGCGTCATAGCCCCATGCAAACCATCCCGCTTCGCGGACTAAGGAGATGCCCTGGCCTACCAGGGGATGCCAATACGCAATAGGAGCCCCATGTTTCATTTCTTGCAAAAGACGCCAGGAGTGGCCTGCCCACCGGAGATACAAGCCGCCGTCTTGTCGATCATAGCGGCGACCGCCGTGGAGATCCGCGGCTGTGACAATCTGCGTGTGGCCCGCGTGCTGGCAAGCCAGATCCACAATCTGCCCGATCTTATCGCCGACTACTCGGTGGACAAGCTGGCCCGCTACTGGCCTGACGACAAGGCGTTGGTAGAAAAAGTGGCGGCGCAGGAAGGCTACCATCTGTGCCTGATGCCCCAGGCCTGGTCCGCCGCCGAAACCGTGTTTCGTCGGCACCTGAGTTGAGATTTGGACCAACACGGAAAATAACCCACTGGCCACACTTGGAGTGAACAGCATGGAAGATAAACAGGATTGGAAGCTGAGGCTGAGATACGGCAAGGAGACCACCCCCTATCACCATTTCACCGTCATCGGCGAGGGGAGGGTCGAAGCGCTGGTCGATGGTTTCAGCTGTCCCCCTGGGCCCGCCTTCATGGCCATGAAGACCTGGGCCCTGGACGCCGCCCAATCCGCCGACATGCTGAGGGTCATAGGCCACCGGGAGAGCATCCCTTTGGCTATGACATCCAGTTCACGCCCTACGTCGACTAGTCGGCTCGGCGCCTAGAAACAACAACGCCCTGCATCGCAGGGCGTTGTACTTTGCGCTCGCCACCGGGGCGAGCCGTGAGGCCAGGCTTAGTCGCGATCGATGGCGAAGGAGGACCAGGCCTGACGGGTGGGCATGACTTCCACCCGGTTGATGCAGATATGATCCGGCAGGGTGGCGATGTAGAACATCTGCTCGGCGATATCCTCGGCGGACAGCGCCGTGGTGCCGTTGTACAGGCGGTCGGAGGCGGCCTGATCGCCCTTGGTGCGCACCAGGGTGAACTCGGTCTCGGCGATGCCGGGAGCGAGATCGGTCACCCGCACGCCAGTGCCCAGCAGGTCACAGCGCAGGTTGTAGCTGAACTGTTTGACGAAGGCCTTGGTGCCGCCGTAAACGTGGCTGCCCGGGTAGGGCCATTGGCCGGCGATGGAGCCGACGTTGATGATGCTGGCACCGGCGCCCACCCCGATCAGGGTGTGCAGCAGGGCGTGGGTGACGTTCACCAGCCCCTTGACGTTGGTGTCGATCATGGTGTGCCAGTCTTCCAGTTCCACGCTCTGGGAGGGGTTGGGGGAGAGTGCCAGCCCGGCGTTGTTCAGCAGGCATTTCACCTGCTTGAAGCCTTCCGGCAGGGCGGCCACCACGGCCTTGACCGCGTCGGCATCCCGCACGTCCAGGGTGGCGTAGTGCACCGGCACCTTGGCGGAGAGCTCGTCGGCCAGCGCCTTGAGGCGATCCTCACGACGACCGGTGATCACCACGCTCCAGCCGGCGGCGGCGAAGCGACGGGCGGCGGCCCGGCCAAAGCCGGAGGTAGCACCGGTAATGAAAACAACATCTGCCATGTTCGACTCCTTATCCTTAATCCTTGTCACGCAAAAAAGTTGCCATGAGGCTTACTTGAGCATCACCCACAGCGACATCAAAATCAGCAGCGGGGCCACCCCGCGACGATAGTCCAGCCCAGGGTAGCGCCGAAACAGGGTCTGGCCCAGCTGATTCCCCAACAAAGAGGGGAGCAGCATCCAGGCCCCCAGGGTCAGCACCTGGCGGTCCAGCAGCCCGGAGAGGGCCAGCCCCACCAGGGTGGCGGCACTGCACAGGGCGAAGAACAGGATGGCGGTGGCCCGCTGGGCCCGGGCCTCGATGGGCTGGTTCAGCAGGTAGACCATCAGGGGCGGCCCGCCGGCCGAGGCCGTGGTCATGGCCAGGCCGGAGGCGATCCCGGCGCCCACCGCAAAGCGCTGGGCCAGGGGCCGCAGGGGCACCTGAAACAGCAGCAACAGCCCCCCCACCAGGGAGATGGCCCCCACCAGCAGGCTCATGGTGCTGGCGGGCAGCCAGTTCACCGCCCAGATCCCTACCGGCAGGGCCAACAGCATGCCCAGCAGCAGGCGCCCCAGCAGGGGCCGGTGGCAGTGGGCCATCGCCTGGGGCAAGAGCCCCACGCAGCAGGCCAGATCCAGCAATATGGCGGTGGCCAGCGCCTGCTGGGCCGGCAGCAACAGGTTGAGCCCCAGCACCACCATCACCGCATAGCCGAAGCCGGCGAACCCCCGCAACAAGCCGGCCAGGCCGGCGATACACAATGCCGTCACCATGACGCCTCCCGGCCGCTTGTTATCCTGGCCCCACAATACGAAGAAAGCGCGCCGGCCAATAGGGCCAGATGCCGCCAGCGGCCGGGACACAGGCCCGTGGCGCCGCCGCCCCGCACCCAGCGGCGCCCCGGAACGGCGCGGGATCCGGCCTTCTGGCCCAACTGACACAAGCATCGCCGGAAACTGGCTCTACCCCCCGGGCCAGCAGCTTCTTAGTCTGGCAGCAAGGACGTCGGTCACGGGACCGACCCATTTCAGCGACGAATACAAGAGGTACACCATGAATCAGGCACTGAGTTGCGAACAGACCATCACCAACGGCGATGTCTACGATCTGGACCGGGCTTACGTCTTCCACTCCTGGTCGGTGCAATCCGCCCTCAAGCCCCTGGTGATCGCCGGCGGTGAAGGCTGCCGCCTGTGGGATTACGATGGCAAGGAGTACCTGGACTTCAGCAGCCAGCTGGTGAACACCAACATCGGCCACCAGCATCCCAAGGTGGTCGCCGCCATCGTCGAGCAGGCCACCCAGCTGGCCACCATTGCCCCCGCCACCGCCAACCTGGCCCGGGGTGAAGCCGCCAAGCGCATCGTCAACCTGGCACCGGAAGGCTTCAATAAGGTGTTCTTCACCAACGCCGGCGCCGATGCCAACGAGAACGCCATCCGCATGGCCCGCCTGGTGACCGGCCGTGACAAGATCCTCTCCGGCTACCGCTCCTACCACGGCAACACCGGCGCCGCCATCGTCGCCACCGGGGATGCCCGTCGCGTACCGAACGAATATGCCCGTGGCCACGTGCACTTCTTCAACCCCTACCTGTACCGCAGCGAGTTCTCCGCCACCACGGAGGCCGAAGAGAGCGAACGCGCCCTGGCCCACCTGCGCCGCATCATCGAATGCGAAGGCCCCTCCTCCATCGCCGCCCTGCTGATGGAGAGCATCCCCGGCACCGCCGGCGTCCTGGTGCAGCCGGCCGGCTACATGCAGGGGGTCCGCGCCCTGTGCGACGAGTTCGGCATCCTGCTGATCCTGGATGAAGTCATGGCGGGCTTTGGCCGTACCGGTCGCTGGTTTGCCTTTGAGCACTTCGGCATCAAGCCGGACCTCATCACCTTCGCCAAGGGCGTCAACTCAGGCTATGTGCCCGCCGGCGGCGTCATACTGTCCGACAAGGTGGCCGACTTCTTCCAGGACCGTTACTTCCCGGGCGGCCTGACCTACTCAGGTCACCCCCTGGCCATGGCGGCCATCGTCGCCACCCTGGATGCCATGACCGAGGAGCAGGTGGTGGAGAACGCCGACATGATCGGTAAAGAAGTGCTGGGCCCGGGCCTGGCCGCCCTGACCGCCAAGTACCCGCTGGTGGGTGAGGTGCGCGGCATGGGGGTCTTCTGGGCCATGGAGCTGGTGAGCGATGCCGCCAAGCGCACCCCGCTGGCTGCCGACGTGATGGGCAAGATCAAAGCTGCACTGATCGCCGAAGGCCTGCTGCCCTTCGTGGTGGACAACCGCATCCACGTGGTGCCGCCCTGCACCGTGACCGTCGACGAAGCCAAGGCCGGTCTGGCCATCATCGACAAGGTGCTGGCCCAGTTCGCCTGAGCCACCGCCCCCGTAAAAAAACCGGCCTAGTGCCGGTTTTTTTATGCCGTGACGGTCAGAACTGGTACTGGTAGGTCAGGGCCGCCGCCACCGCATCGGCGCGGTAGTTGCCCACGTTCAGCAGGTAGAGCCGCTTGTTGTAACGCTTGTCGATGAGCCCCAGCAGGTTGTAGCCGTTGAGGCTGACCTTGCCGTAACCCTGGGTGTCGTAGTGCAGCCCCAGATCCAGGAACATGGCCCGCCCCACAGAGTCGTCGTAGCCACTGTCCGTCAGGTTGGTGGAGGACGAGTTGGGGTTCGCCTCCCGGGCATCGTTGGTGCTCTGGATCTGATCCTCGGCGCCGTCGTAATGCCAGAAGACGCGCAGGTTGCCGGTGAGCTGCCAGGCCGGATCCCACTGCCAGGCGCCGTACAGCTTGGTGATATGGTTGCTCCAGTTGTTCAGATCGTTGCCGTAGCCCAGGTGGGAGGCGGTGATGCGGGTGGAGCCGCCCGGTGCCAGGTTGAAATCATCCAGCTTGCTCCAGCCGTGGGAGAAGCCCAGGCTCAGCCCCTCGAAGCGATACCCCAGCTCCAGCTCGGCCCCGCCGTACTTGAACTCCCCCACCGGCTGGGTGTGCAACGTGGTGAAGTTGAAGCCCAGCAGCTCGGCGCGGCTGTAGAAGCCGGTGAGGGTCAGGTTGCTGTGCAGCCCCAGCTCCCGGCTGTAGATCAGCTCGGCGCTGTCCAGCTGCTCCGACTGGGGATCGTCCCCCGCCAGGTACTGGGCCCGCAGCTCCTCGGCGTTGTTCTTGCGCACCGAGCGGCTCAGGATCGCCTTCAGGGTATCCCGCTCGCTCACCGCCGCCACCCAGGCCAGCCGGGGCGACCACATCCAGCCGGTGTAGCGGTCCTTGTCCGCCCGCAGGCCGACAAACTGGGTGAGCCAGGGTTGCAGCTGCCACTGGTGTTCGCCAAACAGGCCGATGGCATCCGTCCACCAGGTATCCATCGCCCCCAGGGCGGAGGAGTAGGCGTCATCAAAGCTCCAGCCGGACAGCCCCCAGCGGGAGTAGATGTACTCGCCCCCCAGGGCGCTGGCGTGGCGGGCACTGTGGTTCCAGTTGAGTGTGCCCCGCAGCAGGTACTCCTCCTCGCGGTGGTTCTCCGGGCTGTTGCCATCCCAGAAGCTGTTCCACAGCTCCCGGCTGTAGACGGTCGTGTCATAGCCGCCCTTGAGCTCCAGCCAGAGGCGATCGTTCAGCACCACCAGCTGGCTCAGATCCAGCGCCAGCTGGCGATAGCCCACCCCCTGGGTGGCGTAGGCCGACTCCGGCGTGCCCTCGGTGCCGTAGCCGTTGGGGGCGCTGTAGACCACCTTGTGCTCCCAGGTGAGCTGCTCGCCCCCCTGGGTGAAGCGCAGCCAGGCGTTGAAGTCCTGCTGCTGGTAGTGAGCGTGCACTTTCACCTTGGGCCGGCGGTGATAGCTGGCGTGATTACCCGGCACCGAGAAGGGCACGGCGTCCCCGCCGCTGACCCTGTCCCCCCAGACGGTGTCATCGCTCAGGCCATACACCAGAGGCGAGCTGCCGCTGCCGGCGCCCCGGTAGTCGCTGATGCCGCCATACAGCCAGAGGCCGTGGTTCGCGCCATCCAGGGTCACCGTCTGCCGCCACTCCAGGGCGGTGAAGGCCTCTCCCACGCCCCACTTGAGGCTGACCCCATCCGGGGCATGCTGGGCGAAGCTGTCGGTCTGGATGTTGATCACCATGGAGACGGCGCCGGGGCCGTAGATCACCGAGCCGGGCCCCCGCACCACATCGATCTTGCGGATGTCCCCCAGCAGGGGCAGATCCCGCTCGGAGAGGGCGCCATAATGGGTCTTCTCGTTGAGCACCCGGCCGTTCAGCACCAGCAGGTACTTGTCGTCCCGATCGCCTATGATGCCGCGCATGCCCATGTGGGAGGCTTCCCAGTGGTGGGGCAGGTAGTGGAAGCTGGGGACATAGATCTCCAGCAGGTCAAACAGGCTGCGGGCGCCGGACTCCTCGATCATCTGCCGATCTATGCTGGTGACGGCCGCCGGCATGTGCCGCTGGGCCGTGGGGGTCAGGGTGGCGGCGCCATCCAGCTGGATTTGCATCAACTGCTCCAGGCTGAGATCCAGCAGGGCCTCCTCATCCTCGGCCTGGGCTCCCCCGCCCAGCAACACCCCCGCCATCAAGACCACACCCCGAGTCACACCCATGCCACCCCAACCCTGTCGACAATCCTTGTCTTAGTGATAGCCAACAGTAACCAGCCGCGGCGGCTTTGGGCATGGCGGGCCGCTCAGGCTGTGATCCCGGTTGAGGTTCCCGGCCTGACCAGGGGCCGGCGAGTTTGAACTGGCTCGCGCTCTGTTACCATCGCTGCAGCACTGCCTGGTACTTCCAGATAGAGTGCAAGAAGAGGATGTTTTCTTATCGCGGGCTTTACATTGTCTCCAGCACCCCGGCTCTTTTGGCCTTGGCAACGCGGGTTGCCGTGCCGCCGCCTTCACCTCGTCCAGCCTGGCTGGCTGGCGCTGGTGCTGTGCTGTTTACCCGTCTGGGCCGACAAGCCTCTGACCCTGGAGAGACTCAAAGTGGCCTACGTGTTCAATTTTATCAAGTTCACCCGCTGGCCCCAGCTGGGTAGCGACGACAGGCCGCTGCACCTGTGTCTGGCCAATGTCGATGGGGATCTGCAGACCGCCTTTGCGGCCCTGGAGGGCAAGCAGGCCCATGGCCACCCCATCTACCTGCATGCGCTGACCCCCAAGCAGAGTACCGCCGGCTGCCATGTCTACTTCCTGCGCCAGGGCGGCGCCCCCGTCCCCCTGGATCCGCTGCGGCTCCGCCAACCCGAGCTGCTGACCATAGGGGACGGCGACGGCTTCGTAGCCGACGGCGGCCACATCGGCCTCAAGGAGCGGGCGGGACGCCTGCAGTTCGAGGTCAACTTTGCCAGCCTGAAACAGGCTAACTTTCAGATCAGCGCCCAGCTGCTCAAGCTGGCCCTCAACGCACGGACGCCGCGATGAAACTCTTCCAGCACTGGCATCATCTCACCCTGGCCAAGAAGACCACCGCCCTGGTGGTGCTGGTCTGCACCCTGACCCTGGCACTGTTCACCGCCGCCTTCCTCACCCAGCAATATGCCATGCTGCGCAACCAGGCCCAGGCAGGACTGGAGGCCCTGTCCGAGAGCACCGCCTTCAACAGCGCCGCCGCCGTGGCCTTCGAGGATGCGGCCAGCGCCCACCAGACCCTGCAATCCCTGCGGGCCGCCCCGGCGGTCACCCGGGCCAGCATCACGCTGCCGGATGGCCGGGTGCTGGCCAGCTATGAGCTGCTCAGCTCGGACAGTGCCGGCGATGAGCTGGTGCTCACCACGCCGGTGAACCTGCAGGGGGACCGGTTGGCCACCCTGGAGATCCATGCCAGCCTGGGGGAGCTGAAGGAGCTGACCCGCCAGAGCCTGATCATGGTGCTATTGCTGAGCCTGCTGGCCCTGCTGCTGGCCGGCTGGCTGGCGCGGCTGGCGGGCCACATCCTCACCCGCCCCCTCACCCGGCTGGCGGAGCTGGCCGATGCGGTGGCCCAGCAACAGAACTACAGCCTGCGGGCCACCGAGGGCAAGGACCAAGATGAGGCCGGACAGCTGGCCCACCGCGTCAACGAGATGCTGGCTCAGATCGAGCGACGCAACCGGGCCCTGGCGGCCCACCGGGAGCAGTTGGAGCAGGAGGTGAGCCTGCGCACCCAGGATCTGGTGCAGGCGCGGGATGCGGCCGAGTCGGCCAACCGGGCCAAGAGTGAATTCCTGGCCATGATGAGCCACGAGATCCGCACCCCCCTCAACGGCGTCATCGGCATGACGGACCTGCTGGGGGGCACGGCGCTGGACGACAAGCAGCATCGCTTCCTGCGGGTCATCCGCCGCTCCGGCGAGGATCTGCTGACCATCATCAACGACATACTGGACTTCTCCAAGATAGAGGCGGGCAAGCTGGAGCTGGAGTGCAGCAGCTTCAACCTCAACCTGCTGCTGGAGGATCTGGTGGAGCGCCTCGCCCCTGTGGCCCACGGCAAGGGGCTGGAGATCCTCTGCGCCCCGCCGCCCCACACCCTGCACCTGCGGGGGGACAGCAAGCGGCTGAGCCAGGTGCTGACCAACCTGGTGGGCAACGCCATCAAGTTCACCGAGCGCGGTCAGGTGGTGGTCAAGGTGCAGCTCAGCGAACAGGACGAGGAGCTGGTCAGCTGCCACTTCAGCGTGGCGGACTCCGGCATCGGCATCCCCAAGGAGCGGCAGTCCAAGCTGTTCAAGGCCTTCTCCCAGGCGGACAGCTCCACCACCCGGCGCTTCGGCGGCACCGGGCTGGGGCTGGCGATCTCCCAGCGGCTGGTGCAGCTGATGGGGGGCCAGATCGAGCTGGACAGCGCGCCGGGCCGCGGCAGCGACTTCTTCTTCACCCTGACCCTGCACCAGGAGAAGACCCTGCAGGAGCTTCCCAACCCGCAACGCCTCAGCAGCCTCAAGGTGCTGCTGGTGGACGACAACCCCGTCAACCTGGAGATACTCCAGCACCAGCTGACCGCCTGGCACTGCGACATCATCAGCACCCAGAGCGTGGCCCAGGCCATGGGGCAGCTGGAGCAGGGGCTGCAGCTGGGCAGCCCCATCAACCTGGTGCTCACCGACATGATGATGCCGGAGGCGGATGGGGTGGATCTCATTCGCCAGCTGCAGCAGCACCCCCAGCTGGCGGCCCTGCCGGTGATCATCCTCAGCTCCGCCTGCCGCCTGCCGATACAGCAGGCCTGCCAGGAGGCGGTGAACTGCCAGATGCTAGGCAAGCCGGTGCGCCAGGCCGAACTCTACGACGCCATGACCCGCGCCCTGCAGCGCCCCCTGCCGACCCTGGCGCCCCAGCCCGGCCCGTCCCGGCCTCCCCTTCGGCTGCGCGGCCGGGTGCTGCTGGCCGAAGACAATCTGGTCAATCAGGAGGTGGCGCTGGCCATGATGCAGAACCTGGGGCTGGCCTCGGAGACGGTGGGCAACGGCGCCGATGCCCTGGAGCTGCTGGCCCGGGAGCCCGGCACCTTCGATCTCATCCTGATGGACTGCCAGATGCCGGTGATGGACGGCTTCGAGGCCACCGCCCGCCTGCGCCAGCAGGAGCTGTTCCGCGGCAATCACATGCCCATCATAGCCCTCACCGCCAACGCGGTGGCCGGGGATCGGGAGCGCTGCCTGGATGCCGGCATGGACGACTACCTCTCCAAGCCCTTCACCCAGGATCAGCTCAGCAACCTGCTGAGCAAGTGGCTGCCCGCCGCGCCCGCCCAGCCCCCCAAGGCGCCGCCCGCCGCACCGGCCCCAGAGCCACGGGGCCAGCTGCTGGACCAGCGGGCCCTGGCGAGCCTGCGCGGCCTGCGGGACGGCCTGCTGGTGAAGGTGCTGGACACCTGGCTGCAGGAGTCGCCCCAGTTGCTGGAGCAGCTCAAACAGGCGCTGCAGGAGCGGGACTTGAGCCGGCTGCACCGCGCCGCCCATTCGCTGAAGAACAGCGCCGCCACCCTGGGGGCCGGCCAGCTCGCCGCCGCCTGCCTGCAGGTGGAGCAGTTGGCCCGCCAGGAGCAGCTGGACGCGATCCCGGCCCTGATGACCGAACTCGACCGCCTCTTCACGGCGGCCCATGAGGAGATCCAATGGCTGCGCCAGGAGGAAGAGGCATGAGCCTGCCAACGGCCCCCCAAAAGCCCCTGATCCTGGTGGTGGACGACGAGGCAAGCGCCCGCCTCATCATGACCGCCACCCTGGAGGAGGCGGGCTTTGCGGTGATCGAGGCGGACAGCGTGGCCAGCGCCCGGGCCCAGTTCGCCCAGCAGGCGCCGGATCTGGTGATCCTGGATGTGATACTGCCGGACGGCAACGGCATCGCCCTGTGCGCCGAGCTGCGCCAGCACCCCAAGGGCCGCGACCTGCCCATCGCGATGGCCACCGGGCTGGACGATGTCGCCTCCATCCAGCAGGCCTTCCAGTCCGGCGCCACCGACTTCATCACCAAGCCCATCAGCTGGGGCACCCTGGGTCACAGGGTGCGCTACCTGCTGCGGGCCCATCGCGCCTTCGAGGAGCTGACCCTCAGCGAGCACAAGAACCGCGCCCTGCTCTCCGCCCTGCCGGATCTGCTGTTCAGCCTGAATGCCGACGGCGTCATCCTGGCGCGGCTGGCCGGCGCCCAGTCCCCCCACTGGGGCCAGTGGGACCTGCAGGTGGGCGACCGGCTGACGGAGCGCCTGCCCGCCCCGCTGAGCAGCCTGCTGCAACCAGCCCTGCAGCTGGCACTGCACAGCCAGCAGCCCCAGAGCCTGGAGCTGACCCTGCCCCGCAGCGAGGCGGGGGTCTACTGGGAGGCCCGCCTGATCCCCCGCAATCAGCAGGAGCTGCTGCTGGTGGTGCGGGACATCTCCCGCCGCAAGCGGCTGGAGCACCAGCTGTGGCTCTCCGCCCGGGTGTTCGAGGCCAGCAACGAGGCCATCCTGATCACCGACCGGGACAACCGCATCATCTCGGTCAACCCCATGTTCGAGCGCCTCACCGGCTTTCACGCCCGGGAGGTCCTGGGCCAGAGCCCGCGCCTGCTGGGGGCCGGCCAGGAGCACCGCAGCCTGTACCGCAACCTCTGGGCCCGGCTGCAGGAGCAGGGGGCCTGGCAGGGCGAACTGCTGGACCGGCGCAAGGACGGCCAGGAGTACCCGGTGTGGCTCTCCATCAACCTGCTGCGGGATGCCGACGGCCAGATCGAGTACCACATCGCCAGCTTCGCCGACATCTCGGAGCGCAAGCGCCAGGAGGCGCAGATCGCCCACCTGGCCTATCACGACCTGCTCACCGGCCTGCCCAACCGTCGCCTGCTCACCGATCGCATTCAGGTGGCCCTGGCCCAGGCGGAGCGTGACCGTGACGGGGTGGCGGTGCTGCTCATCGATCTGGATCGCTTCAAGACCATCAACGACTCCCTGGGCCATGACAGCGGTGACCAGCTGCTGCAGCAGGTGGGGCAGCGGCTGCTGGCCCGGGTGCGCCACAGCGATACCGTCAGCCGCATCGGTGGCGACGAGTTCGTGGTGCTGAGCCCGGATTGCGGTCAGCCCGCCACCGCCGCCGCCCTGGCGGCCAAGCTGCTGCGGGCCCTGGCGGAGCCCTTCGATCTGGCGGGCACGCCGCTCATCATCCGCGCCAGCATCGGCATCGCCCTCTACCCGGAAAACGGCCAGCGCCCCGACACCCTGCTGGCCAATGCCGACGCCGCCATGTACCAGGCCAAGGCCAACGACGGCAACAACTACCAGTTCTACTCCCCGGAGCTCAACGAGCGGAACCTGACCCGGCTGCGCATGGAGTTGCGGCTGCGCCAGGCCCTGGAGCGCCAGGAGTTCGTGCTGTACTTTCAACCCCAGGTGGCCGCCGACGGCGGGCGCCTGGTGGGGGCCGAGGCCCTGATCCGCTGGCAGGATCCGGTGCATGGCCTGATCCCGCCGGGGCAATTCATCCCCCTGGCCGAGGAGACCGGCCTGATCCAGCCCATCGGCGACTGGGTCATCCAGGAGGTCTGCCGCCAGCAACAGCGCTGGCGGGCCCAGGGGTTGGAACTGCCCATCGCGGTGAACCTGTCCGCCCGCCAGTTCCGCCAGCGCAGCTTCATCGACGGCATCAGCCAGGCCCTGGCCCAGACCGGCATACCGCCGCACCTGGTGGAGCTGGAGCTGACCGAGAGCATGCTGATGCAGGATGCCCAGCAGGCGGCGGCCAAGCTGAACCGGCTGAAGGCCCTGGGGTTTCGCATCGCGGTGGATGACTTCGGCACCGGCTTCTCCAGCCTCAACTACCTGCGCCTGTTCCCCATCGACGTGCTGAAGATCGATCAATCCTTCGTGCGGGAGCTGCAGGAGGATCGTGCCGCCCTGGCCATCATCGACTCCATCATCGCCCTGGCGAATGCCCTGGGCATGAACACGGTGGCCGAAGGGGTGGAGACCCAGGGCCAGCGCGACCTGCTGCAACGCCACGGCTGCCGCACCATCCAGGGCTACCTCATCGCCAAGCCCATGCCGGAAACGGCCTTCGTGCAGTGGCTGACCCGCTATCAGGCCCAGAGCACCCCGGCCTGAGGCCAACGGCCATAAAAAAAGCGCCTCACGGCGCTTTTTTTTTGACTCGTCACAGGGCTAGTCGCTCTCCACCACCCGGGTGGACCAGCCCATCTGGCTCTGGCGCTCGGCCTCGGCCTGCAGCTCCGAGGCCCGCAGGTAGTGCACCGTCTGCCAGCCGGCCGGCAGGTGCAGCACCAGGGTGTCGCCCTCCAGGCTCATGCGAAAATGCGGCACTGTGCCCTCGGTGCGGCGCATGCAGAGGATGATGGCCAGACGCAGCAGGCGGGCCAGCCGCGTGGCCTGGGTGGCGGACACCACGCTCTGGCGCTCCAGCGGTTCGGGCTTGAACTCGTCCCGCTGGTTGAACAGCAGGGCGGAGAGCAGCTGCTTCTGGGCCGGGGTGAAGCCCGGCATGTCGATATTATCTATGATGTAGGCGGCGTGCTGGGGGGCCTTCTTGTATTCGATGCACAGGCCGATCTCGTGCAGCATGGCGGCCCAGCGCAGTATGGGGCGACCATGCTGTTCGCTCAACCGCCACCCTACCTGCAGCTGGGCGAAGCCGTCCAACACCACGTCCCGCACCCGTTCGGCCTGGGTGCGATCCAGCTGATAACGGGTGATCAGGCTGTCCACGGTGCGCTCCCGGGCGTCGCACACCTTCTTGCGGCCCATCATGCCGTAGATGAGACCCTCCCGCAGGGCGCCGCCGGCCAGGGTCATGTGGTCGATCTGCAGGGTCTGGAACAGGGCGATGAGGATGGCGAGGCCCGACGGGAACACGGTGAGCCGCTCCGGCGCCAGGCCCTCCAGGGCCAGGTTGTCCAGGCGGCCGCAGGCGATGGCCTGGTCCTTGAGGCTCAGCAGCTTCTCCAGGGTCACCCGCTCGCTGCGCCCCTGGGCGATCATGATCTCCTGCAGGGCCTGCACGGTACCTGAGGCGCCGACGCAGGTCTGCCAGCCCAGGGCCTGATAGGCGGCCTGGATGGGGGCCAGCACCTGCTGGGCACCCTGAACGGCGGCGGCGAAGTTCAGCTCGTTGAGCAGGCCGTCGGCGAAGAAGCGCTTGAGCCAGGTGACGCAGCCCATGTGCAGGCTGTTGAGCAGTTCGGCCTCGTCCTGCTCGCCGATCACCAGCTCGGTGCTGGCGCCGCCGATGTCGATCACCAGACGGCGGCCCTCGCCGCTGGAGGTCCAGGAAACCCCCTGATAGATGGTGCTGGCCTCTTCCTCGCCGGTGATCACCTCCACCGGCTGGCCCAGGATGCGCTCGGCCTCGGCCAGGAACAGATCCACGTTGGCGGCCAGCCGCAGGGTGGCGGTGCCCACGATGCGGGTGTTGGCCTTGGGCACGTCCTGCAGCTGTTCGGCAAACAGCCGCAGACAATCCCATCCCCGGGCCATGGCCTCGGGACTCAGTTTGTAGTCACCGTCCAGACCCGCGGCCAGCCGCACCTTGCGCTTGACCTTGGCGACGGTGCGCACGGCACCGGCCACCTCTCTGACCACCAGCATGTGAAAGCTGTTGGAACCCAGATCGATGGCCGCATACAGGGGAGATGGATTCACTCTGACGTCCTGTCGGAAGCTTACCCTCGGCGGGGCGGGCGACGGCGATTGCCGCCGGGCTGGCGTTCACGCTGGTTGCGGTTCACCGCCGGCCGGTAACGGGTGATGTGCTTGGGCGGCGTCACGTCTTCCAGCAGGGCGGTGCGATCGTACTTGCTCACCGGAATGGGGTGATGGATGTACTCTTCGATGGCCGGCAGGTTGAAGGCGTAGTCCTCACAGGCGAAGCTGATGGAGTTGCCGCTCTTGCCCGCCCGACCGGTCCGACCGATGCGGTGCACATAGTCCTCGCAATCGTCCGGCAGATCGTAGTTGAACACGTGGGTCACATCCGGGATGTGCAGACCACGGGCCGCCACGTCGGTGGCCACCAGGATATCCAGCTTGCCGGCGGTGAAGTCTTCGAGGATCTTCAGCCGCTTCTTCTGGGGCACGTCACCGGTGAGCAGGCCGACGCGGTGGCCATCGGCCTCCAGCCAGCCGTGGATGTCCTCGCAGATGTGCTTGGTATTGGCAAAGACGATGGCCTTGTCCGGCCAGTCATCCTCAATGAGGGAGAGCAGCAGCAGCATCTTGTCGTCGTTGGAGGGATAGAAGAGCTCCTCCTTGATGAGCTGGCCGGTCATCTGCTCCGGCTCCACCACCACGTGCTCGGGCTCGTTCATGTGCTCGTAGGCCAGCTCCTTGACCCGCAGGGACAAGGTGGCGGAGAACAGCATGTTGAGCCGCTGATTGACGGGCGGCATGCGGCGGAACAGGTAACGGATGTCCTTGATGAAGCCCAGATCGAACATGCGATCCGCTTCATCCAGCACCACCGCCTGAATGGCCCCCAGGTCGATCACCCCCTGCTTGAGGAAGTCGATGATGCGGCCCGTGGTGCCGATGAGAAAGTCCACCCCCTGCTCCAGCGCCACCAGCTGCTTCTCGTAGGGTTCACCGCCGTAGGCCAGCCCCAGGGTCAACCCCGTGCTCTGGCTCATGCTCTGGGCATCGTGATAGATCTGCACCGCCAGCTCCCGGGTGGGGGCCATGATGATGACGCGGGGCTGATTGGTCTTGCGTTGTTCAGAGGCGGGGTGAGTCAGCAGGTGGTTGAAGGCGCCGGCCAGGAAGGCAAGGGTCTTGCCGGTCCCGGTCTGGGCCTGTCCGGCCAGATCCTTGCCCTGCAGCAGCAGCGGCAAAGCCAAGGCTTGAATGGGAGTGCAGTAGTGGAATCCCTTGGCTTCCAGACCGGCCAGAACCAGGGGTTCCAGGCCCAGCTGGGCGAACTTTTGCTCGGTTAGGTGTGTCTTGCTCATGGACGGCTAGGTTGTCAGGTTAGGCTTGCAATAATAAACAGGATCCATTCAAATAGGGCAACTATTTGCCTTTTTATTTACATCTTATTCCCCGGCCAAACCGGCGGGAGAAGGGGATGAAAACACTGAACTGGAGTGGGAGATGAGTGACAAGATTGTGCATCTGACCGATGCCGGCTTCGAAGCTGATGTCATCAAGGCTGCCGGCCCCGTGCTGGTAGACTTCTGGGCCGAATGGTGTGGTCCGTGCAAGATGATCGCCCCGATCCTGGACGAGGTGGCCAACGAATACGCCGGCAAGCTGACCGTCGCCAAGCTGAACATCGACCAGAACGCCCAGACGCCGCCTAAGTTCGGCATCCGTGGTATCCCGACCCTGCTGCTGTTCAAGAACGGCACAGTGGCCGCCACCAAGGTGGGCGCCTTGTCCAAGAGTCAGCTCAAAGAGTTCCTGGACGCCAACATCTGATTCGACAAAGGAGCGCAACGCGCTCCTTTTCTTTTCCCCCTCGCTGGACGCCCTCTTGCTTTGGTGCTAACTTACTGGCTGTTTACTGAACGAATTTTCGCTGATCCCACCTCCAGCGGTCTCTGGCACCACCCCAATAACACCCCTGTTGATAGACATTCCTTGCCATGAATCTGACTGAATTAAAGAACACCCCTGTCTCCGAGCTGGTCAAGCTGGGCGAATCCATGGGTATCGAAAACCTCGCCCGCCTGCACAAGAAAGACATCATCTTCGCCATCCTCAAGGCCCACGCCAAAAGCGGCGAAGACATCTTCGGTGACGGTGTACTGGAGATACTGCAGGATGGTTTCGGCTTCCTGCGCAGCGCCGACAGCTCCTACCTGGCGGGCCCGGACGACATCTATGTCTCCCCCAGCCAGGTGCGCCGCTTCAACCTGCGCACCGGTGACACCATCTCCGGCAAGATCCGCCCCCCCAAGGAGGGCGAGCGCTACTTCGCCCTGTTGAAGGTGGATCGGGTCAACTACGACCGGCCGGAAAACGCCCGCAACAAGATCCTGTTCGAGAACCTCACCCCCCTGCATCCGACCCAGCGCCTGCGTCTGGAACGGGGCAACGGTTCGACCGAGGACATCACCGCCCGGGTGCTGGATCTGGCCTCCCCCATCGGCAAGGGGCAACGTGGCCTGATCGTCGCACCGCCCAAGGCCGGTAAGACCATCCTGCTGCAGAACATCGCCCAGAGCATCACCAGCAACCACCCCGAGTGCGAACTCATCGTCCTGCTGATCGACGAACGTCCCGAAGAAGTGACCGAGATGCAGCGCATGGTGAAGGGCGAAGTGGTGGCCTCCACCTTCGACGAGCCGGCGACCCGCCACGTGCAGGTGGCCGAGATGGTCATCGAAAAGGCCAAGCGGCTGGTGGAGCACAAGAAGGACGTGGTGATCCTGCTGGACTCCATCACCCGTCTGGCCCGGGCCTACAACACCGTCATCCCCTCCTCCGGCAAGGTGCTGACCGGCGGTGTGGACGCCAACGCCCTCCACAGACCCAAGCGCTTCTTCGGTGCCGCCCGTAACGTGGAAGAGGGTGGCTCCCTGACCATCATAGCCACCGCCCTGATCGACACCGGCTCCAAGATGGACGAGGTGATCTACGAAGAGTTCAAAGGCACCGGCAACATGGAGCTGCACCTGTCTCGCAAGATCGCCGAGAAGCGGGTCTACCCCGCCATCGACATCACCCGTTCCGGTACCCGTCGCGAAGAGCTGCTGGCACCGCAGGACGAGCTGCAGAAGATGTGGATCCTGCGCAAGATCGTCCACCCCATGGGCGAGATCGATGCCATGGAGTTCCTCATCGACAAGCTCTCCCTGAGCAAGACCAACGACGAGTTCTTCGACGCCATGAAGCGGCAGCAGAAGTAAGCGCGTCGCAGCAAAGAAAACGCCGGCAATTGCCGGCGTTTTCTATTGGGCGAGTCAGGCTCATTCGGGCAGCAGGCTGCGGTGCACCTTGACCACTATCTTGCGCAGAGACGCCGGCGCCTGGGGCGTGCACAGGGGCGTATGCAGCTCGCCAGGGGGGAAGATGACAAAGTCCCCCGGCAGCAAGGCCACCAGGCTCTGGGCCGGCGTGTCGACGAAGAACAGATCCGGGTGGGGGTGATCCGCCCGGCTGTGGGGGCCGGTGAAGGGCCCCACCCCCATCCATTCGCGGCCAGTGAGCAGCACCTGGATGTCCAGGTGATCCTCGTGGTACTCGGCGCGCCGCTCGGCCACCGGCTGGCTCACATCCTCCGACAGGATGAGAAACAGCCGCGCATCCCCCACCAACTCCGGCAGCAGATCGTCATGCTTGCCCAGCTTGGCGGTGAGCCAGCGGCTACCGTCGCCGATCACCTCCTGCAGGATACGGCGCAGCAGGGTTGGCAACAGGGGATGTGGCTGGGCCAGATTGCCTTGATACATGTCCGCTCCTTAGGCCACGCAGGCCCGGCTGATGATGCCGTCGAGGAAGTGGCCAACCTGGTGGCCGTTGTGTTCCAGCAGCTTGGGGAACATGGAGATGGGCGTCATCCCCGGGAAGGTGTTGATCTCGTTGAGCAGTATCTCGTTCTCCTCGGTGAGGAAGAAGTCCACCCGGGAGAGGTGCTTGAGCCCCAGCTGGCGGAACGCCTTGAGGGCATAGGTGCGGATCTGCTCGATCTGCTCGGCGCTGAGGCCGGGGGCCGCCAGGTGGGTGGTGGAATGGCTGCCGGCGCTGTACTTCTCCTCGTAGGAGTAGAAGCCGTCGCTGGGGGCACAGATCTCGCCGGGGGCCGTGGCCACCAGCTCGCCATCGTACTCGTAGACCGCCACCTCCAGCTCCCGCGGCTTGACCGCCTTCTCCACCAGCACCTGCTGGGAGTAACCGAAGGCCGCGTTCACCGCAGCGGACAGGGCGGCGGCATCCGTCACCTTGTAGCAGCCCACGGAAGAGCCCTGGCTGGCCGCCTTGACGAACACGGCACCCCAGTTGCGCAGGGCCGTGTGGGCCTGGGCATGGGCTGCCTCATCGTTCTGCGACAGGAACAGGAAGGGGGTGTTGGGGATGTCCAGGGCGGTGAGCCACAGCTTGGTGCTCACCTTGTTGAAGCACAGCTTGCTGCCCTCGGCCTCGCAGCCCAGAAACGGCAGCCCCATCAGGGTCAGCAGGGACTGGATATCGCCGGTCTCGCCGGGATAGCCGTGGATGCAGGGCACCACGAAGTCCACCGCCAGGGCCTGGTCGGCGAATTGCAGCTGGCGATCCAGCCCCAGGCGGCAGGTGCGGCCATCGGCGGCCACCCAACGGTCGGGGAAGATTTCCACCCGGGTCACACTCAGGTGCGGCAGGCTGCGCAACTGCAGCTCGAGAAAGTTGGCACTGAGCAGGGAGATATCGTGTTCGCTGCCGCCGCCACCGCACAACAGCAACACATGGAGCTTGTTCATGTCTAATTCCTTCGGTTCCTTCGGCCCCACGGGGGGCGCGACCTGGCGTGCCAGTCTAACAAGCCGGATCCGCCGATGAAAGGCGCCAACCCACATCTGTGGTTCGCCAACCAAAGCGCCGGCGGCAAGGGAGCCAGCAGTGTCACAAGCTGGTAAGCTTAGCCCTCAGGTCAAACACCCCGGAGGAAGAGGATGCGTCTGCTCATGCTGTGCCTTTGTCTGCTGCTAGCGGGCTGTGTTACCGAGATCAATGGCAAGCCCGCCCCGCCCCCCATGGAGCCTAAAGGCGAGTTTGCCCAGCTTCCCTTCGCCCCGACTCAGAAGATGATGGAACGGCTGCTGGCCGGCGAGGACAAGGCCAAGCAGGAGGTGCTGGCCGCCCCCAACAAGGTGACGCCGCCGGTGCTGTTCGCCCTGGCCTTGCTGCTGGAACAGCAGGGAGACCATCAGGGCGCCCTGTTCTGGTACTTCACCGCCCAGCTGCGGGCCCGCTCCGATGCCAACAAGTCGCTGGATCCCACCGTCTCCGCCGGGGTCACCGAGCTGGGCAACCAGTTTGGCGGCCCCATCGAACAGTATGCCGGCAGCCATCCCGAGGTGGTGCGCTACATAGTGCCCAAGGTGCTGCGCTGGGATGCCAAGGTGACCAGGGAGTACGACCCCCGTTGGGTGGCGCTGCAGGGCCAGGATGTGCGCACCAAGACGGTCATCGCCTTCCAGTCCCAAGGCAAGTGGCCGGAGATCGACCGTATCACCCGCGAAGGCTTCGCCCGGGGCTTTCGCCGCGCCATGCAGCAGCAGGAGCGGCGGCTGCCATGAGCCCGAGTCTGGAGGCGCTGCGCAGCCAGCTGCTGAGCCAACCGGCCAGCGAGGAGACCTATCCTTTCGGCCCCGAGGTGATGGTGTTCAAGGTGGCGGGCAAGATGTTCGCCCTGCTGGCCTGGCAGGAGAGCCCCATGCGGCTGTCGGTGAAGGCCGAGCCCCAGCAGGTGCTCTGGTGGCAGCAGTGCTATCCCCAGATAGGCCCCGGCTACCACCTCAACAAGCGCCACTGGGTCACCGCCCAGCTGGATGAGGCCCTGCCCTGGGAGACCCTCTGCCGCCTTGTGGCGGACTCCTATGCCCTGGTGGTGGCCGGCCTGCCCAAGGCCCAGCGCCTGGCGCTGACCCCTCAGTCCAGGCAGTGAGCCAGCCCCTGGCCGGTCAGCCAGACCGCCATGGCCTCGGTGAGGCGATCCAGCCGCTGGAGCAGCGCCGGGTCGCCATGGCCCAGGGCCAATAGCGCCTGTACCTCTTCACCGGCCCCCGCAGGTTGGCTGGGCAAGGCGGCCAAGTGCTGCTGCAGTCGCTTCTCCCCCGGATGGGGCAAGCGGTTCACCGCAAACAGGATATCGAAATAGCTGGCGAGCCAGGCCGCCAGCCGGTGGTTGACGCTGACGCCGTCCTGCCGCGCCAGGGCCTTGGCCAGCTGCCGGCGATAGGCCGGCAGGGCACGGCGCAGCAGGGGGAAGTTCTTGCGCACCACCGCCTCCCGCAGGGCCTCGGGATAGGGCACGGCGAAGCGGCGCTGCAAGGCGGCCGCCTGCCCCTGGCGGTCGAACAGGATGCGTGAGCCCTGCAGGTTGGCCCAGAAGCAGCCGGTATAGCCCACCCAGGCCTGATGCTGCTCCACAGTGGCGGCCACCATGGCCGTGATGAAGTCGAAGCTGCGATAGATCAGCTCCACCTCGCTGCCATCGGTGAGCACGCCGTCATCCTCCGTCTCCCAGAAGCGGTTGTCCCACTCCACCTGGGCAAACAAGGGCCCCAGCTGCCCCTGCCGCAGCGCCAGGGGCACGGGGTCGCCGTAGACGTAGAGATCGTAATCCGAGTCGGCCTCCGCCAGCCCGGCGGCCCGGGAGCCCCCCAGCAGCACGGCCTGTACCGGCGCCATGGCCGCCAGTTCGTTAATAAGTTGATCAATCAAGGGCTTCATGCCTAGACTCCTTGCGCAACACGGCAACCGCCCCAGCATAGGCGGCCCGCGGGCCCGGTCCCACGGGAAGGCGCCATGGATCCCATACGAGTCACACTTTTACCCGGCCACAGCGGAACCTGTTATGAAATACCAAGACCTGCGCGACTTCCTCCGCCAGTTGGAGGCCGAGGGCCAGCTCAAGCGCATCACCCAGGAGATAGATCCCTATCTGGAGATGACGGAGATCGCCGACCGCACCCTGCGGGCCGGCGGCCCGGCCTTGCTGTTCGAGAACCCCAAGGGCCATGACATGCCGGTGCTCGCCAACCTGTTCGGCACCCCCCAGCGGGTGGCCCAGGCCATGGGGCAACCCGACACATCGGCGTTGCGTCAGGTGGGGGAATGGCTGGCGCTGCTCAAAGAGCCAGAGCCCCCCAAGGGGCTGAAGGATCTGATGGAGAAGTGGCCCCTGTTCAAGCAGGTGCTCAACATGCCGGTCAAGCGGCTCTCCAAGGCTCCCTGCCAGGAGCGGGTGCTGACGGGCGATGAGGTGGATCTCACCGCCCTGCCCATCCAGCACTGCTGGCCCGGTGACGTGGCGCCCCTGCTCTCCTGGGGCCTGACCATCACCCGCGGCCCCTACAAGGGGCGGCAGAACCTGGGCATCTACCGCCAGCAGCTGCTGGGCAAGAACCAACTCATCATGCGCTGGCTGGACCACAGAGGCGGCGCCATCGACTTTCGCGAATGGCAGGAGCGCCACCCGGGAGAACCCTTCCCCGTGGTGGTGGCCATCGGTGCCGATCCGGCCACCATACTGGGGGCCGTGACCCCGGTGCCGGACACCCTGTCCGAATACGCCTTCGCCGGCCTGCTGCGGGGCGGCCGCACCGAGGTGGTCAAGGCCATCAGCTGCGATCTGGAGGTGCCGGCCAGCGCCGAAATCGTGCTGGAGGGCTATATCCAGCCCGGCGAGCTGGCCCCCGAGGGCCCCTATGGCGACCACACCGGCTACTACAACGAGGTGGACGAGTTCCCGGTGTTCACCGTCACCCACCTCACCCGCCGGCGGGATGCCATCTACCACAGCACCTACACGGGACGGCCGCCCGATGAGCCGGCCATGCTGGGGGTGGCCCTCAACGAGGTGTTCGTCCCTCTGCTGCAGAAGCAATTTCCCGAGATCGTCGACTTCTACCTGCCGCCGGAGGGCTGTTCCTACCGGCTGGCGGTGGTGACCATGAAGAAGCGCTACCCGGGCCACGCCAAGCGGGTGATGATGGGGGTCTGGAGCTTCCTGCGCCAGTTCATGTACACCAAGTTCGTCATCGTGTGTGACGAAGATGTTAACGCGCGGGACTGGAATGACGTAATATGGGCCATCACCACCCGGATGGATCCCGCCAGAGACACCACCCTCATCGAACACACCCCCATCGACTACCTGGACTTCGCCTCCCCGGTCTCCGGCCTGGGATCTAAAATGGGATTGGATGCCACCAACAAGTGGCCCGGGGAGACCCGGCGGGAGTGGGGGCGACCCATCGTCATGGATGAGTCGGTCAAACGGCGTATCGACGATCTCTGGCCCAGCCTGGGGATCCTGGACCGGGGTGAGCGCTAAGGAGTTATATGCAACGAATCATCTGTACCCTGGTCGCATTACACGAATGCGCCACCCACATCTGGCACGTCCGCCTCAAGCCCCAGCAAGCGGTCAGCTACAAGGCCGGCCAGTACCTGCAGGTGGTGATGGGAGAGAAGGACAAGCGGCCCTTCACCATCGCCAACTCCCCCACCCGCAACGGCTATCTGGAGCTGCAGATAGGCGCGCCCCCCGGTGCCCCCTACCCCGGTGAGGTGCTGGACCGCCTGCGGGAAGCCGGTGAGCTGACGGTGGAGCTGCCCCTGGGCAAGGCCACCCTGCGGGAGGAGTCACAGCGCCCGATCCTGCTCATCGTCGGCGGCACCGGCTACTCCTATGCCCGCGCCCTGCTGCAGTACCTGATGGACACCGGCCTCAACCGCCCCGCCCACCTCTACTGGGGGGTGCGCCATGCCGAGCAGCTCTACGAGGGGCAAGAGGTGCTGGAATGGACCGGCGAGTTCCCCTCCCTGACCTTCGTCCCCGTGGTGGAACAGCCGCCGGTGGGCTGGCAGGGCAAGACGGGGCTGGTGCACGAGGCGGTGCTGGCGGACTTCGCCCGCCTGGATCAGTACGACATCTATGTGGCGGGCCGCTTCGAGATGGCCGCCGTGGTGCGGGAATCCCTGCGCCTGCGGGGGGTGTCGGCGGAGCAGCTGTTCGGCGACGCCTACCAGTTTATCTAGGCGCTGTTAGCCAGACAGCCAAGGCGGCCCGATGGCCAATGCTGTTCAGTTAAGAAACTGAAATATTCATGAATGGGCGTCTGAGGCAAGCCATCCCCCACCTAACCTCCCCCTTGGTAAGGGGGAGGAATGATTTCCCCACCCTCTGGCTTAAAGGGAAGGAACGATGCTCCCCTCCCTTGTTGGAGGGGCAACAACGCCGTTTCCCTCCCCTTGTTTAAGGGGAGGGGTAGGGTGGGGTTGGCTTTTGCTTTGCGTTGACGCCGCAAGAAAGGCAGTTAAGGCGCCATTGGCGCCTTAACTGATCTGCATGGGCTCGAGAGCCGCCTACATACTGTCTGTCCGGCCTTACTCGGCCTTGTCCTGCAGCCGGGCTTCCAGCTCCGCCAGCTTGGCCTCCAGGGCGGTGAGCTTCTCCCGGGTGCGCAGCAGCACCTTGGTCTGCACCTCGAACTCCTCGCGGCTCACCATGTCCAGCTTGTTGAGCTGGGCCTGCAGCACCTGCTTGACCTTCTTGTCCACCTCTTCGCCCAGGCTGCGGATGCCCGGCGGCAGGGCCGCGTGGATCTTGCTGGCCATCTCTTCAATCTTCTTGGGGTCGATCATGTTCGTCTCCTCATCGGCTGGCGCCATTGTGCCTGAGGCGAGCGTCCGGCTCCAGCACGGGGATCCCACTACCGGGTGAGGTGGTCGCGGATGCAGGTCAAAAACGCCTCGCCGAAGCGCTCCAGCTTGCGGTAGCCCACGCCGTTGATGGCCAACAGCTCGGTCTCGTCGCAGGGCTGCTGCCGGGCCATCTCCTGCAGGGTGGCGTCGTTGAACACCACGTAGGGCGGCACCTCCTCCTCCTCGGCGATCTGCTTGCGCAGGGCCCGCAGGGCGCGGAACAGCTTGGCATCCCCCGGCGCCAGCTCGCTGTCGCGCTCCCGGTGGGAGCGGGCCTTGCGACCGGTGAGCACCTGCAGCCGCGGCACCGCCAGCAGCAGGGTCTGCTCGCCCCGCAGCACGGGCCGCGCCGCCTCGGTGAGCTGCAGGGTCAGGTGGCGGGTGATGGCCTGGGTGAGATAGCCCTGGTGAATGAGCTGGCGGAACACCGACAGCCAGTGCTCGTGGCTGCGATCCCGGCCGATGCCGTAGGTGGAGAGCTTGTCGTGGCCCTGCTCCTTGATGCGCTGGTTCTGGGCGCCCCGCAGCACCTCGATGACGTAGCCGGTGCCGAAGCGCTGGCCCAGGCGGTAGACACAGGAGAGCGCCTTGCGGGCATCCTCGGTGGCATCGAAGGTGCGGGGCGGATCCAGGCAGACGTCGCAGTTGCCGCAGGGCTCGCCCTGGCTCTCGCCGAAGTAGTTGAGCAGCACCTGGCGGCGGCAGGTCTGGGCCTGGGCGAAGGCGGCCATCAGGTTGAGCTTGTACTGCTCCACCCGCAGCCGCTCGGGATCCACGTGGTCGCCGGCCTCCAGCATGCGCCGCAGCCGCTCGGTGTCCGCCGGATCGTAGAGCAGCAGGGCCTCCGCCGGCAGACCGTCCCGCCCAGCGCGGCCCGTCTCCTGGTAGTAGGACTCGATGTTCTTGGGGGTGTCGTAGTGCACCACGAAGCGCACGTTGGGCTTGTCGATGCCCATGCCGAACGCCACCGTCGCCACCACCACCTCGATGTCGTCCTTGAGGAAACCCTCCTGCACCCGATTGCGCTCCGCCACCGGCAGGCCGGCGTGGTAGCAGGCCGCCTTGTGGCCCCGGGTCACCAGCAGGCGCGCCACCTCCTCGGTGCGGCTGCGGCTGGTGCAGTAGACGATGCCGCACTGGCCGCCCTGCTTGGCCAGGTAGGCCAGCAGCTGATCGTTGGGCTTGTACTTGTCCAGCAGGCTGTAGCGGATGTTGGGCCGGTCGAAGCTGGCCAGGTGGACGAAGGGATCCGGCAGCCCCAGCCGCTGGAGAATGTCCTCCCGGGTGGCGGCGTCGGCGGTGGCGGTGAGGGCCACCAGGGGCACCTGGGGGAAGCGCTGCTTGAGGCAGCCCAGCTGGGCGTATTCCGGGCGGAAGTCGTGGCCCCACTGGGAGATGCAGTGGGCCTCGTCGATGGCGAACAGCGCCAGGGGCAGCTCCGCCAGCCGCTCGAGGAAGTCCGGCAGCAGCAGCCGCTCCGGCGCCACGTACAACAGCTTGAGATCGCCGCGGCGCAGCTGGCCGTGGATCGCCTGGGCCTCGTCCCGGCTCAACGAGGAGTTGAGGCAGGCCGCCGCCACCCCGTTGGCCCTGAGGGTGTCCACCTGATCCTTCATCAGGGCGATGAGGGGCGACACCACCACCGTCAGGCCGGGGCGCACCAGGGCCGGGATCTGGTAGCAGAGGGACTTGCCGCCGCCGGTGGGCATGATCACCAGGCCGTCACGGCCGGCGATGAGCCGATCCAGGATGTCGGCCTGCCCGGGGCGGAACGCCTGGTAGCCGAACACCTCCCGCAACACCTGCAGCGGTGTCGGGCGCTGGGTGAAAGGGATATCGCTGGCGGAGAGGTCGGGGCTGGCTGGCTGCATAGGGGCGCCATTGTAATGCAGCCGGCGAGCACAATAAACCGACTTTGGCCATCTAGACTCACCCGCAAACCTGACAGGTCGATTGGCGAAAACCGGCTTAATTGGCTAAAATTTGACCTTAGTCAATCCACTCCAGATCACTGGCTGGTTCCCGTCGCATACTTGATGAGGAGGTGAGCTGTATGAGTAAGTTGTCGACCATCCAGTGCACGGATCTGCTAGAGCGCATGCATTGCCTCTATCGGACCGCACGCGAAGCAAGCCTGAAGCAGTGGCTGCAACGGGAGCTGGAGGGTTATGAGGAAATGGATGCCCTGCCCTGGTACCGCATCATCGAATGCCGGCAACGGGGTCTGTTCATCCATGCCCACAGTGGCCGGCAACGGACTTGCCATATCCATGACGACAGCCTGGGGCAGCGGGATCTGAATCAGGTGAAGTTTCTGCTGCTGCGCGACCCCGTCTCCGCCTACCTGGATTGCCATGGGTTGGTGCTGGAGCGGTGGCCGGACGAGCTGCTTGACGCCTACCGCCGGCAACTGATCCCCGATCACATCTGCCTGCACGCCTGGCGCGAGCCCCTCGGTTCGGTGAGGGAGCAGCTGCTGCTCGGCGTGGAACACATGCTGCAGGAATACCTGCCGGCCATGGCCCGGGAAATGAAGCAATGCAACAAGTCCCTGCGCGCCATTCAGCACAGGCACTGGCAGATATAGGGATTCTCCCGTGTAGATTCGGCGGAGCAGCGGCTCCGCTTTTTGTTGCCCGCTTTTGTTATACAATGCCGGCGACCCCGCCCGGGGCCGTCTTCCTTCAGGTGCCGTTATGACCTCCCACCGTCAGGGCGTGCTCTACGCCGTTGCCGCGTTTCTCATCTGGGGCATCTGTCCCCTCTACTTCAAGCTGCTGGCCCAGGTGCCCGCCGGGGAGATACTCACCCACCGCATCATCTGGTCCTGCGTGCTGCTGCTGGCCATGCTGCTGGCCGGCCGTCAGCTGCACCGCATCCGCGCCGCCCTGCGCCAGCCCCGTCAGCTGCTCAGCCTCACCGTCTCCGCCCTGCTGGTGGCCGGCAACTGGCTGCTGTTCATCTGGTCGGTGAACAACAATCACCTGCTGGAGGCCAGCCTGGGCTACTACATCAACCCCCTGTTCAACGTGCTGTTGGGCATGCTGTTTCTCGGCGAACGGCTACGCCGCCTGCAGTGGCTGGCGGTGGCGCTGGCAAGCACAGGGGTGCTCATTCAGGTGCTGCTGCTGGGCCACCTGCCCTGGATCGCCCTGGCGCTGGCCGGCAGCTTCGGCATCTACGGCCTGATCCGCAAGCAGATCCCGGTGGACGCCCAGACCGGCCTGTTCGTCGAGACCCTGCTGCTGCTGCCCCTGGCGCTGATCTATCTGTTCGTCATCGCCGACAGCCCCACCAGCCACCTCGCCGCCAACCCCTGGCCGCTGAACGGCCTGCTGGTCGCCGCCGGCGTGGTGACGACCGTGCCCCTGCTGCTGTTCACCGCCGGCGCCCGCCTGATCCCCCTCTCCACCCTGGGCTTCATCCAGTACCTGGGCCCCAGCCTGATGTTCCTGCTGGCCATACTGCTGTTTGGCGAACCCATCCAGCCGGCCAAGCTGCTCACCTTCGGCTGCATCTGGCTGGCATTGGCGGTGTTTAGCCTGGAGGGCTGGCAGCGCAGCCGGCAGCGGCGCGCCGCCTAGGTCACCGCCACCCCATAAAAAAAGGAACCGCCAAGCGGTAATGCTGGTCAGTTAAGAGACAGAGATACTCATGAATGGCTGCCAGAGGCAAGCCATCCCCCTCCTAACCTCCCCCTTGGTAAGGGGGGAGGAACGATGTTTCCCTCCCCTTGTTCAAGGGGAGGGTTAGGGTGGGGTTTGGCTTTTGCCTCAAAAAACCGTGTCGTTGATACAGTTAAGGCGCCAACGGCGCCTTAACTGATGAGCATTAACCGCCAAGCGGTTCCTTTTTTATTGCGCCTCAGCCGGTAACGGCTAGGGGGTGAAGGGCTGGCCGGCCACGTAGAGCTGGTGACCGTTGAGATCCAGCCCCCGATGGTCCCCCTCCAGGGCCGTGATATGACTGTCCTGGGTCAGGGTCCAGTGGCTGCTGGCGTCCAGGCTCACCACCAAGGACTGGGCCTGGGTGCCGTCGGCGTCAATGGCGCCGGTCAGGCTTGAGCCCTGGCTCAGGTTCAGGGTCAGCTTGGAGATGGCATCCACCCGAATGTCACCGGTCAGGGTCTGGGCCGTCAGGTTCAGGGTACAAGTGCCGCCGTTGGCCCCCACCTGGCCCCAGCCCCGGGCACCGTCATTGCCCGCCACCTTCAGCAGCCAGGCACCCTTGGCGGGGGTCACGGCCACCTGGCGCAGATCTATGATGCTGGCGGTGTTGGTGACGTAGAACAGATCGCCGTTGCCGGAGACCAGGCTACCGCCCTGCATGCTGAAGTGGCTGGTGCCCTGGGCCGCGTCGCCGGACATGCTCTGATAGAGCATCACGGTGCGCGGATTGTCGCTGGCCGCCGGATCATAGGTTCCCTGCATGCGGCCGCTCAGCTGGCTGTTCACCAGGCTCACCGAGTTGAACCCCTCGATGACCACCGCCTCCGAATCCAGCGCCGTCAGGCTGGCATCCCGCACCTGGATATCCGCCGTGCTGTAGATCACCGGCGCCCCCAGACGCCCCTGGGTGCGATAGCGGCCGCCTTCCACCAGGAGCTTGCCGCCCCCCCGGTCGCTGCGGATCGCCGCCTTGTCCGCCGAACTCACCGTCAGGTTGCGGGCATACAGGGTGCCGCCGCCGGCCACCTCGATCCCCCCGGCGTTGCCGCCGGTGACCTGGATGTCCGTGTCCTGCAGATAGATGGTGGCGCCATCATAGGCGAACACCCCGGTGGCCCCTTCGGCGGAGGCCCGCACCGAGCCCCCCTCCAGGGTCAGGCGCGCCTGGCCCAAGGCCAGCACGGCGGCGTTCAGGCCATAGAAGCTGGCGGCCTCGTTGTTGCTGGCCGCCCCGGCGTTCTTCTCCACCGTCACATCCAGCAACCGGGCCCGGGTGTTGCCGTCGGCGCGGATGGCGTTCTCATCCGCCTTGCTGGAGCCATAGACGCCGCCCTTGAGCTGCTGCCCGGCGGCCAGCACCAGGGCACCGTGCCCGGTATCCACCTTGCCTGCCCCACCCTGGCCCCCCGGACCACCCGGTCCAAAGCCACCGGGGGGCGGTCCCGGGGGATGACCGCCAGGCCCGCCGGCCATGCCGCCAGGAGGCGGCCCAGGAGGTTGCCCGCCCGGGCCACCGCCCCGCTGCTGTCCGCCGGGACCACCCGGTGGCGGCCCCTGCCGCTCGCCCCCCGGCCCCGGCTGACCGGCAGGCATGGCCCCGGAAGGTGGCGCCGGCATGGCGCCGGACGCAGCACCCGGCAGGGCCCCGGAAGGTGGCATCGGCATGGCGCCGGATACGGCACCCGGCATGCCCCCCGGCTGACCGCCCGGCGGCAGCTGGGTGGCCGACGCAGCCGACGGCACGGGCCCGGCCGCCGGCGCCTGGGGCGACGGCGAATCGAAACAGCCCGCCAACAGGCTCAGGCAGATACCGCTTATCAGTGTCTTCTTCATGTGTTCATCCCATCTCAACGCCGTGAGGGCCAGCCGGTGCCGACCTGCCCCGTTAGCCGGCCAGGCCGGACAGCTGCCCGGCAACATACCCGCCGCGCCACCACCTGGCCATGGGTATATTCGTTACGAATCCTTACAACACAAGGGGTTGGCGCCTGATGGCGCTGAGCTCGCCCCTGCCAAGGTGAGGGTTGGGCCAAACCGGCAAGGGCGTCATGGCATTCTGCCTGACCCAGGATCCGACACAGAGGCTGAGTATCCATTTTTTTTTGTGCGGCCGCCCCGCCCACCGCGACCTCCTCGGCCAGACAGGGGAGAGCCCGTCCCGGCGTCGTCTGCTGGCCAGTTCGCTAATCCCGCCTGACGGTTAACAATCTAAGCTGAACAAGGTCTGTACCAGAGGGCCGGCGAGGCGGCGCCGCCGCCCCGGATATGCGACCATGCTGCCCATCCGACGCCCTACGCCAGGTGCCAACCCAGGCTTTCCGCTGGCATGGCAGAGCAATTCGTTGAAACAGCTAACTTATTTCAGGAGTCATGATGAAGAAACCCGCGATCCTCTTAGCCTCGGCACTGATGATGCTGATGACGCCCCTGGCTCATGCCGAGATTGACGTGTCCGGCGGCGGTATCGACCGCGGCGGCGTGCAGAAGGCGACCATCGAAAAACCCCATCTCGAAGGACCCAAGGTCAAGGTCGGCGTCCACGGCGTGCGGGTGGAAAAGCCCCATGTAGAAGGCCCCAAGGTCACAGCCCCCAAGGTGGAAATGCCCCATGTGACCGCCCCCGAGGTCACCATCACCCCCGGGGCGAAGCAGTAAGCTTGGGGGCTGGCGCCCCCACGCTTCGCTGGCCGGGCCGGCGGCGTTGCTGCGCCAGCGTAGTTTCTAACTGGTTTAGTCCGTTGCGGTTGGACCGTTCCGCCCGGGGCGTATTGTTTAACGGGCGTTGCCCGTTGCGGTTGGACCATTCCGCCCTTTATCGGCAATGGGCCTTTCCCACCTCCCGCTGCACGGGGGCGTGCCAAGGGGGCTAGTGCCGGCTTCGCCTTCCTTGGCTTCGCATTCCGCTCAGGCTTTCCCTGCTCTCGCGCCAAATCGAAGTCGTGATTTCAATTCTGTATTTGTCCGTTCCGCCCTTTGCCGGCAACCGGCCTTTCCCACCTCCCGCTGCACGGGGGCGTGCCAAGGGGGCTGGTGCCGCCCCCTTGGCGAACCCGGCACTCCCCAACTGTCTGGGCCGGCGGCTTCCCTCGTCGTCCGCGCCGGGCTTGGGGCACGTCATCAACACGCCTCCATGCGTGATGATGACTGGCTCGGCCTCCTGCCTCGCCGCCCCGCCCACCGCAAACTCCTCGGCCAGACAGAGGGGAGCCTGATCCCGTTAGCCGACCCGATGCCATATGCTGGCTGATCGGCTTATCCGGCATGATTTTGAAGGGAAAATGTGAACAACAGAGGTGCCAGACGGCACAAAGGCAGATAGGATAGGACGCAGATGGAATATGGAAAAACAGCCTATTTATACGTGCGATTACGCTATCGCTAATCGCACCTACGCGGGTCGGTGCTGTTTTTTCACCTTCCAAGATATAGATGCCATCTGGAATATTTACCAAAACATTAATGTTAAGGAATATAAAATGACGAGAAAAAATAGACAAGGAGAATTAGACGAAGAACTTCCTTTTGAGGTGAACTTTATCGAGCAAGCGGAGTATATTGATACAGAGAGTTTTGCAGAACTAACCATAGATCATCCAGATGAGGACGGAATCCTTAGAAAACTTATGGGCGGAGGGGCAAAATTATTAACTGGGCCTAGAGGTTGTGGCAAGAGCACCTTGATGCTAAAAGCTTATCATAAGATGCTCAATTCTGAACCAATGCAAGTTTTACCTGTTTATGTAAACTTTAAGTTGGCATTAAAAGTTGAGCCTTTGTATAGCCGGGGGTCAAATGCACCGTTTTGGTTTAAAGGGTGGCTAACCTTAAAAGTAATTGAGGCCATGCTAGAGTCTCTTAACGAGATCAATAATGTTAAATTACCAACAGACCTACCTAAAAAAGAAGCCATTGACAAATTACTGTTTAAAATCGAATCGAACTCAATAGATGGCGCGGAAATAGAAAAATTTAGCATACAATCTCTACAGAGACTTATTGATTCAATAATTGCGATAAACTGTTTCAATAGGTGTGTCTTGTTGATTGATGACGCAGCACACGCTTTCTCTGAAAAACAGCAAGAAGACTTTTTTGATTTTTTTAGAGCTGTTAAGTCAAAATCGATTTCACCGAAAGCTGCGGTTTACCCAGGCATTACATCACACTCTCCTTCTTTTCAAGTTGGTCATGATGCCGAACCAATAAACGTTTGGGTTAAGCCTGTTGGTGATGAATATGAAGCCTTTATGCTTGAGTTAGCAAAAAGGAGGTTCACTGGCACTCAAATTGAATTGTGCGATAAAAATGAAGATGATATGTCGTTCCTTGCATATTGTGCCTTTGGTATACCAAGAGCGTTTTTAGGAATGCTTCGCGCTATTTATAATGCACCTGACACCTATTTCAACACCGATGGCTCTCTTGCCAAGGCAAAGGTTCTATCTCTTTCCCGTAGTGGTAAAGAAATGTCACATGGTGTTTATTCGTCGCTAGAGGCTAAACTCCCATCTCTAAAAAGCTATGTCGAAAATGGGGAAAAAATATATAGAGTCCTACTCGACAACATAAAAGAATTCAATGCTGGGAAAGACAGCGTGGAGCAAACGGTACAATTTGGAATTCGAGCTCCATTGGATCCTGCACTCGAAAAAGTAATTAGCTTTTACCAGTATGCTGGATTAATGATGCCTGTTGGAGAGTTTCCTCGTGGAGAAAATGGAGTATTCTTAGTCTATGAGATGCATATTGGTGACATTGTCACCGATAATGCAATCGTTGGACGAAGAACAAAATCAGTATCTTTTTTCCTTGATGTCCTCCGAGCAAGAAAACATCAGCTATGGCCGAGAACGTATTCAGCCAAACTCCTCGAAGTTGCGAGATTGGACAATTCTGATTTTAAAATAACATTACCACAATGCCAATTGTGCGGTACCGAACGACCGAGCCCTGAGGCTCGTTTTTGTCCAAATTGTGGTGCGCGCCTCAAGTCCTCTTCTGCCTACGAAAACCTTGTTGATCAAGATATCTCCGTATTGGATATTTCAGCGGCAATGCAAGCTAGAATAAAAAGGGAGTCGCAGATTAGAAAGGTAAGAGATATATTGACAGACACTAGTCGAGAACAGTTAATGAAAATAAAGTATATAAAAAAGGCAAGAACTGTAAAGATAGTGAGTGCCGCAGAAGAATATGTATCTTAGGGGGGAATGCCAATGAACATTGAAGACTTTGTCTGCACCGCTCCCTCTACAGCTTCTATTTTAGGGCTTAATCAGTGCATGAGCGAAGTGGATGTGCCTGCACCGATTGATTATTATTTTAAAAGATCTCGTGAGATCATAGGCTATGGTACTAGTGATAGATTAAATGAGTTTACAACTTTGGGCGGTCTACTGCTATTAGGTCTAATATCTTCCGCTGAGGGATATTTTCGCTCCGTTCTTTCGATTACTTTGGATGTTTGCCCGATATCTAGAAATGTTGCTGCCGAGAAACAAATAAATCTAGGTGGTGTATTGTGGCACGGCAAGGATGAATTTAGGCGAAGTGCATTTGAGCATATGTCTTTTGCCTCGAGCAAAGAAATAAAAAGTGCGACCAAAGGTTATCTTGGTTTTGAGATGAAAGATAGTGTTTTTAGCAGTGTTTTACAGGATTATGATGTAGTGTGTCATCTTCGACATGGATTGATTCATAATGCTGGGATTTTGCCCGGGAGAAACGCTGTGCAAATGAATATAAAATCATATTCAAAATCAGTTGAAATTTGCATCGACTTTTCATTTCTTCAAAGTGCGGCTGCGTCAATAGACTCTCTAGTTGTCACATTTAATAGGGCTTTATTTTCTTATTTGTGCAACAGATGGGCTACATCATGGAGAAGCCGAGCCGATTGGGAACCTAATAATGAAAAAAAGAAGTTCATGCAAATATGGAATGCTTTTTTTTGTAAGTCGGAGCTCAAGCATAGGCAGAACAAAAGGATAATAACAGCTGCTTCATGCATGAAAAAACTGAAGTTAGAGTACAACTTATAATTTCAAATTTCTGCATTTCTGCATTTCTGCATTTATGCAATTGGCGATAGGTAATCGCACGGATGGGAACAACCCTCCCAGCGACACAGACCTGCGGACTGGCTAATTGGTCCATCTCCCCTCTGTCTGGCCGAGGAGACGGCGGGGAACAGGCGACGAGGCAGGATGCCGAGTCAGGCATCGCCGCGCCGGGAGCGCGTCGATGGCGGGCCGTGGTGACCCGGTGACGACGAGGGAAGCCGCAGGCCCAGACAGCGGGGAGTGCCAGGGATTGCAAAGGGGGATGGCACAATCCCCCTTTGCGCGCCCCCGCCAAGCGGGAAGCTTGAAAGGCTCGGCGCCGAGTAAGGCGCAACGGACAAACCGAAACATGATCGTCAGCCCGCCGAGCCAGTTATCGTCATGCCGGGGCCAAACCGGAAAGGGACGGGATTGAGTATCCCGGCCCGGTTTGGCGCGAGGGCAAGGATAGCCCGAGCGGGTGCGAAGCCAGGGAAGGCGTAGCGAATGTCGATAACGGTCCTGACAGCCCGACCACGGTGACGAGGGAAGCCGCAGGCCCGGACAGCGGGGAGTGCTGGGGATGGGTAAGGGGGGCAGCATGGCCCCCCTTGCCGCGCCCCCGCCAAGCGGGAAGCTTGAAAGGCTCGGCGCCGAGTAAGGCGCAACGGACAAACAAAATCCGGTAAGTCACCCCGTGCAGCGGGTGGTGGTAAAGGCCGGTTGCTGACAAAGGGCGGAACGGCCTCAACAAGCCCATAGGCCGCAACGGACAAACAAAATCCGGTAAGTCGCCCCGTGCAGCGGGATGAGGTAACAGCGGATTGCCGAGCAGGTCGCAACGACCGCACCGCAACAGGTCCGCCAGCGAACTCGGCGCCGAGTAGGGCGTTACGCAACCCTCATATCGGGAATAAACGAATACACATTGGCATCATGCACCACGCCGCGCAGCACAATCCGATTCTTGGCAACACCCTCGAAGCGGGCACCGGCTTTTGCCGCCACCGTGCTGCTGGCCACGTTCTCGACCGCGGCAAACAGCTCCAACCGGAGCAGATCCAACACCTGAAAGCCGAAGGGGACTATGGCTTTGACGGCCTCCGTGGCATAGCCCTTATTCTGCTGGGACTGCCGGATCCAGTAACCGATATTGCCCCGCCGGTTCTGCTTATCCACCTCGTTGATGGACACGCTGCCGATCAGGGCATTCGAGTGCTTATCGAACACTCCCAGCTCATAGGAGCGAGAAAACATGAGGCTTTTCTCACACAGCACAAACCATTCAACGGCATCGGTGATCGAATAGTCCTGGGTGCACCAAGGCAGCCACTGACCGACCGTGTCGACCGACTCAACAACGGCCTCCGCCTGCCCGGCAATGTCATCCGCCTGGTATGGCCGGATAACCAACCGCGATGTGGTGATAGGTAGCATGGCTTGTCTTCTTATCTGGATGATTAAAAAAGCCCGCAGGGCGTAGCTGCGATTCGCGTCAGCGTCATCGCACGCATGAGAAACAAAGCACATAACCCAGCAAGTTCACAGGCTGGCTCACTGGCTCCGTCTCCCCTCTGTCTGGCCGAGGAGGATGCGGGGAACAGGCGACGAGGCAGGATGCCGAGTCAGGCATCGCCGCGTCGGGAACGCGTCGATGGCGGGCCGTGGTGACCCGGTGACGACGAGGGAAGCCGCAGGCCCAGACAGTTGGGGAGTGCCGGGTTCGCCAAGGGGGCCAAATCGAGATTTGGGCGGGATTGAATATCCCGACCTCGATTTGGCGCGAGGGCAGGGAAAGCCCGAGCGGAATGCGAAGCCAAGGAAGGCGAAGCCGGCACCAGCCCCCTTGGCACGCCCCCGTGCAGCGGGTGGTGGTAAAGGCCGGTTGCTGACAAAGGGCGGAACGGCCTCACCAAAAAGCACTGCTGCCGGCTCGGCGCCGAGCAGGGCGCAACGGGCCAAGCTGGCGTAACCGCCGCCGGCCCGCTACGCCACCCCACCCTAACCCTCCCCTTGCCAAGGGGAGGGAAGCCGTCAAGCGGACCAGCCCGCTCCGGGCATCAAAGGTGCCGCGCTGCCTACAGCGCCTCCAACCTCGCATAGCTGGCCACCAACCACTTGCTCCCCGCCTCGTCGAAGTTCACCTGCACCCGGCACTGGGGGCCGCTGCCTTCGTAGTTGAGCACCACCCCTTCACCGAACTTGGCATGGCGCACCCGCTGCCCCAGGCGCAGGCCGGTGTCGTTGAAGCTCTCCTGGGTCAGCCGCGGGTTGAAGCGGCTCTGCTCCGCCACCGGCTGGGCCCAGCTCACCTGGGTGCGCAGCCGCACCTCCTCCAGGCACTCGCTGGGCAGCTCTTTTAGGAAGCGGCTGGGTCTGTGGTACATCTCCTTGCCGTACAGGCGGCGGCTCTCGGCGTGGGTCATGTAGAGCTTGCGCATGGCGCGGGTCATGCCCACGTAACACAGGCGCCGCTCCTCCTCCAGCCGGCCGCTCTCTTCGGCGGAGATCTGGCTGGGGAACATGCCCTCCTCCACCCCCACCATGAACACCAGGGGGAACTCCAGCCCCTTGGCGCTGTGCAGCGTCATCAGCTGCACCGCCGGCTCAAACTCGTCGGCCTGGGATTCCCCCGCCTCCAATGCGGCATGGGCGACGAAGGCGGTCAAGGGCGGCAGATCCGCCATGGCCTCGTCTGGGCTGAAGGTGCGGGCGGCGTTGACCAATTCTTCGAGGTTCTCGATGCGGGACTGGCCCTTCTCGCTCTTCTCCGCCTCGTACAGGCCCCACAGGCCGGACTGGCGCACCACCCGGTCGATCTGCACGTGCAGCGGCAGCTCGTCTGTGTCCCGCTCCAGCAGGTTGACCAGGTTGATGAACTGGCTCACCGCGCTGGCGGCGCGACCGGCCAGCACCTTGCGCTCGCACAGCGCGATGGCGGCCTGCCAGAGGTTGAGGCCCTGATCCCGGGCCGCCTCGCGGATGAGGCCCAGGGTGCGCTCGCCTATGCCCCGGGTCGGGGTGTTCACCACCCGCTCAAACGAGGCGTCGTCCCCCCGGTTGCCCAGCAGGCGCAGGTAGGCCATGGCGTCCTTGATCTCCTGGCGCTCGAAGAAGCGCAGGCCGCCGTAGATGCGGTAGGCCAGCCGCTCCTGCATCAGGGCCTCTTCCAGCACCCGGGACTGGGCGTTGTTGCGATACAGGATGGCGCACTCGTCCAGGGTGCCGCCCTCGTCCTTCCAGGCCTTGAGGCGCCCCACCACGAAGCGGGCCTCGTCCAGCTCGTTGAAGGCGGCGTAGATGGAGATGGGCTCGCCCTCGGCGCCGTCGGTCCACAGCTCCTTGCCCAGCCGCTCGGCGTTGTTGGCGATGAGCAGGTTGGCGGCGCTCAAGATGGTGGCGGTGCTGCGGTAGTTCTGCTCCAGGCGGATGGTGCGGGCGCCCTGAAAGTCGCTCAGGAAGCGGCTGATGTTCTCCACCTTGGCGCCGCGCCAGCCGTAGATGGACTGGTCATCGTCACCGACGATCATCACGTGGTTGCGATCCCCGGCCAGCAGGCGGATCCAGGCGTACTGGATGGCGTTGGTGTCCTGGAACTCGTCCACCAGGATATGGGCGAAGCGCTGCTGGTAGTGCTGCAGGATATGCGGCTTGTGCAGCCACAGCTCGTGGGCCCGCAGCAGCAGCTCGGCGAAGTCCACGAGGCCGGCGCGATCGCAGGTCTCCTGGTAGATCTGGTAGAGCCGCAGATAGGTCTTGGCCACCGGATCCCCCAGGGTGTCGATATCCCGGGGACGCAGGCCGTCGTCCTTCTTGCCGTTGATGAAGCCCGCCACCGAGCGGGGCAGCCACTGCTTCTCGTCCAGGTTCTGGCCACGGATCACCCGCTTGATGAGCCGCAGCTGATCGTCACTGTCGAGGATCTGGAAGTCCGCCGGCAGGTTGGCGTCCAGATGGTGGGCGCGCAGCAGGCGGTGGGCGATGCCGTGGAAGGTGCCCATCCACAGGCCGCGGTGCTGGCTGCCCGGGTCGCTGCCTAGCAGGGCTTCAATCCGCCCGCGCATCTCGGCCGCCGCCTTGTTGGTGAAGGTCACCGCCAGGATGGAGTAAGGGGAGGCGCGCTCGACCCCCAGCAGCCAGGCGATGCGGTGCACCAGCACCCGGGTCTTGCCCGAGCCCGCCCCTGCCAGCACCAGCAGGTTCTCAAGCGGGGCCGCCACCGCCTCCCGCTGCTTGTCGTTGAGGCCGTCCAGCAGGGTTTCAATCTCCATCGCCACTCCTGATATTTTGTACAGTGGTGGGGATTATACACGGACCACAGGGTCAGGCCGACTGCCCAGCACAAAATGCCGCCCTGCGCGCACGAGAAAATGGGGGTATATTGAGACCCACTGTTCAGCAGAAGGGGGGAATGCACATGGTGCGACTGGTCTGGTTGCTATGGCTGCTCAGCTTGCCCCTCGGCGCTGCGCCACTGCGCATCGGTGGCACCCTGGAACCGCCCCTGCGCTATCTGGACCCACAGGGCCGCCCGGCGGGCCTGGACGTGGAGGTCATCCGGACCCTGCTTGGCCGCATGGGAGTGGATAATCACATCCAACTGGTTACCAGCTCGGCCCGCCTGATGCGCGAGGCCAAGCTGGGGCACTTTGACATGCTGCTGACCCTGTCCAAGGATCCCAGCCGCCTGGCACTGCTGAGCTACCCCCAGCAAGCCCACCTGCAGATCGGCTGGTATTTCTTCGTCCGCAAGGAGGACAAGGCCCGCCTCAGGTTCCATGACTACCAGGATCTCAAACCCTGGCGCATCGGCTTGACCCAGGATTACGTCTACACCCCCGCCTTCCTGGCCGCCGTCAATCAACCCGGCTTTCGGCTGCAAACCATCACCCAGAACCGGCTGCAACTGCCCAAGCTGCTGGCCGGCCATATCGACATAGTGCCGCTGAACCAGATCACCGCCCTGGCCCAGATCCAGGCCCAAGGCTGGCAGGATCGGCTCGACTACCTGACGCCGCCCCTGACCCGCCAGCCCTACTACAATCCCCTGGTGCTCGCCTCCCCCTATCCCGACAAGCCGGCACTGCTGCGCCGCTACGATGCCGAGCTGAGCCAGATGATCCAGGACGGCAGCCTGGCGGCCCTCTACCGGCGCTATCAGCTGACCGAGGCGCTACCCTAGCCCGCTGGTCTCACAGCAGCAGCAACAGCTCGTCCAGCCGGTTCAGCATCAGATCCGGCAGGCGGTGCAACGCCTGCAACGAACGGTGATGGTCGTTGAGCCAGGCGCTGCGGTAGCCGTTGCGCAGGGCCCCCAGCACGTCGGTGAAGACATCATCCCCCACGTGGAGTATCTGGCCCGGCGCCAGCCCCAGCCGCTCGGTCATCTGGGCGAACAGATCCGGCGCCGGCTTCATGGCAAAGCCGCCGCCGGCCTTGAGCACGTGCTGGAAGTGATGATCCAGCGCCAGCCGCTCCAGCAGCACGTTGCCGTTGGTGATCACCACCAGGGGGAAGCGCTCGGCCAGGGCGCCCAGCACCTGGCGGGTGGACTCCGGCACCTCGACCTGGGAGCGGATCTCCAGGAACTGGGCGAACACCTTGTCCGCCTCCATCGCGGCCTCGGCGGCCGCCATGCCGCCCCACTCCAGGCCACAGGCCAGCAGCCGGCGCCGGCACAACGAGACATCGTGGCGCAGGGCCGGCTGCTCCCGCTGCAGCCTGTGCTTCAACGCCTGCCACCAGGCCCGGTCGCACATGGCGGTCTGCAGGTAGGTGTCGCGCATGTGCGCCACCATCCAGGCCTCCGCCTGCTCGATGACGGGCCCGTTGTCATACAGGGTGTCATCCAGATCGAAACTGAGGGCGGCGATGGGCCCGAGGGCGCGAAAGAATTCCATGACTGACTCCGGCGGCAACAGACTCCCACCATGCTAACGCCAATGGCGCCGGATGAGAAAACCCAATCCGCCTAGTGCCGGGCGGCCCGGGCGTAGTCCGGCCCCATCTTGCGGCAGAAGTCCTGCACCACCTGATGGGCCAGGTGGGCTATGGTCTCGCAGCACTCCAGCCCGGGGCCAGTACGCCAGCTGGCCACCTGGGAGAGCATGGAGAGGCAGTTGTCGGTGAGATCCTGGATCTGGATGATGGCCAGCTTGCCGGATGCCAGCTGCTCGGTCACCAGGGCCGGCGGTATCACGCCGACGCCGAAGCCCTCCTCGATCATGCGGATCATGGCGGCGAAGGAGTTGACGCAGGTGATGCGCGGCGAGTCGATGCCGTGCAGGTTCAGTAGGCTGACGATGTCCTGGTGGGGCCGGGAGTGGGCGACGAAGGTGATGATGCGGTGCTGGGCTAGGCTGGCCAGGGAGTCGTAGCGGCGATGCAGCGGCGAGCCGCTGGCCACGATCCACTGCAGGGGGTAGCGCACCAGCTCCAGGTTGTTCACCGATTCCAGGCGGAAGGGTTCCACCTGGAAGGCGATGTCCAGATAGCCCTTTTGCAACTGGTTGCACAGGTTGCGGCCGCTGTCGGCGGTGACCTCCACCTCCAGATCCGGAAACTGCTCCGAGATGCGGGCGATGAGCTGGGTGAACCAGGTGTAGATCACCGAGTCGATCACCCCCACCCGCACCTTGCCCCGGCCGTCCCGCGCCGCCCCCATGGCCTGGCGCAGGGCATAGTGCTGGCTGACGATGCGCTCGGCGTACTCCCGCACCCGCTGGCCGTCCGGGGTCAGCACCACGCCGCGGCTCTCCCGCACGAACAGCTTGACCCCCAGCTCCTCCTCCAGCCCGGCGATGCGGTGGGAAATGGAGGCCTGGGTGGTGAACAGCTTCTCGGCGGTGAGGCGAAAGCTCTTCAGGCGGGCGACCCACAGAAAGGTCTCCAGAAAACGGATGTTCATCTCATGCTCCCATCCCCGGCAGGGGCCTGCCGGCGGCGCGGCGAACCAGGGTCGTTTGGCTAGCAAATTTCAGGCCAGCGAGTGAATACTTTTTCCTATCGCCGGCCATGCAAATTAGTCGTTCGACAGGGATCCGGCCCCGTCGGGATAATGTTCACACACACCGGATAGTGGCGACAAGGCAGTTTATTTCGCAGGTGTTTTCCCTCCTATCCAGCGTCATCCCCTGAGAATTAATCCAACAAGAGTATTTGTTTCATGAGTGGTGCCCCCAGCCAGGGCGGGCGCGTGCCTGCGCCCGCCCCAAGCGAACAAAATTCCAGCAACGTGAGCTGGCTCCCGGTGATCTTCGCCTGTCTGATGATTGCCGTGGGGCAATCCGGCATGGGCATGCTGCTGCCGGCCCTGCCCGGCCTGCAGGATGACATGGGCCTGTCGGTGCAGCAGGCCCAGTGGCTGGTCTCCGGCTACCTGCTGGGCTTCGGCCCCAGCCAGCTGCTGTTCGGCCCCCTCTCCGATCGCTACGGCCGCCGCCCCGTGCTGCTGGCCGGGCTGGCCCTGGCCCTGACGGGCATCATGCTGGCCCTGGCCGGCCACGCCAGCCTGACCGCCCTGCTGCTGGGCCGCCTGCTGCAGGGCATGGGCGCCGGCTGTGCCTCGGTGATCGCCCGGGTATCCCTGCGGGATCGCTTCGAGGGCCCCTTCCTGCGCCAGGCCATGTCCTATTTCGCCACCACCATGGCCTTCGTGCCCACCATAGCCCCGCTGTTCGGCGGCCTGCTGGCCCAGCAGTACGGCTGGCTCAGCGTGTTTGTCTGCATGGCCGGCTACCTGATGCTGCTGTGGGTGGTGATCGTCTGCCTCTTCGACGAATGTCACCCGCCGCAGGATCAGGGCCTGCGGGTACGGGACGTAGCCTGGCAGTACCTGGATCTGCTGCACAACCGGCACTTCCTCTGCTTCGCCGGCATCGTCTGGGTGCAGTACGGCCTCAACGTGCTGTGCGTCTCGGTGATGCCCTTCTTGATGCAGCGCGGCGTGGGCATGGATGCCGCGGCCTACGGCCACTGGACCCTGGTGCCGGCCCTGGCGCTGATCGCCGGGGGCTTCGCCGCCAGCAAGAGCCGCCACCGGTTTAGCCAGTCCCAGCAACTGCTGCTGGCCTGCCTGCTGCAGGGCATCGCCGGTCTAGTGCTGCTCATCCTGCCCCTGTCGGCCTGGGGACTGATGGGCTGTCAGGCGCTGTTCACCTTCGCCAACGGCATGGCCTTCCCCTCCGCCCTCTCCAGCCTGCTGGAGCCGTTCAAGAAGACCGCCGGCACCGCCACCGCCCTGGCCGGCGCCGGCCAGATGCTGGTCGCCTCCCTGGGCACCGCCTGGCTGGTCAGCCTGGGAGTCAACAGCCCGTCCGCCCTGGGTCACTGCCTGCTGCTGGGTGCCCTGCTGCTGGTGCTGCTGGCGCGCCTGGGCCGCAAGGCGGTGCCCGCCGCCGATGAGTGGCATGGCATGCCGAGTCATTCTTGAGGGGGCGGCTGCCCCCGGGGGCCCCCGCGGGGGCGCGGTGCGCGGCCTTGCGGGCCTGGCCAGGGTCATTGCTGACCTGCTGCACCCTAACGGGATTTCGATAGGGCGTTGCCCGTTGCGGCAGGCTCTGGATTTGATGCAGTGAGATCCGTTGCGCCCTCTTCCGCCTTGGGCGCCTTTCCCGCCCGCCGCTGAGCGGGGGCGCGGCTAGGGGCATTGCAGTCCAGGCCATGGCTCCATGCTTGGACTTTGATACGACTTGGTCCGTTGCGCCCTGTCCGGCATCGCGCCTTTACCCACTCCGCTGGCGCGGGGGCGCGGCAAGGGGGGCCATGCTGCCCCCCTTACCCATCCCCAGCACTCCCCAACTGTCTGGGCCTGCGGCTTCCCTCGTCGTCCGCGCCGGGCTTGGGGCTCGTCATCAACACGCCTCCATGCGTGATGATGACTGGCTCGGGCTCCCTGCCTCGCCGCCCCGCCCACCGCAGACTCCTCGGCCAGACAGAGGGGAGCCGGATCCAATTAGCCAGTTAGCAGGTATATATAGCTGGATGGTTGTTTCCCATGCGTGCGATGACGCTGACGCGAATCGCAGCTACGCGGGCTCCCGGCGCGGCGATGCCTGACTCGGCATCCTGCCTCGTCGCCTGTTCCCCGCCGGCTCCTCGGCCAGACAGAGGGGAGTCTGATCCCGTTAGCCAACCCGAGAGGTCCCTCGGCCAAGTGGGTTGAGCTGAGCGCAAGCTAAGCCCAAACCATCGCCATCACTGCCAAGGTGTGAAGAACAAGCCACCCTGCTCAACGGCATCGTTGGCAATGGTTCGAATGTGACCTACCGAGGTGTCAACGCAGGCAAAGCCGGTTAGGATAGGACTCAATAGAGTGGATACTGGCAGCGCATGGGGCAAACGCCTGTATGGCGGATCAGATGGAACACGATCAGGTCCCACTGCGGGATAGACGGCCAATGTGCCGCCTATCCACACAGGGCAAACAAGGGGCATATTTTTTACCGCCCAGACAATGGGTTGCAAGGCACACCCGCCTTGCTCGGCGGAACTAGATGGCACGCCCCCCGTAGATAGGTGGCAAAATGCCGCTTAATAAATTGTTATAACTCAAGGAGGGCGCTGTGCTATTTAAATATCTAGAGCCAGATAGGATTGATGTTTTAGATTCGAATCTTATTCGCTTTACACAGCCAGCTGACTTTAATGATCCTTTTGAGTTTAAACCTGTCATTTCAACTTTGGCTTCAAAAGAAGAAATGGACGAGATGTTCGAAAGCAAAATCAAGAGTTTAATTAAAACTGAGTTAGAAAAAATACCTCCTGAGTTAAGAAAATTAATTTCGCCAGCTCAGTTAGAAGTTTTAACAAGACAAAACTACGGTCAATATTGGCCGGAAATAAATAAGCTGTTTTCAGCCATGGGTGGCGTAGTCGCCCAAACTTTTGCTGAAAAATCAAACGAAATTATCGGAGTTCTTTCGCTAACGGAGAAAAACAGCAATTTACTTATGTGGGCGCACTATGCCCGTTCACATACAGGATTTTGCATAGGATTTGACGATAACAATCCGTTCTTCAATCAAAAACGAAGCGATAGAGATGAGTTTTATCATCTTCGAAAAGTAGAATATGCGAAAGATAGACCGACAAAACGTGTAATGGAACTTACTGGAGTTGAACTCCTCTTAGTTAAATCTGAAGATTGGTTTTATGAGCAAGAGTGGCGTATGTGTGCTGTATTAAGCGACTCAAACAGAGTGATTGAGGCGGATACATACCCTATACACCTTTTTAACTTTCCAAAAAGTGCAGTCAAAGAAGTCATCTTAGGGGCGCGTATGGAAAATAAGAAAAAAGATCAGCTGCTCAACGTTCTTAGTTCGAAATATGAAAACGTGGTGGTCAAGCAGGCTTGTATTTCACCAACAGAGTTCAAGGTCGAGCTCGTTGAGTTATAACAATCCGCGTCATACGGGGCCTGCGGCCCCTGCGACGCTCACAAGTTCGCGCGCATGCGCGGGGCGTTAAATTACATGGGGACACTGTAGTGGAAAAGTTAAAAAATCATCCAATCTCATTGCTCGAAATAATCAAAGCAAAAAAAATTGTGTCACAACATTTAAAGCCATCGCCATTGGTTAAGTATGAAGGCTTATCCAGATTGTTAGGATGCGATGCATATGTAAAACATGAAAACCAGAATATAACTGGTAGCTTCAAAATTCGTGGCGGTATCAATGTTATGGCCCAAATTAAAAACGCTGGAATTAATGGGGTTATAACATTTTCAACTGGTAACCATGGGCTATCGGTTGCAACTTCAGCAAAACTATTTGATATTCCAGCAATAGTAGTTGTTCCTGAAGGTTCAAATCCCGTGAAAATAAAACTCATTAAAGAAGCTGGAGCAGAAGTCGTTGAAGCTGGGCGAAATTTTGATGAATCTTCATTGATAGTATCCGAAATTAGTAAAACGAAAGGTTATTACTATGTTCATCCGGCAAATGAACCTCATGTTGTCAATGGTGTTGGCACAGAGTTTTTGGAAATCATAAATGATTTACCCGAAGTTGATGCTGTAATCTTGCCGCTGGGCGGTGGTAGTGAAGTTGCTTCTGCCGTAACAGTATTAAAAGCTATTAATCCAAAAATTGACATCTATGCTGTTCAGGCCGAGCTTTCATGTGCTGCATATTCTTCGTGGAAACAAGGTGAGATTATATCGCGACCAAATGAAACATTTGCGGGTGGTTTTGCTACTGGCATGGCCTACAAAACGACATTTGATATATATAAAGAATCACTTACAGATTTTGTTCTGCTTTCTGAAAACGAGATTTTACAGGGCACTGCGTTAGCTGCGTATCACACAAGAAATTTAGTTGAAGGCGCTGGTAGTTCAACAATTATGGCTGCATGGAAGCTCAGAAATAAATTAGCAGGTAAAAAGGTGGTACTCCAATTCAGTGGCTCAAATGCTTCTCCTGAGGAGTTACAAAATGCTTATGAACTGTCTAGTTTCAGAGATGGTAAAGTAATTTAACAAAAACTTGGTGTGGGACCGCTACGCGGCCCCGCAAGTTGAAGTTAGCGAAATCGCACGCATGGGAAACTACCCACCCAGCTATCTATACCTGCTAACTGGCTAATTGGATCCGTCTCCCCTCTGTCTGGCCGAGGCGTTCGTGGTGGGTGGGGCGGCGAGGCAGGGAGGCCGAGCCAGTTATCGTCATGCCGGGGCCAAACCGGAAAGGGACGGGATTGAGTATACCGGCCTCGATTTGGCGCGAGGGCAGGGAAAGCCCGAGCGGGATGCGGAGCCAAGGAAGGCGAAGCCGGCACCAGCCCCCTTGGCACGCCCCCGTGCAGCGGGAGGTGGTAAAGGCCCATTGCCGGCAAAGGGCGGAACGGCCTCCGCGAAAAATGACCGTCCGACGACAGCGGACAATACCGGCAAGAAATCACGGTGTGGCGCCAGCTCGCCCCAGAAGCTGAATTTATTCAGCACACTACCTTTGCGATTGCGCCCCGCGGGCGATTAGCCATAAGACCCTTGCCCATGCCCAGCCGTCAAAAACTGTTGGAAGCCCCCATTCATCGTGCCCTGCTGGCGCTGGGCGTGCCGATCGTGCTGGGCCAGATCTTGCAGTCGGCCTATCAGCTGACCGACGCCTGCTGGGTCGGCCGCCTGGGGGCCCATCAGGTGGCGGTGTCCGCCAGTGTTTTACTACTCAAGCTCTTTGGACCACAAAATGGCCCAATCCTTAAAGGGCTCCAGGATGGAGTACAACTCATTGCCAAGGGCCGTCAACTGGTAGCCGTCAAGCGTCTTGCCGACGATTTTAGCTTCACTCAGATCCTTGATGCGGGTACTGAGAATGGTGGGCGAAATAGAGGCACAGCGCTGCTGTAGTTCGCTGAAGGTGAGCGGTCCTGCCGCGAGTTGCCAGACAATCCCCATCGCCCAGCGTCGGCCAAGCAGGTCGAAGATCGCCATGACCGGTGCTCCGCTTGCCGATCCACGGACGGGTTTTCCCGGTTTTGGAATTGCCATACTACCGCCTCTTAATTGTTCACTCGGAGAACGATGCCGAGTGATGAAAGTAGGGGGTATTGTAAGAAGCCTAAAACAGGGGGCAAGAATTTTTGCCCCCAGATTAGCGCGGTGGGCTGTGGTCAGTGCCCCATTTTCAGTGTTTTGAGGCTTTTACCACCTACGCCGATATTTTCATGAGGCAGTTCATTGATCAGTATTACAAATTTATCTACCGCTATACCGGTTACCTCGACGGCATCGCGAGTAAACCGTTCAATCAGCTGTTTTTTCTGCTCTTCATTGGCCTGCCCCAGACCAAGATCGATATTGATGACTGGCATACTTATTTCCTCTGGTAATTTTGACCATCAACTACAGTTTTTGTAGTTGATACATTATTTGTATCAAACTACAGAAAGTGTAGCAATGGGTTTTTGAAGAAGAGCTGAACTTCTTTGCAGGCAGGAACGGGAATGGGTGGATGGGTAAAAATGCCCAGGGCGGCGGGACACGCCAGCGCTGGTCCAGGGGCCAAATCGAGGTTTGGACGGGATTGAGTATCCCGGCCTCGATTTGGCACGAGGGCAGGGATAGCCCGAGTGGGGTGCGGAGCCCGGGAGGGCCGAGTCACCAAGGGGCGCAAGCCAATGCTGACCCGTTAATTAAGATGCCAACGCCCTGTTTTTCGAAGCAAAAGCCAACCCTAACTGTAGTGGTCTAATCATCCCGGACACCATTTTAGGTGGTAAAGTCGCCACCGTAACCCGAGGTGTTCAATGACAAGACAACGTCGTTCATTTACTGCTGAGTTCAAACTCGAAGCGGCGAGCTTGGTGCTCGAACATGGCTATTCCGTGCCCGATGCTTCCCGCTCACTCGGTGTCGGTGAAACCGCACTCCGTCGATGGGTTCAACAGCTGCAATCCGAACGGAATGGTTCCACACCGGCCAGCAAGGCGCTGACGCCAGAGCAGCAAAAAATCCAGGAGCTGGAGGCGCGGATCAACCGACTTGAACGCGAAAAAGCGATCCTAAAAAAGGCTACAGCTCTCTTGATGGCGGACGATCTCGAACGTACGCGCTGATCGAGCGATTAAGAGAGCATGAGTCTACCGAACTGGTCTGTTCTGTGTTTGATATCGCAAGCTCATCTTTTTATGAGTATTTGGCGCGTAAGGGCCATGTAAATCGTGAACGGCTGCAGCACAGAAGTGAAGTGCGGCGCTTGTTCAAGGAAAGTCGGGGCTCTGCTGGTAGCCGAACCCTGATGTTGAGGCTGCGTGAGTTGGGACACCAAATTGGTCGATTCAAGGTGCGTAGCCTGATGAAGGAAGCGGGTTTGGTATCGAAGCAGCCCGGCTCTCATGCCTATAAAGCGGCGCAGTGTGAACGACCGGACATCCCGAATTTATTGGCACGTGAGTTTGCTGTTGCGCAACCAAACCGCGCCTGGTGCGGTGATATCACCTACGTCTGGGCCGGTGGCCGCTGGTATTACTTGGCGGTGGTACTCGATCTCTGTACTCGGCGGGTGATTGGTTGGGCGCTGTCCGATAAGCCGGATGCCGACTTGGCCGTGAAAGCCCTGGATATGGCTTATCAGCAACGAGGCTGTCCGCCGGGAGTGCTGTTTCACAGCGATCAGGGTAGCCAGTATGCCAGTCGGAAATTTCGGCAACGGCTGTGGCGTTATCGGATAACCCAGAGCATGAGCCGACGAGGCAACTGCTGGGATAACGCCCCCATGGAGCGGGTATTCAGAAGTTTAAAGACAGAATGGATCCCTGAGACGGGATACCAGAAACTCCAGGAAGCAAAACGGGACATCAGCTACTACCTGATGGACTACTACAACTGGCGGCGACCCCATCAACATAACGATGGGCTCCCGCCAGCAGAAGCCGAAAATCGGCTTAACAGAGTGTCCGGATTTAGTTGACCACTACAAACCCTCCCCTTGAACCAGGGGAGGAAATAATCGTTCCTCCCCCTACTCCCCCCGCGCCTGCAGCAGCAGGCACCCCAGTATCAAGCCCATGCCCAGCCACCCCAGGGCGGGGATGGGTTCCCCCACCACGGTCACCGCCAGCAGGGCGGCCACCACGGGCTCGAACAGGGTCAGCAGGGTGGCCTGGCTGGCCGCCACGTGGCGCAGGCCAAAGCCGAAGGCCAGGTAACCGAGAAACATGGGCACCAGGGCCATGTAGCCCACCACCAGCAGGTTGCCGACGGGGGCCGTCAGATGGGAACCGGTGAGCAGCAGGCTGGGCAACAGCAGCAGGGCCCCCAGGCCGAACAGGCTGCCCATGGCGGCCTGGGAGCGGATGCCCCCGGCGATGAGGCGCTTGGCCACCCAGGAGTAGAGGGCATAGGTGAAACCGGCCAGCAGCCCCAGCAGGGTGCCGGTCACCGGGGCCGGCGCCGAGGCCGGGGCGGCCCCCGGCAGGCTGAGCAGCGCCAGGCCCACCACCCCCAGGGCGAAGCTCAGCCACCAGCGGCGGCTCACCGAGCCACGTTGGCCGATCAGACACTCCAGCAGCAGGGTGAAGAAGGGGGCGGTACCGATGGAGATGACGGTGCCGATAGCCACCCCCGCCAGGCGCATGGAACTGTAAAAGGCCAGGGGGTAGACGGCGATGGCCAGGGCACCAGTGAGCAGCACGGGCCACTGGGCCTGCAACGCCGCCAGCTCCCGGCGGATATGCCGCCAGGCCAGCAGGGTCTGCAACAGGCCGCCCACCCCCATGGCGAAGGCGCCGATGGCCAAGGGGCTCAGGGCCTGGGAGAAGCTGGCCACCGTGCCCGTGGTGCCCCACAGCAGGGAGGCCAGCAACACGGCGGCACGGGCCTGGGGCACAGGGGCGGACAGACGGGCCAGCATGGCAATTCCTTTTAAGACCGACAGACGACCCGGCCAGCATAGGGCAAGTCGTCGCCAGTGAGTTTGCCGAACGGACGCTTTTGTTGCCAAAACGGCCGCACCTGCGGCCGGGCGCGAGGGGATTAGCCGCGGAACTGGCGGGGGGAGAGGCCGACGTGACGGGTGAAACGGCGGCTAAAGGCCGACACATCGCCGTAGCCCACCTGCTCGGCCACCTGCTGCACCGGCAGATCGGTGTGGGTCAGCAGGGCGCGGGCTTTCTCCATGCGCTGGCGGATCAGGTACTGATGGACGCTCAAGCCCAGCTGGGCGGAGAACAGCTTCTTGAACTGGGTGGGGGACAGGCAGGCCACCGCCGCCAGATCGGCGATGGCCAGGGGCTCGGCCAGCCCCTCGGCGATCACCGCCTGTACCGCCCGGATGCGGGGATCCAGGGGCCTGTCCCGGGCCTGGCGGGCCAGCAGCTGGCAGAACAGCGGCAGCAGGGCCGCTTCCAGCTCAGGATCCAGCTGATGCTGCAGCTGGCGCTCGACGAAGGTCAGGTAGGCCTGCAGCGGCGGGCTGACGGCAAACACCCGCCCCGGCAGGGCCAACAGGCCGGCGGGCAGCTCATCCAGATCCGCGACCATGAAGCGGGCCGCCTCATCGGCGCGAAAGTCGTGCTCTTCCCCGGCGGGGATCACCACGCACTCCCCCACCGCCACCTTGCCGGTGAAGCCGGCCAGCTCGATGCGGATCACCCCCTGCAGGGGCAGCACCAGCTGGTGAAAGGGGTGGGCGTGACGCTGCCGCTGCCGGCTGTAGCGGCGGATGCTCAGGCTGTTGGGCATGCAGACCTCCGGTTCTGGAGGCGCCATTATAGCCGTCCCCCGACACAGGGTCAGCGAGGGCGTCAGGCAGCCCTCTTATTCCGGCACGCTCACTGCATAGGCTAAGGCAGGCCGGGGCCCACTGGCGTATGATGGGCGCCGGCGCGGCGGGTTGGCCGCCATGACGAGACGAGAACAAGCGAGATGCCGATGTTGACACCCAAGCTGCGCTGGCTGGGCGCCCTGCTGCTCAGCGGCCTGCTGCTGCTGTGGCGCGTGCTGGATTTTCTGGATGAGGCCCGGCACCAGGACTACCACATGAGCCGGGTGGGGCTGTCGGTGTTCGGCCTCGAGGCAGAATGGATCCAGATGTTGCTGATCCTGGCCTGCCTGGGGGGCGTGCTGCTGAGCCTGGCCCGCCTCTGGTGGTTGCGCCATCGGCGACCACAACGCCTCGACTGATCCCCAAAATGGGCTTGGCATCACGCAAGGAGTCTGATAGCGTCATGATCATGGACGTTTAGATGGCTAAACGGCCACTTCATTCGCCCCAGGCCGGTGCGGCCTGCCACGACAAGGAGCCTGTTATGACGTCATTCCTGCGGCTGACTGCCAGCCTGTTCTGCGCCACCCTGCTGGCGGCCAGCCTCCCCCTGCAGGCCGCCGATCCCGCCAAGTCCACCATCGTCATCGGCACCACGGTGGGCGACTTCGGCAACATGGTCACCGACTCCATCAAGCCCCAGCTGGAGGCCCAGGGTTACCAGGTCAAGCTGGTGGAATTCACCGACTACGTAACCCCCAACATCGCCCTGGCCGACGGCTCACTGGATGTGAACTGCTTCCAGCACAAACCCTATCTCGACAGCTTCGCCGCCAGCCGCGGCCTGGATCTGACCCCCATCACCCAGGTGCCCACCGGCCCCATGGGACTCTACTCCGGCAAGAAGCGCCAGCTGGATCAGGTGGCGGACGGCGACAGCGTCTCCCTGCCCAATGACCCCACCAACCAAGCCCGCGCCCTGCTGATGCTGCAGGATCTGGGCTGGCTCAAGCTCAAGGACGGCATAGATCCCCTGAAGGCCAGCGAGTTCGATGTGGTGGAAAACCCCCATCACCTCAAGCTGGTGCTGCTGGAGGCCGCCCAACTGCCCCGCTCCCGGGAGGATGTGGACTTCGCGGTGGTGAACGGCAACTACGCCGCCTCCAGCGGCATCCCCTTCACCAGCGGCCTGTTCCTGGAGAAGGGCTATGAGTTCATCAACTGGGTGGTGGTGCGCAGCGAGGACAAGGACAAGCCCTTCGTCAAGGACCTGGTGGCCGCCTACAACTCCCAAGCCTTCCGCGACTACGCCAAGGGCCATTACCTGGGCTACAAGTTCCCCCAGGGCTGGTAAACCAGCCACCACAGTCGACGCCGGGCCCCGCCCGGCGTTTTTTTTAACCTCAGGCCAGGGCCCACTCCAGCGCGGCGGCCGCATGCAGGGCTGCGGTGTCGTACAGCGGGATATCGGTATGCTGGGGCTGCACCAGCAAGGGGATCTCGGTGCAGCCCAGCACCACCGCCTGGGCGCCCTGGGCCTGCAGCTTGGCCATGATGGCCAGGTATTCTTCCCGGGAGTCGGCCCGGATCTGGCCGCAGCACAGCTCGCGGTAGATGATGTCGTGCACCCGCTGACGATCGTCCGCCTCGGGCACCAACAGCTCGATGCCGAAGCGCGCCGCCAGCCGGGCGTGGTAGAAGTCCTGCTCCATGGTGAAGCGGGTGCCCAACAGGCCCGCCCGGGTGACGCCATCGGCCTTGAGCCGGGTCCCCACCGCATCGGCGATGTGCAGCAGGGGGATATCCAGCGCGGCCTCCAGCTGGGGCGCCAGCTTGTGCATGGTGTTGGTGGCGATGAGCAGCCCCTGGGCCCCCGCCCCCTGCAGCCCCAGGGCCGCATCCACCAAGAGCCGGGCCAGGGCATCCCAGTCACCTGCGTGCTGCAGCGCCTCCACCTCGGCAAAGTCGACGCTGTGCAGCAGCAGGCGCGCCGAATGCAGGCCCCCCAGCCGCGCCTTCACCCCCTGATTCAACGCCTGGTAGTAGCTGACGGTGGACTCCCAGCTCATGCCACCCAGTATGCCTATGATCTTCATCGCATCACTCCAATATCCAAATGGATATCATGACAAGCCGAGCGTCATTTGGCTTGCATACAATTGCGCTCCTGACCCTCCGTGGCTATTCGCCACCTGTCACAAGCCGGTCATCAAACCGGCTTCCAATGGTCGGACCGCTTCCGGACGGGGCGGTTACCAATAATCAGACCAACGAAGGAAATCATCATGTTCAAATCTCTATTTAAGGGGGGGCTGCTGTGTCTGCTGGCGCTGGCACTGTGCAGCTGTAACGACTCGGATTCCACCACCAACACCAGCAGTAGCGATGTGCCCGTGACCCTGAGCGACACCGTCACCGCCCGCACCTTTGCGCTGAGCAGCGATGCCAGCCAGGTGATCTTCGTGTTCGATGCCGCCAGCCAGAGCGATGCCCTTGACGCCCAGGGCATCACCGACAGCAGCACCATCTCGGCGGTGGAGGTGCGCGGCTCCTTCAACGGCTGGAGCAGCGATGGCGCCCTGCCCCTGACGGCCAGCCAGACCGACAGCGGCGTCTGGTATCTGGCCACCGACGCCGACGCCCTGGATATCCCGGGCAACAGCGGCCATCCGGAATACAAGTTCGTGGTGACGGTGGACGACGAGACCCACTGGCTGGATCTCTCCAGCACGGTGCCGGACGGCTACCACTTTCTCGGCAACCATATCCTGGTGGGCGCCGATGACGATCTGGACACCATCATAGCCAACGAGGCCCAGGCCAACGACATCAAGACCCTGGCAGACTTCGACCTCACCACCTCAGAGGGGCAGCAGACCCTGGCCAACTTCCGTCGAGCCGCCGACGGCCTGCAGCTGTTCCGCTCGTACCACCCCTACAAGCAGTCCCGCCCCGCACTGGAGACAGAGGCGCCGCGCCTGGCCTACGTCAACAGCCTGATGGAGGCCAACGGCATCGGCTCCGTCATCACACTCTCCGGTGACGAGACTGCCAGTCTGGACAGCAGCCTGGGCGAGTCCATCGGCGACTATATGCAGGCCATCATCGACAAGGGCGACAACCTGACCCTGGAGCTGGGCTACAACCTGGTTTACTACAAGTCCGACAGCAGCGAATTCGGTCTGGCCATCCAGACCATCGTCAGCTTTATCGATGACGACGCCCACCCGGGGCCCTACCTGGTGCATTGCCGCCTGGGCACCGACCGCACCGGGGTGATCACCGCCATGCTCTCCGGCCTGGCCGGCACCGACTGGCAGACCATAGCCGCCGACTACCAGGCCTCCAACAACATGGGTATCGGCGAATTCCGCGACTACGGCCTGCTGGAATACTCCCTGCGCAACATGCTGGGAGTGGACCCGGCGGACAGCGATCTGGATCTGCAGGCGGCACTGACCGAATACTTTGTCAGCAACGGCTACCTGACCGAGGCGCAGATCAGCACACTGCAACAGAAACTCAAGGCGGGTTAGTCCTCACATCGTGCAAACCCTGCCGGGCCCTGCCCGTAATGCTCAGCAGTTAAGGCGCCGTTGGCGCCTTAACTGCATCAACGACACGGTTTTTTGAGGCAAAAGCCAACCCCTTCCCCTTGAATAAGGGGAGGGCAAAATCGTTCCTCCCCCTTGGGGAGGTTAGGTGGGGGAAGGCTTGCCTCTGGCGGCCATTCATGAGTATCTCTGTTTCTTAACTGACCAGCATTAGGGCCCTGCCCGGCGCGGCTTTGGGCGCTGAGCTGACAGAGGCGCTTGGCTTACTTACGCTTGGCTCTGGGATGGGCCTGGTCGTAGACCTGGGCCAGGTGCTGGAAGTCGAGGTGGGTGTAGATCTGGGTGGTGGCCAGGTTGGCGTGGCCCAGCAGCTCCTGCACCGCCCGCAGGTCGCCGGAAGATTCCAGCAGGTGGGTGGCGAAGCTGTGGCGCAGCTTGTGGGGGTGGACGTGACTGGGCAGGGACTGCTTGACGCCCCACTCCGCCAGCCGCTTCTGCACCGAGCGCGGGCTCAGCCGCCGGTGCTGCTGGCTTAAGAACAGCGCCGGCTCGTCACTGCCCGGTGCCAAAAACGCCGGCCGCAGGGCCAGCCACTTGGCCAGCCACTCCAGGGCCAGACGGCCCACCGGCACCACTCGCTCCTTGCTGCCCTTGCCCAGCACCCGCAGCATGCGCTCGCCGGGCACCAGATCCGCCACGTTGAGGGCCACCAGCTCCGCCAGCCGCAGGCCGGAAGAGTAGAACAGCTCCATGATGGCGCGATCCCGCACCGCCAGAGGATCGGTCTCGTCGGTCAGGTTGAGCAGCTGGTGCAGCTCGTCCACGTCCAGGTTGCTGGGCAAGGGGCGGCCCTGCTTGGGGGTGACCACGCCCCGGGCAGGGTTGGCCTTGAGTACCCCCTGGCGCACCAGGTAGTCGCCAAAGCTGCGCAGGGCGGAGAGCTTGGTGGCCAGGGTGCGGGGGGCCTGCTGGCCGCCCTTGTGCAGCCGCACCACCAGGGCCCGCACCAGGGGTGCCTTGAGCCAGCGCCAGTCGTCCAGCCCCAGCTCCGCCAGCAGGGCGGTGCATTCGCCCAGGTGGCGGCGGTAGTTGGTCAGGGTGTGCGGGCTGAGCTGACGCTCCACCCGCAGGTGTTGCAGGAAGGCCTCGACGGCCGGCGCCAGGGCCTCAGACACGCCCCAGCACCAGATCCGGCAGCAGCAGGGTGACGAAGCGGCCCAGCTGTTCCAGCAGCAGGCAGTCCATGCCCGGCTGGTAGTGATGGGGATTGGCGTGGCCGAAGGCCAGCAGGCCGGCCTCGCCGTTCTCCCCCAGACGCAGCAGGGCCACCGAGTGCACCAGGGTATCGGCACCGAACAGGATCTGCTTGTCGTTCTCGCCGATGGGCCCCAGGTAGATGGTGCGCTGGGCCATGGGTTGGCGGGTGAGGCGCTCGAAGGTGTTACCGGGCAGCACGAAGCCCTTGTCGGAGCGCTTGACCTGCACGGCCCCCTCGTTGAGCCAGAGGGCGCTCACCGGGATGCGCAGCCGCTCCTGGAAGGTGTGGTGCAGCCGCTTCCACAGTTGGCGCAGTGTGGTGCAGTGAAACAGTTCGGGGTAGACGTCACCGTACACCCGGAAGATGTGCTCGTTACGGCTGGCGTTGGCCAGCAGGGCCCGCTGCTGCTGCTCCAGATCGTGCAGCCGCTCCCGCCAGCGCTCCTGCTGCAGCTGCAGCAAGGAGGCGGCGCCGTAGGTCTCGTGCGGTATCACCAGCTCGTCCAGCAGCGTCCTGTGCTGCAAAAAAAACTCCGGATGACGGCGCAGGTATTCTGCCACCTCCGCCGCCTTGCTCATCTCGGTCAACACCCCGCTTTCGCTCATAGTTCGATTACACCATCAAACACATGTTCTGCCGGACCCGTCATGAAGACGGGTTTGCCGGGCCCTTGCCAGCAGATGGTCAGGCTGCCACCGGGCAGATTGACCTTCACCTTGTCCCGCAGCCGCCCCTGGCTCATGCCCACCACGGCCGCCGCGCAGGCGCCGGTGCCACAGGCCAGGGTCTCGCCGGCACCCCGCTCGAACACCCGCAGGTTGATCTCCCCGGCGGACACCCGCTGGGAGAAGCCCACGTTGACCCGTTCGGGGAAGCGCTCGTGGCGCTCCAGCTCGGCCCCCAGGCTCTCCACCGGCGCCGTCTTGACGTCGTCCACGTCCAGCACGCAGTGGGGGTTGCCCATGGAGACCACGCCGCACAGCACCGTCTGTTCGTTGCTGCGCAGCAGGTAGGTCTTCTCCGCCTTCTGGGCGCGGAACGGCACCTTGCCGGGCTCGAACTCCGGCACCCCCATGTTGACCGTCACCTGGTTGTCCCGCTCCAGGGTCAGCACTATCTTGCCGCTCATGGTGCTGACCGCGATGCGATCCTTGTTGGTGAGGCCCTTCAGGCGCACGAAGCGGGCGAAGCAGCGGGCCCCGTTGCCGCACTGCTGCACCTCGGAACCGTCGGCGTTGAAGATGCGGTAGTGGAAGTCCTGCTCCGGGTCGTAGGGCGGCTCCACCAGCAGCAGTTGGTCGAAGCCGACGCCGAAGTGGCGATCCGCCAGGCGACGGATCAGCTCAGGGCTGAAGAACACCTTCTGGGTGATGCCGTCCACCACCATGAAGTCGTTGCCCAGGCCGTGCATCTTGGCAAAGTGCAGGGTCTGGCCGTTGCGCTCACGCTCGCGCTCCCGGTTCATGGCAGCACTGTCTCCAGGCGCCACAGATCCTCCAGGGGCTCACGCTGGCGCACCAGGTGGGCGGTGTCGCCGTCCACCAGCACCTCGGCCACCCGGGGACGGGCGTTGTAGTTGGAGGACATGGAGAAGCCGTAGGCCCCGGCGGAGCGCACCGCCACCAGGTCGCCGGCGGCTATGGTCAGCTCGCGATCCTTGCCCAGGAAGTCGCCGGTCTCGCAGATGGGGCCCACCACGTCGTAGCGCTTGGCCGGCCGCACCAGGGTCTTGTTCACCGGCACTATGTTCATCCAGGCGCTGTAGAGCGACGGCCGGATCAGGTCGTTCATGGCGGCGTCGACGATGGCGAAGTCGCGATCCTCGCCGGCCTTCAGGTATTCCACCTTGCTCACCAACACGCCGGCGTTGGCCATGATGGCGCGGCCCGGTTCGAAGATCAGGGTCAGGTCCCGGCCGGTCAGGCGCGCCTTCAGGGCGGCGGCATACTGCTCGGGATGGGGCGGGTTCTCGTCGCCGTAGTTGACCCCCAGGCCACCGCCCACGTCCAGGTGGTGGATCTGGATGCCCTCGGCCGCCAGGCGGTCGATCAGCACCAGCAGCTTGTCCATGGAGGCCAGGAAGGGTTCCAGCTCGGTGAGCTGAGAGCCGATGTGGCAGTCGATGCCGGTCACCTTGATGTGGGACAGCTTGGCCGCCACCCGGTACAGGGCGATGGCGCGCTCGATGGGCACGCCGAACTTGTTCTGCTTGAGGCCGGTGGAGATGTAGGGATGGGTGCCGGCGTCGATGTCCGGGTTCACCCGCACGGAAATCGGCGCCACCTTGCCCAATTCGCCGGCCACGGTATTGAGCCGTTCCAGCTCGGCCTCGGACTCCAGGTTGAAGCAGAGGATGCCCAGCTCCAGGGCGTAGCGCATCTCCTCGGCGGTCTTGCCGACGCCGGAGAACACCACCTTGGCCGGATCCCCGCCGGCCGCCACCACCCGGGCCAGCTCACCACCGGAGACGATGTCAAACCCCGACCCCAGGCGGGCCAGCAGATTGAGCACCGCCAGGTTGCCGTTGGCCTTCACCGCGTAGCAGATCAGGTGGGGCACCTGACCGGCGGCGGAGTCGAAGGCCTGCCAGTGGCGCTCAATGGTGGCGCGGGAGTAGACATACAGGGGCGTGCCGTGCTGCGCGGCCAGCTCAGGCAGGGCGCAGCCTTCGGCGCAGAGGACACCGTCATCCCGGTAGTTAAAAAAATCCATGTTACTCTTGTTCCTTGTCGTGGGGGGTGGCAGGCACATCCTGCGCCTCGGCCTGGGCAGGTGTCTCTTTGCTGGGCATCTGCAGCGGCCCCTTGAGGCCGCAGCCGGCTAATCCGGTCATCACCAGCAACAGCAGCCCGCAGGCCAGCTTGGCGTTGTTCATGGCGCTAGTGCTAAAAAGGTAAATGGGCCCCTATAATCGCACTCATCCTCTTAAATGCAATAGGACGGTAACAGATGAAAGACAGCGAATTCCACGCCCTGGCGGAGCAGCAGTTCCTGGCCATCGAGGAAGGGATCGAGGCCAGCGGAGTGGACATCGACTGCGAGCGTCAGGGCAATGTCCTGACCCTGACCTTCGAGAACAAGAGCAAGATCATCATCAACACCCAGGAGCCCCTGCATCAGATCTGGGTGGCCACCCGCGCCAACGGGTTTCACTTCGCCTATGAGGAGGGTGTCTGGATCGACAACCGGGAAGGCAACGAGCTGATGACGCTGCTGTCCGCCGCCTGCTCCAGCCAATCCGGTGAAGACGTGGAGCTGCTCTCATGAGCGGCGCCGACAAGCCCAAGATCGACATCTACTACTGCCGCCAGTGCAACTGGATGCTGCGGGCCAGCTGGATGGCCCAGGAGCTGCTGCACACCTTCAGCGAGGAGCTGGGCAGCGTGACCCTGCACCCGGATACCGGCGGTCACTTCGAGATTCTGGTGAACGGCGAGACCATCTGGGAGCGCAAGCACGACGGCGGCTTCCCGGATGTGAAGCAGTTGAAGCAGCGGGTGCGAGACTGTATCGACCCGGCGCGGGATCTGGGCCACCTGGATCGTGAAAAAACGGCGCCCTGACGGCGCCTAGCGCGGGGCGCTGCGGTAGGGCACCACCTGCAGTTGCCCGTTCTCCTCCACCAGCTCGTAGAACTGGGGCAGGTTGAAGTTGATGAACTGCCCCTCGTTATGGAAGCGTTCGTGGGTCAGGGTGTAGTAGCGGCTGACGCTCTGCACCAGATCTTCCTTGCTGCCGAAGTAGTCCCGGTACATCTCCACCTTGTTGTGCTCGTCCAGCACGAAGACGCTGAAGCCGTGCTCCCTGTCCTGGAAGAAGAACTGGATCAGCCCCTCGCTGGCATAGGAGTCGACCACGGACGGCACCCCCTGGCGTCCGCCCTCATCGTCATCCGGCAGCCGCTCCAGCTTGTTGTTGGCAATCTGGCGGTAGAAGTCGATGGCGCCGGACATCCGCTTCACCGACACGCCGCGCCGTTCCAGGAACAGGGCGAACTTCTCCTGCCCCACCGACAACAGCTTCACCAGCCGCTGCTTGTCCCGGGCCAGCCGCAACTCGATGCACTCCTGCACCAGGCGGTTGAACTGATTGCGGATGAGACCCCGGAAGTGCTGGCTGTAACAGAACACCTCCACCGCCTCGGGGGCGGCGGCGTCCTGGTGCATCTTGCCGAGTATGGTGGAGAGGGCTTCCACCACCGCCTCGGGGCCGGTGAAGTGCAGGGTGCGCATCTCGTTCCAGGAGTTGCGGTAGACGAGATCCACAGTGCCCACCAGGCACTCCTGCTCCAGGCCGAAGCTCAGCACGTCGGCGTTCTCGGCATCGAAGGCCAGCTCCCGGTCCTGCCAGTGGGAGGTGGGGTCCAGCTCCAGGTTGAGGAAGATGCCCAGGTGGCGCACCTCGCAGGGCCGGCTCAGGGCCAGGTTGGCCGCCGGCGTCAGGCGCACCGGGAAGGTGGCCGCCAGATCGTGGCAGAACTGGTGCAACGCCGGCAGGGCCAGATCCGACCCCAGGGCCCGCAGCTGCACCCGGCTGGTGCTGGTCAACAGGCCGTTGAAGTAGGCCCAGGCCACCAGCTTGCTGATGTAGCCGTTATATTCCAGCGGCGCCCGACCTATGATGGCCGCCGGGGTCAGCGCGTACTTGTAGAGGTACCAGCCGGCGCGATTGATGCCACCGGGCGGCACCTGGATGAAGCTCAGATCCGCCTCGTGCAGATCCGGCGCTATCTTGAGGTTGATGCGCTGCACCTTGCCGGGCAGGGATTCGAATGCGGCATACAGCTTGCGGGAGAGGATGCCGATGTCTTCGGGGTTGATGGACTCGCTGATGTTGTTGCGCCGGGCGAACTGGATGAGCTGGCTGTAGCTCTGCATCAGGGTCTCCAGCAGCTCGCCATAGGCGTGCTTGACCTCTTCCACCTTCCACTGGTCGCGGCTGTCCAGATGGTGCACCACCTCGGCGCTCCAGCCCCACTCGGCGATCAGCCGATCCAGCACCGCCTGGCGCCAGGCCTGACGGCCGCCGCCGTGATCGCACACCTTGAGGTAGAAGCAGCGGCGGGCCAGATCCAGCCGTTTGAGATCATTGATACCCTGCAGATAGTGGGTCACCTTCTGCAGCATCAGGTAATAGGTGTCCAGGGCCAGATCGTAGCCCTCGTGGTGCTGGAACCAGGCCTTGGCCTCCACCGACAGCAAGCGGGTGTCGGGGAACTCGGCGGAGTAGGCCTCCATAAGCAAGATCTTCAGCACCGCCTTGTAGGGGGAGTCCAGCCCCTTGTACAGCAGCCAGAGGGCGGAGCCGAAATACTCCTCCGCCGGGATGCGCTGCAGGCCGCCCAGATCCAGCCACTCCTCCGGCTTGAGGCCGCAGTCCCGCATCAGGGTGCTGACCACCTGGTCGTACTCCTCTTCCCACTCCACCGGCACCACGGGCCACAGCAGGCGGCGACCGGCGATGCGCAGGGCGCTGCGGTAGAACTCGTCCAGCAGCAGCAGGTGCTGGGCGCTGCCGCAGTTGTCGCCCCCCAGCTCGGCCACGTTATCCAGGCGGAACTTGTTGTCGGGAATGAGGAAGAAGTTGAGCTCCACCCCGCGGTGCTCCGCCAGCTTGGAGATCAGCAGGCACTTGTGCTCCAGCAGCTCCAGCCGATCCAGGCTCAGGTGATGGGAGTGACAGACCCAGATGTCCAGGTCCGAGCTGCAGCACTGGCCGATGGAGGCGGTGCTGCCCATGGAGTAGACCCCCAGGATGGCGGTCTCGCTGGCCTGGATGCCCTGCAGGTTGTGGGTGGCCATGCAGATGTCGTCGATGAACTCCTGCTGGGCCTCGGACAGGGTAAAGAAGGCGATGCCGTGGGGCACCTCACCGGAGACATAGCCAGGCAACAGCGGGTGATTGAAGTGCAGCAGCACCGGCAGCAGCTCAAAGATCTGCTGGCCGTACTCGCTCATGGCCTCCAATGCACGGGCAGTCTTCGCTTGGTTGATGGCGTCGTAACGCGCAACCAGCGTCTGGATATGATTCGACAACAGACTGGTCTTCCGGTTCCAGGGGAATGAAAGCAGATATTAGGATCTGCTAAAAATGTGAGCATGGTAACAACAGCCTCAGGGCGGGTAAACCATTTCTCCGAACCGACTTGGTGCAAAAACAGAATGGCCTCAGATGGGCATCAACATGCAGCCGACTAACAAGGGTGTTACTATCCGGCTACCCGACACCCGCATAGAAAAATGATGACTTCACAGTCCCTGCGCATCGCCACCCGCAAGAGTCCCCTGGCCCTCTGGCAGGCCGAACACATACGCCATCGCCTCCAGCAACTGCACCCCCAGCTGAGGGTGGAGCTGGTGCCCATGAGCACCCGGGGTGACAAGATACTGGACACGCCGCTGGCCAAGGTCGGCGGCAAGGGGCTGTTCGTCAAGGAGCTGGAGACCGCCCTGCTGGAAGGCCGCGCCGATCTGGCGGTGCACTCCATGAAGGACGTGCCGGTGGACTTCCCTGACGGCCTGGGGCTGACGGTGATCTGCGCCGGCGAAGACCCGCGGGACGCCTTCGTCAGCCCCCGCTTCGCCAGCCTGGACGAACTGCCCCAGGGGGCCGTGGTGGGCACCTCCAGCCTGCGCCGCCAGTGTCAGCTGCGGGCCCGCCGGCCGGATCTGCAGGTGCGGGATCTGCGGGGCAACGTCAACACCCGGCTGGCCAAGCTGGACGCCGGCGAGTATGACGCCATCCTGCTGGCCGCCGCCGGCCTGCAGCGGCTGGGCATGGCGGAGCGCATCCGCCAGGCGCTGCCGGTGGAGACCAGCCTGCCGGCCAACGGCCAGGGGGTGCTGGCCATTGAGTGCCGGCTGGCGGACCGCCAGACCCTGGCCCTGCTGGCGCCCCTGGATGATGCCGACAGCCGGGATCGGGTGCTGGCGGAACGGGCCATGAACCGCGCCCTGCAGGGGGGCTGCCAGGTCCCCATCGGCGCCCACGCCGTGCTGGCGGGGGAGCAGCTCTGGTTGCGGGGCCTGGTGGGCAGCCCGGATGGCAGCCAGCTGCTGCAAGACGAGATCCGCGGCCCGCGCCAGCAGGCCGAGGCATTGGGCGAGACCCTGGCCCGCCGCCTGCTGGAAGCCGGCGCGGATCGTATCCTGGCCCAGGTGTACGGCGACCGATGACCCCCCTGGTGCTGCGCCCGCAACCCCAGGCCGATGCCCTGTGCCAGGCCCTGTCCCTGGCCGGCCATCACCCCGTCTGCTGCCCCCTGTTCGCCCTGACCCCGGGCCGCGAGCTGGTCCAGCTGCCCCAGGCCCTGGCCGAGGCGGCGCTGGTCATCGCCGTCAGCGCCCCGGCGGTGGAGCAGGCCGACGGCTGGCTCACAGCCCAGGGGCTGAGCTGGCCCACGACGCCGGCCCTGGCGGTGGGGCCCGCCACCGCGGCGGCCTGGCAGCAGGCGGGCATCCAGGCCCTGGCGCCGGCGCAGGCCGACAGCGAGGGGCTGCTGGCCTTGCCGGCCCTGCAACCCGAAGCGGTGGCCGGCCGGCCCGTGCTGATACTGCGGGGCGACAGCGGTCGCGAGTTCCTGGCCCAGCAGCTGACGGCCCGCGGTGCCCGGGTGCGCTACTGCGAATGCTACCGCCGGGAGACGCTGCCGCTGGATGGCGCTAGCCTCTGGCACAAGTGGCGCTCATCCGGGGTGGACAGTGTTATCATCACCAGCGGTGATCTGTTTAACCGCTTGAGCCAGCTGCTGCCCGGTGCGGCCCGCCCCTGGCTTGAGCAATTGACCTATTATGTGCCCAGCACCCGGATCGGCGACTGGCTGACCCGGGCCGGCATGCACCATATTCAGCTGACCCAGGGGGCCGCCACCGCCGCCATCCTGGCGGCGCTGCCAACGAGGACCCCATGATGACGGAAAAAGCGACTCCTCCCGAGACCGAGGCCCAGGTCGAGACCCAGGCGCAGGTCGCCCCCGCCGCGGCCGCCGCCCCGGATGCGCCGGCAACCCCGCCCAAGCCGGTGCACAGCGGTCGCGCCCTGGCGGCCCTGGCCCTGCTGCTGGCCTTAGGGACCGCCGCCGGCGTCTATGGTTACGGCCGCTGGTTCAGCGATCAGCAGAGCGCCCAGCTGCAACAGCTGCAGCTGCAACTCACCGAGCTCAAGGCCCAGCAGAGCCCGCTGCTCAGCCAACTCTCCCAGGCGGACGAGCGGCTGCGGGATCTGCAGCAGCAACTGCTCAAGGACAGCGACCGCCAGAACCAGCTGGAGCACCAGCTGCTGACCCTGAGCAGCCGCCGGCCCAACGACTGGCTGCTGGCGGAGGCCGACTACCTGGTGCGCATGGCCGGTCGCAAGCTGTGGCTGGAGCATGACGTCAACGCCGCCCTGCTGCTGCTGCACGAGGCCGATGGCCGCATCCGGGATCTCAACGACCCGGCCCTGCTGCCGGTGCGCAAGGCCTTCGCCGAAGACCAGGCCAGCCTGCAGGCCCTGCCCCAACCCGACAAGGAAGGGCTGGTGCTGCGCCTGGCGGCCCTCATCGACAACCTGGATCAGCTGCCGGTGAAGGGCATGGGCCACAAGGCCCCCGCCGCCAGTCAGGAGGGTGAGGTGAGCGAGTCCCTCACCGACTGGCGGGACAACCTGTACAAGAGCTGGCGCGGCTTTGCCGACAACTTCATCAGCATCCGCCGGCTGGACAGTGATAGCGAGGCCCTGCTGGCCCCGGATCAGCGCTGGTACCTGAAGGCCAACCTGCGCACCCAGCTGCTCAACGCCCAGCAGGCGGTCTACCGGGAGCAAAGCGCCGTCTACGAAGACAGCCTGCAGCGGGTCAGCCAGTGGCTGGAGCAGTATTTCGATGGCGACGACAGCGGCACCCAGTTCATGCAGTCCGAGCTGGAGAAGCTGCTGGCCGAGCCCCTGAGCCAGAAATACCCCGACAAGCTGGCCAGCCAGACCCAGCTGGAAGATCTGGTGCAGCAACGGCTGCAAACCCTGATGAACCGGTCCTGACAGGAGGCGCCATGTTTCGAATTCTGCTACTGCTGTTGCTGCTGGCGGTCGCCCTCTTCGCCGGTCCCCATCTGGCGGGCAACCAGGGCTATGTGCAGATCATCCTCGGCCACTACAGCGTGGAGATGACGGTGGTCAGCGCCGCCCTGGTGGCGGTGCTGGGCTACTTCGGCCTGCTGCTGCTGGAATACCTGATCACCCGGCTGTTCTCCCTGGGCAGCCGCACCCGCAACTGGTTCGGCCTGCGCCGCAGCCATAAGGCGGTACAGCGGACACGCAAGGGGCACCTGGCCCTGGCCACCGGCGACTACCGTCAGGCCGAGCGCCTGATGGCCGCCAGCGCCGCCGACAGCGAATTCCCGCTGCTCAACTACCTGGGGGCCGCCCGGGCGGCGGATGCCCAAGGGCGAGGCGAGGCCCGGGATCGCTACCTGCAGGAGGCCCTGGCCCATCCCGAAGGTTCCTTGGCCGGCGGCCTGCTGGCGGCCCGCCTGGCCCTGCGCAACCAACAGCCTGAGCTAGCGCTGGCCCAAATGACTCCGCTGTTGGCGGAGCATGCCAAGCATCCGCGGCTGCTGACCCTCTATCAGCGCGCCCTGCTGGCCGCGGGCCGCTGGCAGGAGCTGATCGATCTGCTGCCCCAGCTGCAGAAGCTCAAGCTGCTGACCCCGGAGGCCGTGAGTCAGCTGCAACAGCAGGCCTACCCGGCCCGCTTCGCCGAGCTGGCCGAACAAGGCAGCCAGCCCTTGCTGGACTACTGGCAAGGCCTGGCCAAGCCCCTGCGCCAGCAGGTGGCGCTGCGGGCCGCCTGCTGCCGGCAGCTCATCCGGCTGCAGGCCCACGACGCGGCGGAAACCCTGCTGCGAGAAGGGCTCAAGCAAAGCCGCGAGCCGGCCCTTCTGGCCCTGTGTGGCCAGCTGCAGCTGACGGACTACCAGCCCCTGCTGACCCTGCTGCAGCAATATGGCCCGGATCAGGACAACGAGGCGGCCCTGCTCTCCGCCCAGGGTCAGATCTGCTTCCACCAGCAGCACTATCCCCAGGCCCTGCAACTGCTGGAGAAGGCGGTGACCCTGGCCCCCAACCCACGGGACTACCAGCTGCTGGGCCAGCTGATGGAGCGCCAGCGGCTGTTCGAGAAGGCCAACCACTACTACCTGGCCGGTCTGCAACTGACCGCCTGATCCCCCCCGGCCACGCCCTGGGCGTGGCCGCCTCACCCACCAGCACCAGTTAAGTGCAAAGCACTATTTTAGCGCGCACTGACCACCCCTAACTCACGCCATCTTCAGCCAACGCAGACCAAAATAGCGCAACGCCATTCCATTGCAAATCATGTGGTTATAGCGCAAAGCCCCAAATCAGTTCGGATTTCTCGCCATTTTGGCACGACTTTTGTTTCATCGACCGCCTATTGCACTGGATTTGCGCACCAATGGTGCACAAAGACGCGCGAGTGGTGCAAACGGCACTCCTGCCCGGTGACACGAGATCGCTTCGACATAAATGGAGGTTATTTGTGGTAGAGACCAACAGCGCGGTGGCCAGCCTGGTGACCGGCGGCAACACCTTGTTCGTATTGCTCGGCGCCATCATGGTGCTGGCGATGCACGCCGGCTTTGCCTTCCTGGAACTGGGCACGGTACGGGCCAAGAACCAGGTCAATGCCCTGGTGAAGATACTCACCGACTTCGGGGTCTCCACCCTGGCCTACTTCTTCGTCGGCTATCAGCTGGCCTATGGCGAAAACTTCCTCGGCAGCGCCCAGAGCCTGATGGCCGACAACGGCTACGCCCTGGTGAAGTTCTTCTTCCTGCTGACCTTCGCCGCCGCCATCCCGGCCATCGTCAGCGGCGGCATCGCCGAGCGGGCCCGCTTCTACCCCATGCTGATCTGCTCCGCCCTGATGGTGGGCCTGGTCTATCCCCTGTTTGAGGGCATCGCCTGGAACGGCCACTTCGGCCTGCAGGCCTGGCTGGAGGCCCACTACGGCGCCGCCTTCCACGACTTCGCCGGCTCCGTGGTGGTGCATGCGGTGGGCGGCTGGATCGGTCTCGTGGCCCTGCTGCTGCTGGGCACCCGCCGCGGTCGGGTGCGCAACGGCCAGGTGCTCAGCTTTGCCCCGTCCAACATCCCCATGCTGGCCCTGGGCAGCTGGATCCTGATCGTCGGCTGGTTCGGCTTCAACGTCATGTCCGCCCAGAAGCTGGACGGCATCAGCGGTCTCGTCGCGGTGAACTCCCTGATGGCCATGGTGGGCGGTACCCTGGTGGCCCTGCTGATGGGCAGAAATGACCCCGGCTTCATCCACAACGGCCCCCTGGCCGGCCTAGTGGCCGTGTGTGCCGGTTCCGATCTGATGCACCCGGTGGGCGCCCTGGTGGTGGGTGGCGTGGCCGCCGCCATCTTCATCCTGGTGTTCACCTGGCTGCAGCGTAAACCCAAGCTGGACGACGTGCTGGGGGTCTGGCCGCTGCACGGCCTGTGTGGCGCCTGGGGCGGCATCGCCGCCGGTCTCTTCGGCAGCGAAGCCTGGGGCGGCCTGGGCGGTGTCAGCCTGATGAGCCAGCTCATCGGCACCCTGCTGGGGGTGAGCATCGCCGTGGTGGGCGCCTTCATCGTCTACGGCCTGATGGCCAAGCTGGTGGGCATCCGCCTGACCCAGGAAGAGGAACACCGGGGGGCGGATCTGGCCATCCACAAGATCAGCGCCACCGCCGGCGAGGTGCAGATCTGACGCACAGCTCTAAGTGACTTACAGATGAACAAGGCGCCTGGTTAGGCGCCTTTCTTATTGGCTCACGGCACCATAGGCCGCCTGGATCAGCGCGTCCAGCGGCCAGGCCTTGGCGGGGTTGAACAGGCCGGCACCCAGCGCCTGGGGCAAGGGGGCGGGTCGGTTCAGCTGTTCGAGAATGGCCAGCAGGCTGCGCCGGTTGGCCCGCAGCCAGCAATCCTCGGCGCACCACTCGCCGTCGTTGAGCTGCCGCCCATCCAGGGTCAATGGGTCGTACTGCCAGGTCTCGCCAGGCCGATAGTGGCCCGCAAGCCGCAGCAGGCCGCCTTGGGTGTGCAACTCCAGCGTCTGATAGAGGCCCGGCGCCTCCGCCGGCCCGCAATAGAGCGACGCGGGCACGCCACCCAGGGTGGCGGACAGGGCATGGGGCGAGTGCACGGCGGTGAGCTTCGGCTCCCCCAGCCGATGGGCCAAAAAGGAGAGCGGGTGGCTCGCCACCTCCAGCCACCACTGGGCCGGGGTGAAGGTGAGCGGCAACCGGTAGTGGCAGGCCAGGCTGACCCGCTGGACGGGCCCCAGGGTCGGCAGGATTTGCGCCAGCAGGCGGGCCGAGTCGAGAAAGGCAAAGGCGTAGTTGACCCAGACCGGCTGGCGCCCCGCGGGCAGGGCCGCCGGCGAGCCGGTGAGCCCCAGCAGGGGCTTCTCGCAGATCACCGGGTAGTCGCCAAGCCGGGCCAGCCAGTCGCCATGGCTGACGGCCGGGGTGGCCAGGCTCACCACATCGGGGGCCAGCTCGGCGATCTCCTCGACCCGGGTCAGGGCATGGGGGATGCCCTGCTCCCGGGCGATGTGCGCCACCGACTCGCCGGGGCGGCCCAGCAGCCCCACCACCTCGATGCCGGCCTGGCGGTAGGCCCCTAGATGCACCAGTCCCCAGTTGCCGCCGATGAGCAGGGCCCGGCGCATCATGCCGGCACCCGCGCCAGCACGGCGATGAAGCGCGCCCCTTCGTCACCGGCCAGGGCGGCATGAGCCATGCCCGGCGACAGCAGGTGCCTGTCCCCCGGCTGCAAGCGGAACGACGCCAGCTGGCCGCCGGCATCTTGCACCGACACCGTCAGGCTCCCCTCCAGCAGGTAGTAGATCTCCTCGCTGTCCGTGTGCCGGTGCCAGCCGATGCTGGCCCCCGGCGGCAAGCGGCTGTCGATCACTCCGTCGAGGGTCGAGCGCAGACACCCCTCCGCCGCCAGTCCCTGCTCGCAGGCCACCCAGATGCAGGGGTTCTCCCCCCGCCCCTGCTGCCAGCCGTCGGCGGCCGGATTGCCATGGGCGGGGCGATAGCAGACATGGGGCAGATCCTGCGCCCGGGTCACGGGCCCCACCTCGCCGGCCGGCCTTGGCCGGTCGTGGAATGCCGCGGCGTCGAGCCAGTGGATATCCGGCTCAGGGCACATCGTAACCCAGGGCCGCCTTGCGGATGCGGAACCACTGCTGGCGATCCAACTGCAGACCATCAGCCTGCAGGGCGCTGGCGATCCGCTCCCGCCGACCGGAGCCTATGATGGGCAGCGGCTGGCTGGGCAGCCGCATCACCCAGGCGTACACCACCTGTTCCAGGGTCTGGGCCCCCACCTCCTGACGCACCCGCTCCAGCTCTTCGCGCAGGTGATGGCAGCTGTGATCGGTCAGCAGGCGACCGCCCCCCAGGCAGGACCAGGCCATGGGCCGGATGTGCAACTGCTGCAGCTGATCCAATGTGCCGTCCAGGGTGGGTTCCTGGTGCAGCGGCGAGATCTCCACCTGGTTGGTCACCAGGGGGAAGGGCAGCCGGGATTGCAGCAGGGCGAACTGACCGGGAGTGAAGTTGGAGACCCCGGCATGGCGGATCTTGCCCGCCTGGCGCAGGGCGATGAAGGCCTCGGCCACCTCGTCGGCGTCCATCAAGGGGTCGGGTCTGTGGATCAGCAACAGGTCCAGGTAATCAGTGCCCAGGCGCTGCAAGGAGCGCTCGGCGCTGGCAATGATGTGCTCCCGGCTGGTGATGTAGTGGTTAAGCTGGTGGGCCGGATCCGCTGTCAGGGCGATGCCGCACTTGCTGACGATCTCCAGGCGCTGACGCAGTTCGGGAGCGAGCCTGAGCCCCTCACCGAAGGCCACCTCGCACTGGTAGCCGCCGTAGATATCGGCGTGATCCACCGTGGTGATACCCAAATCCAGATGAAAGTGCAGCAGATCCCGCCGCTGGGCCGGGTTCAGCCCCCACTCCATCAGGCGCCAGTAGCCCATGATGAAACGGGAAAACTCGGGCCCTTCCGGGTGCAACTTGATACGTGATACGGACATGGTGTGCTCCTCGCAGTATGAGGCCTCATCTTGGCCAAGGCCCCTGAGTCAGGCAATAATAGCGGCTCACAAGATTCGCACTTTGGTACGACCCCTCAGGATTACGAAATGAAAGGTTTTGCCGAGCGGCTGCAACAATTGATGGGCGAGGAGAGCGTCAGCGCCTTCGCCCGCAAGGTCGGCCTCTCCGAGTCCCTGATCCGCAAATACCTCAAGGGCGCCGAGCCGGGCTTTGCCAAGGCCAACCAGATCGCACTCAGGGCCAACTGCTCCCTGGAATGGCTGGCCACCGGTTGTGGCTACCTCTACCGCCGGGCCGAGGTGGTGGACCGGGAGGCCCTGGAGGCCGCCGACCGCCTCACCGCCGAGCACCTGGGGCGTGCACCGCTCTGGCAGGGGGCGGATCTCACCACCCTGCTGGCCTACTACCAGTTTCTGCGCAGCCACAAGAAGGAGGACGGCTTCTTCGATCTGGCCCTGGCCCGCCAGTTTGGCAAGCACCTGGACGAGGCCTGACTGGCCAAGCGTCCCCCGGCTGGTTAAGGTAGGCCCCCACGAACACAGGAAGACAACGCATCATGTCCCATATCGACAAACTGGCCCTGCTGCAGGTGCAGGACAACCGCCTGCTGATGGTCCGCAGCCAGGGTAAAACCCTGTTCTACCTGCCCGGCGGCAAGCGCGAGGCCGGCGAGAGCGACACCCAGGCCCTGTGCCGGGAGATAGCCGAGGAGCTGGCGGTGACCCTGGAGCCCGACTCCCTGCAGCATCAGGTCACCCTGAGCGCCCAGGCAGACGGCAAGCCCGCCGGCACCCTGGTGCGCCTCACCTGCTATGCCGGCCACTATGCCGGCACGCCGCAACCGGCCGCCGAGATCGCCGAGCTGGCCTGGCTGGGACTGGCCGACCGGGCCCGCTGCTCCGCCGCCGCCCTGCTGGTGCTGGACTGGCTGGCGCAGCAGGGCCTGCTGCGCTGAGCCATCCTCAGCAACACAGATGAGAATGGTTTTTGACAAGCCGACCGGCGGGACACTACCTTCAACCCGAGGTGAGTCGTCCTCCCTGCCGGTGGGTGCCGGCAGGCCATCGCCCGTCGGAGGATCCCATGCGTCTGCTGTCCCTCGCCCTGGCGGCCGCCCTGTTGCTGGCCTGCCGCCCCGGTCTGGCCGCCGGCCAGACCGTCCGCTACCTCATCGATAACCAGCCCTTCGAGGGCTACTACCAGGCCCCCCATCCCCACGCCCCCTTGCTGGTGCTGGTGCATGACTGGGACGGCCTCACCGACTACGAACGGCAACGGGCCGACATGCTGGCTCAGCTGGGTTACCGGGTGTTCGCCCTGGATCTGTTCGGTGAAGGCATACGCCCCACCGCCGAGGCCGACAAGCGCCGTCTCACCGGCGCCCTGTATGCCGACCGCACCCTGTTGCGCCACCGTCTGCAGGCCGGCGTCGCGGCAGCCGAGGCCCAGGGCGACAGTCCGACACCCCGGGTGTTGCTGGGCTACTGCTTCGGCGGCGCCGCCGTGCTGGAGGCCGCCCGCAGCGGCCTGCCGGCCCAAGGCTTTGTCAGCTTCCACGGGGGGCTCGCCACCCCGCCCGGACAGGATTACCGCCAGACCCGCGGCAGCGTGCTGGTGTTCCACGGCTCGGCAGACGACGCCGTGCCGCTGACCGACTTTGCCGAGCTGGCGAGCCGGCTGGAGCAGGCCGGCGTGCCCCACGAGATGACGACCTACAGCGGCGCGCCCCACGCCTTCAGCGTGTTCGGCTCCCCCCGCTACCACGCCGAGGCAGACAGAAAATCCTGGCAACGCTTCACCGCCTACCTGCAAGAAACCCTGCCGCTGAGCGCCGTGCGATGAGGTGCCCCCTGCGCCTCCATCCCCCGACTCCCCCTCCCCGGTGCTAGTGCCGGGCGAGCCCAGGCGCTAGAGTGGCGGTAACGCCAACCGGGCCAGCAAGGGCCCGCGAGTAGGCTCACACGTAGGAGAGTGCCATGGTGCCTTTGGGTCATTATCTGGATGAGACGGGACAATCCTGTTTCCGGGTGTTTGCGCCGGATGCGGCGCAACTGGATCTGCTGCTGGAAGGGAACGACCAGCCCCTGCCGATGGAGAAGCACGCCAACGGCTACTGGACCCTGCGCCTGCCGCAACTGGCCGAGGGTAGCCGCTACCGCTACCGGGTCAACGGCACCCCCTACCCGGATCCGGCCTCCCGGGCCCAACCCGACGGGGTGCACGGCCCCTCGGCGGTGACCTATCCCCCCAGCGTGGAACGCAGCGGCTGGACCGGCATCGCCATCGACGACGCCATCATCTATGAACTGCACCTGGGCACCTTCACCCCCGAGGGCACCCTGGCCGCCGCCACGGACAAGCTGCCGCACCTCAAAGACCTGGGCATCACCGTCATCGAACTGCTGCCCGTCGCCGCCTTCCCCGGCCAGCGCAACTGGGGCTACGACGGCACCTACCAGTTCGCCCTGCAGTCCAGCTACGGCAGCTACGGCGATCTCAAGACCTTCATCGAGACGGCCCACGGCCTGGGCATGGCGGTGATCCTGGACGTGGTCTACAACCACTTCGGCCCGGAGGGCAACTACAGCGCCGCCTTCGCCCCCTACACCAAGGCCGCCGACACCCCCTGGGGCGACGCCATCAACTTCGACCGCGGCCACAGCGAGGGCATCCGCGCCTTCTACCTGGCCAACACCCGCTACTGGTTGCAGGAGATCGGCTTCGACGGCTTCCGCATGGATGCCGTCTCCCTGATCTTCGACGACTCACCGCGCCATATCCTCAAGGAAATCACGGATCTGGCCCGGGAGATCGGTCAGGCGGAGCAGCGCCAGGTGCTGATGATCGCCGAACACCTGCGCAACGAAACCCAGGTCACCGCCGCTGACGGCCTGGGCTATCACAGCCAGTGGAACGACGATCTCAACTACGCCCTGTTCGCCTACCTCACCGGCGAGCAAGGCAAGAACTACTCCAACTTCGGCAGCTTCGCCGACATCGAGAAGGCGCTGCGGGACAGCTTCGTGCTGGACGGCACCCGCTGGCACCAGTTCTACAACCGGCTGTACGGCACCGACGGCCGGAGCACAGCCGCCACCGAGCACGTGATGCACATCCAGGATCACGATCAGGTGGGCAACCGGCTGCACGGCGACCGCATGATCGCCAGCTACGGCGCCGACAAGGCCCTGCTAGCCATCACCGCCGTGCTGGCCAGCCCCTATGTACCCATGCTGTTCATGGGCGAGGAGTACGGCGAGACCGCCCCCTTCCTGTTCTTTGAGGACTTTGGCGATGCCCACCTCATCGAGGCGGTGCGCCGCGGGCGCAAGGAAGAGTTCGCCTTCGGCGGCGCCGAGCCGCGGGATGCCCACGATCCATCGGCCTTCCTCGACTCCAAGCTGGACTGGTCACGGCTGGCCGGTGCCGAAGGCCAGCGCATCCTGCACTACTACCGTCAGCTGCTGGCGCTCAAACGCAGCGGCGAGCTGGGGCCGCGGGACAAGGCCCGCTGCCGCATCCAGGCCGACGAGGAACGGCGCCTGCTGCTCATCGAGACCGACAGCCTGCAGACCTGGCTCAACTTTGCCGACCGGGCCCGCCCCCTGCCGGCCGACGCCCGAGGCCGCCTGATCCTGAGCAGCCAGCCCCTGGCCAGCCCCGCCACCCTGCCGCCCTTTGCCGCCGCCCTCTATCGGCGCTAACCCGAGCTTATCTTGCTGCGCCGGCGGCCTAAACCAGGCTCAACCGGCGCTTTTTTTTGCCCACGCCCTCAGCTATCCGCTTGATTTTTAGCGGCTTGCCCACGAATGAACGCCGCGACGGCCCTTGGAAGATTCTGCTGAAAATATAGACAAAATCGCCATGTTCTCCGGCTGTGACTCCTGTCACTACCCCATAAGAGTCCAACCGCCATCCTGTGTGTCGATGAAAGCGCTTGCAGCGACCTTCACCGGGCCCGGCCCGCTTGCCAGGGGAGCCTGTTGTCCCCCACCCCATGAGACAACCAGGGAGTCAAATACCATGCGATGCAAACCCAGCATACTGGCGTGCCTGCTGGCCGCCACCTTCGGCCTCAGCGCCACCGCCCAGGCCATGACAGTCGGCTTCTCCCAGATAGGATCCGAGAGCGGCTGGCGCACCTCGGAAACCGAGTCCATCAAGGCCGAGGCTCAGCAGCGCGGCATCGAGCTGAAGTTCTCCGATGCCCAGCAGAAGCAGGAGAACCAGATCAAGGCCCTGCGCTCCTTCATCGCCCAGGGGGTAGACGCCATCCTGCTGGCGCCCGTGGTGGAAACCGGTTGGGATCAGGTGCTCAAGGAAGCCAAGGACGCGGGTATCCCGGTGGTGCTGGTGGATCGCGGGGTCAAGGTGAAGGATGAGAGCCTCTATCTGACCAAGGTGGCCTCGGACTTCGTGGAAGAGGGCCGTCTGGCGGGTAGCTGGCTGGCCGCCGAGACCAGCGGCAAGTGCGATCTGGTGGAACTGCAGGGCACCGTCGGCTCCAGCGCCGCCATCGACCGCAAGACCGGCTTCGGCCAGGTGATGGATCTGTTCCCCCGCATGCATATTCTGCGCTCCCAGAGCGGTGACTTCACCCGCGCCGGCGGCAAGATGGTGATGGAGAGCTTCCTCAAGGCCGAGAACGGCGGCAAGGGGCTGTGCGCCGTCTACGCCCACAACGATGACATGGCCCTGGGTGCCATCCAGGCCATCAAGGAGGCCGGCCTCAAGCCGGGCAAGGATCTGAAGGTGATCTCCATCGACGCCGTGCCGGACATCTTCAAGGCCATGGCCGAAGGCGAGACCAACGCCACCATAGAGCTCTCCCCCAACCTGGGCGGCCCGGCCTTCGATGCCATCGACGCCGCCAAGGCCGGCAAGGAGGTGCCCAAGTGGATCAAGGTGCAGGGTCCGCTCTACCTGCCTGACACCGCCGCCGCCGAGTACCAGCGCCGCAGCAAGTAAGCCTCAGGCGCCCGGCTTGCCGGGCGCCCCTGCTGACCAGGAGGTCTCCATGCCCCCATCCGCCCTGCTTTCGCTGCGCGACATCGCCATCTCCTTTGGCGACTTCAAGGCGCTGCAGGCCATCCAGGCCGACTTTCACGCCGGTGAGATCCATGCCCTGCTCGGGGAGAATGGCGCCGGTAAATCCACCCTGATCAAGGTCATCACCGGGGTCTACCAGCCCGATGAGGGCCAGCTGTTTCTCGACGGCCAGGCTTACCGGGCCGGCGGCTCCGCCGAAGCCCAGGCCCTGGGCATCAGCACCGTCTACCAGGAGGTGAACCTGATCCCCACCCTGACGGTGGCGCAGAACCTCTCGTTGGGTCGTCAGCCCACCCGCTTCGGCCTGGTGCGCTGGGGCGCCGCCCAGCGGCAGGCCCGGGCCCTGCTCTCCCGCCTGGAGCTGGAGATCGACGTCAACCGCCCCCTGGGCTCCTATTCCATCGCCATCCAGCAACTGGTGGCCATCGCCCGGGCCCTGGCCCTGGATGCCAAGGTGCTGATCCTCGACGAACCCACCGCCAGCCTGGACGGCCATGAGGTGGAAGTGCTGTTCGACCTGCTGCGCCAGCTGCGCGCCCAGGGCATGGCCATCGTCTTCGTCACCCACTTTCTCGATCAGGTGTATGCCCTGTGCGACCGCATTACCGTGCTGCGCAACGGCCGCCTGGTCACCTCTGCGCCCATCGCCGAACTGCCCCGCCTCAAGCTGGTGGAGCAGATGCTGGGCCGGCAACTGGCCCCCAGCGACAGCCAGCCCCAGGACGCCGCCCGGCAGAGCGACAAGCAGCAACACCCCCTGCTGCTGGAGGTAGATCGCCTGGGGCGCAAGCGCATGCTGGAACCCCTCAGCTTCAGCCTGCGCCAGGGGGAAACCCTGGGGCTGGCCGGCCTGCTGGGCTCGGGTCGCACCGAGACGGTCAAGCTGCTGTTTGGCGCCGAGCGGGCGGACAGCGGCCAGCTGCGCCTCGCCGGCGCCCCCTGCACCATCCACAACCCGCGCCAGGCCATCCGCCAGGGGCTGGGTTTCTGCCCTGAGGATCGCAAGCGCGAGGGGCTGGTGCTGGAGCTGTCGGTGCGGGAGAACCTGATCCTGGCGCTGCAGGCCAAGCGCGGCTGGCGCAGGCCGATCCCCGAGGCCCAGCAGCAACAGCTGGCCGACGAGATGATCCGGGCCCTGGGCATCGCCACCCCGGATGCCGAGAAGCCGGTGGGGCAGCTCAGCGGCGGCAACCAGCAGAAGGTGATCCTGGGTCGCTGGCTCATCGCCCAGCCCAGGCTGCTGATCCTGGACGAGCCCACCCGGGGCATAGACGTGGGGGCCCACGCCGAGATCGTCGCCCTGATCCGCCGGCTGTGTGCCGAGGGCATGTCCCTGCTGGTGGTCTCCTCCGAACTGGATGAGGTGGTGGTGTTCAGCGACCGCATCATGGTGATGCGGGACCGCTTCAAGGCCGCCGAGTTGACCGCTCCCCTGCACCCCAACGACATCATCAAGGCCATCGCATCATGACCCTACCCCTCTCTCTCTCCCAGGCGCCCCAGCGACGCCGGGGCACCGGCGGCGGGACGCGCCAGCAGTGGTTGCTGCCGGTCACCGCCCTGGCCCTGATCTTCCTGGTCAACGCCCTGCTCTCCCCCAGCTTCTTCTCCTTGGGGGTGGTGGAGGGCCACCTGTACGGCAGCCTGGTGGACATACTGCACCGGGGCGCGCCCCTGGCGCTGCTGGCCATCGGCATGTCCATCGTCATCGGCACCGGCGGCATCGACCTGTCGGTGGGGGCCATCATCGCCATCTGCGGCAGCGTGATGGCGGTGCTGATCCAGCAGGATGTCTCCCCCCTGCTCACCACCCTGCTGACCCTGGGGGCCGGCCTGCTGTGCGGCCTGTGGAACGGTCTGCTGGTAGCGGTGCTGCGCATCCAGCCCATCGTCGCGACCCTGATCCTGATGGTGGCGGGCCGGGGCATCGCCCAGATGATCACCGGCGGCCAGATCGTCACCTTCCACAGTGAGGTGTTCGGCCAGCTGGGCAGCGGTTACCTCGTCATGCTGCCCATGCGGGTGATACTCACCGCCCTGGTGCTGGGGCTGCTCATCGCCCTGGTGCGCCGCTCGGCCCTCGGGCTCTTCATCGAGGCGGTGGGGGGCAACGCCGAGGCCAGCCGGCTGGCGGGCATCGACAGCCGGGGCATCCTCATCGGTGCCTACCTCATCTCCGGCCTGTGCTCCGCCTTCGCCGGCATGATCATCGCCGCCGACATCAGCGGCGCCGATGCCAACAACGCCGGGCTGTGGATGGAGATGGACGCCATCCTGGCGGTGGTGATCGGCGGTGCCTCGTTGGCAGGGGGCCGTTTCTATCTGGGACTGACCCTGCTGGGCACCCTGGTGATCCAGAGCCTGACCACCTCCATCCTGGTGAGCGGCCTGCCCGCCCAGTACAACCTGCTGGTGAAGGCCCTGGTCATACTGGTGTTCCTGCTGATCCAGTCCCGCCCGGTGAAGCAGCGGCTGCTGGGCTGGCTGCAGCGCCGCCGCCCGTCCCCCAGCGACAAGTCATAAGGAGGCCGACATGAAAAATGAACGCTGGATCCCCGTGCTGGCCACCCTGCTGGTACTGCTGCTGCTGTACGCCTTTGGTGTCAGCCAGTACCGCAACTTCGCCTCCACCCTGGTGCTGGGCAACCTGCTGACCGACAACGCCTTCGTCATCATCGCCGGGGTGGGCATGACGCTGGTGATCCTCTCCGGCGGTATCGATCTGTCGGTGGGCTCCATGATCGCCTTCACCGGCGTACTCATCGCCCTGCTGGTGGGCCAGGCCGGCTGGCATCCCCTGGCGGCCATCGGCTTCGCCCTGCTGCTGGGCACCTGCATCGGCGCCATCATGGGCTACCTGATCGACGCCTTCGAGCTGCAGCCCTTCATCGTCACCCTGGCCTTGATGTTCCTGCTGCGGGGGCTGGCCTTCCTGCTGAGCCTGGAGTCGGTGCCCATCGATCACCCCTTCGTGGAGCAATTCGCCAACTTCCGCATCCCTTTGCCGGGCCGCGGCTGGCTCACCGCCTCCGCCCTGGTGATGCTGGTGGTGCTGCTGGCGGGCATGGTGCTGGCCCACTACACCCGCTTCGGCACCAACGTCTACGCCGTGGGGGGTGACAAGGGCTCCGCCGCCCTGCTGGGGGTGTCGGTGCGCGGCACGCTAGTAGGCGTCTACGCCTGTTCCGGCTTTACCAGCGCCCTGGCGGGGGTCATCTACACCCTCTACACCGCCTCGGGCTACCCGCTGGCCACCGTCGGGGTGGAGCTGGACGTGATCGCCGCCGTGGTGATCGGCGGCACCCTGCTCACCGGCGGGGTGGGCTTCATCTTCGGCACCCTACTGGGGGGCTTGATCCAGGGGGTCATCCAGACGCTGATTGCCTTCGACGGCAGCCTCAACAGCTGGTGGACCAAGATCGTCATCGGCCTGCTGCTGTTCATCTTCATCGTGCTGCAACGGCTGCTGAGCCGCTCCTTCGGCTCCATGCTGAAGGCCGCCTAGTGGCCCCTCAGCCTGGTCCGCTACAGGCTGGGCAAGGCCTCCCCCAGCAGGTAGTCCACCAGCAGGCGCAGGCGCAGCACCTGGGGGGCCCTGTCCCGGTAGAGCAGGTAGCAGGGCCTGGGCTGGCCCTGCCAGGGGGCCATCACGGGCACCACCTCGCCGCTGGCCAGCCAGGGGGCCATCAGGGAGCGGGACACCAGCCCCACCCCCAGACCAGACGCCACCGCCTGGGCGACGGTGGCCAGATCGTCCACCGCCAGCCGCACATTCTCCCCCGGCCGATACTCCAGCCGCTCCCCCGTCTCGGGCTGCCACAGGCGCCAGCGGGTCACCGGCTTGCCCACCACCAGCGGCACAGTCCCGAGCTGTTCCGGCGCCTGCAGGCTCGCCACCGCCGGGCTGTCATGCCGGGCAAACAGGCCCATGGGGATCTGCCCCAGGGGGCGGGCGATCCATTCGGCGATCTGCGGCTCCCCCACCCGGATGGCCAGATCCACCCCCTGGTCGCTGAGATCTATGTTGCTGTTGGAGAGGGTCAGGTCCACCTGGATATGGGGGTAGCGCAGCAGGAAGCGACCGAGGGCCGGCCCCAGCCAGGCTTGGGCCAGGTTGATGGGCGCCGCCACCCGGATGGGCCCCCGCGGCAGCTGGCGCTCGTCATCCAGTTCGCCGGAGATGGTGTTGAGCTCGGCAAACAGCGGGTCGCAGCGCGCCAGGTAGCGGCTGCCGGTGTCCGTGAGGCTGAGTCGATGGGCGTTGCGGTGCAGCAGCCGTAGCCCCAGCTGCTGCTCCAGCCGGGCCAGCCGGCGGCTCAGGGTGGAAACCGGCATGGCCAGCTGCGTCGCGGCGGCGGTTAGGCTGCCCTGGTGGGCCACCACCCAGAACAGCCGCAGATCGTCCAGGGAGTAGGGAGTTTTCATTTATGGAACCTCATGTCCCGTTTTTGCCCGTTTAATCCATTTATGGAAGCAATACACTGGAGCTCATCCCCTAGCAAGCCCCGGAGGCTCCATGAACCGCGCATCCCCCACCCTGCCGATCCTGCTGCTGCTGATCTGCGTCTTCTCCTGGGGCAGCGTCTTCCCCATCGCCAAACAGGTGCTGCTGGAGATGAGCGACCTGGCCCTGGCCATCTGGCGCTTCGTCATCGCCATCGTCTGCCTGGGCGCCTACCTGGGGCTGCGCCGTCTGAGCTGGCCCCGCCTGGCCCTCTGGCAATACGCCGTGGTGCTGCTGATCGGCGCCCTGGGGATCGGCGGCTTCAACCTGGCGCTGTTCGGCGGTCTGCGGCAGACCTCCGCCACCAACGGCGCCCTCATCATGGCCCTGAGCCCCCTCACCACCTCCCTGATCTCCAGCCTGCTGGGCAGCCACCGCCTGAGCCGGGTGCAATGGCTGGGCATGGTGCTGGGGCTGGCCGGGGTGCTGCTGGTGATCACCCAGGGCCACCCGGCCCAGCTGCTGCGGCTGCAGATCAACCACGGCGACCTGCTGGTGCTGCTGGCCATGCTCACCTGGTGCGGCTATACCCTGGCCTCCCAGGCGGTGGGCCGCTGGCTGCCCAGCCTGCCCCTGACCCTGCTCAGCATGCTGGCGGGGCTGGGCGCCCTGCTGCTCACCGGCCTGCTGCTGCCGGGCAGCCACCCCTGGCAGGGGCTGGGCCAGCTCTCCGGCGGCGCCCTCTTGGGGGTCTTCTACATAGGCCTGCTCTCCACCGTGCTGGGCTACCTGTTCTGGCTGCAGGGCATCCAGGCCCTGGGCGCCCCCAAGGCCTCCCTCTACTACAACCTGGTACCCGTGTTTGCCGCCCTGGTGGCCCTGGCCTTGGGTCAGCCCTTGAGTCAGATCCAGTTGGTAGGCATGCTGGTGGTGTTGCTGGGGCTCACCGCCCCCCTCTGGCTGCCCCGCTTGCGGCTGCCCCTGTTATCCTGACTTGCCCAAGGAGACGTCATGACCTACCCCATCGAAGCCCGCTGCCAGTGCGGCCAGGTCCACTACCGACTGCTGGCCGCCCCCCTCAAGGTGATGGCCTGCCACTGCCAGGCCTGCCAGACCCTCTCCTCCGCCCCCTTCAGCGTCACCGCCCTGGTGCGGGCCGAGGACATAGAGATCGAGGGCGAGCTGGCCCGCTGCCAGCGGGTGTCGGACAGCGGCAACCTCAACCTGGGCTTCTTCTGCCCCGGCTGCGGCGTGCGCATCTACCATCTGAACCCCCAGCAGCCGGAGATCATCAAGCTCAAGCTCAAGCCGGTGGGCCCGGCCGCCGCCCTGTTCGCCCCCCAGGCCCATATCTGGATCAGCGAAAAGCTGCCCTGGGTCAGTCTGCCGGACGGCGTGCCCTGCTTCGAGCGGCAGGCCCAATAGTCCCCGCCGGCCTGCACCGGTCGAACAAAGCAAAACGGCGCCAAAAGGCGCCGTTAGTCTATGGTTGCCGATCTATCCCGACCGGCGACATCGTCTTATTCCAGCAAACTGCGCAGCATCCAGGCGGTCTTCTCATGCAGCTGAATGCGCTGGGTCAGCAGATCGGCGGTGGCCTCGTCCTGGGCGCCGTCCACCAGGGGGAACAGGGAGCGGGCGGTGCGTACCACAGCCTCCTGACCGGCCACCAGGTTGGCGATCATCTGCTGGGCCTTGGGGGCATCAGTGTCTTCGGGGATCACCGTCAGGCGGGCAAACGCCTGGTAGGTGCCCGGCGCCTTGGCCCCCAGGGAGCGGATGCGCTCGGCCACGGCATCCACCGCCAGGGCCAGCTCGTTGTACTGGGTCTCGAACATCAGGTGCAGGCTGTTGAACATGGGCCCGGTGACGTTCCAGTGGTAGTAGTGGGTCTTCAGATAGAGGGTGTAGGTGTCGGCCAACAGGCGGGAAAGCCCCTCGGCGATGGCCAGGCGCTCGCTTTCCGGGATACCGATATCGATGGGTTGCGTAGTCATGGGATGTCCTCCTGGTTGAGTCTTAAAGCCACAGCAAATGTGCTGCCATTGAGATGAGCTTAGCCCCCACGTTTAATCCGGGAAAGTGAGAATAACCTATCGTTCAATCGGTATTTTCGATTGCTTGACCAGCCACTCCCGCAGCAGGCCCAGGAAGCGATCCCGGGGTCTGTGGCTGCGGGCGTGCCGCTTGCTGATGGCCACCACCCCCAGGCTGTAGTGATGCTGTTCCGGCAGCAGGGCCCGCAGCTGGCCGGCTGCCACCAGGGGCGCGGCATAGTGATCCGGCAGGAAGCCGATGTAGCCGCCGGAGAGCAATAACGCGGTGCGGCTCTCGTAGTAGTAGGCCTTGCCGAGGCGCTGGAAGCCCGCCAGCTGGCGGCTGATCTCCGGGTGCACCTGTAGCTCGGCGTGGGCCAGGCGGCAGCCGGGCAGGGCGGCAGCCAGCGCCGCCTCGTCGGCCTCGACAAACAGGGGGTGAGCGGCGCCGCAGTAGAGGTAGCAGAACTCCTCGTACAGCGGCAGGTAGTCCAGCCCCGCCAGCTCCCGGTGAAAGGGGATGATGCCGAGGTGGATCTCCTCGGCCAGCACCCGCCGCTCGATTTCCCCCATGGCTTCAATGTCCAGCGCCAGCCGTACCTGGGGCGCCTGCTGGACGAACTCCTGCATCACGGGCACCAGGGGGCAGCGGGGATCCAGCACCAGGGCGTCGCTGGTGAGGATGCGCAGCTCGCCCCCCAGTTGGACATGCAGGGCGTTCAGGCTGCTGCGAAAATCCTCCAGCTGCTCCAACAGCCGGTTCACCGCCTGATAGACCTGCTGTCCCTCTTCGCTGAGCACGAAACCGCTGCGGCCCCGCTGGCAGAGCTTGAGCCCCAGCCGCGACTCCAGGTTGGCCATGTGGATGCTGATGGTGGAGCGGCTGACGTTGAGCTCGGTCTCGGCGGCGGCGAAGCCGCCACACTCCACCACCGTCTTGAAGATCTTCAGCAGGCGCAGATCGAAATCGGCGATCTGGGCTATGGTGGGCGCCTTGGCCATAGGTTGAGCCTTATCAAACTATGTATTGATACGCCGTAATCTATCATACAAAAAACCACGGCTACCATGGCCTCAATACGCTACCCCTGTCGAGGTGATGATGACTGCTTCCCCCTATGCTGCCCTGCTGCGCCAACAGGCCTATATCGATGGTCGTTGGCTGGACGGCGCCGAAACCTTCGCAGTGACCAACCCTGCCACCGGCACCTGTATCGCCCAGGTGCCGGACCTGGGCGCCGCCGACACCCAGGCGGCCATCGCTGCTGCCGAAGCCGCCCTGCCGGCCTGGCGCGCCCTGCCCGCCAAGCAACGCAGTGCCGTGCTGCGCCGCTGGTACGAACTCATCCTGGCCAATGCCGATGGCCTGGCGGCCCTGATGACCGCCGAGCAGGGCAAGCCCCTGGCGGAAGCCAAGGGCGAGGTGGGCTACGGCGCCAGCTTCGTGGAGTGGTTCGCCGAGGAGGCCAAGCGGGTCTACGGTGACACCATCCCCGCCCCCAGCGGTGACAAGCGGCTGCTGACCATCAAGCAACCCATCGGTGTGGTGGCGGCCATCACCCCCTGGAACTTCCCGGTGGCCATGATCACCCGCAAGGTGGCCCCGGCCCTGGCTGCCGGCTGCACAGTAGTGCTCAAGCCCTCCGACGAGACCCCCCTGTGCGCCCTGGCCCTCACCGCCTTGGCCGAACAGGCCGGTCTGCCTGCCGGGGTACTCAACGTCATCACCAGCCGTCAGGCCGCCGCCGTGGGCCAGGTGCTCACCGACAGCCCAGTGGTGCGCAAGCTGACCTTCACCGGCAGCACCGGCGTCGGCAAGCGCCTGATGGCCCAGTGCGCCGGGACCGTCAAGAAGCTCTCCCTGGAGCTGGGTGGCAACGCCCCCTTCATCGTGTTTGACGACGCGGATCTGGACCTGGCCATCCAGGGCATACTGCTGGCCAAGTTCCGCAACGCCGGTCAGACCTGCATCTGCGCCAACCGCCTGCTGGTGCAAGAAGGCATACTGCCGGAGTTTGCCCGTCGGCTGGCCGACGCCATGGCCGCCTTCAATGTGGCCGACGGCGCCAGTGGCAACAGCCAGATCGGCCCCCTCATCAACGCCGCGGCGGTGAGCAAGGTGCAGTCCCTGGTGGACGACGCCCTGGCCGCCGGCGCCCAGTGCCAGTTCCGCCACCCGCAACTGCCCGAGGCCGGCCACTTCAGCACCCCCACCCTGCTGACCGGCGTGACCCCGCAGATGCGCATCGCCAAGGAGGAGATCTTCGGCCCGGTGGCCAGCATCCTGGCCTTCAAGGACGAGGCCGAGGCCATCGCCCTGGCCAATGACACCCAGTCGGGCCTGGCCGCCTACCTCTACACCCGGGATCTGGGTTGCCTGTTCCGGGTGGCCGAGGCCCTGGAGTACGGCATGGTGGGCATCAATGACAGCGCCATCTCCAACGAGGTGGGGCCCTTCGGCGGCGTCAAGGAGTCCGGTCTCGGCCGGGAAGGCTCCAAGTACGGTATCGACGAGTTTCTTGAGGTGAAATACCTCTGCCTGGGCGGCCTCTAAGCCGCCTATTTCAAAGAATTAAAGGTTTATCAAGGAGTTGAAAATGAGCAACGCACAATGGCAAGCCCGTAAGGAAAAGGTGTTCGCCCGTGGGCTGGCCAGCATGGCCCCGGTGTTTGTAGAGAAGGCGAAGAACGCCGAGCTGTGGGATCTGGACGGTAAGCGCTACATCGACTTCGCCGCCGGCATCGCCGTGGTCAACACCGGCCACCTGCATCCCAAGGTACAGGCCGCCGTGGCTGCCCAGATCGAGCAGTTCAGCCACACCTGCCTCACCGTCACCCCCTATACCCAGGCGGTAGAGTTGGCCGAAGGCCTGGTGGCCCGCGCCCCCTTCGCCGGCCCGGCCAAGGTCACCTTCGGTAACTCAGGTGCCGAAGCGGTGGAAAACGCCATCAAGATCGCCCGCGCCCACACCGGCCGCCCCGGCATCATCGCCTTCAACGGCGGCTTCCACGGTCGGACCAACCTGACCATGGGCCTCACCGGCAAGGTGAACCCCTACAAGGTGGGCTTCGGTCCCTTCCCCAGCGAGATCTACCACCTGCCCTACCCCAACGAATACCTGGGGGTGAGCGAGGAGTCCGCCCTGACCGCCCTGGACGAGTTGTTCCATTGCGACATCGAGGCCTCCCGGGTGGCTGCCATCATCATAGAGCCCATCCAGGGGGAAGGCGGCTTCTACCCGGCGCCCGCCAGCTTCCTCAAGGCGCTGCGTGCCATCTGCGATCAACACGGCATCGTCTTCATCTGTGACGAAATCCAGTCCGGCTTCGCCCGTACCGGCACCTTCTTCGCGGTGGAAAAGAGCGGTGTCGAACCGGACATCATCACCATGGCCAAGGGGCTGGGCGGCGGTTTCCCCATCTCCGGCGTACTGGGTCGCGCCGAGATCATGGATGCCGCCGTCCCCGGCGGGCTGGGCGGCACCTATGTGGCCTCGCCCATCGGCTGTGCCGCCGGTCTGGCGGTGCTCAAGGTGATCGAAGAAGAACAGCTGTGCCAGAAGGCCAGCCAGCTGGGTGACACCATTCAGGCACGGCTCAAGGCCCTGCAGGCCCGCTTCCCGGCCCTGATCGGCCAGGTGCGTGGTGTGGGCGCCATGGTGGCCATGGAGCTGATCGACGGTGGTGACCATGCCAAGGCCAACCCAACCCTGACCAAGGCGCTGGTACAGCAAGGCATGGAGGCCGGCATCATACTGCTCTCCTGCGGGGTGCGCGGTAACGTCATCCGTCTGCTGCCGGCCCTGACCATGGAACCCGCCATTCTGGACGAAGGCCTGGGCAAGCTCGAAGCCCTGTTCGCCAAGCTGGCCGGCTAACCCGACCTCATACATGACAAAACCGGCGCCTTGGGCGCCGGTTTTTGTTTGAGGCACTGTCACCGGTGTCAGCCTGTGAGAGGGCAAGCCGACACCGGCAACAGTGCAAACGGGGTGACTCAGGCCGTTTGTTGCAGTCGCTCCAGCCGGCGGAACAGCCGCATCAGGCGATCGCGGCAGCCGGGCTTGTTGCACTGGCCACAGCACAGACGCTGCAGCTCCTCCAGCGGCCGCCAGGTGTAGTCCCGGCAGGCGTGCTGCCAGTCGGCGTCCAGATCAGGGTCCGCGGCGGCGGTCAGCAGTTCCCGGCATCCGCGCTCATACAAGGTGAAGGCCTGCTCCTCGGCCAGCAGTGCCTGCTGACGCAGGTCTTCCAAGAAGCGCTCTATGCCCTCATCGGGGCGCCCCTGACCCAGGCGAACACGCCAGCCACGGGGCGCGATGCGGGATGCGGTAGATGTCATGTCCATCAGGGCCTAGCCTCCTTGGTATTAGATGATAATCATTTTTATTTGATAATCATTCTCAATGCAAGCGCTATTTTCCTAGTCTCACGCCTGTCTCCCTAAGCGGTTAAACCCTAGGCCAATACATTGATGTATTCACCGTAACTTTGAGCCTATGGCTCAGCAGGAAACCTCAGCAGCAGATGGCCACGGTCACGACGAGGCAGAAACGCTGGAGGCCAGAGTTGGAAAGCGTGAAAACAAAAAGCCCTTAAGCTGTAATAGCTTAAGGGCTCTGTTCAGTGGCGGAGTGGACGGGACTCGAACCCGCGACCCCCGGCGTGACAGGCCGGTATTCTAACCGACTGAACTACCACTCCGCATGTCTTGCTGCGCTTCATTGGAGAACGGGTCTTGCTCTCCGCGCTAATTGGGTGCCTGGCGGTGTCCTACTCTCACATGGCGAATGCCACACTACCATCGGCGCTACAGCGTTTCACTTCTGTGTTCGGCATGGGAACAGGTGGGTCCACTGCGCTATTGCCGCCAAGCAAAATCATAATCTGAAAAGCTGAAATTCGTTCTAAGGCTACCGCTACAAGGTCTAAGACCCCTTGGGTGTTGTATGGTTAAGCCTCACGGGTAATTAGTATGGGTTAGCTCCACGCATCACTGCGCTTCCACACCCCACCTATCAACGTCGTAGTCTTCGACGGCCCTTTAGGAGGTTCAAGACCTCAGGGATGACTCATCTCAGGGCTCGCTTCCCGCTTAGATGCTTTCAGCGGTTATCGATTCCGAACTTAGCTACCGGGCAGTGCCATTGGCATGACAACCCGAACACCAGAGGTTCGTTCACTCCGGTCCTCTCGTACTAGGAGCAACTCCCTTCAATCATCCAACGCCCACGGCAGATAGGGACCGAACTGTCTCACGACGTTCTGAACCCAGCTCGCGTACCACTTTAAATGGCGAACAGCCATACCCTTGGGACCAACTTCAGCCCCAGGATGTGATGAGCCGACATCGAGGTGCCAAACACCGCCGTCGATATGAACTCTTGGGCGGTATCAGCCTGTTATCCCCGGAGTACCTTTTATCCGTTGAGCGATGGCCCTTCCATTCAGAACCACCGGATCACTATGACCTGCTTTCGCACCTGCTCGACCTGTCCGTCTCGCAGTTAAGCTGGCTTATGCCATTGCACTAACCTCCTGATGTCCGACCAGGATTAGCCAACCTTCGTGCTCCTCCGTTACTCTTTGGGAGGAGACCGCCCCAGTCAAACTACCCACCAGACACTGTCCTCACCCCGGATAACGGGGCCAAGTTAGAACATCAAACATACCAGGGTGGTATTTCAAGGTCGGCTCCACGACAACTAGCGTCATCGCTTCTAAGCCTCCCACCTATCCTACACAAGTAGGTTCAATGTTCAGTGTCAAGCTGTAGTAAAGGTTCACGGGGTCTTTCCGTCTAGCCGCGGGTACACTGCATCTTCACAGCGATTTCGATTTCACTGAGTCTCGGGTGGAGACAGCGTGGCCATGGTTACACCATTCGTGCAGGTCGGAACTTACCCGACAAGGAATTTCGCTACCTTAGGACCGTTATAGTTACGGCCGCCGTTTACCGGGGCTTCGATCAAGAGCTTCGCTTGCGCTAACCCCATCAATTAACCTTCCGGCACCGGGCAGGTGTCACACCCTATACGTCCACTTTCGTGTTTGCAGAGTGCTGTGTTTTTGTTAAACAGTCCCAGCCACCTGGTCACTGCGGCTGCCATCAGCTCTGTGAGCAAGTCACTTCACCAACAACAGCGTACCTTCTCCCGAAGTTACGGTACTATTTTGCCTAGTTCCTTCACCCGAGTTCTCTCAAGCGCCTTGGTATTCTCTACCCGACCACCTGTGTCGGTTTGGGGTACGGTTGTCTGTAACCTGAAGCTTAGAGGCTTTTCCTGGAAGCGTGGCATCAGCAACTTCCCATCCGTAGATGGTTCGTCTCGGGTCTCGACATTGTGTCTCCGGATTTGCCTGGATACACTGCCTACCGCCTTTCACCAGGACAACCAACGCCTGGCTTGCTTAGCCTTCTCCGTCCCCCCATCGCAGTTACAGCCAGTACGGGAATATTAACCCGCTTCCCATCGACTACGCTTTTCAGCCTCGCCTTAGGGGCCGACTCACCCTGCCCCGATTAACGTTGGACAGGAACCCTTGGTCTTCCGGCGAGGAGGCTTTTCACCCCCTTTATCGTTACTTACGTCAGCATTCGCACTTCTGATATCTCCAGCATGCCTTACGACACACCTTCGCAGACTTACAGAACGCTCCCCTACCACTCAATCTATTGATTGAATCCGCGGCTTCGGTGCCTGGTTTGAGCCCCGTTACATCTTCCGCGCAGGCCGACTCGACTAGTGAGCTATTACGCTTTCTTTAAATGATGGCTGCTTCTAAGCCAACATCCTAGCTGTCTGAGCCTTCCCACATCGTTTCCCACTTAACCAGAACTTTGGGACCTTAGCCGGCGGTCTGGGTTGTTTCCCTCTTCACGACGGACGTTAGCACCCGCCGTGTGTCTCCCGGATAGTACTTACTGGTATTCGGAGTTTGCATGGAGTTGGTAAGTCGGGATGACCCCCTAGTCCAAACAGTGCTCTACCCCCAGTAGTATTCGTCCGAGGCGCTACCTAAATAGCTTTCGGGGAGAACCAGCTATCACCGAGTTTGATTGGCCTTTCACCCCTAGCCACAAGTCATCCCCTAACTTTGCAACGTTAGTGGGTTCGGTCCTCCAGTACCTGTTACGGCACCTTCAACCTGCCCATGGCTAGATCACCCGGTTTCGGGTCTACTCCCAGCGACTAGTCGCCCAGTTAAGACTCGGTTTCCCTACGGCTCCCCTATTCGGTTAACCTCGCCACTGAAAGTAACTCGCTGACCCATTATACAAAAGGTACGCAGTCACCCCACAAGGAGGCTCCCACTGCTTGTACGTACACGGTTTCAGGTTCTATTTCACTCCCCTCACAGGGGTTCTTTTCGCCTTTCCCTCACGGTACTGGTTCACTATCGGTCAGTCAGTAGTATTTAGCCTTGGAGGATGGTCCCCCCATGTTCAGACAGGATATCACGTGTCCCGCCCTACTCGTTTTCACGCTGATGTCGCTTTCGTGTACGGGACTATCACCCTGTATCGTCGGCCTTTCCAGGACCGTTCCACTAACTCCATCAACGCTTAAGGGCTGCTCCCCGTTCGCTCGCCGCTACTGAGGGAATCTCGGTTGATTTCTTTTCCTCGGGGTACTGAGATGTTTCACTTCTCCCGGTTCGCCTCGCAACACTATGTATTCATGTTGCGATACTGAGTAAACTCAGTGGGTTTCCCCATTCGGACATGGTTGGCTATAACGCTTCTTACCAGCTCACCAACCCTTTTCGCAGGTTAGCACGTCCTTCATCGCCTCTGACTGCCTAGGCATCCACCGTGTACGCTTAGTCGCTTAACCATACAACCCCAAGAAGTCTTTCGACTCTCGACGTCGCACACAAGGACTGTGTTACAACTTTGTTTTCGCCAAGAAGTTCCAAGACACTTGTAACAGTATTTAGAACTTTTGAATCAGCTTTCCAGATTGTTAAAGAGCAGTTTTCACGAAGAAAACAGAGGTAAGAATTAGCTTCTTAGCTCTGCATTCTCAACGCATGAATGGCGTCCCCTAGGGGATTCGAACCCCTGTTACCGCCGTGAAAGGGCGGTGTCCTAGGCCTCTAGACGAAGGGGACAAAATTCGTGCTGTGCAGCGCTACGCGCTGCAACGAATTTTGTTCTTGGCGAAGCTGAGCCGGCGAAGCTGAGCGCCAATGTGGCGGTCCTGCTTACTCCGTCCAGAGCCAAAACAAACATCGCTTTGCTCTCTCTACATTTCAATTCAGGCAATCTGTGTGGTCACTCAGCAGACATTGCGTCATCAAGATAAGGAGGTGATCCAACCGCAGGTTCCCCTACGGTTACCTTGTTACGACTTCACCCCAGTCATGAACCACACCGTGGTAACCGCCCTCCCGAAGGTTAAGCTAGCTACTTCTGGTGCAATCCACTCCCATGGTGTGACGGGCGGTGTGTACAAGGCCCGGGAACGTATTCACCGCAACATTCTGATTTGCGATTACTAGCGATTCCGACTTCATGGAGTCGAGTTGCAGACTCCAATCCGGACTACGACGTACTTTTTGGGATTCGCTTACTCTCGCGAGCTTGCCGCCCTCTGTATACGCCATTGTAGCACGTGTGTAGCCCTAGCCGTAAGGGCCATGATGACTTGACGTCATCCCCACCTTCCTCCGGTTTATCACCGGCAGTCTCCTTTGAGTTCCCACCATCACGTGCTGGCAACAAAGGACAAGGGTTGCGCTCGTTGCGGGACTTAACCCAACATCTCACGACACGAGCTGACGACAGCCATGCAGCACCTGTGTTCTGGTTCCCGAAGGCACCCTCGTATCTCTACAAGGCTCCAGACATGTCAAGGCTAGGTAAGGTTCTTCGCGTTGCATCGAATTAAACCACATGCTCCACCGCTTGTGCGGGCCCCCGTCAATTCATTTGAGTTTTAACCTTGCGGCCGTACTCCCCAGGCGGTCAACTTATCGCGTTAGCTTCGGAGCCCACGCTCATACGGCACAGACTCCAAGTTGACATCGTTTACGGCGTGGACTACCAGGGTATCTAATCCTGTTTGCTCCCCACGCTTTCGCACCTGAGCGTCAGTCTTTGTCCAGGGGGCCGCCTTCGCCACCGGTATTCCTCCAGATCTCTACGCATTTCACCGCTACACCTGGAATTCTACCCCCCTCTACAAGACTCTAGCCGGACAGTTTCAAATGCAGTTCCCAGGTTGAGCCCGGGGCTTTCACATCTGACTTATCCAACCGCCTGCGTGCGCTTTACGCCCAGTAATTCCGATTAACGCTTGCACCCTCCGTATTACCGCGGCTGCTGGCACGGAGTTAGCCGGTGCTTCTTCTGCAAGTAACGTCACAGGTGGCAGATATTAGCTCCCACCCTTTCCTCCTTGCTGAAAGTGCTTTACAACCCGAAGGCCTTCTTCACACACGCGGCATGGCTGCATCAGGGTTTCCCCCATTGTGCAATATTCCCCACTGCTGCCTCCCGTAGGAGTCTGGACCGTGTCTCAGTTCCAGTGTGGCTGGTCATCCTCTCAGACCAGCTAGAGATCGTCGCCTTGGTGAGCCGTTACCTCACCAACTAGCTAATCCCACCTGGGTGCATCCAATCGCGGTAGGTCCGAAGATCCCCACCTTTCCCCCTCAGGGCGTATGCGGTATTAGCAGTCGTTTCCAACTGGTATCCCCCTCGATTGGGCAGCTCCCCAGGCATTACTCACCCGTCCGCCACTCGCCGGCGGGGAAGCAAGCTTCCCCCCGCTGCCGTTCGACTTGCATGTGTTAGGCCTGCCGCCAGCGTTCAATCTGAGCCATGATCAAACTCTTCAATTAAAGTTTTTGGCTCAATGAATTCTGAATTAACTGTTGCTAAATCTTTCGATTTGCTTTGGTCACTTCATCAGACATTGAAAATCAATTTTGTCGATTGACTTCAACCTCTGCGAGTGCCCACACAGATTGCTTGAATTGAATTGTTAAAGAGCGGTTCGGTTTGCACCGAGAGCTGCGCATTCTACCCAGCTCAGAAAGCTTGTCAAGCTGGACTTGACTGCCTTGCTCACCCGGCGTCTTGCGCCGTGTCAGTGAGGGCGCATTATAGGGAGCCCGCGCCGCGCCGCAAGGGGATTTTGCATCTTTTGGTGCGATCGCTCAGAAATGAGGCAAGGTGCACAGAAGTCACTCAGAAAGGGCCACCTGGCCACCGCCATTGAGGTGGAAAATGAGCGTCACCGTTTTTATTTCTTCTGTAGACGCTGCCTCATTAGACCGTTTGGAATAGCGCCACTGCCGCAATGCCATCAAGGCGGTACGGGCCAACTCAGGATCGCCCTCCAGCAAGCGCAGTTGTGCCAGCCTGCCATCGGCACCAATCACATAGCGGATCTTAACCGTCCCCTGCCGACGCATCAGCCGTGCCCGCTGCGGATATGCAGGCAGCGGACGATAAAGGGGATGCTGTGCTGCTGGGCCAGCGTTCGCAGGGCTCACACTGGGGGCAACACCCGTTGCCAGGGACGGCGCCATACCGTGTGCCCCTGCTGGCGTCGCCGTAACGGCAGGCGCGGACGCGTTGACCGACGGCATCACCGACCGGATCGCAGGCTTGGACACCACCATGGGGATCAGCAAGCGCTTGGCTTGCTCAGCCGCCACCCCGGCTGGCACAAGCTGATGTGATGGGGCAGGAGCCCCGCCCGAGGAAGCCAGATCCGTCAACTCAATCGGCACCGGCTTGCTGGCCGGCAAGGTCTGCGGACCTGTTGCTACTAGGCGCGCCAGCGCAGCCAGCAACAAACCCGCCAGCAACAGGCTGCCGGTAAGCGCCAAGCCCCAGTATCTCACGGAGCCAAGACCCCGACGGCCAGTTGACGGATGCCCGCCTGCTTGACTCTGTCCATCAGGGCCACCACCTGGCCATGGGAGACCTGGCTATCCGCCTCGATAACGACCTCGGCCTGCGGCGACAGCTGGGCTAGCGCCGCCCCCAGATCCTGAGACAGCAAGGGTTGCCCCTGCCAACGCAGCTGGCCATCCACCAGCAGTTGCAGGTGGATCAGGTCCGCGTGGCTGCGCTGGGCGGACTGAGCGGCAGGCAGCTGAACGTCCAGCGTGCGAATTTGCAGAAAGCTGCTGCTCACCACAAAGAAGATGAGCATGATGAAGACGATATCCAGCATGGGGGTCATGTCCACTTGGACCTCGTCATCGTCCCGTCGTCGGGAGGAAAACCTAGTTCGCATCCTCTGCCTCACACAAGAGTCCATCCTGCAACTGTTGCAGGAGACGCGTAATTCGCCGCTGCAGGCGGCCATGCAGCAGCCAACCCAACAGGGCCGCCCCCATCCCCATTAGGGTGGTCAAGCAGGCGCTGGCAATGCCCGCCCCCACCCCGGGATCGGCGGGTGATAACCCCAAAGCGAGCGCATCGAATACCTGCAACATGCCGCAGACGGTCCCCAGCAGCCCCAGCATGGGACACAGCTTGATTAGATTGCGTGCCAAGCGAAGCCCTTGTTGCAGTTCGTGCCGGGCGCCGCTAATACAGACGGCCCGCTGCCGCCGCACCCAGGCCAAGGAGTCCCCCTGATGAGGCGCCTGCCGTAAATAGCGTTGCCGTCGCCGAGGCCAGATACGCCAGACATACCAGTAGCGCTCCAGCAGCAAGGTGTTTAACCACACCAGGAGGCCCATCAAAGGCCACATCAAAGGGCCACCTCGCTGGATGAAGCCCAGTAGGTTGGGCCAGTCAGCCATGCCGCGGCGTCCAATCAGCCAACAGGCGCAAGGCTTCCTGCTCCAGGCGCAGCGACAATTGCTCCACCCGGCTTTGCAGCAGGCCATGGGCCAGCAGCAGCGGCATGGCGGCCACCAAGCCCAAGACGGTGGTGACCAGCGCCGTGGCAATCCCGCCTGCCATCAGTGTGGGCTCGCCCCCTGCCGAATCGCTCAAGCCCTGAAATGTCGCAATCATACCGGTAACCGTGCCCAGCAGCCCCAGCATGGGCGCCACCGGGATCAAGAGTTTGAGCCACGCCAAGCCCCGCTCCAGCCTGGCTTGCTCCTGCAGCAAACAATCATCCAACTGTAGCTCGAGCGTATCCCGCTCCAGCGCCTGCCATTGAGCGGCGCGCTGGCGCAGTCGGCCTAGGGCGTTGTTTGGCTGCGACTCCGCCAGATCGACTTGCTGCCTCATCAGGCGGCTCTCACGCCACAGCACCCAGCTGCGCCAGAGGACAGTTCCGCCCCCCAGCAGCGCCAGCAGCAACAGGAGCAGACCAATGGGCCCAGCCTGTGTCAGCCGCCCCCCCAGATCAGGCCGGGTCGCTAGGCGCTGCAGCGTCTTACCCTGCTGCAGATCCAGCGGGACCAGCTGCCACTGCTGTGGTGATGCGGATAAGTATTGGATCAGCGCAGCTTGTGTCTGCCTATCCGGTTGCCAGGCCGGCGGGCGCAGGGCTCCCTCAGACAACGAGTAGAAACCGTTGGCATCGAACAGCGCCCAGCGCCCCAGTGCCACCAAGGTGCCAGATTGGGTCCGCCCTTGCACATCGGGCCGTATCAGGTTGACCCGCTGTCGTTGGCCGCCTTGCTGCCACAGCATCAACCAACCTTGGCTGACGGCCGTCAACAGGCGTGGCAGCTGCCGCTCATCCCCCTGCAGCAGCTGTTTCAGCTCGGCAAGCTGGGTCGATTGCGTCAGCGCCAGCACCGAGTCAGTCCAGCGGCTGACCAAGGCCTCAGCGCTGCGGCGCACCTGCCCCTGCAGGGCCTGCAGATCCGCCCCCTGAGCCGTCAGTTGCCGACGCTGGCCCTGTAACTTCAGCTCCAGCTGCGACACCTGGCTATCCAGCTGCGCCCCCTGTTCCAGCAATTGCTTCAGCTCTGCCTGCCTGGCGGCAAGTGGCGCAACCGGCGCCTCCTTGGCCGATAACAGGCCACTCAACAACAGCAGACAGAGCAAGAGTCTACTCATGGCTTGCCTCCCCTGCCGGCCCCGTCAGCGGCAGCTGAGATAGGGCTAACCAGTCTGCCTTTGCCTCGTGAGTCAAGGGGGTCAGGGCCGCTGCCATGGCCGCCGGCAGAGCCTGCCATTGGCCGGCCTGCCAACACCAGGCCCGTTGCGCATCTAATTGTTGCGCACACCAGGCCAGCCGCCCCACCCGAACAAAGGCCAACTGACGATCCGGCGCCATCGGCAAGCCGCCGCGATAACGGCTGATCTGCTGCCCATAGTCATCCTCCTGCTGCAGTTGCTCCAGCAAGGACGCGGCACGTTGTACCAGGGGGACATCCGGGGCCAACAATTTCTGACGCACCCCCTGCCAGTCCCCTTGCCGCGTCATAAGAAAGAAGGGCATATCCAACTCCAGCTGGTGCCAGGCCTGCTGCCACTGTTGCAGTAGCAACGGCTCGAGCTGCTCCCGCACACCGAGCAAGGCGGCCTGGCGCGCAGCCAGGCGCTGCTCCTCTTGCTGCAACTCAGCCAGCTGAGCCTGCCGGAACTGGTTATGGACCCGCTGCTGGCTGATGGCCTGCTCCAGCTCGGTCAACTGGGGTGCCGGTGACGCTGACGCGGAACCACAAAACAGGTGGGTGGCCAACAGCAGCCAGGCGCAAACGCGTGGTAACGAATTTGTTTCGTAAATGTGGCAAGGATCTGTTTGCTTATGCATCAGAGTGGTCAAAAGAATCCGTGGTTACTATGCTGCATGGAGCCTCCATAGTAGAGGCAAAAACAAGAAAAGAAAGTCAGGCAGGCTGCTGGCTGTACAGCCCATGGTCACGCCTGAACACGGGAAGGAACAACAAGTGGAAAAAATGCGCTTCACCCAACTGCTCAATCGCATCGACGATTGCGGCAAGGCCGAACAGCTCAATCAGCTCATCCTGGAGGTGACCCGAGAGTACGGCTACCAGTACTATCAATTCTGCCTACTCATTCCCATGGGTCTGCTGCAGTGCCAGATTTACCTGCTAAGCCACAGCCCGGATGGCTGGGTAAAAACCTACTGGGATAACAAATACATGCAAGAGGATCCCCTGGTGCACCTCGCCATGCGCCAGAATCGCCCCATCCAATGGCGCGAGATGGATCTGACCGACAAACGGCTGCCGGCTCAGTCCGTGGCCATCATGGCAGCCCGCCGTGAGCTGGGCATGTGTGATGGGGTGACCTTTCCGCTGCATGGCCCCAATGGCAGTCACGGCGTGCTCTCCCTGTCGGGCGGACAGTGCAGTGTGCTGGAGCTGGCCGATCTGCCCCTGCTGGGTATCCTCAGCAGCGCCATTTTTTGCAAGGCGAATCAGCTACTCAACCAGAAAGCCTCCAACCTGTCGGAGCGGGAGCGAGAATGTCTGTTCTGGGTCAGTGAGGGCAAAACCTCCTGGGAGGTGGCCAAGATACTGGGCATCACGGAGCGGACGGTTAATTTTCACCTCAACAGCGCCATCCGCAAGACGGGTTGCCGCAACCGCTACCAGACCATAGCCCACAGCATCTCCAGCGGGCACCTGATGCCGGCCATGGATCGGCTGACCCTGGCCACCTTCATGGAGATCTAACTGGCCGGCCTCTTCAGGCCGGCTTAACGGTCCGGATAATCGTGCATCCGCAACTTACGCTGGGACGCGCTAGTGCGTCTGTGTCCAGTCGCGGGTGCAGGAGCCGCCGGCGCCACAGGCCGTTTAGCCTGGGGTGGCACCTTGGCGGGTTGACGTAACAGACGCCGCAGGCTCCAGACGCACAACAGACAAGCCACCACTCCCATCAGGGTGTAGAACCGGGCGCCATCCCGCGACAACCCCTCGATCCAGGGCAACCAGCCCTCCGTGGTCAGCCAGTCTTGCCATTTACCCAGAAACAGAATGCGAGACAGAAACAGCGCATCGGCGAACAGCATCATCAGCACCCCGGTTCGAAACCAACGGGGAATGACCAGCATGATGAGACCGGCGACAAACAGCATGGTGCCGCCCCCCACCAAGGCCGTATCCAGTGCCGCCTTGAGCGGCATCGCCTGGCTGGGCAGGGGCAAGCAGACCAGCAGCCCCCAAACAGGATGGATCTTCACGAACAGACTCCCTTCGCCGGATGAAGGCGCCATGATCCCAAAAGCGCGAGTCCGGGTCAAAACCTGCCGCCGCCCATAAGGTTGAATTAATCCTCGCCGGCTAGACTCAAACACGCCATATTGGCCTCTCGCCCCACAGGAGTTGCATCATGTCCAAGAGTGTACGTGTCTGGGATCCCTTCGTCCGGCTGTTTCACTGGTGTACGGCCGCCCTGTTTATCGCCAACTACGCCTTGCTGGAAGAGGGCAGCCGCCCACACCGCTATGTGGGCTACACCCTGATAGGTCTGGTGCTGACGCGCATCATCTGGGGCTTTATCGGCACCCACTATGCCCGTTTCAGCAGCTTCGTGCCGGCGCCGCAGACCCTGAAGCGCTACCTGGCCGCCCTGGCCCAGGGGCAGCATCCCTATTACCTGACCCACAACCCGCTAGGGGCCTTGATGGTGGTCTTCCTGCTGCTCATGCTGTTGTGCACCGGGCTCAGTGGCTGGCTGTTAACCCAGGACGGCTTCTGGAGCGACCGGCTGATGGAGGGCATCCACGGCACCTGTGCCAACCTGGTGATGCTCGCGGTAGGCTGTCATATCGCGGCGGTGATCTGGATCAGCCACCGCACCCACGAACCCCTGGTGCCCGCCATGGTGCACGGTCGCAAACCCAGCCAATGGCCGCCCGAATCGGCCGACGACTAAAGACGCCAATAGGGCAGGAGTTCGTCATCCTTACGGCGGCCAGGACTTTGCCGGCGATCCGCCTTGTCCGGTTCCCAGCGAATGTCGTTGCGCCGATCCATCTGCTGGCGCCGCTCACCGTGACGACGCTCTGGACCTGTGTAGGGGGGTTGGCTGCTCATGCTGGACTCCTCCGGCCTGACCTGGCTGCTTCAAGCATAGCCCAGCCGACGCCGCCCTAAGCCGCTAACGAGCGCAGCCAGGCGATCTCCTCGGCCCAAATCTCTGGCGCCACGGTTTCCAGCACCATGGGGATGCCATCGAATCGGCTGTCCCGCATGATGTGGTGAAACACCGCCTCCCCCAGGTTGCCTTGCTGCAGACTGTGGTGACGGTCGACCCGGCTCCCCAGGTCGCTCTTGGCGCCGTTCAGGTGCATGCCCTTGAGGTAGTTGAAGCCGACCACCTGGGCAAACAGCTCAAAGGTCGCCGCGCACCCATCTGGGGTACGCAGATCGTAGCCGGCGGCGAAGGCGTGACAGGTATCCAGACAGACCCCGACCCGGGTCTTGTCCGCCACCCCGTCGATGATCTGCGCCAAATGGTCGAACGACCAGCCCAGATTGCTGCCTTGCCCCGCTGTGTTTTCAATCACCGCCACCACGTCATCACAGCGGGCCAGGGCCCAATTGATGGACTCGCTGACCCGGGCCAGCGCAGCCTCCTCGCTCAGCTGATTCAGGTGGCTGCCAGGGTGAAAATTGAGGTAACACAGACCCAACTGCTGGCAGCGCTGCAACTCATCCAGGAAGGCTTCACGGGACTTGGCCAAGGCTCCGTCCTCGGGATGACCCAGGTTAATCAGGTAGCTGTCATGGGGCAGAATCTGTTGCGGCGTGAAGCCGCCGGCAACACAGGCCTCGCGAAATGCGGCTATGGTCTCCGCCTTGAGGGGCGGCGCGCTCCATTGGCGCTGGTTCTTGGTGAACAGGGCAAAGGCATTGGCTCCCAGCGCCTGGGCGCGGGCCACGCACAGATCCACGCCGCCGGCGGCACTGACATGGGCTCCGATGTACTTCATGCAAACCTCCTGAGGTAAGAGGTTTGAATTATGCCCAGCCATCCGCACCGGCTCCAACCCTGAAAAAAACGTGTCTTTGTCCACCCCTTGCACAACAAGCCCTTGAGCCTGACCTCCCCCTGTATCAGGCTAGGGCCTTCTGCACGCCACACAATCAGGAGCAAGGGATGGCGATCATCAAGAGTGACATGGTTCGGGCCCGGATCGAGCCGGCCATCAAGGAGCGCGCCGAAGTGGTGCTGGAGAAACTGGGCATGAGCACGGCCGACGCCATTCGTTTGCTGTTGACCCAGATTGCCCTGCGCCAGGCGTTTCCGCTGGAGCTGACATTGCCGCCGGACGAACGCCTGCCGGAGCAAAAATAACCACCCGCCACAACGTGATCTGTCATGCAAAATTGGGGGCGAGGGATAGTATTTAGGAAGAGGCTAGCCTAAAAGCATAGTCTCAGTTGAAATCGCTCTCAACTTGAAGTCCAGGAGCACACCCATGGCCAATCGCGTTCTCATCATTACCAACGACAATATTCAGGATTTGCCGCTCAACGAGATGTCCCGCTTCAGTCAGGTCATCCTGTTGATCGGCAAAGGCCAAACCAACCTTTCGCTGGAGATGGCCCGCTGTCTGCTGGAGCTGCAATCCCAGCAGAGCATCCACATCGATCTGCAGCCGGTGAAGCACACCAGCAAGACCGCCTTCGACATGCACTTCGCCCTGCAACTGGGGCGCATGCTGGAGCGGGAACCGGAAAGCAGCTTTACCATCCTCTCCACCGATGCCGGTTACGACCCGCTGGTGGCCAGTTGCCGCGAACAGGGGCTGAAGGTCAACCGGGTTGAAGAGCTGCGGCGCGCCGGCGCCAGTCAGGCCAGCAACGAAGCGGCGGCCAGCAAGGAGCCGGAAAAAGTCGACAAGGCCGAGAAAAACGGCAAGGAGAAGGACAAGAGCGCCGAGCTGGAGCTGGAAGCCCCGTCCAAGGGGGTCAGCCGCAATCAGCAGCTCATCTCCTCCCTCATCGGCAGCAAGCGCTAAGCATTTTTACCAAACCAGACGGCACCCTCAGGGTGCCGTCGTCGTTTCGGCCACCGAGCATTGGGCGCAGACCCCTTTAAGCTCCAGCATCTGGGGCAACAGCGTGAAGGCCTGCTCCGCCGCCTGGGACCGTAACAAGGTCAACAGGGGGACCGGCAGCGGCAACTCCTGCACCTGACTACAGCGCACGCAGATCAACAGCTGGGCATAGTGATCGCAGCCCCGTCGCGGGCAGGCCACATACTTCTGCACCGACTGCAGATAGTGCACCAGCCCCACGCTCACCAGATAATCCAGGGCGCGATAGGCCGTGGGCGGCTGCCAGACGATCCCTTCCGTCTTCAACCTATCCAGCAACTCATAGGCGCTCAAGGGCCGCGGACTGCCCTCCAACTGCTGCAACACCTGCTGACGATTGGGCGTCAGCTTGGCGGTCTGGTGGCCACAACAGCCATGGGTATCAGACATGAACCACCTCGGCGGGAATCAATTCAAGGGGTCATTTTAACGGCAATCAGCGGATTGCCAAGTCAAAATGTTATGTTATAACATAACGCGCCTTGATACTGACGGACCCTTTTCATGTCGTTGCGTTCCCTTTTGCTTACCGGCGCCCTGCTGCGCACCCTGTTGGCCCTGGGGCTCATCGCCCTGCTCTGGCTGGCCCTGCTGCTAGCCATGGGAGGCGCCGGTGCTGCAGTTTGACAACCTGACCCTGGGCTATGATCGCCACCCGGCCCTGCATCATCTGCACGGCCACATCCCCCATGGCAGCCTGCTGGCGGTGGTCGGCCCCAATGGCGGCGGTAAATCCACCCTGCTCAAGGGCATTCTGGGTCAGCTCAAGCCCCTCACCGGCAAGGTCACCTGTGCCGTACCGCGGCAGGCCATCGGTTATCTGCCCCAGCAGAGCCGGATCGATCGCAGCTTCCCCATCAGCGTGCAGGAGACGGTGGCCATGGGATTGTGGCGCCACTGTGGCCTGTTCGGCCGCCTGCCCAGGGCCCAGCGACTCGGGGTCGCCGCCGCCCTGGAACGGGTGGGGCTGGAGCGCTTGGCGGAGGCCAACCTGGATGCCTTGTCCGGCGGCCAACTGCAGCGGGCGCTGTTTGCCCGCCTCTGGCTGCAGGATGCCCAGTTGATGCTGCTGGATGAGCCCTTCAGCGCCATCGACAACCAGACCGCCGAAGACCTGCTGGACCTACTGGAAGAGTGGCAGGCCCAAGGCAAGACGGTACTGGCGGTGATCCACGACCTGGAGCAGGTGCGCCGTCACTTCTCCCAGACCCTGTTGCTGGCGCGGGAATGCATCGCCTGGGGCGCCACCGACGGCGTGCTGACCCAGGAGAATCTCAACCGCGCGCGAACCCTGCATGCCGGCCCGGATCCCGATGCCGCCTTCTGTCTGCGAACCCCGGAGTAAGCCATGTTGCTGGACTGGTTCATCAATCCCTTTAGCGAATTTCAATTCATGCAGCGGGCCCTGGCCGGCTGCCTGGCCCTCTGCCTGAGCGCCCCGCCCATCGGCGTCTTCCTGATGCTCAGGCGCATGAGCCTCACCGGCGACGCCATGTCCCACGCCATCCTGCCCGGCGCGGCGGTGGGCTATCTGGTGGCCGGCCTGTCGGTGGAGGCCATGACCCTGGGTGGCCTGGTGGCCGGCGGCCTGGTGGTGGTGCTCTCCGGCCTGGTGTCCCGCCATACACAAAGCGGTGAAGACAGCAGCCTGGCGGCCTTCTACCTCATCTCCATGGCCCTGGGGGTGCTGCTCATCTCCACCCATGGCAGCAGTGTGGATCTGCTGCACGTGCTGTTCGGCTCGACCCTGGCCCTCAACGATGCGGCCCTCTGGCTGCTGGGGGGCATCTCCACCATCACATTGCTGGGACTGGCCTGGATCTACCGCCCCCTGGTGCTGGAGTGCCTGGATCCAGACTTCCTGGCCAGCGTCAGCCGGGCCGGCAGCTGGGTACACCTGGGCTTCCTGTTGCTGGCGGTGCTGAACCTCATCGCCGGCTTCCACGCCCTGGGCACCTTGATGTCCGTCGGCCTGATGATACTGCCTGGGGCCGCCATGCGTTACTGGACCCGTCGCCTGGGCCTGCTGCTGCTGGGCAGTGCCGTGCTGGCCCTGCTCGCTTGCATCAGCGGCCTGCTGTTCTCCTATTACCAGGGCTGGCCCACCAGCCCCACCATCATTCTCAGCCTGGGGGTCGGCTATGCCGTCTCCCTGCTACTTGGCGGTCAGGGGGGCCTGTTGCCCCGCCTGATCCGTCGTCGTCATCTGGAGGCTTAACATGATTCACTCATCGTATTCCCCGTCCCGTCTGCGCCTGGGGCTATGCAGCCTGTTGCTGCTGGCGGCCCCCGCCTTCGCCGCACCCATTCCGGTCACCGCCACCTTCAGCATACTGGGGGACCTGGTCAAGCAGGTCGGTGGTGAGCAGGTCGCGGTGCACAGCCTGGTGGGCCCCAACGGCGATGCCCACGTCTACCAGCCCAGCCCGCAGGATGTGCGCACCCTGAGCCAGTCCAAGCTGCTGGTGAGCAATGGCCTGCACTTTGAAGGCTGGCTGGATCGCCTGTCCCAGGCCTCCGGCTTCAAAGGCGCCGAGGTCGTCGCCAGCCAGGGCATCAAGGCCCGCGCCATGGCGGAAGAGGAAGATGGCACTGAGGAACACGAACACGAGCACGACGGAAAGGAAGAGGCGGGGCATCACCACCATGACGGTATCGATCCGCATGCCTGGAACGATCCGGAGAATGTCATCGTCTACGTCAACAACATCGCCAGCGGCCTGAGCCAGCTGGACCCGGAGCATGCCAGCCAGTACCAGGCTAATGCCGAGGCCTATGTCCGCCAGATCAAGGCGCTGGATGGTGAATACCGCCCGCGCTTTGCCGCCCTGAGCGCCCAGCAACGCCGTGCCATCACCTCCCACGATGCCTTTGGCTACCTGGCCCAGGCCTATGATCTGAGCCTGCTGGCGCCCCAAGGGATCAACACGGAGGCGGAAGCCTCGGCCGCCGACGTGGGCAAGCTCATTCGCCAGATCCGGCAGGAGCACATCAAGGCCCTGTTCGTGGAAAACATCAGCGACCCGCGGCTCATTGAGCAGATCGCCCGGGAAACCGGTGTGCAGCCCGGTGGCAGCCTCTACTCCGATGCCCTGTCACCGGCCGATGGCGAGGCACCTGACACCCTGAGCCTGCTGCGGCATAATCTGAGCACTCTGCTCAAGGCCATGGAACAACAGTGATTCAACGCCGTCGCTTCTGGGCGCTGGCCCTCTGGCTGGGGAGCCTCTCCCCGGCCTGGAGCCACCCCCACAGCTGGATAGATATGATCAGCCGCCCCCAGATAGACGCCCAGGGACGGCTGTTCGCTTTTAAACTCAGTTGGCTGTTTGACGAGTTCTACTCCGCCACCGTGCTGGACGACGCCAAGGGCAAGCCGAGCCAGGCCTTCTTGGCCGATCTGGCCAAGCAGAGTCAGGCCACCCTCAAAGAGGGGCACTATCTGCTGCACTTTCGTGGCAGAAACCCTGCCCCCACCTTTGGCCCGGTCAGCGACTTTCGCTACAGCCTGTTCCAGGGCCAGCTGAAACTGGATTTCACCCTGCCCTTGGCCAAGCCCGTGGACTTGACCGGCCAGACGCTGGACTACGCCATCTACGACAGCACCTATTACATCGACATGTCCCACCATGCCCCCGAGGCCATCCAGCTGGAGGGGCCGGGCGCCACCCACTGCAAGGCCATCTATCACGTACCCAACCCCAGCGATAAGGACATCGAATACGCCAGCAATCTGGATATCAACCAGCAAGGGGACGAAGGTCTAGGTGAGGTATTTGCCGAATGGATCAGCCTGCATTGCCAAGGAGACGTCACCCCATGACCGCCTTCATTCACCGTCACTGGCCGCGTCTGCTGCTGTTATTGGCCCTGGCCGGGTTGGGGGCTTGGCTCTGGCAGGCCTGGCCCGGTCTGCGTTTTGAGCTGGCGCGCCTGCAGCTGGGCTTTCAGCGGGAGCTGGGGCAGTTGCTGCGCAGCGCCCAGAGCTGGCAACCCAGTACCGTCCTCGCGCTGCTGGCTTTGAGCTTCGGCTACGGCGTCTGCCATGCCGCCGGACCCGGCCATGGCAAGCTGGTGCTCAGCACCTACCTGGCCACCCACCCCAGCCGCCTGGGCCAGGCCATCCGCCTGTCGGTGGGCGCCGCCCTGCTGCAGGCCCTGGTGGCCATAGCGCTCATCGGACTGGGCGGTTGGCTGCTGGATCTCTCCGCCCGCCAAGCCCAGGGGGTGGGCGTCGGCCTGGAGAAAGCCAGCTACCTGCTGGTGATGGGATTGGGGGCCTGGATTGCCTGGCGTGCCCTGCGCGCACTCTGGCAGCGCAAACCGCTGGTCGCACCGGCAATCCACGCCTTGCGGCCCTTACGGCACCAGGGAGAGTTGCTGCTACGGCCACGCCCCCAGGCCGACTGCGGCTGTGGCCATCAGCATGTGCCCCAGGCCGACCAGCTGAATGGTTCGCCAAGCTGGCAGACCCGAGCCGGGCTCCTGCTGGCCATGGGGCTACGCCCCTGTAGCGGTGCCTTGCTGTTGCTGGTGTTGGCCAAGGTGTTGCAGCAGTTCTGGTTGGGTGCCCTGGCCACCCTGGCCATGGCGGCCGGCACAGCCCTGACGGTGAGCGCCCTGGCGCTGCTGAGCCGCCAGGCCCGCCAGCTGGCGCTGGCCTTGAGCCGGGGCAACCGACACGCCGAGGGGCTGTTACCCAAACTGGGCCAAGGGCTGGCCCTGCTGGGTGGTCTGGTGCTGATCATCGGTGGGCTGGGCCTCTACCTGGCCCCCACCTCCCTGCTGCTGCCCCGCTAGGGGCGGCATCAGGGCTCGATCAGCCGCTGATGCTTGTCGATCTGGATGGGGCAGTCGCCGATGCGCCGCACCGCCTCCTCGGCCCCCATCTCGGTCTCGAAGCTGGCGCGACAGCCATAGGTGTCTGTCAGCTCGTAGACGCGACCCTGCTCATCCTTGAAATCGACGATCCAGCCTCGGCTCAGCAGATCGAACACTACCAGCGCCTGGCTAAGCTGCTCCTGTTCATACAGGGCCTTGAGTTCGTGTAGGGTCATGTCCACCTCCTGCGGCAAGCCGCGTCCGTCAATGTTTACACTTCCGCATCCGGCCAAGCCCAGTCACTGCGCCACACCAGCCGGGCGATCCAGCCCCAGCACAGCAGCCAGAGGCCAAAGCCCAGCCAACGGAAGAAACTGAAGGTGGAGGCATCCGCGCTCTCCACCCGCTCCACCTTGGTCACATTGGGAAACCAGGAAAACATGTTCAAGCGCCAGCCGTAGGAGGTGATGCGCGCCAACCCCTTCTCGAATTCCAGCGCCTTGGCCCGCGCCTGCACGTCGGCGGAATTGAACTTGAAGTAGAAGGGGAAGCTCCAGCCGGTGTCCTCATTGCGGAATACCCGCACCTTCTCGCCCGCCGACACGGTGTACAGATAGTAGACATCCGTGGTGGGACCATCCGCCGGGTTTTCCTTGCCGATGGGGCCATCCTTGTCCACCCGCTTCACCTCCACCCCTGTGATGGTGGTGATGCTCTTCTCCGGCAGGTAAAAGTCCAGCCAGATGCCGGACATCACCAGCAGACAGACCAGCAACCCCAGGGCCAGCTTACGCAGCAGGGCTCTCATGCACGTTTCTCCTTCGATTCGACACGTCTTCACTATACCGGCTTGGCGCCAAAAAGTGCCAGACAGAAAAAACCCGGCCGAAGCCGGGTCAGGAAGCACACCTGAAACAAGGGAATCGTTACGCCAGGGCGGCACCGTTGGTGGCAACGCTCTCCCGTGGCTTGAGCAGGGCATACAGCACACCGGTCACCGCGGTACCCACGGCAATGGCCAGCAGGTAGGGGAACACAGGGCTGATGGCGTTGGGGATCAGCACCACAAACAGACCGCCATGGGGTGCCATCAGCTTGGCACCGAACCACATGGACAGGGCCCCGGTCACTGCGCCCCCCAGCATGGTGCAGGGGATGACGCGCATGGGGTCCCGGGCGGCAAACGGAATGGCGCCTTCGGAGATGAAGCACAGCCCCAGCACCATGGCCGCCAGGCCACCTTCCCGCTCAGACTCGGTGAACTTGCTGCGGGCCAGCAGGGTCGCCAGCCCCATGCCCATCGGCGGCACCATGCCGGCGGCCATGATGGCGGCCATGGGCAGATAGGACTGGGAGGCCAGCAATCCGACGCCGAAGGTGTAGGCCGCCTTGTTCACCGGCCCACCCAGGTCGAAGCACATCATGGCGCCCAACAGGATGCCCAGCAGGATGGCGTTGGCGGAGCCCATGTTCTGCAGGAAGTTGGTCAGACCGGTCATGGCGGCGGAAACAGGGCCACCCACCACGTAGATCATGACCAGACCGGTGATGAGCGAGGCCACCAGCGGGATGATGAGGATGGGTTTGAGCGCCTCCATGGTCTGGGGCAGCTTGACCTTGTCCGCCACCAGCTTGGCACTGTAACCGGCCAGGAAACCGGCCACGATACCGCCCAGGAAGCCGGCACCCAGGGAGCTGGCCAGCATGCCGCCGATCAGGCCCGGCGCCAGACCGGGACGGTCGGCGATGGAGAAGGCGATGTAACCCGCCAGCACAGGCACCATGAGGGCGAAGGCGGAGGCGCCGCCGATCTTCATCAGGGCGGCGGCCAAAGTGCCCTCCTGCTTGAAGGCCTCGATGCCGAAGATGAAGGAGAGGGCGATACACAGACCACCGGCCACCACCAGGGGCAGCATGTGGGAGACCCCGGTCATCAGGTGCTTGTAGACCCCGGTGCGTTCGGCCTTGGCCGGCGCGCCGGCGGCCGCCTTGCTGTCGGCCTGCCAGACGGTGGCGGTGGCGAAGGCGTTATCCAGCTCCTGGGCGGTCTTCTTCAGCGCGGCCCCAGTGCTGGTCTTGTACAGTCGCTTGCCGGCGAAGCGGGCCAGATCCACTTCGATGTCGGCGGCAATCACCACCAGATCCGCGGCGGCGATCTCCTCGGCGGTGAGGGCATTCTTGGCGCCCACGGAGCCGCGGGTTTCCACCTTGACCCAGTGACCGCGCTTCTTTGCCTCTTCCTCGATGGCTTCGGCGGCCATGAAGGTGTGGGCCACACCTGTGGGGCAGGCGGTGATGGCGACGATGCGCTGCACCCCGGCGGTCGGCTTGGCCACGGCGGCCTGGGCCACGTAGACATAGGGCTTGGCCGCCAGTTTGGCCTGCTGCAGGAAGTCTTGCGGGTTCGCCAGCACCTGGGCAGTGGGCGCCTGGTACAGCAGCTTGCCGGCGAAGCGGCCCATGTCGGCGCCGTCCCCGGTCACCACCACCAGCTCGGCGGCCTCGATCTCCTCGCGGGTCAGCCGACGCTGCTCACCCACCATGCTGTGGCATTCGATCTGGGCTTCCCAGACCAGGGCACCGGCGGCCTTCTCCAGCAAGCCGGCCGCTATGATGCTGTTGGCTATCCCGGTGGGACAGGTGGTAATGATCGCTACCTTCATCTGTTTATCCTCAACGCTTGTCACGCAAGTTGTTCCACGTCGATGCGGGCCTGCATGGCCTCCAGCACCGCCTTGTCCTTTACCCCGACGCCCACCTGGGTGACGGCCAACGCCGACACCGCCGAGGCCAAACGCAAGGTCTGCTCAATGGACCAGCCCTGGGCCAGGCCCCAGGCCAGTCCGGCCACCATGGAGTCACCCGCCCCCACGGTACTCACCACCGTCATGCGCGGTGGCTGAGCCCGCCACCACTGCTCGCCGGCCCGCCACAGCACGCCATCGGCGCCGCGGGACACCACCACATGGTGGATGCCGTGCTGGTGCTGCAGCGCCTCGGCGGCGGCCATCAGCTCCTCACGGCCTGCCAGGGGCCGACCGGCCCACTCGGCCAGTTCATGTTCATTGGGTTTCACCAGGAAGGGGCCGGCCGCGAGCCCCGCGGTGAGCGCCGCTTTGCTGCTGTCAAACAGCACCGGCTTGCCCACCGCCACCAGGGCGCGCACCAGCTCGGCACCCCGCGCCGGGCTCAGGCCCCGGGGCAGGCTGCCGGCCACCACCAGCAGATCCGCCCGAGCCGCCAGAGCCAGCAGATGTTGCTGCAAACGATCGATGGCCGCCTCGTCCACCTCGATACCGGGGAAGTTCAGCTCGGTGACCTCACCGTCCGCCTCCACCAGCTTGACGTTGATGCGGGTGGCACCCGACACCACCTGGAAGTGATCCTCCAACCCCTCGGCGACAAACAGCTGCTGGAACTCACCCTGGTTGTCGGCCCCCAGCAGGCCGCTCACCTGCACCTGGCCCCCCAGATCCTTGAGCACCCGAGCCACATTGATGCCCTTGCCCGCCGGATGCAGGTTGCCCTGGGTCATGACGTTCACGGCGCCGCGCTGCAGCTGTGCCAGCTGGCCGGTGAGATCCAGCGCCGGATTCAGGGTGATGGTTAGCAATACCGGGTTCATGCCGCGCTCCCCTCACCCAGCCCGTCGGCGATCAGCTGGCCGATCTGGCTGATGGCCGCCTCGGCATCGCTGCCCTGGGCGGTAAAGGCCAGACGGTGACCGTGACGCACCCCCAGGCTCACCACCTTCATCAGGCTCTTGGCGTTGACCGGCTTGCCGTCACCATCCAGGTTGCTGACCCAGATCTGACTGTTGAACTCCTTCACCGCCTTCACCAGCACGGCACTGGGCCGGGCGTGCAGGCCGTGGGGATTGGTGACGGTGAACACCTTGGCCACCCCGTCGAGCGCCGGCTCGGAGAGCAGCTTCACCAGAGCAGCCCCATCGGCGCTCCACAGCTTGTCCTGCTGCTGCTTGTCCAGCAGGGCCAGCAGGCAATCCAGCACCGGCTTGTGCTGGGCATCTTTGGCGGCAAACAGCAGCAGGCCGCGCACAGGCGTGCCGTCCTGGCTCAGGGCCTGGGCCGGCCGCACCAGGGCCACGGCGGTACGCTTGACCCCCTGGGCCCAGGAGAGGGACCAGAGGCCGCCCCCCAGGTGTACTGGGGTCTGGCTGATGAGGCCCGCCAGGGCCGCGGTGTCGATGGCATCGGCGTTGTGCAGCAGACCGGCGGCGGCGGCCTGCAGGCTCACCCGATCCCGGGCCGGAAAGTCCAGCAGCAGGGTCTCCTCGCCAAACAGCAGGGGCTGGGCACGCTGACCGCCATTGAGCAGGGCCGCCAGTTCGTCGGCATCCCGACAGGCCTTGAGCTTGGGCGCCAGGGACTCATCCCCCAGCACATGGGTCAGCTGCCGCAGTATGCCCAGGTGCTCGTCGGACTGGGCGGCGATGCCGATGACCACGTGGGCCACCTGGCCGTTGCCCCAGTCCACCCCGTCGGCAAAATGCACCACCCGCACCCCGGTCTGCTGGACCTGATCCCGGGTGTCCGTGGTGCCATGGGGAATGGCGATGCCATTGCCCAGGTAGGTGGAGGTCTGCTGTTCACGACGCAGCATGCCGTCCACGTAGCCGGCGGCCACCAGGCCGGCCTCGGCCAGCTGGCCGGCCACCAGGCGAATGGCCGCCTGCTTGTCGGCGGCGCCGGTGGCCAGATGAATGTCTTGAGCCTGCACTTTCAACATGGGTCTACCTCATGATCCGCTTGGGACGGCCTACCATCCGGTGGGCACGCCATATCAATTAATCGATTCAGCCTTAATGCTGGATCGTTTCAGCTTTATCAGCAAGCCATGCTTCGGTATAATCGAACGAGAGTTTGAGGTGGCGCACAATTATTTTAGTCACCCGTCCGGAATGAGTCGGAGTTTGTCATGAAACTGGAAGAAGTGGCCCGTCTGGCCGGGGTCTCCCGCACCACCGCCAGCTATGTGATCAACGGCAAGGCAGCCGAACACAGGATCAGCGAGAAGACCCAGGCCAAGGTGATGGCGGTGGTGGAGCAGTACAACTACCGCCCCGATCAGGCCGCCACCGCCCTGCGCCTGGGCAGCAGCAAGCTGCTGGGCTACATACTGCCGGATCTGGAGAACCACAGTTACGCCAAGCTGGCCAAGCTGCTGGAAGCGGGCGCCCGCCGCCGCGGCTTTCAGCTGATCCTGGCCTGTTCCGACGATGACCCCGCCACCGAGCGCGCCCTGGCGGAAACCCTGACGGCTCGCCGCATCGACGCCCTGCTGGTCTCCAGCGTGCTGCCCCCAGGTGACGACTTCTATCACAGCTTCCAGAGCAAGGGCCTGCCCATCATCGCCATCGACCGGGCCTTGGACGAGCAGCGCTTCGCCTCGGTGATCAGCGAGGACCACGACGGCGCCAGCCAGCTGACCCGCTCCCTGCTACAGCCCGCCCCCGCCAGCATAGGCCTCATCGGCGCCGTGCCGGACATCAATATCTCCCGCCTGCGGGAACAGGGCTTCCGTGAGGCCATCGCCCAATCCTGTCCCCAGCTGACCCCGCAGTGCGGCTACGGCGACCACTTCAGCCGGGAGGCCGGGGCCGCCCTGTGCCGCCAATGGCTGGCGGACGACCGCCTGCCGGAGGCCATACTCACCACCGCCTACGTGCTGCTGGAAGGGGTGCTGGACGAGCTGGCGCCCCACCCCGAGCTATTGGCCCGTACCCGGTTGGCCACCTTCGGCGACAACCGCCTGCTGGACTTCCTGCCGGTGAAGGTAAACGCCCTGCCCCAGCAGTTCCCCCTCATCGCCGAGCAGGCGCTGGAGCTGGCCATCGACGCCATCGGGCGAGACTACCGCACCGGCCTGCACATCATTCCGCGGCTGCTGAACGTGCGCGCCGCCTGACAAGGAGACAACCCCATGAAGATCGCCCTGGCCTCGGATCACGCCGGCCTGCCCCTCAAGCTGGAGATCGCCGCCTGGCTGCAGGCCCAAGGCCACAGCCTGGAAGACTTCGGCACCCACAGCAGCGATCCCTTCGATCTACCGGACAGCATCTACCCGGCCGCCCTGGCGGTGGGGCGCGGCCAGGTGGATCGCGGCATCTTCGTGGACGGGGTGGGCTATGGCAGCGCCATGATTGCCAACAAGATCCACGGCGTCTATGCCGCCGTCTGCCAGGATCCCTTCTGTGCCGGCCTGGCCCGCTCCCACTCCAACAGCAATGTGCTCTGCCTGGGCGGCAAGCTGATCGGCTCCGCCATCGCCCTGGAAATCGTCCGGGTCTGGCTGACCACCGACTATCTGGCGGACGAAGAGAAATACCGCCGCCGCGTCGACAAGGTGGTGGCCATCAACGATCGCCACCTCCTGCCGCTGTAAGGCCATCAGGCCCCACTCGGGGCTGGGATTCAGCCCCCATTTCAGCCGCCGCGAGGCGGCTTTTTGTTCCTGCTGACTCACATAAGCAGTCTGGCCACCTTGCTCCCCACGCTCACCATCCGATAGCGTTTTCATCGTAAGCTGTAACGATTCAGCCAAACAAAACCACGATGAAAGGAGCCAAATCATGATCAAACCCATAGCCGCCGCCGTGCTGCTGGCATTAACCACTGTCTCCGCCCAGGCGGTGGAATTCGTCCTCACCGAGTCCAGCAGCGGCCAGGATGTGGGCAACTGGCAGGTCAGCAGCCAGAGCCTGGGTATCAAGACCGACACCGCCTTCCGCCTGGAGAAGCGCCGCCTGCACGGTGGCAAGCAGGAAGGGGTGGACGTGCTGGTGGTGAACAACGGCGTCATGGAGATCACCCTGGTGCCCACCCGCGGCATGGGCATCTATCAGGTGAAGAGCGGCGACCTGCGCCTGGGCTGGGATTCCCCGGTGAAGGAGATCGTCAACCCGGCCTTCATCGATCTGGAGAGCCGCAACGGCCTGGGCTGGCTGGATGGCTTCAACGAGATGATGGTGCGCTGCGGCTATGAATGGACCGGCCACCCCGGGGTGGACGACAACGGCCAGCTGCTGAGCCTGCACGGCCGCGCCCAGAACACTCCCGCCAGCACGGTGAAGGTGATCATCGACGATGCCGCCCCCCACACTATCCACGTGCAGGGTATGGTGGCCGAACACACCTTCAAGAAGACCAACCTCACCACCCTCACCGAGCTGAGCGTCACCCCCGGCAGCCGCACCTTCGAGATCCATGATCGGCTGACCAACCAGGCCGACTACGCCGACGAATACCAGATCATCTACCACAGCAACTTCGGCACCCCCATCCTGGAGGAAGGCGCCCAGGTGACCGCCGCCGCCAGCGAGATCTCACCGTTCAACGACTATGCCAAGGCCGGGCTCAAGGGCTGGCAGACCTACCAGGGACCCACCAAGGACTATGACGAGATGGTCTTCAACCTCAAGCCCATCGGCGATGCCCAGGGCCACAGCCTGGCGGTGCTGCACAACAAGGCCGGCAACCTGGGGGTCGCGGTGGGCTACAACGTCAAGCAGCTGCCGGTGCTGACCCTGTGGAAGAACACGGACACCAAGCAGCAGGGCTATGTCACCGGCATAGAGCCGGGCACCAGCTACGCCTACAACACCAAATATCAGCGCCCATTGGGTCTGGTCCCCACCATACAGCCGGGTGAGACCAAGTCGTTCGACCTGAGCTACACCCTGCTGCGCAGCGCCGATGATACCCGCCAGGCCCTGGCCGAGGTGGCCCGTATCCAGGGCAAGCAAGCCACCCAGCAGGTGGAGAAACCCCTGGTGGATCTGTCCAAGCACTAAGCTCATCTGGCTCCCCCCAACGGGGGAGCCCGCCTGACTGGCGAAGGCGCGGATCCTGGGTCTAGTCTTGACGGATACCCAGTCCAGGAGCGCCCATGACGTTTCCCCTCCAGCTGCGCCTGCCCTCCGCCAGTCGGCTCGTCCTGAGCTGCCGGAGTCTGGGTGCCGATGGCGAACAGACGCCCCTGCTGCGCCGGGCGGTGCAGCAGGCCGAGGTGCTGCTGGAGGCGGCGCTCGCCTGCGGTCTGCGCCAGCTGGATCAGGCCGACAGCGACCATCACGGCAAGAGCCAGCAGGTGCTGGGGGAGCTGTTTCGCCGCCAACCCACCCTACGCCAACAATTTATCCTGCAGACCAAGTGCGGCCTGGTACCGGAAGAGGCCGATCACTGCCGTCGCTACGATCTCAGCGCCCGTCACCTGATCCAAAGCGTGGAGCTGAGCCTGGAGCGGCTGCACACCGATTACCTGGATATTCTGCTGCTGCACAGACCCGACCCCCTGATGGAGCCGGAGGAGCTGCTTGAAGCCTGGTACCGGCTGCGGCAGGCCGGCAAGGTCCGGCTGCTGGGGGCGGTCAACCTGCAGGCCACCCAACTGGCCTGGTTGCAGCAACTCCTGCCGGAGCCCCCCCTGGTGCTGCAACAGGAGATGAGCCTGGGCCAGCGCCGCTGGCTGGAGGCGGATCTGCCCGGCCACGGCGCCGGTCAGGAGACCCTGATCTACTGCCAGCGCCACGGCATTCAGCTGCAGGCCGCCCACAGTCTGGCCCAGGGTCGCTTCAGCGGCGGCCCCGGCGCCCTGCCCCACACAGCCCCCATCTGCCGCCTGCTCAACCAGCTGGCCACCGACTATCACTGCCTGCCGGAAACCCTGGTGCTGGCCTGGCTGCTGCGTCACCCGGCGGGCATACAGCCGGTGGTGGAGTGCCGCCAGGGAGATCGGCTGCGGGCCTTCGGCCAAGCCCAGGAAATCATGCTGAGCCGGGAAACCTGGTACCAGCTCTACCAGACGGCCCGCGGCCAGCCCCTGCCCTAGCCAAGGCGGCGTTTTACCGCGGCACCCGGCTGCAAAGCCCGTCGCGATCCGCTAGGCTGAGCACAATGAGTCTCTTAGCGACGAACAGGCCATGATCCCGACCAAGCAAGCCCAACAGCACGGTTTTTACGCCATCGAATGCCATGGTGATTTTCTGCGCATCTTTGTGGCGGAAAGCAGCAATGAGGAACTGGTGAAGGCGTATCAACAGGAGATGCGGCAGGCCATCGCCAAGCTCAGCTGCCGTCATTGGGGGGTGCATCTGGTGGTCATGGGCGAGGCGCTGATGACGCAAGACGCCACAGAACGGTTGATCCGCGCCGCCCGAGCCCAAATGGCACAAGGGCGCTGCTGCACCGCCATCGAGCTGCGCAACCCGCAGGCCCGCGCCCTGCAGAAGAATTTTTGGGAAACCATCTATCGGCAGGCCGGACTAAAATGCGCCGTGCTGCCCGACGAGGCGGCGGCCGTGGCCTGGATCCGTGAACAGAGCCGCCTGGCGGATCAGGCAGCAGACGGGTTGAGCAGGAACACCACCTCCCCCCGGTAGTTGGGCAGTTCGGCCAGGCGCTGCTGCCAGGCCGGCTCCCACTCCCCCCCTTGCACCAGACCCAGCTTGAACGGCAGCGTCAGACGCAGCAAGGGCGGCAGATAGGCTTGATAGCCGGTGACGGTCTGGCGCCCGCGGTAGGTCTGCACCACCAGCTCATCCACAGTACCCGCCAAGCCATTGAGTACCGCCACCTCACCGTTGGCACTCCAATCCAGCAAGCCCGTGACGCTCAACCGACAATCGTCCGGCAGCTCGACCCGCAGGTGGCGCAAGAAGGCGGCATAGTCCGCCAGGTCGGCGGTACCCGCATCGAAGTCGATCTGCAGCCCGATCACCGGATTGCCCGCCGCCTGCCAGGCGGCCCGCTGGCGCAGCAGATCCCGCATCACGCCGGGGGACCAGGCCAGGGTCTGCACCCGGTAGCTGAGCCAGAGCCGGGGAAATTTCAAGGAGGAAACCGGCGGGCCCAGGGCCACCAAGCCACCGTCCCGCCGCACCTCGCCCTGCAGCAGATAGAGGGTTTGCGCCTGGGCCAGCACCGGCTGGGGTCGCACCCCGGCCCACAGCCAGAAGGCCTGGTAGTGCTCTGCCGAAACGGTGGCGGCCGCCAGGGATGGCGCCAACAGCAGCAGGCCACACGCCAGCCACCTCACCAGTAATACTTCTGCTTGGCCGCCCAGCGGGTCTTGCCGTAAGTCCCCTTGAGGGTCTGGAACCAGGCCTGACGCTCGGTCTTGGGAATGTCTTCACTGCCACAGTGGTTGTAGCCACTGCTGGCGAAGCAGTTGATGGCGCGATAGAGGGCATAGCTGCGATCTTCCGCCGGCGCCTGCTGATCGGCGATCACCTGGCGATACCCACTCAGGCGCCCTTGGGGCACACCGGCGAAGCGATCCGGCGCGCCCCCCAGCACGCTGGCATCCGGCTTGACCCCCAGGGGGCTGTCGTCCCAGCCCTGCTGCAACAGCAGATCCCCCAGGCAATTAAGCGCCCTTGGATTCGTCGCCTTGGCCAGGCTGGCCACCGTCTCGTCCAGCGCCGGGCAGGCATAGCCGTCCGGCCGGGGCAGCTTGCCGAAGGCGGTGAAGGAGAAGGGCTCCTGACCCAAGGCCGGGCCGATCAGGCGCTTGTCCTGCAAGAAGTCGGCGTAATGGCCGCGGGTCAGATCCTTGTAGAGCAGGGTGAACAGGGCGGTATTGCGTTGGGCGCGAGGCAGCTGCTTGTTCTGGGCCAGCTGGCGCAGCAGGGGCGCCGCGGCGCTGTAGCGCAACAGGGGCTCACGCAGCAGGGGCTCCGCGAGGCCGCCATCGGCGGCAAACAGGCTGTCGAGCTGGTCCGCCCGCTCCAGGGTCATGGCCAGGGCCAGATCCAGCAGCTTGCCCTGGGCGGCGGAGACGCCACCCCGACGCAGTTGCCGCCAGTGGCGTTCGGCCTCAGGCCAGCGGGCGAGGCCCATCAGGGCCATGCCCCGCAGCATCTGGCGGCTGAACTGCAACAGCGGCGGCAGCTGGGCCGGCGTCTGCTCGGTGAGGCTCAGCACCCCGGCCAGATCCTGTTGCACATAGTAGCGTTGCGCCAGCTGCAGATAGTCCCAGTAAGGCTGCCAGCCGGCACCGGCAAAGACGCCCTGCTGGGCCGCCAGCTGATCGCTGTTCAGTGGCTGCCAACGGGTCTCCCACTCGGAGATGGCCCGCATCAGCCGCAGATCCTGCACCAGGATGAAGGGCGGCGCCGTCATGGGCTTGTCCGGGGCGGCCAGCAGCTTGTTGTCGATCTCGTCGAACAGACTGAAGGGCACGCTGCCCTGCTGCAGGCGCGCCAGATACTGGCCGCCCAGGGCCGCCTCGTCGCCGAGCAGCCAGGCCACCCGCCGGTAGAGACCGCGAGCCGAGTCGGCGTACCGCCCCTGGGGATAGGCTGCCAGGTAGGCATCCAACCGCTGCCAGGCCTGCTGCAGGGCGGCCTTATCCACCCGGCTCAGGTCGTAGAAACCATACTCGTCCGCCGCGCTGACCTGGGCCCGGTTGAGGGCCACCCGCGCCTGCAGGTAGCGGGCGGTCTCGGCCAGCCAGCCGGCAGGCTGGTCAGCCAACAGGGCAAACAGGCGGTCCGCCTCGTCAAAGTCCGCAAGGTAGAAGGCCCGGGCCCCCCGCAGGTAGTCGGCATAGGGGGCCGCCCCCCCCTCGTCGGGCAGATCCTGCAGGCTGGGCAGGGTGTCGGCCTGACACAGGCCCACCATGGCGATGCGGGATTCCGCCAGCGTCTGGCGCGTCGTCGCCGGCAGGGTGGCATCCTGTTGCAAGGCCGTCAGAAAGGGTTCGGTGGTACTCAGTCGATTGAGGCTGCAGCGACCGGCCAGCCAGCCGTCGCTGCGCTCTTTGGCCTCGGCCAGCGGCTCGGCGGCGACCCCCAGGGACTGGGCCAATCCGGCCAGCCGATCGGTTCCGCCGTCCTCATCGACCGCGGGAGCCAGCTGTTCCAGGGTGAAGGGGACCGGCAGCTGCGCCGGCAACAGGAAGTGGTCGTCGGCCTCGGCCAACAGCGCCAGGTTGACCCGGGTATCGTTATCGGCGGCCAGGAACGGCAGGCCGGTGAGGCCACACTGCCCCTCGTCCAGCTGCAGGGCGAGGGGGGGAGAACAATTCACATCGGCGCAGGCCCAGGCGCCCCCCGTCAAACAGCACAACAACCAGCCCGCATGTCGCCAACGCCCCATAACCGTCCCCTCTTGTTCCCTGGCTTGGTGAGCCTGTCATTATGCGCTCCAGCTGAGTCACGGAACAGCCCCACCTCAGGGGAACAACCGCTGCCAGCCGGCCCGATCCAGCAACAGATAGTGACGGGTTCGATAGGGCTGGTGAAAGCGGGCCGCCGCCAGCCAGTCCGCCGTGAGCCGCTTGCGATCCAGCACCAGCAGGCCATCGGGATGGTCGGCAAACCAGGCGGCCACCTGGGGCGGATCCAGCACCGTCAGCGGCTGTTCGCCCCGCCCCAGATAGCGGAACTGATCGTGATACTTGCCCAGGTGTGCCACCGGTTGGCCCGCCTGCTGGGCCGCCACCACGACCCGGGCCATGGGCGTCAGATCATAGTGCCGCTGCAGGCCTGACCCCATGGCCAACAAGGCGGCCCCCAGACACAACGGCAGCGCCACCGCGGTGGCGATAAAGCCGGGCCTGTGCCACAACCAGGCCAACAGGACCAGGGGCAGCAAGGCCAATGCCCGCCAGGCGGGCGCCACGCTGGCCTGATGCCACAGCCGCGTCATCAGCTCCGGCAGCACGGCAAACGCCAGCGCCAACAGCCCCAAGAGCACCAGCAGCCCCCAGTTGCGAGGCAACCGCTTGGGCAACAGCTGGCTCAGCCCCAAGGCGACAAAGGGCATGCAGGGCAACAGATAATGGGGTTGCTTGCCGCTAAACAGGCTGAAGATCAGCAGTTGCGGCAGCAGGCCCCAGAGGGCGAGGCGCAGCAGGGGATCCGACATCACAGGTCGCCGCCAACGCCACACCAGGGGCCAGGGCAGCAACATGGGCAACAGCAACACCAGATACCAGTAGAAGGGGCGGGCATGGGCGAAGGAGTCCGTCATCCGGCCCGCCGACTGGGACCAGAAGATCTGCTTGGCATAGGCGGCCCCGCCGTACCAGGCGGCGGGCAGCGCCCAGCACAGGATCACCACTATGCCCACCAGCAAGGCCAAGCCGGCCGTCTTCAGCCAGCCCGCCCGGGACCAGCGGCCGGGCAGCCAGTAGCGCGCCCCCAGCACCAGGGGCACCAGATACACCAGCAACACGGGCCCCTTGGCCAGCAGGCCCCAGCCCATCGCCAACCCCGCCAGCCAAAACCAGCGCCGCCCCGCGCCGGCCTGATGGCGCAGCAGGGCGTAGAGACTGGCCAGCACCCCCAGGCTCATCAGCTGATCGAAGAAGGTGACGGCGCAATACAGCTGCCAGATCAACAGGCTGGCCAGCACCAGGGGCGCCCGCCAGGCGGTACGCAGCCGGTTGGGAGCCAGCAGGCGCACCAGGGCCGTCAACAGCCAGAGGTTGCCCAATCCCAGCAGGGGCACCACCAGCAGGGAAACCGGGTCCGAGACGCCCAACAGGCGCCAGGCCAGCGCCACCAGCCAGAACAGCAGGGGCGGCTTGTGGGCATAGGGTTCGCCGTTGATGAGGGGCAGCCACCACTGGCCGCTTTGCCACATCTCCCAGGTCACCGACAGATAGCGGGTTTCATCCACCGGCAGCACAGGAATGGACAGAAGGCGACACACCAGGATCCAAAGGACCAACAGACAGGCCAGGATGGTACCCTGCCAGACGACGGAACGAGCACGATGGAGGGGGATCAAATCATTCCCTTAACATTGATGACCAACCTGGGTCATCAGCATAGCCGATTCCCGGGACTGGGCCCGGGCGTTTGCTTACATAACTTAATGATCAGACGGAATAATTGCAGAAAGATGGCAAGAGACTACCAGAACAGGCGGCCAAGCCAAGGGGCAAGCAGCACTGTCATCACCCCGGCGATCAGCATCACCAGGCTGGAGATGACCCCCTCGGTGGGTCCCATCTGGTAGGCGCGGGCCGTGCCGGCGCCGTGGGCAGAGGCACCCATGGCGGCGCCGCGGCCCAGGCGGCTGCGGATCATCATGCAGGTCAAGAGCCCCTCACCGATGGCCATGCCGATCACCCCGGTGAGGACCACGAACAGGGCGGTGAGATCCACCTGGCCGGCCACCGCCCGCGTCGCCTCCACCGCGAAGGGGGTGGTGATGGAGCGCATGGCCAGGCTGCGCTGCAGCAGATCCGACAGGTGCAGCCAGCGGGCCAGCCAGACGGTGCTGCTCACCGCCACCAGCACAGAGGTGGCCACCCCCAGGGTGAGAGAGAGCCAGTGACGGCGGATGAGTTGGCGATGCAGGTAGACGGGGACGGCAAAGGCGACCGTGGCGGGCCCCAGCAACCAGAGCAGCCAGTGGGACTCCACCATGTAGTCGGCATAGCTCACATGACTGAGCAGCACCACGGCCACCAGCAGGGCCGGCGTCAGCAACAGGGGCGTCAACGGCAACAGGGGAAAGCGGCGGTACAGGGCCTTGCTCAGGTAGTAGAGCGCCACGGTCAACAACAGGAACAGCACACCCCGGCCCCACTCAAGCATGGCGGCGGCTCCGCCGGGCCAGCCAGAGCTCCAGCCGATACAGGCGATCCACCACCAGGCTGGTGGCCGCCATCACCATGGCGGTACTCAACAGCAACACCAGGGCAATACGCCAGCCGTCGTCCAGCAGCAGGCGACCGTAATTGACCACGGCCACCACCGCCGGCACGAAGAACAGCAGCATCTCCGCCAACAACCAGCCGGCGCCGGCACTGAACCACTCCACCCGCACCCAGCCCAGCAGCAGCAGGGCCAACAACGCCAGCATGCCGGTGACATTGGCCGGCAACGGCAGGGACCAACTGCGCACCGCCCAGTCCGCCAACAGCCAGATCCCGGCCAGCAGGACGATCTGCGCACTGATGCGCCACAGGTGTTGCAATTTGGCCATGGGGCCTCCCTTTGTGAAGTAGATCACAGTGTAGGGAGGCCGAGATAAGTCTTGAAATGAATTTTTATTATAAATTTTATGCCAATAAGGAATGGATTAACCCCATGGACATTCGCGCCCTGCGCTACTTCGTCGAGCTGGTACGCCAGCAAAGCTTCACCCGCGCCTCGGAACAGCTGTGCGTCACCCAGCCCACCATCAGCAAGATGGTGCGCAGCCTGGAGGAGGAGATAGGCGAACCCCTGCTGGATCGCCAGGGCCACAGCTTTGTGCTGACTGAGGCGGGCCACCTGCTGCTGGCTCGTGCCCAGAGCATACTGGCGGAGCTGGCCCAGCTGCAGAGCGAACTGACGGATCTACGGAGTCTGCGCCGCGGCCGGCTACGCCTGGGCATCCCCCCCATGGTGGGACAGATCTACGCCCCCTTGATCCGCCGTTACCGCCAGCGCTATCCGGAGGTGGAGATCAGCATAGTGGAGTACGGCGGCCGCCATCTGGAACAGGCGGTGAGCGACGGCGAGCTGGATGTGGCCCTGACCATGCTGCCCACCCGCTCCGGCGAGGTGCTGCAGAGCCTGGCCCTGGCGGAGCACCCTGTGCTGGCGGTACTCCCCGGCCAGGCCGAGACCCCGGCGGGCCCCCTCTCCCTGGCCGATCTGCAGCAGACCCCCTTTTTGCTCTACACCCACTCCTTCACCCTCAGCGAGCGGCTGGAGCAGGGCTGCCAGGCCTGCGGTTTTGCACCCACGGTGGCGGCCCGCTCCAGCCAGTGGGACTTTCTTGCCGCCATGGTGCGCAGCGGCATGGGGGTGGCCTTCTTACCCGAACCCATCTGCCGCCAGCTGGATCTGCAGGAGCTGCGCTGCCATCCCCTGACCCCGCCGCTGCTGTGGCAACTGGGGGTCATCTGGCATGGCCAGCGCTACCTCTCCCGCGCGGCCGAGGCCTGGCTGCAGCTGTGCCGGGAACAGCAAGCCGGCTAGTCGAGATCCGCGACGGCGTGCCGTTCGGCCAGCTCGCCCTTCTCCGGCCCGCCTAAGCGGTTGACCCGCCGCCCCCGCCGCACCGCCGGCCGGGCCGCCACCGTCTGAGCCCAGCGCAACAGATGCGGGTATTCCTGCACCGACAAGAACTCGGCCGCCTGGTAGAGATCCCCCAGCACCAGGGCGCCATACCAGGGCCAGATGGCGATGTCGGCGATGCTGTAGGCCTCGCCCGCCACATAGGGCCGGGTGGCCAGCAGGCTGTCCAGCAGGTGCAGCTGGCGCTTGGTCTCCATGGCGTAACGGTTGATGGGGTACTCCAGCTTCAGCGGGGCGTACTGATAGAAGTGGCCGAAGCCGCCCCCCACGAAGGGAGCCGCGCCCATCTGCCAGAACAGCCAGTTGAGGGTCTCGGTGCGACCGGCCGGATCCTGAGCTAGCAGGGCACCGAACTTCTCCGCCAGATAGAGCAGGATGGAGCCGGACTCGAATACCCGGATGGGCTCGGGGCCGCTGCGATCCAGCAGTGCCGGTATCTTGGAGTTGGGGTTCACCGCCACGAAGCCGCTGCCAAACTGCTCCCCCTCACCGATGCGAATGAGCCAGGCATCGTACTCGGCATCGGCGTGCCCCAAGGCCAGCAGCTCCTCGAGCATGATGGTGACCTTGATGCCGTTGGGCGTGCCCAGGGAGTAGAGCTGCAACGGATGCTGCCCCAGCGGCAGATCCTGGTCATGGGTGGCACCGGAGACCGGCCGGTTGATGTTGGCAAACTGACCGCCGGAATGGGCGGGCACCTGCCAGACCTTGGGGGGAACGTACTCACTCATACTGACTCCTGGCTGACTCGAACGCGGGCAATGGACGATAACGGATGACCATATCGCCCCCGCCGCCCGGCATCAAGCCAGCCTGCGGCAAGGGACTCTTGCCGGGAGAGCAATAATCCGTCAGTGAGGCCGGACCGGTGACCAATGAAAAAGGCCCCTTACGGGGCCCTTGGAGTGGCAATGAGCTGATCGGGCTTCTTATTCCACCGTCACGCTCTTGGCCAGGTTGCGGGGCTGATCCACGTCCGTGCCCTTGATGATGGCCACATGGTAGGCGAGCAGCTGCATCGGCAGTGTGTAGACGATGGGGGCTATGATTTCATCCACCTTGGGCATGGCGATCACCCGCATGGTGGCGTCGGAGACGAAGCCGGCCTGCTCATCGGCAAACACATACAGGCAGCCGCCCCGGGCCCGTACCTCTTCCACGTTGGACTTGAGCTTCTCCAGCAACTCGTTGTTGGGCGCAACCACTATGATGGGCATATCGGCGTCGATCAGTGCCAATGGACCGTGCTTCAACTCGCCGGCGGCATAGGCCTCGGCGTGGATGTAGCTGATCTCCTTCATCTTCAGTGCCCCTTCCATGGCGATGGGGTACTGGCTGCCGCGACCGAGGAACAGGCTGTTGTGCTTGTTGGCAAACTCTTCGGCCAGGGTCTGGATCTGCTTGTCCATGGCCAGGCCCTGACGGATCTGTTCCGGCAGACCATGCAGCGCCTTGACCAGTCGGGTCTCGGTCGCCTCGTCCATGTTGCCACGGCAGCGACCAATGCTGCCCACCAGCATCAGCAGGCCGGCCAGCTGGGTGGTAAAGGCCTTGGTGGAGGCCACACCGATCTCGGCACCGGCCCGGGTCATGAAGGCCAGATCGGATTCGCGCACCAGGGAGGAGCCGGGCACGTTGCAGATGGCCAGGCTGGCCATGTAGCCGGACTCCTTGGCCAGACGCAGGGCCGCCAGGGTATCGGCGGTCTCGCCGGACTGGGACAGGGTCACCAGCAGACTGCCGGGGCGGGTCACCGACTTGCGATAGCGAAACTCGGAGGCGATCTCCACGTTGCAGGTGACGCCGGCCAGCTCTTCGAACCAGTAGCGGGACACCATGCCGGAGTTATAGGAGGTACCGCAGGCCACGATCTCCACGTGTTGGATCTGTTCTAAGATCTGGCGGGCACCATTGCCGAAGGCTTCCGGTACCAGGTGGTTCGCCGTCAGACGACCTTCCAGCGTACTGTTCAGCGCCTTGGGCTGTTCAAAAATTTCCTTTTGCATGTAGTGACGGTATTCGCCCTTGTCACCCGCATCATGGGACAGTTCAGACTCCGTCTCGGCACGCACCACCGGCTTGCCATTGAGATCGAAGATGGTCACCTCATGACGGGTCACCTCGGCCACATCCCCCTCTTCGAGGAACAGGAAGCGGCGGGTCACCGGTAGCAGGGCCAGCTGATCCGAGGCGATAAAGTTTTCACCGATACCCCGACCGATCACCAGGGGGGAACCGGAGCGGGCCACCACCAGGCGCTCGGGATCCGCGCTGTCCACCACCACGGTACCGTAGGCACCCCGCAGCTCCTTCACCGCCGTCTGTAGCGCTTCCAGCAGACTGCCGGTCGTCTTGCGATAATGATGTACCAGGTGGACGATCACCTCGGTGTCGGTCTGGGAGACAAACTCATAGCCCAGCCCCTGGAGCTTGGCGCGCAACTCTTCGTGGTTTTCTATGATGCCATTGTGTACCACCGCCAGACTGCCGGAGACGTGGGGGTGGGCATTGGTTTCGGAAGGCTCACCGTGGGTGGCCCAGCGGGTGTGGGCAATGCCGGTGCCGCCGGACAAGGGGCTGGCGGCCAGCGCAACGGCCAGCTCCTGCACCTTGCCCAGGCGTCGAACCCGCTGCAGCTGATGATCGTTCACCACCGCCACCCCGGCGGAGTCATAGCCACGGTATTCCAGACGACGCAGGCCTTCTACCAGAATATCCACCACATCACGTTGGGCCACAGCCCCGACAATTCCGCACATGATCTTATTCCTTTTGTTCTTCAGAGGTTGTCAGGGGCACAGATCACCTGCACGCCCTGTTGTTCAATCTGTTGCTGCAATTCCGCACTCAAACCGCTATCGGTCACCAGCACATCTATGCTGGCCCAGGGCAGCTCCAGGTTGGGGATCCGCCGGCCCACTTTGTGTGACTCGGCAAGCACTATCACCTCCCGGGCGACCTCGGCCATCACCCGGGACAGGCCGATCAGCTCGTTGAAGGTGGTGGTGCCCCGCGCCGGATCGACGCCGGCGGCGCCGATAAACAGCTGGTCAAAATCGTAGGAGCGCAGTACCTGCTCCGCCACCTGGCCCTGAAAGGACTCGGAGTGGGGATCCCAGGTGCCGCCCGTCATCAGCAGGGTGGGCTCGTTCTCCAGCTCCCGCAGAGCGCCGGCCACCACCAGGGAATTGGTCATCACCACCAGGCCGCGGCGCTGGGCCAGCTCGGGGATCAAGGCCGCCGTGGTGCTGCCGGAGTCGATGATGAGCCGGTTGTGATCCCGGATGAGACCAGCGGCACGGCGGGCGATGGCCATCTTTCGTTTCGAAACCTGTTCTTCCTCCTGTACCGGCGGCACCAGTTCACTGGGCACGGGGACGGCGCCGCCATAGCGACGCAGCAACAGCCCATTCTTCTCCAGCTCCGCCAGATCCTTGCGGATGGTGACCTCTGAGGTCTCGAACAGCCGGGCCAGTGAGTCCACACTCACCTCGCCCTTCTGGGTCAGCAGGCTGATGATGGCGTGACGACGCTGCTGGGTGTTGCGTTTCTGCATCCGGTATTCCGTTGTGCCGCCGAGGGAAAGTACAGGCAGTTTAACCCTACAGAACGAAAGATCAAGCGAAACAAAAACACCCATCAAACTTTCGTTTTGTTCGCGAATAACGGTAATAAAGCATCACTTGGCACCCAACACCTCTGGTGCCATAGTAGACAGAGGAGCCACACCGTCACGCAAAAGGAGCCATCATGACCCCCATCCCACCCGAACAACAGCTGCGCAATGCCGTGCTGGAGGCCCTGATCAAGGGCGGCCTGCTGTTGCTGCTGGTCTACGTCTGCTACCGCATCTTCTCGCCCTTCCTGGCCCTGATGCTCTGGGCCCTGGTGATGGCCATTACCCTGCATCCGAGCCACCAGAAACTCAGCCGCCGGCTGGGCGGCAAGCAGGGGCTGGCCGCCACCCTGATGGTGCTGTTGGGCGTGCTGCTGCTGCTGGTGCCCAGCGCCCTGCTGGTGGGTTCCATGGCCGACACCCTGAAGGACGTCGCCACCGGCCAATGGCAGGTGCCCACCCCGTCGGCCAAGGTGGCGGATTGGCCGTGGGTGGGGGACAAGCTCTACGCCGTCTGGCAACAGGCCGCCACCGATCTGCCCAGCCTGCTGCAGCAGAAGGCCCCGGAGCTGGGCTCCATCCTCAAGACCCTGCTCAGCACCGCCGCCAGCATGGGCGGTAGCCTGCTGAGCTTCCTGCTCTCCTTTGTCATCGCCGGCATCATGCTGGCCTTCAGCGCCCCCGGCGCCGCCGCCATGGGCCGGATCGCCGACCGCCTGCTGGACCCGATCCGCGGCCCCGGCTTCATTCAACTCTCCAGTCGCACCATACAGGCGGTGGCCATGGGCATCCTGGGGGTCGCCGTTATCCAGGCGCTGCTCATCGGCCTGCTGATGATGCTGGCCGGCGTGCCCCTGGCGGGCCTGCTGGCCCTGCTGGTACTCATTTTTGGCATAGCCCAGATCCCCGCCAGCCTGGTGACGATTCCGGTGATCCTCTGGCTGTGGATGGGCGGCGAGCACGGCACCCTGAGTGCGGTGATCTTCACCGTGCTGCTGGTAGTAGGCGGCATGGTGGATAACGTGCTCAAGCCCATGATGCTGGGTCGCGGTGTGGAGGCCCCCATGCCGGTGGTGCTGCTGGGCGCCCTGGGGGGCATGGTCAATGGTGGCATCCTGGGGATGTTTCTGGGCGCCACCCTGCTGGCCATGGGCTATCAATTATTCATGAGCTGGGTGCAGCAACCGGCCACGGCGCCGACCCAGGCCGACGAACTTCCGCCCCAAGGATGAACCATGACTGACCAGGAAACGGACACCCAGACCGGACAGGATCCGGTGCGCCAGCTGACCCTGCGACTGGCCGGCCTGGCACTGCTGCTGCTGATCTATGTGCTGTTTGCCCAGCGCCTCACCCCCATGACCACGGGGGGCAGCGTGCAGGCCTTTCTCATCCGGCTGGCGCCGGAGGTGGCGGGCCGGGTCTCGGAGGTGACGGTCAGCGATAACCAGGTGGTCAAGCAGGGGGAACCCCTGTTCATGCTGGATCCCGAGCCCTACCAGATAGCCCTGACCCAGGCGGAAGCCCAGGTGGCCAACGTGGGCCAGAGCCTGGGGGCCGACACGGCGGCGGTGCAATCCGCCCAGGCCAAGGTGCTGCAGGCTACCGCCGCCTACAACAACGCCAGGGAGCAATCGGCCCGGGTGATGGAGCTGGTGCGGCGTGGCGTCATGTCCCAGTCGCAAAAGGATCAGGCGGTGGCCGCCCTGCAACAGGCGGATGCCACCCTATCGGCAACCAAGGCCGAGCTGGAGCGGGCCAAGCAGAACCTGGGCCCCGCCGGTGAAGCCAATCCCAGGCTGCAGGAGGCCATGGCGGCCCTCTCCCGCGCCCGACTGGATCTGATGCGCACCACAGTGCCCGCCCCTAACGATGGGGTCATCACCAATGTGCAGCTGGCCCCCGGCCAGTATGCCGCTGTGGGCACACCGGCCATGACCTTCATCGACACCCATGCGATCTGGATCAACGCCATGCTGCCGGAGAACTCACTTGAGTATCTGAAACCGGGCACCGAAGCGGAGGTGGTGTTTGACGTGCTGCCCGGTCGGGTATTCCCGGCCAGGGTGGAGAGCCTGGGCTGGGGCAGCGCCCTGTCCGGCACCACGGATCCCACCACTGGGCTGCTCACCAGCGACGGGCCCGGCAATCAGGATCGCGCCTTCCCGGTGAACCTGGTGCTGACCGAGCCCCTGCCCCACGCCCTGCGCTACGGCTCCCGGGCCTCGGTGATCCTCTACACCCACAAGGTGCGGCCCATGGACTGGATTGGCGCCGGCTGGATCCGGGTGTACAGCTGGCTCTCCTACATCCTATGAGTTCGTCCGCCGCCATCTGGCGCGCCCCCTGCCTGCGGCTGGCCGTCGCCCCGCTGGCGGCCATGGGACTGGGGTTTGCCCTGGGGCAGCCCCTGCCCTTTCTGGTAGGCATCTTCGTCATCATGCTGCTGATGATGTTCCCCGGGCGCCCGCCCCTGAGCCTGCTGCTCAAGCTGTTGTTGCTGGTGCTGGCCACCAGCCTGCTGGTGGGGCTGCTGGCCCGCATCACGGGTAACCAACCGGTGGCCTTCTGGCTCGCCATGGCAGCCCTGTGCGCCACCGCCTTTGCCCGCCTGGCCCGCAACCAGGCGGATCTGCCCGGCATGCTGATCCTGCTGGTGGCCAGCCTGAGCATGGTGCTGGTGCAGCTGAATGTCTCCCTGCCCACCCATATCGCCTGGATGATGGGCGGCGCCTTCGCCGAGTCCTATCTCTGGTGCCTGCTGGCCCATGCCCTCTGGCCCGGCGCCCTGCCCAAGAGCCAGACCGAGGCGGCAGCCCAGGTGCAGGGTTCGGCCTGGAGTGTGCTGGCCAAGACATTAGCCCTGCTGCTGGCCCTCTGGCTGGCGCTGCTGGTGAAAGACAACAGCGCCGTGCTCATCGGTGCCACCCTGGCCAACCTGCTGCGGGCCAGTGATGCCAGCCTGGTCCGCCAGCAAGGCGGCCAGCTGCTCTACTCCAACCTGCTGGGTGCCCTGGTGGCCCTACCGGTGGTGATCCTGTGCGGCATCTTCTTTCACCCCGTCATCGCGGCCCTGCTCTGCCTGTGTGGCAGCCTGTGGCTGACCGGTCGCCTGGCGCTGGGCATGGCCCCGCCTCTCATTCAGGCGGCCCTGACCGTCTACCTGGCGTTGCTGGGCTCGGCCCTGCCCAAGCTGGACCAGGGCTTCTGGATACTGAGCGATCGGGTGGTGACGGTACTGCTCACCGGCTTGTATTGCCTGCTGGTGATGCGGCTGATCCACCCCATGCCAACGGCAGAAAAACCAACGGCGCCCTGAGGCGCCGTCGACTGACCCAATCCATCACTTCTTGATCTTCACCGGCCGTTGCCAGCCAGCGATGTGCCGCTGCGGCACCCGGGTGATCACCAGCTCGTTCTCCCCCACCTCGCGAGTGACCGTGGTGCCGGCACCTATGGTGGCCCCCTTGCGCACCGTCACCGGTGCCACCAGCTGGGTATCTGAGCCGACAAACACATCATCTTCGATGATGGTCTTGTGCTTGTTGGCGCCATCGTAATTGCAGGTGATGGTGCCCGCCCCCACGTTGACGTTGGCGCCGATCTCGCTGTCCCCCAGGTAGGAGAGGTGGCCGGCCTTGGTGCCCACGCCGAGGCGCGCGTTCTTCACCTCGACGAAGTTGCCCACATGCACGTCCGCCGCCAGCTCGCAGCCCGGGCGCAAGCGGGCGAAGGGCCCTATGGTGGTGCCGGTGGCCAGTTTGGATGACTCGATCACCGTATAGGGGCTGATGATGCTGTCATCGCCTATATGGCAGGACTTGAGCACACAACCGGCGCCGATCTGCACCCGGTTGCCCAGGCTGACCTCCCCCTCGATGATGACGTTGGCATCTATGATGACATCTTCACCGCAGTGCAAGCTTCCGCGCAGATCGAAGCGGGCGGGATCCAGCAGGGTGACGCCGTCGAGCATCAGCTGCTCGGCGGCCCGGCGTTGAAAATGACGCTCGAGCTGAGCCAGCTGCAGCCGGTTGTTGGCCCCTTCGGTCTCCCAGGCCTGTTCCGGCTGGGCGGTGGCGATGGGCGCGCCGGCAGCATGGGCCGCGGCGATGACATCGGTGAGGTAATACTCGCCCTGGGCGTTCTGGCAGGTGAGCCCCGCCAGCCAGGCCTTGAGCTGGGCAGCCGGCGCCACCAGCACCCCGGTATTGACCTCATTGATGGCCAGCTGTTCGGCCGAGGCATCCTTCTGCTCGACGATACCCACCACGGCGCCCTGCTGGCGCAGGATGCGGCCATAGCCGGTGGGATTGGCCAGGTTCACCGTCAGCAGGCCGATGCCACCCTGGGGTTGCACCGCCAGCAGCCGCTCCAGCGTCGCTTGGCTTATCAGCGGCGTGTCGCCGTACAGCACCAGCACATTGTCGCCATCGGCAATGGCCGGCATGGCCTGGGCCACCGCATGGCCGGTGCCCAGCTGCTCGGCCTGCAGCACCCAGTTCACCTGGGCGGACAGGCGTTGCTGCAACAGCTCGCCGCCGTGGCCATAAACCAGATGCAGCTGGGTCGCCCCCAGCTGTTGGGCCGTCTCGATCACGTGGCTGACCATGGGCCGCCCCGCCACCGGATGCAGCACCTTGGGCAAGGAAGAACGCATGCGGGTCCCTTTGCCCGCCGCCAATATCACCACCTGTAGGGACATAACCAACCATCTCATGTTTGTGTTCGCTGGCCGTAGTGTACCGTCAGCCAATAAAAAAAGCGGCTCGAAAGCCGCTTTTTGTCTGCCAAGAACGCCTTAACGGTAGTTCTTGCGGGTCAACTCCACCACGCGCAGCTGAGCCATGGCCTTGGCCAGCTCGGCAATGGCTTCGGCATAGTCCACGTCGCCGGACTTGCCGTTCATCTTGGCTTCCGCCGCCCGCTTGGCTTCCTGCGCCTTGGCCTCGTCTATGTCCTCGGCACGAATGGCGGTGTCCGCCAGCACGGTCACGTTCTCCGGCTGCACCTCCAGCATACCGCCGGAGATGTACATCAGCTCCTCGGCACCGTGCAGCTTGATCAGCCGCACAATGCCGGGCTTGATGGACGTCAGCAAGGGCGCGTGGCCATGGCGGATACCCAGTTCCCCTTCCGCACCGGAAACCTGAACGGACTCAACCCTACCGGAGAACAGCATCTCCTCGGCGCTGACCACGTCCAGGTGGAAGGTAATCTCGGCCATAGAACCTCCTGCCTCGGATTAGAGTTTCTTGGCCTTCTCGACCACTTCGTCGATGGAGCCAACCATGTAGAACGCCTGCTCGGGCAGATCGTCGTACTCACCGTCCAGAATGCCCTTGAAGCCACGGATGGTGTCCTTCAGGGAAACATACTTACCCGGCGAGCCGGTGAACACTTCCGCCACGCTGAACGGCTGGGACAGGAAACGTTCGATCTTACGGGCACGAGCCACCACCAGCTTGTCGCTCTCGGACAGTTCGTCCATCCCCAGGATGGCGATGATGTCCTTGAGCTCCTTGTAGCGTTGCAGCACGGACTGCACGCCACGGGCCACTTCGTAGTGCTCCTGACCCACCACCAGCGGATCCAGCTGACGGGAGGTGGAATCCAGCGGATCCACGGCCGGGTAGATACCCAGGGCGGCGATCTGACGGCTCAGGGTGACGGTGGAGTCCAAGTGAGCGAAGGTGGTGGCCGGGCTCGGGTCGGTCAAGTCATCCGCCGGTACATACACCGCCTGGATGGAGGTGATGGAGCCGGACTTGGTGGAGGTGATCCGCTCTTGCAGGGCGCCCATTTCTTCGGCCAGGGTCGGTTGATAACCTACCGCGGACGGCATCCGGCCCAGCAGGGCGGATACTTCGGTACCGGCCAAGGTGTAACGGTAGATGTTGTCGATGAACAACAGCACGTCACGCCCCTCGTCACGGAACTTCTCGGCCATGGTCAGACCGGTCAGGGCCACACGCAGACGGTTTCCGGGCGGCTCGTTCATCTGGCCGTACACCATGGCCACCTTGTCCAGAACGTTAGACTCCTTCATTTCGTAGTAGAAGTCGTTACCTTCCCGGGTCCGTTCACCCACACCGGCGAACACGGACAGACCGGAGTGCGCCTTGGCGATGTTGTTGATCAGTTCCATCATGTTGACGGTCTTGCCCACACCGGCGCCGCCGAACAGACCGACCTTACCGCCCTTGGCGAAGGGACAGATCAGGTCGATTACCTTGATGCCGGTTTCCAGCAGCTCGGTGGTGTTGGACTGATCTTCGTAGCTGGGGGCCTCACGGTGGATAACCCAACGGTCGTCTTCACCGATGGGACCCTGTTCGTCCACCGGCTCACCCAGCACGTTCATGATGCGGCCCAGGGTAGCGGTACCGACCGGCACCTTGATGGCCTCACCCGTGTTGGCCACTTCGGCACCGCGACGCACACCGTCTGAGGTACCCATGGCGATACAGCGGACGACACCGCCGCCGATTTGTTGTTGAACTTCCAGAACCAGACCCTGGGTCTGGCCTTCGCTCACAATCTTCAGTGCATCGTACACCTTTGGTACGGCGTCCTGGGGGAACTGGACGTCCACCACGGCACCGATGACTTGAACGATGATACCGTTACTCATGTCAAATCCTCTAAACCTATGAATACCTTAGCCCTAAACCGCCGCAGCACCGGACACGATCTCGGTCAGTTCCTGGGTAATACTGGCCTGACGGGCCTTGTTGTACACCAGTTGCAGATCGTTGATCAGTGTGTCGGCGTTTTCGGTCGCTGACTTCATGGCCACCATACGGGCGGACTGTTCACTGGCCAGGTTCTCAACCACGCCCTGGTAAACCTGTGACTCTATGTAACGACTGAGCAGCTTATCCAGCAGATGCTTGGGATCCGGCTCATACAGGTAGTCCCAGTGATGCTTGGCCATCTTGTCATCATCTGACTTGGGCAACGGCAGCAGCTGTTCGACCTTGGGCTGTTGCACCATGGTGTTCACAAACTTGTTGTACACCAGGTACAGCCGGTCGATCTCACCGTTGTCGAAGGCCTGCAGCATCACCCGCACCGGCCCCACCAGCTCACTGACGCTGGGGTTGTCGCCGAAACCGGCCGCCTGAGCCAGGACCGCCTTGCCGTAGCGTCCGAAGAAGCTACTGGCCTTGGAGCCCACCAGGGCGAGAGAGCTCTCCACCCCTTGCTCACGCCACTCTTTCATGGAACCCAGCACGGCCTTGAACAGGTTGATGTTCAGGCCACCGCACAGGCCACGGTCGGTAGAGATGATGATGTAGCCTACCCGCTTGACGTCACGCTCTTCCAGGTAAGGATGCTTGTACTCCAAGCTCCCCAGGGCGATGTGACCGATCACCTTGCGCATGGTGACTGCATACGGACGGCTGGCAGCCATGCGATCCTGCGCCTTGCGCATCTTGGACGCCGCCACCATTTGCATTGCGCCGGTGATCTTCTGAGTGTTCTTCACACTCGCGATCTTGTTTCGTATCTCTTTAGCGCCGGCCATCTTAGACCCTCCTCGTCTGTGGCCGCCTCACGACGGCCACCTTGGGTTACCAGGTCTGGGTGGCCTTGAAGGCGTCCAGCAGCGCGCTCAGACGGGCAACGATGTCATCGTTGTAATCCGCCTTGGCGTTGATTTCCGCCATCAGGTCCCCGTGCTCAGAACTGGCAAAGGCAAGCAGCGCTGATTCGAACGCGGTGATCTTTTCCAGCTCGACGTCATCCAGGTAGCCACGCTCGGCAGCAAACAGCACCAGAGACTGGCCAGCCACGCTCATCGGGGCATACTGCTTCTGCTTCATCAGCTCGGTCACCTTCTGACCATGGCTCAGCTGCTTGCGGGTGGCGTCATCCAGATCGGAGGAGAACTGGGCGAAGGCCGCCAGCTCGCGGTACTGGGCCAGTGCGGTCCGGATACCACCAGAGAGCTTCTTCATGATCTTGGTCTGAGCCGCACCACCTACCCGGGATACTGAGATACCGGGATCCACCGCCGGACGCACACCGGCGTTGAACAGCTGGGTGGTCAGGAAGATCTGACCATCGGTGATGGAGATCACGTTGGTCGGTACGAAGGCGGACACGTCACCGGCCTGGGTTTCGATGATCGGCAGCGCGGTCAGTGAACCGGTCTGGCCCTTCACGGCACCCTTGGTGAACTCTTCCACATACTCTTCGTTCACCCGAGCGGCACGCTCCAGCAGACGGGAGTGGAGATAGAAAACGTCGCCGGGGAAGGCTTCACGTCCTGGCGGACGACGGAGCAGCAGGGAGATCTGACGGTAGGCAACGGCGTGCTTGGACAAGTCATCATAGATGATGAGGGCGTCTTCGCCGCGGTCACGGAAGTACTCACCCATGGCGCAACCGGAATAGGGGGCCAGGTATTGCAGGGAGGCAGACTCGGACGCGGAGGCCACCACGACTATGGTGTTGGCCAGGGCACCGTGCTCTTCCAGCTTGCGGACCACGTTGGCAATGGTGGATGCCTTCTGGCCGATGGCCACGTACACACACTTAATGCCGGAGTCTTTCTGGTTGATGATGGTGTCGATGGCCAGGGCGGTCTTACCGGTCTGACGGTCACCGATGATCAGTTCCCGTTGGCCACGGCCGATGGGGATCATGGAATCCACGGCCTTGTAGCCGGTTTGTACCGGCTGGGACACGGACTTACGGGCGATAACGCCGGGGGCGATAACTTCGACCGGTGAGAAACCGTCGTTGTCGATCGGACCCTTACCGTCGATGGGCTGACCCAGAGTGTTCACCACCCGACCCAGCAGGCCGGTACCCACCGGCACTTCCAGGATACGGCCGGTGCCGGTCACCTTCTGACCCTCGGCCAGGTCGGCGTAGGGGCCCATGACGATGGCACCAACGGAGTCCCGCTCCAGGTTCAGTGCCAGGCCATAACGGTTGCCCGGCAGTTCAATCATTTCACCTTGCATCACGTCGGCCAGGCCGTGGATGCGCACGATACCGTCGCTCACGGAGACGATGGTCCCTTCGTTACGCGCCTCGGTGACGACTTCAAATTGCTCGATACGCTTTTTAATCAGCTCGGCAATTTCTGTGGAATTCAGTTGCATGCTCTAATCCCCAATCAAGATTGCAATGCTTCCGCCAAGCGGTTGAGTTTGCTACGAACAGTGGCGTCGATGACTTCGTCACCGGCCTTGATGACCAGACCCGCGATCAGCGTCGGATCGACGCTGCAGTGCAGCTTCACGGTACAGCCGTAACGCTGCTCCAGTGAGGTGCGGATCTTCTCCTGTTCTGCCTGACTCAACGCACTGGCCGAGCGGACATACGCCTCGAGTTGTTTTTCCCACTCGGACTTCAATGCCACAAACTCCGCCAATACGGCAGGCAACACACTCAATCGTCCGTTTTCGGCCATCACCTTGATAAAGTTCTGACCTTGCTCGTTGAGTTGCTCGCCACAAATCTGGATGAAAAGTTCAGCCAGCTTGGGGCCGGCCGCCGGGCTGTTGACCAGCGATTGCATGACCTCGTTCGTGGAGACTTCGGCAGCAAAGGTGATCATGGCCAGCCAGTTATCGACGGCGTGCTGTTCAACGGCATACTCGAACGCAGCCTTGGCATAGGGGCGAGCGATGGTTGTCAGTTCAGACATAGCCCCGGGCCCCCTTACAGGTCTGCAATCAGTTTATCGACCAGCTCGCTGTTGGCGGCCTGATCGATTTGACGTTCGAGGATCTTCTCGGCACCGGCAACGGCCAGGGCCGCCACCTGCTTACGCAGTTCCTCTTTGGCGCGATTGCGCTCAGCTTCAATTTCGGCGCGAGCCTGGGCCAGGATCTTCTCCCGCTCAGCCATGGCGTCTTGAGTGGCTTCATCCATGATTTGAGACCGGCGCTTGTTCGCCTGCTCAATGATCTCGGTCGCCTGACGCTTCGCCTCTTTGATTTGATCCATGGAGTTGTTTTGCGCCAACTCCAGATCTTTCTTGGCCCGTTCTGCTGAAGCCAGACCGTCAGCTATCTCTTTCTGACGCTTTTCGATGGCGGCCATCAGGGGCGGCCATACGAACTTCATGCAGAACCAGACAAAGAGAATGAAGGCAATCGTCTGGCCGAGGATGGTCATATTGATATCCACAGCACTCTTCCTCTTTGATGGTTAAACGTAGGTCGGGATGGAGTGGCGCTTAGGCCACGGCAAACATCACGTACATGCCCAGACCCACGGCGATCATCGGGATAGCGTCCACCAGACCCATGACGATGAAGAATTGGGTACGCAGCAGGGGCAGCAGGTCGGGTTGACGGGCAGCGCCTTCCAGGAACTTACCACCCAGCACACCGATACCGATGGCGGCACCGATAGCAGCCAAACCCATCATCAGACCAGCAGCAATAAACAGCATCTCCATGATTTCTCTCCGAATTTAATTAAATAAATACAACAAGGGTTAATGTGAAAAAATCAGTGTTCTTCACTGGCCATCGACATGTACACAATCGTCAACACCATGAAGATGAACGCCTGCAGCGTCACGATCAGGATGTGGAAGATGGCCCAAGGCACATTGAGGAACCATTGAGACCACCAGGGCAGCATGGCGGCGATGAGGATGAAGATCATCTCACCGGCGTACATGTTGCCGAACAACCGCAGGCCCAGGGAGATGGGCTTGGCGATCAGGGTAACGGACTCAAGTATCAGGTTGATTGGCACAAACGCCCAATGGTTGAAAGGTTGCAGGGTCAGCTCCTTGATGAAGCCGGAGACCCCCTTCATCTTGATGCTGTAGAACAGGATCAAGAAGAAGACACCAAACGCCATGGACAGGGTGATATTCACATCAGCGGAAGGAACGACTCGCAATTTCTGGGCATGATCCCCAGCAATCAGCTGTGCCAATTGGGGCAGATAGTCGATGGGCAGCAAGTCCATCATGTTCATCAGGAGAACCCAGACGAAAATGGTGAGCGCCAGGGGCGCAATCAGCTTGCTCTTGCCGTGGAAGATACCGCGCACGGAGTCATCCACGAACAACACGACCATCTCAACGAAGCACTGCAGCTTGCCTGGCACGCCGCTGCTGGCCTTGACGGCCACGGAGCGGAAGATCCAGAGGAAGAGCAGACCCAAACCCACAGAAAAGATCATGGAGTCGATATTTACCGCCCAGAAGCCCGATCCAGCCTGCCAGTGATGGAGGTGGTGGGAGATATACTCCTGAGGAGTAAGCATTTCTCCTGTTGCAGCCATGAGTTTTCCTAGTAACGGTTGTTGAGTGTTAACGAAATAATCCATTGGGAGCACAAGAGAACCCCGTAGGTGACAAACAGCGGCAGATGCACCACCGCCAGCCACTTAAAGGCAATCAAGAACAATGCCAGTGTTGCCACCAGCTTGATCCCGGCTCCGCAATAGACGTCCCACAACACCAGTCCAACGTTCAATTCCTCCGATTTTCTGGAGGTACCGATCCAGCTGAACAGCATTTGTGGCACCCAGTATATTCCCCCCCCAATCAGGGAGGAATAAGCCGCGGCCCCCCCCTTGCCCAGGTACCAGGCGAGGGAGCAGACCACGATCAGGACAAGCTGATAAATCAAAATAATCCAGGCAAGTGCTTGAACACTCATTTGGCGATTCTGATCCACCCGCTTCTCCAATCCGGTCGAGGTAAAAAAGGGCGTCCTTTTTAACACAAATTTAACCTTGTCACCGTCACATTTATCACAATCGTTGCAATTTGTGATAACCGTAACTATTTATCAAACAAAGTATTTTTGTGACTCGGGACACAATAGCCCAGCTCTGCTTAAAAAACCATACTTGAAAAAAAACCAGATTGACTAGCAATCTGGTTTCTCTTTCTCACAATTCTAGCCCGAGATTCTTCAACAGGCGGTTGAGCTCGTCGGCATTCTGATAACTCAACACCACCTTGCCGCGCCCGGCCTGATGATGCTGCCACTGCACACCGACGCCCAGGCGCTGGCTGGCCAGCTGTTGCCAATCCTGACTACGGGGATCCGGCGCTGGCTGCGGTTTTTCCGATTTGGGCTGTTGGGCCTTTTTCACCCATTTCTCGGTTTCCCGCACCGTCAGTCCCTTCTGCACCACATTCCGGGCCAGTTCGGACTGCTGTTCGCCCTCCAGCGCCAACAGGGCACGGGCATGCCCCATCTCCAGATCGCCATGCTCCACCAGGCGTTTGACGTCGTCGTTGAGCTGATTGAGGCGCAGCAGGTTGGAGACGGCACTGCGGGACTTGCCCACCGCCTCGGCCAGGGCCTGATGGGTCAGGCCGAATTCCTCCAGCAGGCGCTGCAGGGCCACCGCCTCTTCGATGGCGTTGAGATCTTCACGCTGTATGTTCTCGATGAGGGCGATGGCCACCGCCGCCTCATCCGGCACGTCCTTCACCAGGCAGGGCACCTCGGTGAGGCGCACCAGCTGGCAGGCCCGCCAGCGCCGCTCGCCGGCGATGATCTCGTACTGCTGCTCCCCCAGGGGCCGCACGACGATGGGCTGGATCACCCCCTGGGCCCGGATCGAGTTGGCCAGATCCTCCAGCGCCTCCTGGGACATGTCCTTGCGCGGCTGGTACTTGCCCGGCTTGAGCCAGGCCACCGGCAGGCGTCGCAACTCACCCTGGGTCGACTCGCTGCGCTCACGCACCTGGTCGGTCTTGATGTCATCGATAAGCTGCTTGTGGCGGGCCGCCTGGCTGGTGCCCAACAGGGCATCCAGGCCCTTGCCCAATCCGCGTTTCTTGGCTGGTGTCATAGTGCTCTCAGGCCGGCGTGGCCAGTTGTTCTTCCCGTCTGAGGATTTCGCCGGCCAACGCCAGGTAGGCCTTGGCTCCCAGGGAACTCTTGTCGTAATACATGGCCGGTGCGCCAAAGCTGGGGGCCTCGGCGAGCCGCACGTTACGGGGGATGATGGTGCGATACACCTTGTCCCCAAAATGCTGTTTCAGCTGATCGGACACCTCATTGGCCAGTCGATTACGGTGATCGTACATGGTTCTGAGGATGCCCTCGATGCACAGGGCCGGATTGACCACGGCCGCCAGCTTGCTGATGGTGTCCACCAGGGCGGTGAGCCCCTCCAGGGCGAAATACTCGCACTGCATGGGCACCAGCACGGAATCGGCCGCCGACATGGCATTGACCGTCAGCAGGTTCAACGACGGCGGACAATCGATGAAGACGTAATCGTACAGCTCCCGCACCCCGGCCAGGGCGGTGCGCAGCCGGCTCTCCCGGGCGAAGACCTCCATCAGGCGGATCTCGGCCGCCGTGACGTCGGAGTTGGCGGCGATAAGGTCATAGCCGCCGCTGGTGGCCGTGACCACCACCTGGGCAAAGGGCACCTCGTCCACCAACAGCTCGTAGGCGGTTCTCGGTACCTCGTACTTGTCCACCCCGCTGGCCATGGTGGCATTGCCCTGGGGATCCAGATCGATCACCAGCACCTTGCGCCGGGTGGCGGCCATGGAGGCGGCCAGGTTGACGCAGGTGGTGGTTTTCCCCACCCCGCCCTTCTGGTTGGCTATGGCAATGACTCGTCCCACGGCATCCCCTGCAAATTACTGTCGTTTGATGATAATCAGATGGCGTTCGGCACCCAGCTCCGGCACCTGCAGCGGCTGGACAGCCTGCAGAGTCAAACCGGCTGGCAGGCAGGTCAGCTCCTCGTCGGGACAGACCCCCTTGAGGGCCAGGAAGCGCCCCTCGACCGAAGGCAGGTGATGGCACCAGGCCAGCATGTCCAGCAAGGAGGCAAACGCCCGGCTCAGAACCCCATCGAAACCCTGTTCTGGCTGATAGTCCTCTACCCGAGACTGCACCGGGGTGACATTGGTCAGCCCCAGCTCATGGATGACCTGGCGGATGAAGCGGATCCGCTTGCCCAGGCTGTCCAGCAGGACAAACTGCTTGTCCGGATTGAGGATGGCCAGGGGCAGACCGGGGAGTCCCGGTCCCGTGCCCACATCGATAAACCGGCTGCCCTGCAACCAGGGACTCACCACCAGGCTGTCGAGAATGTGCTTGACCAGCATGTCATCTGGTTCGCGCACCGAGGTCAGATTGTAAGCCTTGTTCCACTTGTGCAGCAACCCGACGAGCTGCAGCAGCTGTTGCTTCTGTGGATCGGACACCACCAGGCTGGTCTGGGCCAGCAAGGCATCGAGACGTTGTGCCAGCATGCTCACCTCAGGCGCTCTTGCGCAGCAGGCCACGCTTCTTCAGGTGCACCAGCAGGATCGAGATGGCCGCCGGGGTGATCCCCGGGATCCTCGCCGCCTGACCTATGGTCTGGGGCTTGGCGTCGTTGAGTTTGGCCTTCACCTCGTTGGAGAGGCCCGGCACCTCGGCATAATCCAGATCCAGCGGCAGCAGGGTGTTCTCGTTGCGCAGCTGCTTGTCGATCTCATCCTGCTGACGATCTATGTAGCCGGCGTATTTCACCTGGATCTCCACCTGCTCGGCAGCCTGGGGGTTGGCCACGCAGGGGCCCAGGCCGTCCACCGCCATCAGGGCCGGGTAGGTTACCTCGGGGCGACGCAGCAGCTCTTCCAGGTTGTGTTCCCGATTGATGGGTGCCTTGAGCAGACCGTTGAGGGTCGCCAGGGACGGATGGTTGAGGTTTACCCAGGTCTCCCGCAGCCGCTGCCGTTCCCGCTCGATCTGCTCCAGCTTGTCGTTGAAGGCCGCCCAGCGGATATCGTCCACCAGACCCAGTTCACGACCCACAGGGGTCAGGCGCAGATCCGCGTTGTCCTCCCGCAGCAACAGGCGGTATTCCGCCCGGCTGGTGAACATGCGGTACGGCTCCTTGGTGCCCAGGGTGGAGAGATCATCCATCAGGACACCGAGATAGGCCTGATCCCGGCGCGGCGCCCAAGGATCCTTGTCCTGGGCCCGCAGAGCGGCGTTGATCCCGGCCAGCAGACCCTGGGCCGCCGCCTCCTCGTAACCTGTGGTGCCGTTGATCTGCCCGGCAAAGAACAAGTTTTTCAAACACTTGTTCTCCATGTTGGCCTTGAGATCCCGGGGATCGAAGTAGTCGTATTCGATGGCGTAGCCCGGCCGCACTATGTGGGCCTGCTCGAAGCCCAGCATGGAGCGCACGATCTGCACCTGCACGTCGAACGGCAGGCTGGTGGAGACGCCATTGGGGTAGAGCTCGTGGGAGCTGAGGCTCTCTGGCTCGATGAAGATCTGGTGGGCGTTCTTGTCGGCGAAGCGCATCACCTTGTCTTCGATGGAGGGGCAGTAACGGGGACCAATGCCCTCGATCACCCCGGCATACATGGGGCTGCGATGCAGGTTCTGCCGGATCACCTCATGGGTGCGCTCGTTGGTGTGGGTGATGTAGCAGGGCACCTGGCGGGGATGCTGCTGTGGCTTGCCCAGGAAGGAGAACACGGGGACGGGATCGTCACCGGGCTGGGTCTGCAACACGGAGAAGTCCACCGAACGAGCATCGATGCGCGGCGGTGTGCCCGTCTTCAGGCGTCCCACCCGCAACGGCAGCTCCCGCAGGCGCTGGCCCAGGCCGATAGACGCGGGATCCCCGGCGCGGCCACCATCATAGTGCGCCATGCCGATGTGGATCAGGCCGTTCAGGAAGGTACCGGCGGTCAGCACCACGGTTTTGCCCAGGATGCGGATCCCGGCCTGGGTGACGACCCCCACGACTGTGTCGCCGTCCAGGATCAGATCCTCGCAGGCCTGCTGGAAGATCTGCAGGTTAGGCTGGTTTTCCAGCCGGTGCCGGATCTCCTGCTTGTAGAGCAGACGATCCGCCTGGGCGCGAGTGGCTCGCACCGCCGGGCCCTTGGAGGAGTTGAGGGTGCGGAACTGGATCCCGGCATGATCGATGGCTTCGGCCATGATGCCGCCCAGGGCATCCACCTCCTTGACCAGGTGACCCTTGCCAATGCCGCCGATGGCCGGATTGCAGGACATCTGCCCTAGCGTATCCACGTTATGGGTTAGCAGCAGGGTCTTCATGCCCATGCGGGCCGCGGCACCCGCCGCTTCGGTACCGGCATGGCCACCGCCCACGACGATCACGTCAAACTGCTCGTGATATTGCATAAGGATCACCTCGATTGGCTGGTCAGGATCTTCCGCCTGGAAAAAGGCGGATCATTCTATCCGGTTAGGCGGTGCGGATAAACGACGAGTTTGTACTTAAGCCGGCATCAGGATCCCGGCTAGTTATATAAGGATCCTTAGATCGATCTCTTATTGGATCTTTTATTAGGATCCGCCACTTGTGTGGATATTGAACTTTTCTTCCTTGAAAACAAGATCTTGGATTAGATCATTGCCTGTGATCTACCCGGGATCCTGCCGGCGGGATCCTCTGGACAAGATCGCCTTTTATGCACAGCCCCAGGTGGGTCTACGGATTGATCAAAGGATAATCAGGGGATCAACAGAAGATACTCAGGATCTTATCCACAATGACAATAAAGCTGGATCTTTCCTGTGGATGGGCTGGGTGTCAAGGGGGCAAGCCTGTGTGCAAACCGTGGCGGGGGAGACGGCCCACCACGGTGGATCGGCGGGATCAGAGCTGGCTTAGCAGGGGTAACCAGGTCTCCAGCCAGAGGTCGGCGGCATCCTCCGGCAGATCCTGGGCGGTGACATCGATGAGGCAGGGCGTGCCCAGGGGCTGGGCGCCGCAGCCTTCCAGCAGGGCCTGCATCTGGTGGCCGGCGGCACAGAAGGTGTCGTAGTTGCTGTCACCCAGGGCCACCACGGCGTAGTGACTGCGACCCAGGTTGGGCTGCTTGAGCGCCAGTTCCTGGGCGAAGGGCTTCAGGTTGTCGGGGATCTCGCCGGCGCCGTGGGTGGCGGTTACCGCCAGCAACAGCTGACCGGCGGTATCCCCCAGCTCGGCCAGGCTGGCGGGGTTGTGGATCCGGGTCTGGTGACCGGCCGCATTCAGGCGATCGGCCAGGTGATCCGCCAGGTATTCGGCGGCACCCAGGGTGGATCCCACCAGCAGATGGATCTGCGCCATGGTTGCTTTCTCCTAAGGACTTGGGGGCTTCAGTCTAGCCAAAGCCGGATTGAGGGGGAGAGGGATAACAAAAAGGAGCCACGAGGGCTCCTTCTTTATATACCGGGTCACGGCCATCGCGGACTAGACGCGACGCTTGAATTCGCCGGTACGGGTGTCGATTTCGATCTTGTCGCCGATCTTGACGAAGTCGGCCACTGAGATGGTGGCGCCGGTGCCAACCAGACGGGCCGGCTTCATCACCTTGCCGGAGGTGTCGCCACGGACGGACGGCTCAGTGTATTCCACTTCACGCACTATGGTGATGGGCAGTTCGACGGAGATGGCCTTGTCGTTGTAGAAGGTCACTTCACAGATGTCTTCCATGCCGTCGATCAGATAGTCCAGCAGGTCGCCCAGGTTTTCCTTTTCCACGTCGTACTGGTTGTACTCGGTATCCATGAAGACATACATGGGGTCGGCGAAGTAGGAGAAGGTGCACTCCTTGCGCTCCAGCTGCACGACTTCCATCTTCTCATCGGCCTTGTACACGGTTTCGGTACCGGCGCCGGAGAGCAGGTTCTTCAGCTTCATCTTCACCACGGCGGCGTTACGGCCGGATTTGTTGAATTCGGTCTTCAGAACGACCATGGGGTCGTTGCCGATCATCACTACGTTGCCGGCGCGGAGTTCCTGTGCGGTTTTCATTGGATCAGTTTCCTGTTTGAACAGAGAGGTATGATTAAACGCCGTATTCTAGCCGGTTTTCCACCCATTGCACCAGACGGCTGGCTAAATCTCCTCCAGATAGCACCTGCTCCGGCCAGCGCCGTGCCCAGCTCAGGTATTCGGCGCTGTGGTGGCACCATTGCGGCCACTGAATGGCCATCTGCTCGGCCTCGCCTCTGTCATAGGCCAGATGAAAATCCAGCAGGGCCTGGCGGGCTTCGGCACTTAACCCGCTAGCATAGCGCGCCATGAAGGCCTGCAGCTTCTCCAGGTGGATGTCGTCTTCTTGCTGGTAGATGTGCCAGAGGAAGGGGCGGGCGGCCCATTGGGCCCGCAGGAAGGAGTCTTCGCCCCGCACCAGGTTGAGATCGCAGGACCACAGCAGACGGTCGTAACCGGCCTGATCCGTCATGGGCAGGCCCACCAGCTGTAGGTTGCCGCGGCGGGCTTGGGCGCCGGCCGGTAGCGCCTGACCCAGCCAGGGTTGCAGGCTGGCCAGCACCCGACCTTCCGGCACCAGCAGGCAGACGGGATCCTGGCCGTCGGCCCAGGCCTGTAGCAGGCCGGGCAGGGCTTGGGTCTCGTAGGTGAACAGGCTTATGTAGCGGCAGTGCGCCGGTTGGGGGGGGACGCCCAGCTGGGCAAACAGCGCCTGACGCTGGGCCGGATCCGCCTGCCAGGCCTGGCGCTGGGCGCTAAGTGATCCTTCACACAAGAGGCCACCGCTGCGGGGGCTGAAGCCGGGAAAGAAGAAATGCTTGGCCAGGCCATTGCTTTGCAGCGAGGGCAGGCTGTGGCAGTCGTCGATCCACGCCTCGGCACTCAGGTATTCGAGATTGAGCCACAGGGGGCGGGGACTGGCCTGGGCCATGGCCCTGAGGGCCGCGTCGGGCAGCTGGCAGGCGAAGGCCTCGATCACCAGGGCGCCGGGTTGCCAAGTAGGATCGAAGTCAGGATCCCAGCGACAGATCGACACCCCGTCACGAGTCTGAGTGGCCAGGGCCGGATCCAGATCCGGGCAGAGGCTGGCGAAGCTGGCCAGATCGTCCACCCAAAGGCGGATGGGCTGGGCGAACTCCGCCACCAGCTGGCGGGCCAGCCGCCAGGTGACGCCGATGTCGCCGTAGTTGTCCACCACGGTGCAGAAGATATCCCAGTGTCGTTTGTGCATCTTGCCCTGTCTGAATTGTGCCGGTGCCTGGGGCGCGGTTATACCGGATCCCGGCACCGGTCTCCAGCGACGGATCTGCTGGGTCTGGCTAAAAAACTGGCTATAATGGCGGTCCTTGCCTCATTGTCGTCTAAGAGTCGTCATGCCAGCCAATCTGATGTTGTTGTCCGCCGCCGCCATCTGGGGCTTCGGTTTCGTCGCCCAGCGTCTGGGGATGAACTTCCTGGAACCCTTTGCCTTCAATGGCCTGCGCTTCCTGCTGGGCAGCCTTTCCCTGCTGCCGCTCATCTGGTTCTTCGCCCGTCGCGGCAAGGTCCAGGTGGCACAAGGCCCCTTGCTCAAGGCCGGGATCGTCGCCGGCAGCATGCTGTTTATCGCCGCCACCTTGCAGCAGGTGGGCCTGCAATACACCACGGCGGCCAAGGCCGGCTTCATCACTGGGCTCTATCTCATTCTGGTGCCCATCTTCGGCCTGCTGCTCAGGCACACCACCGGCATCACCACCTGGATCGGCGCCGTGCTGGCGGTGGTGGGGCTCTACCTGCTGAGCATCAACGATGACTTCAGCATGTCGTTTGGCGATCTGCTGCAGTTTATCGGCGCCCTGTTCTGGGCCATGCACATTCTGGTGATCGACCATTACAGCGGCAAGGTCAACGCCCTGCGTCTGGCGGCCAGCCAGTTCCTGTTCTGCGGCCTGCTGAGTATGGGGGTCTCGTTTGTGATCGAGACGCCGACCCTGGCGGGCATCCAGGGGGGTTGGCTGCCGCTGCTGTACGCTGGGCTGGTGAGCGTGGGGGTGGCCTATACCCTGCAGGTGGTGGGGCAGCAGAAGGCCAACCCGGCCCATGCCGCCATACTGCTCAGCCTGGAGGCGGTGTTTGCCGCCATCGGCGGGGTCTGGCTGCTGGACGAGAGCCTGTCCCTGCGGGCCTGGATCGGCTGCGGCCTGATGCTGGGGGGCATGCTGCTCTCCCAGGTGCGCTGGCCTAGTCCTGAGGCGGCACAGCCCGCCTGAGCAAGATGACCAGTTTCGACTGGTCATTTTTTTGTCTTATATATATGCTAATTCGTATATATAAATTTGGAGGTGTCATGAGTCAATCCCGTGTGCTGTTCCTCTGTACCGCCAACTCGGCCCGTTCCATCCTGGCCGAGGCACTGCTGCGTCAGCTGGCCGGCGACCGTTTTGCGGTGTACAGCGCCGGCAGCCGGCCGGAGTCGGTGGATCCCCGGGCCCTGGTTGTGCTGCGCCAGGCTGGCATTCCCGCCGAGGGGCTCATGAGCAAGGGGCTGGATGCGGTGTCCGATCAGCGGTTTGATTTCGTCATCTCCCTGTGTGACAAGGCGAGCCAGGAGTGCCAGCAGATCCCCCACAAGGGGCGGGTGCTGCACTGGAACCTGCCGGATCCCAAGGCCGAGGCCGGCGAGGCGCCCTTTGCCGACTGCCTGCAGGCCATCCGCAGCCGCATCGAGCTGTTCCTGCAGGTGGTGGGGGACGATCCCCTGCCCAGCAGCCGGGAGCTGGCCCCCGCCGAGCTGTTTCGCGCCCTGGCGGATGAGACCCGGCTGCGCCTGATGCTGCTGTTGTTGCAGGAGGGGGAGCTGTGCGTCTGCGAGCTGACCGAGGCGCTGGACGATCTGCAGCCCAAGATCTCCCGCCACCTCAAGCAGCTGCGCCATGCCGGCCTGGTGCAGGATCGGCGCCAGGGGCAGTGGATCTTCTATCGGCTGGACGACAGCCTGCCCAGCTGGGCCGACAGTGTCTTGCGCCTGGCGGCCCAGGCGCTGCCCGGCCCCCAGCATGGCGATCTCCGCCGGCTGGCCGCCATGCAGAACCGCCCCTCCCGGGACGGAGTCTGCGGTCTGGCTAACCTGAGCAAGGAGTCGGCATGAGCAGTCCATTGGGGGTGTTTGAACGGGGCCTGAGCCTCTGGGTGGCCCTGGCCATGGGAGCCGGCGTGCTGCTGGGCAGCTATTTGCCTGATCTGTTTGCCGGGGTGGCGGCCCTGGAGTGGGCCCACGTCAACCTGGTGGTGGCCCTGCTCATCTGGCTGATGATCTATCCCATGATGGTGCAGATCGAATTCTCCGCCATCAAAGCGGTGGGGCGGCGGCCCAAGGGGCTGCTGCTGACCCTGGTGGTGAACTGGCTGATCAAGCCCTTCACCATGGCCCTGCTGGGCTGGCTGTTCTTCCGCTACCTGTTCGCCCCCTGGGTGGATGCCCAGAGTGCCGAACAGTACATCGCCGGCATGATCTTGCTGGGGGGGGCCCCCTGTACCGCCATGGTGTTTGTCTGGAGCCAGCTCACCCGTGGCGATCCCAACTACACCCTGGTACAGGTGGCCATCAACGACCTCATCATGGTGGTGGCCTTTGCCCCCATCGCCGGCCTGCTGCTGGGGGTGACGGATCTGCAGGTGCCCTGGCAGACCCTGTTGCTGTCCACCCTGCTGTATGTGGTGCTGCCCCTGGTGGCAGGGATCCTGACCCGCCGCCATCTGCTGGTCCGGGGCGGGACGGTGGCGGTGGCCCACTGGGTGGCGCGGCTCAAGCCTTGGTCCATGGTCGGGCTGCTGGCGACCGTGGTGCTGCTGTTTGGCTTCCAGGCCGGGGTCATACTGGACAATCCCCTGGCCATAGCCCTGATCGCCGTGCCCCTGATCATCCAGTCCTACGGCATCTTCGCCCTGGCCTACGGCGCCGCCCGCTGGCTGCGGCTGCCCCATCCCATAGCCGCACCGGCCTGCCTCATCGGCACCTCCAACTTCTTCGAACTGGCGGTGGCGGTGGCCATCTCCTTGTTCGGTCTGCATTCGGGGGCCGCGCTGGCCACCGTGGTCGGGGTGCTGGTGGAGGTGCCGGTCATGCTCTCCCTGGTGGCTCTGGCCAATCGCACCCGTCACTGGTTTCCCCCACAACAGGAATCTTGATATGTCGTCCTCCTCCCATCCCTTGTTTGAACTGCCGTTGACCCAGGGTGGCGCCCTGGGGCTGATGCCCTGTCCGGGCACCCTGTCGTTGTCACTGGCCGAGGCGCTGCAGCAGGTCAAGGACTGGGGCGCCGAGGCGGTGCTGACCCTGATGGAGCCCGATGAGCTGGTGCTGCACGGGGTCGGGGAGCTGGGCCATCAGGTGCAGGCCCTGGGGCTGACTTGGTTCCACTTGCCCATCGAGGACGACCATGCTCCCGAGGCGGCCTTTGATTCGGCCTGGGCGACCCAGGGGCAGGCCATCGTTGATTTGTTGCAGCGGGGCGGCAAGCTGGCGCTGCACTGCCGGGGCGGCAGCGGCCGTACCGGTCTCATCGCCGCCCGTCTGCTGCTGGCCCTGGGTTGGCCCGAGGCCGAGGCGGTGGCGGCGGTCAAGGCGCTGCGGCCCAAGGCCCTGAGCCTGCCGGTGCATTGCCAGTGGTTGGCACAACAATCCTAATTATCAGAGGCGATCATGAATCCCTTATTGCTGTTTACCTGGTTGGCGGATTGGCTGGTCTACGGCGGCCTGGGGCTGGACCCCGCCAGCCGGCTGGGCCAGGCGCTGCATTTCTTCGTCGAGGATGTCAGCAAGATACTGGTGCTGCTGCTGGTGATGATTTACGTCATCGCCTGGCTGCGGGCCGGGCTGGACGTGGAGCGGGTGCGGGATGCCCTGGCGCGGCGCCATCGTCTGCTGGGTTACGGCCTGGCCAGCCTGTTCGGCGCCATCACGCCGTTTTGCTCCTGCTCCAGCATCCCGCTGTTCCTCGGCTTCACCTATGCCCGCATCCCGGTGGGGGTGACCATGGCCTTCCTCATCACCTCGCCGCTGATCAACGAGGTGGCGGTGGTGCTGCTGTGGGGCCTCATCGGCTGGCAGCTGACCCTGACCTATGTGGTGGTGGGTCTGCTGGCCGGCATGCTGGGGGGCGCCATGATGGATCTGATCGGCGCGCAGCGCTGGCTGCAGCCCCTGGTGCAGGAGGTGCTGGCCGCACCGGTGGCGGCCCAGGCGGAGCGGGGTGCCATCCGACTCAGCTGGCGGGAGCGCCACGGCTTTGCCAAGCAGGAGACCCTCAGCATCTTCCTGCGGGTCTGGCCCTGGGTGCTGCTGGGGGTAGCCCTGGGGGCCGGGTTGCACGGCTACCTGCCGGCGGATTTCTTCCACCGTCATCTGGGCGGTGGCCAGTGGTGGTCGGTGCCCGCCGCCGTGGCCCTGGGGTCGGGCCTGTATGCCAACGCCACCGGGGTGATCCCGGTGATGGAGAGCCTGCTGGCCAAGGGATTGCCCTTGGGCACCACCCTGGCGCTGTGTATGAGCACGGTGGCGGTGAGCATTCCGGAATTCGTGATGTTGAAACAGGTCATGCAGTGGCGTCTGCTGGCCTGGTTGCTGGCCTACATACTGGTGGCCTTCACCCTGGTGGGCTGGCTGTTGAACGCCGTGGGTTAAATCCAACAAGGAGAAGATATGAAACAGTTCAAAGTCTATGGCTCGGGTTGCAGCAACTGCGTGAAGACCGCCGAGCTCATCGCCCAGGCGGCCGCCGAGCAGGGCGAGGAGATTGCCCTGGAGAAGGTCACCGACATGAAGAGCATCGCCCTGGCCGGGGTGATGAAGACCCCGGGGGTGGGGCTGGATGGTCGCATCATCCACTTCGGTTCCGTGCCGACGCCGGAGCTGGTGCGCAGCTGGTTTGCCTGAGGGCGGGTCTCAAGCGGCCTGGCGACAGACCGCTTGGGAATCGTTGCTTCGGGACACATCAAGGAGAACCCCCATGCCCCTCAATATCGGCATCAACGGCTTCGGCCGTATCGGTCGTCTGGCCCTGCGGGTCGCCTTCGACTGGCCGGAATTTCGCTTTGTCCGGATCAATGATCCGGCGGGCGATGCCGCCACCCTGGCTCATCTGCTCAACTTCGACTCGGTGCAGGGGCGTTGGCAGCATGAGGCCCGGGCCGAGGGAGATACGCTGCTCATTGGCCAGCAGGCCATTCAGGTCAGCCGCAACAAGGCTATCGGCGAGACCGACTGGTCTGGCTGTGATCTGGTGCTGGAGTGTTCCGGGGTGATGCGGGATCCCGCTCTGCTGCAGGCCTACCTGGAGCAGGGGGTGAAGCGGGTGGTGGTGAGCGCCCCGGTGAAGGGGGACGACATCCTCAACCTGGTGATGGGGGTGAACCAGGATCGCTTCGAGCCGGCGCGCCACCGCATCGTCACCGCCGCCTCCTGTACCACCAATTGCCTGGCCCCCGTGGTCAAGGTGATCCACGAGGGGTTGGGCATCCGCCACGGCTCCATGACCACCATCCACGATCTCACCAACACCCAGACCATACTGGACGCCCCCCACCAGGATCTGCGCCGGGCGCGGGCCTGCGGCATGAGCCTGATCCCCACCAGCACCGGCTCGGCCACCGCCATCACCGCCATCTTCCCCGAGCTGACCGGCCGCCTCAACGGCCATGCGGTGCGGGTGCCGCTGGCCAATGCGTCCCTCACCGACTGCGTGTTCGAGGTGGCGCGGCCCACCACGGTGGCGGAGGTCAACGGCCTGTTGCAGGCGGCGGCTGAGGGGCCCCTGGCTGGCATATTGGGCTACGAGACCCGGCCCCTGGTCTCCATCGATTACAAGGGGGATCCCCGCTCCAGCGTGGTGGATGCCCTCTCCACCCTGGTGATTGGCGGCACCCAGGTGAAGATCTACGCCTGGTACGACAACGAGTGGGGCTACGCCAACCGCACCGTGGAGCTGGCCCGCTTGGTGGGCCTGGCGTCATGAGTATGCTGGCCAGGCTGCGGGCCGGCTGGGGCGGGCTCAGCCTGGGGGTGCGCCAGTACCTGCTGATCACCGCCAACTACTGGGCCTTCACCCTCACCGACGGCGCCCTGCGCATGCTGGTGGTGCTCTACTTCTATCAGCTGGGTTACTCGGCTCTGGCCATCGCCAGCCTGTTTCTGTTCTACGAGCTGTTCGGCGTGGTGACCAATCTCTTCGGCGGCTGGCTGGGGGCGCGGCTGGGACTTAACCGCACCATGCAGCTGGGCTTGGGGCTGCAACTGCTGGCCTTGGGCATGCTGACCCTGCCGGATGCCTGGCTGACGGTGCCCTGGGTGATGGCCGCCCAGGCCCTGTCGGGCATCGCCAAGGATCTCAACAAGATGAGCGCCAAGAGCGCCATCAAGACGTTGGTGCCGGCGGACGCGCAGGGGGCCCTCTACCGCTGGGTGGCCCTGCTCACCGGCTCGAAGAACGCCATGAAGGGGCTGGGCTTCTTTCTGGGGGGCGCCCTGCTGGCGCTGTGGGGCTTTCAGGGGGCCATGTGGATCATGCTGGCCGGCCTGCTGGCGGTGGGGCTCATCAGCCTGCTGACCCTGAAGCAGGAGCTGGGCAAGGCCAAGACCAAGCCCAAGTTCAAGGATCTGCTCTCCAAGAGCCCGGCCATCAATGTGCTGTCGGCGGCGCGCTTGCTGCTGTTCGGCGCCAGGGACGTCTGGTTCGTGGTGGCCCTGCCGCTGTTCTTGAGCGGTCAGCTGGGCTGGAGCGTCTGGCAGGTGGGGGGCGTGATGGCCCTGTGGGTCATGGGTTACGGCCTGGTGCAGGCCCTGGCGCCCCGGGTGACGGGCAAGCGTAGCGGCCGCTTGCCGGATGGCGCTCAGGCCCTGGGCTGGGGGCTGGCCCTGACCCTGGTCAGCCTGCTGATCCCCCTGGGGCTGGCCGCCGGGTTGCCGGCGGCCGCCTGGGTACTGCTGGGGCTGGCGGCTTTCGGCGCCCTGTTCGCGGTGAACTCCTCCCTGCACAGCTACCTCATCGTCAGCTATGCCAAGGCGGACGGCGTATCCCTGGACGTGGGCTTCTACTACATGGCCAACGCCCTGGGTCGCCTGCTGGGCACATTGCTCTCCGGCTGGCTGTTCGGCCTGGGGGGCCTGCCCCTGTGCCTGTGGGTGACCACAGGCCTGTTGCTGGGGGCCAGCCTGTTCTGTCTAGGACTGCCCAGAGCTCGAACTGTCGTCGCCTGAGAGGAAGTCGTGCACCTTGGTCTTCACCACATCCAGGGTGCTCTGACCGGTGGCCTCGTTGACCCCCACATCCAGCACGCCGGTGGCCAGGCCGTAGATGGCCCCCGCGCCGGTGAGCGTGCTCAGCAGGGTGTCGCCGGCGACCTTGGGCATATAGCCGATCTCGTCCCCGGTCATCTCCTGGTAGTAGTCGCTCACCAAAGGGATGTGCTGCAGCGGGTTCACCACATCGATGGCATCCAGCCAGGAGGCCTCCTTGTCGACGAACAGGTTGTCGTCGATGCTGTCCACCGTCTCGGCAATTTTCTGTTCGCCTGTCTTGCTGGCTTCCTGTTGCTCCGCCACGTTGTCCAGGAAGCTGGACAGGCTGGTGGGCATCCAGCTATCCAGGCCGAACTGGGTCACCACGTTGCTCAGCTCCAACGGATCGTCGTCTTCGCTCAGGGTCTTATCCACCGGCTTGGCTTCCAGCAGGCTGTTCATCTGATCCTGCAGCAGATCGGAGAAGTCACCGTCGGTGGCCGTGCTGCTGGTCTGGCTCTGATCCTGGGTGCTGGTGGTGCTATTGGTCAAAGGGGTGGTTTTGACTGTGGATGCCACCGGGTGAAATCCGCTCATGGGGCTGACTCCTTGCTGTTATCCAGTTGAACCAGATCCTGATCCTGCAGGTTGCCCGGCAGGAAGCCCTGGCGGGTGGTCAGCAGGCTGTGGTCGGGATAGACCTCCTGGGCCACCAGCTGGGTGCTGGATCTGGGGTGGGAGAGATAGAGGTGGCCATCGGCGCCCCGCAGGCGGCGGGTCTGCTGGATGCTGAAGGCATCCCCCACCTTGATGCCCTGCCGGCTGCCGATGTTGACCATCACATCCTGGCCGTCCACCCGCACTATGAAGGCGCGGGGTTGGACGCATTTGAGATCGTTGCTGATATCCTGCAGCCCTTCTCGCAGTTGGCGCTGGATCTCCAGGCCATAGGCGGACTCCCAGAATTCGGAGCTGGTTACCGACACGGCCTCGGTCTGGCCGAAGGGCCAGAAGGTGCGGAAGTCGTAGTGGCGGATGGAGATAGGCTGGCCGGTGAGGCCGTCCATCAGGCGCAGGGTGAGTTCAAACTGGCGCACCAGGTCGTCACTGGTGAGCAGGTTTTCTTCCTTGCTGGTGGAGATGTCGGTGATCTCGCCATCCAGCAGATACTGGCTGTTGGTGCGGTAGGCCAGGGAGGTGAGTTCCTGCTGATCATCCGTATCTATGCCATCGAAGCCGATGGGCAGGGGTTCGGTCTGCAGACCGCGGACGATGAAATCCCCCTGGGCTGCCTGGGCCAGGCGATAGAGGCGATCGGTCACCGCCTCGGACAGGTTGTACAGCTGGCCCAGGGAAGCCTGGGACGGATCCCGCAACACCAGGCGGGCCAGGGTCAGGCTCTTGCTGTAAAAGGGCTGGCGCGGGCAGACGGGGGCGCCGGGCCAGATGTTGACCTTGAGGGTCACGTCGAGGCGGTCATCCCGGCTGATCTCCTCGATCAGCTCCAGCTGGCTGAGGGCCGGCGGCAACTGGCCGATCAGGGTCATCTTGTCGTTGAGGAAGCGGAACTTGGAGCCGGCCTGGAACTTGAGGGTGTCCGGGGTGACTTGATCCATCACCGACAGGGAGTAGCCGCTCTTGGCCACGGCATCGTGGATGGCGGCCCGGGCGGCAAAGTAGCGGGCCATCTCCAGGTTGTCATCGACTATGGGTGCCGAGCCGGTGCCGGAATACCAGGTGGCCTGGGCGGGACGACTCAAGGCAAACAGGCCGAGCAGTACCAGCAGCCAAATCACGGGAAACAAATACTTCTGCATGGCGTTATTCCCACCACCGGGTTGGATTGAGGGGGACTGGCATGGCGGCCAGTCGATTGAAATCTGCCTTGTTCAATTTGAGCTCCGTAATAAAGAGGTTACCGTCCTGCTCCTGGCGGACGATTTGCGCCCCCACTATGGTGCCGCGGCTGTGGCCTTGCCAGTATTGAGCCGGCTGGGGGGTGAGGGACACCCCGTACAGCTGCTCCGCCAACAGGCGGTAGGCCTGCAATCGGCTGGCGTTCATGGCCTGCAGACGACGCTCGCCGTCGCTGGGCCCGGGCTGGTTATCCAGGTAGGCATAACCCACGGCGGTGAGATCCGGGGTCGTCGTCTCCGGCTTGGCCTTGCTGGGGCTCTGGCAGGCGGCCAGCCCCAGCACGACGAACAGCAAGCAGGCGACGCGGCCGGGGAGAATAGTTAAAACGGCCATATGGTGGGATCTGATATCTTTTTAACCAACCAGCCCTGTTCCTGAATATTGGCCAGGTCACCGTTGCCACTATATTCCATGCGGGCGTTGGCCAGCTTGGTGGATAAGACGGTGTTGTCGTCTTCAACATCCTTGGCTCGCAGAATCCCGGTCAGGCGAATATATTCCTTGCCGTTGTTGATCAGGATCCATTTATCACCGCGCACCACCAGGTTGCCATTACGCATGACTCTGAGTACCGCCACGCTGATTTCCCCGGTAAAGTTGTTGCTCTGGCTGGCGTCACCGTCACCGCTGAAGTCCTGGTTTTGATTCATGCCCAGCTCGAGTTCTTTACCACCTAACTTGAGGTTGCCACCGGGCACAGTGATGGGATCCAGGTTGAAGGTGTTGGATTTGCTCAGGCTGCTGGATTGCTTCTTGGTGGCGGAGGTGGCTTCCTTGAGCTTGATGGAGATGATGTCGCCCACCCGCAGGCGGGTCTGTTCATCGAAGATGCCGCCCTGGATGCCGTCATTGAACAGGGAGCCGGTGGGTTGGGTATGGGCCGGCTCGGGCTCGGGTTCCAGCATGGCGTAGTAAGGATCGTCCTCGGTGGCGTCATCCATCTTCTTGTTCAGCGGCGTGGCGGGCAGGGGCTCGCGGTTCACCTCTGAGTCCTTGGTGGGGGGGGCGCCGGTCTGAGCGCTGCAGGCGACCAGGCAGCAGAGGGTCAAACTGACGGTGGCTTGGCGAAACAGTAAATAGAAAGACATAATTGAGACCATTTTACCCACAGGAAACTTGACGTGGTGGATATAAAGCAATCCCCCTGCCTAAATGGTCCATAAAACAAGGCCTTGATTAAACCAAAACAATCAACACCTTTACGTAAACTTGCAAATAATTGCCTGTTATAAAATACCCCGCCTTGGCCCCATGATATTTTAGTCAAAATCTTGTCAATCCCGTTCGGCCGGTTCGTCAAATAATTATCCCGTATGTCAAAAACGCTTGATAACCCCTTGTTCGTTTGTCTTGCGCTGATGTTGTTGCTGTGTTGTTCGGTTGTTCTCGGCTTGGTTCTCAGCTGGGAAGCTTTGGCAAGCCGACTGCTGAATCCCTGGTTTTTCAAATATGGTCACCTGCTCAGTCTGGCTGGGTTGCTGGTGGCCGTGACCGGCCTCGGCGCCTGGTGGCTGGCGCGGCAGCGTGCCCGCCTGGCCCTGCCGGTGCCACGGGATCCGGCAGAGCCGTTCAACCTTAGCCGCCTGCTGCAACAATTTGCCGCCCAGCGGCGACGGCAGGCCGCTCTGTTGGGTATCCAGCTGGAGTGCCGGGTGAAGGACGGGCTCTGGGTGCAGGGCGTGCCGGCGGCATTGCAGTCGCAACTGGAGCGACTTTGGCAGCAGGCGCAGCGCCATCCCGGGCGCTATCCCCTCTTGCAACTGGATCTGGTGGCCGATGAGCGCTGGGCCTGGTTGTGCTGGGAGGGGAAGGCCATGCCAGGGCCCTGGCAGCCACTGTTGGCGTTTCCCCGCCTGCATCAGCGGCTGGGGGGCACCTTGGCTCCCCTGCTGGCCGCCGGCTGGCAGGTGAGCATCAAGGCCAAGGAGGGTCGCCGTGCCTGGCGGCTGCGGTTGCCCCTGCTGGGGCGGGAGGAGACGAGTCTATGATCATCCTGCTGGATGGCCCGGAGTCGGGCCATTGGCCGGTCGACTGGCCGGCGCCGCTGAAGGTGGCGGATACCGATAGCCTGTTGCGCTGCTGTCTGGAGCGGCACGTGACCCAGGTGGTGTTGCCCCGTGAGGCCGAGCTGTGCTGGCCCCAGCTGCTGGAGCGGCTGCGTCTGCTGGGGGTGCCCTATCGCTGTGGCACGCCGGCGTCAGAGACGGAGCCGGCCAGCCAAGGACCGGCGCTGATCCTGGACGGCATGCGCATGGCGGTACAGTGGCGCCAATACCGGGTGCGCCTCACCGAGGTGGAGTGGCGGCTGTTTCTGACCCTCTACCAGGCACCGGGCGTCACCTTCAGCCGGGAGGTGTTGAGCGGTGCCCTGTATCGGGATCACCGGGTGGTGGAGCCCAGAACCGTGGACAGCCACGTCAAGCGGCTGCGCAAGAAGCTGCGGGATCTGCAGCTGGCTGGCGAGCTGGTGGAAACCGTTTATGGCCAGGGTTACCGCTATCGGACCCTGGCCAGTTAGGCCTTATTGCGCGGAGAGGGTCAGGGTGACCCGACGGTTCTGCGCCCGACCTTCCACCGTGTCATTGCTAGCCACCGGCTGATCCGGGCCGACCCCGGCCATGCTGATGCGACCCTGGGCCACCCCCTGCAGTATCAGGGCGCTGCCCACGGATTCGGCCCGCTGTTGCGACAGGCGCAGGTTCATCTCGCGCCCCCCCGTGCTGTCGGTGTGACCCACCACGTTGATGCGGGTCTCCTGGTACTCCTTGAGCACCTGGGCCACGCCGGTGAGGGCATTGGCCCCGGCGGGCTTGAGTTGGCTGGAGCTGCTGTCGAAGGTGATGCTGTTGGGCATGTTCAGCAGTATCTGATCCCCCTGACGGGTCACCGAGACGCCGGTGCCCTGCATCTGCTGACGCAGCTTGGCCTCCTGCTGATCCATGTAATAGCCCACACCGCCCCCCACGGCGGCCCCGGCGGCGGCGCCGATCAGGGCGCCCTTGCCTCTGTCGTGCTTGGAGGAGGAGAGTACGCCCACCAAGGCGCCGGCGGCGGCACCGATGGCGGTGCCTGTGCTGGCCTTGGCCGTTTGCTGTTCGCCGCTATAGGGGTTCACTGTGGTACAGCCGGCCAGCCCCAGGCTGGCGATCAACAGGCTACTTACAACTGGGATGCTTCTCATCTGTCGGTCCTGATTGGTGAATGCGCGAAAGCGTCAAATGACACAGATTCCTCCCTGATGGCCTGACGACCTATTCCTACAACCATTCTATCCATGGCGGCCCGCTTGCCAACTGCTGAATTACAAGGGTTTTCTATTGTCTCCACCTGCGTCTCAGGTGATGATACCGACGTGAAAATAACGGCAGAGAGAGCCCATGTGCGCTAGCAGCGCGGCGTCCAGCGAGCATTATCAGGCCTGTCACAGCTGTGACTGGCTGGTGCAGATCCCGACCCTCACCGAAGGGGACGTGGCCTGTTGCCCCCGTTGTGGTCAGCCGGTGGCCAGCCATCCCCGCTTCGCCCAGCAGCGTCCCCTGGTCTACGGCCTGACCAGCCTCATCATGCTGCTGTGCGCCAACCTGCTGCCGTTTCTCGCCGTCTCCACCCAGGGAATGAGTAACAAGATACTGCTCTACCAGGCGGCCTCCACCCTGTTCAGCGAAGACTACGCCAGCCTGGGGATGCTGATTTACCTGGTGATGCAGCTATTGCCCCTGTGCTGCCTGCTGCTGCTGGGCTATGCCCTGTTGCGCCTGCGTTGGCATGGCCCCCTGGGCCTGAGCCGGTGGGCGCTGCGCTGGCTGTTCTGGCTGCAGCCCTGGGGCATGGTGGAGGTGTTCATGCTGGGCACCCTGGTGAGCCTCATCAAGATCGCCGCACTGGCGGAGGTGCAGGTGGGCTCGGGGTTCTGGTGTTACGTGGCCTTCAGCCTGGCCTACCTCAAGAGCTTCATGCACCTGGATCGCAACCGCCTGTGGCAGCAGCTGGTGGGGCCCGTGCCCCTGCAGGTGGAGCCGGTGGCGCCCTGCTCGGCCCGGGAGCTGGATCTGGCCCTGTGCCACCTGTGCCACGCCACCGTGCCGCTGGATCTGGGCCACTGCCCGCGCTGCCATACCCGGCTGCACGCCCGCCAGCCCCAGAGCCTGCAGCGCTGCTTCGCCCTGCTGGTGGCGGCCATCATCCTCTATGTACCGGCCAACCTGCTGCCCATGATGATCACCGAGACCCTGGGCTCGGCCATCAACTCCACCATACTGCAGGGGGTGGTGGTGCTGTGGAAAATGGGCGACTACCCGGTGGCCATGGTGATCTTCTTTGCCAGCATCATGATCCCCATCGCCAAGATACTGGCCCTGCTGTGGCTCTGTTACAGCACCTACCGCGGCAGTCCCCATCACAGGCGCGGCCGCAACCGCCTGTATCACCTCACCGAGTTCGTCGGCCGCTGGTCCATGGTGGACGTGTTCGTGGTGGCGGTGCTGGCGGCGCTGATCCGCATGGGCAAGCTGATGTCCATCTACCCCGGCGATGCGGCGGTGGCCTTTGCCAGCGTGGTGCTGATCACCATGCTCTCCGCCATGGCCTTTGACTCACGGCTGATCTGGGATCCGCCCCCTTCCACCCAAGCGAGGAAACCCGAGTGAAAACCGGATCGTCTTTCGGCAGCCAGGCGCAGCTGCGCGCCATCCGCAACCTGTCACCCATCTGGCTGGTGCCCATCGTCGCCGCCCTGGTGGGCCTGTGGCTGCTGTACGTCTCCCTCACCAATCAGGGCCCCCTGATCACCCTCTACATCAAGGATGCCGACGGCATAGTGGCGGGCAAGACCATGATCAAGGCCCTGAGCGTGGACGTGGGCACGGTGCAGACGGTGAAGATGAGCAAGGATCTGAGCCACGTCATCCTCACCGCCCGCATGGCGGTGGACACCGAGGACATGCTCAAGCAGGACAGCCAGTTCTGGGTGGTGAAGCCCAGGGTGGGTCGCCAGGGCATCTCCGGGCTGGGTACCCTGCTGTCCGGTGCCTACATAGAGCTGTTGCCGGGCAAGGCCGAGAAACGGGAGGACAGCTACAAGGTGCTGGACGAGCCGCCCCTGGCCCGGGCCGATGAGCAGGGCATCAAGGTGATGCTCTACAGCGAGAATAACCGCGGCCTGGTGGCCAGCGATCCCGTCATCTACCGCGGCTTCACCGTGGGGCGGGTGGAGAAGGCCAGCTTCTCCATCGAGCACCGCCGGCTGGAGTACCAGCTGTTTATCCATGCCCCCTACGATGCCCTGGTGACCAGCAATGTGCGCTTCTGGACCAACAACGGTATGCGGGTCAGCGCCTCCTCCGAGGGCATCAGTCTGGAGACCGGCACCCTGGAGAGCCTGCTGCGCGGCGGGGTCACCTTCGATGTGCCGGAGGGCTGGCCCCTGGGGCGTCGGGTGAAGAGCGGTGACGTGTTCAACCTGTATGCCGACGAGGAGAGCAGCCGCACCCAGGAGTTCCAGTATCACCAGGACTATGTGCTCAAGTTCGGCGAGTCCATCCGCGGCTTGAATAGCGGTGCGCCGGTGGAGTTTCTGGGAGTGCGGGTGGGAACCGTGCTGCAGGTGCCCTTCCTACCGGATAACCAGGTGCTGATGGAGCATGCTCCCCGGGAGGTGGCGGCGCTGATCCGGCTGGAGCCGGGGCGCATCAACGGTATCGATTCCGAGGCGGCGCAGCAGCGCATGGTGCAGGTGCTGGGGGACGAGGTGAAGCGCGGTCTGCGGGCCAGCCTGCGCACCGGTAACCTGCTCACCGGTGGCATGGTGGTGGAGCTGGCCTATCACCCGGAACAGCCGCTGACCCAGGCTCCCGGCACCTTCAACGACTATCCGGTGCTGCCCACCGCCAAGGGCGGTCTGTATAACCTGGAGCAGCAGAGCCTGGCGGTGCTGAAGAAGATCAACGACCTGCCGGTTGAGCAGACGCTGACCAAACTGGACGATCTGCTGAGCCAATCCCGGCAGAGCGTGGCGGCCATCGGCCAGCTGAGCCAGACCCTCAACCGGCTGGCGGGCCAGCCGGCCACCCAGCAGATCCCGGCCGAGACCCTCAAGGCCATGCAGCAGCTGCAGCAGACTCTGGCGGGCTTCTCTGCCGAGGCGCCGGCCTACCAGCAGCTCAACCAGACCATAGACAACCTCAATCGCCTGCTCAACGAGCTCAAGCCCGTGGCCCGGACCCTGAGCGAGCAACCCAATGCCCTGATCTTCTCCCCGAATCCGGGGCAGGATCCCCAACCCCGGAGAGCCAAATGATGCGTCGCTGCCTTAGGTTCCTGCTGCCCTGGCTGCTGGTGGGCTGTGCCGCCCAGTCCGGCCCCCAGTATTACGCCCTGACCCTACCCAGCCAGACGGCGGTCAGCAGTCCGGCCCGCCAGGGCCCCCTGTTGCAGGTGCAGCGCCTGACCCTGCCGGACTACCTGGCCCAGGCGGGCATCGCCTACCAGGAGGATGATATCCAGCTGACCCTGGCCAATCAGGCCCGCTGGGCCGAGCCGCTGGATCGTCAGTTGGGCGCCCTGCTGCTGGCGCAACTGGAACAGGATTTGCCCCAGGTCCAGCTGCAGGGACCGGAGGAGAGTGGCGGCGCCTGGCGGCTGAGCCTGGTGGTGGACGCCTTTCAGGGGCGGTTCGACGGTCAGGCGGTGATATCCGGGCGCTGGGTGCTGCAAGGGCCCCAGGGTGAGCGACATTCGGGTCGCTTCAACCGGCTGGAGCCCTTGGGTGAGGATGGCTATCCGGCCCTGGTGCGGGCCCTGCAGAAGGGGTGGTTGCAGCAGGCCCATGAGCTGGCCGGTCAGCTGCAACCGCTATTGCACTAATCCTCCAGGCTGTGGATCCGCTGTACCGGGCTTAACCGGGCGCGGTTGCGGCCCGCCTCGCAGGCCTGCTGCAGGGCCGCCTCGGCGGCATGCAGCAGGGCCGCGGCATCCAGCCTGGCCTCCAGGGTCTGCAGTCCCACCAGCCCCAGGCTGGCGGAGAGCTGGAAGCTCTGCCCCGCCTGATCCACGGTGCCGTACAGGGTCTGCACCAGCTTGTCCCCCACCCCCAGTAGTTCATCCACCCCCAGGCCTGGCAGCAGCACCAGCAGGCGGTCGTGCTGCCAGCGTCCCAGCAGGTCACCGGTGCGCAGGGTGGCCTTGAGCCGGGCGGCGGCGGCCTGCAGCATGCCGCGGGCCTCCTCCACGCTGAGGGACTCGGTGGCGATGGGGTCCAGCTCCACCAGCGCCAATGAGAAGGGCCGCTGCTCCAGCCGGCAGCGGGTGTGGCTGTGGTGCAGCAGGGCCAGTATGCCCTGATGATCCGGCAGGCCGGTGAGGGCATCCTGATCCTGGGGCGGGGTCAGCATCAGGTGGCGCAGGGCCTGGGGATGGGAGCAGGCCAGAAAGCGCAGCAGCAGCTGCCCTTCCAGCAGGCTGGCCAGATCGGTGAGCCCCAGCTTCTGATCGGCGCTCAGGGCGCGACCGGGCTTGAGGCCGACGCACAGCAGGCCGATGCGGTGTCCCTCGGCGTTGCGGAACGGACAGGCCGCCACCAGGCCCAGGCGTGCCATCCAGGGGTGGGCTCTGAGCTCGGGATCCTCGCCGGTCTCGCACAGGTAGAGGCTCTCCTCATCCAGCCGGCGCCGGCACAGGGGCGGGGGCGAGCCGGCGGGCAGATCCTCCCCCACCACCAGCAGATCCGCGTCATCGGCCAACAGGCTGATCCAGGCACTCTCGGCCTGGCACAGGGTCTGGGCGGTTCGGCTGATCTTCTGGTACTCCTCCTGGGGCAGATCCGCCAGGGTCAGGGTCCGCGCCAGGGCGGCCTGGCGTTGCTGGTGGCGTCCCTCCGGGTGCATCGCGTCTGTCATGCCATTCTCCCTATCCGTGCTCGTGCCTAGTAATGGTAGGCAAAGGGTGTACCGCCTGAGGCAAAAAACCTGTGGCTGATATCTCACTACGGCGAAGGATTGGCCCGCGTCGGTGCTGTGGCCGGGTGGGCGAGGGGGAGACAACCAGGAGCTGTGGATCACACAGCTCCCGGCGCCTGGCTCAGATCAGGCTTGGGGCAGATTGACCCCGGTGACCTGCCACTGCAGGGTGGCACCCGCCATGAAGGGAATGATGGGGCTGCCGTCGGGCAAGGTGATGCTGTGCGGGATCTGCCAGGGCTTCTTCTCCAGGGTGACAGTGCCCTGATTGCGGGGCAGGCCATAAAAGTCGGCACCATGTTGGCTGGCAAAGCCTTCCAGCTTGTCCAGCGCCTGGAGCTCGTCAAAGACTTGCGCGTAAAGCTCGAGGGCGGCCCAGGCGCTGTAGCAGCCGGCACAGCCGCAGGCGGACTCTTTCTTTGACTGGGGGTGGGGGGCCGAGTCGCTACCCAGGAAGAATTTCTTCGAACCGCTGGCCACCGCGGCCCGCAGGGCCTGCTGGTGGATGTTGCGCTTCAACACCGGCAGGCAGTAATTGTGCGGCCGGATGCCGCCCACCAGCATGTCGTTGCGGTTTAACAGCAGGTGCTGGGGGGTGATGGTGGCGGCGATGTTGTCGCCGGCGGCCATGACGAAGTCAGCGGCATCCTGGGTGGTGATGTGTTCGAACACCAGGCGTAACTGCGGCAGGCGCTCCGTGATGGGACGCAGCCGCTGGTCGATGAACACCTTCTCCCGGTCAAAGATATCGACGTGGGACTCGGTGACCTCGCCATGCACCAGCAATGGCATCCGGTGCTCCACCAGGGCCTCCAGCACGGGATACAGGCCATCCAAACGGGTGACCGCCGCATCCGAGTTGGTGGTGGCGCCGGCGGGATAGAGTTTCACCGCGGTGACGCCACACCGGGCCGCCTCGGCAATGTCGGCCGGGGTGGTGTTGTCGGTTAAATACAGGGTCATCAGGGGCTCAAAGCCCGAGCCTGCGGGTCTGGCGGCCAGGATCCGCGCCTTGTAGGCCATGGCCTCGGCCGCGGTGCGCACCGGGGGGACCAGATTGGGCATGACGATGGCCCGGCCGAAGCAGCGGGCGGTGGCGGGCACGGTTTCTGCCAGCATGTCGCCATCGCGAAAATGCAGATGCCAGTCGTCGGGCGCGGTAATCGTAATCTGTGTCATGAACTCATCTCAACGGGTGAATAAAGGTTGTCGCCAGTGCGGACAGTATGAGACGTCTTGGCCGTCAGATTCAATCTTAGGTGCCGGCGGCCCGCTGGAGTCGATCCCAAATATCCAGCCATTCCGGCCCTGTCGGCGGCGTTTCCACCCAGATGCGCGCCACTCCCGGGGTCTGATCCAGCCGATAGAGGGCCCCATAGAGTGCCTGGCGGTAACCCTGATGATCGGCGGGCATGGCGATCCTGTGGCCGCCCTGGGCCGGCCAATCGGCGGAATGCAGCAGCAGACCCGTGGTGTCGTCCAGCCCGGGCCCTTGGGCCTGGAGTTCGGCCCGGGTGATGAGACTCAGCGGACGGTTGGGCCGGTAATGCACCTTGTGATTGCCGGAGACCGCCACCCTGTGGGGGGCGAAGTCGCGTACCGGTACCGCCAGGTGGCGTTGCAGGGCGCTGGCGGTGATAGGCCCGGCGCGCAGTATCTCAGCCCCCTCGGGTGTCACTCTGAGAATGGTGGATTCGGTCCCCACCTGGCAGGGGCCGCCGTCCAGCACGGCGGCAATCCTGCCATTGAGTCCGGCCATCACATGCTCTGCCCGGGTGGGACTGAGCTTCTGGTAGGGGTTGGCCGAGGGGGCGGCGACCGCCAGCTGATGTTGCCTGAGCAGACTCAGCAGGGTGGGGTGCTGGGGGATGCGCACCCCTATGGTGGGCAGGCCGCCGGTTACCACTTCGGAGACCCTGGGGTGCTTGTCCAGCAACAGGGTGAGGGGACCAGGCCAGAACTGGCGCGCGAGGGGTTCGACCCAGTCGGGCACCTCCCTGACCCACTGATCCAGCTGCTGAAGATCGCCGATATGCAGTATCAGGGGGTGGTTTCTGGGGCGTTGCTTGGCGGCAAAGATCGCCGCCACCGCCTCGGGGTTGGCGGCATCGGCCGCCAGACCGTAGACGGTTTCTGTCGGTACGGCCACCAACTGGCCGGCCTTGAGCAAGTGGCCGGCCAGCGCCAGGTGATCGGCGCGCTCGGCCTGTAATAAGATGGTGTTCATGAAGCGTACCTGGGGTCGTTCGCCTGCCAGGGCTGCCACTGCCCCTGGTGGTAGGATTCCACGCCACCGTCATCCAGCCGCAGCAGGTAGAGCCACTGGTTATCCAGCAGTTGCCGCACCTTCTCCTGCTGCTGGATGATGCGACTGAGGGTGGCCCGGGGCGCATCGATCACCACAGTGAGGCGCAGGGGCTCATGCTGCCAGTCGTGACCATCGTGCACCGATTGCCATGCCAGACCGATGCGCAGATCGCCGCCATTGCCTTCGAACACCCCCAGATGTCCGCCCACCACGTTGTGCAGCGTCTTGTTGCCGCTGCCGTAGCGGTGGTTGTCTACCGTGGATGCGTAGTACTGCAGGTTGATCCAATGGGCGACTATCATGGGGGCCGTCATGATCTGGGTCAGCCAGCGGCCATCCTCATCCTGCCGGGGGTCGTATTCATGGAGAAAACTGCGGCCCGCCAGGTTGAGGCCGCGGGTGCGGGCCCGCGGGGCTATGATGAAGGCCGCATTGTTGGCCAGCCCCCACTCAGGCCGGGTTTGTGCCCAGTCGTTGGCCCGTTGCTTGATGGCGCGGGTGAGTTTCGCCGGCTGGTCGCACAGGGCCGCCAGCCCCAGGCGGGGGGCGCGCTCCCGCCGGGCGGCGAGGCCGGCGGCGGCCAACTGGCCGGTCACCTCCTCTACCTGGGCTCGATGGCCCTCTGGCAGCAGATCGGTATCGAACAGGGTCACCTCATCCGTGGTGGTGTTGTGCAGGGCGGCCACAAACCAGGTGCTCGCCGGCACCAGTATCTGCCGTTCGGCCAGGGCCGCTCTGACTTCGTCATCATTCAGCAGGGCCGCCAGGGCGCGGGCGTTCACCTCGCCGGTCTGGCCGCAGCAGGCGCCGCAGTCTAGGCCCGCCCGTTGCGGATTGTTGCGGTTCTGGCTGCCGTGCCCCACCAGCAGCACCAGGGGCGCCAGCCCCGTTTTGAGCCCCATGCCGGTCAGCACCTGTTCCGCGATAGCGGTTTGCGCGGCGAGATCGGTGCCCAGGGCGGTTTTCAGCGAGGGGCGCAGCCGGGTATGCCCGGTCAGCCCCAGGCGGTTTTCCGCCGGTGCCGGGCCCGTCGCGGGCAGGCTGCGCTTGATCAGTTTGCTGGCGTAGCCGAGGCCTAGTGTCTCCACCAGGGTGAAACCCGAGGCGGGCATGGTCTGCCACGGCCGCCAGCCGAACAGCGTCTTCAGGGCGCCCTGCCGGCGATGGGACACAGCCTCATCCGTGTGGTGACAGCCTGTGGTGTCGCTGATGGCCAGGGCCGGTGCCAGCAGGCCCGGCAACTGGGGTCGGCTGGCGTCTGTGCCCAAGGGGGTGTAGCGGATGGGCAGGCCGAAGAAGCCGGCAAACCCCAGGGTCTGGATTGTGCTGGATTGTGCCTCCAGATGACGCCGCAAGAGTTCCGAGCGCACATCGATACAGAACACCGCCTGCACCTGGGGCGGCGGCAGGGGGGCGGCGTCGGCCGGGTGGGCCAGCAGCTGGCGCACCAGCGATGCCTGATAGCTGAGTTCATGGGCCCGCTGCCAGATGGCCAGGCGCTGCAGGGATCTGGGGTGGGGCGAGTCAAGATGGTGACGCCACGCCTGCTGCCAGTGCTGCCAGACGGCACCACGCTGACGGGCGCCGTCATCGAGCAGGGTCTCCCAGCTCAGGCGGATGGCGAGCAAGTCCACCAGGCTGTTTTCATCCGCCCCTGCCAGCTTGGCCTGCCAGCGACGATAGGCGCACCAGGCGGCCCAGCCGCTCACCCGCAGCATGACGGCCTGCAGATAGGCGGCCCAGTCTTCCGGCACCAGGTCCAGCTGCTGGAGTGCCGATTCGATTTGCGCCTCGGCGCAGCTGGCCAGTTGCGCGGCCTTGCCGGGCAGGGCCGGCTCCTTCATCAGCAGCGCCACACTGTGATCCTGGCTGAGGCCGTGGCGCCAGCTGGCGTAGAGGTTCTGGCGCTGATCCGGCCGCCAGTCGGCCTGGGCCTGATCGAAGTAGGCGGCACAGAACTGGCCTATCTGCTGGGTGATGGTGTTGCGCCAGCTGGGCTGATGCTGCAGATCCCGTCCCTCGTCGAGGGCGTCGCACAGCAGGGGGGGCGCTAGCGGCGCCTGATCCTCTTGCTGCAGGGTGGCCAGCATGGCCGCCAGCGTGATGTCGCCGTCCTGTTCCGCGACGGCGCGGGCCAGGTGCTCCGGCTGGATCTGACCGTTCTGCCAGCGGGTGCGGTAATAGGACAGGGGCAGGGTCATGGGCGAGCCGGCCAGCTGCGCCAGGTTGGCCGTCACCTCGGCAAAGGGGCTGTGGGTGTGCTGCCAGTAGGGGTTGACGGCAATCAGGCGATCCAGCGGCCAGTTGGGCGCTATGCCGTCACAGGCGGTCCGGATGGCGTGGTCGAGCCACGCCTTGGTGGTCTGCTTGGAGCAGGTCAGGGCGTTCATACCGTCTCTCCCAGTGGGGTGGTGTCAGGGCGCATCGTGGGCTGGAGCTTGCCCAGCCGGGCCGGCCAGAGGGCAAAGGTCAGTCGGGTAAAGGTCTCGTCCAGGTAAAAGCCGCAGTAGGCCCAGGGGTAGAGTCGCTGGGCCAGCCGCCCCTGGGGGTGCCGGCGCAACCAGATCTGGAGGCCATAGAGCAGCACGAAGGCGACGCAGACCCAGGCCATCAGCCAGGGGGCCGTGCCGCTGGCGGCCGGCGCCAGGCCGGCGAACAGCCAGTGCCAGACGAAATAGACCTGGATCAGCAGCAGCACCCGCAGCCCGGCGTGGGCCAGCAGGGCCACTGAGCGGCCCTGCTCCAGCCACAGCAGGGGGGCGAGGCCGAGGGCAAGCACCAGGGTGGCGGCGGTTGGCAACGTCAGCCCGGCGGCGGGCAACAGCCATTGCCAGCCGGCGAGGGAGCCGGCCACCAACATGCCGCTCACCACGGGGCTGAGCAGGTAGCGGAGCAGGGAGCGCCGTGCCCCTGGGGTGCCGAGCAAGGCCAGCGCCCTGGTCTCGGAGACCGTTTCGCCGGCCGCCAAGAAGGCATGGGCCTTGTAGAAGGAGTGGGCCACCAGGTGCAGCAGGGCCAGTTCGTAGAGCCCCAGGCCCACCTCCACCAGCATGAAGCCCATCTGGGCGCAGGTGGACCAGGCCAACCGCACCTTGATGCTGATGCGCGTCATCATCACCAGGCTCGCCAGCACGGCGGTGAGGCTGCCCACCAGCACCAGCAGTATCTGACTGGCGGGGGCCAGGGCCAGCAGCTCGGCCAGGCGGATCAGGACAAAGCCGCCGACGTTGACCACCCCGGCGTGCAGCAGGGCCGACACCGGGGTGGGGGCCTCCATCACCTGGATCAGCCAGCCGTGCAGCGGCAGCTGCGCCGATTTGAGGATGGCGGCCAGGGCAAACAGGCCGGCGGCCCAGTGCAGGCCCGTCGGCAGGGCGTCCTGATGGGCCAGGTAGTCAGACAGACCCCTCAGGCTGAGGGTGCCGGCGGCCTGGTAAATCAGCACCAGGGCGGCCAGCAGGCTGAGGTCGGCCAGCCGGCTGACGATGAATTTTTTGTGGGCGACGACTTGGGCCGTCCGGCGCTCCCGGTAGAAGGTCAGCAGGTAATGCAGGCCCAGGCTGGTACAGCTCCAGCCCAGCACCAGCAGCACCAGGTGCTGACTGACCACCAGCAGGCTGACACAGGCCAGGGTGAACAGCAGGGCCTTCACGAAGCGTGGTTGCTGGGCTTCGCCCTCAAGATAGCGTGCCGCATAACGAATGATGACCCAGCCAAGCAGGGCGATGAGCAGCGCCACCGTCAGGCCCGGCTTATCGACCTGGCGGTCTGCCAACCCGGCGGCGAGCCCGGCGGCTGTGGTGGTGACCAGGGTGCTGGCCAGGCCCAACCCGGCCGTGATGCGGGCGACCGTCCAATGCTGTCGCGGCAGTAAGCAGGCCAGGGCAAAGCCTGTCATGTAGCAGGCTGGCAGTAGCCAGCCGTTGAGTAGCCCCATCATTCCTTTGCCTCCCAAGATGGCTAGGTGTTGCACTTTCAATGGGACGCATTGTTGCGGCGCTTAGAGTATTTAGTAAAATATATATATCTTATTCATACGTTCTAAAAAAAAGAACACTCAATGAGAAACCTCAATTTTCATCACCTCTATTACTTCTGGGTCGTCGCCAAAGAGGGGCACCTGACCCGAGCGGCGCAGCAGCTGCACGTCGCCCAGTCGGCCCTCTCCTCCCAGATCCGTCAGCTGGAGGAGCAGCTGGGCAATCCACTGTTCAAGCGGGATGGCCGCACTCTGCGCCTCACCGAGGTGGGGCACCTGGTGCTGCAGTATGCGGAAAGCATTTTTAATCTGGGCAGTGAGCTGCTGGCCACCGTCGCCAGTGGTGAACTGCAGCGGGTGCAACGGCTGCGCATCGGTGCCGTGGCCACCCTATCGCGGAATTTCCAGGAGAATTTTCTGCTCCCCGTCATCGGGGCGGAGGGCGTCACCCTGGTGATTGAGTCCGCCAGCCTGGCGGAGCTGCTGAAGCAGCTCAAGGTACACAAGCTGGATCTGATCCTGTCCAACCGCCCTGTGGCATCCGATTCGACCATGGCCTGGCGCTGCCAGCGCATCGCCCAGCAGAGCGTCTGCCTGGTGGGGCCCGTGGGGCCGGCGGCGAGCCGCTTCCGGTTTCCGCAGGATCTGGCCGGCGTGAAGCTGCTCGTGCCGGGCCCCAGCAGCGACATTCGCAGCCAGTTCGATCTGCTCTGCGAGCAGTTGGGCGTGTCGTTAAAACCCCATGCCGAGGTGGATGACATGGCCATGTTGCGTCTACTGGCTCGGGATTCCGGCGGCCTGGCTGTGGTGCCCGAGGTGGTGGTGCAGGATGAGCTGCAGACCGGCAAGCTGCAGCGCTATGCCGTGCTGGACGGGGTGGTGGAAAACTTCTACGCCATCACCGCCAAGCGCCACTTTGAATCGCCGCTGATCAAGATGCTGCTGGATGGCGGTGGCGGGGAGACCGCGGATTAAGACAAGCCGCCGAGGACGCTTGCGCGGAGACTCTGCCCGCCAGGCAACGCTCCACTGGCTACTTGCCGATGCAGAGGACGCTGACGATGCGTCCAGCCGATTGTCAGAGACGGTGCAGGCGATCTCGCTCAGGTGATCCATCCAGGGGTGGCTCTTAGCTCGGGATCTTCGCCATGGCGTCCAGGCGTTGCGGGTGGCATCCTTCCGGGATGCATCGAGTCTGTCATGCCATTCTTCCTATCCGTTCTGGTCCTTAGTAATGGACGGCAGGTGTCCCCCCTGAGTCAAAAAACCTGTGGTTGAGGTTTCGCTCAGTGATGCGTGGTGCCGGGGGATGGCTGGTCATCGCCGGCTGCGCTCTGAGGTGGTATTTGCTACCCTGCCTCGGTTTTTCCATATCAGGTTTTCCCTATGCTCAACTGGTTTCAGGGGTCCTTGACCCGCAAGATCGGCAGCTTGTCGGTGGTGCTGTTGTCATTTCTGTTTCTCGTCATTCTCTATTCGGTGATCACCTTGCAGCGTATCGACGGTGAATTGCGGGAATTGGATGAGTTGGACGTGCCCCTGTCGGAGTCCATGGCCGAACTGGAGGTGTTACAGCTCAAGCAGCACCTGTTCCTGGAGCAGCTGGCGCTGGCCTGTCGCGGTGGGCCTACGCCATCGCTCACCGAATTTCGCCAACACAAGGCCCAACTGAACGCCCTGCTGGGGCAGGTGGAAAAGACCCTCACGGCGGCATTGCGTCAGCACAGGATGCGGCTGGATCTGCAGGCGCATCAGGCGGCGCTGGCCAGCATAGAGCGGCTGTTGCCGCTCAGCGAGGCGTTGGAGCAGACACTGACGCTGCATTTGCAGGACCAGCAGATGACAGCGGCGGAGTGGCAGGCCTTCGAACCCAGGGCCCAAGAGCTGGATGCCGGGTTGGAGCGGCTGCTGGCGCAGTTGGATAGCCTGACTCTGTCGGTGTCCCGCTATTCGGAGCAGCACGAGCGGCAGTTCATGTTCGTCAACGCCGGTCTGGGGCTGGCGGGTCTCTTCATCGGCATCTATCTGACGGTGTACATCATAGAGGTGTTCCGCCGGCGCATCGGTCGCATCCAGGGACAGATCGACAGCCTGCACCATTCTCTGGCCAGCGGGGAGCCACTGCCGGTCATGACGCCCCCGGTGCGGCGGGCGCCTGACGAGTTGGCGGAGCTGGAACAGGATCTGCGGCAGATGATGCAGCAGTTGTCCCAGGAGATCTGCAACCGGCAGCAGGTGGAACTCTCGTTGCTGGAGTTGGCCACCCGGGACAAGCTCACCGGGGCGTTCAACCGTCACAAGTGGGATGAACAGCTGAAGGTGGAACTGGCGCTGGGGGCGCGGGGCGGCCAGTTCAGCCTGATCCTGCTGGATGTAGACCATTTCAAGCAGATAAACGACCGCCATGGTCACGACGTGGGAGATAAGGTGCTGCAACAGCTGGTGACTCGGCTGCAGCAACGGCTGCGGGCCAGCGACATGCTGTTTCGCCTGGGGGGCGAGGAGTTTGCCATCCTATTGCGTCAGCAGTCGTTGGCGGCGGCGGGTCAATTGGCCGAATCCCTACGGCAGCAGGTCGAGCTACCAGACGAGGCGGGATTGCCGGCCTACCAGATCAGCCTGGGGGTGAGCGACTACCGGCTGGGTGATAATCAAGAGGGCCTGTTCCGCCGGGCGGATCAGGCCCTCTATCTGGCCAAGCAGCAGGGTCGCAATCGGGTGGTGCTCAGTTCAGCTGCTGGCCAATAAAGTCGGCGGCCTGCTGGGCGCCGGTGAGGGAGAGGCCATGGCCCAGGCCGGGCTCGAACCAGGTGCTCACCTGGGCACCGGCCTCCGCAAGCTGGCGGGCGGCGGCCTGGCTCTCCTGCCAGGGGATCACGGGATCGGCCTGGCCATGCACCAGCAGCAGCGGGCTGTGGCGGGCCGGTTGCAGCGGCGCCGGGGACGCCAGCCGGCCGGAGAAGGCCACCACGGCGGCCAGGGGCAGGGCATTTCGCGCCAGCAGATCCAGCGCCATGATGGCGCCCTGGGAGAAGCCGGTCACCACCAGGCGATCCCGTCCCGGCTGGACGCTGGCCTGGGCGCAGAGATCGGCAATGCACGTGTCCAGGGCCGCCCGGGCGGCCACCACCCGCTCTGGCCGGTTCTGGGGCGTGATGCCCGCCAGGTTGAACCATTCGAAGCCGGCGCCGCAGCGGGCCGGGCCATCCGGCGCCACGAAGCGGGCCTGGGGCAGGGTTTGCTGCCAGAGTTCGCCGAGGCTGGCCAGATCGGCACCCCGGCTGCCCACACCGTGCAGGGCTATGATGAGGGTCTGCATGAAGATGTCTCCGCTAGAGGCCGTATCGGCTCATGTCCGGTCCCAGGGGCACTATGCCGTTGGGATTGAGGGCCTTGATGGAGTAGTAACCCGCCTTGATGTGATCCAGGTTCACCGTCTCTCTCACCCCGGGCAGGGCCAGCAGGCGCTGCAGGTAGGCATCCAGCGCCGGATACTCCCGCAGCTGCCGGCGGTTGCACTTGAACAGGCCATGATAGGCCGGGTCGAAGCGCACCAGGGTGACAAACAGCCGGATATCCGCCTCGGTGAGGCGCTCGCCCAGCAGGTAGGGCCCCTGTGCGGCCAGGCGCTGCTCCAGCCTGTCCAGGGTGGCAAACACATGGGTCACCGCCTCGGCATGGCTGTCCTGGGTGGTGGCGAAGCCGGCCCGGTAGACGCCGTTGTTGAGCCCCGGGTAGATCCACTCATTGAGGGCGTCTATTTCGGCGGCTAGCTCCGCCGGGTAGAGATCGTGGCGGGGATCCGCCAGCTGGCCGAAGCCGCTGTTGAACATGCGCAGTATGTCGGCCGATTCGTTGTTCACCAGTCGGCCCGTCTGCTTGTCCCACAGCACGGGGACGGTGGCGCGGCCCGTGTAGTGGGGGTCGGCCCGGGTGTAGATCTGGTGCAGCCACTGGGCGCCGTTCTGCTGGTCCTCGTCGGCCCCGGGATAGCCGCCGAACCGCCAGCCCTGATCCTGCAGCTGGGGTGCCACCACACAGACGCTCACCACAGACTCCAGCCCCTTGAGCTTGCGGGCCAGCAGGGTGCGGCAGGCCCAGGGACAGATGAGGGCCACGTAGAGGTGGTAGCGGCCGGCTTCGGCGGCAAAGCCGCCGTCGCCTGTGGGGCCGGGGGCGCCATCTGGGGTGACCCAGTGGCGAAAGCTGGAGATCTGGCGGACGAAGCCGCCCTTCTCATCGGTGGACTGCACCGGATGCCAGTCCGCCGTCCATCGTCCATTCACCAGCATGCCGTCTCCTTAGGCGCGGCGGCTGGGCTTGAGGGCGTACTTGCCGTCACCCACCAGGGCCAGGGCCAGCAGACCGACGATCCAGAAGGCCGGGTATTCCCAACCACCGTTGGGGTTGGTGAAGAAGAAGCCGGCCGGGCCGTGCACCGTGAAGATGGCGCCCAGCAGCACGGGGATCATGGCCAGGGCCACCAGGCGGGAGTAGATGCCCAGGATCAGGGCGATGGCGCCCACCAGTTCCCAGAGCATGGTGACGTAGGCCAGGCCGCCGGGCAGCCCCAGGGAGCTGAAGAACTGGGCGGTGCCGGCCGGGGTGAAGACGAACAGCTTAAGACCCAGGTGGGCCAGGAACAGGATGCCCAGGCTCAGGCGCAGCAAGAGGGCGGCATAGGGGGCGGTGCGGGTATCAATCATGGTGGTGTCCTCCAAATAAGTGGTTATAGACACCTTATCTCAATCCGGTTAGGTTGATTATCCCGCTAATTCGCGCTTATTTGTTTCCATATTGGAATCAATTACCAGCCTTGCTCCCAGTGGGGGCTACCGGCAAAGGCCTCCACCAGGTAGTCGATCAGACAGCGGCAGCGCTGGGCCAGGTGGCGGGCCGGTGGATAGAGGGCGTAGAGGCCCAGGGGCGGCAGCTCAAATTCCTGCAACACGGGCACCAGGCGACCCTGGCGCAGGGCGTCGCCGGCCACGAAGGCCGGCAGGCAGGCGATGCCGAGGCCGGCGCAGGCCGCCTGCAGGCAGACCCCGGCGTTGGAGAACTTGAGGCGACCGCGCACCGGCAGGCTCTGGATGTCATCCGTCCCCTGGCGGAAGGTCCAGTGATAGGGATCGGTGAAGTTGGTGTCCAGGATGCACTGGTGATCCTGCAACTGCTGCCAGTGGCTGGGGGTGCCGTGCTGGGCCAGGTAGGCGGGGGCGGCCAGGGTGAGGATGCGGATGTCGCACAGCTTGCGGGCCATCAGGCTGCTGTCCGCCAGGCGGCCGATCCGCAACGCCAGGTCGAAGCCCTCGTCCACTATGTTGGCCCGCCGGTCGGTGAAGCTGACATCCAGCTCGATCTGGGGATAGCGTTGGGCAAAGGCGATGAGCTGCGGGGCGAGGGGGCCGGTGCCGAAGGTGACCGGCACCGAGAGGCGGATGCGGCCGTTGGGCTGGCCGGCACTGGTGCGTACCGCCTCGTCCAGGGCGTCGAACTCGTCTAGCAGCTGGCGGATGCGCTCGTAATAGGCGCGGCCCACGTCGGTGGGGGCCAGGGCGCGGGTGCTGCGTTTGAACAGCTGCACCCCTAGCGTCTGCTCCAGGCGGGAGATGAGCTTGGAAGCCTGGCCGCTGCTGGTGCCCAACCGCTGTGCCGCCTTGGCGAAGCTGCCCATCTCCATCACGGCGATGAACATGCGATCACAATCCAGCCGTTCCATCCTCACCTCCCCGGTGGTCGCGGGCCCGTTACTTGCCGATGCAGAAGGAGCTGAAGATGCGGCCCAGCAGATCGTCGGAGCTGAAGGCGCCGGTGATCTCGCTCAGGTGCTCCTGGGCCAGGCGCAGCTCCTCGGCCACCAGCTCGCCGGCGGCATAGACCTCCAGCTGCTCGCGGGCCAACTCCAGGTGGGCACTGGCCTGGTCGATGGCCTCCAGGTGGCGGCGACGAGCCATGAAGCCCCCCTCCACATTGCCCTGATAACCCATGCACTGCTTGAGGTGATCCCGCAGGGCGTCCAGCCCCAGCCCGGTCTTGGCCGCCAGCCGGTAGACGGGCACGCCGTGCTCCTCGCTGGGGTTCAATGGCTCACCGGTGAGATCCGCCTTGTTGCGGATGACGGTGAGGCCGATGTGGGGCGGCAGCCGCTCGATGAATTCGGGCCAGATGGCGAGGGGATCGGCGGAGTCGGTGTGGGTGCCGTCCACCATCAGCAGCACCCGATCGGCCTGAGCGATTTCGGCCCAGGCGCGCTCTATGCCGATCTTCTCCACCGCATCCTCGGTCTCCCGCAGGCCGGCGGTGTCTATGATGTGCAGCGGCATGCCGTCGATGTGGATGTGCTCCCGCAGCACGTCCCGGGTAGTGCCGGCGATCTCGGTGACGATGGCCGACTCGCGCCCGGCCAAGGCGTTGAGCAGGCTGGACTTGCCGGCATTGGGCCGGCCGGCGATCACCACCTTCATGCCTTCTCTGAGCAGGGCGCCCTGGCGGGCCTCCTGTTTCACGGCCCCCAGCTGGGCCATCACGGCGTAGAGATCTCCGGCAATCTTGCCGTCGGACAGGAAGTCGATCTCCTCCTCAGGGAAGTCGATGGCGGCCTCCACATAGATGCGCAGCCGGGTCAGGCTCTCCACCAGCTCTGTGATGCGGGTGGAGAAGGCGCCCTGCAGCGAGTGCAGGGCCGAGCGGGCGGCCTGCTCGCTGGTGGCCTCGATGAGATCGGCGATGGCCTCGGCCTGGGCCAGATCCAGCTTGTCGTTGAGGAAGGCGCGCTCGGAGAACTCGCCGGGGCGGGCGGTGCGCAGGCCAGGCAGCTGCAGGATGCGCTTGAGCAGCATGTCCATCACCACGGGGCCGCCGTGGCCCTGCAGCTCCAGCACATCCTCGCCGGTGAAGCTGTTGGGGGCCTTGAACAGCAGGGCGATGCCCTGATCCAGCACCTGGCCGGTTTCATCCTGAAAGGGCAGGTATTCGGCCTGGCGCACCCTGGGCAGGCGGCCCAGCAGGGCCTGGGCCACGGTCTCGACCTGGGGGCCGGAGACGCGCAGGATACCGACGCCGCCGCGTCCGGGGGGCGTGGCCTGGGCCACTATGGTGTCGTTGTTCATCGCTTGGGCTCGCTTGCTGGGGCAGGGGAACATTGTAATAAAAAAGGCGGCCGTCTGGCCGCCTTTTGCTGTCTCGCCGAGGGCGATTATTTCTTCTTGCGGGTATGCAGACCCTTCTTCTCCAGCTGACGGTAGATCAACGTCTGCTGGGTGATGGTCACCAGGTTGGAGACCAGCCAGTACAGGGTCAGACCGGCGGGGAACCAGAGGAACATGAAGGTGAAGACGATGGGCATCAGCTGCATCACCTTCTGCTGCATGGGATCGGTGACCGTGGTGGGGCTCATCTTCTGGATGAACCACATGGAGGCCCCCATCAGCAGCGGGAACACATAGTAGGGGTCCTTCACGGACAGGTCGGTGATCCACAGGGCGAAGGGCGCATGGCGCAGCTCCACGGATTCCATCAGGGTCCAGTACAGGGCGATGAAGATCGGCATCTGGATCAGGATGGGGAAGCAACCGCCCAGGGGGTTCACCTTCTCTTCCTTGTACAGCTCCATCATGGCCTGGGACATCTTCTGCCGATCCTCGCCGTGGCGCTCACGCAGGGCGGCCAGCTTGGGTTGCAGCAGCTTCATCTTGGCCATGGAGGTGTACTGAGCCTTGGTCAGGGGGTACATGCCGCCACGGACGATCAGGGTGATGAGGATGATGGCCACCCCCCAGTTGCCCACCAGGCTGTGCAGGAACTTCAGCAGCTTGAACAGGGGTTGGGCGATGAACCACAGCCAGCCGTAGTCCACGGTCAGATCCAGGTGGTTGGCGACGGTGGCCATCTGATCCTGCAGCTTGGGACCGACCCACAGGGTGGCACCCACCACGGCCTTGTCGTTGGCGGCTACCGTCACCATGGGTTCTTTCAGACCTATGATGGCCTGCTGGTGGTCATGGATGGAGCGGCTGTAGAACTCGTTCTTTTGCTCCGGTTGACCGGCCCAGGCGGCGACGAAGTAGTGCTGCAGCATGCCGACCCAGCCACCGGGGGTGGTGACGGCCAGGTTCTTCTCGGCCATCTCATTGAAGGTGACCTTCTTGTAGCGCTGTTCGTCGGAGGAGTAGGCGGCACCCCGGTAGGCGGAAGCCATCATGTGACTACTTTGCTGGCCTTCGGGAGCGGCGGTGCTCTGCTTGAGCTGGCCGTAGAACTGCACCTGCAGCGGCGTGGCCTGCTGGTTGGTCACCTGGTATTCCACCTGCACCGCATAGCTGCCGCGCTTGAGCACGAAACGCTTGGTGAACTGGTCACCCTGGGTGTTGGTGTAGCTCATGGGCACCACTAGCTCATCGCTGCCGTCGGCCAGGGTGAAGTTGTCGGTTTCCACCTGATACAGGGGGCGACCGGCCTGGTCGGCATCGGGACCGTTGGGACCAATCAGGCCGCTCTGGGCGATGTACAGGTGGCCGGGATTCTGCTCCAGCAGGGTGAAGGGCTCGTTAGAGTCTTGAGTCTTGGCCTGCTGCAGCAGCTTGGCGTCGACGATGTCACCACCCAGCGGATCTATGGTCAGCTCCAGCAGATCGGACTTCACCTTCAGCAGGCTGCGAGCCTGGGTGCTGTCCTGGCCATTGGGGACATCCGCGGTAGCGGTGGCCGTCTGACTGGCTTCGGGAACGAAACCGCTCTGGGTTGTTTCGGTGGCCACGGGTTGGGGGTGCTTATCTGCCTGCCATTGCTGCCACAGCAGGAAGCTGACGACCAACAGGCCGATCAAAAGTAAATTGCGTTGGGATTCCATAGTCAGTTTCTTCGTTGTGTTCGCTTAGGGTGCGGAACCGGGTCATGGCCGCCTGGGTGTAAAGGGTGACATTTTAATAGACGTTTCCCCCCCAACCAAATGCCTTTTATGAGACCGTGTAGGCAGATCGCCTCAGCCATGTAGGCCGAGCAGGTGGGATGGAAGCGACAGCGGGGGCCCAGCAGGGGACTGATCCCCAGCTGGTACAGACGGATCAGCTTAACGGCTAGCCATTGCAACGGCGTGACAGGGTGCGCCATAGCTTGTCCAGCAGGTGGGTCAGATCGGCGTTGCTCACGCTGCCAATACCCGCCTTGGCAATGACGACAATGTCGATGGCCGGCAGGTCATGTTGCGTTTGACGGAAGTTTTCCCGCACCAGGCGTTTGACGCGATTACGCCACACGGCGCGCTTGAGGGCTTTTTTGGGCACGGTGAGGCCGAGACGTGGGTGTCCCAGTTCGTTGGCACAAGCCAGCAAGGTCAGGTGGGGAGAAGCTGCCCGGACGGGATCGGAGAAGACACGCTTAAATTGGTCGGGAGTTAACAGACGTAACTCCCGGGGGAAGGTGTGCTTAGCCATTCACAGTGGTCAGGCGGGCACGACCCTTGGCACGACGACGGGCCAGCACCAGACGGCCATTCTTGGTGGCCATGCGGGAACGGAAACCGTGGTTGCGCTTGCGCTTCAGCACTGAAGGTTGAAAAGTACGTTTCATAACATTAATCCGCTTATCGACTGTACAGTTTGGGTGGCCACACCATCGAGGCACCGAAATCGGTGAGGCCGCTCTAACAAAAGAGGGCGAATTCTATACAGATTCCGAGGGGCCGTCAATTGTGGCGGACAGCACTAGGCGTCCATCACGGGTATGGCTTGACCGGATCCTTATATAAAGGACGCGGGCGCTGGATTATACCCTGCCTGTTGGCGGAGACAAGCCCAAGGATCCGGCACTGGATCCGCGGGATCGTGATCCGGATCGTGGCGGACCTCGCTTTGTTGATAAGGTGTGGGTAATTTGGGGGTTGTCGGGGGCTTTATGCACAAAAAAGGCCAAAGTCAAGCCGCATATTTGCTGGGATCCCGGCTTTCTCGCTAGAGATCCCAGGGGCGAAAACGTAGAATGTCCGGTCTTCACCTTTGCCTTTTTTGATTGGAGTGGATC